>OY829893.1:965000-1476069 GCA_963691905.1 Sedimenticolaceae bacterium
CTTTTGTATAATGGGTCAGCGACTTACTACTTTGTGGCAAGCTTAACCGTTTAGGGGAGGCGTAGGGAAACCGAGTCTTAATAGGGCGAATTAGTCGCAAGGTGTAGACCCGAAACCGGGCGATCTATCCATGGCCAGGGTGAAGGTGCGGTAACACGCGCTGGAGGCCCGAACCCACTTATGTTGAAAAATGAGGGGATGAGCTGTGGATCGGAGTGAAAGGCTAATCAAGCCCGGAGATAGCTGGTTCTCCTCGAAAGCTATTTAGGTAGCGCCTCACGTATCACTCCAGGGGGTAGAGCACTGTTACGGCTAGGGGGCCATCCCGGCTTACCAAACCGTTGCAAACTCCGAATACCTGGAAGTGCAATCGTGGGAGACAGACGGCGGGTGCTAACGTCCGTCGTCAAGAGGGAAACAACCCAGACCGCCAGCTAAGGTCCCTAAATCATGGCTCAGTGGGAAACGATGTGGGAAGGCATAGACAGCTAGGAGGTTGGCTTAGAAGCAGCCATCCTTTAAAGAAAGCGTAATAGCTCACTAGTCGAGTCGGCCCGCGCGGAAGATTTAACGGGGCTTAAGCCATGTACCGAAGCTGCGGATGCGTGTTTACACGCATGGTAGAGGAGCGTTCTGTAAGCCTGCGAAGGTGTGTTGTAAAGCATGCTGGAGGTATCAGAAGTGCGAATGCTGACATGAGTAACGATAAAGGGGGTGAGAGGCCCCCTCGCCGAAAACCCAAGGTTTCCTGCACAACGCTAATCGGTGCAGGGTTAGTCGGCCCCTAAGGTGAGGCAGAAATGCGTAATCGATGGGAAGCAGGTTAATATTCCTGCACCTCTTATTACTGCGATGGAGAGACGGAGAAGGCTAAATCATCCTGGTGTTGGTTATCCAGGTTTAAGCGTGTAGGGAGTGTTCTTAGGTAAATCCGGGGACACAATTCTGAGACGTGATGACGAGCTCTCTTTTGAGCGAAGTGATTGATGCCATGCTTCCAGGAAAATCTTCTAAGCTTCAGGTAATAAGAGACCGTACCCCAAACCGACACAGGTGGGTGGGATGAAAATTCTAAGGCGCTTGAGAGAACTCTGGTGAAGGAACTAGGCAAAATTGTACCGTAACTTCGGGAGAAGGTACGCCCCTGGTATGTGAAGAGACTTGCTCTCGGAGCAGAAGGGGGTTGCAATAAAATGGTGGCTGCAACTGTTTATTAAAAACATAGCACTCTGCAAACTCGAAAGAGGAAGTATAGGGTGTGACGCCTGCCCGGTGCCGGAAGGTTAATTGATGGGGTTAGTCTTCGGACGAAGCTCTTGATCGAAGCCCCGGTAAACGGCGGCCGTAACTATAACGGTCCTAAGGTAGCGAAATTCCTTGTCGGGTAAGTTCCGACCTGCACGAATGGCGTAATGATGGCCACACTGTCTCCACCAGAGACTCAGTGAAATTGAAATCGCTGTTAAGATGCAGCGTACCCGCGGCTAGACGGAAAGACCCCGTGAACCTTTACTACAGCTTTGCACTGGACTTTGAACCTATCTGTGTAGGATAGGTGGGAGGCTTTGAAACCGAGACGCTAGTTTCGGCGGAGCCAACCTTGAAATACCACCCTGGTATGTTTGAAGTTCTAACCTAGACCCGTTATCCGGGTTGGGGACAGTGTATGGTGGGTAGTTTGACTGGGGCGGTCTCCTCCCAAAGAGTAACGGAGGAGCACGAAGGTACCCTCAGCGCGGTCGGACATCGCGCAATGAGTGCAAAGGCATAAGGGTGCTTGACTGTGAGACAGACAAGTCGAGCAGGTACGAAAGTAGGTCTTAGTGATCCGGTGGTTCTGTATGGAAGGGCCATCGCTCAACGGATAAAAGGTACTCCGGGGATAACAGGCTGATACCGCCCAAGAGTTCATATCGACGGCGGTGTTTGGCACCTCGATGTCGGCTCATCACATCCTGGGGCTGAAGTCGGTCCCAAGGGTATGGCTGTTCGCCATTTAAAGTGGTACGCGAGCTGGGTTTAGAACGTCGTGAGACAGTTCGGTCCCTATCTGCCGTGGGCGTTCGAGATTTGAGGGAAGCTGCTCCTAGTACGAGAGGACCGGAGTGGACGTACCCCTGGTGTTCCGGTTGTCACGCCAGTGGCATTGCCGGGTAGCTACGTACGGACAGGATAACCGCTGAAAGCATCTAAGCGGGAAGCCCCTCCCAAGATAAGATCTCGCTGGAACCTTGAGTTCCCTGTAGGTCCGTTAAAGACTATGACGTTGATAGGCTGGGTGTGGAAGCACAGTAATGTGTGAAGCTAACCAGTACTAATTGACCGTGAGGCTTGACCATATAACACCCAAGTGTTTTGGGTGCTGGTTGAGTGCATACCCAATGCTACAAGCGATCTAACCAAATTTGAAAGGATGAGAACTCATCCTTTCGAGCCAGTTTGCCTGGCGGCCATAGCGAGTTGGTACCACCCGATCCCATCCCGAACTCGGAAGTGAAACGACTTAGCGCCGATGATAGTGTGGGGTCTCCCCATGTGAAAGTAGGTCACTGCCAGGCTTTTATTCAAAACCCCGAATCATTTTATGGTTCGGGGTTTTTTTATTGTTCAAACAAAATGTTTGACATGGAATCAGGCATACAATGTAAATATTGGATATTGTTTACCAGATCTATTAGTTTGATGATCATTTCACTCATATTATTGATTACGGGTCTAAGCATGCTTTTGTTTGGGCTTCGAGCGCTTTTTAAAAGGAGACTGTTGACCGGAGCAGTGACAGGGCTGATTGGTCTGCCACTCGTGCTTTTTGGATTCTTACTGCTGCTCCTTGCTACAAACCTCTATACCTATCAAAAACTCACACATGAGATGGAGGTTGCGAGGATTACCAGTCAGAAAACAGAAGCGGGTTTTCAGGTGGGGATAGAGCATAGTCATGCGAACAATGAAATTTTTTTTCTCTCTACCGATCAATGGCAGCTCGATGCACGCTTTGTGAAATTTAAGCCTTGGACGATCATGTTTGGCAGCGAACCTTTGGTTCGCTTGGAAAGATTTTCTGGAAGACATACTGACACCAATAAAGCGGTCAAAAATGTATTTGAGTTCACCGCTGATGGCGGCATGCTGCTAAATTTATCTAATCAACTGGTTGATATGTCAGGTTTGATAGATACCTATTTTGGTAGTTCGGTCTACATGCCGTTGGCAGATGATGCTGAATATCTTGTTACTGCCTCTGTTTCTGGCCTGGTTGCCAGACCTGTAAATGCTCAGGCTAAGATTGCTGTTTCAACGTGGATGGCGCAATGATCGAATATCAGGTAGTGATGAAGTCGCCGGAAGCCCACCTTTTTGAGGTGACTTTGAGAGTCCGGAAACCTGACCCGCTTGGGCAGACGTTCTATCTTCCGGCCTGGATCCGTGGCAGTTACATGATCAGGGATTTTTCCCGCCATATCATCACGCTTGAAGCCTTAGATGAGACGGGACCTGTTCAGGTTAAGAAACTGGATAAGCAGCGCTGGCGCTGTGCACCTGCATCTGGTTCCATCACGCTAATCTACACAGTTTATGCTTGGGAGCTCTCCGTTAGAGCCGCCCACCTCGATACCACTCATGCCTATTTCAACGGATCCAGCCTGCTGCTTGGGGTCAGTAATCAAGATGAGATGGCTTGCCTATTGACGATTCATAGCCCAATAGGTCAGCAGTTCGATGACTGGAAAGTGGTGACCTCAATGAAAAAGGATGAGGTCGATAAACGGGGATTCGGCCAATATCACTCATTAAATTATGAAGAGTTGCTGGATCACCCTGTCGAAATTGGAGATGTCACAGAGGCGGGTTTTTCAGTTTCAGATGTGCCACACCGCATTGCGATCAGCGGTCGACAAAGATGCGATCTTGCGCGATTGTGTTTAGATCTTGAGAGAATATGCCGCCAACATGTTGGTTTATTTGTTGAGTTGCCGGTTCACGATTATCTGTTTCTTCTTACAGTTGTTGGAGATGGCTATGGTGGTCTTGAGCACCGAAATTCCACCAGTCTGCTTGCAAGCAGAGATGACCTTCCGCTTGAGGGTATGCAGGAGATGACCAAAGGCTATCGACGCCTTCTCGGTCTCTGCAGCCACGAATATTTTCATCTGTGGAACATCAAAAGGATTATGCCTGCGATGTTTCAGGAGGAAGGAACATCGCAGGAGGTTTACACTCGACAATTGTGGGTATTTGAAGGTATTACCTCTTATTATGATGAACTTGCATTGGTTCGAAGCGGATGTATCGACAGGAAATCCTACTTTGAACTACTCGCAGAAACGGTTACCCGTGTCATGCGGGGTAGTGGTCGGTTTAAACAAACGCTTGAGGAATCCAGTTTCGATGCCTGGACCAAATTCTACAAGCAGGATGAAAACGCCCCTAATGCGATTGTCAGTTACTACACAAAAGGTGCGATCTTAGCGCTCGTGCTTGATCTGCATATCCGTTCGCAGACGGATGGAAAAAAATCATTGGATCACGTTATGCGCGAGATGTGGCGCAGGCATGGCGCAACAGGGAAAGGGGTGCCCGAGGGTGGTTTTGAAGCGGTTGCCGCCGAGGTGTCTGGCCTGGATCTATCGGATATATTTGATCGGGGTGCCCGCTCAACTGCCGATCTGCCGGTAGCTGATCTGCTGCAAAACTTTGGTGTGGAAATGCGCTTGCTGCCGGCTCAATCCTCTTTAGACAACGGGCGTGTCGTAGATAAAATGCCCGCTGGTGAGGCCGAAAAACCGGTGATCGGTGCGCGTCTTTCGGCTCAGAGTGTGGAGGCAAAGTTGCATCAGGTTTTTGATGGCGGCGCAGCACAGGCTGCTGGTCTGTCTGCAGGTGATATTATTATCGCGGTTGATCATTTAAAGGTTGATGGAAAAAAGCTCGAAAAAGCAATTGCTGACTGTGCGCTTGGAAAATCCGTAACCGTGCATGCTTTTCGACGCGATGAAATGATGGAGTTTGAACTCCAACCAATGACTGCCCCAGCCGATACCTGCGTCTTTTGCCTTCCTGTTGACCCGCCGAAAGAGCATCAGCTACGCCAGTCCGACTGGCTGATATCGAATGGATACGAAAACTAGATTGATACGTGCATTGTCCGATGGACGGTTTCACTCCGGTGAAACCCTGGCGGGCGCATTGGGTATCAGTCGTGCTGCAGTTTGGAAACATCTCCACTCTCTAGGTGACATGCTGGGGCAGAATATCCATTCAGTACGTGGCAAAGGTTACCGTCTCTCTCATCCCATTGAGCTTCTTGATGCAGAGCAAATTAGCCGATCAATGACAGCGCTTGCGTCTCGCCATATCAATGCGATTCACGTACACAATGCGATAGATTCAACCAACACCTGGCTCATGCAGGAAGGTGCCGAAGGCGCGGCTTCCGGTACTGTCTGCCTCTCTGAGCAGCAGTCGGCTGGCAGGGGGCGACATGGCAGACAATGGATCTCCCCATATGGCAGCAACATCTACCTTTCATTACTCTGGCGTTTTGAGACGGGTCCGATGGGACTCGGTGGGCTCAGCCTGGCTGCTGGCATTGCAATTATTCGTACCCTACTGGAACTGGGGTATCAGGGCGTTGGTTTAAAATGGCCCAATGATGTTTTGTGGGAAGGGCGTAAACTGGCTGGGCTGTTGCTTGAGGTGATTGGTGAAGCTGAAGGTCCCTCTCAGGTGGTTATAGGGATAGGGCTGAATACACGCATTGGCGAACACGGCTATGCTATCGATCAGCCGTGGGTGGACCTTGTTTCCATTTCAGATGAAATGGAAATTCCCCGTAACCGGATTGTTGCCAAGCTGATCGACAATCTTGTTGATGTGATACTGACCTACCGGCGCTCAGGTCTTGCTGCCTTTGCCGATGAATGGCAACGCCATGATCTGCTGACAGGAGAAACTATCAGTTTGAGCAGTGCCTCCCAGGAGTATGAAGGCAGACACCGGGGCATTGATGAAACAGGTGCATTGTTGCTAGAAATTGACGGAAAGTTGCGTCGCTTTTACGCCGGAGAGGTTTCCCTTAGACGTGGGGGGCTGGAAGAACAGTGATTCTTCTTCTGGATTTTGGAAACAGCCACCTTAAATGGTGCAGTCATGAAGGCCTGCGCAGAGGTGAAATTATGCGTGAAGCTTATGGCGCTGATATAGATGGCTGGTTGAATCAATGCTGGAAAAATTTAGAGCAACCTGCATCAGTATGGATTTCGAGCGTTGCAGGTGAGAAGGTCAACGCTGAGGTTTCCCGCTGGATACGTCGCAATTGGATGATCGAATCGGAATTTATTGTATCAAGACGCGTCCAGGCAGGTGTTGTGAATGGATATCGTGAGCCGGAACAACTTGGGGTGGATCGCTGGATGGCGCTGTTGGCTGGCAGAGCGATTTCTCATCAGCCCTGCCTTATCGTAGACTGTGGAACGGCAACCACAATCGATGCAATGGACGCTGAGGGCAGGCATCTTGGCGGCCTGATCATACCTGGTCTCGATATGATGAAAGAAAGCCTTCTGGGCGGTACGGCGATTTCCAGATATGAAGAAGCTGAGTCGATAGACTTTGTTGCGACCGATACCGCATCGGCTATTCTTTCCGGTGGGATCAACGCAACAAAGTCACTGATAAATGAAATGAGAGACAGATTGAGTAAAAAGCTGGACCAACCGGTTCTCTCTCTTTTGACCGGGGGAGCAGCAGGCCAACTGCTGGATGGGGTGTTGATGCCGAAACGGCATGAACCCAATCTTGTCCTTAACGGCGTGGCGATAGCTGCCGGGTTGAGGGGCAACGCATGAAATGGCTGTTTTTTCTGCTTCTACTTGCCAATATTGGTGTCCTCATCTGGGCATATCCACAGCAGCAGGTCTCCCGGAACGGCCACCTGAACACTGATGGGGTTGCAACCTTGATTCTGCTGAGTGAGGTGCCGAATGAGGCTGAGCCACAATCTGTGCAGAAGTCCGGTGTCCCGAGTGATCTGCCTGTTGCGGTTAAAGAAGAACCTGCAGCGCCCCCCGTTTCTGATGTGAGCTTATCCCCAAAGGTTGAACCTGCTCAGAGAATCGCGGCTGATAGTGGGGAGATTTTTGGGGAGGTGACGCCTGAACCTATCCTGGAGAAAGGTTTGGAAGAGGAGAAAAAGGAGGCTGAACCTCCCACTGTTGCGGCTTTAGAACCCCAGATTTCGAAGCCGATTATTCCTCCAGAAGAGGAGATAGCCACTACGGAAGAGCCGGAGAAGGTACTCGTCGATACCACTACCTGTGTAAGCATTGGCCCACTACCCAAGCGTGCCATGGTGGACACACTGTCCATCAGACTATTGGCGCTGGATGTAACAACACGGTTGAAGACTGAGTCTGTGAAAGAGCAGGCTGGCTATTGGGTAGTGGTTCCCCCACAGAAAGATCGTGCTGCCGCGGTAGCCACGGTAAAAAGATTGAAAGGTGCCGGTGTTACGGATCTCTGGCGATTTACCAGCGGTGAACTTGCCCATGCCATCTCTCTGGGACTCTTTCGAAACGAAGACCGGGCAGAGGCCAGGAAAAAGCTGATCGCAGATAAGGGTTTTGATGTCGAGGTTCGCCCAAGAGTGAGAAAACAGTCCTCTTATAGGCTTGAATATAGCTATAAGAATACTCCCCCTATTTCGGACGATAAGTGGGAGAGTCTCACCCAAGCTTTTCCTGGAATCGAGCGCAACGTGATTGATTGTGGAAACGTTGCCACATCCGGCATAAAAGAATAGAATCCCCGATCCAGCGCCGGCGTAGCTCAGTTGGTAGAGCAGCTGACTTGTAATCAGCTTGTCGGGGGTTCGACTCCTCTCGCCGGCTCCATATTCTTCTCTGATTATCCAGTGCAGGGCTGCCTACGCATCTCTCCTTGTCCCTGGGTTATAAAAGAAGAAAGCCCGCACCAATCCCTGGAACGGGCTTTCGAGGTCGACACCTTCCTTTGTGCCTGGTTAACAGATCACATCCCTGTCTGTAACCTAAAACAAGGCGGGACTTCCATGCCCCCTCCGAAGTTCATCGGCCGTCCTTGTTGGGAATTAATATACTACCGAAAGTGGGGAGTACCTATCAGGAAAATCTGTACCCCTTGTAGGAATAATCTGAAAGCATGAGCAAAACCCAGTTGCGGGTTAGTCGACCTGAGTTGTCTTTTTCTCGATAGTTTGTACGGCGCCGCTCAGAAAGTACCGCCGGCAATGGAGAACTGCGTGTCGTAGAGTTTTTTATAGGTACCTCCCAGCGCCATCAGTTCCTGATGGGTTCCTGACTCTACGATATGTCCCTCGCTTAGCACCAGTATTCGGTCGGCGTGTTCGATAGTGGAGAGACGGTGGGCGATGATCAGCGTGGTACGGTTGCGGGTAAGGGTGGCAAGTGCCTCCTGAATGAATCGCTCCGATTCGTTGTCCAGGGCTGAGGTCGCTTCGTCGAGGATCAGGATCGGTGCGTCCTTGAGCAGCGCCCGGGCGATGGCCAGTCTCTGACGCTGTCCTCCTGAAAGACGTACACCGTTTTCGCCGATCAGGGTGTCGAGTCCCTGGGGCATCTCGTTGATGAACTCGATGGCATGGGCGCTGGTCGCTGCGCTAACCACCGATTCCCGATCGGTACCACGCATCTCGCCGTAGGCGATGTTCGCCTCAACGGTATCGTTGAACAGGGTCACATCCTGACTGACGAGGGCGATGTTGCTGCGCAGGGAAGCAAGGGTGACCTCCTGGATATCCTCTCCATCCAATAGGATGCGGCCTCTGTCCAGATGATAGAAGCGTGGGATCAGGTTTGCCAGGGTGCTCTTGCCGCCACCAGATGGGCCGACCAGGGCGATGTTCTCTCCAGGTTCGATGGTCAGGCAGATATCGTCCAGGGCCTTTCGGTCGCTGCCCCCATAAGTGAAAGTGACGTGGTCGAAGTCAACTCTGCCGCTAAGTTGTTTGGCCTTGGTCGTGCCTTTGTCCTCTTCGGGCGTTTCATCCACCAGCTCGAACATGCTTTCCGCAGCAGCCAGTCCCCGTTGAAGGACGCTGTTGATGCCGATGAGTTTTTTCAGTGGAGAGAGCAACATTGCCATTGCTGCGATAAAGGAGACGAAAGATCCGACAGTGACCTTATCATCCAGGGATTGCAGGGCTGCAAAATAGACTACCGCAGCCAGACCAAGTACCAGAATGAACTGTCCCACTGGCGAACTGAGGGCGGCGGTGGCCTGGTGTTTCACGTTATAGCGCCGTAGCCAGTTGCTGATCTGTTGGAAACGGTCGTACTCATAGATTTGGCCGCCAAAAAGTCTTACCACCTTGTTGCCCTGTATCGCCTCTTCAAGGACATGGGTCATCTCCCCCATCGTCTGCTGAATGGAGCGGTTGATATCGCGTATGCGTTTGCCGATAAATTTCACAATCAGTGCGATGATCGGCACCAGCACGGAGACGAACAGTGTCAGCTGCCAATTAAGGTAGAGCATCAGCCCCAGCAGTCCAAGGATAGATACCGAATCCCGCACCAGTACAATCAGCACTTCGGTGGAGGCGGCGGCGACCTGCTCCACGTTATAGGTAACCTTGGACAACACAATGCCGGTGGGGTTGTTGTCGTAGTAACGGTTGGGCAGAACCAGCAGTTTGCGGAACATTTCGTTGCGCAGATCCATGACGACCCGGGTGGAGACCGCAGTCATGGCCATGGTGCTGGCGTAAGAGGTGAATCCGCGCACCACAAACAGGCCGATCAAGGCGAAGGGCATCAGTTTGATGGTGTCCAGATCCTTATCCACGAAACTGCCGTCGAGCAGGGGTTTCAGCAGTGCCGGCAGCAGCGGCTCAGTGAGTGCCAGCAGAACAGTGAAGAAGATGGCCAGGACGAAGATTCGGCGGTAGGGCTTCACATAGCTCAACAGCCTGAAATAGAGCTTGTTGCCGGTCATCGGGTCTCCTGATAACAACCGCAGGAGAACCTTCTGCGGATGGTATGAAAAAAGGTCTAGTTGGTAAGTGGCTGATTTTACCCGCCGGACCGGTTAATCGCCAGAACGGCGATACTGCTATGTTATGATGTGCCTGTTTACTCAACTCGGTTTCAACCCCATGTCCATAGATATCCCAGCGTTTGATCAGGCCCGTATTCTGGTGGTGGGCGACGTCATGCTCGACCGCTACTGGCACGGCGATACCGCCCGTATCTCACCCGAGGCGCCTGTCCCCGTGGTGCGTGTCGGTGAAGAGGAACAGCGCCCGGGGGGTGCCGGCAATGTGGCGCTCAATATCGCAGCTTTGGGCGGGAGTGCAGTGCTGGCCGGATTGATCGGAGACGACGAGCCGGGGCGGGCGTTGACGGATATCCTCGATGCTGCCGGTGTAACCTGCTGTTTTGAACCTTTGGATGGGTTTCCGACGATCACCAAACTGCGGGTGATCAGTCGGCATCAGCAACTCATCCGGCTCGATTTTGAAGATGGTTTTCCTGCGACCGGTAGCGAGGCGCTGCTGGAGAGCTGTCGCCGACTGATTGCTGACGTTGATCTGCTTGTGCTCTCCGACTACAACAAAGGGACACTGCACAATATCCGTGAATTGATTGCGCTGGCAAGGGAGGCCGGAAAGCCGGTGCTGGTCGACCCGAAAAAAGAGGACTATGAGCTCTATCGCGGCGCGGCTCTGGTCACGCCGAATCTCTCCGAATTTGAAGCCGTGGTGGGTAAGTGCGAGGATCAGGATGAACTGGTGGCGCGTGGTCATGATCTGCTGCAACGGTATGAAATCGATGCACTGCTGATTACCCGTGGCGAGCAGGGCATGACCCTGTTGCAGCAGGGGCTGGAGCCGCGCCACATGCCGACCCACGCCCGCGAGGTTTTCGATGTGACCGGCGCCGGTGACACCGTCATCTCTGTGCTGGCCGCAGGTATGGCGGCCGGACTTGGACTCGATACTGCTACGCACCTCTCCAATGTGGCCGCCGGTGTGGTGGTTGGAAAATTGGGTACCGCTTCGGTTACCGAAGATGAGCTAAAGATGGCCCTGATGGAGCACCACGTCACCCATCGCGGTGTGGTGGGTGAAGATCAATTGGTGCGGTTGATGCGCATCGCCCGCATGCAGGGAGAGCAGATCGTCGTAACCAATGGCTGTTTTGATATCCTGCATCCGGGCCATGTCACCTATCTGGAGGAGGCGAGTCGTCTTGGAGACCGCCTGGTGGTTGCGGTAAATGTGGATGAAACCGTGCGTCAGTTGAAAGGAGACGGCAGGCCGATCAACGGGTTGGATCATCGTATGCATGTGTTGGCGGCGCTCGCCTGTGTCGACTGGGTGGTGCCCTTTAGTGAAGAGACGCCGGAGCGGCTCATCTGTCGTCTGAAGCCCGATTTTCTGGTGAAGGGCGGGGATAATGATCCAGATAAGATTCCAGGGGCGGCCTGTACCCGTGAGGCGGGTGGAGAGGTAAGAGTCTTGACCTATGTGGATGGGATTTCGACGACGAAGATTGTGGAGTCGATTCGGCAACAGTAGGGCGTTTCCTGTTGCTTATGATGATTTTGTGTCGCTATGCGACGGTTTTATTTAAACGGGGCTTCCGCGCCCCTACGGCAGGTGACTTTTCTTTTGGGAAAAGTAACCACAAAATGGCAGGAAAGCCATTTTTGGACGCACGTTAGTGCGCCCGTAGGGTGGGCGGCATGGACGCCGCCCATCAAAACCATTGCTCCGTCACGCCACCCTATCGGGTGACCCTGTGCTACTCGCAAAACAGGGGAGCCGCAGAACTCGCTGTGCTCAAACAACTGCGGCTCTTATCCCTGTTTTACTGCGTTGCTCGGTGGCGTGAAAGTCGCCCCGCCGCTAGCCAAGTAAGGCGCTGTCTGCTATTGAGTAATCCCGTTTCTGTCACGAGCGAGAAGCGCAGAAAAAGTCGGGAGAAGGGACCGGCTGTTTGAGCGTAGCGAGTTCCGGTCCCGCCGACTTTTGCGAGCATCGCAGCGTCCCGTAGGGCGTGACAGCCGGGCGTGCTTTCTTTTGGTCACTTTTCTTTTCACGAAAAAGAAAAGTGACTCGCCCAGCAGGGCGAGAAACATGCTTCAAAGAAACAGAAGACATTAGCGACTAGGTAAGGAAAGCTCCGAAAACAAAACCGTCGCGTAGCGACACGAAATGAAAAACGTGAAAACCCTCGAAACCGATATATTAATCTTCGGCGGCGGCATTGCCGGACTCTGGACTCTGGGCCGTCTGCGCCAGGCTGGCTACCGCTGCCTGCTGCTTGAATCGGACTGCATCGGCGGGGTTCAGACACCCGCCTCCCAAGGCATTATTCACGGCGGCACCAAGTATGCGCTGACCGGCAAGCTGACCGGGTCATCCCAGGCGATCCAGGCGATGCCTGGTATCTGGCGTGACGCACTGGCTGGCCATGGGGAACTCGACCTTTCGGCAGTGCGTATCCTCTCTGATCACCAGTATCTCTGGTCCACCACCGGACTGGTCTCCCGCATGGCTGGCTTCTTTGCCGGCAAGGTGATGCAGAGTCGTATTGGTGAGGTCGAAGGGGAAAATCGTCCAAAGCTGTTTCAGGATAAGGCCTTCAAAGGCCATGTCTATCGGCTGGAGGAGCCGGTGCTGGATGTGGCTTCGCTGGTGACGGAACTGTTTCTCCAGTATGGCAATTATATGCGACGCATCGACTGGCCGGACGGCATCAAATTCGATGCGTCCAATCAGCTCATGCTGTTGGGAGACAAGGGTGAAAAACTACAGATCAGGAGCCGCAGAACGCTGCTGGCAGCAGGTGCCGGGAATGAAGGGCTCATGCGGGAGTTGGGATTGGAGCAGCCCGCCATGCAGCGTCGGCCGCTACAGATGGTAATGCTGCGGGGAAAACTGCCGCCACTTTACGCTCACTGCCTCGGGGCCGGCGCCAACCCGCGCCTTACCATCACCAGCTATCCGCTGGCGGATGGTGATCACGTCTGGTACCTGGGGGGAGATATTGCCGAAGAGGGAGTGGAGCGTTCCGCGCAGGCACAGGTTAGTGCCGCAAAACGTGAGTTACAGGCGCTGATGCCCTGGGTGGATCTTTCTGCCGTCGAATGGTCGACACTAGAGGTTGATCGGGCGGAGCCTCGCCAGCCAAGCGGCAAGCGGCCGGACAGCAGTTTTCTTGAACAGCTGCAGGATGTGATGGTGGCCTGGCCGACCAAGCTGGCGTTTGCCCCGCGTCTGGCGCAGCAGGTTATCGACCGAATGCAACAGGATGGGATAACCCCTTCAAAGGGCGAACTGAAGATTCCCGAAGGCTGGCCCCGGCCGCCGGTGACAAGGTTACCTTGGGAGCAGGAACGACAATGGTTTTGAGGCTCCTCGGCAGTACCGGTATCCAGGTCAGTCCACTCGGCTTGGGAACGGTGAAATTTGGCCGCAACGAGCAGGTCAAATACCCCAGTTCATTCGAGATTCCGCACGACAATGCGGTGCGGGACCTTCTCGCGCTAAGCCGTGAACTTGGTATCAACCTGATAGACACCGCCCCCGCCTATGGCAGTAGCGAACAACGCCTGGGGCGGCTGCTGCCGGGATCAAGAGATGAATGGGTCATTGTGACCAAGGTCGGCGAGACTTTTGAAAAAGGTCATTCCAGTTTTGATTTTTCCGCCCGCGCCACCCGCGAGAGTATCGAACAGAGCCTGCGGTCTCTGCGGACGGATTATCTGGATGTGGTGCTGATCCACTCCCACGGCGGCGATCTGGAGATACTGCGGCAGGAGGATGTGCTGGAGACCCTGCGTGATCTTCAGCGCCGGGGGCTGGTGCGCGCCATCGGCATGTCGAGCAAGACGGTGGAGGGGGGACTGCTGGTGGTGCAGGAGTGCGACCTGGTGATGGCCACCTGCAACCTGGATTACAACGACGAGTTGCCGGTGCTGGAAGCGGCAGCCAGGGCTAACAAAGGCGTGTTGGTGAAGAAAGGGCTGATGAGTGGTCACGTTAAAGGTGCGGAAGGTGTGTCTCGCTCCATGGAATTCATCTTCTCCCAGCCCGGGGTGAGCAGTATGATTGCCGGCACCATCAACCCGGCACATCTTCGCTCCAATGTTGCCGCACTTGAAGCAGTACTGGGTGAGACCTGATGCGACACATCTACTCCCTGCTGCTCTATCTGATAATGCCGCTGGTGGTGGTGCGCCTCTACTGGCGCAGCCTCAAGAGCCCGGCTTATCGGGAGCGCTGGCTGGAGCGGTTTGGGTGGTTTGACTCGCCGCTCAGTGACGGCTGCATCTGGCTGCACGCGGTCTCAGTGGGTGAGGTACAGGCGGCAGCCCAGCTGGTGAGGCGGCTTCTTGCCGACTATCCCGAATTGCCGCTGGTGATTACCACAACGACCCCGACCGGGGCGAAACAGGTTGAATCGTTGTTCGGCCAGGATGTGTTCCACCACTATGCCCCCTACGATGCGCCGTGGGTGGTCAAAACTTTCTTCGACAGACTGCAGCCCCGGTTGCTGATCCTAATAGAGACGGAGATCTGGCCCAATCTTCTGCATGAGTGTCGGCAGAGGAATATTCCATCGCTACTGGCCAACGCCCGCATGTCGACCCGTTCGGCGCTCCGTTATCGCCGTCTGGCAGGGTTGACACGGGAGACCCTGCAGAATATTTCGCTGATTGCCGCTCAAGGCCAAATGGATGCAGACCGTTTTCAGGTGTTGGGTACCCGGCCTGGACAGGTGGAGGTGACCGGCAGCGTCAAATTCGACATTAAGCTGCCGGCCAGCCTGCGGGAGCAGGCGGACGTGATGCGTCGGGACTGGGGTCAGGCGCGTCCGGTTTGGGTGGCTGCCAGTACCCATGAAGGGGAGGATGAGCTGGTGCTGGCGGCGCATGCGAAGGTGCGCGAGACTCTGCCTGAGAGCCTGCTGGTCTTGGTGCCGCGCCACCCCGAACGTTTCGACCGGGTGGCTGAACTGGCAATTAGTGCAGGGTTTGATCTGGTGCGCCGATCCGAGCAGCGTCCCTGTCGCACTGAGACCGCTGTGTTTCTCGGTGACAGCATGGGTGAACTGGCCATGTTCCTTGGAGCCGCCGACATGGCGTTTATCGGGGGTAGCCTGGTGCCCCACGGTGGGCACAACATTCTCGAGGCGGCGGCGCAGGGTGTGCCGGTGGTGTTCGGCCCTCATATGTTCAATTTTGCTGAGATCAGCCGCCTGTTTCTCGACCGGGGTGCGGCACGGGAGGTGGTGACTGCCGAGGTGTTGGCAGGGGTGTCTGCCCGTTGGCTAAGTGATGCCAGCGAGCGGAGCCAGGTCGGGGAAAGGGGCCGCGATCTGGTGGAACAGAATCGCGGCGCCATGCAGCGGCTGATGGATATCGTTGCTCGACTGTTCAGTGAAACAGTTGTGTGATCAGCTAGAACTCAAAAGCTTCCGGTTGTGTTGTGCTCTCCAGAGGCACCTGTTCTGTTTCCAGGATTATCTCTTCCCGGAAAGTTGTCTCAGACTCACGGGTGATCAGCCAGGCCTCCATGACCGGCGCTGTGCCGATGATGATAAAAAGTCTGCCGCTGGGTTTGAGCTGCTGACGGAAGATCTCTGCCTGGGCGCTTGTCGGCACAGAGCCGGTTACCGCAATGGCATCGAATGGGCCGTCGGGACTGGGTGTCGTCATGGCGTCACTGGTGCGTAGCAGCACGTTGCGAATCTCCAGGGCATCCAGGTTGCGCCCCGCCATTTCGGTAAAATCTTTATGAATATCGATGCTGACAACGCGGTTGGCGAGTTTGGCCAGACATGCACTGAGAAAACCACTGCCGGTGCCGACCTCAAGTACCTGATCCTCCGACTGAATTGCCAAGATCTGGATCAGCCGCGCCTCCATGCGGGGAAACATCATTGCCTGGCCGTGGGCTAGCGGAATCTCGATGTCGGCGTAGGCCAAGCCCTTATAGGCATTGGGTACGAAGGTATCCCGAGGCAGGGTCAGGAACTGCCCCAGAACCCGTGGGTCGAAAACATCCCAAGGCCTGATCTGCTGCTCGACCATGTTGAAACGGGCCTGCTCAAAACCGTTCTCCACCACTGGTAGATCCCCTTTAGAGTCCATAAAAATACGTATAGAGAACCAGCCTACGTATTTTACTCTCCGTAGGCAAGGAATCAGATGGGGCAGAAGTGTGCCTCTCATCGCCCGATGGCTGGGTGGTCTGCTCTACCTTGTCCGCAGGGTTGGTATTTTGCTCATGGGATCAATTGCATTCGTTTGTCCCTCCTTTATACTGTTCTCAACGTAAAGCCCGCCAGGACGGCGGGGCCGGGGGTGAATGGAACCACTGAAGCAGTGCCATGGAAGACGACGAAAGATTATCTACGATAGTGAAATAGTACCCAGCTAGGGGCGCCTGATGAACTCAGGCTGAGAGAAACCCTTCGAACCTGATCCGATTAATACCGGCGTAGGAAAGCTGAACGCCCACCGCGCTCGCTTTCCACCTAAATAGTTAGAGAGCAGCCACCATGAGCGCCATCCCAGAAGATTTCATCAAAAAGACCGCCAGCCTCTCCGAAGAGGTGACTCGTCCCTTTCTTAAGTCGAAGAAGATCTACGTCGAGGGCTCACGCCCGGATATCAGGGTGCCGATGCGGGAGATCGAACAGGATCCCACAGCAGCCAGCTTTGGCGCCGAAGAGAACCCGCCGATTACGGTTTACGATACCTCTGGCCCCTTCACCGACCCTGAGCAGAAGGTCGACCTGATGAAAGGCATGCCCGACCTGCGTTCCGGCTGGATCGAGGAGCGTGATGACACCGAGCAGCTCGAGGGCCCCAGCTCGGACTATGGTCGTATCCGGCAAGGCGATGCGGAGCTGGCCAATCTGCGCTTTGAGCATATCCGTGCGCCGCGCCGGGCCAGACCGGGGCAGAATGTCACCCAGATGCACTACGCACGTCAGGGCATCATCACCCCTGAGATGGAGTTCGTCGCAATCCGCGAAAATTGCCGTTTGCAGGAGATGAGGGCCGACCCGCGTTACGCCAAGCTGCTGCGTCAGCATGCCGGTGAGCCAATGGGGGCCAATATCCCGGATGAGATCACCCCGGAATTCGTGCGCGCCGAGATTGCTGCCGGGCGCGCTATCATCCCCGCCAACATCAACCACCCGGAGATGGAGCCGGTGATTATCGGTCGTAACTTCCGGGTGAAGATCAATACGAATATAGGCAACAGCGCCATCAGCTCCTCCATCGACGAGGAGGTCGAAAAGATGGCCTGGTCGGCCCGTTGGGGCGGCGACACATTGATGGACCTCTCCACCGGCAAGAATATCCATGAGACTCGGGAGTGGATCCTGCGCAACTCTCCCGTGCCGATCGGCACGGTGCCCATCTATCAGGCGCTGGAGAAGGTCAACGGCAAGTCAGAGGATCTCACCTGGGAGATCATGCGCGACACGCTCATCGAGCAGGCCGAGCAGGGTGTCGACTACTTCACCATCCATGCCGGTGTGCTGTTGCGTCATGTGCCGCTGACGGCCGATCGTGTCACCGGTATTGTCTCTCGGGGTGGTTCCATCCTTGCCAAATGGTGTCTGGCCCACCATGAAGAGAACTTTCTCTACACCCACTTCGAGGATATCTGCGAGATCATGAAGGCCTACGATGTCGCCTTCTCTCTGGGCGACGGCTTGCGTCCCGGCTGTTTGGCCGATGCGAATGACGCGGCCCAGTTCGGTGAACTGGAAGCCCTGGGTGAGCTGACGAAGATCGCCTGGGAGCACGACGTGCAGGTGATGATTGAAGGCCCCGGCCATGTGCCGATGCAGATGATCAAGGAGAACATGGACAAGGAGCTGGCCGACTGCTTCGAGGCGCCTTTCTACACCCTTGGCCCGCTGGTCACCGACATCTCCCCCGGCTATGACCACTTCAGCTCCGGCATCGGTGCGGCGCAGATCGGCTGGTACGGCACTGCCATGCTCTGCTACGTCACTCCCAAGGAGCATCTTGGTCTGCCTAATAAGGAAGATGTACGGGAAGGCATCATCACCTACAAGATAGCGGCCCACGCTGCCGACCTGGCCAAAGGATTTCCCGGTGCCCAGCTGCAGGACAATGCCATGTCAAAGGCCCGCTTTGAGTTCCGCTGGGAAGACCAGTTTGCCCTCGGTCTCGATCCGGAGAAGGCCCGTGACTTCCACGATGAGACCATGCCCCACGACTCCCACAAGGTGGCCCATTTCTGCTCCATGTGCGGACCTCACTTCTGCTCCATGAAGATCAGTCAGGAGGTGCGGGAATTCGCCGCCAAAAAGGGGATCTCAGAGATCCAGGCCCTGAAGCAGGGCATGAATGAGAAGTCGCAGGAGTTTCTGAAGAAGGGTGCGGAGATCTATAAGGAGATTTGATCCACCAAGGGCCAGGCATCAAATCCTGCTGCTGAGTTATGCGTAGGCAACATGAGCTATCCGGTTTGATTCTGACCCCTTTTTCTCATTCTCAGGAAAATGAAAAACACAATGACCAGTGAAATAGGCGAGGATAATCAGGTGGCGTCATCGCAGGAAGAACGCTCTGGAGATCAAACTGAGCAGGATTGTTCCGAGTGTGAAGCGAAGCGCCATTGTCTGGGGGAGGGGCTCAGTGAAGAACAGGTGCAGGGGTTGCGGAAGATTACCCATACTCTCGGACCTTTTAAGGCTGGAGAGACCATCTTCAGGGTAGAGGACAAATTCAAGTCCCTGTTTGTCATTCAGTCGGGGGCCGTCAAGATCGAAACCGCCTCTTTCGAGGGCACCAAGCTGGTGGATGGTTTCTTTTTCCGGGGGGACCTTGTGGGGCTGGAGTCGATCGGTGCCGAGCAATACGGCCATGATGCCATCGCATTGGGACGAACCCTGGTTTGTGAACTCCCTTTTGATCATCTCGAGTCGCTCTGTTCGTTCGTGCCGAGGTTGCAACGGAAATTGATGATTATCCTGGGGCAGAAGATTCGCTACACGAACGATACCATTGTGCATGGGCGCTATATGAGCGCTGAAAAGCGATTGTTGTCTTTTCTGCAGATGCTGTGCGAAAAGAAGACCATCAAGAAGAACGACAACACAGGCAGTGTGCAGTTGCCCATGTCAAAGGGGGATATTGCCAGTTATCTGGGTTTACGGCCTGAGTCCCTCAGCCGGGCGCTGACCAAGCTTCAGAATGACGGTATTATCCGAAACCACACGAAGAAGATAGAGTTTCTGGATATCAGGGCAATCCTGCAGCAAGTGTGCGGGTAACATGACAGTTTCCGGCATGTGTCCCTGATACATCCAGGCATTGCCGGTTCTGACCACATCCTGGCTGACAGTCTGAACTGTCAGCCAGGATGTGGGTTACTGTTCGGGATCACCTGTTAGGTGATCCCGACTTTGCGTTAGCCCAATAGCGAAGGCGTTTCGCCACCCTGCCTGCGCTTGCCGCTTCGCCTGACGGGCTTGTTCGCTGGGCGCTGCCCGGCGTTGGCTGGCCGGGAACTGGTCGGCTTGCTGCTACTGTCAGACCGGTTTCCGCTTTTCCGCTCCTGCTGGGTATTGCGCTCCTGCCTGTTGCCGGAAGCCCTTTTACTCCGACCGGGACGCCCCTCTTTGCGGCGTGGCTTGTCGGCCCTGCCATGGGTGTGACGGGTGCTGTTGCGGCCATTCCTGATCGGCTCGGCTTTGATGTTCGGGTCCGGTTCGTAACCCGGCAATACTTCCTGCGGGATCGAGCGCTTCAGCAGGCGTTCGATATCCTTCAGCAACTTGTGCTCATCGACGCAGACCAGAGATGCCGCCTCGCCCTCGTTGCCCGCCCGACCGGTGCGACCGATACGGTGTACGTAGTCTTCCGGCACGTTGGGCAGTTCGAAATTGACCACATGGGGCAACTGGTCGATGTCGAGACCACGAGCCGCAATGTCGGTGGCCACCAACACCCGGACATCGCCCGCTTTGAAACCGGCCAGCGCCCGGGTACGTGCCCCCTGGCTCTTATTGCCGTGGATCGCGGACGCGCTGAGGCCATCCTTCTCCAGTTGCTGGGCCAGCCGGTTGGCGCCGTGCTTGGTGCGGGTGAAGACCAATACCTGCCGCCAGTTGCGGGAACCGATCAGGTAGGAGAGCAGTTCGCGTTTGCGATTTTTGTCTACCGGATAGACGATTTGGGATACTGTTTCGGCGGCGGTGTTGCGACGCGCCACCTCGATCAGCGTGGGTGAATTCAGCAGGCCGTCGGCAAGGGTCTTGATCTCACCCGAGAAGGTGGCGGAGAAGAGCAGGTTCTGGCGCTTATTGGGCAGTAACGCCAGCACCTTGCGGATATCGTGGATAAAGCCCATGTCGAGCATCCGGTCCGCCTCATCCAGCACCAGAATTTCAACCTTTGAGAGATCCAGGGTCTTCTGCTGTACATGGTCGAGCAGGCGGCCTGGGGTTGCGACAAGTATGTCGACACCGTGGCGCAGCACATTGATCTGGGGACCGATCTTTACGCCACCGAAGATGACGGTCGATTTCAACGGCAGGTGTTTGCCGTAGGTCGCCACGCTTTCAGCTACCTGGGCGGCGAGTTCACGGGTCGGCGTCAACACCAGGGCGCGTACCGGGCGCTGGCCCTTGCCCTGCGCGTGCTGGTTCAAGAGTTGCAGCATCGGTAGGGTGAAACCGGCAGTCTTGCCGGTACCCGTCTGGGCGCCGCCCATGATGTCGCGGCCTTCAAGAATAACGGGAATTGCCTGACGTTGGATGGGGGTGGGTTCGCTGTAACCGGATTCAGACACGGCACGCAGCAGTTCGGCCGACAGGCCGAGAGTATCAAAAGACATGATTGGGAAAAGCTCCGGATCATCACAAACAGGGCGTTGAGCCTTGCTACGGTCCAGGGATGATCTTTGGATAAATCGGATTACGGAGTGTAATCACACAGAATGGATGCAGACCGAAGTGCATCGGAAGCGCGGATACTACATCAGTCGGACGACAGAGTCGATTGTTAACTTCAGGGGGCGATGAGTTGGATAGGCTAGGGAGTATTCCAATAGTTTCAGGTTATAGTCTATTTTGTGCCACCGAAATTTACATGGCTATCGACCTCATCACCACCTCACATGAGACTTGATAAGTATTTAAGCAGCGTAACCCGGCTCTCCCGTTCACAGGCACAAAAAGCGATACGTGCGGGGAGGGTGATGG
Organism: Sedimenticolaceae bacterium; assembly: GCA_963691905.1. GTDB lineage: Bacteria > Pseudomonadota > Gammaproteobacteria > Chromatiales > Chromatiaceae > QGON01. The sequence continues at coordinate 986,267 of OY829893.1, forward strand.
TTGCCGGAGAGACAGAAAAAAGCACGTCTCGGAGTGTTGTGCCGGAAACGCAGGTAATCCTGGATGGTAACGAGACGGGCCAGCCTGGTCCTCGTTACTTCATGCTGCACAAACCGCAAGGGTATGTCTGCTCCACCGGAGATCCCCAACACCCCACGGTGCTTGATCTGCTGGATGAGGTAAAAACTGACGACCTTCATTTTGCGGGACGGCTTGATATCGATGCCACCGGTCTGGTGCTGATCACCAGTGACGGCCAATGGTCCCACCGTATCGTTGCACCGGGCCGTAAATGCCGGAAGTGCTATCGTGTCGCCCTTGCTGACCCATTGACGGCTTTAGATGCGGAGAAACTGCGGCAGGGCGTGTCGTTGCGCAACGAGCCGCAACCCACCCAACCGGCGATGCTCGAAATTCTGCCAGAGAGGAACTGTCTGCTGACGATTACCGAAGGACGTTACCATCAGGTCAAACGGATGTTTGCCGCAGTAGGTAACCGGGTGGTTGGCCTGCACCGGGTTGCTATCGGCAACCTTGAACTCGATGAAAATTTGGCACCGGGCGCCTATCGGCGCCTCTCACTGCAAGAGATTGGGGTCGTGACTCGATAGACCGGGCGAAACCATACTCCGGTTCCGCTACCCTTGAACCGGCCTACGATGCTGCGGCAATTCCGACAGCGTTCAGCTTATCCGATGGCACGGCCACCTTTAATCTTGTTCCTATCTTTTACAACGTAACCACCAACCTGACCGCGTCCAGTTTCAGTCGTGAATCCTGCAGGTGCTGGTGCAGCGCCAGTCCCTGAGCCTGTAGCGCTTCGATCTCCTCGTCGCGTACGTTGGGGTTGTACTGTTTGAGTGCCACCATGCGCTGGATCTCGCTGGTATAACTCTCCATCATCTCGCTTGCAGCTCGCTCGATCAATTCAGGTACCTGCTGCTGTGCCTGCTGTTCAGACAGTTTCACCAGCTTTTGGATGGCGTTGCGAAACTGCCGGATTACCGGTGCGGCTGTGCGGGTGCCCAAAGGTTTGCCCTGGTCGGTCAGTTCATTGCAGCTGATCTGATGGTCGAGTCTCTCCCCTTTGTCATTGACCAGTACGCGGATCAGTGTGGGTGGCAGAAAGCGCCCGGATTGCAGACTGCGGGGGGCGATACATTCGACCACGTAGAGGGCTTCAAGCAGCAGTTGACCGGCGGCGACCCGACTGTCTTTGTAACCGACCGCTGAGCTGTTGCCTGTCTCCTGGTCGATCACCATCTCCATGGCGCTGTTCACCAGTGGATGTTCCCAAGTGAAGAATTGCCGGTCTTCGTGGGCCAGCGCAGTGGTGCGGCTGTAGGTGAGGGTCAAACCCTCTTCCGGAAGACCTGGAAAACCTCCGGCCAGAACCTGCTCTCCCGGACGGATGATCATGCTGTCGAGCCCCAGCTCCTCACTCTCCAGGCCATAGCCGTTGAACAGCCGGTTCATGTGGTTCTGCAGATCCGGTGCCTGATCCTGGTTGTGCAGGGTGGCCACCAGCTCACTCGCCATCGGTTCTCGGCAACCGCCGAGTTCGAGTAGATGGTCACGTCCCTGTTGCAATCTTTCGAATGTCTCTTCCCGGAGCTTGCGGGTTGTTTCCAACAACAGCTCATGCGCCTCGGTTTCATCATCCTCTTCCAGCGCCTGGGTCACTACGGGGCGCAGTTGGGAGAGAATGCCGTGGGCGCCCGGCACATTGTGGCGGAAGGCGTCGAGACCTTCGTGATACCAGCGCAGCAGCACGGTTTGAGGGCCGGGGTCGAGATAGGGGACATGGATCTTGACCCTCTCTGTCTGTCCGATCCGGTCGAGCCGGCCGATGCGTTGCTCCAGCAGATCCGGGTCGAGGGGCAGGTCGAACAGGATCAGATGGTGGGCAAACTGGAAGTTTCGCCCTTCGCTGCCAATCTCGGAGCAGAGCAGAATGCGGGCGCCGTTTTCCGATTCGGCAAACCAGGCCGCACCCCGGTCGCGATCCAGAATGGACATCCCCTCGTGGAAAAGCGCTGCACCTACACCCGACTTTTGGCGCAGTGCTTCCTGCAGTTCGATGGTTGTATCGGCATGGGCGCAGATGAGCAGCACTTTCTCTGTGGGGTTCTCCTGCAGGAAGTGGATAATCCAGTCGACCCGTGGGTCGATGCGCCACCAGACCTGGTCACCGGTACCGTGGTAGAGGCGTTCCGGCGCGAGTCGTTGTGCCGCAGACAGTGGCTCAGCCAGGGGGAGTTCATAGGGCTCCGGCAGCGGCAGGGGATAGGCGTGCAGCTCCCTTTCGGGGAAACCTTCGATGCGGGTACGGGTATTGCGGAACAGAACCCGGCCGGTGCCGTGGCGGTCCAGCAGCAGTTCTACCAAGGCCTCTCGCGCTTGCGTCTTGTGGTCGCTGTCGGTTGCGGGGTCCTGGAGCTGCCGCAACAGCGTTGTTCCCTCCTCATCGTCCAGTACATTGAGCAACAAATCGCAGGATTCTGTAGAGAGATCTCCATCCGTCAGCAAGGCCTCGACCGCGTTGGCGACCGGCTGATAACTCTGCTCCTCTTCGAGAAACGCAGCAAGATCGAAGTAGCGGTCGGGGTCGAGCAGACGCAGACGGGCAAAATGGCCCTCCCGCCCGAGTTGTTCAGGGGTGGCAGTGAGCAGGAGTATGCCCGGCGTTTTGAGGGCGAGGGATTCCACCAGAAGGTATTCGGCACTGGGATTATTCTCCGACCAGGCAAGGTGGTGAGCCTCGTCCACGATCAGCAGATCCCAGCTTCCCTCCAGTGCCTGGGAGAGCCGGTCGGGATTCTGGCTGAAGAGGTTGAGACTGCAAAGTACCAGCTGTTCGGCGTGGAACGGATTGTCTCCCTGCCCCGACTCACTGATAGCCTGGCAACGCTCCTCGTCGAGGATACTGAACTTCAGGTTGAAGCGCCGCATCAACTCAACCAGCCACTGGTGGACCAGAGGGTCGGGCACCAGGATCAGTGCCCGGCTGGCGCGACCGGTAAGCAGTTGATGATGCAGGATCAGGCAGGCCTCAATGGTCTTGCCCAGACCTACTTCATCGGCAAGCAGCACCCGGGGTGCAGGCCGGGTGGCCACTTCATGGGCAATGTAGAGCTGGTGGGGGATCAGGTCGATGCGCGCGCCGCTCAGGCCGTAGGTGGGGGACTTCTCCTGCTGTCCGAGTTTTTTCAGGGTGTGGTAGCGCAGATCGAACCAGTTCATCGGATCGATCTGCCCAGCCAGCAGGCGGTCCTGAGGTTTGTTGAAGCGAGTGAAATTGCTCAGTTCGCCCTCGGTCAGTCCTGCAACGCTGCCATCCTCACGTACTCCACGGTAGGTGAGCAGGCCGTTGGATTCAGTCACCCCGGAGATGTGCAGTTTCCAACCCTCATGACTCTCCACGCTGTCGCCGGTATGGAACTGCACGCGTGTCAGTGGAGCATTCTGCATCGCGTAGACGCGCGTCTCTCCTGCTGCCATGAAGAGCAGCGTGACGGTGCGGCCCTCTATTTTCAGCACGGTGCCAAGGCCGAGTTCAGACTCGGTATCACTGATCCAGCGTTGGCCTGGGATGAATTCGATCATTTAAGCTAGGGTCTTGAGAGTGGAAAAGCCGGGTATTCTACAAGGCGGAGGGGGAAAGGCGAAAGGGTGAGCTACGACCGAAGGTCCAGTGGACCTTCGCAGCGTAGCGAACGACCGGACAGGAAGTCCGGGCCGGGGGTGATAAGGCGTTAGGAGGTGGCGCCAGGGATGGCGGGGGTAGGCTTGCTTGCAAGGTGACAGGTGACAGGTGACAGGAACGGTTCCGAAATATGGTTTCCCTGAATTGAGCGAAAGTATGCTTGATCAAGCGTAGCGGATCAGGCATACATGCTTGACCCGAGATTCAGCGCCTGAATAATAGGGGATTGATTTATTTGGAGTAAAAACTTTGGAAAAAATGTTCGAGAACTTCCTTTGGAAAAGCCGCCTGGTGGTGCTGTCCGCAGTGGTTGCAAGCCTGGCTGCGGCCTTGGCCATGTTCTATATGGCGTCGGTGGATGCAGTCTATATGATCGGGCACCTGGCGCACTACGCCTCGCCCGATCTGACAGTTGAAGCCCGGATCGAACTGCGCTCCTCTACTGTGACCCATGTAGTGGAGATCGTGGATGGCTATCTGTTGGCGACGGTGTTGCTGATCTTCTCTCTGGGTCTCTATGAACTCTTCATCAGCAAGATTGATCAGGCGGAAAACAGTGAAGGTGCCTCCAAGGTGCTGATGATCACCAGTCTGGACGACCTCAAGAGTCGCCTGGCCAAGGTGGTGATGATGATTCTGGTGGTGCGCTATTTCGAGTTCGCCTTGGGAATGGAGTTCACTACCCCCATGGATCTGTTGCAGTTTGCCGGTGGCATCGCGTTGCTCGGGTTGGCACTCTACCTCTCCCACATGGCAGACAAGGGTGGCAGCCATTGACAGTGGCATAGCCTATTCCGCCAAGAGGCTATAAGATTGATAAATGTCCTTTGTATGGACGATTTACTCGATGGTAATATACCCTCCAACCGCGTCAAGGTGCGGGGTAAGAATTACACCGCCCAAGGTTACAACCTGTTTCCAAGGATTCAGGTAAAAAGTTTTTCCAACTCAAAACTAGAGGTTGACTCATTATGAAGATGAAAACTTTGGTGCTGTCCGCCAGCGCTGCCGTCCTGTCCCTGGGAATGATTGGTTCCGTTGCCGCCGCCGATGGCGCCGCACTCTTCAAGGCAAAGACCTGCTTCTCCTGCCATGGCCAGGATGCCAAGACTCCGATCATGCCGATGTACCCCAAGCTGGCCGGACAGAGTGCTGACTATGCGCTCAATCAGATGAAAGACATCAAGAGCGGTGCCCGAAATAATGGCCAGACCGCTGCGATGAAGGGCATCATGGCAATGGTCTCAGACGATGAGATGAAAGCGATTGCCGAGTGGCTGAGTACCCTGTAATCACGGGATACGCCTTATGACGGTGGCGTAGTGTTTGATGCCATCGCATAGCGTTGGAAACAGGGGGTGGCGGTGGAAACCGCCACCCCCTGTTTTTTTGTCTGTGGAGATGTGACAAAGTAGAAAGATGATCTGCGATTGTTTCGGGAACAACGGGGCGGCGTCAGGTTCAAATAAGCCGACGTTTTTTATTGGAGTAGAGTGATGAGATTGAATCTGTTTAATGTGCTGGCTGGCGCGCTGTTGCTGGCTGTTGGGACGCAGATTTCTGCTGGAGAGGTCGCCGGCATGGTCGATGTCGATGATCCTTATGTGCGCGGGGTGCCGCCGGGGCAGCCCAATACAGCCGCCTTCATGGGGCTGACCAACCGTGATCAGCAGGGGCATGCCTTGGTGGGGGCGCAGAGTCCTATCGCCAAGGTGGTGGAGTTGCACACTCACACCATGGAGGGCGGCATGATGCGGATGCGTCCCGTGAAGCAGGTCGATCTGCCGGCGGGCCAGCAGGTCAGACTACAGCCTGGCGGGCTGCATCTCATGCTCATCGGCCTGAAACAAAAACTGAAGCCGGGAGAGAATCTACCGGTCACACTGTTGTTTGAGGATGGCTCCACCAAGGCCATGCAAGTGCCTGTGCGCAAGATTCGTATGCACATGAAGAAAATGCAGCACATGTAGTGTTAACAGCCTCCTAGGCTCCTCCGACTCAGTTGGCCAGCGCCGGATCCGATATGTCGAATAGCCCCTTTTTATCCATCGAGACTTTTCGTCAGGCTTTTCTTTCCGGCCTTGAAGATCTCCTTGAGCAACCAGGGTTCGGTGTCTTTATCCTGGGTCTTGCCAATGCGACTTTCGACCCCGAGATCCATGCAGCACTAAAAGCGCCTCTCCAACATCGTTTCCAACAGCTGGCGGAGATTTGCCGGGAAAGCCTCTCCGGAGGGCGGGAGGTTCCCGCGGCCACGGACGATCTGGTGGTGTTTCTTAAATTGATGGCGATTGGTTTTGACGGGGTGGCGTTGACAGAGTTCCGTCAGGCAGACGAATGGGAGCTACAGTTCAATCACATCCGGGCCTTCCGTCCGGCGCGGATGACAGGAGAAAAGGTTACCGGAATACATCGCCCCTTCGATCCCCGGGGCTTCCATTTCAACAAGCCTTTTTTGCGTAAAGAGGTGTTTTGGGAGGGGGAGTTGCACGGATTGGAGGTCGAACTGCTCTACAACAAGTTTCCATTCGCCCAATTTCACGGCCTGCTGGTGCCGGAGCGGAGGGAGCGTGAGCCGCAGTATCTTTCACATCTCTATCATATCTATATCTGGAATCTGACCGAAGAGTTGGGCGGATGCTTGCCGGGAGTCGGTTTCGGCTATAACAGTTACGGCGCCTTCGCTTCTGTCAATCATCTGCACTTCCAGATGTTTGTGCGGGAACAGCCACTTCCTTTGGAAGCGGAACTGTGGGGGCACAATGGAGGGGAGGTGCCTTATCCGGTGGACTGCCTGCGCTTTGGCTCCGCGCCAGAGGCTTGGGTCTACCTGAACGAATTACACCGGGAAGGCACGAGCTACAATCTGATCTACCGTCCCGGTTGCCTCTACTGCCTGCGCCGCAGAAAACAGGGGAGTTATGAGCACGCCCCCTGGACCACCGGTTATGCCTGGTATGAAATGGCTGGCGGCGTAACGACAACCAATCGGGCGGATTACGACAACCTTGATGCTGCCGTCATCGACGCTGAGTTGGCGAAGTTGCAGCTTTAACCTGAAATGAGGTTTCGGGTTACTCTCAGTCGAGCCACTGTTCCAGGTAGTAGAGTCGAAGCCCCTCAGAAGACCGGGATGGCCCAACTACCCGGGCCGCATAGGTATTGTCAGCGGCATCTGCCCGATCCATCGCCTCCTCGGCGGATGCCACGACATCGACACAGTTTTCAGGAAAGCGATTACGGCGCCGGCTCGGCGTGAAAATAATGGCAAAACAGTTGTTTACGATGCTGACATCAGGGTCTTGCTGCATGTGGGTTCCTCGAAATAGCTGTCCCAACATACGCAGTGGCTCCGTGCTAGGACAAGCAACATAAGGTGAGTCCCGATATTTTGACCTTTATTAGAGGATTCTGGTATAGTTTCGCAGCTTTTTTATGGTTATCGGGTTCGACTGGAATCAAACCACAAACGGTGGTGTTTCCAGTTGGGGCCTGTTGAGAACTGAATCCAGGCACGAAAACAGCGGGACTGAACATGAATAAATGGCTAGTAACTGTTTCCATCGCACTTGTGTTTGTCGCAAGCGGCGCCCAATCTGCTGGTGATGCCGAGGCCGGCAAGGGTAAATCAACCGCCTGCATGGCATGCCACGGTCCTGATGGTAACAGTTTAAATGCCCAGTGGCCGAAACTGGCGGGTCAACACCCCAAGTACATAGAAAAACAGATCAGGGATTTCAAGTCAGGCGCCCGTAAAGACCCACTGATGACGGCTCAGGCCGCGCCTCTGGCTGATCAGGATATCGCTGATCTCGCTGCTTACTTCAGCAGCCAGAAAAAGACCATGGGTACTGCCGCCGCAGATAAAGCGGAGTCAGGTGAGTCCCTCTATCGGGCCGGCAACGCTGGAACCGGCGTTGCTGCCTGCATGGCATGCCACGGTCCTTCAGGCGCCGGCAACCCGGATGCAAACTTCCCTGCACTTGCTGGACAGCATGCGACCTACACTGAAAAGGCGTTGAAGGATTTCCGCTCTGCCGCCCGCACCAACGATGTCAGCCAAATGATGCAAGGTGTCGTTGCCCGCATGACTGATGCAGAGATTGCGGCAGTGGCTCAGTATATTCAGGGCCTGAATAAGTAAAATCATGTCACGAATGGTGGAAAAGGCGGCCTCGGCCGCTTTTTTTGTGGTTTTCGACCCGGATTCAAGTTTTTTCCACTATATGCCGTAATATTGAAGATAGGGCGGAACATATCCCGGTTGACGGGGCAGGGCATGGGGTAATACCAGATGCAGAGACAGATAGAGAGACACGGTGTGGGCAAGACGGATGGCCATCGCTTGCGTCTGCTCAGTTATAATATTCAGGCCGGCGTTGATACCCGCCGCTATCGGGAGTATGTCACCCATAGCTGGAAGCATCTTCTACCCCATCGCGACCGATTGGCAAACCTGAATCGTATTGCCCGTCTGCTCAAAGATTTCGATCTGGTGGGGCTGCAGGAGGTGGATTCAGGCAGCCTGCGCAGTGGCTTTCTGGATCAGACGGAGTATCTTGCCCAGCAGGCGGGTTTCCCCTATTGGTATAAACAGGTAAACCGTAGCCTGGGTAAACTGGCCCAGCACAGCAACGGCGTCCTTAGCCGGGTGCATCCCAGCACCATTGTGGAACATCGCCTGCCAGGGCTTCCAGGTCGAGGCGCGATGTTGATGGAGTTTGCCACCAGCGAAAAACCGCTGGGTGTCTGCATTATGCATCTGGCCCTGGGGCGGCGTGCGCGGTTGCGGCAGTTCTCCTATATCAGTGAGCTGGTGTCCCACTACTCCCATCTGATCCTGATGGGGGACTTTAACTGTGGCTGCGGATCTCAGGAGTTCCGTTTCCTGATGGAGAATACTGATCTGCAGGGAACCTCCTGTGATCTCAAAACCTTTCCGAGTTGGCGACCCAATCGCAAACTGGATCATATTTTGGCATCTCCAAGTCTGCGTGTAGCCAAGGCCGAGGTGTTGGACTATGCCCACTCTGATCATCTACCGATCAGTCTGGAAATCGAATTGCCGGCGAACGTAAGACTTGCCAAGGCAGCCTGATTGATACGTTGCTTTTCTTTCCTGCGCTGATAATCTAGGGGACTGTCGGCAGGTATTTCGCTGCCAGGCAGAGACAACTGGGCGTAGGTGTTGGCGAACTTGTGAATCGCATCCTGCATGTAACTGGGTTATTGATAAGTTGTTTGATGAGAGTCCTGTAGCGGGTTCTGGATTACAACCGAAGTATTTCATGATGGCCGACGAAAAGGACTGGAAACAGGCATACCAGGAGTTGCTGTTGCAACATGAGCAGTCGCTGGATTCCCGTGCCGAAACCGAAGGCCTTCTGGTGCGCGCCATTACCCGTTTGACAGTTGCCGCCAGCGGGATGGACCCCAATCTTGACCCTCATCTGAAAAGTATTTGTGACGCCGTTCGCAACGGTGTCAAACCCACCCTGAATGAGCGGCTGAATGCCCTTTCAGACAGTCTGGTTCATCAGTCGGACAGCGATGATTTTGCAGGGCCTGAGCCGCTGGAGATCTGTGGTCAGTTGATCTCGCGTCTTCAGCTGCCCAAGAGCGAAGTGTCCGAGGCTTCACGGCTTTTTAGCCATCTGTTGAGTGACCCCGTTCATGTTGCGGAGACCGAATTGGATCGCTTGGCGGCACTGTTGAATCATGCGGTTACTGAGGGAACTCCCCCTAAGAGCGGTCTGTTTGGGCGTCTTCTCAGTAGCAGCAAGCAGGGTGACGGTGAAGGTGAAGGTGAAGGGGATACGCCTAACCATATGCTGATGGAGTTGTTGGATCGTGCCAGTTGGCCTGGGCACTGGGGCACTGATATCTCCGATTTTCAAAGCCGGTTGGCGGATAAACCTGCAGCGGATGAGTGGGTCAGGGTGTTGCGGGATCTGTTGGAGCTGACCTCTCGCTCCTATGGTGATGCCCAGTCAGAGATTCAGGAGACAGAAAGTTTTCTCGAAGAGTTGACCCGGCGCCTGCAGGAACTCGATACCTACCTTCGAAGTGGTCATGATAGTCGAGAAGTGGCGATAAAGAGTGGGCGTCGGCTGAATGTGGCAGTTGCCTCAGATGTGGATGGTATCCAATCCTCAGTGCGGGAAGCGACGGATCTTGGGCAGTTGAAGCGGACGGTTGCGGAGCGTCTGGATCACATACAGCTGAGTATGGATCAGTTTCTCGCGGATGAAGAGCGGCGCTACCAAAATGCTGAAATCGAAGAGCGCGCCCTGCGGGAGCGTTTGCGGGAGATGGAGCAGGAATCGGATGATATCCGTTTTCGCATGGTTGAGGCGCATCACCTTGCGCTGCAGGATGCGCTTACAGAGCTGCCGAACCGGTTGGCCTATGACGAGAGGGTCAGCCAGGAGTTTGCACGCTGGAAGAGGTTTGGAGAGCCGCTCTCCATGCTTGTCTGGGATGTGGATGACTTTAAGAAAATCAATGATCGTTATGGCCATCAGGCGGGTGACAGCGCCCTGAGAATCATTGCAAAAACACTCCAGAAAAGGCTTCGCGAAACGGATTTTATCGCTCGTTATGGTGGAGAGGAGTTTGTCACCCTGCTTTGTGGCACAGATCAGGACAAGGCGCTGAGCGTGGCGGAAGAGATGCGCGAGGCGGTCGGGGCGAGCGGATTCCATTCAGGCACCAAGGCAGTTCAGGTATCCATCTCCTGCGGCATCAGCTGTTTTGAGGAGGGTGACACGGTCGAGGCTGTATTCGATCGCGCTGACAAGGCGCTCTACGCGGCCAAAGGTAAGGGGAAAAACTGCTGCAAAGTGGCCTCCTGAGCTCCATCCCTGACGACTACCCCATGAGCGGATCAGCCATCCTGAATATAAAAATAGCACCAAGCCTTGTCATCACCGCCCTGTAGTGCTTTGAGCAGTGCTGTCGAGGGCTGCGCCTCCTGGGGAAAGATATTCTCCACGAAGAGAAAGAAACGGCCTGTGCCTGCCGCCTGTCGCCAGTTGTAGGTTGCCGGGTTCTGCCGATTGCCGCAATGCGGGCATGTCGCCCGATAACTTTTTGGTTGTTTTGACCAGGCCTTTATCAGAGCCTCCCACTGCGGGATGCGTTTACGGCACGCTTTACAGCTGGGTGCATTGCTGTTTTTTCCCCCTAGAAATACCGGATCAGTGTAGGGACCGTCTATCTTCAGATGACAGAAGGGCTGGTTATCCTCTGTGGGTTTCAATTGTATGTAAGGTGAGCACCCCATGAATGTGACCAACTGCATGAAGCGCTCGCCCAGCAGATAATCCGCCTCGTTTTCCGGGAGGATGTGTGGGCCGATAAAATCGATGTCACTCAATCGTGCAAGCAGACCCGCCATGTCGGTTGGAACATAAAAAGCATCTTCCGGAGTCAGCACGAGGCGGCCTGTATGCATCTTTGAGATTCAGGGGATCAGTTGAGTGGGGATTGATCTTACCGCTATTTGCTGTACTTTGTTCAGGTGAAATGGGCTAGCTCCAAAGCGGATGAAGATGATGCCGAAACAGACAGTAAAAGAACAAAAACATCTTTTATCCACCTATTGGCCTGCGCTTGTGCTGGCGCTGCTCGCTTTTGGCGTCGCCTATCAGTTCGTTGTGCCCCCACCACCTAACCATCTGACTATTGCTGCGGGCAGCCCTGAAGGTGCTTACTATCAGTTCGCCCTGCGCTATAAGAAGATTCTGGCAAGGGAGAAGGTGCGGCTGGATATTCTAGAGACTGCGGGATCCATTGAAAACCTGGGGCTGCTGGAGCGGCATGATGCTCAAATAGGGTTTGTACAGGGTGGTACGGGGTCAGTTCGGACAACGGACGAGTTGCGCTCCCTGGGGGGTATCGAGTATGAACCCATGTGGGTCTTCTATCGTGGGAATCAACCGCTTAGGCAGCTCACTGATGTAGCTGGAAAAAGGGTCGCAGTGGGTACTGACGGCAGTGGAACAAAGGCGCTGACGCTTTTTCTCTTGCGCGATAATGGTGTGGATGAAGAGGCGATTGAAACGGTTTCACTGGGTGGGCGGCAGGCGCTGGAGGCCTTGGTGAAGGGTGATGTGGAGATTGCAGTATTCGTAGTCTCACCCACCGCCCCGCTGGTTCGAACGCTACTCGAGCAACCTGAGATCCATCTGATGAACTTCCGGCGGGTAGATGCCTATGCGCGTCGGCACCATTTTCTCTCCAGTGTCAATCTGCCGGAAGGCGCAATGGATCTGCAGACGAATATCCCTGCGGAATCCGTCAGCCTGCTGGCCCCGGTCGCCAATCTTGTGATGAACGATTCACTGCATCCGGCGTTGGCGGACCTGCTGCTGCAGGCGATGGATGAGGTGCATGGTAATGGTGGCTGGTTTGGGTCGCGGGGAGATTTTCCCACCTCCGAGTTTCTGGAGTTTCCTCTTAGCGATGAGGCTGGCCGTTTCTATAAGCATGGAGCGCCTTTTCTGCAGCGCTACCTGCCATTTTGGGCGGCAACCCTGGTGGATCGTCTGAAAATCATGCTGCTGCCCCTGGTGATGGTTTTGTTGCCGCTCTTCAAACTCATGCCGCCGGTCTATAACTGGCGCATGCGGGCCCGTATCTATCGCTGGTACAGTCAGTTGGAGGTGCTTGACGGCATGAGTCGTAAGTCGCTGACTCCAGAGCAAAAAGAGATTCTGTTGAAGGCGTTGCTCGATCTCAGGGAGGAGGTGATGAAGATTGATGTGCCCCTCTCTTTTTCCGGTCAGCTCTATGACTTGCGCATCCATATCAAGATGGTGCGAGGGGCTGTGATGGGGACAGATGATTCATGAGTGCGTTTTTCTTCAGCATGCGCTGCCTCCGGCCGCCGCTGCTGTAATGATACATTTTATCCAAATATCGATATATCAACGAGTTGTCGTTAAAGAAAGGTTGTTTTTTTGATGATGATCAAGCTGTTTCAGGTTACAGTATGTGGGCTGGTTCCGGTAATGGAGCGAATGAGCGTGACAAGTGCGCCACAGAGCGTGTAGCCACCCACTTAATACATATGGAAGTGATGCGTCGGGGCAGCCGCATTTAAGAAGTGATATGTTTTGGGGGCTGTCTTCGGTATGTTGATTTTTTGCGGACAAAGGCGATTTGCCGGCGCACATCTGTTCTTTTTGGCGGCACGACCTGAGATCGTTGTTCCCAGTACGCTTTTCAGAGAAGGTGCTGTGCAATGAAAGGGTTGAGGGGAAGCTCAGTAGGTTTCCAACTGATAGTCAACCTGCTTCTGATTTCTGTACTCGCTTTGACGATTGCGTTCACGCTGTTCTATTTTATCTCCCCGCTCTTTGCGGAGCCACATCTTCCCTCTGTTGCAACCCTGGTTGCGGTCTTCGGCGTTACCCTGGTTATCATTCTGTTTGTTGCGTTTTGGATGGAAAAGCGGTTTTCCGTTCCTTTGGATCAACTGCTTGATGCACTGAAGTCACTCTCCAGTGACGGTGACTACACACAACGTCTGAAACCCAGGCGGCGCACAGGATTTAGCAAACTCTACGAAGGCATCAATGATCTGTTGGAAGCGATTCAGCGTCGCGATGCCTCGATATCCGCGTACAGTTCGGACATGTCGCGTCTGGTTGAGGCGCGGACGAGTCAACTTAGCCGCGAGCATGTCGAGCTGGAAAAAAAGATACAGGACTTTGCCAGGGCAAAGAGCAGTGCAGAGGCTTCGAATCGGGCTAAATCCCGCTTTCTGGCGGATGCGACCCATGAAATCCGTGCTCCCATGAACGGCATGTTGGGCATGACCGAACTGTTGTTGGGAACCCAGCTTGATGAGAAACAGTTTCACTATGCGAACACGATCCGTAATTCCGGCGGCACACTGCTCAATATCGTCAATGATCTGCTGGATTTCTCCAAGATCGAGGCAGGCAGGCTGGATCTGGAAACTGTCGATTTCGATCTCCGGATGTTGGTGGCAGAGACCTGCGAACTATTCAAAAAACCTGCACACCGCAAAGGCCTGAGTCTCGAATATGTGTTGCAAGAGGATGTTCCCGGCGGGATGCAGGGCGATCCCACGCGTCTGCGCCAGGTGCTGACCAATCTCCTGGGTAATGCCATCAAATTCACTGAAAGTGGCGAGGTCCGGCTTACTGTCAGTCGATTGGAGCATGGGGTGCAGGCGATACCGCTCTGTTTTCTGGTAACCGATACAGGTATCGGAATTCCTGAAGAGAAACAGTCTGAAATATTTTCCGCCTTTACTCAGGCGGATGGTTCGACTTCCCGCTATTTCGGTGGAACGGGTCTGGGGCTCTCAATCTCACAGCAGTTATCTCAACTGATGGGAGGCTATATCACGGTGGAGAGTGAGCCGGGGTGTGGCAGCACTTTCCGCTTCACCGCCGGTTTTGCTGCTCCTTCAGAGAATTGGGAGAGTGAACAGAAATCTGCCGCTCAGACCGATGTGACTGCCGACAGTGTGGCCCTGCCGGTTTTTGCAGCCAGAGTACTGCTGGCTGAGGATAATCCGGTCAATCAGGAAGTGACGGAGGCCATGCTGCAACAGCTGGGATGCCAGGTCGACATCGTTACTGATGGGGAACAGGCCATCGAGGCAGTACGCCGCCTCTCCTACGATCTGCTACTCATGGATATCCATATGCCGGAGTTGGACGGTATAGAAGCGACTCAGGCAATCAGACGGGCTGAAAGTGACTCGGATAAGCGGCTTGTTATCGTGGCGGCCACCGCCAGAACCTCGGCGCAGGATCTGGATCAATACCTCCAGCAGGGGCTGGATGATTTTCTCGCCAAACCTTTTGAACTGACAGATCTGGCCAGTATGCTGGGACGGTGGCTTACTCCTGTGTCAGGTGAGCTGCCGGTAGCGGGTGATGAGCTGCAGGAGGGGCTGGATGAGTCCTCTTCGAAGGGCGCGCTGGTTCCACAAAAGTTGGAAAAATTGCGCACCCACTACAATGGGAAGCGGCAGGGTCGTTTCTCCCAACTCATAAAGATCTATCTTGAAAGCTCCCACAGACTGTTGGACAACCTCCTCGATGGCGTTGAGACCCTGGATGCAGGTGCCATCTCCCAGGCTGCGCACAGTCTGAGTTCCGCCAGCGGCAACCTGGCTGCAACCGAACTGGCCAGTCTCTGTAAGACCCTCGAACTGGAAGGCCGGGCAGGGCAGCTGGCTAATGCCCCGGAACGTCTGGCGGCCATTGAGGCGGAGTACGGTCGTGTCGGTGATGCCCTGCAAGGCTTGGTGCAGAAAGAGCTGGGAGCAGATGAGAGCGGTGAGGCTGGCAGTGAAAATCTGGGTGGCCCCAGGATTCTTATTGTGGATGACGAGATCACGGCAAGACAGATCGCCAAGGATGTGTTGGAGGATAGTGGCTTTGAGGTGCTGGAAGCAACCGAAGGGTATGAAGCCCTGGAGTTATTCGAGCAGGAGCAGCCTGACCTGGTGCTGCTGGATGTGGAGATGCCGCTGCTGGACGGGTTTGAGACCTGCCGCCGTATGAACCGACGGATGGAATCGAAGGACATCCCTATCGTCATGGTGACAGGTCGCGGTGACATCGAAGCGGTGGAGCGAGCCTACACCATGGGAGCCACAGACTTTGTCACCAAACCGGTGAAGTGGCCTGTACTGCTGCAGCGCATTAACTATATTCTGGCTTCTGCCGAGATCCTGGAGAAGCTCAGGCAGAATGAACGCAGTCTCGCCCATGCCCTGGAAGAGTTGCGCCGTAAACGGGATGAGGCACTCTCCGCAGTGAAGGCGCGCGGTGAATTCCTGGCCAACATGAGTCACGAGATCCGCACCCCGATGAATGGGGTGATGGGGATGTTGGCCCTGCTGGAAGATGCCGATCTGGAGGGCAAAGAGCGGGACTACCTGGATACCGCGCGACGTTCCGCCGATTCCCTGCTGCACATCATCAACGACATACTCGATTTTTCCAAGATAGAAGCGGAAAAACTGACATTGGAGTGTGTGGATTTCGATCTTGGCCAATTGGTGGAGGAGACCGCATCGCTGTTCGTGGAATCCGCTAACAGTAAGGATCTGGAGTTGAACTGCTACATCGCAAACTCCATCTCCGGGATCTTCAGCGGTGATCCAACTCGCATCAGACAGGTGCTCTCCAATCTGGTGAGTAATGCCGTAAAGTTTACCAATCGTGGTGGAGTTTTCCTGAAGGTTGAACTCCAGGAGGAACACGGCGGGAAGCAGTGGATGCGCTTTACCGTTGAAGATACCGGCATCGGTGTTCAGGAAGGGGACCAGGCACATCTTTTTGAGCCCTTTACCCAGGGCGACGGCTCGGTCACACGAAAATATGGTGGCACGGGACTGGGTCTGAGTATCAGTAAGGAGCTGGTCAGAATGATGGGTGGGGAACTCGGCATGACCAGCCGCGTGGGACGGGGTTCCAGTTTCTTCTTTCACCTTCCGCTGATGCATGTTTCAAAGGCAGAACCTTTTCGGATAGTATCGGAGAGTGACGTGCTCGAACACTGGGCCATGATTGTGGGTGGCAGTGCAACCAGTCGTTTTGTGCTGGAAACCTACCTTGAGACAGACCCTTTCCTGAAACTCTCTACCTGTGCGAGTTACTCTCAGGCGATACAGATTCTGCATGAGAATGCAGTCCGGGGAACGCAGAAGTACCATTTGCTGTTGCTGGATTGTGATGCCATCGAGACCGGGGGGAGGGAGTATGTCGAACATCTGAAGGACGATCCTGCAACCAAAGACCTAAAGATAGTACCCCTGCTTCAGGGTGGGCGCTCGGTGTGTGACTATGATGTGGCTGAGGTCGATGGTGTATTGGCCAAACCGGTTCGTAAGGATCAGCTATTCGAGATGCTTAGTAACCTCTTCAGCAACAGGGATAATAATACGATGCTACAACAGAAGAGAGAGGGAAAGAGAGAACAGCAGATCCTGCCTCGGTTTCAGGGACTGGTGCTGGTGGTTGACGATGAGCCGATGAACCTCATGGTGGCAGTGGGGATTCTGGAGAAGTTAGGCATCTCTCCCGACGAGGCAAAGAATGGACAGCAGGCGATCGAAAAGAGCCGGATGGTGGAGTATGACCTGATTCTCATGGACTGCCAGATGCCGGGCATGAGTGGCTATGAAGTGACAGGGATGATTCGCAATCGTGAAGCGTTGAGTGGTGGGAATAGGACACCCATTATCGCGATGACGGCAAATGCGATGGAAGGGGCGAAAGAAGAGGCGATCCAGCACGGCATGGATGACTACATCAGCAAGCCCTTCCAGCCAGGCGAACTTGCCAGCCTGCTTTCCAACTGGCTGCTGCCGGCCCCCGAGGATGCAGTTGATTCCCCGCATCAGGCCGGGACAGATGCGGTCCTCATAGAGGGTGCTGAGCTTGAGCAGCGGCCTGTGGTTTGGGATCGAGTGGCTGCACTGAAGACCATTGATGGTGACGAAAAGCTATTGGGGCAGATGATTGAGATGTTTGTTGAAAGGGTCCCGATTACCCTTGGCCAGATCATATCTGCAATGGATGAGGACGATGCTGCGGTCATGGCCGGGTCTGCCCATGCATTGAAGGGGTTGGTCAGCCACTTTTCCGCTTATCGGGCAAGGGATCTGGCTGCAGAACTGGAGAAAAGAGCGAAGCGTGGTGAACTGGCGGGTGTGGATGAGCTTGTGGGAAGTCTGCGGCTTGAGGTTGAAACGCTGGTGACGAACCTGGACGAAGCCAGGTAGCGTCCATCCAGAAAAGATGAAGGACGGGGTTTGATTCGTCCGGTAGGGTGCGCCGTGCGCACCATGATTACCGTAATTGCTAAATCTGGTGCGCACAGCACACCCTACGTTCGGTAGAGTGCGCAATGTACACCATGATTGCTACAGGCAACTCCTCCCCACCGGGACTGATAACCCGGCATAGCGGCAGGCCATCTTGGCGCCGCCCGGAAACAGTTTGTTGATGTAGGTTCTCGTCCAGCGACAGTTCTGCTGGTCTTTACAGAGATTGCGAGAAAGTATCGGCATCTCCGGTGCGATATCAAACTCCTGGTAAAACCTGTGCAGAAAGTCGATCAGCGTCCAGTGATCCTTGCCCAGCACAACTGCATCTCTCTGTGCCAGGGTTTCTGCTACTAACGGACTCCAGTCTTCTGCATTCAGCAGATAGCCTTCGCTATCGGTGGCGATCAGTTTGCCGTCTATTTCGAGAACTTCTGCGGTATTGATCTGTGTGGTGGCGTGAATCCTCGCCTGTTCCTCCAGTCGCATCTTGCACCTCCGGGTGGATCGGATACTGCTGCTTGGGGATTATGATTGTTATAACCTAAAAATAGCAGGGAAATAGATGGGCTGCAGAGAAAGGTGTGTCAGTCTGTTTCACGCTTGGCAGAAAAAAAGAGGGCGTCGAAGATCATGAGCGCAACACCGACAGTGATTGCGGAGTCGGCGATGTTGAATGCGGGAAAGTAGTACTCCTGGTAGTGGAAGTGCAGAAAATCGATGACGTGGCCAAAAAGCAAACGGTCAATGACATTTCCGATAGCGCCGCCAACAATCAGTGAGAGTGCGACGGCGATGGTTTTTTCCGCAGGTTTCAGGCGCCAGATCCAACCGACCAACACTGCGGAGACGCCCAGCGCCAGGATGATAAAGAACCAGCGCTGCCATCCTCCCTGGTCACTGAGGAAGCTGAACGCAGCCCCCTCGTTATACATCAGAGTGAGATCGAAGAACGGCAGCAGGGTGGAGGGCTGATAGGCTGACAGCGCCGCCTCCGCCCACTGCTTGGTTGCCTGGTCGAGCAGGAGGACGAGCAGTGAAAGCCAGAGCCAGCGTTGCATGGTGACCTCAGGCAAAGCGCCGGATCTCGCCCTTTCCGGCGACATTGGTGGCACAGCGGCTGCAGAGATCAGGATATTTCTTGTCCACCCCCACCTCTTCCCTGTGGTGCCAGCAACGCACGCACTTGGGCAGGCTAGAGGGCGTGGGTCTGACCCAGAGTCCATCGACTTCGGTCTCTATTGCATCAATAGGTTTGGCCGCCAGGTGAAGGACGCTGGCTTCTGAGGTGATCAGTACAAAGCGCAGCTCTTCACCCAGATCGTCGAGGGCTGTCTTCAATTCACCGTCGCAGTAGAGCTCCACCTCGGCATCCAGGGCAGAACCGATCCTGCCGTCGGCGCGCAGGGCCTCCAGCTGCTTTGAAACTGCAGTGCGCACCGGGATCACCTGCTCCCAGAAGGCGCGGTCAAAACGCTCGTCGTCATCCAGAGAGAAGAGACCTGAATACCAGCTTTCGAGAAAGACGCTCGCGCCACGTTCTCCCGGTATATGTGACCAGACCTCATCGGCGGTGTAGCTGAGAATCGGCGCCAGCCAGCGGGTCATCGCTTCAACGATGTGGTACATCGCAGTCTGGCAGGAGCGGCGCGGCAGGCTGTCCGCTTGAGTGGTGTACTGCCGATCCTTGATCACGTCGAGATAGAAACCGCCCATATCGGTTACGCAGAAGTTGAGCACCTTCTGGTAGATCAGGTGGAACTGATAGTGTTTGTAGGCTTCCATGATCTCCTGCTGCAGCCGCAGGGCGCGATCCACCGCCCAACGGTCGAGTTCGATCATCTCGCCCGGTGCGACCATATTCTGCGCCGGCTCGAACCCGTTGAGGTTGCTGAGCAGGAAACGTGTGGTATTGCGGATGCGGCGGTAGGCATCGGCGGTGCGCTTCAGGATCTCGTCCGAAACGGTCATCTCGTTGCGGTAGTCGGTGGCCGACACCCAGAGCCGGATGATGTCGGCGCCGAGGTTCTTGATCACCTTTTGCGGCGCCATCACGTTGCCCTTCGACTTGGCCATCTTCTCGCCCTTATCGTCGACAGTGAAGCCGTGGGTCAGTACCTGTTTGTAGGGGGCGCAGTCGTTCATTGCCACCGAAGTGAGCAGGGAAGACTGGAACCAGCCGCGGTGCTGGTCGGAGCCTTCGAGATAGAGATCCGCAGGGAAGCGCAGCTGCTCACGGGCCCGCAGTACGCACTGGTGGGTCACTCCGGAATCAAACCAGACATCCAGTGAGTCGGTAACCTTGGTGTAGTCAGCGGCTTCGTCCCCCAGCAGCTCTTGGGCGTCGAGATCGAACCAGGCCTCAAAGCCTTTCTCCTCGACCCGATTTGCCACGGCTTTCACCAGTTCGGCGGAGTTGGGGTGCAGTTCGTTGGTCTCTTTATGGACGAATAGGGTGATCGGCACACCCCAGGTGCGCTGGCGTGAGATGCACCAGTCCGGGCGGTTCTCCACCATGCCCTGGATGCGTGCCTTGCCCCAGTCGGGCAGCCATTCGACGCTGTCGATCTCACGCATAGCAGACTGACGCAGTCCGGCCTGGTCCATGCTGATGAACCACTGCGGGGTGGCACGGAAGATGATCGGCGTTTTGTGGCGCCAGCAGTGCGGATAACTGTGGTTGAGACGCTCCTCGCGCACCAGTGCGCCGTGTGCCTTGAGCACATCGATCACTTTCTCATTGGCGGAGAAGACGTGCTGGCCCGCGAACAGTTCGGTGCCCTCCACGAAACAGCCGTTGTTGCCCACAGGGTTGTCTACCGGCAGGCCATAGCGGGCGCCGACCACATAATCGTCGAGACCGTGACCTGGGGCGGTGTGCACTGCGCCGGTACCCGCCTCAAGAGTGACATGCTCCCCCAGAATCACCTGCACCTGACGGTCATAGAAGGGGTGTTGCAGTTTGAGTCCCTCGAAGGCATCGCCTTTGGCGTAGGCGATGACGTGATACTTCTCGATACCGTAGCGGTCCATCACATCCCTCAGCATGGCGTCGGCAATCACCATGCGCTCTCTGCCGAGTGGGCCGTCGCACTGCACCACTGCGTACTCCAGGCTTGGGTTGAGCGCCACTGCCTGGTTGGCGGGCAGGGTCCAGGGTGTAGTGGTCCAGATCACAAAATGCACCGGACCTTCACCCAGCCCATCGGGCACATGGTGGCAGCGGTCGAACAGCGCCGGTTCTTCGAGCACACGAAAGCGCACGTCGATGGCAAAAGAGTCCTTGTCCTGGTACTCCACTTCTGCTTCGGCCAGCGCCGAACCGCAGTCAGTGCACCAGTGGACGGGTTTGGAGCCTTTGTGCACATGGCCATTCTCGACGATGCGGCCAAGAGAGCGAACGATATCCGCCTCGAATCCATGGTCCATGGTGAGATAGGGGTTCTCCCACTCACCGAGTACGCCCAGGCGTTTGAAATCGTTACGCTGACTATCCACCTGCTTGGCGGCATATTGGCGACATGCCTTGCGGAACTGGCCGCTGGTCACTTTGGCCCCGGGTTTGCCGATCTTCTTCTCCACCTGGAGTTCAATAGGCAGACCGTGGCAGTCCCATCCAGGCACATAAGGTGCGTCGAAACCGTCCAGCGTGCGGCTCTTGATGATGATGTCCTTGAGGATCTTGTTGACCGCGTGGCCGATATGGATGTTGCCGTTGGCGTATGGAGGTCCGTCGTGCAGGATAAATTTGGGCCGTCCGGCGCATGCCTCGCGGATCCTGGCATAGAGATTGTTTTCCTCCCATTTCTTCAGCATCTCCGGCTCGCGCTGGGCCAGATTGCCTCGCATTGGGAAGGCGGTTTTGGGGAGGTTGAGGGTCTGCTTGTAGTCGCTCACGGACGGCTGCCTGGGTGGATTTCAACAAAAGTGGACTATTGAACCGCAAACCGGCGCAATGCGCAAAGTA
This sequence comes from Sedimenticolaceae bacterium, assembly GCA_963691905.1. Classification (GTDB taxonomy): domain Bacteria; phylum Pseudomonadota; class Gammaproteobacteria; order Chromatiales; family Chromatiaceae; genus QGON01. The sequence goes on from OY829893.1 coordinate 1,007,762, forward strand.
TCTTGCTGGTCTCGAGTCAGGATGTAGGCCTGATCAAGCGTAGCGGATCAGGCAAATGTGCTAAACCCCAAGCTCAATTCGCGCCGCCGCAGCATCGTCCAGAATCTGTCTGCGCAGATCCTCGAATGAGTCGAATCTCTTTTCGTCGCGCAGTTTGTGTACAAACTCCACCTGAACATGCTCGCCGTAGACTGAGCGATCGAAGTCGAACAGGTGGGTCTCCAGCAGATAACGGGTGTCTCCCTCCACCGTGGGACGTGTACCTATGTTGGCCACGCCGGGCAGTGGCTGTTTATCCAGGCCCCGGACCTTGACAGCGTAGACGCCGCGTAGCGGGCTGACACGGCGATGAAGGTTCACATTCATGGTGGGAAAGCCGATGGTGCGCCCGCGTTCGTCTCCGTGAGCCACGCGGCCACAGATGCGATAAGGACGCCCCAGGCACAACTCCGCCGCCTGCAGGTTGCCCTCGGTGAGCAGTTGCCGGATGCGGGTGCTGCTGACGCGATCGGCATCCAGCTTGAAGGTGTTCATGTTCTCCACCTCGAATCCATGCTGTCTTCCCATGGACTGCAGCAGATGGAAGTCGCCCTCCCGTCCCATGCCGAAACGGAAGTCGTCGCCCACCGACAGGAAACGGGCATCGAGACCGCTGACCAGCAACTCTTCAACGAAGGCAACGGCAGGCATCGACGCCATCTTCCTGCCGAATTCCAGGATCACGACCCGCTCGATGCCGATATCTTTCATCGCCTGCAGCTTTTCCCGCATGCGGGTGAGCCGGGCAGGCGCGCCGTCAGGTTGGAAAAACTCGCGGGGCTGAGGCTCAAAAGTCACTACTGTGGCGGGCAGGCCGAATTCGCGCCCCTTTTCGAGCAGATGCTGAAAAACCGACTGATGACCCAGGTGCACGCCATCGAAATTGCCGATGGTGGCCACACAGCCCCGGTGTTCTGGTCTCAAATTGTGTAAGCCGCGAATGACTTGCATAAAAAAACTGCCTTGTTTGAAGCGGTTTATTATAAGGGATGAAGAAAAAGGTTAAAGGTCAAAGGTGGTCGTGCCACCGGGAATCCTGAGCTTTGTCGTAACTGTCGCTGGAGGGATGTAGGCTGGTTCAAGCGCAGCGGAACCGGCAAGCTCAATAGCCTTCCTGATTGCCCGATCCGCTGCGCTTGATCGGACTTACCTGTATTCGGTGCTGAAAGGTACTTGCATCGGGAAACGACGGACACATGCTTGTGTCACCTTCTTACGCGGAACGAAAATGGCGCAGCCTGACTCCGGAAGAGATGAGGACGAAAAAGTAGACGCTGGCGCCAAGTATGATCCAAAACGCAAGGTGGAGGATGCGTTCCCAGGTGCCAAGTAGCAACCAGGCGTCAGTGTCACCGCTGCCCCAGATGAGCAGAGCCCCCATTATTGCTGCTGCGGCCCCTGTGCGCAGCCAGATAAGTTTCCACTCAGGACTTGGTTGATAGATCTGCTCTTTTCTCAGCCAGTGGTAGAGCAGGTAGGCATTGAGGATCGACGACAGAGTCGTAGCCAGGGCAAGACCTGCATGGGCCAGAGGAAACACTAAAATAATATTGAAAACCATGTTGGCGAACATGGCGATGATGCCGACTCGTACCGGCGTTCGGGTATCCTGTCTGGCGTAGAAACCCGGCGCCAGGATCTTGATCAGAATGATGGCCATCAGGCCGGGGGCATAGGCCATCAGGCTCTGGGACGACATGACGACATCGTTGGTGGTGAAGGCTTCGGAGTGGAACAGGGTGATCAACATCGGGCTTGCCAGTAGCAGCAGCCCTACAGCTGCGGGAATGCCCAGCAACACCGTGACGCGCAGGGCCCAGTCCAGAGTGCTGGAAAATTCCTCGGGTGATTTTTCGGAGTGTTTGCGCGACAGGTTGGGCAGGATCACGGTGCCGAGAGCAACCCCGAGAAGACCCACTGGAAACTCCATTAGGCGGTCAGAGTAGTAGAGCCAGGAGATGCTTCCGCTAACCAGGAAAGAGGCGATGAGCGTATCCAGCAGCAGGTTCAACTGGCTTACAGAGACGCCAAACAGGGCGGGAATCATCAGGCGCAGGACGCGGATTACGCCCTTGTCCCGGAAGGCCACCTTGGGTTTCGGAATCAGGTTTAACTGGTAGAGAAAAGGAAACTGAAATATGAATTGCACGCCACCGGCGATAAGGACGCCCCAAGCCAGCGCCATCACCGGCTCTTCCATGCGTGGCGAAAGCAAGAGTGCGCAGCCGATCAGCGATATATTGAGCAGCACGGGGGTGAAGGCCGGTACGCCAAAGCGATTGTGCGCGTTCAGGATGCCACCGGCGAAAGCAGTGAGAGAGATGAAGAAGAGATAGGGGAAGGTGAGGTGCAGCATCTTCACCGCCAGCTCATACTTGCCCTCATCCTCACCGATGAAGCCTGGCGCGAAGATCATCACCAATAGTGGTGCCGCGATCACGCCGATGGTGGTCGTCAACAGCAGCACCGTGCCCAAGGTGCCAGCCATCTTATCGACAAACTCTTTCAGTTCTGCAAAGGAGCGTTGGCTGCGGTACTCCGTCAATACCGGGACAAAGGCCAGTGAAAATGCCCCCTCGGCGAACAGGCGACGCATGAAGTTCGGAATCTTGAAAGCGACGAAGAAGGCATCCGTGGCGGCATCGGCCCCGAACAGACGCGCCAATACCAGATCTCGCACAAACCCGAGGATGCGGGAGAGCATGGTGTTTGAGCCGACAGTGGCAAAGGGTTTGAGGAAAGAAGCCAGTGAACTGTCCTTGATTCGTTGTTGTACTTATTATAACTGCAAAGTATAAGCCCATTTCGTGACAAGATAGTGAAAAAATCGGCAGTTTTTCGGAAGTCGTAGAGAAGAGTTGACATTGGCTTGTTTATTGAGCAACATATGCGCCCTTCCGATTTTATGAATGTTCAGGAGTCAAAAGTTGGCCAATTCAGCCCAAGCCCGTAAGCGCGCACGTCAAGCCGACAAGCGCCATCTGCACAACCAGTCCCGTCGCAGCACCATGCGCACCCACGTCAAAAGGGTTGTGAATCTGATCGAAGAGGGCAACAAGGAGAGCGCAGCCGAGGCCTTCAAGAGTGCTGTGCCTGTGATTGATCGCAGTGCCAATGAGGGTCTGATCCACAAAAACAAGGCGGCACGTCATAAGAGTCGTCTGAATGCTCTGATCAAGGCGCTGTAAGTTGTAATCGACTGCTCCTGTAGGAAAACCGGCGGAAGCCGGTTTTTTTATGTCTGGAGGCTTGGTTTTGTGTCGCTACGCGACGGTTTTTTGATTGGTGCTTCCTTACTCTGTCGTTTTTTCTTTTATTGCGGAAAGCGTGTTCCTCGCCCCGCTGGGCGAGTCACTTTTCTTTTTCGTGAAAAGAAAAGTAACCAAAAGAAAGCACGCCCGACTGTCACGCCCTGCGGGCCGCTGCGATGCTCGCAAAAGTCGGCGGGACCGGAACTTGCTACGCTCAAACAGCCGGTCCCTTCTCCCGACTTTTCCTGCGCTTCTCGCTCGTGACAGAAACGGGGTTACCCGCACACAGACAGCACCTCACCTGGCTAGCGGCTGGGCGACTTTCACTCCACTGAGCAACGCAGTAAAACAGGGATTAAAGCCGCAACTGTTTGAACCGACCGTAGGGGCGCGGAAGCCCCGTTTAAATGAACCGTCGCGTAGCGACACAAAACCATCCAAAACAACAGGCATTACAACTGATTTCAAATTAGAAAATCAAAGCAACACAAGATTATCCCGGTGGATCAACTCCGCCTCATCCACATAACCCAGTATCTCCTCGATTCTGCTGCTCGGCTGCCCCATGATGCGCAGGGCCTCCTGGGCATCATAGTTGGCAAGTCCACGGGCCACTTCACAGCCTGAACCATCGAGACAGACCACCGCTTCGCCACGGGAAAATTCACCGCTGACATCAGTCACGCCCACTGCAAGCAGGCTGCTGCCCTGCTCCTGTAGCACACGCACAGCACCGCTATCCAGCGTGAGGTAGCCTCGTGCCTGTAGTTGGCCTGCAAGCCAGCGTTTACGGGCGGCCTGTGGCTCCTGAACGGGTTTCAGCAGGGTGCCTATCTCTTTGCCCTGGGCTATTTCCGCCAAAACCCCCGGCCTGGCGCCGGGGGCGATGATGGTGCCGGTGCCTGAGCGGGCGGCCAGTCGGGCGGCCCGCACCTTTGTGACCATGCCGCCCAGGCCGAGGCCGTTCGCGCTGCCACCGGCCACCTCGTCAAGTTGAGGATTGTCCACCCGGGTTTCATTGATCAGGGAGGCTTTGGGATTGAAGCGGGGATCGGCATCGAACAATCCCTCTTGATCGGTGAGCAGGAGCAGCAGATCCGCCTCTATCAGGTTTGCCACCAAGGCTGCCAGGGTGTCATTGTCGCCAAAGCGGAGTTCTTCGGTGGCCACGGTATCATTTTCATTGACGACCGGTACCACGCCCAGTTCCACAAGGGTGCGCAGTGTGCTGCGGGCGTTGAGATAACGGGGGCGGTCAGCGAGATCGTCGCGGGTAAGCAGAACCTGGGCAGTGTGCAGGCCATGTTTTTGAAAGCAGGTCTCGTAGGCGCGTATCAGCCCCATCTGGCCGATGGCCGCCGCCGCCTGTAGTTCGTTGAGGTTGTGCGGGCGGCGACTCCATCCCATGCGGCTCATGCCCTCGGCGACGGCGCCTGAGGAGACGAGTACGATCTCGTGGCCTGCCTGCCGGAGTTGTGCCATTTGCTCCACCCAGGGTGACAGGGTCTCCTGGGATAGGCCCTTGCCGTCGGAGGTTAGCAGGGCGCTGCCGATCTTGATGACCCAGCGTTTGGTAGTGGGGATCGAGTCGCGTGAAATCATTTCCCGTCACTTCTCCTCCAGTGGGTCCCAAGGCGCCTCTTCGACCTCTTCCGTCTGAGTCTCACGCCAGAGTGCTTCGAGCCGCTCCATCAGGGCACTGACCAGTTCCCGGGTACCTTCACCGGTCACTGCGGAGATAGCGAAAACCGGTCCGGTCCATCCCAGTTTGGTCAGGATCTGTTGTTGCCGCTCTTCGAGTTCGTCGCTGAGCAGCAGATCTTTCTTGTTGAGTACCAGCCAGCGCTCCTGCGCAGCCAGTTCACTGGAGTAGTGTTCCAGTTCGGTTTCAATACGGCGCACCTCGTCAGCGGGACTGGCCGATTCATCCATTGGCGCGATATCCACCAGATGCAGCAGCAGGCGAGTGCGGGAGAGGTGTTTGAGAAAGCGCAGGCCAAGGCCGGCGCCATCCGCTGCCCCTTCGATGACGCCGGGGATATCCGCTACTACGAAGCTGTGGTCGCGTCCCAGTCTCACTACGCCCAGATTGGGATAGAGGGTGGTAAAAGGGTAGCCCGCCACTTTGGGGTGTGCGCTGGATATCTTGCTGACGAGGCTCGACTTACCGGCGTTGGGCATGCCCAGCAGGCCGACGTCTGCAAGCAGAATCAGCTCCAGCAGCAGTTCGCGGCACTCGCCGGGGGTGCCTTGGGTAAACTGGCGTGGGGCGCGGTTGGTGCTGCTCTTGAAGTGCACATTGCCGATTCCTCGGGTGCCGCCCTGAGCGACCAGTAGTTCCTGCTTGTGCTCCAGCAGTTCGCCAATGAGCTCGCCGGTCTCATCGTCTTTGACTCTGGTGCCTACGGGTACGCGTACATAGATATCCTTGCCGCTGCGGCCGGTCCTCTCCTTTCCCATGCCGTTCTGACCCCGCTCTCCACGGTGAATGCGCTGGGTGCGGAAATCGACCAGGGTATTGAGGCCGCTGTCGGCAATCAGATAGATGCTGCCGCCATGGCCGCCGTCACCGCCATCGGGGCCGCCCCGGGGGATATATTTCTCCCGCCTAAAGCTGGCGCAACCGTTTCCGCCGTCACCGGCGTCAACCTTGATAGTGGCTTCGTCGACAAATTTCATAAGCTATTGTGGGTCTCTGGAGAGATGTTCAGTCAGGGGTCGGAGTCAAACCGCTCAACTCTATATCAACTGCTGACAGCTCAGCCCGGTTTGACTCCGACCCCTGCAAGTGTAAGAGCCACAAAGCAAAAAGCCCCGTCAAAGACGAGGCCCTTGCTGGTCCGGTCAGAGGCTGACTCAGTCAGCGACCACGCTCACATATTTGCGATTGCGCGGACCTTTTACTTCAAATACAACCTTGCCGTCTGCCTTGGCGAACAGGGTGTGATCCTTGCCGATGCCGACGTTGACGCCGTTGTGGAAGCGGGTGCCTCGCTGGCGCACGATGATGCTGCCTGCATTGATGGACTCACCGCCGTAGATCTTGACGCCAAGGCGTTTGGATTCTGAATCGCGGCCGTTACGTGTGCTGCCGCCAGCTTTTTTATGTGCCATTTCGTTCTCTCCTCAGCTCGCGCTGATACCGGTCACCTGCAGTTCGGTGTACCACTGACGATGCCCCTGACGCTTCATGTGATGTTTACGACGACGGAACTTGATGATCTTCACTTTTTTACCGCGACCGTGGGATTTCACGGTGGCCGTTACCTTGCCGCCATCGACATAAGGTGTGCCGACCTTGATATCTTCACCATCAGCAACCATCAAAACCTTATCCAGTTCGACAGAAGCACCTTGATCCGCGTCCAGCTTCTCCACCTTGACGGTGTCGCCTTCTGAGACGCGATACTGCTTGCCGCCGGTTTGAATTACCGCATACATAGCCTATCCCCAAGAAAACCTGTTGATCCTGATGCGGGTGGGACCCCACACGGAAAGAGGCGGGATTCTACCCATAACGGCAGACGAGGTCAACCGGAGATTGACCGCTGTTCGGCCAGGTCGAGGTAGCGCCGGTGCAGCTGTTCGACGGCTTTTTCGAGCGTTTGGAGTCCCCCGTCGTTGCTGATGACATCATCTGCCGCTGCAAGGCGGGATTGGCGGTCGACCTGCGCGGCGATGATCTGCTCAATCTGAGTTTTTTTGAGTCCATCACGCTGCTGGACCCGTTCTATCTGATGAACCTCAGGAATATCCACCACCAGAATGCGGTCGGCGAGGCTGTTCTGCCCCGACTCCAGCAGTAGTGGGATGACCAGCACGGCATAGGGTGTGTCGAGTTGCACCAGACGAAGCTGCATCTCGCTGCGGATGCGGGGATGCAGGATCTGTTGCAGTTGAAGGCGTTTGGTGCTGTTTTCGAAGACGATACCGCGCATTCTGTCACGATCGAGTCCACCTTTTGAGGTGATGACATCTGCGCCGAATTGCTGCCGGATCTCATCCAGTGCCGGCGCGCCGGGCGCTACCTGCTCCCGGGCGATCAGATCCGCATCAATGACCGGAACCCCCAGCTTTTCAAAGTGCCGGGAGACGGTGGACTTGCCACTGCCGATGCCGCCGGTGAGGGCGACGATTAGAGCAGGCCTGCCCATTGCAGATAGGCATGGTTGATGGCATCACCCCACAGCAGGCTGATCCAGCCGGCGCAGGCAAGGTAGGGACCGAAAGGGATCGGGATATTGCGATCCCGGCCGCGGAACAGAATCATGGCGACGCCGAACAGTGCCCCGACAAAGGCGGAGAGCAGAATGATCTGCGGCAGGTAGTGCCACCCCAGCCAGGCGCCGAGCAGGGCGAGCAATTTGAAATCGCCGTAACCCATGCCCTCCTTGCCGGTCAGTCGCTTGAAGAGCTGGTAGACGCTCCAGAGGGAGAGATAACCGGCGGCGGCGCCAATGATGGCTGATTGGCTATCGGTGAAGATCCCGTTGAGACTCAGCAGCAGTCCCAACCAGAGAAAGGGCAGAGTGATGCTGTCGGGCAACAGTTGTGTATCGAAGTCAATCAGGCTCAGTGAGATCAATGCCCAGGTAAGGGTCATTGCCGCCAGCGCCTCCCAACTGAGACCGAAATGCCAGGCTACCGCCAGAGTCATGATGCCACTCAGGGTCTCCACTGCCGGGTAGCGCAGACTGATTTTCGCCTTGCATCCCGAGCAGCGGCCTTTGAGCAGAATCCAGCTGAGTACCGGTATGTTCTCCCAGGGCCTGATTTTGTGGCCGCAATTGGGGCAGTGGGAGACGGGGCGGTTCAGATTGAAGGGGGCGGAGGGCTGCTGTTTTGCCTCGCCCCCTCCATTCAGCTCACTGCATTCCTGGCGCCACTGTGCTTCCATCATCTTCGGTAGCCGATGGATGACGACATTCAGAAAACTGCCGACAGCCAGACCCAGCAGGCCGCTGAAGAGCAGGAAAGCCCAGGGTGTTTGCTGCAGGAAGATGATTACAGACAAAGGGGAAGGCCTGATTGGTTGGGAGCGAAAGGCGTCAAATTAATCGTGTCATCCCGAGTGATGAACGTAGGGTGCGCCGCGCGCACCATGATTGCTGTAACTACTTATTCTGGTGCGCGCGGCGCACCCTACCAGATGAATTAAATGCCACCCTTCATCTTTGTTAAGGTGGCTTGAACTCCGAAACTTGAGTTCACAAGAGGCGCTAACCCAGTACCGCGGAGCCCATTTTGAAGATAGGCAGGTACATTGCGACCACCAGGCCGCCGACCAGGGTGCCGAGTATGACCATGATCAGTGGTTCGAGCAGGCTGCTCAAAGCGTCGACTGCATTGTCCACCTGCTCCTCGAAAAAATCCGCCACCTTGGAGAGCATGTCGTCCAAAGAGCCCGACTCCTCGCCAATAGCGACCATCTGGATCACCATATTGGGGAATAGATTGCGCTGTTTCATCGCCAGTTGCAGGGATTGGCCGGTTGCCACATCTTCCCGCATGCGCAGCACGGCGTCACTGTAGACCACGTTACCTGTGGCGCCGGCAACCGACTCCAGGGCCTCCACCAGTGGCACACCGGCGGTGGACATGGTGGAGAGGGTGCGGGCAAAACGGGAGATAGCCGCTTTGTTCAGGATCGGGCCGAGAATAGGCAGTTTCAGCAGTATACGGTCTACGCGCTGACGGAAGGCGCGGGAGCGTTTCCAGGTGCCGCCGATCAGATAGCCGGCCAGGACGACCCCGCCCAGCATGGCCCACCACCAGCCCTGCACCACATGGGCGATGTTGATGACGACGCGGGTGAAGACCGGCAGGTCGGCGCCGAAACCTCTGAACAGCTGCTCAAACTGGGGAATCACGAAGATCATGATGATCGCGGTGACCACGATGGCGACGAGAATGACGGATATTGGGTAGAAGAGCGCTTTTTTGATCTTGCCCTTGATCGACTCGGTCTTCTCCTTGTAGAGCGCGATCTTGTGCAACAGCGTCTCCAGCACACCGGCATGTTCACCGGCGCTGACCAAACTGCAGAAGAGGTCATCGAAGTATAAGGGGTGCTTTTTCAGTGCATTTGCCAGTGCGGTACCGCCTTCGACGTCGGCCTTCACCGCCAGGATCAGATCCTGCATGGAGGGGTTTTCGTGCCCCCGCCCGATGATTTCGAAGGCCTGCACCATGGGGACCCCGGCGCTCATCATGGTGGCCAGCTGACGGCTGAATATGGCGATGTCTCCGCTGCCGATCCTCTTTTTGCGTGAGCCGAACAGGGGAGCGGATTTCTTGCGGATCTTGAGCGGGACAACCCCCTGTCGCCGCAGTTCCGCCCTCACCAGCGCCACGTTGGTGGCGCGGGTTTCGCCGGTGATGCGGGAGCCTCGCTTATCGCTGCCCTCCCAGGCGTAGAGGTAGCTCTTGTGTTGAGTTTTTTTCGCTGCACGCGCCATGGATTAGTCCTTGGTTACCCGATTGATCTCGTGGAGACTGGTAATGCCGGATCTGACCTTGCGCAATCCGGACTGGCGCAGGTTGGCAACCCCTTCCTTACCGGCCAGATCGGCCAGTTGCAGGGAGGTGCCCCCCTCCATGATCAGTTTGCCCATGTCTTCGGAGATCGGCATAACCTGAAATATACCAACGCGTCCTTTATAACCGTTGGTACACAGATCACATCCTACGGGTTTGTAGATTGTAAATCCCTCGTCGATCTCCTTCTGGGTGAAACCCTCTTCCAGCATGGCCTCTGTGGGAAGGCTGTCCGGTGTCTTGCAGTGGTCGCAGAGCCGGCGCGCCAGCCGCTGGGCCAGGATGAGTAGAACCGAGGAGGCGATATTGAAGGGGGGGATGCCCATGTTGGCCAGCCGGGTAAGGGTCTGGGGGGCGTCGTTTGTGTGCAGGGTGGAGAGCACCAGATGGCCCGTCTGGGCAGCCTTGACTGCGATCTCGGCAGTCTCCAGGTCGCGTATCTCGCCCACCATTATGATATCCGGATCCTGGCGCAGAAAGGCGCGCAGTGCCGTCGCAAAGGTGAGGCCGGTCTTGGCGTTCTGGTTGACCTGATTGATGCCTGCCACCTGGATCTCCACCGGATCCTCTACGGTGGAGATGTTGACCTCCGGTTTGTTGAGCAGGTTCAGGGCCGTATAGAGGGAGACGGTCTTGCCGCTGCCGGTGGGCCCAGTTACCAGGATCATGCCGTAGGGTTTGCCGATGGCGTTGAGAAAGTCTTCGCGTTGCTCCGGTTCAAAACCCAATGCCTCGATGCCGAGCCGGGCGCTGGCGGGGTCGAGGATACGCAGTACCACCTTCTCACCGTAGAGTGTGGGACAGGTATTGACGCGAAAGTCGATGGAGCGGTTCTTCGACAGCTTCATCTTGATGCGCCCATCCTGGGGGATGCGACGCTCCGAGATATCCATGCGTGACATGACCTTGACCCGGCTGGTCAGGCGGTTCGCCAGATTGGATGGCGGCGATGCGACCTCACGCAACAGGCCGTCCTGGCGATATCGTATCCGGTATTTGTATTCGTAAGGCTCGAAATGGACGTCCGAGGCGCCTGCATTGATGGCATCCAGCAGGATCTTGTTGACATAGCGCACCACCGGGGCTTCATCGACATCCAGGTCTCCCTCGCCCGCTGGCTCATCCTCGCCGCTGCTGATGTCCAGGTTGTCGAGATCTGTGTCCAGCAGGTCGTCCATGCTGGTGTCCTGAGCCTCCAGCACCTGCTCGATCAGGCGGGTGAGCTTGTCCTCCTCAACCAGGATCGCTTCGGATGTGAGCCGGGTGTTGAAGCGGATCTCATCGAGACCCCGATGGTTGGTCGGGTCGGAGACCGCCAGGAAGAGCCGGTTGCCCCGTTTGAACAGCGGCAGCATATGGTGGGCGCGTATCAGCTTTTCATTCACCAGATCCCGCGGCAGGACATCTAGATCCACCGCGTCGAGGTCGAAGATTGGCACGCCGAAGCTGCGGGAGGCGGAGATGGCGATGTCGAGGCTATTGAGCAGCTGATTCTCGACCAGATGGGTGACAAACGGGGCACGCTGTTTCAGTGCTTCGGCAAAAGCCGCTTCCGCCCGCTCTTCAGAGATCAGGTCGTCCTGAATGAGACCGCGAGCCATGCCGCTGAGATTCAATTTGGGTTTGGTGGTAGCCATCCTGTCCTGAGATCGATTCGATTGGGAATCTTTCTGCCTCTGCCTTGCTCTCTCTGGTTATTATGCGCCGGTATGTTGTTACCGGGTTTATAGTGGATCAAGCCAGGTGTTGCAGGGAAACGAATCACATTTGGATGTGTTGCTTCAAAAACGGTCTGCAAGCAGCTGATCTACTTAAGGCAATATAGCCTGCAACACCCAAGGGATCAATTGCAGACATAGGTGCCGTTAGTTTGATCACGGTTGCAGGTGATGGCGGCGGCGGCATCATTCGTATCGGTTACGGTCAGGCTGTAGCCAGTGGCGATTGTGCCGGGGGCTGCGGGTGCTGCCACCACATAGTTATAGTTGCCGCCGTCGCCATCGGGCCGCCAGCCCAGGTTGTTTGCATCATCCAGTGTTCTTGTCCCGGCTGCGTCGGCATCCCACTGGCCGGCAACATAGCCGTTGTTATCGAGGAAGAAGTCCTCCAGCGCCAGTCGCAGGGGTTCAGTGTTCATACGTGCGGTGCCGATGCGGGCTTCTGCCACATAACCCTGATAGGCGGGGAAAGCAAACGCGGAGATGATGGCGATGATCGCCACGGTGATCATCAGTTCCACCAGGGTAAAACCACGGCTGTTGGAGATTTGGAGTTTCATGATTTCTGCCCCATGTTTACATCGAACGAGCCACACCCAATTTATGGTTTAAGGCTGCTGGAAGAAAAAACGAAAAAAGGAGGAAGCGGTCATGATGCCGCTTCCTCCCTCGCTGTGATTGCTTGCCCAGGTGTCAGGTCAAGCCATTAGCTGCCGCCGCCTCGGACTGGGTTGTAGACGATCGCACTGTCAGTATCGATAGTTGCTGTTTCGACAGCCAAACCTTCACCATTGTCATTCTCGTAGGCTGCGCGAGCAAGGATGATAGGGTCGTTGGGCGTGCCAGTACCTGCAACACCAACTTGACCTCCAGCCGTGCCTGCGGCTGCAGCTAAGAATGCTTGGTTGCCATCGGGTGCCGTACCGCCATTGGCGTTGAGGGCGGTGACCCACTCGGCTGCTGTGTCAGTAGCGAAGGCGCTGCCACGAGCGACCACCGCTTGACGCCGGGACATCTCTGAGCGGACAAAGTTGATACCTTCCTCGTAAGCGGTGTTGACGCGGGTAACGTTCGCTTCAACGATATAACCGTTATAGGCCGGAATCGCAATGGCGGCCAGGATGGCGATGATCGCGACCACGATCATCAGCTCGATTAAGGTAAAACCTGATTGGTGTTTCTTCATTAGTCTCGTGCCTCATGTGCTTGGTTGGTGTCCGTTGTATCGGTCACTGCGTGTAAAACTTGAATTCGACAATATCGAATTGGTTGCCCTGATATCGCAGGCTTTGTGCCATATCCTGCGGAACTGCAGCGCATTTCAGCGGCGAGTGGACTAACAAATTGAAAAATAACTGTTATTTAGATGATTTATTATCTGATTTTTGCGTCGGAAAGAATTAAATTGCCAGCAATATCTGTGCCGTCCTGTACCCTGAGTGTCAGAATGTGACAATTTTTGTCACATTGGGTGTCGATGAAGTGAGTGGCGGTAATCAGTCTCGGGAATTAACTGATTGAAATAACGAGTAGGCCGGTTCATGCGTAGCGGAACCGGCAATTCCCCAATCAATCCCCAACTTCTCCAGCCGCTAGAACAGTAGGTCGTGTTAGCGTAGTGTAACACGACAATAATAGCGCATATTGTTGGGTTACGGCCAAAAAGACGGCCTAACCCAACCTACCCAAGCTGTTGATTATTAGCGCCATTTTGATCCCTTACATCCGGGCATTAATCAATGCCAAGTTTCTCCAGCCGGTAGCGCAGGGAACGCAGGCTCATGCCGAGTCTCTTTGCTGCGGCGGTGCGATTCCAGTGTGTCTCTTCCAGCGCCTTTATAATTGCCTGGCGTTCGATATCACCGAGCATATCGCCCAGGGGTTGATCGGATTTGGCATTGCTGTGATCCAGCGGTGTTTCCGGCAGCAGCAGGTCATTCGCCGCCAGTGTGTTGTTTTCGCACAGGGTGGTGGCCCGCTCCAGAATGTTCTCCAGTTCCCGCACATTGCCGGGGAATGGGTAGGCCTTGAGCCTGTCGAGGGCGCTGTCGAGTAGTTTGGGCTTTAGGCCTTTGCCGCCGAGTCGTTCGAGGATCTTATCCGCCAGCAGCGGGATATCTCCCGAGCGTTCGCGTAGTGGTGGGATGGTCAGTTCGATGACATTGATACGGTAGAAGAGATCCTGGCGGAATTCGCCTTGCTTCACCCGTTCGGCCAGATCCTTGTGGGTGGCGCTGATGATACGGATATCCACCGGGATCTCCCGGTGTCCACCAACGGGGCGTACCCGTTTCTCCTGTATGGCGCGCAATAGTTTGACCTGCATTGAAAGCGGCAGGTCGGCCACTTCATCGAGAAAGAGGGTGCCACCGTCAGCGATCTGAAACAGTCCCTCATGATCGGTTGTGGCGCCGGTGAAACTCCCTTTGACGTGGCCGAACAGTTCGCTCTCCATCAGTTCGCGGGGAATGGCGCCGCAGTTGACGGCCACGAAATCCTGCACTGACCTCGGTCCTTGGGCGTGGATCTGGCGGGCTGCCAGCTCCTTGCCGGTTCCCGACTCCCCGCTGATGTAGACAGGCGCCTGACTGCGGGCCAGTTTGGCGATCAAATGGCGGATGCGATCCATTACTTCAGATGTGCCCAGCAGGGGGCTGGCTGAGGTGACCTTGCCGGTACGCTCTTTCGCTGGTACAGGATCGGGCCGCTTTAGGTTGAGTGCCTTCTCCACCAGTTTGCGCAGTACCTCCAGATCCACCGGCTTGGAGACAAAATCGAAGGCTCCCGACTTGAGGGCCTCCACCGCTGATTCCATATTGCCGTGGGCGGTGATCATGGCAACGGGAGTCTGCGGATAGGTTTCATTGATATGTCGGACCAGCTCAATGCCGTTCCCGTCCGGCAGCCGCATGTCGCTAAGGCAGAGGTCGAAGGTGTTTTGCGTCAGCAGTTCGCGAGCGTCTCCCAGGGTGAGGGCGGAGCGGGTATCTATGCCCATGCGCATCAGGGTGATCTCCAGCAGTTCGCAGATGTCGGGTTCGTCATCCACTATCAGCGCCAATGGTTGAGTCATGCCTGGGTGACCTCTTCGACCGAGTTGTCGAATATAAGACGGAAGCAGCTGCCCCCGGTGGGGCCTGGAATATACTCCAGACGAATCTGGTTGTTTTCGCTCAACTCCCTTGCGATGTAAAGTCCCAGCCCGGTGCCGCTGTTATGGGTGGTGTAGAAGGGTTCGAATATCTGCTTCGCCACATCCGGGGGAATGCCCGGACCGTTGTCGATGATATCCACAAAGGGAGTATCCAGTTCCGGTACCCGCCCCCCGACGATGGTGACCTTCAGGTCAACGCGCTCTTGCGAGTGCTGCAGGGCATTATTGCAGAGGTTGGTAACAATCTGTCGCAGCTGCTCCGGGTCGGCCTGGATCTGGGTCTCTTGCGGCTCTATCTGCAGACTGAATATATCACTGCCGAACCCCTGATTTCTGACCAGTTCCGCTATGATCTCCTCGAACCAGCTGTGCAGATTGAATTTGGCCCACTCTCCAGGTTTGTGCCGGGAGAGTTGCAGAACGTTTTCGATCACCTGGTTGACCCGCCCGGAGTTGACCTTGATGATCTCGATCAGGCGCTGGTCGGCTTTATCCAGATTGGGTGACTCGCTGAATAGCTGATTGGCGTGGCTGATGGCCCCGAGGGGATTGCGGATTTCATGGGCAATGCTGGCGGTGAGCCGGCCCAGGGAAGCGAGTTTGAGATGCTGCGCCTCCAGCAGAACCCGGGATGTGTCCTCCAGGAACACCAGAACGCCACCCAGATTGCCTCTGCCGAGTGCATTGAAACGGGGTCTCAGCTCCTTCCCCCTTGGAATGGCGCGAAACGGAGGGCAGTCGCAACGGCGGGTGCGTTTCCACTCCACCAGCATCTCAGCCAGTTCAAGGGAAGCGGCTCCCAGGCGGTTGCCGGGTTGGGCATCGGGCATGCCGAGCAGCCGCCAGGCCGGTTCGTTCATCAGCAGAATCTTTCCCTGGTCGTCGATGACCAATACACCGGTTTGCATATGCTGGATGACATAGTCGTTGAGACGGGCCATATTTTCCAGATCGTGGGCGCGATGGTGGGCCAGTTCTTCACTCTCTCTGGCGCGTTTGGAGAGAACATGGGTGAGCAGCGCCAGGGCGAAGAAGACCGCGCCGAGGAATCCGGCTTGGGTAAAAAGGGCGGGAAAACTGCCGGTGAGTTCGGCATAGATCTGTTCCGCTATCACCAGCAGCGATGCAAGAGAGGCAAACAGCAGCGCGGCCCGGCCCCCTGTCATCACGGCGCCGCCGGTTATGGAGATGGCGATCAGCATGCCCAGTCCACTCTCCAGTCCGCCGCTGGCGTGCATTAGCAGGGTGATCGCCAGGATATCGATGAAGATCATCATGTGGGCCTGCTGCTCCACCTCAGGAGAGCGCCAGTACCAGAAGATGCCGCTGGCCAGCACCAGGCCCAGATAGATGGTGGCGACAAAAGCGAACAATTCCGGTGCGAACTGTCCCAGGAAGCCGGGACCTGTGCCAGTAAAAAAGAAGAATGGCAGGGAGAGCGAGAGGGTCAGCCGGTAGAGCAGGAACAGGCGCAGGGCATTCCAGGTCTGGAGGTTTTTTGCGTCTGCGTCGACGGGATCGGGTTGCAGTGTATCGAGCAGAGACTCAAACCATCCTTGCATGAGACATGTTCTCCTGACTAACCCTGTTTCCGGGCTGCATCCCGGTGTTCGGCGTTGCAGAAGTGGTCTTCCCCGTCCCTGATGGCCTCCTCTTTCGGCAGATGTAACCCGCAGTATTTGCACTGCACACTGTTGACTGCTTTTTGCGAGGATGTGTGTTTGGGTTTTGTCAGGCGCTGGCGCAGCAGATGGCGGACAATCAGGTAGCCGACCCAGATTGCAGCAGCCAGAAAAAGGTAACGAAATCCCATTGAGTCATTTAGTCCGCGAGTGGTTTTTGGAATAATACCATCAATCTAATGGTTTGAACTGATCGAGGATCTTGTGAATCTGCGTATTCTGATTGCCCAGCACAATCTGCTGGTGGGGGATATCGAGGGCAATGCCCAACGTGTCATCGATGTGGCGCTAAAGGCCCGTGAACAGGCGGATGTGATTGTCTTTCCAGAGTTGACCTTGACCGGTTACCCGCCGGAAGACCTGCTGCTGCGGGCGGATTTTATCGACCGGGTGGAGATTGCGGTTGAACGGATTCGCAGAGAGGTCAGCGGTATCTGCCTGGTGGTGGGTTATCCAAAACGCGCTGACGGCGCCCTCTATAACATGGCGGGGGTAGTGCGCGATGGGAAAATGGTTGTGGAATATCGCAAGCAACAGCTGCCAAACTACAGTGTGTTTGATGAGAAGCGCTATTTTGCCTCGGGCAGTGAGAGCGGACTCTTCAGCGTCAATGGCATCAAGATCGGCCTTACGGTCTGTGAGGATATCTGGGAGCCGGCTCCCATTGCCCGAGCCTGTGAAGCGGGTGCGCAACTGATGCTGAACCTGAATGCCTCGCCCTACCATACCGGAAAGGCACCGGAGCGGGAGGCGTTGATACAGCAGCGGGCACGGGAAAACGCGGTCCCGATCATCTATGCGAATCTGGTAGGAGGGCAGGATGAACTGGTTTTCGACGGTGGCTCCTTTGTGGTGGACGCAGAGGGGAATCTGACGCAGCGGTTGCCCTTTTTTGAGGAGGCGGAGGTTCTCAGTGAGTGGCGTATCGGTACTCACCCCGAGCCGCTGGCGGCTGATGTGTCTGTTATTCCAGAGGAAGCTGAGGCGGTCTACCGGGCGTTGGTGCTGGGCACCCGTGACTATGTTTTGAAGAACGGATTCAATGGCGCCATTCTCGGGCTTTCCGGCGGAATCGATTCCGCGCTCACCCTGGCGGTGGCGGTCGACGCACTGGGGAGTGATCGGGTTGAGGTGGTGATGATGCCCTCCCGCTATACTGCGCAGATGAGCAATGAGGATGCGGTTGAGGAGGCAGAGGTTCTGGGAGTCGAGCATCGATCCATTCCCATTGCGCCAGCCTTCAACGCCTTTGTCGACATGCTCTCCGAAACCTTCTCGGACTGTTCGGCAGATGTGACTGAAGAGAACATTCAGGCGCGTTGCCGCGGTATTATTCTGATGGCGATCAGCAACAAGAAAGGGCGCATTTTGCTCACCACCGGCAACAAGAGCGAAATGGCGGTGGGTTACGCCACGCTTTATGGTGATATGGCGGGTGGGTACGCCCCGATCAAGGATGTACCCAAGACGCTGGTCTACCGGCTTTGCGAATATCGCAACACGCTCTCCCGGGTGATACCCCAAAGGGTGATAGACCGGCCGCCATCCGCTGAGTTGGCGCCTGATCAGAAAGACAGCGACTCACTGCCGTCCTACGATGTGCTGGATTCGATCCTGGAGCGCTATGTGGAGCAGGATCAGAGTGCCGGGGAGATCACTGCAGCCGGCTTTGATGCTGAGACCGTAGATCGTGTGGTAGGACTGGTAAACCGAAATGAATATAAGCGGCGCCAGGCTCCGCCAGGGGTTAAGATTACCCGCCGGGCGTTTGGCCGGGACCGGCGCTATCCACTGACCGGAAGTTGAGAGGGTTAAGTGTATATCCAGTATCCGTCCCGGAAGCACAAGGGGTCGGAGTCAAACCGTGTGTGATAGTTGGAAAAAAGATATGGGTGGGCGGTTTGACTCCGACCCCTCAACACCGCGCTTTTATCTGTTGCCAGATGGAGACTGGCTACATTCCAGGGGAAAAGTCGCTAAGATAGTGGTGTCTTGATGCTGCACACAGGCGGCGGACTACAGCTCAGAGGGAGCAGAAAAGAGATGAAAAAAGTAGAAGCAATTATTAAACCCTTCAAGATGGAGGATGTCCGCGAGGCGCTTTCCAATGTTGGTATAACCGGCATGACAACCACAGAGGTCAAGGGCTTCGGGCGTCAGAAGGGACATACAGAGCTCTATCGTGGGGCGGAGTATGTGGTGGATTTTCTGCCCAAAGTGAAGATCGAGGTGGTAATTGCAGCGGATCAGCTGGCGGAGTGTATCGAGGCGATCACCAATGCAGCCCGTACCGGCAAGATCGGTGACGGCAAGATATTTGTCTCGCCAGTCGAGCGGGTAATCCGGATCCGTACCGGTGAAGAGGACGAAGCGGCGATCTGAATTTTGTCGTTTTCAACCGGAAGAGGCACGGGGGCCTCTTCCTGAGAGCGGTTAGTTTTTATCCAGTTCGAAGAAGTTCCAGATCGTCTCGGTCAGGCTTTCGTCGCCGTCCTGGCCGGGTATGTCAAAAGTACCCTTCTGTTGGTTGAGCGTCAGGACTCGTTTGGCGTCGTTGGCCAGACCCTCCATCTCCAGCCGGGTATAAGCCTCAACCATGATCTCCAGCGCCTCTTGAACCACAGTGCTGCGCTGGAAGTTGGCGACCACGCGGTTGGCCCGGTTGGCTGCGGCCAGATAGGCATCCCGTTTCATATAGTATCTGGCGACGTGTATCTGGTACTTGGCAAGGTTGTTGCGAAGATAGTACATGCGCTGACGGGCGTCATCGGCGTACTTGCTGCCCGGGTAGAGCAACAGGAGCTGCTCGAAATCCTTGAATGACTCCAGCGCCGCTCCCGGATCCCGCTGTGATGGATCGGACGGTATAAAACGGCTGGTGAAACTGTGGTCGCGAGTATAGTTTGTCAGACCTTTCAGGTAGTAGGCGTAATCCACGTAAGGGTTCTGGGGGTGCAGTTTGATAAACCGGTCGGCTGCTGCGGTAACGGAATCCGGCTCATTGTTTTTGTAATAGGCGTAGATGATGTCGAGCTGTGATTGAGTGGCGAAACGGCCAAACGGGAAGCGGGCTTCCAGCCCTTCGTAATATTTGATTGCCAGATCATAGTCCGAGTCCCTCATCGCCTCCTTGGCTTCAGAGTAGAACTGGCTCGCGCTCCAGTCCTTGGTCTGGTCGATCTGCTCGGGCAGCAGAGAGCATCCGGAAGTGAACAGGAAAGTAAGAATCCAGAGAAAACGAAAAGTATGCATCTATCGGGAATCGGTAAATTGGGACATTTGAAATCCCGGCAGTATAGCGGAAAGCGTGGGGCAACGCATGGCCAAGTCTGACAACGCGGGGACGGCGGAGCGGCTGATTGCGCAAGTCGGTGCAGATCAGGCGGGCAAGCGGCTGGACCAGGTAGTGGCATCGCTGTTTTCCGACTATTCGCGCAGCCGTCTGCAACGTTGGATCAAGGATGGTCGGCTGCTGCTGGATGGGAAACCCTGTCGCAGTAAAGAGAAGGTCTGGGGTGGTGAGCAGGTGTCGTTGGAACCGGTGCTGGAGACGGAGGTCGTCTCCCGGCCCCAGGCGATCCCGCTGGAGATTCTCTTCGAGGATGAGAGTCTGCTGGTGATCAACAAACCCGTGGATATGGTGGTGCATCCGGCAGTGGGTAATCCCGACGGGACGTTGCTGAACGCCCTGCTGTACCACCATCCAGACCTGAACCAGATACCCCGGGCCGGTATAGTGCATCGTCTCGACAAGGCGACCAGTGGTCTCCTGGTGGTGGCTAAGACGCTGCAGGCGCAGACCTCCCTGGTGGGGCAACTGCAGGAGAGAAGCGTCAAGCGGGAGTATGCAGCGATTGCCCAGGGTGTGATGACCGCAGGAGGCAAGGTGGATGCACCTATTGGCCGTCACCCTGTCCACCGCACCCGCATGGCGGTGCATCCCTCGGGAAAGACCGCGGTGACCCACTACCGGGTGGAGGCGCACTATCGGGCTCACACGCTGCTGCGAATCAATCTGGAGACCGGGCGCACCCACCAGATTCGCGTACACATGGCCTATATTCATCACCCGCTGTTGGGTGATCCTGACTATGGCGGCAGGCTGCGTCTGCCAGCTGGCGCTTCACCTGGCTTGGTGGCGGCATTGCAATCCTTCAGGCATCAGGCGTTGCACGCACGGCGTCTGGGGTTGATACATCCAGTCAGTGGTGAGGAGATGACCTGGGAAGCAACCTTGCCGATGGATATGCGGCAACTGTTGGATGAATTGGAGAGAGACAGCGCGGCTTTATGAATATCATCCACCCCGATTGGCCTGCACCGAGCCGGGTGAAGGCGGCGATGACCACACGTATCGGCGGAGTTAGCCGAGGTCAATATTCAAGCCTGAATCTTGGTGCCCATGTCGGGGATGACCCCGTGAACGTCACGCAAAATCGGGCGCTCTTGCAGTCCGCATTGAAACTTCCCGGAGAACCACTTTGGCTGCAGCAGGTACATGGCTGTGATGTGGTTGACCGCGAGCAGGCATCTGCCGGCTGTGAGGCGGACGCGATATGCGCCACGACTCCCGGGCAAGTCTGTGCCGTGCTCACCGCCGACTGCCTGCCTCTACTGCTCTGCGACCGCTTGGGAACGCGAGTATGCGCTGTTCATGCAGGCTGGCGTGGTTTGGCCGGTGGTGTGATCGAGGCGGCGTTGCAGCGGTTTGATTGTCCGGGGGACGAGGTGCTTGCCTGGCTGGGTCCGGCGATCGGGCCGGAAAGATTCGAGGTGGGAGGTGAGGTGCGCAAGGTATTCTTGGATCAGAATCCCGATGCTGAAGTCGCATTTCGACCGGTCTCCGGTGATCACTGGCTGGCGGATATCTATCTCCTGGCCCGGCAGCGTCTGGCGCAGTGCTCTGTTGGTTTCGTGGGAGGTGGGCAATACTGTACAGTTAGCGACCCGAAACGATTTTTCTCCTATCGACGGGATGGGATGACGGGCCGTTTGGCTTCATTGATCTGGATTGACCCAGACTGACAAGAGAGGAAAGATCCTGATGGATTGGCAGATGATGACGCTGGTCGGCGAAGACCGGCTGGGGATAGTCTCCCGTGTGACGGATGCGCTCTACCAGGGCGGATGCTCACTGGGCGAGACTTCGATGATGCGTCTGGGGGGGAATTTTACCATCATGATGATGGTGTCGGCAGGCGATCAGCCGCTGGAACCCCTGATTGCCCAGGTAGCGGATGAGTTGCAGTTGCAGGTCCATATCGATCCTATCCGTGGAGAGTTGCACCAACACCGGGTGCCTAATTTCCAGGTGCGGGTGGTGGGCGCCGATCGCGCCGGGATCGTGGCCGGGGTGACCGGCGCCCTGGCGGAGAGTGGTTTTAATGTTCTTGAGCTGGAGTCCGACGTGGCGGGAAGCGCTGAGCAGCCGGTCTACATCATGACGATTCAGGGTTACTCTGAAGAGACGCTCGAAAGGCTGCAGTCGGCGCTGGACGGACTGGGTGGTGAAGAGATCGAACTCAATATCTCGCCCATCGAAACCCTGATCGGCTGACCCTATGGCGATATTGGAGATTCTGAAGCTGCCGGATGCCCGTTTGAAACAGGTGTCAGAGCCGGTTGAGCGGTTCGACGAAAAGTTGCATGCCTTCATCGATGACTTGGAAGAGACCCGCCGGGACGGCCCTGCCGCGGTGGGCATTGCGGCGCCCCAGCTAGGCCACCATCAGCGCATCATCATCGTCGACTGCTCTCATACGCGCAAGCCGGTTGCCAATCACGGGTATCTGATCCTGATCAATCCGGAGATCACTGAGTGGGATGGTTTTGAACTGGGGCGTGAAGGGTGCCTGTCGGTGCCGGACTATACCGGTAACGTGATTCGGGCCGAGCGGATCAAACTTACCGCACAGGATAAGTTTGGCGAGTCCCACGAGTACGAGATGGAGGGGTATGAGGCCCGTGCCCTGCAACATGAGGTCGATCATCTCGATGGCGTGCTTTTCGTCGATCGTCTGGTAAGCCGCCGAACCGATCTGTTTCAGCGCAAGGTTTATCAGAAAGGCGGCAAGAAAAAGAAGTAGAGATGGAGACCTGGCAGCTGCTCTTATTCTGTCTTGTTGCGATCATCGTCTATGGACTAAACCGGCTGAACCGGGCCTCTCTGCGGGCGAATGAGGTCGACTGGGGACACGGCTGGGCCAACCGCGTCGATGGTTTGAGCAGACTCTTTTGCCGTGGATACCATCGCCTGCAACCGGTGAGTCTGGATCTTCCGGAGCAGGGTCCGGCGATCATCGTCTCCAACCACATCTCCGGGCTCGATCCGCTGTTGCTGGTCAGTTGTTGCCGCCGTCCGGTGCGTTTCATGATCGCGCGGGAGCAGTACGAACGTTTTGGCTTGAAGTGGTTGTTCAGGGCTGCCGGTTGTATCCCGGTTGATCGGGAAAGGTCTCCCGAGAAGGCTTTGCGAGCTGCGTTTCGGGCGCTGCGCGATGGTGAGGTGGTGGCGATTTTTCCTCATGGAAAGATCCACCTGGAGACAGATCCCCCCCGTCGGCTCAAGGCGGGGGCTTCACGGCTTGCTGCATTTACCGGCGCCCCACTGGTTCCGCTGCGCATCGCCGGAGTCAGGGGGCAGGGGCATGTGTTTTCCTCGTTGCTGCTGAGGGGCAGCGCGTTGGTCACTCCCTATCCGGTGATAGATCCGGCAGGGCAGACATCGCAGCAGTTGAATGAACGTCTGCAGCAGATAATCGACGGGTAGAGGCGCAAAAATGTCTTGATTTGTCATTCAAGTTTCTGCGTTTGACACTCTTTCGCAGGCCGGTTCAAGCGCAGCGGAACCGGCAGCCTTATTGATCCTGCCAATGCAATGATGCCCGATCCGCTACGCTTGACCGGGCCTACGCAACTCGTTGTTGAGTGTGTCGGATAATTGTTCTTAGAGCGAACCCCAGTCATTACGGCGTCGCTGAAAGCGCAGATGTGGCAGAATCAGGCCGATGAGGATGCCCGCGATGATGACGCCGGCCCCGATAAGAAACCAGTCGCGGGTGGCTTTGTTACTCAGATCCCGGTTCTCCTGTTTCAGCTCTCCGACCTGGCGGGTCAGCTCCTTGACCTGTGTGCGCAGCTCGTTGCGTTCATTGGAGATGCGGATGGCACTGGATGCGGTGCGCTGAATGTTCTGCAGATTGGAATCCAGTTTTTTCTTGATCTGCATGAGTTCTTTGTGGGCCGCCTGCAGCGCCTTGTGTTGCTGCTGCAGATCCGCAAGTTTGCTACTGAGTTTCCCAGGTGCCTCCTGAAGCTCCTGCAACTGCTGCTCCATTGAGGTTAACTGGCTGCGGGCGCTGGGTTTGACCATCAGCTGCCGGTTCAGGACATAACCGATCTGGCCGCCGCTGGTGCGTATCTTGGAGTAGCCGGACTCGCTGTTGCTCTCCAGTACCTCGATGGCGGTTCCGCTGTTGAGCATGCGCAGGATGCGGTGGGAGGAGCTCTCCCCGGAACGCATGGTGACCTTGAGGATGTCGGTAACGTAGCGAGTCTCGGCCTGAAGGGCGCCGGAAAGCAGTAGTAGCAGGCAGAGCAGTAGGACTTTCATCTTATTCATCACGGGGATCCAGCTTGGTCGGAGAGGTGATTGTTTCAGTTTCCCGACGGCAATTCTTCAAAGTCTGCCGCAGTTTTGCTGCTGAAGGGCGGGTTAGTTGAGAAGTAGAAACTCCAGCAGCGCCTTCTGCGAGTGTAGACGGTTTTCCGCTTCGTCCCAGACCACGCTGTCCTTTCTGTCGATAACCGAGGCGCTGACCTCTTCTCCGCGATGGGCTGGCAGGCAGTGCATGAAGAGGGCGTCCTTGTCTGCATTGGCCATCAAGGCATCGTTGACCTGATAGCCCGCGAAGGCTTTTTCGCGAAGCGCCTGCTCCTTTTCCTGACCCATGCTGGCCCAGACGTCGGTGACCACGAGATCAGCGCCATCGGCCGCCGCCATGGGGTCGCGGATGATCTCTGCCTGGTCGCCGATGGCGTCCAGAAAGGCTGCGTCGGGATCATAACCCTCCGGGCAGGCGATGTTGAGCTTGAAGCCGAAACGGATGGCGGCGTTGATATAGGAGTGGCACATGTTGTTGCCGTCACCGACCCAGGTCACGGTCTTGCCGCGAATATCGCCTCGATGCTCGAAATAGGTCTGCATGTCAGCCAGTAGCTGACAGGGATGGAGCAGATCGGTGAGGGCATTGACCACCGGCGCTGTGGAGTATTGGGCAAAGTGCTCCACTTTTTTATGGTCGAAGGTGCGAATCGTAATGATATCCACCATGCTCGACATCACCCGGGCGCTGTCCTCAATGGGTTCGCCGCGTCCCAGTTGAGTATCTCGTGGAGAGAGAAACAGTGCGTGACCACCAAGCTGGGTCATGCCTGTCTCAAAGGAGATACGGGTGCGGGTAGAGGATTTATCGAAGATCATACCCAGGGTACGATTCTTCAGAGTTTCATGGATTTCTCCCTGGCGCTGCAATGCTTTCAGTTCGATGGCGCGTTTGATCAAGCCATTCAACTCGTCGGATGAGAGGTCGGTGAGGGCGAGAAAGTGCCTGGGTTGTGTCTGGTTCATATTGCTGTTACTTGGGTTATGAAGCGCTAAGAAAGTTGTCGACCAGTGTGCTGACTGTTTCGATGATCTGGTCCGCTTCCTGATCTGTCAGTATCAGTGGCGGCAGCAGCCGGATGACCTTGTCTGCGGTAACGTTGATCAGTAGACCTTCTTCCAGCGCCTGACTGACGAGTTCGGTGCAGGGCCGATCCAGTTCGATGCCGATCAGGAGGCCACTGGCGCGAATGTCGGTGACACTCTTATTGGAGTGAAATGCCGTCTTGAATCCCGCCAGGAACCGTTCACTCAGGGCGGCTGCCCGCGCCACGAGGTTTTCCGACTCCAGGGTTTCGATTACCGCGTTACCCACCCGGCAGGCGAGGGGGTTTCCGCCAAAGGTGGATCCGTGGCTGCCAGGACCGAGAACCTCGGCCGCCATACCCTTTGCAAGGCAGGCGCCGATCGGTACGCCATTGCCCAGTCCTTTGGCCAGAGTCATGACGTCGGGCTGGATGCCGCTGTGCTGATGGGCAAACATCCTGCCGGTGCGGCCCATGCCGGTCTGGATCTCATCCAGCATCATCAGCCAGCCCTGCTCGTCGCAGAGGGTGCGGATGTTGTTCAGATAGTCGGCGGGAGGAATGTTGACGCCGCCTTCACCCTGTATCGGCTCCACCAGTACCGCAACCACGCTGGCGCCGCTCTGCGCCACCTCTTTGATTGCGTCGAAGTCGCCGAAGGGGACGCGCACGAACCCTTGCACCAGAGGTTCAAAGCCTGCCTGCACCTTACGGTTTCCGGTGGCGGAGAGGGTGGCCAGGGTGCGGCCGTGGAAACTGTTCTCCATCACCAGGATGGCGGGGTTATCAATGCCTTTCCGGTGGCCGTAGAGCCGGGCGATCTTGATTGCTGCCTCATTGGCTTCCGCACCGGAGTTGGCGAAGAAGACCCGGTCCATGCCGGAGAGGCGGGCCAGGTTGTCTCCCAGGATCTGCTGCTGCTGGATGCCGTAGAGGTTGGAGGTGTGGACCAGCGTACCCGCCTGCTCGCAGATCGCGGTTTTGACTGCCGGATGGGCGTGACCCAGGCCGCAGACCGCAATGCCGGTAATGGCATCCAGGTAGCGCTTGCCCGCAGTGTCCCACAACCAGGCGCCTTCGCCCCGCTCGAAGGTTACCGGCAGCCGCCTGTAAGTTGCCATCAGTGTGTCTGACATTACCAATCCCGTTCCCCAGAAAAACAAAAGGCATCCTTGAATGGACGCCTTCGCATCGATTTTCGCCGTAAAAGATGGCGGAAAACCGTATAGTTTACTGTCAAGGGCGCTGCTTTTCAAATATCTGGGGTGGATGCCAACCAGGAGCAAGTGTGCTGCATTGGAAAGGCGCTCTCGATCTCTCCAGGGATAGTGATACGGTACAATCACTCGTCCGTAATGAAATTCTAGCTTTGGAGTAATCAATGTCCCTGGCCATGACCCTGCATCTGCTTGCCGCCATCGTCTGGGTGGGTGGGATGTTCTTTGCCCACATGGCACTGCGCCCCGCTGCGGCGCAACTGCTGGATCCACCGCAACGGCTGCCGTTGTTGCTGAAGGTTTTTGACGGTTTTTTCCCCTGGGTCTGGCTTGCGGTCATCCTGATTCTCGTCACCGGCAGTTGGGTGCTTTTTTCAGTTTTCGACGGCGTGGCAACGACTTCTGTATGGATTATGACGCTGGTCGGTACCTTGATGGCCGCAATATTCGTCTTCATCTATGCCGTACCCTACCATCGCATGAGTGAGGCGCTGCAGGCGGGGGAGTTGCCCAAGGCCGGTGAGGCGATGGCGCTGATCCGCAAGTTGATCGGTACTAACCTCATCCTCGGTCTTTCGGTGACAGCTCTCGCCGTAGCTGGGAAATACACGGGCTTCTAAATAATATTTTGGGGTTCAAGCAATCATGGTGCGCACGGCGCACCCTACCAGGTGCTCATGTCCTAATTTAAAAGAACGTACGGTGCGCCGTGCGCACCAGAACAAGCTACAGGGTTGCGAGTTGCAGCAGTAGTCGCAGCCATATTGCTATCAGAATCAGCGAGCTTACGAGAAAGGCCCACATCCTCATTCTCAGCCTGTTGACCGTGGTGTGGATGAGCGTGTGCAGCAGCCGCATTCCCACATAGGACCAGGCCAAGGCCAGATAGATGACGTCTACCTTGCTGGTCAGGAACAGCAGAATGGAAACCGTATAGAACAGGAGCGGAAGTTCCAGCAGATTATGGTAGTTCTGCTCTACTTGGGCCAGATAGTCCGGAACTTTGCTGCCACGATTCAGCAGGAAGTAACGAGGGTTGATCTCGCCGCGTCTGACTGCCAGAAAGCGCAGTCGGATCATCAAAATACCTACGCCGAAAGTCAGAGTTGCCATTGCTGCCAGTGGATAGATAATCTGCGTCTGTAACATGATCGTTCCCCATGAGTTTGATTGTGGCGATCCACATTAGTCTCTGCGACTATATGATCAAGATAATATTTTCAGAACAGACTGGGTTGCCGGTACCGCTGTGCTTGAACCGGCCTACGGTAGGTGTGATGAGGTGAATAGTGTGAATAGTGTGATTAGTGGAGTGAGAAATGCCCTGGTCCAGTGAACAGAAAGAGAAGAGCCGGGAGAAAATACTCGACAGCGCCATCGAACTGTTTTCGCGTCGGGGTTTCGATAATGTTGCCATCGGTGATCTCATGCAGGCGGCAGGTATGACGCACGGCGGCTTCTACGCTCACTTTGGTTCCAAAAGTGAACTCTATCGTGAGGCTGTAACTCTGGCGGCGAGAAAGAGTGCAGTGGCAAAGCTGCCGGCAGAGACCCTCTCTGCTGAAGAGCGTCTGTCGAAGCTGTTGGTGGGGTATCTTGATATTTCCCATGTCCAGCAGGCGAATCCGCCCTGTCCGTTAGCGTTTCTGGCTACCGACATAGCCAACCGGGATGGCGATGTGCGTACTGCCTATACCCAGGTTTTTCGCCGCCTGGTGGCGCTGATTGGCAGGCAGTTGCCGAATGAAGACGGGTCGAGGCGGGAGACGGCGCTGGCGCTGTCGGCCATGATGATTGGCGGGGTTGCCGTGGCACGGGCGCTGAATGATGAACGGTCAGTGGAGCAGCTGCTGGATGCCTGCCGGAAGACGGGAGTGCAGATGATCGAAAATAGAGCGGACACAAAAAAGCCCCGGCCGTAATCTAACGGCCGGGGCTTTCAGAGGACTCTTAGCTCATGTTGGAAGCAACAGAATCCCAGTTGACGATCTTCCAGAACGCGCCCAGATAGGCCGGGCGGGCGTTGCGGTAGTCGATGTAGTAGGCGTGCTCCCAGACGTCGGCGGTGAGCAGGGCCTTCTTGCCGGCGGTCATCGGGGTGCCGGCGTTGGAGGTGTTATAGATCTCCAGACTGCCGTCTTCATTCTGAATCAGCCAGGTCCAGCCGGAACCGAAGTTGGTGGCGCCGGCGGTGGCAAACTTCTCTTTGAATGCATCGAAGGAGCCAAAGGTGCTGTTGATGGCATCGGCCAGCGCGCCGCTGGGGGCGTTATCATCAGCGGGGCTGCGCAGGCAGTTCCAGTAGAAGGTGTGGTTCCAGATCTGAGCGGCGTTGTTGAAGATACCGCCTTCTGATTTCATGATGATCTCTTCGAGAGAGGCGTTTTCAAACTCGGTTCCAGGCACCAGATTGTTCAGATTGGTGATGTAGGTCTGGTGATGTTTGCCATGATGGAAGTCCAGGGTCTCCTTGGAGATTACGGGCTCAAGGGCATTATCGGAGAAAGGGAGAGCGGGAAGTTCATGTGCCATGCTGCAAGGCTCCTTTGATTCATCAATTTTGTTGCCGGGCCGGCCTGAGAGTCTCTGAAAGCCGCCCGAAAAATATAACCTAGTAAAACGGTCAGCTATTCTATCGGTGCTTTGATGCGGATGCAAGCATCCCTTTTCCAGGTAGAATGGCATCATGGATCCGGTTGAACTCAATATCTTTGCCTCCCGTCTGGAGGCGGTCTGCGATGAGATGGGGGCGATGCTGCGCAACGCCGCATTCTCTCCCAACATTCGCGACCGGCTCGACTTCTCCTGTGCAGTGTTCGATGCGCAGGGTGAACTCTGCGCCCAGGCTGCCCACATCCCTGTGCATCTTGGGAGTATGGCCTTCGCCATGGCGGGGATAGTTTCCGGCATCACCTGGCGGCCGGGGGATATGGTGGTACTGAACGACCCTTTTCTCGGTGGTACCCATCTGCCGGATGTCACCCTTATCGCCCCCTTGTATATTGACGCCGAATTGACTGCATTTGTAGTGAATCGTGCGCATCATGCCGATATTGGCGCAAATGCTCCCGGCTCCATGCCGGTCTCCAGCAGTCTGGAGGAGGAGGGAAGGGTCATACCACCCTGCCATCTGATGCGGGAGGGTGCGCTGGATCAGGAACAGCTGCAGTGGCTGTCGGGTCACAATCGTAATCCTGGAGAGTCGGCTGGGGACTTTTCCGCCCAGATCAGCGCCAACCGCTGCGGCCTGCAGCGTCTTGAGCAGATGATCGATGAGTGGGGACGGGCGTCCTATCTATCCGGTCTCACTGCCCTCAATGCCTATGGCGAGAAGTTGTCGCTGGAGGCGATCTCGACAGTGCCGGATGGCGTATATCATTTTGAGGATGTGATGGATGACGACGGTCAGGGGACCCTCGATATCCCGGTCTGCGTGGAATTGACGGTGCGAAAGGGGCGGGTTGTGGTGGATTTCAGCGGCACGGCTGAACAGGTGCCGGGCAACATCAACTGCCCATTCTCAGTGGCGGCGGCAGCGGTCTATTACGTCTTTCGTTGCCTCATGCCTGCACAAACCCCAGCCTGTGCAGGCACCTTCCGGCCAATCCGGTTGCAGGCACCTGAGGGTTCACTGCTCAATGCCCGCCGTCCCGCCGCCGTGGCTGCGGGCAATGTGGAAACCAGCAGTCGGGTGGTGGATGCAGTGCTTGGGGCATTGGCGCAGGTAGTGCCGGCGTCTATCCCCGCTGCCAGCCACGGCAGTATGAACAACCTGGCCATGGGCAGCGACCAGGCGGGAAACCGCTGGGACTATTATGAGACGATCGGCGGCGGCATGGGGGCGGGTGGTACCGGAGGTGGCCTGAGTGGTCGGCAGACCCACATGACGAATACCCTCAACACACCCATCGAGGTGGTGGAGAATCGGTTTCCGATACGGGTGAGACGCTATGCGCTACGCCGGGGTTCCGGTGGTGCAGGTCGCAGAGCGGGGGGTGATGGTCTGATCAGAGAGTTTGAGTTCCTTACCCCGACAGAGGTATCCCTGTTGACAGAACGCCGCCGCCACCGGCCCTGGGGCATCGATGGCGGCAGTCCCGGTCTGTCCGGGCGCAACCTGCTCGATGGTGAGCTCTTGCCCGGCAAGGTCAGTCTGCATGTAAAAAAAGGGCAGCGCCTGACTATTGAAACCCCGGGGGGTGGTGGTTGGAGTTCATGGCAATGAGGTCCTGAAGGGCCAAGTCTGTTTTATTGAAAAGGAATAACAGGTAGTCAGTTATGTGTGGTATCTGCGGTGAGTTGCGGTTTGATGGTGAATCTGCGGATCTGGGTGCGATCCAGCGGATGACGGCCCGGCTGGAGCGAAGGGGACCGGATCACGGCGGCAGCTTCAGCGACGGACCGCTCGGGTTCGGTCACCGGCGTCTCTCCATCATCGACCTGTCGGAACATGCCAATCAACCGATGGTGGATTCGACGCTGAGTCTGGCGCTGGTCTTCAACGGGACTATTTATAACTACCGGGAACTGCGCGAAGAGTTACGCGGGAAAGGTTATGCCTTTTTCTCCGATGGCGACAGCGAGGTAATCCTCAAGGCCTGGCACACCTGGGGCGAAGATTGTGTCGACCATCTGCAGGGTATGTTCGCCTTTGCGGTCTGGGACTATGGAAAAAAGCAGCTCTTCATGGCGCGGGACCGTCTGGGTATCAAACCCTTCTACTATTCACTGACCAAAAGCAGACTTCGCTTTGCCTCCAATACCCAGGCCCTGCTTGCCGGTGGCGGCGTGGATACCTCCATCGACCCTGTTGCGCTGCACCACCAGTTTACCCTGCATGGCGTCGTTCCGGCACCGCATACGATCTTCAATGGTGTTCGCAAACTGGCGCCTGGCCACTGCATGGTGTTGTCGGAAAAGGGTGAGCCCAGGGTGCGCCGTTACTGGTCTTTTCCCGCCACCCGCCCGGAGAAACCCTTGTCGGAAGGTGAATGGCTGGAGGCGATTCACGATTCGCTGCGCTATGCCGTGCGCAAACGCAATGAGGTGGCAGACGTGCCTGTGGGCGTCCTGCTCTCGGGCGGGCTGGATTCAAGTCTGCTGGTGGCGCTGCTGGCGGAGACCGGTGTTTCGGACCTGCGCACCTTTTCGGTGGGTTTCGAGGATCAGCCGGAAGAGAAAGGAAGCGAGTTCGAATACTCCGATCCGGTGGCGGAGATGTACGATACCCGCCACCACAAATACCTGATTCCCAACGATGATGTGCTTAAGCGTCTGCCGGAAGCAGTGGACAATATGGCGGAACCGATGTTCGGACAGGACGCGGTGGCCTTCTTTCTGCTGGGAGAACAGGTATCACAACAGATCAAAGTGGTGCAGTCGGGACAGGGTGCTGACGAGGTGTTTGGTGGTTACTTCTGGTATCACCGTATGTTGGCGGAGACCCAGGGCGAGCCGGTGGAACGGTTTGCAAAACACTATTTCGACCGCGATCACGATGAGTTCCTGCACATGGTCCATCCTGAGTTTGGCGGCGAGGATCACACCCGCAAGCTGATAGCACAACTGCTGGCGGAACCGGATGCCGATACCTTCATGGATGCGGTGTTGCGTTTGGACACCACCACCTTGATCGTCGACGATCCGGTGAAGCGGGTGGATAACATGACCATGGCCTGGGGGCTTGAGGCTCGCGTGCCCTTTCTGGATCAGGGGTTGGTGGAACTGGCCGCCCGCTGTCCGCCGGAGCTGAAATTGAAGGAGGGTGGCAAATATCCGCTGAAGGCGATGGCGCGGGGGATTCTGCCGGACTCAGTGATCGACCGCCCAAAGGGTTACTTTCCCATGCCTGCGCTGAAATATGTGCGGGGTGATTTTCTCGAATTTATGCGTGATATCCTCGATTCACAAGTTGCCCGTAATCGAAGCATCTTCAGACGTGAATACATCGATATGCTGATGGCCGCACCCGAAATGCACCATACGCGTATTCAAGGCAGTAAGCTTTGGCATATCGCGGTGTTTGAGTATTGGCTGCAGCGGCAAGAGATATCAAGGTGACAAGGTGTAGCTCCGAGATATCCTGAGAGGATGCTTTGCTTCTCGAATCATCGTTAATAACAATAAACTGGGTTAGGAGGTAGTTCGTGCTGACATATGACATTCTGATAGTGGGTTCCGGGGGGGCTGGTCTGTACGCCGCGCTCGAATCCCGGATGGAGGAGGATCTGCAGGTAGGCGTGTTGACCAAGGTCTATCCAACCCGTTCGCATACCGGTGCGGCCCAGGGGGGGGTAAACGCAGCCTTGGCCAATCTGGATCCGACCGATACCTGGCAGGACCACTGGTTCGATACCGTCAAGGGTTCCGATTATCTGGCCGACCAGGATGCGGCGGAGATCATGACGCGGGAAGCCCCCATGGTGGTGCGCGAGATGGAGCACTGGGGATGTCCTTTCTCCCGCACCGACGAGGGCAAGATCGCCCAGCGTCCCTTCGGCGGTGCCTCCAAACCACGGGCCTGCTTCTCCGCCGACAAGGTCGGCCATGTCATGTTGCATACCTTGTATGAACAGGGCATTCGCCACGGCGTGAATTTTCTCAATGAGTGGCAGGTGCTCTCCCTGATGCATGACGGCCAGCGTTGCCAGGGTGTCACCGCCATCAACACCCAGACCGGTCGGGTGCATACTATCCAGGCCAAGGCGGTGATTCTCGCAACCGGGGGTCACGGCCGTATCTACTGGACACGTACCTCCAACGCATTGGGCAACACCGGGGACGGTACCGCCATTGCTTACCGTGCTGGCCTGCCCATCAAGGACATGGAGTTCATCCAGTTCCACCCCACCGGCCTGCGCCGTACCGGCATCCTGGTATCCGAGGGCGCGAGAGGCGAGGGGGGCTTCCTGCTGAATGGTCTGGGTGAGCGGTTCATGAGTCGCTACGCCCCGGAGAAGATGGAGCTGGGTCCCCGCGATTTGGTCTCCCGCTCCTGTGAAACCGAAGTGCGTGAAGGGCGCGCTGGTCCCGAAGGTGAGGTCTTCCTCGACCTTACCCATCTGGGCCGTGAGCGTATCCTGGAAAGACTGCCGCAAATTCGCGAACTCTGCATCGAGTTCGAGGGCGTGGACCCGATCGAGGAACCCATCCCGATCAAGCCCACGGCCCACTACTCCATGGGCGGCATCCATACTGATCTCAATGGCCAGACCTCCATCGAGGGCATCTACGCCGCCGGCGAGGCGGGCTGTGTCTCGGTGCACGGCGCCAACCGGTTGGGCGGCAACTCCCTGCTGGATATCCTGATATTTGGCAGACGTGCCGGAAAACACGCCCTGGAATACGCCCGCAACAACAGCTTTGTACCAGTGGACACCGGGCAGGAAGAGGCGGACACACAGATGATCGCCTCCATGATGGAAGGTGACAGCGGCGCCTCCATTGCGGATATTCGCCGCGCCATGGGTAACCTGATGGCGGAAAAGGTCGGCGTCTACCGTAATGGCAAGGACCTGGAGTCGGCCGTCAGTGAGCTGGCGGATCTGCAGGAGCAGTTCAAAACGGTGCGTATTCAGGACAAGACCAAGGCCTTCAACACCGAACTGGTTGCCGCCCTGGAGCTGAAAAACATGCTCGATCTGGCGGAAGTGGTGGCCGTCGGCGCCCTGGAACGCAAGGAGTCACGGGGCGCGCATACTCGTGAGGATCATCCCGAGCGGGATGACGAGAACTGGCTCGCTCATACCATGGCCGCCATGGGTGATGACGGTCGTCCCAAGCTGGATTTCAGTCCCGTGACCATCACCGAATTCGAGCCCAAGGCTCGTACCTACTAAGGAAATGCTGGCATGATTGAAAAAATCACACCCGATCGCAAGAGCATTTTGGCCAATATCCGCATCCAGAGATTTACGCCAAGCGAACACAAATCGGCCTATTTCGATAACTTCAAGGTCAACGTGGAGACCGGCATGACGGTGCTGGAGGCGCTGCGCCTGATCAAGAACACCCAGGACAGCTCGCTGACCTTCCGCGCCTTCTGCCGTTCCAAGATCTGCGGCTCCTGCGCCGTGCGTGTCAACGGCAAGCCGGTGCTGGCCTGCAGCACCCAGCTGATGCCGATTCTGGAGGATTTCAAAAAAGATTCCGTCAGCATCCAGCCGTTGAAAAACATGCCGGTGCTGCGTGACCTGGTGGTGGATATTGAACCCGTCATCGAAAAACTGTCGAAGATGCACCCCTACCTGATGGAGAACCGTGAACGGATTCCAGAGACGTTGGAACAGGAATCCATCATGTCCAAACAGGAGCATTCACGCTTCGACTATATTACTGACTGTATCCTCTGCGGCTCCTGCTACTCCGCCTGCTCCGCGGTCGACGCCGACCCCAGCTACGCTGGTCCGCTGACCCTGGGCAAGGCCTACCGCTTCTCGGCCGATGTGCGGGACGACTTCAAGGGCGAACGTATGCAGGCGGCGGTGGACCAGGGACTCTGGTCCTGCGCCCAGTGCCGCAAGTGCATCAACGTCTGTCCCAAGGACACGCGTCCAGCTGTATCCATCCAGCGTATGCGCAAAATGTCCATCGATGACGGCATCCATGACACCGCCGGATCACGCCGCGCCAAGGCATATACCGGCGACGTGGCGAAATACGGTCAGGTCAACAAGCCGATGCTACCGGTGATCGTCAACGGTCCCAAAGGTTGGGCTGCCATCGAAGCGGCCGACAACTATCTCAAGAAACACGGCATCGAGCCCACACGCCAGGTGTGTACGCTGGGTGGTCAAAGCAGCACCCAGAAGATCTATGACAAGGTTAAAGAGCTGGAAGCCAAAGGAGAGAACAAGACATGAGTGAGAAAATACGTTACGGATTCTACTCCGGCTGCTGTTTCCAGGGCGCGGACGCCCGCTTCTTCGACATCCTGAGGGATGTATTCGCCAAGGTCGATGTCGAACTGGATCTGATCGAAGACGCGGTTTGCTGTGGCTCCGGCGTCATCGAGGAGCGCTCCGAGCTGACCTCCCTGGCGGTGAATGCCAAGAACATGGCCCATGCAGAGCAGATGGGGCTGCCCCTCTACACCCCCTGTTCCACCTGCTACAACGTGATCTCCAACGCCCAGAAACGGATGAAGGAGGATCCTGCCGTGCATGCCCAGGTCAACGAGATCCTGGCCGAGCAGGGAATGGAATACAAAGGCACCTGCAAGCTAACCCACACCCTCTGGGTCTTCGCCCAGGATGTGGGTCTGGATAAGTTGAAGGAACGGGTCACCAACCCGCTCACCGGGCTGCGGGTCGCCTCCTACTACGGTTGTCATACCCGCAATCCGGCGGACATCCAGGGTTACGAGTCAGCGGATAATCCCACCTCCCTGGAAGATATCCTGGAAGTCCTGGGCGTACAGATCGTGGAGTACGATACCAAGGACGACTGCTGCGGCTACCATCTGGCCTGGCCCAATAACGATCTCAACATGAAGATGACCTCCAATGTGCTGGAGGGTGCTCACACCAAGGATGTGGACTTGATGGTCACCTCTTGTCCGCTTTGCTTCAAGAGCATGGACGGCACCCAGGCAAAGGCCCTGGCGCAGACTGGTAAGAACTTCCAGTTGCCTGTGCTGTTTCTGCCAGAGCTGGTGGGCCTGGCCTGTGGCATGACCTCTGAAGATATGATGCTGAAGTATCATGGTGTGCCGGTGAACTTGCGGCTTTAGGAGTCCCGGTATCGTGTAGGCGGGTTCAAGCGTAGCGGAAGCGGCAACCTTATTCCTGTTCAATAATGCCTGATCCGCTACGCTTTATCAGGCAAACATTTTGAACAGTGGTAAGCAGAGCTGAACAGATAGCCGTTTTTTTTACACTCTCGCCATTACCAGATTTCTGGACCTTGCTCCTTCAGGGCATCATCACTCCTTTTTTTCGATCTGAGTTGCTCACTCCATTCTGAATCAGTGACTTTGAAGGCTTTTACCATGGTTTGTAATTTGTCATTCAGTTTGTGCAGGTCGCGGCCAAATTCAAAATTGTCATCAAGTTCACTGATACTGCGCCGACTGTAATCTTCAATAGTCGAAATGCTCTGGGAGACCGAACGGAAACTCTCATTCTGCTGCAGCGTCGCCGTCTTAATTTCTCCTGCTCTGATATTGATCTCGCCAATCAACTGGCCCACTTCCCTGATGGCATCCGCCGTCTTGTTGACCAGGCCGATACTGTTGCTGGTGGAGGTCACGCCCAGATCCATTGCTGAGGCGACACTTCGGGTGTTGTCCTGGATAGACTGGATCATGGACTGTACTTCCAGGGTGGATTCTCTTGTCCTGAAAGCTAGATTTCTGACCTCATCTGCTACCACGGCAAATCCTCTGCCTGCCTCGCCTGCCCGTGCTGCTTCGATGGCTGCATTCAATGCCAGCAGGTTGGTCTGCTCGGAAATGGAATTGATGACATCGATCACTGATTCAATTTTTTCACTATCGGTTATCAGCATCGAAACCGCGTTATGGGCGGTTGTGATTTCCTTGGCAAGTTGATCGATGGCGTCAATAGTAATGTGGGCGACCTGTTGTCCTTCGTCCAGCTTGGCTACGCTGCTATTGGCGATTGCAGAGATATTTTCGACGCTGTCGGCAACCTCCTCGGCGGATTTTATGGTCTCCTGCATGTGAATCGCAACCGCCTGCGTCTGCCTTTTCTGCTCATCAGCGGATTGCAGAATATTCGCATTGGTGCTGGAAAGTTCCTGTGCCATGGGTATCAGTCGAACAACAGAATAGGTCATGCGTGAAACCATATCGTCGACTCGCGCGATGAAATTGTTAAAGGCGCCTGCCAGTTGGGAAAGCTCATGGCTACCCTTGACCTCCAGTCGCTGGGTCAGGTCACCTTCACCCTCTGACAGATTTGCAACGGCATGGAGGATTTTTTCTATCGGATGGATGACTGCCTTGATCATCAGAACGGCTACCGCAAAAAGAGCCAGTATGATAAGAGTTATGAATGTCGTACCGCTGGAAATCATGGCCTTGGTCTTAGCAGCGGAAGATTCAGCCGCTCGCTTGCTCATTTCTATAGATTGCTTGACTTGGTGGCTATGTTGGTTTATTTCGTGCGAGGCTTTACCTACAGCGGCATGAATTGCAGTCATTAACTTGCTCGCAGCATCTTGTATGTCATTGCCACTTGTCCTGGCATCTTCTTCCAGTTCAGCCAATATCGGGGGGCTTGTAATCTCAATCGCCTCTGAAACAATGTCATTCATGATCAGGAGATTGGCCTTCATGCGCTCCAGAATGTCCACAGGAAGGTCGTCAGACCATAGATTCTTAACTTCTGAAAAGGTGCTGACGAGCGAGTCATGGGCCTTTTTTAGCTGTTCACTGTCTTCAGCATCCTGAATGACAAAGCGTAATATCTCGTGCTTTGTTTGGCCGGTGGTCTGATGTAGTTTCTGTGCGGCCTCCAGTAGTGGCAGGTGGTTCTCTACCAGGTGTGTAGTTTCCTTATCCAGTTCGTTGATTATTTCATGTCCTTCATTGGTTTCACGCAGGATGTTCTGGTTCTCTTCAAGCACGCTGCTCAGGTACAGATAGCCGAGGGTATTCCCTGCTATCTGTATGAGCACAAAGATTGCAACGAGCAGGAGAATGAGCCTTTTAATTGTCCACTTCAAAAATATCGAAGTGCCTGGTTTTCCATCCATGAGAGAGATCCTGTATATAGGCCGGGTTGACTTAGAACTGAAAGGTCAATATGGCTGAGTGATTGTGATCGTAACCCTCGGTCTGATTGAAGATGGCTATGCCCCCTTTCACTGCGTTGCCCTTGGTGAATACCACATCATCGGCATAGCCGGTGTCCATCTTTCTGCAGCCTTCGAGGATCCAGTTGCCATCTGCCCATACTCCCTTTGCCTTCGGATCAGCGACCGACCCCTGTGGCTTTTCGTCGAGGATATACTTGGGCATGCTTGCCTGTTCACGGACCGTATAACGCCTTGTCGAGTAGAGCTTATCGCCAGCATCGGAAGGACGTTTTATGTATATAGTCGAACCGTCATCGGCCACGCTCTTATAGGCCCTTTTTATACGGTTTTTGGAAACAATGGTACGCTTGTCATGCATCAGACCAAGCAAGTTGGATCGAAAAGACTTCCAATGCCACATGTCCGCAGTGAACTCCTTGCCTGACAGCCAGTTGGTGTCGTAATTACCGCTCATGGCAAACTGAACAGTAAGGCGGTCTTCACGTTGTGGCCCGGTGACATATTTGCCTTCTGTTTCGTCCCAGATGAACGGTTTGTGCTGTTGACTGTGTGTGGCGTCTTTCCACTGAAAGACAAAACAGACCTTGTTATCGCTGGCGCCAAACCTGACCGTCACGGAATCGATGTCAGACTTGCCATCTGTCTTTGTCTTGATCAATGCAATCTGGGTGGCTTCGATACCACTCCACTCCTTGTCTGAACCATCCATGACAGGTTGGAAAGTCAGTTCATGTACGTTTATGTCTTGTGCCTGAAGGTTGGTTACACTAAGTGCGGTAAGTACTAATGCGCACGTTTTAGCAACCAACATGGTTTTTTTTGCCATTTCCATCTTATCAACTCCATTTGTGTGAACTGGATGGTTTGTCTGTCGTAAATTCTTAGTTGAGCAGGCTAT
This sequence comes from Sedimenticolaceae bacterium, assembly GCA_963691905.1. Taxonomy (GTDB): domain Bacteria; phylum Pseudomonadota; class Gammaproteobacteria; order Chromatiales; family Chromatiaceae; genus QGON01. The sequence goes on from OY829893.1 coordinate 1,046,727, forward strand.
TGATGGATAGCGGCATTGACCAGAAAATCTTTAGGGATGCCCTCCTGCATCAAGGTTGATCCGGTTCTCAATCCGGATGAAGGAGGGCTCTGCCGTGCATGCCGAGGCAAACGAGATCCTGGCGGAGCAGGGCCTGGAGTACAGAGGAACCAGCAAGCTCACCCACGCCCTCTTGGTCTTCGCCCAGGATGTGGGCTTGATGGTCGCCTCATCACCACTCTGCTTCAAGAGCATGAACGGCACTCAGGCAAAGGCCTTGGTGCAGACTTGAGGCGAAAGGCGAAAAAAGAGGCTCCTGGATTTGTAGGTATTTTGGGAGTTCAAGCGGAGCTTTAGCCGGCTACTTGCTGGAAAAGCCGCATTGAGTAACCTATGCTCGAAATAGGGATGAACGGATTCCCTGTCATGCTCTGCTGTTCCGGCGACACGGCTCTGCTGAGCAGAGGAGGTTGTCGTGAAGCGGAAGTGGTTTGCAAAGTGTCTATCCTTGCTCCTCTCCACACTGACGTTGTTTGCGCTGACCCCGTCCCTGTGGGCAGGTGACTTTAGCGCTGACGTGGTGGAGACCCACGGCGGCAAGGTCGAAACCTTCAGGATCCAGGTTTTACAAGGCCGTTACCTGCTGCAGAAGAGGGAAGACGGCAAGCAGTTGCATATCATTGTCGATCCGGCCGCTAACCTCACACGAATCGTTATTCCCGCCGAGAAGACCTACTACGAACTCCCCGCCGATGACCTGTTCAGCCTGATTAACAACCCCTTTCAGGCCGCACGGGTTTCGGCATCCCGCTATGAGACCCGCTCCATGGGCCGGGAAACACTGCAAGGTTTCGACTGCAGCAAGACCCTGATCCATTCCGCTGGCCAGGATCTGATGACCCTGTGGACGTCGGATGAGTCGCTGGTGCCGCTGAAGCTGCGCCTGAACAGTGATCCCCCGCGCCAGGTGGAGTTGGTGAATCTGAAGCCAGGCGCAGTGGACGCCGCACTGTTCCAGATCCCCGGGGATTTCAAGAAGAAACCACACCCCTCGCAGAAGAAACGGGCTCCCGACCCGGCCACTCTCTCTGCCATCACCGGCTCAGTCAGCGGCGAGGCGCCTTGGGGTCGGCGGGTGAAGGCGGGTGGCGAACTGCGTGTCAAGGTGGACAAGATGCGCAGGGTCAGGGTGCGGGTGATCAATCTGCTCAAGAGCGAGGCGGAGATCGTCGTCCTTCCCTTCCACCAGGGGAAACAGCGGGAGAATATCGGCGTTACCCCGCGAAAACTCGAGCACAAGGGATCGAGCTTCAACCGGGGGTTCAACAAGGACAGGGATATGTTCGGCGACGCCTTCCAGGTGGACGAGGTGGTAGTCAAGGTCAGTAGCGGCTTGGTCCACGTGGTGGTGGATCAGCCGGACAAGCGGGTGCGCGACCTCTACAATCGGGGTGGCGTCACTACCTGGGAGGGGCTCTCGCCGGATCGCGCAACACGCCTCACCATGACTGGCGACAATCCGGATGGCGATACCACCAGTGGCAAGATCCTGGTGCGTAACGACAAGGCGAAGACGCGCGAAAATCTGCCCTTCGAAGTGAAGAACGGTGAGACCAAAGTGTGGACCTTCGATGTTGAGAAGGGTTATGACGTCCTGCAGATTTCGGTACCCAGTGGCCAGGGCAGCCTGCGCATCCATATCGAACAGCCTGTCACCGCCATTCCGGAGGTGAAACGGGTGCAACCGCCGTCCAGTCCGGTGCAGCCGACAAAAGCCAAATCGAAACCGGTTGTGAAATCTCCGTCAGGCCAGTCTCAGACCGTGATGCCCGCCCGCATGGTATTGGTGCTCGACGCATCCGGCTCCATGTGGGGGCAGATCGAGGGCAAGGCCAAGATCACTATTGCCAAGGAGGTAATGGCCGATCTGATCAGCGAGTTGCCGACCGATTTCCAGACCGGCCTGATGGTGTATGGCCACCGGCGTAAGGGTGACTGTGCAGACATCGAGATGTTGATGCCGGTGGGACCGCACAATGCGGTCGCGATGAATGCAAAGGTTCAGGGCATCAGCCCCAAGGGCAAGACCCCCCTGAGTGAGTCGGTGCGGCAGGCTGCCAAGGCCCTGCGCTACACCGAGGAGCGCGCCAGCGTGGTGTTGTTGAGCGACGGTCTGGAGACCTGCCATGCCGATCCCTGCGCCCTGGCGGCAGAACTGGCCATGAGCGGGGTCGACTTCACGGTGCATGTCATCGGTTTCGACATCAGCCAAGAGGAGCAGACGCGGTTACGCTGCATGGCAGACAGAACCGGCGGCCTGTTTCTCGCTGCGTCCGATGCCCAGACCCTGCGCGATGCCCTGTTAAAGACATTGGATGAGGTCAGAGAGCCGCCACCGCCGGTGGTGAAGGATCCGGGTGAGGCGCGGTTGACGGGACCCGCCTCGGTGCCCGTGGGGGCAGCCTTTCAGGTCGGCTGGGAGGGGCCGGACAGCCACAATGACTATGTGGCGATTGCGAAAAAAGAACCCAGGGATTCCGCCTTTATCGACTATGCCTACACCAGCAGAGGCAATCCTCTGGAACTGGTCGCTCCCGGTGTGGCGGGGGAATATGAACTGCGCTATCTGCATGCCCACAGCAACCGGATTATCGGCCGCAGGGCGATCCAGGTGACGCCGGTCCAGGCAGAGGTCAAGGTGTCGCAGAGCGCCAACGTGGCCGCAGAGATAGAAGTGGCCTGGTCAGGCCCAGCCTATAGAAGCGACTACATCACCATCGCCAAGGTCGGCGATGTGGCGGGGCGTTACGATAACTATGCCTATACCAGCAAAGGGACACCGGCGAAACTTTGGGCGCCCGCCGAGCCTGGGCAGTATGAGGTGCGATACATCCTGAGCCGCGGCACCCAAGTGTTGGCCAGGGCACCCCTTACAGTAAAGAGCGTGACCGCCCAGGTTCAGCCACCCGCAACCGCCAATGTGGCTGCGAGGTTTGAGGTGACCTGGCAGGGACCGGACAATGGGGCTGACTACATCACCATTGCGAATTCCGAAGATGTTGCGGGTCGCTACGATAACTATGCCTATACCCGTAAGGGCAGCCCCGCCACACTGATCGCGCCGTCGGAACCAGGTGATTACGAGGTGCGCTATATTCAGGCCAGGGGCACGAAGATGCTCGCCAGTGCGCCTATCACCATCCAGGCGGTGTCTGCCCAGGTTCAGCCACCCGTAAGCGCCAATGCGGCTGCGAGGTTTGAGGTGACCTGGCAGGGACCGGACAATGAGGGTGACTACATCACCATTGCGAATTCCGAAGATGTTGCGGGTCGCTACGATAACTATGCCTATACCCGTAAGGGCAGCCCCGCTGCACTGATCGCGCCGTCGGAACCTGGCGATTACGAGGTGCGCTACATTCAGGCCAGGGGCACGAAAATGCTTGCCAGTGCGCCCATCACCATCCAGGCGGTGTCTGCCCTGGTGCAGCCGCCAGCATCAGCCGATATGGGTGCTGAATTTGAGGTTGTCTGGTCGGGTCCGGACAATCAGGGGGACTACATCACCGTGGCCCCGCCTGGCGATGTCCCCGGTCGTTACGATAACTATGCCTACACCCGCAAAGGGACACCGGCAAAACTATTGGCGCCATCAGAACCGGGTCGGTACGAGGTGCGCTATATCCAGGCCAAGGGGACGAAGTTGCTGGCCAAGGCGTCGATTACTGTGAATGCCGTTTCTGCCAAGGTGGTTCCACCAGCTTCCGCAAAGGCAGGTGAGGTTTTTCAGGTCACCTGGCAGGGGCCGGATTACCAGGGAGACTATCTCACTGTGGCTTTGCCAGGCGATTCCCCCGGCCGTTATGACAACTACGTTTATACCCGCACCGGCAGTCCGGCCAGCCTCAAGGCACCCACTAAACCGGGTGAGTACGAAGTGCGCTACATCCTGGCGCGAGGTGTGAAGATTTTGGCCAAGCGGGCCTTGAAGGTGATCAAGTAGTCTGAAAAGCGGCTGCCAATGTTCCAGGCAGGGCGGCAGATCGACAGGAAGGAGTATGAAATGATGATCAGAAAATTAGTGCTTACGATATCAACAATTTTCACCGTGCTGCTGTCTCTAAACACAGCCCAGGCGGCGGAATGGACGGCCGACTTCGTCAAAACAGACGGCCAGATGCGGGATGTCAGCAAGGTCTACATCAAGGGTGATATGCGCCGGGAGGAGATGACGCACCGGGGGCAGACCGAGAGCATCGTCCTGTTCAATCCCGGGGGCCACCAGATCATCACGCTGATGCCGAGCGAAAGGATGTTCATGGAGATACCCATGTCGCCGGACCAGGAGATGTTCGCCAAGGGACCCGGTTCCGACCTGGCCAGCGGCAAGCCGCTGGGTACCGAGAAGATAGGCGGTTATCTGTGCGATAAACATCACCATGAGTCGGCTGAGGGTGCGGTTACCGTCTGGGTCTCGCGTAAACTGCAATACCCGATCAGGATCGAGATGGTGGACCTGGATGGCGGCAAGTCCGTGATGACCTATGAGAACATCCAGGAGAAAAGTCTGCCGGACAGCCTTTTCAGCGTCCCGGCGGGTTACAACAAATTCTCGATCCCCGGCATGCCGGGCGGTATGCCCATGATGCCGCCGATGAGATGACAGGTCATGCCCTTTTGGCAGCAGAGGGATCGGCGGTTGAGGCTATCGGCATTTTTGCTGAACGTCCTCTTCCTGTTGGCCTGTATCGTTATGGGGGCGGAAGCCCAAGGTGGCCTGCGGGATTGGATCCCGCATAACCCCAATATCTGGCATCTGGAAGCTGTTATCGAGCGCAGTGGTTCCGGCCGTTATGACAAGGATCGCAGCAAAGACGGCTATATCAACACAAAATCCTACGAGCGCACGGTAAAACAGCAAGTCAGGTTAAAGGCCTGTGGCGCCGCTGGCGGACTCCTCCATGTCAAACAGGTGAAGTGGGAATTGAAGGATGACAGCACAGAGAAGGAACACATCCAGGACAAGGCAACGACCTGTCCACTCTCTCCCGAGGAGATGAAGCACAGCAACCTTAATCGGATGAAACGTGCTCAACAGAAGATACAGCGTCCTGGCAACTCAACCATCCACACCAAGCGGGAAACGCTGACGCTCTATCCGGGGCAGGATGCGGAGACCCTGGCCCGTAACGCCTCCGCTAGCTTGCTTCATCGCAAGGGCGATCACTACCTGTTGCAGGTTGGCAGCCAGGCATTGATCGACAACCGGATGGATGATGTTCGTGTGGAGAAGAAGGTCTGCAGTGGCCATGTCGTCCGCAACGAGCAACACAACCGCAGTGGTGATCAACCGAGTATGAATATCACCCCGCCGACCGGGGAGGATGATTTCAATTCGGAGATGTGGTTCACACTCTCTCCTATACCCATGACCGTCGGCTTTTATCAGAAGATGGAGCTGACCGACCAATCGTTATCGGGTCAACGGGAACTCGACAGGAAGAAAGAGACTCACTATCAGGAAACCACCACCGCTTCGTGGAGTCTTAAGCCGAAGAATCCGTGCATGGAGGTTGTCGACCGGATACTCAAGGATCTGGCCTTCGCGCAGGCCTACGGTGATCGAAAGATACAGGACTTCTCCGCGGACAAACAGGAGTATGAAAAACTGGTGAGCCAGCGGGCCTACAAGAACTATACCGGACGTGGTTTTTCCCGCCCGGACCCGGACGGGAATAGTGGCGGGGCGGGTGAGAGTGAGGTCGAGCTTGGCGTTAACAACGACTGCAAACTGGAGGGTGACAAGGCATTCAAGGAGAAACTGCTGAAGGAGTGCCGGCCGATGATCATCTTCAACGCCGCCTATGACCATGAAATGACCCATGTACGCCAATGTAAAAAAAACCATGAGGCATTCAGTGGCCTTAAGCCGGTGGATGTCGGCCGCGAAGAGGTTGAGGCCTATATCGTGGGTATCGAAAGCATGCTGAGCTGGATGCAGGATTTCTGCCCGGAGCGGGATATGAGTAGCGTCAGCAGTCAGGTAAAAGCACTGGGAGCGGCATATGGTTACTAAAGGTACGGGGGAATAAACAATAATCTCTCCATCCCTTATTTTCTGTGGGAGCGTCCTCTCTTCTTGGGGAGCCTCTGAATTAATTGTCATCTCGACCGTAGGGAGAGATGACAATGACCCAATTAATCAGAACTTCCTTAGCAAAGTGATAAAAGCCTGCTTAAATCCAGGTTTTTTCCCAGCCTCTGGAAGGTTAGTATCCTCTTATACAGTCAATGCTTGAATTACCCAGGGGATATCCCCATATAGCACTGATCAACTGAACATTCGAAGAGGTAGTCAGATGGACGTTTTGGATCGTATCCGTGAGCAGGTGGAAGGCAATCCGGTGGTGCTCTACATGAAAGGCACGCCCCAGTTTCCTATGTGTGGATTTTCCTCTCGTGCCGCTGCCGCCCTGCAGGATTGTGCAGTTCCCTTCTCCTTCGTGAATGTGTTGTCGGATCCCGAGATTTTTGAAAATCTGCCCCGTTATGCGGATTGGCCCACCTTTCCCCAACTCTATATCGACGGAGAATTGGTTGGCGGTTGCGATATCACCCTGGAACTGCACGCCAACGGCGAACTGCAGACGATGGTCAAGGAGGCGGCCGAGAAGGCGGGTGGCGCTGAATAATCAACCTGCTGTGGGTTGTCAGGGCTGACGCGGGTTTACTGCTCTGGCTCGCCGGCCAATACCGCACCGTCCCAGGGGTTGGGTGAGTTGGTTGTCTGCCAGCGGTTGACGATCCTGCAGAACAGCTCAGCGGTCTGCTCAGTGTCATAGATTGCCGAGTGGGCGGCCTCGCTGTCCCACTCCATACCCGCGCACTTGGCGGCCCGGGCCAACACGGTCTGGCCATAAGCCAGTCCCGCCAGGGATACGGTGTCGAAGGTGCTGAAGGGATGGAACGGATTGCGTTTGATCTTGTTGCGTTCCACTGCGGCGTTGAGAAACCCCAGATCAAAAAAGGCGTTGTGTCCCACCAGTATGGCGCGCTTGCAGCCGCTCTCCTTGACCGCTTTGCGGACCGGGGAGAAAACCTTCCTCAAAGCTTCAGCTTCCGGCAGGGCCAGCCGGAAAGGATGGAACGGGTCGATGCCGTTAAAGTCGAGTGCTTTTTGGTCGATATTCAACCCAGGAAAAGGTTCCACATGGCAGGCATGGGTCTCTCCAAGGTGTAACAATCCCTGGGCGTCCATCCAGACGGTAGTGGCGGCAATTTCCAGCAATGCGTCGCGTTTTGCGTCGAAACCACCGGTTTCCACGTCCACCACCACTGGCAGATAGCCCCGAAAACGATGGACGATGAGTGGATTGTAGCTTGTCTCGTTCATGCACAAAGGATAAAGAAAAGCGGCAGGGTTTACGAATCTGACTGTTGGGTTTCGTCGTATTTCAGATCATTGGTATGTTATTGTTTCGGGATCAGGGATCCCAAGGCTTAATGGCTGTGCAAATGATAAACAGGGTTGTGATCGGGCTTTTGCTCCCGCTTGTTCTGCTGGGACTATCGGCATGCGCCAGCGTGCCGGAGGGAACGGAGCATATTGCTGATCCGCTGGAGGGGATGAACCGTTCCATCAATAGATTCAACACTGACTTCGATAACACCATTGCAAAACCGGTGGCCAAAGGATATCAGGCGATCACACCCGATCCGCTGGATCGGGGTTTTACCAACTTTTTTCATAATCTTGCGGATATCAATTCTGCCGCCAACAATCTGTTTCAATTTAAACCCGGACGTGCGATTACCGATGTTGGGCGCCTCTGCGTCAACACAACAGTCGGTTTGCTGGGTTTTATCGATGTGGCCTCTGATATCGGTATTCCCGAATACAAAGAGGATTTGGGGCAGACATTGGGATACTGGGGTTATGAGGAGAGTACCTACGTTATGCTGCCGATGTTGGGTCCCAGCACCGTGCGGGATTTCGTGGGCAAGACCGGGGACGTTTTCATGAACCCAATCTACTATACTTCAGAAGGAGTCTACTGGACGCTGCTTGCCTTCAGATATGTCGATCTGCGGGCAGATCTGTTGCGTGCGACCAAGGTGGTGGATGAGGCTGCAATCGATCCTTACGCCTTCGTTCGCGAATCCTACCTGCAGAAACGCCGCTTCGATATCTATGATGGTGACCCACCGCTGGAAGATGATCCATTTTTGGATGATATCTGAGGTTGTCTCTCGACCTATCTCACTATCTGCCAGTCAATCTGCTCCCCGGCGCATAAGGGAACCAGAGTCGCATTACCGAAATTGTAGCTATCAGGTACCTTCCAGGGCCGCTTCTTCAGGGTGATCTGTTTCAGGTTCCTGGGCAGTCCGTAAAAGTCCGGGCCGAAAAAGCTCGCAAATCCCTCCAGCTTATCCAGAGCGCCAGCTTGGTCGAAGGCTTGTGTATAGAGCTCAATGGCGGCATGGGCGGTGTAACAACCAGCGCAGCCACAAGCACACTCCTTGGCTCCAAGTGAGTGAGGCGCGCTGTCGGTGCCGAGAAAAAATCGTGGATTGCCACTGGTTGCGGCGCTGATCAAAGCTGTCTGATGGGATTCCCGCTTGAGTATCGGCAGACAGTAGAAATGGGGACGAATGCCGCCCGCCAGCATTGCATTGCGATTGAAGAGGAGGTGGTGCGCGGTGATGGTGGCTGCCACATTGTCCGCTGCGGCAGAGACAAAATCCGCTGCTTCTTTGGTAGTGATGTGTTCAAAAACCAGGCGAAGCTCCGGAAATTCCCTGACCAGCGGCTCCAGATGCCGACCGATGAAAGTTTTCTCCCGATCGAAAATATCGACATGGCTGTCGGTCACCTCTGCATGTACCAGCAAAGGTAGTCCATGTTTCTGCATTGCTTCCAGTACCGGGTACATCTTTCTGATATCGGTAACGCCAGAGTCAGAGTTGGTGGTAGCGCCGGCCGGATAGAGTTTTACCGCATGCACGATGCCGCTCTCTTTTGCAGACCCTATCTCAGCGGGTGAGAGATTATCTGTCATATAGAGTGTCATAAGCGGCTGGAAGTCTGAGTTGGTTTCCAGTGCATGGAGAATCCTCTCCCGGTAAGCCCTTGCCATCTCTGTGTCGGCAACTGGCGGCTTAAGGTTCGGCATGATGATGGCCCGGCCAAAACGTTCTGCGCTATGGGCGACCACTGAGGCCATCGCCTCATCGTCACGCAGGTGGAGGTGCCAGTCGTCAGGTTGAGTCAGAGTGATATGCATGGTGTAACCGGGTGTGAATCGCTTGCCGATAGAAGAATTCTATAAAGCGAAACGAATTATACGTAAATTGTATTTGCCTAATTAAGAAATTACTAATATTATACTTCTCGAAAGCTACGAAGTATCTGCTTTCCACTTGCTGCTAAGCACATATTCTATCTCTAAAGGAGAGTACGCAATGAACAATATCATTAAAGCTACAGCTGCCGCAGTTCTGATCGCTGCTTCTGCTTCTGCTTCCGCATGGTGGGGTGGTCCTGGCTATGGCAACCGTGGTTGGGGTAACGACTGGCTGGGTGATGGCTGGGGTGATGGTTCTGGTGACTTCAGCTTCGGCATGAGCGGTAGCGCTCGTGGTTCCGGTTATGGTTCTGGTCGTGGTTACAACAACTACTATAACCGTGGTTACGGCGGCTACGGCGCGCCTTACGGCTACGGCGCGCCTTACGGCTACGGCGGTTATCCTTACGCCGCTCCGGTTGCCCCGGCAGCTCCAGCTGCTCCAGCTAAGTAATTCGAGCTGACAGCAATAGGATTGAATGCACAGGGACGTGCGAGAACAAACAAACAGACAAATTAACTAGCTTTCAATAACAAATTTTCGGGTGTGTGACATGAAAAAAGTTTCTATTATCGCTGCTGCCATCGTTCTGGCTGCAACTTCAGCTTCAGCCAGTGCCTGGTGGGGCAATAACTGGGGTGATGATTTCTTCGGTGACGGTTTTGGCGCCGGTGACTTCGATTTTAATTTCAACATGAGCGCTCGTGGTCGTGGCAATGGTAGTGGTTGGGGTCGTGGTTACGATCACTATGGTTATGGTCCTTACGGTTACGCACCTTACTACGGCGCTCCTGCCGCTGTTGCTGCCCCGACCGCAGAGCAGCAGGCTGCCGTTGCTGAGCAACAGAAGGCTTTCGCTGAACAGCAGCAGAAAGCATACGGACAGGCAGTTTCCGCACAGCGTCAGTACGCTGAGCAGTACAACGCCGATCCCATGGCTTCCATGGATGCACGTATGAAGTCCATGCAGGAGAGGATGGAAGCTGATCGCAAGATGATGGAAGAGCGGATGCAGAACCGCATGCCTTCTATGCCCGCCATGCCTGAGTCCATTGCCCAGCGCATTGAAGAGTCCAATGCCCGCCGCGACGAGATGGTCAAAGAGATGGAAGCCCGCCGTGCTGAGATGCAACAGCAGATGGAAGAGCGCCGCAAGGTTTCTATGGAACGTGTGCCCTTCGAGCGTCCTGCTTTCGCGGCTCGCAAGGACATCTAAGCGTTATAGCGTTTAGTCTCTGAAAAAAGCGCGCCCGGCTCTGCCGGGTGCGCTTTTTTTATGTGTTTGAAAAATCTGGCATGAAGCGGTGATTGTCACCCAATTATCTGAAAACAATAATATTTTGCGGGGATTATTTCGGTATTAAATCTGCAAAAAACCTCGCCTTGTTGTATATTGCGCGTATTAATTCTAAGTATTTGTTTGTCCAATAATAGAACGGAAATGCTTCTGTTTGCCGGGTGCAGATAGTCGGCAGGGCATCCGTTCTCTACAACAATTGAGAAATTCGATGGCGACAAGACCCGATATCGACCCTCTGGAGACTGAAGAGTGGCTCGATGCCCTTGAGGCAGTGTTGGAAAATGAAGGGGTTGAGCGAGCCCACTTTCTGATAGAAAAGTTGGTGGATATGGCTCGCCGCTCTGGTGCGCATCTACCATTCAGCGCCAACACGGCCTATGTGAATACCATCCCGGTCAGTCAGCAGCAGCGGTTTCCCGGCGATCGGGCCATGGAACGCCGCATCCGTTCATTCATTCGCTGGAATGCCATGGCGATGGTGGTGCAGGCGAATCGAATCTCCACCGAGTTGGGCGGACATATCTCCAGTTTTGCCTCCGTTGCCACCCTGTTTGATGTGGGATTCAACCACTTCTTCCACGCATCGAACAAGAATAGTGAAGGTGACCTGATCTTTTTTCAGGGGCACTCCGCGCCGGGTATCTATGCGCGGGCCTACCTTGAAGGGCGCATCAGCGAGGATCAGCTCTACAGTTTTCGCCAGGAGGTTGATGGTGACGGCCTCTCTTCCTATCCGCACCCCTGGTTGATGCCGGGTTTCTGGCAGTTCCCCACTGTCTCGATGGGACTCGGCCCGCTGATGGCGATCTATCAGGCGCGTTTCATGCGTTATCTCCACGACCGGGGTATATCCAACACCGAGAACCGCAGGGTCTGGGCCTTCTGCGGTGATGGCGAGATGGACGAACCGGAGGCGTTGGGCGCCATATCTCTCGCCGGACGCGAACGTCTCGATAACCTGGTCTTTGTGGTGAACTGCAATCTGCAACGACTCGATGGGCCGGTACGGGGTAACGGCAAGATCATCCAGGAGTTGGAGGCAGTCTATCGTGGCGCCGGATGGAACGTGATCAAAGTGGTGTGGGGCGGTTACTGGGATCCCCTGATCGCCAAAGACAAGAGTGGTCACCTGCTGAAACGCATGGAAGAGTGCGTGGATGGTGACTATCAAGCCTATAAGGCAAAAGGTGGTTCCTATACCCGCGAGCACTTCTTCGGTAAATATCCGGAGTTGCAGGATATGGTCGCCAACATGACCGATGAAGAGATCTGGCGCCTCAACCGTGGCGGTCACGATCCTCACAAAGTTTATGCTGCCTATGCGGAGGCGACTGCCCACAAGGGGCAGCCGACGGTAATCCTGGCAAAGACGGTGAAGGGTTACGGTATGGGTGTCGCCGGTGAAGGGCAGAATATCACCCACTCGCAGAAGAAGATGGGCGAGGCGGCCTTGAAGGCGTTCCGCGACCGTTTCAACATCCCGATCTCCGACGATCAGATTGGCGCGGCACCATTCTACAAACCGTCATCAGACAGCCAGGAGATGGCGTATATGCATGCGCGCCGCCAGTCCCTGGGCGGCTATCTGCCACAGCGGCGAACTGAGGTCGCAGCGGTGGAGGTGCCCGATCTTTCCCATTTCAAGGCGCTGCTGGAGGGGAGTGGGGATCGTGAGCAGTCCACCACCATGGCTTTTGTGCGCCTGCTCAATATGCTGATTCGGAACAGGAAGCTGGGCAAGCAGGTGGTGCCGATTATCCCTGATGAGGCACGTACCTTCGGCATGGAAGGCATGTTCCGCCAACTGGGCATCTACTCCTCCGTGGGGCAGCTCTACGAACCGGTGGATGCGGATCAGGTAATGTACTATCGCGAGGACAAGAAGGGGCAGATCCTGCAGGAAGGCATCAACGAGGCGGGCGCCATGTCCTCCTGGATTGCAGCCGCCACCGCCTATAGTAATCACGGGACCACCATGATCCCGTTCTACATCTACTACTCGATGTTTGGTTTTCAGCGTATCGGAGATCTGGCCTGGGCTGCCGGTGATATGCAGGCGAAGGGTTTTCTCATTGGTGGCACCGCCGGGCGTACCACCCTGGCGGGAGAAGGGTTGCAGCACCAGGACGGCCACAGCCACCTGATGGCGGCCACCATCCCCAACTGTGTCGCCTATGATCCCGCGTTTGCCTTCGAGATGACGGTGATCGTGCAGGATGGCATGCGACGCATGTATCAGGAAAAGGAGAGTATTTTTTACTACATCACCGTGATGAACGAGAACTATCTGCAACCCGCCATGCCCGAGGGGGTGGAGAGCGGTATCGTGAACGGGATGTATCTCTTCCAGAAGGGCGGCAAGCGCAAAAAACGGGTCCAGTTGCTGGGCAGTGGCGCGATCCTGCGAGAGGTAATCGCTGCGGCTGAACTGCTGGAAAAGGACTTCAGTATCTCTGCAGATGTCTGGAGTGTCACAAGTTTCAACGAGCTGCGTCGCGACGGTCTCGATGTCGAACGTTGGAACATGCTGCATCCGGATGAAACGCCTCGCAGCAGCTATGTTGAGGGCCTGCTGGCGGAAACCAAGGGTCCTGTGGTTGCGGCCACTGATTATATGCGCAGCTATGCAGACCAGATCCGGCCTTTCGTGAAGGCGAGGTACAGCGTGTTGGGCACCGATGGTTTCGGCCGCAGTGATATGCGCAGTCAGCTGCGGAAGTTTTTCGAGGTGAATCGCTACTACATTGTAGTTGCCGCTCTCAAGATGTTGGCGGATGACGGGGAGATCGATCTCTCCAATGTCAGCAAGGCGATCAAAAAGTACAAAATCGATCCGGAAAAGCCGAATCCAACGACGGTATAAATACCGGACACGGGATATCTGTCGATATCCCTGAAGAGAATTTTCCGCTATGCGGCAGAGGAAACAACGTGGGTAAAACGACCGAAATATTGTTGCCCGATATTGGCGATTTCGATGAAGTCGAGGTAATCGAGCTGTTGGTCTCAGTGGGGGACCGGGTGTCTGTTGAGGATTCGCTACTCACTCTGGAGAGTGACAAGGCCACCATGGAGATTCCCTCACCCCATGCCGGTGTGGTGCAGGCACTCTTCATCAAGGTTGGGGATCGTATCGGCCAGGATCAAAAAATAGCGACTCTGGAACTTGATGATGGTGTTGCAGAGACGGCATCGGATCAGAGTGTCTCATCACCCGCGCCCGCAGCTGAAGAGATTGAAGCCGTGCAGGCACCCGCACCGGCTAATCAACGTGATGTCACCAATGAGCGTATTCCCGGCGAGAAAGCCGCGAGTGCGCCACCGGTGCCGAACAGTCCTGCCGTCAAAACTGATCGCAAGGCACACGCCAGCCCGGCTGTGCGCAGATTCGCCAGAGAACTGGGCGTGGAGCTGTCACTGGTGAAGGGTAGTGGTCCCAAGGGGCGGGTGACCAAGGAAGATGTGCAGGGCTTTGTTAAGCAATCCCTCAAAGGTGGCCAGCCGACAGGCACGAGAGGTTCCCCGTTCGAGATGCCTGCGGGTCCGGAGGTGGATTATGCCCGGTTCGGCGAAATCGATACCCAGCCTCTGGGACGTATCAAGAAACTCAGCGGTGCTCATCTGCATCGTTGCTGGTTGACGGTACCCCATGTCACGCAGTTCGATGAGGCAGACATCACCGAGCTGGAGACATTCCGCAAGGCGCAGAAGGAAGTGGCTCTGAAACAGGATATCCGGCTTACCTTCATGCCGTTCATGATGAAGGCGGTGGCGGCGGCATTGAAAGAGATGCCGACCCTGAATGCCGCGCTGGCAGCGGATGGTGAGAATCTGATCTATCGGAACTATATCCACATCGGAGTGGCGGTGGACACCCCCAATGGACTGGTGGTGCCGGTGATCCGGGATGTGGATAAAAAGGGTGTTTTTGAACTGGCGAAAGAGTTGATGGCGGTGAGCGGCCGGGCGCGTGACGGCAAGCTGCTGCCCGCCGATATGCAGGGGGGGTGTTTCTCCATCTCCAGTCTGGGAGGCATTGGCGGCACCGCATTTACGCCTATCGTCAACGCGCCTGAAGTGGCGATCCTGGGGGTCTCCCGCGCGGCCATGAAACCGGTCTGGGATGGCAATGAGTTCCAGCCGCGCCTGATGCTGCCGCTCTCGCTCTCTTACGACCATAGGGTGGTCGATGGTGCAGACGGTGTGCGTTTCACAAGCCTGTTAGGTGGCCTGCTTTCCGAGATCCGACGACTCTTGCTCTGATCGTCCGCTTCTCCAGGAATGACGTACAATGTGCAAGTCTCTTTTTCAAAAGGAACCGAGCATGTTGAACGCCGAACAAAAAGCGCTCTACGACGCCTTTTATGAGTCAACCCACAATAACCGCTATCTCGACCGGAAGAGTGAGGTGCTGGTAGGGCTGGCGGCAGCGATGGCGATGAACTGCGCCCCCTGCACGGACTACTATCTGCAACAGTCCAAAGACGCGCAGGTCAGCAAAGGTGAATTGTCCGAGGTGTTGGCCAAGGTGATGGCCGTTGCCGCCGGGCAGAAGCGGCTGCAGGTTCAGCAAGTGTTGCAGAAGTCGAAGGTCGACCTCGATTCGTTTGGGTAACATCCAGTATGTAGGCATGATCAAGCGTAGCGGATCAGGCAAATATGTCGGTACTGCAAATGGTAGGCGCCTGTTCCGCAAGCTTGAACAGGCCTGCAGATCTATACAAAGGAGAACGTTGGATAGCCGACACCCTCGTTTGTGTATGTCGCCTATCCTATGCACTCTTTAGTAGTATTAACCAAGGCACCGCCCCGCGCTGCCATTCAACCTGTTCCGAGGATTGAGCATGAGTAACATCGTTGAGGTCACGCTGCCAGATATTGGTGATTTTGACCAGGTCGATATCATCGAGGTACTGGTATCATCCGGTGACAGGGTCGAAGCGGAAGACTCTCTGATAACACTTGAGAGCGACAAGGCAACGATGGATATTCCCTCGCCCCACGTCGGTGTGGTGAAGGAGATCAAGGTCAAGGCCGGGGACACGATTTCCCAAGGCGCGCCGATCCTGACCCTCGAACTGGCAGCCGGTGAAACGGAAGCGACGAAACATGAGTCGACTGCCGCACCTGTCTCAGAAGCGGTCAAAGGGACGGCGGATCTCCAGACCGATGTGGTGGTGCTGGGGGCGGGCCCCGGTGGTTATACTGCTGCCTTCCGTGCTGCCGACCTGGGCAAGCGGGTGGTAATGATCGAACGTTATGCGGCTCTGGGTGGCGTCTGCCTGAATGTCGGCTGTATCCCCTCGAAAGCGCTGCTGCATGCGGCAGATGTCATCAATGAAGCGGCTGAGATGGAGAGTTTGGGGATCAGCTTCGGCAAACCCAAGGTGGACATCGACAAGCTGCGGGCCGGCAAGGATAAGGTGGTAACCCGTCTCACCGGTGGGCTGGTGCAGCTTGCCAAACAGCGCAAGGTTGAGCTGGTGCAGGGGATTGCACGATTTGAATCCCCTAACCGAATCTCAGTCAATACAGCAGACGGTGTGACCTCCATCGCTTTTTCCGATGCGATCATCGCCTGTGGCTCCAGCGCGGTGCAGATTCCCGGTTTTCCCAATGACGATCCGCGTCTGATTGACTCCACCGGCGCCCTGGAACTGGCGGACGTGCCTAAACGCATGCTGGTCCTCGGTGGCGGGATCATCGGCCTGGAGATGGCGACGGTCTACGGCACACTCGGTAGCGAGATTGATGTGGTGGAGCTGCAGGATAGCCTGATCCCCGGTTGTGACAAGGATCTGGTGCGCCCGCTGCAGAAGCGCATCAAGAAGCGCTACAACCGCATCATGCTTGGCACAAAGGTGACCGAAATCAAGGCTCAGAAACAGGGGTTGAAGGTCAGCTTCGAGGGCAAGCAGGCGCCGGACAAACCGCAGGTCTACGACAAGGTGCTGGTGGCGGTCGGCCGCAGTCCGAACGGCAAGCAGATCAACGCCGAAGCAGCGGGTGTCACAGTGGACGAGCACGGATTCATCCCGGTGGACGAGCACATGCGCACCAATGTCCCCAATATCTACGCCATCGGTGATGTGGTTGGTCAACCGATGCTGGCACACAAGGCGACCCACGAAGCGAAGGTGGCAGCAGAGGTGATCGCCGGTCTGCCCGCCTCTTTCGACCCCATGACCATCCCCTCGGTGGCCTACACTGACCCGGAAGTCGCCTGGATGGGGCTGACCGAGACAGCGGCCAAGGCTGAGGGTATCGAGTACGAAAAGGGGGTTTTTCCCTGGGCCGCAAGTGGCCGTGCCTTGGGCATTGGACGGGATGACGGGCTGACAAAGTTGCTCTTCGATCCAAAGACCAAACGCATTCTTGGCGCCGGTATCACGGGTCCCAACGCCGGGGAACTGATCGGTGAAACAGTGTTGGCGCTGGAGATGGGCGCAGATGCAGAGGATATCGGATTGACCATCCATCCCCACCCAACCCTTAACGAGACCATCTGCTTTGCCGCCGAGATGGCCGAAGGAACGATCACCGACTTGTTGCCGCCTAAATCGCGGAAAAAGTAAGTGCTGTTTTGTCTGCCCCTCTGTACAAATAACAAATATGCCCTATAATTCGCCTATATTAATAGGCAATATTGGCGGCAAAAATGAGTCTGTTGGCGCAAAAGTTGATTGATCCCCAGGGTTTTGTAAATCCCAGGATAGTGGCTGACGAATTCCACACCACCATTAAAGAAGTGGCGCAACTCACGGGTCTGTCCGTCGATGCGGTCAGCAAGAAGGATCGGGTGCATTCCAAATCATCGCAGAAACGCTTGCGGGATCTGGTCATGATCATCAACCGGGCAACCCCATGGTGTGGCACTCCTTTTCAGGCTTTTGCCTGGTACCGCTCTGAAGGTATTCCGAGCTTTGGGGATCTCACGGCTGAAGCACTGGTCAAGCAGGGACATGCTGATCTGGTCATGCAATATATCGATCGCATTGCGGAAGGTGGATTTGCTTAATGATCCATTTCCAGGGATGGGTCTATCGCGCACATAATCCTTATTGGTCATTCGATCCCCTCTCAGGAGATGGCGCCAAACGTCACGGCGGCCGGTTCAATCCAAAAGGTGTGTCTGCACTCTATACTTCTCTGACAGAGACTGCGGCACTGGCCGAATACCACCAGGGATTTCCTCACCGCCCTCAACCTACCACGCTGTGTACTTATGAGGTGGATTGCCAGGACATCATGGATCTCACTATTCCAGAAGAGAGAGGCGCACTGGGGATTGATTCAGACGATCTATCGTGTCCTTGGGAAATGCTGGCTGGAGTGGGCCGGGTGCCACCCGGTTGGGTGCTGTCAAAACGACTCATTGAAGACGGGGTTGCCGGCATTATTGTCCCGTCCTTTGCAAAAAATGCCCCTGAGAATGGGAAGAATCTTGTTTTTTGGATGTGGGACAGTGTGGTACCTCACAAGGTAATCGTAATCGATGATTTTCACCGGCTGCCCACAAACAAGGATTCATGGCGAGAATAGAAGCGGTGCTGATTTTGGGCCAAGTCCTGACTACTGATCCTGAAGCGTTGATCTTCGATGCCTGTTGAACTCCACTATCGCGAAGCGGGTGACCCGGCCTTGCCGACGCTGATCCTGTTGCACGGCCTGTTCGGTTCTTCGGCCAACTGGATGGGTATAGTCAAACGGCTGGAGAAGCAGTTTCATCTGATCGTGCCAGACAGTAGAAATCACGGCCGCTCCCCGCACACAACTGAGATGGACTATCCGTCTATGGCTGACGATCTGCTGGCGCTGATGGATCGTCTGCATCTTGATACTGCACATCTGCTGGGTCACAGTATGGGTGGCAAGGTTGCCATGTGGCTGGCATTGAATATGTCGGAACGGGTGGAGAAACTGGTGGTGGCGGATATTGCGCCGGTGACCTACCCAGACAACTTTCAGCCGATTCTGCAGGCAATGAGCGGATTGGATATGGAGAGACTTGCAGGCAGGGGAGCAGCGGAAACTCTTTTATCAGGATTGGTACCGTCCCTGGAGGTACGCCAGTATCTGCTGCAGAATCTTGTGAATGTCGGGAATCACTGGCAGTGGCGGTTGAACCTCTCCGGGTTGCAAAGCGCGATGCCGGAGTTGCTGGGATTTCCCGATGTGACCGCCGCCCGGTTTCCTGGGACGGCGCTGTTTATCCATGGCGGTAATTCAGATTATGTGTCGTCGGACTCTCGTCCTGTCATCAAAGCGCTGTTCCCGTATGCTCGGATGCGACAACTGACCGCTGCCGGGCACTGGCTCTATGCGGAACAGCCTGATGCCTTTTCCCGCCAGGTAACGCTGTTTCTTTCAAACCGCTGATTGATGCGGTATTGCCTTGAACTCATCCTGTTCTGACTGCTGACTTCCGTAGGCGATCCGGGAGAAGGTCTGAAAAAAGGCAGTGGCATGACGCCTGCGGTATTCAGCCATTCTGGATGTCCTGGTTCTGTCCTGCTGCATCCTCTGTTCTCGATCCTGATACATCACTCTTCACTCTGTTGCTTTGTCGTGTGGTCAGATTATGGGATTTGTCTGAATGGTTCTGGTTACAACCCGCCATTCACCTGTCCTGATGCGACATCCGGAAATAATAGGAGTTTGAGGGAAGCGAAGCTATGAGACTCGCCCTGTTTTGTGATCCTGGTCAAAGCCCCCAGACCAGCGATGCGTTGTATTTGAAGTCGTTCTCTTTTGTGTCTCCAATCGCTTCGGAGTCGTATTCGTTGGAGAGACCGATCTTGATGCCCAGTGCCGCATCCATGGAGATCTTCCAGTCGAAGGTTGAGATGTTGCGGAACTCGCCGCTGTCTCTCAGGTTGGGATAGAAGGTGGTGCCCATCGACAGGGACTCTTTATCGGAGATCTTCCAATCCGCATCCAGGCCCAGAATCGCTTCCGGGCTGAACTTTTCGTCGTTGCCGCCGAAGGTCTGGTTGCCGCCGAGACCGGCCTTGCCTTTTACCAGCCATGTATCGTTTTTGAGGAACTGGTAACCCACGCCGCCGGAGCCGGATATCCGGTGATCCCAATCCTTGAACTCATCCCAGTCATAGCGGCCCTGCGCATAAATAAACCAGGGGGAGTCGGGGCGCAGCCAATCTTTTTGCAGATCTGCGAAAAACTGATTTTGAGAGGTATCGTTGTCACTTTGCGCAGAGTCGTAAGCGGTGCGGAACTTCCAGACATCCTCATCATCCGAATAGTCGGCGCCGAAACCGGCGTGCAGGTTGAATTTCTGACTGTTGCCCTCGGCACCGCTAAGGCCGATGTCGAGTTCGCGACTCCAGTCTTTCATGAAACCGCTGGCGAGCAACCCCTGATCCTCGGGTTTGGCCGGTTCTTCGCTTTTGAGAGTGTCAGCTTGGGGAGCGCCTGCTTTCTTCTCTGCGAGAATCTCGGAGATCTGTGAACGGTTGATGGTGACTGAGCCGAGGGAGTCGTGCAGCAGGGTCACGCTCTCATTCGTCTCAGCAATGATCGGTGCATTCAGTGTGTCGCCGTTTTTCAGGTGGATAGTGGCGGCGGACGCTAAGGAGGCACAGAGTGAAAGAGCGATCAGGGTAAAGAGTGGGGCTATGATGCGCATGATGGTCAGATTCCTTTGCACGGACGTAATAAAATTGGGCGAAAGGTTAGCATGTATTACACTAATATCCTGCAATGAAATTGTAAAATGAACAGGGCATCTGAGGGAAAACGCCAGGAACTTTGGGTCTCAAGGACGGGGTTTTAATGACCAAATCAATATAAAATAATATATTGGTTGACGCAGATCAGCCTTACACTTATTCAGGTCTTGTGTTTACGGAAAAGCCGTCTAGATTATTTATTAAAGGAAAAAATACCGATAAAAGCCAACCCCTGTTGCTACGGGGGACGGAAAGCAAACGGGACTCGATGTCCCCGCCCGCATGCTGAGATTCAGGCGTTGAACGCCGACAGTTTCGGATAGCGGTGGGGGGAGTCTGAGACAAGCCGGGCTGCCGGGAGTGACCTCCGTCAGGGTCACGTTCAGGCAGTCCGGCTTTTATTTTTTTACGGGTTGCCGGTGGGGAACCGGAAGGACGCATCCTATGGATGTGGCGAGATCCGCAAGCCCCCCATTTACCGGGCGATCGTTCGGGGGGAGAGCACCGTGTCACACTGGACTCAGACTCTGTGGTTTCGGTTTCTGGCGCGTCTCCTTTCTGTCTTCCTGGTGTTCCAGGGGGTTCCTCCGCTCCGATTATCCCTCCCCGATGTAGATCCGTTCTTCCTGCTGGGCATCAGCGCGGTTCAGGCCCAGGGGGTGCCGGAATGGCTTGTCTCCACGGTGGATGCCAATCATGAGGATCGCTTCATCCAGGAGAAGATCGCTCAACTCGGCCCCGGCATAGAGGCGGCCTTCGCCTTCGTGCGCGACGAGATCGGCTTTGAGGCCTATACCGGTTCCCTGCGCGGGGCGCGCGGTACACTCTGGTCCGATGCCGGCAACAGCCTGGATCAGGCCAGCCTGCTGATCGCCCTGCTGCGGGGGCAGGGGATTGGGGCGCGGTATGTTCAGGGCACCCTGTCCGATGCAGACGCCAAAGTGCTGGTTCTTTCCATGTTCGATCCGGAGATCCTGGCCAATGCCGTGGGCAATATCCCGGAGCGTTATCCCAAGGCGGATCCTGGGAATGATCCCGGTCTGATCGCCAAGGCCAAAGACCACTGGTGGGTGGAACTGGAGGACGGCACCCAGCTCGATCTAGTCTTTGCCGACGGCCTCGCGTGGGGTACGCCGGCATCGACCTATTTCGAGGTGCCTGACGCCCAGCGTCACAAGGTGGTCATCCGGCTGCGGGCCGAATTTTACAACATTCTCTCCAACTTCACCTACCAGACCCCACTGGAACACAGCTTCTCCACGCCGGAGCTGTACGGCAAGGCGGTGACCCTGGGCCACTTCGTCAACACCCACCAGCCACCGGCCCTGATCGGCGGATTCAAGACCTACACCTACTCGCCCTGGCTGATGGTGGACGACAACGATACCGACCGCAACAACAACCACCTCATCCGCGGGGATAACTATCAGGAGTTCTTCGCCAATCTGCCGCCGGTACTGGCCAACTCCACGCTGACGCGGTTGACCCTGGAGATGGAGACCCAGGATCCGGGCAAGGAGCCGGAACTGCGCAGCCGCGACCTCCTGGACCGCCTGGGCTTCGCCGCCCGTCACGGAATGGGGCCGTCCCAAGGGGTGGACAGCGAAAATCCAGCCCTCACCGAACTGGATCTGATGACCCTGCTGATCACGCCGGGCTTCGTCGTCCCGGAACTGGTGCCGTCCCATCAGCAGGCGGTGCTTGATCTGACCGATGAGAGTTCGGCCCTGGGGCCCGAGATCGAGGCCTTGATCAGCAAGGATCCGGCCCAGATTACGGCACAGGACAAGGAACTGGCGAAGGACTACAACGACCTCAACCGGGCGATGCTGATCGCCGAGGGCGGCTTTCTGACCACCGCCTTTCAACTGGAGTCCGACTTCGCCATCCGCAAGATGCGCGACAGCCACCTGACCCTGGCCTACTACGACAGCCCGCGCATCACCCTGTTCCGCAGCCGCGCCATCCAGGACGGTGCCGACTCCCGCCTGCAGATGGAGCTGGATCTGCGGCGCAACCATATCAAGGCGCTCCCCTATCCGGGACAGAATGCATTCAACCGCTTCACCTTCAATATGAGCAAGGGCAGTTGGGACAGTAAACTGGAACACGCTATCGTCGAGCGCTTGCTGGCTGCCCAGAATCCTGACGTGCGCATCGCCGCCTCGCCCATCGCGGTGTTCCGGGCCGCCAAGGCCCAGGGCATCCCCCTGGCGGTGCTGGCCGGCCCGGCCGACATCACGGCCAGACTGGAGGGGTTGGAGATCTCGGACGAGGCCAGGGCCCGCATCGCGTCCGCCCTGCGGGAGGGACGCCAGGTCAATGTGCCGGAGACCATGGTGGATCTGGACGGGGCCCCCGCTATCGGCTGGTGGGAGATCGATACGAAGACCGGCGAGATCATCGCCGTGAGCGTAGACGGCGGATATCAGAGCATGGTGGAATTCGTGCTCATTCTTGCGCTGATTGGTACTGGCAGCGTGTTCGCAATAATGGCATTTAGCCAAAATCTCACTGATTTTTTTGTGGGGAACCAAAATAATACAGGAAACTTTGATCCCTTTGTTTTTAATAAAAACAACAACATTGATCCTGGCTGGCAACAGGAAATCCAGGGGGCTCAGCCGATCGACGCCCAGATCATTAACGGCGGTGAGGTTGATTTTTATGACGACGGTTCCGCTTCGTTCACTGTCGATGGAAAGACTGTCAATCTGTCTTCCGAACTACTGGAACTACAAAACACTGTAATAAAGGCCCCAGGGAGCGTCGGCAGCATCCTCGATTTTGCCGGCACCAACGTGGAGGTGATCTCCCTCTACGCGCCGGGTCCCTCGGCCTTGAGCGGGCAGATTTCCACCGGCGCCGGCATCACCCTGGAGACCGTCCCCGAACGGGCCTTCGAGGTCAAGGCCCTGCAAGCCTGCCGTGTGGCCTCCGCCTTCCGTGCCCGCCTCAGCAACACCGGCGCGGATGCCACCTTCACCCTGATAGGCGCCCCCCCCGCCGGCTGGAAGCTGCTCGTCGCCCGGGATGAGAGCGCCATCCCCGCCGGCGCCATGGGAGAGGTGAGCTTCTTTCTCCAGCCCCATGTGGACACTCCTCTGCCGGCGCCGGGCACCTCGATCCCGTTTTCCGTGACCGCCGCCCGTGGTGATAACCCCGGCGGAGCCCTGACCCATAACCTTGATTTCGTCATGCCCGCAACTTATTGTCTGGTGGCCCGGGTCGACCCGGACAGCCTCTACACCACCCCCAACGGCGATGCGCAGACCAACCTGATCCTGACCAACACCGGCAATATAGCCCAGACCCTGGGACTCGGCCTGACCGTGCCTAATGGATTTGCCGTGACCGGCCCCGGCGCCGATCCGGCCCTGAATCCTGGTGACTCCGTCACCCGCGCCATCACCTTCACCGCCCAGGGGCTGCCCCTGGATTCGAACCATTATGCCCGTGCCACTGCCAACTATGGCGCCGGGGGTGAGTTCCTGACAGAGATGACGATCCGGCTTCACATCGCCGCCCCCGGCTCCCTCCAGGCCCTGCAGGCGGCCACCGACGCCGATGCCCTCGGCCGCCCCGAACTGGCAGGCACCCTGGAAACCCTGGGCCAGGATCTGAGCACCCTCTATCAGGAACTTGGCAGCGAACCCCACAAGAGCCGCTTACTGGCCAGTCTGGATAGCCTGTCGGCCCAGCTCGATGACCCCTTGCTGGCGCCCTTCGCCCCGGACATCGACACCGCCCGTCAGGCCATAGCCGGCAGCACGCCCGCCACCCTGGAGACGACCCTGGACGATCTGGGCACCGCCCTCACGGCCTTCGGCGAGCAGTTGGCGGCCTTGGCCGACCACGATTTTGAGGTGGCCCTGAGGCCCAACAGCGCCGAGGCCCTGCCCCAGTCGCCGACGGTATTCAGGCTCTATCTCAAGAATAGGGGCACCGAGACCACCACTTACCATCTGAGCCTGGCCGGGATCCCCCCCGGGATCGACGCCAGCCTCAGCCAGGACAGCCTGACCCTGCGGTCGGGATTCGCCGTAGAGCCAGGCGTCTCGGGCACCCACCACCTGCCGATCGCTATCGACGTCACCCTCACCCAACCGGCGGATGAGTTGACCGCCTTCGAATTCGAGCTGGTGGTGACCGCCGACGGCGTAGCGCAAGTGCAACGTTCGACCTATGGCAGCTTTACCGCCAGGGATGAGTTGGTGAGCGTACTTTCAGTGACCAGCGCTCCGGCCTTTACCGACCCCGGCGGCAGTGTGGATGTGACCACGCGGCTGCTCAATGCGCTGAACCGGGAGCGGGATCTGCTGGTGAGCTACCGGGTGAAAAATGCAGGTGGCGCAGAGCTCTTCAGTTCCGCACCGCAGGCCGTGCAGATGAGTGTGCTCTCATCGGTGGCAACAGTCGCCCTGGGTGCGTTTGATACCAGCGGTCTGCCGCTTGGGAGTTATACACTGGAGGTGAGTGTCACCGAGTCCGATGGCACGCCGCTTCCGGGTGGCTCCGGCAGTGGAACCCTGCTGGTCGGCTCGCCTTTGAACGCAACCTTGTCGGTCGATCCGGACAGCCTCCCGGCGGGGGATGGTCAGGCAGCGGTCACTCTGCAGATCGACAGTCTGGTGAATTATGACGCCAATGGCATCGGTCTGATCGGTCTGACCGATACCCTTGGCGGAGGGCGTTCTGTGGCGGTTCGGGGGGATTATGCTTATCTGGGCGGCACCGAGGGCGTTACTGTGCTGAATATCAGCACGCCTCAGGATCCGCTGATTGTTCATACCTTCGGCTTGGCCGGGAATAACCGCACCTGGATCAAGGATGATACTCTGCTGGTGGCCAATGAACGCGATCTATATGTCTATGGTCTGACTGATCCGGAACAGCCCGAGTTGTTGGCCTCGGCCGCGAGTGGCGTCACCGGAACCCACGCATCGGGTTTCTATGTGCAGGGTGATCTGGCCTTCATCAATACCATAATCTTTATCTGGGGCGGCAGCATTGTAGGGATTCGCGGCGACACCATCATTTATGATCTGACCGACCCGCTGAATCCACAGAGCCTGGGGCTGTTTTACAACACACCCCAGGGTTCGTATCCACAGTGGCCAGGCAGTGACTATTTCATCGGCGAGAGTGCGGTTGGGAAGGGCGACGTTGTCTATTTGATGAGCAGCTCGGCAGAGACCGCCGCCGTTGGGGGCACAGGACGGCTGCGGATGCTCGATGTCAGCGATCCGCAGAATGTCACCGAAGCCGGCGTTTTCGATCTTCCAGGATCGGTGCTGCTGGGCGGCATGGCCATTCAGGGGAACAGGGCCTTGGTGGTGGGTACGGATGGTCCGTTTGTCATCAGTGACGGTTCCCCTTTGCAGAGCGGCCAAATGACGCTGCATCTGCTGGATCTGACCGATCCCCTGAATCCGACGATACTGGGGTCAGAACTGTTGGCTGGCGGGGGGCTGTACAAATTTTTACTGTTTACCGTGCGCAGTGTTACTGATGAACTCTTCGTCATAGAAGATATAGATTTGAATGGCCAGGCAAAACTGCGCCTGGTGGATACCAGCGATCCCGCGAATCTCAGGGTTATCGACATTGACACAGCGAGTGTGGTTGGAGGAGCCCTGTTCAGCAGTGGGCTGCTCTACACCGCTAGCAACTCCGGTCTGGGTATCTATGATCTGGGTGGCCTGACCGGTATTCCAGTGACTGCACAGGTGCAGGTGCCGAACGATGGCAGCGCCGTGATCCTGCCGGGTTCGTTCAACCAGGCGCCGGACAGCACCACGCCCGGGGCCGGTTTCGATACCCTGCAGTGGAATCTGTCGCTGCAGACTGGCCAGCTCAGCCATGTCCTCAACTGGCAGGTCCAGTTGGATGCCCTGCAGCCGGGCGAGGCCAGGAATGCAGCCCTCGGGGCAGCAGTGGACTTTACCGCCTGGGGCAGTGCGGGTTCTATTGATCTGCCCGCCGCATCCGTGGCGGTGGAACAGATTGTGGCCCTGACGCCGGATAGCCGCACGATGCGGCCGGGTGAGGAGAGTCTCTATACCGTTACACTGATGAATCCGACAGCCACAGCCGTGACTTACGACCTGGGACTGCAGGGGCTTCCACCGGAGTGGGTGACCCTGCAGGCCTCCGTGGAAGTTCCGGCGGCTGGGTCGATCGATCTTCCCCTGGCGGTGCGTGCAGATGCCCTTGCCAGTTTGGGCGAGCATGGGTTTGCGCTAACAGCGACTACGGCCGGTGGTGCCAGAGGGTTGGCTTACAGCAGTCTGACGCTTGAGGGGGCTGCTGTGATCCAGGCTGAAATCCACGGCGTGGTGATCACCCTGACCCCAATTCAGGATACGGCAGGACAGGGAACCGGTGCGACCTATCGGGTGCGCATCATCAACACCGGTAATGTCACCGAGACCTACGAGCTGACCGGCCAGTTGCCGGTGGGCATCCAGGGTCTCTTCGGCGAGGCGAGCGTGACGGTGGCGCCCGGTCTCGACAACTATCGTGAAGTGTTGCTGACCCTGACCGCGCCCCCTGGGGCCGCTCCCGGTGGCCAGGACTTCAACGTAACCGCCACCTCCACCGGCACGTCCGGGGTGACAGACCAGGCCGTGGGCACACTGAACGTCTCCGGTTTCGGGGTCGATGTGGCTTTGACCGCCCTGGCCGCAAGGCCGGACAGTACCTTCCTCATGCGGGTGACCAACACCGGTCAGAGCCTGGATACCTTCGACCTGAGCCTGGGCGGGGTTCTGGCCCCGGCCGCCACCCTGGAAATTACCGAAGTCACCCTGGCGGCAGGCGCTTCCCAGGACCTGACGGTTACCGTCATCGGTATCGACTTCGCCTATCCCGGTTCGCTGGATCTGGTGGTCATCGCCACCTCCCGTGGCGATGGCAACGTACAGGACCGGGCCTCAGCCGCGATCGACATACCCCAGAGTCAGGGACTGACCGTGACCCTGGACCCGGTGGAGGTTGAACTGCCGGGCGTGGGCGATGGTGCCTTCCTGGTGCTGGTGCAAAATAGCGGCAACAGCGAGGACGCCTACTCGGCTGCCATCACTGGCACCGACGGCGCCATCAGTGCCGCCAGCCTGGACGGGCTGGACGGCCAGCCCACCCAGTCCATCCCCAGCTTCCGGTTGCCCGGACTCGCCACCGGCGCTATCCTGCTCAACGTCAGCCTGGGCAGTTTTGGGGAGGGGACCGTGGACGTGACTATCCATTCGCAGAGCAACGCGCAAATCAGTGGGACGGTGACCGCCCGGCTGAAGACCGCAAATCAGAACCCGGTGGCCGATCCCGGAGCCGATCGCACTGTCCACTTGGGCGATCAGGTCCAGCTGGATGGTAGCAGCAGCACCGACCCGGATCAGGGGCCCTCGCCCCTGACCTATGCCTGGAGCTTCATCGCCGTGCCGCCCGGCAGCGCCCTGGACGATCAGGCCATCGCCGACGCGAACACCGTCTCGGCCTCTTTTACACCGGATCTGACCGGCCAGTACCGGGTGCAGCTTATTGTATCCGACGGGCTGCTGTCGGATTCCCGTGAGGTGGCCTTCCAGGTGGAGAATCAGGTGCCGCTGGCTGATGCAGGACCCGACCTCTCCGTTCTGATCGGTGAAGCATTAATCCTCAACGGCAGCGGTTCCCACGACCCGGATCGGGATCTGATCCGCTACCGCTGGACCCTGACTCAGACGCCGGCAGGCAGCGCCCTGGTCCAGGACGATGTCGGCAACGCGACTACCCCGGAACCTGCTTTCACCCCCGACTTGGCGGGTCTCTACGAACTGGCGCTGGTGGTGACGGACGGCGACCTGGAGAGCAATCCGGACTCGATCCTGATCAGTGCCTACGATGTGGACCTGCCACCGCAGGCGGATGCCGGACCGGACCGGAATGCCCTGGTGGGGGATCAGGCTGTCCTGGACGGCAGCGGGAGTTATGACCCGGATGCGGCGCCGCAACCACTGACCTACCGTTGGACATTCGCCAGCCTGCCGCCCGGCAGTGCCCTGGACGATGCGGCGATCTCCAACGCGGCCTCGGCAGTGGCCTCCTTCCTGCCGGATATGGCCGGAACCTATAGCCTGGACCTGGAGGTCTCGGACGGCTTGGTCCAGCATAGCGACCAGATAAGCGTCCATTGCTACCTGGTTGAAACACCCCCCAATGCCGATGCCGGAGACGACACCTTGGCCGGAAAGGGGATCCCGGTCAGTCTGGATGCCGGTGCAAGCTTCGACCCCGATACACCGGCGCAAGGCCTGAGCTACACCTGGAGCTTCGTTTCCATACCGGAAGGTAGCGGCCTGGACAACGCTGATCTCAGCAATGCCAATACCGCCACCCCCGGTTTCACGCCGGACGTAGAAGGCCGTTACGTACTGCGCCTGACCCTGTTCGACGGGACGGGCGAGGACTCGGACAACGTCATGGTCAGCGCCAAGGCTGGAAGCGGAGGAGATGTGGTGGGTGCCGGTGGCGGTGGATTCGGTTGGCTGGAAATGTGGCTGTTACTGGCTTGGCTCGGGATTGCCGGAGTGTTGCGCGGGCGTCGAAGATTCGGCCGATTGCCGGCGATATTGATGCTTGCCATTCTGGTAACGGGTGGAGGGCTGATTCCTCATCCTGTCCAGGCTGATGGAGGACCCTGGTACATGGGAGTCTCGGTCGGGGCATCAAAATCCGCTGCCGACGCTGCCGAGCTGGATGCGAATCTGGCTGCGTTGGGCTATTCCACCACTTCCACTCTGGACGAAACCGACATCGGTTGGAAACTCTTCGGTGGATATCAGTGGAATCCCAACCTGGCGGTGGAGGCGGCCTTGGTTGATCTCGGCCAGGTGACATCCCGTATCAGCGGCAACTTTGGCGACTTGGATGCATTCGTAGCCGATGTGGCCAGGGTACATCCGTATTCCGCCAGGGGTATCAGTGCCTCGATAGTAGGTGAGCTGCCGGTGGCGCAGCGGTTCCGTCTGTTCGGGAAGGTGGGGCTGTTTTTTTGGGACGCAGATATCGATGCGCGGTTCGAAGTGGGCGGTCAGCCCATCAGTTTCGATAGCAAACAGGGAGTGGATCCGGTATTTGGAGCAGGGATGAAGTTCCATATCAACAAAAAAACGGCGGTTAGGGTGGAGTGGGAGCGCTACGAAATTGACAGAGACTCTGTGCAACTCTTCTCCGCAGGCGTCGAATACCGTTTTCCCTGACCCATTTTTGGCATACGATCCTCGGCAGCCCAAGCGCATGGTACTCAACTGTGGGGCAAGCTATCGGGAAGCGTAAATGCCTGGGTAAAAGCCAATCGGCAGTCTTATCCTGTATCGGCACCTGCCGCTGTTCCCGATGCAGCGGTCTATACCGCTCCGCTAACCGACTCCGGTCAACCGCACCACAAACCTGCCTGCGCGCTGATGCCGTCGATAGGGATCGGATTTTCGCTGCGTCCCAGAATCTGGAATCTTTGGGCTTTATTAGTGAAACAGATGGCGTTAGTCTCCTGAGCAACCTTGACTGTAAAAAACCGCCGAAGAACGGTGGGTAAAAACTGGAGGATGCATATGAGATTTTTGTTGTTTGCTTTGATGTTGTCGGTTGCCGGTATGGCGTTCGCGGGGGGAGCTGCCCCTGATCCGGTTGTGATCTACAAAGCGGATGAGGCTTATGAGGACGTGATCGACAATATCAAGATGGCGGTCGAGGAGCGGGGAATGCTGGTCAGCGGTATTCTGCACGTCAGCGATATGCTCAATCGCACAGGTCCCGATCTTGGTTACAAACAGGTCTTCAAAAAGGCTGAGTCGGTGGAGTTCTGCAGTGCCGTGATCTCCCATAAGATGACCCAGGTTAGTCCGGAGAACCTGGCGGTCTGTCCCTTTACCATCGCAGTCTATATCAAGGCGGATGAGCCGGAACAGGTCTATGTGGCCTACCGCAGTCAGTCATTGGCAGGTCAGGCGGACAAGGTGACCGCAGAGATCCTTGAACTGCTGGATGGTATCGTCAAGGATTCGATAGAGTGAATCAGTAGTCCGTGGCGCTTGCGGAACCGGCAAGCCCTGCGGTAGGTCGATGTGGGTGCGCCGTTAATAGAACATGGCGTAAAGGATCAGAGTTAAATCTGCTGGATGTCACGGGGAATCTGTCTTGGTGTTTCGACCGGGTTTGACTCTGATCCCACTCTCACATGATTTTGCCGCATTCGAGGAATTACAATCATACAATGTGGATCTGTTGATCTAGACTCTACGGAATTATCCCAAAATCATGGAGTGGATATAGTGAGCGAAGTGTTCAAAGTCGTATTTTTCGGACAGCTACAGTCTGGTGCAGAGGCAGAACAGGTTGTTGTGGCCTTCAGTGAGCGCTTCAAGGTCGATAAAGAGACGGCACAGAATCTGTTGAAGACTGACCGTGAAGTGAACCTTAAGAATAACCTGACGCGGCAACAGGCAGAGCAGTATCAAGCCGCGCTGGAGCAAGTGGGCCTGGTTGTCCGCATAGATCCAATGGCGGACCAGCTGTCGCTTGAACCTATGGAAGAGGGGGAGGCTGAAGAGAAGGAAAAACAGCCTGAGCCTCCCTGCCCCAAATGTGGTGCTGACAGAGTTGAGGATGGCACCTGTCTAGAGTGCGGAGTGGTAGTGTCCAAATATCTGGCGATTCAGGCCAAGGCGGAGGACACCGAAACCGATGATGCTGATCCCTATGCAGCTCCCCAGGCGGATCTTGTGGATCACGAACGGGGTGAGATAACGGGGCCCAACAGCGTACCGGCAGGTCATGGCTGGGCCTGGATTGTCAAGGGTTGGTGGCACTTCAAGCAGAGTCCTCTTGCCTGGGTGCTCGCCCTGGTAATCTGGTTTGCAATGGTGATTCTGGCCAATCTGGTGCCGTTACTCGGAGGCATCCTGACCAATCTTTTCGCGCCGGTGATAGTGGGAGGATTTATGTTGGGTGCGCAAGCTCAGGATGAGGGTGGCAAATTCGAGATTGGCCACCTGTTCGCCGGATTCTCCAACAACATGGGACAGCTGGTGCTTGTGGGCGTGATTTACCTGGCAGGCTTTCTGCTGCTTGGGGTGATCGTTGCGCTATTTGCCGGTGGCATGTTCGCGACTATGGGTGATTCGGAGATGATGCAGAATCCCGAGGCGATGGCAGCGATGTTGTTGTCTCCAACCATACTGCTGCTGTTCCTCCTGGTTATTGCCCTTGCCATACCCCTGATGATGGCATACTGGTTTGCACCTGTATTGGTAGTGCTGGATGGCCTGAAGGCAATGGAAGCGATGAAGCTGAGTATCAGGGGCTGTCTGAAAAATGTCCTGCCGTTTCTGGTCTACGGCATCGTGGGAATGGTGCTTTTTATCCTGGGCGCCATTCCTTTAGGATTGGGTCTGCTGGTGGTGTTGCCGGTGATGGTGGCCTCGATCTATGTGAGTTATCGGGATATCTATTTCGACAAATCGCGATAGGATATTGCGGTGGTAACAACAGAGGAAGTGGACACCACCCGGCAGTATGAGATCCCGGAAGGTGTATTGTTGGAATTCCGCCTGGCGGGACCGCTTGTCCGGGCCAGCGCCTGGGCCATTGATGCGGCGATTCGCGCTGTACTCTATATCGTTATCGGTTTGTCCTTCTCCTACTTTGGCGGGGTCGGCGTGGCGATCATCCTGATCGCCCTCTTTCTCATCGAGTGGTTCTATCCTGTGCTGTTCGAGGTGAAGAGCGGGGCTACCCCCGGCAAAAAGGCAATGGGCATCTGGGTAATCCACGATAACGGCACTCCGGTCACCCTATCCGCTTCGGTCATCCGTAACCTGCTGCGTGCGGTTGACTTCATGCCGGTGATGTATGGTTTTGGCCTGTTGAGCATGCTGTTCAATCGGGAGTTCAAACGGTTGGGCGATCTGGCGGCGGGAACGCTGGTAGTCTATCGGGACAATTATGAAGAACGATCTGAACTGCCCTCCAGGACCGCAGTGAGGCCAGAGGTGGAGCTGACCGAATCGGAACAACAGGCCGTATTGGCGTTTGCCGAGCGCGCACCTGCTCTATCCTCCGAACGCCGCGTCGAATTGGCAGAGATCCTGAGCGAAATCTCCGGGCACAAGGGTGAGCGGGCTGTTGACGGGATATACGGATATGCCAACTGGTTGATGAAGGGACACTAATGCGCCAGGAACAGTTTGAACAGGCCTACAGACCGCTGTGGGATGAGCTTGGGGCGCTACTCGATGAGATGGAACTGTCCCGCAGCAAACGCAATCCCAATAAAGCGCGCGCCGCCACTTTTCCCACCCTCTATCGTCAGGTCTGCAGTCACTATGCCCTGGCACGCAGTCGGCGGTTCAGTCCCGCACTGCTGGAACAGCTTCATCATCTTGTGCTGCGGGGGCACCGCCGTCTCTATCGGCAGCGCGGTGCCTGGTTGTGGCGCACACTCGACTTTGTCGGCGGCGGATTTCCCCGGGCGTTACGGCGTCATCGCGGCTATTTTCTGCTGGCATTGACATCGTTTCTCCTGCCTGCCTTGCTGTTGGGCCTCGCCTGTTATATCGATCCCGACATGATCTACTCGCTGATGGATGAGCAGCAGGTGGCTGCGATGGAGTCGATGTACGATCCTTCCGGCAGCCATCCGGGACGCTCCGAGGCGCGCAGTTCAGAGACCGACTTCATGATGTTCGGTTTCTATATCTTCAACAATATCGGCATTGGTTTCCGCACCTTTGCCGGCGGTATGTTGCTGGGTGTTGGATCTCTCTTCATGCTGCTCTTCAACGGCTTGGTATTGGGTGGGGTTGCCGGCCATCTCACCCGGTTGGGTTATCACGATACCTTCTGGTCTTTCGTCTCCGGTCACGGTGCCTTTGAACTGACCGCCATCGTGATCTGCGGTGCTGCGGGTCTGATGCTGGGCCACGCCTTGCTGGCTCCCGGTCAGCGAAGACGAATACCTGCACTGAAGGCGGCGGCAGCCGAAGCGCTGAAACTGGTGATGGGGGCGGCGCTGATGCTGCTGGCGGCGGCCTTTGTCGAAGCATTCTGGTCCTCCAGTACACTGGATGCCGCTATCAAATATGGCGTAGCGGTGCTGCTTTGGACGCTGGTGGTTCTCTATCTGGTTTTTGCGGGCAGGTCACGGCATGGATCTCTCTAGGATCACCATCAACCTGCGTTCGCGAACGCCCTGGGAAGGAGCTGATCTGGGATTTGCGCTTGCGCGCAGCGAATTTCTGCGCCTCTGGTTGTTATGGCTGGCCTCGGCGCTCCCCTTCTATCTTGTAGTGGCGCTGTTGCTTGCCAGTGAACCGATGTTGATCGCTTTGCTGGCATGGTGGTTCAAACCGCTCTATGAGCCTCCACTGCTGTTTTGGTTGAGCCGTCGCGTCTTTGGCGAACGGCTCGGGTTCAGCGAGATGAGGCAGCATTGGTGGCGCGTCGTTCGTCCCCAGCTGTTCGCCAACCTGACCTGGCGTCGATTCAGTACTGCACGCTCCTTCAATATGCCGGTAGCCTTGCTGGAGGGGCTGAAAGGCAGAGAGCGGCGCACACGTATCACGGTCCTGGGACGAGGACAGCACGTGACCGGTTGGCTGACCTTTTTCGGTATTAATTTCGAAATTCTGTTGGAACTCTCTTTTCTGGTGCTGTTGGTGCTGTTGATCCCAACTGAGCTGGACTGGCTGCAGATGGATAGCCTGATCATGTCCGAGAGTGGTGTTGAAGTCTGGTTGCAGCATATCGGCAGCCTGTTGGCGATGTCGCTGATCGCTCCATTTTATGTCGCGGGTGGTTTTTGTATCTATCTGACCCGTCGCAGTGAACTGGAGGGGTGGGATATAGAACTTGGCTTTAAACGTCTGGCCGAGCGGGTGAAAGGCAAGCGTACCTTCTCCTCTTCGGCGGCCGGTCTGCTGCTGATGGCGGTAGGTTTTGTGTTGCCCGGTGAGCCGCCGATTGCTGCAGGATTGCCGGATCGGGATGCGGTTCGGCAGACAATCCAGGAGGTGTTGAAGGATGATGTTTTTGGCAAACGTGAGATGCGTGATTCCTGGGAGTACGTCGGGGATACGGATGAGTCCGCTGAAGATGTGCCCTGGCTGCTGCAGTGGTTGATCGATGTTTTTGAAGGTTATGCCCAGGGCATGGCGACGGTGGCTGAGTTTCTGCTGTGGCTGGCTGTGGGATTGATTATCGCCTTTTTGCTCTACCGTGTGTCACAGATGCGTGACTGGCCCAACCTGGACACTCTACCCGGTTTGCGGCGTCGGCAACCCCTGCCTGTTACTTTGTCGGGACTTGATATTCGTCCGGAATCCCTGCCGGAGGATCTGGTGCGCCAGGCAGAGCTTCTATTGATTGCCGGTGAGGGAAGGGCGGCATTGAGTCTGCTTTATCGTGGCGCTCTTTCGGTATTGGTGTTTCGTTATCGTCTGCAAATTAGTATTGGCGCCACCGAGGGTGAATGTCTGTCGCAGGTGGAGTCGAGCCAGGATTTTTCCGGTGCGCCCTTTTTTCAAAGACTCACCGCGGCCTGGCAGGGCATGGCATACGGACACAGTCTGCCCTCCACAGCGGAGCTGGAGGCACTTTGCCGGGATTGGGATTGTGTTTTCGGAGCGTTGCATGAAGAGTAGGCTGCTGATCCTTTTTGCCCTGTTGCTGCTCCTGGCAGTTGTTGCTGGAGTGGCTGTATGGTTCCTTGAAAACTTCGAGCGCAAAAGTACAGAGGTGCGCCAGGGGATGTCAGCGGAGGCCCGGCGGAACCCCTTGCTGGCAGGGGAGATCTTTCTCCGACGTCAGGGTCTGGATGTCAAAAGTCTCTCGGGCCGGGAATACCTCACCAAACCGGATGAGGATATAGGGGTGCTGCTGGTCAAGGATCTGGGTCCATCCCTGGCTCCGGAACGGGAAGCGGCGCTGCTGGAGTGGATAGAAGCGGGTGGGCATCTGATCGTTTCGCCTGGCAGGGCTTCGGACGAGGATGAACCTGGCAACCATCTGCTGGAGTCTCTCGGGGTCCGCCTGGTGGCATATGTGGAGAGCGATGAGGAAGAATCGCAAGCTGACAACCCGGTGAGTATGGAGTACACCGGGTATGACGAGCCCCTGCAGGTGGAATTCGATATCCGTCGGGAGTTGATGGTGGAGAGGGATGACACCGACTGGCTGGTACCGGGCTTGAACGGTTACCACCTGGTAGGTTTTCAGCTGGGTCGTGGTTTTCTGACCATCCTCAGCGATAACCGGTTCTTCACCAACACCCGGATCGTGGAGCATGACCACGCCCTGCTGTTGGCGCTGCTGACGGAGGATCAGGGTGCGGTACGTCTGCTTTATAGCGCCAACATGCCCTCCCTTCTGACCCTGGTCTGGAAAAACGCGGCCTATGCCGTTTTGAGTGCCCTGCTGCTGTTGCTCTTGTCTATATGGCGTTTGACCTATCGCAGTGGGCCGTTACTGAACACGGGCGAGCACGCCAGACGTAATCTGCTGGAGCACCTCCAGGCTGGTGGTGAGTATCTCTGGAAACTGGATCGTGCGGTCGCACTGCGGGAACGCTCTGCCGGCATCGTGGAGAAGCGCTGGCTGCAACGCCATCCCCAATTGGCGCGGCTTGATCAACAACAGCGTTGTTTGTGGATTGGGCAGCGGTCGGGACTCTCTGCACAGACGGTCTATGAGACACTCTATGTTGTGCCGGTGGAGGAGCAGAAGATGATCCAGGCCAGCGCGAACCTACAGAAATTGCTCGCCGCACTACACCCGGATAGCCGCAAACAAATGTAGGTTGGGTTAGCGCAGCGTAACCCAACAAAATTAATAGCTCGTCGGGTTACGCTATCGCTAACCCGACCTACCCACTTATGGAAACTGAATTTATGATGGATTCACAACAAACGGATGGAAACGGCATTGCAGCAGAACTGGTGAGCCGCGCCAGGGGACTGGAAGCAGAGATCAGGCGGGCGGTGGTCGGGCAGGATCGGGTGATTCACGAGGTGGTGATTGCCCTGTTTGCCGCGGGCCATGTACTGGTGGAGGGGGTGCCGGGTCTCGGCAAGACGCTGCTGGTGCGCAGTTTGGCTGCTGCGGTCGGTGGCCTGTTCAACCGGGTGCAGTTCACCCCCGACCTGATGCCCAGCGATATCTCTGGCCACATCATGTTCGATATGAAATCAGGGGAGTTTCGGGTTCGCCGGGGACCGGTATTCTGCAACTTCCTGCTGGCGGACGAGATCAACCGGGCGCCGGCCAAGACCCAGTCGGCGCTGCTGGAGGCAATGCAGGAACAACAGGTGACTATCGAGGGAAGGACCTTTAATCTGACTCGCCCCTTTCTGGTGCTCGCTACCCAGAACCCCATCGAACAGGAGGGGACCTATCCGCTGCCCCAGGCCCAACTCGACCGTTTCCTGCTCAAGGTCTTCATCGACTATCCGGGAGAAGAGGAGGAGCAGCAGATGGTGCAGCAGGTAACCGTCGGCTCCGTGGGTGATCAACTCGACACCTCGGCGGTGCGCCAACAGTTAAAGGCGGAAGAGATTCTGCCGCTGCAAGAGCATGTGGCAGCACTGGAGATGGATGAGCAGATTCTCAACTATGCGGTGCGCATCGTGCGCACCGCCCGTGAATGGAGCGGCATAGAAGCGGGGCCAGGGCCACGAGGCAGCATCTCCTTGCTGCGTGCGGCGAGGGCCGAGGCCTTTCTGCAATCCCGTGCTTTTGTCACCCCGGATGATGTCAAGGCTGCAGCGACCGCGGTGTTGAGGCACAGGATCAGGCTGACCACCGACCTGGAGATCGAAGGCTATTCGCCCGATGATGTGCTCGCTGATTTACTCGATAGTGTGGCTGCCCCCCGTACATGATACCGGACCGGAATCCACGCTATTTATCTAACCTATATATTCCAATTTCTTCAAACTCGTTTTTGCCCATGGGATTCAGTACGAGAAAGTATCCATCCTCTAAAGTTTGAAAAGATATAGCGTTGATATTTAATTCGTGTGTTACCAAAACAAGGTTCCCCTTACCTGAATATGACCCTATTCGGCGTTCTAATTGTGCGGTGTACGAATCTGCCTGTTGTTCGGAAAGCGTATCCATTAAAGATAGAAATTCCACAGATTCAACTTGACCAAATGCGGTTTTTGCAGTTTCCTTGGCGAGACAATCAGGGCTTGCCAATACACTCTCTATTGGTACGCCTCTGGATTTAAATTGCTCTCTGATTTTGACTGCATTCTTCTTGCCTGTTTCCGATAGATTCTCCTTGCTGTTGCACGATGGGTCACGAAGCAGGGAGTCGCTGCCTTCTTCTCCCGTTTTCATAGCGGGAGGTTTCATCAAAATAACTAATCCTCCATTCTCTAATTTTCCCCATATTTGGTAAAGCAGCCGTATATAACTGACCAGTCCATCGACCTCGTTTTGGTTGAGAACGCCGCGAAAAGCGGGCATAAACTTTCCTCTGCCATCCAGAATGCTTGATGCGAGTTCTTTATTGTCGAGCTTGTCAGTCTTGTATGGATTGGTGTGATCAATCGGCTTGATTCGCAAGAGTTCCGTCATGACGCCCTTTCCGTCGCCTTCGACACCGTGGCAGATGGCGCAATATTTCTGGTAGAGCTGCAGGCCAATCTCGGGATCTCCGACAAGATCGTGTTTGGAACTACTGAGAAAGCGTAGATATGCAACCAGGGCTTTGATCTGATGCTCGCTGAATACTTCTTCCCACTTTGGCATGCTGGCGCTGATGCGGTGGGTGGATGCATGTCGGCCCTTGCCTGTGATGATCTTTATGAGGTTGTTATCACTTCCGGAGCGTACTACGGTAGTTAGATCCTCAGCATCGATCTGCATCGATTTTGCTAGAGGGCCATGTCCTTTTCCATCGACAGCATGACATAGCTGACAGTGAGAAACATATAGCTTTCTCCCCTCAAAAGCAGGTGGGAGATCGGCTAATACATCAGTAGTTATTATTAGAAGTAGAGACAGCACTACCAACATTTGGATGAAATTTTTCATGGATTGTCTCCCGTGATGGAATTGTTGATGGTAGCCTTTTAAATTACTTATATAAAGTAAGTAGTTGGCCGCTAATATAAAGTAAGTAGTTGGCCGCTAATATAAAGTAAGTAGTTGGGTTGGAAATTGAGTCTATTACATCGTAGTGATTCCGCAGGTCATCGATTATGCGTCTAACACTTGGTAGGTCTTAAGAATCAACGAGACATATGAATCACCCTGTTTTATAGGGTTTCTGCTAATAGAATAGCTATTTTTCCTGCGGTTAAATGTTGCATACAGTTTGACGAGCTACACTCGTTGAGCCAAAAAGATTTAGATGGTCTTTCTGCCTCTATATATTCAACAGACTGGCTGCGAATCAATAGGTATGGTCCTGTGCTCCACTTGCCACAACCCAAGGGTAACGAACAGAGTTTGATAAGCGTTGATAATAACCGTTCTGCGCTGTGCCTTCCCTGTTATAACTTTTAAGCTTTCACAAAACAGGTTGTTGATAAGGCGATAGCATCTATTTGATTTTTAGGAATACTTGACTGCTAGTGTATGTGCAGCTATTTTTTATAAAGCATCGTGTTCAATAATGCACGCTCGGCGACAAATGTGGACAATCAGAATAATGCCTGGCTCACACGATAGCTTAACTATAATCCTAGAGGAGGATGTGTAATATGTTACTCAAGAAATTGATTGTTACCACTATGTTCGTCTCCATGTTTTCGGTAGCCAGCGTCCAGGCTGCTGGTGATGTCGCCAAGGGCAAGAAGTTGGCGGAAGAAGATTGTGAGGACTGCCACGGTGACGATGGCCTGGGTGATGAAGATAATCCGCCGATTGCCGGGATGGACCCAAAAGAACATATCCAGGAGCTCATGGATTACAAATCGGGCAAACGGGTAGATGAAAATGAGGACATGGAAGCTGAGGATATGAGTGAACAGGATATGGCTGACGTTGCCGCCTATTATGCTACGCTGCCAGCTCCGCCCCCGAAGAAGTGATACGATTAAACCGGGTTTAGTCTAGTCGACTGTTGACCCATAAATTCACAATCAGCCTCCAATCTACTGATCCTCGTTAGACTGCTCTATGCCAAAGAAACCATATTCGCATATTGTGAATTTTCGAAAGCAACTAGAGGCTAACAGTCAAGGATCTGGTAAAAGTTTGGGGGCTGATATGTGTGGACTACGGTGTTGGTAGTTGGCGAGAAAGATGTTGTATTTATCAGTCCGCTCTTTCTATTCTATCAATTGCTGATCAGGATCAATAGGACTCATACAATCCAGGCATGATGCAGTCGATTGTTGTCATAAAGTACGGCAATGTATGCGCTATGTCCTGCTGAGAGTCATGTCTGTAAATTTCACCACTGCACGAGTTCCCGCTTACGGGCTTTCCAAGAAAATTTTCCCTTCCGATGTTCCTTGTTCCAACGATTTAGAAGTTGTGCATTAATCTCTTTGAGTTTAATTCCCCGTAGCTTGCTGCGAAGCAGTAGTAGAAGCGGCGTCTCGCCGCTTCTACAATTCAATGCCCCATCTGTTGGCAGTAGGGTTGTTTGTCAATCCTTAATCACGTCAGGGGGGGTATGACCATGCGTCATGTGTTTTTCCATGGCAGACCAAATGGCAAGTGCCACTGTACTGTCCGGTGTCTATCCAGGTTGGTTCAGTAAAGGTACCGGTTCCGGTGATCTCCATGGGTCCTGTGACATTGGCAAAGGTCAGGAAGTTGAGCAGGTGGGGGAATTTCGCTGAGCCATGGGGGTCGTGGCAGTTGATGCAGGTAGTGTTTGCACCCACGTGTTTGCTGTGTATGAAAGAGACCTCCAGGCTGGCGGCATTATGGCATTTGTAGCAGAGGTTGTTTGCGGAAGTGGCGGTTTGTGGGTCAAAATCATAAGGCATTGCCAGAATGCCTTCGTACGTGGATCCATGGGAGCCTGCTGGTCCCACTCCGCCAGCGGCGGGCGAAACATTACTGCTATGGCAATCGCTGCAGTAGATCAGGCTGCTGGTCGTATCCAGGGGGATGTCAGCGCGTAGACTGGGGACTTCGCCGTTATTGAAAGGGTTGTTGGCGGTGATAGGGTGGTAAGAAATCAGTGCCGGATTGCCGGAATCAACCTTGTCGCGTAAGTTGTAAACACCGTCCTGACGGGTCATGCTGTAACCAGTGGCAGTCGAACAGCGCTGGTTATCGCATGCACTCTTTCCGGGTACACCGTGGCACTTGAAGCAAACCTCGTATTCGTAATCCACCTCTGGCTTCACCGCTCCGCCGCTGTCAATTCCTGTCACACCCACCATGCTGCCGTTGACGAATGGCGCCGTCGTGTGGTTTGTATCCGCTGGGTTGGAGGGATTGAAGGAGATCATTGGTGGAGAACTATAACTGCCATGTGGGTTGTGGCAATCTTCGCACTCGACGTGGAATGACATGGTAAGAGGGTTCTCCGCTCGAACGGAATCGTGATCCAGATTGGGCGTCATCTCTACCGGATGGTGAGAAAATTTCAGTTCTTCTGCGAGAATATCCTGTGCCACGGTGCCATCGTGGCACAGGTAACAGGTTTGTTCCTCCTGATCCTTGATGAGTCTCACCGGTGTCGCCGCGTTGTGCGGCGTGTGGCAATTCATACAGGCGTTCTCACGTACATTTTGGCCCACCCAAGCCGGTTTGCGTTCGGACCAGGGATCGGTCCCCACGGGCGGTGAGGCGAGGGATGTGGCATGGGAGCTGGTTGTCCAATCCCAAGTCGCCCCCGTTGGTATGTGACAGGTGATGCATAGTTCACCGTTAAGCGTCGGCTTGCGAAGAAAGGGCGGATATGTGTCCTTGTGTGGATCGTGGCAGGAAGAGCAGTGAAGCTCTCCATTTGTTAGTGGAAGATCCACGACGGCAGGGGAGAGCAGATCCGGGTCGGTGGCCAGTAAATTTGGGTCGTAGACGATTGCAACAGGGTGGTCATTGGATAGGTCGGAGCCGATGAGAGCCCGACCGGTCAGAAATGTGGTGCTCAGGTCGTTGGTAACTCCAGTCCCAGGGTTCACCAGGTCACCCAAGGCTATGGTCCCATCATGACAGGAGAGGCATAAATCTGAAGAAGAACTCATATTTCCTGCAGCTGCATCTGTGGTGCTGCTTTGATAAGGGGTATAAGCTCCGGTGGAGAGCCTGTTCCATAAAGGCATATCGGGCGTGGCCGCGTGGGGCGTATGGCAGAAAATACAGATCCGATCTTCAGTCAGGCTCTTAAACGCCCCTGTCCCCGGTCCCGAGGACGACAGGTTATGCACGGTAGTTGCCACGTCCCCCACGGTGGCAGCCGAGACAATCAGAAGACATATACACAATACAGATATTTTTCGCATATCAGTCACTCGCCTTCAGGTATCGGAAAATCTGGATACGCTGGTTATAGGAGTCGGCCACATAAATTTTATCATTCCATGTTGCCAGCCCGGATGGCATGTGAAAAGCGCCGGGGGCGTCACCGCCATTGCCAAATTCCAGCAGGAATAAACCGTTCTGATCAAAGATCTGCACCCGGTTTGCCAGGGCGTCGGCAATATAGACATGACCATCGGAATCAGCCACCACGCCCTTCGATTGTGTGAAATAGCCGGATGCGTCTCCATGTTTTCCAAAGGTCATCAGATGGCGGCCATCGGGATCGAAAACCTGGATACGGAAATTCATCGTGTCGTTGACGAACAATCGGTCATTGGCGAATGCCAAGTGGCTGGGATAATTGAATTGCATATCTTGTTCGCCGCGCTTGCCGATCTTGAACAGGAGTCCGCCATCTTGATCAAAGACATGTACCTCGTGTGCCAGGGTGTCGGTCACGTAGAGGCGCTGACGTACCGGGTCGAACGCAAGGCTGGTCGGGCGTTGGAAATCTTCCAGAACCTGTAGCGTCTCAAAGCGGGAGTCCAAGACAAACACCTTGTTCAGGTCGGAATCGGCTACGAACAACTTGTCACCGCCGAGAGCCACCCCGATAGGCGATGCGAAAAGCTGCTCTCCTGCACGATCAAGTTGTTGATAGGTTTTTTTCTGTATTTCGAACAGGTGCACTGTTGCCGTATCAGGATCGGCAACGGCGACCTTTTCGCTATTGACGGCGACCGCGTAGGGACGGGACAGACGGCGGTCATCGCTGCCGACAAGGAAATCCAGTATCCTGCGGAAGAAGGATTTTCGCAGGCCGAGATCTTCCGCGCTGCTGAACGATGCAATCAATTCGATTCGCGCCTGCTCCGGTGCTGCTGGCCAGACCATGTGCGGTGTCTCGCCGGATTTGGGAAGCGTATCCGGGCCGGTTGTTGCGCAGGCACCAAGTAACAGCGCCAGCAGGAAACTCCATCGTCTGCTCATCTGAATCTTCGCCTCAGGGTGAACATCAGCCTGTCCTCGATGGACTCGGTGGTACTGCCGGCTGGCTGTGCATAGGTTGAGGTTGTTCGTTGGTCGTGGTGATAGTTGAAGCTTAGATCGAGTTCCCGGTACCGCCAGCTGCCTCTGACGCCGGCGGTGATGAATTCGTCATCCCGACGGCCACCGTTTATGGTATCCCCCGTGTCGTACCGCTTCCAGGCACCCAGTATGGGATGGATTGACAGCCTCGCATAGGGTCGCCAATTGGCCGATAGCTCTATACGGTACAGGTCGGTATCCAGAGATTCCTGCTCGGTGAAAGACTGAGTGGCGTTCAGGTTCCACTGAATCCCCCTGGAACTTGTGTTACTGCCTGTAGTCCAGGATAGCACTTGGCGAGCGGTGTAAGTCGTGGATTCGAATCCTCCGGCCAGAGTGAAGCGTCGCGCGGCCCCCACGAGGGTGTCGATGGATGCCAGTTCCGCACGAAATTCGATGTCGGTAATGGTGTTGCGGGTATCGTTGAGGAAGCTCTCACCGGCACCGGACATGAGTTTGTCATCCGATATGCTGTCGGAGTGGGAAAAGCGCATCCAGCCCAGGTCGATGCCCAGGTTGTAGTTGGTGCGGATAGTGGAAAACATCTGTGATGGTAGCGGCTGCGCCTGGTAACTCACCAGGAGGGTGTCGCCGGTGTCGATTCGTCCGCCGGGAATGGCCTGCAGCTGGGTCAGGTCTCCTGCAAGAGGGATTACCGTGTAGTCGGAACCCTCCGTGTATACCAGTGTGCCGGTTTCGTCGGTAACAATGATGGTGCTTGTCAGAATGAAGCGCTGGTTAAGGATTACCGAGCCAGTCAGTGGTACGACGTGGCTCTCATCGATGACCTCCACCACTCCCTGATTGGAAACCCGGTCGGTCTCCTGGTAGGAACCTCCCAGGCCCGCCGTGACAGCGGCGCCGAACAGATCCTGCTTATTGTATTTACCATCCAGTCCGAGTAGCCATTTGTCTTCGTCTATGATGTCTGAGTTGCGGGAAGTTATGTTTGTATAGGCCTTCGTGTTCAGGTTTGTGTATAGCTGATGGTTCAACTCAAAGATGCCGCGGTGTTCTATATTTTTTATGTTCTGCTTGATTGAATGATAATGATAGGAAGTGCGGCTATACAGATTCGGCGTATGCTGTATACGCGCGAACTCATCAAATGTCAGGCGTTTGTTGGCGTTAAAGCCGGTGCGGTCGTAATAGTCGAAACGTGATCGAAGGTGACTGTTGTTTCCCCAAGGCAGGTGGTGGGAGATGTTACCCTCATCGATTTCGTAGTCTTGATCGCGGTTGGTTCGGTCGTCCAGGGACTTGTGCTCCAGACGTAAATCCAGCTTGCTGCTTCGCCCTTTGATGATCCATCTCTTCAGTGTTTCATCACGCTCAGATACGGCACTGCTCAGACTGGATCGAAATTCCTCTTCGAGTGACCTCTCCTCATAAGTGAGATTTGTGGGGAAGGCAAGGTTTTTCCAGTTAACAGTCGCGCGCTTGGTGTCGATCACATTATCGATTCGGCTACCCAGGGAACCTGTGTTGAAATTCGTGCTACGTTGTGCGGACAAGTCGAAGCCAACCGGCCCCGGCGTCTCTCGGAACAGATTCAGCTGGAGTAGGTAATTGAGGAGTTCGCCACTGCTGTCTCGACTCGTGTCGCTGGATTCGAATTCGCCCCATGTGTACATGGGTTCAATGTCCAGATGAAACAATGCGATCCCGGGATCCAG
Source organism: Sedimenticolaceae bacterium (assembly GCA_963691905.1). GTDB lineage: Bacteria > Pseudomonadota > Gammaproteobacteria > Chromatiales > Chromatiaceae > QGON01. Next base: position 1,091,279 of record OY829893.1, read on the forward strand.
AACATAGCCATTCTGTTCGATACGCACACCGGCTCTCCACTCGATCTCCCGTGAACTGCCGCTTTTGCGTCTGTTGGTGCCGTCGAAATCGACAAGTGCCTCGAATTTAGTGGGATAGAAGGTCAGTTCTTCCCAAGACAGGGCCGTGCTATTCGTGGTCCACAGCGCGGTCATCGTGAAGATTAACCAGGAATAACCCGGATACTTCATGATTCTTGGCATGTTCTCGCCCAGAACCATGTTGATCATTTCCCGTCATTGATATGACAGCGGTTACAGTTCTCGAAACCATCGTCAAAGGCCTGTTTGCCGTTATGGCAGACGGCACAAACTTTTCCTTCCTTCATCAGGTCCTTGTTGATGGGGGTGGTGCCGGTTTTCATCTCGAACAGCTTGTTATGGCATGCGTCACAACGGTAATTGATCCGGTGTATCCAGTGCGGAAAGATGGATGGTGGAAATGTCTTCAGTTCTTCGGCATCCCCCCCCTCGCGTTCATATTGGATATCCCCGGGAGCGGCTCCCAACGTTGAGCTGATTGCCAGCAGGAACAGATAGACTGAAATGAGATTATTTGTACGCATACACCTACCTTTACAGCATGTATCGGCATGCCGCCAGAACAAACGGCAAAAGCATTACTTTTTCTTCTTCTTCCTGTTCAGATGGCAGCGCTTGCACGCCTTCAGGGAGAAAGCAACTTTCTTCTTGCCATGACAGGCACCGCAGGATGCACCTTTCTTCATCTCCTTCATCGTGGCTGGATTTCTTTTATAGGGATAGAGAGAGGTGTTGTGACAATTCTTGCAACCCAGCCACTCGGTATGGGCAGAGTGCGGGAAATATGCATGGTTCTTAAGCTTTTTAGCCTTGATGATAAAGTCCCACTGGAAAGCGGAGGCCCACTCTGCCCGTGGATCGTCCCCGATGCGCGGCCGTATCAGGCCCTGTTCCAGCGCGGCGGACCAGTCGATGCCCTTTTTGTAATCCTTTGGCAGCATCTCCTGTGCCTTTTTCCAATCCATGACTGACTCGATTTCCGGTCGCGACCGATTATCATCAGATCTACCGAATGACATGCCCGCAGTGCCAGTCAGCTGGTTTTTCTGTTTATTCCTGGCTTGCAATGCAGCCAGTGCAGCTTCCTCCGTTTGCTTTTTCTCAGCCAGCTCCTCGGGCGTGGGTGGCTGGATATCAAAAAATAACTGCCGGGTTTGAGTGCTGCAAGAGGATATGATCAGCACACTGGTAAGAACCAGGGCAATTTGCATTGCCCTGGTTCCATATTTCAACTTATCCGCTTTAGTATGCATACGGCTCGGTTTGCTTGAGCCGTTACTTAATGTGGCAGGCCACGCACATAGCGCTGGCTGTATTGCTTATGCGCAGGAATTTTCCGATTGCCGGGTCATGTACGTTGTGGCAGGTGCCGCATTCGACCTGATCCCCAGCAGTGCCAAACAATGGCAGCCCGGCAGCAACTACGGTACCAGCAGGCTCGAAAGCCGGATCCAAACCAACGTTGTAACCAAAGGAGATCGGGTGATCATTTCGCAGGTCGGTTCCGAGTCCGCCCACAGTGCCTGCGTTGGCGACAAAATCGGCAGGGGGATTGAGTAATTGATCTACGGAGAGGCTTCCATCATGACAGCTTAGACATGCCAGTGAGACGCCTGCCGGCTGGGAGCCCGCGCCAGGACTCATGTCGAACGTGGGGCTGTCATACATTTGGAAAGTTGAGGTCGTGTCAACACGGTTCCACAACGGAGTTGTTAAATTCGTAGTGCTTGCGTTGTGAGGCGTGTGGCAGAACACACAAACGGATGCTGAAACACCTGTACCAGTCAGGTCATGACTTGAGCCGACAATGCTGGCCCCAACTGCCATGCCTGACAGGACTAAGGAGACAAGTAGAAAACTTAAGGCCGCCAACTTCTTTTTCATGGTAAAAACTCCCTATACGATTGAATATGGAGCACCTATAGCTTGCTTATTAACTGCAAGCTTACTTCTAGCTGCTTTGTGACTATTGCTGTTTTTAATGCGTTTTCTGACGGCGTCCGGTTGCGTCTTTAATTATGTATTGATTGGGAATATAGTCCCACCGGCGCAATGGGAATATTATGATAGTCAATGACAATCATCAATGGGGGTATTACCCTATCTTTTAAGGATCATTAGAAATTTTCGATAGTGGTGGTGGGGGGGTGTCTGATTCTCCGAGGAATTCGAACATCTGTATCCGCATGTTGAACTGATCGGCGATAAATATCCGGTTGTTCTTATCCACGTGGGCGCCCGCCGGTAAGTAAAACCCTCCCGGACCGGTACCGGCCTGGCCAACGACCAGCAGCAGCTGCCCCTCCCGGTTAAAGACCTGAAAATTATTAAATGCGGCATCGACCGCGTAAATGTGTCCTTCGCTGTCCACCCCGATCCCTTTCAGGCGGCTAAAATCACCTCTACCGTCGCCAATCTTACCAAAAGTGCTGATATGGGTACCGTCCGCTGCAAATATTTGAACGCGAAAGTTCAACGTGTCGGCTACATAAAGGCGGCCCTCCTTATCTATCGCGATGTTGGTCGGGGAGTTTAAGTTGCCGGTTTCGCTACCGTGCTCGCCGATGGTGAAATCCACATTTCCTTCACGGTCGAATACGATGATCTGATGTTTCTTGGCGTCCGCCACGTAAAGGCGCTGGGTTCTGTCATTGAAAACCATGCCTACCGGCGTAATCAGTGTATCTTGCCCGCCCAGTGCATTGAGGTAGTTGCCTTCGTGGTCGAAAACCACTACCCGATGATCAATGACATCACTGACGTACACATTGCCCTGTGCGTCGGATGTCACACCTAACGGCTTGCGCAGCGCTCCCGGTCCACTGGCACCCCAGAAGGACAGGTCCTTCTTCTCGATATCAAACACCACCAGGCCAGCGATGCCGGAATCGGCGACGAAGACCCGTCCCTTCGAATCACTGTGTACACCGTAAGGTTTAATCAGGGTGCGGTGCTTCCCGTCCTTTTTACCGAGCAGCCTGTCACGCAGGGTTTTCTGTGGCTTGCCGGCCACGTCTTCGAGGGATTTCAGGCTGCCGAGATAGCGGACGCGAGGTTGTTGCGGGGGCGCGGGCCACACAAATTGTCCAGGTGATGTTACCTTGGCTTCCGGGGTTGGCGCGTGGGTGGCACACCCGGAAACCAGCAGCATACCGCTAACAACAACTGCCAATAGAAAACCAGACTGCAACATGGGTTTCAAAGAATATTTTGTCAACTCAAGATTCACTTTTCTACTCCAAAGGTAGGGCATCACCCGGTACTTATATATTGGAATACTTATCAAGTACGCTTAAATGTATGTTAGCCTAGCACGTATACATCCGGTGCCTAGGGTAGGATTTATCCTGCTTACCGATAGATGGTATATTTCAGTGAGAAGAATAAGTATTTCTGGATGCGGGTGAATCTCTATAGGCTGGTGCGACGAGGTTGCTTGTTAGTCAGAATAGATCACGTCCAAATTTGTCAAGCGGCCATGCCGCGACTTTCCCTATAACGCAGGAACCAAGAGGCTTTCTCATGAAGTTCATACTATCGATTTTAATGATTTGTGTCCTGATGCATTCAACAATAAATGCAGCGGAAACAGCAGGCTCGGGAACAGGTACCGTGGCCGAAATCATTGACGTGGGGAACTACACTTACTTGCGGCTCGAAGAACCGGGTATATGGATCGCAGCCAGCCGCTTGCCGGTGGCTGTGGGAGACAAGGTCAAGTTCAGTGGCGGTGCAGAGATGAGAAATTTTCATAGCAGAACCCTGGACAGGACGTTTGAGTCGATCTTCTTTGTGCAGATGGCCCACCGAGTGGACCAGGATGTCGACGACGTTCACCGCGCAGCAATAGAAGCGGAAGGCCATGGAACTAAAAATATGGTGTTTCAAAAACCCGTTTCAGTTCAGGCGCCCGCACCGGGGGAGATTCCCCAGCTGGCTGACGGCAAGACGATTGCCGGCATCCTTGAAGGGTCAGCCCAGCTGAAAGACCAGTCGGTAAGCCTGCGCGCAAGAGTCATTAAGGTTAATCAGAACATCATGGGCAAGAACTGGATTACTTTGCAGGATGGTACCGGCACAAAACCGAACAACAAGTTGATTACAACCTCTTCGGAGCTGGTTTCACCTGGCGATCTGGTAATTGCCAGCGGTGTGCTAAGGAAAGACATCGATATCGGTTCTGGCTACACGTACAAGGTCATGCTCGTGAACACAACATTCTCGCAAAGTAAAGTGGCCCCCTGATTGTAGAATGCGGTGACAATTTGGCTTTAGCCCGTCAGGGCGTGTAACTGTTTTAGATCCAAGCCAATGCAAACAAGACACTATTCGTCGGCCACCACGCCGAGTCCCCATCCAGGTTTATGGTGTCCGGCTTCGCCAGTCCCATGGCTTGGCCAATCAGCAGAATATCAATAAAGAGGCCTTCCACTTCCTTTTGTACTCGGTGAATCCGGCAGCCTCCTGTGCGTCCATTCAGATAGAGTGAACTAACTGAACCCCCGCCATCTCTTCTCTAGTCTATATCTTCCCAAAGATCAGAAGTACCTTCCCTTCGTTCTCTGAAATCGATCAATAGCAACTCAATCAAGGCATGGAAAAGTGAATCTTTTTCCCTGCCTGCACGGTTTTATTTCCTAGAACGCGATGGCATAAGTCTATTTTTTTACCCATTTTTGGGAAAAATCAAGAGCTTAATCTCACTTCTTCGGGAGGCAAAAAAAATGTGTGCGCTGATACCGGGAGAAGTGTGAACTGACGACTGAAGAAGTCCTGCTATGGCACCGATATTCTGGGTAACGGAAATATAATCAGCAGGTGCAGCCATGAAAGTCTTACATATCATCTTCGCAATGCCAGTCAGGAAGAGTGCCAGATACGCTGCAACACTGAAATATGCAGATTCCATACTAAACAGGTGCAAAATCGTACATTTGGTTGCTAGCCTGTTTGTGGTGACCCCTGTTGCTGCGGCAGAGCCTTATGTTCTTGCAGCAGCAAATAATTACACTCATTCCGTGACCACTCAGTGGGGGCAAACCATTCAAGTGTATGATACAAAGCGTTTGCTGGATGAGGTCGAATTACTTGCCGGTCAAGCCGTGATACTCGAATCGAATCCTGACTACTACGATTCACTTTCGCCCGATCTCCTGCTCAGCCTGGCAAAACGCATAGATGACCTGGATCCATCAATCAGACCCTTGGTTCAGAAAGAGGCAATCAGCATATTGGAAAATGATGTGGATAGAATGCAGGACAGTGAAAGTCCACTTCTCGATGCAAGCCTTACAGAACTTAAATCCACACTGCAATATGCACATCGACAATATGATATTACTATCGATTCCTCTCTCAATAGTCAGTCACAGACATTTGTCGACCCAACGGATGAAAGCGAAGCTGTCAGCGATAGTGGAGAGATTTCATTGGATGATGTGGCCGCACAACTCGAAAAACAGGGGATAGATCCCTATGCCAAGGAGGCGAGACCCTATTATTGTGCGATGGGAATCGAGGGGCTCAGCACTATGGGTGTCTATTATGTTTCCTTCTGCTCGAAACTGGCATCTCGATAGGGAAATGAAATATGCGGAAACGCTGAAATAGGGGACGCACCACGTTTTTAGTCAACTATCTCAGTTTTTTCGCGGTCTCCCCGGCTTACCCAGAACCACACGCCTTGCCAGTATATTTCTGCGCCATTCTTAAAACACTCGTTCCCTAACGCATAATCCCCATTTGTCGCCTTTCGGATTTCATCAACCATGCAGTCCGTTTTCTTGGCATATTTCTGCAACTACTCGAAGGTAGAATCTGTGATCAGCTTATGTGAAGAAATATGGCTGGCGATTATTGCCCCTTTGAATTACATGATGGGGTACGCCGGGTAGCGTTATACGAGGTCGTTTTGGCATGATGTCGATCCTCCGTGACCAATTTTTCCATTTACTGTATTTTACCTTACCAAACATCAACCGATATGAGGAAAACGTGGTGCGTCCCCTATTTTCCACGACCCCGGATCGTAACTCGCTCTATCTTGTTCTGATCTTGCTGGTTCTGGCACTGCTCACCGCTTTTCAGCCGGTGCTCGGGTTGGTTTGGAAGGGAGCAGCAGCACTATTGGTTGCCACGATGGTGCTCGATTTTTTTCAGGCGCGGCGTATCGTTCCACCAAAGTTGACCCGCCGGGTGCGTGGCAGTATTCCGGTGGGAGTATGGTCGCCGGTGGAACTGCAGCTGGAGAATCTCAGTGGTCAGGGTCTCAGCCTGGTGGTACATGATTTTCATCCCCCTGATTATGGGGTGGAAGGGCAGCCCCGTGAATTTAAGCTTCCTGCAGGCCGCTCGGCGACACTGGCTTATAGGATCCTCCCTGAGCGTCGGGGAGATGGTCACTTCAACGGCAGTGATATCGTTCTTCATTCACCACTGCGCCTCTGGCGCCGCAAGATACATCTGCCGCTGCAGGAGACTGTGCGGGTCTTTCCCAACTTCCGCGAGATTGCCCATTTCGCCCTGCTAGCCACCGATAATAAGTTGAGCCAGCTGGGTGTGCGCCACCGACGGCGGCGGGGAGAGGGGAGCGATTTTCATCAACTGCGGGAGTATCGCGCAGGTGACACCATGCGGCAGATCGACTGGAAAGCGAGTTCCCGCTACCGTCGCCTGATCTCCAAGGAGTATCAGGACGAACGGGATCAACAGCTTGTCTTTTTGCTGGATTGTGGACGCCATATGCGTCACATGGATGGAGGCGGTGCCCATCTCGACCATGCACTCAACGCCATGCTGCTGCTCGCTTATGTGGCGGCAAGACAGGGGGACGCGGTGGGTTTTCTCGCCTTTGGCGGGGAGAATCGGTGGCAACCACCGGCCAAAGGGGGTGATCTGATCCGCCGTCTATTGGATCGCACCTACGATCTCGACTCGACGCTGGAGGCGGCGGATTACATGGCGGCTGCCCGTGAACTGAACTCCCTGCAGCGCCGGCGGGCGTTGGTGATTCTGATTACCAACAGCCGCGATGATGATCGTGCCGAACTCTCCCGTGCCCTGGCCTTGCTCACAAGGCGGCATCTGGTGGTGGTGGCTGATCTACGGGAGACTTCCCTGGATGAGACGTTGTCACAGCCGGTACAGGGTTTTGAAGGTGCACTGGCTTTTCAATCGGTGGTCGACTATCTCTCAAGCCGATCCCTGACTCATGATAGTCTACGTCATCAGGGGGCGCTGTTGCTCGATACCGTGCCAGGCAAACTCCCGGTGGAACTGGTCAATACCTACCTGGATGTAAAGGCGACAGGGGTGTTGTGATCCGCCTGTTCAACTTATACTGAGACCTGACTCCCCCAAGTGATTGTGAGAACCATGGAATCATCACCGGAAAAAGGCAAAAAACGCAGGCGCGGTATCTATCTGCTGCCAAACCTGTTTACCACAGCGACACTGTTTTCCGGTTTTTACGCCATCCTCGCTGCCATGAATAATCGCTTTGAACCGGCGGCTGTGGCGATCTTCGTAGCGATGCTGATGGATGGCCTCGATGGACGTGTGGCACGCATGACCAATACCCAGACGGAGTTTGGTGCCGAATACGACAGTCTGGCGGATATGGTGGCCTTTGGGCTTGCGCCGGCACTGGTGATGTATCTTTGGGCACTCACGAGCCTGGGAAAAATTGGCTGGATTGCCGCTTTTGTCTATACCGCCAGTACCGCGTTGCGCCTGGCGCGCTTCAATACCCAGATAGGTGTTGCCGACAAGCGCTATTTTCAGGGGCTGCCCAGTCCTTCTGCAGCCGCTATTCTCGCGGGCGCGGTCTGGCTCGGCGTGGATTATGGGATGAGCGGTGAAAGTCTGAGCTGGACTGCGGCGGTATTGACCCTGTTGACCGGCCTGTTGATGGTCAGTAACTTTCGCTACAACAGCTTCAAAGAGATCGACTTTCACGGCAAGGTCCCTTTCATTGTGATTGTCGCGGTGACCCTGAGTTTTGCCATCGTGCTTACCCATCCGCCATCAGTGCTGTTTGCGCTGTTCCTGATCTATGCCGTCTCCGGTCCCGTGTTGACACTGACCCAACTGCGAAGCAGGCGGGCGGAACGATCCAACCTGTCGGATGAGAAGTAGAAAAACCTGCGGGGTCGAATTTCATGGCTTGGCATACCCTAAAGCATGCGCTATATTCGACTTACCTTCATCGGAAACTGATAGATGATCTCTTTCGCGCGCAAACAGCAGATTACCGCATCCCTTCATGGGGCGGGTGACGCGCGCCTGCCTGGTTTCCTTTTTAGCCTGCTGCTGCGACTGCTGCCCTGAGGGGCATACATGAGCGCGCCCCGGCGGGGGCCGAAATAACACGCAACAGCAGAGCATTCCAAACAGATTAGATTCAAATCCCGATTCAGCCTCTATCCGGCGATCGTGGTTGGAGCAGAACTATGAATAACCCAGACAGATTGATCGTTTTCGATACCACCCTGCGTGATGGTGAGCAGAGTCCCGGCGCCTCGATGACCAAGGACGAGAAGGTTCGCATCGCCAAAGCACTGGAGAAGATGCGGGTGGATGTCATCGAAGCGGGTTTCCCCATCGCCAGTGCCGGAGATTTTGACGCTGTAAAAGCTGTGGCTGAGATGGTGCGGGATTCCACCATCTGTGGATTGGCCCGTGCCCTGGACAAGGATATCGACCGTGCCGGTGAGGCGTTGAAACCCGCCAATTCGGCACGTATTCACACCTTCATCGCCACCTCGCCGATCCATATGGAGCAGAAGCTGCGTATGCAGCCCGATCAGGTGGTCGAGCAGGCGATACGCGCGGTGAAGAGAGCCCGTCAGTACACCGACAACGTGGAGTTCTCCGCCGAGGATGCCGGTCGTTCCGAGATCGACTTTCTCTGCCGTATATTCGAAGCGGTGATCGATGCCGGTGCCACAACCCTCAACGTGCCAGATACCGTGGGCTATGCCGTACCGCACCAGTTCGGCGAAATGATCCGGACCCTGCGCGAGCGTATCCCTAACTCCGATAAGGCGATTTTCTCTGTGCACTGTCACAACGATCTCGGACTTGCGGTCGCCAATTCGCTGGCGGCGGTGGACAACGGGGCGCGGCAGGTGGAGTGCACCATCAACGGCCTTGGTGAAAGAGCAGGCAATGCCTCGCTGGAAGAGATTGTGATGGCGGTGCGCACCCGCGCCGATGTTTTCCCCTGCAGCACCAACATCGATACCACCCAGATCGTCAGCAGCTCCAAGCTGGTCTCCAATATCACCGGCTTCCCGGTGCAGCCCAACAAGGCGATCGTCGGCGCCAACGCCTTCGCCCATGAGGCGGGCATCCATCAGGACGGTGTGCTCAAATCACGCGAGACTTACGAAATCATGCGCGCTGAAGATGTAGGCTGGAGCCATAACCGCATGGTCCTCGGCAAGCACTCCGGCCGCAATGCGTTCCGTGTCCGTCTGGAGGAGCTCGGTATCAGCTTCGAGACGGAGGAGGACCTTAACTCGGCCTTCACCCGTTTCAAGGATATCGCCGACAAAAAGCATGAGATCTTTGATGAAGACCTGCAGGCGCTGGTGACCGATGCAAGGTCCAAGGCGGAGAACGAGCGGGTGAAGCTGGTCTCCCTCAAGGTCTGCTCGGAAACCGGTGAGACCCCCCACGCCAACATAGTGATCTGTGTCGATGGCGAAGAGTTGGCCGACAGTGCTGCCGGAGGTGGTCCCGTAGATGCGGCATTCAAGGCGATCGAGGCCCTGGTGGAGAGTGGCACCGAACTGCAGCTCTATTCGGTCAACAACATCACCAGCGGCACAGACGCTCAGGGTGAAGTGACCGTGCGACTGGAAAGGGACGGTCATATCGTCAATGGTCAGGGGGCGGATACCGATATCGTCATCGCCTCCGCCAAGGCCTATATCAACGCGGTCAACAAGATCCTGGAACCCATGGAGAAGGCACATCCCCAATCCGGGGATGTGTAACAGCCGGGATCCATGGAAGAGGCCCGACGCAAAGCCTATCTGACAGCGATGGGGGTCACGGTGTGGCAGCGCCGTGATCCTCCGGCTGCGGTTGTCCCGGAGACGATGGTGTCAGAGACAGAGTCTCTGCCGACCCCTGAACCGACTGCCGGTGAGCGTTCCGCTGTGGAGACAGCCGCAACAGCGCCGATGGTCGAGTCCGCTACGGATCAGTGGAGCGATCTACGGGCGCGTGTAAGCGCTTGCTCCGCCTGTAGTCTACGGGCCGGCTGCACCCAGACCGTATTTGGTGTTGGCAATACCCAGGCTGACCTGCTGATCATCGGGGAGGCGCCCGGCGCGGATGAGGATCGGCAGGGTGAACCCTTCGTCGGCCCGGCCGGGCAGCTGTTGAATGCGATGTTGCTGGCGATGGGGTTTCGGCGGGAAGAGGTGTTCATTGCCAATATCCTCAAGTGCCGCCCGCCCAACAACCGTGATCCCAAGCAGGATGAGGCGTTGCAGTGCGAGCCTTTTCTGCGGCAGCAGATCGCCCTCATCCAACCCAAGGTGATCCTCTCCGTGGGACGCATCTCCGCCCATAATCTGCTCAAGACCGATATTCCTGTCGGTCGTTTGCGAGGCCGGATCCACAATTTTGGTGAGTCTGCCACTCCGCTGGTCGTGACCTATCATCCCGCCTACCTGCTGCGTTCACCGGAGCAGAAGGCAAAATCCTGGCAGGATCTGCAATTGGCATTATCCCTGCTGCGCGAACAGTGAGCGCGCAACTTGATGAACCGCTGCTCAACCTCCGGCCCATGGCCCAGTCGGATCTCGATGAGGTATTGGCACTTGAGGAGCTGGTCTACGAGTATCCCTGGAGCATGGGTATCTTCAGAGACTGCCTGCGGTCAGGCTACTCTTGTTGGGCGCTCAGTCTCAATGAGAAGATTATCGGCTACGGTGTCATGTCGGTTGTACTGGATGAGTGTCATCTGCTCAATATCTGTGTCCATCCCGAATATCACGGCTTGGGGTTTGGACGAAAGATTGCCGACCGGCTGTTGAAGCTGGCCAAACAGCGCGGGGCCGACACTGCCTTTCTCGAGGTGCGAATCAGTAATCGAAGCGCACTGAAACTCTATGAGCGTATCGGTTTCTGCGAGGTGGGTTTGCGCCGCGGCTACTATCCTGCCGCCAAGGGGCGGGAAGATGCGATGGTGATGGCGTTGCCGCTTTGAGGTGGGGTAACAAGACCCTATGGTGTGCTGTGCGCACTATGACCCTTTATGAATCTCAGGCACTCATGTCGATCAACACAGGGTCTGGTTGGTCGGCGGACTGTACCGTTATCAGTCGGTCGATGCCTCTGGCAGTTGAAGACGGCTGTTGATTGCCTGCTTCTGTCTCTCCCTGTGACTGTTCCCTGGCAATCTCCACCCGTGCCTGGGCCGCCATTGCGGTTGCCTGCATAGCCACGCGGCGATCCTGGCTGGAGGGATCGGCGGGGGCCAGCGCCGCCTGGCGTATCGTCTCCGCTTTCTCCAGTGTCTGTTGCGGGTCGCTCTCCCTGGAGGAATCGATACTCACTTCGCCGCCGATCGCGTAGCGATTGCCGTCCGGGCCGACTTTGTAGTCGAACTGGGCGCCACCACGGGCGAATTGTCCCGCCGCAGCGAGGTGCGCAAGTTCATGGGCTCTGACGGCCTGGTCCCGGCTTTTCAGCTCCTGTACCAACCGTAGTTCAGCTGTGCCTAGTTCATCGGTGGTCTGTGACGGCTTTGGCTCATTGGTGGAAACGGTTTTTTCGTCACTCCGGGAGGATCGGTGGGGGAAGCCCGAAACCTGTTGCGTCCCTTCGGCAGACGTTTCGCTTTCCGCCTGTTGGTGCCGTATCTGCGGCGTCAACGCAGGGTTCAAAGAAGTGGCGGCGGCCGTTGGTTCGATCATAGCAATGGTGGAGTCCGGAGAAGATCTACCCCGAGTATAGAGAAATCTGCGGGATCCATCTCTTGATGCCTGTTCGTTTACGAATGATATTCGCCCCACCGCTTCTTTTTCTTTTCCTTGCGCAACCTGACCTCGTATTCCCTTCCATATGACCAAGATTAACCTAGAATAAAAACTCAGCACTGGAAATAGTGTGGAGGAACACGATATGGGCGCCGGCGTAATCCCCTTTGCTGTAAGCGACTGCAAAGTCTACTTTTTGTTCCAAACTACCTTTACCGGCAGAAAGACAGGCTATCTTATTGATTTCGGGGGCGGCCTGGGTGTGGATGAAGACTACCGGGAGACCGCTATTCGGGAGTTTATCGAAGAAACCGAAACGATGTATTTCTCCGATGATCTACAGCAGGCAAGTCGCTCTGTTGAAAGGGTCATGAATCAGACTCCAATTGTTGAGGCCCTGTTTGATGAGACACTCTCGGTTCATCCAGACTGGTGGTGTAGGCGGGCGCCTGGAAATCCTCTCAACCCCCAACGGTGGAAAACGTTCTTTATCGAATTTCCGTACCGGGATATCGAAGCGCTTAACCGGGAATGGGAGGCCGACAGGGTAGATCGGTTTAAGAAACGACGCGAGTTGGTTTGGGTGGCTGCGGGCAAGCTACTCACTATTTATGAAAATGCCCCAAACATGTTGTGGAAACGCGTGCGACAATTGGAAAATGCAACAGAGACTGTTCGCTCTATCCTGCAGAGCAAAGCGTCTTGATTTACCCCAACTGATCCCCTTGTTTCCGATCAATATCGTTGTCTGAGGTGACGAAAAGCATTTTCCCGCCAGGCGATTTTCTACTGACAGATTCGGACAGGAAGTTTCTACGCAATTCACCCTAAAGTCCCGGGGAAATAAGCCGATAGCAGTTCTGTTAGACCTGATTGCCGCAGGGGCGTGATCAAAAATGAGCAACGTCCTCTGCGATCCACCACTCTGGAGAATTTGCAGATGTTAGCTCTCAAGCGCCTCACACGATCAAACCGAATCGGTTTTCTTTTAGTTCTACTCACCACTATCACCAGCTTTCCCCTCAACCTGCAGGCGGCAGGCCCCACCTCTGCCGAGTATGGCGTGGTGCTCAACCTGTCGGGCAAACAGCGCATGCTGACCCAGAAAATGAGCAAGGAGATCATGCTCGTCGCCCTTAATGAAGCAAAAGAACAAAACATCACCAATCTGAAAAAAACCTCGGGACTCTTCGATAAAACCCTCAAGGGACTGCGCAACGGCAGTGACGAATTACGCCTGCCTCCAACCAACAGTGGTCGCATCCTGCGCCAACTCGACAAAATCGATGTCATCTGGGCTGAGTTCTACCCGACAGTCAAGGAGATCATCGCCAGTAAAGCGGTCACCAAGGCGCAGGTTGATTTCGTTGCGAGCAAAAACATACCCCTGCTCAAACAGATGAATAAAGCTGTGGGACTCTATGAAAAGGATGCAAAAAAAGGCGGACTGAAAAGTGCTCCCGGCCTGGCTGCCACCCTCAACCTGTCGGGCAAGCAGCGCATGCTGACCCAGAAGATGAGTAAGGAGTTCCTTTTTGTTGCCTATGGTTATCAACAGGATGACAGCAAACTGGCCCTGCTTGAGACCAGCACACTGTTCGAGCGTACCCTCAAGGGTCTGCTTGATGGCGATGAGACCCTGGGCCTGCCCGGTACCAAGCCACAGCATATTCGCGATCAACTGGGTGTGGTGAATGGCTTGTGGGGCAAGTTCAAACCCATCATTGATTATGGTGCTGACCACAAAACCACCCAAATCCCTAAAGATAAAATCAAAGTATTGGCTGAAACCAACCTGCCATTGCTCAAGCAGATGAACAAGGCCGTCGGCATGTACGAGAAAGAAGCCGCGAAGTGACATGGGCGCCAGGCGATGGAGTAGATGCGGCTCCATCGCCTGCCTGTTTCATTATCTTCAATCATTCTGGACGAGGTAAAAGGTGACCATTAAATTAAAATTGCTGGGAGGAGGCATCACGATCAGCCTTCTGCTCCTTGCGGTACTGATACTGACCTTCTTCTCTTTTGGCAGCCTGAGTGGCGGCTTTAGCGACGTGGTGACGAAATCAGCCACCGGTGTTGATAACTCGCGTACCACTGAAGAGAACATCACCCTAGCAGACAACAACCTCGCCCAGATATCGGAGGGTATGCTCGCGGTCGTCGATGATATCAGCCGCACCAACATGCATGTCAAAGTGCTTGAGCGCAAACTCAAAGGCATCTCGTCTACCATGAAAGGGTTGGTAGAAGAGGTAAGCGAAACAGCGGAGGAACTACCTGAAGGTGATGCCCGATATGCCCTGGAGGACGTCACCGATGCAGTAGACGATATCGAGGAGACCATGCGCCGTGAAGCCCTGATCAGCGTCTCACGCACGGTCGGCAAGATGGCCGAGTTTGCGCAAAACATCGACGCCCAGGTTGCCAGCATCAAGGCCTTGGCCAGCGAGCTGAAAAAGGTCAAAGAGCTGAGCAGCGGCGTGGTTTCAGCCAACCAGGATATCCGTAATCTCTCCGAAGCATTCAGTGGTGAGATCAGTGTTTCACGCAATGCCATCGCGGGTGTTCTACTCATCACTGCGATCATCTCTCTGCTGGGAGCCGTGCTACTCACCCGCGCCATCACTCAACCATTGAATCGTGCCAACGAGATCGCAAAAGGCATCGCCAGTGGTGACCTCAACCAGACAGTCGATATCACAAGCAAGGATGAGATAGGTCAATTGGGCCGTTCCATGAAGGTGATGATCAAAAACCTCAAACGAAATATCGATGAGACCCAGCAACGTGCCGATGAGGCATCCCGTATACGCATGGCGCTGGACAATGTATCAAGCAGCGTCATGATGGCCGACAATGAACGTAACATCATCTATCTGAATTTTGCCGCTGACAAACTCTTCAGCGAAGCCGAAGCCGACTTCCGCAAGGAGCTGCCGGATTTTCAGTCCGACCAACTGTTGGGCAGCAGTATCGACACATTGCACCTCCATGCTGATCATCAGGCCAATCTGCTTGAGAACCTCGAAAAGCCTTATGAATCGGAGTTCATGATTGGCGGCAGGACCATGCGTACCGTCGCCAACCCGGTCATCAACCCACAGGGTGAACGGTTGGGTACCGCTGTGGAGTGGACAGAACGAACAGCTGAAGTTGCTGTCGAGACTGAAGTCGAATCAATCGTAGCCGCGGCCCGTGAAGGGGATCTTTCTCGCCGCATCGAAACCCACAACAAACAAGGCTTCTTCAAAGAACTGGGGGGAGGCATCAACTCCCTCATCGAGCAGGTCGAACTGATCTTTCAGGATCTGTCAGAGGTCATGTCCATGATGGCTCAAGGCAACCTGACTCATCCCGTCCGTGGTCAATATCACGGCTCCTTTGAAGTTATGAAAGGCAACGTCAATAGTACCCTCGACAACCTGAGAGGCACCCTCGGTGAACTGCGGGAATCGATGGATGAGATGCGCACCACCGCTGACGAGATCTCTGCCGGCAACAACAGCCTCAGCGCCCGAACTGAACAACAGGCCTCCAGCCTCGAAGAGACCGCCTCCTCAATGGAAGAACTGACCAGCACGGTAAGTAACAATGCCGATAATGCTCAACAGGCCAACCAACTCGCTGCCAATGCCCGCAACAAGGCGGAGGAAGGGGGTGCAGTGGTCGGCCAGGCTGTACAGGCGATGGATGCCATCAATACCTCAAGCACGAAGATCGCTGAGATCATCGGTGTCATCGACGAGATTGCCTTCCAGACCAACCTGTTGGCACTGAATGCCTCTGTCGAGGCGGCACGTGCCGGCGAACAGGGCAGGGGTTTTGCCGTAGTCGCCACAGAGGTCAGAAATCTGGCAGGACGCAGCGCCACCGCAGCCAAAGAGATCAAAGAGCTGATCCGGGAGTCCGGTGAAAAGGTTCAGCTGGGCGCAGAATTGGTGGACAAGTCCGGTAGCACTCTTGAAGAGATCGTCGATGCGGTGAAAAAGGTCAGCGATATCATCGCCGAGATTGCCGCTGCCAGCTCACAACAGTCCGCTGGCATCGATCAGGTCAACAGAGCCGTTACGTCGATGGATGAGATGACCCAACAGAATGCCGCTCTGGCCGAGGAGACATCAGCCGCCTCCGCATCCATGTCGGAAAAGACGGCAGAGGTGAATGACATGGTTGCGCGGTTTGAGGTGTAGTGCTGAAACCTGCTCTCGGACCCCCGCCATCTACCCTAATGAATGTCCGGAAACACGATAGTTCCCTCCCTCTAACAGCGAAAGGTTAGAGTGGGGGGTGATAGAAGAGCATAGGAGGGGGGGCAGGGGAGTGCTCTGACCGACTTCGCCCCTTCCCCTGCCGACGGTAACTGTCAAGTTAAAACGCATGAAGGTTTCAGACAGATGACTAAAAACACAATCCTGCGTTGGGTGGGTGTGGTTGTGATAGTCGTACCGGTTGTGGGTGTCCTGGCTGCTGGAATAACGTACGCAGAATCTATTCAGCAACTCTATGTGGACTTTGGTGCGAAATTGCCGTACTCCTCAAAGATTGCGTGCGAGAAGTACCAATGGACAACGGCGTTTTTGACATTCTTGGCGCCCCTATTTTGGGTTACTGGTAGCAATAGCCCATCAAAATGGACGCACGGTGGGGTCTGGGCGGCCATTTTGTCGTTGTCAGTGTTTGCTTTTTGGGTAGCACTGATAGGCATCGGTATCTACCAGCCTCTCTTTAAGGCAGGACAGATAACCTAGCGTGCTTTAGCAAGCTTGCTACTTCGCTTTAGATTTGTTACCAGTATATTAAAATCGATTTAGGACGCCTAATCCAGTTTTACAATATGCTAGAGTAAAATAAAAATCGGCAAGCTGGTCAGCAGGAGGACAAATAAAAGTTAGTTACACGGAATTATTACAGCTTCTTTAGTTAGACCTGAACTTGGGGCGACAGTTACCGATTTTTCAAATTGTGCCTGTCATCAAAAGTTTTATTTAATAATTTAATATCCTGTGTCAATGTATGATAACTCTCCGTTGTTCATATTAATTCTATATCTCTTGGCATTCCATGTTAAAGCAATTGGGCTCTCTAGCTTGCTATCGTATCGTAATCCATTAAAGGGATCTGGTGTCATGCTAGACTCGGTTACACTCCATAGCTTATGTCCCATGCTATCGTAGGCGATAATATTTTCGAATGTTGAGGTAAATTTTTCATCGTTGGGGGGAGAAAGAACAAAAATGCTAATGTCATTTGTGAGAAGAACTCCTACGGCTTTAGTTGGAAGGTCTATACTTTTTCCTGATATAAATAGTATGCCAGAGTCGTTATCATCAATATCAAAAGATAAATAATTCATTTTATTTTCCTGAGCTTTCTAAATATGACTTTATTTTTGTCAAATAACTCATACTGCTTACCGCCTCCTTTATAGCTATTGTTCTTCCCTACAATTCCAAATCGGATAGATGTTCCCTTCGGAATGTCTACAGAAGCAATATGGGTTGGTTTGTAGGGCAAGGCAAACTTATTTTGTATTTGTTGGGCGGTTAATCCACGTATATCTTTTTCACGCATTATCCATCGACCCTCTTTTCTGGAATTGCCTTCACTATAAACGCGGATAAAATTTCTATTACTTGGGGTTGTATTTAAAAATCTGTGATCTTTTGACGTTTTAAAAGTAAAAACCTTCACGTTATTTTTTGAGTCTTCTTTGTAGGGTGCTCGGTAGCCTTCTTTGGCAAGTTCATGATTAACCTTTGACGAACTTTGGGTGAACCATTTTCCCTTGGAAGCGAGATTAAACTTGCTTACTGGGAAGGGGTAGTTTTTAAATTTATTATAGGATTGGTTAAGAGATGAAACTTGAGATTTTTTCTTATAGTTTCTTGCTTGTTTTTTTGAAAATGTCTTCTTCGAGGAACTACTAAGGCCCTTAGCTTTAGTGGTGGTATTTTTAGCCTTCCCGCCCTTTTTAGGAGGTGGATTCGGTTTTTTGTAACTTTCTGCAGAGACTTCATAGCTGGTTATGATCGTGATGATGCCAACCAAGATTGATCCCAAAAGGAGAATAAGCAGGAAACTGAGTAACGATCTTAGTGGGGCGCTCTTAACCATATACGTCTGTTATTTGTTTTCTTATGTTGTATATTATGAAAGATAAAGCTGAAAAGTGGTTATACTCTGTCTTCTCAATCCAGGCAACACGGAGTTTGCTATGAATCATGTGGCTACGGTTGTATCTTGTCTTCTCTCTTTGACGCTCCTCTGTGTTTCACCTGGCGCTGAAACTAAACCAGCTGAGACCATTCATAAGTGTGATGAATTTGCAGCTCACCCAGAAGATTCTGGTAAGTGGGCAGCAGGTGTTTCCGAAGATGATCTGGCTCCTGGTCCCGCTATATTGTTTTGTAATAAAGCCCTCAAGGAGTATCCAGATACCTCTCGCTTTAAGTTTCAGCTTGGCCGTGCATTATTAAAGAAGGGAGAGCTTGATGGTGCTATTGCAGCTTTAACGGGTGCAGCGGAAGATGATTATGCACCAGCTTATGCCTATTTAGCTGAAATATATCGCTTTGGATTGTTGGGCGAAGAGGATGGTGGTACTGCTGAGTCCTACTATGACTTGGCTATTGCTGGCGGTTTTGCACCGGCAATTGACGCTAAAGCTGAAATGCTTGAAGAATTGGCTGGTGGTGGTATTGGCGGTAATGCTGCTTTCTGTGATAACCCTTATGATAAGTACAGAGGGTGTGATACCTATTTTAATCCTCAAGGTTTTGCCAAAGGAAAGGCTCTATTGGCACTTCATGACGGGGATTCTGAAGCGCTAAGCAAACTGAACACATTTGAGTTTACTATTTATCTCACTCAGCTTAATAAATATTTTTCAGGCGAGTATGTGATGCTGGACGAATACTGCACAGGGTTGAATGATCCATCGCTTCCAGTCGCCTTGATGCGTAAAGGTGGTGGTTCTGTTGGTTTTGATATTACCAAGGGGATTGGTGGCATGAATGCCAACCGATCTATGGAATTAGCATTTACAGCGATAAAAGATTTTCTAACAACTGGTGGCGCAAATCTCATGGCTGGGGCAATTGATGTAGATATTGCAAAGGCATCAGGGCTAAAGGATGGGAAGCTTCTCGCAAAAGATTATGGCTGCAAGAGTGTCGTTTTTACTAATTTGTACAAAAATATTGTTGCCTACGCGAATAATAGGCCGCCACTTCATTATAGTGGTCTGCCTGCCTTAAAAAGAAGCTGTCAAATCCATTCTATGTCTAAAGGAGGTGAAGCAACGAAATCACAGTTCGTTTGCGAGTGTTTTGCTTCCGGTTTTGACAGGATCGGAGTGGCTCGGAGCGATATTGACTGGTTGGGTGAGAATTATGATCAGGGGAAAAACTTCATGCAGCTAACGCAGAAATATGACGGTCTACATGAGAAAATATCTGACTGCCTTTTTTAGAATATTTTGCGGAATAATCTACAGATCTTGTAAATAGAACAGGGTTTTTCATTGGTGGAATGGTTACATGTGTACGAAAGCATCTAGTGTTTCTTTTATGGGTAGAATTGGCATCAGTGTGACTTTACTGGGGTGTCTTTCCCTGCCTGTTTTTGTATTTGCCAGCGAATCTAATGAAAGGGTTCAATTAGCAGCTGTAGATGAGAGTACGATGACAAAAAAAGAGGTGCGTGAAGCAAAAAGAGCCAAGAAAAAAGCAGAGCGTGAAGCAAAAAGAGCCAATAAAAAAGCAGAACGTGAAGCAAAAAAGGCTAAGAAACAAGAGGCGAAACGAATTGCTTGGGAGGAGCAAAAGGCTAATAACAAGGCAGCAAGGGACAAAAAAATGGAAGGATACTATGCGGGGCTTGCATCCGTGAGTCCATCTACCGAGTTTCAAGGTGATCCCTGGCGTTTCCAGATGAGCTGTGGGCGTGAAAAATATTTTGGATTTCTTTTTCTTAATCTGGATGGAGCGAATACCAGGGGTGTGCTGAAGGGTTTTGCCAGATCATCCTATCGGAAATATGGTGTTCTGCGTGCAGAAGGTAAATATAATAGTGCATCACGTAAACTTGAATTGCGATCTTCAGGCTACGTAGAAGATAGGTTTGGACGAGATATTCCGCCTACTGATATTAACGTGTTATTAAAAGAGGATGGCTCCTATATGGAAGGAGGTGCGTCGAACGCCAGTGGTTGCACGACCTTCCAGGCCTGGAAAACTGAATTTGATACCAGAATGAATCCGGAAAGCCTTGTTGCGAGCTTCCAGCCTCGCTCAAGGGCGAGTATTGAGCAATGTGAGCAGTACTTAGAGTGGTATCTTGCTGCCAGTGAAGTGCTGGAAACACCTGGTGGGAACGTCAGTTCTTCGGCTATTGAGTCGAATTTGGCTTTTGATATGCTGGGTGTTACTTACGATGGATTGACTGCCAAAGATGCAAGCGTGCTTCAAAGTCTGGGGCAACAATGCTCGGCTCTTTTAGAAAACACTGGTGATACCAAACACGCAGCCCTATTGGATTCCTTGCGGAAGATTAGTGGGCAGTCTGCGGATTATGCGCCTTATATTTTTCAAAATACCGTTAAAAGTATCGGATGGCATCGCAATATGTATTTTGCAACCTCTATTCGCGATGCGCGGAAACTTTTGCCGAAAATGGCTAAAGAGTTGAATGCATTACCTGTGAACCTGGAAAGCTTGAAAAAAATCAAGGCAGATATAGGTGAGACTGATGCTAAAGGCGGGCTGTTTACGACTTTACCAGAAAGTGACAGGCAGAAATATCTATCAGAGCTAGCCAAGGTACAAAAGGTTGTTGCATATGGGGTGATAGACGAAAGGTTGGCGACCGTTAATTGGGATAGTTTTTCGGCATCCAGGGAGGGTATTTTGAAGCTGAAAACGGCCAATAAGAATATAAAATTATCGTATGGAGGCATTATGCCTTCGTTTGGTCTATCTCGTATTGATCGTGAATTTGATAAAGTGAGTTTTAAACTGTCTCGTGACTTGACTGACAAATTGATAACAAAATATCAAACGGTCGATCACTCTCTTAATGGTTTGCGTGAATATCAAGTTGCGATCAGACGTGTTAATAAAGAATATAGTGCTGTACTTACGCCAAAGCACCATAAGGAGCTGTTAAACCAACATATGAACCCGCTGTTAATAAAAGCAAGGGCTGCTTCTGTCAGCAAGATGGCAGGATGGCTTGATCAACAAATTCCCTCTAATCGCGCAGGTCTTGCAGAGCTTGATAAGATAGCTATGGATTTTTATGGGCGAGATATTGATGGATTGAAAAATCCTTCTGAAGCCGCAAAGGTTTCAACTGGTGAATTTGCTCCTTTATTGATTGTCAAGTCACGGCAGATCAAGCGTAGCGAATGTATTCTTCCATCGGGTTTTGAAGATATGGCTAAAGCTTTTTGCCTGTGAGCGCATAATGCCTACCAACCATATCGAGTTCATTCGCCCATAGGTGGTTTTCTTTGTCTAAATCTCAATTTCACCTGACATCAGACCCTGTTCAGGGCTAAAATAACGGGTTTTTTAGTGTCCTATGTCTGGGCATGAGTAGATTTAGAGGTAATCAGGAAAGGAAAAGCTGATAGTGCTGGTTTGAAGACCTGAACCCTTATTTTTCTAATAAACAGAGGCCTACCCAAAGCCATCATTCCGGAATGAGAATATAAACCTCTTTATGAAGCAGAGATCATTCATGCACTCCCGTTGTTTTGTGCGGGATGGTAAATGAAAAAATCGCCCCACCTTCCGGGTTGTTTGCTGCCTGAATCTGTCCATCATGGCCTATGATGATCTCTTTACAGATCGCCAGACCCAATCCCGTCCCACCAGAACCTGACCGGGTCTTGCTGGATTGAATGAACTTATCAAATATCGCATCCAGTTCATCTTCTGGAATTCCCGTCCCTTGATCGCTGACACTGAGGGAGATAGAGGGTAGTGTGTCGATATCGGTGCGACTATGCCCTGCCGGTAGACTGGACTCACCGAAAGAGACTCTGATGCTCTTGCCCTCCGGTGTGAACTTGATGGCGTTGGAGAGCAGGTTGCGCACCACCTGCCCGATCTTTTCTCCATCACACCAGGCCATGGTCTCGCGTTCGTACCCCGTAATCTCCAGGGTCAGTTTCTTGTTCCTGAACAGGGATTCGTATTCTGCGGTCGCACTCTCAACAACGATCTTCAGATCCTGTTCCTTCATCTCATAGTGCATGCGACCCGACTCCAGTTTAGAGAGATCAAGCAGGTCATTGAGCAGACTCAGCAGCCGCTCACCGCTCTGGTGAATGTTGGAGTAGTAATGAAAGAGCTTCTCTTTGGGCACCGTGTCAATCTTATTCATTCCGAACCTGGAAAAACTCAGAATGGCATGCATGGGGGTACGCAGCTCATGGGACATGTTGGACAGGAACTCGCTCTTGGCCTGGTTGGCCTTCTCTGCAGTTTCCTTGGCTAGCTTCAGGTCAGCGGTTTGTTCTGCTACGAGTTCCTGTAGGTGATCCCGGTGCTGGAGCAGTTCTTCCTCAGTGCGCCTGCGCTCATTGATTTCGTCGGTAAGAGCATGTACCTCAGGTATCCACTTGACCAGACCAAATGCCAAGAACAAAAAGCCACCGAGGAATCCGACAAATTTTTCCAGAAACGCTTCCAACTCAGTATCACCGACAATCAACAGCCAGTTAAGGCTTTCGAAATTGTCGGAAATATCGAGGAGACTGCCAAGCAGCAGTAGACAGAATCCTGTGAGGATGAAGTTCCATCCTTTGCGGGTATAGAGATTTTTCTTTGTCCCCTGTAGCCATAGCCACCCCACAAGGCTTAGCAGAATCAGGGCGCGTACAATTTCCAGTGTAATATCAAGCATCGGCAGGATTCATGGTAATCGTCGCAACCACCTGATTGCCGTTGCCCAGGTACTCCAGCTGGTCGAAGCTCACCATCCTGGCCATGGCGATGCCACGGCCATGGGTATCGAAGATCCGATCAGGGCTCATCTCCAGATACTCCTGCCAGTCGAAGCCATCTCCCTGATCCTGGATCAGGAAACGCACCTCACTTCCGGCACGTTCGAATGACAGGCTGACTGTCTTGGTGGCGTTTTCCGGCAGAGCCAGACGCCTTTCCACTTCTTCCTCCCAAGTGCCCTCTTCATTCAACCTGGACTTATCGTCGTAGGTAATGCCCAGGTTGTCGTGTTCCACCGCATTGATTACCAGTTCAGATAGCCCCATCACCACCTTGGCGGCTTCCGGATGGGCATTGGACAATAGGGTGACCAGGTCTCGCCCCTCCTTCAGTGTGCGGAAAGTGAACTGTCCTTTGTCCATCAAGGTGAGAGCGTGCGATGTGTGTTGCGTTTCTTGTTGCAAAAGGCGGTAATGCTGGTAGTCGCCAACAGCCGTTTTCAAGATGGCGAGCAGCTGATCATTATTGAACGGTTTGGTGAGGTAATAGTAGGCTCCGGCCTGAAGACCTTCCAGCACGTCTTCCTTGGCGGCTTTGGCGGTCTGCAGGATCACGGGGAGTGCACTCAGGGTGGGATGGGCCTTGATCTGGGCAAGCACCTCCATGCCATCCATCTCCGGCATCATGCGGTCCAGGAGTACGGCATCAAAACGTTCAGGCGTTTCCTTCAGCAGATTCCAGGCCTGCCGGCCGTTCTCCGCAACAATCGGCGCATAACCCGCATCCTCCAGGTGTTCGCTGAGGATCTCCAGATTAAAGACCTCATCGTCCACCACCAATATTGTTGGTATTGATTCTCCCATGGCCACTTCCTCCATTTTTCCCCAGTGCCCTGTAACCTTATCGGCAGTTGACATAGTGGACTTTAGAAAAGATTGTAATGGTCCCAAAATGTTTGACGGTTGCTATAGAATGAGTTGGGGTCGACTTCGACCCCTTCCTATGCCGATGGGGTATAATCCCTCCCCTTTTTCCGATTGTCGGCCTCTTCATGTCAGACGAACTGCTCGAACAACTCAACCGGCGGCGCACCTTTGCCATTATTTCTCATCCGGATGCGGGTAAGACCACATTGACCGAAAAGCTGCTGCTCTACGGCGGTGCCATCCAGATGGCGGGCACGGTCAAGGGGCGTAAGGCAGCGCGTCATGCTACTTCCGACTGGATGGATATGGAGAAGGAACGAGGCATCTCGGTGACCTCGTCGGTGATGCAGTTCCCCTATCGGGATGAGATCGTCAACCTGCTCGATACCCCCGGCCATGAGGATTTTTCCGAGGATACCTACCGCACGCTCACTGCAGTGGACTCCGCTCTGATGGTGATCGACGTGGCTAAGGGTGTCGAAGCGCGGACCATCAAGTTGATGGAGGTCTGCCGCATGCGCGATACGCCTATCCTCACCTTCGTCAACAAACTCGACCGTGAAGGGCGCGATCCCATCGATATCATGGATGAGATCGAAAAGGTGCTGAAAATTGAGTGCGCCCCGGTCACTTGGCCTATCGGCATGGGCAAACGTCTGAAGGGGGTCTTTGATCTGCGCACCGATACCACCCATCTCTTCAGCGCCACCCACGGAGGCAAGATCCAGATGGGTGAGATGATCGAGGGGCTGGACAACCCTCATCTTGATGAGGTGCTGGGGGACATGGCCCAGGAGTTGCGTGACGAGATCGAGCTGGTGCGTGGCGCCAGCAACGAGCTCGATCTGGAGGCCTATGCGCGCGGTGAGCAGACGCCGGTCTTCTTCGGCTCGGCGATCAACAACTTCGGCGTCAGGGAGTTGTTGGACGCCTTCGTCGAGTACAGTCCTGCGCCGCTTTCCCGGCAGACCCAGCAGCGCCTGGTGGAGCCATCTGAGAAGAAGTTTTCCGGCTTCGTCTTCAAGATCCAGGCGAATATGGACCGGCAGCATCGGGATCGCATCGCCTTTTTGCGGGTCTGCTCCGGCAGCTATCGCAAGGGGATGAAGATGAAACATGTCCGCATCGGAAAGACGGTGCAGATAAGCAATGCCATCACCTTCCAGGCGGATGAGCGCAGGCATGTGGAGGAGGCCTGGCCCGGTGATATCATCGGCCTGCACAATCACGGCACCATCCAGATCGGCGATACCTTCACCGAGGGGGAGGTGCTGAAATATGAGGGCATTCCCTACTTTGCCCCGGAACTCTTTCGCCGGGTGGTGCTGAAGGATCCGCTCAAGCAGAAGGCGCTGTTGAAGGGGATTCTGCAACTCAGTGAAGAGGGGGCGACCCAGGTCTTTCGGCCGGAGAAAAACAACGATCTGATCCTCGGGGCGGTAGGTGTGCTTCAGTTCGATGTCGCTATCGAACGTCTGAAGAGCGAATACAAGGTGGAGGCCATCATAGAGGCGGCCAGCGTCGCCACCGCCCGCTGGGTCGAGTGCGACGATGAAAAGATGCTGCAGAGTTTCAAGGATAAAAACCACGCTAACCTTGCGTTGGATGGGGATAACCAGCTGGTTTATCTTGCTCCGACCCGGGTCAATCTGAGTCTGGCTGAGGAGCGCTGGCCTGAAGTGCGCTTCCTGGCGACCCGTGAGCTGTAGTTTTTGTGTCCCACAATTTAACCAATCGAGGGGTTTCGATGGAAAATGAAAAAGTAGAAGCTTTGATTTGTGCCGGCATGCCCGGCGCGAAAGTCACAGTGACTGGTGACGGCCGCCATTTTGAGGCGCTGGTCATCAGCGAGGACTTTGTCGGCAAGTCGCTGATTCAGAAGCACCGAATGGTGATGGCGACCGTAACGGAGCAGATATCCAGCGACGAACTGCATGCGCTCTCCATCAAGGCTTTTTCTCCTGAAGACTGGGCGGCAAAGCAGGGCTGATCGCTATCGACCAACCGCAGTTTCTTCATTTGTAATTCTCCCCCGGCGTCCCATAATTAAGATAGAAAGTGGTGGATATTAAATGGAGGTACCCCATGTTCGTGATGCAGAAAAACACGAAAAAGATGGTTGAAGTCCTGAGCCTGACCGATCTCTTTGATCCTATGCATGGCGAAGTGGTCGGGCGATTTCACGCGGGTGAGGAGATGCAGGATCCGGAAAAGTTCACCAAGGAAGACCTGCTGTTCCCTTCGGGTGAAGTCCTGCCCAGATGCTGGGTCGACTCGCACTATCGCGAAGGCTGAGGTTCGCCGCCATCTGTAGTGAAGTAGGCCGGTTCAAGCGTAGCGGAACCGGCTGTATGCCTTTTGTCCCATCAAGCGTGGATTGCCCGGTTCGCTACGCTTGATCGTGCTACGCATCGAGCAGAGGCAGCTTTTTATTTCGGCCTGGATCTCGATGGCCGCGAGGATCAGATTGCCTTTGTGCGACCCGACAAGTGCAGTGAATGCGGCTTTTTTGGATGATCCGTCCATGGTGTTTTCCTGTTTCAGACAGGGTCAAAGATTGGAACAGAGACAGGCCTTATAGTTTTTTCTGTTCTTCTTGCAGTAGGGTTTTTTGTTTGTCATAGGGTAGAAGGTGCGCAGGGCGCGCTGTTTGATCACCATGGTGCTGAAATGGCGTTTTTTACCGGTTGGACGGGTATCGAACAGACAGGCATCCTTGGCGTTTTTGCCCACCCGTTTATTGGCTTGCTTAAAGGCCCTTGTGCCGGCGATCAGAATGTCTTCGGCGTTCATCTCACGGTTGTAACCGCTGAGACACTTAATATTGTTCCTCGGTTCATACGGGTTTTTGAACTGGAGGCTGATGGTGTAGATCGGGGGTTTGATCGACTCCTTAAGATAGAACGCCCGACACTTTTCGACCGGGCGTTTTCTATAATTTGATTTCAGTTTTCTGTATCCAGCCCAGTTGTTGTCCTGTGCCTGCCAGTAGCGGGCAGCGTAGTGCAGACCGCCCAGATCCCTGCCGGATCCGGGTTCACCACAGAAGACATGTTTAAAGCCCTTTTGTTCAAACCAGACACGGCGCAGCTCATGGGCAAACTGTTTGTTGTCCCTGGCCTTGCTGAAGATACGCCCACCCACGGCCTTGCGAATGCGTTGCAAAACCGCCTGATTGGATCTATCCAGCATCATCTGTTCAAAATCGACCGCCTCGACCTCATCGCCCCAGTGGCCGCACAACGCCAGCACCTCGAGATCAAAGTCGGTCAGATCGGGGTCCTCGGGGGCATGCCGGGTTCTGGGGTCATTGTCAAAAAAGGGCTGAAAAGCGAGTGCCGGCAGAGACAGGATCAATAGAAAAAATATCAGGGCTGTTTTTTTCATGGCTGTTTGACTCATTGATTATCTGCCTTGGTCTCTTTGGGTTCCGGGTTCCAGGGGCGATCCGGATAGACACTATAGAGTGTACTCAACCTAATATGTCTTTGACCAGTTGTCGGGTCACCTGACGTCCCAGTTCGCCGATGGCGGTGGTGAGGGGGATCTCCTTGGGACAGACCCGTACGCAGTTTTGCGCATTGCCGCAGTCGCTCAGGCCACCGTCACCCATGATGGCGTGCAGCCTTGCCTCCCGGTCGTAGGTGCCTGTCGGGTGGCCGTTCATCAGCCGCACCTGAGCCAAAATTGCTGGCCCCAGGAAGTCGCTGTCCGGCCCGAACTGGGGACAGGCCTCCATGCAGCAACCACAGCTCATGCAGCGGCTGAAGAGATGGTTTTCGCTCCACACCTGGGGCGATATGCGGGGGGCGCCCTGATGTACGTCCCAGGCGCCGTCGATCTCGACCCACGCCTTGACCTGCTTGAGCCCCGCGAATATCCGTGAGCGGTTTACAAGCAGATCCCGCACCACCGGAAATTTGCCGAGGGGTTCCAGCACGATGGGCTGTGCCAACTCATCCACCAGCGCAGCGCAGGCCTGCCTTGGTCTGCCGTTGATGATCATGGAGCAGGCGCCGCAGACCTCCTCCATGCAGTTGAACTCCCAGACGACCGGTTCGACCTGCTCTCCGTCCGAGGTCACCGGCTCGTTGCGAATCATCATCAGGGCGGAGACAATGTTGTGCCCCGGTTTATGGGGGATGCGGAACGTCTGCCAATAGGGCTGGGTTTCTGGCCGGTCCTGTCGGCGTATGCGTAGCTCTATCGAATCGTTCATCAGCGATAGTCCCTCGGCTGCTCCGGCGCTATGATCGAGGTGTCCACCGCTTCGTAGGATATCCGTGGTCCATCCCCGTCATGTTCTGCCAGTGTGGTCTTCAGCCACTTGTCGTTTTTACGTTTCCACGCTTCACGATAGGCCTCAAACTCCGGATCGCCGGGAAACTTGCCCTCTGGAATCGTCAGCTTGAATTCGGGTTTGTAGTGGGCTCCCCGGCACTCGTCCCTGGCACGGGCGCAGCGGGTGATGAGCGCACTGAGGCGAATCATCTCCTGCACCTGCCGGGTTTCGGCGAGGCTCTGGTTACTCCAGCCACTGCGATCTCCGAGACCGACGTTGCGGGAACGCTGCTCCAATGCGAGTAACTCGTCATAGGCGAGATCGAGGGTTGGGTTGTCTCTCACCACGCCCACCTTTCCCGTCATCAGTGCCCCCAGCTCATCGTGCAGCCGGTAGGGGTTTTCTGGCCCGTTGGATTTGAGCAGAGCCTCGTTGATTGCCTGCTCCCGGGCGACTCCCTCCGCGAAAAAACGGGACGGGGTCTCATCGCTGCTCTGTTCCAGCCCCCGCAGGTAGGTGGCTACCGACTCACCCGTCACCCGGCCGCTGAAGGAGGCGGAGAGCAGTGAGTTTGCCCCCAGCCGGTTGGCTCCGTGGTAGCCGCTGTCGCACTCGCCACAGGCGTAGAGACCGGGAATATTGGTGGCGTGATTGCGCGGACTGCCGTACTTGAGACCGCCGCTCTGTTCATCCTTTTCGTAGTCGATCCAGAGCCCCCCCATGGCGTAATGGGCGGAAGGAAAGATCTCCATGGGAGCCTCCAGTGGATCGCTGCCGTGAAACTTGCGATAAATGTCGAGGATGGCGCCCAGCCGGGCGGTGACGAACTTTTTGTCCAGATGGGTGAGGTCGAGATAGACTTTATCCGCGCCGCCAACCCCCTGGCCCTGTTCCCGCACGATCTTCCAGATGGCCCGTGAGGCCACATCCCGTGGCACAGTATTGCCGTAGCTCGGATACCACTCCTCAAGGAAATAGAAGCGTTCGTTCTCCGGGATGGAGAGGGGGTCACGACTGTCTCCCGGCCGTTTCGGTACCCAGAGGCGCCCTCCCTCGCCCCGTGCGGCCTCGCTCATGAGACGGGTCTTGTCGTCCCCCAGCATGGCGGTGGGGTGGAACTGGAAGAACTCCGCATTGGCGAACCGGGCACCCTGCAGGTAACAACGAAAGGCCGCAGCTCCGGTGGAGTTGGTCGAATTGGTGGTGCGGTGCCCATAGACCTTGCCCATGCCGCCGGTGGCCATCACCACAGCATCGGCGCGAAAGGCGCGCACCTCCAGCGAGTGCAGATTGAAGGCGATGATGCCTTTGCAGTGACCGTTGTTGTCGAGCACCAGGGAGAGAAACTCCCACCACTCCCGCTTGTGGACGCGGCTCTGGGCTTCGTGGCGCCGCACCTGTTCATCCACCCCGTACATCAACTGCTGGCCAGTGCTGGCACCGGCAAAACAGGTGCGTTTGTTCTTCACGCCGCCGAACAGGCGCAGATCCATCAATCCCTCCGGGGTGCGGGAGAAGGTGACGCCCATGCGCTCGAAGGTGCGGATCAGCCCCGGGGCCTCTTCGCACATCGACTGGATCGGTGGCTGGTTGGCGAGATAGGAGCCGCCCTTGACGGTGTCGATGAGGTGCTGTCTGACTGAATCCCGCTGACCTTTGGTGTCGAGCACGGCATTGATCCCCCCCTGGGCACAGACAGAGTGGGAACGTTTCACCTCGAACAGTGAGAACAGCTCGACACTGAAACCGGCTTCGACGATACGCAGGGTGGTCCAGAGTCCCCCCAAACCGCCGCCTATGACAATAACCCTTGGTCTCTTTTTCATGAGATAAACCCTAAAAGACCCTGCAGACCCACTGCAAAGAGCAGGAGGGTAAATCCCATACAGATCAAGAAGCTGAGCTGTTGCGCGCGCGGTGTAACCGTGACGCCCCAGCTGATCCCCATGCTCCAGAGGCCGTTGCCCAAATGGAGTAGTGAAAGCAGCAGTCCTAGCAGATAGAGCAGGAAGATCAACGGATGTGAGAGCAGTTGCTGCATATGACCAAACAAATCGGCTTTCACGGCGGGTTCCCAGATTCCCCAGAAGCGGGTCATGCCGACATGGGCGAGCAGAAAAAGCAGAATGGCGACCCCGGAGAGCCGTTGCAGCCAGTAGAAGCGATTGTGCAGCCAGGGGTAGCGGTGCAGTTCTGCACTGCCAGAGCGTAGGATCACCAGGCCGTATCCAGCATGAAACAGGATCGGCAGGGCGATGGCGAAGATCTCCAGCAGCGGCAGGTAGTTCATGCGCTGCAAGGCGGCCACCACCTGTTCATTGTAGTGTGCCATGCCGAAACGTGACTGTGAGTTCTCCCAGAGATGGAAGATCAGAAAAGCACCCACCGGCAGCAGTCCGAACAGCGAGTGCAGGCGGCGCAGCAGAAAGTGGGGATTTTGTATGGATGCCTTCATGCAAATAAGCGTCACCGGGTCGTCTCACAATAACTTACCGTGTGATCGTCTTACCTGAACTGATCTGTCTCAGGAAAAAGTCATCTTCCTGCAATCATGGTGCGCATGGCGCACCCTACGTTTTATATTTGTGAGAAGTTCAAACCATAGCATCTGTAGGGTGTGCCGTGCGCACCGGAACACTTATAGATCGGGGTTGTCCTTTTCGAAGCCGTGGTAGATGAAATGGTTGGAAGCGCTGCCCCGCAGGCCTGTTCCAAGGCCGATGCCTGGCGCATTCGCTGTCCTCAGTGAGGGTGCCATGTCGCTGGACAGATCAGGATTGCCACTGACAAACCCACGGTAGATATCGAAATCGGTCACTGGGGAGTGACTTCTGGTTCCCGCTGAACTGCCTATGCCAGGCTGAACTGCGCTTGCCACCGATTTATAGGTGCTGCCCGTGGACAGGTCAGGGTTGCCGGGGGCAAACCCGCGATAGATCTCCCAATCGGAGGCTGCGCCCGCAGCCCCGGCAAAAAGGAGTGCACTGATTGTGATGATTGGTCTTTTCATGATTGAATCCTCTAGCGTTGTATGGGGTGTCGGCATCGGAGTTTGTTGCCGCTTTCTAATGTCCATACGTTTAACCCTGTCGCTCTGGATTCAATAAAAGATCCAGCACCTGCTCAACCTGCCTCCTTCCACTCGATACCATTGTCGATTCCGTGGTGCATCGCAGTATTGGGTTGCGGTTCTTTCATGGTCACCAGCTCCTCGGCGCTGACGGGGTGGATGGCGATGGTGCTGTCGAAGTCCGCCTTGGTTGCCCCCATCTTTACCGCCACGGCAAACCCCTGCAGCATCTCATCCACGTTGTCGCCGATGAGGTGGATGCCCACCACTCGCTGTTCCGGGCCTGCACAGACCAGTTTCATCGCGGTGGTGACGCCGTGGCTGGAGAGCGCATGGCGCATGGGCGTGAAATCGGTCTTGTAGATCGTGATCTTTTCATGCTGCTCACGGGCCTCCGGCTCGGTCAGGCCGACAGTTGCCACCGGCGGATGGGCGAAGACCACGCTTGGAATATTGTCGTAGTCCACTCTCCGTTCGGGTTTGTCGTTGAAAAGCCTTTCAGCCAGGCGTCGACCTGCAGCTATGGCTACCGGGGTCAATGGCGTGCGGCCGGTGATATCACCGATGGCGTAGATGCCGGGGATGTTGGTGTTCTGGTATTCGTCGGTGGTGACGATGCCGTTGAGAAGTGTTTCGACGCCTGCGGCCTCCAGATTGAGTGCCCGGGTGTTGGGTGTGCGGCCTACCGCCCAGATCACGCAGTCGAAGCCGTGGAGACGCTCGCCGCTTATGGAGTCAAGGACGATGCCGGATTCACTCCTGGCCAGCCCTGCGACCTGAAAGCCCAGTTTCAGATCGATCGACTGCTTCTTCATCTCCGCCATCAGAACATCGCTGATCATCGGGTCGAAGGCTTCAAGCAGGCGCTCCTCCAAAGCGGCTATGGTGACCTCTGAACCCAGTGCCCGCAGTACTCCTGCGAGTTCCACGCCGATGTATCCGCCACCGATTACAGCCACTCGCTTTGGCTGCTCTGTGAGTTGGAAGAAACCGTCGGAAGTGATGCCCAATTCGGCGCCAGGCACCGGTGGCACGATGGGACGGCCGCCGGTGGCAATAACGATGTGGTCGGCGCTGTAGGTCACGCCATCCACTTCGATGTGGTTGCTGTCGATGAAGCGTGCGTAACCCTGGATGTGGGTAATGCCGCTGTCTGCCACATGGCCGTCCCAGTAGCGGTTGATGTTGTGGATATACTCCTCCCGCCCTGCAACCAGCTTGCCCCAGTCAGTTGCCCCGCGATGGGCGGTGATGCCGAAGCTGTCGGCATCGTCCACCGCATGGGCCAGGTTGGCTGCGTACCACATGACCTTTTTTGGTACGCAGCCGTTGTTTACACAGGTGCCACCCATTTTGTGGGCTTCCACGACCGCCACCCGTTTGCCGTACTGTGCGGCCTTTTCCGCCACTGCGAGACCGCCGCTGCCGCCGCCAATTGCAATTAAATCGTATGCTCTGCTCATCACTCTATTCCTGCATGTGGTGCTGTTGGTTTCCCTGGGAATCGGAGTCAGATTTGACTCCGATTCCTCTGCGGCGATCAGGCTGCCGCTTTGCTCTGCCTGGCGAGGTATTGCTCCAGTTCGTCGGAACCGCCGATGCGCTCGCCGTTGATGAAGACCTGGGGCACCATGGAGATACCAGCCACCGCGCGCAGACTTGCCTCGCTGTAGTCCCGGTTCAATACCAGTTCTTCGAATTGGATACCTGCGTCATGCAGCATCCCCTTGGCGCGGGCACAGAAAGGGCAGCCTTTACGGGTGAAGAGGGAGATATCCAACGGTTTTGCCGCATCCGGTGCGATGTGGGCCAGCATGGTATCGGCGTCGGAGACCTCGAAGGGATCACCGGGAACGTCCGGCTCGATGAACATTTTCTCGATCACGCCGTCCTTCACCAACATGGAGTAGCGCCAGGAGCGATCACCGAAACCGAGATCCTGCTTCGATACCAGCAGGCCCATGCCACGGCTGAAGTCGCCGTTGCCGTCGGGCAGGAAGGTGATGTTGTCGGCCTTCTGCTCGGCACGCCACTCGTTCATGACAAAGGTATCGTTGACCGAGATGCAGACGATCTCATCCACGCCCTGGCGTTTGAACGCCGGCGCCAATTGATTGTAGCGGGGCACATGGGTGGAAGAGCAGGTCGGGGTGAATGCGCCGGGAAGGGCGAACACCACTACGGTTTTGTCTTTGAACACTTCGTCGGTGGTGACATCCACCCACTCGTGGTTGCGACGGGTGTGGAAGGTAACCTGTGGCACTTGCTGGTTTTCACGATTTTCTAACATGATTTTCTCCAGTGATCTGTTGACTTCGGGCCTGTCGGTCCGCTTGGTCTCGTTGGCGTGGAGAGATTATCGGAGAGTCGTATAGATTCGTAAAATCGTTTGAACTTCTTAAATAAATAGGTATTTACGATAAGTGTAGGTTGGGTTAGCGGTAGCGTAACCCAACAAAATCAGAAGCTTGTCGGGTTACGCTGCGCTAACCCGACCTACTAGGAGATTTTACTCAGGAGAGGCGAAAAACCGTGTCAGGCAGATTGTCGAGCAGAACTTCAATGAAAGCATCGAGTGCCAGACGGCGCGGGAAACTGCGTCTGAAGGCGAGGGATACCCGGCGAAAGGCATCCTTCTGTTGTAACCGGCGGGTGACGATATCCTTGTCATTCATCCTGATGCCCCTCACCGCCAGATCGGGGACCAGGGTACAGCCGAATCCCACCCCCACCAGTTGCAGCAGTGTCTCCAGGCTGGCGGCATGCAGGTCGGCCATGTCGCCCTGTTCAGCCCGTGCTTTCATGTGGCATACCTCCATCGCCTGATCGGCGAGACAGTGGCCTTCCGAGAGCAGCAGGAGTTCGGTGTTGTCGAGATCCTTTTGGGTGATGTTCTTTTTTTCCTGAAAAGGGTGGTTGCGGGGATGTGCCAGCCAGAAGGCTTCATCAAACAGGGGGATAGTGGAAAATTCACCCGCGTCCACCGGTGTTGCGATAAGAGCAGCATCGATCTCGTGTTTGCGCAGACGTTCGAGCAGGGTTTCGGTCATCTCCTCTGAGATTACGAGCCGCATCTGTGGCAGCTGATCCCGTAGCGGTTTCAGGATCAGCGGCATGAGGTAGGGACTCAGGGTCATGATGGCGCCGATACGCAGTGGGCCGATCAGCGGATCCTGATGGGATTGGGCGATTTGCCGGATCGTCTCGGCCTGTTCCAATATCTCTCTGGCGTGTGCCACGATGGTTTCGCCGATAGGGGTTATCGCCACTGAGCGTTTGGTGCGTTCGAAAAGGGTGATGCCCAGCTCATCCTCCAGCTTTTTTATCTGGCCGCTCAGGGTGGGCTGACTGACATGGCAGCGTTCGGCCGCATGGCCGAAGTGGCTGCTGTCCGCCACGGCAACGACATATTTGAGATCGCGCAGGTTCATGGATGGTCCGATATAGGGAAAACCGATATTTCTATTTTAGATGAAAGGTAAATGTTATCGAACAGGAAAAGGGCCGTGATGGTTTGACTCAGTCCCCCAAGCGTTCATAATCTGGCTATTCTCAATCTTGCTCGGAATGACTTCGTGACTGCCATCGAAGTCACGCCCTCTCCATGCTGGATGGCGACTACTTGAATCCGCCCAGACCACATTGAAAAAGTAACCCATATGGAATCCCCTTTTGAGTGTCATATCGATGTAACGGCGTATCAGAGAGCGCCGGTGGATCTGCTCTGTACCGAGACGGGTTTCACCCGCACCCGGATCAAACAGGTCATGCAGAAGGGAGCTGTCTGGCTGACCCACGGCAAACATACCCAGCGCCTGCGTCGTGCTTCCAAGGTGCTGAGCCCTGGGGACCAGCTGCACCTCTACTACGATGAAAAGGTAATGAATCAGGAGCCGCCTGTGGCAGAGCTGGTTGCGGATGAACAGAGTTATTCCGTCTGGAACAAGCCTGCCGGGATGCTGTCGCATGGATCCAAGTGGGGTGATCACTGCTCGATCACCCGCTGGGCAGAACAGCATCTGCAGCCTGAACGTACCGCCTTTCTGGTTCACCGTCTTGATCGCGCCGCTGCCGGACTGATTCTGGTTGCGCATACGAAAAAAATGGCGGCCGCACTGGCTGAACTGTTTCGCGAAAGAACGGTGGAGAAACGTTACCAGGTGCTGGTTGAAGGAAAGTTTCCCACCAAGCCAAAACCCTTTCTGATCGACCAGGAGTTGGATGGACGTGAGGCCATCAGTCGGGTCAACCGGCTGGAATTTGACCCCGAGTCAGGCCGGTCGTTGTTGGAAGTCGCCATCGAAACCGGTCGCAAGCACCAGGTTCGCCGCCATCTTGCAGCGATTGGATTTCCGACGGTGGGTGACCGGTTGTATGGCAAGGCGCAACCGGGAGAGGATCTGAGATTGACGGCAAGTCACCTGAGTTTCATCTCTCCGGCCAGCGGAGAAAAAAAGGTCTATTCATCTCATGATTCTTGATTGCGCAGGCCGGTTCAAGCGTAGCGGAACCGGCGGGTCTGCTTAATTCACCCTCGTCTGCACCAGAATACGACCTCGTACCTCTCCTGCCAGCATCTCGTCAAATACCTCAGGCAACTGCTCCAGATGGATGACTCGGTCGACGATGTCGTCAAGATGTTTTGGATGCAGGTCGGTGGCGAGCCGTTGCCAGATCTTGCAACGCAGGGCATGGGGGCAATCGGCTGAGTTGATGCCGAGCAGGCTGATGCCTCGCAGGATGAAAGGCATAACGGTGGTGTTCAATTCGATACCGGCTGCCAGCCCGATGGCGGCGATACTGCCCCAGGGTTTGACTGTTCGGGTCAGTCCCGCCAGGGTCTCGCCGCCGACATTGTCCACAGCACCTCCCCAGAGTCCCTTTTCCAATGGGTGCCTGCCGAGAGGCAGTGCTTCCCGGGAGAGTACTTGCGTTGCACCGATAAGTTTGAGGTAGTCGTGTTGATCTCCCTTGCCGGTGACTGCAGTCACTTCGTAACCTGCGCCGTGGAACAGATTGACAGCAAGGCTGCCCACCCCGCCGGTTGCTCCTGTGACCAGGATTGATCCCATCTCCGGATGCTGTCCGTTGCTCTCCATGCGGTGCAGGGCCAGTGCGGCGGTAAATCCGGCGGTGCCGAGGGCCATGGCCTGATAGGGGCCAAGATTATCCGGCAACGGCACGGCCCAGTCGGCGGGAACCCTGAGATATTCCGCATATCCACCGTCATGAGTAGAAGAGAGGCCGGAGCCGGTGACAATGACCTGATCCCCCTCTTTGAATCGATCGTCACGGGACTGAACCACGTCGCCGCAACTGTCGATGCCGCCGGTGAGCGGAAAATCACGCAGGATCTTTCCAAGTCCCGTTCCCGCCAGTGCGTCCTTGTAGTTGACGCTGGAGAAACGGGTGCGGATGAGAATCTCACCTTCCGCTGGATCGGTCAGCTCCCGCTGTTCCACCGCAGCGGAGTGCTCTCCGGTCTCGCTGCGATGGATGCGGAAGGCTGTATAGCTCATACAACACAGATGTCGGGTACGAAAGTCTGGTCGGACAGCGGTGGCCGGATATATCCCCGGCTGTCAACGCGTTCCGGCAACACGATCATCTCAGGGGTCAGATCCTCATAGGGGATCATGCTCAACAGGTGGGAGATGCAGTTGAGCCGGGCATGCTTCTTGATGTCTGAGTTGACCACATACCAGGGTGCCTGTTTGATATCGGTATGGGCGAACATGGTGTCCTTCGCCTTGGAGTATTCGACCCAGCGTTTGCGTGACTCAAGATCCATCGGACTCAGTTTCCAGCGTTTGTGAGGCTCTTCCAGGCGGCTCTGGAAACGGCGCTCCTGCTCTTCATCGGCTACCGAGAACCAGTATTTGAGTACGATGATGCCGGAACGCACCAGCATGCGTTCGAACTCCGGACAGGAGCGCAGGAATTCGTGATACTCCTCCTCGCTGCAGAATCCCATGACCCGCTCAACGCCAGCGCGGTTGTACCAGCTGCGGTCGAACAGCACCATCTCCCCCGCTGCTGGAAGGTGTGGCACATAGCGTTGGAAATACCATTGCGTGGTTTCGCGCTCGGTGGGCGCCGGTAGGGCGACCACGCGGCTGATGCGGGGATTCAGGTGCTGGTTAATGCGTTTGATGACACCCCCTTTGCCTGCGGCGTCGCGGCCTTCAAAGATCACCACGACCTTGAGTCCGGAGAATTTGATCCACTCCTGCAGTTTGACCAGTTCAAGCTGGAGTCTGAACAGCTCTTTTTCGTAGACGTCGTTTCGTATCTTTTTCCGTTTGGTGGGTTTTGCTTTTTTCTCTGTTGCCACGAAGAAATCCTCCATCAATGTGTAAAGTTTTTGTTAGTGCTGAACCTATCATTTTAACGCCTGGACAGATGTCGTTTGATGATATGGCTCAAGCGAATTATATGACATCTGTCATTCGATAATAACAGGGATATCAGCGATTCGACTGCGCCACTCGGCGGGGCCGGTCTCGTGTACTGAGTTGCCCAGGCTGTCTACGGCGACGGTAACTGGAAAGTCGACGACCTCGAACTCACGGATCGCCTCCATGCCCAGTTCTTTAAAGGCGATGATGCGGGAGGCGCGTATTGCCTTGGAGACGAGATAGGCCGCTCCACCAACGGCCATCAGGTAGACCGCCTTGTGGCGTTTGATCGCCTCGATGCCGCTGGGGCCACGCTCAGACTTGCCTACCATGCCGATAAGGCCCGTTTGGCCCAGCATCATCTCGCTGAACTTATCCATGCGGCTGGCGGTGGTGGGACCCGCAGGTCCGACAATTTCTTCACGCACAGGGTCGACTGGACCGACGTAGTAGATGAAACGGTTGTGAAAGTCGACACCTTTGGGCAGGGGGTCGCCTTTTTGCAGCAGATCGGCAATGCGCTTATGCGCGGCGTCACGGCCGGTCAACAACTTACCCGACAGAAGAATGCGATCTCCGGGTTGCCAGGCTGAAATATCCTGTTTGGTGAGACTGTTCAGGTCGACGCGCCGGGCGTCGTCCGAGGCCTCCCAGGTAACGGCGGGCCAATCGTCCGGCTGCGGCGGAGTCAGAACGGCGGGGCCGGAGCCATCCAGGGTAAACTCCGCATGACGTGTGGCTGCGCAGTTGGGGATGATCGCCACTGGCAGGGAGGTGGCGTGGGTGGGGAAGTCGCTGATCTTGACGTCAAGCACGGT
This sequence comes from Sedimenticolaceae bacterium, assembly GCA_963691905.1. Classification (GTDB taxonomy): domain Bacteria; phylum Pseudomonadota; class Gammaproteobacteria; order Chromatiales; family Chromatiaceae; genus QGON01. The sequence goes on from OY829893.1 coordinate 1,129,784, forward strand.
GGTCAGTCCACCCAGTCCCTGAGCACCTATACCCAATGCATTGATCTTTTCGTAAAGCTCCAGTCGCAGGGATTCGACGGTGTTGGTTGCGCCGCGGGCCTTGAGTTCGTGGATGTCGATCGGTCCCATCAACGACTCTTTCGCCATCAGCATGGCCTTTTCGGCGGAGCCCCCTATCCCTATACCCAGCATGCCGGGAGGGCACCAACCAGCGCCCATTTGCGGGATCTGTTCCAATACCCACTCCACCAGTGAAGCCGAAGGGTTGAGGATGGCGAAACGGGTCTTGTTTTCAGAGCCGCCACCTTTGGCGGCAATCTTGACCTCGATGCCGTCACCGGGAACCAGTTCGGTATGGACGATGGCGGGTGTGTTGTCCTTGGTGTTGAGGCGTCCCCCCGCAGGGTCGGTTACCATCGAGGCCCGCAAAATGTTGTCGGGATGGGCGTAGGCGCGTCGAACACCCTCATCAACCATTTCAGTGATGGAGATGCTGCTATCCCAACGAACATCCATTCCCACTTTAAGGAACACCACCACCATGCCGGTATCCTGGCAGATGGGACGCTTTCCTTCAGCACACATGCGGGAGTTGACCAGGATCTGCGCCATCGCGTCCTTGGCGGCGGGAGACTGTTCCCGTTCCCAGGCTTTACCCATTGCTTTGAGGAAGTCTGTCGGATGATAGTAGGAGATGAACTGCAGGGCATCAGCAATGCTGTCGATAAAGTCATCCTGGCGGATCAGCGTCATGGATAGAACCCTGTTTTGATTGATTGGGATAGTTATTTGTAAGAGTAAGGTACATCAGAGCGCGCGTAGTTGCATCCCTGTTTGGCTGGGAGGTCATCTATACCTGCAACATCAGCCGTGCCGGCTCCTCCAGATTCTCTTTGATATTGACCAAAAACTGCACCGCGTCCTTGCCGTCGATGATTCTGTGGTCGTAGGAGAGTGCGAGATACATCATCGGGCGGATGACGATTTCGCCGTTTTCCACAACTGGCCTATCCTGAATGGCATGCATACCCAGGATTGCGCTTTGGGGGGGATTGATGATTGGTGTGGAGAGCATGGAGCCGAAAACGCCGCCGTTGGTGATGGAGAATGTCCCGCCGGTGAGTTCGTCGTAACTCAGGGTTCCAGCCATTGCCTTCTCTCCAAAACTGCGGATCTGCTGCTCTATTTCGGCAAAACTGAGTTGATCGGCGTCCCGAAGTATCGGCACCACCAGGCCGCGGGGAGAAGAGACCGCAATACCGATGTCGAAGTAGCCGTGGTAGATGATGTCGCTTTCATCCACCGACGCGTTGACTACCGGGAAGCGTTTGAGTGCCTCGACAGATGCCTTGACGAAGAAGGACATGTAGCCGAGCCGCACATCGTACTGTGATTCAAAGGTTTCGCGGTATTGACTGCGCAGCAGTTGTATCTCGTGCAGATCGACTTCGTTGAAGGAGGTGAGGATGGCTGCATTCTGCTGGGCCAGTAGCAGACGTTCTGCCACCCTCTTCCGCAGACGGGTCATGGGTGCCCGCTGCTCCGGCCGCTCTCCGCTGGGGATGGAGAGAAGGGGGGTAGATGGCTGCATCGGTGGTTTTTTGTTTTCTGTCGCCGGTTGGGGCGTCTGCTCCCGAATATATGCTTCCACATCGGCCTTGAGGATACGGCCGCTCTTGCCGCTGCCTTTGATAAGGCCCGGATCGATCCCGTTTTCCTTGACCAGGCGGCGAACTGCGGGTGCCAGCACCGGCGTAGATTCTGGTTTTGATTCGGTCTCTCCTTTCCCGGCTGGAGCAGCAGCACCGGCTTCCACGATGCCCAGCACATCATCCGTCTGTACGGTGTCGCCGGCATTGAAGCGGATATCTTTCAATATGCCATCTATTGGTGCCGGCACCTCGAGCACCACCTTGTCGGTCTCCAGGTCGAGCAGGGTTTCGTCTCTGCTGACGCGGTCACCGGATTTTTTGTGCCAGGTCAGGATAGTGGCATCCGCCACTGACTCCGGGAGTTCGGGTACGCGAAGTTCTATGCTCATCGGTTGTCTGTTTCCGTCGTTGTCATGGGTCGGAGAAACTTGTGACGATTGCAGGTCCACAGCTCAACCCAGGTTAGACAGGCTCCTCTGGTTCATGTCTGGATTGATCCTGCCGCTGAGTGCCTCATCAATCAGGGTCTCCTGCTGTTTTATATGCAGCGGACGATAGCCGACGGCTGGTGCCGCAGCGGTTTCACGGCCTACGTAATAGAGTCTCTTTCCCGCCTGGAGATGGGTGCGGAAACGGTGTTTTATCTGGTCCCATGCGCCTTGGTTCTGCGGTTCTTCCTGGCACCAGATGAGATCCCTGGCCTGCGGGAAGGGGGCGATTGCCTTGTTGAAATACTCAAGCGGAAACGGGTAGAGCTGCTCGATACGCACGATGGCCACGTCACCCAATGAACGGGTGCGGCGCGCCTCCAGCAGCTCATAGTAGACCTTGCCGCTGCACATCACGATGCGTTTCACCTCATTGGGGTTCAACTTGTCGGCCTCACCGATAACCGGTTCGAAACAGCCCTCGGTGAATGCCTGAATGGGAGAGGTGGCCAAACGGTGACGCAGCAGACTTTTGGGTGTCAAAACGATCAGTGGCCGGCGCAGAGGGCGCAGGATCTGCCGCCGCAGCATATGGAAGACCTGGGCGGGAGTGGTGGGTACACAGACTTGGATGTTGTGGTTGGCGCAGAGTTGCAGATAACGTTCGAGCCGGGCGGAAGAGTGTTCCGCCCCCTGACCTTCATAGCCGTGTGGCAGCAGCATCACCAGTCCGCACATCAGTCCCCATTTTTCACCGGCGGATGAGATGAACTGGTCTATGACGACTTGGGCGCCGTTGGCAAAGTCGCCGAATTGTGCCTCCCAGAGAGTGAGAGCATTGGGCTCGGCGCTGGCGTAACCGTATTCGTACCCCAGCACGGCTTCTTCGGAGAGCAGAGAATCGATGACGAGAAAGTTCGCCTGATTCTCCTGCAGGTTTTGCAAGGGGATATAGGGTTCGCCGTTGACCTGATTGTGCAGCGCGGCATGACGGTGGAAGAAGGTGCCGCGCCCCGCATCCTGCCCTGAGAGACGGACTGGGCAGCCCTCGGTGAGCAGTGAGGCGTAGGCGAGGGTTTCACCAAAGCCCCAATCGACGAGCTGATCACCACTGGCCATGCGACGCCGTTCCGCCCAGATCTTCTCCAGTCTGGGGTGCAATTCAAAATCTCCAGGGATCCGCAGGAGTTGCCCGGAAAGGTTTCTAAAACACTCAGGAGAAATGCATGTCTTGGTGGGGTGGTTCCAATCGGTTTTGCCAAATGGACGCCAGTCCACATGAAAGATGTTTTTCAGGGCGCAGATTACTGGCCGTGAGACCACACGGCCCTGTTCCAGGGAGCTGCGGTAGTTCTCCACCATGGCCTGTGCCTGTTCCGGCGTTATGATGGAGTCGGCGATCAGGTGTTCCGCATAGCGGGCCCGCACGGTGGGATGACGGCGAATTTTTTTGTACATCTCCGGTTGGGTCACCGAGGGTTCGTCCGCCTCGTTGTGGCCGTGGCGGCGGTAGCAGACCATGTCGATAAGGACGTCCTTGCTGAAACGGAAACGGAAATCGAGGGCGAGGCGTGTGACAAACAGGACGGCCTCTGGATCGTCGCCATTGACGTGAAAGATAGGTGCCTGAACCATCTTCGCGACATCGGTACAGTAGGTGGTTGAACGGGTATCCAGCGGGTTGCTGGTGGTAAAACCGATCTGGTTGTTGATGATGATATGAACCGTGCCGCCGGTGGTGAAGCCACGGGTCTGGGAGAGGTTGAGGGTCTCCATCACCACCCCCTGACCGGCAAAGGCGGAATCGCCGTGGATCAGTACCGGCAGCACCTGTTCGCCGGTGCGGTCGCCACGCCTCTGCTGCCGGGCGCGAACCGAGCCCTCGATGACCGGATTGATGATCTCCAGATGGGAGGGGTTGAAACCCAGTGCGACATGTACGATGCCGTCGGGCGTGTCGATATCGGTGGAGAATCCCATGTGGTATTTGACGTCACCGGAGCGGCGCTGCAGATCGGCCTCGACCCGACCCTCGAATTCGGCAAAGATCTCCTGGGGCGGTTTGCCGAGGATGTTGGTCAGAACGTTGAGGCGGCCACGGTGGGCCATGCCGATAACCATCTCTCCAACGCCATTTTTTCCGGCGTGCTGGATCAGTTCGTCCAACAGCGGAATCAGACTCTCGCCACCCTCCAGCGAGAATCTTTTCTGTCCAACGTAGCGGGAGTGCAGATACTTTTCGATCCCTTCAGCCGCAGTCAACAGCGTCAACAGCCAAAGTTTGTCATCGATCTGCATGGATGACTGATTGCTGAGGTTTTCGATGCGCTCCTGAATCCACCGTTTCTGCACCGTATCGGTCATGTGCATATATTCAGCACCGATGCTGCCGCAGTAAACCCGCTGCAGCAGGTCGATGATTTTACGAAAAGGCAAACGTTCAGGGGCGGCGAGGGAACCGGTGTTGAAGACGGCTTCGTCCCCGATGTTGTCGAGTTGGAGGAAGGCAGGATCCAGGTCGGGCACATATTCGGGATCCCGCAGTTGCAGAGGATCCAGATTGGCATTCTGATGGCCGCGCACACGGTAGCCGTTGATCAGACGCAGCACAGCGGCCTGTTGTTCAGCGGCGGCGGGGGAGAGACATGTCTGAGAGGATCTTCCTGCCAGGGGCCGCTCCCTGGCCAATCTCAGAAAATGCGCCTGGATGGGCCGGTGCGCCACCTCACGTGAGGATGACGGTTTCAACAGATCGAAGTGGTGTCGCCAATCCTCAGGTACACTGTTTGGATCCTGCAGAAAACGCTCGTAGAGCCCTTCGATAAATGCGGCATTGCCACCGTAGTAGGCGGAGGAGGATTTTAAAAGATCCAGCAGCGCAGGCATGCTCATACCGAAAGCGTGTTAGAAATGATCACAAGGTCGTGAATGTTCACAAAGTCGTGTTGGTTTTATTCTATATTGTTTAATACGATGTTAGCACAGGGATCAGATTCGACAGGGTTGGTCGACGTCGACGGCTGAATGATAGAGATATGGCGAAAAAGAAGTCTAAAAAGAGATCATCCTGGATCGACTTGAATCCGGTCTCCCTGGAGGCCGATGTCGCCTATTTTGAGGCGAGGCTGGAGTTGGTGGGAACCCCGGCGACACACTATCAGGTTGCCCAGCTGAAAGCTTACAAAGCGCTTGAAGTTGCGCTGTCCGAGACCCTTGGGCGGCTTAGAGGAAGTGAGAAATAAGCGAATCGCAGGATGTTTCCTGAGTTCAGCGCTGCCAGAGTCCAAGGCGTCGCTGTCTGGCCTGCTGCTCCGCTGTTCGGTAATGGTCGAACATTTCGCGATCCAGTCCCTGCTCACTCTTTGCTCGCGCCAACCCCGACTGAATCAAACGCAGGTTCATATCCGCCCCACCATGATAAACAGTTCCAATGATGACCCCGAGAGGGTTCAGAGTCCGGTATTCGATGGTGACGACCTGACCCGCAAGCTGGGAGTGCAGCTGACGTTTGGCGTCTCTGCCTGCGCTGGAACCTATATCGGGCACAGCGATACCCTTGAGAATGACGTTCCGGAATTTGCCATCGTCGGTGGAGACGGTGATCTGGTTGCCGTTCAGTACGGCAAAGACCCGTCCATCCAGCATGGCGGATTGGGTCGGAAGGGAAAGCATTAGCAGCAGAGCTGACAAGACGAGGGTTTTGATGCGTTTTTTTGTCATCGAAAAGCGCCTCCTGGAATTTTCTGAAATGGCGTCCCAGAGAGGATTCGAACCCCTGACTTCCTCCTTAGGAGGGAGGCGCTCTATCCTACTGAGCTACTGGGACTGGGCGATGAATTATACAGTCGCCGGAAGGTTATGACCATTCAGCTTTGCCCCGGCTTGGGTGCTGGATCCGCTACGTTTGATCCCCTCTACATCTTTGGGTGTACTCGTGAGCTTGGTTTTATTAAATGCAGCAGATCAGGCGACGGCGGCGGAGTCTGAGCGACTCCGCCTCGTGAAGGCTGGTCATTTTTGCGTCACCCAGCGCAAGGTGTCTTCTGGCAGAGTGTCTCAAGCCATTGGGCCTTGAATTGGTCCTTGAGTCGGCAGGGCAAACACCGGTTGAACTCACCGAGAGCGGTGACGCTTGCCCCTGCTCCGATCAAAGACCAGAAGACGATTTCCACCCAAGGGTAGTAGAGAATGTTCTCTACGCCATAGGTCATTACGGCGAAAAGCCCGAAGATGGTTGCGGCAATCAAGCCAAATAAAATAGGTAACATGACATAATCCTCATAATTGTTGCTCATGGGTTAGTATATTAGCATTTACTAAACTACTTTCAAGTGTTCTGATTCATTAGTGTGATATTGGTTCCCGCTTTATTGTGATGGAGTGCGGACTTTGTCGGCATTTTCTGCAGGATTTTGTCATTTTACTGACTCATACGCAGATTGAATCCAAGAGTCGTTGAAATGCGTACATATGAAAGGGTTGCTGTATCATTGCTGCCCTGATGAAATTCCATCTCCACCAGCCGATTAAACGACGAACCGATGCTCGATACCTCCCATCTTCTCAAACCCACCAGTTTTCCCTCGCTGCAGCGGGGCCGTCTGGAGACCCTGCAGGTCAATCTTGGGCTGCGCTGCAATCTCTCATGCGTCCACTGTCATGTGAATGCGGGACCCAATCGTACTGAAGAGATGTCCCGCGAGACGGTTGAAGATGTCCTGGCCTTTCTGCGCAAGCACCGGATGAAGGCGCTGGATCTGACTGGCGGCGCCCCTGAGCTCAATCCCAACTTTCGCTATCTGGTGGAAGAGGCGACAGGGATGGGCGTGCATGTGATCGACCGCTGCAATCTGACGGTGCTGGAGGAGGAGGGGCAAGAGCAGTTGGCAGACTTTCTTGCCTATCACCGGGTCGAGGTGGTGGCCTCGCTGCCTTGCTATCTGGAGGAGAATGTCGATGCCCAGCGCGGCAAGGGTTCCTATGAGGCCAGTATTCGTGCATTGCAGCGGCTGAATGGGCTTGGTTACGGCATGACTGGCAATAGCCTGCTGCTCAATCTGGTCTACAATCCGCAGGGAGCCTCGCTGCCCCCCCCTCAAGGTCCCTTGGAGACTGACTACAAGCGACAGCTGGTTGAGCGTTTCAACATCATTTTCAATCAGTTGCTCACCATCACCAACATGCCGATCAACCGTTTCGGCAGCCTGTTGCAATCGAAAGGAGAGTTTCAAAACTACCTGCAACTGCTTCGGGAGGCTCACCAGCCGGCCAATATTGAGTCGGTCATGTGCCGCCATCTGATCAGTGTCGACTGGCAGGGCCGTGTCTACGATTGTGACTTCAACCAGATGCTCGACATGCAGCTGGAGAATGGCGAGGTGAAACGCCCCAGGTTGCGTGACCTGATCAACCACGATATCGATGGTTGGCCGATTCAGGTGGCCGAGCACTGTTACGGCTGTACCGCCGGGCAGGGCAGCAGTTGTGGTGGCGCCCTGGATTAAATGCTGCCGGAGTACCTGCACCCCGATGGGGGGATTCTGTTGTTTGCCAAGGCGCCCCGGCCTGGAGAGGTGAAGACCCGTCTGATTCCAGCTTTGGGGGAGGCGGGCGCCACTGCTCTCTATCTGCGCCTGTTGGAGCGTTTGGTCAATAATTTGTCTGAGGATCAGGTCGCCCCAATCGAACTCTGGTGCGCCCCTGATACCGGACATCCTCGACTGCAACGCTTCCACAGTGAATTCGATATCCCTCTTTATCAACAACAGGGTGAGGATCTTGGTGAACGGATGGCCTTTGCTGCTGATGAGGCGTTACAGCGTCGTGCGTATATCGTGTTGATTGGCGTCGATTGTCCGGCTCTGACTTCCAGGATAATGGATCAGGCACTACAGTCGCTCAGACGTGGTTCAGATGCAGTGCTGATTCCGGCAGAGGATGGAGGCTACGTTCTGTTGGGACTGCGACGCACCGCTGAATGCCTGTTTCAGGGCATATCCTGGGGTAGTGAGACAGTGGCAGAAGCGACCCGGCAGCGTCTGGAAGAGCTTGGCTGGCAGTGGGAGGAACTACCTGTACTTTGGGATCTGGACCGTCCCGAAGACCTGCCCCGACTGCGGGAGTTTGGGCTGGATCTGGAAAAAGGATGATTGTAGAACGTAGGGTGCGTCATGCGCACGAGACCCGATGAGTTAAAGGCAGCCCTATATCTTTTCAGGATGGCCTAAGCCTTGCCGAACGAGTTTGAGTGGTTGTCGGGGCGTGACTCCCCTGACGGACCATAGGTCTTCTGGCCCGTGGTGACACCGCGCAGGATATCGATGGCCTGGCTGACCTGCCGTTGGTTGAGGCTGAGGATATCGCCGTTGACCTCATTCTGCTTCTGGCATGTTTCAATCAATTGTTCAAACTCTTCCCACAACTGACGAGCCGAATCAGCTTCGGGAAGTTGTTGCAATAACTGTTCACTCCCCTCCCGGTTGGGCTGCAGATCAAGATGTAGCAACAATCGATTATGTTTTACTACGGCAGTTTCAAGCACTGCCATCTGCTGCTGTTTCTCAGCAGTGAGCTGTTCAAGGGGGGCGGAGGATGCCCCCTGCAACAGCTTGTGCTCACGCAGCAATATATCCAGCAGACGCCGACTCTCATCGATCTCCGACTGCAGAAGCGCAGTAAAGTCCTCCTGGAGGCTGGTGGGATTGTTCACCTTGATTTCACTCCCGGGTTACGGAAGTGCGCGCTCCATAAATAGCAGATTCTCGGCGGAATTTTCAGGATCGATAACAAAACTGCCGGTTGCCATAGCGCGCTGGACACTCTCCACGCGTTGAGCATCGACCACCGGCATCTGAGAAATTTCTTGCTCCAGTGACTGTAGCTGGGTTGCCGAACGGGTCAGACTGACGCTATCACCCTGGGCGGTGGCTGCACTCCGGGTACCGTTTGCGGTGGACGCCGATGTTTGGCTGGCGGATGTACTCTCGACTGCGTTTTGCAGTGCGCCTCTGGATAGACTGTTGATCTCGATTGCCATGATTCACCTTTGGTTAGACCATTACTGGAGAAATGCCGAGCGGGTGTTGGTGTGACACGAATGTGTTATCACCATACTCCGTTCAGTGTTTCCCTAGAACACTCAGCGGCGGGTTTCCTGAATACTTTAGCAATGATTTGCTGTTTTATTCCGGTGGTCAGGAATTAAAGTCATCAAGTGTCAATCGGCCTTTACGAGTCCGGCGGAGAGGATACGAACCTCCAGCTTTTTTTTCGAAGCAAGATTCTGCACCTTGATCAGGTCACCGGGATTGCCATTGGACAGCGCTCTTCCTTTTACCCGCACCTGGATGGAACCGCTTCCTGCCAGGATTGTGACCTCCTCCCCCCGTCTTACCGTCTTTTGCACAACCAGCAGATTGGGTGTGACAACCCGGTCGCGGCGAATGGCGCGTTTGAGTGTTCTGCCTACCACCTGGTCCAGAGAATCAAAATGTCCGCGCAGCTGATGGTTGAGATCTCTCTCCACCAGTTCCACGTCGTCGAGGGTGATAGCCTGACCCCTTGCCATATCCCGTTTTGCCGCGACTATTCTGCCGGTGACGCCAATGTTGGCTGAGACGTAGAGCGTCCAGGGATTGGGTTTGGCACAGCGTACACCAACCGTGGTTTTACCCTGTTTTTTTGCACTTGGTGGGTTGAAGGTTTCCAACTCCTCATCGCAGAGGGAAAGCCTTAAACGGTGATCCAGCCTTGCAACTTCGATGGTGATCTTTTGCGCCAGGTCTGCCGTCTGATGCAACAAAAAAGTGTGTACGGCATCCTGAATGGATGCATGTGATTGCTGTTTTGGATCCAGGGATGCAAGGCTTGCCTGGCTGAAGCTCCAGAGCAGAATGATCAGGAGAGACAGGGTGTTCTGTCTCAACATATTGTGTCTGGGGGTTGTTTTCATAGTCAGTCCGATTGTTTGTCGTCTTAACTGGAAATCAGCAACAATCGTGCCGGAAATATCTAAAGGGCTGTAGGTCTGTTCAAGCTTGTGGAACAGGCAAACACTGTGCTTTGTAGCGCGTTTTTTGCCTGATCCGCTACGCTCGATCAGGCCCACGAAAGGAACATGTCACTGGTTTAACCTGCCAAACTAAAGATATTGCTGCCGCAGCCGCCACTTTAGATAGAAGGATAATCACGAAATTCCCGAGAGTTTGATTCAGGAGGTAACATGGCGGGTGTACTGGATGGTGTCGACCTTAGAACCCAGATGGCGGGGCAGAATCGACTGGAGATGTTGATGTTTCGTCTGCGCGGGCGTCAACGTTTTGGCATCAACGTTTTCAAGGTTAAAGAGGTTGTGCATTGCCCGCCTCTGACTGAAGTGCCTGGTGCGAATCCTGTCATTCGAGGGGTGGCAAGCCTGCGGGGTGAGAATGTCCCTGTGATGGATCTCGGACATGCTATCGGTGGCCCGATGATGGGTGACCCGAAAGAGTATTTTGTGATCATGACGGAATACAATCGCCGTCAGCTCGGTTTTCTGGTCGGCTCCGTTGATCGGATCGTGAATATGAACTGGAAGGATATCCTGCCTCCGCCGAAGGGGCTTGGCAGGGGAAGCTACATGACTGCCGTCACCCGGGTGGATGATGAATTGGTTGAAATCATCGATGTGGAAAAAGTACTGAGTGAGGTGCTCCAAATCGAGGAGGAGGCCAGTGGCGAGGTGGAAAACTCCGGATTTGATCTGCAGAAACAGATCCTGGTAGTGGATGATTCGGTGGTGGCGCGTAAGCAGATCAAGCGGGTATTGGATCAGATCGGCATCGAGTGTGTGTTCAAGAATGATGGCAGGGAGGCACTGCAACAGTTACTGCTTTGGTCAGAGGAACCGGGTGAGATTACCGACCGTCTGGCGATGGTTATCTCAGATATCGAGATGCCGAAGATGGACGGATATGCGCTGGTGACGGCAATCAGACAGGATCCAAAGCTGGCCGCACTTCATGTTGTGCTGCACTCCTCGCTGAGTGGGGTATTCAACGAGTCGATGGTGCAACGTGTCGGTGCAGACCATTTTCTAGCCAAATTTGTACCTGATGAGTTGATGTCGATGGTTGGTGAACGTCTCCAGGTTTTAAAGGAAGCAACAACGGATTGAAGGATGCGGGATTTCGCATGAAAGCCTCTATCGACTCTCGTGACTATTTGGCCTTTCAGACCTTTCTGCAAGAGGCCTGCGGTATTTTGCTGGGTGACGGCAAAGAGTATCTGGTTGCCAGCCGCTTGAACGGCTTGATGACGGAGCTTGAGGTGGGCTCCCTGGGTGGGCTGCTCAAGCGGCTCAAGGTGCCAGGCCAGAGAGTATTGAAGGTTCGGGTGATCGATGCGATGACCACCAACGAGACCTTCTGGTTTCGTGATCCGGGGCATTTCAGCATGCTGCGCGAAAAGATATTACCTGAACTCAATCAAAAGGGCGGCAGTCCGGTCAGGGTCTGGTCCGCTGCCTGCTCCAGTGGACAGGAACCCTATACTCTCAGCATGGCCGTGCAGGACTACTGTAAACACTCTCCTGGCCGCCGTAACCGGGGGGTCGAGATCCTGGCGACAGACATCTCCAGCAGAGTGCTCGAAGAGGCGCGGCAGGGCATCTACTGCGGCTTGTCCATCAACCGGGGACTGGATGCTCAGCAGCAACAGCGCTATTTCATACCCAGGGAAAACAACAGTTGTCTTGAGGTCAAGCCGGAGATTCGTCAGCGTGTCAGGTTCAGGGAGTTCAATCTCAACGGCAATTTTGCGCCACTGGGACGATTCGACATTATTTTTTGCCGCAATGTGCTGATCTATTTCTCCTCAGACCTCAAGAAAAAGATTGTGGAGCGCATGGCACAGTCCCTCAATCCCGGTGGCTATCTCTTTCTGGGCTCTACTGAATCCCTTACACAGATTACCGATCTTTTTGAGATGCAGATGGTTGGTGGCGCGATTGCCTACCGCTTGAAATCGAACTGAATCATTCCGGCAACCCTTGCCGCCCGGCGGCGGATATTTGCCGCTTTTCCCTACCCTAACAGGGGTCGGAGTCAAATTTGATCGAGGTGAAAGGTTTTCAGCGCTGTAATGCCCATCAAATTTGACTCCGACCCCGGTGTTCCTATGAGCAGTTGAGCTAATCAAGAATAGAGTTGGCACGATATCTGCTGCTTCTGTTGTGAACAGTTTTCTACGGAGCCGCTCATGAATTTCGACGACGCATTGGGGATCCATCCACAGGCCCTGCAGTTGCGTGCCCGCCGTGCCGAGGTGATCGCCAGCAATCTGGCGAATGCCGACACCCCTGGTTATAAAGCTCGGGATTTTGATTTCCACAAGGTACTGGCAGGTGAGATGCAGGGAGCGGTGCGTATGCAGACCACCAGCAACAAGCATATTCAGACCGACAATGGCCTGATCCCGCCAACCCAGATGCTCTATCGCTCTCCCTCCCAGCCATCTATAGACGGCAATACAGTGGACACGGAGCAGGAGCACACCGCGTTTGCTTCAAATTCAGTGGAGTACCAGGCGAGTCTGCGTTTTCTCAACGGTAAGGTGAGTGGCCTGCGATCGGCCATTAGAGGTGAATAGTCATGTCCATGTTCAAGGTTTTTGATACCGCCGCCTCAGGCATGAGTGCACAGAGTCTGCGGCTGAATCTGGTGGCCAGCAACATGGCCAATGCGGATAGCGTCAGTAGCAGTATCGGTGAAACCTACAAGGCTCGTCAGCCGGTTTTCAAAGCGGTATTTGATGAGATGGGTGGTGAAAACCCGGCGGTAGGCGTGAGGATGGCCGGGGTGGTCGAGAGTAAAGCGCCCTTAATAAAAGAGTATGCGCCGAACCACTCCATGGCCGATGAGGAGGGTTATATCTTCCGTCCCAACGTCAATATGGTGGAGGAGATGGCGAATATGATCTCCGCTTCCCGTTCCTATCAGAGCAATGTCGAGGTGGCCAGCGCCGCCAAGCAGATGCTCATCGCCACAATCCGCATGGGCCAGTAAGGAGTTTACGATGACTACGATCTCAACCGACAACGATATCTATTCTGGTCTGGGTTTGACCACCCAGGAGCCCGCCAGCAACAGCAATGAGCTGGGGATGGACGATTTTCTCAACCTGATGATTACCGAGCTGAATCATCAGGATCCCACCAAACCGATGGATAACTCGCAGCTGGCAACGCAGATATCGCAGTTCTCTGTTGTTTCCGGCGTGGAGGATCTGAACAGCGCCTTTGCTGGCCTGAGTGCAGATTTGACTTCAGGTCAGGCACTGCAGGCGGCCAATCTGGTGGGGCATGAGGTACTCGTCGCCACCAACAGCGGCTGGCTCACCAATGGCGGCAGCGTCAAGGGTGTCACTGAGCTGCCATCTTCAGCCTCTGATCTTACGGTACGGGTGACCGACGCCTCCGGCGCACTTGTGCGGGAGATTGAGCTTGGATCTCAGTCGGCTGGACAGATCAACTTCAGTTGGGATGGATATGACGATAGAGGAAACTACATGCCGGAAGGCGTCTACGATATTACCGCCCATGCCACGGTGGATGATGCAGAGCTCTCCCCCTATGTCTACCTCAACGCCAAGGTCGACAGCGTCAATCTGGGGGGCACCAATGGCATCGGCCTGAACATCCAGGGGCTGGGGCAGATCTCCCTGAGCAATGTGGCCCAGATTTTCTGAACAGTTACAACAGATATTCCTTTAAAGGAGAAACAGCATGGCATTTCGAATTGCATTGAGTGGACTGGATGCCGCCTCCACTGATCTGGAGGTGACCGGCAACAATATCGCGAACGCCAGTACGGTAGGTTTCAAAGAGTCGCGTGCCGAGTTTGCCGACATCTACGCCAACTCTCTCAGTGACGTGAGCAGCACGGTGTCCGGTAGCGGTGTGCGTGTGACAGGTGTGACCCAGCAGTTTGGGCAGGGCAGTATCGATTTTACCGCGAATAATCTGGATCTCGCCCTTAACGGTGAAGGTTTCTTTGTCACGCAGAGTGAAAACGGTGACCGGAGTTTTACCCGGGCTGGCTCATTCAGCGTGGATCGCGACGGATATGTGGTGAACCATACCCAAGCCAGGCTGCAGGTCTTTCCCCCGGTGGATCCTGCCGGGGCGCTATTCAATACCGGCACCACCACTGATCTGAATCTGCCGGTGGTTTCCGGTGATCCCGGAGCCACCAGCGCCGTGATCTCCACGGTTAACCTGGATGCTGCGGAGCCGGTTCCGGGTACGCCCTTCAATGCGGCAGTCTTTCCGCCGCTTGCGGGTAGTTATAACCACTCCACTGCAACCACCATCTACGACTCCCTGGGTGCATCCCATACGATGTCCATGTATTACGTAAAGGAGGCGGCAAACCCCAACCAGTGGAGTGCTTATACCTTCGTAGACAATGCAAATGTTCCGGCGTTGGATGGCAGTCCTGAAGCGGATCTCCGTTTCGATACCAGTGGCCTGCTGATATCCGGTGCCGGGGATGTGGGCGCCACCGGGCAGGTGACCATGAGTGCATTCACCCCTGCGGTGGGTGCGGCGCCGATTACCGGTATGACCTTCGACTACAGTAACGCCACCCAGTTTGGTGCCGGCTTTGCAGTAAACGAACTGACCCAAAACGGCTTCACTTCGGGCACCCTGAGTGGGGTGGATGTAGACGCCAATGGCGTGGTTTTTGCCCGCTTTACCAACGGTCGCTCAGAGGCCTTGGGCAAGGTGGCGCTGGCCCACTTCAATAACGAGCAGGGACTGCGGCAGGCTGGTGATACCAGTTGGGTGGAATCCTTTGCCTCAGGCGATGCGCAGTTGGGTGAGGCTGGTTCTGCCGGTATCGGTGTTATCCAGTCCGGCGCATTGGAAAACTCCAATGTGGATATTGCCCAACAGTTGGTCAACCTGATTACCGCGCAACGTAATTTCCAGGCCAACGCGCAGGTGATCACCACGGCGGATGCGATCACCCAGACAGTGATCAATATCCGATAACAGGAGTAGATCATGGACCGTATGTTGTTTGTCGCCATGAGTGGAGCCAAGGAGACTCTGCTGGCCCAGGCCAGCAACTCCCATAATTTGGCCAACGTCAATACGCCGGGATTCATGGCGGATCTGAATCAGTTCCGCAGTATGCCGGTGTTTGGTCCCGGTCATCCAACCCGTGTCTACGCCATGGATGAGCGATCTGCTATCGACTTTACCAGGGGTAGCATCCAGTCTACCGGCAACGACATGGATGTGGCGATAAAGGGCGAGGGCTATATCGCAGTGCAGGCACCGGATGGCACTGAAGCCTATACCCGGCGTGGTGATCTGAAGGTTGACGCCAACGGCATTCTCACAAACGGCGAAGATTTGCCGGTGATCGGCAATGGCGGGCCGATTGCCTTGCCGCCCCACGAAAAGATCGAGATCGGCAACGACGGTACTATCACCATCCTGCCGGAAGGTGCGACCCCTGAGGCCCTGGCGATCGTGGATCGCATCAAGCTGGTGAGTTCGCCATCCGAAGATCTGATAAAGGGTGAAGATGGTCTGTTGCATCTGCGGGAACCGGCGGAATTACCGCCTGACGCAAACATCGAACTGGTGTCCGGTGGGATCGAAAGCGGCAACGTCAATGTGGCCGATGCGTTGGTAAACATGATTGAGCTGGGACGAAAGTTCGAGATGCAGGTCAAGATGATGAAGACAGCCGAGGAGATGGACAGCGCCAGTTCTGCGTTACTGCGCATGAGTTGATCCTGCTACAACAATCTGAGGCGCCGCGGTATTAAATGTCTTACCGCGGCGCCTTTTTTGTTTTTATAAGGAGGCGTAGGCCTGATCAAGCGCAGCGGATCAGGCATTGTCGAGTCTACCGAACCAGCGCCGGTTCCGCTGCGCTTGAACCGGCCTACACAGCATCCTCTGCAAACGTCGTTTTTTCTTCCTGGCATAACTAAAGTTGGCAAGGAAATTGCATTTTTTAGATTGAAACTGAACTTACGGGAAGCGAGGAACCAACCATGTATCCCTCACTCTGGATTGCAAAAACCGGCCTGGATGCGCAGCAGACGAACATGTCTGTGATCTCCAACAATCTGGCCAATGTCAATACTACCGGCTTCAAGCGGGATCGTGCGGTCTTCAATGACCTGATATATCAGAATTTTCGTCAGGTGGGCGCTCAGTCATCCGAGACCACCGAACTGCCTTCCGGCCTGATGGTCGGCACCGGCGTCAGGGTCGTGGCGACCCAGAAGCAGCACAGCCAGGGCAATATCGTACAGACCGGCAATTCGTTGGATATGGCTGTTCAGGGCAAGGGTTATTTCCAGGTCCTGCATCCCGATGGCAGCATCGTCTACAGCAGGGACGGCACCTTCAGCCTCACTGCGGATGGTGTGGTGGTGACAACGAACGGTTATGAACTGCAGCCGGCGATGACAGTGCCAACGGATGCCACCAGCATTACGGTGGGCTCTGATGGTGTGGTCTCCGCACTGCAGTCAGGCAATACCACGCCAACCCAGATCGGTCAGATCGAATTGGCCTACTTCGCCAATCCTCAAGGCCTGGCACCAATCGGTGACAACCTGTTCCGTGAAACGAATGCCAGCGGCGGCGTCAATACTGCGGTACCCGGTACCGACAGTACCGGCACCCTCATTCAGGGTGCGCTGGAGAGTTCCAATGTAAACGTGGTGGAGGAGTTGGTGAACATGATCGAGACCCAGCGGGCCTATGAGATGAACTCCA
The DNA here is from genome assembly GCA_963691905.1 of Sedimenticolaceae bacterium. Lineage (GTDB taxonomy): Bacteria > Pseudomonadota > Gammaproteobacteria > Chromatiales > Chromatiaceae > QGON01. Next base: position 1,146,649 of record OY829893.1, read on the forward strand.
AGGCGATCTCCACGACCGACGAAATGCTGGCCTATGTGAGCAACCAGCTTTAAAGGTGAGTGAGATGATGAAAATGCTTCTCTTTCGATTGATGCCACTGTTGCTCGGTCTGCTGCTGCTTTCCGGTTGCCAGACCCAGGGACCGGTGCGGGATATCAACTATGCACCGGTGCGACCGGTGGCGCCGCCGCCAGTGCCCCGGGGTAACGGCTCCATCTTTCAAAATGGCCATGAGGTGTCATGGTTCGAGGATTTGCGTGCACGTCGGGTCGGCGATCTCTTGACGATAACGCTGTCAGAAAACACCTCCGCCAATAAATCGGCCAAGACCAACGCAAAGAAGAGCACTAAAAATGACATCGGCAACCCTACGATCTTAGGCTCCACGCTTCAGTTCAGCGCGCCGGGCGTCATCCCGCTGGCCAGCAATGACAACAACTCATTGGCCTTCGGTACCTCTTCCGCTAACGATTTCAACGGTGAGGGCAGTTCATCCCAAAGCAATGCGTTGACCGGCAATATCACGGTGACCGTGATCGAAGTATTGCCCAATCGTAATCTGATGGTCCGGGGCGAAAAGCGCATCGGCATCAATCAGGGAAACGAATATATCCGCCTCTCCGGCATCGTGCGTCCGATGGATATCACGCCGGAGAATACCGTCGAGTCGACCCGTATAGCCGACCCGACCATTATCTACGTGGGTGACGGCGCCCTCGCGGATACCAGTTCCATGGGCTGGCTGGCGCGTTTCTTCAATAGCGCACTGATGCCCTTCTAATCGATGTGGTGAGTAATATGACCCTGCAAAGAACTCTCTTCCGCAATGGAAGCCTGCTGCTGATAGCCGCGGTATGGCTGGTTACCACTCCAGTGGCTGCCGAACGAATCAAGGATCTCACCTCCATCTCGGGAGTACGCCTCAATCAGCTGATCGGCTACGGCCTGGTGGTCGGCCTGAACGGTACCGGTGACAAGGACACAGATTCGCCCTATACCCTCAACAGTCTGCGCAATATGTTGACCCAGTTCGGGGTGCAGATCCCGCCTGGGGTCAAGATCAAACCCAAGAATGCGGCGGCAGTTATCGTGCACGGCAATCTGCCCCCTTTCAGCAAGATCGGTCAGGAGATCGACGTCACGGTTTCATCCCTGGGTAATGCCCAGAGTCTGCGTGGCGGTACCCTGTTGATGACGCCGCTGAAAGGTGCGGATGGCCGCAACTATGCCTTGGCACAGGGTAACCTGGTGGTGGGTGGCCTGTCCGCTTCCGGACAGGATGGCTCGAAAGTCACGGTGAATATTCCCAGTGCCGGGCGCATCCCCAATGGCGCCACGGTGGAGCGCGAGGTGGTGAATCATTTCGGTAAGGGACGCAGCATCACCCTCAATCTCAATGACGGTGATTTCACCACTGCGATGCGAGTGGCGAAATCGATCAATCTGGCTATAGGTCCCGGCACTGCGAAACCTTTGGATGCCACCTCAATCAGGGTCAATGCCCCCATGGATCCCGGGCAGAAGGTGAGTTTCATCGCCATGCTGGAGGAGTTGCAGGTGAGACCGGGCAGCGCCCCGGCAAAGGTCATCATTAACTCCCGCACCGGCACGGTGGTGATCAACAGTCAGGTGCGGGTCTATCCCGCAGCCGTCTCCCACGGCAACCTGGTGGTCAGTATCAGTGAGAATGCCGAGGTCTCCCAACCCGGCGCCTTCTCAGGAGGAGAGACTGCGGTAGTCCCCCAAACCGATGTGGAGGTGGCCGAAGAGGCCAACCATATGTTTCTCTTCGACCCCGGCGTCTCTCTGGATGAGGTGGTGCGTGCAGTCAATGAGGTGGGGGCGGCCCCCAGTGATCTGGTGGCCATCCTTGAAGCGCTGAAAGAGGCTGGCGCCTTGCGCGCTGAACTGATTGTGATCTGATCATGCAGGTGAATCCCAGCATCTACACCGACTTTCAGGGATTGGCTGATCTGAAGCATCAGGCCCGACAGGATCAGGCTGGCTCTCTGGACAGAGTGGCGAGTCAGTTTGAATCCCTGTTTGTGCAGATGATGGTGAAGCAGATGCGGCAGGCCAGTTTTGGTGATGGGCTGTTCGACAGTGAACGTACCAAGTTTTATCAGGAGATGTATGACCAGCAACTTTCGGTGCATATGGCGGAGAGCGGTGGGCTGGGGATCGGTAAGATGCTCAAACAGCAGTTAGGTGTCCCGTTGCAGGCACAGGGAGAGGCTGGTTTCAGCCTCGATCTCTATCGCAACAGGGCGACCGTGGCTGCAGTACCTTTACAGCAGCTGAAATCCCTCACACCGTCGCCGCTCGAGTTGCAGCAAACCCCGGCAACTCTGGAAACTGCCATCGATATCGATTCTCCTGAAACCTTCGTGCAGAGTTTGTGGCAACCGGCGGCAGATGCGGCGGCCTCGCTGGGGCTGGAGCCGCAGGCCTTGCTGGCCCAGGCCGCATTGGAGTCGGGTTGGGGTGGTCATGTGATGCAGGCCGGCAATGGCCGCAGCAGCCACAATCTTTTTGGTATCAAGGCGGATCAGCGTTGGGACGGTGACCGGGTCAGGGTCGAGACCCTGGAGTATGTCGATGGCGTGGCGGTAAAGCGCCGCGAGTCATTCCGGGCCTACGACTCCTTTAATGAGAGTTTTCAGGATTATGTGGCCTTTCTGCGTGAAAGCCCCCGTTATGCAGAGGCGTTGGGGAATACCAACGACAGCCAGGCCTATTTCGGTGCCCTGCAGCAGGCGGGTTATGCCACAGATCCGGCTTATGCCGAGAAGATCATGCGTGTGATGCAGGGTAGCGAGATGAAGCAGGCGGTGGCGGGACTCAAGGAGTCAGCCCGCAGGCCGATATAAGGTTTCGAGTGTTTCCGTGCGGAATTCCGGCGGATGTGAGGTAAATGAGATGAGCGGTATTCTGTCGATTGGTGTTTCTTCCCTGCTGAGTAATCAGCAGGCGTTGAATACCGTTGGCCACAACATCGCCAACGTCAACACTGAGGGCTACAGCCGTCAGCAGGTGGACTTTTCGACCCGCAATACCGGCTATAACACAACCGGGTGGAACGGTTCAGGTGTCCAGCTGGCCGGTATCGATCGTCAGTATGACAACTTTCTCTCCACTTCGGTCAGGCGCAGTCAGTCCGCCACGGAAGAGCTTGATGTCTACTACAACTCCGCCCTGCGGCTGGACAATCTGGTGGCCGATTCGGCACTCGGTATGGCACCGGCCATGCAGGACTTTTTTGATGCCGTCCAGGGGCTGGCTAATGATCCTTCAGCAGTCCCGGCACGCCAACTGGTATTGGCGGAAGCTGAATCACTGGTGGATCGGTTTCACTATATCGATGGCGAGATCGAGGCGGTGCGCAGCCGCCTGAACGATCAACTCGATTTTGCGGTCGATGAGGTCAATCGTCTGGCTACATCCATCGCAGAACTCAATGTGAAGGTGGCAAACGCCTCCAACAGTGGACTCTCAGCGCTGCCGAATGATCTGCTGGATCAGCGTGATCAGATGCTCGATGAGTTATCAAAACTGGTCGACATACAGGTACTCGAACAGCGCAACGGTTCCATGAATGTCTTTATCGGCAAGGGACAGGCGCTGGTGATGGATACTCAGGCGGCGACCCTGTCAACCCAGAACAGCAATGGTGATCCGGACCAGCGGGATCTGGCGTTTACCACTACTTACGGTACCCAGGTGGTTACCGACCATATTACCGGCGGTCAACTGGGTGGTCTGCTCGGTTTTCGCGACGACATTCTTGATCCTGCGCAGAATCGTCTGGGACTCGTTGCTCTGGGCATCGCAGACGAATTGAACAGCCAGCATGCGCTGGGGCTAGATCTGGATGGACTGGCCGGTGCCGATCTGTTTTCCCTGGGCAGCGTCGATATTCTGCCCAACGCCGGTAATGCGGGTGGTGCGGTGAGCGCCACCTATACCAATGTGGGAGATCTGACCGCCAGCGATTACACGCTGCAATACACGGCACTGAATACCTACACACTGACGCGCCAATCCGATAACCAGACGTTCAACATCAACACTGGAGGCGCTTCGCCCTTTACCTACGATCAGGATGGATTCTCGTTGAGTATTGATTCGGCAGGTGTAGCGGTAGGTGACAGTTTTCAGATACGTCCCACCCGCGACGGCGCGGATGGTTTTGATCTGTTGATTCACGATACGGACAAATTGGCAGCCGCCAGTCGCCTGTCGAGCCAGCCCCTTACCGATGCCAACGGCAATCCTGCCAACAGTGGTGATGCGGTGATGAGCCAGCCGGTGGTTTCGAATACGAATGGACTGCCTTACGGTGCCGCGATGCAGTTCACCTTTGTCGCTGATGCGGATGGTGCGGGCAATCCAGGTTTTACCGTTGCCAACGGGCCAGTAGGCGCGCCCAACGATTACATCCTCTATGACCCGGCCACCGAAAGTACCGGCAAGTCTTTTCCGGTGACGGTCAAGGTTGGCCAATTCGATGCCTTTGGCGGCATCTCCTTCTCCATCTCCGGTACGCCGGTAGTGGGGGATCAGTTCACTGTGGGCAACAACGCCAATGGTAAGAGTGACAATCGCAATGCACTGACGATGGCGGGCCTTCAGGGGATGGACACCCTGTTTGGCGGCACCGCAACCTTTGGGGAGGCCTATTCCCAGATGGTCTCCGACCTGGGGGCAAAAACTCACCATGCTGAGATGAACCTGGCTGCCCAGGAGGGATTGTTGGAGCGAAGCAAGGCGGCGCTGGATGAAGTATCCGGGGTCAATCTCGATGAAGAGGCGGCGAAGTTGGTGCAGTTCCAGCAAGCCTATCAGGCATCGGCTCAGGTGATTTCGGTGGCCTCAAGCCTTTTTGATACCCTGCTCAACGCAGTCAGGAGGTAGTTGATATGTTACGCATCTCCACCAACATGCTGTTTGAAAAAGGTATCAGCAGCATGCTGGAGCAGCAGACTAAACTGAGTAATACCCAGGATCAGATTTCATCGGGAAAACGTATCCTTACTCCAAAGGATGATCCTGCCGGCACCGCCTACCTGCTCGACCTGAAGAGCTCCATCAGTCAGGTTGATCAGTACCAGGACAATGCAGACCGTGTCCGTGCACGTCTTGAATTGGAAGAGACAGCGTTGGCAAGCGTGGGCAATATTCTGCACCGGGTTCACGAATTGGCGATCCAGGGCCAGACCGACACACTGACCGGCGATCAGCGCCGGGATGTCGCCGCAGAGGTCCGTCAACTCAACGATGAACTGCTCTCTCTGGCCAACACCAAGGACAGCAACGGCGAGTATATCTTTGCCGGTTACGATGCCGATCAGCCCCCTTTCAGCAATCCGGTCGATGGGGCTTATGTTTACGGTGGCGATATGGGATCGCGGCAGTTACAGATAGCTGCCGATCGCCGGATTCAGGACAGGGACAACGGTTTCGATGTTTTCATGAACCTCGACACCAGCACCGCACCCCCTCTCCCGGTCAAGCGCAATCTGTTCGAGACGGTGCACCAAATCGCCGCCGGGCTGGAGGCGGATGCACCTAATACTGCCTTGTTGGACGATGTTCAGGTCGGGCTGGTGCATACCACAAATTTTCGCGCATCAGCGGGTACGCGACTGAACGCGATAGAGGAGCAGTCCACGGTCAATGAGGATTTCCTGTTAACCATGAAGACGGCGCAGTCTGAGGTGGAGGATCTGGATATGGCCGAAGCCCTGAGCCGCTATCAGCAGCAGTTGCTGGTATTACAGGCCGCCCAGCAGTCTTTCGTGAAGCTCCAGGGATTGTCTCTGTTCAACTACCTATAGCGCACCATGACATAAACAGCTCTGCCTGCTTGTGGCAGGGTAGCTTGTTTGTAAAGAAATCCTGCACTCAGCCGATAGAACAAGGTGATTGATGCCTCGTGCAATCGGTTACGCCCCGTTCTGGCTTGCTGGAAAAGAACTCCGCAATGAGTGTTTTGAAAATGTCGATGTTCCATGGCGAGCGCCAACTGCTCCTGTCCTCTCTTTTGTCATCCGTTCTGCTATCCGCTCCGATCTCAGCTGAAGAATCGCTGGAGTCCTATTTGGAACTGGATTTGGAAGATCTGCTATCCATGGAGGTCACCTCAGTCTCAAAGAAAAAACAGCGACTCAACGAGGTGGCCGCAGCGGTTTTTGTCATCTCCCAGGAGGATATCCGACGCTCCGGTGTCACCAGTATTCCCGAGGCGCTAAGATTGGCGCCGGGTATCCAGGTAGGCCGAATCGATGCCAATAAATGGGCCATCAGCAGTCGTGGGTTCACCGGTCAATTCGCCAACAAACTGTTGGTGATGATAGACGGCCGATCGGTTTACTCTCCGACTTTTTCCGGGGTCTACTGGGACGTCCAGGACACCCTGCTGGAAGATATCGATCGTATTGAAGTCATCCGTGGTCCCGGCGCGGCGGTGTGGGGCGCCAATGCGGTAAACGGTGTGATCAATATCATCACCAAGCATGCGGGAGAGACCCAGGGCGGCCTGTTGGTGGCCGGTGCAGGAAATGAGGAGAAGTCTTTCGCCAGCCTGCGTTATGGGGCTGAAGTGGCGTCGGATATCCATGCCCGTTTCTACCTGAAATACAACGACCGGGACAAATCCTATGCTTCCGACCTCTACGGTGATGCCGGGGATGACTGGCAAAGCCTGCGTGGCGGTTTTCGAGTCGATGGCCAAGCCACAGAGGTCGACAGCTGGAGTCTTCAGGGAGACCTCTACGATGCCGATGAGAATCAGAAGGTCAATTTCTGGATGGATCCCAGCGACCCGGCCAATGCCGTGTTCGCCCCCACCTTTCTGGCGGCGAACACGCCGGACAAGGTCGACTCTTCCGGCTGGAACCTGTTGGGTAAATGGAACCACCAACTCTCTGCACAGGCCAGTGCCGCACTACAGCTCTATTACGACCATACCGAACGCTCAGAGGGGTTTATCAAACAGAGCCACGACACCCTGGATCTGGACTTCCAGCATCAGTTCAGGGCATTTGAGAGTCACGATATCATCTGGGGTCTGGGCTATCGCCATATAGAAGAGGCGTTTGACAACACCTACATGGTCGCTATCTATCCCAACAGCCTGGATCTCTACAGTGCCTTTGTGCAGGATGAGATTGAACTGCTGCCGCAAACCCTGCGCCTGACTCTGGGTTCCAAGTTTGAACATAACGATTTCACTGGCTTTGAGATTCAGCCCAACGCCCGCCTGGCCTGGCTGCCTGATGATCGCAGCACCCTGTGGGGATCGGTCTCCCGGGCAGTAAGGACCCCATCCAGCGTCGAATATGGCTCACTGAACATTGCCTTCATCGTGCCGCTTCCGCCCCCGTTTCTCCCTGCTGAGATCTACGCGATAGGCAACGAGGCCTTCGAATCGGAAGTGCTCCTGGCCTATGAGACCGGCTATCGAATCCAGCCCAGGGAGAATATCTCCTTCGATCTGGCGCTGTTTTACAACGACTACGACAACATCCAGAACTTCCAAAGCTTAGACCCGTTGAATCCTCTCGCCGACCTCCAGTACGGCAACAACCTCTCTGCTCACAACTATGGACTGGAACTGGCTGTGGACTGGCGGCCGCTTGAGTGGTGGCGACTGCAGTCCAACTACAGTTTTATCCAGACCTCCAGCTTGGAGGATGCCGTCGCTCTGGTGGGTAACGGCGCCAGCCCAAAACACCAAATTTCTCTGCGCTCTCTGATGGATCTTAGTCACAACGTGTCGTTGGATCTCTGGGCCTACTATGTGGACGATTTAAAAAGACCTAGTTTGATAGTGGATTTCCCAGTCGGGGAATACACCAGCTTGAATGCCCGGCTCGCATGGCGTCCACAGAAAAATCTGGAACTCTCACTGGTCGGGCAAAATCTGCTGGACAACCATCACCCGGAGTTCACTGGAGAATATCTCCTGATTCAAACCGAGGTGGAACGTTCAGTCTATGGGCTGGTTCGCGTGAATTTCTGAATGCGCTCAACGATGGAAAAAGTGTAATGAAAACGACGATGATTTATTGCGATCCCCCATTGTGTCTAATCGCCCTTATCTCAGCGGCACTGTTCTCCACGCCGATTTTAGCTGAAGAATCGGTAGATGCTTACCTGGATCTGGAACTGGAGGATCTGCTCTCAATGGAGGTGACCTCTGTTTCCAAAAAGAAACAGCGGCTCAACGAGGTAGCCGCTGCGGCATACGTGATTACCCAGGATGACATCCGCCGGTCCGGCGTTACCAGTATTCCCGAGGCATTGCGTTTGGCGCCGGGTATCCAGGTTGCGAAGATGGACAGCAACAAATGGGCCATCTCCAGTCGTGGATTCAATGCCCAGTTCGCCAACAAGCTGCTGGTATTGATTGACGGACGCAGTGTCTATACCCCTTCCTACTCCGGTGTCTACTGGGAGGTTCAGGACACTATGTTGGAAGATATCGACCGTATCGAGGTGATTCGTGGCCCGGGTGCGACGGTGTGGGGTGCCAACGCGGACAATGGCGTGATCAACATCATCACCAAACAGGCCTCTGAGACCCAGGGTGGACTTTTGGTGGCGGGCGCCGGCAACGAGGAGAAAGCCCTTACCAGTCTGCGTTATGGCGCGGAGCTGGGTGAGCAGACCTTCGGCAGGATTTATCTTAAATACAATGATCGGGACAGCAGCTTTGCGCCATCGCTGGATGAACAGGCCGGAGATGACTGGAACACCTTGCGTGCCGGTTTCCGGGTGGATGGTGTTTTGAGCGCATCGAACCAATGGACCCTGCAGGGGGATGTTTATGGCACGGATCAGAACCATATCTACCAGCATACTTGGCTAGACCCGAGTGAACCGGCTAACACTCCACCCTACAATGACTTGAATGTTGCGGATAATTTTGAGTCTTCCGGTTGGAACCTGCAGGGTCGTTGGGAACAGCGTTTATCCGAAGGCTCATCTGCCACGCTACAGGTCTATTTCGATCACAATGAGCGCAAAGAGGCGGTTCTGGAACAGCGTAACGATACCCTGGATATCGATTTTCAGCACCAGTTCAGTTCCCTGGAAGGACATGACATCGTATGGGGATTGGGTTACCGACGTATCCAGGATGACTTCGGCAACACCTTTTCAGTATCGCTGTCGCCGGAAGAACAGACCTCCGATCTTTTCAGCACCTTCGTGCAGGATGAGATCGAACTGACGCCGGAGACCCTGCGCCTGACCCTGGGTTCTAAGTTTGAACATAACGACTATACCGGTTTCGAGGTTCAACCCAGCGCCCGCCTGCTCTGGTTACCCAAGGAGGGACATACCCTTTGGAGTTCGGTTTCCCGTGCAGTGCGCACGCCCTCCCGGGTGGAGGATAGTGTAAGTATCGTGACCCGAATCATCCCGATAGGACCGCCACCAATACCGCCAATGATCCTTACGGTCAATGGTGATGAGGATTTTGAGGCAGAGGAGCTGACCTCGATTGAACTGGGTTATCGGGTGCAACCGGCTGAGCGCCTCTCCTTGGATCTTGCGCTTTTTTACAATCAATACAAAAACCTCGCAACTTTTGAACCAGCGAGTCTCACCGAGATCATTTTTGATAACAAACAGGAGGCAACAAGCCGTGGTCTTGAGCTGGCGGTGGACTGGCACCTGCTTGAATGGTGGCGTTTACAGGCAAACTACAGTTACATCGAGATAGAGCAAGAGACAGCCAGTGATAGCGCTGACCAGATGTCTGGTCCTGTCGTGGAGGGATCCAGTCCCAAGCATCAGCTGTCGCTCCGTTCCGCCATGGATTTTTCCAATGAATGGTCGCTGGATCTCTGGGCTTATTATGTGGATGAGCTTGTAGCCAGCAGTTTTTCCAGTACACCAATACCGAGTTACACCAGCCTGAATACCCGCCTGGCCTGGCGGCCCTGGGAAGATATGGAACTCTCTCTGGTTGGACAGAACCTGCTGCAGGATCATCATGCGGAATTCATTGGAGAGTCTTTTGTCACGCAGACTGAAGTTGAACGCTCTGTCTACGGTATGATTCGTTTCGATTTCTGAATAGCGCCGGATTGGAAGCCGAATGGTTTAAAGCATGATGCTTGAATTTTCCACACAAGTTGCACCCCAGTGGCGGCCGAGGCTCAGACTGTGCTGTCTGTGGCTGTTGATGGTGCTGTTGCCGCTGCAGCTTATTGCCGCTCCCCCCAACGCGGAATACAAGCTCAAGGCCGCGCTGGTCTACAAGCTGAGCAAATTCGTTGAATGGCCTGTCCCCTCGGGCGCTGACAAGTCCGGGAGTTTTGGCATCTGTGTGCTGGGTGAGGACGTTTTCGGCTCGGCTCTTGATGCCCTGGAGCAGCGTAAAGCTGGCGGTCGGACAGTGCGGATTCGCCGTTTTACCCAGTCCGAGTCCATTGGTGACAGCTGTCAGGTGGTTTTTATCAGCAAATCCAAACGGGCGTTTATGGGGGCCATCCTTCAGAAATTGAAAGGCCGGCCGATACTGACCTTGGGTGATACAGAAGGTTTCGCAGAACAGGGCGGCATCATTGAGTTCACCCGTGGCAAAAAACGCATTGGTTTCCTGATCAACCTTGAGAGCGCCAGAAGGTCAGGCCTGAAGATTGCAGCTCCTCTTTTGGATTTGGCTACGGTTTTGGATTCACCGGACAACTAAGCAGAACAATGGATTTTCTCAGTAACATCAACATTGCACAAAAGATCAGGCGGATGATTCTGTTGATCAGCGGCGTCGCGCTGTTGATTGTCTCTGTCAGCCATATGGCCATGGAAGTCTTCTCCTATCGTGAGGCTCTGGTTGAGCGTGTTTCGGTGCTGGCGGACTTTATCAGTACCAACTCCACTGCGGCACTCTCTTTCGATGACCCGAAGACAGCGCAAAAGCTTCTGTTATCACTGAAAAACCAGGCAGACGTTAATGGCGCGATTCTCTATCAGGATAACTGGCAAATGTTTGCTGCTTATCCACAAGATTCCGGGATTCAGGCCCGTATCGAAAATGAAGACAAGGTCTGGTTTAGCGAGTTGGGCCAGTCGAAAAGCATTGAGTACCGTTTCGACGGGGACGATCTGGATCTGCTGAAACCTGTCACCCTGGACGGTGAGGTGATCGGCCATCTGCTCATCGAGGTGAGTCTAAACCCCCTATATGACCAGATCGTCGATTATCTGCTGATTTCAGGGCTGTTGTTGGTCGGCATCATGCTGGGGGTATACCTTCTCTCGTATTCCATGCAGCGGCGTATCTCGGGTCCCATCAATAATCTGGTCAACGGTATGCAGGACGTCGCAGATCAGAAGAATTTCAGTCTGCGGCTGCAGCCTGGTGGCAACGATGAGATAGGCACACTCATCGAGCGCTTCAACAGCATGTTGGGGCAGATTGAAGAGCGTGATAAAAAGCTGTCTTCCTACCGGGAGGGGCTGGAGCAGAAGGTTGCTGAACGCACGGCAAATCTGCAGGAGGCCAAGGAGGCTGCGGAAGCAGCCAGTAGGGCCAAGAGTGAATTTCTTGCCACCATGAGTCATGAGATTCGCACGCCCATGAACGGTGTGCTGGGTATGACGGAACTGTTGCTGGATACCGGTTTGGACGTGCGTGCTCACCGTCTGGCGGATTCCGCTCATCGTTCTGCAGAGTCTCTGCTGGGGGTTATCAATGACATCCTCGATTTCTCCAAGATTGAGGCCGATAAACTGCAACTCAGTACAGAGGATTTCGATCTTCGAACCCTGTTGGAAGACACCCTGGAGCTGGTGGCCAACCAGGCCCATCGCAAGGGGCTTGAACTGATTCCCAATCTGCCACCTGACTTGCCCCGATGGGTTCGGGGCGATGCCGTGCGATTACGGCAGATTCTGGTTAACCTGTTGGGAAATGCCGTGAAGTTCACCAAACGGGGTGAGGTGCGCCTTTGGGCAAGAACCAGCGAGCGGCATGTCAACAGCCTGCAGATAGCCTTTGAAGTCTCTGATACCGGCCCCGGTATTCCCATTTCGCAGCAGGGTGAAATCTTCAATGCCTTCAGCCAGGCTGACAGCTCCACCACACGGCGGTTTGGTGGTACGGGTCTGGGTCTGGCTATCGCCAGTCGCCTGGTCAAGCTCATGGGCGGCACCATCGAGCTTGAAAGTGCCCCGGGGGAGGGTGCGCATTTTAGTTTCAAAATAGAACTTGAGGCAGCAATAGAGGAACGGTCTCAAGTGCCGAACCACGATATCCTGGAAGGTGTCCGTGTTCTTATCGTTGACGACCACGTTACGAACCGGGAGATTCTCCACAATCAAGTCATCGCCTGGGGCATGAGGAACGGCAGTGTTGACTCAGGGCAACAAGCCCTTGAACGGCTGCGTCAGGCCGCCGACGGAGGTGATCCCTACCAGATTGTGCTGCTCGATTGGCACATGCCGGAGATGGATGGCTTTGAACTGGCACGTGCAATCCGCAATGACTCGTCCATACCCGCGCCACATCTGGTGATGCTCAGTTCGACAGAATTCGATGCGGAATCGTCGATGGCCCAGGCGTGTGGTATTGCCCGTCATCTACAGAAACCTGTACGCCAACAGCAATTGCTGCTGTGCCTGCGGGAGGTTATGGGTGAACAAGTCGCCATCGTTGCCAACGCAAGTCAGGCTGCTGAAAAACTGAATGGGAAGATCCTCCTGGCTGAGGATAATCTGGTGAACCAGGAGGTGGCCATCAGCATGTTGATGGCACTGGGCTGCGAGATGGATCTGGCCGGGAATGGTCTTGAAGCTGTCGAAGCTGCTACCCGAAACACCTATGATCTGATCCTGATGGACTGCCACATGCCGGAGATGGATGGCTTCAGCGCCACCAGTCAGATTCGTCTCATCGAACAGGAGAAGGGTCAAAAGCCGGTTACGATTGTGGCACTCACTGCGGATGTACAGAAAGGCATTCAGGAACAGTGTGAAGTTGCCGGCATGAATGACTATCTGAGCAAACCTTTCAGTCAGAAACGCTTGTCGGAGTTGTTGAGAAAATGGCTTAAGGTTGAAGTCATGGAGCAAGCGGAAACCGGCGAGACATCTCTGTCCGGGAAAGTCTCAGACTCTCCTGTTCTCGATCCCGCCCCTTTGGAACAGCTGCGCCAGTTGGGCGAGATGAGCGGAAGGGATGTGTTGGGGAAATCTGTCAATCACTTTCTAAAACAGGCCCCTGACGATGTTTCCAGGCTTCGCCAGGCGCTTGAGGATACTGATGCCGAGAGCCTCAGGGGGATCGTCCACAGCCTGAAATCGAGTAGTGCCAATTTGGGGGCAATGGTTTTTTCCCGGCACTGCCAACAACTCGAGACCGCGGCAGCCGAAAAGAATTTGTCACCTGCGCCTAATTTGGTGGATAGCATTGAAGCCTTGTTGCCATCTATTCTAGACGCACTGCGCACTGAAATTGAGCAATCCCCAAAAAATCTCGCTACTGCTGCCACGGTTCACCAGAGTGGAGAACGAATTTTGCTGGTGGATGATGATTCGAATTTCCGCATTACTACCCATGAGGCATTGAGTGCAGTCGGTTTTGAGATTGATGAGGCGGCGAGCGGAAAAGAGTGTCTTGAGCGGGTAGCAAATAAAATACCGGATATCATCCTTCTCGATGCCCTTATGGATGGTATGGATGGCTTTGAGGTCTGTCGGCGCCTGAGGAAAAGGCGAGAATTTAGAACTATCCCCATCCTCATGGTCACTGGTCTGGAGGATATGGAAACCGTCAATCAGGCCTTCCAGTCCGGTGCGGACGGTTTTATCACCAAGCCGGTTAACTACAATATTTTGAGTCATCGGATACGCTTTCAACTCAGGGCTGCCCGGGACTCCAAGGAACTGCACGAAAGCCAGGAGCAACTGGCCAGCGCACAACGTATGGCCGCCCTGGGATATTGGCGCTGGGATGCAAAGCGCGATGAGCTGGTGATTTCAAAGCAGCTGGCCAAAATGCTGGGGGCCTCTCAGGTTGCTTGCTGTAAAAAGCTGGGCGGCTATCTGGATCGAATACATCCGGATGACCGAGCTTTTATCCGCGATAACATCACATCCGTGGTGGATGGTGCGCCACTGCATCCTACAGATTACCGATTGCTAACCGAAAACAATAAGTCAGTGATCGTACATCAGGAACTGGATCTTGCCCCGGATGCGGACGGTGTGGTGCTGGGAACGGTTCAGGACATCACCCAGCAGAGAGTATCCGAAAGGCGTATCCGACAGCTGGCTTATTCCGATGAACTGACCGGTTTGGCAAGCCGGGCCTATTTCTACAAACATCTGGAAGACGTTATCAAGGCAGCGCATCGGCGCAAGGAACGTTTTGCCCTGTTGTACCTGGATCTCGATGGCTTCAAGGATGTGAATGACAGTCTGGGTCATGATATTGGCGATCAGCTGCTCAAGGTCATTGCCCAGCGCCTGCAAAAAATTTTGCGGGGTGCTGATTTCGTGGCCCGCCTGAGTGGTGATGAATTCTGCATCCTGGTGGATCATGTCACTGATGAGTATGACGCTGCTGACGTAGCCAGCCGCTGTCTGCAGGAGACCAACCAGCCGGTGGATCTGGGTTTGCAGCAGATCCGGCCAAGATGCAGTATCGGTATTGCCCACTTCCCGCAGGATGGTGAAAATCTGCAGGCCCTGCTGAAGGCTGCCGACAGCGCCATGTATGCTGCCAAGGAGGAGGGCAAACATCGCTACACATTCTACCAGCCGGAGTTGACCACTCAGGCCGAGCACCGTTTGCAGATTGAACAGGACCTGCGTCTGGCGCTTGAACGGCGTGAACTGGAGCTCTATTACCAACCCCAGATCGATGTGCAAAGTGGCCGTCTGATTGGGGTCGAAGCGCTGGCACGGTGGCAACATCCCACCAAAGGTATGATCTCTCCAGTGGAATTTATCAACGTTGCGGAACGCATCGGTTTGATCAAGACGTTGGGAGAGTGGGCGCTGAGCACTGCCTGCAAGCAGGCTGCAGCCTGGCAGGATATGGGGCTGCCTCTATTTCAGATGTCGGTGAATATCTCTCCGACTCATATCCAGGATCCGGGTATTGTGACCACCGTTGAACAGATTCTGCTGAAGACGGGTTGGCTGGCCGAGAATCTTGAACTGGAGGTCACCGAAAGCGTGGTGCAGACCACGGGTGAAAATCTGTCTGTGTTCAAAAACATGCGCGAGATGGGTCTGAAGATCGCCATCGATGACTTTGGCACGGGTTACTCCTCCCTGGCCTCGCTTAAATATCTACCGATCACCTGTCTCAAGATAGATCGTCTGTTCATTACCGACATGCTGAAGGATCCTGAGTCCTCTATCCTGCTGGGTACCATCGTCGGGGTGGCCCGCGCGCTTGGTCACAGTGTCATCGCGGAAGGCGTCGAGACGGAAGAGCAGGTGAAGGTGCTGAGTGGCATCGGCTGCGATACCATTCAGGGTTATTTTTTCAGCCGTCCCGTCCCTCCGGAAGAGATTCCGGCACTGGTGCAAAAGCATTTCCTGCCGGAAGAGAAGGATGCAGAGGCGGCTGTTCTTCCTTTTCCTATAGTGAATCAATAAAAATGACGGTAGAGAGTGCTGAAATATCCATCTTCGATAGGTTGAGCCGCAAGCAAGTCCCTGTTTTGCCACCTGGCGCGGCATATTTGTTGAAAGCGTTGACCGACGAAAATATCGAGTTCTCTGAACTGGCTCAGATCATTGAGCGCTTTCCCACCATTGCAGGACGTCTTATCGCGCTGGCCAACTCGGCCTGGTCTTCCCCGGTGAGCACTATTACTGCGCTGGATAAGGCCTGTTCCAGACTCGGTTTTGGTGTGGTCAGAAGTACCAGTATCGCCTTGGCCGTCGCCTCTCCTTTCGATCCAAGCCGCTGCCCCGGATTCAACACGGAATCTTTTTGGACCCGCGCGCTCATGACTGCTGACGCTGCGTCCTGGTTGGCGCCGGTGGCTTTATCGGTGGATGATGTTGAATCTTCTGCAGCCCGTACTGCGGGTCTGTTGCACAGTCTGGGACTGCTTTGGTTGACGGATCAACTGCCGGATGAGGTGGATCAGGCCTACACGATCGTCGAAGAGAACGATTCCGTCTCACTGAGTCAGGCCCTCTCCGGGTTGATTGGTTTCGACGATGTTTATGCCGGCGGATATTTGGGGGATAGCTGGCATCTCCCTGAACAGCTTGTTACGGCGATGGCCCACTATCCTGAGTCCGGCTTCCAGGGCGGTTACTGGGAAACCGCTACCCTGGTAGGCGTGGCGGTTTCTATGGTAACCGCTGTGCAACAGGAGACGCCCTGGTCTGCCACGGATAGCCGCCTGGAACGGTTGGGGATTACGGTCCCGGCTGCTGAAAAGGTTGTCCAACAGATCGATCGACAGTTTGAGAGAACCCAGCAGCTGGCACAGGCGCTTTTCAACGGCTGATCGGGAGAAGCGGGCTCACTCATGTGAGAACGATATTCTCACGCTGACGGGTGGATTGAGGGTTTGGTTGACGCGTAATTATGAGAATATTCGTTAAAAAACAATAATTTGTATCTATTTTTCCGGGCATCTAAAGTCACCGGATTATTTTTGAAAAATCCCTCAAGTTCCCTTTACCGCTGCCGTTACAGAAACCGGAAGCGGTAAATACAGTCGGTTCGACAGTATATCCGCTAAATATCAACCTAACGCCCAGGCTCGATGCAAGACATCGCCGGGCGGAAAGGAGAAGCAATCATGTCAATGGTCATCAACACAAATGTCAGCTCGCTGAATGCACAGCGCAACCTGACAAGCACCCAGAACTCTCTCTCAACCTCTATGGAACGGCTCTCTTCCGGTCTGCGCATCAACAGCGCGAAAGACGACGCGGCAGGCCTCGGCATTACTGATCGTATGACCACCCAGATCCGTGGTCTGAATCAGGCAATGCGAAATGCAAATGATGCAATCTCTATCTCGCAGACTGCTGAAGGCGCAATGCAGGAGTCCACAAACATCCTGCAGCGGATGCGTGAATTGGCCGTGCAGTCCGCCAATGACTCCAACAGCGCGTCTGATCGGACCAATCTGCAAAAGGAAGTGGCTCAGCTTTCACAAGAGCTGAACCGTATTTCCAGCACCACAACCTTCAACGGAAAGAATATCCTGGATGGTACTTTTACCGCTGCCAAGTTCCACGTAGGGGCAAATGCTGACCAGACTATTTCGGTCACTATCGGTAATACCTCTGCCACTACTATGGGTGCTTATAAGGCTGATGGTACAGCAACAGAAGATCACATTGGCGGTGCACTGACCGCGGTAGCTGATGGAACCGGCGGTAACAATGTTGCTGCGGATGCTGCATTTGCAGTGACCGGTAGCTTAGGCACCTCAACACTCTCCACTGCCCTGGATACCACGGCAGCCAAGATCGCCTCTCAAGTCAATGGTGTGCAGGATTCAACGGGTGTGAAGGCAACCGCCAGTAACACCGTTGAGTTGAAGGCAGTGGCAACCGGCACTATCTCTTTCACCCTTTCTTCCCAGGATGACAGTCAGGCAGCTGTAGGGTCAGCCGTTAGTATTAGCGCATTGGTAACGACCAGTACTGATCTGGCTTCTCTGCGAGATGCTATCAATGCTGAAAACGCCTCCACCGGCATCAGTGCAACCCTGAATGCTGCAGGAGATGGTATCTCTTTAACCAATACCACTGGTCACGACATTGTTGTTGCCGATGCTTCAAATAATGATGGCGCGGATACTGGCAGCGTTGTCACAGTCGGAGCCGTCGCGCTTGCTGACTCCGATTCAACCGGTGCGGCTGGCGTGACCGACTCCATCGTAGTGGGTGGTAAAATCGAGTTGAGTTCCTCCAAGTCATTCCAGGTGTCGACGACGGGTACCGATATCATGGTGGCAGCTGCAACATCCGGTACTTTGAGCAGTATTGCTGATATCGATATTGGCTCCCAAACCGGCGCCAATAGCGCACTGGATGTTATCGACCAGGCCCTGAGCTTCATTTCTGACCAGCGTGCCGATCTTGGTGCCGTTCAGAACCGTTTGAGCTCCACCATCTCCAATCTCTCCAATATCAGTGAAAATGTATCCGCTGCCCGTTCACGGGTTCAGGACGCCGATTTTGCTGCGGAGACCGCTAACATGACCCGCACGCAGATTCTGCAGCAGGCCGGTGTGGCAATGCTGTCCCAGGCTAATTCCCAGCCGCAGATGGTTCTGTCTCTCCTGCAGTAACGGTAACAAGCTCCAGTCGGCACCTGGTTTTGATACTGGGCGCCGGCTGAACTAAAAGGTTTAAATGTGAGGTGAAGGCCATGGCTACGGACATGACAATCACAGTAGGAGCTCTACCGACTAAGGATTCTGGTAAAGATGTACGTCGTACTACGGAAAGTGAGACCCCCCAACCTCTAAAAGTCGTCGGCTCAATCTCCGGTAACCAACCGGTGGCCCCTCTCCAACAAAAAATGGTTGATGAGCGGCCTGCTGCTGTTCCGGCGGAAGCACTTAAAGGTGCTGTCAGCCAGATGCAGGATTTTGCCCAGGTGTTGCAGCGTGAGTTGCAGTTCGACCTGGACGAGGATAGTGGCAGAACAGTGGTTCGGGTAATCGATAGACAATCCGGTGATCTGATTCGCCAGATACCCTCGGAAGAGGTATTGGCGTTGGCCAAACACATGCAGGAAGCAATCGATGTCGTAAGTGCCAAAGTTGATGGTAAGGCGGGGCGCGAGCAATCGGTAGGACTACTGATGGAAACCAGTGCATGATTTCCATGTTCTGAAGATTCAGGCATGGAGATTGCATGTTTCTCATAGAGTGTCGAAAACCGGACAGACAGGAGAGATTCTCCAGCGAGCCCGGTTCTCGGCGATGTGTTTACTGAAGTTTGCGCTGGTTTCTGCTCGATGTTTCGCTTGAGCCAGCCAAGCTGACGGGAGGCAAACGTGCCAACCATTTCCGCACCAGGCATAGGTTCCGGACTCGACGTCAACTCCATCGTTGATCAGTTGATGGCCCTGGAGCAGATTCCCATACAGAAACTTCAGTCCAAAGAGGCGGATTTTCTGACCCAGATCAGCGCCTACGGTGCGCTGCGTGGCTCTCTGTCATCGTTTCAGAGTGCCGTGGACAAACTCAACGGTTTTTCAGGCATAGGTCTCTTCAGCGCGAGCAGTGCGAATGAGGCTGTCTTTACTGTCAATGCCGACAATGATGCCGCCGCCGGCAGTTACGACATCGTCGTTCAAGCATTGGCTGAGTCCCACAAGATGGGCTCCGCGTCGTTTGCAGATAGTGATACCACGACGATCGGGAATGCAGGTGACACTATGACGTTGGCCGTCGGCACCCAGTCGTTTAACGTGGATATCGGTGGTAAGACCCTGAGCCAGATCGAACAGGCGATCAACGAGGCAACCGACAACACGGGTATCAGTGCAGGAATCATCCAGGAAAATAGTGGTAGTTTCTATCTCACTCTGACCAGCGATGAAACCGGTCTGGAGAATGCCATGTCGGTCTCCTTTGCCGATAGTGGTAACAACCCCATTGCCGATCCATTGACCATGGTGCAGACGCGGGCTGCTGCAGATGCACAACTGTTGGTGGATAACTCCTATACCATTACTCGCAGCAGCAACAGTATCTCCGATGCCATTCAGGGGGTGACCCTGGAACTGCTGGCCACCAGTGCCGATGAAGTGGCACTGAATGTTAATAAGGACCTGGGTGCGGTGCAGACCACAGTGCAGAGTTTCGTTGACGCATACAATAGTCTGCGTGATACGCTTTCCACCCTTGGCAGCGGTGAACTCTCCGGCGACGGAACCCTGCGCATGATGGAGCAGCAGATATCCTCGGTGCTGGGTTCAAAGTCAGATGTCGAAGGAGCGTTCAAGTATGCTTCCAGTATCGGTATCTCATTTCAGAGAGATGGCAGCCTTCAGTTGGATACCGCCGTCTTGACCGATGCTCTGGAAAGCGATTTTTCTTCGGTCACCAAACTCTTTTCCGACGATGATCAGGGACTGGCGTTCCGGCTCGATGCCCTGGTTGAGAATATGCTCGATCCCGACGGGCTGATCGATGCCCGCGAGGACGGTCTGGATGCCAGGGTGAAAAATGTGCAGGATCAGCGGGAGTCTCTGGAGTTTCGTCTGGCCAAGACTGAGGCGCGTTTCCGGGCGCAGTATGCTGGGCTGGATACACTGATGGTACAGCTGTCTGCGACCAGCGACTTCCTGACACAGCAGCTGCAGGGGTTGCAGGATCTGGCTTCGTATGGAAATAACAATTAGTGATTTTATTATTGGATTAATGGCGGAAACAGGTCAAGAATCCACGCACTCTACCGATAAATATACTGTTCAAAAGCAAAAAACAGTTCGAGGATTTTATAATGAGCTTGAATCACAAGCGCGGGGCACAGCAGTACGGTAGCGTGGCGACAGGGTCCGAGGTGGACTATGCAACGCCTCACCGTTTGGTGCAGATGTTGATGGAAGGCGCGCTGGATAAGATAGCCATCGCCAAGGGTCATATGGATCGTAGTGAACCCGAACCCAAAGGCAGGCACATCACTTGGGCGATTTCCATCATCAACGGTCTTCGAGGCAGTTTGGATCTCAAGGCGGGTGGCGAGATAGCCGCCAACCTCGATAACCTGTATGAATATATGGTGCGCCGTCTGACAGAATCCAATCTAATCAATGATCAGGCGATCCTTGATGAGGTCAGTGGGTTGTTACTGGAGATCAAGTCCGCCTGGGATGTGATCCCGGAAGATGTGAAAAGGGCGCCCCAACTCTCCGATAAAGCTGATTCCGCTGCTTAGCGTTCTACCGATGGCAGGTAACCCTGAACAGAAACTCAAGGCAGCGCTGGTGCTGAGCCGAGGCCTGCTTGAGTCTGCCCGTGCCGGTGAGTGGGAAGAAGCCCGGAATCTGGAAGCCGGGCGAGCTGAACTGCTCAGAGAGAGTCTTGGTATTCTCTCACCTCAGGGCACGGAAAATCAGATGTCTTTGATCAAAGAGATCCAGGAGATCGACCGGCAGATAACGCAGCTGGCCGATCAGGAACGTCCGCGTTTGGCGGAACAGTTGGCAAAGTTCAAAAAAGGCCGGGTTGCCAACAGGGCCTATCGGCAAGGTTGATTGCATCCTATTGCGGATGATTTGACCGCCACCCGGATGCTCAAGCCGTAAGAATCAGCTCGATCACCACCTTGCTGCCAAAATAGGCCAGCATCAATACCACGAACCCGCTCAACGTCCAGATGATTGCCTTCTGACCGCGCCAGCCAAATCGAAAACGTCCCCAGACCAGCGTACCGAAGACGATCCAGGCCACAATGGATAGGATTGATTTATGCGCCAGATGCTGGGCGAACATATCCTCCAGGAATACAAAACCCGAGATCAGGGCCAGGGTGAGCAGAACAAAACCCACGCTGATCATCTCGAATAACAGGCTCTCCATTGTCTGCAAGGGAGGCAGGGCGCGAACGAAACCGCCGGGGTGGCGATGGTGCAGGTGGTGATCCTGAATAGCCAGCAGCAGCGCCTGCACGCTGGCCAGAGTGAACAGGCTGTAGGCAAGGATAGAGACCAAAACATGGAGCGTAAGACCCTGGGAGGCGGTTTCGCTCAATAATCGTACCGAACTGAAACGGGATTCCAACAGGATCGACAGCGCTGCCAGCGGCAGCAGCAAGATGCCGAGGTTTTCCACCGGCTTGCTCAAGCTGGAGATCAGCAGAAGCAGGACAATGGTCCAGGCGATCAGTGAGGTGGCGCTGAAGACACCGAGGTTAATGCCGGTGTCTGATGCAATGCTCTGGTAGAGGAGTGCGCCGTGCAGTGCAGTGCCGATGAATCCCAGCAGCAGGCCGAGCGGCCGCGGCAAATGTTTGCCGGTTTCGCCGCGAAACAGCCGCAGCGCAAAACAGAGGCCGGCTCCCAGATAGGCGGTAATGGCTAACAACTCAAACAAGATTCCAACCCTGCACTTTAATCTCTATTGGGTTTAATACCCCATCGGCATGCGGCGGGGTTGTTTATTGAAACTGCGGCGATAATCGCACACTTGCCGCGGCTTTTGAATCGATTTTGGCTCATGACGCAGGGCAAATCCAATGCATCGGCGCAACAAAGTGTTGGCTGATATATAATGATTAATTCGATTCAACCAATCTGGAGCGGGCGATCCGCCGAAAAGCATGTTTGATAACCTGACAGAACGCCTTGGTCGTGTACTTAACAACCTGCGGGGGCAGGGACGGCTCACAGAAGAGAACATCAAGGACACCATGCGCGAAGTGCGCATGGCACTGCTTGAGGCCGATGTTGCCCTGCCGGTGGTGCGTGCCTTTGTCGATCGAGTGAAGACGAAGGCGAGTGGCGAGGAGGTGATGAAGAGCCTCACCCCCGGCCAGACGCTGATCAAGATCGTCAACGACGAACTGGTCCAGGTGATGGGCGAGGCCAACGAAAGTCTCGATCTGTCAGCACAACCCCCCGCTGTCATCCTGATGGCGGGTCTGCAGGGCTCGGGTAAGACCACCAGCGTCGCCAAGCTTTCGCACTGGTTGCAGTTGAACGGCAAGAAGAAGGTTATGGTGGTGAGTTGTGACGTCTACCGTCCAGCCGCTATCGAGCAGTTGCAGACCCTCTCCCGGGAGGTTGATGCTGAGTTTATTCCCAGTTCTCCGGAGCAGAAGCCGGTCGACATAGCGAAGGATGCAGTGACGCGGGCCAGGCAGGCTTTTGCCGATGTGCTGATCGTCGATACTGCGGGCCGACTGCATGTCGATGAGGAGATGATGGGGGAGATCAAGGCGCTCCACGCGACCCTGGACCCTGTCGAGACCCTGTTTGTGGTCGACAGCATGACCGGCCAGGACGCCGCCAATACAGCGAAGGCATTCAACGAGGCCCTGCCGCTGACCGGTGTGATCCTGACCAAGGCAGATGGTGACGCCAGAGGCGGCGCCGCACTCTCAATTCGCCAGATTACCGGCAAGCCGATCAAGTTTATCGGTGTGGGCGAGAAGACCGACGCCCTGGAGCCGTTTCATCCTGACCGCATCGCCTCCCGCATCCTCGGTATGGGGGATGTGCTCAGCCTGGTGGAGGAGGTTACCCGCAAGGTCGACCAGAACAAGGCCGCGAAGTTGGCCGCCAAGCTGAAGAAGGGCAAGGGTTTCGACCTTGAGGACTTCAAGGAGCAGATGCAGCAGATGAACCAGATGGGCGGCATGAGCGGCCTGCTGGACAAACTGCCGGGAGTGGGCCAGCTACCTGATCATGTGAAAAATCAGGTGAACGACAAAGATATCGGCCACCTCATCGCCATCATCAACTCAATGACACCCCAGGAGCGGCGTTTTCCGGCGATCCTCAAGGGATCCCGCAAGCGGCGAATTGCTGCCGGTTCCGGCACCCAGGTGCAGGAAGTGAACAAACTGCTGAAGCAGTTCACCCAGATGCAGAGGATGATGAAAAAAATGAAGGGTGGCGGCATGAAGAAAATGCTGCGGGGCCTGGGCGGCAAGTTTCCCGGAATGCCAGGGGGTGGAATGCCAGGCGGCGGCGGAGGTGGAGGCGGGTTTCCTTTTTAGGTAACAGGGTTTAGGTCACAGGCTCCAGGTGACAGGTATCAGGTTTGTTTTGACTTTCCACCCTTTCCCTCCCCGCAGGGGAGGAGAGCATTTAGCAGGGGCGGAGTGAAAAATCTGATAATTTCTACTTGACCCAAAAAATGCACCCGCAATAATCTTGCTGTCACCTGTCACCTGTCACCTGTCACCTGATTCGTTTCCATGCAGGGCATGGGAATGCGATAAACCACAAAGATGTAATTGGATATTTTTGGTCGGAGGTTGCTGATCCCGGGCTATAGTTATTCATACAACGGCAGTAGGTTATTCGCCGACTATTTGCGGGGGAGCCTCGGACACTGACAATCGCGGTGCCTCCGGAGGAGGAGAGATGGCTGATTCAACACCGAATCGGTGCCGGGAACTCGCACCATCTGTTGTTAATATTTCTGAATTTCACCCCGCTCCGCAGTTAATCCACCTTACCAGGAAGCAGTGGCGGTCGGTTCGTAAGGAAATCCCAAAGGGCCGGAAACTACCGAAGAAGGGGGTGTTTCTGGCAGTGCACCGGCTGGAAAAGGGTGGAGTGATGCTCGAACCCACGGTGGCAGGCAAGCGGCGTCGCAAAGCAAATGCCGAGTTTAGCTATATATGGACCGAGAACGGCATTGAGATCTGGGTCCGGTTTGACCGCCGCGGTTCCCCATGTCGTTTGTTTATGACGGGTGGAGGGCGCTGGACACCAAAGTTTTTCTGTATCCGGGGCCGCTGTCCGGGCCGCTGCTCGGTTCGCATAGTACGCCGGCGTGGGCGAAGATATATCTATTGCCAGTGCAGGTGAAAAAATAGGTTAAAGGATAAAGGTGGCCGTGCCATCGGAGAGGCCGAATCTCGTCGTTACTGCGATGGGAAGCAGGCAGGCCGGTTCAAGCGCAGCGGAACCGGCAATCCTCAAGTACTACTGAACCCTGGGTGCCAGATCCGCTGCGCTTGATCTGGCCTACATCTATGTTAAGGTGACAACGAAGCCCCAGAATTTGTCGGCACCGGGCGGATTTCGGATGAAATTCCGGACTTTTCTTTCCTTTATTCTTTATCCTTTATCCTTTATCCCCAATCCAGACTTCACTTTCTGAATAATTCAGTTATAATTCCGCGTTTCCCGCCGGTGGGTTTGCCGGTGCTTAAAGAATTTTCAAGGGTACAAGCATGGTAACCATTCGTCTTTCCAGAACCGGCGCCAAGAAGCGGCCTTTTTACCACATTGTGGTGACCGACAGCCGTAACGCCCGTGATGGTCATTACATTGAGCGTCTCGGCTTCTTCAATCCCGGTGCCACCGGCGGTGAAGAGCGTCTGCGTGTTGAGCGTGATCGCATCGATCACTGGGTCTCCAAAGGTGCCCAGACCAGCGACCGTGTCGCCACTCTGCTGAAGGAAGCCGCCAAGCAGGCAGCCTGAACCCGGCTGACTGTCCGCTAATCGCCACGGACTGAGATTCCAAATGTCCGAAGAGATGGTGACTATGGGCAGGATCTCCGGGCTTTTCGGGGTTCGGGGCTGGTTCAAAGTCTACTCTCACACCATGCCACGGGAAGGGATACTCAACTACTCCCCCTGGTATCTGAAGCGTAAGGCAGGCTGGGAAGAGAGAAACGTCCGGGAAGGACATCGGCAGGGCAAAGGTGTCGTTGCGTCTATAGAGGGTTGCGACGACCGTGATCAGGCAACGGAGTTGATGGACTGCGATATCGCTGTCCGCCGCGATCAGTTGCCGAAGCTGGCAGAAAATGAGTTTTACTGGTCCGATCTGCAGGGTTTGCGGGTTGAGACCGTCGAAGGCGTCGGGCTGGGCAAGGTGTCTCACCTGTTCGAGACCGGTGCCAATGATGTAGTAGTGGTCGAGGGTGACCGTGAACGCCTGATTCCCTATACCTGGGGTGAGGCGATCCGCAGTGTGGATCTGGAAGACGGCCTGATGGTCGTGGACTGGGATCCGGATTTCTAGGCTGGACTGGATGCGTTTCGACGTTATCAGTCTGATGCCGCCGATGTTCGATGCCCTGAAAGCGCAAGGGGTTGTAGGACGAGCCCTGGAACGGGGACAGGCTGAGCTGAAGCTCTGGAATCCACGGGACTACACCACGGATGTACACCGTACGGTGGACGATCGGCCCTACGGCGGCGGTCCCGGCATGGTGATGAAATATGCACCGCTGCAGGCAGCGGTCGAGGATGCCCGGAAGGTGTCGCCTGGGGCAAAAGTGATCTACCTGAGTCCCCAGGGCAAAAGATTTGACCAGGATGCGGCACGCAGCCTGGCGGCCAGCGGCCAACGGCTTATCCTCATCGCCGGCCGTTACGAAGGTATCGACGAGCGTGTGATTGATCGCTACGTTGATGAGGAGTGGTCCATCGGAGACTATGTGCTGAGCGGCGGTGAGCTGGCGGCGATGGTTTTGATGGACGCAGTGATTCGCTTGCTGCCTGGGGTACTGGGCGCTGCGGACTCTGCAGAACAGGATTCTTTTATGGATGGGTTGCTGGATTGTCCACACTATACCCGTCCAGAGCAGATAGACGGCGTGGGTGTCCCCCCGGTTTTACAGGGTGGCAACCATGAGGCGATTCGCCACTGGCGACTTGAACAGGCGCTGAAGCGAACCCTGGAACGCCGTCCCGATCTGCTGAAAGGCCGTCAGACGACGGCGGAAGAACAAACGATTTTAGATGAAATAGGTCTCGCGTCGGGAGATGCCGAGCAAGAACAGGAGCAATAGACCATGAGTAATATCATCGCGGAACTCAACGCTGAGCAGATGGGTCGTGAGATACCGGATTTTGGCCCCGGAGATACCGTGGTCGTACAGGTGAAGATCAAAGAGGGTGAGCGTGAGCGTCTACAGGCCTTCGAAGGCGTGGTAATCGCAAAACGTAATCGCGGTCTCGACTCCGCCTTTACCGTACGCAAGATCTCCCATGGCGAAGGTGTGGAACGAGTATTCCAGACCTATAGCCCGCTGGTTGCCGAGATCAAGGTCACCCGCCGTGGTGACGTGCGCCGCGCCAAGCTCTACTATCTGCGTGGTCTTACCGGCAGGGCTGCCCGTATCAAGGAAAAGATCTAGATCTAACCTCTGTCTTTTTCCTCGCGCTGAAAAAACCACCCCGCTGTCAGTTGGGGTGGTTTTTTTATGATCGAGTGTATTTTAGCGGGTCATTGTTTCCAGCCAGGAGGCTGTCGGGTTTAACCGTTTGAAGCGGATGTCAGGTGGAAAACTTGGCTGCCATTCTCTTTAAATTAGTCGCCAGGCCAGCTTGCTCCATACTGGCTGTAGCCGTGTGTCTCGCACCATCAGCCGTTTGAGAAGCGAGTGCATTGATGGAGACCACGTTCTGGTTGATCTCTTCCACGACAGCACCCTGTTGTTCCACGGCAGTGGCAATCTGGACGTTCATCTCTTTGATCTGTCCCACCGCCTGGATGATTTCATTCAGTGTTTCTCCTGCTTTTTCAACTTTGTCTACACTATTGGTAGCCTTTTTCCTGCCTTTCTCCATGGCATCGACAGCATCTTTAGCACCTTGTTGAACCCGTTCAATGATTTGCTGAATCTCTTGGGTTGAGTCCTGTGTTCGTCCTGCCAAGGTGCGCACCTCATCAGCAACAACGGCAAATCCGCGTCCCTGTTCGCCTGCCCGAGCCGCTTCTATAGCGGCATTTAGGGCCAACAGATTAGTCTGTTCCGCGATGCTGCGAATGACATCCAAAACAGTGCTGATTGAGTCACTCTCATCTTCCAGTTTATGGATGGCAGTTGATACATTTTGCACCTCACCCGCGAGGTCGTTCGTAGCGCTGACGGCCTCGCTGACAACGCCATGCCCCTTGACTGCCTCAGCATTGGCCTGTTGAGCCGCCTGTTCTGCATGGTTGGCATTTTTCGCCATTTCCTGTGCTGTTACTGCCATCTCATTCATGGCAGTGGCCACCTGAGTGGTTTCACTCTGCTGCCTCTCTATCCCGAGATTGGTCTGGGTTGAGATGGACGAAAGATTTTCAGCGCCGGATGAGAGTTCGTTACTCGATCTATGTATATCCTCGATGAGGCCGCAAATGTTTTCTGCAAGTGCATTAAAATCATGGGCCAATGCGGCAAACTCATCTCTGCCCTTGTAGTTCATGCGATTTGAAATGTCTCCTTGGGCAAAATTACGCATGGCTTTCGTGGCCATTGCCAGCGGGCGATTGACCCGGCGAAGGACAATAAAGCTGATTAAAATGATAACAACCAGAGCCACTGATGCCGTTATCAATAAGATGGTGCGGCTATCACTGATAACCCGATGTCCCTGTTCGTCAACGCCTGCCTGAATCTTGTCTACAGCTTGAACCACCAAATTGATGGCCTGTTCCATTGACTCTGTCGCAGATTGCACGTCAGTGTGTGCTGACTGCATCTCGGCGTTAACCTTCAGGATCTCTCTGCGTGATGTAAGAATAGAGTTTTCTTCGTTGATGAGGGTATTGACCAATTGTTGGAATTCACTGTTCAAATGCTTTATCAGAGTATTGAGTTCCGGGTCATCTCTTGATACTTCATCAATCTTGGAAATGGATGATTTGGTTGACTGGATTAACTGGGTAAGTTGATTATCTTTGATGCTGGTCAGGATGTCGGGACTGCTCTCCAACATAAATTGCCGCCCCAAGCTGCCCATAATGGCGACACCGGTTCGGATGCCTGCGCTCACCTGCTGCAGGTCGGCAGTGCGACTCAATAGTTGCTCGCCAACCTGGTCACGAAACTGGAATGCAATTTTCGCTTCTGCTTCCTCCACGTCCTCTATATCCTGTAAATCCTGTATTTTTTTGTAGAGTTTTCGAATACGCCGTTTGGCCCGTTTTTTGGCGAAGTTGATTTTTCCTGCGATGCCTTCGGCAACCTTTTGGATATTCTGAATCGAAGAATCCATCTTTTCAGCGTAGTCTTTCTGTTCGTTATTGATTTGCAGGATGGTTTTCTTTTTTTCAAATAGAACGGTGTCTGCGCTGATAAAAACTTTATACGCTTCATCAAGTGCAGTGAGAGGCTCTATTACACTGCTGTCGTCCCCTGCAGCCTGCCGTGCGCGGCTCATTGCAGAAGTGAACCTCGATTCCAACGCATCACTATCCTGCAGCTCCGCCAGCTTCTCTGAGGAATCGGTGCTGATAACCCTTAGCTGACGCCCAATAACGCCTGTGATGGCACTCTTGATCTCGTTGTTGGCCACCTGAAGTGGTTTAGCTTTATCTGTGACTACCTGCTGGTTTTTAGAAACGCTTTGATAGGAGTCCAAAGAGGTAAAAACCAGAATCAAAACTGTTGTTACAGCAATAAGCACCCAGACAACTAAAAGTCCTTTGATTGTGATGTTGGTTTTTTTCATCATTATTTCCTTAATACGGCGAGCAACCCAAAACAGTAGCGGGAGAGGTAGCCATCCACCTCTCCCGCTTCAGGTTCAGATCTCAGACCAGTTGAAGGCGATAAACTGTCCCTGCTTGATCATGGTCGGCCACAATTTGTGGCTTGCTTGATGCTTCGTCTTACTGAAGCTAACCTTGCCGCCGATATCAATGTTAGGAGCGTTCAGAGACTCCAGCCCATCTACGATGCTCTCTCTGTTGGGATTGGAACCGGCATTTTTCAGACCTTCCGCAAACAGCTTGGCTACCAGATAGCCCTCCAGTGAAACAAAACCAGGCTTGGCATTGGCATCATAGGCTTTGAGAGCATCACGATACTCTTTCACTGTGGCATGGTCGGTATTGAAGTGCGGTACCACCTGAGTCACGATGACGCCGTCACCCTTGTCGCCCAGTGCCTTGGCCAGTGCTGTGCTGCCGACAAATGAGACATTCAGGAACTTGGCGTCCGGCAGGTCTTCCTTGGCCATTTTTATAAACTTGGCGCAGGGTCCATAGGCGCCCACCATGATGATTGCCTTGGGCTCAACCTCAGCATCAAGGATGGTTCCCAGACCCTCTTCCACATTCAGCGTGTTGCGGGTGTAGCGGCCGTGTGTCAGTTTTTCAGGACTTGCAACGCCTTTAGCCTTCAGAGCCTTCATTGCGCCTTTGTAACCTGCATCACCATAACCGTCATTTTGGGTAAAGAAGGCGATCTCTTCGGCTTTGATTCCAGAGGAGAGAAGACCATCGATCATCGCAGCTGTCTCTTCCGCATAGCTTGCCCGGTAATTGATGATGTAGCGGTCAGGTGGGGATTGGCGCAGAACACCAGCCCCTGTGAAGGCGCCAAATAAGAGCGTCTTTTTCTCATTGGAAATCGGCACACTGACGATCGCAGTGGGTGTTCCAACATTCCCCATCACTGCCACCACCTTCTCGTCATCGATAAGTTTGTGCATGTTTGGGGCGGCCTTGGCAGGCTCATAGCCATCATCCAGGGCAACCAGTTTCAGGGTATTGCCATTGATTCCTTTTTTATTGACTTGGCTGAAATAGGCTTCAATGCCCCGTTTCATGTCCTGACCCAAGGCTTGGGCAGGGCCACTCAGGGCGGTTGACATGCCCACCTTGATCTCAGCCGCCTGAGCAGCAGAAAAGCCAAATGTGCAAGTGATCAGCAGAGAAATGGCAGTTTTACGAAAATGGGAAAGAAATGGTGTGTTCATTACAACTCCTGTAAATCCTTGAAAAAACTGGGTATCGGGTCAACAAATCAAGTCAATACCCAAGCCGGAAAGTGGGTCATCCATGGTCCGAAACCCGCTACTGAACACAGGTGTCGGCTCTTCTATTGAAAACTTTAAGAAAAACAGGGTTTACTAACGCATATATTCGAAAAAGATGATTATTGTGTTGATTTAGTGAACTTCGGGTCAGATAATCTTTTCCCTATTTCTACCGGGCTTTGCTTGGGATGAGCGGCTGAACCCGTAATAATTTCATTGATAGAGTACTACCTCCCATGACATTCTCCTTCTACTGGCACGACTACGAGACTTGGGGCGCCAATCCCCGCTGGGACCGGGCTGCCCAGTTTGCGGGTTTGCGCACGGATGAGGATCTGAACCCGGTGGGAGAGCCGCTGGTCATCTACTGCAAACCCGCCGATGACATGCTGCCCCAGCCGGAGGCCTGCATGGTGACCGGTATCACCCCGCAGAAAGCCTTGGCGGAGGGGGTTGTCGAAGCTGAGTTCATGGCGCGTATTCACCAGGAGATGGCACACCCCGGCACTTGTGGGGTGGGATACAACACGATTCGTTTCGATGACGAAGTCACCCGATATGGGTTCTACCGTAACTTTTTCGATCCCTATGCCCGCGAGTGGCAGAATGGCAACTCCCGCTGGGATATTATCGATATGGTCAGGCTGACCCATGCACTGCGCCCGGAAGGGATCGAATGGCCCCGGCACCCGGACGGCAAACCCAGTTTTCGTCTGGAGCACTTGACCGCCGCCAATGGTATCTCCCATCAATCGGCCCACGATGCGCTCTCGGATGTGCATGCCACCATTGCCATGGCCCGGCTGGTGAAAGAGAGACAGCCGCGACTTTACGACTATATCTTCCGGCTGCGCAAGAAGCAGGCAGTGGGGGAGTTACTGAACCTGCAGGCGCGCAAGCCGGTGCTGCATGTCTCATCGATGCATCCTTCCGAGCACGGTTGCATCGCGATGGTTGTGCCCTTGGCCGCGCATCCCACCAACTCCAATGGTGTGATTGTTTTCGATCTCCGTTATGACCCGACCCCACTGCTCACCCTGAGTGAGGATGAGATTCATCAGCGCCTCTTTACCCCGGCGGCAGATCTGCCTGAGGGGGTGAAGCGGATGCCCCTGAAGACGGTGCATCTCAATAAGTGTCCGGTGGTGGTGCCGATGAATACCCTCTCTGAAGCGGCTGCCGAACGCTGGCAGATCGATGTCAGGCTGGGAGAACAGCATCGGCAAATCTTGCTGGCGGCGGGTGGCTTGAAGGAAAAGCTCGGCCGCATCCATCAAATGACTACCTTTGATAAGGTGTCGGATCCCGACCAGAACCTCTACGGTGGTGGTTTTTTCAGCGCGGATGATCGTCGCCGCATGGACAGGATCAGGACCACTGCTCCTGGAGATCTGAGCAGTTTCCCCGAGGTTTTCGACGATCAGCGGTTGCCCGAGATGCTGTTTCGTTACCGTGCCCGCAACTGGCCGGAGACACTCTCAGAGGAAGAACGGGGGCGCTGGGAGGAGTATCGGCAGGCCAGGCTGTTTGAACCCGGCGAGGGCCCAGGACTGCCGATGGATGACTACCTGGCGTGTCTGGATGAGATGGAGATGGACGAATCCCTACCGCCGGAGAGGCGTAGCATCATCCCTGAACTGCTGGCCTGGGCGGAGAAATTGGCGGAATAGATTCGCCAATTTGTTCGTCAGTCGTCGCCGATCCACCCCTGCAGGGCATTAATCACCGCCTTCGCCTGGTCCTTGCTGGAGATGTTGAACTTGGACTTCGCCTGATACTCGCCATTGCGCTTCTGAAAGCGGCGGATGGTGTATTTTTCCTGGCCGTACTCCTCTTTGCCCCGGTTCCACTCCTGGAAACGGAAGATGATGGTGGTCCAGGCACCCTTGGTGAGTATTACCTTGTCCAGTTCCTTGACGATGTCGATGCCGTCTTCGGTGTAGTTGACGGTAAGTTCTTCGGGAGTCGATGCCATAGCTGTTTCACTTCGAATCGGTTATGTGTGGTTGGCGGAATATACATGGCTTGCCGGGATATTTCATGTGGCGTGAGCTATCTCCCTAAAGCCTTTATCTACGGAGCGGTGACAACACCAAATTTTTTCAGTATATCGACGATGTCCTTCGCTCCGCTCTGTTGGGCAATTCCGAGTGGCGTTTGGCCGGCAGCATTGACCGCGTTCAGATCAATACCCCCGGTGATGAGATGTTTGGCGGCAATGCGCTGATTGTTAGAAGCTGCAATATGCAACGCGTTGTTGCCCTCGTCATCCACCGTATTGATGTCAGCGCCCTGTTTGAGGAGAAAATCGAGTACATCGCGGTCCAGGCTGCCAGCAGCGGCTGTCTTCAACAATAAAGGGTTGGCATCGAGGCGGGCGCCCTGTTTTGCCAGATAGGCCGCAGCCAGGGTGCGTCTTGCCAGTAATGCAGTCCCCAGGGGCGTCTGTCCCGCGGCATCCAACTGATCAATGGCAGCGCCGCTCTTCAGCAGTATCTTGATCACCACCTGTCGGCCCTTCTCTGCCGCCACGTGAAGTGCGGAGCGGCCATCCGGGCCTGGGGCGTTCACATCAGCATCCCAGTATAGGTTTCGCTCTATCTGGTCGATATCACCAACGTGCACCGCACGGTAGAGATTGACGGTTGGAGGTTCCTGTGCGCTGCAGGCGATGAGCAAAAGCGCGTAAGCTGAGATGGCGATAAGGAGGAATCGTTGCATATGACGATGTTAAATCGTTAGTTGATGGCCCTGCAACCTGTTAATAGCGTTAATAGCCAGATGAGCGGCGGGCGTGATACTGTTTTGCTCCATGATTACAAAAATTCTCTTTACCCTTGGTGTGATCGGCATCGCCTGGCTGGTGATACGGCAGCGCTCGCGGCGTGCTGAAGTGGCGGCAACCGAACAGCCCAAACGGGTGGCAGCGCAGCAGCACAAGGTATCGAATCATACACCACGGTTGGCCGCCTATGGCCTGATTGTTTTCATGATATTGGCGAGTGGGGTCTTTCTCTACCTGCAGTGGCGGGATGAGTATCGGATTGTCACGGTGCGTGTCATCAATTCCCAGACCGGGGATACGGTCAGTTACGAGGCCCGGAGAGGCGATGTGGAAGCCAGAGAATTCGTAACGCTGGATGGCCGTACCGTGAATGTGGCTGCGGTTGAGCGGATTGAGACAGGCGCTGAATCCAGGGTCGAATAGTGTAGAACCGCCAGGTTCTGTCGATAATCGTTATCATGTCGCTGTTATCCGACATCCATTTCACCCTACCGGCATAAGATGGACAATACACACCGGCTGATCCAAACCAGTTACAAGTTGAAAGACTCGGTTCGCTACCGGCGTGCCAAGAATTTTTTCTATGATCTGCTGGAGAACCCCAAGGCGCGGGTCCGGCCCTATTTCGATGTATTCATGATCCTGCTGGTGGTGACCAGCGTCTGGGTGCTGATCTACGATGTGCGTCATGATATGGGGCTGTTTGATGATCTCTTCGAGTGGGTTGCGGTCACCATCTTCATCATTGAATATCTGCTTCGCTTCTGGATCTATAATGACAGCCATAAGGTAATTCTCAGCCACTATGAACGGGCTGAGTTTATCAATCAGCCCTTCCATGCGTGGCCGGCGCTGCGTGAAGTGGTGGCAAAAAAGTGGGAATACATGACGCAACCCCTTGCGATCATCGACCTGCTGGCCATCATCCCGACCTACCGTCCCCTGCGTTTTTTGCGCATCTTTTTACTCTTCCGGCTATTTAAGCTGTTCCGCTATACCCGCAGTATCAGCGAATTCGTCAAAGTACTGAATGAGAAGCGGATCGAGCTTTTCACCCTGTTCATCTTCATGGCCTTCATCACCTTTACGGCCGCCACCGCACTCTTCTTTTTCGAGACGGATGTTGCGGACGGAAAAGGGGTCGGCAGCTTTTTTGAGAGTATCTATTGGGCATTGGTGACCATGTCTACTGTGGGTTACGGTGATATCACGCCGCATACCACCGAAGGTCGGGTGGTGACGATTATCCTCATCATTGCCGGACTGGGGGTGATCTCGTTTTTTACCTCGATTATTGTCTCCGCCTTTGGCGAGAAGATGCACGAGATCCGTGCGCAACGGGTTTTTTCCGAGGTGGAACGCAAGCATATCGATATCATCGTCTGTGGTTACGGTCGTGTGGGGCAGGTGGTGGCCGATCAGCTTGCGCTCGACCAGCGGCAGTTCGTGCTGGTTGATCCACTGGAGAGCAACGTCCGCCTGGCCAAGCAGAAGGGGTATCTGGCGGTTCAGGGCGACGCGGCGGACAGTGCCCTGCTGGAGAGTCTGGGTATTACAACCCAGGCGAAAAGATTGCTCTGTCTCACAGGTGATGATGTGGCGAATGTCTATATCACCCTCTCAGCCCGCCAGATGAATCCGGAGATTGAAATTATCTCCCGCGCCAACCACCGGGAGAATGTGAACAAACTGCGTTTGGCTGGGGCCGATCATACGGTTGCCCCCTATGAGATCGTAGGATTGATTGCTGCGGAGTATGTCGGGCAGCCGGTCGCTTTTGAGGCAATTTACGGCATGTTGACCGGGCAGAACGATGTCGGGATAGAAGCGGTGCGGGTGCGTAGCGGCTCCGTATTGGATGGGCGGTGCATGGCTGATATCGACTTTCGTCAACGTAAGCTGATCCCTTTTGGCGTGGTAAGGGAGGGCGGTTGTCCGGCCGATGGTTCATCCGGTATCTATGAGATCGAGGGCCGCTGTTTCCATTTCAATCCAATCCCGAATTTTGAGTTGCAGGCTGGGGATCTGGTGGTGATGTTTGGCCACGAATATAGCGTGGTCCATTTTCGTGACTGTCTGGAGCGGGGGACACTCTGATGGGACGAAGTGACACCCTGATCTTCGGTTGTGGTCCTATGGGACAGGAGGTTGCCGAGCAGTTGATCGGCAGGAAACTGCCGGTCTACATGTACAGCAGCGACCTGGACCGGGTGGCAGAGGTGTTGGCCAAGGGCTTCGATGCGGCGGTGCTCGATTACACCGACGATGACAAACTCCGTCAGGTCGGTGTCGGGGAGTGGGTCAAGGTCATCTTCTGCCTGTTTCCCGAAGAGGCGAAAAACGTCTTTCTCACCCTGTCGGCCCGCGCCCTTGATCCCGATCTGAAGATCATCTGTGTCTCAGAGTCTCCCCAGTCCGGGCAGAAGTTGTTTGCGGCCGGTGCCAACAAGGTCATAGACCCCTACGAGATCAGCGGGCGCAAGGTGCATGAACTGATCGCCCGGCCGATGATCGTCGATATGCTCGAACACACAGTCTTCGGTAAACACCTCGATATTGCCGAGATCGAGATACCATTGGACTCCTGTCTCTCTGGCAATCCTCTCAGTGCCCTGGATTTGGGGGGGCGCTATAACGTGGTTCTGATGGGAGTGGTGGATGTTGAGATGAGTGACAGCCTTATCTTCAGCACCAGTGGCGTCGACCATAAACTGGATGCCGGGGATATGCTTGTGGTAATTGGCCCGGCGGTCGAGATCACCCGTCTGAAGGGTGATCTCGAAGAGGATAGAACAGATCAGTTATTGGGGGGCTAACAGGAGGTTTGCCAGGGTTGCTGATGCATTGCCTGTGTGTGCCTGCATCGCCGTTTGCGGTGTCGTGCCCAAACGTTCCAGCACTTGATCCAACAGTGAGCGTGCCTGCTCAGGTGTTTCAAGCGCGCCTTCCGGCCGGCTCTGTTCCAGCTCAAAAAGCTGGCGTGCCCCATCAACCTGCACATCGGTCGCCGTTGGCTCTGCACCCTGGGCTTTTGCAGGTGTCTCTCCAGCTTCCTCCTGGCCTTTGACTGCAGTACGGTTTGAGTGTGGTGAAGACCCGGTTGTGAGGGTAATCGGTTTGTCGCCATTGACGGGGTTGACCATGTTTCATCTCCTGTTGCGTCGAAAGTTTGACGTATTCAGTCTATATTCAGGTTTTATCACCTAAGCTGCGAAAAACGTGCCAATTTATGCATGATGGAAAGTATGGTCGGCTCAAAATGTCTGGTGAAAGGTGTGCTATGTACAGGGTTGTCTTGAGAACTAAACTTTTTTTTGCTCTCTATCTATTCTCTTTCGGGTTGGCAGGTGGCGGGGAGATACAAGCTGCCGGGGCGTCGTTACCTGAACAGCTGACCTACAAGATCTCCTATCAGGGGATATTTTCCGGTTTTATCCATCTGGATATTGCCAGAGCTGATTTGCGTGTAGCCGGAGGGACTGTGAAAGTTTCCGGACGCGTTGCGAAGGTGGCTACCCTCAAGGTGACCACGGAACCCTACCGTAAGGCGGAGGTTCTGTTTCCCGTGCGCTACCAATACCGTAGCTGGTATGAACCGGATGGGGAGAATGCACTCCTGGTAACTGAGTCCCTGCAGGCGGATGAGAACAGTGATGAGATGATCTGGTTTGATCGCGACGAGGGTGTTGGGCATAGATATGAAGTGAAGGCGGCTGCCACGGGCGACGGGAAGGGACCGCCGTTGGAACTGCTGCGAAAATTTTCAGACTTACAGGTCTGGCCGGCGGTGCTGGAGGAGTCCCATCAACAGGGTATCGGCAGTGGCGAGATGTTCGATCATTTCTCGATGATGCAGCGGTTGCGGGTTTTGGACCTGCAGCCGGGGCAGGTGTTGGATCTGCCGGTGTTCACCGGCAAGCAGTTGAAAAACTATCGGGTGGTGGTGACATCGGATCCGATTGAGGGAAAAACGGAGGAGAGTGCGCTGCTCAAGCTACAGATCTTCTCTTATGACGCTGCTGAGAATGATGCCGGTCAGAAAACCTATATCTGGCTGAGTGCGGACGATCAACGGGTGCCGTTGCGATTCTATGCGGAACGGGCCTTCGGCTACCTTGAGGCCGTGTTGGAATCGGGTGAGTCCGGTGGAGAGTCGCTCGGTGGATTCACACCTGCCACCAATGCTTTCGAACAACTGGAAGCATTTTACTTTTGAGCGGGTGTGGTGTCTGCCCAGAACCTACTTAGTGTCCATCTGGAAACATTGTTTTTACCACGAAGCGCACGAAGAACACGAAGAAAATTCATGGTGAATCAATCCCTTACCTTCATGCTCTTGGTGTTCTTTGCGCCTTTGCGAGAATTATTGTTTTTGGCCGTACACTACTTATGATCGTTTTTTGCAGACTCGTCGATCTTGAGGTGGCTGATATCCGGTAACGGTGCCGCGGGGGTCGGGATCTGGCAATCCTCCAGACTTCCCTCCCGTGGCAAACTGACGGAGAGTTCCCCGGTATCGATGTTGGCGGGAGGTGGAGGCTCAGTTTCATCAATCAGCGTTCCCGGTGCATCCAGGTGGATGGCGCTGATATCGGGAATGACCTGAGGTTTCACTTCCACAGCGCAGTTGATCAGGCTGCCGGTGTTGGCTGGCGAGAGGTCATAATCCGGCGCAGTGGGAGGTACTGTTACTGTTTGGGGTTTTGCCGCTGGCGCTGCCTGCCTGGGCTGTTCGATCGGCCGGATCTCCACCAGCGCACCTGCATCCCTGAAGGCGACCCGGTATTTCACCGCTTGATCCATGTCGATGCCTTTTTTGATGGCCACAGGCTGGCCGGAGAAGAGCCGCTCCAGTTTTTTACCTTCCAGTTTGAATAGGGCGCCGACCTTGTTGCGTACTTCAGCGGGGTCTTTGCCCTCGATGATCCTGCCGGCGAAATAGACGTCGTAGGTATCGAAGCTCATGGCTGATCCTCCCAGGCCCTAATAATCACGCCAGTGTACTCCACCCGTTTTCATCTACAACCCCGGGCTTGAGAATTGTCATCCGTGTGGAAAATGGATTGGCGTAGGATTTGCGGTTCAAGAAAAACTTAAATTTGTGGACTAGGAGGGCTCATGATCCGCAACAAAAATACCCGTATTTCATTCATCTCCCTTGCCGGACTTCTGTGCGGTACGTTTTTTCAGACATCTCTCGTTGCCGCCACACTGGATGGCAACGAGGTGCCGATGCACCTGGTCAAGTCTGAAACCTGCAAAGAGTGTCATAAAAAGATCTACAAACAGTGGAAAGGCTCCATGCATGCGCAGAGCACGGCACTGAAAGATCCGATCCATGGCGCGTTCTACCAGCAGGTGGTGGGTGATCCGACAAAAGAGGGTGTCAAGCACAAGGCCTCGGGTAAATATCCGGTCTGCCTGCAATGCCACTCTCCCAACGCCGCACTGGACAAGACGACAAAACTCGACGCATCGCCAGCCTACAGCGAAGGGGTCAACTGTGTTGCCTGCCACACGCTGAAAAACTACAAGGGAATCAATGACGCCAACGGCAAGATGAAACTGGGCGCGAAAGCTTGGGATCACTCCGATGCGCTTCAGGGGCCCAACGGTTTCCTGCATGAGCAGGGTGCGAAGGCCGACAAAGTGCGTTTTATTGCAGATGATGAGGGTGACCTGAATCCCCATCTTGGTCGTGATAACAACGGCAAACCCTATATGTCCGAAGAGGATATGAAGGAGATTGACCTGCCGCTGGAAGGCAATGCTGCGATGAAGACCTCTCAGGCCTGTCTCGGTTGTCACGACAAGCGCAACAACCCCAAGGGCGTTTCACTCTGTCAGACCGGTGATGAGTATCTGGAGGGCAAGAGTCGTGAGACTTGCCAGTCCTGCCACATGCCGATGAGTGATGGTATTGCCGATCACTCAATGGGCGGTGGACATAACACTGCGATGCTGCGCCGGGCCGTTCGTTTCGAGGTCCAGACCGAGAAGCAGGGCGACAAGTTGGCGGTAAATGTGGAGTTGGAGAACCTGCAGCCACACAATGTGCCGACTGGCGCGCCGTTCCGTAATATCTATGTGAAGGTGACCGCGCTCTCCAAAGATGGTGAAGTACTCTGGAAGAACTTCCAGAAACATCCTGCCAAAGAGGATCCGAAGGCCTTCTTTGTCTACACCATGACCGATGATGCCGGGCATCCTGCCCCACCACCCAAGGCATCGGCTGTTGGCAAGAACACGCGTTTAAAACCCTATGAAACACGGGTGCTGGGTTATCAGGTGCCGGCAAAAGGTGTCGATTCTGTGCGCGCTGAACTCTACTACAATCTGCTTTGGCCAGGACTGGTGAAGAAGTTCAAGATGTTGCCGGAGGATCTTAAGGCGCCCAAGCTGATCGCCTGGTCGGAGAACAAGCTCTGACACTGAGTCGGCAATAGCCACCGGAACCAGAGATGGTTCCGGTGACGATGAATGCCGGGGCTGGAAATACCCATCTAAAGTAGGTCGGTTCAAGCGTAGCGGAACCGGCGATCTCATGGGTAGTGTTTACAGGCCCAAGTTCAAAGCGCCCGATCCGCTAAGCTTGATCGGGCCTACTCCCTCTGAGTCCTCAGGCGTTACCCTTTTCCTTCATGCCGATGTCATGTGTCCTGGCGAAGTCCAACATGCGCTGGATCGGCACCACCGCCCGCGCCTGTATTGCGGGGTCGATATGGATCTCATTGGCGCCGCTCTCCAGCACCTCGGCAAGATTTTGTAGCGCGTTCATGCCCATCCAGGGACAGTGGGCACAACTGATACAGGTTGCGCCCTCGCCGGCGGTGGGCGCTTCTATAAGCACCTTGTCCGGGGCCATCTGCTGCATCTTATAGAAGATACCGCCATCGGTGGCGACGATGAATTCCTTGTTCTTCATCTCCGAGACTGCTTTGATCAGGGCGGTGGTGGAGCCAATGACATCCGCTAGGTCGACGATATTTTGTGGTGATTCAGGATGCACCAGCACTGCTGCATTCGGGTGCAGCCGTTTGATCCGCTCCAGGGCCACCGATTTGAACTCTTCATGCACCACGCAGGAGCCGGGCCAGAAAAGCATCTCCGCACCGCTGACGCCCTGGACATAGTTGCCCAGATGTCTGTCCGGCGCCCAGAGTATCTTCTCGCCCTTCTCTGCCAGATACTTGACGATTGGCAGAGCAATGCCGGAGGTGACCACCCAGTCGGAGCGGGCCTTTACCTCCGCGCTGGTATTGGCATAGACCACCACCGTATGGTCGGGGTGTTGGTCACAGAAATCGCTGAACTTGTCTGCCGGGCAGCCTTCATCCAATGAACAGGTTGCGCCGAGATCGGGC
Organism: Sedimenticolaceae bacterium; assembly: GCA_963691905.1. Taxonomy (GTDB): domain Bacteria; phylum Pseudomonadota; class Gammaproteobacteria; order Chromatiales; family Chromatiaceae; genus QGON01. Next base: position 1,187,203 of record OY829893.1, read on the forward strand.
ATGATAACCCGTTTTTCCGGGCTGAGTATCTTCGCGGTCTCACCCATGAATCGCACGCCGCAGACGACCAGGGTTTGAGCCTCATGAGCGGCGCCGAAGCGGGCCATCTCCAGTGAATCAGCTACGCAACCGCCACTCTCCTCCGCCAGCGCCTGCAGGTCCGCATTCGTGTAATAGTGGGCGACCAGTACGGCATCCTGTTGTACCAGCAGCTTTTTAATGCGTGTCTTGAGGGCCGTTGTTTCACTGTCCGAAAGGGATGGCCACTCTGGGTGGGGTGGAACGTTTATGGTTGGTAAGTTGAGAGGGGATCGTTGTGAACTCATGACCTGATTTTGATGCGATGTTATTGAATGATTTTTTCGGTTCTGGTGGCTGGACGCAGGATGATGCGCGCTAGGAGGTTGTCGGATTTATCCGTTTGAAGCGAAAATAACTGGGGGCGAATCAAATCAGTTTATCGAACGAGGCGAATAGTGGGCCTATTTAACGAGTTCAATAAGCTGAGTTGATCGTCATCCAGGGATTTGCAGCCAAACAGCGTCAAATCCGACAGCCTCCTAGGGAGCAGTTGCCGGTTCCTGAAAATCACGGTGCCATCAGGATACTTCAGTAATGGCCCAATGATACAACGAAAAGGTAGCTCTTTCGATACAGCAAGCACGTTTATGCTTGTGGGGCAGTTTCCCGTGATTTACTGCCAGGATTTAAAGTAGTATTGTGGGTTTATGCTGACCTGTGTCCTAAAGAAAATGACTTTTGTGCCGATTAGATGGGTATCTGAAACCATCGTGGATTTGAAAAAATGGCTATAGCACAAGCCGCAAAACAAAAAATCATACAGATCAAACACCTGCCGCCTCTGTCGGGTACGGCAAGCAGTCTGCTCGGCATAGTGTCCGATCCAGATGTTGATATCGATGAACTTTCCCGGATCATTGGTCAGGATCCGGGGCTGGCAGCGCGGATCCTTGGGTTGGCGAATGCGGCCTATTTCGCCCAGCCGCAGCCGGTCAATACCGTCAAAGAGGCGATCATCCGTGTGCTTGGACTGAATATGGTGAAAAGTCTCGCGCTGAGCATTGCCATGTGCGGGGCTTTTGACACCTCCATGTGTCCGGGTTTCGAGCTGGAGAAGTACTGGTTTTCCGCCTTGGGAGGCGCAGCGCTTGCCCGGCGCCTGGCGATGAAGATGGCGCCGGAAGAACGGCCTGACGCGGATGGCGTCTACTTGGGTGGTCTGCTAGTCGATTTAGGGGTTTTGGTACTGGTAAACAGTTTTCCGAAAGAGTATTCCCAGGTACTGCAGCGACAGCAGCTCGAACCGGAAGGGGAGATGGTACAGCTCGAGCAGGAGATTATCGGACTCACGAGCAGTGAGGCGGGCAGCTGGTTGGCGGATCGCTGGCATCTTCCTGAATTGGTTGTGCGCGCAATTAATTACCAAATCTATCCCGATGATTTCAGATCGGCGGGAGAACGGAGTGAGATACTGCTTGTTGGAGCCGCTTTGCGCTGGATCAAAGGTTCGTTGAGTGGTGACCAAATATCGTTGAAAGATGATTTGGTGTTACAACAGGGTTTGGGAATCCCGGCTGAGGTGCTAGAGTCACTGGAAGTCGAATTTTCAGAAAAAGAGGATGAAATTCGGACACTCGCGAGAATGTTGGCGGGATAGAGGTATCGTATGGATTTGTCCTTCAATCATACATCAATGGATTTACGTGAAAGATTTTTCAGCCTGCTGGACTCTCTGTCCGCGCTCAGGGCACTCACTCAGCTTGAACTTGATGGCCTGACGGAAGAACAGGTTATCGAGAAAGCGCTGGGAGAGTTGGTCAGATATCAGAATCTTGAGAACTGTTCCATATTCCGGCTGGAAGGTAGTGAGTTGCGCTGTGTGGCGGGTACCAGCATCAACGAATCTCACGGCATGGTTGCAGGTGGCAAAGCCGATTTAAAGACCCGGCGAAAATTCATGCGGTTTGCTTCCGGCGAAGGGATTATGGGCATCGCTTTGCAGACAGGACAGCTACAATATTGTCGTGACTGCGCGCAAAATGCCAGTTTCAAACCCAACCCCTTGCCTGGCGGAGACCTGCCTGGTTCATTGATCTGTGTGCCGATAAAGATGGCCGATGATGTGCTGGGTGTTCTGAACGCCTCACATCCTCTGCCAGAATATTTTGAACCTTGGCAGCAGCACACCCTTAGCCTGTTTTGTAGTTCCTTGGGGCAGATGCTGCACAATCACCGAATGCTGCATGACCTTGAATACCTGGTGGATCAGCGTACCCATGAACTGCGTACTGCATTGCAGGAGGCAGAGGGGCTCAAGCAGAAATATGAGCAGCTCTCGTCTGTAGATGAGTTAACCGGTCTGCCGAATCGGCGCTACTTCTTCGACCAGGCGGAGGCGCTGGTCTCGCGGGCGAAGCGTTATGAGCTGCCTTGCAGTCTGATGCTGATGGATGTGGATTTCTTCAAACGGGTCAATGATAACTGGGGGCACGCCACTGGCGATCGGGTGCTCTGCATGATTGCGGATGTTCTCAAGGATGAGATCAGAAGCGGAGATATCGTGGCCAGATTGGGCGGCGAAGAGTTTGTGGTTCTTCTGCCCAATACGGGTGTGGAGGGTACCGAACTGATCGCGCAAAGGATTCAGGAACGGCTGCTCAGGATCGAACTGAAAGATGAGGCGGCAACGAATCTGGAGATTACCGCCTGCATCGGTATCACTCGTCTGCCCCCCGAAGGCCAGGAAGAGAGGTCAGAGAGTGAGTTGGTGGATCAGCTCTACACTGAAGCCGACCGCGCCATGTACCAGTGCAAACGGGAAGGCCGCAACCGGCGCATGGTATTTGACGGGAGCGAACACGGTTAAGCGCAACCCTTTCACCGCTCCTGCGCTCTTCTCAAGTGTTCTCGATAGTATCTGTGTAGGGTGCGCTGTGCGCACCATGATTGCTGTAACTGCTTATACTGGTGCGCACAGCGCACCCTACGTACGTCATTCCAGCCATCCCCACGAACTCCGAAACTTGAGTTCTTAAGTGTTCTCGATAGTGGCTGCAGCCTGTTTGACGGCAGGTTCGTCGGCGAAGGAGGGAGACGCCTCGTCCATGGTGATTTGCGCTGAACCGGAAGGGTTGGTGAACTGATCGTTGAGGGTCTGCACGTAGAGATCTGTCTCCTGCAATACATTTTTCAGCTGCTGACGGGTCTTACGGCCCCAGCCGGCGGGGTTACGCCTGAAAATGCTGCGCCAGGGCTTGATGCTGCGCAGAAAGCTGCCAATCGGGTTGCCCTTCAAATCGGCCTTTTCAGCCTGTTTTCTCAGTGAGCCCAGCAGCGTCTTTGCGGCCAGTGATCTGATGCCGAAATGGATCAGGGTCAGTACTATCAGCAGTCCGACTATCATCAACCAGGGCTGGATGCTGCCGGGGGTGGTGTCGAGCCAGGGGGGGGCGAAGCTGATGCCTTGCCAGTACCCGGCATTGATGGTGTATCCAAGCAGGAACAGTAACAGGCCACCCATGACAATGCCGTCGCCCCAGAGAACCCGCTTGCGCCAGGTCTCGAGGGTGCGGACAACCATGGGGATGGTTCGCTCCGCAATATCCCGCGCGGTCTTTTCCAGGGCGCCGACGATGCGATAGGCGCGTTCGATCTCAACCTCTTCCATGCGGCCATGAATCTCCTTGAGGTCTTCATCCCGTTTTGATTCATAACGTTGGCGCAGGGCTTCGTCGTCGATGGGCACTGCGGCATCGGGATTGTAAATGGCGTAGAAACGTCCAGCGGTGAGACCGCGTTCACCCAATGCACGCTGCCAGGCTGCAATGACATCTTCCGGGTTGTTCTCCCGGGCTGTGGTATCGATCTGGTTCAGGATGTAGAGAAATTTTCCCGAGTCGGGGCGTTTGATGGTGTGTTCTATCAGGTGGCTTAGCGTATCCTGCATTGCGCCGGGTTCCGGGTGCCTGGCATCAAAGAAGACCAGTACCAGGTCGGAGAGATCGATAATGTGGTCGGTGATGCGCAGTGTGGAGGTGCGTTGTGCATCGGCATCGAATCCAGGGGAGTCGATGAGTATCTTGCCCTTCAGTTTTTGGCTGGGACAGGTCTTCAACTGCAGATAGGCGTCGATGCGGGCGCCTTCGCCGGTCGCAACCTTCTCGATTTCGTTGGACATCCGATAGAAAGGAAAGCGGGGATCGGAATCCAGTGCCACACCGGGCAGGGCGTGCGCCGTCTCTTCCTGGCTGTAGCAGAGCACGGTGAACTTGTCGTCCACGGCCTGGTTGCCGGAGCGTTGCATCTTGTGCTGGATATAGTGGTTGATGAAGGTCGATTTGCCTGCGGAAAAGGTGCCGAGGATCGAGATAAGGGGCCACCAGGGGATCTGAGTTGCGAACGAGTTGTCCCCCTCCAGCAAACCAAGCCTGAAGGCGATGCCGTCGAGCATGCGGAAGCTCTGCACGGTTTTCAGCAGAACAGGGTTTTCCTGTTCGAGGTGGGATTCGAGATGTGCTAAACGCGACTCTATAATCTGTCCGGCGGGGTGCATCTTCAGTTTGACTCCTTATATTGCAATCGGGCGCTTTTTATTCTTTAGATGCAGTAAATACTAGCGCGTGAAACAGGGAGGCAACAGGCCTATTTTGAGTTTAATTTTATCGATGACCGAACATTCTTTGGCTGCTGTTTCTAGGTCGTTGATAACTAAATATTTAGGAAATTGGGCAGTTACTAAAGTTTCTATATAACAGGCATTTTTGAGCGCTGTTTATTTGCATTGGTAATCTGCTTCGTGGATACTGATAGGTTCCGAGACACTCCTTCCGACAGGGCTTGTCCCGCATTAATTCGACTGAATACAAGCCCGAGGAGGCGACATGGCCGATCTGTTTTCCGATGAGTGGATGAAGAGTTTCATGGAGCACTGGAATGCCGAGCCCGAGTTGTCAGATGCACTGGCACAGATTGGTTTCAACAGTGTGATCGGATATGGATTCGATGGCGAAACAGCGCCCAAGGGTGTGCTCGTGGTGGAAAACGGCAAGGCGACAGCTGCCGGCGCCTTCGATGGCCAGGAGATGAATTGGGATATCCGCGCCTCTGATGACCAGTGGCGCAAATGGATGTCCAAACCCCCCGGTATGATGGGCCTCGGCATGGCATTTACCTCGCGCAAGATGAAGTTCGTGGTTGGAGACTACTCCGCCATGGTCAAGGATCCGCGCATGGCAAAACCGTTCATCAAGAGTTTCTCAGTGATGGGACGCGCCTGATATTTGGATGGTTTTTCATCACTCTGCTAACTCGTGGCATTGAGGATGGCAGTTGCATCAGGCTATTTTCCACAATTTCACTTCAAGCATTGGATAGTACGGAACTATGGGTGACAGACTAAAGGCGTTGATTTTGAGCGTCGGGATCGCATCTGCAATGGCGGTATCGGCCAGTGCAGTGGCGCAGGCGCAACTGAGTGGCGGCGACTACTTTGTTGTACAGCAGTCGCAGGGTGTGCCGCATGTCTCTCTTGGTGGCACCGTGGTGCCATACAAAGAGGTGACCCTCTCAGCGCAGCTGCCGGGCCGGGTCAAGTTTCTCGCAGGCATCGAAGGTGATGCCTTCAAGGACACTGATCTGCTGGTGGAGCTGGATGAGAGCGAGTTGCGCGCCAAGCGCCAGGCCGCAATGGCGCAACTGGCCAATGCAGATGTTCAACTGCGAAATGCAGGCGTGCAATACAATCGCGAGCTCTGGTCGCCCAAGACCAAATCATCGATGGGTGGCATGGGTGTACCCAACCTGTTTGATCAAATGTTCACCAGTCCCATGGAAGACATGATGGGTGAACGCGACCGCGATGTTGAGCGCGGCGCCGATATCTACTCTTCCCAGACCCGCGTCCAGTCGGCGCGCAATACGATCGTGCGCGTGCAGTCCGAGATCAGGGCGATTGACGCCAAGCTCCGGGATGCCAAGAGTTTGGCGCCTTTTAGCGGCGTGATCATGAAAAAGTTTATCGAGGTGGGTGACACGGTTCAGCCGGGTCAGCCCCTGTTGAAATTTGCCGATGTGGAGTATCTGCAGATTGTTGTGGATGTACCGGGCCGTCTGCGTCCTGGCCTGAGCGAAGGCATGATGCTGCGGGCGGAGCTGGATATTGGCGATCAGGAGATTCCGGTGCGGGTCGCGCAGATTTTCCCCATGGCTGATGCGCAACGTCACACCGTGACCATCAAGTTCGATCTGCCCCAGGGCGTCTCTGCGCCCGGTATGTATGCCAAGGTGATGGTGCCGGATTTCAATGCACCGGCACGCAGCAACCCGGTTATTCCCAGTAGCGCAATTCGTTACAACGGCAGTCTCCCCGGTGTCTATGTGCTCGGTGACGAAGGCAAGCACCAATTGCGGCTGATCCGGGTTGGTGAGCAACTATCCGGCGGCTATACCACTGTCCTGTCCGGTCTCAAGGCCGGCGAACGGGTAGCGCGTAATCCCGGTATCGGTATCAGTGCCGGCTGGACCTCGCCGTCCAGATAGGCGGTGTCTCATCAGTCGTCTATCATAACTTTTTAAAGACATTTGAATCGAGGGGAGGCGTGCCTCCCCGGGTTTTTGCCTTGAACCCTTGCAAGATCATCGGATCCTGCAGTTGCAGATACTTTGAGACCGCACATGAGTCAGAACGACAATAATCTCGATCAGCCCCATCCAATGGATCCCAACAACGACGCGCATCTGGGTCTGGCAGGCAGAACCGCCAGATTTTTCATAGAGTCGCCTCTCTCACCCCTCTTCTTCCTGGCAATGATGTTAATGGGACTGCTTGGTCTCGTTGTCACGCCCCGTCAGGAGGATCCGCAGATCTCCGTGCCGATGGTGGATATCTTTGTTCAGTATCCCGGTGCGGCTGCGGAACAGGTATCTGGTCTGGCCATAGCTCCGCTGGAACGGATCATGTCGGAGATTCCGGGTGTGAAGCACGTCTATTCCGCATCTCAGCGGGGAGGCGGTATCGTCACCATTGAATTCGATGTGGGCGAGAATATGGGACCGTCGTTGGTTAAGGTCAACGATAAGATCGATTCCAATATGGATCTGATTCCTCCCGGCGTGATGCCTCCGTTGGTGAAGGCCAAGGGGATCGACGATGTGCCAGCGGTCAACCTGACGCTCTGGTCAAGGGATGTGGATGGGGACGGCGCGCCGGATGTGGATGACGGGCAGCTGCGCATGTTGGCTCACGATGTGTTGCAGGCGATCAAAGAGCTGCCAAATACCGGTAATGGCTTCGTGGTGGGTGGCCGTCGGGAGCAGGTGACGATTGAGGTCTTTCCGGAGCGGCTGGCGGGTTTTGGCATCAGTCTCGATCAGGTGGCTAACACCATCAAGACCGCCAACAGCGAACAGCAGGCCGGCGGAGTAGAGGCGGGCGATACCCACTTTACTGTGGTAACCGGCTCATTTCTCAGATCCGTGGATGACATCAATCGCCTGGTTGTCGGCACCCACAACGACGTGCCGGTTTATGTGCACGATATCGCGCGGGTAAAGCAGGGACCGGAGGATGCGAAACACCTGGTCGCCTACTATACGGGGGCCGCGAGCGAGGCCGATATCAGGGCTGATGGCGTACCCGCAGTCACCGTTGCGGTGGCGAAAAAAGAGGGCTCCAATGGGGTCACCGTCGCAAATTCGATCATCGAGCGGGTGAACAGCATCAAGGGCTCACTGATTCCCGACAATGTGGAAGTGAGCGTTACCCGCGATTACGGCAAGAGTGCGGATGACAAGGTCAGTGACCTGATTTTTAAATTGTTCGTGGCGACGGGATTTGTTTTCCTGTTGGTATTGGTTGCGTTCCGTGCCTTCAGACCCGCGATTGTGGTGGTGCTGGTTATTCCCGTAGTGTTGTTGATGACCATCTTCAGTGCCTGGCTGATGGGTTATACGATCGACAGGGTGAGTCTCTTCGCGCTGATCTTCTCCATCGGCATCCTGGTGGATGACGCCATCGTGGTGGTTGAGAATATCTACCGCCGCTGGCTGGAAGAGGGCAAGACCGACGTCGATACCGCAGTCGATGCGGTGCGTGAGGTGGGTAATCCAACGATCCTCGCCACCTTCACGGTTATCGCGGCGCTGCTGCCGATGGGGTTCGTCTCCGGCATGATGGGGCCCTACATGGAGCCGATTCCGGCCCTTGGCTCGTCGGCGATGTTGATCTCCGTATTCGCCGCGTTCGTCTTCACCCCCTACCTGACTATGTCCCATTGGCTGCGGCCATCCATGAACTATCTGGAGAAAGCGGGTAAAAGGGAGCACAAGGAAGCGGAGAAGCTGGAAGGCATGTTCCGGCGGGTTCTTATTCCGATGATCGAGAAACCCGCCAAGGCGCGTCTCTTCAAGCTGGTGATGTGGGGAAGTTTTGCTCTCGCCTGCTCCCTCTTCTATTTCAACCTGGTGGCGGTAAAGATGCTGCCGCTGGACAACAAGCCTGAATTTGCTGTTGTCCTCGACATGCCCGAAGGAACCGCTCTGCCGGTGACCGCCAATCTGGCGCATCGGATGGCGGATAAGATCCGCCAATACCCCGAAGTGACTGCGGTGCAGGTCTACGCTGGAACCTCGAAGCCCTTCGATTTCAATGGCATGGTGCGTCACTACTATTTACGCAAGAGTCCCTGGCAGGCAGAAGTGCAGGTGCAGTTGTTGCATAAATCGAAGCGCGACCGCAGCAGTCATGAAATTGCCACTCAGGCTCGTGAAGATCTTAAGAAGATGGTGAAAGGTACTGGCGCCAAGTATGCGGTGGTGGAGATGCCGCCGGGACCGCCGGTACTTCAGTCCGTGGTGGCCGAGGTTCATGGTCCGAGTTCCGAAGTCCGTCGCCAGGTGGCCAGCGACCTGACTGAAATATTCAAGAAGGCTGAGAGCCTGCGTGATGTGGATAACTACATGCGCGATCCCTATCAGTATTGGCGCTTTACCGTGGATACGGAAAAATCGGTCAGGCGTGGTATCTCTGTGGATACCATCAACCGCAATCTGAGTATGTCTCTGGGTGGTACGCCGCTGGGTGATGTCAAGCAGCGAGCAGGGCATGAGCCGATCAATATCGTTATTCAGGTGCCGTTGGCGGAGCGTTCTGAGATCACCCGGCTGGGAGATATTCCCATTATGTCGACCACCGGAATTGCTGTGCCGCTCAGGGAGTTAGGACGCTTCGAGCAGGTGCGTGAAGAGGACATAATCTTCCACAAGGATCTGCGTGACGTGGAGTATGTTGTCGCCGATGTTGGCGGCAAGATGGCGGCGCCGGTATATGGCATGTTTCAGGTTCAGGACCTGCTGGAACAGGAGCGCTATGTTGCGCCTGATGGAGTTGCGCTGGATACGTTCTGGTTGGGCCCGCCTGGAGATGATACCACTTCTGCGATCGAGTGGGCGGGGGAATGGACCGTCACTTTTGAGACATTCAGAGATATGGGTGCAGCCTTTATGGTGGCGCTCATCATGATCTATATTCTGGTGGTGTGGGAGTTTGGCAACTTTCGTATCCCTGCGCTGATTATGGCGCCAATCCCGCTGACCCTGTTGGGTATTATTCCTGCGCACATGCTTTTCTTTCAGGCAGGATGGGGTGGAGAGTTCACTGCAACCTCTATGATCGGCTGGATTGCGCTGGCCGGCATCATCGTGCGCAACTCTATTTTGCTGGTCGACTTCGCTATCCATGAAATCCAACACGGCAGTACGGTTGTTGAAGCCGTAATTCAGTCGTGTAAGACGAGAACCCGTCCGATCATGATAACCGCGTTTGCCCTGGTATGCGGCTCCTCGGTGATCTTCTTCGACCCGATTTTTCAGGGCATGGCGATTTCCCTTGCCTCCGGTGTGCTGGTCTCCACGGTATTGACCCTGATAGTCATACCATTGGGTTGCATCAATGCCAGTAAGGATTTAATTGAAGTTGCAGCTGCTACCTGCCCGCCTGGAGTGGAGATGCCCGCGCTGGAGACTGCAGGCGCGGCAACCATTATCCCAGCGGAGCCGGTGACGCCTGAAGCTGCCCCGGCGAAAACGCCGCTGTGGGTGGCGGTGTGGGGTAAGTTGGCTGCTGCACTGATGATGGTTTTCTATTTGATCAGGGGTATCTTCCTACTGCTGGCAGATCTGTTTAAAAAATCTTCCAAACGGGGAGGAAGCCCACCCTCATCCCCCACTTCCGGTGGTACAGGTGGTCCAGCATCCGGTGGGGGTGGAGCATTCTCACCCGCTCCGGGAGGGACTGTTCCGGCTCCGGTAGCAGCAGCTCCTGTGGCTGAAAGTTTCCAGGCAGCCGAACCGGTCGCTACCAAGCCTGCTTCACCGGTCAAAGAGAGTGTGGAAACCACTGAAGTCAGTATGGTTGCGGCTAATGAGCCTGATGCAGCTGTCGACGTGACGAAAAGTGACCAAAAGAAGGTTGCAGAGAAATTGGCTGCAGACTCACCTGAAACTACTGCCAAACGGGTTGCAGCGAAGGTTGTTCCAAAAGCAACCCCGAAGCGGGCGAAAAAACGTCCTTCGACGCTGAAAAAGGTCGCGACCAAGAAAAAAGTCGCAGCCAGCGCAAAGAAAACCAGTACTGCCCCGGCTAAAACGAAAGGTAACGGCAACGGTGCAGCAAAGCCTGCTAAAAAAGCCGCAACATCCGTCTCACCCAAGGTCAGAACGCTTCCTCTGCGTAAGAAAACAGCACGCCGGGGGATTCGTCTGAAATAATGGGCTGGTTTTTCTGATTCGTGATTGAGCCACAGATAAGGGGACAGAATACTCGGTTTTCTGTCCCCTTGACGTTTTTGAGGGCTGGTTCAGGCCAGTGTTGCTGCTAATATCTAAGTTTCTGGACATTCTGCTGCTTGTCGGCTTTTATTGTTAGCATCTGCATGAATAATAGGTGATCACTTTGCTTCGGATAGGCTGGTTGTCTTTGAGTTGGTCGTTGGCGTGTTTAGTAAGCATGACAGAAGCCGTAAGCGATACTCGAAGTTATGGTTTTCGGCCGCTCGACGGAGCTTCTACTTCCAATTCGACAGCAACCGGCGGTGCCCGATCTTTTCATTGGCGGCCATTTACTCAGGAAGGGTATGGGTTGTCTGCATACCAGACGCCGAAGGCATTGGAGCACAATGCCGAGCCTGCCCCTCTTCCTCCAAACCTAGTGAATCCCCCAAGTCTTCCGCGAGGAACCTATCGCCCTGTCGAGGAGATGCGTCCTATCTCGCCACAGATGGGTGAGTTTCGTTTTCGCACCATCGAACCTGACGAGCAATTACGGCTTCATGGACGGAATCCGATTTCACCAACGGGACAGCAAGCACAGAAGAGGGAAAGCAAGTACCGTTTTAGAGGGGATCCAACGGAGGCAAAGCCGAATAGGCCAGCTCCCATTGTCTGGGAAGGCGCCAAACAGATGATGAAGTATCGCCCGGATAGACGATTTTCGGATAGTAACAGCCGCTGGTCACCTTCTCAGGCAAGAGACTATACAAACAGCTTTAGGCCACTGGATTCAAACAGGCCGGCTAGATAGCGTGAATTGGTACTTTTCTTTTGCTGAATGTCGTTAAAATTCCCCCAAATGAGGGGCAAACGGTTTTTCAGAAGGGCGTTTGCAGTTAAACTGTCCGTTGTGATTGAGACATGGAACGTATCTCGTTTTTTAGATGAATTCCTGCATATAGAAACAGGTGGAAAATAGATGAATTCCAAAGGTTTGCGTTTTATTCCCTTAGGTGTCCTTTTTTTGCTGGCACTCCCAGGGGCATCGGCTTGGGCCTTTTACCCGTCCACAGCAGGATATCAGGCAGCGCCGACTGCATGGCAGGCTGATCGTTATGCGCTGCCGTGGGGCCAGGTATCCCGGCAACAGCAATATCAGAAGAGGCATTATCGTCCCGACTGGAATCGTCAGGCAGGATTTTTCGGTGGTTACGAGAGTGCACGCGCTTACCCTCGTGTGCCGGAAAACTATTACCAGGGATATAGATTCAGACCCTTGCGGCAGGCAAACGCCCCGCGTATGGCATTTCGCGGTCCTGTACCTGGATATCCTTTTCCCGCAAACCGGTGGCGTCCACAGCATCAGCCTTATCAGAGCCGGGGATTTGCTCCCCCTGCCTATGTGAGTCCTCAGCCACGTTATGCCGGACAATATGCCGTAAACCCTGCACCCGTCCGATATGCGCCCCAGTATCGTCCCCATGTGGCTTATAATCATCGCCCCGTTCCCGCTCCGGTCTATGTTGCGGGATATCGCTTTCGACCGCTGCAGGAAGCCTATCGACCCAATAATCACCAGCTTCCACGCATGGCATTTCAGCCGCCACGCGCTCCAATGGGATATCGGCCACAGGTTCGACTGCATAGGCCTCAACCCAGCTTCCGGCCGATGAATGTTTCGCCGGTTCAGAGGGATCATCGTGTGTTGGCGCAAAGACCCCTGCCTGCTGCCAATCCACGGCACAGGCCCGCTGAAAATAAGCGTACAACTGTTGTCGCGAAAACTACTGCCGCCCGCAAATTGGATAGGTATCAGCCATACCAACGCTACGTTTTTCGACCAGTGAATCGTGCTGCCGGTCAGCCGGTCGCAAGGATGCCCGTGCTGTCCAACCGCAGGGTTGAACCCCCTGTTCTGAGGAGTCGCTATTCGCAGAGAGACTATGCTCGTTCAATTTCGGCCGGGAGGCAGGTTTTCAACAGCAGCCCCTACCCGTCATTCCGGGAGTGGAGAGAGCCGCGTGCCGGTAACACGGGGATCAGTAGACGCGCAAATGTGCCGCGTTACCCTGGCGCCTACCAGGTCGTAGATCGGGACTGGTATCAAATTGAGGGAAGCCCATATGCTGTGGGCGGATTTGATTCATCACCAACAATGAGTCAGGTAGATTATATTGACCATTTTCCACTGATGGAGTGAAATCGAGCCTGTTGGTGAAGGCAAATGCTTACACCACAGACTTGAAAAAGGGGAGTGCATGATAACAGTAATAGGTAGTCTCAAGGGGGGATCCGGAAAGAGTACGGTAACCTTCAACCTGGCTGTGTGGTTGGCATTGGCAAATGCAAAGGTGTTGGTGGTTGACGCAGATCCGCAAGCGACCTTAACGGATGTTTTGGATGTCCGGGTGGAAGAGGGTTATGAGCCCAAAATCCAGGTCGTGGATGCATCGGGATTGAACCATAAAAAACGCTTCAAGGAATTTGATGAGGTGCTTATCGATGTTGGCACCGCAGATATAGAATCGATGAAGCGGGCTTTGACGCTGGCGGACAGGGTTGTGATTCCAGTGCCCCCCTCACAGGCGGATATCTGGTCGACCCAGAGGTTTATCCGCTTTGTCGATGATAACGTTGACGGCAAGAACCCTGAACTTTTAGCATTTATCAATCGTGCGGACACTCACAGGGCGATTCGTGAGTCAGATGAGGCTGCTGCTGCACTTATCTCGCTTTCAGACATCACCTTTGTTAAGCAGAGATTGTGTCAGCGTACGGTTTTTCGGCGCTCATTCAGTGAAGGGCTTGCTGTCTTTGAACTTGATCCGCGGGGTAAAGGGACTCGGGAATTCAATGCATTGACTGTAGCTGTCTACCCACACTACATCGGTTAGCCATTGATAATAATTAGTGTCCGTTTGTAAAGCCATATTCAACCACAAAGAATACAAAGTGCTCGAAGGCCAGGGGTTGACTAACAATATTTCCTTTCGCCAACTGCTTTGTGCGTTTTGTAGTGAATGTTCTTTTCTGATGAACACTTGAAAAAAAGTGACGTGATTTTTGCACGTTAATATAATCATAATGATGCAGACTCTATGGGCATCAGATGAGATTGGTGGAGAGAGAGATGGGATTTATCAGAAATATTTTGGCGCTGATCGGTCTGGTCGCCGTGCTTGGGATTGGAATGTTGTATGGCAAGTATAGCGATGTCTTGTCAGGTTTCGACCCAGGGGCAGGAAAGGCCTATATGGAGATGGTCGAGAAGCTTTTGGAGACTAAAAGTGCAGCAGAGGCCTCGATCTGGAAAATTCCGGTTGAAGAGGGGCTAACCGCGGAAGAGGTCGAAGAGACCATGAAGTTCGTGGCTAACGAACATAATATGTCTCATGTGGGTGAACTGCCGCTTTCCAAGGATATCGAAGCGAAAAAAGGTGAGAGTTACCGTTTCGTCAAGATCTTTCTCTTCTGCAACTCCCTGACTGCAGCGATTATGCTTGACTATTCCGATGCCTACTCGGCCTACTTGCCTTGCCGTGTCACACTGATCGAAGATCAGGCGGGAAAGCTCTGGCTGGTTGCGCTCAATATGGACCTGATGATCTATGGCGGCGCACCTTTGCCTCCTGAGTTGAAGCAGGAAGCCATACAGGTGAAGGAGTATATTCTTGATATTATGAATCGGGGCGCTACCGGCGAGTTTTAACGCCAAGGTTCTCAATGCTTAACTGAAGCCCGGCACTGCCGGGCTTTTTTGTTCCAGTGGGTTGTTGGGCGGATTGAGTCGAGAAAAAAGGAACAATAAAAGCCAGCTACCTGGAATATATTAGAGTATTAATATATACTTAACGCGTTATTGTGATAAGTCTAGTCTATGCTAGACTCAGTAGTTACTCATATTTGAGTAGGGTATTGTATTGATGACTGAAAAAGAGAAGGCAGTAGCTGAAAAAACTGCCGAAGCCGACGAGAATAAACGTGAACAATACGGCATGGATAGGCTTTCCATGGCCTTTGAAACCAGCGCAAGACGCTGGGAATTGATTGTTTACCCTTCACTCTTTGCTTTTATTTTACTTGCCGCCTATGGATTCTATCTGGTCTTCAGCTTGGCCAAAGATGTCCATTTTCTTGCTCTCAGTGTCGATTCCAACATGAGTATCATGGCAAGCAACGTGCAGAGTATGACTGACAGTGTGGGTCAGTTGACTGCAAATGTGCGCACCATGGCAGTCAGTGTTGATTCGATGGCTCAGGATGTAAGGACTTTGGAGCCTATCCTGTCAAGTATGGATACCATGAGTGAATCGATGAAGTCCATGACCGAGTCAACCTACTACATGTCGCACGATATGCGTTCGATGAATCGTAATATACGGGATGTATCCAGACCCATGACAAAGTGGAACTCGTTTATGCCGTGGTGACATTTTTGCTGGTCTTAGCTGAAAAGCCCCGCCGGGACTCCCTGCGGGGCTTTTTGTTGCCCGCCAGGAAGCCTGAAGTGTTTTGATTTTTCAGCTGTCAGGATTGCTTGAAGTCATAGCTGATGGTAGGGGAGGGTTCCTGCAGGAAATATCCCCTTATATAGTTCACCCCAATAGACCAGAGTATCGCCAGACTGTTGGCATCTTCAATGCCTGTGGCGACGGTTTTGACGTTGTAGGATTGGCCAATTCTGTTTGCTTCATTGAGCGCATCCTGCTTTTCCTGGTTGCCGGCCAGGTCATCGAGAAATTTTGGATCGAACTGAATGTAGTTGATCGGCAGGTTACGTAGCAGTGTCTCCGGTTTGGGGTTGAGTCCAAAGTGGTCGATGGAGAGTTGGCATTTGATCTTCTGTAGGCCTTCAGTCAGTTTCTGCACCTGTTGCAGATGAGCGCGTGCGTCACTGTCGCTTATCTGGAAAATGACCCAAGGCCCCTTGGCCTCGAATTCTCGCAGGCAGTCACAGATCCATAACAGCAGGGTATCGTCTTCCAGTGTTGTGCCGGAGATGTTGATGAAGAAGTTGATCTTGCGCCCCTTCTTCCGTTGTGCAGAGAGTTCTGCAATGGCATGCCGGATAACCCATCTGTCCACCGCAGCCATCTTTCCCATCTCATCGGTTTGCTTGAGAAAATAGTTGGGCTGAATTTCCTCATTGTTGTGATCGATGAGTCGCACCAGTACCGCGTAGTTTTCCCTGGTATCTCCCTGTAAGCTGATAATGGGTTGGTAGACCAGTTTGAACTGATCGTTTTCAAGGGCGTGCTGGATCAGGTGGCTGAGATCGGTCTCGTTGCCAGCTTCATCCTCTTCTTCCTGTTGGGTTGCTGCGATGGAGACAAAGAACTGATTTCCCCCCTGCTGACGCGCATTTTCGCATGCATGGTAGGCGAGGTTGAGGAATTCCTGGCCACCGGCTGTTTCCGGCGAAGAGAAGGCGATGCCAACGCTGCTGGTGGGACTGATGTAACTTGCAGTCTCGGCGTATTCGCGAGCATTGATCTCGTTGCAAATGCGAACAGCGAGTGATTCCACTTCCTGTCTGTCTGTCAGCGGTGAAAGCAGAGTAAATGTGTGATCCCCGAAGCGGGCAAGCAGATCGTCAGTATGGGTCAGGCCGGTCAGGATATCTGCGACCTCATTGAGCACGCTGTCACTTGCTGCGATTCCGGCGCTGTTGCGAATCTCCTGAAAATTGTCCAGTGTGATGTAGAGTAGGCTGTGAGTCGGTGAATCCGGCTCTTGCTGCTGACGAGTGGTTTCCTCCAGTATACTGAGAAAGTGTTGTCGATTGTAGAGGCCGGTATGTGAGTCCTGGGTGCTTAGCAAGCGCAGTTTATCTTCTAGCTGTCTGTCGTTCGTTTGATCCCGGATAACCAGTTGGGTGCAGGGTTCACCATCGATACTGGCAGGGGAAAAACTGAGTTGGGCGCAGAACTTCTTTTCATCGTCACGCAGGCAACTGACCTCTATCTCTGCAGTCTGTTCATGATCTGCGGAAAGGGAGCGCAGAATTTTTTTGAATTTCTTATGTTCTGACGGGGCAATCATATCGAGGATCGGCAGACCTTCTATCCCCTCTTGCTCAATCTGACCGAACATCTGGAGATAAGCTGGGTTTGCCTCGACATGCATGCCCTCATGGATATAGGCAATGGCTTCTCGTGAGCTCTGGATCAGTGTGTGACAGCGTGTTTCTGCCTCTTTCAACTGAGATTTGGTTTTTTCGAGTTTGCGTCTCGCGAGCAGGCTGCTGAATTCCCGTTTGACTGCCAGGGTGAGATGTTCGCTGTTTTTGCGCGCAACGACATCCTTCACGCCTTGGTTCATGGCGTAAACGATGAAATCCTCATTGCCTGGCTCGCTTAGGGCGATTACCGGAACAGCGACGCCATACTTCTGGAGTAGCGATATCAAATGCTCTATGCCGATATCACCTGATTCGGCAGTATAGATCACCATATCGAGTGACGAAGCGGAGCGGATCTCCTTGGCAATTCGTTTATCGTCCTGATTCAGGCGATTGGCGTGAATTGTTACACCTGAGTTGCGCAGGGATGAGATGTAGCTCTCCACCTCAGTCATGGCGTTACCGATGATGAGTATTTCGATCGCTGGATCAGGCATGCACGATTATCCTGCAGTTAAGCGGAATGATTCTTCCCACCCGAGATTACTGCCAAGTAAATGAAGGGTCAACTGGATTGGTCTGGGAATTTGTGCTGGCGCACGTTTTGTCAGCAGATACCGGTTTCTATTGTCGAAAACTTAGTGTTTCTTCCGTCTTGCACGAACAGCGCTGGCCAACTCCTCAAGTAGTGGCGTGCTGTCGTCCCAGCTGATGCAGGCATCGGTGATGCTTTGGCCATAGGTCAGTGGTTTGGCCTCTTCACGGTCTTGTCTGCCGGCGACAAGGAAACTTTCAATCATTGCGCCCATGATACGTGTATCACCGCGGCTGATCTGGCTGGCGACATCCAGGCCAACCAACAGTTGGCGCTTATGCTGCTTGCGGCTGTTGGCGTGGCTGAAATCGACCATCATACGTGGTTGCTGGCCGGTGGCTTCCATCTCATCTGCTGCAATATTTATGCTTTCGGAGTCGTAGTTTGGCCGTTTTCCTCCGCGCAGAATGACGTGGCAATCATCGTTGCCGCTAGTCGAGAAAATAGCGGAACGTCCCTCTTTCGTGACTGAAAGAAAATGGTGCGGTCGGGAGGATGAGCGGATGGCATCGAGAGCGATCCTCATGCTGCCGTTGGTAGCGTTTTTAAAACCCACAGGACAGGAGAGCCCTGAGGCCAGCTCACGATGTGCCTGGCTTTCTGTGGTGCGGGCGCCGATAGCGCCCCAGCTGATCAGGTCTGCAATATATTGCGGGCTGATCAGGTCAAGATATTCTGTGCCGGCAGGAACGCCGAGATTATTGATGTCGAGCAGCAGTTTCCTGGCCAATCGCAGGCCTTTATTGATTTCAAAACTGTCATCGATATCCGGGTCGTTTATCAACCCCTTCCAGCCGACGGTGGTGCGTGGCTTTTCAAAGTAGACGCGCATGATGATCTCAAGCTCGTCTTTCAGTGCTTCACGCACCGGCTGCAGACGTTTGGCGTAATCCAGTGCGGCTTCCGGGTCGTGGGCCGAGCAGGGACCGATGATTACCAGCAGGCGATCATCCTCATCGTGCAGAATGCGGTGTACAGCCTGCCTAGCAGCATAAACAGTATCAGCGGCCGAATCGCTGATGGGAAGCTCTTCATGCACCTGGGCAGGGGAGCTCAATTCTATGATCGCTTTGATGCGAAGGTCGTCAGTCTGTTTCATGCGGATCGGATGACCACTCGGTTTGAAAATGTTCAGGTAAATGAAAAATTATACACGCTATTGTGGGTTGGGATAAGTGAAAGGCGAAAGGTTAAAGGTTAAAGGTTAAAGGTTAAAGGACTGGGTGCTTGGGAGTTCCAAACGAGCACCACCCATTGTCATCAAATTTTGGAACTCCCTTTCACCTTTCGCCTTTATTTTATTTCGTCAGCGCCATGAAGAGTTTGGGGAGCTGCTCCGGTAGTCGCTCGACACGGTCTATGACGGTGTACTGGTTGCCGAAGATGTCTTTTACATACTCATCGGCCTTTGGGTCGAGGTTGATGCAGTAGGTGTAGATCCCCTCCTGATCCGCCTCAACCACTGCCTTGCGGGCATCCTCGATGAGCTGCCGGTCATCATGTGTGTCTATATCCGAAGGTTCGCCGTCGGTCAGCACCAACATCAGTTTTTTGTCGGCCTGACGTGCGCCGAGGTAGTGGCTGGCGTGGCGTATGGCGGCGCCCATGCGCGTCGACCAGCCGGCCTGCATGGCGGCAAGACGTCCTTTGACGGTGTCATCCCAATGTTCACCGTAGCCCTTGATGTGCTGGTAACGGACCTCGTGCCGGGTGTTGGATGAGAAACCGGCGATGGCGAAGGCGTCGCCGAGCTGTTCGATGGCCCAGCCAAGCAGGGTCACCGCCTCTTTGCTCAACTGCAGAATAGACTGGTCGCAGCCGGCAGGGATCTGATCGACAGATTCTGAAAGGTCGATGAGCAGCATTACGGCCAGATCACGGCCATCGGTACGGTGGCTCATGTTGATGCGGGGGTCAGGTTGGGCGCCGCTCTTGAAGTCGATGAGTGAGCGGATGGCCACATCCAGGTCGAGTTCACTGCCCTCCTCCTGGTAGCGGATACGTACCAACTGCTGAGGTTTTAGCAGGTCTAGCAGTCGTTTCAGCTGCTTGGCCAGGCTGCTGTGTTTGGCCAGCAGGGCGTCGATTTCGGCAGCACTGCCGCCGGGATGCAGGCTCTCGTAGAGGCTGACGTAGTCGGGGTTGTAGGTCTTGGCCTTGTAGTCCCACTCCGGGTAGTGGCGGGGCGGCAGGCCTTCGAGTTTCTCTTCTGATTTTTTACGCTTCGATTCAGCGTCAAACATCTCCTCCTCATCGCCCTCTTCGATGAAGATCCACATGTGGCGATTATCGTCGCGATAGCTGATCTCGGTGTCTTTGAAGTAGACGTTGGCTGCGAGGTCAGCCTGGCGGCGGGTGCGGGCGATGTAGGAGATGGCCAGGCCAGAGATCTCCTTGGTGCTCGATTCGCCCTTGTCCATAAGGTCGTGGAAGCGTTGCACGAACTCCAGCAGGTCGGGGTTTTGGTAGTCATGATCTGAGTCGAGCAGGGCGTAGGAGAACATCGCCAGACGGTGACGGATGCAGGACTCTTTCTCCGGGTGGCAATCGTCCTCGATGGGTTTTGGGTGCAGTGCCAGCCAGAGTCGGCGCAGGCCGGGGTAGCGGCGCATCGTCAGGTGCTCCACCCGCGAGTCCTCGAACATCTCGATGGCGACACGCTGGAAGGGGCTGAAGTTATCTGCCACGATCTGCCGGGTCCAGGTCTTGTGGGCGGCGACGTGAGCAAGCAGAGCCCGGTAGCGGTCGATGCCGCTGACACCCTGGAAGTCGTCGTAGACATCGGGTACGCGAACCCCCAGCGGATCGAAATAGGGCATGGGCTTGCGCAGTTCGTCGAAACCCTCGGAGTAGGGCACCAGCTGCTCTTTTAACTCCCACAACGCCTGCATGTAGTAGTCGAGTTTGCGTTCGTTATCGTAGAAGAGTGTGCCGTGACGTTCGCGTTGCAGAATGGCGCGGCTGTCGGCGGACTGCAGGCTGAAGTAGTCGATCTGACGCTGCGGATTCTTGGTGTAGTTGCGAACACCGTAGTCGATCCAGTTTCTCAACCCGTTGCAGGATAGCTGGCTGAGCAGATAGGGCATCTTCTTCAGCAGATCAGGGAGCGAAGGGCTGGGGATGGTGGTGTGAAAGCCGTGGACGGAGACGGTGGTTCTGTCCATGGTATTCATGATCAGTTCGACGTAGTTCTCCAACAGCTCAAGGCTGCCGAGCCGGCGGCTGGCCTCGGGCAGCACCTGGAGAAAAGGCAGGATCGCTTTGCCGTTGGGGCTGCGGGAGATACGCCAGACGGTCTTGGAGACCAGAGATAAGGCGGCCTCGCCCACATGGGTAGCCACCTGCGGCATCTCTTCGAGATAGATGATGACCGGCTCCACCCCGCGGCCGATCTTGCAGGCCATGGAGGCGCCTTCCAGATAGTCATCGACGCCCTGCTCGGAGAGAAGGGCGAGGGCCTCTTCCATGCAGTCGCCGAATATCGGGTCCAGCTGCTCGAAACCACATGAGAGTTGATCGCGATACTGTTCTAGCTGATCTGAGTTGATTGGCATGCCACACCTGTTGCCGGGGTTGTTTGAATATTGGGTCCGCAGTCACTATTCAGCGCAATTCAACCTAACCCGACAAACTGCTGTTGGGTTACGATACGCGCGAAGCTTGTAGGTAAAATGATCATTTGGAGTAATGCGCATCTCGGTAACTGCTCCTGCGTTACTCTCGGCTTTGGCATCCTGCGTCGCTCTACCTCCCCCATCCATGGGGTCGTACCTCCTGCATCCATGCAGTCGTAACCAAACCTACAAAAAAACACATATTCAAAATCAAGCTGAATCGTTGCAGTCTGCGGATAAATAACCAAAATCAGCCAAAGACCGCATCGATGGCATGATCCAGGGTGGCGACGATGTCGGCATCGTCTGTAATCGGGCGTACCAGGGCCATGCGACAGGCAGCCACCGGATCTATGCCCCGGTTGATCAGTTGAGCGGCGTAGACCAGCAGACGGGTGGAGATCCCCTCATCCAGGCCATGCCCTTTCAGATTGCGGGCAGTCCCACCGATGGTGACCAATTTCCCGGCAGTCGCCTCGTCAATGCCGGTCTCCTTGGCTACGATGCCTGACTCCAGGGAAGCGGAAGCATAGTCGAAATCAAGGGCGGAGAAACGCTGCTTGGTTGACTGTTTGAGGTCCTTCATCAGCGATTGGTAGCCGGGATTGTAGGAGATCACCAGCTGGAAATCGGGGTGTGCTGTGACCACCTCGCCCTTCTTGTCCAGGGGCAGGGTGCGGCGATGGTCGGTCAGCGGGTGGATCACCACCGTGGTGTCCTGACGCGCTTCGACCACCTCGTCGAGATAGCAGATGGCGCCGATGCGGGCGGCAACGGTGAGTGGACCGTCGAGCCAGCGGGTGCCGTCGGCATCGAGCAGGTAGCGTCCCACCAGGTCAGAGGCGGTCATATCCTCGTTGCAGGCCACTGTGATCAGGGGTTTATCCAGCTTCCAGGCCATGTGCTCGATAAAACGGGACTTTCCGCATCCGGTGGGGCCCTTGACCATCACCGGCAGGCGCGCAGCATAGGCGGCTTCGTAGAGTGCTACCTCATCGGCCTGAGCCTGATAAAAGGGTTCTTCTTTGATGAGATATTGATCAAATTCGCTCATATCCTGTGTCCATCTCGATTTGTTGTCTGGTGCGTATTGCACACTGCCAAATAACTTTACAGACTACCGATTTTCGGAGCTGCAACCAAGCGGAAAATCCGCTCAATGATTGAGGGAAGGCAACTGTTTTCCATTTAAACCTGCGTATTGCACAGAGCCGACTACACTTGCTCTTTTAGGGACTCAGTTTTTCATCGACTTGACACATCTTGTGGTGGGCTCCATTCTGGATCGGGGCGCCTGTGGTCTGTTCCCTGGCGGATGTCGGCCGCTTTGGCCGATCAGAAATAATACTTCAGTGAAGAGGCCTGAAAATGCCAACAGATACCCTGACTGCGCGTTACAGCCTGGGCGAAGAGATTGCCCATGCAGTTACCCATGGTGTGGGCATTCCTCTCAGTATTGCGGGGCTTGTCATCCTGGTGGCGTTCTCTTCGCTCTATGGCGACGCCTGGCACATCATCAGCAGTACTATCTATGGCGTCACTCTGATCCTCTGCTACACCGCCTCGACGCTATATCATGGTATCCCCTTGCCGAGGGCGAAGCAGTTGCTGAGGCAGCTGGATCACGCCTCCATCTTTCTGCTTATCGCGGGTACCTACACGCCATTTACGTTGGTCAATCTGCGTGGGCCATGGGGCTGGACGCTTTTTGGTCTGGTCTGGGGTATAGCGCTGGCCGGCATGGCACTCGAATTGATCGCTCGCAAACGTTATAAGCGTCTCTCCATCAGCCTCTATCTCGGGTTGGGCTGGCTGGTCGTCATCGCTATCCAGCCGATGCTGGAGTCTGTCGGCACCGGTGGACTGCTTCTGTTGTTGGCCGGTGGGCTCTGTTATTCGCTGGGTGTCATTTTCTATGTATGGAAGCGTTTGGCTTACCACCATGCCGTCTGGCACCTGTTCGTCCTGGGTGGCAGCATATTCCACTTTTTTTCCATACTCTTCTACGTCGTGCCGAATGCTCCAGGGTGAGGCCATCTGACTGAATGGCGTTTTTCATGTCGATAGCTTGCTCTGCTGGATCAGGATGTAGGGTGCGCCGTGCGCACCATGATTACTTTTTCTGGTGCGCACGGCGCACCCTACCAGATGAATTAAACGCCGCCCTTAATCTTTTCAGGATGGTCTGAACTCCGAAACTTGAGTTACTATAGAGGACGTTGGATATACATCCTTCTAGCCTTGCTTGCGGCTTTTTTACCGCTGTTCGCCTACCCCATGCCCCTTAGTAAGCTGATAACTTGCTCTGCTCGATCAGCTGGACCAGTAGTTCGCTGCCGCGACGGGTTAGTTTTTTGCACAGGCGCTTGTTCAGATTACGTATTCCCATCTGTTTGAGTATCTCTTCGCAGATCTGTCCTCCGGCCTCCTGTTCCAATATCTCATGGTAGTGAGATGCCAGTTCCTTGATCTGTCTGTTGCCGCCCTTCTGCGGCGCAGTTCCTGCCACCAGTCCGAGTGCTGCCGCACCGCCGGTGAAGACACCGCAGGTGGCCTTCTTGTTGCCCATGCCGCCACACAGGCCGCTGGCAAGGCCGGCAACCTCAATGTTGGCGCTGTTGGGATAAATATCGGCCATGGCGAGCAAGATCGCCTCGGAACAGCAGTAACCCTCAGCGAAATAGTGCTCGGCACGTTCTCCCGAGCGGAGGATGCGCTGGTTGCTTTTGTGATCTTTGTTCAAAGTGTTGACCGGGGTGTTCTGTGGGGGGGGAAGGGTAGCATACAAATTCAGGAGGCGGGGCTGGGTGAGGAACAGGTGACAGGTGACAGGTGACAGGTGACAGGTGACAGGTGACAGGTGACAGGTGACAGGTGACAGGTGACAGGTGACAGGTGACAGGTGACAGGTGACAGGTGACAGGTGACAGGTGACAGGTGACAGGTGACAGGGCGAGTTTACAAAATTATTGTTAAATAGAGCTTGACGCGTTTCTGGGGTGACACAAACTTTGGAAACCTGAAACCAAAAAAGCCCCGCCGAAGCGGGGCTTTTCTGTACTGGTTTGTACGTAATCGATCGATTACTTGTGTACGCCCAGTTTGTCACGCCATCCTGGGAAGATAGCATCTGCATCGTGCTCAAAAGATTCGAAGGCACGAGCGAACTCTTTGTGCTCTTTGGCGTACTCGATGGGGTCTGCACCCTCTTTCCAGCACTCGTAGGCCTGACGCAGGGAGATAGCACCAGCTGCGGGGCTGTCGATGTGGCCGTAAGAGCCACCACCAGAGGTGTTGATGACGTTGCCGTGGCCCAGGTTTTCGAAGAAACCGGGCAGACGCAGTGCGTTCATGCCGCCGGAGATGATTGGGGTGGTGGGTTTCATGCCGTACCATTTCTGGTAGTAGACAGGTCCCTGACACTCATCACGCTCGATCATGTAAGCAATGATTTTGTCTTCAGGGCCACCTTCCATCTTGCCGTAGCCCATGGTGCCCACGTGGATACCGGAAGCACCCATCAGACGAGACATCTTGGCCAGGATGTAAGCGGTGTAACCACGCTTGGAAGAAGGAGAAGTAACAGCACCGTGACCGGCACGATGATAGTGCAGGTACTGAGAAGGATAGTTCCGACGTGCGGTGGTTACCATGCCTGGGCCGCCAACGTATCCATCGACCAGGAAGGCCAGACGGGGAGCGTCTTCACCAAACAGCTCAAGACCGAAATCGGCACGAGCACACATCTCGTGGTGATCGTCAGCAGTGATGTTCATGGAGAAGATCTTGGGCTCACCAGTCTCATCCTGTGCACGCTTCATGGCGTCGTGAACGAGAGGCAGAACCTTCTTCAGTGGGCAGAAAACCTGGTTGCCCTGGGGCTCGTCATTCTTGATGAAGTCACCACCCAGCCAGAACTGGTAAGCTGCATTGGCAAATGGCTCTGGGCGCAGGCCAAGCTTTGGCTTGATGATGGTACCGGCGATGTAACCGCCGTTCTCACGAGGACGGCCCAAGTGGTACCACAGGTCTGTGATATCTACGGAGGGGCCGTCGAACAGGCGCAGCATCTTCGGTGGGACGTAGAAGTCGAACATCTGAGACTGCTTGATGTCGCCCATGCCCTGGTTGTTACCGATTGCCAGAGTCAGGAAGGAGACGATCATGGCGCGGCCGTCGATTACGTTACGATCGAACAGTTCGTTCGGGTACGCAATCTTCATGATCTCTTTGGCTTCGTCGATGGAGTAAACCAGCGCGTCTACACCCTTGGTGAAGTCATCAGTGGTCGAAACCTCTACGTTGGTACCGGTAGAAGACTCTGCCGCAAAGTGTGCAGCAGCTTCCAGGTAGCCGTAACCCTCTGCTGGGGTCATGGTATAGGCGACCAGCATGTGGTTGCCATCAGCAAGCAGTTTATCTTCGTCGAGAGTCAGGTCAGAGTAACGACCGGTTTGGTCTAATAACGCCATTGTTCGCTCCTAAATGTTTCGAACGTGAAGAAACAGGATTTCCGGTGTTGTAGTCTCAATATTATTGAGAGCAACCCCGGAATGTGGAAGGCAATTTATAGTGGAATCATTCATAAGTGAAATCAGAAATATTAATCCGGATCATAAGTAAATGTTTATGCACTGATCGGCAGACGAATTTCCGCCTGATGTGGCGACAGTAAACGAACAGGATTCAGCCGGCAATCACGACCCGGTTGCGCCCGGCTCTCTTTGCCTGGTGCAAACTTCGGTCTGCCAAGGAGAAAAGGGTGTTGGGTGCGGATTTCTCTGCGGCTGGTGTGTAACTTCCGCCGATGCTGATGGTGATTTCGACCAGTCCCCGGGTTGTGAAATGATCGGTTTCGATGAAACTCTCCCGCAATCGTTCGGCAGCCGTTGTCAGTTCTTTCCTGTTGTCGACGGCAACCAGAGCTGCAAACTCCTCCCCACCCCAGCGGTAGATGTTGTCTGCTGTGCGCAGGACTTCGACGATTCTGCGGGCTGTTCCCTGGATAACCTCGTCGCCGACTGCGTGGCCGTAGCGGTCGTTGATGTTCTTGAATTTGTCGATATCGATAAAGAGCAGTCCAAGCCCCTCCTTGGAGCGTTTGGCATGGGCCACCCGCTTTTCGAGATCCCGTTCGAAGAGACGGCGGTTGCCGAGATGGGTGAGGCTGTCTTCGGCGGCCAGCTGCCGCAACTGGCAGTCGATGCGGTGACCTAGAACGCTGATGATATCCTCCGAGGCGGCCTCCATATCCATCAGGTAGTCAGCGATGTTGAAGGGGCGCTTGGCTTTAGCTTCGTTCAGGATGTGAACCCCCAGTCGATGCAGACGTTCGTGAGCAGCCAGGAATGCGTCCTGATCATCTTTCGGAATCTGATCGATGCCACCTGTTTGCAGCCACTTGCCCAGGGCGCAGGTGTCAGAGGTCATGGGCAGTTTCTCATTGTCCAGTGGTTCGCCCAGTGCCAGTGCGTAGGCACGCAGTTTCCATTGGTAGTGGTCGATGTAGGCCTTTTTCAGGCCACTTGGGGAGATGTCGCCATGGTCCGTAGAGCAGGGCTGCTGTATTCTGGCCAGATCAAACTCAGCGACCCGGCGTAACCGGTCGAGAGTATGAGCCAGATGAAAGACCATCGACTGTACGGATTGGGTGAGGTCGATGACGCGGCAGAGGGCTTTTGCCAGGTCTGTCAGGCCCTGTTTCTGGGCGATATCGATAAACAGATGTCTCAAGGTGCCCTGTGCGGCCAGCGCGTGCTCAGAACTCATGCCGTTTTTATGCCAGTGAATCGCCTGGTTGTATTGTATTGAGCAGAATGTTTCATCATAGCTGCCGCCGATATAGGATTCGCAGACGCCGTCCAGCAAAGGGTCGCCATTTTTCTCTGTCCAGCCGAGGCGCTCCCTGAACCAGTTGTAATAGTCCACGCGACAGTGGTCGAGAGAGGCGCGAAGGTTGTGTTGGTGTGATTTTATTAGCCGGCAGTCGCTGTCCGACAGGCCAATGGTGATACGCAGTTTTTCGGCATGATTCATGGTGGGCGTAGGTTCATGGCGTTGGATGAGGCCTCGGTTACCTAAGGAGTATAGGTGATAAATTGCTGTGACTCGCGCGATACCGTGGCTTAACACCCCGTAAACTATGAAGAATGGGATGGGTTTGCTTTGTGGTTGTGGCAGGCGGCTTATAAATAGATGAGACATTATTATGCATGTGACGCTTAGACAGTTGTCTGTCTTCGGAGCGGTTGCCAGACGATTGAGTTACACACGGGCGGCGGATGAATTGCATCTCAGTCAGCCTGCGGTATCGATGCAGGTGAAGCAGTTGGAGGAGACGGTCGGACTGCGGTTGTTTGAGCAGACAGGAAAAAAAATCCAGCTTACCGATGCTGGACGGGAGGTCTATCAATACACCCGCGCCATCTTTGGAATGTTCGAAGAGATGGAGGAGGTGCTTGCGGCGCTGAAAGGTGTTGATACCGGGCAACTCGACATTGCAGTCGCCAGTACCGTCAACTACTTTGCGCCGCGGCTTCTGGCGGCCTTTCATCAGCGCTATCCGGGCATAGATCTGCGTCTGGACGTGACCAATCGAAAGCAGCTTATGGCTTTGCTGGAGGCCAATGAGACCGACATCGTGTTGATGGGACATCCTCCTGAGAAGCTGGAGCTTGAATCAGAAGCGTTCATGGAAAACCCTCTGGTGGTAATAGCCCCACCAGGTCATCCTCTGGATGGGATGCCGGGGATTCCCCTCTCCCGCCTTCAGGATGAGACCTTCGTTATGCGAGAGAGCGGTTCCGGCACCCGTCTTGCGATGGAACGATTCTTCAAGGAGCATGGTCTCGAACTCAAGAGCGGCATGCAGATGACCCGCAACGAGGCGATCAAACAGGCGGTGCGGGCAGGCATGGGACTCAGTGTGGCTTCAGAGCACACTATCGAACTCGAAGTGGAGACGGGGCGTTTGGTGATCCTCGATGTCGAACAATTTCCGATTCGGCGCAAGTGGTATATGGTCCATCGGAAAGGCAAACGGTTGTCGCCTGCGGCCGTTGCCTTCCGGGATTTCGTCCTGGCTGAGGCAAAAAACATACGTCGTGAGGCAGTGTGAAATGCGCCTTGGCCCATGATGCGTTAAACTAACCAGTCACACTATCATTCCAAATCGTAGGGTTGGCAGTCGGTTGCGTCCTGATGGGGTTTGATCTGAACAGCTACCTTTTGGAATTGGCGCTAAATGTCTGAAATTGAAAACCAGCAAACAGGCGACGCTGCCCCCTCCGGCGGCTACGGCTTGCTGGAACAGGTCGATCTGCCTGCGAACCTGAGATGTTTAGAGTCCACCCAATTGCCGCAACTGGCAACCGAACTGCGTCGGTTTCTGATTGAAACTGTCTCCCAGACAGGTGGCCATCTGGCTGCGGGACTGGGCGTGGTGGAGCTGACCATCGCGCTGCACTATGTGTTTGATACCCCAACAGATCGGTTGATCTGGGATGTTGGGCATCAGGCCTATCCCCATAAGATTCTTACCGGACGCCGTGAGCGCATGCACACTCTGCGCCAGAAAGGTGGTCTATCCGGTTTTCCCAAACGTACCGAGAGCGAATTTGACGTCTTCGGCACAGGGCATTCGAGTACCTCTATCGGCGCCGCTCTTGGGATGGCGGTTGCGGCGAAGCAGAGGGGTGAGTCCCGTAAAATCGTCGCAGTGATCGGGGACAGCGCGATGCAGGCGGGGATGGCCTTTGAAGCACTGAATCACGCGGGTGCCCTGGATCAGGATCTGCTGGTGGTGCTCAACGACAACGACATGTCGATCTCCAAACCGGTTGGTGCCTTCAGTAACCATCTGGCACGCCTGCTCTCCGGGAACTTTTATACTCGGGTGCGCGAGGGTGGAAAGTCTGCGCTCAGCCATTTGCCACCGCAATTGGGTGAATTGATGGGGAAATGGGAAGAGCATATGAAGGGCATGGTGATGCCTGGCACGCTCTTTGAAGAGATGGGTTTCAACTACATTGGTCCAATCGATGGCCATGATTTGGAAACCCTGGTTAAGACCCTGCGCAATATGCGCAAGATGTCCGGACCGCGGTTGCTGCATGTGGTAACCCAGAAGGGACGCGGCTTTAAACCCGCTGAACAGGATCCCTGCTTCTATCATGGGGTAACGCCTTTCAATCCCGCCACCGGTGTGATGCAAAAAAAAGCAGGTGGATCGACCTATACCCAGATCTTCGGCGACTGGATTTGTCACGCGGCGGCGGAAGATGACAAGCTGGTGGCCATCACCCCCGCGATGTGTGAAGGCTCTGGCCTGGTTGAGTTCTCCCAACGGTTTCCCAAGCGCTATTTCGATGTCGGTATTGCGGAACAGCATGCCCTGACCTTCGCTGCCGGTCTGGCCTGCGAGGGAGTGAAGCCGGTGGTTGCCATCTACTCCTCCTTTTTACAGCGAGCCTACGATCAGTTACTGCACGACATTGCCCTGCAGAATCTCGATGTCACGTTTGCGGTGGATCGTGCCGGACAGGTGGGCGCGGATGGCGCGACCCATGCCGGCAGCCTTGATCTGAGCTTCGTCCGGGTAGTGCCGAATATGGTGGTTATGACCCCGGCAGACGAAGATGAGAGCAGCAGGATGCTGCAGACCGCCTACGAATACGTGGGGCCGGCGATGGTTCGTTATCCCCGGGGAAGCGGCCCGGGCGTAGCCGTCACTCGTCCTGTTCACCCTATACCGCTGGGTAAGGGTGAGATTCGGAGGAATGGGCGGCGGGTCGCCCTGCTGGCCTTTGGTTCCCTGTTGGCGCCGGCGCTGGAGGTGGCGGAGTCCCTGGATGCCACGGTTGCCAATATGCGCTTCGTGAAGCCGCTGGATGAGGCGCTGATTCTTGATTTGGCCTCGCGGCATGAGATTCTGGTGACTCTGGAAGAGAACCTGGTTCAGGGTGGCGCCGGTTCGGCGGTCAACGAGTATCTGGCCAGTGTTGGACATAAGGTGCGGGTGATGAATCTTGGTCTGCCGGATCGATATATCCATCATGCTAGCCACCAGGAACAACTCAGCGAATGTGGTCTGGATGTGGCGGGGATTCTGGCGTCGGTGAATCAGGCGTTGCAGGAGAATCCGCTGAAAGCAGTGAAATCGTCTGCCTGACACCGGCCTGCCTCCATGTTCGATGTCACCCCGATCCCCAGTTTCGCTGACAACTATATCTGGCTGATAACCGAGCCGGACGCCTCCCTTGCGGTTGTGGTGGATCCCGGAGAAATGAGACCGGTGGCGGCATATCTGGAACAGGCATCCCTGGAACTGGGTGCAATTATGGTGACTCACCACCACTCAGATCATGTCGGTGGAATTTCTGGCCTGCTGCAGCGGTTTCCGGACATCGAGATATTCGGCCCTGCAAAGGAGCCGATACGCGGCGTGAACCGGCGGGTATCCGAGGGTGATCGGATTGAACTGCCGGGCATGACGACGAGGTTCAAGGTGCTTGATACCCCCGGTCATACCGCCGGTCACGTCTCCTATCTTGGTGAAAACGCCCTGTTTTGCGGCGATACGCTCTTCGCTGCCGGATGCGGGAGAGTCTTTGATGGTACGCACGTGGCGCTGGCTGCATCACTGCTGCGTTTTGCCGGCCTGCCTGCGGAGACCCAGATCTACTGCGCCCATGAGTACACGCTGGATAACCTGGGTTTTGCTGCCTGGGTGGAACCGGAGAGCGAGGCGATCAAATTGCGTTTGCTGGCAGACCGGGCCAGCCGGGAGTCGGGCAGGCCGACGCTACCCTCATCGTTGGCTGGCGAGCTGGCCACCAACCCCTTCTTGCGTACAGGTGTGAGGGATGTGATAAATGCCGCTGAAGGTTACGCCGGAAAAAAACTTAGCGGTGATGAAGCGGTCTTTACCGCGCTGCGAAACTGGAAAGACAGGGAATACGACTAGCTGCCAGGAGGGTCATTGACGGCCAAAAAAAACCGCGGCGACCATAAGGCCGCCGCGGTTTTTTCCAAGGCAGGCGCTGGATCTAACGCGCATCCATCATCTGTTCGATGATGGGTTGCAGGATGATCTCCATGGCGAATCCCATCTTGCCGCCGGGCACCACGATGCTGTTGCGGCGTGACATGAAAGAGCCGTCGACCATGGAGAGCAGATAGGGGAAGTCGGTACCGAACTTCTTCGTATCCTTGAAACGGATGACCACGAAACTCTCGTCAGGCGTCGGGATGTCACGGGCGATGAACGGGTTGGAGGTGTCAACCGTGGGTACGCGCTGGAAGTTGATGTCCGTGCGTGAGAACTGCGGGGTGATGTGGTTGATGTAGTCGGGCATGCGCCGCATGATGGTGTCAACGATGGCCTCCTCACTATAACCACGCTCGGCGTTGTCGCGGAAGATCTTCTGGATCCACTCCAGGTTGACGATGGGTACTACACCCACGCCCAGGTCCACGTGCTGGGAGACGTCGTCTTCACCGTTTACTGCCAGTCCGTGCAGGCCTTCGTAAAACAGCAGGTCAGTCCCCTCCGGAATCGTCTCCCAGGGGGTGAACTCGCCAGGCTTCTTGTCAACGCCAAGACGGGTGTTGTGTTCGGTGGCCTCACCTTCAGAGTGCAGGTAGTAGCGCTTCTGACCGGAGCCGGTCTCACCGTATGTCTTGAACAGCTCTGCGATCTTGTCGAAACGGTTTGCTTCGGGGCCGAAATGGGACATGCCGCCAGCCATCCTCTTGCGCATCTCGACGCGGTCATAGCGGTGGAAGCTGTCGCCCTCGACTATGGCGGGGGTGAAGCCGTCGCGGAAGAAGATGTGCTCCAAGGCAAGCTTGACGGTAGTGGTGCCGGCACCGGAAGAACCGGTAACTGCTACGATTGGGTGTTTCTTAGACATGAATTACTCCCCTATGCAATCGTTTTGACTTGGCCGGAAACTGTCCCAAAAGGGTGGGTTACGTTTCAGGTTCCAGCAAGACATGAATTCTGAGTGGGGCCAACTATACCACGGAGAATGGGTAATTCCACCGGGGCGGAAGGGATAGGTAAAAGGCCCACCCGTTGGTGGGCCTTTAGAGTTGAATCAGAAGAGGTGCGAGTTGATCCAGATGTGGGTGTATATGCTGGCCACGTAGCCCAAGGCTATCACCGGCATCCATTTCATGTGGCCAAAGAATGTGTACTTGCCCCGGGCCTGACCCATCAGCGCTACGCCAGCGGCAGAGCCGATGGAGAGCATGCTGCCGCCGACGCCGGCGGTCAGGGTTGCCAGCAGCCATTGACCTTCGGACATCTCCGGCATCATGGTGAGCACCGCGAACATCACAGGAATATTATCGACGATGGCGGAGAGCACACCTACGGCTATATTGGCTGGGGTGGCATTCATCGCAGGGCTGAGGCCCATGGTGACGCCCCACTGGGTGTACATGACATCGGAGGCCAGTGCCAGGTAGCCGATGAAACCCAGGCCGCCGACACAGAGCACCACGCCATAGAAGAAGAGCAGGGTATCCCACTCCGCCCGGGCAATTTTGTTGAAAACATCGAAGGCGATGGGGTCACCCATCTGCTCGTCGTGCTCCAGCTCGGTGGAGGCGTCACCATTGGTGGTGATCAGCTCTTTATGGTAGGTCTTTTTCAGATAGAAGCCGAAGAACTGCAGGTAGGCCAGGCCGGTCAGCATGCCGATCACGGGTGGCATGTGGATGAAATTGTGGAAACTCACCGCGGTGATGATAGTGGCCAGGAACAGAAAGATAATGCGTTTGGCGCCGCGCTTCATTTCGACATCTTCGCCGCCGCCTTCAGGTTTTTCATTGGGTACGGCGAAGGTCATGATAATTGCTGGTATCAGCCAGTTGACTACCGAGGGGACAAAGAGATTGAAGAACTCGAAAAAATCGACGGTGCCCTGAGCAGTGGTGATGTTCTTCTGCCATACCATCAGGGTGGTGATGTCGCCGAAGGGACTGAAAGCGCCGCCGGCATTGGCCGCAACCACAATGTTGATGCAGGCGAGCAGTACGAACTTGTTGTTGCTGCCCCCAACTGCCAGTACCACCGCGCACATCAGCAGGGCAGTGGTCAGGTTGTCGGCGATCGGGGAGATGAAGAAGGCGAGTCCGCCGGTAATCCAGAAGAGTTGCCGGAAGCCGAAACCCTTGGCCACCAGCCAGGAGCGCAGTTTTTCAAAAACGTTGCGTTCATCCATGGCGTTGATATAGGTCATCGCTACCAGCAGGAACAACATCAATTCGGCGTATTCCAGCAGGTTGTGCCGTACAGCTGCTTCCGCTGCGTGGGGCAGGCCGTGTTGCTGATAGTACCAGGCAACGATGGCCCAGATCAGGCCTGCAGCCAGAATCACCGGTTTGGATTTGCGCAGGTGGGTGAACTCTTCCGCCATTACCAGCAGATAGGCCACAACGAAGATGGCGATAGCCGTGAAACCCACCCAGTGGTCGGTAAGAATCAGGTGGTTTTCACCACGTCCGGACGCAAGGCCGATTCCAGGTAGAATCAGGAATAGAAGTGGTAACAGGAATCGCACGGCGCTTGCTCCTTTGGAAGTTATTAGTGTCGTGATTGGCATCATTTTACGGGCAACAATCGTCGGGATGTTGCCTACATGTCCTTTATCTAGTAGCGGCAGGATTTTATATCACTTTAGCCCATGTTACTGCAGATTTACTGTGTCGATACATTACTTTCGACATGTTCTCGTAAAAAGTAGTTAATTAGGATACACTTATCTGCTTTCCGAATTCTTGATGGGCAGCGCTGGGTCGGTCGGCTGGAATACAGGGTGCCGGGTATTTTCACCGCAGGATTCCGCGACTCGTTCAATAGTCCATCCGCAATAATGAACTTTATTCTTCACAGGGGGTTACAGTGATTGGGCTAAACGACGTAGTCGCTTATTTACGGCAATGTTTCCTGCCGTTCTTCGGATGGATCGGCGAACTGCGCGACGGTAAGATCCTGAAGGCCGATATTCTTGCGGGTGTCACTGTCGCGCTGGTGCTGGTCCCTCAGTCCATGGCCTACGCCCAACTGGCTGGTTTGCCCGCCTATTACGGCCTTTACGCCTCCTTTCTGCCGCCCATGATCGCAGCCTTTTTCGGCTCATCCCGGCAGTTGGCTACCGGCCCCGTCGCAGTGGTCTCCCTGATGACAGCGGCGGCACTGGAACCGATCGCCGCAGCCAATCCTGAGGGATTTCTTATCTATGCGGTGCTGTTGGCACTATTCGTCGGTGTATTTCAAATCTCGCTCGGTCTGCTACGTCTTGGTGTGCTGGTCGATCTGCTCTCTCACCCCGTGGTGGTCGGCTTCACGAATGCCGGCGCCATCATCATTGCCACCTCCCAGTTGAGCAAGCTGTTCGGGGTGACCGCGGAGAGTGCGCCCCACCACTATGAGAAAGTCTACAATGTGATCGTTGCGGCGATGGAAGGGACGCACATGGCGACGCTGGCATTCGCAGTGGTGGCCATCGGTATTATGGTCGGGCTAAAGAAATATATGCCGAAGATCCCCAACGTGCTGGCGGCTGTGGTGGTGACTACCGTCGGGGCCTGGTTGCTCGGTTTTGAGGGTGGAATGGGCGGCAAGGTTGTGGGCAGTATCCCTGCTGGACTACCTCCCATCTCCTTACCCAGCGGCATCGACTGGGACATAGCCACACAGTTGATGGCCACTGCGGTGATCATTTCACTGATCGGCTTCATGGAGGCCATCTCCATCGCCAAGGCGATGGCTGCACGTACTCGCCAGAAGCTGGATGCCAACCAGGAGCTGATTGGACAGGGCCTGAGTAACATCACCTCCGGCCTCTTCTCCGGCTATCCGGTCTCCGGTTCCTTCTCCCGTTCCGCCGTGAATATCGATAACGGAGCGGTCACCGGTTTCTCCTCGGTCGTCACGGGCCTGGTGGTTGGTATAACACTGCTGTTCCTGACCCCGTTGCTCTACCATCTGCCACAGGCGACGCTGGCTTCCGTTATCATTCTGGCAGTTATCAATTTGATCAAGATCGAACCGATCATCCATGCCTGGAAAGCTGAAAAGCAGGATGCGATCGTGGCGGTGGTCACCATGTTGCTCACGCTTTATATGGCACCGCATCTGGAGATCGGTATTTTGGTGGGTCTGATACTCTCCATTGCACTTTTCATCGTGCGTTCCATGCGCCCGCGCGTGGCAGTGCTCTCCCGCTATCATGATGGAACCATGCGGGATATCAGCGTGCATCCGCTGCCCACCAGTGAATATATCCAATTATTGCGTTTCGATGGTTCGCTCTATTTTGCCAATGCCGGGTATTTTGAAGACAAAGTACTGGAGCTGGTGGCGAGTAAACCCAAACTGCGTTACATCGTAATCGATGGTGAGGGCATTAACCAGATCGACTCCACCGGGGAAGAGGTGATGCGCCATCTGGCCGAGCGTCTGAAATCGAACAATATCGAATTTCTGGTGGCGCGGATGAAGAAGCAGTTTATGGATACTATCCGCAGTACTCACCTGCTTGAAGAGATTGGGCCGGACCATTTCTTCTCGCGTATCCAGTTCGCTTTGAACTATGCCTGGGATGGTCTGGGCGATGAGTATGATCGCACCCAGTGCCCGCTGCGGCGTCAGGTTGATTGATCTTTAATCACTGACAGGCAATAAAAAACCGGCCTAGTGCCGGTTTTTTATTGCCCGGATTCACCGGAATGCCTGATCCGCTACGCTTGATCAGGCCTACATCTATGGACTTTCAGTCCATAGTGGTTAATTACTTGGGCAAAGCCTGGCTTATCGTAGCGCTGCCACCTGATAGCTGCCGTTGACCTCGTTGAAGTTCAGCAGATCGACAGAGAGTTGATTCATATCGGTCGAGACTAGTGCGAGCTGATTTTTCGCCTGAAAATGGGTCTGCTGCTTGACTGCGGCGTAGATCAGGCCGCCAGGGGCAAGAATAGTGATGGCGACATCCAGGACACCAAAGGCGCCTTTCTCTACGCGTTGCTGAAGCGTGATTTGCTGGTTTTTCAGATTCTGTTGCAGGTTACGAAGCTGTTTCGACAGAGTTGAGGTGTCTACCGTTCTGAGACTGGTGCAGAAACCCTCTTTATCGACAGTCAGGGTCCGCTCTTCTGCGACGATACAGGTCGAGGTGGTGCCAATCGCAAGCAACAGAGCCAAGCTCAAGGATTTTTGTCTCAGGTTGTTCATGTTGGCTGCCTCTGCGAAGTCGTTACCGGGTCTGATTGGCCTCTCCCTGGCTCTATCTCTCTCCTGTGATTTCAGATTACGGCCGAACACAGGAATATTTAGGAACTACTTCACATTGAGTCGGCAGAACGGCCGGAAACTGAAACCCGGGTCACAAAACTAAGCGGTGCTGGGGAACACTTTTCCCGGATTGAGAATATTCCGGGGGTCGAACTGCCGTTTGATGCAACGCATCAGTTCCAGGGTAACCGGATCGATCTCGCGATCGATATAGGGCTGTTTGACCAGACCGATGCCATGTTCCCCGGAGAGGGTGCCGCCGAGGCTCAGGGTCAGGTCAAAAAGACGGCTCAGGCACTGCTCGCCAAGAGACAACTGTTCCGGGTCGTCCGGATCCAACAATAGATTGACATGGATATTGCCGTTCCCGGCATGGCCAAAATTGATGATGGTGATGCCGGTGTCGGCGGAGAGTCTCTCCAGGCCACCTATCAGATCGGGGATGCGCGAGACGGGCACCACCACATCCTCATTGATTTTTTTGGGCGCCACATTGCGCAGTGCCGGTGAGAGCGCCTTGCGGGTCTTCCAGAGTGAAACGACCGCCTCTGTTGTCTCTGCGGTGTGTATCCCCAGCAGTCCCTGATTGGACGCCGCTTTCGAGATGGCGGCGGTCTCATCCTCGATGCTGTGTGCGGGACCGTCCACCTCGATCATCAACAGGGCACCCACCGCGGGATCGAGTTCGAGATTCGAAAAATCCCGTACCATCGCCAGTGCCGCACCGTCCATGAACTCCAGCGCACAGGGGGTGACGGGCTGTGCCATGATGGCGGAGACCGCATGGGCGGCGGCGTGAATATCCCTGTAACTGGCCTGCAGGGTTCGTTTGGTCTCCGGCAGCGGAGTCAGTTTGAGGGTGGCTTCTGTTATCAGAGCCAGCGTACCCTCGGAACCGATCAGCAGGCGGGTGAGGTCGTAACCCACCACGCCCTTGGTGGTGTTGACTCCGGTGTGGATGGTTTGACCGTTGCCGAGGACGGCTCTGAGGCCGAGGGTGTTCTCGCGGGGTGTTCCATATTTTACCGCCCGGGGACCCGCGGAATTGTAGGCAAGGTTTCCGCCGATGGTGCAGATCGATGCGCTGGTTGGGTCAGGTGGCCAGAAAAACCCCTTTTCCGCCAGTGCCGTCTGCAGCGTCTGATTGGTAACGCCGGGTTCCACTCTGGCTAGGCGATTATCGGGATCGATCTCCAGGATGCGGTTCATGCGTTCCAGAGAGAGCAGGACGCCGCCCTCGATGGGCACAGTGGCGCCGGTGGTGCCGGTCCCCGTGCCTCTGGCAACCAGGCTGATCCGTTGCTCGTGACAGAAACGGGCGAGTGCCGCCACCTGCGAGTGCTCAGTGGCGAAGACCACCGCTTGCGGCATTGCCTGCAGGCGGCTGTTGTCGTAGCCGTAGGGCAGGCAGTCGGCGGGGTCGGTGAGTACCGATTCGCAACCGACAATCTCTGCCAGGGCGTTGCGCAGTAGTGAGGTGTTCAACCTGGGTTCAATCTAGATGTACTCGAAGACCCGTACCACCCGGCGAACGCCGCTGATGTGCCGGACCAGGTCGGTCACTGCATCGCCTTCGGCCTGGGTGAGGAGTCCCATCAGAAAGACAACGCCGCGTTCCGTGACGACCTTGACCCGAAAGGTATCAAAATCGGGCAGGTCGACCCCGGTCAGTTTGAATTTTACCTCGGTGGTGAGGGCGGAGTCGCGGGTTCGCTCTCCGATGGAGGCTGCAGTACCGATCTCCAATTCATTGACCACCCGGCGGACACGCTCAACGCTTTTTACCATCTGCTCCGCCTTGGCACGGAGCGCATCTGTCTCGGCCTGGCCGGTGAGCAACACCACCATGTTATAACTGGTGACGCTGATTTTGCTGTGTTCGTTGAGATAGTCATCGCTGCCGAGCCGCTCCATCGCTTTTAGTTCGATGGACTGATCTTCCACGATGACGCCGGCAGTGCGGCGATCATGGGCCACACTGGCTGTGGTGGCCGCGCCACCGACGATGACAGCGGCGCAGCCTTGCAGTAGCGAACCGGTGAGCAGAACGATGGCGAGGATGATCGATTTTGATTGCTGCATTTTATTCACTTCCCAATAGCTGTTGGTCCACCAGATCACACAGGCAGTGTATGACCAGAAGGTGAACTTCCTGAATGCGGGCGGTTGAGCCCGACGGTACGCGAATTTCGACATCGCCAGGCACCAGGAGTTTCGCCGCCTCCCCACCTTCTTTGCCGGTCAGGGCGATGACCGCCATCTCCCGTTCATGGGCCGCCTCGATGGCCGCACTGATGTTGTTCGAATTGCCGCTGGTGGATATCGCCAGCAGTAGATCGCCGGGCTGACCCAATGCCTCGATCTGCCGAGCGAAGACCCGTTCGTAACTGTAGTCGTTGGCGATCGATGTGAGGGTCGAGGTGTCTGTGGTCAGGGCGATGGCTGGCAGGCCGGGGCGCTCCCGTTCGAAACGGTTGAGCATTTCGGATGAGAAGTGCTGGGCATCTCCGGCGGAGCCGCCGTTGCCGCAGCTCAATATTTTGCCGCCCTCCAAGAACTGAGCCACGATAAGCTCTGCGGCGCCGGCAATCGGATCGACCAGCAGCGGCATCGCCTCGATTTTGGTCTGGATGCTCTGGTCAAAAATCTGTTTGATTCGGTCGTTCAGTTCCATGGTTCTATAGACTACCTGTAGATCAGGCGCTCTGGAAGGCATCCTTGATCCATTGAATGACGGGGTCGTGTTCGCCGGTGATGCCTACCACGTCGAAGCGGCAGGGCCATGAGTTGCGTTGCCGTTGCAGATAGTGGCTGGCTGCAGTGATCAGCTTGCGCTGCTTGCTGGCTGTGACCGACTCGGCCGCCGAGCCAAAACTGCTGCTCTTGCGGAATCGCACCTCGACAAATACCAGACTCTCCCCATCCCGCATGATGAGGTCGATCTCTCCTCCCTTGCAGCGGTAGTTCTTCTCGACGAGTTGCAGCCCGGTCTGTTGCAAATGACTGCAGGCAAGGGTTTCCGCCTGATCGCCCTTGCACAGATGACTGGCCTTTCTCATGGCCTCTGTGGAGCCCCGCCTGTCTCAGTCGTCTCTTGAGGCAGGTTGTTCGTCGTGATTGTAGTGGATTCGTCAGGTAAACCCTGGATTGGCTGAGTAGAGGATGGCGTGTTTTCCGGCACCCCCATTCGGGGAGCGAAGCCGCTTATCCTGGCTTTGCCATTAGACATTTCAGCCCATGCGAGCTGGCGGTGTAGCCGGTTTGAGGTATCGATGTAGAGGTTGCCGGTTTTGCCGTCCTGTGTGAGCCCCGGTTGATCACTCAGCTGCTGCAGGTGGGGCAGCAGATTGAAGGCGTCAATGCCCATGGCGTAGAGCCGGGTATAACGCTCTTCCACCCCCGGCAGAAGCTTTGCCAGACTGCTGCGTGACAGGGGTTGCTGATTGTCATCTTCCAGCAACCAGGGAATGTCGACGAACTTGATCTTGCCGATATCCTTGTCTTTCTCCTGCGCCTGTTTGCCGCTGTAGATGTGGGAGGTGGCATAGACCGGCAGATCCCCCGCGTGGTGGAACTGCAGTTGAGGACGCAGCTGTCGTGCCTTTTGTGGGCGGGCGGCGAGGAAGATGAAGTCGGCATCCGCCCGGCGCCTCGGCTCGTATTCCAAAGACTCTCCCAGCACCTGTTGTACTGCCTGCTTGCGGGCGTTGCTCTCATCGATATTGAGCAGTTTGCGGATGGGAGTGGAGAAATCGTTCTCCTTGGCGATGTAGGACTGCTGTTCGACTGCCCGGCCGCCAAGTGATTCCCAACGTTCCCGAAAACTTTCATAGATCCGATCGCCCCAGCTTCCCGTGGGTGTCAGTACCAAGGCGTTGCCGAAACCATCGAGCCAGGCGCGTTCGGCCACCTGCTCAGCTTCATCCTCTGGTGATAGACCAAACTGGTAAAAGTTTGTGGGTGGATGGGGCTCGCCGTTTGTCCGGTTGAGGGCAAGCAGTGGGATCTCGAAGTTTTCCCTTTGCAGCAGGGCCTTGAGTGCCGCCTTGCTGATCGGTCCGACCGCAATTTTTGCGCCTTGGTCGATCGCCAGCTGATAGATATCGATGATCTTGGTGGGGTCGCTGCTGTCATAAAAACGCAGTACAGGGCGGTTATTGGCCGGCCGCTGATACCAGGCCGACATGAACCCGTCGCGCGCGGCGGCAGCCACTTTGGCGTAGGGACCGGTACGGGGCAGAAGTATTGCGATGTGACTGATCTGTTCAAGCAGAGACTTGTCCTGATCGAAATAGCCGACAAGCAGTGACGGGAGGGCGGGATGGTTTTGGTACTCCTCCCGCCAGGCATCCAATCGTGTCTCGACAATCGCCGGGTCGTCGCCACGGTTCTTGACGATCCGGGCAAGGTCCATCCAGCCGCCCAAGGTGCCTGGTGGATCCGGCTGCAGCAGTGCCAGCGCAGTATCGGTCATGGCGGAAAGGGTCTGGATCAGCATGGCCTGATTCTTCAGGCGGCGCTCGGGGTCGAGCAATAACATATCGAGTTCGCTCAGCTCCCGGGCGCTCTCCAGCAGATTTCCAACGAGGCGAAAACTCTCCGCAACGTTTTCATGAAACCGCTGACGCAGTCCGAGAGAGCTTTCTGGACCTGGGGGAGGTTGCATCAGGTCCAGTGCCTGATCGACCTGGCCCTGTTGCAACAGTCTTTCTGCCTGCAGCATACGCAGCCGCAGGATGAATTCTGCATCGCTGCCGGGGCTGCGGATCTCATTGGTCAGGGATTCGCTCTTTTCCCAATTACCCGCCTTGGCCCAGGTTTCCGCCGCCTCCAACAGCAGATCCTCCCGTCGGGGGGGAAGGCTGTCGCGGGCCAGTGACTCGATCAGCACAGCCGCCGCGGCAAACGATTTAGCCTCAATGAGGCTATCGGCCTGCTGCCGCAGGATGACCGCATCCTTTTCAGGTTCGACATCGGGTTTTGTGACTGGTGCGGTGCAGCCCTGGAACAGAAGCAGCAGGGAGAGGGTCAGCAGTAGCGGCGAAATACGTTGAATCACTTGCATGGTCTCGGTCGGGTGTGCAGGATGGGAATCCGGCCAGCTCCTGTTAAATAGGTATCTATGTTGTCAAAGGGCGTACTTTACGTTGTTGCCACCCCAATCGGCAATCTCGATGATTTTTCTGTGCGTGCCGTCAGGGTATTGGAGGCGGTAGACCTCATTGCAGCGGAGGACACAAGGCACACCCGCCCCCTGCTCAGACACTACGGCATCTCTACTCAAATGGTGGCCCTGCACGAACATAATGAGCGGGAGGTGATGGGGCGATTGCTGCGACAGCTGGAGGAGGGACAATCCCTCGCGCTGGTCTCAGATGCGGGTACGCCGCTGATCAGTGACCCCGGTTTTCCGCTGGTACGGGAGGCGGGTCGCCTGGGCATCCGTGTCGTGCCTGTGCCTGGGGTCAGCGCGGCGATATGCGCGCTCTCCGTGGCGGGTCTGCCCACAGACCGTTTCCTCTTTGCCGGGTTTCCGCCCCGGCAATCATCCGCCCGTCGACGCTGGTTTCAGGATATTGCGGCCGAGAGCGCCACCCTGGTGTTCTATGAATCGAGCCACCGGATACTCTCTGCTCTTAAGGATATGGCCGAGGTGTTTGGCGCAGCGCGGGAGTCAGTGGTGGCCCGCGAGTTGACCAAGGTGCATGAGACCCTGTTACGCGGGCGACTTGATGCGCTGATCGAAATCGTCGCGGAAGATCCCAATCAGCAGAAAGGCGAGTTTGTTGTCCT
Organism: Sedimenticolaceae bacterium; assembly: GCA_963691905.1. Classification (GTDB taxonomy): domain Bacteria; phylum Pseudomonadota; class Gammaproteobacteria; order Chromatiales; family Chromatiaceae; genus QGON01. The sequence continues at coordinate 1,229,412 of OY829893.1, forward strand.
GGTGCAGGGGGTAGGGAGAGAACAGTCTGATCAAAAGACCGTGGAGACCGAACAGGTACTCAAGCTGCTGCTCGATGAGCTGCCGTTGAAACAGGCCGCTTCACTGGCGGCGAAGATTACCGGTGAGAAAAAGAACGCCCTCTACCAACAGGCGCTAGCCTGGAAACAGGATGCTTAAAGCAGAAGGGCCGTTGCCGGCCCCCCCGTTCGCTTAGTGGTTCACCTCAATCCGCTTCGGCGATGTAACGGGTGTCTTGGGGATGATGACCTCGAGCACACCATTGTCACCGGTGGCTTTAACGCCTTCCGGGTCGGTGTGATCCGGGAGTGTAAAACGGCGATAGAAAACACCGCGAGCGCGTTCGACACGCTTGTAGTTCTCCTTCTCCTCCGTCTTCTCGAATTTTCGTTCGCCCCGGATACTCAGCACACCATTCTCCATGGTGACTTCGATATCCTCCGGTGCCACACCCGGGATATCCGCATGCAGTACATACCGATCATCCTCTTCCTTGATGTCGACTGCTGGAACCCAGTCACCCCCAACCACATGGGATATATCATCCCGGTCGCGTGAGGTGAGGGGTCGGTCCATATCCCGACGCCATTCGTCCATCATCTGCCAGGGATCATATCGTGCGATGTTCATAATGACCTCCTCTTCAGATTTACCCTGTCCTACTATAATAATGGGTCCGAAACAGGGTTTTTTCAAGAATGCTCTGGGTGGTATTATTATTTATCTTGTTGATAATAATAATGTTTTAAGAAATATATTAATTCGTAGAACCTCATTGCCATGACTCGGTAAGAATGGCGCCCACGCCGCGAAATACCTAATCTGACGGAGTATCGTTGCGATGTATTTCTTACAACCCAGGCACGTAGAGATCGAAGCGAATAGCAATTATTACACTCATCCCTATGCCCGCTCAGCGAAGGGCAAGGGCCAATCCGAGAAGAGCGGCCAGAAGGAAGAGCGTGGCCATCCATGTGTTAAACGCGCCTGCTGATGATGCGAATTCAGGAGTCCTACCCAGAACGGCAAACAACATGGATGGTGCGAGCAACATCATGGAAAGCCTGTAGCTGGTCGGTGAGCATTGCCTTCCGTCCGTGGATCGCGTGGTCACTTTTGAGCGATTTTACTATCCGGGAAATGCTCTTCAGGCCGATCACACCACACAACTGCATGTAAGCCTGTCTGAACCACGCCACGAATCAGGCATGATTCGACCAAGATATGAAGCCATCTGCTTCGCAGTATGTTCAGTAAGTCTTGCGGGTATTGTTGCAGAGAAACAGGCCTCTACATGCATCATGTACCAAGGCATCGCACGTGCAGCGGCACGTTCTTTTTTAAGTAACTTCCAATAGTTACGTCAAAACAGAATAACCTTTTCTCGTTCTTTATATGAGACGACCTGATTTATCTCCGTCATCCATGGCTGGATTCCAATTCCCATTGGAGTAGACTAGATTGGGCTGGATTGAAAACAATATGACGCCACGGCCTATCCCCCCAAACACTGCCGCAGTGTTCAGCGAGTTAGGCTGTGCCGCCTATTTAACTGTTATGCGTAAATACACATTCACCTATAGAGCTACAATCCAACATGCAATCGGCCACTCACAGCAATCAACCTGATAAAATCCTCTTTAATTTTCTACTATTTACAGTTGTAGTATTTTTTTGCATAAATGAAGTGCAAGCACAATCTATCAAATTTAAAGAGTGGCTTATAAATACAAATGGCAGCAGTATGAAAATGGAATTAAAACCAATAACAAAAGGCCAGTATAGTAATTTTCCAGAACAATTTGCACCCGTAATCATTAATGATGATTTACAACCTTTAGTTGGCATGTATAGGCGAATGGATGTTGAACCGAATAAATGGAAAGATGTAGAAATAGGGAAGCAAACTGAAGATTACATCACAGTAAATAACAAGAATATAAAAGCCACCTACTTTCAGTACAAAAATAGTATGGGTAGGCCATTTTTATTAGTAATAGCAAGAACAAAAAAAGGACAGGGATTTTTGTTAAATCTTCTCAAGGACGGGGAATTAACTATGGGTCGTACAACGCATTTAACGCCTTATTTTTCAGAAGCATGGAAAAAATTGAAATCATATGATCCTATATAAACTCGTCTTAATCAGTAGAGCGCATAACAAGGCAAATTCACTCGGACAGTCAAAAGCGTTGTTTTGTTTGTGTATTCCGCTGCGCTTCATTTTACACAAACAAAACACCACTTTTGCCTTCCGGTGATTTGCGGCGTTATGCAATATAAAAACAGGAGTAAATATGCCTAAACCATACACAATTCGCTTATTTGTACCTGATGGAGACCCAAATACGTTTAAAATAATCGATAAAATGAATTGGACTGGCATTGGTTTAGAGATTTCTCGTGATGCTTGGGTAAATCATAAGAATAGAAAGGAGCTTGAGCAGGCAGGAATATATATATTATTTGGTTATCAAGAAGGAGATGGCATTAAAAACCGTATTGATTCACATGAAAAGAATAAAGAGTTCTGGGATAAAGCGTTAGTTTTCGTTTCTAGTAATGGCGGTCTAAATCGTGCGCATATTACATGGCTTGAATGGGCGTTAATACATACTGCAATGAATGCTGGACGTTGTAAATTAGATAATAATGCCACGCCTACTGAACCAAAATTAACTGAATCTGAAAAAGCCGATACACAAGAATTTCTCAACGAGATATTAAGTATTTTACCATTAGTAGAAATTAGAGTATTTGAAAAAGCAAAGAAAATAAAAGTGGTACCTCCCACACCAAGCTTAAAAAAGAAAAAGAGCATTAAGGACACAATTATAGTACCTGCTCAAGAAGAGGGATTTAAAGAGGTATTTCTTGGCGAGAACTGCTGGTACGCCATTCGTATCGGCGGAGGTAAACTCAAAGATATTAAATATATAGCGGCATATCAAACATCCCCTGTATCTGCTGTTACTCATTATGCAGAGATAGAGTCTATTGAACCTTACGGTGATGGAGGAAAATATCGATTAAACTTTAATGCCAAAGCCAAGCCTATTGGGCCAATTAAATACGGAAAAGCAAAACAAGGTGTATTACAAAGCCCAAGATATACCACCTATGAAAAATTGACATCTGCAAAAGTGTTAATGGATTTATTCAGCTAATGCATAACAAGGCAAATTCACTCGGACAGTCAAAAGCGTTGTTTGGTTTGTGTATTCCGCTTCGCTCCATTTTACACAAACCAAACACCACTTTAGCCTTCCGGTGATTTGCGACGTTATGTGAGATAAAATAATGGATGACGTAGATTTCGAAAGTGACGATTATGAAGGACCTAAAAGGCCAAAAACACGAGCAGTACTTATTACAATATTGTTTCCATTTGTAATGGGAGCCTTGATAGGAAGCATATTCCATTTCAATACAATAGAAAAACTCTTTGAGAATCCAAGAGGATTAGCCATAGTTTTTGGCATTACAACCGGTGCAACATTGCTTATTTGGGGTGGAGGATTTTATCAAGCCTCTAAGAAAGGACGTGCATTTGGCATGAAAAAAGACACATGGTCAGTGCTCATCCTTGGAGGGCATGTTGCAGGAATTATTGTTGGGTATATTTTTCTCGGGTAATTCGTATAATCATAGCGTTATTTGTAAATCAAGGAATAATATGGAACCTGAACATAAAGAACGATATGTGCGTTGGCAGAATTACCGGATTACGCAACTGTCGTTTACTATTAATCTGTTCCTCGGTTTTGCAGTAGCATCGCTAGCTTATATAATAAATCTTAAATTAACTACAAATGGCCAAGATCCTGACTTATTGATAATCATAATTAAATTATGGGCCTGGAGCGCCGGGTTTGGTTGCGTTGCAACAGTAACTCGGCTTCTCGATTTTCGATATACAGCAAAGAAAATAAAATTCGGCGGCAAGTTTAATGCATTTATGGCCAAGTGGCTTGGCCCAGTAACTTGGGGGTTATTTTGGGGACAGTTACTTACATATATTGGTGGTGCATATTGTTTCATTTCAGGCATCATAAACACATAACAAGGCAAATTCACTCGGACAGTCAAAAGCGTTGTTTGGTTTGTGTATTCCGCTGCGCTCCATTTTACACAAACCAAACACCACTTTTGCCTTCCGGTGATTCGCAACGTTAGCGCTAATAGGTTCCGAGCAATAATAGAGAGATCAGATAAACGGAAAGTATAAAAAATCAAATTTCGTAAAGCAGTTGGCCATGGCGCCCTACTTTTTACGTATTGTTCTGAAAACCTGAAACATTGATGTAGCTCTGTTGGCAGAAGGTACTTTATCCGGGCAAAAAGAATGAAAATTACGTCAATTCATAAAGCGCATATAAGATTGGTGGCAAGTCCAGAACAACAGCAAGTAACTGGTAGTTCATTGCCAAAATGATTACTTTTACTTTTCACCAATCTGAGGGCCTCAAATTAATAGCGGCCCTGTAGAATGAAATCGGATTCCGGAAGTTCAACGCAAATGAGAATCGATCGAATTATCAAACAAAAGCATTCTGTGTAAATAGAAAAAACAAAAAACCCAGTATAAATTGGGTTTCAAGTAAACTAAGGAAAAAGCCTTTTAAAATAGAGCTAAAAGCAATGAAACCGTACAAACTCATCATCGGAGTGGAAGCCTGCGCTAACAAGCGCATTAACTCGGACAGCCAAAAGCATCGTTGGTTTTGTGCACTTCGCTACGCTCATTCTTGCACAAAACCAACGCCACTTTTGGCTTCCGGTTATGCTGAACGTTAGCGCTAATAGGTTCCGAGCAATAATAGAGAGATCAGATAAACGGAAAGTATGAAAAATCAAATTTCGTAAAGCAGTTGGCCATGGCGCCCTACTTTTTACGTAGTGTTCTGAAAACCTGAAACATTGATGTAGCTCTGTTGGCGGAAGGTACTTTATCCGGGCAAAAAACAATGAAAATTACGTCAATTCATAAAGCTCATATAAGATTGGTGGCAAGTCCTGAACAACAGCAAGTAACTGGTAGTTCATTGCCAAAATGATTGCTTTTACTTTTCACCAGTCTGAGAGCCTCAAATTAATTGCGGCCCTGTAGAATGAAATCGGATTCCGGAAGTTCAACGCAAATGCGAATCGATCGAATTATCAAACAAAAGCATTCTGTGTAAATAGAAAAAACAAAAAACCCACTATAAATTAGGTTTCAAGTAAACTAAGGAAAAAGCCTTTTTAAAAAAGTGCACAGAAATGAAACCGTACGAACTCATCATCGGAGTGAAGGCATGCGCTAACAAGCGCATTAACTCGGACAGCCAAAAGCGTCGTTGGTTTTGTGTATTCCGCTGCGCTCCATTTTACACAAAACAAACGCCACTTTCGGCTTCCGGTTATGCAAAACGTTAGCGCTAATAGGTTTCGAGCAATAAAAGAGAGATCAGATAAACGGAAAGTATGAAACATCAAATTTCGTAATGCAGTTGGCCCTGGCGCCCTACTCTTTACGCATTGTTCTGAAAACCTGAAACAATGATGTAGCTCTGTTGTAGAAAGTACCTTTATCCGAGCAAAAAGAATGAAAATTACGTCAATTCATAAAGCGCATACAAGATTGGTGGCAAGTCCAGAACAACAGGAAGTAACCGGTAGTTCATTGCCAAAATGATTGCTTTTACTTTTCACCAGTCTGAAAGTCTCAAATCAATTGCGGCCCTGTAGAATGAAAACGGATTCCGGAAGTTCAACGCAAATGCGAATCGATCGAATTATCAAGCAAAAGCATTCTGTGTAAATAGAAAAACAAAAAACCCACTATAAATTAGGTTCCAAGTAAACTAAGGAAAAAGCCTTTTTAAATATACTGCACAGAAATGAAACCGTACGAACTCATCATCGGAGTGAAGGCATGCGCTAACAAGCGCATTAACTCGGACAGCCAAAAGCGTCGTTGGTTTTGTGTATTCCGCTCCGCTCCATTTTACACAAAACAAACGCCACTTTCGGCTTCCGGTTATGCAAAACGTTAGCGCTAATAGGTTTCAAGCAATAAAAGAGAGATCAGATAAACGGAAAGTATGAAAAATCAAATTTCGTAAAGCAGTTGGCCATGGCGCCCTACTTTTTACGTATTGTTCTGAAAACCTGAAACAATGATGTAGTTCTGTTGGTAGAAGGTCGCTTTATCCAGGCAAAAAGAATGAAAATTGCGTCAATTCGTAAAGCGCATACCAGCTTGGTGGCTAGTCCAGAACAGTGGCAAGTAACCGGTAGCTCATTGCCAAAATGATTGCTTTTACTTTTCACCAGCCTGAGAGTCTCAAATTTATTGCGGCCCTGTAGAATGCAATCGGCTTCCGGAAATTCAACGCAAATACGAATTGATTGCATTACCCAGCATAATCAATCTGGAAAAATAGAAAAAACAAAAAATCCATTCTAAATTGGGTTTCAAGTAAACTAAGGAAAAAGCCTTTTCAAATAGAGCTTACAGCAATGAAACCGTACAAACTCATCATCGGAGTGGAAGCCTGCGCTAACAAGCGCATTAACTCGGACAGCCAAAAGCATCGTTGGTTTTATGCATTTCGCTACGCTCATTTTTGCACAAAACAAACGCCACTTTCGGCTTCCGGTTATGCTGAACGTTAGGGCTCAAACGGATGATATATAACAATGTGGGAAACTAGCTCAAGGATTCTACTTTTTATTATGGGCATATTATTAATTGGATATGGTGCATATTTAAGTAGCAATCAAGATAGCGCTTCGAATGCTTTTGTCGTAAATGGCACTGGCATAATATGTTTGATATTCTCATTTTTATCTAAATTTAAAAAATTTAAAGGTTTTGGAATAGAAGGTGAATTGTGGGAAGAAAAGCAGCATGAAGCTGATGAATTAATTGAAAAAATTAAGTCTGAAGTTGATGGGTTGCATAACATTGTTGAAACAGTTGCTGAAAGTTCATTTACCTCAATTTCCTCCATTGGAAGAATGAACCCTGTACCACCTTCATATAAATTAGAGCTCACCAACAGGCTTGAAAATAATTTAAAGCAAATAGGTTTAAGCACCGAAGAAATAATTCGTTCTAAACAGATCATGATATTTCTCATAACCTATGATCTCGCAAGCTGTATTACTAAACCAATAATCGAACAGCTAAGAATTGTTGAGAGAGAAAAGCACGATGTTATTGAATCATTTGAAAAGCCAATTAAAGTCGATGAAAAATATAACTCTGCAATAGAAGTTTGGCGCTCAGTCAGTTCAGAAATAGGTGTTGTAAAAGAAATAACATCTCAAAACACTGCTTCATCAGAAGCATTAAATAACATTAATACGTTTTTGAAAAATACAAAGTACCTAAGTTCCAAACGAATTAGTGAGCTTAAAGCAAATCTAGCTGATGAATTCCTTGACTTAGAGTGCTACATAAAAACAAAGGAATTGCGAAGGCCCGAACACTATGCAGCTAAATAAATATAGCCCTAACAATGTAAATCAACCTGACATTTTGTTCGCTAGCGCTCTCAAAATGACAGGTTATTTACGACGTTAGCTGTAAAAAAGAGACCGTATTTCATAGGTGGAAAAGCAGTAACCGGAAACCCAGTTGAATAGGATTATTAGTGTAGTCATTCGCAGAAGCGATAAAAGACAACAACGACTCATTAATCGGGGTCATGGATCGCCATGAATTGAATAGTCTGCAAGGCATATTAGATGTGCTGGGGCAAGATAGTAATCATATTGGGTGGAAGAAAGTAAACGCCTTAACATAATGACTATTAGACTTTGCTGCTGCCCAAGCTCAACCCTACAGGAAACAAAAAAATGAAATTTTATCTATTTGCCATAATATTATTGATAACAGCCTGTTTATCCACTGCCTCAGCAGCCGATAATGATACACGGGAACAGGTGAAGTTCCCGGAAATGATGCAACAGCATATGCTGTCAAATATGCGAGATCATCTTGTAGTCATCAATGAAATACTCATCTATTTGACCACTGATGAAATGGATAAAGCCGCAGATATTGCTGAAAATCGTCTTGGTATGAGTGCCATGAGCTTACATGGGGCAGGTCGTCAAGCCCAGTTTATGCCTGACGGCATGAAAAATATTGGCAGCGGTATGCATCGTTCCGCCAGTCGTTTTGCTAGAAAAGCAGAGGAAGGTGATCCGGCATCAGCCTATAAGGCATTACAGGAAGTAACGGCAGCCTGTGTGGCCTGTCATGCTGCTTATAGAGTAAATTAATTAATAGAAGAAGCTAACAAACACATGCACTCGGACAGGCAAAAGCGTCGTTGGTTTGTGCATTCCGCTGCGCTCCATTTTGCACAAACCAACGCCACTTTTGCCTTCCGGTGATGTGAGACGTTAGACTAGAATAATGAACTGGTAGAGAAATATGAATCACTTAGTGAAAAACAATAGCATTGATGAGATTGATCGTGAAGTTAAGGAGCTTATCGCATCTTATGATGAGCTCATTCCTAAACTAATCCAGTCAAAAAAGCCATTAACTGCAATAGCAACACTGAATTTCCTAGACTATTCTATTTACGAAAAATATCGTGAATTAACTTCTATATATTCATTATTATTAAATGGCCTTGAATTACTTGAATCATTCAAGTCTACCGCGCTAGATACATTGAAAAGTAAGGGTGTTACTGGTGGATTCTTCAAACATGGATTACACAAAACATATGGCATGTATCTTGAGGAAGAGTGTGCATTGCCAGAAAATGTAACAATAGATACATTATTAAAAAAAAGCAGAAAAATACTTGTATCACAATTAAGAAAAAGTGATTTTGTAGCATATTCTAGACTAAACGAAATATTTTTTTATGAAATTCAATATCTAATATACGTTCTTCGAGATATCGTCGAGGATGATTGGCGTAGAGAAAATGATGAAAATGACGCTGATAATGAAAAACCAAATAGGTATATTACTAAAGAAGTAAAACTCACTGTTTGGCGCAGAGATCAAGGAAAATGTTGTGAGTGCGGAGCAAAAGAAAAAATTGAATTTGATCATATAATCCCTGCATCGAAAGGTGGTTCAAATACGGAGAGAAATATTCAGCTCTTATGTGAAAGCTGCAATAGGAGGAAATCTGCCAATATAGTCTAACAAGACAAATTCACTCGGACAGTCAAAAGCGTCGTTTGGTTTGTGTATTCCGCTACGCTCCATTTTACACAAACCAAACGCCACTTTTTCCTTCCGGTGATTTGCGACGTTAGCGCTAATAGGTTTTGAGCAATACATAAAGAAATCAGATAAACGGAAAGAATGAAAAAATCAAATTTCGGAAAGCAGTTGGCCCTGGCGCCCTACTCTTTTATGAATTGATCTGAAAACCTGAAACAATGATGTAGCTCTGTTGGTAGAAGGTCGCTTTATCCAGGCAAAAAGAATGAAAATTACGTCAATTCGTAAAGCGCATGCCAGATTGGTGGCTTGTCCAGAACAGTGGCAAGTAACCAGTAGTTCATTGCCAAAATGATTGCTTTTACTTTTCACCAGCCTGAGAGTCTCAAATTTATTGCGGCCCTGTAGAATGCAATCGGCTTCCGGAAATTCAACACAAATACGAATTGATTGCATTACCCAACATAATCAACCTGGAAAAATAGAAAAAGCGAAAAAACATTAAAAATTAGGTTTCAAGTAAACTAAGGAAAAAGCCTTTTCAAATAGAGCGTAGAGCAATGAAAGCGTATAAACTCATCATCGGAGTGAAGGCTTGCGCTAACAAGCGCATTAACTCGGACAGCCAAAAGCGTCGTTTGTTTTGTGTATTCCGCTCCGCTCCATTTTGCACAAAACAAACGCCACTTTCGGCTTCCGGTTATGCTGAACGTTAGAGCAACACATAACCAAAGAGAAGAAAAAAGAAATTGTACATTGCAGTATAAAAAATATGCAGATCAATAATTCTTGATTAGATGCTTCACGTAAGAATTAAAAATGATAAAAGCATAAAAAAATATGATTAAAAACCAAAGGAAATAAAGTCAAAAACAATGGATTTAAAAACACAAAAACAAGGTGTGGTGGTTAATTTAAACAGTCGGTGTGCTTCAATACAGCCATGCTCTAACAAGTGCATAAACGTGGACGTTCCACTACGCTGCGCTTCGTTCCCACGCCAGTTATGCAGGCGTTAGGTGAGCAAAGTAATGACAGAAATATCTGATACGCTCCTTAAACAAAGATTACGAAATAGAATCATTGAAGTGCTTGATATGTTTTCAGATCAAACTAGTGTTGAGTCAATCGGAACTGATGAAATCATCAATTCATGGTACGACTATATGGATGAGGAGCGGGTTGATTTTTATAATGAGCCAATATTTACAAAAAAAGAAATAAATGCATTAAAACGCTTCCATAATCTGCTGGAGTCTTTATATAAAAATATGCCAACAACGTGGACATTACAGGATTTAAATATAAATGAATCTTGGTCAAAACTAGTAATTTCGGCTACAGAAGAATTACAAATATTTATGGAGAGAGGACTGCTCGATGAAGATAATGAAATCACCTAACAAAAAAAATGCACTCGGAAACAGCAAAATTGGCACGCCATTTTTGCTGTCGCAAAAGCCGCGACCAATTTCGCTGTTCCGGTGATTTTAGCCGTTAGGGCCAAAATATAATAAATGGATAAAACATCAAAAATAGCATTAACAACAGTCGCCGCAGTTATCGGCACAGTTGTAATTTATGCGTCATTTATAATTTACCTTACATGGCCCATTTCTACATACAGCATAGATAAGGCCGGTGTTTTTGGTGATAGTTTTGGGATATTAACATCCATCTTTTCAGGCTTAGCTTTTGCTGGTGTTATTTGGACAGTTCTATCCCAACTAGAAGAACTAAACATTACAAGAGACCAATTAAAAAATCAGGGTATAGAAAATGCTTTTTTTCAAATGCTGCGCTTACACAATGAAATGCTAAACGAGATAGATTTAAGCGATAAAACAGCTACAGGAATTATTGTAACAACAGGACGTGATGTAATAAATGTATTTCGTGATCGTCTTCGTACACAATTTCAAAAAATAAACTCTTCAGAACCAAATTTAAATGAAAAAGAAAAAGCAGAGAAGGCTTATTTCGTTTTCTGGCAAAGGCATCAGTCAGAGCTAGCTCATTATTTTAGATTCCTGTTTAACTTATTTAAGTTTATTCACGATAGCGAGTCAGACAAAAAAATAATGTATGCAAAAATAACCCGTGCACAGCTTTCCAATCAAGAGCTTGCTCTCCTGTTTTATAATTGCTTATCGCCCCAAGGAAATAAGTTTATGAAATATGCAAAAGCATACGCATTATTTGATAATTTAGATAAAAATGATTTGATAATACCTGATCATATTGATTTTATGAGTAATGAGGCACTTGGAAACAAGCCCTAACAATCGCATCAACTTGACCATTTTATACGCCGTTTCGCTACGCTACACGGCATATAAAATGGCCAGTTATGCAGGGCGTTAGCGCTAATAGGTTCCGAGCAATAATAGAGAGATCAGATAAACGGAAAGTATGAAAAATCAAATTTCGTAAAGCAGTTGGCCATGGCGCCCTACTTTTACGTATTGTTCTGAAAACCTGAAACATTGATGTAGCTCTGTTGGCGGAAGGTACTTTATCCGGGCAAAAAGAATGAAAATTACGTCAATTCATATGGCGCCTACCAGATTGGTGGCAAGTCCAGAACATCAGCAAGTAACCGGTAGTTCATTGCAAAATGATTGCTTTTACTTTTCACCAGTCTGAGAGCCTCAAATCAATTGCGGCCCTGTAGAATGAAATCAGATTCCGGAAGTCTAACGCAAATGCGAATCGAACGAATTATCAAACAAAAGCAATCTGTGAAAATAGAAAAAACAAAAAATCCATTATAAATTGGGTTTCAAGTAAACTAAGGAAAAAGCCTTTTCAAATAGAGCTTACAGCAATGAAACCATACAAACTCATCATCGGAGTGGAAGCCTGCGCTAACAAGCGCATTAACTCGGACAGCCAAAAGCATCGTTGGTTTTGTGCATTTCGCTACGCTCATTTTTACACAAAACCAACGCCACTTTTGTCTTCCGGTTATGCTGAACGTTAGCGCGCCAAGCGAAGCTTGGTGCATCTTGCAGGGTGAAAGTCCCTGTCGGGTAAGGATTAGCCACCCACCCGTATCGAGTGTTGCGCTTGTGGCGGAGTGCGGGGAGAGCAATGGCTTTCCAGTTACTGGATGAACTATTCACTGACTACCGCATGAACAAGACAGGTGAAGCGTACACAGAGAATCGTATAGGCCGTAGGGTGTCCGCGCACCTGAGAGTTGGAATCGCCTCGACATAGATAACTGTTCCGAGTGATGAGGGCTGTAACGTACTCGAAATCAAAATGAAGCAACCGAAAAGGCAAGGTTGTGGAGACTCGGCGGGGTTCTCAAGCTGTGGCATGTACGAAGAGATGTATCGAGAACTTGGGAGACCCTGTTGATTCCCGGCACTGTACCGGGTAGGGAAGCCAAACCGAAAGGCGAGGCCAACGAAGATCATCAGGGAGTCGGATCAGTTCATAGTAGTCTGAGATCGGGAGAGCCGGTTACATGGCGAAGGGGCTGACAGTAATACGTAGCTTGCAAAGGAAACAACTGCCGGACATGTAGGGCTGGATAAACATATGCAAACCTCACTGCAAGCAATAGCCATCAAGGCTGGAGAACGACCGACACACCGATTTCAGAACCTGTATAAGGAGCTGAATGTGGAACTGTTATGGGAGGGCTATGAACGGCTCAACCGCAAAGCAGCACCTGGAGTGGATGGTCAGACATGGATGGAATACCAGGAAGAACTGCTGCCAAGGCTTAACAACCTGGTCAGTAGATTGAAGGAGGGAAGCTACAAGACACAGCTGATCAAAAGGGTCTACATACCCAAAGGGAACGGAAAGGAACGCCCACTGGGCATACCTGCGCTGGAGGACAAGATTGTCCAACAGTCGGCAGCCACACTGCTACAGAGTATCTATGAGTCTGACTTCTTAGACTGTAGCTATGGTTATCGGCCAAAGCGTAGTGCCCATGAAGCGATTCATAGCCTCAACATCAACCTTCAATATGGCAAATACGGCTATGTAGTGGAAGCAGACATCAAAGGTTTCTTTGACCATGTGGACCACAATTGGCTACTGAAAATGCTGGAACAGAGAGTTGATGACAAGGCCTTTCTCAGACTAATCAGTAAATGGCTCAAGGCGGGGATAATGCAGCCTGATGGGAGAGTGGAGCGGCCGGAAGGGGGAACCCCTCAAGGCGGTCTGGTCTCGCCCGTACTGGCGAACATTTATCTTCACCATGTGCTGGATATCTGGTTTGAAAAGAGAGTAAAACCGAACCTTAAAGGCGAGGCACTACTGGTGAGATATGCAGATGACTTTGTCTGTGCATTTCGCTACCGAGAGGATGCAGAACGATTCTATCGGACACTGCCGAAGCGATTGGGTAAGTTTGGATTAGAGCTATCACCAGAGAAGACCCAGTTAATGCGATTCAGTCGCTTCCATCCAAGTGGAAAACGGCGAATCAGTTTTCTGGGCTTTGAACTGAACTGGGGACGTGATCGCCAAAAGCGACCGCGTTTACATCGGAGAACGGCAAAGAAGAAGTTGGTGCAGGCAGTCAAAGCAATGGGGGAGTGGATTAAGCAGTTCCGCCATCTTCCGCATAAAGACTTTTGCACAGCGCTGAATCGCCGCCTCCGTGGACACTATCAATATTTTGGATTGATAGGGAACAGTCGACAGGTATGGCTTTACTACAAGGAAGTGATCGAACGTGTTTATAAGTGGCTGAACAGGCGTAGCCAAAGAAGGAGCTACACTTGGTCGGGGTTAAATGAGATGCTTAGGCAACAGGGAATCCTGAAGCCGAAGGCAAGGAAGCTTAACCTCCCCAGGACTTACCTGGTATATGAATAGGGACTCCAGCATTGCGCGGGAGTGAGTATTACTGAGGAGCCGGATGCGGTAGTACCGCACGTCCGGATCTGTATGGGGGCGCTTTGGGTAACCGGGCGTCCTACCATTACGGCGAAAAAAAGAACACTCGGATCATTTCATAAGGCGGGTTAAGATATTCAGAATATGAGTAATTCTAGGAAAAAAAGTAAGTATAGAGTTCTCTCGCTATTTTCCGGCGGCATGGGTCTTGACCTAGGCCTTGAAGCAACTGGTCGTTTTGTGACAGTAGCTTGCATTGAAAAAGAGAAAGCATTCTGTGACACCATCCGAGAAAATCAAAAGGCGGGGAGGTTAGATCAGAATCTGAAGGTACTTGAGGCGGACATTTCTAACCTTGATCCCGAAGAGACACTCCGGGAACTAGGAATAGATAGAGACGAAATTGATGTGGTTGTTGGCGGTCCTCCTTGCCAGTCTTTTAGTACCGCAGGAAGAAGGGGAACCACCCAAGACCCACGTGGTACGCTATTGTGGGATTTTTTACGCTTTGTTGAATACGTCCGACCCAAGTATTTCTTAATGGAGAATGTTCGGGGGTTGCTGTCAGCAGCTCTAAAGCATAGGCCCATCGCGGAGCGCCCAAACAAAGGCGGCGCGCCACTCAGGAAAGATGAAGAACCGGGTTCTGTAGTCAAACTTTTCTCTGAGGACTTAGCAAGCTTTGAGGGCATCGGATACCATCTCGATATTTTTGAAGTAAACGCTGTTAATTATGGGGCTCCCCAACTCAGAGAGAGAGCTTTGTTCTTTGGTAATCGATATGGAAGATTGGTCGAATTTCCAAACCCAACTCACGGGGTTGAAAACAAAACATCTGAGAATGCACAAGGTAGTTTGTTCGAGGAAAAAGTTCTCTTGCCATGGAAGACAATGGGTGATGCTTTAAAAGGTTTAGAGGATCAATCACCAGTGGTTCTAGATTTTAGCCCAAGAAAGAAAAATTTCCTTAGCATGGTTCCGGCAGGGGCAAATTGGCGCAGCCTACCCGTGGATGTGCAAAAGGAGTCAATGGGTAAAGCCTGGCACGCTAAAGGGGGGCGTTCGGGTTGGTGGAGACGACTATCTTTTGACTTACCTTCTCCTACGCTTGTCACGATGCCTAATCACGCCAGCACATCATTGTGTCATCCTGTTGAGACTCGTGCTTTATCTATTAAAGAATACGCTAGGATTCAGGAGTTTCCTGACGATTGGGAATTTTGTGGGACAGTTTCCAAGCAATATGCTCAAGTAGGGAACGCTGTTCCAACTCGCTTAGGCCTGCTGTCTGGTAAGGTTCTTTTTTCAGAGTTAGATGCCGTTGAATCCGAAGGTTTACGACCAAATGTTCTTTCTTCCCAAGAGCCGAGAATTATTTACTTACAGTCACATGTAAGGACACGCCAATGGTTCAAGAATGGAAAAACAGTTGTTTGGTCGGACGGTGATGACAATGATCATGCTAGGTATGGTGCTCCTAAAACATTGAAACACACAAGGGCAATTTAAATATGGCAAGAGGGCATCCAGATTTACCAAGGGCTGTGGCACGCAAAATTTCACGAAATGATTTACTTGAGCAACTACAGCGCATTGACAATGATCAGGAACGTCGTGAGCGAGTTCTTCGGTTGGAGAATGCATTTCGCAATAAAATTGACTCACACATTATTTCGCTTCCTGCTGAGGATGCGGTATTTCGCAAATTTAATACGAGCCCATACGTACTCCTTATTCACTCACGACAACGGGGATACTCCAAAGTGAGCGAGTTGGAAGCGGACATATTGCCGGCGAAGCAATTTTCATCAATGGAAACTTCTGCGGGTAGAATGGTTGAAGAGGTTGTGCTGCCAGAATATGGGTGGGACTGTGTGATTAGTGAAATGCACACGGCAAACTCCGCGCTTGATGGAAAAAAGAATGAGGAAGACGTATACCGACTGGTAACACTGAAAAGTGGCCCACGATGCCTCAATGACGAGATGAGCGAGAATTTCGCTGATGCAGTGCTTAATAACTACGAAGATTGGGCGCGTGAAGCTGCAATCGATAAAATAGATTTTACATATGGTGTTTTATACGGAACGGAAAAGATCTCTAATAAGAAGGATTGGCACATCCTAAGGAATATCAAAGAAAAGGCTGGCGGTGCAATTACCGTCGACCCGAAAAAACAATGGAAATGCCAGTTTTCTAAGAACAACATTGTCGTAGATATCACGGTTAGAATTGGACTAGATTGGTGGAGATATCTCGGAGGTGAGCTTTGTTTTATTGAGGTATTCACAGCATTGGTTCGTGCATGTATAAATGTTGGCGCGGCAGACTCCGAATCATATCAGTACACAATTTCAGATCTGAATGAGATTGTCGCAACCCAAGGAGTCAGGGAAGAGTTTAACGTTTCCCTTCTGCAGCGGAGCCAAATTCCCTGGTTGTTTCTTATGGCGCGTCACTTTTGCGATGAGCTCGTGGAGTGAATATCGCCTAACAAATGCATGCACTCGGACAGCAAAAAGCTCCTCGTTCCTCGTCACTCTGCTTTTTACTGCCGGTGATGCAAAACGTTATGTGATTATAAAAGAGATCGTGTATTTATGAATAATCAAAAAACAAAAGCTGATGAATTCATTGTGGCTCAATATAATCAAGTCTGGGAGTCAATGCGTACTCACTTAAGGCTTTCTTGGCAGATCCCTGCCTTTACTATGGTGGCAATAGCAGCGCTATTAACTACAGCTCCTAGCAATCTTAGTGCTTGGCAACAACACCCGCTAATTTCAGGCATCAGCTTCCTAGTATTATCTTTTTCTGTTGCAGTGCTATTTATTCATCATCGCCGAAATCAAATCTTTGTTAGGGAGCACGGCAGGGTATTAAGAGATATGGAAGAAGTTTATGGAATTGAAATGGAGGCTCATCATTTTCATGTAGCAAAAAAACTTAAAGGTTTTAATTCGATATCAAGCACCTCAATGCTTACGTACTTTCTTTTTAGCCTTATTATTATATTGCTATCTGTCAGTGTGTATTTTCTAACTTTATATTGCACTCTAGCGTAACTTAGGATTTCAATTTTTTAATAATGGACAATATTGCGGTAGATATTCAATTAACCTCACGATGTAACCTAGATTGCTATGGCTGTTGGGGGGCTTCAAGAAATTCAGGGGATTCTGATATTCCTCTCAATAAATTTAAGTGGTTAATAAAAAATATACTTGATGAAACTGATATCAATACAATTGTATACGATGGTGGAGAACCATTAATTATCAAGAATATTGATGAATATCTACACTTCGCAAAACTAAATGGGTATACCAATATACTTTCTACGAATGCTACGCTTATCAATAAAAGAAAAGTTGCCTTAAAACATATAACAGCTATCGGTATACCCTTGGATGGCCCGGATGTGCGAACCAATGCGATATTTCGTTCGCCATTAAATTCGAATCATTTTAACATGGCCATTGAAGCAATAAATATGATTGGCTCTGAATTTGAGAATATAAAAATCAAACTCGGAACAGTAGTGACAAAAAATAATATGCATTTGATCCCCAAGATTGGGGAACTAATATGTGATAACAACCTGAAGTTAAATACTTGGAAATTATACCAATTTTTACCGAATTTTGGTCAAAACAAACATCAAAAAAATGTTGAGCATTCCCTTGCTATAAGTAATAGCGAATATTTTGATGTCGTTAAAATTGCTCGAAAGGAATATCCAGAAATTAACATAGTATCTTATGCTAACCCGCAAAATTACGGAAACATACTAATTGGCCCCGATGGGAGTTTAACAACTGAGATGGATGAATCTGGAGTATTAGAACCATATTTAGGTAATGTATTTAGTGACCCAATATCCGTGACCAAACAATCGATTCTTCGCATAATTCAAAATAGAAGAAAAACTCAATTAGGTGTAAGAATAGGGAAAACGTATTTATAAATGTCCGTATAGAAATCAATGCAACACATAACAAGGCCAATTCACACGGACATTTTAAAGCTGTTGCGCTATCGCTCCACAGCTTTAAAATGCTCGGTGATTGGCGACGTTAGGCGTAAAAAAATGGACAAAGCAACAATTACTCTAATAGCTGCGTTAGTCGGCGCATCAGCTGTATTAGCCACAACTATTCTTACCCATTTCCTTACGCGACGCCGCGAGTCTATTCGCCATGAGCGTGAGTTAGAGGCAGAATATTCAAGATGGCTACGAGAGAATAGGCAAGAGGCCTATCACAATGCTTTAAAATACCTATTTCGTGTAGCGGCGGGTGGAGCAAAGTTAGAAACAAAAGACAACCCAATCTTACCTCATGATGCTGACCCAGAATGGTATAAAGATATTGCAGAAGCAAATGCTTGGCTATCAACAGTCCATTACTATTGCTCAGTAGAAAAATACGATTTAATTGGTGAAACAAGCACCGAATTTGCAAACCTTTCAAATATGCTTCTGGGATTCCGGCCTACGGGCACTCACGCGTGGGAAACATTTGGCGGTATCGTTTCAAAACAGGGCGAATTCGATTATCAAGAATTCATTGACTATTGGAACCAGGTTGAAGGTGATATTTCTAATGCTGCACGTCATGACCTAGGCGCGCTTGATGCAGTAAGAATGAATATTGGTAGATAAATCGCCTAACAAGGCCATAAACTCGGACCCCAAAAAGCTACGCTGCGCTCCGCTTTTTGGGGCCGGTTATGGCAAGCGTTAGCTGTAAAAACGAATTAGTTCATCGCACGAATAAATCCTGATGAATCGGCTTTACTGAGGATGATTGTTATTGGTAGTTAGTCATGCGCTGATGCGGTCATATTGGGCAGAATAGCGAAAGCTCTAAGATCATTTTCATACTAAATTTAAAGCCCATCACGCGCTGATGCGGTCATGTTAGTCAGAATAACGAAAGTACGAATTATTATTTTCGTGGTAAATTCAAAGCCAATCTCGCGCTGAAGCGGTCATGTTGGCCAGAATGACGAAAGCACGAATTATTATTTCCGTAGTAAATTCAAAGGCCATCATGCGCTGGAGCGGGAGGGTTGGTCACCGAACCAAACAGGCGTAAAATGGTAAATCTCCTGCCTGAAAGCGGGTAATAGAAATCATAAAACAAAAGGGCAAAAGGAGTTCTTAGGCAATGAAGAATAAAGTCCATGTATTTTCAATTACTTATCGCCCCTCCTCCCGGTTTTCTATTTAAGTACGGGGTTCAGCTAACAAATGCATTAACATCGGACAGCCAAAAGCGTCGTTTGTTTTGTGTATTCCGCTGCGCTCCATTTTACACAAAACAAACACCACTTTCGGCTTCCGGTTATGCAAAACGTTAGCGCGCCGCGCAAAGCGTGGCGCATCTGGTCGGGTGAAAGTCCCGACATGGAAAGGGTTAACCACCCACCATTACCAAGTGTTGCGCCTCTGGCGGAACGGTGTTCCGGTTATGAAGACTGGAGCATTTGTGAACAAGAGAGGTGAAGCGTACACAGGGTATGTTGCAGGCCGTTTGGTCACGTAGGACCTTAGAGATGGTATCGCTTCGAAATGAACAGTTCCGGTTGGCCAGCGCTGTAACGTACGCGAAGCCCACACAAATCAGGCGCACTGGTAAGCCTGTGGAGAACCGGCGGAGTTCTCAAGCTACGGCATGTAACAAGAGATGCGTTATGAACGCGGGAGATCCCACTGACTCCAAAGGAAGGGTGAAGCGCACAGAACCGCTACAAACGGGGATGGTGCTAGATGGTCACTGGGAAGTCGGATCACTTCATAAGTACTCGGAGACGGTAGGGCCGATCACATGGGGAAGGGAGTGACAGACATACGCAGTTCGCAAAGGCAACTCGCGCCGGACATTGTAGGGCCGGATACCGCTGAGCCAACCTTCTTGCGAGCACTATCCACCAAGGCGAGCGCTGCGAAAGCTCACCGATTCCAAAACCTCTACGGCTATCTGAATGAAGCGCTGCTACACACCGCATGGCGAAAGCTTAATAAGCGAGGTGCAGCGGGCGTGGATAGGAAAACGGTTGCCCAGTACGGACAAGAACTGGACAGCAACATCAGACAACTTGTAGAGCGTCTGAAACGGGGGTGAATATCGAAGTCGGCTGGTCCGGCGGAAGTACATCCCCAAAGGAAACGGCAAAGAACGCCCACTGGGTATTCCGGTTGTCGAAGACCGATTACTGCAAAGCGCCGCACGACTGCTGCTCGAAGCCATCTTTGAGGCCGATTTCCAACCCATCAGCTATGCCTACCGGCAAAAGATGGGCGCGAAAGATGCCGTCAAGGATCTTACTTACGAGCTTCAGTTTGGGCGTCATGGCTACGTTGTTGAAGCCGACATCAAAGGCTTCTTCGATAACATCGACCATGACTGGCTACTGCGGATGTTAGGTGAACGGATCGACGACAAACCGTTTCTTGGACTCATCGACACCTGGCTCAAAGCCGGGATACTGGAAACCGACGGCACGATTCTCCACCCTCACACAGGCACTCCGCAAGGGGGCGTGATCTCGCCGATGTTGGCGAATATCTACCTGCACTACGTGCTGGACCTGTGGTTTGAAAAGGTGGTGAAACCGTACTGTCAGGGGCAAGCACACATTATTCGCTACGCGGATGACTTTGTTTGTACCTTTCAGTATCGACGCGATGCGCAGGCTTTCTACAATGTGCTGCCCAAGCGATTAAATAAATTCGCCTTGGCGGTAGCCCCAGAGAAGACCTGCATCCATCGATTCAGTCGATTCCACCCGGGCCGCAACCGACGGTTCACCTTTCTGGGCTTCGAGTTCTACTGGGAAGCCGACAGCAAAGGAACCCCGAGGGTGTGGCGGCGGATGGCGAAGAAGAAACTACGCGGTGCAGTGCAAGCGTGCAAGGACTGGCTCAAAGTCAATCGGCACAAACGTCTACCGGTCTTGCTCAAGACCCTGATGCGGAAAGTGCGCGGGCATTACAACTACTTCCGCGTCGTGGGTAACAGCCGAGGCCTGTGGGCGTTCTACAAGGAAGTGGTGAAATTGCTGTACAAATGGTTAAATCGACGGAGTCAAAGGCGAAGTTTGACGTGGCCGAAGCTGAAGCGGGTATTGGAGCGTTTTGCATTTCCGACGCCTACCCAGCAGAGTCGTCAGGCAGTGAATCGGGGGGGCTTGCGTGAGTGCTAGTCTGACTACGCGAGTGAGTATGTTTGAAGAGCCCGGTGCGGGAAAATCGCACGCCGGGATCTGTGCAGGGGGCGCCGGGTAACCGGTGTCCCTACTGCGACGCTGTGAATATCTTTGTAAACTCACTTCGTCGATTTGGTCGAGGTAAAACTGAGGATTTCGGTTTGAATATTTGGCTAGTTCCACAGAACAATGGGGAAATCTGGGGACACAATACTTAATTGTGCTATGCTTGCATTATGGCAAGATTAGCAAGAGTCGTCCTACCCGGCTATCCTCACCACATCACTCAGCGTGGTAACCGGCGTCAGGATGTGTTTTTTAGAGACAGTGATTACGAGCAATACCTTGAGCTACTTACAGCGTGGTGTAAACAAGAGCGAATAGAAATCTGGGCCTATTGCCTGATGACCAACCATGTCCATCTCATTGTTACACCAAGCAGGCAATCAAACCTAGGCAAAGCCATCGGAGAAATACATCGTCGCTATACCCGTATGATCAATTTCCGGGAGAACTGGAAAGGCTACCTCTGGCAAGGTCGCTTTGCCTCCTACCCCATGGACAAAAGCTGGTTGCTTAAAGCAGCAGCTTATGTAGAACTGAACCCTGTCAAAGCAGGTATGGTGAAAAAAGCTTGGGACTATCGCTGGAGCAGCGTCCATGCCCATCTGTCGGGAAAAGATAGCCAGGGAATCATCCAGCCAGAAAATCTCCTGAAATTAACAGGCGACTGGAAAGCCTATTTAAAAGAAGCGCAGGCGTTTAAAAGCGGAGAATTTGAGCGGCACGAACGTACAGGAAGGCCATTGGGCACTGACCGATTTATTGAAAAAGCCGAACGCTTATTAAACAGAGAATTGAAAAAGAAGAGGCCTGGGCCTAAATGCGGTGATGAGGATAATTAAGTATTGTGTCCCCAGAACTTCGTGTCCCCAGAACTTCCCATTGTGTCCCCAGAACTTCCCAGAACTTTTGGATAGCTAAATTGAAATCAATCAATAATGTTCGTGCCATACCAGAAAATTGTGGTGCTACATTTTATCTGTGCTGTAACGGGTATAGTATCGCCATTCACTCCCTTTGAGCTGACATTAATATGACCAATGAGATCAATTACAAGAACAATCCCTTACACGGTGTTGGCTTGAAAAGCTTGTTGATTGAAATAGTAGATCAGTATGGTTTTGAGATACTCTTTGCCTATTTAAATATCAATTGTTTTAAGACCAATCCAAGCATTGATTCCAGTGTTAATTTTTTAAAAAAAACGGATTGGGCGCGTGAAAAAGTTGAAGTCTTCTATTTGTATGAGTTTAAAAACTTACCTCGAGCGTCTTCTGAGCAGTTTTCATCGCCTCCAAGGGAGCGGATTATTCCAGAAGACCAAGCGCCGGGTGATCCTAAAGAACTGAGTTTAGAAGATGCTGAGCGGTTGCGCGAAAAGCGTGCAAATAAGTCAGCTGAGCGAGAGCAGTGGGCTAAACAGCGCTCGGGAAAGAATATCGATCCATGGGCGAACCGGAAAAATAAATCTAAGTGATGACGGAAGGGATAAATGCCTAACGACCAAAAAAGGATGTCTAGTACAATGCACTTAAATCTACTTATCATAACTATTTTTATTATATTTAATTCATCAACTTGTTTTTCATTAACAAAGAATGATTTATGGGAATCCATTGAAGGTGAAAATCTAAAATTTTCACAAATGGAAAAGGGATTAATATTGAAGAATGACACACAATGCGAGGTTAAAGATATCGAAATTCAGACCTACCCTAAGTCTAGCAATAGTGTTACCCGAATTATGGGTATAGGGTCATATTACTATAAAATCGATAGCTTAAATCCAGGAAAAACTGAACTTGTTTATTGGAATAAGTTTTCTAATACTGAAGGAAAATATCTTAATACAAAAGAATATGCATTCAATAGAGTTAGTTTCAGTGCCGACAAATGCCCTGGAAAAAATAAAAACCATTTAAATGAACACTACAAATTATGGGATAGTGAGAAGTTTTTGAATTTTGGGTTCGGTATAAATGTCGAAAACAAATGCAATCATCCAATTAAATTTGCAATTCGAATTAAAGATCTTAAAGGTGAATGGAATACTGAGGCATGGTACAGCTTTAAAGCACTTGAGTCTTCCTACCTAAAGGGTATTAAAACTAGAGATTCTAGATACTATTATTATGCCGAAACCTCTGATGCCAGCAATATTTATTGGGGGGTGGATGACAATTATTTTTATATCGGTTTGAAAAAATATGGAATGCGAACTGGAGAAGACATGGATGGGGATACAAATATTGTTCTAACCTGTAACTAGCGATAATTGTCAAGGCAATAAAATAGAAACTAAATGCATAACGAATAAGGTTAGAACAAAGCAAATCAACATGGATTGGAGCTAACCCGCTTCGCTCTGCTTTTTGCGTCCGCTTATGGCTGGCGTTGAGACTGTAGAAAAAACCTAAAACCTGCACCAAGAGCTTGGCGCGGTGGATACGTCAGGAGAGCATAACCAACAGGTTTGGCATAACAACCACACACTAACTAAAATAACCTAAGGCAAATTACCGAGGATTATTTAGCGGTTCTCACG
The DNA here is from genome assembly GCA_963691905.1 of Sedimenticolaceae bacterium. GTDB lineage: Bacteria > Pseudomonadota > Gammaproteobacteria > Chromatiales > Chromatiaceae > QGON01. The sequence continues at coordinate 1,253,307 of OY829893.1, forward strand.
CTATGTTTCTTTGGCTTCATTATTATAGATCTTGTAATAATCGCATTTGGTACAAGCATCTATCTTGCCTTCAACTAATGCTCGATATTGTATAAAAATATCACTATGGTCATAACATGAAGTACCCTCAATTTCCCAGCATTGTAGGTCATCAATTGTGCGTCTAACACAATCCATCTCTTCGCAACATAAAAACTCGTAACATTTTTCCATGTCAAATAACCAAAAGTTAAATGAGAAAGTACTTATTCTATACTTAAAATTTCTATACTTAAAATGAAAAATTATTAATAATAAAATTGACTGCCAAAATACTTTTTCAGTCTGATCCAGCTAGCGTTTTTGACGAGTGTTGTTCGTTTTTTTTCCGCGCTGAGTCCGGCCTGTTTTTTGTGGCTTGGCTGATCTGAGGCTGGGACGTTTGCCGCTCCTGCCTTTGCTGTTTTCGTCTCTTCCCCCATCTTTTGGTTGCCAGCTTGGCACCAGGTGGCGCTTGCCGTTGCCGATCAGGTCTGCCCGTCCCATACTTTTCAGCACTTCACGCAATAGTGGCCAGTTTTTCGGATCGTGATAGCGCAGGAAGGCTTTGTGCAGACGACGCTGTTTCAGGCCTGTGGCGACAGGGACGTGGGGAGAATTCCGGCGAACCTTCTTCAGTGGATTTCGGCCGGTATGGTACATGGCAGAGGCAATGGCCAGGGGGGTCGGCAGGAAGGCCTGCACCTGATCCGGCCGAAATCCGTTCTGTTTCAGCCATAGTGCGAGGTTGAGCATATCCTTGTCGGATGTGCCCGGATGGGCAGCGATAAAATAGGGGATCAGGTATTGCTCCTTGCCCGCCTCGGCAGAGTATTTGTCGAACAGCTTTTTGAATTTGTCGTAGCTGCCGATCCCTGGTTTCATCATGTGTTCCAGCGGGCCGGATTCGGTATGCTCCGGGGCGATCTTGAGGTAACCGCCTACATGGTGAGTAACGAGTTCCTTGACGTACTCCGGCGAGCGCACAGCCAGGTCGTAACGCAGGCCGGATGCGATGAATACCCGTTTGATGCCGGGCAGTTTGCGGGCGCGCCGGTAGAGCTTTAGCAGTGGCCGGTGGTCGGTGCCCATGTTTGGACAGATGTCCGGGTAGACGCAGGAGAGACGTCGGCAGGCGGTTTCGATCTTTTCGTCTCTGCAACTGAGCCGGTACATGTTGGCGGTGGGTCCCCCCAGGTCGGAGATGTTGCCGGTAAAACCGGGAACCTGGTCGCGAATCGTCTCCACCTCGCGGATGATGGAGTCTTCCGAGCGGCTCTGGATAATGCGTCCCTCGTGCTCGGTGATCGAGCAGAAGGTGCAGCCGCCGAAACAGCCGCGCATGATATTGATGGAGAAACGGATCATCTCCCAGGCGGGGTTTTTCGCCACCCCGTAGGCAGGGTGGGGTTTGCGGGTGTAGGGCAGTTCGTAGATCCGGTCGAGTTCTGCGGTGGTTAGTGGGATCGGCGGCGGATTGAGCCAGACATCCCGTTTGCCGTGCCGTTGCACCAGTGCGCGGGCGTTACCGGGGTTGGTCTCCAGGTGGAAGACACGGGAGGCGTGGGCGTAGATTACCTCATCCTCGACAACCTGATCGTAGGAGGGGAGCCGCACCAGGGTCTTCTCCCTGTCGAGCTTGCGGGGACGACTGTGGGGCATGACTACCTGAGGCTGTGGGCAGTCAGGTGCAGCCTGATAAGGGTCGGGATGGAAGGCTTTGGATCCGGGTGTGTCGAGTTCAGTCGAGTCGATGACCGTCCGGTCAGCCGGAATCTGTTGCGACATGAATCCGGTGCCGCGAATATCTGTGATCTCGCCGATCTTCTCCCCAGCTGCCAGTCTGTGAGCTACTTCCACCAGCGCCCGCTCCGCGTTGCCGTAGATGAGCAGGTCTGCCTTGGAGTCGGGCAGAATGGAGCGGCGGACCTTATCCGACCAATAGTCGTAGTGTGCGATGCGGCGCAGACTGGCTTCGATGCCGCCGATGATGATCGGCACGCCCTTGAGCGCCTCACGGGCACGCTGGGCGTAGACGATCACGGAACGATCCGGGCGTTTGCCGCCCTCGCCATCCGGTGTGTAGGCGTCGTCGCTGCGGATGCGCCGGTCTGAAGTGTAGCGGTTGACCATCGAATCCATATTTCCGGCGGTGATGCCGAAAAAGAGGTTGGGCCGCCCCAATCTCAGGAAGTCTTCGCTGTTGCGCCAATCCGGTTGGGAGATGATGCCGACACGAAACCCCTGGGTCTCAAGCAGTCTGCCCACCAGCGCCATGCCGAAACTGGGATGGTCCACATAGGCATCGCCGGTGACGATGATAATGTCGCAACTGTCCCAGCCCAGGTCGTCCATCTCCTCCCGGGACATGGGTAAAACCTGTGAGATGCCGAAGCGTTTAGCCCAATAGGGCCGGTAGGAAAAGATGTCTGGTGCGGTTTGCATGTGTCGAAAGTGGTTGTTGCAGAAGAATTAAGGACTAGCGTAACCAGCCCTGGAACCAAAACCGAGGATTGTAGGCCGCATGTCCCTCGAAACGCTCATGGCTGCTTAGCCACGCCTCCTCCATTTCTGCCAGAAAAGAAACCTCGGGGAATATGCCTTGCGCCACGCCTGCGATGGAAAACAGCATAACAAACAATAAAGCCCACTTCGCGGTGCGACTGGCTGATCTGTCTGGTGCGGTCTGTAAAGGTTGCCGTATGCCGTACATCCAACCGATAACCAGACACATCATTATCTGGCTTATTGGCATGGTGAGTACACCACTGATTAGTGAGTGAAATGCAGCGGCAAGCAGCGATGCGGTCAACGAAAGATGGACCGGGTTTTCCGTGATTCGTTTTACCCAGCTGGTGAAGTTGGTGATAGCCAGAAGAGAGACCATCATCAGTACTGGAATTCCCCATTCAGAGGCGATTTGCAGCATGCTGTTATGCGGGTGTGCTGCATAGGGGTTACGGAAATATGCGTAGTGCAAGGGGCCTGTGCCCAGAAGCGGATTGTCCTTGATGAGCTGGAGTGCTTGCTCCCACAACGCCATTCGGCTGACGAGACTCTGGGAAAAGGCGGAAAAATTGTCGTAACGGAGTTCCGGTGCAAAGAACACGATGAAGATAAAGATGCCAGCCAGCAGGGCGTAAAATTGTACGAGAAGCCAGTCTCTGCTTCTGCCGCGAAAAATAATTGCGATCCCCAGCCATCCAATGAGTTGACCCAGCAGACTCCCTTTGGACCCATTGGCAATGGCGATAGCCCACCAGGTCCCGGCGATCAGCAGTGTGAAAAAAAAGATCAGTTTGCGCCTGGTCGGAGTGCTTTCCCGCGCAAGGAGCATTGGCAGGGTTATCAGAGGAAGCGTCCAGGTTTGGAATTGACAAAGAAAGCGGCTGTTTTCAAAATTTGGATGGAAATAGAAAATTCTTTCCTGAAAAGCGTAACTGATCATTGCTTTGATAAATTCACCTTCATAGATAATTACAGCGAGCACAATGATGAGAACCAGTATCTTGTCGTATGAATCGCCGTACTGCTGCCGCTGGGCTGCGATAAACAGCGTAAAGAAGAAAAGAAGGACAACATGACTAAGAGAGAGAAAAGCGTCTTGGGGGATGGGTGCTGCGATGGATGAGATTGCGCCGAAAATGAGAATACCGGTGATCAGCAGTTTTGTTTGACGGGTTAACTGGGTGAAGAGGGTAAGCCAAAATTGGCGCTGTTTGCGGGATAAGAGCAATATCAGGCAGATACCCAGTAGTAAAGCTATTTCCAGAATCCGTTTGGTATCGTAGAAGTTGTATCCCGATAAGATCAGTTTGGAGAGCCGGCCATTTAGCGCAAACGCAAAAAAAATAGCCACTGGAGCTGAGATAATCTCAGCGCCGGAAGTGCGTATTATTGTCATTGTGGAGACTTTTTCCTGCATGGGTTTGTATATCATAGTTATTCTTTCGGCAGGATTTCGGCAGGATTAAGGTTTCTCTTGTTGGAATACATTTGCAATTCGTTGGGAAGCGTATTAGCTTGCGTGTGGGAGTCGGCCGGACAGTCGCTGTTTTACCTCGGTAAAGCGGAGGAAAGTCCGGGCTCCATAGGGCAGGGTGCCAGGTAACGCCTGGGAGGCGAAAGCCTACGGAAAGTGCCGCAGAAAATATACCGCCTAAGCCTCTTCGGAGGCCGGTAAGGGTGAAATGGTGCGGTAAGAGCGCACCGCGCGATCGGTAACGATAGTGGCAAGGTAAACCCCACCCGGAGCAAGACCAAATAGGGGAACATTGGTGCGGCCCGCACTGTTCCCGGGTAGGTTGCTTGAGGTGCGCGGCGACGCGCATCCCAGATGAATGACTGTTCTCGACAGAACCCGGCTTACAGGCCGGCTCCCACTTTTCTCCCTCTTTTTCCGTTAATTCAGATTTCCTCCGGTTTTCTTGATATTCCACTTTAGGTTTGAGCTTTAATTCACTGTATTTCCAGTGGAAATTCGCCCCCTATTCCTGTGTAGCTTCCTCTTGTAACCCCCTGAACACAAAAGGCTTTTTCCCTAATTGACCTTGACAGGTCAGGGTGTCGACTCCTAAGATGGATGAAAAGTGGGATAAAGTGGGTAAAAAGGGAAATTGCACCCAAGGGGGGAGAGTTTTTTGTTCCGTGGTGTCTCCAAGCTCAATCTGGATGCTAAAGGCCGTATGGCGATACCGACCAGGTATCGCGACAGCCTCGTGGAGACCTGCGCCTCTCAATTGGTGATTACGATTGATAAAGATCGTTGCCTGTTGATCTATCCTAAACCGGTTTGGCTGGTGTTTGAAGAGAAGCTTAATGAACTCTCTGCCTTCGGCGGATCTGCCCGGAACCTGCAGCGACTCTACATCGGACATGCCCACGAAATCGATATGGATGGCCAGGGACGTATTCTTCTGCCGCCGGAACTCAGGGAGTTTGCCTGTCTGGAAAAAAAGGTGGCATTGGTGGGACAGGGGAAAAAATTCGAACTTTGGGATGAGGCAGCTTGGCGTCGGCAACGTGATGACTGGCTCGACAAGATCGATGAGGAAGGGCTGGAACTGACAGCTCAGCTGGAATCGATCTCACTCTGATGAATGAAGAATCGAAAGCGCACCGACCGGTACTTCTGGACGAGTCGGTGGAGGCACTGGCTATTCGCCCCGATGGCGTCTACATCGATGGAACATTCGGGCGTGGCGGCCATAGCCGCCAGATTCTGGATAGTTTGGGTGAGACTGGCCGTTTGATCGGTATCGACAAGGATCCAGAGGCCATAATCCATGCCCAGACAGTATTTGGTGGAGATGACCGGTTTGTTATTGAGAGGGGCAGCTTCGCTATGTTGGCGGAGATTGCGGAACAGCAGGGAGTGACCGGCAAGGTCGATGGAATTTTACTCGACCTGGGTGTCTCCTCTCCGCAGTTGGATCAGGCGGAGCGGGGTTTCAGTTTTCTGCAGGAGGGGCCACTCGATATGCGCATGGATCCGGAGGCGGGCTTCAGCGCCGCCGAGTGGCTGATGGGTGCGGAGGCGAAGGAGATTGCGGATGTGCTTAAGACCTTTGGCGAAGAGCGTCATGCGCGGCGTATCGCCCGTGCGATTGTGGCAGCCCGTCAGGAGCAGCCGATCAGGACTACACGCCAGTTGTCCGAGATCGTCAGTGCGGCCAATCCCTCTTGGGAGAAAGGTAAACATCCGGCCACCCGTTGCTTTCAGGGCATCCGGATCTTTATCAACCGGGAGCTTGAGGATCTGGAACGTTTTCTGGATCAGGTGCTGGAGGTTTTGGCCCCGGGTGGGCGGTTGGCAGTGATCAGTTTTCACTCCCTTGAGGACAGAATGATAAAGCGTTTCATGCGCGATCAGGCGAAGGGTGATCGTTTTCCCCCAGGCGTGCCTGTGACCCAGGCTCAGCTGAATCCAAAGTTGCGGCTGCTGGGCAAGGTCATCCGGGCCGGCAAGGCAGAGCTGGAGGAAAACCCCCGGTCCCGCAGTGCGGTACTGCGCGTGGCGGAGCGGCTCTCATGAGCTACTTCAAATTCCTGCCGTTGGCTGGGTTAATCTTGGCAGTAGTGCTCTCCGGGATCAGTGTTGTTTATGCCAAGTATTTGAGCCGCAAGGCATTTGTAGAGCTGCAGGTGCTGCATGTCGAAAGGCGGCAGATCGATGTCGAATGGGGACGTCTGCAGTTGGAGGAGAGTACGCTGGCGACCCATGCAAAAGTTGAAAAGGCCGCGGACCGGGAGCTGAAGATGCACCGGCCGCGATGGGGTGATGTTGTGGTGATCAGGCGCTGAAGATGGCGGGATCGAAGAAAAAGCGGGGACATGCTGAGAAGATCAAGGTGCCGAGCTACAAAGCTCGTCGCCTTTTTCTGCTTGCTGTGCTGGCTGTTGCCTTCGGTTCTCTGATCTGGCGTTCGGTTGATCGACAGGTATTCGAGACGGCCTTCCTGCAGCAGCAGGGGGAGAAGCGTTATCTGAAACCGATGAAGGTGCGGGCGAGCCGCGGCATGATAACCGACCGGAATGGTGAACCGCTGGCAATCAGTACCCCAGTGAAAAGTATTTTCGCCAATCCACGCAAACTCAAGGCCGACAGTAAAACGATTGGTGCGATAGCTTCTATCCTGGATTTGAATCCTGACAGGGTGCGGCGCCTGTTGGCCAGTGAGCGGGGATTCGTCTACCTCAAACGGCGCGTCAATCCGGATGTGGCGCAGCAGGTGAAGGCGCTGGATCTGGAAGGGATTGGCCTGGAGTCGGAGCACCGGCGTTTCTATCCCAGTGGTGAGGTGATGGCTCATATGGTGGGACTGACCGACATCGACGATCAGGGACTGGAGGGGATGGAGCTGGCCTATGACGAGTGGCTTTCCGGAGTGAATGGCGCCAAGCGGGTCATCATGGATGGTCGCCGCCGGGTGATCAAAGAGGTGGAGAATATCCAGTCCCCACGCCCGGGTAACGATCTGGTATTGAGTCTCGACCGGCGCCTGCAGTTTCTCGCTTATCGGGAACTCAAGAAGGCTGTAAAGGCCCACAGAGCGGTTTCCGGCTCAGCCGTAATTCTGGATGCCAAGAGTGGTGAAGTGCTGGCAATGGTCAATCGTCCCGCCTATAACCCGAACGGCCGCCGCAGCAACCGCAGGGGCAGCTTCCGCAACCGCGCAGTGACCGATGTGTTTGAGCCGGGGTCCACGGTAAAGCCTTTTGTGGTGGCCGCTGCACTGGAACAGGGGCGTTTCAAGCCGGACACGCCGATCGATGTGAGGCCCGGGCTGCTGCGCGTTGGACGTCATCTGGTCAAGGACTCGCACAACTACGGCCGCATCGATGTGGCAACAGTGTTGAGTAAATCGAGCAATGTGGGTGCCAGCAAGATAGCGCTTGCACTCAAGCCGGAGATCCTTTGGAAGCTTTACTCCCAGGTTGGCTTCGGCAGTTCGGCCGAAAGCATGTTTCCTGGTGAGTCCTCAGGCCGTCTGCCGCATTTTTCGGATTGGAGCCAGTTTGAACAGGCCACCCTCTCCTTTGGATATGGACTTTCAGTTACACCACTGCAACTTGCCGGTGCCTACGCCGTGCTGGCCAATGACGGGGTGAGATTGCCTGTTTCCCTGTTGAAGGTGAGCGAGCTGCCCAAGGGTGAACGGGTCGTACGCCGCTCCACCGCGAGATCAGTGGTCCACATGCTCGAAGCGGTGGTGGCCAAAGGTGGTACCGCTCCCTTGGCTGCAATCCCCGGCTACCGCGTGGCGGGCAAGACCGGCACCGCCAAGAAGTCGGTTGCCGGAGGGTATGCGGATGACAAATATCTCTCCCTGTTTGTCGGCATGGCGCCTGCGAGTGATCCACGCCTGGTGATGGCGGTGATGATTAATGAACCAAGGGGTAAGGACTACTATGGCGGCAAAGTGGCCGCACCGGTATTTGCCAAGGTGATGAGCGGTGCATTGCGGCTGCTCAATATCCCTCCCGATGCACCATTGGTGGTGACGCCTTTGCTGGCGGGTTCAGAGGGAGGGCACTGATGACCGCACATGTGAACGTACAGGGCATACGACTCTCCGAGCTGCTTGGCGGGTTTGTGAGCGTGTCCCAGAAAGAGGACCGGGTGGTCACAAATATCACCCAGGACAGTCGCTTTATAGAGGAAGGTGGACTCTTTCTTGCCTGTTTGGGGGGCAGTGTCCATGGACTCGATTTTGCCGATCAGGCGATAGGGCAGGGTGCAGCCGCCATCGTTTGGGAACCGGACGGTGTGGTGGTCGAGCGTAAAGCGGAGAGACTGGCGGCAGAGGTGGATATTCCACTTTTGCGGGTTGAGAATCTGGCGCGACAGGCAAGCCTGTTGGCGGCGCGCTTTTATGGTTATCCCAGCCGCTCCATGACGGTGATCGGGATCACCGGTACCAATGGCAAGACCAGTGTCAGCCATCTGCTGGCGCAGGCGTTGGAGCCGGACACACCCACCGGCATCATAGGCACCTTGGGGGCGGGTTTTACCGGCGCGTTGACTGATACCGGTTTTACCACCCCTGATGCGGTGACACTGCAGTCACTGTTGGCGCAGCTGAAAACCGAAGGGGCAAAAGCGTTGGTGATGGAGGTCTCCTCCCATGCGCTGGCGCAGGATCGGGCAGCTGCGATCCATTTTGATATCGCCGTATTCACCAACATCAGCCGGGATCACTTCGATTTCCACGGCACCATGTCGAACTACTTTGCCGCCAAGCAGCGGCTGTTCCACATGCCTGACCTGTGCTGCGCGGTGATTAATCTCGATGACCCCTTCGGTCCTGAACTGATCGACTCTCTGGCGGCTGATGTGGATGTGGTGGTCTATTCGGTGAGTCCGGAGGCCTGCCCGCCAGATGGTATCAGTGGCTGGATAAGGGCGGAGGTCATCTTGCCCGCTGCCGACGGCATGGCGATCCACTTCTCCAGCCAGTGGGGCAGGGGCGTGTTGCATACCTCCCTGATGGGCCGGTTCAATGCCAGTAATCTGCTCGCCGCCCTCTCGGTATTGCTCTACAAAGGCTGGGCGCTGGAACAGGCTTTGGCAAAACTCTCAGCGGCTACAACAGTAGAGGGCCGTCTGGAGCGCTTCGGCAATGATGATCGCCCCTGTGTGGTGGTGGATTTTGCTCATACGCCGGATGCCCTGGAAAATGTTCTGCTTGCGGTGCGCAGTCACTGCGCCAGCCGCATGACTATCGTTTTTGGCTGTGGTGGGGATCGTGATAGAGGCAAGCGGCCGCAGATGGGACGTATTGCCGAGCAGTACGCAGATAAGATTATTGTCACCGACGATAACCCTCGGGGTGAGGAGAGTCGCGCCATCATCGATCAGATACTGGCTGGGATGGAGCATCCCGAGCAGGCCAGGGTCGAGGCCAATCGGGCAGAGGCGATCCGTCTGGCGGTGCTTGGTGCCGGGGCGGAGGATCTGGTGCTGGTGGCCGGCAAGGGCCATGAGACCTATCAACAGATAGGGGATCGGAAGCTGCCGTTCAGTGACCGGGAACAGGTTATCCAGGCGCTGGACGATTGGCAGGATGGGGGTCACTGACGATGCTGCTCTATCTGACCGATTGGCTTTCGCAATATGACACGGCATTCAATGTCTTTCAGTATCTGACCCTGCGCACTATTCTCGGGGTACTCACTGCGCTGCTGATCTCGCTGCTGGTCGGTCCGGTGATGATCCGCCGGCTCAGTTTCCATCAGATCGGACAGACCGTGCGGGATGATGGTCCGGAGACCCACTTCTCCAAGGCCGGAACGCCCACCATGGGTGGAGCGCTGATCCTGGTGGGAATAGCCGTCGCCACCCTGCTTTGGTCCGATCTGGGCAATCGTTATGTCTGGATCGTGCTGTCGGTGACCTTGCTGTTTGGCATCATCGGTTTGGTGGATGACTACAAGAAACTGGTACTCCAGGATCCACGAGGACTTGCCTCCCGCTGGAAATATTTCTGGCAGTCGGTGGTGGGCCTCGGCGCCGCCTGCGTTCTCTATTTCAGCGCGCAGAGCCCGGTGGAGACGCAACTGCTGATCCCCTATCTAAAAAATGTGGCGCTGGATATCGGCCCCTGGTACATCCTGCTGACCTATCTGGTCATTGTGGGTTCATCAAATGCCGTGAATCTCACCGATGGCCTGGATGGGCTGGCAATACTGCCGACGGTGATGGTGGGTGGGGCATTGGGTCTGTTTGCCTACCTTACCGGGCATGTTGACTTCGCCGCCTATCTGAAAATCCCCTATATCCCAGGGTTGGGTGAACTGATCATTTTCTGCGGCGCTCTGGTTGGTGCAGGATTGGGATTTCTCTGGTTCAACACCTATCCGGCACAGGTTTTTATGGGAGATGTGGGTGCGCTGGCCCTCGGTGCTGCGCTGGGTGTGGTTGCGGTTGCGGTCCGCCAGGAGCTGGTGCTGTTCATCATGGGGGGTGTCTTCGTCATGGAGACCATATCGGTGGTGCTGCAGGTTGCCTCGTTCAAACTTACCGGGCGGCGTATCTTCATGATGGCGCCTTTGCACCACCATTTTGAATTGAAGGGCTGGCCCGAACCCCGGGTCATTGTGCGTTTCTGGATCATCACTGTCATTCTGGTGTTGGTCGGATTGGCGAGTCTGAAGATCAGATGAGTGACGGAATGCAGGTCATGGCGCAGCAAGCAGGTAAAATCCTGATTGTCGGTCTGGGCAAGACCGGACTCTCCTGCGCCCGTTATCTTATGCGGCAGGGTGTGCCTGTTGCAGTGACCGACAGCCGTGAACAGCCGCCGGGGTTACAGGATCTGACCGATGAGATGCCGGATGTGGCGCTGTTCCTCGGTCGTTTCCAGCCCGAGGTATTCCTGGCTGCGGAGCAGCTGGTGGTCAGCCCCGGCTTGTCGTTGCAGGAACCCCTGATTCAGGAAGCCCAGCAGCGGGGTGTTGAAATCGTCGGTGACATCGAACTTTTCTGCAGAGCGGCACAAGCCCCTATCGTTGCCATTACCGGCTCGAATGGTAAGAGCACAGTCACCACGCTGTTGGGCGAGATGGCCCGCGCCGCCGGGCTGAAAGTTGCCGTTGGCGGCAATATTGGAGAGCCGGCGTTGGATCTGCTGGATGAAGCAGTGGATCTCTATATTCTTGAGCTGTCGAGTTTTCAGTTGGAGACGACTCATTCCCTGAAGGCCGATGTGGCAGTGGTGCTGAATATCTCCGCAGACCATATGGATCGCTACGCCTCACTCGATGAGTATGCAAAGACTAAGGCGGCAGTTTACCGGGACGCCAGGGTTGGCCTGGTCAATCGGGATGATTCGCGGGTCGTTTCCATGAGGGGAGCTGCCAACGCAGAGCTGGGATTTACCCTTGAGGTACCACAGAAAGACGATTTCGGTATTTGCGAGAATGCTGAGGTCCGCTGGTTGTGCCGTGGAACCACCCCCCTGTTGCCTGTGAGCGAACTGAAGATCCCAGGTTTGCACAACCAGGCAAATGCGTTGGCCGCCTTGGCGCTGGGTGTGGCAGTGGATCTACCCATGCAGCAGATGTTGGCTGCCCTGCGGGGATTTTCTGGCCTGTCTCACCGTACCCAGTTTGTCGCTGAAAAAGGGGGTGTGCGTTGGTACAACGATTCCAAAGGTACCAATGTCGGTGCGACCATGGCCGCACTGGAGGGTCTCCATCCCCAGGGCGGAGAGAGCCGCAGCGTGCTGATCGCCGGTGGCGACTGCAAAGGGGCGGATTTCTCCGAGTTGGCGCCGGTAGTTGAACGCACCGCCCGGGCAGTGATCCTGATCGGACGGGACGCCCAGGTTATCGAACAGGTTCTTTCCGGCAGGATTGTTGTGGAGAGTGTGGAGAGCCTTGAAGCGGCAGTGAACCGGGCAGCGGAATTGGCAAAACCTGGAGACAGGGTGCTGCTCTCTCCGGCGTGCGCCAGTTTCGATATGTTCCGCAATTTTGAAGCCCGTGGTGAAGCCTTTATTCAGGTGGTTGAGGGACTGATGTCATGAATACGATGGCAAGGTCTCAGGCGAGCATGGGCGGTAAAGAGGGCGTTCTCTCCCCACCAGTCATTGACTATTGGCTGATGGGGGCCGCACTGATCCTGCTCATGTTTGGTCTGGTGATGGTGGCCTCCTCTTCCATGTACGCCGGTGAGCGCATCGCCGGATCACCCTTCTTCTTTGTGATCCGCCACACCATTGCGCTCTGTATCGGTCTTGCCGGCGCCATGGCGCTGTTCCGTGTACCTGTCTCATCCTGGGAGAAGGCCGGGCCGGTACTGGTGTTTGTCGGTTTGGTGATGTTGGTGTTGGTATTGATACCGAATATCGGTAAAGAGGTAAACCATGCGCGGCGCTGGATTCCCCTGGGGGTCTTCAACCTGCAGAGCTCTGAGTTCGTGAAGCTGTTCATGGTGATCTATATCGCCGGTTATCTGGTGCGCCGTCAGAATGAGGTTACCAGTTCCCTGTGGGGTTTTGCCAAGCCGATGATACTGGTGCTCCTGACCAGTCTGCTGATCATGCTGGAACCCGATTTCGGCACCACGGTGGTGCTCTTCGCCACAGTCCTGGGCATGCTCTTTCTGGGCGGAGTCGTATTGTGGCAGTTCACTATTCTGCTGATATCCTCTGCCCTGGCTGGTGGCGCACTGATCTACTTTTCAGACTACCGCTGGCGGCGGGTCACCGCTTTCATCAACCCTTGGGATGACCAGCGGGATAGCGATTACCAACTGGTGCAGGCGCTGATCGCCTTCGGGCGTGGGGAAGTGACCGGTGTAGGTCTCGGCAACGGCATACAGAAACAGTTCTATCTGCCCGAGGCGCATACCGACTTTATCATGGCGGTGATCGGCGAAGAGTTCGGGCTGATCGGAACCCTGGGGGTTATTTTCCTGTTTGCCTTCATTACCTGGCGCGCCTTTCAGATCGGTACCCGGGCGATGGCCCGGGAGAAGCGTTTTTCCGCATATGTTGCCTACGGTTTCGGTACTTGGATCGGTCTTCAATCGTTCATCAATATCGGTGTGAACGTGGGGTTGCTGCCGACCAAGGGTTTGACCCTGCCCTTTATCAGCTACGGTGGCAACAGCATTATTGTCACCTGTCTGGTGATTGCCGTGCTGCTGCGCATCGACCATGAACTGCGGCTTCAGAGTGACGGCGTAAAGTCGGGAGGCCGATCATGGAGCCGCGTGTAATGGTAATGGCAGGTGGCACAGGTGGACATGTCTTTCCGGCACTGGCGGTGGCTGACTGGCTGATGGCAGAGGGCATCGATGTCTTCTGGTTGGGTACGAGGCGTGGGATGGAAGCGAAACTGATCCCGCAGCGGGGCATTCCTATGGAGTGGATCGAGGTCCGTGGCGTTCGCGGAACCGGCCTGCTGCGTCGTCTGGCTGCGCCTTTTGTGATCCTCAAGGCGCTCTGGCAGGCGTTGCGGATACTGCGCAGAAACCGTCCGAGTCTGGTGCTGGGTATGGGTGGCTTTGTCACAGGGCCGGGTGGCCTGATGGCACGTCTGTTGGGTATTCCACTGGTGATTCAGGAACAGAATGCAATCCCGGGTTTTACCAACCGTTTTCTCTCCCGCTTTGCGATTCGGGTGTTCGAGGCGTTCCCCGGCAGTTTTGACGCGACCAGGAGAGCGGTTGAGTCGGGCAATCCGGTGCGCCAGGAGATTGCTGAACTGCCCGAACCTGCAACGCGGTTCGAGGGCCGGTCCGGTCCGTTACATCTTCTGGTACTGGGTGGTTCCTTGGGTGCTCAGGCATTGAATGAGACGGTGCCGGACGCACTGGCTCGTCTACCGATTGGACAACAGCCCGAGGTGCGCCATCAGGCGGGCGAACGGAGTTATGACACTGCAGTTTCCGCCTATGAAAAGCATGGAGTAGACGCGGATATCAGCGCCTTTGAGCACGACATGGCAGGTGCCTATGGCTGGGCCGACCTGGTGATCTGCCGGGCCGGGGCGCTCACTGTTTCGGAACTGGCGGCAACCGGGTTGGGTGCGATTCTGGTCCCTTTTCCCTATGCGGTCGACGATCATCAGACCCGCAATGCAGCCTATCTGGTGGATGCGGGTGCCGCCCTGCTGGCCCCCCAGGCATCCCTGGATGCAGCGTCCCTGGCGGCCAGGCTGAAAGAGCTGCTGGGTGATCGGCAGAGATTGCTGGAGATGGCTGTTGCCGCCCGCCGGTTGGCCCGCCCCGAAGCCGCTGAGTTAGTTGGCCGGGCTTGTCTGGAGATAATTGAAATATGAGTGACAAGAATCGCCGCCGCCACGCCCCCGACAGCATGGGCCGTATGCGCCGTATCCATTTTGTGGGTATCGGTGGTGCCGGTATGAGTGGTATCGCCGAGGTGATGGTGAATCTGGATTATGCGGTTTCCGGATCCGATCAGCGTGAAAGCGCGGTGACCCAACGGTTGGCTGGATTGGGCGCGCAGATATTCATCGGTCATGCTGCGGAGCAGGTCAGGGATTGTGATGCCGTAGTGATCTCCAGCGCCGTGAAAGCGGATAACCCGGAAGTGCAGGCCGCCAGAGAGTGGCGTATCCCGGTGGTGCCACGAGCGGAGATGCTGGCGGAGATCATGCGTTTCCACTACGGCATCGCGGTGGCAGGCACCCACGGCAAGACCACCGCCACCAGTCTGGTTGCCAGCGTGCTGGGTGAGGCGGGGCTGGATCCCACTTTCGTGATTGGTGGACGCCTCAACAGCGCCGGCGCCAATGCGCGGCTGGGAGAGGGCGACTACCTGGTGGCGGAAGCGGATGAGAGTGATGCCTCATTCCTCTATCTGCAGCCCATGCTGGCGGTGGTGACCAATATCGATGCCGATCATATGAGCACCTACGGTGGCGATTTCGATCGCCTGCGCGGGGCCTTTCTGGAGTTTCTGCACCACCTGCCTTTCTATGGTCTGGCAGTGCTCTGTATCGATGACGCCGAAGTCCGTGGGTTATTGCCTGAGATCACACGGCGGGTGCGCACCTACGGATTCTCCGAAGATGCGGATGTGCGGGCGGTGGAGGTTACCCAGGCGGGGGCGATCACCAGTTTCGGATTGGAGTGCGAGGGCTGGAATCAGGACCTGCGGGTCACCCTCAATATGCCGGGGCGTCACAATGTATTGAACGCCCTTGCCGCGATTACCGTAGCGCTGGAGCTGGGTGTCGAAGAGGCCAGTATCCAGCGGGCGTTACAGAATTTTCAGGGGATAGGCCGACGCTTTCAGACCAGCGGTGATTGTCTCGTGGGCAATGACCGGGTGATGTTTGTCGATGACTATGCACACCACCCCAGCGAGATAGCCGCAACCCTGGCGGCAGTGAGAGCCGGTTGGCCGGAGCGGCGTCTGGTATTGTCCTTTCAGCCCCATCGCTACACCCGGACCCAGGAGCAGTTCGAGGATTTCGTGCAGGTGCTCTCGCAGACCGACGTGCTGCTGCTTACCGAGGTCTATGCCGCAGGTGAAGCGCCAATTCAAGGTGCGGACGGGCGTGCGTTGAGCCGCGCCGTGCGTGCACGTGGGCAGGTTGATCCGGTATTTGTCGAACCTTTGGAAGAACTGCCGGAAGTCTTGGCGGGTCTGCTGCAGGACGGCGACATAGTCCTCACCCTCGGCGCGGGCAGCATTGGAGCCATCGCTGCGGATTTGCCGAAAAGACTGTGTGAGGGGGCGGCCGAATGAATAAATTGTTCGATATGAGTCGGCTCCATCAGGGTTGCGGGGAGGCCTTGAACTCCGCTCACCTCCAGCTGTGTCTCGGCTCGTCTCAAGACAATGAGAAAGACGGGCTGCAGCAGGCCGGGCGGAATCGATACCCGCTTTCAGCTCATCGACCCGATGATCAAAGGTGTGGAGGGGAGACCCGGAAATGATGCCTGCACTGGACGACAAATCGTTGCGGGGTGAACTGCTGTTCAACGAGCCCCTGTCCGGTCATACGACTTGGCGGGTTGGCGGTCCGGCGCGTCGTTTCTACCGTCCTGCGGACAGCGCGGACCTGGTGCAGTTTCTACAGCAGTTGGAATCGGATGAACCGCTGCTCTGGCTGGGTCTGGGCAGCAACCTGCTGGTGCGTGACGGTGGTTTTCCCGGCACGGTGATTGCCACACAGGGTCGGCTCAACAGGTTGGAATGGCGGGATGGGACACGGCTCTACGTGGAGGCGGGCGTCTCCTGTGCCAAGGTGGCGCGCACTGCGGCGCGGGCGGGTCTTTGCGGGGCCGAGTTTCTGGCGGGTATTCCCGGCACGCTCGGTGGTGCCTTGGCAATGAATGCCGGCGCCTTTGGCGGTGAGATCTGGGATCAGGTGAAACAGGTGGAGACCCTGGATCGTTACGGGGAGGTGCGGAGACGCACTCCTGATGACTTCGATATCGGCTATCGCAGGGTAAAGGGTACTGCAGGGGAGTGGTTCCTTTCCGCTGAACTGCAGCTGCAGTCAGGTGATGTGAGCGCGTCGCAGCAGGTGATTCGGACGCTGTTGGAGCGGCGTGCGGCAACTCAGCCCACGAGCCTGCCGAGTTGTGGTTCCGTATTCAGAAACCCGGCTGGCAACCATGCGGCAAAACTGATTGAGGCAGCAGGTCTCAAGGGGACGCGGATTGGCGGTGCACAGGTCTCTGAAAAGCACGCGAATTTCATCATCAACACCGGCGATGCCACAGCGGCGGATATCGAGGCGTTGATAGCGAAGGTGCAATCCGAGGTTGAACAGCAAAGCGGTGTGCTGCTGGTACCGGAAGTCCACCGGGTTGGAGAGGCGCGGTGAAGCGGCAGCAGAAAAAAACGCCGCTCAGCGGGTGGAAGAAGGGGTTGGTTCTTCTGCAGGTGTGGGGGTTTACGCTCCTGTTGTCCGTACTGGGTGGAATTGGTGCAGCCTGGGGGGTTGCCCAGTTGCAGGATCCAAAAGTGATGCCGCTGCGTGTGATTGGGATCGATGGAGAGATATCACATCTCGATCCGAAGCTGCTGAAACAGACAGTTGTCAAAGCCATTCGCGGCAGCTTCTTCAGCGTCGACCTCGAGTTGATTCGCGCCGAAGTGGAAGGATTGCCTTGGGTGGCCAGTGCAAGTGTGCGGCGGATCTGGCCCGATACCCTGCGGGTTGATGTGGTGGAGCAGGTGGCGCTGGCACGTTGGGGTAAGAGGGCGTTGGTCAACCGGCAGGGGGAGATCTTTCGTCCCCAGCAGCGGCTAAAACTGCCTGAACTGGTGACTTTGGAAGGGCCGGAGAGCAGCGCTGCTGCCATCAGTCGCGATTTTCTGCGCTTTGAGGCGCTGCTGAAGACCGTAGAGCTGGATCTGAAACATGTTTTGGTCGATGCCCGTCAGGCGTGGCGGCTGAAGACCCGGCGGGGTCTGACATTGAACCTGGGACGATCTGACATCGCCTCACGACTGGCACGTTTTGTACGCCTCTATCCCGGCTTGGGCGATGGTAAAGAGGGACAGTTGGAAATGGTGGATCTGCGTTATACCAATGGATTTACGGCACGCTGGACGGCGTTACCGAAGCAGGAATTATCAACAGACAATCCGGCTCGGCAGAGCGGGAAAAACCGGATTGCAGGACTCTGAATGACCAAGAAAAGTGAAAAGAACCTGATTATTGGCCTGGATATAGGTACCTCCAAGGTGGTGGCTATCGTGGGAGAGGTCAAGACCGGTGATGAGATAGAGATCATCGGCATCGGCTCCCACCCCTCACGCGGGTTGAAGAAGGGGGTCGTGGTGAATATCGAGTCCACGGTCCAGTCGATTCAGCGGGCGGTGGAGGAGGCGGAATTGATGGCGGGCTGCGAGATCCACTCGGTCTTTGCCGGTATCGCCGGCAGCCATATCAGCAGCCTCAACTCTCACGGCATCGTGGCGATCCGTGACAAAGAGGTGACCCAGAGTGATGTGGAACGGGTGATCGATGCGGCCAGGGCGGTGGCGATCCCGGCGGATCAGAAGATCCTGCATATCCTGCCCCAGGAGTTCATCATCGATGAGCAGGAGGGGATCCGCGATCCCATCGGTATGTCGGGTGTGCGCCTGGAAGCCCGGGTGCACATGGTCACTGGCGCCGTCAGCGCGGCGCAGAACATCATCAAATGCGTGCGCCGCTGCGGTCTGGATGTCGATGATCTGATCCTGGAGCAGCTAGCGTCGAGTTACTCGGTACTGAGCGAGGACGAAAAGGAACTTGGGGTCTGCCTGGTGGATATCGGCGGCGGCACCACCGATATCGCGGTCTTCACCGGTGGGGCGATTCGCCATACCGCAGTGATCCCCATTGCCGGGGATCAGGTGACCAATGATATTGCGGTGGCGCTGCGCACACCGACCCAGCACGCGGAAGAGATCAAGATCAAATATGCCTGCGCCCTGACCCAGCTGGCCACCAACGATGAGACCATCGAGGTGCCCAGTATCGGCGACCGGCCACCGCGCAGGCTTTCGCGTCAGACCCTGGCGGAGGTGGTTGAACCCCGTTACGAGGAGTTGATGACGCTGATTCAGGCGGAACTGCGACGTAGCGGTTTCGAGGATGTGATTGCAGGCGGCGTGGTGCTGACAGGAGGAAGTTCCAAGATGGAGGGGGTGATCGAGCTGGCGGAAGAGGTGTTTCACATGCCGGTCAGACTCGGGGTGCCGCAATACGTCACCGGGCTGGCCGACGTGGTGCGCAACCCGATCTACTCCACCGGCGTCGGGTTGCTGCTGTTCGGTAACACGAACCGGAGTCGCGGCGTGGCGGATCTCTCCCATGATGGGGGAATGAAAGCGATCTGGGAACGGATGAAGAATTGGTTTCAAGGCAATTTTTAATTTTTATGGGTAGTAACAGGCTGTTTGGCAGAGACAGACGGGCGGATAAAAGAGGAGACAGGCAATGTTCGAACTAATGGATACACACAGTCAAAATGCTGTGATCAAGGTGGTTGGCGTAGGCGGCGGCGGCGGCAATGCAGTGAACCACATGCTGACGGGCGAGATTGAGGGAGTTGACTTCATCTGTGCCAATACCGATGCACAGGCACTGCGCAATAGTGAGGTGCGTACACTGCTGCAACTGGGTTCTGACATCACCAAAGGTCTTGGTGCAGGCGCAGACCCTGAGGTAGGCCGGCAGGCTGCTCATGAGGATCATGATCGGATTCATGAGGTGCTGGAGGGGGCCGATATGGTCTTTATCACCGCCGGCATGGGTGGCGGCACAGGCACCGGTGCAGCGCCGGTGGTTGCCGAAGTGGCCAAGGAGTTGGGCATTCTGACGGTGGCAGTAGTAACAAAACCCTTTGGCTTCGAGGGCAAAAAGCGCATGAAGATTGCCGAAGCGGGCATGGCCGAACTGTCGAATAGTGTCGACTCACTGATCACCATTCCCAATGAGAAGTTGTTGGCGGTTCTGGGCAAGGAGATGAGTTTGCTCAACGCTTTCAAGGCGGCAAACGATGTGTTGCTGAACGCGGTACAGGGCATTGCAGAGCTGATTACCCGTCCCGGTCTGATCAATGTGGACTTTGCCGACGTGAAGACCGTGATGTCGGAGATGGGTGCGGCAATGATGGGTTCAGGTGAGGCAACGGGTGAGAATCGGGCGCGTGAGGCGGCGGAGAAGGCGATTCGCAGTCCGCTGCTGGAAGACATCAACCTGTCAGGCGCAAAAGGTATTCTGGTCAATATCACAGCGGGTCTGAACCTCTCCATCGGCGAGTTTGACGAGGTGGGCAATACCGTGCGGGAATTTGCTGATGAAGACGCCACCGTGGTGGTGGGAACGGTCATCGACAGCGATATGCAGGAGGAGATGCGGGTGACCGTGGTCGCCACCGGCCTGGGTGATCTGTCTGTGGCAGAACTACCAAAACCGGCTCGTCAGGCCGATGCGGGGCTGGAGCTGGTGGGTTCGGATATCGTCAAACCAGGCCCGACTGACTACAGAGATCTGGATCGTCCGACGGTGGTGCGCAAGGGGATGGCGGCCAAATCTGCCACCGAGGCGCCGGCGGAGAGCAGTCTCGACTACCTCGATATCCCGGCATTCCTGCGTCGACAGGCAGATTGAACTTTGTGGAATAGCCGCGTTCAGAGTGTTGGAGTTTCAGGGTGTGCAGTGTGCAGGGATTGGGATCAAATTTGGCTCCAAACCCACATGTTTAAAGAGTGTGACGGCATTTTTGTCGGATATTTTGACATGTGATAACATTCCCGCGCTCATAAAGGTCAATTTCTCAAGGGAGCGAAAACGGCAATGATTCGGCAACGCACACTAAAAAATGTGATTCGCGCCACTGGCGTCGGATTGCATACAGGTCAAAAGGTCTATCTGACCCTAAGGCCTGCTGCGCCGGATACAGGTATCGTATTTCGCCGGGTTGACCTGGATCCGGCGGTCGAGATCCGTGCCTGCCCGGAAAACGTGGGTGACACCCGTCTCTCTACAACCCTGATGCAGCACGGTGTCAGGATCTCGACGGTGGAGCATCTGCTCTCGGCCCTGGCCGGGCTCGGTATCGATAATGCCTATGTCGATGTCAGCGCCCCCGAAGTGCCGATCATGGACGGCAGCGCCGGACCCTTCGTGTTCCTCCTCCAGTCTGCCGGAGTGGAGGAACAGAATGCGGCCAAGCGCTTCATCAAAATCAAGCGCAAGGTCGTGGTGGAAGATGGAGACAAACGCGCCAGTTTTGAACCTTTTGACGGATTCAAGGTGAGCTTTGCCATCGACTTCGACCATCCGGCGTTCGAACAGCGGGCGCAGTATGCCAGCGTCGACTTCTCCTCCACCTCCTTCGTCAGAGAGGTAAGCCGCGCCCGGACCTTCGGCTTCCTGCGTGATATCGAGATGCTGCGTCAGCGGGAACTTGCCCTCGGAGGCAGCATGGACAACGCGGTGGTCGTGGATGACTATCGGGTGCTGAACGAAGATGGCCTGCGTTACGAAGACGAGTTCGTCAAACACAAAATCCTCGACGCCATCGGCGATCTCTACCTGCTCGGCCACAGCCTGATCGGCGCCTTCAGCGGCCACAAGTCAGGACATGCCCTCAACAACCGCCTGTTGCGGGAACTGATGCAGGACCAGGATGCCTGGGAAGAGGTCACTTTCGACGAGACCGAAAAGGCGCCTATCTCCTATATGAAGCCTGTTCAGGTGACCTGATTCAATCTCCTGCTTACGCAGAAAAAGGCCGCGTCCGTCTGGATGCGGCTTTTTTTTGCGGCGATTTTTTCCTTTCGGCGGCAGAATTGTGTGGCATTTGAGGCTTGATAAATACGTCCTCATAGAAGGAGCGGCGCTATCGCCGCAAGTTGCCTAACTACGGAGTAATCGCGGCAGTGTGGTTTATTGCCTCCGTCCTGTTTAATCGTTGAATGCATCCACTCCACCTGAAGTGTTCTTGTCATTGGGACAGAAGAACAGCAGGAAGTAAGGAAAACCATAAGCGAACGACAAGGTGGGAAAGAGAGTTTTTTGGGTGGGAGCGCGAATGTTTTTTGAACCGGTTTTTTACTGATTTAGATCAATATTTCGGTGCGAAAATTGAAGAATTTTCTTCCCATATGGCCTATAAAGAATATAGAAGGCTCTATTTTTTGGAAGGGTTGAATATTTTGAGTAGTTGTTTTTTGGCCCATTATTTACGAAGTATTGGCAGATGATTAGAGGGTGCTTGCTTAAGAAAAGTCTGTAAGAGCGATTGTAGAATTTATATTTCCTTCGCGCCTTTTTCCAACAATTAAACATGGCGTCCTCTGGTTTGGTGCTTGCAGCGTGTATGCAGCAAATGGAGGTTGTTATGCGAACATCAGCTTTATTCTTTTTGGCAGCAATAGCCATAGCGTCAATAGCCGGTCAAATCCATGCGGGGGAGCAGCTGACTGTAGACGAGTTGAACAATAAAATTTCAATGTACGTACAGTTTGGACCAGATTCATGGTACCAAAGTAGTGTAGATGCTCAACAAGACTTTATTAAAGGTGCGCGTTTTGGCATGGAAATGTGGGAATCAGTAATCCCTGAGTTGGACGTTGTATGGAAAGGTAATCCTGAAGACACTAACATAGTCTTATCTGTAAAAGATTGGAGTCCTAGTTCATGGACCGCTCTCTCTTTTTTTCCAAACGGGTTCCGCACAGGGCAAGCGTCGAACTGCACTGATCAGTATCAATGTGAAATAAAATTTCACGAACGCAATAAGCAAGATTTTAAACATAATGCTTGGCTGTACAAATCAAAAGAAGAGGCTTTTTTTTCATACCAGCCAGCCACATACCCGCCTGTCTACTATCATGGGTCCCCAATCGATACCTGTGAAGAAGCTTCGTCAGAACCTGGTAATATCGGCTTCATAGATGGAACTACCTTCACTACACCCTTCAATTCAGGTGTTCAGACCTTTGATTCAAGCACCCAAGCATCAATAATTATGTTTCATGAGTTTGGACATACGTTGGGCATGTACCATTGGTATCTGCCAGTTGATGAATGGATTGACTATTATGGAAATCCGAACCCGTCTGGCGGTAGTCCGATAATTACTGTAGACAAGACACTCTATCCTGATCTTCCCGATGAGTATTATGGTGGTGGAACATGTAAGGATCCATGGATAGGAGACTTTGACTTAAATGCACCCATGGTAACCAATCATTTTGCAGATGTTGCTGGCACTCGGCCCAAAGGTATAGGAGGCATACCAGTACACAATACCCAAGTGGTTTTTTCATCTGATGTAGATCGTCCATTTATGCAGAACTACGATCTAACCTACCCGCACACGAGCAAAATTATCGTCATGTCAAATATCAATGGGGATTATTATCACACCAACAATTGGTATGACGCGATATATCGAATGTTTGAAACAAAACCACTATATACAGAGAGATATTTTGTTATTGATCTTGACTCAAATATTGTTTCAACACACGCAGGAACAGGTGAGCCAGGCGATACGGATGGTAATATCACTGCAGCCAGCTTTAATGCCCCATCTGGCTTTTTTGTTGATACAGATGGTTCTCTATACATTGGTGACAGTGGCAATAATAAAATCCGCAAAATCTCACCTGATGGGATAGTTTCGACTGTAGCTGGCACCGGCGAACAAGGCTATAAAAATGGCCCAATCAATACTGCAACCTTTACTTCACCGGCTTTTTTCGGAAAGGATAGCAGTGGTAACTCATACATTATTGAGGGGGTAGGGCATCACATAAGAAAGATTTCTGCCGAAGGTGTTGTTACAACATTTGCAGGAACCACTGGTGTGGCTGGTTATGGTGATGGGGTAGGTACATCTGCCCTGTTTAATAACCCCAATTCATTGGCGATTGATTCGAATGATAATGTTTTCGTATCGGATGGTGGTAACAATAGAATAAGAAAAATCTCTCCTGACGGAATGGTTACTACATTTGCAGGAACTGGAACTGCTGGCTTTGCAGATGGCCATAGGTTATCAGCGCAATTTGACTATCCTGCAGGCGTGGCCGTTGATAATGTTGACAATATATATATTGCAGATTACCAGAATAACAGAGTTCGAAAAATCAAAGCGGGTACTGACAATGTTATTACGATTGCAGGTAATGGATCTAATGGGGTGGTTGACGGCTTTTATCCAATCGCAGAATTTGGTTCGTTATCCGATATCATCGTAGATGATGATGGCAATATTTATGTTACAGAATATTTTACAAGAGTAGTTAGAAAACTTACGCCTGTAGGTAATGATCTTTACGAAGTCAGCACAATTGCTGGTGCTTTCACAGAGAATGCTGTTTATCAAGATGGTCCTGGAAGCATCGCAAGATTCCATAACCCATCTGACGTTGGCATAGATTCAAAAGGCAATATCTTTGTTACTGATCACTCAGATCATAGAATAAGAAAAATAAGCACTGTAATTCAATTGGCAGTAAACGGATCGAAGGTAGGTGGGCGCGTTAAATCTAACATCAAGGAGAATTGGTTTGAGTTTTTAGTACCAACAGGCGATGTTTTTACGATAGAAACTATTACAGGATCACTAGATGATACCAAGATGTCACTTTATGGTCCAAGTAATGAATATAACCTATTGCTGGAAGATGACGAAAGTGGCGTTGGAAGTGCTGCAAAGATCGTAACATATCTAAATTCAGGTAAATATAAGGTAAGAATAACTGCGCCTGATACTACACCCATTAAAGAAGGTGCTTATACGGTCAGGGTAACATCATCTAATTTACGTCTTAATTTAGATGGAACGCATACGGATGGCAATATTTCTTTTACGGGTGACAATGATTGGTATGAGTTTGATGTTTTAACAAGGGGAACTTACACCATTAAAGCTTCAATGGTTGCAGTATCACAATTAAAAAATGCCCACATGTACTTATACGGCGATGGCTCCGCAGGACAGAATATCCCGACCACTCTTGTTGAAGAATCCAAGGATACAGTTAACATCGGGGAACCTTCAATTCTGAAGGCAGAATTAGACCCAGGAAAATACTGGCTTAGAGTCAGAGCTGAAGAGATGGATGATACAGGCGCTTACGAACTCAATATTACTTCCAGGTTACCACCCATTCCATTAACAAATGGCCCATGGGTTGCAGTCGCAGGTAATCAATTGATATTCGATGGAACAGCATCATATGCCCAGAATCCCGGTACAACTATAGTGTCGTATGAGTGGGATCTGGATGGTGACGGTATCTTCAACGAAGAACTTGATGATGGAATCATCACTTCACCAGGCATAGTGACCAAAACAATTACATTGCCAAGTTCTGGTGTTGCCGTATTAAAAGTAACAGATAGTATTGGTGACTCTGCAGAATCAGATGCTGAGATCATAACGATCGGATTGGCCTTTGTAACAAACTACCAAAATTGCTGGGTCAATCGTTTGACGCGCTTTATCAGTCGTTATGGGATTATTGTTACCATTAAGAATATTGGCAGTGATGAAATAGAAAATCTTGTGCTGACACTAACAGAGGTACCTAGCAACCGCTTTATCTATGTTCCAGCCAAAACGTCGGAATTGGGTAACTTGGCACCTGGTGATGAAGCCACTACCGCATGTAATCCTACCACCAAGGAAGCTGACATTCAGACCACCCTTAATCGGCGCATCCCACCAGACGGCAGTTGGGGTTGGGAGGCTGAATTCGACTTAGGTGGATCTCACTATATAATTCCAAATCTTCCGCCGCTGGCGCCGTAAGTATGGATGAGGCATTTGGGGTCTATCTAACTTGAGTACAGGTTTTGCGATAGAGCATGGGTGGGTTCTCTTCTTATCTGCCCCCGTGCTTACTCAGACGCAGCAGCGCCTCCCGCAATTCAGCAGATTCGGTGCACTCGGCGGTACTGCGAATCATCTCGGCGCTCTCTTTAGAAAGGGTCAGCGGTTCCGCTGGGTGGTGCCGTTCGGCCGGTGCGGATTGGGGCAGGAATACCTTGATCTTGATACTTTCCAGCGCTACGCCTTCGGACTTCATTTTTTCCCGCAAATCACGCCCCAGGTAACGGAATCGGCTGGCCCAGGCGGGTGAGTCAACAAACAGCACCAGCCGGGTTTCATGTGGTACGGCTCCGATGCAATGGTCACCCAGAGGTTCCGGCAGCAGTTGGCGGATTCTGGCCAACAGCGCCGCATGCTGAGCAAGCTTTTTATTCAGGGTTTTGATCGATTCACGGGAGTCAAACAGCTCTCCCAGTGACTTCATCTTGATTTGCATGGACAAATCATAGGAGAATGAGCGGCTGTATGCCATCGCAATTGGCAGAGAAAGGCCTAAAGGTTTCGGCTTAAGCGGTCGATAAATGCCGTAGTTCCCCCTGAAAATCCCGGATTGAACTGGATAAATGAAGATCATCTACCTGCGTGGCATCGGAAAGAGCTGTAGTACTACAGGACGTTGTCTATCGGCAATCACCCTACTTGGACTGCTTTGCGTCTTTGGCGCAGGCATGCTCTTGACCGGTTACAAAATGGGTTTGGAGGATGTGACCTTTCCTGAGCACCAGCTGGTGCGTTCCCTGAGAGATACCTTCACCCAGGAGCGCCGTGTACTGGAAGATACCAGGACCGATGCCCAGGAGCGTATCGATGGCCTGGCCATGCGGCTGGGGCAATTGCAGGCCAATCTGCTGAGGTTGGATGCCCTTGGGCAGCGTCTGGTGGATATCGGCAGCCTGGATAAGGGTGAGTTCAGTTTTGAGGCGCCGTCAGCGGTGGGTGGCCCGGTAGTGGCTGAAGTGGCGAAATCGCAGTCGGTGCTGCCGGAGATCCTGCAGGATATGGATAGTCTGGAAGTGCTTATAACGAACAGGGAACAGCAGTTGATGCTGCTGGAAGATCTGATTATGAACTCGGAGTTGGAGAAATCCGTACACCCGGCCGGCCGTCCCGTGGCCAAGGGATGGATCTCCTCCTACTACGGCATGCGCAACGACCCGTTTACCGGCAAGCGCACCATGCACAAGGGGATGGATTTCGCCGGTAAGAAAGACTCGGATGTCGTTACGGTAGCGGCAGGCGTGGTGACCAAGGCGGGCGAGCAGAGTGGTTATGGTTATCTGATTGAGATCAACCACGGCAAAGGTTATGTCACCCGCTATGGCCATAACTCGAAGATCAATGTCAAAGTTGGTGACCGGGTGCAGCAGGGCCAGACCATCGGCAGCATGGGTTCAACCGGCCGTTCCACAGGCCCTCACGTTCATTTTGAGGTGCTGCGTAATGGTAAAACCGTCAATCCCACCAAATATATCCGCACCAAACGCACCGAAGCCAAGGCCTGATTTCTGTGCTCTCCAACCGCTGATAATCTTAACCTAGGCTGCACCGTGCGCTTAATGTAGGGTGCGCCATGCGCACCAGGCAGCTTGAATTTCACAGATTGATCCGCATGTTCGGTGGTGCAGGGTCTGATTTGGCACTGAAACTGAGCCGTACCCCCATCACTTCCCCTCTTGCTTCATGAAACCGATGGCATGGGGTATGATTGCCCGATTTCGCATTTTTCACGGACACCAATAACTACATGGTCACCAACATATTCAAGAAGGTCTTCGGCAGCCGTAATGATCGTCTGGTCAAGCGGATGGGCAAGAATGTCTCCCAGATCAGTGCGCTGGAAGGGGATATGGAGGCGCTTTCGGATGAGGCGCTGAGTGCCAAGACCCAGGAGTTTCGCGAACGGTTGGAGAAGGGGGAGTCTCTCGACTCACTCCTGAGCGAGGCCTTTGCCGCCGTGCGTGAGGCGGGGCGCCGGGCCATGCAGATGCGTCACTTCGATGTGCAGATGATCGGCGGCATGGTGCTCAACCAGGGCAAGATCGCGGAGATGCGAACCGGTGAAGGCAAGACCCTGGTCGCCACCCTGGCGGTCTATCTCAATGCCTTGCCCGCCAAGGGCGTGCATGTGGTGACGGTGAACGACTATCTGGCCCGTCGCGACGCGGCCTGGATGGCCAAGATCTACCACTTTATGGGGCTGAGTACGGGTGTCATCAACTCCTCCGGTGGGGCCGGGCCTGACAGTGCATCCTACCTCTATGATCCCGAACACAATGGTTCGACGGGTGGTTTCCTGCACCTGCGTCCCGTTGAGCGTAAAGCGGCTTATGCCGCCGACGTGACCTATGGCACCAACAATGAATTCGGTTTCGACTATCTGCGCGACAATATGGCGTTCAGCGGGGAGCAAAGGGTACAGCGTCCCCCTTTCTACGCCATCGTGGACGAGGTGGACTCCATCCTCATCGACGAGGCACGCACACCGCTGATTATCTCCGGTCCCACCGACGACAGTTCCGATCTTTATAAATCGGTCGATGCGATCATTCCCCGGCTGACGCGGCAGGATCCCATTACCAACGAGGAGGGGCAGCCGGATTTTGGTCCTGGTGACTTTTCGGTGGATGAGAAGGCACGCCAGACCTTTCTCAGCGAAGAGGGGCATCAGCATGTGGAGGATATGCTGACTGAGGCCGGACTGCTGGAAGAGGGGGCAAGCCTCTACGATTCAGCCAATATCATGCTGATGCACCATGTGAATGCGGCGCTGCGCGCCCATGCCCTGTTTCAGAAGGACGTGGAGTATATCGTCAAGGATGGCCAGATCGTTATCGTTGACGAATTTACCGGTCGCACCATGCATGGCCGCCGCTGGTCCGATGGGCTGCACCAGGCGGTCGAGGCCAAAGAGGGCGTGGAGATTCAGCACGAGAATCAGACGCTTGCCTCAATCACCTTTCAGAACTATTTCCGGCTTTACGAGAAGCTGTCGGGTATGACGGGTACTGCCGATACCGAGGCCTTCGAGTTTCAGCAGATCTATGGATTGGAGGTCGTGGTCATCCCCACCAACATGCCTATGATCCGCGATGACAAGGGTGACCTGATCTTTATTACGCCGGATGAGAAGTATCAGGCAATCCTCGAAGATGTGCAGGATTGTGTGAAGCGGGGCCAGCCGGTGCTGGTGGGTACCGCCTCTATCGAGACCTCGGAACTGGTCTCCAACCTGCTTCAGCAGGCCAATGTCAATCATAAGGTACTGAACGCCAAACACCACGAGCAGGAGGCCGAGATTGTGGCTCAGGCCGGTGCGCCAGGATCAGTGACTATCGCCACCAATATGGCGGGCCGTGGTACTGACATCGTGTTGGGCGGCAATCTTGAGACTCAGTTGGCCGTGTTGGGAGAAGACCCGGACAAGGTTAAAGTCGATGATATGTCTGAGGCGTGGGGGTTGGTACACAAACAGGTCCTTGAGTCCGGTGGTCTGCATGTGGTGGGTACCGAACGCCATGAGTCCCGCCGTATCGACAACCAGTTGCGGGGCCGCTCCGGCCGCCAGGGTGATCCGGGCTCCAGTCGCTTCTATCTTTCGCTGGATGACAGCCTGATGCGCATATTCGCCTCAGACAAGGTAGGCGGCATCATGAAAAAGCTGGGCATGGAGAAGGGTGAGGCGATCGAGCATCCCTGGGTGACCAAGGCGATCGAGAATGCGCAGCGCAAGGTTGAAGGACGCAACTTCGATATCCGCAAACAGCTGCTCGAATACGATGATGTGGCCAGTGACCAGCGCAAGGTGGTCTATCAGCAGCGTAACGAACTGATGGAGGTGGAGGACATCTCCGAGACTATCGGCAGTCTGCGCGCCGACGTGGTGGATGATGTCATGCACCAGCATGTCCCCCGAGAGAGTCTTGAAGAGCAGTGGGATATGCCAGGGCTGAGTCAGGCGCTGGCTGATGAGTTTGGTGGAGAGTGGCCGATCCA
The DNA here is from genome assembly GCA_963691905.1 of Sedimenticolaceae bacterium. GTDB lineage: Bacteria > Pseudomonadota > Gammaproteobacteria > Chromatiales > Chromatiaceae > QGON01. The sequence goes on from OY829893.1 coordinate 1,282,657, forward strand.
GCAGTGGTTGGACGAGGACCATGATCTGCACGAAGAGACGCTCCAGGCGCGTATTGAGGAGACGCTCAAAGCTGAGTATCAGAAGAAAGAGGGTTTCGTCGGTGCTGAGGGGATGCGTCAGTTCGAGAAGGGCGTGATGCTACAGACCCTTGACGGTATCTGGAAAGAGCATCTGGCCGGGATGGACTATCTGCGTCAGGGTATTCACCTGCGTGGTTATGCGCAGAAAAATCCCAAGCAGGAGTACAAACGGGAGGCCTTTGAGATGTTTTCCCGCATGCTGGACGATATTAAAACCGAGGTGGTGGGTGTTCTCTCCAAGGTTCAGGTACAGATGCCGGAAGAGATGGCGCTGCAGGACCACTCTCAGCAGGGCAGCGACTTTGAGTTCAAGCATGAAGAGTTTCATGGCCTGGCCGAAGAGGAACAGGCGGCACCGCAACAGGCAGCTGCTGGAGAGGAGGAGCATCAGCCGTTTGTGCGTGAAGGACGCAAGATCGGGCGTAATGAACCCTGTCCATGTGGTTCCGGTAAGAAATACAAGCAGTGTCATGGGCGCATCGCCTGATCATGGGGGATGAGGTCTACTCTGTTCCCGGCATTCGCCTGGGGGTTGCGGCAGCGGGCATCAAGTATCCCGACAGGAATGACCTGCTTGTCATAGCTTTGCCTGAGGGGGGGAGTTGCGCCGGCGTCTTTACCAGTAACGCGTTTTGCGCAGCCCCGGTGCATGTGGCCAAACAGCATATGGGGGCAGAAGCCCCCCGTTATCTGCTGATCAATTCCGGAAATGCCAATGCCGGCACCGGCGACCAGGGTCTGTTGGATGCGCAAGACTCCTGTGCGGCGCTGGCTGAGGTTACAGGCTGTAAGGCCACCCAGGTTCTGCCCTTCTCCACCGGCGTGATCGGTGAGAATCTGCCGGTCGATCGCATTGAACAGGCGCTGCCGAAAGCGATTGAGTCGTTGGATGAGGCGTCGTGGGAAGTGGCCGCGGCGGCGATTATGACCACCGACACTCGCCCCAAAGTAGTATCCCGACAGTTCGACCTGGCGGGGGAGAGCATCACGGTGACCGGTATTGCCAAGGGCTCCGGTATGATCCGGCCTGATATGGCCACCATGCTGGCCTATCTGGGAACCGACCTTGCGGTGGATGCCGTGTTGTTGCAGCAGTGTCTGCTCGATGCGGTCCAGCCCTCCTTCAACAGTATTACCGTGGATGGGGATACTTCCACCAACGATGCCTGTATGTTGCTGGCCAGCGGCAAGGCCGGGGTTGGCTTGGTGTCTGATGCCGATTCTGAGGCCTACCGGAAACTGAGTCAGACGGTCACCGAGGTCTGCATGTCTCTTGCGCGTGAGATAGTACGGGACGGCGAGGGCGCCACCAAACTGGTCGAAGTGCTGGTGGAATCCGCAACCAGTGAGCGGGAGGCGAGATTGGTTGCCTACACTATCGCCCACTCTCCCCTGGTCAAGACGGCGCTTTTTGCCTCCGACCCCAATTGGGGTCGCATTCTCGCCGCAGTGGGGCGGGCTGGCCTGGAAGAGTTGGCCATAGATCAGGTGGAGATCTGGCTAGACGACGTTTGTATCGTTCGGGACGGAGGACGTGCCGCAGACTATACCGAAGCTGCGGGACAGCAGGTGATGGACCGTGCCGAATTCACCATCCGCGTGAAACTGGGCCGTGGTCATGCCGCAGCACGGATTCTGACCTGTGATCTATCCTACGACTACGTCAAGATAAACGCTGAATACCGAACCTGATGGATTGATGCTGATCCACGTCGCCGCCGCAGCCATCGAGGATGACCAGGGCCGCATTTTGATCGCCCGGCGTCCGGAACATGTGCATCAGGGCGGACTCTGGGAGTTTCCCGGCGGCAAACTGGAAGCGGGTGAGTCACCGCTGCAGGCGCTGGAACGGGAACTGCTGGAGGAGCTCGACGTCCGGCCACTGCGTTCTGAACCACTGATTCGCATCACCCATCACTATGAAAATCGTTCCGTGCTCCTTGATGTCCATCGAGTGAGCGCCATTGCGGGAACGCCCAGGGGTGTCGAGGGCCAGCCGCTTCGTTGGTGCAGACCCCAGGAGATGCGTCCGGAGGTTTTTCCTGCGGCGGATCGCCCGGTCATTACGGCGCTTCAGTTGCCTTCCCGTTATCTTATCACCGGTGCAGATTCATCACGGCCGGAACAGTTTCTGCAGCGCCTTGAGCATGTTTTGCAACAGGGCGTGCGTATCGTCCAGTTGCGCGCCCATGAACTATCCGATCAGGATTACCGGGAGCTGGTTGATGCAGCCAGGAATGCTACTGGAAATGCGGGTGCCCGCCTCATGCTGAATCGCCCGGACAACATCCTGGACTGGGCAGGGCTGGCAGATGGTCTGCATCTCAATCGACATACATTGATGTCGCAGCAACGACGTCCTGCGAATGTAGGCCTGGTGGGGGCTTCCTGCCATGATCCCGAAGAACTTGCTCACGCTGTCGACCTGGGACTGGACTACGCGCTATTGTCGCCCGTGCTGCCGACGGCCAGCCATCCTGATGCGGAGCCTTTGGGGTGGGAGCGGTTTGAGGCGTGGGTTGATCAAACCAATCTTCCAGTCTATGCGCTGGGGGGAATGCGGTTGGAAACGATGGCTGAGGCAAGGCGGCGTGGCGCCCAAGGTATTGCGGCTATCCGTGGATTGTGGTCGGAGTGCTGAATTTTCCTCTAAGCCGTTGTTCAATCCTTGAAGCCATACTCCTTGATCAACTGCTGTACGACATCGACTGCTTCCGGGGCACTGTCCAGGAAACTAAAGCCAGAGTCGTAGAATGAGCGGTTGATGTCGTTGCTGCTCCAGCGGCAGGCAGCCCGAAAATCGATCTTTTGCGGGCTGTCGTCGAGATCGGGCAGACGGATCTCCATCGAATACTCTTTATCTTCTGGAATCGGTTGGTCACTGAGTAGCATCAAACCCTCGGTGGAAATATCGACAACATGTCCTAGCAGCTGTTCGTAATCGGTATCCCAGACACGCAGATAGTAGATGAGATGGCGCCGCATGATCTGGCGGCGGTCATCACCTGTGTTTTGTTTGTCCTCATCGTGTTGAAAGGGTTTCCTGATATACATACTGATTTACTGCTCCTTGCTTGCTTCGGGCTGAATGCTGTCTGTTTCTGCTGTTGGACGGACAACAGAAGTAATCTATGTTAGCTTTCGGCAGATGGAGGTTTTTCTTGATCAATCTGGAAGAAAAACATCTCTTTATTGAGAATGAATAGGGAATAAAATAGATGTTGTCTCGTCTCTTTTCCAGGGAGTTGTTGCGCAATTCGGAGTACCAGTCGGCCTGGGTGAGATTGGCGATCTGGGGGTTCAGTGTTGGTTATATCGGGCTTGGCGCCTGGACCGATTACTATGTGGTCGATGTCGGGCAGTACTATCTCTTTTTCGGTTTCTTCATTCTGGTCTTTCTGGGCCTGCTGATCAGCATCTACTACGTGCCGGAGATGCCGGCGCGTCGCTACGTCACAGTTGTTTCCGATATCGTTGCCGTCAGTCTGGCAATATTTCTCACCAACGAGGCAATCAGCCCCTTCTACCTGCTCTACATCTGGATCTTCGTCTCCTACGGAACCCGCTATGGCAAGCGGCTGTTGAAGGTCGCTTCCATCCTTAGCGTCTTCGCCTACAATGTTGTGTTGGTCGCCCTGGATGAGTGGCAGCAGCACACCTTCGAGGCCATTTTCTTCCTGTTGCTGTTGGTGGTGCTGCCGATGTACCAATACTCCCTGCTGCGCAAGTTGCATGAGGCGCGGCAGGAGGCGGAACAGGCCAATAAGGCACGGGGGGATTTTCTCGCTACCATGACCCATGAGCTGCGAACTCCGTTGATTGGGGTGATTGGTATGTCGCGGTTGATGCAGTCCACCCGCCTGGATTCGGAACAGCAGGAGTATCTGCACTCAATCAAGGCCTCGGCTCAACTGTTGCGGGCATTGATTGGGGATATCCTCGATTTTTCCAAGATCGATGCCAACAAACTGGAGCTGGAAAGCAGTGCCTTTGAAATCCGGGACCTGCTGCGTGGTGTCACTTCAACCCTGGCAACAGAGGCGCAGGAGAAGCAGGTTGAGCTGATCTGTCAGGTGGATGCGCGGCTGCCCAGAGAGTTGTTGGGAGATGAACTGCGTCTCTCTCAGATTCTCTTTAATCTGGTGGGCAATGCGATCAAGTTTACCGATGAGGGAGAGGTGGTCCTGCGTGTCTTGCTGGTGCCGGGTGACGATAAGGTAACCGTGCCGCATGTTCGGCTTGAGGTGGAGGACACCGGGATCGGTATCCCGGCTGAGAAGCTGGAAAATATATTCGAGATGTTCTGGCAGGCGGATGTATCGACCAGCCGTCGCTTCGGTGGTACAGGCCTTGGAACCACGGTGGCTCGTGACCTGGCGCGCCTGATGGGGGGTGATATCGGGGTCAGAAGCAGGCTGGGTGAGGGAACCTGTTTTTGGGTAAAACTCCCCCTGCTGCCGAAGGACGGCAGTAAAATTGGGGTTAAACCTCCTGTATTGTCCGGCCGACCCTGTCTACTGTTTGAGGCCAATGATACGGGGAGGGCCGTATACAGCGAGGTGGTGTCGGAGTTGGGCATGGAGGTATCAGCGGTCTCCAGCGTGGATTCACTGGCGCAGATGCCGAAGCAGGCCTGGGAGCTGATTCTGCTCTGTGATTCGGTCAATGGTATAGATCCGGAGAGCGTACTGAACCAGCTCGATGATTATGTGACCGGACAACCTCCGGTGCTGTTTGCCGGCTATCGGGGGCGCAAGGTGGATCTGCCGGCACGGGTGATCCCGGTATTACTGAAGCCCTTTTTTGTCGATCAGCTTGCGCAAGCCGCGGTGCGAGTGCTGCGTGGGGAGAGTGCGAGCGGTGGAGATGAGGCGGCATTTCCCAATCGTGGGGGGCGGCGTGCCGAAGACAGTGGTGTGAATATCCTGTTGGCGGAAGATAATTCGATTGCAGCAAAGGTGCTGACGACGCTGCTGGTGCAGAAGGGGCACCGGGTGATTCATGCCATCGATGGAAGACAGGCGCTGGAGGCGGCGACAAGTGATGAATTTCATCTGGCCTTTATCGATCTTCGCATGCCGCATCTGGATGGTTTTGATTTCACCCGTCTCTATCGTGAACAGGAGCCTGAGGGACTGCACATGCCGATTCTGGCGCTCACTGCCAATGCCGCGGAGGATGTTATCGAACAGTGTCACGAGGTCGGGATGGATGGTTTTATCAATAAACCGGTAGAACCGGAGCAGTTGGATTTGGTGATCTCCAGATATGTGCAGACGCAGGAATATGAGTAAGTGTTGTGAGTGATCTGGTTGAACGGGCGGCACTCTATGCCACCCAGGCCCATGCGCGTATCGATCAGCGGCGTAAATATTCCAACCAACCCTACGATGTCCATCTGCGGGCGGTGGCTGAGATCGTGTCGGAGGTCACCGATGATGAGCACATGATTGCAGCGGCCTGGCTGCATGACACGGTAGAGGACACCACTGCCACGGTGCGCGATATTGAAACGGCCTTTGGTCCGGATGTGGCGGCCCTGGTATCGGATCTGACGGACATCAGTCGTGCCAGTGACGGCAACCGGGCGGTGCGTAAGGCGATCGATCGGGACCATACGGCAAAGGCATCGGTTCGGGCGAAGACCATCAAACTGGCAGATCTTACCGACAACTGCCGGGATATCTGCCAGCATGACCCCCGCTTTGGACGTGTCTACCTGGCGGAGATGGCGGCGCTGCTCGAGGTTCTTGAGGAGGGCGATGAGCGGTTGAAAAAGCAGGCTCGTAAAGTCTGGGCGCGCTGTCAAGAGAAGATTGGCCAGGATCCCGCTGCAGTGTCAAACTCAATAGCGGCGCCTGTACGTACTGGTTTTGGCGAGAATTTTGAACAGGGGCGCGCCCTGCGGCTGTTTACCAAGTCGTTCTCTGCGCGTGATATTGCCGAGCCTCTGGCTTCATTCGATGCGGAAACATCGGCAAAATCTGTGCGCAAGATCCTGCAGAAAAATGGCTGGTCGGTAGTCGGGTTGCGGGATGACGGATTGGTCAGCGGATATGTTCACGAAGAGGATCTGCTCTCCGGCTTTTGCCGGGATCACCACCGGTCATTTGCCAGGGGACAGGTGCTGCGTGAGAATGCATCGCTTTCCGATGTGATACATGTCCTGACCCGGCATGAGAGCTGCTTCGTCTCCATGGTGGGCGGGGTTTCCGGCATTATTTTGCGCGAGCATATACAGAAACCGATTGTGCGCATGTGGCTGTTTGGCATGGTCACCATCATAGAGATGAATCTGGTGGAAAGGATCGAAAGCATCTTTCCGAAGGATCTTTGGCGTGAGCAGTTGAGCGAGTCGCGCCTGGCGAAGGCGCTTAAGATGCAGCAGGAACGCACCCGCAGAGGTCAGTCCAGTCGTCTTCTGGACTGTCTGCAATTTTCCGACAAGGCCAAGATCCTGATCAATGATGACAGTCAACTGCAATCGCTTGGATTCGACAGCCGCCGCACGGCTAAGAATGTCGTCAAGGAGTTGGAGTCACTGCGTAACAACCTGGCACACTCCCAGGATATCGTCGCGCACAACTGGCCGCAGATCGCACGAATGACGCAGCGGATCGAGGAGTTGATTCTTTGGGATGGTGAAGAAACAGTGTAGAAATCTGCATGGATTGTGTGGGAAGTAAGCCCGCACTTTCATTCCTGTCGATACAAGACATACACCGAATCCAACAAGTTGACACTTAAAAGGCAAAATAGCTAACATAGCCGCCCCGAAATATGACTCTTCATCACGACTTATGACAGCTTCTTTCACCACACCCGCAGTCGTCATCGGCGGACTGATACTGCTGCGGCAATTGGAAGGGACAGGTATTCCCTTCGTTTTGATTCCCCGTGCGCCCAAGGATCCCAGCGCCTACTCCCGATTTTATCGTGGCGTTGGTCTGACCATGGAAGATTTAATAGGGAATGAAGCGCTGTTCCTTGATCGTCTGATTGAATTGGCAAAGGGCTATCCCGAGAAACCGGTTCTTTTTTTTGGTGATGATTGGGTTCTCTTTTTTGTTACCAGGCACCGAAGTGTTCTGTCGGAATATTTCCGTTTCACCATGCCTGAACAGCGGATACTGGAAGAGTGTTCGGACAAGATGGCATTTGCCAAACTTGCCCAGGAGTATGACCTGCCGGTACCGAAAAGCCTGGTGGAGTCCCCTTCCCTCGATTGCGCACAGATCGAAGAAGGCATAGGTTACCCCTGCGTCTTCAAGCCAGACTCCCACTTGGGTTGGTTTGAGTCAGAGGCGGTAAAAGATGCGGGAGATATGCCGCAGAAGGTACTGCTGGCGCAGAATCGTGAAGAGTGCGAACACGCCTTGTCCGGTATCCGCAAGTTCACTGATAAATTCGTTGTGCAGGAGTTTATTCGTGGCGGTGAGGAGGAGATCTATTCCTTCCATACCTTCGTCGGTCGTGACGGCAAGCCGGTGGCTTCATATGTTGGAAAAAAGATCAGGACTTATCCCTCCATGGGTGGGGAGAGTAGCTACGTCGGTCTGATTCGCGATGAAGAAGTCACGCGGCTCGGACTGGAAGTGGCTGAGAAGCTTGGCATTCGTGGTGTCATGAAGATCGACTTCAAGAAGGATGTCGACAGTGGCCGCTTTTTCGTTTTGGAGATTAACCTGCGCTTCACCTTGTGGAATCATTTGGGCGCGCGGGCTGGCATTAATCTGGCGGAACTTGTCTATCGGGATCTGTGCGATCTGCCAATGGAGGTGCCGAGTGACTATAAAGACGACTTGCGCTGGTTACACCTGGGCCGCGATTTTCGTTCTTTTGTCAAAGACTACCGTCCGTCCGGTCAGCTCACCACCTGGCAATGGCTGAGTTCTTTGATGCACCCGAAAGTCTACGCCATGTTCGAGTGGCGCGATCCCATGCCGTTTTTGGTGAAGACCTTCGACTACATGAAACACAGCATCGGGAAGCTGAAGTAGTCCTCCCGCTTGTCAATCACATTGGATCAGGTGTCCATGCGCTCTTTCAGCGCATCGAGGCTGGAATCATCTGCCGTGCGAGGGAAGAGCCGGTGACGCAGGCGCCCTGCCTTACGCCGAAACCTGTCGTATAATCCGCTAAACCCATTTGAGCTCTTCCGGCGCCACTTCTGCTCTATGGAGCGTTGCCAGGATGTTTCATGATCAAACTCCACTCTGCGGAATGTTACCTTCCCCGCATCGGGATCATAGAGCACATAACTGGCCCATTTTACCTCGCCCCTGGGTTCGCCAACTGTCCCTACATTGACCAGGAACACTCCATTATCCTGGAGTTCTATCTCGCCGTCTCCCAAGGGAATCAAGCTGCCGTCTTCCTGAATCCTGGTCGCCTTGGTGAGATGGGTGTGTCCGAAGAATGCCAGCGGGGGCAGCCCTCTCTCCCTGATGATTCTGACGGCCTTGTGTAATCGCTCTTCTCGGGACAAGTACTCGTCAACCTTGTCTGGAGAGCCGTGAAAGGCGCAGAATTTCTCCTCAACGATCATCAAGGGAAGCGAGCGGATGTACTTCCGCCATTTAGGTTTGAGCCGTTTTCTTGCCTGGGTTGAGGAGTAGAGTGCGTAGGGACTGCATGCCAGTGGGGCCAGCAGGCCTGCGGCAATCAGATCGTGATTGCCGGCGATCCACTCGATATCCTGGCTTAACAACAGCTCCATGCAGGTGTGCTGATCTGCATTGTAGGAGGCAAGATCGCCGAGGCAGATGATCCGTTCTGCTCCGATGGACTTAATGTCGTCCAATACTTGCCGCAAGGCATCGATATTGCCATGCACATCAGAAAAGAGGGCGATAGTCCCCATGCGATTTCAGGCGCCGCCTAGCAGACCGGTCTCATCAATGTAGCGGCCTGAGGGCCAGATCTCCTTGGAGAAGAGCAGCTTGTTCTTCAGCTTTGACGGGTGGGCGATGAATAGATCGTAGCCATCCCGCTCCTCAGCCCCCCATCGCCGTTTGTGTTCGCTTCCGCCACCCAGAAAGTCATAACCGGAGATGCCTGCATCGATGCACCGCTCAATCACTTCAGTACGCAGCACATTGCCTGAGCCCTGCACATAGTCGGGATCAAAGCCCTCCTGCAGCTGCAGAAAGACGCCATCGTAGACGTAGCCGATCTGGACCGACTTGATCTCCCCGTGGTCAGTGAGTGCGATCAGCCACAGCCAGTCGTTCTTCAGGGCGATGCGGGAAAACTGACGGTAGAATTCAGCCTCGTAGGGCTTGCGACGAAAGGCGCCTATCTGTCCATCGAGCTGCCAGCGTTGGTAGTGCAGTTCGAACAGGGTTTCGATGAATCGGGGGAGATCCTCCGGTTTTTCACAGAGCACCACCTCGACACCTTCGGTATTGAGTAATTTGCGGCGCTTGCGGCGCATCTGCTGTCGGCGCTTGGAGGAGAAACTCTCTTCATAGAGCTTCATCGAGTCAGGGAGATCGAAGTAGCTGAAGACTGTAGTACGCGAGTGGTGCAACAGTCCCTTCTCTTCGCAGACTGCCTTGATTCTCTCCATGGCCCCTGTCCAGCCCGCCATGCGGGGCATCCAGATGGTATCCCAATCCGACTTTGCAGCCAGCAGGGCATCCGCAATGGCGGACAGGGCTGCTGTCTCCACATCAGGATCGACGATCCAGTCAGCGTACTCAGAGCCGGTCGCGTAGTCCGCCATCATACGCAGGGTGCGGAACGGGAGCACTTTTAATAGACGCAGTTCCGAGACATAAAACGGTACCGCTCCAACCAGTCGTCCATTTTCATCGCGCACGGCGACGACAAACGGCTTAGCGGCTTCTTGCGTGACCTCGCGCCAAGTTTGCAGCCACTCCCAGGTGAGGAATATCGTGTTGGAGCGTGACCGCTGCAACAGACCGTTCCACTCCTTGGCGAGCAGGTCGAAGTCGGACCAGCGGGTGATTATTTTTGTTTCCATAGATGAATGTTTGGCAGTCACGAAATTCACTTTGCATCAGAGAGATAGGAATAGGCTTTTGCGATGGGAGATGGATTTAGCCGCACCGTCCTCTGCTTGGCTATTGTTCCATTTCATTGTTCTTCTCGTCGCGGTTTTTAAGCAAGGGGGGGCTATTCTCGCCACCCCTCAACCCTACTGTCAACATGGACGTGTCATTTCTGAGAAATTACCCCTCTGCCTGCAATTCGGCATACCGGCATCAAGCCGCCGTCGACAGAGAAATGACCGGATCTCATTAACAAGTTTGATCCCCTCTTGGCTAATTGACCCAGCTCAATAATATGTCGGTTATATTACGGTTTTATTACATTGCCTGATGCGGAAATGCCCTAACAGGGGTAATATGTGCATGAAAAATAACTATTTCAAAAAGCGTGAGAAAGATGCTCATGAGGCGGGTTGTTTTGGCTTCATGAGGGGCAAATATGGCGGAACAACTAAACACTGCAACAGAGAGAGACGACCTGTCCGCACCATCCCTGCTCCTTGGACGATCTCCGCTTGGATGCCAATCATCAGGCGTGTCTCAACACAATGAAGCTGAACAAGTATTAAAACTGCTTGTCGCATTTTGCGGCGGCAGTGACGTCCAACGAAAAAAAGGGGGAGCCTTTTAAGATACGAAATTTTTGTCTGACTTTGAGGGATGAAGAAGATCCACTGATTGGGCTTCTTTGCGTCGCCTTTTGCTTGCGGCAAAGGGAAGGGTCACCTGTATGGCGGTGACTGTCTTCACCTTGCGCGCAAAGGCTTAGGTTCACGCTACTGATTTATCGATGTTAATTACAAGTAATACGGAGACATACATGCGGACTACCAACCCTATTGCTTCCCTGCTGGGAAGTAGCCCATTCAAACCACTGCAGGCCCATATGCGCATTGTCAACGAGTGCGTTACTGAGGTTCCTGCCCTGTTCGATGCACTGGTGGCGGGAGACAACGCGGCTCTTGTTGAGCAGAAAAACAAGATTTTTGCAAAGGAGGGCGAGGCAGACACCCTCAAGCACGATTTGCGGGCTCACTTGCCAAAAAGCCTGTTCATGCCGGTCGACCGCCGTGATCTGCTGGAGTTACTGGACATGCAGGACTCCATTGCCAATGTAGCACAGGATATTGCTGGCTTGATGACGGAGCGGGATATGTCGGTGCCGGAGGGCATGGCCGAGCCATTGGTTGCCTTTGTGCAACGCTGTATCGATACCTGCAACCATGCTGCAACCATCATCGAAGAGCTGGATGAGCTGATCGAAAGCGGCTTCCGGGGTCGCGATGCCACTAGGGTGCAGGAGATGGTCGAGGCGCTCAGCAAGCTGGAAGATGAGACCGACGAGATGGGGATTGCACTCGCTCAAAGCCTGTTCGCGATGGAAGATGATCTTAAACCCGTCTCTGTCATGTTCTGGTACCAGATGCTGCAGTGGATCGGCGATTTGGCGGATTACGGCGAGAAGGTTGGTGACCGTATGCTTCTTTTGATTGCCCGCTGATTGCAACATCGCCTTCGGCTTAAAGTTGTAAGGCTGCTATCGATTTTTTGTTCTATACGCCCGGCGTGTGGGAAGGGTAATTGCTTCCTGCCACGGGAATACTGAGGGATCCAGCAATGGAAATTATCTCCGAATGGGGTTTTTTGTTTATCGGTATGGCCGTCGTCTTCGGTCTTTATATGAGTTGGGGCATTGGTGCCAATGATGTCGCCAATGCCATGGGTATGCCGGTCGGCTCCGGGGCCATAACGGTCAAACAGGCCATCATCATTGCCGCTATCTTTGAGTTTGCGGGGGCCTTCATAGCGGGTGGCACTGTGACCAAAACCATCCGCAAAGGCATCATTGATCCCAGTAGTATCAGTGGCTCGCCCGAACTGTTGGTATACGGGATGTTGGCAGCTCTGCTTGCCGCAGGCATCTGGCTGATGATTGCCTCAACCAGGGGCTGGCCCGTCTCCACCACACACACCATCGTTGGCGCCATTGTCGGTTTTGCCATGGCGGGTATCGGTATGGATGCGGTTAACTGGGGCAAGATCGGCAGCATCGTTGCCAGCTGGCTGGTATCACCCCTGATCGGTGGTGTTCTTGCGTTGCTGCTGATGCTCAGTATCCGAAAACTGATCCTCAACACCGACAACCCCTTTGACAAGGCGAAGACCTGGGGGCCTGTCTATATCTTCCTGGTGGGCTGGATCGTCTCCCTGGTCACCATGTTCAAAGGGCTTAAACACCTCAATCTGGAGTTTACTGCAGTAGAGAGCCTTGTGGCTGCAACTGTTTTCGGCATTGTTGTTGCCATTATCGGCAAGGTGCTGATCAACCGCATCCAGGTTGACGAAAACGCTGACAAAGATTACCACTATGCCAGCGTAGAGAAGGCCTTCACTCCCATGATGATTTTTACCGCATGCGCTATGGCCTTTGCTCACGGTTCCAATGATGTGGCCAACGGCATTGGCCCCATGGCGGCGGTGGTTTCCGTCGTCCAGAACAGTGGTGACATCGGCCAGAAGGCGGGTCTTCCTCTCTGGATACTGGTGCTTGGTGGCGTCGGTATCGTGCTCGGTCTGGCTACCATGGGTTACAAGGTAATGCAGACCATCGGTACCAAGATAACCGAGCTGACGCCGACCCGTGGTTACTGCGCCACATTGGCGGCGGCGACCACTGTGGTACTTGCCTCCAAAACCGGTCTGCCGGTATCCACCACCCAGATTGCCGTTGGTGCAGTAATGGGTGTAGGCCTGGCGCGGGGTGTTGGAGCGATTGACCTTCGCGTGGTCGGTAATATTGTGCTCTCCTGGCTGATAACCCTGCCCGCAGGTGGTATCTTGGCAGCGGCCTTCTTCTTCCTGTTCAAGGGCATCTTCAGCTAAATAAAACGCTGACAGCAGGGCTCCCTCACCGGAGCCCTGCTTTTTGCTATTATGCGGCGGGTAAATTCAGCCGGTATCCGGTAAGTGCCTCAACATGACGATTACGATGCCGTTTGAAACAGCTCCCCTCGACGACGTACAGATAATTAAGGGCGTCACCTTCCCCGGACATATCACTTTTCGGCAGTTGCTGATCACCGGACCGCCCGGTGCGGGAAAGAGCAGCTTGATCCGCAAGCTCGGTGGCTGGTCGGAGGAGGGTTACATCGACCTGACGCTGAACAAGTGGTGGGCCGCGCAAAGTCTCTCCCTGCGCCCGCGCGAGATTCATCTCGGTTTTCCCTTCGTTGGCTTTGAGCAGGCGCTGGCCCTCTTCGACAAAGAGTGGTTGGAGGCTGATGCCAGGCCGGAGATCGATCTTGAGCGTATAAGAATACCGCCGGAAAAACGCTATTTTTTCTCCGTCAACTGGCGTTGGCGTTATGTGTTTGAATTCCTGTTACCACCCGCCCCCCTCTTGTTGGAACGCCGGCTGGAGAGGAGCAAGCGGGGCACGCATCATGTGGATGTGGATCTCGAACTGAAGACCATAGAATCTCAGATTCAGGTATACCGGCAGGCGGCCCTGTATCTGCACCAGAGTGGTCTCAATGTCTATCTGAGAGATGATACCGACGGCGTTCCCCTGCAAATCATTGACCCTGGGCAATAATCGATGGCTACACAAAGTTCCAAGCAGCATAAGGGATTGATGAAACGGCTTAAGGAGAGCTTTTCCGGGTTGGCGCAATGCAAAGAACTGGATCTCAAGAAGGCCTACCTCCTGGAAGACAAGAAGGTTCGCCTGCAGATGGAGAATTATCCGATACAGCTCAATATCGGCCCCGACGGAAAGACCCTGCATATCTATCCGGAACGGCCGATGAATCACTCGCATAAGGGGTTTCAGACGGGGCGCTATATCATGTTTGACCCCAAGAGTTATTACAAGGGAGTGTCCGGTTTTCTCCCAATCAATGAGGGTAAGAAAATTATCCTGGGAAAAGGCAATGCAGCGCAAAAGGACCTGCTCAACCTTCCGCAGAATATTGCGGAACGCCATCTCAGCATCGTCAATGATAATGGCAGTTTGGTATTCAAGAATTTAGATGCGAAACATCACGCATGCATTTCACCCCTGTTGAAGGATAAACAGCTTCACCGTATCAACAAATGGAGACTGGCCAAGCTGAAACGGCTCCGTTCCATTTTCGGTGGCCCTGTCAAAATGCTGCCTGCTGATGATGCACTGTCGATGATACGGCGTGTCAACAAGGTGATGGAGAAGGAAGCGTACCGGGAAGAGGATGACAGTGGGCAACCTGGTGGTGTGGTGGAGCTCCCCTCTGGAACGACACCGATTCTTCTCGGAGATCTGCATACCAAGGCGGATAATCTGCTGGTAATTTTGAGTCAGAGTGGTTTTCTCAAGGAGCTGAAGAAAGGCAATGCCGCTTTGGTGATCCTGGGTGATGCCGTGCATTGCGAAGACACCGGGAAACTTGAGCGGATGGAGAGCTCAATACTGATTATGGATCTGATCTTCAAATTGAAGCTGCGTTTTCCACGGCAGGTGTTCTATTTGCGGGGCAATCACGACAGTTTTTCTGAGGAGATCGGAAAGCAGGGTGTGCCGCAGGGGATGCTGTGGGAAAAGGCGTTGGTAAAGATCAGGGGCAAGGCGTACAGGAACGAGATGGCACGGTTCTATGAGCAGCTTCCCTATATCGCCTTTTCAAAGAATTTTATCGCCTGCCATGCCGGGCCGCCTACCCGTTCCACCTCGCGTCAGGAATTGGTCAACATTCGCCAATATCCGAAATTGATCCGGGAAGTGACCCAGAATCGTATTCGGCGCCCCAACTCTCCCTCCGGGTATTTTAGAAGGGAAGTAAAGAAATTCCGCAAATATTTCGATCTGGCTCCAGATACCCCGGTCATTGTCGGCCATACGCCGATGTCCGTTGATGACACCCTTTGGGAAAATGTGGGTGACATCGATAATCACTATGTGATCTATGCCAGTAATGACCAGTGGGTCGGTGTTATGGCGCAGGTGGGTGGTCGGGTTTATCCGTTTCACTACCCCGTCGAGCATTTGATTCCGCTGATCAACGCGATCGAAAACTGAGACGGACAAGGGTGTCTTGCGGTCAGAGAGGAGTAAATTCAGGCTATTGTTACAGTATTATTACAGTTTGATGACATAGTCCAAAACAATTATACTTAGATTCTATGGGCTAATAAGATCTTTTTGGATGCAGCCCCTGCAAACGCCAGCTGACGCACTCGAATGTAGCAGAGATAGTGTGACAATCTGCTGAAGTGCGCTGCTTGCCCATCTAGCAAAGAAGTCAGTTACGAAATGCATTCGGTGCGCCTCCACTGAGGAAGCGCGCGGTGTTCTTTTTTTTCATTTATTGGGGAAATTGCCAGAATGATCCGGAAAATCGTCCTACCTACCATTCTGTTCCTGCTTGCTTACGGATTCTGGATTAGCCCCAATTTCAAAGAGATAGCCGCCGGTGTCTCGATCTTCCTTTTTGGCATGCTCTTCCTTGAAGAGGGTTTCAAGGCATTCACAGGCGGGCTGCTGGAACGCCTGCTTCGTAAAACCACTGACGGCACATGGAAGGCAATCAGTTTTGGTGTCGCCAGCACCACGATCATGCAATCCAGTTCGCTGGTATCGGTCATCACCATCTCCTTCCTGGGGGCAGGACTGATCGGTCTGGCAGCTGGTATTGGTATCATCTTCGGCGCCAATCTGGGCACGACCACGGGTGCCTGGCTGATTGCCGGATTGGGTTTGAAGGTAAAAATCTCCGCCTATGCCATGCCGATGCTGGTATTCGGCATTATTTTGGTGTTCCAGAAATCCAGGAATCTGAAAGGGTTCGGTTATATCCTGGCCGGTCTCGGCTTCCTCTTCCTCGGCATCCATCACATGAAGGAGGGATTCGAGGCCTTCCGTGACACCATCGATCTGACGGCATTTGCGGTGGCAGGTTACCCCGGCATTCTCCTGTTCACCCTAATCGGCGTATTTGCCACGGTGGTGATGCAGTCAAGCCACGCTACCCTGGTTATCATTATCACAGCGTTGGCGGCACAGCAGATCACCTACGAGAACGCCCTTGCTCTGGCGATCGGCGCCAATATCGGTACCACCATTACGGCGATCCTCGGTTCCATGAGTTCGAACGTGCAGGGCAAGCGTCTGGCTGGCGCCCATCTCATTTTCAATATGGTGACTGCGATCATTGCCATTATCTTCCTCTATCAGATCGCGGACGGGGTGGATTGGGTCAGCAGTGTCGTTGGTATTGGGGCTGATGACTACACCCTGAAACTTGCGGTATTCCACACTATTTTCAATGTTATCGGGATCCTGGCAATGCTTCCATTCATCAATACACTGGTGGATTTCCTGATGCAGAGGATGCCGGAGCAGGTGATATCTGTGGCGGAGCCCAAGTATTTGAACGATTCTGTCATCGAGCTGCCTGACACTGCCATCGAAGCGGTACGGAAAGAGACTCTGCATCTTTACGATAACGCATTTGCGATTATTGCCCATGGACTCAGTCTGCATCGGCACGACATACTTTCCGACAAAGATCTGGATGAGGTGGCTGCCCAATCCACCAAAGCCATGCCGATCGATATAGATGCCGAATACGAGAAGAACGTCAAAGGTCTCTACAGCGAAATAGTCAATTTCACCAGCCGCGCTCAGTCAACCATGGAACCGGATCAGGCGGACGAACTTTTTGCCCTGCGTGCCGCCGGACGTGATATTGTCGAAGCGATCAAAGATACCAAGCACATGCATAAGAACCTGTCCCAGTACATCGTCTCGGATAACGAACATATCCGTGCTGAATACAACAGGATCCGTAGCTACCTGGGTTCGGTGTTGCGCCGCCTGGGGGTGGTGCAACAGGAGGGAGACGATCCGACCAGTGTCCTCTCACTCGACATCATGAAGGTGGAGATGGAAGAGAACGATACGACGGTGAACGGTACGCTTGAATCCCTTATTCGCGAGGAGAGCATTACGCCGCATATGGCCACCTCCTTGATGAATGATGCTACCTACGCCTATGATGTGACCAAGAATCTGGTGCAGATGGGGGAGGTTCTTTTTGCCACGGGTATGCAGTCGATGAAAGACGCAGAACGTCTAATCGCCCTGGATGACGAAGACATCGCTGAAGTACTAGAACGGGGAAATAACCCGCTATAGTTGGAGGAATGCCATGAAGATACCAAAATTACTTAAAAGAGTTCAAGAGTACGTTGACGCTGATAAGCTAAAACAGTGTAAGCGGAAGGACTGTATGAAAGAAGTTCTGCATAAACTCAAGAAGCAGCATCACGCGCTCAAGGATAAGCTGGGTAAAGAAAAAAACGAGAAAGAGCGCAAACGCATTCAGAAAGCGTTGGATATTATCTACCTGCAACGAAAAAAGGGCTTGAAGGCACTTAAAAAGTTACAGAAATCATAACAGTGGTTGTGGAAGAGGGCGCGGCAAGAGATTTTCGATGAACCTGCACTGTTTCGGCTGCATCTACGATCAAGCGTATCTTGCATATTCAATTGGGTTACCCGCTACACATCAGCGCAGTTGCAGCCAAACAGTATTAAACCCGGCAATCCCCGAGAGAAGGCATAAAATTATTTGCCGGGCATAAGCCCCTTTGAAGTCTGCCGGTATTTGCCAATAAAATCTGCCCGAGGGGGCGACTCATTGACGCGGTCTTACTCAGATCTGAGCGCATGCCAACAGGTTGGATGTCTGCTTTCAGGTGTCGCCCGGCTACCCAAACTTTTCCCAGATCCCGCCTCGGTAATTAGCGCCTGTCACAGCCCAAGATTATTCCAGATTTTCAGCGTTGGTGCTGCCTGGTTCATGGTGTAGAAATGAAGGCCCGGTGCGCCGCCATCCAGTAGTCGCCGGCAGAGTTCAGTTACCACATCGGCACCGAATGCCCGGATACTCTCCAAGTCGTCACCAAAACTTTCCAGGCGTCTGCGTACCCAGCGGGGGATCTCCGCGCCGCAGGCATCTGAAAATCTCGCCAACTGCACGTAGTTGGTGATCGGCATGATGCCAGGCACGATTGGGATGTCTATACCCATGTCGCTGCACTCTTCCACGAAGCAGAAATAGGCGTCCGGGTTATAGAAATATTGGGTTATGGCGCCGTCGGCACCGGCTTCCACTTTGCGCTTGAAGTTTTTCAGGTCGGTATGTGCGCTGTTCGCCTGTGGGTGGAACTCAGGATAGGCAGCCACTTCAATGTAGAAATAGTCGCCATACCTCTCTTTGATCAGCTCAACCAGTTCATTGGCATAGTTGAGTTCACCCAGGCTGCCGAGTCCAGCTCCTGAGGGCAGGTCGCCCCGGAGCGCCACAAGCCGCCGAATCTTCTGCTCATGGTAGCGATCGAGTATCTGCAAAATCTCTTCACGGCTGGAGCCGATGCAAGAGAGATGGGGCGCGGTTTCGATCTGCTGTTCACGCAGCCAGTCGACACTGGAAAATGTGCGTTCCTGGGTTGAGCCACCGGCGCCGTAGGTGACCGAAAAGAACTCGGGATTCAGTGCATTGAGCTGGTTGACGGCAGTCTTCAGGTTTTCGAATCCCTTCTCCGTTTTAGGCGGGAAGAGCTCAAAACTGAAGGATCGATTCGTTGTCATTGGAATGTCCTTGGCTTAATTCGATTTATCGAAATACTCTGTAGGGTGCGCTGTGCGTCCCAAACGGCATTGTTTTTCCGTTCGCATCCGCAATGGTGCGCGAGGCGCACTCTACATTAGGATAACCTGACAAAGCAGAATTAATAGCGATAGTGATCGGCTTTGTAGGGTCCATCCACCGGTACGCCGATGTAATCGGCCTGTTCCTGTGACAGGGTGGTTAACCTGACCCCTATCTTTTCAAGATGCAGTCGGGCAACCTCTTCATCCAGTCTCTTCGGCAGAATGTAGACACCTACCGGGTAGTCCTCAGGCTTGGTGAAAAACTCGATCTGCGCCAGTACCTGGTTGGAAAAGGAGTTGGACATAACGAAACTCGGGTGGCCAGTGGCGCAGCCCAGATTAACCAGGCGACCCTCGGCCAGCAGGGTGATGCGGTGGCCATCGGGGAAGATGATCTGGTCGACCTGAGGTTTCACATTCACCCACTCATGCTGCTTGAGCCTCTCCACCTGGATCTCGTTGTCGAAGTGTCCGATATTGCAGACGATGGCCTGATCTTTCATGGCGGCCATGTGATCGTAAGTGATGATGTCCTTGTTGCCGGTGGTGGTGACATAGATGTCAGCAACGGGTAAAGCATCTTCGATGGTGACGACGCGATAGCCCTCCATCGCCGCCTGTAGGGCGCAGATCGGGTCGATTTCGGTGATCCAGACGTTGGCGCCCAAACCACGCAGGGACTGGGCAGAACCCTTGCCGACGTCTCCGTATCCGCAGACCAGGGCGACCTTGCCCGCTATCATCACATCGGTGGCGCGTTTGATGCCGTCCACCAGGGACTCGCGGCAGCCATAGAGGTTGTCGAACTTGGACTTGGTAACCGAATCGTTGACGTTCATGGCGGGAAACAGCAGTTTGCCCTCATTGAACATCTCGTAGAGGCGGTGAACCCCCGTGGTGGTCTCTTCGGTAACGCCTTTGATGGATTCGGCCATCCTGTGATAGCGCTTGTTGTCTTCCGCCAAACTACGTTTGAGTACGCCGAGGATAATCTGCCACTCTTCCGGGTCGTCATCTTTTGGCTCCGGGACTGCGCCCGCGTCGCTGTATTCAACGCCTTTGTGAACCAGCAGGGTGGCGTCGCCGCCATCGTCCAGGATCATGTTGGGCTGCTGGTCGCCGGGCCAGTTGATTACCTGCTCGGTGCACCACCAGTACTCCTCCAGGGTTTCGCCTTTCCAGGCGTAGACCGGGATGCCGCCTGCGGCGATGGCGGCGGCGGCATGATCCTGGGTGGAGAAGATGTTGCAGGAGCACCAGCGAACCTGAGCGCCCAGGGCGACCAGGGTTTCGATCAGCACGGCGGTCTGGATGGTCATGTGCAGGGAGCCGGTGATGCGTGCGCCGGCAAGGGGTTTCTCCTCGCCATACTTTTCGCGCAGGGCCATCAGGCCAGGCATCTCAGTTTCAGCGATAGCCATCTCCTTGCGCCCAAAGTCGGCAAGAGAGATGTCGGCTACCTTGTAGTCAGTAAATTCGGCGTTCATTTATCAATCTCCGAGAGACAAATGAGCGCCGTTTTTTGAGTTGCCCTCTTCCCGAGCCTGACGGAAGTGTTTCCGCTGCAGCGCCCCTCGGGGAGTGGGGGGAATAAAAATGCTTGGTTTTACAGTCCTGCGTCGGCCTTGAGCGCATCTGCCTTATCGGTCTTTTCCCAAGTGAAGCCTTCGTCTTCACGGCCGAAATGACCGTAGGCTGCAGTCTTGCGGTATTTGATCTGATCGCTATTCAGCAGGTCGAGCATATTGAGGATGCCGTAGGGTCGCAGGTCGAAATGCGTGCGCACCAGTTCGGTGATGCGTTCGTCAGTGATCTTTCCGGTGCCGAAGGTGTCGATCATGATCGAAGTGGGTTCAGCCACACCGATGGCGTAGGAGACCTGGATCTCGCAACGATCTGCTAGTCCGGCGGCAACGATGTTTTTGGCGACATAACGACCGGCATAGGCGGCAGAGCGATCCACTTTTGAGGGATCCTTGCCGGAAAAGGCGCCGCCACCGTGACGGGCGGAACCGCCGTAGGTGTCGACGATGATCTTGCGACCGGTCAATCCAGCGTCGCCCATAGGGCCGCCAATCACAAACTTGCCGGTGGGGTTGATGTGAATTTTGGTGTCCGGGGTGATCAGGCCGGTCGGGTCGAGTACTGGTTTGATGATGGTGTCCATCACCGCGTCGCGCAACGCCTGTTCGCTCAGGGTATCCGCGTGCTGGGTGGAGAGCACCACCGCATCGATGCTGATCGGTTTGCCGTCTTTATAGTGGAAGCTGACCTGGCTCTTGGCATCGGGGCGCAGCCAAGCAAGTTCACCCTGCTTTCTGACTTCCGCCTGCCGTCGTACCAGACGGTGGGCGTAGGTGATGGGGGCGGGCATCAATACGTCAGTTTCGTTGGTGGCGTAGCCGAACATCAGGCCCTGGTCGCCGGCGCCCTGCTCTTCGGGGTTGCTGCGGTCGACACCCTGGTTGATGTCGGGAGACTGAATGCCGATGGCGGTCATCACGGCACAGGTATCGGCGTCGAATCCCATCTCTGAACTGGTGTAGCCGATCTCGCGGATGGTCTGGCGCATTACGGCTTCGTAATCGGGCTTGGCATGTGTGGTGATTTCACCGGCGATCATAACCATGCCGGTCTTGAACAGGGTCTCGCAGGCCACGCGGGCATGTTTGTCCTCGGCCAGAATGGCATCAAGGATTGCATCCGATACCTGATCCGACATCTTGTCCGGATGTCCCTCGGATACCGATTCCGATGTGAATATGTATTCGCTTGCCATTATAATGAGTTCCTTCCGTAATCCCTTATAGATTAAGGGTGTTGAAGATGCGTTTATACCGGCATGATTTTCTCTATGAGATAGATGCCGTCAAAAAGTGATCGGCGATTTTACACCCAGCTGGGGTTTTTGCATAATGCCGGCCCGGGTCTCAGTTCAAAGTTTTGAGGGTTTCAATAGTGGTTTCACTACAAACGCCGGTATGTGATTTCGGCAGGTCCGCGCCAAACTTTAATCTGCAGGGGGTCGACGGTAAAAACTGGACACTTGACGCCTGCAAAGGGGAGAAGGGTCTGCTGGTGATGTTTATCTGCAATCACTGTCCCTATGTAAAGTCGATCAGGGATCGCATTGTGCGGGATGCGCGAGAGCTGAAAGCCCTGGGCATCAATTGCGTAGCCATCATGTCCAACGATCCGGCGGAGTACGAAGAGGACTCGTTCGAAAACATGCAGCGGGTTGCCGAGGCGTTCGATTTCCCCTTCCCCTACCTCTGGGATGAGAGCCAGGAGATTGCCAAGTCCTACGGTGCGGTCTGCACGCCGGATTTCTTCGGTTACAACGCAGATCTGCAGCTGCAGTATCGGGGGCGTCTTGATGAAAGCCGGAAAGATGCCGCGCCGGAGGGTGTGCGGCGCGACCTTTTTGAGGCGATGAAGCTGGTGTCTGAAACCAGCGCTGGTCCCGCAGATCAGATTCCGAGCATGGGTTGTTCGATAAAATGGCTCGAATCCTGAGTTAGCCGGGATGGTAATAATATCAGGATATTCAAATTTTCCCATCAAGCCAGCTTATTACCCCTATAAAGGCAGCTAAATTGCCGACGGCTTTAGCTTAGGGGAGAATAGCTCACCTTTTGCCCTGCGGTGGGGTGCCCAGAACCTCATTTTTTGAAGTTTCCGGCATACACCGACGTGAACAACAGTGGCTGGTGACAGTGTGCCCGGCCGGGTGGCTGACTATCAGGCTTGTAGCCTTTGCTGGTCGCCAAGTGGAAACAGACGAGATTTCGTACATTCAAATAGGAGAGGGGTCAATGTCCTCACGCAGAGAACTTGCCAACGCTATCCGTGCCCTGAGCATGGATGCAGTGCAGAAAGCCAATTCAGGTCACCCAGGCGCGCCCATGGGTATGGCCGACATCGCTGAAGCCCTGTGGAATAGCCACATGAAGCACAATCCGGCTAATCCCGACTGGGCGGATCGTGACCGTTTCGTCCTCTCCAACGGTCACGGCTCCATGCTGATCTACTCCCTGCTTCATCTGACCGGTTACGACCTCAGCATGGATGATCTGAAGAGTTTCCGTCAGCTGCACGCCAGGACTCCGGGTCACCCTGAGTATGGCTACGCTCCTGGCGTCGAGACCACCACCGGTCCCCTGGGTCAGGGCATCACCAATGGCGTGGGCATGGCCCTGGCCGAGAAGACCCTGGCAGCCCAGTTCAATCGAGACGGCCACGATATCGTTGACCACAACACCTACGTCTTCATGGGTGACGGTTGCATGATGGAAGGTATCTCCCACGAAGCCTGCTCCCTGGCCGGTACACTGGGTCTGGGCAAGCTGGTCGCCTTCTGGGATGACAACGGCATCACCATCGACGGTCACGTCGAGGGCTGGTTCACCGATGATACCCCCAAACGTTTCGAGGCTTACGGTTGGCACGTTATCCCCGGTGTCGATGGCCACGATGCAGACGCGCTGAATGCGGCAATCGAAGCGGCCAAGGCGGTTTCTGATAAGCCGACGCTGATCTGCTGCAAGACCACCATCGGTTTTGGTTCCCCGAACCTGGCCGGTACCCACGACTGCCACGGCGCGCCACTGGGTGATGATGAGATCAAACTGACCCGCGAGCAGTTGGGCTGGAGCCACGGTCCGTTCGAGATTCCTGAAGACATTTATGCCGGTTGGGACGCGAAGGATGCCGGTGCTGCCGCCGAGTCTGCATGGAATGACAAGTTTGCCGCCTATGAATCCGCGCATCCTGAATTGGCTGCCGAGCTCAAACGCCGCATGGCTGGCGATCTGCCCGCCAACTGGGAAGATGAGTCCAGCAAGTTCGTTGCCGAAGTCAATGCCAAGGCCGAGTCTCCTGCAACCCGCAAGGCTTCTCAGAATGCCCTAAATGGTTACGGCCCGCTGCTGCCTGAGTTCCTGGGTGGCTCCGCTGACCTGACCCCCTCCAACCTGACCTTTTGGTCCGGTTGCAAGGCGATCACTGAAGGACATGCCGACGGCAACTACATCTCTTACGGTGTACGTGAATTCGCCATGTCTGCCATTATGAATGGTGTCACCCTGCACGGCGGTTTCGTGCCCTATGGCGCGACCTTTCTGATGTTCTCCGAGTACGCTCGTAACGCGCTGCGTATGGCGGCTCTGATGAAGATTCAGTCGATCTTCGTCTACACCCATGACTCTATCGGTCTGGGTGAGGATGGACCGACCCATCAGCCGGTCGAGCAGATCCCGACCCTGCGTATGATCCCCAATATGAGCGTATGGCGTCCCTGTGATGCCGTCGAGACCGCAGTGGCCTGGAAGTGCGCGGTAGAGAAGAAAGACGGCCCTTCCTGCCTGATCTTCTCTCGCCAGAACCTGCAGCATCAGAACCGCAGCGAAACGCAGATTGCCGACATCGCCAAGGGCGGTTACGTGCTGGTCGACTGTGACGGTACGCCTGACGTGATTGTCGTGGCCACCGGTTCCGAAGTGGATCTGGCGGTCAAGGCTGCAGCCGAGTCGAGCAAAAAGGTGCGCGTGGTCTCCATGCCTTGCACCAACGCCTTCGACGCCCAGGATGCCGCGTACAAAGAGTCTGTGCTTCCCGCCGCCTGCACCGCACGCGTGGCTGTTGAAGCTGCCGTCACTGACAGCTGGTACAAATACGTCGGTTTGAACGGCAAGGTGATCGGTGTTGATCGTTTCGGTGAATCTGCACCTGCGGGCCAGCTGTTTGAAGAGTTCGGTTTTACCGTGGCAAACGTTGTCGCCGCTATCGACGAAGTATCTGCCTGATTCTGCAATTACAGGGCGTCTGATGGCGCCCTGTTGACCCAATCTATAAAGTTTACGTTCTTACGGAGTATTTCTCATGACTATCAAAGTAGGCATTAACGGTTTCGGCCGCATCGGTCGCATGGCTTTTCGCGCTATTGCCAAGGATTTCGCTGGTGACATGGAAGTTGTCGGTATCAACGACCTGCTGGACGCTGACTACCTCGCATACATGCTGAAGTACGACTCAGTACACGGTAACTTTGACGGCGACATCGCTGTAGACGGCAACAACCTGGTCGTTAACGGCAAGACCATCCGCCTGACCGCTGAGCGCGACCCTGCCAACCTGGCATGGGGTGACATCGGTGCTGATCTGATTATCGAGTGCACCGGCTTCTTCCTCACCGAAGAGACCTGTCAAAAGCACATCGACGCCGGCGCCAAGAAGGTTGTTATGTCTGCGCCTTCCAAAGACGGCACCGCGATGTTTGTACACGGCGTAAATCACGACGAATACGCTGGCCAGGCCATCACCTCTGCTGCTTCCTGCACCACCAACTGCCTGGCGCCTGTTGCCAAGATTCTGAACGACAAGTGGGGCATCAAGCGTGGCCTGATGACCACCGTTCATGCGGCAACCGCAACCCAGAAAACTGTTGACGGTCCTTCCCTGAAAGACTGGCGCGGTGGCCGCGGTATCCTGGAGAATATCATTCCGTCCTCCACTGGTGCTGCCAAGGCTGTGGGTGTTGTACTGCCTGAGCTGAACGGCAAGCTGACCGGTATGGCTTTCCGCGTACCCACCTCCGATGTTTCCGTTGTCGACCTGACTGTCGAGCTGAACAGCGAAGCTTCTTACGACGACATCTGTGCCGCCATGAAGGCCGCCTCCGAGTCCGGCCCGATGAGCGAGACCCTGGGTTACACCGACGAGAAGGTTGTCTCCACCGATTTCCGTGGTTGTGGTCAATCTTCCATCTTCGATTCAGGTGCCGGCATCGCACTGGACGGCACCTTCGTCAAGGTTGTCTCCTGGTACGACAACGAGTACGGCTACACCTGCAACATGCTGCGTTTCGTTAAGCACGTCTCTAAATAAGGGCCGAATATTCAGGGTCGAGGGGGCGAGGCGTTTTTTCCTCGGCCCTCGGCCCCGAGTCCTTCAATTCCAGAGGTATTCGGCAAGGCCCCGGCTTTGCCAAATCTCTCTGAATCAAACTTACGGAGTGCCACCATGTCTTTCATCAAGCTCACCGATCTCGATCTCGCCGGCAAGCGCGTCCTTATCCGCGCCGACCTGAACGTACCTGTCAAAGACGGCAAGGTTACCTCCGACGCCCGCATCACCGCCTCCATGCCCACTATTGAGCATTGCATCAAGGCTGGTGCCAAGGTGCAGGTCATGTCCCATCGGGGCCGTCCCACTGAGGGCGAAGTGGATGCTGAGAACTCCATGCAGCCTATTGCCGAGGACATGTCCAGCAAGCTCGGAATCACCGTTCGCCTGATCCAAGGCTACCTGGACAATACCCCCGAGGTTGCCGATGGTGAAGTGGTGCTGTTCGAGAACGTACGTTTCAATGCGGGTGAGAAAAAGGACAACGAAGACCTGGCGAAGAAATATGCTGCTCTGTGCGACGTGTTCGTAATGGATGCCTTCGGTACCGCTCACCGCGCCCAAGCCTCTACACACGGTGCCGGCAAGTTCGCGCCCACCGCTTGTGCGGGTCTGCTGCTGGCCAGTGAACTGGACAACCTGGCCAAGGCACTGGCCAATCCGGCTCGCCCCATGGTTGCCATCGTCGGCGGTTCCAAGGTCTCCACCAAGTTAACCGTGCTGGAGGCACTCTCCGAGAAGGTTGATCAGCTGGTGGTCGGTGGTGGTATTGCCAACACCTTCCTCAAGGCCATGGGCCACAATGTCGGCAAGTCCTTGTGCGAAGACGGTCTGGTCGACACCGCCAAGGCGCTGGTCGAGAAGATGCAGGCTCGCGGCGCCAGCATTCCGATCGCCACAGATGTGGTTTGTGGTAAAGAGTTCAGTGAAACGGCCGAGGCCACTCTGAAGGCTGCCGGTGATGTGGAAGATGACGACATGATCTTCGATATTGGTCCTGACTCCGCCAAGGAGTTGGCCGATATTATCGCCAAGGCCGGTACTGTTGTCTGGAACGGCCCAGTAGGCGTGTTTGAGTTCGACCAGTTCGGCGCGGGAACCAAGACGGTTTCCATGGCCATTGCCGATTCCGACTGTTTCAGTCTGGCGGGTGGTGGCGATACGATTGCCGCTATCCAGAAATATGATATCTACGACAAGGTCACCTACATCTCCACTGCGGGCGGCGCTTTTCTGGAGTACCTTGAAGGCAAGACCCTGCCTGCGGTTGCCATGCTTGAAGCAAGGGCAGCTGAATAACAAAGTTGAAGCGGTAAACAAGCACCATCGGGCAGTTGCCCGATCGTAACCTGTCGCTGAAACTTAGCTAAAGAGCGTTATGCCAAGACGAACAAAGATTGTTGCAACCCTGGGGCCGGCAACCGACGACCCTAAGATGATGGATAAGATCATTCGTGCGGGGGTGGATGTCGTTCGGCTCAACCTTTCGCATGATCCGCACGATTCCCAACGGGATCGGGCCGAGCGGATTCGGGATCGCTCCCGTGCGAGCGGCAGGCAGGTCGGCGTACTCTGCGATCTGCAGGGACCCAAGATTCGTATTGGCCGGTTTAAAAACGATTACATCGTGCTGGACGAGGAAGACGAATTTATCCTCGATGCGACCTGTCCGCTTACGGATGGTGATGGAACCCGTGTCGGCCTGACCTATCCTGGTCTTGTCAATGATGTCTCCCGTGGCGATACCTTGCTGTTGGACGACGGAGCGCTCGTTTTCTGGATCTCCGAGGTTGATGGCCAGGAGATTCACTGCAAGGTTGTTGTCGGCGGCAAACTCTCCAACAACAAAGGCATCAATAAACAGGGCGGTGGTCTGTCGGCTCCCGCATTGACGGAAAAAGATCGCGCCGATATCAAGTTCGCCGCGGAGATCGATGCTGACTATCTAGCCGTTTCGTTCGTGCGTAGCGCAGATGATGTCATCGAGGCGCGCAAGCTTCTGGAAGAGGCGGGCGGCAAGGGTGGCATCATTGCCAAGATTGAACGGGCTGAAGCACTGGACTGTATCGAGGAGATCATTGAGGTCTCTGACGCCATTATGGTCGCACGTGGTGATCTGGGGGTGGAGATTGGTGATGCGGAGCTCCCCGCAGTGCAGAAGAACCTGATCAAAATAGCACGCAAGATGAACTGCGTGGTGATCACTGCGACCCAAATGATGCAGTCGATGATCGACAGCCCGATACCGACTCGTGCCGAGGTTTTCGATGTGGCCAATTCCGTGCTGGATGGTACGGATGCGGTGATGCTTTCAGCCGAGACATCTGTGGGTAAATATCCTCACAAGGTCATAGCTGCAATGGATCGTGTCTGTGTCGAAGCTGAAAAACAGGCAATCGTGCGGCGCTCCCAGCACCGTATCGACTCTGTTTTCGGACGCGTGGATGAAGCCATTGCAATGGCGACCATGTACACTGCAAACCACCTCGGCGTGACGGCAATTGCCGCGTTAACTGAGTCGGGCTCCACATCCAAGTGGATGTCGAGAATTAGTTCAGGTATCCCGATTTATGCCTTGACCCGGAATGTGGAGACCCGCAGAAAAGTCACGCTCTACCGTGGCGTCTACCCTGTCAGTTTTGATGTCGCCAGCACCAATATGGGCGAGGTCAATGAAGAAGTCATCGACGAACTGCTACGCCGGGGTGAGGTTCGCGAGAACGACCTGGTAATCATCACCAAGGGGGATCGTTCCGGTGTTGAAGGCCAAACAAATATCATGAAAGTGATGCGAGTGGGTGAGCATGTGCTGCCCAAAGAGAATTAGGCAAGAACCCGTGGGTTCTCGCAGAGCGTTTAACCCAGTTTTAGAAACCAACTCAAGGAGGCTATCATGGCCCTGATTTCCCTGCGCCAACTTCTGGATCATGCCGCTGAGCACAGCTACGGCTTGCCAGCGTTCAACGTCAACAACATGGAGCAGGTGCATGCCATCATGCAGGCGGCAGATGCGGTTGACAGCCCTGTCATCCTGCAGGGTTCCGCCGGTGCCCGCTCCTATGCCGGAGAGCCTTTCCTGCGCCACTTGATCGAGGCTGCCATCGAGATGTACCCCCACATCCCGGTCTGCATGCATCAGGATCACGGTGCATCTCCAGACATCTGCCTGCGTTCCATTCAGTCCGGCTTCAGCTCCGTCATGATGGATGGCTCTCTGATGTCTGACGGCAAGACCCCGTCCTCCTATGAGTACAATGTTGACGTAACCAAGAATGTGGTCGATATGGCTCACGCTGGCGGTGTCTCTGTTGAGGGCGAGCTGGGCTGCCTGGGTTCTCTGGAAACCGGCATGATGGGCGAAGAAGATGGCCACGGTGCCGAAGGCAAGCTGGACATGGATCAGCTGCTGACCGATCCTGATGAGGCTGCTGACTTCGTTAGCAAGACCGGTGTTGATGCATTGGCTATCGCTATCGGTACTTCCCATGGCGCCTACAAGTTCACCCAGGAGCCTACGGGCAAGATCCTGCGTATCGACCGCGTGAAAGAGATTCACGAGCGCATTCCCGGCGTCCATCTGGTTATGCATGGCTCATCTTCCGTACCCCAGGACTGGCTGAAGATCATCAACAGCTACGGTGGCGACATGGGCCAGACCTATGGTGTGCCGGTCGATGAAATTGTGGAAGGTATCAAATCCGGCGTGCGCAAGGTCAACATCGATACCGACCTGCGTATGGCATCAACGGGCTCTATCCGTCGTCATCTGGAAGAGAACAAGAGCAACTTCGACCCACGTAAGTTCCTCAAGGAAGCGACTAAAGGTATGTCAGATATCTGCAAGAATCGCTATGAAGCGTTTGGTTCTGCCGGTATGGCTTCCAAGATGACCGTGATTTCCCTGGAGACCATGTTTGCTCGTTACGAGAGTGGCGAACTGGATCCCAAAGTCAGCTGATCGGCTGGATTCCAGACAAGAAAAAGGGGCGCTTGGCGCCCCTTTTTTGTGCTTGAAACAATGGGGTTAGATAAGGATCCCGGCATGCTCAAGTGCTTGCTTGAGTTGCTTTGGGGCAAAGCCAGGCAACTGCCGGTCGCCGATAACGATCATCGGTACGCTTCGTCCTCCCATGCTGAAAAAACGCTTCTGCATTTTTCCGGCCTTGCCGACATCAAACTCCAAAAACAGCACCTTGTTGGTCTTCAGCCACTCTTTGGCGCGCTTGCAGTGGGGACAGCGCTGGGTCGTGTAGATTACCACCTTGGCGGTGTTTGAATTGTTATTCACCATAGGATTCAACATCTATTTCCAGTCGGTCAGGCGCCAGTCAAACGCTTCTCCGCCTCCCGGTATTTCTCTGCGGTTTTACGAATGATCTCTTCCGGTAATTCAGGACCCGGCGGGGTTTTGTCCCAATCAAGAGTCTCCAGGTAGTCGCGCACGAACTGTTTGTCGAAGCTGGGGGGGCTGATGCCGGGGCGGTATTCACTTGCGGGCCAAAAACGGGATGAATCAGGGGTTAGTACTTCGTCGATCAGATGTACGGTGCCGTTATCATCGAGGCCAAACTCAAATTTGGTGTCGGCGATGATAATACCCTTTTCGCGGGCAAAGTCGGCTGCTTCTGTGTAGATGCCAAGACTCAGGTCACGTACCTGCCCGGCAAGATCCTGCCCGATCAGGTCGACGGTCTTCTCAAAACTGATATTTTCATCGTGCTCACCCACTTCTGCCTTGGTCGATGGCGTGTAGATTGCCTCAGGCAGTTTGTCTGCCTGCTGTAGTCCTTTCGGCAGTTGAATGCCGCAAACCCCTCCGCTGCGTTGATAATCCTTCCAGCCGGAGCCGATCAGATAACCCCTGACGATAGCTTCGACCGGCAGAGGTTTGAGCTTGCGTACGACGATTGCCCGGTCACCCAGTGCCGAGCGCTGGTTGGAGTCCGGGATGACAGATTCAAGAGGGATGTCAGACAGATGGTTCGGCACCTGATTTTTGGTTCGTTCGAACCAGAAATTTGCCACTCGCGTCAGCACCTCACCTTTACCAGGTATGGCTTGCGGCAGAATGACGTCAAATGCGGATAGACGGTCACTTGTAACGATCAACAGATGATTATCGTCGACAGCATAGATATCGCGGACTTTTCCCCGGCTAACCCGTTCCAGGCCGGTGAGATTGGATTCAAATAGGGTGTTATTTGCTTCATTCATGGTGCTTGTCAGTTCAACAAAACTGTATTATAACCCGCTCAACATCAGCTTTCTTCCCATACTCACAGTTTCTCCTATGCAAATCGTATTTTCGGCTGAGAAGGTCGCCCGGGTTCTGTTGTGGATTGTCGCATTTTTGACGATTGCCAACACGCTGGGACAAATTTCACACCATTTTTTTGGTCACAGCCGGCTTTTTGGTCTGGTGTATCTCTTCAACTTGAACAGAGAGTGGAGTGTCCCATCTTTCTATGCCTCATTCGCTGTCCTTTTCTGTTCTCTGCTATTGACCCTGATTGCCTGGGTTCACCATCGTAGAGGAGAGGTGGATTTCAAGTACTGGTATGGCCTGGCGGTAATTTTTCTCCTGCTTGCAATCGATGAGTATACCGATATCCATAATCGCATCTTTGAACCTGTCCACAGTCACTTGAAGGCTATCGGGATGATCTCCTATGCGTGGCTGCTGGTCTACGTGCCGCTGCTGCTTGCCATGCTGTTGATCTATCGCCGATTTCTCACGAGATTGCCAAAGCCGACCGTCAAGTTGTTTATCTTGGCCGGTGTGGTCTATCTTGTCGGCGCCATTGGATTCAACTTTATTGGGGACCAATACACATATTATGAGAGGAGAGAGGCGGTCTCCTATGTAGTTATCTACACGCTCGAAGAGCTCTGTGAGATGCTTGGGATCATCATGTTTATCTATGCTCTCCTAAAGTATATGGAGGGATATATCGGGCAGTTGGCATTGGTCTTTCTTGATAGAGAGAAGTAAGCAGAGGAGCGGATTCAGCGAGTGGTACGCGGTAACTGGGCTGAAACTACGGGTACAGGCATTTTTTGAAACTAATAAGTAATTTGATGAGTATTAATCCCAGGAAACCCATAAGCAGATTGTTAGAGTCGAAAAATCATGAATGAAGAGAACGACTATCTTCGCGCCTTTCGTGGCAGTTTTACCTCAGCATTACGCTGGCACCATCTGGATAGTTTATGGGAGGTGTTGCGTATGGATGCTGGTGGAGGGTGGTATATCTATGCGGTTGGCGAGCAACCTCCCGCCGGGGTGGTTGATGCGGATGGCTTCAATCGTTTTATCTCTGAAATCGATGAACTGCTGCGAAAAGAACATGATGAGGATTACTGCGGGATTGTTTATGCGGACAATCTGACCGCACCCTCTTTCGTTAAGATATATGATCCCAATAATCTGGGCGTCTCCTGTGGTTATAGTGATAATCCCCCTCTGCCGGGTTGGGTGATGAGCAAGATCCAGCCTGTTGATCTGCCGTCAACTCAGGTGCTCCCCGGAAATCGGAAGCGCTGGTGGCGGAATCTGTTTGGCGGCTAACGCCTTTCTACCCTGTAAATCCATGTCTGTTAGTGGGAAATAAGCCTTTTTTCCCGTGCTAGACTGTCGTTAACGAGCCTGTTGGCAGGTAAGAAATTCACGAGTGATATTTGGTTGGGTTATGAACGAAACAGCGCAAGAAAGCGGGAATTTGTCTTTGGATGAACGTCTGGAGATGACGCATGGCGTACTGAATATGTTGAAAAACTGGGGACTCAGGGCGGAAGAGATGATGGCGCTGTTGGATCTGGAAGGAAAGCCGCGTCATTTGGCACGATATCTTAACGACCAGCCTTTGCCTGATAACCCAGGCATCACCAAACGAGTTGAGTATCTGATCCGTATAAACGATGCGCTGCGTACCACCTATCCAATGAATCCGGATATGGGGCGGCGCTGGATGCGTCAGCTCAATACCAAGCTACAGAGGCGTTCACCCCTGGCGGTTATGATCGAAGGTGGTGAACGTGGTTTGGTGAATGTACTTTGCCACCTTGACTGCACTTACGCCTGGGATATGAGTGGGTCGAAAAACACCTCCTGCAGGAATATCTCAGGGTAAGCCATTATTCTGGCTGACTGGCCTGTTCCCTCTCCCTGCGTTGCAGCCAGACATCCAGTCCTTGGGCATTCAAGTCGATATCCATGGCCAGCAGTGCCTTGAGCCTGGGTTCCGCCAGCGAACAGCCGTGCTTCATGAGCGCACTATTGGTCCATTCCCATAATTTTTGCTGGATTCCGGCAAGGCGGTTCTCTGCTCCCACAGTCAGGGCAATCTCTGCAAAATCGTCGATAGCCTGGTGCAGGTCATCTGCCAGCCGGTCCATGTCGTTCACTTTTCCATAGTGGGTGAGGTACGCGCTGGATGGGTTCATCTCCATCAGCCGGCTTAATGTTGCCTGCCAGGCTGCTGGGTCGAACTGGACCGGTGTGGTGGTAGGCAGAATAAAAGCCCCCTTGGAGGTATCCAGGTCCCGATAAGAGAGACCAAAGGTATCGCCGGTAAAGAGTCCTTTACTCCTGTCATCATAGATGCAGATGTGGTGCCGGGCATGGCCAGGGGTATCGAGGCAGAGCAGAGACCTGCTGCCGAGTTCGATCACAAACTTGTCGGATGCCTCAATCACTCTCTCCTGTGGGACGGGAACCAGCCGGCCAAAGGCTTTGCGGAACTGTTCTTCACCGTAGACCGCAGTGGCGCCCGCAGTCAGCTTTGTCGGGTCGACCATATGGCGGGCGCCAAAAGGGTGGACGACAAGTTGCGCCTCGGGGCACTTTTCCATCAGTGCACCAGCACCCCCTGCGTGATCCAGGTGAACATGGGTCACGATGATGTATTTCACCTGGTCGGTGGTCAGTCCACGGGCTTCCAGCAGCTTGAGAATAACAGGCAGGGTATAGGTTGTGCCTGTATCGATAAAAGCCAGCTCCCCCTGCGCCTCGATCATGTAACAGGCCGCGAGATCTGGCCGTTGATAACCTGTATCGATACAGGTTATGGCGTACTCCAGCGTTTGATAAGGAGAATGGCCCATGTTCGGTGAAGATGTTCTTCCTGTGGTTGGATGCTGCCGCTGCTATTTTGTAAACGCGAGAATACGCTTGGTGATCTTTGTTTTAAAGGGTTTTGGAAAGAGCACGATCCAGTAGATGATGAACAGGATAATGCCGCCTCCCAAACTGCCGTAGATCAGGATTTCAACGAAACGGTCACCCAGCAGATGGCGCACCAACAGCAGCCAAAGTGTAAAGGGTATGACTGACAGCAGGGGAGTGACGAAGACCTTCACAATGAATGAGCTGAGTGGAACATCCAAAACCTTGCAGGAGTGGTAGGGAACCAGGAGTCCAAAGGTGATAAAGATCGGTACCGCGATTAAGAAGGCTGCGCCTTCCAGTGTCCATCCAATGGTATTGAGCGTGGTAATACCGATAACAAGTGAAGAAAGGGTGATGATGATGCTCCACTTGCCGATAAAGCCATGCATATTTATTCCCATCAACACACGGTAGAACGGGTCCATCGAAATCGGCAGGAAGTAGGCAACGGCCAGGACGAGAATGATCGTCATGTTGACATACTCACTGCCCATCCAGACTGTCATGATGACATCGCCGTAGATGACAAAAGCAATCAGAAAGGGGGTAGTAAGCGCAACGCCATACCTGGCTGTGGTGATCAGGAGTTCTTTCAGTTCTTCGGTTTTGCCGGCGCCATGCAGTGCGCCCACCGTAGGTATCAGCACATAGGTGAATTTACGCACGAATGTTTCAATGTGCCTGACGATGGCCACGGGTCGGGTGAATATCGCCAAGGCTGCCGGCCCAAGATTACTGACAATAAAGACACTGGTGGTTTGCAGCAGAATGATTGGCACAATCGCAGCCGCGAAGGTTTTCCCACCAAAGTGGATCAACTTTTTGGCACGAACCCAAGTGGCGGAGTGGAGGTGAAATCTCAATTCAGGGCAGATATGACGGGCATAGATCATACGGATGATCTCGCCAAACAGGGTAACGGCGAAATAGATGATGCTGATGCTGACCAGTTCTCCGCCATTTGTCAGGGCGATAATCATGCCGACTACCGTGATGAGATAAAACCCTGAACTGATGGCATTATGCATGCCCCAGCGATGATATCCGGTGATGACCCCTTTGGCAGGTTCCAGCGCCATCTCAGCAGCGAAGGTTGCGCCCAGAAACAGCATGACCCCCTGTGCAGTCTCCAGGTTGCTGCCGAGTTTTTCAGCGAAAAAGATGGGCAGTATAAAGTAGAGGGCTGTGACAACGAGCAGCACCATGACTGCGATGAACGCCTGGATCACCAGTACGGTGGAAATCGTACCGCGCATCTCGTCGAATTCTTCGCTGGCCCGATACTTGGCGATATAGCGGTTCAATTGTGAGCCCAGGCCCATGGTGGTGAGGCGCATATAGGCTACGAGTGACCAACAGAAATCCCAGATACCCAGCGCCTCCTGGCCGATGTTGTTGTCTATCATTCTGGGCATGACGAATCCCGCAACGATGAAGACAAGATACCCCGCCCAGCTGGTGATGACATTCCAGATCATTCTGTCGCGACCTGAAACATCCTCTTTTTTTTCATTTGTTGAGTCAGACACTGCGCTATACCGTTTTTAAAGAATTGTTTCGCTTGTCGAAATATGGATCTGGGTGGAGCATGATCCATTTGATCACAGATTGAAGCGCATTTGTTTGGACAAGTGTTTCAGCGCTGAATAAAGGATTTCAGATTCTACGCTGTCAGTAGCGGTCGAGGATAACACGGACCCGACTGAAAATCCGGGAGTCAGGTCATGAGTGGATCAACGTGAAAGTCCGGCGGTACTGGCCAGCAGGAAGAGTGGATCCTTCTTTCCGGAAATCGAGATCCTTTTCAGCTTGAAAGGATCGACACCTGGATCGTTGATTCCCTCATCGGTGGTTACTGCCGAGGTGTATCCGGTCTCTTTGAGTATATCGACGGCTTGTTGATTCCAACTGCCGTTTGGGTAGCAGAAATGGTGACAACTCTTCCCTATGACCTTCTCTATTGCCTCTTTTGATCTGACGACCTGATCCCGCGACGCTTCAGCCCCCGTCTGGCCCAACCGGACGTGATCTACGGTATGGCTGCCAATGGTGATTTCGGTGGTGTGTGAGATATCGGCTATCTCGTCCCAGGTCAAAATGGCGGACCAGGGATCATCTTTGACAATTTGCTTGATGCTCATGCCACTCTGTTTTTCAAGCGATTCCGCCAGCTGATCAAAGTAGTCGCGCATCTCTATGTCCGGCATATCGGCATGTTTCAGAATGCCGCGCAGCCGGGAATAAGATTGTGCCAAGGTGTCTCTGCTGGATTTATCGATGGTAATTTCAGTCTCTTTGTAGCGAATTGTTTCCCCGTCAATGTCTGCAAACTGTAGCGCAT
Organism: Sedimenticolaceae bacterium; assembly: GCA_963691905.1. Classification (GTDB taxonomy): domain Bacteria; phylum Pseudomonadota; class Gammaproteobacteria; order Chromatiales; family Chromatiaceae; genus QGON01. The sequence goes on from OY829893.1 coordinate 1,318,857, forward strand.
AATCGAGGCGGTCGACCCAGAAGGGGCGTTGTACCTCAGTGTGGCCGGTGGCGACATAGAAGACGGCAGGAACGCCGTATTTCTGCAGTATCGGCAGTGCGTGGGTTGCATTGTTTCTGTAGCCGTCGTCGAAGGTAACGACGCAACAGTTGGGCTTTGACGGCAGTCGTCCTTCCAGCATGGCTACAGCTTCATCGATAGTGACAAAGTTGTAGTAACGACTGAAGAGTTTGAGGGATTGCTCAAGATATTGAGGTGCAAGCTGAGGCCGAAGCGGCTCCCATGAGGATGCTGCCTCCTGGGTATCCATGACGCCGTGAATCGTAAAAATTGTAATTTTTTTTCTTTTGAGAAAGAGCAAAATCTTTAGGGCGCCAACCCGATACAAGATTTTTAGAATAGCCAGTTTAAGATTCATCTTGTCCCTGTATAAAAACGTGATTAGTGAGATTACATGATGTTGGACTTTCCAGAGCACTGCTTAACGGAACTTGTTTCGGCAGTTAATACCTGCAAGATATTGGGGCTCTTTGGCAAATGGGTACTCTGGCTGCAGCTCTCAGTGAATTGTAAATATTTATAAATTCAGATGATAGCCTGAGAGGCACCTTTTGTGTACTGGGGAAAGGAATGAGATTCAGAAGGCGTGTAAAAGATTCCCGGTGACCACGGGATCAAACTTAATTTCAATTGTAACCATTCAACAGTTTCTCTACATGCAGGTATGTCACACGCAAAATGGTGTAGATAACCCTACAGCAGTTGGTGGGGTCGATGGGTCGAGGTGGCTGCCGTTCTTGTTTTCTGGTTCTATGCAGCAGCCTTGGGGTTTAGCTCCGGCAGGCGGTTGCCAATGCCCTGTTTTTTTCTGCTGCGTCGAGTGCGGAGCAGCGGTATGCCAGGCCGTATCTCTTGCTTGAATTCCCGTTTCCAGGCTTCGAAGTCGAGGGTTGTATGGCCGTAGATCGCCTGATCCAGATCATGCATGAGACTACGCACCCGCTGAGGATTGGATCTTGGCTGAAAATTGATGATGCGGTCCGCAATGTTCACAAAGGGTGCTCTGGGAGGCATATCCATATGCTTGTTGGCCAGGAAGCGCAGAGTGTAACCCCAGACATCAGGATCGTTTTCCTGATCAACGCAACGTACACAGAACCAGAAACGGATCGACAGCGGTAGCATGCCGACCAGTCGGCGGCGCAGTCGCTGCCACTTGGTGATTGGATTGAGACAGGCAGTGGTGGTGCGAAACTTCTTACTGAGCGGGGCAAAGGCGGGTGCCATGCTTAGGAAGGGCTTCTTCAATGCAATGGTGAGCGGAGCAAATGCAGCGGGAGGTTTCACCTCACGTTTTCGATTGGCGATCCAGATCGCCAGCCAGTAACCGAAGATAACACCCAGTGCCACGGCCAGTGGGATCCAGAAGGCGGCGGGGGAGCCAGCTGGAAAAAATGTGCTCGTCTTGGTCAGGCCGAAAAGTCCTTCCCCCCTTAAACCACTGCCGCTGACAGCCAGAGGTTTGACTGGCTCGGAGGCATGCTGTGGCATGCCTGTCCTGATATTCCACCAGGGTATACGCAACTCGGGTAGTTGCAGATCACCGCCATGCTGGGGGACCAGCGTGAAGGTTTCGATGCGGCTTCCCCGAATCTTTTTGCCACTTTTGCTGAGATTGGTTTGGGTGCGAGTCTTCTCCCGGTAGATCCGAAAGGCAGGGTTTTGCAGCTGGCGTTCGAGACTGGGCAGGAGATTACCGGACGCGCCGATGGCCTTGATTTCAATTGTCAGGCTGGTTGGCTGCCCGGCCGCGAAGCGGGTGTTCTCCGGCAGTTTCGTTTTGAGGGTCAACTGTTCAAGCGGCAGCCAGGGATTGATGGAAGGGTCTGCATCTTTGACATTGAGTGTCAGTGTTTTATCACTGGTCGCATCGAAAGCCTTGGGAGCGCCGCCGTATCCACTCACAGGTTCCAGTGTCCCGGTAACGTGAAGCGGCGGAATTTCGATCTTTCCGGGGCGCAGAGGCGTCACCTGGTAGATAAATCCGGTCACGATCTCCTGATTTCCTTTACGGGTGCGGGAGCTGGCTGTAGGACCCTCGATCTTCTGGAAAATGAGCGCGTCGGTTTGCGGCAGTTGTGGTGTGGCGGTTTTAAGGTTGCCGTCACTGATGATGTTGAGATGGAGTAACAGGTTCTCCTGCAGATAGGGGGTTCTGCCCGAGAGTTTGATCTCCAGGCGAGGCGGGCGGGACTGTTGGCCGTAGTAGGGTGTTTGGCTATATCCCGGGCGCTGCATGCCCGGCCAGCCACCCGGTCCGTAAGAGGGGGGCTGCACGGTTGGCGGGGGAAGTTTCGGCGATGGGGTACCCTTGCTGCGCTGATCCGGTGGAGCATAGTTCCACTGGCTGACTGGGGGTTGCCAGGGCATATAACCGGGGTAGCCGCCGGGTGCCGCTACGGCATTGGCCGCCAACAGCAGCAATAGCAAAATGCTTGGAAAAGCGTGCAATCGTTTATCCATCCTCTGAGAACCTCGGTGGTTTCCAGTATTTATTTGATCTTTTATTTATTAGTGTCGGAGTCAAATTTGTTCGGCTCCGACCCAGGCTTAATCTTGCTGGCTACCAGGGACGTGTCTCAAAATCGCGGCCGCCTTTGCTGCGCAGATAGTCATACTCCTGGAGTTTGAACTGCTTTTGCATCAGCTGAGCCGGGTCGCCTTCGACCTGCTCCAGCCACTGCTCCATCAGTGCCATGCCTCCACTCATGCGGGACTGGCTGTCGCCACCGGGGCCGCCGCCTTGCTGTTGGTCAGCATCAGGGGTCGACATATCACCCATCTGGTCGACCTGGTCGACTGCTTCAGGGGTTGGTTGGCCCTGCGGCAGTGTTTCCGGATCCTGCTTCTCCTCTCCCAGTCTGCCGGCAGAGGGCTGATCCTGCTCTGCTGAATCTTCATCCGGTGATTCTCCAAGGCTAGCAGACTTTTCCTCGGGTGATGGCTCTTTACCTGCTGTCTCTTCCTGCGGTTCATCCTGCTGGTTGGCCTCTGCATCCTTTGCTTCGGTCTGCTCCTGTTCGGACTTCCCGGCTTGGTCAGTGCGGTCTTCCTGTTCGCCGCCTTCACCTTCGTCCTGCTGTTGCTCGCCGGCCTTGGGCTCTTCTTCTGACTCCTCTTCGCCAGCTTCACCCTGCTGCTCAGGGTCATCCTTCTCCTGACCCGCATCATCCTGCTGTTCGCTCTCGTCCTTCTGCTCACCGGACTTTTGGCCCTGCTGCTCGTCCTCGGATGAACCCTCCTGATCCTGTTCACCCTGCTGCTCGCCTTCCTGCTCTTCAGACTCTTCGCTTGAGGAGCCGCTCTGCTGTTGATCCTGCTGTTCTCCACTCTCCTGCTCGCTTTCGGACTCTCCCTCGCCCTGCTGTTCCTCCTCGCTCTGCTCGCCGGATTGGGACTCCTGCTGCTGTTCGCCTGAAGAGCCCTCCTGTTGTTCCTCTGACTCCGACTCTCCCTCTTGTTGCTCTTCGGACTCTTGTTCGCCGGATTCCTTCTGTTCCTCGGACTCCTGTTCGCCGGATTCCTTCTGTTCCTCGGACTCCTGTTCGCCGGATTCCTTCTGTTCCTCGGACTCCTGTTCGCTGGATTCCTTCTGTTCCTCGGACTCCTGTTCGCCGGATTCCTTCTGCTCTTCGGACTCCTGTTCGCCGGATTCCTTCTGCTCTTCGGACTCCTGTTCGCCGGATTCCTTCTCCTCTTCGGATTCCTGCTCTCCTTGCTGTTCTTCCTTTTCCTTTTCTTCCTGTTCCTCTTTTTCCTGCTCCGCCTTCTCTTCTTCGGTCAACTCATCCTCTTCGGGCTGTTCCTTTGCCATCAGGGTGCGTGTAAGCGCCAGGTTGTAACCGGCATCCTCATGGTTGGGGTCATCTGCCAATACCGACTCGTAGGCTTCGACAGCGCCTGGATAGTCCTCTAACCTGAAACGCGCATTGCCCAGATTGTAGCGCGCATCCTGCTCTACCTCGTCCCGCTCCACAGTGGCAAAACTTTCGGCCGCCGATGCATAGTCGCCCGCCCGGTATTGGGCCACACCACGGCGATAGGGGTCGCTGAAATCCTTTGCCGCCTCTTCATAGTGCCCCTGCTGATAGGTGTCCTCGGCGACCTGTTCGCTGTTGCGGAACCACTCGGCTTGTGTGGGGGCGCAAATCAGAAGCAAGAGGGGGAGGAGTGGGATGAGGTGCCTGTTCATCGACCCCCCTCCGTTTGCTGGCGCCGAAAAGTGGGCAGCAACAGCAGTACAAGTGGAATCAGCATCCAGTAAAATCGTTCGTTCCAGATCCTGGTCTTCTCATCAGTGGCTATCGCCTCTGCAGCGTCGGAGGCAGCGAGGGTGAGAAGGGTGCGGCTGTCATCATCGCGAAAATTTGCCTGAAGAAAGTGGCCGTTACCGGTTGACGCCAGCTGTTTGAGCAACGGCTCGTTGAGTCGGGATTCGATAATCTTGCCTGCGCGGTCGCGCATCAGGTCGCTCAGACCGGTAGGTGCGGGTACTGGACCGCCGCCGCTGGTGCCGATGCCGAGCACATGCAGACGGATGCCGTCTGCCGCCAGGGCTTTGACTCGTTTGGCCAGGTCGGGCTCATCGAAGTCGCCGTCGCTGATCAGCAGGATCGAGCGTCCGCCCTCGCTGGGCTGGCCTTTGAGCAGCTGTTCCGCCTTGTCCAGTGCAGTATGCAGACGGCTGCCCTGCAACCGGGTCAGATCGGTGGAGAGAGCGGGCAGGGCGTTGAGGATGCTCTGGCCGTCTTCCGTAATGGGAGAGACGATGTGGGAGACAGAAGCGAAGGCGATCAGACCGATGCGGACCTCCCGGTTGAGCTGTACCAGATCCTGTATCTCCTGACGGGCACGCCCCAGACGGGAGGGTTGCACGTCGGCCACCTCCATGGAGCGGGAGATGTCCATTAGAATGATCAGGTCGCTGCCGGGGGTAAATGCCTCCACGTCAGTGTAGTCCCAGCGGGGGCCGGCCATGGCGATCACCGCAAGAATCCACAACAGCGCCCAGCGGATGAAACGTCCCCAGCGTTCATTGACCTCGAGCTCCCGTACGCCGGTGAGGTGGGGCAGCAGGTGCTCATCGGCGTAGAGATGGATCGGCCCCTTGCTGGGACGGGTGACGCTGAAGATCAGCCAGCCGAGCACCGGAAGCAGTCCAAGCAGGGCGAATAGCCACTCCGGGCGGGCAAAATGGAAGGCTGCATCAGGCATAACCACCTCCCTTCAAGGTGCGTTTGCGACCTTCAGGAAAGAGTCCCATGACCAGCAGACAGATAAGTCCAATGCCGAGGGGCCAGTGGTAGAGCGGTTGTGGAATGAAGATGGTACGGGATTCCGCTTCGGTCTTCTCCAGCTCGTCGATACGCTGGTAGATCTTTTCCAGGGCTGCAGTGTCAGTACCCCGGAAGTAGGCGCCGCCTGAGGTTTCCGCGATCTGCCGCATCACCTCTTCGTTGAAGCCGAGGTCGCTGCGATAAATCAGCCGCCCGTTCTCCATGATCGGTACCTCTTCACGATCACTGCCGACGCCGATGCTGTAGATACGGATACCTTCCCGAGCTGCCAACTGTGCCGCTTTCAGCGGAGGGATGGTGCCTGCAGTGTTCTCGCCGTCGGCGATCAGCAACAGCACCCGCGAGCCTTCGGGACGATCGCGCAGCTTCTTGACGCCCAGTCCGAGGGCATCACCCATGGCCGTACCATTGCCGGCGATAGTGGGAATTACATCGTTGAGCAGGCTGTTTACCGCCCGACGGTCGAAGCTCAGAGGTGACAATACATAGGCCTGACTGCCGAAGATAATCAAGCCGATGCGGTCTCCCTGACGGCCGTCGATGAATTTGCCCACGACGCCTTTCACCACCTGCATGCGGCTCACCTGCTTGCCTTTGACAGTGAAGTCGAGGGCGTCCATGGAGTGGGAGGCGTCCACTGCCAGCATCAGGTCGTAACCGGCAGTGCGATTCTCCGTGTAGGGTTCGAGCCACTGGGGACGCATCAGCGCAAGCACCAGGGAGATCCAGAGCAGAGTGAGCAGGATCCGGTAGAGCAGGGCGATGATGGGAGTGCCGGGACGGCGGGTCTGGAAGGCCTCCTGCAGATGTCCCAGCGAAGGGTGTAGCAGGGTGGTCTGGCGCCCCTCGGTCAACGCCTGTTCCTCACTCTTCGGGCGATGCCAGAAGAGTCGTATCAGGAACGGCAGGACCAGCAGCAGCGCCATCCAGGGCCAGTGAAATTCAAACATGACAGGCTCCCTCACTGCTGACCCAGCGGATGGCGGCATCGATCAGGCGGCCAAGGGCGGCACGATCAGTATCGAGTCCCGGTGGGGCGTAGGGGAGTTGCAGCAGCAATTTCCCGTTCTGCTGCCAGTCGAAGCCGGATTTGTCATTCTTCTTCAGCCACAGCAACCAGGTCTCTCCGGTCAGAGCCGCTGCATGGGGCCGGCCGCAGCGGGCGATGGCGATGCGGCGTAACAGTTCAGAGAGTTCCCCAGCCACCTCTTTGGTGGCCTGGGATTTGAGTTTGCGTTTCAGTTGCAGGAGCCGACGGCGGGCATCTTTCTGCCAGCGTCCGAGGGGGTAGAGTCTGCGTTGACGCAACAGCCACATGATGAGCAGAACGAAGAGTACTATGCCCAGCGCGGAGAGCCACCAGCCGATGGCCAGGGGCCACCAGGAGGCGGGGTCGATTGTGTGGATGTCGCGCAGTGAGTCCATAGCAATAACTAGCGCGCGCCGAAGTGACGGGCAAGTGCGCGGGTCAGGGTGATGTGGATCTCTTCGTCGGTGCTGACGGGCATCAAGGGTACCCCGATGCGATTGCAGAGTGCTTCAAGTGTGCTGCGGCGCTGCTGCCAGGTTTCTCGGTAGCGGTTTCGGGCCTGCTGATCACGGGTATCTATCTCTATCAGCTCCCCGTCCGGTCCAGTAAAAGTGACCCTGCCCATGTCAGGGATTTCGCTATCTGCGGGATCGTCCACCGGGATCAATACCAGTGTATGGTGTTGGCAGAGACGTCCCAGTGTCTGCTCCAGGCCGGCTATCTCCTGATTCATATCGGCAATAACGAAGATCAGCGATCCGGTGGGGGTACCCCGATCCGCCTTCTGTAACGCTTCGGAGAGGCAGTCGATCTGGCGTTTCTCCTGACTGCCCTCGGTGGTGAGGGAGTGCAGCAGACGCCAGAGCGCGCGCCGGCCTTTGGTGGGGCGCATATATTGCATACCGATCCCGGCATCGCCGAACAGCATGCCACCCACCCGATCATTGAGTCGTGAGGCTGCCCAGCCGAGCAGTGCCGCAGCCTTGGCTGCCTGAATCGATTTGAAGGTACCGCGGGTGCCAAAGCTCATGTGTGGTCCCTTGTCCACACAGAGCACCACGCTGCGCTCCCGCTCCTCACGGAAGATCTTGAGGTGGGGAACATTGGTGCGGGCGGTGACGTTCCACTCCATATTGCGGATATCGTCGCCCTCCCGGTATTCGCGCACCTCTTCGAAATCGAGACCGGTGCCACGGAACACTGATGAGTAGAGACCGCTGAAACTGGAGTTGACCAGGTGGTGCGAAGCCAGACCAAGGGTATGGGCCTGGTGCCGCAGTTCCAGCAGGTCGTCGATATGGGGGTAGAGACTCATGGTGAGACGCTTCCTCTGACAACCGGCGGGATTAAGGGATTGCGACCATGTCCAGCAGACGCGCCAGGAAGTCGTCTGTGGTTATGCCCTCGGCCTCGGCCTCAAAAGTCAGCAGGATGCGGTGACGCAGAATCGGTGGTGCCACAGCCTGAATATGGTGTGGGGCGACGAAATCCTCGCCGTCGAGCCAGGCCCGTGCCCGGGCGCAACGGGCCAGCGCGATACTTGCACGGGGAGAGGCGCCGAACCGGCACCAGCGGGCAAGGTCGGCATCGTAGGCCTTGGGATTGCGGGTGGCCTGTACAAGATCCACGATGTAGTTGTTCAGTTTTGGGTCAAGGTAGAGTTCCGCCGCTTCCTGTCGGATTGCGAACAGATCCTGCTGGGAGAGCTGCTGTGACGGGGGTTTGGGGGCTTCTGTCATCTGGCTGCTGTCCAGCGCCAGAATCTGCAACTCCTCTTCGCGGCTCGGGTATTCCACGTTTGCCTGCATCAGGAAACGGTCGAGCTGGGCCTCGGGCAGATTGTAGGTGCCTTCCTGCTCAATCGGGTTCTGGGTGGCCAGCACCATGAAGAGTTGTGGCAGCGCATAGGTTGTCTGGCCGACGGTTATCTGGTGTTCCGCCATCGCTTCCAGCAGGGCGGACTGGACCTTGGCGGGGGCACGATTGATCTCGTCGCCAAGCAGAACATTGTGGAAGATCGGTCCCTGGCGAAACTCGAACTCTCCCTTTTCATGGCGATAGATGTCGGTGCCGATAAGGTCTGAGGGCAGCAGATCAGGGGTGAACTGGATACGGTGGAAGTCACCCTCGATCGCCTCGGCCAGTGCTTTGACCGCCGTTGTCTTGGCCAGGCCAGGCAAACCCTCCACCAGCAGGTGTCCGTCACTGAGCAGACAGATCAACATCGCATCGATGAAGTTCTGTTGCCCGATGATGCGGGAGGCAAGATGTTCGCGGAGGGGGTCGAGGTCGGAAGGATTCATACTGCAATTACTTCTTCAATGGGTCGTTATCGGTCCATCACGCCTTCCAATGCGCTTGCTGGCACCTGATGCGTTGATGGCAATCTTGTAATCAGCGACATCCTGTCGCCAATTCGGATAAAGTGCAAGCAGTAGAAGAGTAGTGAATTATTTGATTATTAGAATTTTATTAATTGTCTGTAGATGATTTTGTCCAGCTGTCCGGGTTTTGCAGATTCCGGATTGCCCTTTTGCCAACACCCTGAGAATTATGCTTGAACTTAGCGGAAAAATCGTTTTTTCAGCATGTTGCATGGTGATTTATTCACACGGCGCCTATTGAAGTTCCTGTGGCGGGGTATTTGTCAATGGTCTGAGGGTAAAAAAACCATGTATTTATTTTATCCTTTATATTCAGTTGGTTAGTAGATTGTTTGTTTTTTTTACAATCTAAAGACAAGTCAATGTCTATGCGGGTTTCAGGGTGATGTCCCGATTTTTTCAACAAAGTTATCCACAGATGATGTGAATAAGTGGGAAGTCGTTTTTCAGAGCGGGTTTACTGCTGTTTTCAAGCAATATTCTGATGAATATTCGCTAACGTGTTGATTTAACTTTTAGAGGGGATATCACTCAGGGGAGAGCCTGTTTTCCGAAAAACATCAGAAATCTGAAATATTGAGGCGTAGAGGGACAGGGTTTTGGGTATAATCCCCGCTCTTTTTTTGGACCGGACTGTATCAGTGATCGAGAAGCTCAGAAATATCGCCATCATCGCACATGTTGACCACGGCAAGACCACGCTGGTGGACGAACTGCTGAAACAGTCAGGAACCCTGGGGGAGCGCTTCGGCGAAGTCGAACGGGTGATGGATTCGAATGACCAGGAGAGGGAGCGAGGCATTACCATCCTCTCCAAGAATACTGCGATCCGCTGGAACGACTACCGTATCAATATCGTTGATACTCCCGGTCATGCCGATTTCGGCGGCGAGGTTGAGCGGGTGCTCTCGATGGTCGATTCTGTACTGCTGCTGGTGGATGCTCAGGAAGGACCGATGCCACAGACCCGCTTTGTCACCCAGAAGGCCTTCGATCATGGTTTGCGCCCTATCGTGGTGGTCAATAAAATAGACAGACCTGGCGCCCGTCCCGAGTGGGTCATCGATCAGGTGTTCGAACTCTTCGATCGTCTTGGCGCCACTGACGAACAACTCGACTTCCCCATCATCTATGCCTCGGCCATCAACGGCTATGCCGGTCATGAGGAAGATGTAAGCAAAGGCGATATGACGTCACTGTTCGAGGCTATAGTTAAGCACTGTCCTGTGCCTGATGTGGATCCTGCTGGTCCCCTGCAGATGCAGATCTCCAATCTTGACTACAACAGCTACGTGGGCGCTATTGCCGTGGGCCGAATTGCCCGGGGGACCATCCGCCCCAACCAGCAGGTGGTTGTGGTCAAGTACGACGGCGAGGAGCACAAGGCCAAGGTCGGGATCGTATATGGATACCTGGGGCTTGATCGGCACGAGGTCAAGGAGGCGAAGGCCGGCGATATCATTGCCATCACGGGCATGGATGCGCCAAATGTCTCCGATACCCTCTGCGATCCGGAGAGTGTGGAGCACCTGCCCCCTCTGAGCGTGGATGAACCTACCGTCTCCATGACCTTCCAGGTCAACGCCTCTCCCTTTGCCGGCAAGGAGGGTAAATATCTGACCTCCCGCCAGCTCAAGGAGAGGCTGGAGCGGGAGCTGATCCACAACGTGGCCCTGCGGGTGGAGGAAGGTACCGATCCTGAGAAGTTCAAGGTCTCCGGTCGTGGCGAACTGCACCTCTCGGTGCTGCTTGAGAGCATGCGCAGAGAGGGTTTTGAGCTGGCGGTCTCCCGTCCCGAGGTCATCTTTCGTGAGGTAGACGGTGAGGTTTGTGAACCTTATGAGCAGTTGACCGTCGACGTGGAGGAGGCGCATCAGGGTACCATCATGGAGGCTTTGGGTACCCGCAAAGGAGAGCTTAAGGATATGGTGCCTGACGGTCAGGGGCGTGTGCGTCTCGACTATGTCATCCCTTCCCGTGGCCTGATCGGCTTTCAGACCGAGTTTATGACCAGCACATCAGGTACCGGTCTGATCTATCACGTATTCGACCATTATGGGCCTGCTCAGCACGGTGGTATCGCGCCGCGTAAGAACGGTGTGCTGATCTCCAACGGTAAGGGCAAGGTGCTGGGGTTCGCCCTGTTCAACCTGCAGGAGCGGGGCAAGATGTTCGCCTCACCGGGGGATGAGGTCTATGAGGGGCAGCTGGTGGGTATACATGCGCGGGCCAACGATCTTGTGGTCAATCCGCTGAAAGGCAAGCAGCTCACCAATGTTCGTGCCTCAGGCAAGGATGATGCGATTATGCTTACACCGCCGTTGAAGTTTACCCTGGAACAGGCGCTGGAGTTCATCGAGGAGGATGAGCTGGTGGAGATTACCCCCAGCGCGATTCGCCTGCGAAAAAAGCATCTCAAGGAGCACGAGCGGAAGAAAGCGTCGCGGGGCGTCTGAAGTCAGTCAACGGCCCGGATTCAGAAGAGATCTACATCGCCGCTCGACATTTCGTTGGTTTGTACTGATTTTTCCTTGAGTCTGCCGAAATCCTGCTGAATCTGTTGCAGTATTGATGAGAGTTCTGTCAGGGGTGGTTTGCCCCCCTGATGGTGCAGCAGGATGCCGCTGATCTGGTTGGTTACCTCTGTGAGTCGCTCGAGCCGAAGGTGCGAGTGCTGCAGAATCTGTCGGCTCATGTCGTCTACCTGGAGTGAGGTGAATCCCGCAGCTACCTGTTGCTGGGTTTTCTGCGTGATGGCTGCAATTTGTGACGTATTGTTGCGCACGACTCGATTGATCGACTCCATGTCATCCCACATTTGGCTCAATGCTGCCTGAGATGCATCGATGGTAGAAATGTCGGTGGAGGCTGATTTTTCCACGATGGAACGGATACTGTGGATATCCTCCTGCATCGCTGTTAATTTTTCCTTAATCTGGTTGTTGAAGGTGGTGGTGCGCTGTGAAAGGTTTCGCACTTCATCTGCAACCACGGCAAAACCACGCCCGGCGTCACCGGCCCGGGCGGCCTCGATTGCTGCGTTTAGCGCCAGGAGATTGGTTTGTGCGCTGATGTCGTCCACGTCCTTGAGCAGACTGACCGCCCCATCTGCGTCCGTGTTGATATTGGTGAAGCGATCGACGATGGTTTTGTTGGCTTCTGTGACACCGCGAATGGTGGTGGCAAAATTGTCCACGATCTTTTCAGTTTCGTGTGCAAAGCCCTCGATGCCGGCGATCTGCTCGTTCTTCCCCTCTGAATTCACCGACTGAACCAGCTGGTCGACCAGGCTGCTCAAGGTCTGTTCCTGACGGTTGCTTTCGTTGTTGATCGTGGCGAAGTTGCTGGATAGGCGGTTGATGGCATCGTTCACCAGATTGGCGACATGGTTAAGGTCGGAATGCACCGCCTGAAACTGGGTGTTGACCTGCTGCATGGCCTGATCAAATAGGCTTTCGTATTCCGCACTCTGCTGGTTTCTGGTTGCGGCAGCCTTGTTGATGGCTTCGGATTGACGCTGTTGCTGGAAATGGTGGCGGAAAAGGCCTGCGACTATTGCGCTCAGTGCGATACCCTGGAAACCCAGCCAAGCCCAACTGTTATCGATTAAGGTTTGGCTCACAATGCCTGCAAGCAGGGCGCCCAGTGCAATCCATGGAAATGGGTATTTGGGATTCATGGTCAAGGTCTCCGTGTTCCTGGATGACTAACCCAAATTGATTGGTTTACTTGATCGGCACAGGGTTTGAGGGTGCCGATTATCCCTGTTATCGACGGGGATATTATTTTCTTTAGCGCTGAGTTGGCGAAGGTATATGTTGCGAGTGTGTGGGTTTTGCAGAAAAGAAAAACCCCGGCGGCATTCCATGCTGTCGGGGCTTTAGTCGCCTGGTTGTGGTTGGCAAAGGTGTTCTATCCGTAGCTGCGCCGTTCCTGCGCATTTCGTCGTTCCATCTGCATCCTTGCCGGCGACGTGTACAGATTTACACAAAGCGGTGAGATTTTGTGTGGGCAATGACCTCATCTCTTGTAGGAATTTTCTGAACCTTGTCTCTTTTGCCGGTGAAATATGCGGTGTTTCCCTGTGGGTTGCCAGGGTAAACTCTCGATTTCATGACAACTGTCTATTCTAAAATCGAAAGCTGCGAGACTTACGGCTTTGCCCGGAGAGAGAGATGATCGGACTGCTGCAGCGAGTGTCAAATGGAAGTGTGAGGGTAGAGCAGGAGGTGATCGGAGAGATCGGCCGTGGGTTGCTGGTGTTGGTCGGGGTGCAGAGGGACGATAACGAGGCAAAGGCCGACAGGCTGTTGGAGCGTCTGCTCGGTTACCGGGTATTTCCTGATGAAACCGGACGCATGAATCTGGGGTTGCGGGATATAGGTGGCGGTCTCTTGCTGGTGCCTCAGTTCACCCTGGCGGCGGATACGCACAAAGGAAAACGCGCCGGATTTTCCACTGCGGCACCCCCTGCAATGGGGGAGGCCCTTTTTCTCTACCTGCTCGATCGTGCACGGGAGACTCACGGGGATGTGGCGAATGGTCGCTTTGGTGCTGACATGCAGGTGGAGTTGACCAATGAGGGTCCTGTGACCTTCTGGTTGGAAACGTGATGCTCTGACGGGGCGCCCCTCTTCTACTTCTTTGCCTTTTTGGTCGCCTCGTGCAGGTCGAATGCCAATCGATATGCCGTATAGTATTTGACGATGTTACGTGTATAGCGCACGGTTTCCTGTCCTACGATCCTGAGCGCCGCGTGCTCAACATTGAGGAACCAGCGGTTCCTGTCCAGCCCCATTTCTTCGGCTTTTGCGCGCATTTTGCGTACTTTGGCCGGGCCGGCATTGTAGGCAGCGAGGCTGAAAAAAACGCTGTCCTGTGGTGAGATGGAGGGATCGGTGAAGTAGTGTTTGCGTAGCCAGGCCAAGTATTTAATACCGGCGTGAATATTGTTCTCCAGCTTCTCAATGTCCGAAATGGCGACATGTTTGTCGGCGGCTGTCGCCTTGCGTATCTGCATGATGCCGATAGCCCCTGAGGGATTGCGTTTGCTCTGATCGAGTCCGGATTCCTGATAAGCCTGAGCGGCAACGACCAGCCAGTCGAAATCATACTGTTCGGCATATTTTTTAAAGAGGTCACTGACACGATTCAGACGGTCATGTTCATTGGGTTCCAGGGGGTTTTTGATCCATCGGGTCTTTTCGTAGTAGCGCTTGAACATCATGTTGCCGAGCAGGCTGCCCTTTTTGATCTTCCCCATATAGCCATTCAGGCTCTGCAGTAGTTTGGGGTTGTTCTTTCTAACCGCCCAGGCAAGCTGGCTGCCGGAATGGATAGGGTGTCCTGGATATAGCTGAATATTTTTCAGTACCTGTGACCAGATCCTGGCGATGTGGTCGTCGGCGACCGTGTAGTCGACGACCCCGGCGTTGACCATTTCAAGCAGATCTTCGGTCTGCAGATATTCACTTACTTGGATGACCTTGACGGGTGGCCGGTTTTCCCTGCGGAACCGTTGATTGAGCTGTTTCAGATGTGTGACGTAGCTGCTGCCTTTCAGCAGATGGAGGGTCTTTCCCGCCAAGTCATTCAGGGAATTCAGGGGCGCGGTGGATTTTGCGGCCACGACGATCTCCTGCACGTCGGGCAGATAGGGTTTGGTAAATGCCACCATTTTTTCCCGATCCGGCGTAATGGTCAGCCCGGCTGCGGCGATGTCCCCTTTGCCTGAGAGTAGAGCAGGCAGCAACTGATCGAAAGGAACGGGGATAAATACCAGGGCGATATTGATCTGGTTCCGCTTATTGTTTTTGTTGAGGTGTTCTTTATATTTCTCCAGCAATTCGGCTTCAAACCCCTTGCGGTTACCGTTGTGGAGAAAAAAACCGGTGCGGTTGTGACTGACCAGTACACGAATAGCGGCACGCGTGCGCATCTCATCAAGGTCACCGGAGAATTGCCGGGTGACGGTTTCGAGTATGGAACTGCCATCCGCCGCAAAGAGGCCAAGAGGGAGGCAGAAGAGCAGCAACAGACTGACCAGCTGTTTTATGTCAGCAGGTTTATGGTTGCGTTTGTCTGGTTCTGTTTGAGTGGGAGATTCCATTTTGTAAAAGCTCAGGTGGTTATTATTCTCAAAATCCCTGTCCAGACTATCCTTCTCTTGCGCCACAATAGATACTGTATATAATAACAGTATGAAAATAACCACAGGTCTAACCCGATGAAGTTGACGCCGAGACAGACAGAGGTTCTTGAGTTGGTTCGCTCTCACCTGGAGGTGACCGGTTTTCCACCAACCCGTGCGGAGATTGCGGAGGCTCTGGGTTTCCGCTCTGTGAATGCGGCTGAGGAGCATCTGCGGGCACTTGCGAAAAAGGGTGCCATTGAACTGATGAAAGGCCGCTCACGCGGGATTCGACTATTGTTGCCGGACGAGCAGGACGAAGGCATGCCCGTGGTTGGCCGGGTGGCGGCAGGCAGTCCGATTCTTGCAGAAGAGCATATTGAAGAGCGTTACCCATTCTCTCCGGCGCTTTTTCATCCTCCGGCAGACTATTTGCTGAGGGTGTCGGGCACGAGTATGCGGGATGTGGGAATCATGGATGGTGACCTGCTCGCAGTACATCGAACTTCTGAGGCGCACAACGGCCAGATCGTGGTGGTGCGTCTGGATGATGAGGTGACAGTAAAACGGTTTCATCGTGATGCTCTGCATCGGCATCTGGTGGTCCTGTTGCCGGAGAATGCCGATTTCGAGCCCATCCGGGTCGATCTGCGGGAACAGCATTTGGCGATAGAAGGATTGGGTGTCGGTGTTCTGCGCCAGGGACTGGAGATTTCGAACCGTTTCAGCCGCAACTAAAATCGTTGTACCGTATATACTATCTTTAAGTTCCGGTGTTCAAGCTAGGATGGTTGTAGGGTGCGCCGTGCGCACCAGAATGAGCAATCAAGGTGCGCACGGCGCACCCTACGTTCGCCACATGCAAAGAAGCCACGCAACATCATCACGAACCTTGAACCTTGAGATACCAAAGAGGAGCGAAGGATAGCCAACGCCGCATCGGTTGAGATCTGCGCGGGGTTGATGTCGTTGCATTGTCGATTTTGTGCAGGCAGGGGAGGCGGTTAGGTGCTGGGAGTTCTGTTACTGGGGTTTCTGATAGGCCTGCAGCATGCGATGGAAGCAGATCATGTTGCCGCAGTCGCGTCCCTGGCAACTCAAAACCGCACCCTCGCACAGACAACCAGGCAGGGTGTTGTCTGGGGCCTGGGACACGCCTTGACGCTGTTTCTTTTTGCTGGGGTGGTGCTGGTATTCGACCTGATTATGCCGGAGTCTTTGGCTCGTACCCTGGAACTGACGGTGGGCGTGATGCTGATTCTACTGGGTGTTGATGTTTTGCGTCGTCTGATCAGTGAGCGAGTGCACTTTCACGCCCATAGTCACGGAGCACTGACCCATTTTCATGCCCACTCTCATCAGGGAGGCGGAGCGCATGATGCAGACCCTCATTTGCACAAACACTCCGAGCGGTTTCCCCTGCGTGCGCTCTTTGTCGGTATGATGCATGGTATGGCGGGTTCCGCTGCGCTGATCCTGCTGGCGCTTGAGACGGTGGTGTCTCCTGTTGAAGGTCTGCTCTATATCCTGGTTTTCGGTTTCGGTTCAATAGCCGGGATGGGGCTTTTGGCGCTGGTGATCGGTCTGCCCTTGCGTTTCTCATCCCGTTCTCTCACATGGGCGCATAACGGCCTGAAAGGGGTGGTGGGTTTTCTCACGGTGGGGTTGGGTGCTGCTGTGATCGTTTCGGTCATTTAACGTTTTTTTCCGCATCTGCTGACGCTGCATCACACTTTGTCTGCACAAGTGGATGGAACAAATTGCCTGATTCTCCAGCTCCGGTTAAACTCGACCGTTGATAACTCCCGAATTTTTCACAAATAATCAGCTACGGAACAACATTTGGAAGTGGTGCAAAAAACCAATCTGCTGGAACTCGACCTTAAATCGATGGAGACTTTTTTTGTCGACCTGGGCTCAAAGGCCTTTCATGGCCGCAATGTGTTCAAGTGGATTCACAAACACGGTGTGGTTGATTTTACGGCTATGACCGATATCTCCAAGCGGCTGAGAGAACAACTGGAAGCCGTGGCCGAGGTGCGTCTGCCACAACTGGTTTTCGAACAGCCGTCCCTGGACGGCACTCGCAAGTGGGTACTGGAGCTTGAGGATGGTCAGCGCATCGAGACCGTTTATATCCCGGATGATGGGCGCAGCACCATCTGTGTCTCCTCGCAGGTGGGTTGTGCTCTGGACTGCTCCTTCTGTTCCACCGCGCAGCAGGGGTTCAACCGCAACCTGAGTGTGGCTGAGATTATCGGTCAGGTCTGGGTGGCGGCCCGGGAGCTGGGTCACTCCCCCACCAACGTGGTGATGATGGGCATGGGCGAGCCACTGGCCAACTTCGATCCTGTGGTTACCGCGATGGACATCATGCAGGACGATCTGGCTTACATGCTCTCCAAATACCGCGTGACCATCAGTACCTCCGGGATCGTGCCTGCCCTGCGGAAGCTGAAGGAGGTGAGTGATGTCAGCCTCGCCGTCTCTCTGCACGCACCGGATAATGCGCTACGTGATGAATTGGTGCCGATCAACCGGAAATATCCCCTTGAAGAGCTGATTCCCGCCTGCCGTGACTTTATTGAAGGTGATAAGCGGCGTAAGGTGACCTGGGAATATGTGATGCTTGATGGGATCAATGACAGTATCAAACACGCCAAGATGCTGATCCGCCTGCTTGAAGGAACACCCTCCAAGGTCAATCTGATTCCGTTCAACCCGTTTCCCGGCAGCGACTATAAAACCTCACCAGCGGAACGTGTTGAAGCCTTTCGCCAACGGCTGAAACGCTCGGGTATTATTGCCATGACCCGCAAGACCCGTGGGGGCGACATCGATGCTGCCTGTGGCCAACTAGTGGGTAAGGTGCGGGATCGTAGTCGCCGAGATCTCAAACCCAGGCAATCACAGTCTTTGCAGGTAAACCCCTCATGAAAGGTATTGGTGTGCTGCCCCTTTTGAGTGCGTTGTCAGTGGTGATGTTGTTGAGTGCCTGCGCCGGTCAGGGGACCAGGCAGGAACAGGATAGTATTGGGAATCTGGGAAGGAGCGTGCAGGAGAGTCCAGCCGATATATATCTACAGATGGGCATTGCTTATATGCGGGATGGTCAACCGGCGATTGCTCTGAAGAAGCTGAAGAAGGGGCTTGCTGTTGATCCCGACAATGCCGAGATCCACAATGTAATTGCCATTTTCTACGAACGTTTGGGCGAGACGCAATTGGCAGAAACGCACTACGCCACAGCTGTAAAACTGCAGCCGAAAAACCCTTATATCCATAACGCCCGCGGCAGTTTCTTTTGCAAACAGAAACGCTATCAAGAAGCGAAAGATGAGTTTGAACGCGCGGTGAGTAATCCGCTCTATCCCACTCCGTGGGTTGCACTGACAAATGCAGGGTTATGCGCCGAACGGGCTGACGACAAGACTCTGGCAGAAGCCTATTACCGGCGGGCGCTCTCCAGCAAAAAAGACTATTCGTTAGCGCTCTACCAAATGGCAGAAACCAGTCTGGAGCAGGGGAACTACCTGCCGGCACGGGGTTATCTAGAACGTTACAATTCAGCGGCTCAGCCAACTGCAGGATCATTGTGGCTTGGGGTGCGGATCGAACATGCATTGGGTGGCCGGGAGCAGGCCGCTGCATATAAAAAGCTGCTCAGGGACAAGTTTCCGGACGCCCCTGAGGTTCAGCTCCTCAACAAACTAGAACGATAATGAGTGTGCTTACCAATAGTGAAACTGAGTTGGAAGAGACAGTAGAGCCCCTTGAGGGTCCCGGGGCGCGTCTGCGTAAAACACGTCAGTCTCTGGGCTTGGAACAGTCGAAAGTTGCCGCCCAGCTTCATCTCAATGAAGGAATCATCGAAGCGTTGGAGTGGGATGATTTCGATACCCTGCCCGGCGCAGTTTTCGTCCAGGGTTATCTGCGCAACTACGCACGGTTATTGAAGTTGCCGGAAGGGGAGATACTGGAAGCTTTTCTGGCCCTCTCTCCCGCTCAGCAGAGTCATGGCTTTCCCGGTAGAAAGGTGGCGACAGTGGGAAAAGAGGTGCGCAGCAGCCATGGCGCTGTGCGCATGATGACTTGGCTTATTGTGATCTCTCTGTTGGCGCTGCTGGGCATTTGGTGGCAGGGTCAGCTTGATCTGAGGCTGGGTGGTGATCCCGTTGATACACCTGCAGAGGTGGCGCCAGTCATCGAGTCATTGCCGGAAATGCAGAATGATAGCGGCGTGTTAACACTTAGCCCTCTCCCTGCGCAGGAAGACGAGGCGCCAGTTGAATCTCAAGAGGATGTTGCCGTCTCTCTGGAAGAGGGGACGCCGAGTGAGGCTGAAGAAGCCGAGCCAGAGGCGGTAGTGGTCGCGGATCAGGAGGTGGTGCAGGATTCCATCGCTATTCCGTTGGAGGAGAGCGAAACGGATGCTGTTGCGACCGTTGACGAACCGCCTGCAACGCCTGTGGAGACACCGGCTCCAGCGCCCGCCGCCCCAAAAATTGTGTTCGAGTTTTCTGAGCGATGTTGGGCAGAAGTGCGTGATGCCAACGGCAAGGCGCGTATTTTTGGCGAGATTGCCGCGGGTACCACGCGATTGCTGGATAAAGGTCCCGCCCCGTATACGGTAGTACTGGGCAATGCATCGGGTGTCAGCATAACCGTTGATGGGGTCGCTTATGACCTTGGGCCGCATACCCGGGCGAATGTGGCCCGCTTCAGTTTCCATCCGTCAAATTTGTAGTTTGGATTATGTGATTTTTCCCGGCACTGTGCCAGTCTGCGTCATCCGTGTTAATCTACGCGGTTTTAACCGTTCCACTTAGCGTTTACCGGTAGTTCCAGCCGATGGCAAAAAACATCCAGGCAATCCGCGGGATGAAAGATATCCTGCCTGAGCAGACTCCTCTGTGGCAGTTTCTCGAAGATACCGTGCGTTCGATCCTTAGCCGCTATGGGTACGGCGAGATACGCATGCCCATCGTCGAGCTGACCGAACTCTTCAAGCGCTCCATCGGCGAGGTGACTGACATCGTCGAGAAAGAGATGTATACCTTCGATGACCGCAACGGGGATAGCCTGACCCTGCGTCCGGAGGGCACTGCTGGCTGTGTCCGTGCCGGTCTGGAGCACGGCCTGCTGTTCAATCAGGTACAGCGACTCTGGTATCGTGGCCCCATGTTTCGTCATGAGCGCCCCCAGAAGGGACGCTATCGGCAGTTTCATCAAATCGGGGTGGAGAGCTTCGGTCTCGAAGGACCCGATGTCGATCTGGAACAGATACTCATTACCCATCGCATCTGGCGTGAGCTGGGCCTGGATGGACTGGAGCTGCAGCTCAATACTCTGGGCACTGCGGAAGAGCGAACTGCCTACAAGATTCTGCTGGTAGACTATTTTCGTAGTCGTATCGACGAACTGGACGCAGACAGTCGGCGTCGTCTTGAGAGCAATCCGCTGCGGATTTTGGATACCAAGAACCCGGATATGGCTGCAGTGGTGAGCGATGCGCCGACCCTGACGGACCATCTTGGTGACGCTTCGCGCGCTCACTTTGAAACCCTTTGCGCCGGTCTGGATGCTGCGGGGGTGGCCTATGTTATCAACCCGCGTCTGGTGCGAGGATTGGATTACTACGCCCGTACAGTGTTCGAGTGGGTCACCACGCGGCTCGGTGCCCAGGGTACGGTTTGTGCCGGCGGACGCTATGATGGGCTGGTTAAACAGCTTGGGGGACGCCCCACACCGGCAGTAGGTTTCGCCATGGGCCTGGAGCGGCTGATTGCCCTGCTGGAAGAGGGCGAGACGGCCAAACGTCTGCCGTCAGTGGACCTTTATCTGGTGATGATGGGTGAAACCGCGCAGCGTGAAGGTGTGCAGTTGGCTGAGCGCCTGCGGGATGAGCTGCCGGATCTGAGGTTGATTGTGAATTGTGGTGGCGGTGGTTTTAAGAGTCAGTTCAAGAAGGCGGACAAGAGCAATGCCCGTTATGCCCTGATCTTTGGGGACGATGAACTGGCCAATGGAGAGGTGGGTATTAAGCCGCTGCGTGGCGAAGGCGAACAGCAGCAGGTGAAATTGAGTGAACTGGCGGGCGTTATTGCCAGTCTGACAGCATAAATCACCGCGTGGTGATTATTTTTGACTGAACAAAGGAAACCGGATGAGCGTTTACCAGACTGAAGAAGAGCAGGTCGAAGCGTTAAAAAAGTGGTGGCAGGAGAATGGTAAATCCGTAGTCGCCGGCGTGGTGATTGGATTGGGTGCCGTATTTGGCTGGCAGTCCTGGGGCGATTATAAAGAGCGGGTTGGTGGAGACGCCTCTGTCGCTTTTAACCAGATGATCACAGCTGTAGAAACTGGTGACAGTGATTCTGCCAGCAAGCAGGCGGAGCTATTGCGCCTGGAGTACGAAACCTCGAACTATGCGGTTTTCGCAGCGCTGGCACAGGCGCGTATCAAACTTGAGGCGGGGGACTCCCCGGCAGCCCGCTCACAGTTGGAATGGGCTATCGACAACGCCTCAGAACCCGGTCTGAAACAGATCGCACAGTTACGGCTGGCGCGCATTCTGTTGAGTGAGGGCGACCTGGATGGCGCTACCGCCCGCGCGAAGGTCGATAGCGGGTCCCACGCGGGTGAATTTGCCGTACTGCGGGGCGACATAGCCCTGGCCCGTCAAGATAATGACAGCGCCCGTGATGCCTATAGTCTTGCCCTTGCCAGTGGGGTGGGTAACAGCGCACTGGTGCAGATGAAACTTGACGATCTGGCAGTGGGAACACCCTGAGGTCGTTATGAAGCGCGTCTGGTTCGGGTTCTTTCTGCTCTCGCTGCTATCGGGTTGTAGCAGTCTCTTTTCCGCCAAGGATAATGTTGATCCACCGGCGGAACTTGTGGATTTCACTGCGGCCCTGGAACTTGAAACGCTATGGCAGCTCAAGGTGGGCGGCACCGACGGAAAGTTTCTCGAGATCGCCCCGGCAGTTGCTGGTGAGCAACTCTTTATCGCAGACCCGAAAGGCCGGGTGGTGGCGGTTGACCGTCTCAGTGGCAAACGGCTGTGGGATGTGGAGACAGGGCTGCCGGTGAGCGGTGGTCCGGGTGCGGGCAATGGTCTGGTGTTACTGGGCACTGCTGAGGCTGAACTGGTGGCGCTGAACGCAGCGGATGGCAGTGAGAAGTGGCGTCGCCGGGTCAGTAGTGAGGTGCTCTCGGTGCCTGCTGCGTCCCGGGGCGTTGTGGTGGTACGCACAGTCGATGGCAGGGCGGCCGGGCTGTCGGCTGATACAGGAGCCAACCGTTGGACCTTTGACCATTCGGAACCTGTTCTCACCCTGCGTGGCAACAGCTCACCCATCATCAATACAGACCAGGTATTCATCGGCTTTTCCAACGGCAAGCTTGCCGGACTCTCTCTGGATAGCGGCACTGCCAACTGGGAAGCAACGGTTGCCACCGCACATGGGCGGACCGAACTGGAGCGGATAGTGGATATTGACTCCGATCCGGTGGTGGTGGAGGGTGTCATCTACGCTGCCAGCTTTCAGGGGCAGGTTGCGGCGGTTTCCGAAAGCAGCGGCGTGGTACTATGGAGGCGGGATATCTCGGTGCATGCTGGTCTGGATGCGGATTGGAGACAGCTCTATGTCACTGACGAGGAAGACTCCATCTGGGCTCTCGAAGCGGGCAACGGTGCGACCCTGTGGCAACAGAAGGCACTTCGCGCAAGAAAGTTGTCGGCTCCCGCGATTATCGGCAACTATCTGGTAGTGGGAGATTACGACGGTTATCTGCACTGGTTCTCCCAGGAGGATGGCCGCATGGTTGCACGTATTCGTGTGGGCAGTGAGGGTATTCGCGCCAAACCCCAGGTGGTGGACGGCATCGTCTATGTCTTTGACGACAGTGGGAAGCTGACTGCATTGCGCATGCGTCTGCCCGAAACGGAAACCCCCTGAGCCGAAGCCATGCTTCCTGTCATAGTACTTGTCGGTCGCCCCAATGTGGGCAAGTCCACGCTTTTCAATCGTCTCACCCGCAGCCGGGACGCCCTGGTGGCGGATCAGCCAGGTCTCACCCGTGATCGTAAATATGGCACCGGAAAGATGGGTGACAGTCCCTATGTGATCGTCGATACCGGCGGCATCAGTGGTGATGAAGGGGGGGTTGCGTTCCTGATGGAGCAGCAGGTGCGCCAGGCCATTGGCGAGGCGGATCATATCCTCTTTCTGCTGGATGCCAGAGAGGGCTGTACCGGCGGTGACGAGATGATTGCCGCTGAGCTGCGCCGCACCGGCAAGCCGATTACCCCGGTGGTGAATAAGAGTGAGGGTTTGGAGGTGGAGATGGCCGCTGCCGACTTCTTCTCCCTGGGATTGGGTGAGCCCTCGGCGATTGCCGCAGTTCACGGCCAGGGTGTAAATACCCTGATCAACCAGGTACTCGATACTCTGCCACCGGTGGAGACGCCGGACGAGGAGCCCAAGGGGACGCAGATCGCAGTGGTTGGGCGCCCCAATGTGGGTAAATCGACGCTGGTCAACCGCTTGCTGGGAGAGGAGCGGGTGGTGGCTTTCGACCAACCGGGCACCACCCGGGACAGTATCTTTATCCCTTTTATCCACGACGAACGCCCCTATACGCTCATCGATACGGCGGGCGTGCGACGACGTGCACGCATCCACGAAGCGATCGAAAAATTCAGTATCGTCAAAACGCTGCAGGCCATCGAGCAGGCCAATGTGGTGCTGATGGTACTCGATGCTCATCAGGGCGTGGGAGAGCAGGATGCCACTCTGGCGGGCCATGTGCTGGAGAGCGGCCGCGCACTCGTACTGGTGGTGAACAAATGGGACGGACTCTCACCCGACCAGCGTGTGCAGATGAAAGAGGAAATTGGCCGAAAACTGCCGTTTCTCGGTTTTGCGCGGCTGCATTTCGTCTCTGCCCTGCACGGTTCAG
Source organism: Sedimenticolaceae bacterium (assembly GCA_963691905.1). Lineage (GTDB taxonomy): Bacteria > Pseudomonadota > Gammaproteobacteria > Chromatiales > Chromatiaceae > QGON01. The sequence continues at coordinate 1,342,725 of OY829893.1, forward strand.
GTGTGGGTGACCTCTACCAACTGGTGGATCAGGCCTATGAAAATGCCATGCGGGACATGGCGACACCTGAACTGACCCGGTTGCTGGAGGTGCTGGTACAGGAGCATCAACCGCCATCTGTGCATGGACGGCGCATCAAGATGCGCTACGCCCATCAGGGTGGAAAGAATCCGCCGATTATCGTGATTCACGGCAATCAGACCCAGCATGTGCCGAATCCCTACAAACGCTACCTGGTGGGCCGTTTTCGCAAAGCGATGAAGTTGGTCGGAACGCCGATTCGCATCGAGTTCCGCTCAGGTGACAACCCCTATGAGGGCAAGAAGAACAAGCTGACCAATCGACAGATACAGAAGCGCCAGCGACTGAAGAGGCATGTCAAACGCCAGGATCGGAAAAAATAGTGGTTAGGGGTCGCTCCACAAGCTTTACCGGGTCTACGGCAAATTAATACAATTAGGATTTGTAGGGTGCGCCATGCGCACCAAAACAAGCCGGAATCACGGTTGTACGCTAATAATGGTGCGCACAGCGCACCCTACATCGTGGCTGAATTCGCAACTATTAAATTGATAGCGCACTAGAACACTCCAAGGTCGAGATAAGAGCGCGCCAGCTTACTTACGGCAATGTAATAGGCCGCTGTGCGGTAGTCATCGATCTCCTCTTTACGGCAGCGGATATCGATGATCTCCTGCAGTGCCTGGCGCATACTGTCATCCAGACCCGAACACACCAGATCCTCCTCATTCGCCCCCTTCTCCAGCGCACCTCTTATCCACTGCGGAACAGTCCGGCCGCTAGTCTCTTCCAGCGCTTGCAGGATATGACGCCCACGGCTCTCATCGTAACGGCGTTCAAGGCGGCCGAAACGGATATGGGTGAGGTTCCGAATCCACTCGAAATAGGAGACCACGACACCGCCGGCATTGACATAGGCATCCGGCAGGATGGTGATGCCACGGCTGCGCAGGATGCGGTCTGCCTCGAAGGTAATCGGACCATTGGCTGCCTCGGCGATCAGTTTCGCCTGGATATTGGGGGCGTTGTCTTCGGTGATGGCGGCTTCGACAGCGGCCGGGATCAGTATGTCGCACTCCATCTCCATTACCTTGGCGCCATCCTCCTGAAACTCTGCCCCGGCAAAGCCCTGGAAGCCGCCGTGGGAACATTTATGGTAGAAGGCTTCCTCGATGTGGATGCCGTCAGGGTTGATGAGCGCTCCGTCGTGTTTGATGATGGCGATGATCTTGGCGCCGTCCTCTTCTGAGAGAAACTTCGCGGTATGGTAACCGACATTACCGAAGCCCTGAACGATGATGCGTTTCCCCTCCAGGTCGCCATCCAGCCCAGCCTCATTGCGCTCCTCCCGATGTCTGAAAAACTCCCTCAGGGCGAACTGCACGCCACGCCCGGTGGCCTCGATACGTCCCTTCAGACCGCCGTGGGCGACCGGCTTGCCGGTGACACAAGCTACGTAGTTGATATCTTCCGGGTAGAGGTGTTTATAGGTGTCTGCAATCCAGGCCATCTCCCGCTGGCCGGTGCCGACATCGGGAGCGGGTACGTTGGTGGCTGGATTGAGGAAGCCTTTGCTGGCGAGTTCCCGGGCAAAGCGGCGGGTGATGATCTGTAACTCATCCCGGGTATAGTTATTGGGATTGATGTGCAGTCCCCCTTTGGAGCCGCCGAAGGGGACAGCCACGATGGCGCACTTATAGGTCATCAGTGCTGCCAGAGCCTCCACTTCCAACTGATCCACTTTCTCGGAAAAACGGATACCGCCTTTCGATGGCAGACGATGGATGCTGTGGACTGCACGCCAGCCGGTGAACACCTCGATACGGTCACGGATCTTTACCGGAAAGCTGACCTGGAGTACAGAAGTGCAACTCTTGATGGCGTTGTCGACCCCCGGTGGCAGATCCAGGATTTGCAGTGCCCGGTCGACCATGTGATCGACACTCTGACGAAAAGATAGGCCGCCTGAGACTTCTGTCATTTTGGAAACTCCTGAGCCGGGGAAACAATTTTGCTGTTTGAAGTCTAGTTGATGGTGCGGTTACTGCTGCAACGTTCGGCCACCATCGACGGGGATAATCTGGCCGGTGATGTAGTGGGCATCCCGCACCAGAAACAGCAGGGTTTGGGCAATATCCTCAGGGCTGCCGGGGCGCTTGAGGGCCGTGCGGTTGAGGATCACCTCCTTTTCTACGGCGCCCAGTCCCTGTTCCGGCCAGAGGATGGCGCCGGGCGCGATGCCGTTGACCCGGATCTCCGGTCCCAATTCGCGGGCCAGGGATTTTACCAGCATGACGTTACCCGCCTTGGCGATGGAGTAGATCGGATGGGCCTTGAGTGGCCGTTCTGCGTGGATATCCACCAGATTGACGATGCAACCTCGAGACGCTTTCAGCAGAGGGGAGGCAGCCTGGGAGAGAAAGAAGGGGGCTTTGAGGTTGCTGCCGATAAGATCCTCCCAGTCGGTTTCGGTGGCTCTCTCCAGCGGGGTCGGGTAGAAACTGGAGGCGTTGTTGACCAGCAGGTCGAGGCGGCCGAAGTGAGTCTCGGCAGCTTCAATCATCAGTGGCAGATCTGCGGTTTCGTGCAGATCTGCCTGCACGAGGGCGACTGATCCGGGGCGCTCGGTTTCAAGCTCCGCCTTTAGTCTTTCAGCGGCTTGGGATGAGTTGCGGTAGTGCAGAACCAGGTTCATCCCTTCCCGATGGAGGCTGTGGGCGATTTGGGCGCCGATGCGGTGGGCGCCACCTGTGATCAGTGCGCACTTGCTGCTGAGTGGCGTGGTGATCGTTTTTTGCGTCACGCTCGTACTCCGTGGTTGAATGCGCGACTACTTTAGCGCATTACCCCGGTTTCTACATTATGTCCGATTGTCTGCAGTCGCCGCACCACTCATCCCCCAATAGCCTGCCGTCCCCGGATGCTGACGCACTGGCTGTCAGTGAACAGTTGGAGCGCAGGATTCGTGAAGAAATGGATCAGACGGGCGGTGCAATCCCCTTCGACCGGTTCATGGAACTGGCGCTCTATGCGCCGGGGTTGGGCTATTATGTGGCGGGCAGCCGCAAGTTTGGCGAGGCGGGGGATTTTATTACTGCGCCAGAGATCTCGCCTCTGTTCGCCCGCTGTCTTGCCCGTTCCGCACAGCAGTTGCTGGCGGAGATCGACGGGGGGGAGATTCTGGAGTTCGGTGCCGGTTCCGGTCTAATGGCCGCCGATATGCTGGCCGAACTCGAACGGCTCGATGCGCTGCCGCAGCGCTATCTGATCATGGAGGTCAGTCCGGAGTTACAGGCGCGTCAACGGGAGACCATAACCCGCCGGGTACCGGAACTGTTGGCGCGGGTCGAGTGGCTGGAGCATCTGCCGGATGCCTTCTCCGGGCTGGTAGTGGCCAACGAACTGCTCGACGCCATGCCGGCACACCGTTTTCGCATGCGCTCAGGGTGTGTGGGGGAGAGTTTTGTCACCTGGGATGAAGCGGGATTTGTGGAGCGTTTCGACACGGCCGTCAGCCCGGAGCTAGACTCAAGTATTGAACGGATCCAGTCGACCAACGGGGAGTTGACGGAGGGCTATGTCTCCGAGGTCAATCTGCGTCTGCAGGGTTGGATGAAGGCCTTGGGAACGATGATGGAGCGCGGTGCTGTCCTGCTGGTGGACTATGGTTACCCTCGCAGCGAATTTTTTCATCCGCAACGCACCAGCGGCACCCTGATGTGCCACTACCGCCACCGCGCTCACCCCGATCCGTTTCGCTGGGTCGGTCTGCAGGATATTACCACCCATGTTGATTTTACCGCTGTTGCAGAGTCGGGTGTTGCAGCAGGGTTTGAGCTCTTGGGGTATACCACCCAGGCGCACTTTCTGATGGCCAGTGGACTGGACAGCCTTCTGGCGTGTTCGGATCCCAATGACCTGGTCAATCACATGGAACTGGTACAGGGGGTGAAACGCCTGACTCTGCCATCAGAGATGGGTGAAAGGTTCAAGGTGCTGGGGCTGGGTATGGATGCCGGGCAGCGTCTCAGCGGCTTTAGCCTGAGGGACTTGCGTGACCGACTCTAGGGTTGGACCACTGATTTTGCAGTTTCCCTGGGCTTTAGCTGGATCAAAGCCTCGTCAATTGCGGCATCGAGGTAGAAGGAGAACATCTCCACCGTGTTGATGCCGATCATGCGTTTGCGTACCTCTGTGCCCTCCCCATTGAGAAACAGCAGCGTCGGGCTTAAATGGACATCGTATCCATGGACAAGATGGGCGGCATCCTCGCGTTGGCCCTTGAAGTTCGTGACGTCCTGGCCCAGATCGATAAGGATTTCGCGCATGATGACCTTCTCTTCATACTCCCCGCTCAACAACATTGGATGCAGGATTTCCTGTTTCATCAGGTCGCAGAATGGACAGTGATCCTGAGAAACCATCAGGAGAATGGGGAGTTGCCGCTGGATGGAGAGCCTGCCATCCTTTTGTAGATCGGTGGTGATGGGGATACGGATTCCCTCGATGGAGAATGCCGGGCAAGAGAGCAGCAGAAAGAAGCCGACAAGGCAGCCGATTGTCAGGTTTCGCACGATATCTCCAAGCTGTCAGTGGGACGATCGCAGTATAAAGAAATCTGCTCTAATCGTCCCGTAGGATGCGTTTGTGGAGATTATCTGTCAGTGATGAAATGACTAAACCATACTCTTAGTATGGAAAAGACACCAAGCCGACCGGTTTAGCGGTTTCGGACGATGGTATCTGACTGCAGTCCGATCTTCTGCATGGCTGTCAGGGAGTCTCTGAGTGCGCTGTCGAGAAGGTCTTCGTAGTTCTCCTTGCCGTTGAAGCCTGCGATGGGCGCTGTCAGAGGATTACCATTGGGATCGAGAATTACCACCGTTGGGGTGGCAAAGACCTTGTAGCGGCTGGTGAACTGGCGGCTGCGGATTCGGCTGCCGTCAAAATCGGTGATTTTGCCGCCATTGCTGATGTTGTATTCCAGAATTGTGGCCTTTTCAGCGGCATCTGGATCAGCGAGCATCGGTTTCAATACCTGCTCCTTGAGTAACCCGCAGTAGCCACAGCCATCGGCAGTGAATACCACCAAAATCGGACTGCCAGTCTTGGTGGCCTGCTCAGAAACGGCCTCCCAGTCAGTGGTACTCTTGAGTTCTGTTGCGTTGGAAACGGAGAACGCCAACAGAGAGAGAGTGGCTAAAAGTAATCGAAACTGCATGATCATCCGAGTTATCAAATCCATGATTTATACATAAGAATATCATGAGGCTTTAATATATCAACTATTTCTCAGATTTTTCCCCTCTAACTGTGAGCAGGGTTCATATCACCGATATTTTTTTCAGCTTGAGTCGATCAGTTATGAGTGAAACGGGAGGAGATTGTTGGCAGGCCCTGACATGTTATCCGCTTACCTTAACGGGCTGGAGTTGAACGATAGCGCTGAAAACGGCCACGATAATTTTTCCCACCCAGATAGAGCGGCACGATTTCATCGATATCCTTGGGTTTGATACCCAGGTCGGGGAAACCATTCTCATCACAGGTGCTGTCTGTTTGCAGGGAGAGGTAGTTGTCCTGCGAGAAGGGTCTACCGGGGAGGCGCTCCAGAAGGCGGGCTTGCAGTTGGGAGGAGCGATCACCCAAACCGACGACTCGCCGTTTTAGATTAAGCATCTGCGCGGTGTAGAGGACCAACTCCCGCAGAGAGAAACTGCGTGGCCCGCAGAGATCAAAATGTTTGCCAAAGGTATGACGATTTTTCAAAGCCCGCCTGAATGCTTCAACCACGTCGCCAACATAAACGGGTGCGAAGCGGGTTTCAGGGCAGGCGAGGGGAAATATGCCGGGCGTGAAGCGCAGTAGCTGAGCGAAGCGATTGAAGAAGCTGTCTCCAGGGCCGAAGATGACCGAGGGACGAAAACTGGTGACCTGCATAGAGGCACTGCCGTGCGTGTGGGCACGGTTTTCCCCCTCGCCTTTCGTGCGGAGGTATTGGCTGCTGCCGTTTGCCTCGCTGGCGTTTAATGCGCTCATGTGCAACAGTCTGGGAACCCCTGCGTCACGGCAGGCATCGACAAGAGTATCCACCAGTTCAACATGAATTTTTCGGAAGCTGCCCGTGTAACTGTCTTCGTTGAGTATGCCGATGAGATTGATCACCGCAGCGCAACCCACAAACTGTCCTGCCAATGCAGCCCGGTCAAAGATGTCGGTAGTGGCGAGTTCGCAACCAGGGTGGATCTTGAGATGAGAGAAACGTTCGGGATGGCGGGTAACTATCCTGCAGGCGGTACCCGTTTTGCTTAGCCGTCCCACCAGATGTTGTCCAACAAATCCGCTTCCGCCGAGGATACAGACACGAACATCCGCCATCACACTCTCTCCATCGTTTTTATACTTGTAGTTGGTGAATAATGGACCTGAACCGGTAGTGGTTCAACTATCCTGTTTCTGTTTGGTTTTCATGAAATCCCCCGTAGCGGAATGAACCAAGGCGCCGATGGAGAACTTAACCCTGACATTTGGACTCTATCCAACACTGCTCTTCCTTATTCTGGGTGGCGTTGTGGGTATAGTTGCCGGTCTGTTTGGTGTGGGAGGCGGCTTGGTGGTGGTGCCTGCACTGATATGGGGATTGCCCCTGGTTGGAGTCGAGGCGAGTCTGGTGGTGCATATCGCCGTGGGGACCTCACTCACAACGATAGTTTTTACCTCACTGGCTGCTATTCGCGCCTACCAGAAACGTGGTGCTGTGCTCTGGGGGCATGTCTTGAGATTGACGCCGGGCATACTGGTGGGCAGTTGGCTTGGAGGGATCGCCGCCGGCGCGATGGATGCGATTATGCTACAGCGGGTCTTTGGTACCTTTGCCGTCCTGGTGGCGCTGCGGATGTTTTTTCTCGGCAACAGCAGCTCGGCATACCGCCTGACACAGGCGTGGCTGATGACGCTTGCAGGCAGTGCCATCGGCTTGGTATCGGCGATAGTCGGCATTGGTGGCGGCACAATGACCGTGCCGTTGCTGCATGCTGGGGGGGTGGAGATGCGCAAGGCTGTGGCAACATCGAGCGCCTGCGGTCTGCCGATAGCTCTCGCCGGTGCCGCCAGTTTTGCGATAACAGGTTGGGCTGTGGAAGGGCTGCCGGCAGGGAGTACCGGTTATCTCTATTGGCCGGTTGGCCTGATCATCGTAATGACCAGTGTGTTGACAGCACCATCTGGTGCGGCATTGGCGCATCGGTTGCCGGCTGCGATTTTGAAACGGGTGTTTGCGATTTTTTTACTGTTGATGGGTATACGGTTACTGCTGGGGTAGCGACTGCCTCGATTGTATCGCGGAGGGACTGGGCAGCTGAATCGGCATTTTGCGAAAGAGCAGGAGCTGATCATTAGTGCCTTTCAGCACCAGGCGTCCCTGGTTGTGGGCGAACTCATAGGACTGGGTTTTGTTCGACTTGGGGTCGTGAATCAGGAGTTGCTTCTGGCCGAGTCTGTATTGTCCATCAAAATAGTGATCGCGGTTGGCATAGATTCGGAAATGACCGTAGGCAAGAATCAGAACCTTTCCACCCTGTCCTTTCCAGACGCCATCCAATGGAGACTGGGGCATATTGATCAGCTGACTGGCGGCAGTGGGTGCGGTTTGCGGGTAAGGCTGAACGTTGGACGTGGCAGGTGCAGCACCTCCAGTGACCTGGTTCCCCAGGTTCTGCATCTGTTCCTGTCCGGATTTGGCCAGAGCGGGGGCCTGCGACATCATGCCCTGCATCGGCTGTTGCGTAACAGATGGCATAGCTGATGTAGCCATGCCCGGCATCATCTGCTGACCTGGGATCGCACTCCCCGGCATGGTGTAGAGAGACCAGGGTGCGGGAGTCATATTCTGCCAGCTGTTGAAGGGCTGAAAGTTGTTTCCGGAGGACCAGTTGACCCCGTCATTCGGGTTGCTGCCCTGAGACTGGTTGGCAATCTTTCCCATCGCATCCATCATCGACAGCATTGCTCGTGCCATGGTGTTTGATGTGGAGTTCCCGCCCGCAATCACGAGCGGGGAGCAGAGGATGAGTAATAATAATTGTTTGTTGAATCTAAACATCTTTTGTCTGTGGTTTAACATCAGGTCATCTCATTCTTGGACGGGGGTTGAGTGGCCGTACCGCTCTTGTCAGGAAAGGCGAATGGTGGTTAGCTATGCGTAGAGCAGTCAATTGACTGCCGCAGCTGCTTTCTGTGATCCCGATACCGCAAATGGTAGCAGGGTTATCGACAGATGATATGCCTGAATGGTTGAAAATAAGACGACAATAAATACCGAGACTCAAATTTGCTTGGGCGAGGGGAGAGAGTAGATTCAATGAACACGCAACAACGATCTGGTGGAGAGCGTAGAACCGGTACCCAGGGAATGATCGACAAACTGCTCGACGAGCGTCAGGAGATGCTTGTGCTATTTTGTCAGGTAGCCGGACTCGAACCCTATTCGCGGACAGAGTCATTGGAAAAACTTCTGCAAACTTTTTGCCAGGTCCTGGTGGATTACACCGCTTTTGGTCATTTCGAAGTCTTCGGTCATATCAGTGACGGTTCTGAGAGACGTAGTCGTGTGATCAAGGTGGCTGAAGAGATCTACCCCGGTTTTGTCGAGGCTACAGAAGCAGCAGTGAACTTCAACGATAAATATGACCTTTCGGACCATGAGTTGGAACTCGGCAAGCTGTCAAAAGACCTCTCTTCTCTGGGAGAAGAGCTGGCGATTCGTGTCGAACTCGAAGATCGCCTGGTAGCAACCATGCTGGCGCGCTGAACCCGTAATTATCAGGTTGATAGATCACCACCAATCCTCCAAAAATGAGAACTCCCACTGTGTAATCAGGAATCCAGATCATATTTCTGCGGAGATTCCCTGCTTGTTGTCGACATAGATAGGGTGAAAATAGCAGATCAGTACCTGGAATTGCCTGTCTGTAAGGGCGCAATGTTCTGAACTATTCAACATTTGCGTAACATTTATATGGAATTGGTGTAACATCCGCTTAGTATTAAAAACAGCTTGGTGGGTATGGGTAAACGACTGAAAAAGCTGTTTCATTGGCAGCCTGGGCGTGCAGAGTTCCTGTCGCCTTTAAGGAAGCTTACGCGCCCGGATTTGCCGCTGGAAAGATTTCAGATCGGCATAGATAACACCCACATCGATATCTTCCTGAGCCCGAAGATCAGCGCAACGGCCAGTGAACTGGTCAGACGCATAGTCAATGAGGATCTTGCCCGAAACAATTGGGGCGAGGTGGGACCGGAAGCCTCCAGCAAAGATTTTGACGCTTTCAGAGACGCCTACAGCGGCTTGATGGAAGTGGTCGTCGAGCGGGTGCATGACCGTGCAGCGGCGACTGAGGTCATTCAACTGTTACATATGTCGTTATTGAAGCTCCTGCTGGAGTTGCCTGGCCAGGAGATTAAACGTCTGCGGCAAAAACTGCAGCAGGATTCCAGCAATTTCTCACCTCAGCTGGCAGGGCGGTCACTGGAGCTGCATGAGCGGGCCGTGGCGCTCGCAAAGCTCGAGCCGGGGGTCACCTATCGGACCCTGCGGCGTCTATTCAAGGTGGTTCAGCGACAGGAATCGACCAGTTTGCGCAAGATGCGCAAATCGGTACTCGGTGCCTCCTGGATGATTCCCAAGCTGGCACTCTTCAATCCTCTATTGCACCTGCCGAGTCTGACCTCCGAAGAGTATTTCATGAACCATTATCCATTGCTCTGCATGGATAATGGCGAACAGAACTTTTTTGCTCTTACCAATCAGATAGTCTGTGATCTGTTTCAGGATTATCTACCCGAGTGGGCTGTTGCGGCTGATGAGTTATCTGAGCGTGATATTCCCCAGGGGCTTCGGATTAAGGAGCGGGATACCGGAGAGGGGATCTCCGGTTTTCTTGAAGGACAACGTCTGCTTGAGCAGTCGCTGCAGGATGAGGAATTCATGGTGCCGCGAACATCCTGGCTGGATGTTCCCGACAATATTGAACGACTCATTCAACCCGTAGGTGGAAATTGGCTTTTCGGGTCTATGAATAAAACGCCTCAGCCCAATGCGCCATGGCATGACAAAAATTGGCCGGAATTCCAGCAACGGCTTGCGAGTGAGTTGTTTCGGCGTTGTCTCAGGGCCGATATTACGCGCCGAGCCGTTGCCTCCTACCGGGCGCCACGCCTCTATAGGCAGTTGGAAGGGCGCATACCCGTCAAGGAGGTCTACCAGTATCTGGCTGGTGTCATACCAAAACGGAAACTGGTGCGCCGGCTCAGCGCGCTGCCTCAGAGTGAGAGCAGCAATGATATGGTCAAGGCGCTGGACATGGTATCCAACCATATTCGGCGCATGTCCACGGCCAAACAGCAGGAGTATGTGGTCCGCTATATCCGGGATTTTCTTGGTTTTCGACGCGACCTGAAGCTGGCCTATTTCGTGAATCGGGCAATGGCACGGCTAAAATTGCTCACCTCTCCAGAAGATATCAAGCTTTCGAAAGATAACGGCAGCCTCTACGACTATCCACTGCGTACCGAGGTGGAGCCGGATGAACAGAAGATCCAGGCGCATGTGATCATGAAGGCGGATCTGCGAGGCTCCACTGAGATCACCAAGCAGTTGCTGGCCAAGAGACTCAACCCGGCCACCCATTTCAGCATGAACTTTTTTGGGCCGATTACCAAGCTGTTGGGTGATTTCGGTGCTCAGAAGGTATTTGTTGAGGGGGATGCGTTGATCCTGACCATTCTCGAATATGAAGGTGCGTCTCCCCAGTGGATGAGTGTGGCAAATGCCTGTGGCATGGCGCGCAAGATCCTTTCTGTGATGGACACGCAGAACACACAGAATCGCATGCATAATCTGCCGGAACTCGAACTGGGACTGGGCATTGCTTTTAGCGATGATGCGCCTGCCTACCTCTACGATGAGCGCCGCAAGATTATGATTTCCCCTGCGATTAATCAGGCTGACCGGCTCTCTTCATGTTCGGCTGAGTTGAAGCGAAACCTGCAGTGGTCGAGACACAAGGGCCACCGGGTGGAAGTGATGACTGCACTTGGGCAGGATAGCGAAGCAGGCAGACTGTTACGCTATAACGTCAATGGTATCGAGATTGATTCTCCAGCCTTTTTTAAGCTTAAATCTGAGTTGGCGCTGCACAAAGTAAGGTTACGGGATCGTGAAGGAGATTCACACTACTATCATGTCGGCCGCTATCAGGATCGCCATGGCACGACACACTGGCTGGTGGTGCGTGAAGCGCCGGTGTTGCTCTGGCAAGGTGATGTTACGGCAGGCCCCGAGCCGCTTGGGCGCCACTTCTTAGAAGTCATCACTGAGCCCAAACTGATCGCCCGGGTTAAATCCAAGCTCAGTTCAAAGCATAAGGATTCACATAACGGTCGGCAGACAGGTTCTGTCGGTTAGTTCAATCCGGTCAGTTCCTCAGTGTGGTGACCTGCTTAGCTTCTCTCCCTCTGCACCTGATCATCAATAACAGTCACTCCTGATCCTGCCAGTTTATCACTATCCGAATCCCTCTCTAGTGATCTGCTATATGAATATCACTGAATAAAAGCGCCAGTAATTAATTTCTCATGAATCCTGGTTCTTCCCGCGTAAAGTAAAGAAAAGAACTTGTCTGCCGCAAAAAATAATAGGATTCATAGATACGGAGCAGGCAACAGATAATCAATAGTTATTGATTATTGTTTTATTGCCTGAAAAAAGGTTGTGTGTGGTATTGCGGGCATTGCTGCTAAATCGGTAAATGGTGCAGGAAATCTTGGACGGGTACGCCGCATGATTTCCCAGATCACTCATCGCGGTCCTGATGACGAAGGTTATTTTTCTGATTATGGTATCTGTCTGGGGCATGCGCGCCTAAGCATCATTGACCTGGATAGTGGTCACCAGCCCATTGCGAACGAAGACAAGTCGATTCACGTTGTTTTCAACGGTGAGATTTTCAATTACATTGAATTACGCTCAGATCTCATAAAGTCAGGACATCACTTTTCCTCCCATTCCGATACCGAAGTTATTGTCCATCTTTACGAAGATTATGGCGACGACTTTGTACGCTTTCTTAATGGGCAGTTTTCCATTGCCTTGTGGGATGCAAACAAGCAGAAACTGCTTCTGATACGGGATCGAGTGGGGATCGTACCTCTCTTTTATACGCATTTTAATAACAGCCTGATCTTTGCCTCTGAAATAAAGGCAATCATCCCGGTGCTCCATTCTTCCCCGAGCATAAATATCCATGCCTTGGACCAGATAATGACGTTCTGGAATTCCGTAGGACAAGAAACGATATTTGAAGGGATTTATGAGCTTGAGCCTGGAAACATGATGGTGTTTCAGGGCGGTGAGATAACCCATTTTCAATACTGGGAGTGGGAATTTACCGACGTGCATTATGGTGAATCTGACCAAAATCTGGCCGAGCAACTAGAAGATATCCTTGATGATGCGACCAGAATAAGATTGCGCGCAGATGTTCCTGTTGGTGCCTATTTATCCGGTGGTTTGGATTCGTCAGTACTGACCTCGTTGGTTCATCGGTACAAGAAGGACAGTCTGAGAACATTTTCTATCGGCTTTGATGATAAAAGCTTCGATGAAAGTGATTATCAAAAGGAGATGATCGAGTACTTGGGAAGTGATCATAGCCACCTTTCCTGCACATACCGGGACATATCTGAAAATTTTTTGCAATCTGTCTGGAATATAGAATCGCCGATTTTAAGGACCGCACCAGTGCCAATGGGTTTGCTGTCCGACATGGTCAGAAAGCAGGGATATAAAGTTGTATTGACTGGTGAAGGGGCTGATGAGGTATTTGGTGGATATGACATATTCAAGGAGACGAAGATCCGACAGTTCTGGGCAAAAAATCCAGATTCATCATTTCGTGCAGCATTATTGAAACGACTTTATCCATATCTGAATATTTCCCAACCCCAAGCCTTGGTTTACCTTAAAAGCTTTTTTGGCGCAGGCTTGGATGAGCCAAACTCTCCGTTTTTCTCTCATATTCCAAGATGGCTGACTACTGCAAAGACCAAAGCGTTTTTTTCAGAAGACATCAATGCTCAGCTTTCAACATCGTCTATCGATTCGATCAGCGAAAGGTTTTCACCGGCAATGTTGAATATGGACGCCTTCCAAAAGGCCCAATTTATTGAGTCCCGGATGTTGATGCCTGGATATCTTCTTTCATCGCAGGGGGACAGGATGTTAATGAAAAACTCAGTGGAAGGACGTTTTCCGTTCCTCGACCATAGGGTTATCGAGTTTGCCAATGGCATACACCCGACAAAGAAGATGAAAGTTCTGAATGAGAAATATCTGCTTAAGTTTGCCATGCGGAAACATGTACCTGAGAAGATCATTAACCGCTTCAAACAGCCCTATAGGGCACCGGATATCCCCGCTTTCTTCAGAGAAGATGGTGAGTCGGGTGTCACAGAACTATTAGGAACTGATTATATAAAGAAATATGGGATTTTTGACGATAAAAAAGTATCGCGTCTAATCAAGAAAATTCGAGGCGGGCGTGCAACGAGTTACAAAGACAATATGGCGTTAGTCGGCATATTGTCGACCCAGGCTGTTAACTATCTGTTTGTGGACAAACAAGTAACAGGGAATCAAATGTTGGACATTAATGAGGGCATGTCATATGGCTGTTAGAGAAGAAATTAGGAGTTATGTATTGGATAACTACCTGTTTACCGATGATCAATCGAAGTTAGAGGACGATAATTCGTTTCTTGAAACTGGCATTCTGGATTCAAATGGAGTGATGGAGATTATCTTTTTCCTGGAAGATGAATATGGTGTGGCTATCTCACAGGAAGAGATGATTCCGGAGAATCTGGATTCCGTTTCCAGAATTGTAAAATTTGTCGAAGCGAAGAATGGATAGCCTCCCTCTTAATGAAAATTCGAATTTAGCATGGGCATTTGTAAATAATGCCCATGCGTATCTTAATTCTAATGCGGTGGTGTCCGGTAGTCGTCGAATAACCTATGCAGAGTTATTAGGAAATGTCGGTCAGATAAAGGACTACCTGATTGAACATGAAATAAAAAAAGGGACAAGAGTCGCTCTCTATCTTGCCAATTCACCGGAATATATCGCGCTTTTCTACGGGGTGCTGGCAGCAGGTGGGACTGTAGTGCCTTTGAATACCAGTGCAAAATCAAGAGATATCAAGAACTGGATAAGGCACTCTGGAGTGGATTGGTTTTTTTTCGATGGCAGAAATAGAGAAGTCCGCACCACAATTCCTGAGATGGGAAAAAAGGTTCGTTGTGTAGGAGTCGGCAGCGCTGGCTCAACCGGATCCGGTTGGTTTGACTCTATCGATACGATTTTGGCAGATCCTAAAACATCACTGGATGTCATTTCAGTGGACAATCGGGATCTCGCAATGATCATCTATACATCCGGTACTACAGGCAGGCCAAAAGGTGTATCGCTAAGTCATGGCAATCTGAAATCAAATTTTAGCGCGATAATAAAAGGATTGGAATTATCTGCATCTGACAGGATTTTGAGTGTACTGCCCTTCTATTATTCCTATGGGAACTCTGTTCTAAATACTCATTTGCTGACAGGGGGATGCCTGGTATTGGAGAACAGCATGATGTACCCACAGCTGATAGTGGATAAGTTTGAACGGGAGAATATTACCGGTTTCTATGGCGTACCATCAACCTACGCTATTTTATTGAAAAGAACGAATCTAAAAGAGACGAATTTCTCTTCCTTTCGTTTGATGGCTCAAGCAGGAGGTCCAATGCCGCCTGCACATATCAATGAGCTAAAACAATTGATTGGAGAGACAGATTTTTATGTGATGTACGGGCAGACAGAAGCTAGTGCAAGGTTGACCATTCTGGATGCAGGGAGTCTAAACGATAAACTTGGTTCGATAGGAAAAGCGGTTGATGGAGTGACTATAGAGGTAATGAATAAAGATGGGCAGCCGGTTGAAAGTGGGGTGATAGGTGAGCTTTGCGCCTTCGGAAAAAATATTATGCCGGGTTACTGGAGAGACGAAACCCTAACCGGTAGTGTCATGGTGGATGGCTGGTTACATACAGGTGATCTTGGACATACAGACGATGAGGGCTTTCTCTATATCGATGGCAGGACTTCTGACATGATTAAATCAGGCGCTAACAGAATCAGTCCGAAGGAGATCGAAGAGGTTATTGCTGAATTTCCGGATGTTGCAGAAGTGGCGGTGGTAGGGATACCCGACGAATTGATGGGCGAGGTGATCAAGGCATTCATCGTGCTTGCACCAGATACTGAATTGGATCAGAGAAGAATCCAGTCTTACTGTTTGAAAAATCTGGCCAGTTATAAAGTGCCAAAGAAAATTTCCTTTATTGATGAGCTTCAAAAAACCCAATCCGGGAAGGTGAAGCGTTACCTCCTCAAGGCGAGTTGAAATGAGTACACAAGATATGAATGATGTTTTTCAAAAGGCCCTGGACTTCGACAAAGAAAAAGACGTTGAAAAGACATCAAGTCGAATCAAGGAGATCTTACGCGATAAACTCAAGAAGAGGGGGCTTGTGGTGGCTGTCTCAGGCGGAATCGACAGTTCCGTCTCGCTGGCATTGAGCATCGAGGCGATCGGAGTCAATAAGGTATATGCGCTACTGCTTCCCGAGAAGGACTCCTCTGGTGAAACCGGTGACAGGGGGCTTGAGCTTGTTAAGCACTTCGGTGTTGGCTATGAAGAAAAAAATATAGCTCCAACGTTGGAAGCGATAGGTTGTTACAGCGAGCGGGATGCGGCAATCAAACGGGTGATACCGTCTTATGATGATGGTTGGAAATCCAAGATAGCAATCACTGGTGGCCTGGATGGGCGTTTCAACAATTTTCTTCTAGTGGCTCAGGCGCCGGATGGAACCATGTACGATGAGCCACTTCGTCTAAAGGAATATCTGCAAATTGTCGCGGCGACCAACTTCAAGCAGAGAATAAGGAAAACACTGGAATATTATCATGCGGACAGGCTTAATTACGCAGTTGTGGGTACTCCAAACAGACTGGAATATGATCAGGGCTTTTTTGTCAAAAATGGCGATGGCTCAGCTGATGTTAAGCCGATTGCCCATCTTTATAAGACTCAGGTATATGCGCTCGCTGAACATCTTGGCTTGCCTGAAAGCATTCGAAATGCACCTCCCACCACCGATACCTATAGTCTTTCCCAATCTCAGGAAGAGTTTTATTTCGCCCTTCCCTATCAAAAAATGGATATTGCCCTTTGGGCATTCAATCATGGAGTAGCGGCAGAAGAGTTGGCGAAAGAACTCGGTATGACGGCAGAGCAAGCCGCGTATGTTTATAAGGACATTAAGGCCAAGAGAAGGACGACTGCAAATTTGCATCTTAAACCACAGCTAATTGAGAAGGTTAAAGAGATCCAAATCTAATTCGGATTCAGAGCCAGTGAACTACTCAGTAATAAAGGCAGACCTCAAGCAAGACAAGGATGTGATAATCAAGTTTTGGAATGACAACCACAATCAGGACAGGGCGCTTGATCCTAAGTTCTCATGGATTTATGAGGGTAATCCGGATGGAGAGACACACGTATGGATGTTGATCCATCGTGATGAGCAGGAAATAATTGGATTGTCCGCAGTTTTTTCTAAGGAGGTCCTGGTAGGGGGTGTAGTGTGCAAGGCTGGAATCTCTGGTGACTTTTTTGTTCGCAAAGAACATCGTTCTCTCGGGCCTGCTTTGATGCTGATTGATACAATCGCAAAATCAGAGGAAATTGAAGATATTGATTTCCTATACGGCTTTCCAAACGATGCGGCAAGACTGATATTCAGAAGAGTGGGATATAAAAGACTTGGTTTATTGGTTGGGCGAGTAAGAATATTTCAATCAAAGAAGTATCTGATTAAAAAGGGCTTGCCCGAGTTTTTTGCCGGAATAGTTAGTCCGATAACGGATTTATTGATAAGAATCATGTCACCTGAGACATGGGATTTTGATTTTTTTCGGCATTATTCAGAGATAGTGGGTGAACTGGACTCGGACTACGATGAGTTCATACGAGGTTTAAATATCTATAAATCAGTATCTGTTCCAAATAAAAGTTCAAAATATATGAACTGGAAATATGGCCTGGATCCCTACCAGAAAAATAAATTCTTCTGTTTATATAAGAGGGAAGACAACTCTTTGGTTGGCTGTATTGCATTCAGCATTACAGACGGTTTTGCTGAAATACGTGACTTGGTTGTCAGCGTGGAATATCCGGCATTGAATGACTTGGTTTACCGGTTTCTGGAGTATTCCAGAAAACTGGATGTGCTGGGCGTAAGATACGCACTGCTTGAGAACAGCAGGATGGAAAAGGACTTGTCCCGGTTTGATTTTTTTCCTCAAAAAACCCCAAGAGATATCGTTATCTTGGTTAGAAACAAAGATCTGCTAACCAATGAGGTTTCAATATTGGATAAAAATAAATGGATCTTGTTTAATACAGATCAAGATACATAATTGCCCCTCTGCATGCGTAAGGCTCTTGAAATGCTGGTGGTAGGTACCTACCGCCTTATCCCTCAACTGGCTCCGGCAAAGCAATCGGCTTTAACCACTCCTCCGGCAGGTTGAGGGGGTCTTCTCCCAACCGGTGGGAGTAGATGACGGTGTATGCAAGTACGCGTTTCAAATACTCTCGGGTCTCCCGAAACGGAACTGTCTCGATCCAGACGTCGGTTGGCTGTGATTCTTTCGGCAGCCACTTCATTACGCGCCAAGGACCTGCATTGTATGCGGCTGTAGCCAGTACCGGGTTGTTCTGCAGTTTCTGATAGATGCTCTCCAGATAGCTGGTGCCCAGTTTGATGTTGATTCCAGGTTTTAGAAGATCCCGGGTTTTGAATGGACCGTGCCGGGTGCTTGTCGCTACGTCGCGGGCAGTGCGGGGCATTAGCTGCATCAGGCCCATGGCGCCGGCACTGGAACGGGCATCGGTAATAAAGGCACTCTCCTGACGCAGAATCGCGTAGATCCAGGCGTGGTCGATATCGAGACTCTTGGCCTGTCGGTCGATCAATGTCCTGTGGGTGAGGGGGAAGCGGAGTTCCAGATCATTCCAGTGACGGATCTTTGCCAGGGTGATAATGGCCTGAGAAGGCCAATCCCACTGCTGTGCCAGGCGGGCCGCGCCCTTGAGTTCTTCGGTGCTGCGGTTACTCAATGCCCAGTTCCACTCACGACGTGCGCCGATGGGTCTGTGAAGAATTTTCAGCTCTCTCGCCCGCTGCATGCCGGGTTGACTGGCAATGCGATCCACTATCTCATCGGTGACATCAATGGCTGCATGAGCCATGGTGAAGCGGGTGCCCAGACGGTTGGTTGCCATGAATCCGTAGTAGCTGCGGTTCTTCGCCAGTGTTTCAAGCAGTTGGTTGCCTTTCTCCTGCTGGCCAAGTTGTAGCAGCGCCCGGGCACGCCAGTACCGCCAGCGCTCTTTCGCTCTGTCTGACTCGGATAGGCCAGCAATAGTGGCGAGCACCCGTTCCCAATCCTGGGACTCCAGGGCCTGACGGAACTGCTTGTCGGAGAGCCTTGGATCCAGCCGCAGATGCTTCGGCACAACCTGTTCGATTATCCGGGAAAATGTCTCCCCTGATGTGTCCATCAGATTGGCGGCAAGCGTGCGGCCCACTGTGAGTTTTTGAGCATCTGTGAATTGCCCTCGCACTTGTAGCGATTGCCAAAATTCGAAGGCTTTTTCGGGGTCTTTGCGAGCCAGTCGCCGGACCCCGTGAACCAGAATCTTGTCCCGCATGGGATGATTTTGCTGCAGACGCTGATTCTGCATAAGCTTTTGTGGATGACGATGGATGTCGATCCAGAGGCTGACCCAATTACCCTCGCTGTTCGGCAGAAAACGTTTGAGATATCTTGCCAGACGGATCTGCCTGGCCTGCATGGCGAGGCCGATCCGCTGCCATACCAGCGCGTCGGTTAATTCACCGGCATCATTCCACGCCTTGAATACCGGATCACAGGCCTTTGGACGGGAACGGCTGCTAAGCCAGACTGGTTCGATCTGAGTAAACGCGTATTGTTGCTGGCCGGTTTCGATCAATGCCCACAGGCGGTGGCACTGGCGTTTTATACTTCCCCCCGGTTTGGCAAAATCGAGGTAGGTTTTCCAGCGATGCTTGTCTGCCAACAAGTCCAGCCAGTTGTTACGCAGTCTGCTGCTTAGCGGCGTATCGGCGTACTTGTTTATGAATGTCCGGATGGTTTGGGAATCCTGCCGTGACAGATGCCGGGTAATCTCCTGGTATTCAAGATAGGGCAGCAGAGGATAGGTTTGCAGTTGTTGCTTGAGTGCCTGGTATGTTTTCATCCGGCCCTTTTTCAGGGCCTGTTCGGCATCGAGAAACTGTTGCCGGGCGGCCTTGTTTTCCGGCAGGTCAGTGATAGTGGCCTGGGCGGGGCTGAACCAGAGTGGCAGCAGAGAGAGTGCCGCGCATAACCATTGAATGGAACGCGATGGGCGCCGAGTTTCAGGTCGAATTGTTTGAGGCATATTCCGCTGCACCATTTCTTTTCCTTTATTTTTTCAATCATAGCATTTGCCACCCGGGAGGGAAGTAAAATGGTGGGCGATGAGATTGATTGACAATAAATGGGTGATTGCTGGCCAACGCTCATCAAGAAGGGGTAAGAGAATGATCCAGTAATTCGATCCAGTGCTTTACAGGAACCATGGATTCAGCCTGCAGGTGATTCAGGCAACCTATATTGGCGGTGGCGATGAGCGTTGGCTCACCTGCCTGAAGATTGCGGAGTTTGTTGCGTCTGAGGCTATCGGATAAGTCTGGCTGCAACAGGGAGTATGTTCCTGCGGAGCCGCAGCACAAATGGGCATCATCGACGGTTGTGAGGGTATATCCGAGGTCCAGAAGCAGTTGTTCAACGACTCCCTGCATGCCCAGTCCGTGTTGCAGGGTGCAGGGGGAGTGGAATGCGATGGGTGGATGTTGTGCGGAACCCGATGAGAGTTGACTGAGGTCTTCATTCAACAGCACTTCCCCTATATCCTTGGTGGCGGTAGCGATTATCGAGGCTTTTTTCGCATATTCAGCATCGTCGCGCAGGAGTTGCGGGTACTCCTTGACTGTCTGCCCGCAACCGCTGGCAGTGATGACCAGCGCTTCGGCTCCGGTTTTCAGCAGCGGCAGCCAGGCATCGATGTTGCTGCGCGCCAAATGTTTGGCTGCATCGTTCGCACCCAGGTGCAGGCTGACTGCGCCGCAGCATCCCGCTTCCGGCACCATGATCAGACTGATGCCCAGCTGATCCAGCACCCGCGCTGTGCTGAAATTGATGGCCGGAGCCAGCGAAGGCTGAACACAGCCGTCCAGTATGAGCATGCGGCGTTGGTGTCGCGCCTCGGGCCAATGGCCGGTCCACTGTTTGGCAGGAATGGTGTATCGCAGACGTTTTGGCAACAATCTTTTTATTGCTCGGGCAAGTTTCAGCAGTGCACCAAACCGTTTGGGATAGGGCAGTGTCTTGATGAGTAGTTGATGGCGCAGGCTGTCCATGCCGGTTCGGGGCTTGATCCGCTCCAGGTGTTCCCGTCCTATCTCCAGCAGGCGGCTGTAATTGACGCCTGAGGGACAGGTGGTCTCACAAGAGCGGCAGGAGAGGCAGCGGTCGAGGTGCTGTTGTAGACTGTCTGTGGGAGTCGTACCCTCGAGCAGTTGCTTGATCTGATAGATGCGCCCCCGCGGTCCGTCCAGTTCATCTCCCAACAGTTGGTAGGTGGGGCAGGTAGCGGTGCAGAATCCGCAATGTACGCAACTGCGCAAGATCTGCTCGGCTTCCCGGCCATTGGCAGATTCAAGTGTCCGGGGGCTGAGTCGAGTCTGCATGGGTGAGGTAGAAGGGTAAAACGTCTATTTTGCGGATGATTGCGATCAAAGCCAACTGTTTTACCGATATACCCTGTGAATTCGACGGGAGTATCCTGAACTGAGGGTGATATAAAACTGATGCATCTAACCGACTGGTTGAGATATACAGGTTGGATCTCCCCCGCCCGGCGTCTGGAGTGGTTCCCGCCGTTTCGCAGTATGGGGGTCAAAGTGTTGGCCTTGGAAAACGGCTGGCGCAAAGTCCGGCTTCTGCTGCCGCTGAATCGACGAACCAGGAATCCGGGTGGCAGTATGTTTGGCGGCTCCATTGCCGCTTTGGCGGATCCTATTTCTGCATTGTCCTGTAACAGGGTCTTTCCCGGCCACGCGGTTTGGACTAGGCATCTGGAAGTCGATTTTCGGCGCCCGGGTCTATTTGATCTGGAGTTGCGCTTTGACTTCGACGCGGATATCGAACAACGGATAGCGGCGGATTTAGCCCATGGTCCGCGGAGCGATCCCAGTTTTGAGTTCGGTTTCTATTTGCCGAATGGGGAGGTCTGCGCCTGGGTAACCAATCGGGTTGCTATTCGGCCGATGGATCAATCACGTAGTCGGGGAGGCGCGCTTCGCCAACCCCAACCCCGCAACAGAATCAGAGAGAAGAATGTATGAGCGATGCAGACGATAATTTCGATATGGAGATGAGCAGCGGCATCGCCGCATTCGAGGCGAAGTACTTTGCCCGTGCTTCGGAGATGTTGTCACCGTTGGCCGACGCCGGCAATTACGAAGCCCAGTACCGTATGGCGATTATGGCCCAAGGCGGCTTGGGGATGGTCGTCAACGCGTTGATGGCCTACAAGTACATGAAGTCTGCGGCAGAGAGCGGGCATCCCATGGCGCAACATGGATTGGGTTTCATGTACCTCGAGGGAGAGTGTGTGGAACAGAATCCCGCCAAGGCGGCGGTGTGGTTCCGCAAAGCCGCCGATCAGGGGCTGGCAGGCTCCCAAACGACTTTGGGCATGTTGTATGCGGAGGGACGGGGTGTCGAAAAGGATCCGGAAGAGGCGCAGCGCTGGTACAAAAAGGCTGGGTTTTAAGGGTGGAGGTCGGAGTACAGATCAGATGGGGTATCGCTGCACTGAGAGTCCTGCCGCTCCGGTTCCTGTGAAGTTTTTCAGATGATGGACCAGATATTGTCGAAGTCTGAGTCCTCATCACTACTCTCTTCGGCCGACTGGTCGACCTGGTCAAGATAGCTGAACTGAAACTGGGAGATCGTGCCGGTTGTCTCGAGCACCCGTTTAAGCTTGATCTTGCGTTTGTTGCTGCCGTCATCCAGCTTCATTTTATTACCCACCTTGAACGGGTAGGATGGGCCGATAAAACTGGCGGGCTGACCCGATGTGCCAACCTCAGGCAACAGCAGGCATTCGTGGGCCTGGGCATTCGGGAGATTCTCCCTGCGTGCTTCCACCGCCACGGCATTGGGCGCGATCATCTGCAGTCCAACCTGCAATGAATTCTTTTGGGTGTTTCTGATCCAGCGTACGATGCCGACTCCAAACTGGCCGTTGGCAGAGGCTGACTGGATGCCGATCAATTCGCCCACCTTTATTGCGGGCGTGCGAGCGCCTTGCCAGGCGATACAGTATCCTCCTGCACTTTCATTGAGGGTACGAAAGGTATGGGTTTGCGCGCTGCTGTCGTTGTCACGGCCATTTCCCCAGATGGGAACAGCAGGCTCCGGTTCAGATTCGTCCCGTGAACCGGGGCCGAACTCTTCGAAGCCGCTCCTTCGTATATCGTTGCTCGGCTCAATGGGGATAAGGGTGAAAGAAGAGTCGGCATCCAACCTGTTTTCGTTTCGTTCACCCCTGATGGTTTGCTGGCCCATCCAGTCCACATCCTCCTGCAGACGGGCCTCAGTGTTGCTCTCAAGAGGTGTTCCGGGTGATTTTGTCAAATGGTAGATATCTGATAGTCCGACGGCTACCCGTAACTCGAAATTGAGCTTGGTGCGTACGAATTCACGCTGTGGGACCGTCGTCCATAATTGAATCAGTTGTCTGAGTAGGTTCTTATTTAACTGTTCAGCACCCACTAGTGGGGCACCCTCTTTAGCGGGAACGGATGTATCGTCAAACTGCTCCCGCAGTTTGTCGATGAGTTCGCGTGTATCGAGTCTCAAACGATGTTTTTTGTTGGCTTGCCCGGCCAGGGATTCGTGAGACGGCGGATAGTCACTGTCCTGCTGCACGGCGAAAACGGCTTCTGGGGGTGCTTCCTGCTGTGAATAGAGCTTGGTAAAATGGCTCCACTCCTGCAGATTTCGAAAAACCGTAAGATTATCCCGCTGCCGCATCTTGTAGGGCGATGCCAGGGAATAGAGCAGAATGCGCCGGTAGACCCCGTCGATGGTAGAGGTTTTGATATGCTGCTCCATGTCATCCCTGACGGCAAGGCTGTTTACTTTGTATTTTTGTGCCAGCCGATGAAGCGTGTGCAGCTCTTTCCAGGTGTGGTGAGGGTAGGTGTCATAGATCAGGGCAGACTGTAACAACACGCCAGAGAGGTAGTTGATGCCGCGGTGAATGGATATGGCCAGCAGTTTTCGATCCACCTTCTCGGGCGAGTCCCGCAGCAGATCTTCAACGACGCATTTATAGGCAGTCGCAAGTTCGTTGGCGAGTTCGCGGCTTAGTATCGCGATTTTATGGGATTTATCGGAGAGGGGGAGCCCAGCGTCGATAAAGTGTCTGGCCAGATTTTCGCTGATGTAGTTGACCGGTCCCCGAAAGCCCTCGATGCTCAGCAGGCGGCTTTTTCCCGCGACAAGGGAGCGGTTGAACTCGACGAGCGCTTTGAAGACTTGGCGGGAGGTCTCCCCAACATTGGCAACAGGCAGTCGATTAGCCCAAGTCTTGACCTCTTTTGCACTCAAAAAGAAGGCACTCCCCTTAGGCGGAACCTGTTCGGGGATACGGAAACCAAAGCGGCTTACTGTTGCCATCGTCGACCGTACTGACTCAAAGTGTGAAACGACAGATGTCAGCGCTCCCTGTCCAACTGCCGCGAATTTAATGTCTGATTCTGCCGTAATTCCAATTTACAGCAGAATGATCAATCTCAATCCTCAGGCACAGTCACTTCCGCGAGGCAGCCCTCGCTTCAATGGTAGATTAGCGCACTGTAGCCTGTATATCGTTCACTATCACGCATTCTTTAGTGATTTTAAAGTGTGATATTGCTAAAAGATACTATAGTAGGAGTTTGATTGTAAGGGATTTTTTATGTCTGAGTCTGGTTTTTGTGATCTTTTGCCAAACGCACTTAATGGTCGCTGCTCCCGGAGTGGGTCAGCAGAGAATGCAGGGTATTTCCCATGATGATCAAGTTGGTTAGTTTTGTACTTTGTCCCTATGTTCAGCGGGCAGTTATCGCGCTCAGGGAGAAATCGGTCGAATATGAGGTGGCCTATATCGATCTGGCCCATCCTCCCGAGTGGTTTCAGGCAATTTCCCCGCTGGGAAAAGTGCCTCTTTTGGAGGTGGAGGATCAGGTTCTGTTTGAATCTTCGGTCATTATCGACTATCTGGATGAGGTGTTTCAGCCTCGCCTGCACCCAGTGGATCCACTGCGGCGGGCACAGCACAAGGCATGGATCGAATTCGGCTCCGGCTTGCTGGTTGATCAGATGGAACTGGTGTTGGCGAAAGATGAAACCACTTTTCAAGAACGGCAGGCACATCTGGAATGCCAGCTGAAACGCCTGCTGGCGCCTATTGAAGCTGGCGTGTTTGAGGGAGATGGGGTGTTTTCTCTGCTGGATGCGGCTTATGCACCGCTGTTTATGCGCCAGGCACTGCTGGCGGAAATCAGGGTTGAGTTGGCAGGACTACTGCCACAGCCATTGCAATCATGGAGTGATCGTCTGTTGGTCAGACCCTCTGTGAAAGGGTCACTGGTGGATGATTTTCAGGAGCGTTATACCGCTTTTTTCTCCGCCAAGGGATCCTGGCTGATGCAGCAGGCCGGGATTTAGCGTCTGCTCTTAAAACCCATGACCAACCACAAAGAACACTAGAGAGCACGTAGGTGAAAAATTGATCAACAACGATTTTTCTTCGTGTCCTTTGTGCTCTTCGTGGTGATAACTGGGCTTTTTGACAGCCTCCTGGGTATCCGTATGACACATTACTTGGACTGGGACTCCTGCTGCACCAGCTCATCGATAATTTTGAACATCTTCGGATAGCTGCCGGCAAGGGTGGCGCTGGTTTTGTATTTACCGTTGATACCCACAGCGGGAACGCCATCAAGCTGAAAGCGTTGGGAAAGTTTTCGTGCCTGCTGAACCTTCACAAAGACGCCGAATGAGTTCCAGGCCTCGGTAAAATTCTTGCGGTCGACGCCATGTTCTACGGCAAAGTCGATCAATGACTGTTTGTCGAACAGTTTTCGGTGCTTGTCGTGAAGGGCTTCAAACAGGGGTACATGCAGTTTGTCCGTCAGGTCCAGGGCCTCGGCGGCATAGAAGAATTGCGAGTGAACAGTCCAGCTTGGATTCAGCGGTGCAGGGACATGTCTGAACACAACGTTGTCCGGTTTCTTGGCCACCCACTCCTCCATCAGCGGGTCGAGGGTATAGCAGTGGGGGCAGCCATACCAGAAGAACTCCACCACCTCGATTTTTCCCTCAGGCGCGGCAGTGGGGATCGGTGGTTCGATTGGATCCCATCCCTCGCCCCATCCTGCGGAGGCGGTTTGAAGCATGAGCAGTACAAAAACAAAAAACAGACTTCTGATCCAGGGCATTGTTCTACCTTTGATATTTGGAGTTATTGAGTAAATTTGGGTTGTTCAGCATTTTTAGAGGGCGAGTTAACGCTATTGTTCCCGAATTTCAGGCGTATTGGAACGGGATTCGGTATAATTCTCGTCTGTAGCGGCTTAACGGTACCTGAACATGGGGCGACAGCAGATCGATGATTGTGTGGAGCAACTCTGCCTGAAGGGGTGTGTTGCCGTGCGCGAGGAGATCAAACTGTTGACCCAGGGCGTAGTGTTGCCGGAGATCCGTGATCTGGATGAAGTTGCACGCAAAGCCGTACGCAGAGAGCTTGAAGCGATCATGGCAGTTTACGGAGATGCGTGTCCAATCGAGAGAGAATCAGATGGCTGGCAGGAAAAAACAACAACGACTGGGTAACCTGGTCTTTAAGGCACCCTCCACGATCCACGGTACAGGGCTTTTCGCCAAGATGGACATCAACGAAGGTCAGCAGATAGGCACCTATGAAGGTCCTACTGCCAAGCGGGACGGCACCTATGTACTCTGGGTGTTCGAAGAGGGCGAGGAACCGGTGGGCCGCAGCGGCCGCAACCTGCTGCGTTACCTGAATCACGAAGATGAGGGTAATGCAGAATTTGACGGTTTCGTCCTCTTTGCCCTCAGAGACATCAACAATGGAGAGGAGATCACCTTCGATTACGGCGGTTGGGAGGAGGAGTAGTTAGCCGTCTACTCAGGGATTGAGCGGTGTAAGGGCTGCCTGCTGTTCTCGTATCACGCTCGTGGAGAGGACGCTCTTCTTACGTAAAACTCCGGGGTCGAACTTGACCCAATCGTTACGCTCATCCTGGCTGTAAAAGGTAAGATCCAGCCCGAGTATCGCCTCGGCAACCCGTTTGGGACAGCGGTGTGACAACCGATTGAGATTGCCTGGAGATTTCTCCGGCCAGCGCAGCTCCCCCCATCTCAGCCAGGCATCCCTTGCCGCATCCCGGTCTTGATCACGGTAAGCATCCTCCAGTGTTTTGATAGCCACCTCGATCGACTGACGCCGTACGGCTTCTACCGGATCGACTGCCGCTGGCGTTGCAGTCTGCTGTTTTGATCGATGACGACTCATGCGCCATACCACCAGGGTGGTGATCCAGCCAAGTGCCAGTACCCAAATGAGCCAGTGGGTCAACGGGTTGCCGGTTGACTCTGGAGTGACCGGCAGGTTGGCGGCTGCTGCGGCTTCACCTGCTGTCGCCGGGGATCCGGTTCGCTTGGGGAGTGGTGGTGGAATTGAGGCAGCGCCACCCAGAACTTCGATGTTGCGTGCAGGTAGGCGAGCGGTTTCCATCTGATCCGTCTCGGTGTTCCACCAGGGAATCTCGATGGCCGGCAGTTCGTAGTTTCCGGGGTTCGCTGCCACCAATGTCACCTTGTTCTGACGACTGCCTGTGATGCCCGCGCCGGAGAGATTGTCTTTCATCTCCGGCCTGTCGGGGTAGTGCTTAACGCCTTCCGGCAGATTCATATCAATGGCGGGTAGTTGAGCAGATGTCACACCGTCGGCAAAGAGCATGATAGTCCGGGTCAGGGGTTTACCCGCGATCTGCTGGTTATTCCGGGCCAAACCTGTCTCAACAAGCTGCAGATTCCTCGCCGGTAACCAGTGCCGGGCATTGAAGTTCGCCGGGATCGGTTTGATGTCGATGTTCACCGCATCAGAGACGGCGCGATAGATGTGCCGATCCACCTTCTGGTTGCCAAACGGACTGTTGAGCAGATCATAGATGGAACCGCCGCGTCCGCCACCGCGTCCTGAGAAACGCACGCCATCGAGTTTCAATTGGCCGCTTTGATAGGCGAAGACTGCATAACGTCGCTCCACCACCTGATAGTTTTCTCCGGCTCGTTGGGTTTTGTACTGGGTTTCCGAGATGCGCTGGATGACGGTGTCCGGCAGATTGGATTTTGGATCGGAGAGCTGTTCACCCCGCACCCCCTCTCCCATGAAGAGCCGCAGGGTCAGGATGATCTCCTCCCGCAGATAGGCGCTGGTCTCATTCAGTTCCAGTTCGATAAAGACATCGGAACCCGGTAGGCCGTTGCTCTCGCCAGTTCCCTCGCTTACCTGGAGTCTCAGTGGCTCCGAGGCTTCATTTCCGACGGCAATCGGCGGTATCTCCAGACTGCCGGTGGTTTTTGGCAGCAAGGTCAGATTGAGCCCACGGCTGCGTGATACATTGCCGTTGATCACACTGATACTCTGTTGCTGGGAGCGCCCCAGGATCTCGAACTGGTCGTCGAGTAAGGAGAGATCGGGTTTTGCTTCGTTTTTCCCTTTAATCTGAATAGTGAGCGAGACGGTTTCGTCCGCCGAGATGGTGGATCGGGAGAGATGTGTGGTTACCTCGCCCAAGGCGCTCCAACTGCCTGCCGACAGCAGCAGGGTGAGAATGATAAATCGGTAAAGGGGATATCTGAGAAAAAATGGAAACTGCATCATGATTTCAAAGGCGTTGGTTGATGACTCGCAGGATTGGCGTGTTGCCGCGTTAACAGGCTCCCGCACTTGTTGTTCAGACCAGGAATATGGTTCGGAGTTCGATAACGATGACTCCATACGCCTCTCTCACTTATACTTACCGTTCTCACTGCCCACTATATTACACCGTGAAGATCATTCGCCGTCCTACCGTCTCCAAAAGCAGTAACCTGTCCGCCAACATTCATCCTGTCTTGCGCCGGGTCTATCAGGCGAGAGGTCTGACCACGGATGTGGATCTTGAACTGGGCCTGGATCGGCTGCTGCCGATGGCACCTCTTCTCGGTGTGAATGCGGCTGTCGACCTGTTGCATCAGCAGCTGGAAACGGGCGGGCACATTCTCGTCGTGGGCGACTATGATGCCGACGGTGCCACCAGTACCGCGCTCTCACTGTTGGCGCTGCAGGCGTTTGGCGGACAGCGGATCTCATATCTGGTGCCAAACCGGTTCGACTACGGCTACGGCCTGACGCCGGAAATCGTCGAGCTGGCGGCTGAAAGGTCGCCGGATCTGATTGTCACCGTGGACAATGGAATCTCCAGCCTGAAGGGTGTCGCGCGGGCGGCGGAACTGGGTATTCCGGTATTGGTGACCGATCACCATCTGCCCGGTAAAGTGTTGCCTGACGCCGCCGCCATCGTCAATCCCAACCAGCCGGGTGATGATTTTGGCAGTAAGAATCTGGCGGGTGTGGGTGTCATCTTCTATGTCATGGCCGCCCTGCGCAGCCGTCTGCGAGGACTGGATTGGTTCAAAACCAAAGGGCTGCCCGAACCGAACATGGCCGAGTGGCTCGATCTGGTTGCCTTGGGTACGGTGGCGGATCTGGTGCCCCTGGACCGCAATAACCGCATACTGGTGGAGCAGGGGCTGCGGCGTATCCGCGCCGGTCGTTGCCGACCGGGAATTCAGGCGCTGTTGGAGCTTGCCGGCCGTTCCCTGCATCGTGTAGTGGCCTCCGATATGGGCTTTGCGGTGGGGCCTCGTCTCAACGCCGCAGGCCGCCTCGAAGATATGGGGCAGGGCATCGAGTGCCTGCTCACCAATGATCACACTCTGGCCCCCCGCATGGCTGCCGAACTGGACCAGCTCAACAAGACCCGCCGCGAGATCGAACAGGAGATGAAGGAGCAGGCGCTGCAGGCGCTGGAACAGCTTCATCTGTCCACCGAGGGTGAACTTCCCACCGGACTTTGTCTCTTCCGTTCGGAATGGCATCAGGGGGTGATAGGTATTCTGGCCTCCCGTATCAAGGAGCAGTATCATCGGCCGGTGATCGCCTTTGCCGATGGCGGTGAGGGTATGTTGAAGGGCTCCGCCCGCTCGGTGCCCGGTCTGCATATCCGTGATCTGCTCGACCGCATCGCTGCCGCTGATCCAGGTTTGCTTGATCGCTTTGGTGGACATGCCATGGCTGCGGGCCTGAGCCTGAAACAGGAAAATCTGCCGCGCTTCAAAGCGGCCTTCGAACGTGAGGCGGCGGCTTTGCTGGATCCTTCCAGATTAGTGGGGGAGGTGATCTCGGACGGAGCGCTTGATGCGACGGATTTCAATCTGGATCTTGCACAGCAACTCAGGGTCGCCGGTCCCTGGGGACAGGGCTTTCCGGAGCCGACCTTCGACGGAACCTTTCAGGTGCAGCAGCAGCGGGTGGTCGGTGAACGCCATCTGAAACTGCGTCTTGCTCCCATGGGCGGACGTGAGAGTCTGGATGCTATCGCCTTCAATCAGGCGGACCTGGGGGAATTACCCGGGCAGGTGCGGCTGGCGTACCGGCTCGATGTCAACGAATACCGGGGACAGATAACGCCCCAGCTGATAGTGGAGTATATCCAATTAACGAGTTGAACGATTTTGATGAGGAAGAGGATCTCGGCCCCAGCAAGAGCGAGATCAAACGGGAGATGCTGGCGCTGCAGAAGTTGGGCGAACGGTTGACCCTGCTCTCCAAAAAGGAGTTGGACAGGATGCCTCTGAGTCCGGTTTTACTGGATGGCTTGGAAGAAGCCAAGCGCATCAAATCTCACATTGCCCGCCGTCGTCACATGCGGCGGCTTGGTAAACTGCTACGCCACG
This sequence comes from Sedimenticolaceae bacterium, assembly GCA_963691905.1. Classification (GTDB taxonomy): domain Bacteria; phylum Pseudomonadota; class Gammaproteobacteria; order Chromatiales; family Chromatiaceae; genus QGON01. The sequence goes on from OY829893.1 coordinate 1,373,129, forward strand.
AGGATCTCGATGCCATCGAGCAGGTGATCGATGAGATCGATAACAGACACCAGGCGGGTGTGGCGCGCTTCCATAAACTTGAACGTTGGCGCGACCAACTGATTGCGGGCGACAGCAGTGTCTTTGGCGAGTTTTTGGCCGAATATCCCGCAGCTGACCGTCAACACCTGCGGCAGTTGATCCAGACAGTGAAAAAGGAACGGGAGAGAGAGAAGCCACCGGCTGCTTTTCGTAAGCTCTTTAAATACCTGCGCGAAGTTGCCGGGGTTTGATCTCGCAGAGAGTTAAGACGATTTAAAGTTGTCGGTTTTTTTTACACATCTTTATAGCCGAGTTCATCAGAAACTCATTCGCTAATTCATATTGATAAAAAGGGAAAGGCGTTCTTCCGCACGCCAGCATCTCGTTCAACTTCGTGGCGCTGAAAACGTTAATATGAATCTGTTGATTAATAATATCTTGTTAAATCAAATAGTTAATTAATTGCCACCTATCTCCCAGTGAATGCTCCGGGTTGAGCATGCTCTTGCTTGCAACTCAGCGGCAGCTTGCAAATTATCCTAAGTACTCTTGAAGGTTTTGCCGTCGAAAATCTTTACAGTTATTCACATGTTGTAATTGTGAACTCACTTTACTTGCTGTTCTATATGGAAAAATCATTCCTGGCCTGGTTTTTGCTTACGATTCTCCTTCGAAGTGCTTAAACAATCAGGACATGCTGAAAATTAGTCCATCTGCGTACTAGGGAGAAAATAAAAATGCATCTTAGAAAACTGGCAATAGGATTGCTGGCATTCGGTATCACCACATCTGTACAGGCAATAGAATTGATCGATGGCCTAGGTGGAAATCGCGGTTATGGTGACCAGGCAATGTTGCCGAATGACGACGGCTCCAGCAATCTGCTGGATCTTCCGTTCAATATCAATTTCTATGGGAACGAGTTCAGCTCTTTCTTCATCAACAACAACGGTAACATCTCATTCGATAACCCGATCTCATCCTACACACCAGATCCCTTCCCGGTTGCGAACCAGCCTATGATTGCGCCTTGGTGGGGAGATGTGGATACCAGTCGTGATGGCCAATTCGGGGATGGTTTCGATCCGGATTTGCTGCCGACCGAAATATTCAATCCCAATGGTTTTGATCAGGAATTTGTTCCAGTGTCCGAGCTGCCCGTCTTTCCTGGTGATCTCGGCATACCCGTATCCACCTTCGATGGTGTGGATTACATCCTCTTGGATGACGCTTTGGAGCTGGCTGGATTTTTCGAGGGAGGTTTTGACGGTCCCGGCAATTCTTTTGATAACGAACCGAACAATGTCTGGGTTGCTTCACCAAACGATAGTACCGTAGTTGTCACTTGGGACCAGGTCGGTTTCTTTCCTGCCGATACCTCCAAAACCAATAACTTCCAACTGGTGCTGAGAGACGCATCGGCCGAGACTGGTGTTGACGGCGATTTCGATATCGAGTTCCGTTACGACCAGCTCGAGTGGACCACCGGTGATGCCAGCGGCGGCACTGATGGTCTGGGTGGCACCGAGGCGCAGGCAGGTTTTGATGCCGGCGACAATACCAACTTCCTCGCACTGCCAGGTTCTTTCAGCCCCGAAGTGCTGGAACTGCAAAACACCAGTAACGTCAGCCCCGATACCCCCGGACTCTGGACCTTCGCCATTCGCAACGGTGAACCGCCTGGTGCGACTCCGGTAAACCCGCTGATGCCGGTCGAGAGCCAGGATGGTTGGGACTTCGACTTTAATGTTGTCGTGGGCCAACCCATCTTTATCGACCCAGACGTTGCTGTGGGTTATGACTACCAGATCGACAACCCGGCTACCATGCCGCTGTTTCAGACAGTACTACTGCCCAGCATCGGTGATGATCTGTTTGATATCTACACTTGGGACGGTACTGACTGGGTTCTTGTGGCAGCAGGTTGGGCAGCTGGCGCGAGCTATGATTTCGGTACTGGCGGCGTCGACCGTTTCCGTATCCTTGGTATCGAAATTGCCGAGATGCTCGACCCGACAGATCCCACGGCCTTCATTACCGGACTCACCTTTACCGGTTCCGGCGCTGTTGGCATGAGTCAGAATCCAATTACGGTGTTTGTACCGCCGGTAACAGCCCCTGAGCCATCGGTGCTGATTCTGTTTGGCTTTGGTCTTGGTGCTTTAGGTTTCGTACGCCGTAGAAAACGGGCCTGAAAGCTGACTCAGTCGTAGACTGATGGAGACAAAAAAGCCGCCGCTACGGAAGTAGCGGCGGCTTTTTTAATCTCTATTGCATTTATTGTCCGCAGTTAATGGGGTAAGGGAAACCCTTACTGCTTCTCGACGGGTTTGCAATAATACTTCTTGGAGAAATGGTTGAAGATGTGCATCTGTACCGGAGCCTCTAAATTTTTTGGCTTCCCTTGAAGGTAGACCAGAAACTCTTTCAGCAATTCGTTGATCTGTTTCCCCTCATCCAGGCAGACGAAGTTTCGCTTTAGCGCTTTTTTATGCAGTAGCATATTGCCGACCAGATTCATTCCGCCGAGTGTCCCGCCCAGAAAACCTCCACAGGAGCCGGCATCGAGTGCACGGTTAACAGCCTGTTGTGCCGTCTCCTTTTCCAACGGGGTTGTGATGGCCTCCTTGCATTTGTCGAGGTAATCCTGCCCGGAAAGTGCATAGGTATTTCCCGACAACATTAGAACAAGAGGCAAAGCAGTGAGTGAACGATAGGTCTTTTTCATTTTTATAGCTTCCCTGATTAGGCGTAGTGCGTTCGGCCATTTTTACACATATTCTGTAACACGAATAGAAGTCTTGAGAGGTAGGCTGGTTCAAGTGCAGCGGAACCGACAATCCAGCCAGTGCAGACAGAAATGCCTGATCCGCAACGCTTGATCGTGCCTACGCTGAGACGTAGCCACGCAAAGATCAATGGGGCTGAAGTGTTGGTTTAGCCGGGACATTTTCCAATTGCCAGTTTGATATTGCCCAATCCCAGAAATCGTCGATGCCGGTAGGCCTTTCATCGGGCAGAGGCTGGCCCAGATGGCGCAGTGCCTGTAGCAGTGTGGGCAGGGGATGTCGATTCTCAACCGGGGCATCCTTGTACTGTTTGCTCAGCTTTCGGCCGTTCGCATCCACCGCCAGCGGCAGGTGGGCATAGACTGGTGTGGGCAGTCCCAACAGCTGTTGCAGGTGGATCTGGCGGGGAGTGGATAGCAGAAGATCTGCGCCGCGCACGATGTGAGTGATCCCCTGCCAGGCATCGTCCACCACTACAGCAAGCTGGTAAGCGTGGTAGCCGTCTGCGCGGCGGATAATGAAGTCCCCTATGTCGCTGGCCAGGTTTTGCGTCACTTCTCCCTGGATCAGGTCTTCGAATCCTGATGGGTTGTCAAAGGTTCGTAGACGGATACCCCGTTCTTTCCTGCCTGTCCGTAGTCCCTGGCGACAGGTGCCGGGGTAGACGGCAGACTCGATGCCTGGGCGGGCGGCGATGTTGATCTCTTTACGTGTGCAGCCACAGGGGTAGGCAAGATCCTCCCTGTTCAGAACATCGAGGGCGTGGGCATAGGCGTCGGTGCGGCGGCTTTGACGAATGACCTCACCTTCCCACTCAAAACCGAAGCGGTCGAGGGTGCGTAATATCTCATCGGCAGAGCCTTTGATCTCACGGGTCTGATCGAGATCCTCCATACGTACCAGCCACTCACCATGGTTGGCCCGGGCATCAAGATAGCTGCCGAGAGCCGCCACCAGTGAGCCGAAATGGAGTGGTCCAGTTGGTGAGGGGGCAAAGCGCCCGCGGTAGAATGAGATCTGGTTGTTATGGACTTGGTTCATGACAAGAATTAAAAAACCGGCTTACGCCGGCTTTTTAATTAAGCAGAGGTGGGCGGGTTCAGCCCATCTGCTTCTCCCGGATCTCATCCAGGGTCTTGCAATCGATACACTGGCTGGCAGTGGGTCTGGCCTCCAGGCGGCGGATGCCGATCTCCACGCCACAGGACTCGCAGAATCCATAGTCGTGATTGTCGATTTGAGTGATCGTTGAGTCGATCTTTTTGATCAGTTTACGTTCACGGTCGCGGGTGCGCAGTTCCAGACTGAACTCCGACTCCTGTGTGGCCCGGTCGTTTGGATCGGGAAAATTTGCCGCCTCGTCCTGCATGTGATGCACGGTTCGGTCGACCTCCTCCATTAAATCCGCCTTCCAGGCCCGCAGGATGGCGAGAAAATGCGCCTCCTGCTTTTCGTTCATGTACTCTTCGCCCTTACTGGGCTGATAGGGCTCAAAACCAAACGGTCCTGAACTCACATCTTTTTTGGCTTTCTTCTGGGCCATTCACTGACTCCTGAATACCTCTTGAGTGAAGAGGACTATCTATACCAGAAACCCGGTTGCTAGACAACAAAATGGGCGTTCCCTCAATACATTGTTTGCTTGACAATACTAGTATCGTCCAGATTGTCATTTTCTTAATGTGCCAAATCAATTAAAGGGTGATTCTTTTACCCGAACTCAAAATTCCGCTTTTTTACATGGGGGTGCAAGGTCGCGGTGGTTTGGGTAAGCTAGCTTGATTTGACTGATTGGTGAGTAGAGGAATGGCTGAATTGGAAGCGCTGATTTTCGATGTGGACGGCACCCTGGCCGATACTGAGAAGGACGGTCATCGGGTGGCATTCAACCGGGCATTTGCCGATGCGGGACTCGACTGGGAGTGGTCGGTGGCGCTCTATGGAGAGTTGCTGGCGGTGACCGGAGGCAAAGAGCGGATTCGTTATTATCTGGACAGTTTCAATACCGATTTTGAGCGGCCCGCAGACTTGGACGGTTTTATTGCAGCGTTGCATAAACAGAAGACCGCCCACTACACCAGCATGCTGGCGGAGGGTGCGATCCCCATGCGCAACGGGGTCCGGAGGCTCTTGACTGAGGTGCGGGAGGCGGGTGTGCGACTTGCTATCGCCACCACCACTACCCCTGCCAATGTCAGTGCGCTGTTACAGCATGCACTGGACCCGGCTGCAGAAGAGTGGTTCGAGGTGATCGCAGCGGGTGATATCGTACCGGCGAAGAAACCTGCGCCGGATATCTACACCTGGGCAATTGAGCAGATGAAGCTATCCCCTGAGCAGTGCATCGCGTTCGAGGATTCAGAGAACGGCGTGAAATCAGCTGCCTCTGCCGGTATCGGCTCAATATTGGTCACTACCAATGATTACACCGAGGATCACGATTTCAATGGTGCGGGTTTGGTACTCGACCAGCTGGGCGATCCTGGCGACGACTTTCGCCTGATCTCTGGTGATGCGGGTGGAGCTGCCTATGTCGATCTTGCGCTGTTGAAAGCCTTCTATGGCCGGGGTTAATACGCCGTCAAAATACCCTTGAAGGAGCCGGGAAGATGATCCCCATTGCCGACAGGATGGCACGCATCAAGCCCTTCTATGTGATGGACCTGTTGGCAAAAGCACGCCGGCTGGAAGCAGAGGGGCGTTCGATTATCCACATGGAGATCGGTGAACCCGATTTTATCACCCCTGCGCCTATCATCCATGCGGGAGAAGCGGCCCTTGCGGCGGGTGAGACCCACTACACTCCGGCCAAGGGGTTGCCCGCTCTGCGGGAAGCGATCGCCGGATTCTATGTCAGCAGCTACGGGGTGGATATCGACCCTGCCCGCATCATCGTAACGCCTGGGGCATCCGGTGCCCTGCAGCTGGTGATGGGCGTGCTGATCAATCCTGGAGAGAGCGTCCTGATGGCCGATCCCGGCTATCCCTGCAACCGCCACTTTGTGGAGCTGGTCGACGGCACTCCGATAGGTGTGCCGGTTGGCGCGGATACGGGTTATCAGCTCACGGCGGAGATTGTGGAGACGGCATGGCGGCCGGATACCAAGACCGTGCTGGTGGCCACGCCCGCCAACCCCACCGGAACGCTGCTCACACTGGGGGAACTCTCAGCATTGCACGATACAGTCAGCCGTTTGGGCGGTCTGTTGATTGTCGATGAGATCTATCAGGGACTGATCTACGATGCCGTTGGAGGAACCGCCCTCTCCATCGCCGATGACATCTTCGTTATCAACAGCTTCTCCAAGTTTTTCGGCATGACCGGATGGCGTCTCGGCTGGCTGGTGGCACCCGAGGCTGCCGTCGACCCTCTTGACCGTCTGGCCCAGAATATCTTTCTTGCAGCCCCCACCCTCTCCCAGCATGCGGCGCTGAAGGCCTTTGAGCCGGAGGTGCTGGAGATACTTGAATCACGTCGGGTCGAGTATCTGCAGCGGCGGGATTTTCTGCTGCCTGAGCTGCGCGAGATGGGATTTGAACTGCCTGTCACCCCGCAGGGAGCCTTCTATCTCTATGCCAACTGCGAGGCGGTCACGGATGATAGTCATGCCTTTGCCGAGGCGCTGCTGGAGGAGGCCGGAGTGGCAGTAACGCCTGGCCGCGATTTCGGCTTCAATCGGCCCGAGGCGCATCTGCGCTTTGCCTACACTACCTCACTGCCCAACCTGGAAGAGGGAGTGGCGCGGCTGCGGAAATTTATCCGGATGTAGGAGGGGTTATCCAGAAAGCTAAGCGTCGCCGCCAGCGCTCTCCAGACGCTCTTTCCAGAAGACAGTGGCCCCGGCCACCGCCGCCGGCATGGCAACAAAATTCAGGATGGGCACCATCATCAACAGTGTGACACCGCCGCCAAATGCCATCGCGGTAAAACGGGCCTTTTTTAGACGTTTGTGCTGATCCTTGAAGAGCAGATTGTGATTACCCATCGGGTAGTCGCCATACTCGATAGAGAGAAACCAGGCACCGAAGGCCAGCCATAAAAAGGGTGCAACAATGTTGACTACCGGGATCAGGAAGAGAATCAGCAGGGGGATCGCCCGCAGCAAGAAATAGAGTATCTTGCGCAGTTCAGAGAACAGGGCAGGCAGAATATCCTTCATCACCTGTTTGATGCTGCCGCTCTCCTCCTGCAACCGGCCGCCGAGATAGAGCTCCACCTTCTCAGCCAGCAGGCCGTTGAAGGGCGCGGCGATCAGGTTGGCGATGACGGTAAAGGTATAGAAGATAATCAGCAGCAGTGCCAAGGCGAAGATTGGCCAAAGCAGCCAGCGCAGGTAGGAGAGCCAGCTGTCATCGGCGGGCAGAAAGTGATCCATCAGCAGGTCGAACTGGCTGATTCCCACTCCAATCAGCAGGCTGAATACCAGGATGTTGATCAACAGTGGGATGAGTACGAAGCGTCTCAGTCCGGGTTTGCTTATCAGGCTCAGACCGCGCAGCAGATAGCCGACGCCGGAGAGGGGGTTGTTTGCCATGTCACTTCGGCCTGTTTTGATAAAAGGCTGATTTTAACAGAGTTAGAGATTCAATAACCAAAGCAGGAGAACCAATGAAGTATGTAGGCGCCCACGTCAGTGCTTCCGGTGGTGTTCAGAACGCCCCGTTGAACGCTGAAAAGATTGGTGCGAAGGCCTTTGCACTATTCACCAAGAACCAACGTCAATGGAAGGCAAAGCCGCTGACCGCTGAGGCGATAGAAGGTTTCAAAGCAAACATCGAACAGGCCGGCATCGCTCCGGAACATGTGCTGCCCCACGACAGTTATCTGATCAATCTTGGGCATCCGGAGACCGAGGGGCTGGAGAAGTCCCGTGTCGCCTTCATCGACGAGATGCAGCGCTGTGAACAGCTCGGTCTGAAACTTCTTAACTTCCATCCCGGCGCCACCCTGCGAAAGATCGGTGAGGAGGCGAGCCTCGACCGCGTATCCGAGTCGATCAATATCGCCCTGGATCAGACAGAAGGGGTGACCGCAGTGATCGAAAACACCGCAGGCCAAGGCTCCACTCTGGGTTACCGGTTTGAGCAGTTGGCCCGAATCATTGAAGGGGTGGAGGACAAGCGCCGGGTAGGTGTCTGCCTCGATACCTGTCATACATTCGTTTCCGGCTACGATCTGCGAACCAGTGACGCCTGCGAGCAGACCTTCGGTGAGTTTGAGCGCATCGTCGGTTTCAACTATCTGCGGGGCATGCACCTCAACGACAGCAAACCCGACTTGGGGGCCAGGGTAGACCGGCACCATAGCCTTGGTCAGGGAAAGATCGGCTGGGACGCCTTTCGCTACATCATGAATGATTCGCGTTTTGATGATATTCCCATGGTGCTGGAGACGATCGACGACACGATCTGGCGAGAGGAGATACAGGCGCTCTACCAGTTTTCCACTGAATAGCGAGCTAAGCTGGAGGACATCAACAACGCGCTAGATCAGGCACTGTCCCATACCTGGTTACATCCATGGTATTTGCTTCAGTCAAACAACATCAATATCGACAAGCCTACAGAAACTGCGGAATTTGCGTTTACGCAATGCATGCCCGCAGGTAATTGTGGATGCTGAAGCCTTTAATAACCGGTTACAGATTCTCTCCGTTGAGCTGAATGCAGTAGCGGCTTACCGGAGAATTCATGATGTCTAACCCATCCCGATTAGAGCATTTCCCCATCTCCTTCTTTTCCATTGTGATGGGGTTATGCGGACTTACGATTGCCTGGAGCGCGTTTCAACGCGCGTTCGGTTTGCGGCTGAATGTCGATGGAGCACTGGCGCTGTTTGTCGCCGGTCTGTTTGTGGTGTTGCTTTTCTTCTATGTAAGAAAAATCCTCCGCTTTCGCGATGCGGTTATCCGGGAATTACATCATCCTGTGAAGATGAATTTCTTCCCCAGTATCTCCATCAGCCTGATACTGCTCTCCATCGTCTCTCTGCATACATTGCCTGTGGCCGCCGAACCTTTATGGTTGATAGGTAGTGTGATGCATATTGGATTCACGCTCTATATCATGAGCGTCTGGATTCATCATGATCAGTTCGAGATTCATCACATCAATCCTGCGTGGTTTATTCCGGTGGTCGGTAATGTGCTGGTGCCTGTAGCTGGGATGCAGCTTGGATATACAGAGGTTTCGTGGTTTTTCTTCAGTATTGGCATCGTCTTCTGGATCGTGCTGATGACTATCATCTTTTACCGAATCATGTTTCATAGTCCGTTGCCTGAAAAACTGATGCCGACCCTGTTTATTCTTATCGCACCTCCGGCGGTGGGTTTCCTCGCATATATGAAATTGACGGGAGACCTCGATGCGTTTGCCCGAATTCTCTACTATGTGGGGTTGTTTCTGACGCTCCTGCTGGTGACCCAATACCGGTTTTTTATCCGGATTAACTTTTCCCTCACATGGTGGGCATACTCCTTCCCTGTCGCTGCGATCACCATTGCCACCCTTGTGATGTATGAACATACCGGATCAGTCATGCATGCGGGATTGAGTTGGGTGCTTGTCACTCTGCTGACACTGCTGATCATAATGCTGCTCTACAGAACAGCACGTGCTGTGAGTTGCAATATGATCTGTCGCCCGGAAGATTGACAAGTAAGAGAACTATTCGCCTCGGACAAAGGAAAAGTCCCTTGCCATCAGTGCACCAAAATTGGCAGCCATATAAGGTCGTGCTTGAGTCAGCAGAATAGGGCTTGAACACTACCTCTGAGGGAGGGGATTTAACACGGCGTCCCGGGAGTAAGTTACACCCAGGTTATCGAAATATCTGTTATTCCATTTTCCTGATATAAGGTTCCCCCACGTCCTTGCGGGGGCTTGTCATCCCTAACTTTCCTTGCCTGTCCAAAGTAGGCAATGAGATTGTATTCGAATTGTATGACGATTTGATGACAACATAAAACCTCGCCGAAGCGGAATAGCACTGACTTATGGTATCAATATTAGCATTATCAATGGCTTATAAAATATCTTAAAACAGTAGGTCTTATGAGATGGTCTCTTCCCAGTCCACAAGTCGGCGTCGCAATGCGCCATCTAACAAGTCAGGCAAAGAAAAAGGGCTAGCTGAAAATCAGCTAACCCTTTGTTTTAAACTGGTACCGAGGGACGGACTCGAACCGTCAAGGCCGTGAAGCCGGGGGATTTTGAATCCCCTGTGTCTACCAATTCCACCACCCCGGCGCTGGAAGCCGGTAAGTATACATGATTTTCTCGAATTGTAAGATCCTGATTTGGAAGATATTGATCAAGCTTCTGGTGGGGATGGTTTGCCAAAAAGATAGCCCTGACCGAAGACGAATCCCAAGTCCGCAAGTTTTTGCGACATCTCCTCGGTTTCAATACCTTCCGCTACGAGTTGGTGTCCGGATTCAGTAATCATCTGGACCAGATGACGGATGATGCGGTTTTGTGCTTCGTTATCTACATTCCGGGTTAGCGAGATGTCGAATTTCACGATATCCACCGGCATTGTGGCCAGGTAGCGCAATGAGGAGTAGCCGCTGCCAAAGTCATCGAGCGCGATCTGGTATCCCATCTTTCTGAGTGCGGTCAGGTTTTTTGTCGCTGTCTTTAGCTGTGTGATCAAGGCCGTCTCGGTTATCTCAATCACAAGCTTGTGTGTCTTTAAATAGGGTAGAAAGTCTTTAAGCCACTCGGTCAGGTATTGGTTAATGACAGTCGGTGCCGAAATGTTTACGGATATGCCGGTACCGGCAGGGATCCGATTGTTCTCCAAATCCTCCAGAACGTGATTGATTACCACCCGGTCGAGGTCGGTTTCCAGTCGACGCGCCTCAACCAGAGGAAAGATGTGCGAAGGAAGTATCCATCCGTTGCCATGAGAAATTCTGAGTAGCGCCTCATAATACTGAATGGTGCCATCCTGGAGTTTGACGATGGGTTGATAGAACATATTCAAACCAGTGCCATGGGTTACTGCGTCGTAAACAGCATTGTGAGTCAGGTTTGAGAAAAGCCCGCTGGATTCCTCTGCCATTTCGGGTGAAAAAACCGCGATATGGGATGTGGCGGGGCGCTTGGCAGTGTACATGGCAATATCGGCCTGCCACTGTAACGATGTCAAAGGTGAATCCTCTTCTGTTTCACTATCGGTGAGGGCTAGGCCGATGCTGATTCTCACTGGCTCTTTGATGCCGAAGTCATGGAATGGGTAGTCAGCGATCGCCTCCTCACAGCGCTCAGCAATGCGCATTGCGATGGCAGGTGTAGAGTCGAAAAGGATGGTTGCGAACTCATCACCCCCAAGGCGGAACAGATACTCTCTTTTTCGCAACACTTTTTGTATGGAGTGGCTGATCGCTATAAGCACCTCATCCCCGATCTGATGTCCATATGTGTCGTTGATGGCCTTGAAGTGATTGACATCAAACAGGGCCAGACAGATGGGGTTGCGGCGGATATCGAAGAGGTTGTTCACCTCTTTCCAGTATTCGTCAAAAGCTCGTCTGTTTTTGACACCGGTCAGAGGGTCGTGGAGAGCGAGGCTCCAGAGTTTTCTGTTTTTTTCATCCAGACTGGTATTCAGACTGTTGAGTTGGTTGTGATAGTCATTCAGGGAAAGCCTGACTTTATCCAGTTCCTTAATGAGCAGACGTTTACCCAGGTTTTCAGCAATTTTTTCGGCGGAGTGCCGTTTGAGAAAATCTAGATGGCGAGAGAGTTGACGAATTGATTTTCCGGTAAACCAGATACTTTGTGGGAAGATCAGGAGCGTTAGAATTACGCTGACAATGATGAGATAACCCACCGCTTGTAGCATGACCTTTTTCAACTCTTCAGCGTATGGATCACTGCGCAATGTGTACTTAATATGCCTTTTTAGTTCTGCAATCGGGAGAAAATCGTGGCCTGTCGATGTGAATGTAAATGTTTGCGAGTCTATTTGGCTAAAGTGTCTTTGACTATAAAACCCGGTTAGAAAATTGCTTAATGTGGCAATATAACCGATTGTCTTCAGGTTTTTCAGGTCACGGACAGGTGCAATGATAAATATTCCGGGCTTCCCTTCCTCGATCCGGAAAAAGGGTTCAATGCGCTCGATATTTATGGCTTGTGGTAATCTCGAGGTATCCAGCTTCCCCAATACTTTCCCCTCGCTGTTGTAGATCGAGGCGTCAAGCACATACTCCGACAAAATACCTGTATTCTGTATACTGCGTTCATGCCAATCACTATAAAAACCGGGGTTCAGTAACTGCTGCCTAACCTCATTCCATTCGGCTAAATCTACTGCGTGCTTCTGTATGTCAGCTGTAACGGAAGCGATAGCCTGCTCGATCTCTTTTTCTGCAATGGTGATACTGCTGTCATGAAATTCAGATTCCATATTCTGAATATTCAGGTAGGTCAGCCCCCCAACAAAGCTGAGTGACACAAATGCGATAACGATATAGATCGTTGCATATGTGTTGATGGAAATGACTCTGTTTGACATTTGGGTCCGAATTATTTCAGTAGATTCAGTCAGATCAAATTCGCGTTGGTGGTCGAAATAAAGGGCTTTGCTGTCTTCGCTTCTATACTATCTGGTTTAGTTTGCCTGAGGTTAACCAGCCATGCCAATCGTTTCGCTTAGGGACTCTATTGGTCTAAGGATAGTCGATACCGGAGTCTGTACCTTGACGTGCACCTCGTTTGAGAAACGCCTGAGTTGCTGAGAGATGTTCGCGATTCCCGGCGGCAGGCATTTTGCTGGATGTTGTGGCAGCCAGGGCCATGATATTATCCGCCGGCATGAAACTATCCGATTTTTCCTACGATCTTCCTCCGGAGCTGATTGCCCAATTCCCCGAAAAAGAGCGGCGGGGCAGTCGTCTGCTCACCCTGGACGGTACCAGCGGTGAGTTGAATGACCAGCATTTTACCGATCTACCGCAGTTGCTGCGAAAGGGAGATCTTCTGGTATTCAATGATACCCGTGTGATGCAGGCCCGGCTCCACGGCTTTAAGCAGAGTGGCGGAAAAGTCGAGTTGCTTATCGAGCGGGTGCTCACGCCGGGTCGGGCGCTGGCACATGTGCGTGCGAGCAAATCCCCGAAGGCAGGCAGCCGTCTCTATCTTGGAGAGAGGAAAAGAGAGGTGGAGGTGGTCGGGCGTCAGGAGAGTTTGTTTGAGATGGATTTGCAGGATGGCGATTTCTTTCAGCTGATGGAGGAGCAGGGACATATGCCCCTGCCGCCCTACATCGATCGTTCGGATGACTCTTCGGACAGGGAGCGGTATCAAACCGTTTATGCTCGCCGTCCCGGTGCCGTTGCCGCCCCCACGGCAGGACTCCATTTTGATCTTGAGATGCTGGATGAATTGGGAGAAAGAGGGGTGAAAAGTGCACAGGTCACCCTGCATGTCGGTGCCGGAACATTCCAGCCGGTACGGGTGGACAACCTGGATGAACACATAATGCACAGCGAGTATGTGGAAGTGGATGAAACCGTGTGCCAAAAGGTGCGGGAGACGCGCGCCAACGGTGGACGGGTGGTGGCTGTGGGTACTACCAGTGTGCGCAGCCTTGAAGCTGCCTCTGCATCGGGGGAGATAGCTCCCTTTAGCGGCGATACAAGGCTCTTTATCCGTCCCGGTTACCATTTTCGCAGTGTCGATAGGATGCTCACCAATTTCCACCTGCCGGAATCGACCCTGCTGATGCTGGTCTCCGCTTTCTCAGGTTATGATCACGTGATGGCAGCCTATCGCCATGCCGTCTCCAGAGGCTACCGTTTCTTCAGCTATGGGGATGCGATGTTTCTCACGCCGTCGCTCATGCAGCAGGCATAACCCAGTGATCACAGTGGCTTTCAGGCAAAAAAAAGCGCGACAGGGTGTCGCGCCTAAAAGTTCCACCAAAGGAGGATGGAGGAGTGTGCCAAACCGTAAGATTCAGCACATGATCATTTTCTAATATACGGGGCGACTTGTCAAGTCATATTAGGGTTAACCCTTGCTTTTCTGGCGCTGTGTGTCATGCGGGATTATGATCAACGTGGGAACCCGCAAAGATTACATTCGTTACCTATTGAAATAAAAAGATTTTCACTATTTATTGCCTGGAACCCAACTGAATTAAAATTATGCAGTTTGAAACCTTTCACTCCGATGGAGTAGCCAGACGCGGACGCCTCACCTTTTCCCGGGGCACGGTAGAGACCCCCGCATTTATGCCTGTCGGTACCTATGGCACCGTCAAGGCGATGACCCCTGAAGAGTTGACCGGAATGGGGGCTGAAATCATCCTCGGCAACACGTTTCATCTTATGTTGCGACCGGGCACAGATGTCATCAGAGCCCATGGTGATTTGCACGACTTCACTCATTGGAAGGGTCCCATTCTCACCGACTCCGGTGGGTTTCAGGTTTTCAGCCTGGGCAAGATGAGGAAGATCACCGAAAAAGGGGTGGCTTTCCGTTCGCCGGTCAACGGCAGCAAGGTCTTTATGGGGCCGGAGGAGTCGATGCAGATTCAGCGTGAGCTGGGTTCTGACATCGTCATGATCTTCGATGAATGTACACCCTATCCGGCCACCGAAGAGGAGGCCAGGGTCTCCATGGAACTCTCTCTGCGTTGGGCCGGGCGCAGCCGTATTGCCCATGGCGACAACCCCTCGGCGTTGTTCGGCATCGTGCAGGGTGGGGTGTTCGACCATCTTCGGGAGGCTTCGCTCAAGGGTTTGACCGATATTGGGTTTGACGGATATGCAGTAGGGGGGCTGTCGGTGGGAGAGCCGCCGGAAGATCGCTGGCGGGTGCTCGATTTTCTCTCCGACAAACTGCCGCAGGATAAGCCCCATTACCTAATGGGTGTGGGGACGCCAGAGGATATCGTGGAGGCGGTACGACGGGGAATAGACATGTTCGACTGCGTGATGCCGACTCGTAATGCGCGCAACGGCCATCTCTTCACGCATCAGGGCGTGGTGCGGATTCGTAATGCGGTACATGAATATGCCAATGGTCCCGTGGATCCTTTATGTGACTGTTATACCTGTAAAAATTATAGCCGTGCCTACCTGCGCCACCTGGAGAAATGTAAAGAGATTTTGGGTGCCCGTCTGAATACCATTCATAATCTCTACTACTATCAGACGCTGATGCGGGATCTGCGGGAAGCCATCGAAGCGAGGCAGCTGGAGCGTTTTGTCAGCGACTTTTATGCTCTACGCAGCAGTGGCTGAAGAGCATCAGCGTAGCGTTATCAAGCGCCAGGAAGCCTCTGAATGAATCGGTTATTGTCATTTCGACCGTAGGGAGAAATCTCATACCTCGATAGACAGATAAGTGCTTCGTTGCTGGAGATCTCTCCCCGCGGTCGAGATGACAGGGTTCTTTCAGAGGCTTACAAAAAACACCGCCTGTATCTTGCTGTCTTCTGTGGCATAATCGGCGGCTAATTTTGGCTGTCGGTTGCTTTCCGGCGCCGTTTGGATTTTGA
The DNA here is from genome assembly GCA_963691905.1 of Sedimenticolaceae bacterium. Classification (GTDB taxonomy): domain Bacteria; phylum Pseudomonadota; class Gammaproteobacteria; order Chromatiales; family Chromatiaceae; genus QGON01. The sequence goes on from OY829893.1 coordinate 1,388,453, forward strand.
TCTCTCGAAAATCGGGTACTGATTATGAGCTTTTTTATCTCCGACGCCTTTGCCGAAGGGGTCGATTTGGCCTCGCCGGATGCCTTGACCGGGCTGTTGCCGCTGGTACTGTTTGGTGTTGTCCTCTACTTTTTGATGATTCGTCCCCAGGTGAAGCGTCAGAAAGAGCACAAGAAGATGGTCGAGACACTGGGGAAAGGTGATGAGGTGGGCACCGCCGGCGGTATCGTCGGCAAGATCACCAAGATGGGTGACAACTTCATCACGGTGGAGATTGCCGAGGGCGTGGAGGTCAAATTTCGCCGTGCAGCAGTGGAATCCGTGATGCCCAAGGGGTCACTGAAGGACATGTAAACGTCCGGATGGTCAGTTGCAATAAATATAATGGAAACCGTGCCAGCCTAGCTGGCGCAACAGCAAGAAAAACACGATGAACCAATATCCTCTCTGGAAAAACCTTCTGGTAGTGATCGTAGTACTCGTCGGAGCGCTCTTTGCGTTGCCGAATATCTACGATCAGGACCCCTCCATGGAAATTTCCGGCACCCGGCGCGCCACGGTGGATGAAACCACTATGGCCAGGATCACCCAGGCGATGGAGAAGGCAGGCGTCGAGGCGAAGGGTATCTCATCCGAAAACGCCAAACTGCTGGTGCGTTTTCTTAACTCCGAAGATCAGTTGAAGGCGAAGGAGGCTATTGCGGACGAGCTGGGCACTGACTACAACCAGGCTTTGACGCTATCACCTGATCTGCCTGACTGGCTGCGCTCATTTGGCGCAGAGCCAATGTATCTTGGTCTCGATCTGCGTGGTGGTATTCATGTGTTGATCGACGTGGATATGGAGGCCGCTGTGCAGCAGGCGGTGGAGCGTAACAGCGGTGACATCAGAACCCTGCTGCGTAAGAATAAGGTGCGCTACGTGCGGGTCTCCCGAGAGGGGGAGAAGGTCGTCATCAAATTCAACGACCTGGCCAAGCGGGACAAAGCTGAGCAGCTGATTCACAGCGAATTCCGCTCACTGGCAACCGATATGTCGGATGAAGGGGGTGACTTCTATGTGCGCGCTACCCTTAAACCCGCAGAGCGCCGCGCGGTGCAGAAGTTTGCCCTGGAACAGAACATCACCACCCTGCGCAACCGTGTTAATGCACTGGGCGTGGCGGAACCGCTGATCCAACAGCAGGGCGAGCGGCGCATCGTGGTGCAACTGCCCGGCGCCCAGGATCCGGCCAAGCTGAAAGAGATTCTCGGTGCCACCGCGACCCTGGAGTATCGCCTCGCCGATACCGAGCATAGTGTGCAGGATGCCGTTAACGGCAGGGTGCCGCCAGGCTCCAAACTCTATCATGAGCGCAACGGACAGCCGGTATTGCTGAAAAAGTCAGTCATCGTAACCGGCAATCAGATCATCGATGCGTCCTCGGGTATCGATCAGCGTTCCGGCCAGCCGATGGTTTCCGTACGGCTCGACGGTCCCGGCGGCAATCGCATGCGCCGTGTCACCAACGACAATGTCAGCAAGCCTATGGCGGTGGTTTTCATCGAGAACCGTGTCGTCACCCGTATGGTGGATGGCGAGCCGGTGAAACATAGAACCAAGGTGGAGGAGGTGATCAGCATCGCCAACATCCTTGAACCTTTCGGCAGCCGTTTTCAGACTACCGGTCTCGATACCTCGGAAGAGGCTCATGACTTGGCACTGTTGCTGCGGGCAGGCGCTCTGGCTGCTCCTATTGAGATTGTTGAAGAGCGTACCATCGGCCCCAGCCTGGGTCAGGACAACATCGATCAGGGTTTCATGTCAGTGATGATTGGTATGACCCTGGTGATGATCTTCATGGCCGTCTACTACCGGGTCTTTGGTTTGGTGGCGGATCTGGCCCTGAGCATGAATCTTGTACTGATCGTCGCTATTCTCTCCATGCTGCAGGCGACACTGACCCTCCCGGGCATCGCCGGTATCGTGTTGACCGTGGGCATGGCAGTGGATGCCAACGTGTTGATCTTCGAGCGTATCCGTGAGGAGATCCGAAATGGCAATACGCCACAGGCCAGTATTCAGGCGGGTTATGCGAAGGCGTTCTCCACCATCATCGATGCGAATATCACTACCCTGATAGCTGCGGTGGTGTTGTTCAGCTTCGGTACCGGCCCCATCAAGGGCTTCGCGGTTACCCTGGCTATCGGCATCCTGACCTCCATGTTTACCGCCATCATCGGCACCCGCGCAGTGATCAATTTGATCTACGGTCGCAGACGGGTGAAAGCGCTGGCAGTTTGATAAGGGCGGATTGACTATGCAGATCTTCAAAAAGACGACAAATTTCAACTTTATGGGCGGACGTAAGCTCGCCCTGATCATTTCCGGTACAGTGATCCTGGTTGCGTTGGCCTCCATTGCGGTGCGTGGCCTGAACCTGGGTATCGACTTTACCGGTGGTACCCTTGTCGAAGTGGGTTATCAGGAAACGGTTGATTTACCGAAGGTTCGTGCAGCACTGGCGGCGGAAGGTTTTTCCGATGCAACGGTGCAGCACTTTGGTACATCCCGGGACGTGTTGGTCCGGCTGGCGCCCAAGGATGGTGCCGACAGTGCGGAGATCAGCAACAGCGCCTTTGCGGCGATGAACAAATTGGTGGATGGTCAGGCTGATTTACGGCGGGTTGAGTTTGTCGGGCCCCAGGTCGGTGATGAGCTGACCGAAGATGGCGGTCTCGCCATGCTCTATGCACTGATCGGTATCCTGATCTATGTGGGCCTACGGTTTGAATATCGTTTTGCCGTGGGCGCGGTTATTGCGCTGGTACATGATGTGATCGTCACTATCGGCATCTTCTCCCTGTTTCAGGTGGAGTTCGATCTGCCGGTGCTGGCTGCCGTGCTGGCGGTGATCGGCTACTCACTGAACGATACCATCGTAGTGTTCGACCGTATTCGTGAGAACTTCCGCAAGATTCGCAAAGGCAGCGCAATCGAGATTATCAATGCCTCGCTAAACCAGACCCTCACCCGCACCCTGGTCACTTCCATGACCACCTTGCTGGTATTGATTGCGCTCTTCATCTTTGGTGGCGAGATCATCCACGGTTTTGCCCTGGCGCTGATCGTGGGTGTGGTGGTCGGTACCTACTCTTCCATCTATGTGGCGAGTACGGCGATCATCATGATGGGCATCAGCAAGGATGATCTGATGCCGGTTGAAAAAGAGGGCGCCGAGGTCGAGGAAACCCACTGATTCGGTTGACGGATCAAGGTTGAACTGAATAGTTCTGTAGGGTGCGCTATGCGCACCAGAATAAGCAGCAATCACGGTGCGCAAGGCGCACCCTACGTTCGCCGCTGATGCTTCAGCCGGGTGGTTTATTGATGAGCCTGTCGGCTAGGCGGTTTTGCAGAATGCCGGTGGGTAGATGACCTCTGCATTGTTAAGGCTCATCCCGGTTTTGTCTCGATCATCGCCCTGCTTGTCGGGGCGTTCGATAGAAATGATATCCACATTGTACGGATTGTCGGTAAACGCTGACTGCAGTGAGATGTCCTGCACCCCGTCCAGTACATCCCTCATCACCATTTCCAGTGCCCGGTCGCTGAGTGCCTGGTCGATATTGTTGTTATTCGCCATTAGGTAGGTTCCGCTTTTACAGTTGTTACCGATGTTATCTCCGGTAACGGTCGGCGGGCCGTAATCTTGAGGATGGGGATGAAAAAACGGGGCAAACTGTGAAGCGGATTCGCCGCGTCAGGAATTAAGCGGTAAGTCTATCGTCCAGGTGGGGAAGGATACGGCGCAATATGGCGTTGTGCACCTTGATGTTGCCGGCGATGACATTCCCGGTCTCAAAATGACGCCCTCCGCCAGAGATGTCGGTAACCAGACCCCCGGCTTCGCGCACCATGAGGGCGCCTGCGGCAAAGTCCCACTCGGCGAGACCCAGTTCCCAGAATCCGTCCAGCCTCCCGGCGGCCACATAGGCGAAATCAAGCGCGGCGGAGCCTGGGCGGCGTATCCCCGCAGTGTTGGCCATCAGATCCTTGAGCATGCCCATGTAGTTTTCCGTAAAACGAAAATCACGGTAGGGGAGACCGGTTCCCAATAGCGCTCCATCCAGGCTCTTGCGGCTGGAGACCCTCAACCGCCGATCATTTAACTGGACGCCGGAACCGCGACTGGTGGTGAACATCTCTTCATTCAGCGGATCATAGATCACGCCTACCTCCAGCCTGCCTTTGTGTCGCAGGGCGATAGAGATGGAGAACTGGGGGAATCCGTGCAGATAGTTGGTGGTACCGTCCAGCGGATCTATGACCCACTGAAAGTCGTCACCAGGGTGACTGCCACTCTCCTCCGCCAGTATGGCGTGATTGGGGTATTTGTCCCGCAAAACATCGATAATCGCCTGTTCGGCTGCCCTGTCCACCTCGCTGACATAATCGTGCATCCCCTTGTCGGTGATGTTGAGGGTATCGAGCCGATTGAAATTGCGCATCAGCACGCGGGCGGCGTCACGTGCAGCACGGACAGCGATGGTTACCATTGGATTCATGGGCGGCAAAGATACAGCAAGCGGCATGGCGGATAAAGCAGAAAACCGGTTTTGGCCTCGAGGTTGTTCATGCGGTACCCTTGCGCCCATGTTGAATCGTGTACGAATCGTGCTGGTGGAGACCAGCCACCCCGGTAATATCGGCGCTGCGGCCCGGGCGATGAATAATATGTGCCTGGAGCAGCTTGTTCTGGTGTCACCGAAGCGTTATCCGAGCGAAGAGGCGACGGCCCGGGCCTCGGGGGCGGATGACCTGCTTGCGCGGGCGCTGGTCTGCGACAGCCTGGACGAGGCACTGAAGGGATGTCGCCTGATAATAGGCACCAGCGCCCGCGAACGGACTGTCTCCTCGCCTCTGTTGAAACCGCGTGCCTGCGCGGCAAAGATCATCGAAGAGAGTGCGGTGGGCGAGGTTGCCCTGGTCTTCGGCCGGGAGAGTTCAGGACTGACTAACGAGGAGTTGGACCGCTGCAATTATCTGGTTCACATTCCCACCAATGCCGCCTACAGCTCATTGAATCTTGGTGCTGCGGTTCAGGTGCTCAGCTATGAAATCTATCTTGCCTGGCTGGAAGGGCGGGAGACGGCTCCTGAGCCGCTCAGAGAGGTGGCTAGCGCAGAATTGATGGAGGGGTTTCATGGCCATCTGGCGCAGGCTCTGGAGGATATCGGTTTTGCCGATCCCCGGCAGTCAGACAAGCTGCTGCGCAGGTTGCGCAGCCTGTTTCATCGTGCCAGGCCAGATGTTGATGAACTCAATATCCTGCGGGGAATCCTGAGTGCTGCCCAGGGACGCAAGTCGATGCGTCGTTGACCCAAGTCGAGGTATACGCTCAATAACTCCGTGGCATGTAGGATGCAGCTCGTGCCTCACGCATCCTGCAAGGATTCCAGTTCCTGTAGACACAATACCCTAGTATTTTACATGGTATTATGGATAATCTGTTACCTCCATGTCACTATTCCAGTGATAGTTGATTGATTCAGTCGGGTATAGGTTGTGCAGCAGGAAACCAATGAGAACCCCACCCAATCCAGGTGGCGAGAGGATATCCAGAGCGTCTTCGAGCGTGACCCCGCTGCCCGGACGACGTTTGAAATCATCACTACCTATCCTGGTGTGCATGCGATTCTGTTCCATCGGGCCTCCCATTGGCTCTGGAATATTGGTTTGAAATGGCTGGCCAGGATGCTCTCCAACATTGCCCGGTTGCTGACTGGCATAGAGATCCACCCTGGTGCCCGGATTGGCCGTCGTTTCTTCATTGATCACGGCATGGGCGTGGTGATCGGTGAAACTGCGATCATTGGCGATGACTGCACCCTCTATCACGGGGTAACACTCGGTGGGACAAGCTGGCAGAAGGGCAAACGCCATCCGACGCTCGCCAACAACGTGGTGGTGGGTGCCGGCGCCAAGGTGCTGGGTCCCATCGAAATCGGCGAAGGTTCCCGCATCGGCTCAAATGCCGTGGTGGTAAAGGATGTGCCGGCCGGGGCAACAGCTGTTGGTGTGCCTGGCAGACTGATACGTCCGGAAAAAACCGAAGACAATGGTCATCGCGAGGCGATTGCCAAGAAGATTGGATTTGATGCCTATGGCGCCACCAAGGATGCGCCGGATCCCGTTGCCCACGCCATCAACTGCATGCTCGATCATATGCACGTGATGGACAAGAAGATGGAGTCCATGTGTGAGGCGCTGAAGAGTATGGGGCTGGAAGAGGCGGATGAATTACTGCCTGAACTCGATTCCTGCGAAATCTTTTCTACTGCGGAAGAGTTGCTGAAGCTGGATGGTGACGAGGTTTCCGAGGATGCCAAGGGTTAAAACCTTGCAATGATCGCGGAGGGAATACTTGACTAATTTACTGGGGATTGTATATTAGCGCTCAAGGATATACTTGGAGCCGATAAAGTGAAGCTTACCACAAAAGGCCGCTATGCGGTAACAGCCATGTTGGACTTGGCACTGCACTATGGCAAGGGGCCGATTACCCTGGCCGACATTGCCCAACGTCAGGGGATCTCACTCTCTTATCTCGAGCAACTCTTCTCGCGACTGCGAAAAAAAGCCCTGGTCACCAGTGTCAGGGGTCCTGGTGGCGGTTACAGCCTGGGTCGGGAAGCGGGTGAGATCTACATCGGTGAAGTGATCACTGCGGTGGATGAGAACATGGATACCACCCGTTGCCACGGTGCTCACAACTGTCAGAATAACGAACGCTGTCTCACCCATGATCTTTGGCAGGATCTCAGTAACCAGATCTACCACTACCTCAATAAGATCAGCCTGCAGGATCTTATGGATCGTCAGGCGGTGCGAGAGGTTTCGAGCCGGCAGGATCATCCGGACACGCCGGACATCGATATCACAGAGCTGACGTCGATTTCCCCACAGGCCAACGCCTGAATCTAAATTAGCGGATTTTTGGAGTTAAAAAATGAAGCTACCGATCTATATGGATTACTCGGCAACCACGCCGGTGGATCCCCGCGTCGCGGAGTTGATGTGCAGTTATCTCACTCCCGACGGAAAATTCGGTAATCCTGCATCCCGTTCACACCCTTTCGGCTGGACCGCGGATGATGCGGTGACTCTGGCGCGCAAGCAGGTGGCGGATCTGATCAATGCCGATCCGAAAGAGATTGTCTGGACCTCCGGCGCCACTGAGTCAGATAATCTTGCGATCAAGGGTGTTGCGCATTTCTACAAGAAACGCGGCAGGCACATTATTACCTGCAAGACGGAACACAAAGCGGTGCTGGATACCTGTCGCCAACTTGAACGTGAGGGATTCGAGATCACCTATCTCGATCCTGAGCCCAGCGGCCTGATTGACTTGGGGAAACTGGAAGCAGCGTTGCGTGACGACACCATTCTTGTCTCCATTATGCACGTCAATAACGAAGTGGGCGTGATCCAGGATATTGCCGCAATTGGCGAGATGACCCGTGCACGCAAGATCCTCTTCCATGTGGATGCGGCACAGAGTGCCGGTAAGGTGCCGATCGATCTGGCAGAACTGAAGGTGGATCTGATGTCCTTCTCGGCGCACAAGATCTACGGACCGAAAGGCATCGGCGCTCTCTATGTGCGGCGCAAACCCCGTGTACGCCTGGAAGCCCAGATGCATGGTGGCGGTCACGAGCGCGGCATGCGTTCCGGTACTCTGGCGACCCACCAGATCGTCGGCATGGGCGAAGCCTTTCATATTGCCGGTGAAGAGATGGCGATGGAAAACGAGCGTCTGCTCGGGCTGCGTCAACGCCTCTGGGACGGCTTCAAGGATATGGAAGAGGTCTACCTCAACGGTGATGAAGAACAGCGTGTTGCCGGTAACCTGAATGTGAGTTTTGCCTTCGTTGAAGGTGAATCCCTGATTATGGCGTTGAAGGATCTGGCGGTCTCATCCGGTTCCGCCTGTACCTCCGCCAGTCTCGAACCCAGCTACGTCCTGCGTGCGTTGGGGCGGGAAGACGAATTGGCCCACAGTTCGATCCGCTTTACCATCGGCCGTTTCAGCACTGCGGAAGAGGTGGATTATGCGGTAGATAAGATTTGTACCGAGGTTGATCGATTGCGTGAACTCTCGCCTTTGTGGGAGATGTTCAAAGATGGTATCGATCTGAAATCGATTCAGTGGGCGGCGCACTGAGCGATCAGTTTTAAGAGGTTAAGGTTATGGCATACAGTGATAAAGTACTCGACCACTACGAGAACCCCCGTAACGTAGGTGCGTTCGACAAAGAAGAGAAGAGTGTCGGCACCGGCATGGTGGGCGCGCCTGCCTGTGGTGACGTGATGCGTCTGCAGATCAAGGTGGGTGATGACGGCGTGATCGAAGACGCACGCTTCAAGACCTACGGCTGCGGTTCCGCAATTGCCTCCAGCAGTCTGCTCACCGAGTGGGTGAAGGGCAAAACCCTGGAAGAGGCGCAGCAGATCAAGAACTCCGAGATCGCTGAAGAGTTGGCGCTGCCGCCGGTCAAGGTGCACTGCTCCGTATTGGCGGAAGACGCTATCAAGGCTGCGATCCAGGATTACTCAAAAAAGAATACAGATTGATATCCGTTGTAGAGTCGAAGTTACAGGTTCGGTTCTGGAGAAGTTAAATGGCGATTACGATCACAGAAGCTGCCGCAAAACATGTGCAACAGTTCCTTTCGAACCGGGGTAAGGGGATCGGTATCCGCCTGGCGGTGCGTACCTCCGGCTGCTCCGGCATGGCATACGAGATGGAATTTGCCGATGAACTGGGCGAGGATGACCAGGTATTCGAAGACCTGGGTGTAAAGGTCATTATCGACCCAAAAAGCCTTGTCTATCTTGACGGCACTGAGATCGATTACACCAAGGAAGGACTCAACGAAGGTTTCAAGTTCAACAACCCGAACGCCAAGGGCGAGTGTGGTTGTGGTGAGAGTTTTCAGGTCTGACCCAAATGGCACTGGCTTATAGCACAAAGCACCAACAACCTCTTGGGTAGGTTGGGTTAGGCCGTCTTTTTGGCCGTAACCCAACAATTTGCGCCATTATTGTCGTGTTACGCTACGCTGACACGACCTACTGTTTTTCAAGGTCATAACAAACAGGTGATCAATCGGCTGTCCCCGGACAGCCGTTTTTTTCGATATGCTGGATTTTTCGAAGAACTATTTTGAGCTTTTTGGCCTGCCGGTCGGCTTCATCGTGGATGCCGATTCGCTCTCCGATCGATATCGGGATCTGCAGCGGGTCATCCATCCCGACCGTTATGCCAACGCCTCCGAGCAGGAGCGTCTCCTCTCTTTGCAGGGCGCCAGCCGCATCAACGAAGCCTTTGAAACCCTCAAGGATCCGATTGCCAGGGCCACCTATCTACTGACCCTGCACGGCATCGAAATGGATGCCCAGAAAGAGGCCACCAGCGATATGGCCTTCCTGATGCAGCAGATGGAACTGCGGGAAGAGTTGGAAGGGGTGCGCAATCAGGAGGATCCCTACGAGGCGGTACTCGACCTGCGCGGCCGGATCAACAAACAGATCAAGACCTTGGTCGGACAGATGGCGGTTCAGTTCGAGAGCGCCACCCCAGACCAGTTGGAAGACGCGCGGGAGATCCTGCGCAAGATGCGTTTTCTACAGAAACTGCGCACCGAAGTCGAATCGGTGGCAGCGGATCTGGAAGACGAGCTCTGACCAGTAAATTATAGAGCGTAGCGAATTATGGCATTAATGCAGATTTCAGAACCCGGTCAGGCTCAGGCCCCGCACCAACATAAGCTGGCGGCGGGTATCGACCTGGGTACCACCAATTCGCTGGTGGCCAGCGTGCGCAGTGGCAAGGCGGAGACACTGCCGGACGAGCAGGGCCGTCATCTGCTGCCGTCAGTGGTGCAGTTTGGTGAAAATGGTGTTGTCGTCGGTGAGGCGGCCCGCGTTGCTGCAGTGGCCGATCCGCTGAACACTATCGCCTCTGCCAAACGGCTTATCGGCCGGGGGGTCGAGGATATCAAGAGCCTCGGCAGCCGTCTGCCTTACGAATTTGTTCAGACAGAGACAGCGGTGCCGCGCATCCGGACGGTGGCAGGAGATGTCACCCCGGTGGAGGTCTCCGCTGAGATCCTGAAAACCCTGGCACAACGTGCCGAGCAGACGCTCGGCGGTGACTTGGCCGGCGTGGTGATTACTGTGCCGGCCTATTTCGACGATGCGCAGCGACAGGCAACCAAGGACGCAGCGAAGCTGGCCGGGCTAAAAGTCTTGCGCCTGCTCAATGAGCCGACCGCAGCAGCGGTGGCCTATGGTCTCGACAAGGGTGCCGAGGGCGTACATGCCATCTATGATCTGGGTGGCGGCACCTTCGATGTTTCGATTCTGCGGCTCAACAAAGGCGTCTTCGAGGTGATGTCCACCGGGGGCGATTCAGCCCTGGGTGGAGACGATTTCGATCAGGTCGTGGCGGAGTGGATTATGGCCCAGGCCGGCATTCAGGATGACGCAGACCACATGACACTGCGTCGCCTGATGTTTGACGCCTGTAGTGCCAAAGAGACGCTCACCGAAGCTGATACCGCACCACTCGATATCGAACTGCCTGACGGGTCCCGCTGGCAGGGTTCACTCGATATTGATCGGTTCAACGCATTGATCGATCCGCTGATCAAAAAGACCCTGATCGCCTGCCGCCGCGCCATGCGGGACGCGGGGATCGAGAGCGACGGGATCAAAGAAGTCGTGATGGTGGGGGGTTCAACCCGGGTGCGCAGGGTGCGGGAACGGGTCGGTGATCTGTTCGGTATCCAACCCCTGGTGGATATAGATCCCGACCGGGTGGTTGCAGCGGGTGCGGCGATTCAGGCCGACATCCTGGCGGGCAACAAACCCGATGATGAGATGCTGCTGCTCGATGTCATTCCACTCTCCCTGGGTCTTGAGACCATGGGTGGGCTGTCGGAAAAGATCATCGCCCGCAATACCACCATTCCGGTGGCCCGCGCCCAGGAGTTCACCACCTTCAAGGATGGACAGACTGCGATGGCGATCCACGTGGTGCAGGGTGAACGGGAGCTGATCAGCGACTGCCGTTCTCTGGCCCGTTTCGAATTGCGTGGTATTCCGCCGATGGTGGCGGGCGCTGCGCGTATCCGGGTCACCTTTGCAGTGGATGCGGATGGGCTGTTGAGCGTCTCCGCCGAGGAACAGAGCCGCGGGGTGCAGGCGAGTATCGAGGTCAAACCCTCCTATGGACTCACCGATGGCGAGATCGAGACCATGCTGCGCGACTCTATCGATCATGCCCAGGATGATATGGACTCAAGAAACCTGCGTGAACAGCAGGTGGATGCGGATCGGGTTATCGAGGCGCTGGAGGCGGCACTGGCAGCCGACGGTGATCGCCTGCTCAACGCCGAGGAACGCCAGACAGTCGACGTTGCCCTGGAAAAACTGCGTGAAACCGCTCGATCAGAGGAGATCAATGCGATCAAGGAAGGTATCGCCGATATCGAAAAGACCTGCGGATTCTACGTCGAGCGCCGTATGAATCAGAGTATCCATGAAGCCATGGCCGGCCATAAAGTCAACGAATTTGAATAAAGGAGTGAATCGATGCCTCAACTGATCATCCTGCCTCACGAAGAGATCTGCCCGGAAGGGGCCGCCTTCGACGTTGAGCCGGGCACCACTATCTGCGATGCTGCCCAACAGAATGGTATCGAGATCGAGCACGCCTGTGAAAAGTCCTGCGCCTGCACTACCTGCCACGTCATCCTACGCGAAGGCTTCGACTCTCTTACAGAGACGGAAGAGGACGAAGAGGACCTGCTGGACAAGGCCTGGGGTCTGGAAGCAGAATCCCGCCTGAGTTGTCAGGCTGTGGTTGGGGAAGATGATCTGGTCATCGAGATACCGAAATACACCATTAACATGGTGTCTGAGAGCCACTGAGGGGAGATGTCATGAGTCTGAAATGGATTGATGTGCTGGATATCGCCATCGAATTGGATGAAACCCATCCCGGAATTGATCCCAAAACAGTCAATTTTGTCGACCTGCACAATTGGGTTTTGGCCTTGGACGAGTTCGATGATGACCCTGATCACTCCGGAGAAAAGATCCTCGAAGCCATTCAGATGGCATGGATTGAGGAGCGGGAGTGATTTCGCGGCCTTGGGCCGACGAATGCTCAGCCAGAGCGCGAGAGTAGGACGGTTCAAGCGCAGCGGAACCGGCCCCCCATGCATCCTGCCAATTCAAAAAACCCCGATACGCAACGCTTGATCGGGCCTACACCAATCAGCAATATCTTCATTCCCCCAAAAAAACGAACCCTGTCGAAAAGCGGACTAGAATTAGATTAAACGCTTCTTCCCGACAGAGTTTTGTTGACAGGGCATGGATCAAGTTACCGAGGTAACCTCTATCGTTTCCCATGGCGATCCCATCGCCCCGGTTATCTTTGGTGTCACCCTGATTCTTGTCTCCGCACTGCTTGGGCGTTTTGGCGCCCGGCGTCTGAAGCAACCCTCTGTGCTCGGTGAGCTGGTGATGGGCGTGCTGCTGGGGAATCTGCTCTACTTCCTCGGTTTCGACCTGATGGCGATTTTGCGAGAGGGGGTCGGCTGTACAGAACTGTCCAAAATGATTTTGTCCGGTGTACCGGTTGATGAGGCGCTCAACAAATTGATCGGATCTGAGGCCGGAGAATTTTTTCTGCAGATCCTTCGTGGCCCCCACGGTAGTGAATATCTTGCCGTCGCTCAGGCGGTAGATGTCTTCTCACGTTACGGCGTCATATTCCTGTTGTTCCATGTCGGGCTGGATACCTGTGTCGCGGAGTTGCGCTCGGTGGGCGGTGACTCCCTGCGGGTCGCCTTCATCGGCGTTCTGGTCCCGTTCGTATTGGGTTTTTTCGTGACCTGGATGCTGATCCCGGAAGCGCCCCATGTACAGCATCTGTTCCTTGGCGCGACCCTGGGCGCCACCAGTATTGGCATAACCGCACGGGTACTGCAGGATCTGCGTCAGAGCCGTTCAGGTGAGGCGCATATCATCGTCGGTGCGGCGGTGATGGACGATATACTCGGTCTGGTGATGTTGGCCATCGTCTCCGGGGTGGTGGTCACCGGCAGCGTCGAAGCGGGAGAGATTGTTCGCATTATGCTGTTGGCAACCCTTTTTATCATCAGTGTGCTCTATCTCGGACCCTACATCGTCCGGCTGCTTATCAAAATGTTACGCCAACTGAGTCTGGAGGAAGCGAAACTCTTTGTTCCTTTCGTATTCGTCATGGCTCTGGCCTGGCTGGCAAATCTGGTAGGCCTGGCCACCATTGTCGGGGCCTTTGCCGCGGGTCTGCTGCTGCTCGACAGCCACTTCAGGGCATGGGGCGATCACCGGCGCCACAAATACTCCATCAAAGATCTCTTTGCACCGCTTGAGGCGATTCTGGTGCCGATATTTTTTGTCTTGATGGGGATACAGGTAAAGCTGGAAACCTTCCTCGATTGGCATGTGTTGCTGCTCTCCACCGGCCTGATCCTGGTGGCTGTAATCGGCAAGATCGTCTCCGGGTTGGGGGTTTTGGAGAAGGGACGCAAGCGATTGGCGGTAGGCGTCGGTATGCTGCCCAGGGGCGAAGTGGGGCTGGTCTTCGCCTCCATCGGTATTAGTCTGAAGGTGATCGATTCCGCGATCTTTTCAGCGGTGGTGTTGATGGTGATTGTGACGACGTTGGTAACGCCTCCGTTACTGAAGATCACCCTGGGGCAGGGTAAACAAATCCCTGGCTCGCGTAAGATATCCAAACTTTGTGAGTAATAAATGGTGACAGACGACAGGTGACAGGAACCTCGGCAGAACCAAGCACAGCGGATCCGGCATCATCTGAAAAACTACTCTTTCTCTACAGTAGTCACGGGCTCCGGCAGATCACATCTGTCTGCTCCTTCGTCATCCACTGCACAGAAGGCCTTGCCTGCGGAAATGCAGCCGAGTGGGATGACCGCCAACGTCATCGGGATACCGATGATCGGGCCGAACAGCAGCGAGATGGCCATACCCTGGAAGATAGGGTCGAACAGGATGGCGAAGGCCCCGGCCATCATGGTGAGATCGGTTACCCAGATCGGACGCATGCGGATCTGTCCTGCCATCATTACCGCCTCTTTGATGCTCACGCCGCGATGGACCTCGTTCTTGGCGAAGTCCACCAGCAGGATCGATTTGCGCACACCGATACCGGCCAAGGCGATAAAGCCAATCATGGAGGTGGCGGTGAACTCCGCGTCGAGCAGCCAGTGTCCGGGGATGATACCGATCAGGGTCAGTGGGATTGGCGCCATGATAATCACTGGTTGGATGAAGTTGTCGAACTCCCATACCAGCAGGATATAGATCATCACCAGTGCTGCGGCGAAGGCAAGCCCGAGGTCGCGGAAGGTCTCATAGGTGATGATCCACTCGCCGCTCCATTCAAAGCCGGAGACAGCATCATCCTGTGGAGGACCTGTCATGGTGCCGCTGATCTGAACCCCATCCGGCGTCTCATACTGTTTGAGTTGATCCTCCACCGAGAGCATGCCGTAGAGTGGTGCGCCGAGTTTGCCCTCCATCTCGCCCACCACATACTCCATGGGGCGCAGATCCTTATGGTAGATGATCGGGTCTTCCGCTATCAGTTCAAATCTGCCCAGCTCGAACAGTGGAATGGTCGTGCCCTCTCCTCCGGTGATCGGCAGGTTGGCCAGCCGGTTCAGTTCGGCACGGGAGGCCAGTGGCAACTGAATGACCAGATAGGTCGGCTCCAGTTCGTGTCCCCGTTTTACGTCGCCCAGTTTGTAGCCGCCAAGCGCCATATCCAGGTTGCGGGTGATGGTCTCTACCTGCACGCCACGGCGGGTGGCTTTTTCGGTATCCACTGCAAAATGCCAACGTTTATAGTCATCGGCGATGTAGGAGTCGACGTCCACCAGATTGGGGGCCGCTTTGAACATCTCTATCAGGTCTTTTGAGACGGTTTTGCGGGTGAGATCATCCGGACCGTAAACTTCTGCCACGACGGTCTGCAGTACTGGTGGGCCGGGGGGCATCTCGACCACTGAAATACGAGCGTTCAACGCCTGGGCAAAGGGTGTCAGCAGTCGCCGGGCCGCTTCGGCGATCTGGTGGCTGCTGCGCTTTCGATCATCCTTGTCGATCAACATCACCTGAATGTCTGCCTGCCAGGGTTCCTGGCGCAGATAGTAGTGGCGCACCATGCCGTTGAAGTTGAACGGGGAGGCGGTGCCGATGTAAGTCTGCAGAGCGGTAACCTCGGGCATGCCCTTCAGGTGCCGGGCCAGCCGTTGGGTCACATTGGCGGTGACCGGCAGGGCGGTGCCTTCCGGCATGTTGATGACGACGTTGAATTCCGGTTTGTTGTCGAACGGCAACATCTTTACCGTCACCGCCTTGAAATAGAAGAGGGAGCAGGCTGCGAAGAAGGCAACGATGATGCTGATCAGAAAAACCTTTGCCAGATGCCGGTTGTGGACCAGGGGTTCGATGATAGGCCGGTAGAGCTTGCCGATGGCGGCCTGGACCTTGCGTTCTTTCTCTTCCGCCCGCTTCAGTGCATCGAGTTTGGGTCGCATCAGACGTGCGGTCCAGGGGGTGAACACAAAGGCGGCGAAGAGAGAGAAGATCATGGCTACCGACCCGAACAGCGGGATGGGAAACATATAGGGTCCCATCATGCCGCTGACGAAGCCCATCGGCAGCAGGGCGGCGAGGATCGTCAGGGTGGCGATGATCGTGGGGTTGCCCACCTCGCGCACGGCGTCTATTGCAATCGCTTTACTGGTTGAATCGTCGTGCAGCCAGCGTCGGAAGATGTTCTCCACCACCACCGTGGCGTCGTCCACCAGGATGCCGATGGAGAAGATCAGGGCGAAGAGGCTCACCCGGTTGATGGAGTAACCCATCACCCAGGAGGACCAGATGGTGACCAGAATGACCACCGGTATGATGGTGATGACCACCATCGCCGGGCGGCGGCCGATCAGCAGCCAGCTGAGAATGCTCACCGCAATGGTGGCTTCGAGCAGGGCGAGGAGCAGTTCGTTGACCTTGTCATTGGCGGTCTTGCCGTAGTTGCGGGTGATCTCGGCATTGACATTGGCGGGGATCAGCCGGCCTTTGAGACGCTCCAGTTTATCCAGCAGATCATTGGCCACGGCGACGCCATTGGTTCCCTCTTTTTTGGCAATGGCGATGGTGACCGCAGTTGCGCCTTCAGTGTGAGTCGCCTCATTGGGCAAGGCGGTGCCACTGATGAAACTGACCATGCGTTGGGTCTCTTCCGCGTCTTCGAACACATTCGCCACGTCGTGGACATAGACGGGTTTGCCGAAATGGCTGCCCACCACCAGCTTTGCCACATCTGCGGCATTTTTGAGGAAGTGACCGGCGGTGACTTTATAGTGGGTATCGCTGATCTCCAACGAGCCGGAACTCTGCTCGATGTTGGCGGTGCGGATCGTGTTGGCTACCGAGTCCAAGCTGATGCCGTGACCCGCAAGCCGTTCCGGCAGGACCTCGATGCGTACCTGACGCGCCTGTCCGCCGACGACGAAACCCTGTCCTGTATTGGGCACCTCCTTCAGACGTTGCAACACATCGAAGGCGAGGGTGCGCAGATTGACGCCTCTCATCTCCTCTGACCAGAGGGTGATGGTGATCACCGGAACGTCATCGATGCCTTTGGGTTTTACCAGGGGCATTGCCACGCCGGGGGGCATCTTGTCGAGGTTTGACTGAATCTTGTCGTGTACCTTGACGATAGAGGGGCCGAGCTTCTCCCCGACCTTGAAGCGGACGGTAACGATGGCCTGCTCATGCTCACTGGCGGAGTAGATGTGCTTGGTGCCGGGGATCTCGCTCATCATGCGTTCCAGCGGATCGGTGGCTAGGCTGGCGACCTGATCCGAGGAGGCGCCGGGGTAACTGACGAAGACATCGATCATCGGCACCAGGATCTCGGGATCCTCCTGCCGCGGCGTGAAGATCAGGCCCAGGATGCCGATGAAGAGGCAAGCGAGCAGAAGCAGGGGGGAGAGGGGGGAGTCGATGAATGTGCGGGCGACATTACCGGCCATGCCCAGCGGCAGTTCAACCTTATGGGGTAGGGCGGCATGGTCGAGAGCCGGTCGACGCGATCGAAATCTGGGTGATGTTTTTTTTGTCATTGACGGCTTTCCACAGACTGCGAAAAAACGCACTATCTGCGGGAAAGTATAGTTGTTGACAGCCTTCTTCTGTTGATCATGGTCATCTTGGATGGATAAAGTCTTCCAGAGGGTAGAGGCTGGGACTATGCTTCCAATTAGGAAAAACAGTGATACGGCAAAAAAATGGAGAAAAAAATGCTGGAAATCAAAAATAAAGTATCGGGTGAAGTGATTACCAGTCTCGAACTAGAAACGCTGATCGGCGCGGATCTGCGGGAGATGGATCTGGAGGCGGCAGATCTGAGAAACAGGGATATGCGGGGCGCGCGATTTAACTCTGCCGAGTTGATCAATGCCGATCTGAGTGGCGCCAATCTACAGGGGGCGACCTTCAATAATGCACATCTGAGTGGTGCGAGTCTGAAAGAAGCCAATCTGGTTCAGGCGCGTTTCGGCAGTAACGTTAGGGCCAATGCGGCGGTGCTGGAAGGGGCGGATCTCTCCGGGGCTGATTTGAGAGGTGCTGACCTGCGCAACGGGATGTTTCGCGGCGCCAACCTGTCAGGTGCCGACCTGAGCCGCGCGGATATGTGTGATGCCGATTTTCAGCAGGCTGATCTATCCGGCAGCATGGCCCACGATGCACTCTTCATCAAGGCCAATCTGCGCCGGGCTGATCTCTCCAATGCCGATTTCCGGGATGCTCATCTGAACGACACCAATCTGATCAAGGCCAATCTCAGTGGGATCAACCTCGAAAGCCAACAGCCGGATGGTTTCAGCGCGATCAACCTGGCCAACCTGGAAGGGGCCAACCTGAGTGGCGCCCATCTGCGCAATATCTCCGCCGAGGATTGCGTCATGAGAAATGTCAATCTCTCCGGCGCCGATCTCTCTCATGCAGTGATGGGGGGAACCGTGATGCGCAGTGCCGATGTCACCAATACCAACTTCGAAGGCGTCGAATTGGCCTCGGTGACCATGGACTTCTCTAACTTTTCCAAGGCGTTGAATGCGGATATACCGTCGTATAAGCAGAATCTTAGGTGAAAAGATAGGTTAAAGGTCAAAGGAGGTCGTGCCAGTAGATAGGCCGGACTCTGTCGTGGCTGTCGTTGGTTGTATGTAGGCTGGTTCAAGCGTAGCGGAACCGGCAACTTCAATCGTTCATCAATGCCTGAATGCCCGATCCGCTGCGCTTGATCGGGCCTACGCACTCAGAGTTATTGGGAAGCAAACACTATCTTCCAGAAAGCAGTAACGACAAAGCCCCCCTTCCCGATATCACGGCCTCCTTTAACCTTGCATTTTTTGTCGGAATATTTTACAAATCTCGATTTTGGCTTGAGACGGAATGGGATAAATAATCCTAATATTTGTTAAATTATTAAAAAATACAAAAAGTTAAGCGTGTGTCAAAAATATTTGGTTCAAATCTTGCTGCGAATTCATTATCTAGTACAAATCATCTATATCCAGCGTCGGGAGGCGAAAGTACGATGATGAAACGTAGATTTTCCGCATGGATTCTGGCTTCGGTTCTGGGGCTGGCAGCTTTTTCCTCTCAAGCCGGTACCATTGATCTGAAAGACTTCGCTTTCAATATCGACGGGACCTTTAGCGCCAGTGCCGCGCCCGCTGGCGTTGATGTCAGTGCATTCAACATGACGACGGGGCTGGGCATCATTACGGCAACCATTACCGGATCCGGCGATCATTTCTTCGGCGGTTGGTTCGACCATGAGATCGACCAGGCGCTCAATACGCCCTTCAACGAGACCGGTGCGGCTCATGGGGTACCGGCGGCTGACCAGTTCTGGGAGATCGATGAACCCGGGTTCGGGTCACCCACCAATGGATCTGCAGGTCTACCATATACCGGTGATATCTACTGGAACATAGAGAACAGTTACGCTCCGTCCTACCCGGGGGATGTGTTTCTGGATAATCAGGTGTTCTATGATTGGAACGATAATCAAACCCTGACACCGCCGGATGATGTCTCCATGGCCATGGGTTGGGAATTTACCCTTGCTGACACTGAGCAGATGCTCATCGAGCTGGTGCTGAGCGACACAGCACCTTTGAGCGGTTTTTATCTGTCGCACTCGGATGATACTTCCCCGGAACAGATCTTTTTCTCCGGCTCTCTGCTTAAGTCATCGATTCCGGCTCCAGAGCCTTCGGTTCTCCTGTTGTTTGGCGTTGGCCTCCTTGGATTGGGTAGCATTCGCCGCCGCAAGCATACTGCCTGAACCTCCTTCCGAGCCTCCCTTGCACGGAGCGGCAAACGCCGCTCCGTCGTTGGTTTCCTGCCAGATTACTCGTCTCTACAATTGCAAAGAGAGGTTCTTCGGTGGAAAATGCAAAACTCATCATCATCTGTTTTTTGACCTTTTTCCTCTCTGCCTGTGGAGATGCGCCACCGGAGGATACGCCTCAGCGTCCGGCAGAGTCCTCAGCGCCGAGGGTACGAAATGTGCCGGATCCCGCCATGGAAGCGCCGCAAGAGGATTCAGACGGCCAGGCTGTCGAGGTTGAGGCAGAACCTGCTGTCCCGGCAGAACCGACAAAATTTACTGTCGATGCGGAAGGGCGCAGGGTCTTCCTGCCAGAAAAGGGCTGGCTGCCATCGGCGGCGTTCTGGGACATCTACTACAATCGTCCCGAAGAGCTGCCGGGTGATATCGATCACCAGGCACTGCACTCACTTCGCCCTGCGGAACAAGCTGAATAGCTCAGCAGGAGCGGCTCCCTCCGCGCTGATTTTGGGCCTGACCTTCAGGAATTCCATTCTTTTGTAAATAATTCCGACACCGTAGGCTGGAATCTCCTGCCTAATCTGGAAAAAACTTAAGTCTACATAACCGATTGAAAAACCAATAAAAGTTATTTATTTGTGCCGGAGTTAATGCGATTTTATTGATGCACGTCAACAGATTGTGTTTTTTATCCTGCCTGATTAGTCGTTTAACGACTAATAGGATGTCGAAAACTGTAAATTTTTCCGACACTCTTTATCATCCGCAAATTCTCCAGGTAAATCACACATAAAAACAAGGTGTTATCCGGGAGTGTCTTTTTCAGGCTAAGACTGGAATGGGATTCGTTGCCCTCGCCTGAAAAATCGATGAGTCTCTATTTGGGTCAGCGAATGATTGAGAGGCTACTTCCTAACCACCAGAAAGGCCTATAAAAAGTAATGATATTGGCTGTGTCTATATCAGTCAGCACAAAATTCTATGGTTAGCGGCACAATGCTTGCCTATAAAACTATAGAGGACGGTGAATAGTTAGTGAGTGAGCCGTAACGTTTTTCTCGCTGAAAAACAGACAGGGAAAAATAGAAAAGGAGTTCTCAGTGGACGGCTCCTCCGTTTTTACTCGGCAGAACCGAGTAAGTGCCGGATTGGCACATGGGGAGGTAGTAACAAATGAGCATTGCGTGCGACGATCGTGTATCGGGCGTTGATTCTGCGTTGCCCGATGTTGTTCAGCTACATCCTTTCAGCTGAATCTCTGCTTCGAGTTGAGGGCTTGAGCAGTGCGGCGCTTACAGAAAGGCGGGCAGAACTGGCGTAACAATGCCGGAGGTTTCATCCGGAGTGCTACATCGAACTCTCTGGAGCTGGTGTCTCTGTTTATCTTCTTTCTCTTTACCTGCTCCATCGTTTCCCCCGCCTTCTCCGCTTTCACCGACCAAACCGCGTTACGCCTGCCTGCGGCAACGGACAACAGTTACAGCCAAACTGTCGCTGATATTGATGGTGACGGTGATTCCGATCTTCTCGTAAACAACAGTGGCCAGAGCCGTCTGCTCATCAATGATGGAAGCGGTGTTTTTGACGACCAGACCAGTTCCCGTCTGCCGGCCCTTGACGATACCCTGATAGATGCCGATTTCGGCGACGTGGATGGAGATGGTGACCTGGATCTGGCACTGGCCAGCGTCTTTGGACAAAACAGGGTCTTTATCAATGACGGAGCGGGGGCGTTCTCCGATGAGAGCCTCTCACGCCTGCCCTTCGATGCCGCACAGAGCATGGCTGTCAAGCTGCGGGATCTGGATGGGGATGATGATCTGGATATGGTGGTGGCCAACAGGGATGGCCGCAATCGGATCCTGATCAACGACGGTAGCGGGAATTTTGCCGATGAATCCACGCTACGGCTTCCTGCCGATGCGGATCCCAGTTTTGACCTGGAGGTCGGGGATCTGAACGGGGATGGTACGCCGGATCTCCTGATCGCGAACCAGGGTACGCAAAATCGATTGCTGGTGAACAACGGATTGGGGGTCTTCAGCGATGAGACCGCCCTGCGCCTGCCTGTTCTGCTGGATGCCACTCTTGATGTCCTGATTACCGATATCGATGGCGACGGGGATCCGGATCTGATTCTGGCTGGTGGGGGAGAAGGTCTTCGCCTGCTGATCAACAACGGTAGTGGTGTTTTCAATGATGAGAGCGGCGCGCGTCTGCCCGCTTTGAGCGATTATGTAGTCAAGGCCAGTGTGGCCGACGCCGACTATGATGGTGATGACGATCTGATCCTGGCCAACCTGGGCCAGGATCGTCTGCTTCTGAACGACGGAAATGGTCTGTTCAGCGACGGCACAGGCGCACAACTGCCGGTTGATACCAGCCGTACCTTCAGTCTGCTGCCCCAGGATGTGGAAAACGATTTCGATGCCGATCTGCAACAGGCCATACCACAGGATCAGAACCGCCTGCTCATCAACGAGATCCCCTTCCCGCGAACCAGGATTAGCATAACGCCGGATTACATCGAGGCGGGTGATACGGTAACCGTCACCGAGCAGACCTTCGACGAGGACGGCGTCGTCTCGGTTGTCCTGACCGTCAACGGGACGCCGGTGCCGCTGGTGGCCGGCGTCGGCACCTATGTGCCCCCCATTGCGGGGGATTACACCGCCCTGGTCACATCCGAGGATACGTTGGGCAATGTCGGTATACGCAGCAGACTATTCACGGCCCTGACACCGGATACCACAGACCCGACGGTTACGACGACCGTCATGCCCGCCACAGTACTGCAGGGAGAGTCCGTGGCGATTCACGTCGAGGCTACGGATGATCGCGGCGTGGTCGATCTTGGCCTGAACGTGGATGGGACACCACAACCCATCGATATCAATGGCGATGCAACCTATGTGAGCATCGTAACCGGCCTCCACAATGCAGTGGGTACTGCCCAGGATGCGGCCGGTAATGAGGGTACTGATGCTGTTGTCATCAATGTTCTGGCAGATACGGAAACGCCCACGGTAGGCGTGACCGCACTGCCCGATCCCGTTGACCTGCTCAATCCTGTCACCATCAGTGTCAATGCTACTGACAATGTTGCAGTCAGCGAGCGCACTGCAAAGGTAACTGGACCTGGTGACCCCGGCGGACTCGACTTGACCTTGGATGCTGCCGGTGAGGCAATCTATATTGCCTACCAGCCAGGCACCTATGTGGTGGATGTCAGTGCCAGGGATCCCGCCGGAAACGTCTCAAGCAGCAGCACCAGTTTCGAGGCGGTGGGCATACCCGATGCAATGCCGCCGACGGTCACGCTGACCATCGATCCTTACACAGTGGTCTTGGGTGACCCGGTCACGCTCATGGTTATTGCTACGGACGACGTGGGTGTCGTAGAGAGAACCCTTGAAATCAACGGTACGCCGGTTCCGCTGGATGTTGGCGGCAGCGCCGTCTACACACCACCGGTGTTGGGTACATACAACGCTGTGGCTGCGGCGCGGGATGCCACGGGTAATGAATCGACGGCCCTGGACTCATTCCAGGCGGTGGATCCGGCCTCGGATACCACGGCGCCCGCTGTGACGATTAGCTCGCCCGCAGAGGATGAGCCGCTGAGTGGCTTCGTCAACATCGACGGTACGGTTGATGACGAAACACTGGTGGAGTACACGCTGTCCTGGGCTCCGTTGGACAGCGCCGACTTTTCCCACTTCCACACGGGCAACAGGACGGTGACCGACGGCAATCTCGGTGTGCTCGATACCACCATGATGGAGGCGGGCTTCTATCAGGTCAGGGTCACCGCGACCGATATCAACGGCCTGACGACCATTCTGCAACATGAGCTCAACGTCACTGCAGAGTTCCAGCTTGGACTCTTCTCGGTCAACTACCAGGATAAGAACCTCACTGTGGGCCGCTTCCCGATCACGGTCAACCGGACCTATGACAGTCGCCGCCGCAATATTCCGGGCGACTTCGGTTATGGCTGGTACCTGACGCTGACCCAGGCCGAACTGGTCGCCAACCGGCCTGCTGGTGAAGCGTGGAACCAAAGCAGCGGTGGTGGATGGTTCCCCACCTACTATCTGACGCCGACCCGGCCGCATCTGGTCACGATCAAGTTCGGTGAGGATGAGAAATATCAGTTCAGTGCCCGCCCGAACCCGGACCAGCAGCAGCTGGTGCCCATAGAGTTCCTGAACAGCATGAACTATGAACCTATTGGGGATGCTAAGGGTACGCTGATAGCAGGCGGCACAACGCCTGACCTGGTGATCGGAGGTTTAGGCCCGGTTGA
Source organism: Sedimenticolaceae bacterium (assembly GCA_963691905.1). Taxonomy (GTDB): domain Bacteria; phylum Pseudomonadota; class Gammaproteobacteria; order Chromatiales; family Chromatiaceae; genus QGON01. The sequence goes on from OY829893.1 coordinate 1,412,264, forward strand.
AATATATGACTATAACCTTGATATCTACAACCCGACTATCTTCACTTATACGGCGCCTGACGGTTACATCTACCAGTTCCAGAACGAGAACACGGCATCGGTTAACTACAAACTCACCAGCGTCACTGATCCCGCCGGTCTGACCGTAACCATTACCAACAACGGCTTTACCCGCTCTGACGGGCTCAGTGTCAGCTTCGTGCGGGATGCCCAGGGACGGATTACTCGCATCACCGATCCGAACGGCAACGACATTACCTATGAGTACGATGCCAACGGCGATCTGTTGGCGCAGATAGACGGTGAGACCAACCGCACCGAATACGTCTACGACAGCGGACACTATCTGACCGAGACCATCGATCCGCTGGGACGCACCACACAGCGTCAGGAATACGATGCGAACGGCAGGCTGATCGCCATTACCGACGGTAACGGCAACCGGGTCGAGATGGAATATGACCTCGACAACAATAGCCAGATCCTGCGCGATCGTCGCGGCAATCCGACCATCTACGAATACGACAGCCGGGGCAATGTCACCCACGAGACCAACTTCCCGGTGATCAACGGGACAGTGCAGGCGGTGGAGACGGTGCGGGCCTACGATGCCGATAGCCAGATGACCTCTGAAACCCTGCCGGACGGCACACTGAACACCTTTACCTATGACGTGCGCGGCAATATCACCGGTGATGTGCGCGACAGCGGTGGTCTCAATCTGACCCACAGTTACACCTATGACGATGCCGGAAGAATGTTGAGTCATACCGATGCGCGGGGCAACGCCAGGAACTGGGTCTATGATGTTCAGGGCAAGCTCATCACCCGTTCAGACCGCATAGGGTACACCTGGCTCAACACCTACGATGGCGCTGGCAACCGGATCAGAGAGACCGGCCCACTCGGCAACTACACGCTGATCGAATACAACGCCCAAGGTGGCGTGACCGCCAAAGAGCGCTATAACAGCAGCGATTTCAGGCTGCGGCGCATGGAATATGCTTATGATGCCAACGGCAACAAATTGAGCCAGACGGTTATTGTCAACGTTGGTGGAACGCCCACAGCCGCCACCACCACCTATACCTACAATGCCAATTCGCAACTGCTTACCCAGACTGATCCGCTCGGTCATGTGACGCATATGGAATACGATGCCGTCGGCAACCGGGTCACCGAGATCGATGGTCTTGGCGAGCGCACAGAATATACCTACAACGTGCTCGGCAAGGTGACACGTATCGATTATCCGGATGGCACGACATCGGTCTATGGTTACGATGTTGATTACAACCGCGATGCAGTGACTGACCTCAACGGCAACACGGTCACCTATCTGTACGATCCTTCCAACCGCATCATCCATGTGGGCTATCCGGACGGCTCGAATCGAGTTAAACAGTATGACAGTGCGGGTAACCTGGTCGCCGAGATAGATGAAGCTGGTAATCGCACCGATCATGCTTACGACAGCGCCGGTCGTCGCAGCAGTACAACACAGCCGCTTGTGTACGATGCAGTGGCGGGTGCCAATACACAGCCGGTGACGGCCTACGAATATGATGCCAACGGGAACCGTACTGCGGTGGTGGATGCGAACGGCAACCGTACCGAGTACACCTTTGATGCTGAGAACCGGAAGACCCTGACGCTCTATCAAGATGGCAATACTGCAACCAGTGTCTACAATCCTGCGGGTAAGGAGATCCGTAGTACTGACCCGATGGGTTTGACCACCGAGTATGAATACGATGCCCTGAACCGTCTGCTGAAGAGTTCGTTGCCGCCGCCCATGGCGGGTGATCCGAGATCCGATACCCTGTTCGGCTTCAACGAGGCGGGCAACCTGGTCAGCCAGACAGACGCCAATGGTCATACAACCCTCTATACCTATGATTTGGCGGGCAACCGGACATCACGCACGCTGCCGGGCGGAGAGTCTGAGAGTTTTACCTATGACACAGCAGACCGTCTGGTTGGGCATACCGATTTTAACGGCAATCTGACCGCCTTTGGCAGCGATGAACGGGGGCGCAGAACCACAACCCTCTACCATGATGGCAGCAGCCTGTTGGTCACTTACAACGGCATGGGGGAGAGACTCAGCGTGGTGGATAGCCGTGGCGCCACCAGCTATGACTACGACACCCGTAACCGCTTGGTGCGCCGGGCCGATCCTGACGGACTGATGCTCGACTATGCCTACACAGTCATCAACCGCCTCGCCAACGTCACCACATCGGGTGGCCGCATCACGAGTCACAGTTACGATGCACTGGGTCGCCTGCTCAGCACCACTGCCGCAGAGGGTGGCGTAACCGGTTTCGGCTACGACCCCGTGGGTAACCTGGTGCTGTCGGAACAGGCCAACGGAACCATCGCTGAACATGTCTATAACAGTCGCAATCAGCTGACATCGCTGCACAATCGCTACAGCGACAACAACATCATCTCGGCCTATGTCTACACCCTGAATGACAACGGCCTACGTATGCGGATCGATGAGTTGATGGGCAACGCCGTGGACTATGTCTACGACGATAATAGCCGCTTGATTCGCGAGACCCGGGTCGGTGCCAACGCTTACGATCACCAATACAGCTATGATGCCGTCGGCAACCGGACAGAAGTCGACAAAGACGGTGCGATCACCACTTATACCTATGACGTCAACGACCGTATGACCAGCGCCGGCGCCGCCACCTACAGCTATGATGCAAACGGCAACCTCATCGGCACCAGTGAAGCCGGCGATATGAGCAGCTTCGAATACAATGCAGCGGACCGCATGGTGCGTGCCACCGTACCGGGTGGAGCAGTCACCGATTATGTCTATGACGGCGACGGCATCCGGGTCAGTCGAACCGATGCATCCGGCACCACCCGATATCTAGTGGACGGGCGTAACCAGACAGGTGTGGCACAGGTGATCGAAGAGCTGGACGGCGGCGGTGCTCTCCAGGTCAGTTATACCTACGGCATGGATCTGCTGAGCCAGGATCGTGGCGGTGCCATCAGTTACTACCATGCGGACGGGTTGGGCAGTGTACGCGTTTTGACAAACGGCGCCGGGAACCTCACCGATACCTATCTCTACGATGCCTATGGCAATGAAGTCGCCGCTACCGGCAGCACGGACAACAGTTACCGCTTCGTCGGCGAACAGTACGATCCCAATATTGGCTTCTACTACCTGCGGGCGCGTTACTACGATCCGACAAGCGGTCGTTTCATCTCAATGGATCCGGCGGCGGGCGATCCACAGAGCCCAATCAGCCTGCACCGTTATCTGTATGCCAACGATAACCCGGTCAACTATGTCGATCCCACCGGTGAGTTCACCCTGGCCGAGATGATGATCGTGCAAGGGATACGGATGGATTTGATGAAGGCTACGGTGCCGCACCAGGTCCGCTTCTTCCTGCGCGCCACCATGATTGCAGAATGTATCCTCAAACCCGCCTATACGAAATTCTCCAAGGCTATAGAGATGATGGGCAACGATGTCAACGGTGGCATCTCGCTGATGGTGGCTTCACGCAAAGAGATCGCTGCAGGCTACAAGGCGCTATTGTCCGCAGGCAAGGATATGTTCAAGTCGATCGTCGATGACCTGAAGCCTGATTGGTACAAGACGCTGGAGGATATCAGCGCCAAGATCGACGCACTGAGGAAAGGTAAGCTGGTCGTTGCTCTTGGGCTTACCGACAAGATCAATGAGCTGGTCGATTATCACAAGAAGGTGGACGAAGCGACCAAGGCGACGGTGACAGCCTATGAGGCGGCTGCAAGAGGGGATGTCTCCGCTGCCTGCGTGGGACTGAAGTCTGTGGATATGATTTGGACCATGACCGAGGTACCTGATCCCTAAATAAGGGCCAGGGTTTCAGGGCCGGGGGCCGAGGGTTGGAAAGAGAGATGGGATGTTGCGGATAGCGTGGGTATGAATATGTATCTGTCAATGACACTGTGGAATGCGCGAAACCTGGCTGCCGGCCTGCTGGCGGTAGTAGCAGGTCTGTTGCCGCTCACAGTGTCGGCAGGCATCCATGATATCGGCGATGCTGACGGCAGTTTCGAGTCCGGCTTCAGTGGCATGGTGGTTGTAGGTGATGTACGGCTGGTCGCTGGTTTCGGCTCCCTGAGTCCTACTGAAGGCGTCCAGGCGGTGCTGATGACTACCGAGCCGGATACGGGTACTACCAAGGCGGATGCCGATACCGCCTTGCTGGCGATTGTGGACTTCACTATCCCGGCGGATGCGGCGGCCCTGCGTCTCGATTACGATTTCCTTTCCAACGAGCCCAGGCCCAGCTTCGCCAACGACCTGTTTACCGTCAAACTGGTTCTGGTCAGCAGTGGCGGCGAAGAGACACTGCTGACGGTAGATACCTTTATTCCATCCTATGCGGCGCCCTGGACAGGCTATATTCGCCAGACAGGTCTGCGCACCCTGGTGGCGGATGTTTCCGCCCATGCTGGCAGCGCTGATCTGTTCAGCTTGGAACTGCGCATCAGCGATACCGGTGACGGCAGGGGCAACTCTGCGATCCTGCTCGACAACCTGCAGTTCACCACCGCCGCAGAACCTGTTGCCTCGTCCAATGTGGAATATATCGAGGTCGCTGCCGGGGATGTTTTCCACTTCGACGGTTCTGCTTCCACCGATGCGGATGACACCATCGTCGACTACAGTTGGGATTTCGGCAACGGGATCATCGGTATCGGGCTGGCAGTCGATTACGCCTACCCGGATGACGGTATCTACCAGGCTACACTCACCACTACCGATGAGGCAGGCAATAGCAGTAGCGACAGCTTTACCGTGGTGGTTGGTGCGCTGAATCACGGTCCGGCCATTATCTCGCCGCCCAATGTCGCTGCGGCGGAGAATGTTGAATACCGTTATCAGATCGTGGTGGACGACCCCGAGCTGGCGTTTGGCGATGTGATGACCTATTCGCTCACTGCCGGGCCGGCGGGAATGACCGTCGATACGGCTTCGGGTCTGGTGACCTGGTCGCCGACGGCGGGTGATCCACGCAAGTCAGCGGTCACGGTGGGGGTCGAGGACAGCCAGGGGCTGAGTGACACTCAGTCGTTCGACGTCATCATCGGTCCCGAAGTCTATGTCATCACGGCTCGTGACGACAGCATACTTCACTACGCCCGCAGCAATGGCGACGGCACCTTCTCGCCACTGGAGTTCGTGGAGGACATCAGCCACTACACGCGCGGTGGTTCGGCCATTGCCGACTTCGACCACGATGGTGACTTCGATCTTATCTCCGGTCACGGCAACGACGGTTCCAGACTTCACCTCTACTATTACGAGAAGGCGGGTACCGCCTTTGAGGCGCCGGTCTACCTGGGGCATGTGGGAGACAGCGCCCATCATGTCAACTCGTGGCTCATGGATATGGCCGCGGAAGATTTCAACAACGACGGCGAGATGGACTTCGTGGTCACCGGCAACGGCAGTGACAGCTGGATCTTTATCAACCAGGGCAGTCTGCAGTTCGGTGAGGAGACCCATTTCTTTACCGGATTTGAGGTCGGTAATGAAGGGTGGTCAAGCGGTCATGGCACTGTACTGATGCGTGACGACTCCACGGCCAATAGCGGTAACTGGTCCATGCGGCTTGATGCCACTGGAGATGGCTCCGGCCTCTTTGGGCTTATCAATCCGGCAAACTGGTATCTGCACAATGGGCCGACTGTGAGCTTTGCCTATCGGATTCCACCCGGTGTTCCGGTGGGCCTCTTCTTCTACATCGATGATAAGGGTTGGATTCAGATTGGTGGTACCGCAACTGCCGATCCGGATGGTTATCCATCGAATCCGGTGGTCAGCCTGAACGATGACGACAGTTGGCACACGATATCCATTGACCTGCCGGAAGCCATTCGCGGGTACTGGCCTGATGCCAAGGGACTGATCACGACCTTTGAGTGGTGGACCAACAACAACGGCACCAGCGGCCAGCAGTTCTGGTTCGATGACTTCAAGATTAGCCGTCGCAGTTATATTTCCGGCTTCGATGAGAGTCTGTTGCCGAACACCGGTGGAGCCGGCCGCGGCACCGATGCGGGGGATGTGAACAACGACGGCAACATGGATATCGCTCGGGCGCGCTATAGCGATGGTTTTGTCTACCTCTACCTGGGTGATGGCGACGGCAACTTTGTCACCAGTCATATCGCGGATCCCGGCGGCGACCCCTACGGAGTGGTGCTGGGTGATTTCGACAATGACGGTTTTGATGACTTGATTGCCGTAGAGGGTGGCAGTGGCAACCCCTATTTCTTCAAGAGCAATGGAGACGCCACCTTCCAGCCGGGTGTCTACGTGGCTTCGCTGGATACCAATAACCACTCCGCCTACGCCGATTACGACTTCAACCACGACGGCAATCTGGACATCGTGGTTGTCGATTACACGGGGAACAGTGCCTGGTACTACCCGGGCAACAGTGATGCTACTTTCGGCGTTCGGGTCAGTATCGGTAACACCGGTGGCACTACGTTAGGTGTGGCTGCCCCCGCCGGTCGTGTTAGCGGTCAGCCGTTTGCCCTGACGACGCAGAGTGCAACCGATATCAATGAGGGTGAGTCGGTTGACTTTGACGCCTCCGGTTCCTACGACGAAGGATCCATCGTCAGTTACGATTGGGACTTCGGTGATGGTACGACCGACAATGGTGCAAACATTACCCATACCTTCGCCAGTGAGGGAGAATACACTGTAGTTTTGACCGTGACCGATGATAGCGGAGATATCGATCGGATCAGCCAGCAGGTGACGGTGACGGGTGATCCACCGTTGGCGAATGCCGGTGGCCCGTATCTCTTCGGTGAGGATATTGCCTCCAACCAACGCTGGCTCGAACACTTCGACGGCAGCGCCTCCTCCGACCCCGACAGTTCAGTGGTTCGCTATGAGTGGGATTTCGGTGACGGTTTCACCGATGACTTCGGTGACGGCAATGCCGACGGTTGGAGTGAGCTGAGCGGAACCTGGCAGGTGGATGCCGGCGGCTACCATCAGACCGATACCTCGCTGGATCGCACCTTCGCCCTGGGCGGACATCTCATCTCGGATGATCTGCGCTTCGAGGCGGATGTCGTTATCGAGGGTGGTGCCGGGGAAGAGGTCATCATGATACTCATGGCCGACCAGGATGCCGCTAACCACTATGAGGTGCTCCTGCGTGGTCGCGGACTCAATGACGTGCTGTTTTATCGCACGGTCAATGGTGCCAATGCCTCGCTGGTCGATCACAATCTGCCGTTCACGGTCGGGCCGGGTCTCACTTACAATTTGGCAGTGGAGCGGCGCGGTGACACCTATAGCGTCTACCTGGACGATCTCTTCCTGTTCGAGTACACCGATAGCACGCACCAGCAGGGGCGTGTTGGTCTCGCTACCTACCGAACCCATGTTCGCTTCGACAATGTGCGGCTGACCATGCCTGGAGAAGGCGTCAATCCTACCCATGTCTACAATCAGACCGGCACATACGCAGTTTCCCTGACGGTCTATGACGAAGTGGGGCAGTCCCATACGGCAACAACGACAGCTACCGTGGCGGCAGGCGATCCGCCGGTGGCAACTATCACCGGACCCGCAACAGTGGATGAAGCCGCCGCATCTCTCGGTAAATGGACGCTGGGTGTGGATCTCAATGCGACCAGTGATGACCACGGCATCTCAGGTTACGAAGTGGATTGGGGTGACGGCAGCGCGCTCAGCTATGTGGGTAGCATGAAAGACGATTTCGGGGACGGTGATTACAACGCAAATCCAGCCTGGACCGTCAACGCCGGCAACTGGAGTGTAGCGGACGGACAGTTGCGCCAGACTGATACATCCACCGGTTGGAAGTGGTTCCAGGATCTCGCCACCAGTTACGCCGATTTTGAACTTGAGGTGGACTTCAAGGGCGATAGCGGTACTGATGGTTACATGGGCATAGTATTCCGTCATGCCAACAGCAACGGCAGCACTGACAGCTATCTGATGTATTCTCTCAACAGCTGGGATCACTGGCGCTTCTACGATTGGAAGACCGACAAGGTCCTGGTCGATGGTGGCACCGGTTGGGATGCTGATATTGGATACCACCTGCGGTTGCGGGTGGAGAACGGCACCATGCAACTCTTCGTGACCCCGGAAGGGGGCGTGGAGAGCCTGCAGATCGAGACGCCGGTGGCACGTCATCCATCCGGGGGCATTGGACTGCTGGCCAATACCCAGAGCCTGATCTATGACAACGTCAGTGTCACGCCCCTCGGTGACACCCTGCGGCCGAAGCATCAATATGATACGGCAGGCAATTACGACATCAGCCTGACCGTGACCGACCATGCAGGCCAGACTGATACTGCAACGCACAGTGTCAGTGTCGTGGCCAACGATCCTCCGGTGGCCCACGCAGGTGGCCCCTACACCCTGACCGAGCAGGATGCCTGGGATGGCAAGTGGGATCTTATCCTGGATGCCACTGCCTCTGCTGACGATCACAATATCCAGCGTTACACTGTCGACTTTGGCGACGGGACCAGCTACACAGCGGGTTTCAATAGCGGAAGCCGTGGAAGCTACTTTGCCACGGGTACCGATCTTTACGGCTACGATATTCCCGGTGCTCGTCTGGGCCGTATAGTTGCCACCCACGATGGCACCGAGGTCGATATCATCAATCTCGAGGACAACTCCGTCATTGCCAGCAATACGCTGAATCGGTTCGGCATCTGGGATGTCTCTCCCGGAGATGGCATCTCTTTTAAGGTCAAAGCGAACAAGCCGGTCACAGCTTACCTGACCGAATTCAATTCGCACTCCGCCTTCATGCCTGCGATGGGCGGTGACCCGGTGGGTCGCCACTTCATCTTCCATCGTGATGCCAACAGCGGCTTCTACGTGTTTGCCTACGAAGATACAGTAGTCAGTTTCTACGACTCTGGTGATGTCCTGCGCGCCACCCAGCGGCTGCGTGCCGGGTCCTATTGGGAACCACCGGGACTCAGCGAAACCGTCTATCGTGTGGTCTCCAGCGGTAACGTCTCCATGCAGACTACCGGGGGCAACGGTTATACCACTGTGCCTTCGGAGACAGGCAGTGCGGTTGGCAGGTTGTTCCTCGGTGCAGTCGTTGTTCACAATGACTCGGCAGCGGCAGTTTTTGCCCACGAGGCGGCAGACGTAGAGATCTTCGATCTGGATACCGGTGTTTCGCTTTACACCCATGCTCTTGCGGCCGGTGAAATGTGGTATCAGGGTGGTTTTGGAACTCGCAGGATACGCGTGGTCAGTACCGGTGACGTCGAGGTCTGGGCCGGATCCCAGGAAGGCAGCGAGGGTATTCTCTCTTTTGGCGACGATATCTCGATGACTGCGGGAAGGGATGGGACGGAATTCCATCTGCACAATCTCAGAGACGGAATCGTCATCTTCGCACCCAACAACGGCACCAATATCGATATCAACAGTGGTGCGATGAGTCTGGCTCTCGACAAGGACGGATACCGTTATCTTGCGGCGGCCGACATTCTCGGCGGCGTCTCCGGTTTGCATCACATCACTGCCAGCAAGCCGATCATCATTCAGACCCTGGGACGTGCCAATGTCTTCAATGATACCGGCACCTGGCTGGGTGGCGTCTCCATGCGGCACCGTTACACCGCTGTTGGTGATTACACCATAACCGTTACAGCAATCGATAACGCCGGTCAGACTCACAGCGCTACCAGCACTGTCTCGGTCCAGCAGGGTACGCCGCCGGTGGCGGTGATCGATGCGCCTGCTTCAGTGGATGAAGGTGACGCCAGCGGCGGTGGCTGGAACGTCGTTTTTGATGCGGGCGCCTCCACTGACGATTCTGCGATTATCCGTTATGAGTGGGATTTTGGTGATGGCGGAACCTCCACCGAAGTCGCTCCGACCCATATATACACCGCCACGGGCACCTATACAGTTACGCTCACGCTGACTGATAGGTCGGGTCAGCAGACGACCATTACTCACAATGTCGAAGTGCAGCTCAACGATGGGCCGGTTGCCGATGCCGGTGGCCCCTATGAATTCGACGAATCCTACGCCAGCTACGGTGTCTGGTCTATCACACTGGATGCCAGCGGCTCCACTGATGACTTCGGCATCTACGATTATCTCTGGACCTTTGATCCGGATTTGGCCGATGAATTTTCCGGCACCACCCTGGATACGGCCAAATGGCAGGCAAGCGCCGACGGCGTGACTCAGGATGAAAAGGTCACCATCGTGGGTACGGGCAGTACCTGGGGTGAACGCTATCTCTTCAGCGAGCAGATATTCCAGCGTGAACTGGGAATGGTGTTGCAGGCCCGGGTGAAGACTGTCGATGGTAGTGGTGTCGAGAATGCGATGTGGGGCTTCAAGAACGCCAGCGACAGCTACCACTACAATCAAATGCCCTACGCGATGATGTTCAATGACAATAGCTGGATCTACATCTATGAAGACGGCGGGAACAAGGGTAACAAGATTACCTACAGCAAGGGCCTGGAATACGATGTCCGCATCACCCTGAAACACCTCGGGGCGAGGTATGAATTCAGACAGGCCGGCACCACCGACTGGACACTGATCTACGATTCGGTCCATTCCGCTGAGCAAAAGTTGCGGGTCGGGGTTGATGTCTACGGAACCAATTTTGAGATGGATGATGTGATGCTGCAACTCTCCCTTGAGGGGCCGGTGGCTTCGCGCAGTTATCTCCAGCCGGTAGTGCAGAACGTGACCCTGCGTGTGCGCGACCATGCGCTGCAGGAGGCCGTTGATACAACCATCATCACAGTACTGGATGACGGTCCCCCCGTTGCGGATGCAGGTGGCCCCTACCAGGCTGAAGTCGGTAGCCTGATCACCTTCGACGGCAGTGGTTCCTCGGATGGAACTGCTATCCAGTTCTATGATTGGGATTTCGGTGACACTACCGGCGGACCCGATGCCGCAGAATCCATGACAGCCAATCTGCCCTATACCGGCAAGGGTGCGCGTCCACAGCACTTCTACCGCCAGACTGGAACCTATCCCGTCACCCTGACCGTCACCGATAATGCAGGCAACAGCAATACTGCAACAACAACCATCGAAGTAGTGGTGGGTGATCCGCCCACGGCGGATGCAGGGGGACCCTATGAGGTCGGGGCTGGGGGGCCACCGGCATACTTTGATGCGCGCAACTCTGATGATGACTTCGGTATCATCGAGTACCGTTGGGACTTCGATGCCAGTGTCGATCGTGATGGTGACGGCAACTTCACCAACGATATCGATGCTGTTGGCACCACGCCCTTCCACATTTTTCCCGGTACCGGCACTTTCTTTGAAGAGACCTTCGACGGCACGGTGATTGACAGCAACCGGTGGCTCGCGGTTGGGGCCACCCAGGATGATCTGGTAACCCTGGTCGGTTCCGGGGGCTGGGGAGCCCAGCATCTGTTCAGCCAGGAGAACTTCCAGAATCGCAATGCCAGTTTCCAGGGTCAGGTGCGGCCGGTAAACCCAATTACCGTCCAGTACATGATGTGGGGGCTGAAGGACACCAGTACCAGCTACAATTACACTCAGATGGCGTACGCGATCTATTTTCGTAACGGTACGCTTCAAATTTATGAAAATGGAATCTATCGAGGGGAATTCGGCAGCTACACGGGGGGAAGCTGGTATGAAGTCCGCATCGACCTGAAAGCCCTTGCCGGCGCCACCTACTACTACCGTGAACTCGGGGCAGCGGACTGGACCCAGCTCTACGATTCCACCTACGACACCACCGGCCCGATGAAACTGGGCGCCACCATGGGTGGTGGTGGCACCTTCGAACTCGACAACTTCACGGCCACCGGTCTGCAAACCTCACACCTGGTGACCCTGACGGTGGAAGATGGCGCCGGCCAGACTGCCACCGATACAACAACGGTTACGGCGCCTGGCAACAAGCCACCGGATGTGATTACTGTGCCCTGGGTGGCGCACGATCCAATCACGCCCCACGAGACCTACAACGGCAAGCAGATCCATCTCAAGGGCATAGTGCGTGATGCCGATGCTCATACCTTCCAGTGGGATTTTGGTGACGGCACCTCCTCGGCAGTGACAGCTATCACCAACAACTACGACTTGTCGGTGACCCACACCTACCCCGATGCGCCTGAAGGTACGCCGTTTGTGGCCACCCTCAAGGTCTGGGACACCCTGGGCCAGATGGGACAGGATACCTACAATGTGGTGGTCAAGCCCATTAACCTGACCACCGAGACCAACGTCGCTATCGACGAGGGACTCTGGTACCTGCACCAGCGTCAGACGCGGACCACCACAGACGGTTATCCGTCCGGTTCGTGGACGACCTACACCTACGGTGGTTACTTCGCCTCCGCTATTGCACCCGCGATCCAGTCATTCGAGATCAACGGTCACTTCGAAACTGGCGACCAGAGCAACAATCCCTACGTCGAGACGGTGGATCGTGGCCTGAAATACCTGTTTACGCTGCTGACCAAGTACGATATCGCTGCCCAGACCTATGGTGAGCCGGACACCAACGGCAACGGCATCGGCATCAGTGTCAACACTGTCAAGCCGATCTACGAGGGCGGCTCCGTGATGGACGCTATCGCCTCCAGCCGCAGCTTGCTCCAGCGCACGGTAACCGGTACGGATGATGTGAAGCGTCGCAGCTACTTCGATGTACTGACTGATATGGCAGACCAGTACAACTGGGGGCAGACTGAAGAAGGTTTGGGTGGTGGTTGGCGCTACAGTTGGAACACCAGTATAGACAACTCCGCAGCCCAGTGGGGTGCCATCGGTCTGCAGGCGGCTCAGGATACCTTCGGCATTCCCATTCCACTGTGGGTCAAGGAGCGTAATGATGTCTGGTTGAACCGCAGCTATAACGGAATCGGGTTCGGTTATGGTGGAGCCGGTAACGGTCGGGCCACGACGCCTTCGGGTATGGTGCAACTCGCCTTTGACGATTTCGAAGTGAGCAATAATCGCTGGATCACGGCTGAGGATTGGATCGGTAGTCACTGGTCGAAAACGGATGTTGACAGTATCATCTACCAGTGGAGTGGTGGTGTTCCCAATGCGGGTACCGAGACTTGCCGCGACTACTACGCCATGTACGCCTTCACCAAGGCGATGCGCCTGGGCAACCCGGAACCTGTGATCAACCTGGCTGCCAACGGTTACAACTGGTTCGACGATCCTGACGATGGTATCGCCCGCATCCTGATCGATGATCAGCTCGATACCGGGCGTTTCCAGGGTAACTATCGTGCCAGTTGGGATATGCGCAGTGCCTGGGCGGTGATCATGCTCAGCCGTACCCTGTTCGTGCAGCCGCCGGTGGCTGATGCCGGGCGAGACCGGGTGTGGGCAGTGGATCTGCCGCTGACATTCGACGGCTCCGGTTCCTATCATCTCGATCCCTTCCGCAGTCTGGTGCGTTATGAGTGGGATTTCGACGGTGACGGCGTCTTCGACAGTGCCGGTACCGATCCTGCCTCCATGCATACCTATCTGAGCAGCCTCTATCCAGAGAATACGCTGCCGCAGACCATCACCGCCACCCTGCGGGTGACCGACAACAATATTCCGCCGCTGAAGGCGACCGACACCGTTGCTGTTACCATCGCCATCCCGCCGCATCCGCCGGTAGCCGATGCCAATGGTCCCTACACCTGCACTGCCGGTCTGCCCTGCGCACTGGACGGTACAGGTTCCTTCGAGATCGATCCCACCGACTTCATCGCCCGCTACGAGTGGGAGCTCGATGTGGTCTTCCCCTACGACTTTGCCGAGGCGAGCGGCGCCACACCGAGTTACGTCTGGGCCACCCCGGGAACCTACAATATTGGCCTGCGGGTTTGGGACAACGGCGTACTCAACGACCTCGACGGCGACGGCGAACTGGATGAGGACGAACGCCTCTCCGATCAGGACTTTACCACCGTGACCGTGGTGGCGAACCTGGCACCAGTCGCAGATGCAAACGGTCCCTATACGATGAATGAGGGCGACACCGTTAACCTGGATGGCACAGGCAGTTACGATCCCAACGGGGATTCACTGACCTACGGCTGGGACTACAACAACGACGGCGCCTACGACGACGCCAACGGCCCGGCACCGCTCTATACCGGTGTGGACGACGGTATCTACCCGGTCGAACTCCAGGTAAGCGACGGCCTGCTCAACAACACCGCCGCCAGTACTGTCACGGTGAACAACGTGGCGCCCACCGCCGATGCCGGTGCCGAACAGACGGTCAACGAAGGTGATACCGTCAACTTCACCGGCAGCTTCACCGACCCGGGTACAGCCGACACCCACACCATCGAATGGAATTTCGGTGATGGCCACACCGCCAACGGCAGCGTGACCCCGAGTCATGTCTATGCTGAAGACGGCGTCTACACAGTCACGCTCACCGTGACAGACGACGATGGCGGCGTGGGCACGGCCAGCATGACCGTCACGGTGGAGAACGTCGCCCCGACCGTCGATGCCGGTGCCGACCAGACGATCACCGAAGGTGACACCGCCAGCTTCGCCGGCAGCTTCACCGACCCCGGCACCCTGGACACCCACACCACCGAGTGGAACTTCGGCGACGGCACCACCGAGAGCGGCACACTGAATCCGACCCATACCTATGCGGAAGACGGCAGCTACACAGTGACCCTCACCGTCACCGACGATGAAGGCGCAGTCGGCACCGATAGCCTCACGGTCACCGTGAACAACGCTCCACCCGTGGTCGAGGCAGGCCCGGACCAGAGCGGCGTCCTTGGCGACACCATCGCCCTGGCCCCGGCAACCTTCACCGATGCGGGCGTACAGGATACCCACACAGCCACCATTGACTGGGGCGATGGCACGGTTGAACCCGGTACGCTAACCCAGGGCGCCGGCAGCGGCAGCGTGGCAGGCAGCCATGCCTATGCGGCAGACGGCAGCTACAAGGTCACCGTCATGGTTACCGATGACGACGGCCTCTTCGGCAGCGACAGCTTCCAGGTGACCCTTGCCAGCAGCAACGCCGCGCCCACCGCCAATGCAGGTGGTCCCTATACGATCAACGAAGGCCAGGGCGTTACCCTCGACGGCAGCGGTTCCAACGATCCGGACAACGGTCCAAGTCCACTCAGCTACGCCTGGGATCTGGACGGCGACGGCCAGTACGATGATGCCACCGGTATCACCGTCACCCTGTCGATCCAACCCGACAACACCAGCTTCACCGTTGGACTCCAGGTCAGTGATGGCCTGCTCACAGCCACCGACACGGCCACAGTGACGGTCAACAACGTCGTACCGGCAGCAAACGCCGGTCCTGACCAGGCGATCAACGAGGGTGATACCGCCAGTTTCAGCGGCAGCTTCACTGATCCTGGAACGGTTGACACCCATACCATCGAATGGAGCTTCGGTGACGGCAGCGCACCAGTGAGCGGCAGTCTGACCCCAAGTCACACCTACGCCGACAACGGTGTCTACACCGTGACCCTGACGGTCACCGACAAGGATGGCGCGGCAACCAGCGATACGCTGACCGTCACCGTCAACAACGTCGCACCCACCGTAGAGGCCGGACCTGACCAGACCGCCAACGAAGGTGACACAGTCAACTTCGCAGGCAGCTTCACCGATCCGGGTACAGTAGATACCCATACCATCGCGTGGAACTTCGGAGATGGCACCAGCAGCAGCCTGACCTCGAGCCACACCTACTCCGACAACGGCGTCTACACAGTCACCCTGACAGTCACCGACAAGGACGGCGGCATCGGCACCGATACCCTGACCGTCACCGTCGGCAACGTGGCGCCGGTCGTCGCAGTGCCTGCGGGCCAGACGATCACCGAAGGGGATACGGTGACCCTGCCGGATGCCACCTTCAACGATGCCGGCACCGGGGATACCCACACCGCAACGGTTGATTGGGGTGACGGCACTAGCGGACCGGCAGCGATCACCCAAGGCGCAGGCGGCGGCAGCGTCGCACTGGGCAGCCATGCCTATGCGGAAGACGGTGTCTACACGGTGACAGTCACAGTGACTGACGATGACGGCGCAGTCGGCAGCAACAGCCTCACCGTCACGGTGAACAATGCTGCACCAGTGGTCGAGGCAGGTCCGAACCAGAGTGGTGCGCCTGGCGATACCATCGCACTGGCCCCGGCAACCTTTACCGATGCCGGTGTGCAGGATACCCATACAGCCACCATCGACTGGGGTGACGGCACTATCGAACCCGGCACAGTGACCCAGGGCGCAGGCAGTGGCAGCGTGGCGGGCAGCCACAGCTACGCAGCAGATGGCAACTACACCGTCACCGCTACGGTCACTGATGATGAAGGTGCCTTCGGTAGCGACAGCCTGCAGGTGAACCTCACCACCGCCAATGTCGGACCCACCGCGAACGCGGGCGGCCCCTACACCATCAATGAAGGTGAAGGTGTCACCCTCGACGGCAGCGGCTCCAACGATCCTGACAGCGGCCCGAGCCCACTCAGCTACGCCTGGGATCTGGATGGCGACGGCCAGTACGATGACGCCACCGGCGTCACCGTGACCCTGCCAGTCCAACCTGACAACACCAGCTTCACCGTCGGACTCGAAGTCAGTGACGGCCTGCTCACGAGCACTGACACTGCGATGGTGACAGTGAACAACGTGGCACCGAGTGTGGATGCGGGTGCGGACCAGACCGCCAACGAAGGTGACGCAGTCAACTTCGCAGGCAGCTTCACCGATCCTGGCACGGCAGATACCCACACCATCGCGTGGAACTTCGGAGACGGCAGCGCACCGGTAAGCGGCAGCCTGACCCCGACCCACACTTATACCACGGCCGGTGTCTACACGGTCACCCTGACGGTGACCGACAAGGACGGCGGCGTGGGCAGTGACACCCTGACGGTGACGGTACAGGCCGGTGCGGTACAGACCATCTTCAACGTAACAGCCCGTGCGAAGCCGACAGAAGTGTTCGTGATGTGGACGCCGGTGACCGGTGCTGACAGCTACAACGTTTACCGCAGTACCACGTCCGGCGGACCCTACGCGCAGATCGCCAACGGCTACGTCTGTGACTACTGCAGCTACTGGGATCAGGGTCTGACCAACGGTGTGACCTACTACTACGTGGTCACCTCGGTGATTGGTGGTGCCGAGTCACTGCACTCCAACGTGGCCAGTGCAACGCCGACGGAGAGAACGACGCGGAGGAGGTAAGTTTCCGCCGGGAAAGGGTGGTACACGAGAGGACCAAAGTTAATAAAGTCAGTCAATTTTCAAGAAAAATAAAGCAGGGATGCACAAGGTGCTGATATCGCGCAATCAGAAGAATTGTGTATCAGCAGTTCGGGAGCCAGCTGATGTGACCGGTCGATCCGGCTGACGTGGCGTAGGTTATGGAGGTGGGAAGGCATATATGGATAGTTATCCATCATGGTTTGTGGAAGGCAGGGCAGCAAGCGTTTTCTGGAAACGCCTAAGGGGTTTGCGCGCTTTTTTTGTCTCCTTGTGCCGCATATCAGGATTGGATAGTAAGAAAAAGGATTTGTTCAATGCTCCCGCGGGATTGCGGACAATATTCAGGATTCTTGTTTTTACAGCGCTTTTCATGCAGGGCAGCCCGGATGGGATGCCTGGACACCCTGTTTGTGATTCAGCCAGTCCCTGGGGCATATGGGAGCAACTGACATCAGCCCTTGGACCAGGTGCTGCCATAGCGGGTCAGCCAGTTGCGGATGCAGGCAGCGACCGCATGCTGGAAAAGAATCAGCCCATCGCTGCACAGATGATGTTGCAGGGTTCAGGCACAGACCCCGATAGTATTCCGCTTTCCTATCATTGGTATGGCCCATTTGCGAACAGTGCCGACCAGGTTCCTGATGTCTCCATTCCGGAAGGCAGGTATACCGCCACGCTGATTGTAGACAACGGCAGCGTGCGTTCTGTCCCGGATACCGCAGAAATCAATGTCACTCCCTGTTTCGCAATGTCCGTCCGGCCAAAGCCTGGTCAGGCCAGCCTGATCTGGACCCACCTGGAGGGTACCGAACATTACGATGTCTACAGGGCACACCAGAGCAGTCCCGGGAGTTTTATAAAAATAGCGGAAACCACATCGACTTACTCCACCTACCTTGATCTGGGGCTGACCAACGGGGAAAGCTACCTCTACGTGGTAGGCGCCCTGTCACAAGGTAACTGGTGTTATTCGGAGGTGGTCGCCACCAATCCGAGTGAACGGCGGAGTCGGCGGCGGGGTGGGGGCAGCACTGCACCTCCGAACCATGCACCGCTTATCCATTCGGCTGCAATCACTCACGGCACGGTTGGCGTAGTGTTCAACTATGATGTCAATGCGATAGATCCTGATCGAGATAACTTGGCGTATAGTTTCGTGTCTGCTCCTTCCGGTATGGCCATCGACAATGCCACCGGGCGCATCGGTTGGACGCCCCAGAGCCCCGGATCTTTTCCGGTTGAAGTACAGGTAGACGACGGAAAGGGTTCAAGTGTAATCCAGGCGTTTACGGTTACTGTTGAAGACTTACCGCTGCTTAATAGTTCACCGTTGTTCACCTCCACACCTGATTTGGAGGCTGTGGTCGGTGTGGCATATATCTATGATGCTGCTGCTGCCGACCCGGATAATGACCCGCTAACCTTTGCCTTGGTTCAGGCACCCATCGGCATGGGTATAGATCCGGTCTCTGGTCAGGTGAGCTGGACACCCAGTATTTCACAGCTTGGCAATCAGGCGGTGACCATCCAGGCCGATGACGGACGTGGCGGCATTGCCGAACAGTCCTTCGTCATCATCGTGACGGCTCCACCCAACCGGAATCCGATATTCACCTCAACGCCTATCTTGGCTGCCGCGGTTGGCCTGGCATATACCTATGACGCTGATGCCAGCGATCTTGATGCTGACCCCCTGACCTTTTCAGTGGTTCATTCACCCGCTGGAATGAGTATCGATCCGGCTACAGGTCAGGTGAGCTGGATACCCGACGGATCGCAGATCGGTAGTCAGATTGTGAGAATAAGGGTAGAGGACGGGCAGGGAGGTTTTGCCGAACAGTCCTTCACTATTGTGGTAACACCTCTACCCAATCAAAACCCGGTATTCACATCGGCACCGTTATTGAATGCGGTTACCGGTGAATTATATATCTATGACGCTGACGCCAGTGATCCCGACGCAGACCCACTCACCTATGTACTGGTGCGGACACCAGCGGGAATGAGTTTGGATCCAGCCACCGGCCTGATGGCTTGGACACCCGACGTTTCACAGGTCGGCAGTCATGCGGTGAAAGTTCGTGTTGATGATGGACGGGGTGGAATTGCCGAACAGTCCTTTACCATCGTCGTGGCGCTGCCACCCAATCAAAGTCCTGTATTCACATCAATACCTCCGTTGAATGCAGTGGCAGGTGTGGAATACACCTATGATGTTGAAGCCACAGACCCTGAGGCCGATCCGCTGATCTTTGCTCTGGTCCAGGCGCCAGCCGGTATGAGTATCGTTCCAGCCACCGGAGTGGTGAACTGGACACCAGAGACCTCACAGGCCGGTAATCAGTCTGTAACGATCCAGATCGATGATGGGAAGGGTGGTATTGCCGAGCAGGTATTCTCGATACTGGTTTCACCGTCTAATCAGCCGCCTGTATTTACCTCTGCCCCGGTCCTGGATGCCGCTGTAGGTGCGACATACACCTATGATGTAGAGGCCAGTGATCCAGACTCGGATGCCCTGATCTTTACCCTTGATCAGTCCCCCGTCGGCATGAGTATAGCTCCCCAAAATGGCTTGATTGCCTGGATGCCTGATCTCTTCCAGACCGGCAACCAGGAGGTCAGGGTAAACGTAGAAGACGGGCGTGGAGGCAGTGCCCTCCAGTCGTTTACACTCGCCGTTGCACCACCGCCCAATCAGTCTCCTGTCATCACCTCTGCACCGGTTCTTGATGCCATTGCCGTCGAATCCTATGCATACGATGTCGATGCTGTGGATCCGGACGGCGATCCGCTCATCTTCGCTATCGACACAGCTCCTGCGGGTATGGGCATAGATCCCGCCAGTGGCCAGTTGTCCTGGCTGCCCGATGCTGCCCAGGCGGGTGATCATCCTGTAGTCGTCAGTGTTGATGATGGACGGGGGGGACTCGTCTCACAATCTTTCACCCTCACAGTGGCGCCGCCGTTGCCGGTCGTGCTCGAAGGGATCAGGCTGGCACCGGCTGGCGTACGTCTGACCTCCATCGGAACGACAATACCCTTGATGTTGACCGCCGATTTCTCCGATCGATCCACCCAGGATGTGACATCGCCTGCCACAGGCACCACCTATGAGTCCGGCAATCCCTTCGTTGCAACGGTGGGGAGTGACGGAAGGGTAACCGCTCTGGCAAATGGTGCTACGACTATCACGGCCCACCATAACGGCTTCAACGATCAGGCTCAGATTGTAGTCGAGGTGGGGGTTACCCTGGACAGCCTTGATATGTTGCCGGCACAGGTCACCTTGCGCACTGCCAGCGATGCAGCCCAACTCACGGTGAACGGTAGCTTTTCCGACGGCAGCAGCCGGGATCTTTCAGCAGCAGCCAGCGGCACGCTCTACACAAGTAGCCTGGTGGGGGTTGTCTCGGTTGATGAGGAGGGCAGGTTGACGCCTCAAACCAATGGATCGGCCATTGTGACTGCTGTCAATGAGGGCCGTGCTGTGGACAGCAGCGTCTCTGTCGACATCAGCAGCGGCAGTGGATTCCTGCGTGGAGAGGTGTTCGATGACAGTCAAGGATTGCCATTACCCGGAGCCAGGGTAAGCCTTGTTGAAGATGGTCGCGGTCTTGTAGTGCCTCCGCTGGAGATCTCAGCCGATGAGCGCGGGCAATACGCGCTGGCCGGTATGGAAGGGGAGGCCTTGGTACAGATCAACGCCGATGGCTTCACCAGTGTCGAGCGGCATGGCAGGGTGCCATCGGGAACCGCGCGCACCCTGCTCGATGCACGCCTCACGCCTCTGGATGCCCGGTTAAATAGCATCAGTTCAGCGGCCGGTGGCATTGCCACCGATTCGGCAACGCTCTTTGAACTTACGCTGCCTGCCGGCACCCTGGCGGTGGATACCGAACTCCGGCTGACGCCTATCAGTAACCAGGGGTTGCAGGGGCGCCTGCCAGCGGGCTGGTCACCTATCTCGGCGATCGACTTGCATCCGGCTGAGATCCCCTTCCTCCAGACAGCTGTGTTGACCCTGCCCAACGAACACAACCTGCCTGCTTCGTCTGCAGTTGCAGCGGCTATATATGACCGAGGATTACACCAGTGGGTGGCGGTTGAGCCAGCTACGGTGTCAGTTGATGCAGATTGGATCGAACTGACGTTGGATGCCACCGGTCAGGTTGCCCTTCTGTTACCCGACGATGCGCCACACATGCCACCTGCATCTCAACCGGGGCAGCCTCTGGTTGGTGTCAACATGCTGGCCGTGCCCGAGGCCGCCATTGCCGAAAGCGATGTAGTGCCGCCCTCGGCGCCACCGGGAGAGGGAGCGCGTGCAGTCGGTCATATCGCGATCACACCAGTTGATGCACTGCCCAGCGGTGCGCAGGTCGTTGGTCGGGTCAGCGAGACCTTTGATCTGCTCGATGGTGCACAAGTGGTACCGCAACCCTTTGCACAAGATCTCCTGTTGTATGCGCAACCTCGTGGATCCCAGCCTTTGGCACTGGCCACCGGTTTTCCCATCACCCCGTCTCGCGACTTCAGTATCCGCGAGCTGCAACTGGGTCGGATCCTCATCGATGTCACTATACCTGGAAGCGATCTCGGTGGTGCTGTAGTGGGCACATCCGGGGGTAGCACAGGAGATGGTCAGGGCGCACTGGTGGAGATCCCCGTTGCCGCGCTGTCGGCAGATCAAGTTATCGAATTGCTTCCTGTGGAGATCGTGTCTCTGTCTCTGGCGCTGCCCTCCGGGATCGAACTGCTCAATGCGCTTGCGCTGGATCTCAGTGGCGCGATTCTGCCGGAAACGGCACTTCTCTCCATCATACGGCCTGCTGGAGTCACTGAGGCTGACTCCATCGTTATTGCACAGCGTTTTGCGGATCCGGCCGGTATTCCCCGCTTACGTATCGTCGCTTTGGGCGAGGTTCAGGGCACGCGTATCCATACGCGTCTACAGGTCAATGGGTTGACCCTGCCGGGCATCACCAGAGGCGGGGATTACCTCTTCCTCCGTTCGAACGATCCCCTTGGACTGATCGCCGGCAGCGTATTCATGCCGGGAGGTGCGAATCCACAGGCACTGGCCCTGGTGACCAGCGACAGTGCTCCCTACGCGGATCTGTCTGGCGTCGATGGAGGCTATGTTGTAGCCGGTGTCGTGGCATCCCAGACCGGTGTGGCAGCGGCAGAGTTGGCCAGTGGCGACGCGGCCAGTGCCCAGGTCACGGTCGGCGCTGTGGCCACAGTGACCACGCTTGATATTACACTAAACCTGATTGCACCCAGCGTAGTCAGTACCGATCCCGCGGATGGAGCGGTCGATGTCCTGCTCAATCAGCCGATAGTCGTCAACTTCTCCGAGCCGATAGACGAGACGACGCTGTCTGAAACCAGCGTGGCGCTGACGCTCGATGATGGCACGCCGGTTGTGGCAAGCCGGATACTGTCCGCCGATGGTCTTAGCCTGAGCGTCATAGCAGCCGGTGGCCTGAGTTCCAGCGCGGCCTACATCCTGACGCTGACGGACGCCGTTGCCGATCTGGCTGACAATGCCCTGCTGCCGTTTGCGCCCGTTGGATTTGCCGCCATCGACACCTCCAAACCGCCGCAGCCGGAGGCGGGTCAGATCCTCGCCACCCTGCCCGACGAGGAGGGTAGGGTGCAGGTTATCGCCAGCCAGGGTTCCGCCGAGGCGGGCAGTGGCGTCACCATCACCAATCTGGGAAGTCAGGAGACCTTCTCGACACTGGCCCAGGATGACGGATCATTCCGCTTGCGCATTGGGGCCGCAATCGGCGATGAACTGGGACTGACCTTCCGCAATGCTGCCGGCCAGGAACTCACAGTCCGTATCACGGAGTTTGAGGGCGAGGATGGCACAGTGGGACTTGGCGATGCCGGGGGTTCCGCCGACGACGGTCAGGGGCGTACCGCCTCGATCCTTCCCGGCGCGCTGGCCGAACCAACTCAACTACGGATCGAACCGTTGGCCGATGCCTCGGCTCTTCCCGCATTACCGTTTGGCTTCAGCTACATCGACCAGTTCGACCTGTTACTCGACGGCGGACGCTTCAAACGCCTTTCCAGCCTGGTGTTGGAAGAGAGCCAGGACCGCTTTGCAGCGGTGACTGTAAGTCGCGCGCCTTTTGCGGGCAGCGGCTCGCTGATTGTGCCACTCGATTTCCTGGTCAACGGCACGGTGAAGTTCAATGTAAGGGTCCAGGATGAGAACGGTGAGCGCCACAACCTCGATACAACAACCCTCATCGTCGGCGGCGCTCCGAATACAAGTTTGCTCGAGCAGGGATTCGTCTCCCGCTTTCCGACGCTCTACCTGGAGGCACCGACCGAAGGACTGCCCAACCAGCAGCTTTCCGCTTCAGCCATCGCCCCGACGGCGCGGGTCGACCTCGAACTGCCGGTGCCGCCTACTTTGGCAGGTACGCCGGACCTGCTGTTGATGCGCCTCACGGAACTTGCGGGTGAGCCAAAGCTGGCCCTGGTCGACCGGCTGGAGATTGTCGATGTGGACGGAACGCCCATGCTGATGACGTCGGGCCGCGAGCTGCCGGGTGCTACATCCGGTGCCACCTATGCGGTTGTGGCATCCGACCAGCCGCTGGTGGCCGTAACCGGGTGGAACACAGGGCCTGAGGCCACTATTGCTCTGGATGGGACACCCTTCGTATTCGAGACTGAAGGACCGAATGCAGCGTTTAATCTGCCGGTCGTTTCCGCCACGGCATTTTTACTCTCGTTCAACGATCCAGTCACCGGTGGGGCAAACGGCATGGCCTCGGGACAGGCGCCGGTTATCGGTAGTCTGGACATCGGTGAGCCGCTGGGAGCGGTAGCCGGTACCCTGTATGTAGACGCAAGGCCCGGAGCCGATGCGTTGGTCGATATTGGCGACTCGCTAAAATTCGAATTCTCCGAGCCCATTGACACAACGACCTTGAGTGGAAATATCGTCGTCACCGACAATGCAGGCAATCGTGTCTTCGGGCGTACCACTGTGTCAGATGATGCCACTCGCGTCACTTTTACTCCGATGCGGCGCTGGGGTTTTGGTCGGAGTTATCGTTATGGGATATCCACTCGATTGTTGGCGCTCTCAGGTGCGCGTCTGGCGCAGCCTTTCGGGGACGAGTTCACCACGTTCATGCCGCGTATCCTCGATGGAAATACGCTTGGGGACGCACGCGATGTGGCGGTATCCGGTGATCTTGCCCTTATCGGTGGGGATGCCGGTCTGTCCATCGTCGATATCAGCGTGACTGATGCGCCGGTTGTGCTCCATGAGATCCCGGTGGCTGGCGGCGTGTCCGGTGTTGCGCTGCTGGAAAGCGCAAACCTGATCGATCGCGATGGCAATTCGGTCGCAGGCACACTGGGTTTTGCAGTCAGTGGTGCGGATGCCGGCTTGCTGCAGGTCTTCGATCTCAACACTGCAGACACTCCACTGATGCTCGGCAGCACCCAACTCAGTACCTCCGCTGGTCAGACCCCACCCGTCGGCGTGCCTGACTCCCCCGGTATACCGACGGCGGTAGCCGTGGGACCCGGTCAACAAGTCCTGGTTGCAGTTCAGACCATTGGTGTCGAAAGCGTCGATACCGGCCAGGCTATTCCTGACGATCCCGCCAATCCCGGCGGCGCCCTCGGTCCACGGTTTCCGGTTAGTACACTTGAGACGGCAAACGATGTCGTTGTTCTCGGTGACAAGCTGCTGGTTGCCGGGATCAATGGTCTGACCGTTCTTGATGCCGCCTCACTGGCGTTCATCGGCAATGCATCGACCACCGGCAATGCCCAGGGTGTTGCGGGCATCGCTGGCTTCGAAATGGATGCCAACGGTGATGGATCCGTCGATCCCGATACCGAGGTTTTCGATTTGGCAGTGGTCGCCAACGGCGCCGACGGCACCATCCAGTTCTTCAACCTGCGGATTCCCGCTAGCCCGACCTTGATCAGTGCAGTGCGGGTAAATTACACGGTCAACAGCGTTGCGCTCTCCCGTGAAGAGGGACTGGCTTTCGTAGGAAGCGGCCCCGATGGTGTGGCTTTGGTGGATCTGTCCGGACCCATCAGCATCCAGCCCATCGATCTCGATTTCGATACTCTGGATGATCGCGTGCTCGGTCAAGTGTCCACATCGGGTTCGGCGGGGTCTGTTGCACTGGATCTTGCTCGTGGTGTGGGTTATGTCGCAGACGGAGCCAGTGGGCTCACCGTGGTGCAACTGCTACCCCCGCGTACGGCGTTTACCCAGATTCGGCGCGACCCGGTAGCAGTCATCACCGGTGAGGAACAATCGATTCTCGATTCCCGCGTAGCCTTCGTGACGGATGACGAACTCGAGATCACAATCAGTGCAGTGATTCCTCCCCGTTCCGGTCTCTATCTCGCCATTGAAGAGGTTCCGGGTCCCGGAGGGGCGGCTATCGTAAAGTTTCCTGACGGCACGACATCGGCACCATTGAGTAGTGGGAGCAACCTATTGGTCGCCCGGATCGGTGATCTTCCATCCACCGGCAGCCTTGTCTCACTCAAGATTCAGGACCAGGGTGGTCGATTGCTGGATCGGTTCGATCTGGAATTGTCGCTCCCGGATACCGGTGATGCAGAGCTTGTATCCTTGTTCGTCGCACCTGAAGAGATGACGATCCCCGCGGATGAACAAACGGCGCAGATCGCGGTGGGAGGGCAGTTCTCGAACGGACTCTCACTCAACTTGACCGGCTCCTCCAGCGGGACCCAGTACAGCCCATTGGGCACGACCGTTGCCACCGTCGATACCGAGGGCTTGGTGACGGCAGTAGCGGGCGGTAGGACCACGGTCCAGGTTTCCAACGCGGGGCGTGGGGCCGATGTCGGCATCGACGTACAACAGCCTCCTGCGTTGACAGGGATCCGGCTCGATCAGACATCCCTCACCCTGGTGACCCCCGGCGCCCAAGTGCAACTCCAGGTGACGGGCCTGATGTCAGATCAGTCGGACGCCGACCTCACTCTCGATTCGGGAACCCAGTACGATTCGGACGCCGCGAATGTCGTCACCGTGGACTCAAATGGCCTGATCAGCGCCACTGGTGAAGGTCTCGGAGTCGTGTCTGTCTCCAACGGTGCCTTTACAGATTCTGTTCGAATCGCAGTGGAATTTCGAACGCCTCCCGATGTGGCGGCAATCGATCTGGCTCCATTCACCGGCCCAGTGCGCACCGACCGGGGACAAGTGCTGATGCAGGCAGGGATCAGCGGTACAGGTTCGCTTGAGGGGCTCACTGTCAGTTTCTCCATTTTGGATTCCGGTTTGGCTCCGATAGTGGCGGTGACTGATTACTCCGGGGTTGCACTGGCGGGAATCGTGGAGTCCTTGGGCGCCGGTTCTTACACGGTTGAAGCTTCCATCATCGATCCCGCCTCCGGCGACGTCCTGATAGATGCGGAGTCATTGGTTGTCACAGCAGCGAGCGGGGATATCGAGCCGAACGATACTCTGGGCTCTGCGTCGATCATCGATCAGGACATGCCCATCAACGGTGGACTCGACGGGAGTACGGATGCCATAGACAACTTCAGGATGACTTCATCGACCGGCGGCACCCTGACGCTCATCCTCGAACTTGCGGAGGGCACGACGCTGAGTGACGTGACGGTGCGCCTCCTCTCCTCAGACGGCAGCGTGCTGGCGGTATTCACTCCCGACGCCGAGTACAGTAGCTTCGAGTTCGATATTTTAGCCGGCGACAGTTATCTGGAGGTCGGTAACGGTGCGGGTCTTCTCGACTACAGTCTGAGGACCTCAGTAGAGGCGGGACCACTGGAAGTGCTCTCCGTGAGTCCTGCCGCTGGTGGAACCGCCACCCTGGTCACGATAGCCGGCTCCGGATTCAGCACCCTGCCTTCGGCAAACATGGTGCAGTTTGGCGGCATCATGGGCGAGATGGTCTCGGCGACGTCTACCCAACTGCAGGTGCTGGTGCCTGCAAACGCCACAGACGGACCGGTAGAGGTGGTAGTCGGCTCCCAGAGGGTCAGTGGACCCGAGTTCCTGACCGGCAATACCGGTCCGCCCCCCACACCCACCGGCTCACGGCTCGACCCGGACAGCGTCAGGCGAGACCCGGTGACGGGTCTGGAGATCGTCGTCAACCAGCTGATCGTCCGCTTCCGGCCTATTGTCGAAGGGGCCGAGGTTGAAGATCTGGCGTTGGGTCTTGATGGCCAAGTGGTCGGTTATCTCCCCTTGTCCAATACCTACCTGCTCGAGTTTCCGGCGATAGAAACCATCAAGGGGCTGCATGCCCTTGAGCAGACCCTGGACGTGGAACCACGTGTGCTTTTTGCATCCCGCAATGCGCTTGGCGATTCTCGCGGGCGTTTGGATACCCGCGATGGCGTAGCAAATCAGCATAGTGATGCCTACCGTCTGGCAGGGATCTTCGAGGCCACAGAACGTATCCGCAGGACACCTCCTTTCGACGATCCATCGAATTTCGCGAAGGTGCATATTGCGTTCATTGACAGGGGGTTCAGTCCAATCGTTTTGCAAGAGTTCGATTTTGCCTATACACAGGTACACGAGCTTGAATGTCCCGGCCTAGAGACCGGCCCCTGTACAACTGAATTAGATCAATATTCTCCTGACTATTCGGGCCATGGTACCGCTA
Source organism: Sedimenticolaceae bacterium (assembly GCA_963691905.1). Taxonomy (GTDB): domain Bacteria; phylum Pseudomonadota; class Gammaproteobacteria; order Chromatiales; family Chromatiaceae; genus QGON01. The sequence goes on from OY829893.1 coordinate 1,440,251, forward strand.
TGGTGAGCATAGTCGGCATGGATAACGACAACACAGAGGTGAACGGCATACTCAGCGGGATCTACCAACCAGACGAGGGTGAACAGATAAGGAATAAAAACAATAATACTTTCTCCATCTACGCCAGTCCGGAAACCCATTTTCAGGCCGCCCAGGCACTCCTTTTGATAGCGAACGATTCTGGCCTTAGGGCGGATGTCGTCGTGTTGGGCTGGGGCTGGGAATATGATTCGCCCTCGATACAACAACAAGGCTGCATCAGTCTCTTTACCCCAGTGCTGGCGAACATGCTTGACAGGACACTGGTCGTCGTGCCGGCCGGGAATGATGACAGGAACAACCCGTACGACTGTCCAGGCAGCCTGTCGGTCGACCCTGCCCTTGGAAACGTCATGACAGTCGGTGGCATGACCGTACATCCCGGTAACCAGGGCAGACGTCTGCCGGGCAGCAACTATGGACCCACCATCACCCTCGCTGCCCCTGCAGAGGATATCCTGGTCGTGAATTCCTCATGGGCTCCCAATCCCGATTTGCCTTATATGAATCGAACCGGCACATCCTATGCAGCCGCGATGGTCGCCGGAGTTGCCGGCATGCTTCAGGCCATACACGACTGCTCTGCCGCCGGTGCTGATGTTTGTCCGGATCCGCCGGTGCCCCGGTTTAAGCCAGCCGAGCTGAAGGAAATTCTGCTGGAGACCGCAAAAGATATCTCCTCATCTTGGGACCAGGGCGATATGAAACTCCTGAACGCTCAGGGTGCGGTGCATGAAGTGCTGCCGAGGTTGGACAGGCAGGCGATATACGTCGCAGACCAGGATGCATTCAATGGGCCCGGGAAGCCGCTGGGACGATTGATTGCCATTGATGTGGATCCGGTGACAGGTGAGCCGGGGCTGAGCCAGGTCGTGCCGCTCAAACTCGATGCTGGTTCTCAGACCCTGACCGGGGCTCGGCCGACGGCTCTTGAAACCTGCGGTCCCTTCCTGTTTGTCGTGGTCGAAGATTCGTCCGGCAATCTTGGAGACGGCGTGATGCAGTTTTATACGCCTCTTATGCAGCCGATCGCCTTCTACCCGTTCTCCGGTGCCAAATTCCCGGTCCCGGCTGCAGGCAATTCTCAGCCAAAAGTGAAGCTGATGACCAACAGGCCTGGAATGGTCTGTTCCAGGGACCGCATACTCCTCTATGTGGGAGGTACCAGGGGAGTCATCATCATCAATATCGTAGAGCGCAAAGTGGTCCAGAGACTCTCCGATCTCCCGGAGAGGGCCAATATGACACCCGCTGATATTACTGCCTTTGATGAGAGGCGGGTGAATCTGGAACAGTTGTTCGACATCGGCATTCCCACTCTCAGTGGGTATAAAAAAGTGACCATGGTTTCCTGCCTCGAACTCTCCCCCGATGGGAAGACACTCTATGCCTGTCTCTCCACAGGTAGGGGGAAGGGCTCTCAACCCGGTGCCGTACTGCCAATCAATGTGGATCTCTATAAGGATGCCAAACCCGAACAGGGGCTTCAAATCGATTTTTCCGAATATCTATCGCTGTCCATGAATTTCCAGGACTGGCCATCAACTAATCCACAGGATGGGGTTGAGAAGCTCATGCTGCTCATGAAGAATCCCGGATCCACTGTGGGTGGTGATGAACCCTCGGATGTAGCGGTCGGCGCGGATGGCAAGTACCTGTATCTCCTGAATGGTGGTGTCTTTGAGTACCAGGGTATTCTCGACGGCAAGTTTCCGCCTGAATATTACGAGGCCCTGGCAGGTGGTCAGGCAATCGGCGCGGCTTCAAGCGCAACCACCGGCGGTATTGATGGTCTGCTTCAGGGGTTAAGCAAAATGGTGTCAGAGATCTCGGGTGTATATGCGGATCTCCTGCACGATCTGCTGGAGGATCTGAAAAAAGGCAAGACCCTGTTGAGTGCGCCGGGGTATACCGGGACGTTTGCTGCAAAAACCCACCAGGTGACTGGTGGAACCTACCTTCAGGGCGATCGGATTTGGTTTTTCCCTCCCAACGTCCTTTTCGGGTGGAATGTCAGTACGAGTGATGACAGCCTCCTTCTCGATCAGTCCTATCAGCCACAGGTATTCGCCAAGCGTCCGTTCGCCATGTCGTTCAGACCGTCACCCGGACCGGTATCAAATCCTTTTGCTTCTTCAAGGGCGCTTGTTGCCTTTCATCAAACGGGTAACTTCGGCGTCCTGGATCTGGTCAGGCAGAGGGAGTTTCAGCAAGCGCCACCCAGCGGTTCTGAGTCGGAAGGTGTCGGCGCCCATCCAGCCTTTGCCCAGTTACCGCCTGATATGTTCCAGGGTGTTGTTGGCGTGACCCCTGCGATACCGCTGGATGCGCACCTTTGGCCAAGGAGAGGGCTCCTGCCGCTACAGTCATCAGGTCCAACATTTACATCACGACTCCTTCCCAGCCCGGACGAAGCACTGCTATTTACCAATGACCTGGTGTATGCCCAGAACGGGAAGTTCGCCGTAGCGAGCCATGCCGGTTTTGGCTCGCCCATAACCTACGAGCAAGTCGTCGTAGATGACTTTGCGGAGGGTGGGCCGGACTCAGAACTGGTCAGGGTCCGTCTGGAGGATCTCGGCTTTACCATCAGCGGTACGACGGCAACCGGTGCGGCAGGTACCCTCGATGAAGGGGTTCAGTTTGACCAGAATCAGTCTAGTGACTTTCGGCGCGGCGGTGGGGCCATCAGCATTATCCACGATGAACCGATCTCAGACGACTTCATCGAACATTTTGATACTACTGTAAGTGAATTCAGCGAAGGTTCCGATAGGGCCTACTTTTCCGTCATCCCCGTGTGCAAAAAAGTATCTGGAGGTGCCAGTGGGCCTCTGTCCCCGGCCTGTGAGGAAGAGGTAACGGCGCGGGTTTACGATTATCGCACCCCGGATTCCACCGAAAAGAAACGTTTTCACCGACCACGCGGTATCGCTATCGATCAGTTTGTTTATTTTTCCAGGCCTCGTTTCGGTAAACACATAGGTGCAGAGGATGATTTCGCCATCCAATGGCGCGATCCGCGGGTCAGGAAGGCCAGCTTTTACCTCTACGACCTGGACGAAACGGACTCCAACGGAATCCCGCAGCGGATCAGCAGTAAGACGTTCAATGTGACAACAGAGGAGAAAGAGAATCGGCGCTTAAGTCGTGCTCTCACATTGCTGGTCGATTCACCACTCGAGCACCTTCAACGATACCGTATCAAAGTCCTGCTGCTCTTGGACACACCTGTTGCTGGACAATATCTGTTTACCCATGTCGATGTCACTTACGACGAACCATAAGAGGCGATGTAACACCCAGGAAAATGCGATGAAAAGTCACAAGTACCAATGGCTGAGACTGAATCCAAGCATGATCTCCCTGCTTGGCATGGTCTTGTGGCTGCTGTCGTACGGGACGGCAGGTGCTCAATCATTCGCAGAACTCCAGTTCGACATCATCGGCGTACAGCTCACCGTCGATCCACCGGCCCTGACCGTCCCCAAGGACATTCCCACTATCGTCAACACCGGGTTGACCCTGCCCGCAGGAGCTGGCCCCGAGGCCCAGGCGGCGCTGGACCGTCTGCGTAGTGAAACCCGGGTGCAGGCCCAGTTGCGCGGTCCCTCGCTTTCCCCCATCGATATCGAGGTGCGCCCCGGAGATCCCATCCCTATCCCGCCCTTCGCCCTGCCTGGCGATTATTTTCTGGACCAGATCCGGCTGGTGAAAGATGGTGAGATCCTGCTCGACGGCACTCCGGGCCTGGTGCCCATCAAGGTGATCAGCGAGATCCTGGTAACCAGCGTCACCTCCCGTCCGCTGACCCTGGATGAGATCCGGGAGAAGGGCATCGTCATAGACGAGAACAACTTCGATATACGCGAGTTCCAACTTGCCCTCAACGTCGATGGAAATACGTTCAAAATCAGACTGCCGGTGGCATTGCCAACCAGGGAGCTGTTGGCATTCCAGCAAACCACTCCAGAGCTGATCGGCCTGTTGAGCCGGGTCAATGCCGAACTGAACGAGCGGCAAGTGGTTGAGCTGCCCGATGATTTCGATCGGCCCGGGCTCAATTTCTCGATTGCCGCCATCCCCTTTATGGAGGCCGGGGTCGGCGATGGAGGCCCCAGACCCTTCGGCGCCCCGCCCATCACCGGCCTGGTGGTGATTCCTGGAAATATCGCCTTTCTGAACCAGTTCTTCTCGGTGATGGTGACGGTCGCGAACGTCGCCCCGGATGGTTCGCTGCTCTCGGTGCGGGATCTCACCGCTGAGATCACCCTGCCGGCAGGGGAAGACCTTGTCTCGGGTTCTTTTGAACAGCCCGGTGACGATCCGCTACGTCTGGCCCGCATTGAAGGGATCGGCGTACAACCTGTCATTGATATAGTGCAGCCAGGTCCGGATGGAGCGCTGGGAACGGCGGACGATGTGGGGACTATCCCGCCCCAGAATCAAGGGGCTGGCGAGTTCCTGGTCGAAGGTCTGCGAGAGGGTTTTCATACTGTCAATATCGCACTCAGCGGCATCCTGGAAGGCCTGCCCTCGGGGCCGGTGGAGATTCAGGGTGCAGCTATCGGCGCAGTGCTGGTGCGCGATCCAACCTTTAGTATCACCCTGGTCCATCCGCGTACTATCCGTTCCGGCGAGCCTTACGACCTCTATGCCACTATCACCAACACATCGACTACGGTTGCAAATCTGGTGACCGTCAATCTCGACGAACGTGGTGTGTCCGGGGCTGTTCTGGATCCCAACACCGAGCCGACGATTGTCATCGACACCCTGCTGCCGGGGGACTCCTTCACCCAGAAGTTCACGCTGATTGCACAGAAAACAGGGCAGGTCACCGCTGCCTCCTTCAATTCGGAGCCGGGTGTGACCGGCCGTTTCCAGATCACCACCGGGGTGGGTGAGCGGGGTATCCCGCTTTCACCCAATGCCATCGTGCTGCCGGATACCACCCGTTTCCTGCCGGATGGGCTGGTCAGTGCAGCACTCAGGGTACTGGGGCAGGCCTACAGCATCGCGACTGCGCCTTCTGGTGCTCTGCCCGCGGATGTTGCCTTCGTGCGTCACCAGACCGTCATCGACCGTGGTCGTGAGCTGGGTGAGGCGGGGCAGCGAGTGGCCTTCGGCGAACCTCTGACCAGTGTGCTGCAGGATCTGCTGCTCGACTGGCTGGGGGACCGCACCCTGGATAACGGCTTCGATCAGTTGCTGCGCCAAAGCAACGCGGGCACGGCCCTGGCTGCCGAGTTCGGTGCTCTGTTTGAACCTGGGGTTACTGCATCCAGCCTGCTCGATTTCCTCGACGCCTTCGCCCGCCAGACGGTAACCCGAGACGGGCATCTGGTCGCGATCGCAGGCTTGGGCAACGCCCCGGCACCGGTGAAGCTTCGCATCCTGGACGGGGCGGGCAATGCCGCAGGTTCGGGACCGGATGGCACTGACCAGACACTGCCCTACGCCGAAGTGGTTCCCATCATCACCAACGGTGGTCGGGCTGATTTCGCCCTGGTATCGCGCCTCGACGCCGTAGATTACATTGTCGAGGTGACCGGCACCGGATCGAGCCTGTTCGATCTCGGCGTGAGCGTGCCGACAGGTGCAGGAGAGGCGACGCTATTGAGCTACAGCGGCGTGGCCATTGGACCCGGTGGTACAGCCCGGATCACGATCCGGCTCGGTCAGGCCAACAGCTTCGATCTCGTCGTGGACAGCAATGGCGACGGGCTTGCCGATGCCACTGTAGCTGCGGCGACCATCCTGATAAACGAAGTACCTCCGCAGGTTCTGGCGGTGCGCCAGCTCGAATCCTACAATCTGGGCAGCCCAGGGAACATCTTCGATCCTGCCACCTACGGCTTGCTGGTCGGCGTACTGTTCGATAAACCAGTCACCGAAACGACGTCTACCGAAACCGCCAACTATGCCATCGAGTCCAACAGCGCCCTGGGGGCTGTCTTGCAGCCCAGCGGGCGCTTGGCCTATCTCTATCTGGAGCGGCCTATCGGCACCCTGGTCGATCGCGAGATCACGACTTCCGGTATCGCCGACGAGCGCGGCAACCTGCTTATCCCCGATACTCGCACCATCGAGACGGTGCTTGCCGATGGCGCCCATGTTTTCGGTCAGTTGCGCACTGCCGCCGGGGAGCCGGTGCCAGATGCCCTGCTCGATCTCACCATCGCAATCAGTCCCTTTTACGTCTTCGATGTCTCTCGTATTCACACCGACAGTGAGGGCAACTTCGATTTCGATTTCGTGCGCCGCATCGGCCGCTACTTCACGCTCAAGGCCCAGCACCCGGAGACCCTGGATTTTACTTCGTTGATCGCGAAAGTGCGGGCGCCAGGTGAAGAGATGCTGCTGTTTCCGACCTTTCGCGGCAAAGGCTTGGTTCGTGGGCAGGTGACGGATGCCGCCGGTCTGCCTGTTGCCGGTGCCCCGGTGCTGCTTGCCTCGCCGCAGATGCCCCGCGGTGGGTTGGGCGCCAATGCCGACGTCCTGGGTGAGTACATCATCCCGGATGTGCCGGTAGGTACCTATACCGTTCGCTCTTTTGATGGAGCGGGGGCCTTCGGTCTGGCTTCCGGTGTCGTCGAGTCGGCAGGGGAGGAGGCGGTTACCGATATCCAGTTGATTCTGCAGACCACCGAGCTCGGCAACCTGACCGGACGGGTATTTCTCGCTGACGGGAGTACTCCGGGTGTGGGATTCTCTGTCTACGTGGGCAGTTACGACCGCATCACCGATACCATCAGCGCGGTGGACCAGACGGAGAGCGATGAGGCCGGTTCTTTCGACTTTGAGAACCTGATACCCGGCAATTACGATGTGGTCGCCCTGGATCCCACTGGCGCACAGCTCGGTGTCGCTGGGAATGTACAGATAGTGGCAGGAATCACCAGCTCGGCGGTAGTAGTACTCGAAGAGAACGGTGCGGTTGAAGGTTTGGTCTACAATGCTCAGGGTATTCCGGTGGAGGGCGCACTGGTCGCTGGGGGCATCTCCCTTGGAGTGACCAATGTCAATGGTTTTTTCCGCATCGAAGGTGTGCCGCCGGGCAAACGCACCATCGAGGCCGGTAACCCGCTGACCAAGCGGCGTGGCAGCCAGAGTGTCACTGTGCTCTCCAACCAGACGGTGAATATCGCCATCACCCTGGAGGCCCGCGCCACGATTCAGGGTACGGTGCGTGACGCCAATGGCAATCCGGTGCCACGTGCCACTGTGCGCATCGTCCGCTCCGGTGGGTACGAGTTTGTCTTTGCCAACGACGCGGGCCGGTTCCGCTTTCCTGACAGGCCGTTGGGTGGTTATCTCCTGCAGGCGCCGGGTCCCGGCCAGCAGGGGCTCATTGAGTTCATGAAAAAGCGCGGAATTCCTGCGTGTTCGGCTTTTACCGCCATACCACCCGATCCACCACCGGATCTGAACTGCCAGGCTCAGGCGCCGAATTACAGTGATGACAATGCGGCGCTGGCCGCCTACCAGAATGCTCTGGAGACGGCATTCAACATCAGCGAGACCCTCCTTTCCGGACCGCCAGCGGCTGATTTCTCCCACGGTTTTGGTTGGACCAAGGTCGACCTGTTCCAGGACAGCACCACGCTCTTTGCCGACATCGATTACCTGCCGCTGGGCAATGTTTCAGGTGTAACGCTGGCGGGTAATGGTCTGCCTGCGGCCGCCAGCACCCGCATATCCGCCCTCGGTGTGGCGGATAATGGGGCGGCCCAGTTCAAGGAACACGGTCGTATGAATACCGACCTGAATACGGGCGAGTTTGCTTACGGCGGTATCGCTCTGTTCGACCTGGATACCTTCCTGAATACCGGCATACGTTCCGGAACCTTCACGCTGGAAGCGGCAAGCACCCTGGAGTCAGGTCGCCCGACCTTTACCGGTGAACTCAACGTTAATACGCCGAATTGGGACAATATCGTCCTGCAGTTCCCGCTGATGGTGGAGACCAGCGGCACCCTCAGCGGTATTGTGTTTCTGCCCGATGGCGTGACACCGGCACCGGCCAACGTGGACGTGACCATTGACTATGGTGATGGAATCACTGTTCGTACTGATCCCGATGGGCGATTCGTCAGCAGCTTTCCGATTCCCAAATTTGTTTACACGGTCACGGCGCTCGATCCCATCAGCGGTCTCACTGGCCAAGCCAGGGCGGCGGTGCTGGCTGGCGAAAATACCGATTTAGAGATCCGCCTGCTCGGCTTGGGAGACACCCGGGTCATCGTCAAACGTCCGGATGGGTCGTTGGTGCCTGACGCCAATGTTTCACTCAAGCGTTCAGGTTTCCCGGGTGACGAGTTGGATGGTGTCACCAATGGGGCAGGCGAGGTGCAATTTTTCAATGTTACCGAGGGGAAGTTCGGCGTCATGGCCGAGGAGCAGGGCACTGGCCTCAAGGGCCGGGCCAGCGGCGTTATCGCCCGCGACGGCGAGACGACCCTGGTGCTCACCCTGCATGGGGCGGGCACGGTCACCGGCACCTACCTGGCGGCCGATGGCATCACTCCGGTGGCCAACGCGAACGTAACCCTCAACGGCAGCATCCAGGCCTACGCCAACACGGATGCGGACGGGCGTTTCTTCCTGGATGCGATACCCGTAGGGCGGTTCACGGTGGAGGCCAGCGATCCCCTTACCGGTCGCCTCGGCAGGGCCAGCGGGGAGCTGTTCGTGCAGGGTGAGCTGGTGGACATCACCATCATCCAGTTCGGCCGCGGCAGCGTGGAGGGTTTTGTAACCCAGGCTGATGGCGTGACTCCAGTCGCGGGGGCGCACGTCTCACTCTCGGGTTCGGGCGCGGCGGCGGTGCGGCTCCAGTCCACCACACGAACAGACGGCAGCTTCCGTTTTGATGGCGTCACCGTCGGTAATTTCTCCCTGTCGGCTAAGGATGCGTCCACTGGATTCAGCGGCGACGCCGATGGCTCGATTGGTTTCGAAGGCGACCTGGTGGTGCAGAATATCATTCTGGAGGGCTTCGGTGCGGTGCAGGTCCAGGTGCTGGGCACCGACGGCAATCCGGTGGACAACGTGGAGGTCACCCTGAGTGGATCTGAGGGTTCACGCACAGCCGCAGTTGATACCAATGGTGAGTTTACCTTTGAGTTTCTGAAACTGGGCAATTACAGACTCCAGGCACATTCACTGGCCAATGAACACAATGGCGGGGCTGGCGAGACCACCATCGGGCAGGTCGGCGAGACGGCTGCGGTGACCCTGACGTTGCGCGGGATCGGCGAGGTGACGGTGGTTGTGGTGGACGCGAACGGTGTTCCGGAACCGAGTGCCAGGGTGAATTTGGAAGCCAGCGCCAGACTGCCTGGTGAAACGGGTCGACTCCCCTTTAGCGGCTCTTTCACCGCTTTCACCGATGTCAGCGGTCAGGTGAGTTTCCCTGGTGTACCGGTGGGTGAGTTCTTTGTCTCCGCCGAATCGGGCCCAGTGAGAGGCGTGAGCACAGGTGTCATCGATACCCCGGACCAGAGTGTACCCATTACCGTTGAGCTGGGTGTTACGGGTTCAGTGCATGGGCGCATGCTGCTGGCGGATGGTTTCACGGCTGCGGCCAATACCTACGTGACTTTACGCTTCCAGCCTCAGAGTTCACTCCAATCCGGCATTCTGCAGATCACAACGGACCTGACCGGAGAGTTCGAGTTCCTGGGTATTCCGCTGGGGCCGGTCACCCTGGATGCCTTCGAGCCGGAGAGCGCAGGCGTTCGTCAGGCCTCCGGTACTTTGACTGTCGCTGATCCCGATCTGGATTTCGCTGACCTCACCCTCGACAACAGCGCACCTCGGGTATTGACGGTCACGCCCCAGGATGGTGAGAGCGGTGTGGCAGTGGACGCTTCTGTCGAGATCCTTTTCAACGAACCCATGCAGGGGGGCTCAGTCGGGAGCATCCGGCTGATGGATGGCGGTGCCCAGGTGACGGGTACGACCACTCTCCTCGATGGGGATACGAGGGCCGTATTTACCCCAACTGATCCACTGGAGAGTGATCGGATCTATAGCCTCACGGTCGATGGCGCACCTGCCGGTCTACAGGATCTGGTCGGACTGCAACTGCTCGACCCCTTTGTCATCATCTTTCGCACTGCCGACATCATTCCGCCGACAGTCTCCTCCAGCAGCCCACAGGCGGGTGAGACTGGGGTGATTCCGCAAGAGGTGGTGCGTCTGACATTTTCCGAGTCGGTCCAGGCGTCCATCGACCTGTCTCTGCTGGATGATGGCGGCCAGCCGGTTGCCGGTCAGGTGGCCATGACCCTCGGCGATAGCGTGGCGATCTTCACACCGGATGATTTCCTCCAACCCAACGGGACTTATACGATTGTCGCAGACAATATCCGGGATCTGGCCGGGAATGTGTTGGAGAATCTCCCGTTTACCACCCAGTTCAGCACGGTCGACACATTGGCGCCGGTGTTGAATTTTCTCGCCCTGCAGGGAACACCCACCCGCATTGAAGGCACCAGTGTCAGCGTCATACCCGACGTGACGGGTACGGATCTGGCGCGCATGGAATATGTCATCGACGGGCAGGCTCCGGCCGTGATCGATGCGGCACCGTTCCTTGTGAATGTGGCCCTGCCGGTTGGTGTCCCGCGCGTCGAGATTACGGCTACTGCCGTGGATGACAGCGGTAACCGTTCGGCGCCTGCACTGCTGGACATCGACGTGCTGCCAAACCAGCCACCGTCGGTTGCGTTGACCAGCCTAACCTGCGGGAACAGTGTTGGGGCCGGTGAGACCTGCGGTTTCCGGGTTACGGCAAGCGATGACCTCGAGGTCGGTCCGGTCTCATTTTCCGCCATCGGTGTACTCAACCACTCACAGACGGCTGCTCCATCTCCCGGTTTGACTCAGTTCACAACGGACTTTGAGATCACGGTGCCCGCCAATGCCCCGCCAGGACAGACCCTGACCGTGCAGGCAGTTGCGACCGATTCCCTGGCCCAGATCAGCCCGTCTGCGAGGTTGATCCTGCCAGTGGAAGACAGTGTTGCGCCGCAAGTGGCCATAGATAGTCCGGTGAATCAGGCACAGGTGGTTCCGGGTACGAGTGTGAATGTGCAGGTATCGGCCAGTGATGATCTGGCTGTCACCACCCTGAGCCTGAACTGCACACCAGCGCTCGCCGAGTGCGCAGAGCGGACCCTGAGCCCACCACGACCGATGGCTACCGAGGTCTTCACTCTGAACATCCCGGCTGCCTTCGAGGCGCCGGGTACGATCCAGATTGCAGCGAATGCCACCGATGCAGCGGGTAACTCTAAAGTTTCGCCTGTCCGTATCCTGCAGATTGCCGATACCGTTCCGCCTGCGGTGGATTCGCTGGCAACATCCAGCGGTGCCACCCGGGTATTGCAGGGTCAGGTTGTGACGGTTCGGGCCACGGCCAACGACAATGTCGAAGTGTCTGGGGTGGAGTTCCGCGCCACGGGCGATGGGTTCGATCTTGGCCCCAGTCTGGTGCCGGCGGTTCCTGTCGGAGCTGGCGTGACCGTGGACTTCTCTTTCACAGTCCCGGCGGCGGCCGCCAATGACAGTGCGATCCAGGTGGTTGGGGTGGCCATCGACGGTGTGGGTAACCGCAGCAGCGACACTATCCTGACTCTTGATGTCGGTGACGTGGAGCCGCCTGTAGCGACTATCCTGGCGCCGCAACCGGGTGCTACGATCGATACAGGGGAAACTCTCACACTGACGGTACAGGCCGAAGATGACGTCGGAGTACAGGAGGTTCGTTATTCCTCCAGCGGTGTGCGTAATGATCTCAGCGGGGCCGAGGTGATTGACAATCCGGCCACACCTGTGGTGGTCAGTTTCAATATCCCGATCCCGGCGGCGACCCAACCCGGTGATCTGAACTTGAGCGTGACCGCAATCGATGCCGCCGGCAATACCAGTGTGGTGCAGACAGTTTCGGTTAGTGTCAATGATGCCATAGCTCCCACTGTCGCCATCGGCAGTCCCGCAGCAGGCAGCGATCATGATCCGGGTGTCCCGTTGGCGGTGACCATCGATGCCACAGATAATGCTGGCATCACGGAAATAACCTTCAGTGCCAGCGGTTCGGCAACGGTTTCGGAAACCCGTGTCATCACACCAGCAGCAACTGATGTCAGCGAGCTTTTTAACCTCGATATCGCTATCCCACCGCCCACCGGTGGCAGTGTGACCTTGAATGCGACGGCGCGCGATCTGGGTGGCAACCAGTCCAGTGCCGCGTCGGTGACCGTCAACATCCTCGATGTGGTCGGACCTGAGGTTGTCGAGGTGGTCCCGGCCGACGGCACTATAGAGGTCGGACTGGGAACCACAGTCAACGTAAGGTTCAGTGAGGCCATCGACCCGGCCTCTGTGACGGCCGCGAGCCTGACCCTTGCCGACGGTGGTGTGGAGCCAGTGAGCTTCGCCTTCAGCGCCGAAAATACCCTGGTGACACTGACCCCCAGTGACGGTCTTCTGGAGCCAGGAGCAGGCTATACGATAACTGTGGATACGGCGGTAACCGATGCTGTGGGCAACGCGTTGACGGCACTCTTCACCTCCGGTTTTACTACCGCCTCGCCGGATGTTACACCACCCCAGGTGGCCGCCATCTCACCGCTGGACGGTGCTACGGGGGTCTCCATTGCTACCAGGATTCGGGTGACCTTCAGTGAGCCCGTAGCACCCGCCTCTGTCAACGGCACGACCTTCCAGGTCAGCACCGGTGGCAATCCGGTGGCAGGTACGCTCGAGCTGCAAAGTGGCGATACGCAGGTCAACTTCCAGCCTGACGAAACACTGTCTCTGGATACGCTGGTGGACATCAGCCTGACAGACGGCATCACCGATCTGGCGGGCAATCCGCTGGCTGGTACCCTGAACTTCAGTTTCACTACCGGCGCTTTTTCCATCGCCTTTCCGGCGGATGGACAGACCGTATCGGAACTCACTGAAATCGATCTGGATGCTCGTGCCAGTGCGGGACTCGGCGTAGCCAGCGTACTGTTCACGGTGAACGGCGTTGAGCTGGCACCGGTCACGAGTCCACCCTTCATTGCGGCCTTTACCACTCCGGCTGCAGCAGATGTCCCAGTGTTGACTATCACCGCGTCGGCACGCAACAGCAGTGGCGTCGAGATTGCACAGGATGCCGTGACGGTGAATGTAGGCGTAGGCCTCAGGGTGACGCCGCAACTACTGGGTGTTCCGTTGGGCGGCACGGCGGATCTGAGTCTATCGGTTTCGACGACCCTGGGTGAGGATCTGACCATCAACCTGAATGCCGTGGACCCGAGTGTGGCCGAAGTGCCGGGCACGCCTGTGGTCCTACCGGCAGGCTCGCCGGACATCAACGTACCGGTGAATGGTTTGGCCGAGGGGAGTACCAGCGTGCTGGTGAATTCAATCCTCGGTACCGAGGCTGTTGTGATTTCGGTCAGCACACCGCTGAGCGGCCAGGAGCTGCGGCCACTGGCTCCGGCAGTGGGAACGATGGTGCTGAGTCCGCCACGCCTGGGTCGTGTGATCCTGCCGGAAAACAGCCAACGAACTTTGGTTCTGACAGTACTCGGTTCACCAGCGACTGCCGATACCTCCCTGATCGTCAGCAGCAACAACCCGGCTGTCGCCGATATCCTGGGTAGCCCGATGGTGCCGCAAAACGAGCTGACTGTCGTGCTTACGATCGATACGGGTGCAGAGGGGACGGCAGAGTTGATCCTGAGGGCCGGGGAAGAGGTGAGAGTGCTGACAGTGACCGTCGGTATACCACTCATCGGCACTGAACCTCCGTTGGTAGCCGCACCTATAGGTGTGGTGATTCCCGAGGCGCCCTCCGTTGGTCAGGTCATACTGCCTGTCGGCGACGCTCGGGATATCACTCTGTTGCTGCTGGATAATCCAGCGGTGGTGGATATGAATGTGGTGGTGACCAGCGATAATCCTTTTGTTGCCGGTGTCGTCGGACCGGTGGTCATCCCATCTGGAGGCCAGTCGGCTATCCTGTCGCTGGTGACCGGCGCTGAGGGAACGGCCGTTCTAACCTTGACAACCGATGGCCTGGTGCGTGAGCTTACGGTGTTCGTCGGGTTGCCTTCAGTGGGGACGGCACCGCCAACGGTCGCACGTCCGGTCGGAATACGGTTGCTGTCGCTGCCTTCAGTCGGTCAAGTGAACCTGCCGGTAGCGGATCAGGCCCTAGTGGAGGTGCGCCTGCTTGACCAGCCAGTGGCTTCCGAGGTCACCGTGACCTTCGCAAGCGGTGACTTTAACGTCGTTGATGTGCTGGAGACTCAAGTCACTATCCTCATCGGCGAGGTTTCAGCCACGTTTACCCTGATCAGCGGAATTGCCGGCGAGGCGACTATCAGGCTCGACTTCGGTGATGAGATCCGTGAACTCAATGTGCAGGTCGGTGATTTTGCAACAGATGAGTTGCCGCCCACGGTGGCTCCATCGGTCGGCGTGGAGGTGCAGTGAGATGTTGTTATTCAATCCGCTCACACCAATCCTTTCCCCTGAGAGGGAAGGGAACAATTCGGGAGTGCATGTCATGAAATCAACAGACTTTATCTCACCCATCAAGAACCGGACGAGGCAGCCTTTGCTGATGATGTCTATCGCTCTGGGACTTCTGGCCTGGTCAGCAACCGCCCATGCGCTCGATATCTGTGGATGCGCGGGCAATCCCAACAGCCTGGGGGATTTTGACAGTGCCGTTGAAGCTACCTGGCCTGCAGGAACTGTGCGCAGTGGGGTGACCATTACGATCCCACTATCTGATGACGGGGTGCTCATCTTCGACAGCTTCTTGGTTTATGATATTCCTGGCAGCACCACGAATGCCGTAATCAATTTTCAACACAATCCTGCCAACACGGTTGTTACCCTGCTTGTCAGTGGTGATCTGACTATAGTGGCCGGCAACAGAATTGATCTTAACGGTGTGGTGGGTACACGAGGCTCTAACGCAATAAATGGCATTGGAGGTCTGGGCGGGCCAGGGGGGTTTCGTGGCGGTGATGGCGCCTACCAACTGGTGAACTTTCAGAACGACGGCGGCGCCGGACTTGGACCTGCCGGTGGGGATGGTGCAACCCTTGATCCCATTGTCGCCTCACAGGTAGGTCAGTTTGTGGGCATCCCTGAACTCCTGCCCATGATCGGCGGCTCAGGTGGTGGTGGCGGACGCTCCGACAATGTAGATCTGGGTTGCTCCGGTGGCGGTGGCGGCGGTGGCGGCGGTGGGCTGTTTGTCGCCGTAAACGGTACTGCATCGATCGACGGGAGCATCAATGCGAATGGCGCCAATGGCGGTCTTTACTATCTCTCCGGTTGCTCGAGCAGTGGTGCGGCGGGTAGTGGGGGGTCCGTTCGTGTTATTGCAGATACCCTCACCGGAGGTGGCACGGTCAATGCCCTGAGAGGAAGCACCACCGCATCTTATGGCGCCATTCGTCTGGAGGCCTTTACCAATACCTTACCAGGCAGCAATACCACCCCTGTCGCCACGCGTGTGCCAGCTCCAGGCCCATTGGCCAATCCGATCACGTCCAGCGTGGCGATCACGAGCGTTGCCGGTGAGGTGATTTCGCAGGTTAATGGCGAACTGCTTTCAGAACTGCCCCAGGGGTGGATGGGAGAGGTGGATATTCTGTTACCTGCGCCCGGGACCGTTGCGGTCGATGTGGCATCCAGTGAGGTGCCGGAAGGCACCACGGTTGACGTGACCGTTAAACCGAGTCCCGGAGGCCTCCCCTTTACTGAAACGGCAACTCTTGGCAATTGTGATGGCTTTGGCGGTTGTACCGCACAGGTATCTGTAAACCTGGCAGCGGGTAGATATGTTATTGAAGCCCGAGCGACTTTCCAGACACCCTAGGGTAGTGCCGTTTGGTGGAAAAATGGAAGCTGCCATGAAACAGATTGTCGTATGTGCCCACAGGAGGCTACGACAGAAGTGGCTTCTTTCGGGAAGTAAAATCCGCGTATAGGTGTAAGAAGGAAACTATACCGATATTTGGGGGAGCAATGCAGGTGCGCATTGGATAACTGACTCGAAAGAGCGAGGAGAAGGTTGTGGGACCCCAAGGCAGTAGAGGGGTATTCAGCAGGCGCAACGCGTCATTCTGGACGCGTCACAGGGTGGTGCGTACCTTTTTTGCCTATCTGATCAGCCTGCTGCTGGTCTTTCCTCCCTGGATTATCTCCCCCGCTGTTGCCGCCTACCTGGATCGCACCTCAACCCATTTTCCCGCTGACACCTCACTCTCTTACGACATCGCAAGCGTCGACATCGACCAGGATAATGACTTCGACCTCGTGGTCGCAAACGCAGGCCAGAGCAGGCTATTGGTCAATGATGGCACTGGCCACTTCAGCGATGAAAGCGCTACCCGTCTACCGATCCTTGATCTGCCGGTGATTGCTGTCTCCACGGGAGACCTGGATGGCGACAGTGACAGTGACCTGCTGCTCGTCGGCATCGGGGTCAGCCGGATATTGATCAACGACGGCACCGGCCATTACCTCGACGATAGCGCAGGCCGCCTGCCCGACAATCCACACCGCAGCATGGATGCCGTTGTCGGCGACTTGGACGACGATGGCGATCTCGATATCCTGCTGGCCAATCACCGCAGCCGCAACCAGGTCTTGATCAACAACGGCAGCGGTGTATTCACCGACCAGTCCGAGGCGCGGTTGCCGGCGGATGAAGCGCGCAGCATGGGTGTAGTGCTGAGCGACCTGGACGCCAACGGGACGCTCGATCTGCTGGTGCTGAACCAGCGGGGTGAAGACAGGTTTTGGCTGAACAACGGACTGGGTGTTTTCAGCGAGGCGGCCGGGGCCATACCTGCGCTGAACGGTGAAAGTCTGGCGGCGGTGAGCGCCGACCCGGACGGAGATGGCGATCAGGATTTGCTGGTGGCGCGGGGGGCGAATGGGCTGCAATTGCTGCAAAATGACGGCAATGGTCAATTTACCGATGTAACGGCCACGCTGCTTCCGTCCTTGAGCGACTATGTCATCCGAGTACTGGCGACGGATATCGATGCCGACGGTGATGCAGATATCTTTCTCGCCAACGCGGGTCAGGACCGGCTGTTGCTCAACGACGGCACGGGCCGTTTCGATGACGCCACGCCGTCCCAATTGCCGGTCGATCCACAGCGTAGTTTCGGTACTACTGCCTTCGATGCTGAAGCGGACTTTGATCCCGACATCGCTCTTGCCACCCTAAGTGGCCAGAACCGCTACCTGGACAATGAGATTCTGATCCCCAGGGTGCGGCTCTCGGCTTCACCTGACTATATCGAAGTCGGCGATAGCGTCACCATCAGCGTGGATGCCTTCGACGAGGACGGTATCAAGCAGAGCACACTGACCATAACGGCTCCCGATGGTGGAACTACTGACTTCGTCGGACTGGGGGATCATGCCTTTGTTCCGGCCCTTGCCGGTGAATACAGTGTCCTGGCCAGTGTCAGCGATAATCTCGACAACATCGGCACCCGCAACCTGGCATTCGAGGTACTTTCTGCGGACACCACCCCGCCCACCGTGATCCTGACCAGCGATCCCGATACCGCGTTGCAGGGAACCGCTGTGGCGATCCATGTGGAAGCCAGTGATGATCGTGCGGTGACCGACATCAGCCTGACAGTGGACGGCGTCCCGTTCCCATTGGATATCAACGGTGATGCCACCTACAGCACCATCGAAGTGGGGGATCACAACCTTGTTGCCACTGCACGGGATCAGGCGGACAACGAAGGTACGGATACAGGCAGTGTGACTATCCTGCCGGATATGGTGGTGCCTACGGTCAGTGTGACGGTGATTCCCGATCCGGTGGATCTGCGCAATCCTGTCGCCGTTACCGTCACCACTGATGATAACGTAGCCGTTGTCAGCCGTACCGCACAGGTCAGCGGTCCCGATGCGCCCGGTGGTGTCGCTCTCGTCCTGGACGAGAGTGGTCAGGCCAGCTATACGCCCTATCAGCCCGGCAGCTATACAGTCGATGCCGGCGCCACTGATCCGGCAGGCAATACCGGCACCGGTAGTTCAACCTTCGAAGCGGTGGGAGTGGCCGATATCACACCGCCAGTGGTGACTCTGGATATCGATCCCAGGATCGTTGTCATCGGTGACCCCACCACTATCACGGTGATGGCCAGCGACGATACCGGGGTGACTGAAACCAGTCTGGAGGTCAATGGTACACCGGTGGCGCTGGGGCCGACGGGTACCGCCGTCTACACACCGCCTGTGTTGGGTGACTACACCGTGGTCGCCCGGGCTTGGGATGCGACCGGTAATGAAGGCAGCGCCAGCGACAATCTGCGTGCCGCAGATCCGGCGGCTGATACCGACCCACCGGTGGTGGTGATCACCAGCCCGGCGGAAGAGGATGATGTGAGTGGCCGGGTGGCGGTTCACGGTAGCGTGAACGATGCAACGCTTGTCAGCTACCGGCTGGAGTATGCTGCGTCGGAGAGTGGCTTCGTCGAGTTTGCAAGCGGTGATGCCGAAGTCACCGACGGCGTGTTGGGTTACCTGGACGCCAGCCTGCTGATGAATGACTTCTATGTTATTCGCCTCACGGCGGAAGATATGAACGGCCGCACCTCTGTGACCGAGATCGTGATCAACGTGAGCGGCGCACTTAAGCTGGGTAACTTCCAGGTCAGCTTCCAGGACAAGGCGATCAAGGCAGGCAACTTCCCTATCACGGCGACCCGATCCTACGACAGCCGCCAGCGCCACCGCAAGGGCGACTTCGGCTACGGTTGGCAGCTTCTGCTCAGGGATGTGGAACTGGTTGAAAACCGCAGTCCCTCCATCGAGTGGGAAGAAGAGGCCCACGGCGGTACCTTCACCACCTACACGCTGGTGCCCACCAGACCACACACGGTATCTCTGAAGTTCGGCGAGGAAGAGGAGCTTCAGTTCCGCGCCCAGCCACAGCCCTCGTCCCAGGTGGCGGTGCCGATTACCTGGCTGACAAGTATGGACTACCAGCCCGTCGGTGAGGCCAAGGGAACTCTGGAGCCCAGTGAGGAACCCGTTTTCTACGATAGCGGTTACATCTACGATTTCGCCGGGGCACCTTACAATCCACCCTCGTTCACCTATCAGGGTGACGATGGCTTCAGCTATCGCTTTACCGAGACTTCCACGGACGGACTGAGACACAGACTCAGCCGTGTCACCGAACCGAACGGTGCCACTATCACACTCTCGTCTACCGGCTTCGAGCGCTCCGACGGTCTGGGTATCAGCTTCGTGCGGGATGGGGAGGGGCGTATTACACGTCTCGAAGATCCCAATGGCAACACACTCCTCTATGAATACAACGCCACCGGTGATCTGTCCGACATGATCGACGGTGAAGGAAACCGCACCGAGTTTAGCTATGACGATGATCACCGTCTGACCGAGATACGAGACCCGCTCGGTCGTCCGGTGCAGCGTCAGGAATACGATGAGGATGGACGCGTTATCGCCCTGACCGATGCAGACGGCAACAGTATCGAGATGGAGTACGACCTGGATGCCAGTACCCAGATCATCCGTGACCGCCGGGGCAACCCGACCCTCTACGAATACGATAACCGTGGCAATGTCACGCGCCAGATCGAATTCCCCGACGTGGACGGCAGTCAGCAGCAGATCGAGACCCTGCGAGCCTACGATGGAGAGGACCAGCTCATTTCTGAGACGGCACCCAGTGGCGCGGTGACCAACTACACCTATACCTCTCGGGGAGAACTCGAGACCAAGGTGCGTGATGCTGGTGGACTCGATCTGACCAATACATTCACCCATGACAGCGCCGGCAGGGTTCTGACCCACACAGATCCCAGAGGCAATCTGGCCACTTATGCCTATGATGCTGACGGTCATCTGCTGAGTGAAATCGACCGCAACGGTAGTGCCACCCTGCACGAATATAACGCCCAGGGGCGGGAGACCCGCACCACTGACGCCAATGGTGACTACACCGCCTATGGTCACGATGCGTTCGGCAATGTGGCTTGGGAGCAGCGCTATGCCGCCGACGGAACCTTGCTACGGCGGATGGAATACACCTATGACGCCAACGGCAACAATCTGACCGAAAGCGTTCTGGTTACACAGGGCGCCACGACAGTCACCGCCACTACGCGCCACATCTATGACGGTAACGACATGTTGGTCGAGACCATTGATCCGGCCGGCAATACCACCCGATTCGAATACAACGGAGCAGGCAAAACGACGGCCGAGATCGACCCACTCGGCAACCGCACCGGATACAGCTACGACAACATGAGCCAGGTCATCCGGATCGACTATGCGGACGGAACCTCCAGCAGTTTCACCTACGATGTGGATGGCAACC
Organism: Sedimenticolaceae bacterium; assembly: GCA_963691905.1. Classification (GTDB taxonomy): domain Bacteria; phylum Pseudomonadota; class Gammaproteobacteria; order Chromatiales; family Chromatiaceae; genus QGON01. Next base: position 1,460,703 of record OY829893.1, read on the forward strand.
GCACCAGCGCCACCGATCGCAACGGCAACACCACGTTCACCGAATACGATGCTCTGAACAACAAGGTGGGTAGCCTCCTGCCGAGCGGTGAACAGCGTCTGAGCCGGTATGACGAGACAGGTAGTCTGATCGGCCAGATCGATGAACGAGGCAGCCGCACCGACTATGAGTACGATGCGCTGCAGCGGCGTACACGAACACTCCAACCAGAGGTGTATGACGCAGTGCGCGCCGCGAACATCCGGCCGGAAACCCGCTACGAGTACGATGCCAACGGCAATCGGGTGGCGCTGGTCGATGCCAACGGTAACCTCACCGAGTATCAGTACGATCCCGGGGGTCGTAAGCTCCAGACCTTATTCCCCGATGGACTGACGGAAATTCTCTCTTATGATGGCGTGGGCAACAAGATCTCCAAGACAGATCCCGCCGGGCTGACCACCCACTCTGCCTACGATGCCCTGGGCCGGTTGGTCAGTGTCACTTTGCCGCCGCCGGAAACCGGTGAACCGGCTCCGGTGACCCGGTATCAATACGGCGAAGCGGGCAACCTGATTGCCCAGACCGATGCCAACGGTCGTGTGACCCGTTTCGAATGCGATCTGGCCGGTAACAAGACGGCCCGCGAACTGCCCGGCGGCCAGAGAGAGATCTTCGGTTACGATGCGGCAGGGCACAAGATCAGCCATGTCGACTTCGCCTCGGTGGTCACCGGGTTCGGATACGATTCCGTCGGCCAACAGACAGGGGTGACCTATGCTAATGGAAGCGCGGTGGAGACAGAGTACGGTGGTGAAGGCCAACGTCTGCGGGTCACGGATTCTCGGGGTGACACGGTGTTCACCTACGATGAACGTGGCAAGTTACTGAACGTCACCCATCCCGACGGTGCGGTGGTGAGAAATCTGTACGATGCAGTGGGCAACCGGGTCAGTGTCGATAGTCCGGCCGGCGTCGTAAGGTACGGCTATGACGCCCTGAACCGTCTGACCAGTGTCATCGATAGCGACGGCGGTCTCACCGAGTATGGTTACGATGCAGTGGGCAGCCTGGTCGACCTGATCTACGCCAACGGAACCAGCACCCGTTATACCTATAACGCGCGTAACCAGTTGACCCGTCTGGCCACATCCACCAGTGGCGGCAGCATCCTGCAGTCTTTCGACTATTTGCTCAATGCCAACGGCCTGCGCGAGCAGATTACCGAGTCCGACAGCAGTCAGGTGATTTACACCTACGATGATAACTACCGTCTTACCCGTGAACAGCGTACGGGCAGCAACCCCTATGAGATCATTTACGCCTACGATGCGGTCGGCAACCGGATTGACATGCAGCGGGACGGGGTGGCAACGGCCTATGCCTACGACATCAACGACCGTCTGCAAAGTGCAGGTGCCGAGACCTACGGTTACGACGCCAGCGGAAACCAGACCAGCAAGACCGAAGGAGCCGACCTAACCACCTACGAATACAACAGCGCCAATCGTCTGATCCGTAGTGTGAACACTACCGGCGGTGTCACCGAGTATGGCTACGATGCGGATGGCAGCCGGGTTGCCATGACCGATGCCAGCGGTGAGACGCACTACCTGCTCGATGCCCAAGGACCGGGCGGCATGGCTCATGTACTGGAAGAGCTAAGCGGCGCCGGCGCCCTGCAGGTACACTACACCTATGGGCATGACCTACTGGCACAGGAACGTTCCGGCATCCGTTCCTACTATCACTACGATGGTCTGGGCAGCACCCGGGCATTGAGTGACGCGTCAGAGGCCGTGACCGACACCTACCTCTATGATGCCTATGGCAGGCAGTTGGCCGCCACCGGCGCCACCCCCAACAGCTACCTGTTCGCCGGGGAACGCTACGATCCCAACATCGGCCTCTACCATCTGCGGGCACGCTACTACGACCAACGGACCGGGCGTTTCATCAGCATGGATCCGCACCAGGGTGACCTGCAGACCCCGGCGAGCCTGCACCGTTATCTCTACGCCTACGACAACCCGGTCAACTTCATTGATCCCACCGGTGAGATGACGATGATCGAAATGATGATCGTCGTCTCCATCCAGGGTGGCCTGCGTACGGCGTATCTGAAGAACGTGGTCAAGATGTTCTTCACCGCGGCCCGCATCGCCCTCTGCTCCATGTATCCGGCCCGCAAGATGCGTGAGATGGGCATGGATATGATGAACCGGGGCATTCCCGGTGGCGCCCAGTTGATGCAGACCGGCACCAAAATCATGCACGCCGGGATCCAGCGTATTGGCCGCGCGATCATCCAGACCTATCGCAACATGGCGAACGATGTTCTCAAGCTCAAGATCGAGTTCAACCTCACGATTACGCGTTATGTGGAGGCGAAGGGGGGCAGCAGTGGGGCCGATTACTCGCGACTCAAGAAGATCGCCTCTTTCGGCAAAGAGGTATACGACTGGATCGGCAAACTGCACACGGCGTTCAAGACCGTGAGTATCGAACCGAACGTCAAGAATCCCTGCCAAAGCTGGATGGGCTTTGCCGGGGTCGCCGAGAAGATCCTGGACAAGGTCATAGGATGGCTGTGAGACCATGAACAGTATTCGCCACAAGATCCGCAGACTGCTTGCCTTCGTCGGCATACCGGCGATCGGGTTCTTGTTGGCCTCCGATGTCATGACCGGGAGCTATGCAGTCGGTGTTGTCGATGGCAGCTTTGAGACGGATCTGTCGGGCGCGACGGCTCAGGGTGATGTGCGCCTGGTGGCCTCGCAGAGTGCTTTGCAGCCCACCCAGGGCAGTCAGGCGTTGCTGATGACCACGGAGCCGGATGACGGCTCAACTCTGGCCGATATCGACAGCAGTTTGCTGAGCATTGAAAGCATCACGGTACCCGTTGATGCGACACGCCTGCAGGTCGATTTCAACCTTCTCACCGATGAGGCCACTCCAAGCTATACCAACGACGAGTTCACCCTTCGTCTGGTTCACGATGCCAGTGGTGACCTGCTGGAGAACCTGGTCGATACCCACGAACCCTTCTTTGCCGCGCCCTGGAGTGGTTACACGAGACAGACTGGTTTTCGCATGTTCGGTGTTGATGTCTCCAATCATGCTGGCAGCACCGATACCTTCACCTTGGAGATGCGCATCGCCGACGGCGGTGACGGGCGTGTCGACTCAGCAGTGCTGCTCGACCGCCTGCAGTTCGTCTTCAGCGGTGATCCCAGTGCAAGCAGCGGGTTGGAGTATATCGAAGTGGATCCGGGGCAGGTCATCCATTTTGATGCTTCGGCTTCTGCGGATGACGGCAGCATCGTCAGTTACGAGTGGGATTTCGACAACGGCGTGCTCGGCATCGGGCAGTTCGTCGACTACGCCTATCCGGCGGATGGCATCTACCAGGGCAGCCTGACGGTCGCCGACGACCAGGGCAACATCGCGGTCGATACCTTCATCGTGGTGGTGGGTGAGACCAACCACGCCCCCGGCATCATCTCCATCCCGGTGACCCAGGGAGCCGAGCAGGTGCCCTATCGTTACCAGGTTCAGGTGGACGATCCTGAGATCGCCTGGGGCGACAACATGCACTATTCCCTCACCCAGGCACCGGCGGGTATGGTCATCGATGAGACCAGCGGCCTGGTTGCCTGGACCCCGTCCGCCGGCGCTGATCGCAAGCATGACGTGACGATTCGGGTCGCGGACAGCGGTGGACTTTCCGACGAGCAGACCTACACCATCACCCTCGGTGCCGAATACTACGTGGCGGTCGCGGACAATCTTTCGCGCCTCTACTATGCGTTGAGCTACGGTGACGGCAGCTTCTCCGACCTGCGTTTCATCGAGGATATAGGTTCGAATACCTATGGCTCCGCCGTCGCAGATTTCGACGGTGACGGTGATTTCGACCTGATCTCCGCCTCCGCCAGTACCCCCAGCCAGCACCTCTACCTGTTCGAGCGCGAGGGCGGACGGTTCCTGGCTCCCGCCTACCTGGGTGTAGTGGGTGATTCAGAACATACCGCTGGCAGCTATGTACGCGACATGGCGGCGGAGGACTTCGATAACGACGGCGCCATGGACCTGATCGTCAACGGCACCAGCGACTACGTCTGGCTGTTGCGCAATCGGGGAGAGCTGGCGTTCACCGACGAACCCTTCTTCCAATCCGATTTCGAGACCGGCAACGAGGGGTGGGGCGGCCAGACCTGTTCTTCCTCGATGGCCAGGGACGATGCTGCGGCCCACCAGGGAAGTTGGTCGATGCGGGTCACGGCCACGGCTGACAACTCCTGCCTCTCCATCGACGCCAATCCTTCAGGCTGGTATCTGCAAAAAGGTTCGACCCTGAGCTTTGCCTACCGCATCCCGGCAGGCGTTCCGGTGGGTCTGACGGTCTATGTCCAGGGCGACGGGTGGCTATTCCTCGGCGGTACGGTCAATGCCGAACCGGGTACCTACCCAATGGTATCGATGGTTGAGTTGATTGCTGACGATGCCTGGCATACCGCGAGTATCGATCTCTATGACGCAGTGAAGGGTCTGTGGCCGGAACCGGGGCGGATCACTGAACTGCAGTGGTGGACTGATCACAATGCAAGCGACGGACAGCAGTTCTGGTTCGACGATCTGCGGATCACACGCCGGGTGATGACCTCCGGTTTCGACGTGGAGCTGTTGCCGGTGACCGGACGCGACGGTCGCGGTCTGGATGCCGGGGATGTGGGTGGTGACGGTAACCAGGACTTTGTACGGGCACGCTCTACCGATGACAAGATATTTCTCTACCGGGGCGATGGTGATGGGAACTTCACCACCTCCGAGATTGCCGATCTCACTGGCGATCCTTTCGGGGTGCTACTGGCAGATTTCGATGGTGACGACGAGGTGGATCTCATTGCCAACCAGGGCAAAACCGGTGATCCCAACCTCCTCTACAAGGGCAATGGCAATGGCACCTTCCAGCCGGGGCTTCCGGTACCGTCGCTGGAGACCTACTCCAACACCAATACCAGCTTCTCCGCCTGCGACCTGGACCACGACGGTGACCAGGACGTAATCGCCGGAGCTGTGAGTGGCAGCACGGTCTGGTACTACCCCGGTAACGGGGATGGAACCTTCGGCGTTCGGGTGGAGATCGGCATCACCCAGGGATCGCCCTTAGGGGTATCGACACCGGCAGGTCGGGTGCTCGGTCAGCCCTATGCCTTTGCGGATCAGGACCAGGCTGAAGTCAGTGAAGGCGGTACGGTGGTCTTCGATGCGCTTGACTCCTATGACGATGGCAACATTGTCAGCTACGAATGGGACTTTGGTGACGGCAGTAGCGGCAGCGGTCAGACGGTCGCCCATATCTTTGCGGCTGAAGGTAGCCACAAAGTCGTGTTGACGGTTACCGACGATACCGGTTACACGGATCGCGCCCGTCTGACTGTGCGCGTCATCGGCACACCGCCCACCGCCGATCCGGGCGGGCCGTACGTCGTCGGTGAGGCAGATGCCAGCCACAGTCGTTGGTCGGTGCATCCCGATGGTAGCGCATCGTCAGATCTGGAGACCTTCATTACCCGCTACGAGTGGGATTTCGACGCGACCGATGGCATCGGAGTGGATGCCACCGGTGTGAACCCCACTCATGTCTATATGGCGCCCGGGATTTACACGGTGACCCTCACCGTATACGACCAGATGGAACAGAGCGATACGGCGACGACCACGGTCACGGCGGGGGCCGGGGCAGCGCCTGTGGCCGACATTACGGGTCCGGCAACAGTGGATGAAACCCAGGCTTCCCTCGGCAACTGGCTGGCCGGATACGATCTGACCACCAGCAGTGATGATCACGCTATCGCTGGTTATGAGATCGACTGGGGCGACGGTTCAGATCACGCTGTTATTACCGCCCTGAAAGAGGATTTCGAAGACGGTGAACTGGCGACCAATCCTGTGTGGACCACTCGTTACGGAAGTTGGCAGGTGATCGACGGGGCGGTGCACCAGACCCAGGACAATACCACCAATCGTTGGGCCTGGCTGCAGGACCGTGATCATAGCTGGCGCGACTTCGAGTTGGAGGTCGACGTCCTGGCCCAGGCGGGCAGTGACGGTTATCTCGGCCTGGCCTTCCGCCATCCCAACAGCAAGGGCACCACCGACTCGCTGGTGGTCTACTCCCGGGACAGCTGGGATAGCTGGCGCTTCTATGACTGGGTGCATGAAGAAGTGATCGCCGAGGGCGGCGATGGTTGGGATCCGGGAAGCGGGTATCACCTGCGTCTGCGGGTGGTCGGCAGCAGCATGCAGCTCTTTGTCACCCCGCAGGGTGGCAGCGAAACTCTGGCGCTGGAGGCCGATCACGGTGGCTTCCTCTCCGGCGGCATCGCCCTGTTGGCCTGGAACCAGGTACTGATCTACGACAACCTCACGGTCACGCCCATTGAGGCCAGCCTGCGCCCTGTCCATCTCTACGAGGCAACGGGTGACTATACCATCGGGCTCACCGTTACCGATCATGCCGGCCAGACCGACATGGCATCCACTACCACCCAGGTAGCACCCAACGCTACGCCGCTGGCCGATGCGGGCGGACCCTACGTGCTCACCGAGTGGGATGCCTATGACGGTCTATGGGAATTTGCGCTGGATGCCTCCAACTCCAGTGACGATGTGGCCGTGGAGCGTTACCGGATCGATTTCGGCGACGGGTCCGATGGTTACACCACCGGTTTTTCCTCTGGCGAAAACGGCAGCTTCTTCGCCGTCGGCACCGACCTCTACGGCTACGACCTGCCGGATGGCCAGATCAACGAACTCCATGTCCTGGAGGACAACACCCTGGTGGAGATCATCGACCTCTCCACCCTCGAAGTGCTGGAGAGCAAGACGCTGAACGCCTTCAGTACCTGGGGTCCGATCAAACCGGGTGACGGCACCTATTTCAAGGTCAGGGCCAGCAAACCTGTGGGGGCCTATTTCACTGACAGGAGTGCGCATGCCGATGCCGCCTTCTTCCCCTCTATGGATCACGGCCCCGTTGGTCATGATTTCTTCTTCAGACGGTCAACGCCCTTTTACGTCTTTGCCGTCGAGGACGCGCTGGTCCGGATTACCAAGACAACCGGTGTCAGCACCACTGTCGAAGCGTTCCTGCCGGCAGGCAGCTACTGGATGCCGGATCTGGCGTCCTCCAGCTACCGGGTCTACGCCAGTGGCCGGGTAGCGATACAGACGACCGGTGGCAACGGCTATACCGCCGTTCCTGCGGCGAGTGGAGACGGTGTGGGCCGGTCATTCCTCTTTGCGATAGAAGCTGACACGACCGGCGCTGTGACGGTCTTTGCCCACGAGGCGGCGGATCTTGAACTCTTTGACATGGATAGCGGGGAATCTCTCTATACAGAAAGCCTGGCCGCGGACGCCACTTGGCTTCGCATCGGTCTCGGTACTCGCAGGCTACGCTTGGCCGCCACCGGTGACGTGGAAGTCTGGGCCGGGGATACCTCTGGCGGTACCGGCATCAGGAATCTGGGTGACGACACCTCTTTCGCCGGCGGCAGGGGCGGTACCGAGTTCCTGTTGCACGAGCTGATGGATGGTTTCATCATCTTTGCGCCGAATCCGAATACCTCCATCGACATCGACAGCGGGGCATTCACCCGGACCCTGCAGCGGGATCAATACCTCCACCTGATGCCGGATGACCTGGCAGGCGACGTGCATCGGATCACAGCCAGCAAGCCGGTGGTCATTCAGACCTTGGGTACTGCGGATGGACTGGTGTCGGAGGGCACTTGGCTGGGTGGCCACTCGGCACGCCACCGCTATGCCGCACCCGGGGACTACACCCTCACTGTCACGGCGGTGGACCGGGCCGGACAGACACACAACGATACCGCCAGCGTCCAGGTGCAGATCGGCGATCCGCCAGTGCCCGTGATCGATGCCCCAGCGTTGGTGGACGAAACCCAGGCTCAGGCCGGTGGCTGGAGCATGGATTTCGATGCCTCCAGCTCCAGTGACGACTCCGAGATTATCCATTACCAGTGGGATTTCGGTGACGGCGCCACCGCCAACACGGCCGCCGCAACCCACGTCTACCATGCGACCGGAAGCTACACGGTCACCCTCACCGTCACCGACCGGGCGGGGCAGCAGACCAGCACCACCTCTGTAATCGAGGTGACGGCCGCGCAGCCCCCCGTGGCCGATGCCGGCGGTCCCTATGATCTTGACGAGACCGACGCCAGCCACGGGGTCTGGACGGTCAACCTGGATGCCTCGGACTCGACCGACGACGTAGCGATCTACGACTACCGCTGGACCTTCCCGCCGGTGATCGAAGACGACTTTACCGGAACCGCCCTGGATACTGATACCTGGTTGGTGAGTGATGAGGGGGTGACCCAGGACGATGTGATCACCCTCGAAGGTATCGGCGGCTCCTGGGGCAGCCGCTATCTCTTCAGCCGGGACGTACTGTTCCATCCGGGTCAGACCCAGGTGGTGTTCCAGGCGAGGGTGACGACGCCGACCCAGCATACTCAAGCGGCGGTCGTTGGTCTGAAGAACACCAACGACATGCGGTTTGAATACTTCCAAATGGTCAACGGCATCTACTTTTCCAGTGGCGGGTTCTCCATCAGGGAGACGGTAAAAAACTACGGTACCGGTATCTCCTATACGAGGGGTGAGACCTACGACCTGCGCATTACCACCGGGCAATACGGGGGGGCGCTCTACGAGTACAAACTGGCCACCGATAGTGACTGGCTGATCCTCTACGAGTCGGACACCCACAGCGATACGGCATTGCGTCCTGGAATCACTGTGCAGAGAGGAACCTTTGAACTGGACGATGTCATCGTATCCACCGCGCAGTGGGGCGAAAAGACGACCCGTCAATTCAAGGCGGCGGGAAGCTATCCGGTGACGCTCCGGGTTCGTGATCACGCTCTGCAGGAGGGGTTGGATACCATCACCGTCACCGTTCAGGATGGCGATCCGCCTACCGCTGATGCGGGCGGACCTTATTCGGGTGAGGTGGGCAGCCTGATCACCTTCGACGCCACCGGTTCCAGCGACGACAGTGGCATCCAGTCTTATCACTGGATCTTCGGCGACAGCAGTGGAGGAGCGGCTGATCTGGCCTATACCGGAGAAGGGAGCCGGGTGCGTCACTTCTACCGCGAGGCGGGCAGCTATCCGGTCACCCTCACCGTCACCGACAACACCGGCAAGCGCGATACCATGGCCACGACGGTTGGGGTAACCGTTGCCGATCCACCCGTGGCGGCGGCTGAAATCCTTGGCGAGGCGGGGGCGGGTGGACCGCCGGCCTACTTCGATGCAGGCCTCTCCACTGACGATCATGACATCGTCGAGTACCGCTGGGACTTCGATGCATTGGAGGACCGCGACGGCGACGGCGATCCAACCAACGATATCGACGCGGTGGGTGCTCGACCGTTCCATGTCTATCAAGTGTCGGCGATCAGCGGCGTAGTGCTGGAAGACGATTTTGCCGGTACCTCCCTGGATAACACCCTGTGGGAGAGCGCCAATGCCACTCAGAACGAGGTGTTGCAGATCAGCGGCGCTGGCCAATGGGGTGAGGCCTATGTCGTCACCCGACAGGCCATAGGTCGGGGCAGGATGACCCTGCGTGGGCAGGGGCGCTTCGCCGTTACGTCCAGCAACCTCTCCGGGTCCTGGGGCGTTGTCGATGCCGCCGGGCAGGCCCACCTCGATAGCCTGGTCTATGGATTCTACTTCAGGCCCAATGAACTCCGCATCTACGATGCAGGAGGCGATCGCGGCAGAGTCGCCTATATCGATCCGGATACCTGGTACCATCTGCGGATCGATCTTCGGGCGGAAGGTGCCCGCTACTACTTCAGGGAGGCCGGCACCCCCGACTGGAACCTGGTCTACGAAACGGTTCGCGGCAGTCAGCCGGCCCTCAAGCTGAGAGCAACCGTTCGGCATGGTGATTTTGAATTCGATAACTTCAGCGTGGCGGGAAGCGATCTCTATCGTGTCACTCTGATGGTGGAAGATGGTGCCGGACAGACCGACACCACCACATTGGATGTGGCGGTGGCGCCCAACAGTCCGCCCCATGTGATCACCGTCCCCTGGGTGGCCCTGGATCCCATCGCACCCCATGAGATCTACAATGGCAAGGCGACCCGGCTCAAGGGTATCGTGCGGGATGCCGACCCGGTTGAGTACCAGTGGAATTTCGGCGACGGTACGCTATCGCCACGTATTCCGGTGGTCGATCCCTATGATCTTTCTGTCCTGCACACCTATCCGGGCGTCGCCGAAGGTACGCCCTTCATCGCCACCCTAACCGTGTGGGACGGCGTAGGCCAGACGGGTTCGGATACCTATAACCTCCTGGTGAAAAACAGGGATCTCACCACTGAGATCAACATCGCCACCGATGAGGGCCTGTGGTATCTGCACCAGCAGCAGGTTCGAAGCAGTGTGGATGTCTACCCCTCCGGTGGATGGCTCGGCAACAAGGAGATTGCACAGGGAGGGTTTCCGGTAGTCTATGCCACCGCCACCGCCCTGCAGGCCTTTGAGATCAACGGCCACTTCGAACAGGGCGATCATCGGCAGAATCCCTATGCGGAGACGGTGAACCGCGGCTTCGTCGATCTGTTTACCCGGTTGCGTGCCAGGGCCATCGATACCCAGGAGCATGGCGAACCGGACAGCAACGGCAATGGATTGGGCATCGAGGCCACCCAGAGCAGTATCGGTTATGTCCAAGGCATGGTGATGGACGCCATCGCCAGCAGCGCCACCCCGCTGGCCCGAACGCTGCCCGGAGTGGAGGATGTCGAACGACGCAGTTATTTCGACATCCTCACCGACATGGTCGATATGTATGCCTGGGGACAGTTGGATGGGGTCCACGGTGGCGGATGGCAATACGGCTGGAATGGCGGGCAGGATAACTCCGCGGCCTCCTGGGGCGCCATCGGTATGGTGGCGGCAGAAGACCTGTTCGACATCCCGGTGCCGCCCTGGGTCAAGGAGCGCAACCTGGTCTGGCTGGATTACAGCCAATCCCCCGAGGGCTTTGGCTATTCGTCGTCGGGTAGCCACTCCCGCGCCACCACCGCGGGTGGCATGGTACAGCTCCCCTTCGACGAACAGACTATCGACGATCCTCGCTGGCTGGCGCCGGAATCCTACATCGACGGTCTGTGGTCCGACGTGGAAAATCAGAAAAGCATGATCTACCAGTGGACCTCCAGTTCAAGTGGTTGGGAGCCGACTCGTGACTATTATTCGCTCTACGGCTTCGTCAAGGCGATGCGCTTGGCCCTGCCGGAACCCCTGACCTACCTGCGCTCCACCGGTTTTGACTGGTTTATGGACGATGAGCTTGGCTTGGCGCGGCTGCTGGTGGATGACCAGCTGATAGACGGGCGCTTTCGGGGTTCCCACCATAGCCGGTACGCCTTCCGCACAGGTTGGGGTGTGATCATGCTCTCACGCACCCTGTTCGAGGCGGCCCCGGTAGCCGATGCCGGTAGTGACAGGGTGTGGAGTGTGGACTTGCCCCTCGACCTGGACGGCAGCGACTCCTATCATCCCGATCCCTTCCGCTCCATCGTCCGTTACGAGTGGGATTTTGACGGTGACGGTGTCTTCGATACATCGGGCAGCGGCCCCACGGCCACCCATACCTACGCCTCGGTGGACTATCCCGCAGCCAGCCTGCCACAGACCGTGACGGTAACGCTGCGGGTGACCGATAATAATGTGCCGACGCTGACGGCCACCGACACGGTGGATGTCACCATCAGTATCGGGGCCCATCCGCCGATGGCTGATGCGAACGGTCCCTACGACTGCACCGCCGGCATCCCCTGCATACTGGACGGCAGTGGCTCCTACGATATCGATCCCACCGACTTCATCGCCCGCCACGAGTGGGAGCTAGACGGGGTCTTCCCCTACGAGTTCAACGAGGCCTCGGGTGTAACGCCGTCCTATATCTGGAACACGACTGGAACCTACAACGTCGGACTGCGGGTCTGGGACAACGGCGTACTCAACGACCTCGACGGTGACGGCGAGGTGGACGAGGATGAGCGGCTCTCCGGCCAGACCTTCACCACCGCGGTAACCGTCTACGAGAACCTGACGCCCACGGCGGATGCCAACGGCCCCTACAGCGTCGATGAGGGGGCAACTGTCTTGCTGGATGGTTCGGGCTCCAGCGATCCCAACGGTGACCCGCTCAGCTACGAGTGGGATCTGGACAACAACGGCGCCTTTGATGCCACAGGTGTCGAAACACCCTATGTCGGCGTCGATGACGGCACCTATACCTTAGCCCTGAGGGTCAGCGATAGCCTGCTGGAGGATACGGCCACCACCACGGTTGCCGTGAGCAACGTCGCCCCGGCAGTGGAGGCGGGGGCCGATTTGAGTGCGGTCGAGGGGCAGAGTGTTGGCTTCAACGGCAGTTTCGACGATCCGGGCACGCTCGACACCCACAACATCCATTGGGCATTTGGAGATGGCGGAGTTACGGATGACGACCTGACGCCCGACCATCTCTATGCCGACAGCGGAACCTACACCGTCACGCTAACTGTTACTGACGATGACGGCGGTGTCGGCGGTGTCGGCAGTGACACGCTTTCCGTCACTGTCGACAACGCACCGCCCATCGTGGAGGCCGGGCCCGATCAGGACGGCGCAGCAGGTGGTACGGTGAGCCTGGCACCCGCCACCTTCACCGACGCGGGTGTGTTCGACACCCACAGCGCAGAGATTGACTGGGGCGACGGCAGTGTGGAGGCGGGTACGGTCAGTGAGAGCAACGGCAGCGGTACTGTTTCCGGCAGTCACGTCTATGCGGCTGTCGGCACCTACACAGTCAGCGTGAGCGTCACCGACGATGATGGCGGCGTGGGGAGCGACAGCTTCCGGGTACAAGTAACCTCGGCCAATCAGCCGCCGGTTGCTGATGCCAATGGCCCCTACAATGTGGAAGAGGGCGGGGTCATCAACCTGGACGCTTCCGCCTCCAGCGATCCCAACGGCGATCCACTGGACTATGCCTGGGATTACGATGCAGATGGACAGTACGACGATGCTGTCGGTGTGTCACCGGCCTATCCGGGTATTGAAGACGGGACCTGGCCGGTCGGTCTGCGAGTCAGCGACGGTACCCTCTACGACACCGCACCCACCACGGTCGTCGTCACCAACCTGCCGCCAGTCGTAGAGGCCGGGCCTGACCAGGACTCGAACGAGGGGCAGACGATAGCCTTCAGCGGCAGCTTCAGCGACCCCGGCGTTCAGGATACACATACCGTGCATTGGGATTTTGGTGACGGGGCAACCGAAGCCGGTACATTGACGCCCAGCCACCTCTACGCGGACAACGGCAGTTACACAGTCACCCTCACTGTCACCGATGACGATGGTGCAGCGGCGAGCGATACACTGACCGTCACCGTGGACAACGTGCCACCGGCCGTGACAGTCGACCCCGACCGCTCAGCCGTCGCGGGTGACACCTTCAGCCTGGCGTTCACCAATTTCACCGATGACGGCATCATGGATACCCACATCGCCGGTATCAACTGGGGCGATGGCAGCGTGGATCCCGGTGTTGTCACCGAATCCGGTGGCAGCGGCAGCGTAACGGGCAGTCATGTCTACGCAGTGGCAGGAAGTTACCCCGTCACGGTGACCGTGATCGACAAGGATGGCGGAGAGGGTGCTGACAGCTTTTACGTTGATGTCTCAGCGGCCAATCAGCCACCGGTTGCGGTTGCAGGTGGGCTCTACAGCGTGGATGAGGGCAGTGCAGTCACCCTGGACGGCAGCGCCTCCAATGATCCTGACGGCGGCCCATCACCACTTAGCTACGCCTGGGATCTTGACGGTGACGGTCAGTACGATGACGCCACTGGTATCACCGTGACCCTGCCAGTCCAGCCCGATAATACCAGTTTTACCGCTGGACTCGAAGTCAGCGATGGCCTGCTCACAACCACTGACAGTGCCACAGTAACGATCAACAATGTGGCGCCGAGCGTGGATGCGGGTGCCGATCAGACAGTCAACGAAGGTGGCACCACCAACTTCAGCGGTAGCTTCACCGATCCCGGCACGCTCGACACCCATACCATTGAATGGAATTTCGCAGACGGTGCCACTGCCAGCGGCAGTCTCACACCCAGCCACGTATACGCCGACAACGGCGTCTACACGGTCACCCTGACGGTCACCGACAAGGATGGTGGTGTGGGCACGGATACGCTAACCGTGACGGTGAACAATGTTGCACCAATAGTCGAGGCCGGTCCGAACCAGAGTGGCACACCGGGCGATACCATCGCTCTGGCCCCGGCAACCTTTACCGATACCGGTGTACAGGATACCCATACAGCCACCACCGATTGGGGTGACGGCACCGTCGAGTCCGGCACAGTAACCCAGGGCGCAGGCAGCGTGGCCGGCAGCCATGCCTATGCAGCAGACGGCAACTACACGGTCACTGTCACGGTCACCGATGATGATGGCGCAAGTGGCAGCGACAGCTTCCAGGTGAACCTCACCACAGCCAATGTTGGCCCCACTGCCAATGCAGGTGGTCCCTACACGATCAACGAAGGCCAGGGCGTCACCCTCGACGGCAGCGCCTCCAATGATCCTGACGGCGGCCCATCACCACTTAGCTACGCCTGGGATCTTGACGGTGACGGTCAGTACGATGACGCCACCGGTATCACCGTGACCCTGCCGGTACAGCCCGACAACACCAGCTTCACCGTTGGACTCGAAGTCAGTGACGGTCTGCTCACGGCCACCGACACTGCAACGGTGACGGTCAACAATGTCGCACCGACAGCAAACGCCGGGCCGGACCAAACCATCAACGAAGGTGATACTGCCAGCTTTAGCGGCAGCTTCACTGACCCGGGCAGTGTGGACACCCACACCATCGAGTGGAGCTTCGGTGACGGCAGCGCACCAGTGAGCGGCAGTCTGACCCCAAGCCACACCTACGCCGACAACGGCGTCTACACGGTCACCCTGACAGTCACCGACAAAGACGGCGGTGTCGGCAGTGATACCCTGACGGTGACCGTGCAGGCTGGCGCGGTGCAGACGATCTTCAACCTGTCGGCCCGTCCCAAGCCGAACGAAGTCTTCTTGACCTGGGCGCCTGTGGCAGGGGCTGATAGCTATAACATCTACCGCAGCACTACGCCCGGTGGCCCTTATGCGCAGATCGCAAGCGGGCATGTCTGCGACTATTGCGCCTACTACAATCCGGGTCTGACCAACGGCGTGACCTACTACTACGTGGTCACTTCGGTCAATGGCGGCTCCG
>OY829894.1:0-1898991 GCA_963691905.1 Sedimenticolaceae bacterium
GGTGAAATGGAACCCGACGGCAATCTCGATGATGAAGATCTAGCGAAATCTTGTCGGACCTAACGGTGGTTCCGGGGTTATTGATCCGCTCACCCTGGAGGCTGATGTGATTCACGGTCCGGATTACAATCGGCGCCACGAGCACCCCGCCTGTCTACCAGGGCCTTTGCCAATTTCGGCAATGAGTTCATCCGAATTCCGGTGGATGGAAACGGCGAGCCGATGCGGGACGGACCAGGGGCATTTCATCGAAGAGGAGGTGTTCATTGCCATTCCTCTCAACCCACCACGGACAACAGCTTCTCCCATTCCAGCGTTAAAGACCGTGGATGTACGCTACGACGTCGATGTACCAACAGGCATCGAAGGACCGCTGCAGATCAACGTCCGTTTACGGGCCAGAGCCTTCCCACCGCGTTTCCTGAGAGCTTTGGCAGCAGGTCGGCCGGATCTGGTTAATGAGAAGATGGTCGATAGAAAACAGGATTGTTGACATGGTTTCCGCTGCACCAGTCAACGTGCAGATCCAGTAGCGCCAACCAATAATGAAATTGCCTGACAGGACAGGCCCAGGCTTCCAGCTGGGTCTGTCTGGGCGTGATTTCACCCACAAGCAGCAGGATCGGCACCATGATGAGCAGGTTGACCATCTTGTTATCTGCGCCGAAAAGCTGAATCACGATTGCCGCTAAGATGATGGGTGCGGCCACGTTGACGAATTCGTTGCCGATCAGAATGGTGACAATCAGCCGGCGGGGCTTGCTCAACATGCGTTCGATGAGGGTGATCCGGTGGTTGGTTGTCGTCACGCCGCTTCTGTTCAAATTGCAGCGTGTTGAGGGAAAACAGGCTGGTCTCGGAACTGTCCTCCCCCCGACTGCCACTGTCAGCTATAGTGTTGTAAGGCAGAACAACAGGTAGTCGATAATGCTGGCATGGTTACAAAAACTCTTTTCCACAGATGAGCCCCGGACATCCCGCCTTTCGGCGGAGGAAATCAAGCAGCACATTGACCTGGCGATCAATGAGTTCGACAGCCGGATCGCTCTGATCCCCGGCTACCGCAAGAAGCTGTCACCGGCAGTGGAGAGCGCTCTGCTGTATGCCGAATCGCTCATCGAACGTATCCCTGGACCGGTGGATGTCAACGCCAAGGCCTACGGCGCAGATCCCAGGGTCAACGCCTATTTCGGTTCCCCAGAAATGCTCGAACATCTCTTTAGCCACAGTACCGATTTTCGCGCCTTCTCAGACCAACCTGCCCAAGCCAACCTCGAGTATATCTACGTCTTGATGGTCATGATTCGGCACAGGAAGACCCGCCCCGGACATGCCCTGAGGGGGGATATGGTACAGAATGATGTGATGCAAGACGTGGTTTACTTCTCCGACCATCATCTGGTCAAACCTGCCGAAACCGAGGCCGATGTGCGCCGCGACCTACGGGAACGGGCCTTTCAGCACCTGCTCGCTGAATCGGTACTGAAGGTGGCCCACCATAGCAAGGAGAAGGCCGATCTGGAACGGCAAAAGGTCCACCTCAAAATGGAGATCAAGACCCGCCATGCGGAGCGTAGTGGCCTCGATTTTCTGCACGAAAAGTCCACTGGCGACGCAACAGGAGGCTTACTCCCCCGGCAACTGGCCGAGACAGAAGAGAAGCTTGCAAAGCTACGCCAGGGGCTGGAAACCATCAACGACTACCTTGATCTGCTCATTGATGTACTCAACCACTCGCCGGATTATTGCGGCCTGGAGAGCCATGAAGACTGCCTCAATCGCATCAACGTGGTAGTCGATGCAGATGCTGGCCATCAGGTACCCTACGCCAATATCCGCATCGGCGAGACCCTCCGCTGTGGCGTCATTGTCCGCTATCCCTGCAAAGAGTTGGTGGAGACCAGTCGTATTGCCAGCCGCATGCACTCGCTCTATCGCTAGAGTTATGCGAAGAAAATCGTTATCTATTTTGACAAAGGTAACTAATAGGAAGAACATTTACCACAAATTGAATCGCGCGAATCATCATATTCAGACAGGGCTATTCCAGCTGCTTGGGGATAAAGATGGAAAGATTGGGAGACGCTTTCAAATCAGAGGAAATAAGAGAGGTCGACACGATAAAGGGGATTCAGTTCCCGGCTCTTTTAGAGACGAAAAAACTCATCATTACCGGTCCTCCGGGTTGTGGGAAAACAACCATTCTCAACGCGATTGGCGGCTGGCCAGAGGAAGGCTACCTCGATATTTCAAGCAAGGACTGGTGGAAATCGCCTATTCTGCATCAACGACCGAGAGAACTTCATCTTGGCCTGCCTTTCGTTGGATTTGAAAAAGCCGTACCTGTCTACGACGCATATACGCTTGATGATTCATCCTACTTAGAGATCGATTATTTTCGCATCCCCTTACCCCCACCAAAGACGCATCCGTTGTCTACAAATTTTCGTGAGCGATTCGTCTTTGAATTCATTCTATTGCCTGCCGAAAAGACTTATGAACTCAGACAGACGCGGTCGAAGTCGGGTACCCATCATGTTGATGATGACCTCACGCTAAGCAAAGTTCGTGAGGAACTGTTCTTTTTCAAACAGCTTGCACTCTTTTTTCATCAAAATGGAATGGATGTTTATGTCAGGGATGATTTAAATGGCAAGCCCAGGAGAATCTGTGAACCCGTGCTTGGTCGGTTGGTTCAACCTGATGAGCAAGGCGAGGCGCTTTATCACCACCTCGATCAAATCAGATTGCGTGAGAGGCTACTCAACCGATCCTGGAGTATTCGGGGCAACAAGAAGCTGCTTGATCTCTTTGTCGAGGTGATTCCTAATGCCTTGAATGTGGAGCGCTGTAGTATCTTCATCAATGATCCAAAGACGGGAAAAGTCTGGCTGCAAAGCGGCACGGGACTCGACGAAAAGCAGATTGAGATGGAGATGGAAGATTCATTGGTTGGGCAAGTGATCGCTACCGGTGATTACAATGTAAAGGAAGACATGGATCTGTTGGATGGTCCACATAAAGAGATCGATGCGCAGACGGGATTTGTGACCCGTAATGAATTGTGCGTTCCAATCGAGAGTCTCTCTGGCCAGAAAACTGCGGGAGCCATCCTGGTTCTGAACAAGAGGGGAGGGGAGAGTTTCCAGGAGGCGGATAGGGTGCTTCTGGAGAAAGTAGCCAGCCACTTGCAGTCAGCCATCGAGAGTATTTTTCTCCGGCAGGAGCTTATGGACTTTTCGGAACTCCTGACAAACCGCGTGCGTTTTTCCGAATGGGCCAAGTATTTGATGTGGGTGATACTGGGGGTGGCGCTGGCAGAGGCTGTGCTCATTACTTTCTTATTGGAGAAACTGTAGGCAGGGTGAGATTGTTCACCTTTGGTGTACTCCTAACGGAGATAATCGGCAGCGGTCTGCTGAGAAAGAGTGCCATCCACGTCGGTTCTCTCAATCGCGCTGGTGATCGATGTTCAGAGAGGGGCGCGCCGGATTGACTGATCTGTTTTGTGTGATTGCCTACACCTGCAGGCACTTTCTGAATGCTGTTGACCCGCATCCGATCCACGCGAAAAGGATGAGTCCCAATAATCGTACTATTCCTGAAAACTTGTGATTCAAGTTCAGTTACCGGCACTAAATCTTGACATAAGCATAAGTATTATCTAATATACTTACCATCATAAAGCAATATCAGAAGGTAAATGAAGTGAGTATCTTCACCTGTAAATCGATGAGAGCCGCCGTCATAGGCTCAGTGACAATGTTGGTATTGAGCGTGGTCTTGTTAGCGCCAGTACTACTGTTGTCTGATCCCATTCCCAGCCTGTTTGTATGGCTTGTCTATCCTGGGTTTGCTGCACTGTTAATCAGTCCGGCTATCCTGCTGGCAGCGGCATTGGCATCGCTTGTTCCATCTGTGAATGAGCATTTGAAGAATTGCCAGCATTGAGTTGGCCCGTTGGCCTAACAGTCAGAAATAAAAGGCCGCCCCAAATGGAGCGGCCTTTTGTTATTGCAACGCTGAAGACCCATGAAAATGACCCATACTGATAATCATATCCAATTTTAGCTCAAGATTTCAGTGCTCACATTTATCCATTTTCTCTCTGGCCCCAGGTAACACTGTCAGCAGAAACGTCGTAATCAGTATCAGCGGAGCAAAAAGCAGCAACAGCAAGCCTGCGAACATGACAATCTGCTGCATGTAGAAGATATCGGGGACAACTTTGAGTCCCGTCATTATCATCAAAACCCCTGCGAAGAAAAAAATAGTGGAGACGATCACGCCTTCACGCATGGTTTTACAACCAATTTTTAGAAGACTCATAGTTTGGATACCTAAATTGAGCTATTTTCAGTGTGGTTGGATAGCACCTTATCTCGCCTCAACCTTTACTCTTCCAGCAATTTGTCGGCTGCGCCCCGTTTAAGATCGAACTCCTGCTCGACCATCCTGTTCCATTCGTCGCGTTTGAAGACGCGCTCAGCCGGCACCTTTGCATGCACCAGGTTGTAGTGACATTCGATGCAGGATTTATCTTTTGCATCCTGTTTATGGATTTCCACTGTATCGGGGCGGGTGCCATAGATGGCTTCTTTGACATGACAACGCTTGCAGGTAGCGGAGTCCCGTTTCTTGAACCACTCACGAGCGGAAAAAGCGGCCTCTGGCATATGCAGCTTGGCAATTACCGGATCATCGTAATCGGGACCGAAGATCTGATTGTAGAGATCCTTGCCACCTATAAAGTGGTCCCAGGTGGCAGCGAAAACACCCTCGGAAACATGGCAGTCACCACAGCTGGCCCGTACACCTGAGGCGGGACGAAAGTGGGTGGACTCCCGATAGGGCTCGGCGACAAGCTCCATCGAGTGGCAGTTGGTGCAAAAAGCCTCGGTACTGGTGAAGTGATCGAATTCCGTAAGAAAAACCATAAATCCGATACCGGCCACACCGCCGAGGATCAATGCAAGCAGTACATGCCGGGTGATAAAAAGTGGCATTCTAATCTTAATCATGGCTGGGTTTTCCTATGCCATAACCGAGGATAGGGTTGGGTTTTGACGGATTTTTCAACCAGCTGTGTTCGTCAAGGCTGAGCACATGCTCGTTGATCAATTTATCAGCTTTCTCTGTACCCGCCAGTTCACGCACCTGGGGCAGAAACTCCCCATAAAAATTCTGCCCTACCAGATGCATCCCCTCCCACCAGGTGAAATTCGGACTCATCATTGCGGCGCCATGTCTGGCTCGGGTGCCTTCATCGTGCCAGAGACGCCAGTAGGTAAATTCGAGTGGATCGTCAAAGGGGGCTGGAGTGAGCAGGTTCATATCATAAAGCGCCAACATAATGGCCTGTGCAGGTTTCCCGAACTTCTCATTGTAGAGTTCGACGACATTGTCGAACTGCTTCATGAATCCGTTGGCAAAACCCTTGCTATGGCACTCAAGGCAGACCTTGCTCATGATCTGGCGCCGTCTTTTAGAACTTGCGACGGCCTTAACCTTGCCCATGCTGCCATCCAGTTTTGATATTTCATTACCACGTCTTGGTACTGGCTGGGACTCAGGCAGCTCTCTTCTGTCGCCATCTTCGAAAATGACAAGCGATTGTTTCTCAGAGATTGGCTGGTTCAGGTTCCATGCATCGCGCATTCCGACATCGTGGCTGGCTTTGACACCGGGAGTTGCACCCATATGACAGGTAACACAGGTGGGGGCGGCACTATAGTCTTTACCAAGCACCCACTCGTCACTGTGGAGATTCATCTTCTCTCTGTTTGCTGCGAAGAGCATGCCATGTTTTGAGCTGTCGAATACTTCTCCATCGGGTGATTCCGGGCCGGAATGGCACCAGACGCAGGCGCTTGGATCTCGGGCCTGGGCTTTAGAGAAACTGTGTCTGCCATGGCATGCGGAACAGGATCCGCGGGACCCATCAGGATTGATACGGCCAATGCCTGTGTTCGGCCAACTGTTGGGTGAGAGACTGCCGTCTCCACGCACTTCCACTTTTGAGCCGTGACATTTGGCACAGCCGGCAGTAACCATTTCCTGGCCAGTGAGGTTATCCGCCAGGGCAGGTATACGATTCTCAATCAAAGTGAGTGCTTTTGAATGAACAGACCCTTCAGTTTCCTTGTATTCCCTGGTGTGGCAACGACCGCAGTCTTTAGGGGAAACAATTGTGGCGATGATGCTGCCTTCGTGTTCGATGGCATCCTTATCGACCTGATCGGCATAGTGGCAGTCCAGACAATTGACGCCCGCCGAGGCATGGGCACTGGATTGCCATTGATGGGTAAGGCCGGCGGAGGACTTCTTATGGCAACTGATACAGGCTTCGCCCTCTTCCAGTCCCCAATTGCTTGGATCCAATGAAACCTTGTCTGCCAAACTTGTACCGATTACCCCCAACCATAGCGGAAAGGCGAAAAGTAGTAGATGAATGTGCCATCTGGTTAACCTGACATTGCGCATGCCCATCCTCCTTATGTGGTTTGATTCTTGATTTGAATCAACAAATGTGTACGGTCTGATTCTTGATATAGATCAATAAAAATTCGTGAATAAAAAAATGTCATTAGAATTCAAGAGTACTGAAAATAAAAACTGGACAGAGTGATCGCTGACTGTTGAGCCAGTAATTAAAAGGGGAGTCACACTGTCCGGTGAATTTGTTATTTATTTTTTCGAATTTAAAGATTGCGCTATTTTTTGTGTTAATTCAATATTCATAACAATAAAAAAGTCCAACATCATTTCAGAATATTCATGCGCCATAAAGTGAGGCATATGACTTATAGGTAATTCCCCCAATAGACATAAGACTCGTCTCTTGTGCACTATTCGACTCGCAAATTTAGCTTACAATAAGGGGACGGGTCGAGTGCATAACAAAACCAAAAAGATTCTGGTATTAAGTGTTCTATTGGGGTGGTTTGGGCAGATTGCCGGTGTGGCAGCAGGGCCGCTCCATCATATCTCATCGGAAACCTGTAAAAGCTGCCATAAAGAGATCTATAAGCAGTGGAAGGGTTCCATGCATGCGAACAGCACCGCGCTGAAGGATCCTATCCATGGAACCTTTTACAAGAAGGTAGTGGGCGATCCCAAAAAAGAGGGTGTAAAACACAAGGCATCCGGAAAGTATCCAGTCTGTTTGCAGTGCCATTCACCTAATGCGGCAAAAGACAAAACAACCAAGCTCGATGCAAAGCCAGCCTATTCTGAAGGCGTGAATTGCATCGCCTGCCATACGTTGAAAAAATATAACGGCATACAGGCGCCAAATGGAAAGTTGCAATTGGGCCTTAAGGCTTATGACTATTCTAAAGATGCGGCACAGGGACCTGGCCGTTACTCCAATGTGGCATTGCAAAAGCTTACAGCTACAACTGACGTTTTCGGCGGCAGTGGTATGGCCGATGACAGCAAGCCCAATCCACATCTGGGTGAATCTGTGACAATGGATGGTAAGGAGGTTCCCTCCATCCCGATGGAAAGCAATCCGAAATTGTTTAAAACGTCGGATGCCTGTATGGGGTGTCACGATCAGCGTAACAATCCCCATGGTGTGCCGCTCTGTCAAACAGGTAACGAGTATTCATTAAGCGACTCAAAGGTTAACTGCCTCTCCTGTCATATGCCGATCAATGATGGTCTGGCGGATCACTCGATGGGTGGTGGTCATAGCACTGAAATGCTGCAGCGTTCAGTAGTTTTTGATGTGTCTACCAAGAAAGAGGGCGATAAGATTCGGGCGACTGTCTATATTCAAAACCCGCAACCGCACAGTCTGCCTACAGGCGCACCTTTCCGGAATATCTACATGAAGCTGTCAGCCTATGACGCTGAAGGTAATGTGATCTGGGAGAATGCCAAGGGACATCCTGGTAAAGAAGATCCACAAGCCTACTTCGTCTATGCTTTGGCAAACGATGAAGGTGGACCAGCGATGCCTCCCACTGCGACCCAGCTTGGCAAAGATACCCGGCTGAAGCCCCATGAGGAGCGGACTCTTATCTATGATATTCCTGCTAAAGGCGTAAAGCTCGTACGCGGTGAACTTCATTACAACCTGCTCTGGCCTGTACTGGTTAAGAAATTCAAGCATCTGCCTGGCGATTTGACCGGACCCACTCTCATAGCCACTTCTGAAAGTAGTCTTTGATCCTAACCAAGTGGGTCGGCGCTTGCCGGCCCACTTGTCTGGTTGGTGGTGTTAGGAATGATTTATCCAACATCCATCCAAATTGCATCTATTCCCCTGGTAGAGCCGCACGAACTTAAGACGTTCTTCATGTTGTATCTTTAAGGGTTCGGATCACCTAACTTCATATATTGAGGGGTACGTCATGTTCCGCTCCGCGCATAAGTTGAGATCAAGGCATAGTCTTGTTTTCATTATTTTCATCTGGTTATCCATGAATGTCATCGCCGCCCAAGGCGCGATTGCCCCTGCTGCCAAAAAGACATCAACCTCAACGGCCGATCACACCAAATTCGAAGTATTGCAGCAGGTGTTTGCCACTGCACCTGATGTCACCAAAGCCTGTCTGACCTGTCACACGGAAGCCAGCAAGCAGATTCACAAAACCACTCACTGGAACTGGAAAATCACTCACCCGGAAACCGGGCAGGTTTTGGGCAAAAAGCGAGTTGTGAACAGCTTTTGTGGCTCGATTACTACTAACTACGCGCGCTGTACCAGTTGCCATATCGGCTACGGCTGGAAGGACGACAGTTTTGATTTTGCATCAGAAGAAAATGTCGACTGTCTTGTCTGTCATGACACAACAGACACCTATAAGAAATTTCCAACGGCTGCGGGTCATCCTACCTATGTCGACAAACCTTTCCCTAAAAAAAGCAAGAAGATTTGGAAAGCACCTGATTTAACTAAGGTCGCCCAAGCTGTTGGCAAGCCCCGTCGTGAAAATTGTGGAGTTTGTCACTTCTACGGCGGTGGCGGTGATGGTGTAAAACATGGTGATCTTGATTCATCCATGACTAATCCTCCCCGTACGCTGGATGTTCATATGGGTGTGGATGGCCTGAACTTCGTCTGTACAGAGTGCCACAGTACAGACGGCCATGATTTAAAAGGAAGTCACTATATCTCTGTCGGGAAAGATAGACACGGCATTGATATCCCTGGGCGCGATGACCATAACAGAGCATCCTGTGAATCCTGCCACGGTGACAAACCGCATGAGGAAACCATTAACAATAAGATCAACGATCATACCAATAAGGTGGCTTGTCAGACCTGCCATATCCCGACTTATGCGAAAGGTGGTGTGCCTTCAAAGACCTGGTGGGATTGGTCGACTGCAGGTCGCATGGACGGCGATGGAAAACATCTGAAGGTGAAGGACGAGAATGGGTATGTAACTTATGTGACTAAAAAAGGCACTTTTGAATGGGGAGAAAATCTCGTGCCGGAATACGCCTGGTTGTCAGGCGAGATTCGTTACCAGGAACTTGAAGAGCGGCTTGATCCTAACAGTGTGGTGCCAATCAATACGTTCAAAGGGGACTATAATGATCCCGATGCCAGAATCTGGCCCTTCAAAATCATGCGGGGAAAGCAACCCTTCGACAAAGGCAATAACACGCTGGTTATCTCCCATCTGTTTGGTAAGGACAGTGAGGCCTATTGGAAATCGTTCAATTGGAACCGCTCCATAAAAGCTGCAATGGATGCAGCAGGTGCAGATTACAGCGGAGAGTATGGCTTTATCGAAACTACCATGCACTGGCCGCTTTCTCACATGGTTGCACCTAAGGAAGAAGCATTGGGCTGTAAGGAATGCCATAGTAGAAATGGGCGATTGGCCGAACTTACTGGTTTCTACATGCCGGGAAGAGACAAGAGCGATCTGTTGGACCTGATTGGCTGGCTGGCTGTACTTGGAACTCTGGGTGGTGTATCGCTTCACGGTTTTGGCCGGGTCTTTTTCAGTAGAAAGAGGAGGAATGGCTGATGTCAAATGAAATTATCTATACTCGATTTGAGCGTATCTGGCATTGGGTGCTGGCGATTCTCATTCTCCCCTTGTTACTCACAGGATTTGAGATACACGGGGATTACACGATCTTGGGGTTTGAGCAGGCTGTAGATACGCATATCTTGTTTGCCTGGGCACTGATGGGGCTATTGGTGTTTGTCATCTTTTGGCATATGACTACAGGTGAATGGAAACAGTACATCCCATCCAGCAAAAACAACCTGATGGCAATGCTTCGCTACTATGCGGTAGATATCTTTTTGGGGGGCGGCCATCCTTTCCATATGACGCGAAAAAGCAAGCTCAATCCATTGCAGCGTTTGGCCTATCTATCATTGCATGTGGTTATTACTCCAGTAACCTGGGCCAGTGGCCTGCTTTATCTGTTTTACACCTCATGGGGTGACTGGGGGCTTGAGGGATTGAGTCTCACTGTAGTTGCAATGGTTCACATGGCTGCCGCCTTTGCCATGCTTGCTTTCTTGATCGTGCATCTATACCTGGCAATTACGACCAGTGAAAAACCATTTGGCTATGTCAAAGCAATGATCAGCGGGTACGAGAAAAAAGAATAGGTTCTTCAGGGAGGGGGATATTCTCAAAACGATTGCGCTGGCATATTTGTAGGGGGAGTCAAAGAAATATTTAGACCAAGAAAAGCAAGGTATCCATGAAGTAAAAGAATCCATTCAAAGTTTCTGTTCAGCAGTTACAGAATAGAATGGCACACGCGATTTAATCATTGAAAAATAGAAAGGGGAGTAACCGATGAAAAAACTTGTGGCGCGGGCAATTATCCCGGCGGTGACTGTATTAACTTTGATCTCACAACCTGTATGGTCGATGGGTCTTAAATCCGATGGCAAGGATTATGGCAACCTGAATCTTTATGTTAAAGCAATGAGCATCCTCTCTGCCGAGGATAACGGCTATGATCCCGATGATGGCACCTCTTATCTGCTCAAGCTGAAATACGAAACACCATCGTGGAACAACCTGAATGTGGGTGTCGGATTCTACGCCAATGGTGATCTTTTCAGGTTAACCGACTTCGATACTGATGGGCGTGTTGCACGTGGCATGTTTGTAACAGATGACGGATCCACCAAGTCACAACTTGGCGAGATCTATCTCAAGTACAATCGTGAAAAATTTGCTCTGGATGCTGGTCACCAGATGTATAAGACGCCGCTGACCACCATCACCTACAGTACTATGCCGAACTTCTATTCAGCCTATAGCGCCAAGACGACGGCCGTTGAAAATGCTGTGTTCGGAATCGCACAAATTACGGATATGTCTTTTGGTTCCCGGGCCATGACCGACTTTGCGCTGATTGGCGAAGGTACCAAAACCGCAGGTGCCGCAATCAAAGCTAGCACCATTGGCCAGGCCGAGTTTCACCGCATCAGTACTGCGACCTTAGGTGCAGGCGCACCCAGCACCAACGGTATAACAGTATTAAATGCCGGTTATTCAGGTATCAAGAATACTGAACTGGGGCTCTGGAACTATTATGTGGATGATATTGCCAACAATATCTATGCCCATGTTGACACAGCATTTCCAATGAAGGGCATGAAATTGAAACTGTCCGGCCAATTTCTGAACCAGAAGGAAATAGGCGATAAATTGGCAGGTGACCTGGACTTTAATCTGTTCGGTCTTAAGGCTGCGTTGGGTAACAAAAAATGGTCCGTATACGGCGCCTTTAACGCTTCCAGCGGTGACACAGCCATGCTGAATGCCTGGGGTGGCGACCCGGCTTACACCAGTTCCATCTTCTCGCGCAACGAATATCGTGAGAACGTAAACGCCTACAAAATCGGGGGTTCGTACAAGATTCTCAAGAACTTGATCGTCAAGCTTAATTATGTGAATTACGGACAATCCGAGACTTCCGCACCCGGCAAGGTTATCGGTCTGCCCCATTTGGCCTCGGTTGCACCGCAAACCGATGCCTATGAGACCGATCTCATTGTGGTCTACAAGCCTCAAAAAATCTGATGCTCAAAGCGTTTCTTGCCGACCGTACAAGTGAATATAATGGCATCGAGGGTAAAGACCTGACCCAGTCGCATTTCAGGGTTATTGCCTCTTATAATTACTAATTTTCTTTCATTCTTCTGAAATCCTTGCGCATGATAGAGCGGGGTCGTCTACAGAAAGGCTGCTGTGTATGCCTTTTGACGGCCTCGTTCGTCAGCGCAATTTACTGAACCACGACACATGCGTACCAGGCGTATCGTCAAGCTGACAATTCCATAGAAAACTGATGGAGTATCTGGGACTCTCTTCTCCAGACTCTCTCATCGCTTACCTCCTGCTCCATGGGAATATCGCAAACGCCGAATTCTGCCTGATATAGCAGAAAGCATCCCCCATATCCCCCCACCAAAAGCTGTGATCCCAATCCGCCCTGTCAACGACATCGCCTATGTGATCTAGTTCTCAGGAATACGCTCCGTTTGTGTCGGCATTGAGAATTGTCAATTACTCTATTAGACTATCCTTATATTCTAATGCCTTACTATCAACCAACGTTTCAGGAGCAGTATCATGAAAACGTTATTAAAAACCCTTTCGACCTCAGTTCTCATTCTTATATCCGGCCTTACCGTGGCCGCTCCACAGGAGGTTGAGAGGTACGATCCCACCTTTGATTACTACCGCACCTTCTATGGTCCCGACGCTGTCGGTGAGCCTCTCGTAGATGTGGAGAATCCACCAACAAGCGAGCTGGATGGTCCTTACATTAGCTACTACCGCACCTTCTATGGTCCCGATGCTGTAGGCGAACCTCTGGCAGAGGTGGAGAATCCACAAACAAATGAGTTGGATGGTCCTTACATTAGTTACTACCGCACCTACTATGGTCCCGACGCTGTTGGTGAAACAGATCAGACCTCCGACCAATCCACCGAAGTAGACCTCTCATCGATGGATGATCCGACCAACTACTATAATTGGTAGCACCGTCGGCATAAGGTGCCTGTCCGCTGGGGCAGGCATCTATCTGCACACCATCCGTGCTCCATTTATTGGACAATGAGTGACAACGAAATGAAATTGCAGATACAAAAAAGCCCTGTAAAAACAGGGCATTCCATTACTTCTGGTAGTCTGTAATGGTCTTTCGATTTGGTGCCGAGAAGAGGACTTGAACCTCCACGGGGTTGCCCCCACATGCACCTGAAGCATGCGTGTCTACCAATTTCACCACCTCGGCTAAGAGGGTACTAAACGACTGTGCCGTCTGGAGATCGCGAACTTTACCGATAGATGGTTGGAGTGTCAACTTTTGAGGGGTGCATTCGACCTCGATTGGATTGGAGGGTTTGCTGTGCTAGGTTGCTCCCGTTTCAGGGCAGATTATCAGGTGATCCGGTCTCATGAGTATTCGTAACAGTGGGGTACTTCCTTCTCTCCATGTATTGATGTTGGTACTTTTTGCAGGGACAGTTTCTGCAACTTCAGATGAACTCATTCTTGAAGGAAACCTTGTCCAGGGAGGGATGGCAATCGGCCATGTGTCGCCGGACGAAAAAGTCTCCGTAAACGGCATAGGGGTTCGGGTTTCGGCTAACGGTGTGTTTGTGCTCGGTTTTGGCCGGGACGCGAACCTGGAAAATCGTGTCGAAGTGATGGGTAGTGATGGGCGCAAGCGGACTGAACTGATCAAGATCGGCAAACGTGCCTACAAAGTCCAACGTATTGATGGCTTACCGCAGAAGAAAGTGACCCCGCCGAAGATGGATTGGGCACGGATCAAGAAAGAAAATGCTATGGTGAAGCAGGCACGTAAGCTGGATGACCCCCGTATCGATTTTCTGGGTGGATTCGTCTGGCCCGTGAAAGGCAGAATCAGTGGGGTCTACGGGAGTCAGCGCATTCTCAACGGTACGCCGAAACGGCCCCATATGGGAGTCGATGTGGCGGCACCTACCGGAGCCAAGGTGCTCGCTCCAGCGGATGGGATGGTGACACTGGTGCATGAAGATATGTTCTATTCCGGCGGTACCCTGTTGGTCGACCACGGTCATGGTCTGACCTCTTCGTTCCTGCACTTGAGCCGGATTCTGGTGAAGAAAGGGAGTAAGGTCCGCCAAGGGGATGTTATCGCCGAGGTTGGGTCGACCGGCCGGGCGACTGGACCCCATCTGCATTGGGGGTTGAATCTGTTCGGAACTCGGCTTGATCCTCAGCTGGCTGCTGGTCCCATGGAGAAAAAGTGAGTGCTGCCAGCCTTTAGAATCGAAGACTTACGTTGATCCCTTAATACCCTATAATAGCCGTTTTAGTCGGTTCTCTGCGATCCGAACCCCTCTAGGAATGGAGCTGAAGATGAAAAAAACCTGCTTGGTTCTCCCCCTCTTGTCTGCGCTGCTTGCGGCACCGTTGCAGGCCCGGGATCTGATGGACGTATACAATCTGGCGCTGGTCAATGATCCGCAACTCCAAGAGGAAAAGGAACGGCTGGAGTCGGTGCGTCAAGGCAAGGTGCAGGCGCGTGCGAGACTGCTTCCCACGATCAGCTTGGGAGGGGAAATCGATGGAGTAAGACGCGATGTGAAGACCTCCCCAACAGGCGGTGTGGGCACCAGTAACTATAGTGATAAGAGTCTGGGACTGAGCCTCTCCCAGCCGCTTTATCATCGCGATTACTGGATTCAGCTTGAGCAGGCGGATCACTCCATTGCACAGTCGGAGGCTGAGTATGCAGCTGCCCAGATCGACCTGATGGTGCGTAGCTCATCCGCCTATTTCAATATTCTCGCGGCGCAGGATATCCTGCGGGTGGCCGAGGCCCAGACTGAGGCCAACGCCCGCCAGCTTGATCAGGCGACACAGCGTTTCGATGTGGGGTTGATCGCTATCACCGATGTACATGAGGCCCAAGCATCCCACGATGGTGCCAGAGCAGAGGAGATTGCTGCCGAGAACGCAGTGGATAATGCATGGGAGGCGCTGTTTGAGATCATTGGTCAGGCTACGCAGGAAGCGCTGGCCGAGCTGGGTGAGAAGCTGAAACTCGATCCGCCGAATCCCAGCACCCTGCAGGCGTGGTCCGATACGGCTCAAGCGCAAAACTACACGATTATCGCCGCCCGCAATGGGTTGGAGAGTACGCGCAAAAACATTGAAGTCTTCCGCTCCGGCCACTATCCGACCCTGGATCTGGTGGGAGGATACGATATGTTCCGCACCAATAACGACTTCGGCTCAGAAGCAGATACCGGCAAGATTGGTGTACAGTTGCAACTGCCGATCTACGCCGGTGGATCGGTTAGTTCCCGGACAGAACAGGCCCGGAGTGATTTCCGTGCTGCCCAGCTGGTTCTGGATCAGAGTCAGCGCGCAGTAAACCGGCAGGTGCGTGATGCTTATCGGGGTGTACTTTCCACCATAAGCCGGGTGGGAGCCCTCAAGGCCGCCACGGTCTCTGCCAAGAGCGCGCTGGACTCCACTCAGGCGGGTTACGAGGTCGGCACCCGAACCATCGTTGATGTGCTTAATGTGCAGCGCAATCTCTTCTCTGCTCAGACTGACTATGCACGCTCACGCTACGATTACATCCTCAACGGCCTGCAGTTGAAGCAGGCGGCCGGCAATTTAACCCAATCTGATCTGGATGGTATCAACGCCTGGTTGGAGCGATAACCTTATGTCAGGTAACAGCTTCGGCAAACTCTTTACCGTAACCTCGTTTGGCGAGAGCCACGGGTCGGCGATCGGCTGTATCGTCGATGGCTGTCCTCCCGGTCTTGAATTGTCCGAGGCGGATCTGCAACGGGATCTCGACCGCAGAAAGCCAGGTACATCGCGCCACACCACGCAACGTCGTGAAGCGGACGAGGTGCAGATTCTCTCCGGCGTATTTGAGGGTAAGACCACCGGTACCCCAATTGGCCTGATCATCCACAACACGGACCAGCGTTCCAAGGACTACTCGGAAATTATGGATCGCTTCCGTCCGGGGCATGCGGATTATACCTACACCCAGAAATACGGTTTTCGTGACTACCGGGGCGGTGGACGCTCCTCTGCGCGGGAGACCGCCATGCGCGTGGCTGCCGGCGGCATTGCGAAGAAGTATCTCAAGGCGCGTTACGGCATCGAGATTCGCGGTTACCTGGCGCAGCTCGGCCCCATCAAACCGGAGAAGTTTGTGTGGGACGATGTGTATGAAAACGCCTTTTTCTGCCCCGATCTCTACAAGGTGCCGGAACTGGAAGCCTATATGGATGAACTGCGCCATGAGGGGAACTCCATCGGTGCGCGGATCAATGTGGTTGCCACTGGTGTGCCGCCAGGCCTGGGTGAACCGATCTTCGACCGCCTCGATGCAGAGATCGCCCATGCGATGATGAGCATCAACGCTGTGAAAGGCGTGGAGATCGGTGACGGATTCGCCTGTGTGGAACAGAAGGGTACCGAGCATCGGGACGAAATGACGCCGGATGGTTTCAAGAGTAACCATGCCGGTGGTGTGTTGGGTGGTATCTCAAGCGGCCAGGATATTCTCGCCAGCATTGCCCTGAAACCCACTTCAAGCCTGCGTCTTCCCGGAAACACGGTGAACAGGGAGGGCAAACCGGTTGAGGTGGTCACCAAGGGGCGTCATGACCCCTGTGTCGGGATTCGCGCCACCCCTATCGCTGAGGCAATGATGGCGATGGTGCTGATGGATCACATGCTGCGCCATCGTGGACAGAATATGGACGTGCATTCGGATACGCCTGTTATTTAATGCCGTACTGGCGCCTTTCCGGTTTCTATCTCTTCTACTTTGCCTCGCTCGGGGCGTTGTTGCCGTTCTGGGGACTCTATCTAAAGGACCGTGGTTTTGCCCCCTCGGAGATAGGGGAGTTGATGGCGGTGATCATGTTTACCAAACTGGTCGCGCCCAATATCTGGGGCTGGATCGCCGACCACACCGGTCGGCGGATGCCCATTGTCCGTCTTGCATCATTGCTGGCGCTGATCAGCTTTGGGGGTGTCTTCTACGCCGAAGGGTTCTGGATACTTGCGCTGGTGATGATGCTGTTCAGTTTCTTCTGGAATGCATCACTGCCCCAGTTTGAAGCGGTGACCCTCAGCTATCTGGGCGACCAAATCCAGCAGTACAGCCGTATACGTCTCTGGGGTTCCATCGGTTTTATTATCGCAGTCGTCGGACTCGGTTATCTCATCGAGCAGATGGAGATCGGATTGGTGCCGATGGTGGTGCTGGTGCTCTATCTTGGTCTCTGGCTAAATAGTCTTGTGGTGCCGGAGCAGGGCGCAAGGATGCCCCATCATGAACAGGGCTCAATTCTGACGGTATTGAAGCGCAAGGAAGTCATTGCGTTTCTGGCCGCCTGTTTTCTGATGCAGGCGAGTCACAGTGCCTACTACGCCTTCTACTCGATCTACATGGAAGAGCATGGCTATTCCAGCACCCTCATTGGTCAGCTCTGGGCGTTGGGGGTGGTTGCCGAAGTTTTGGTATTTCTGGTGATGCACCGGCTGTTGCATCGCTGGGGTGCCCGAAAAGTGGTAATCGCAAGCCTGATTATTGCAGCCGTGCGCTGGGTGATCGTTGGCAGCGCGCCAGACCAGTTGTTCCTGGTATTGCTTGCCCAGGTCATGCATGCAGCCACCTTTGGTACTTTTCACGCTGCGGCTATCCACCTGGTCCACCACTTTTTTGTCGGCAAACATCAGGGAAGGGGGCAGGCTCTCTATAGCAGTATCAGTTTTGGTGGTGGCGGTGCCTTCGGCAGTCTGCTCAGTGGCTATCTCTGGACTGGGATCGGACCGGGACCCACCTATTGGGTCGCGGCGGGGTATGCGCTCCTGGCGATGTTGATCGTTTGGCGTTGGCTCAATCATGAAGCAGCCTGATTCAGATCTGCTGGAGCTGCCGGTCAAGTCTCTGGATGGGACTGCGACAGATATGCAACTGGTCAAAACCCCGCAACGTCTGGAATTGCATCAGGCATCGGGTGGCTGTGTGCTCTATATCGATTTTGTCTTCGGCAAAAACGCCCATCGTCGTCAGTTCGGTGGCGGTCGGGGGCAACCGCTGGCCAGAGCGGTGGGACTCAAAAAAGGGCTAAACCCGAAGGTGCTGGATGCCACGGCGGGACTTGGCCGGGATGCGTTTGTACTGGCGACATTGGGTTGTAAAGTTCAGCTGGCTGAACGCTCTCCCGTTATCGCGGCTTTGTTGCAGGATGGCCTTGATCGTGCATTGGAGGATGCCGCCGTCGGACAGATTGCTGCGCGGATGGAGCTGTTTTCGGCGGATGCCATTCTGTTCATGCGGGGCTTGAAAGGGGCCTACAGACCAGAGGTGGTCTACCTGGATCCGATGTATCCTCATCGCAAGAAGTCGGCCCTGGTGAAAAAGGAGATGCGGGTCTTCCGTGCGCTTGTGGGTGATGATCCTGATGCGGCTGAATTGTTGCAGGTTGCGCGGGAGTGTGCCATGGCAAGAGTCGTGGTGAAGCGCCCGGCCAAGGCGGGTTTTCTTGACGAAGCCGAGCCAAGCATGTCGATCTCAAGCCCGAATACCCGCTACGATGTCTATATCAAATGTGGCCTACAGGCGGTCGATTGAGATGGATCGCTTTGCCACCCCATTTGGTGAATTTTCACTCAGCCGCTATCCAGTGCGCGCTAAAGAGAAGCTGCGTGCCTGGGATGCAGCGGACGAGTATTTGCTTAACTTTTTTGATGATGAAGATCTGCTCTCACAAGGCGGAAAACTTCTGATCCTGAATGACAGTTTTGGCGCCCTTGGAACAGCCTTGGCGCATTTTGCACCGGTGAGTCAGGTTGATTCTTTTCTTGCTGAAGAGGCTACACGGCAGAATCTGTCAGCCAATGGATTGCCGGTGGATGCGGTATCACTTATCGATTCACTCCAAACCCACCGAACCCGTTACGATCTGGTGTTGGTCAGGGTTACCAAGACCCTTGCGCTGCTGGAGGATGAACTGCTGCGGCTGAGGCCCCATCTGGCGGATAACTGCCGCATCATCGGCTGCGGTATGGTGAAGCAGATTCACAGCTCCACTCTGAAACTGTTTGAGTCGATCATCGGGCCGACCAGGACCTCTCTGGCAAAGAAGAAGGCGCGTCTGATCTTTTCCGAGCCGGACTCTGCACTGCCGGTTTCACCTTCGCCCTATCCGGTCTCTTATCCCTTGGAAGACAGCCCATTCAGACTGATCAACCACGCAAATGTTTTCTCCCGTGACAGGCTCGATATCGGCACCCGGTTCCTGCTGCAACATATTCCGGCGCAGGGGTTGCCAGAGATTGTGGATCTGGGATGCGGTAACGGCGTGGTGGGTCTCATTGCGGCTGAGAGGAATCCCAATGCAACGATCCATTTTGTGGACGAGTCATACATGGCGGTTGCCAGCGCCAAGGCAACCTTTGAGGCTTCCGGCCTGGAAAATAGCGCGGTGTTCGGAGTGGCGGATGCATTGAGCGGATTTGCCCCTGAGAGCGTGGATCTGATTCTCTGCAATCCGCCTTTTCACCAACAGCAGGTGGTGGGAGATTTCATCGCCTGGCGCATGTTCAGTCAGGCAGTGACGGTGTTAAAACGCAGGGGAGAACTGCGCCTCGTAGGCAATCGTCACCTCAACTATCACGCCAAACTGAAGCGTCTGTTCGGCAATGTGCAACAGCTCTCCGCCAATCCAAAATTTGTCGTGCTGCGGGCGGTGAAGCGTTAGGGAGTCTCTGAATGAGTCTGGGCGCAAGATACGAGTTCACGACTTGTTCAGAGGCGCCTTAGGGGGAATGGCACTGACTTAAGGAAAAAAAGCACTAATAATTAACTACTTGGGTAGGTTGGGTTAGGCCGTCTTTTTGGACGTAACCCAACAATATGCGCCATTGTTGTCGTGTTACGCTACGCTAACACGACCTACTGTTTTTTAGGTATATGGCAAGTCATTGACAATACGAACATTGTTGCCTTAAGTCAGTGCCATTCTCCTTAGGGGGGAGTATTAGTCTCTGCATCGCCTGCGCTGCATTGGACAAAGTCCGCTGCCGGTGTGTCACCAAACCCAACGCGCGTTCCAGTTTGATCTCTTCAACATTGAGTCTGACCAGCCCTGGCGTCAATAGGGTCTCCGGCAGCAGAGCCCAGCCCAATCCGATCGACGCCATCATCTTCAACGTCTCCAGATAGTCGGTGGAGAGGCTACAGTTGATCTTGTATCCCCCAATCTCAAGGCGATCTTCCAGCAGGGTTCGCGTGTAGGTGCCCAGGGTAGGGAGGACCGCAGGATGTTGGATAAGCTCTTCAATCCCGAGACTGGCTCGCCCGGCCAGCGGGTGCTCCTCCCCCACGATGAAACAGAGTGGGTCATGCCAAACCTGCTGCGTCAGCAGATTCCTGGATGGCTGCAGAGGGAGTGTGACTACACCCAGTTCCAGCTCTCCACTCTCCACTGCAAGACAGGCTTTTTCCGATCCCATGAAGCGGATATCAAGTGTGACTGCGGGGTAACTGTCGGCGTAGCTTCTAAGAAGGGGCGGTAGACGATGCAGGCCGATATGGTGGCTGGTGCCCATGGCCAGTGTGCCTCTGACCTCGCCGCTCAGGTTGGAAAGCTCACGCCGGATGTCGGTGATCTCCTCGATTATCTGTTCTGCTCGCGGCAATAGCTGCCTCCCCGCTTCGGTAAGGACAATTTGCCGCCCAATGCGATCAAACAAGCGGCAGTTGAGTTCCGTCTCAAGCCCGGCGACGCGCTTGCTGACTGCCGGTTGGGTGATGAACAAGGCCTCGGCAGCCTGTGAAAATGAACCTGAGTGGGCGACCTGCATAAAGGCGCGGAGGTTGGCAAATTCCATATGTATTCCTATAAAGAATAAAAAATATGAAAAATATGAATTTGTATTATATATCACGGCATCCTATGGTTTCACCACCATGATGAGGCAAGACTGATGACTGACAAGACCCTTTACGACAAGCTTTGGGATTCACATGTGGTGCGCTACGACGATGATGGCACCGCACTGCTCTATATCGACCGGCAACTGGTGCATGAGGTGACTTCACCCCAGGCCTTCGAAGGGCTGCGGCTTGCTGGTCGCAAACCCTGGCGTGTCGAGGCCAATCTGGCCACGCCGGATCACAACGTTCCCACCACGAGTCGTCCCAACGGAATCGCCGATATCTCCGATCCGATTGCACGCATCCAGGTGGAGACCCTGGATGCCAATTGCGAAGAGTTCGGCCTGACCGAATTCACCATGAACGATATCCGTCAGGGCATAGTGCATGTGGTTGGGCCGGAGCAGGGCGCTACCCTGCCGGGCATGACGGTGGTGTGTGGTGACTCCCACACCTCCACCCACGGTGCCATGGGTGCACTGGCGTTCGGTATCGGAACCTCGGAGGTTGAGCATGCGCTCGCTACCCAGTGCCTGATCCAGAAGAAGTCGAAATCGATGCTGATCAGCGTCGGCGGCAAGACCGTCTCCGGCGTCACCGCCAAAGACATCGTATTGGCTATCATCGGTGAGATAGGTACCGCTGGTGGCACCGGTTACGCCATTGAGTTCAGTGGTCAGGCAATCCGTGACCTCTCCGTCGAAGGGCGGCTCACGGTCTGTAATATGGCGATCGAGGCGGGTGCCAGGGCAGGTTTCGTAGCGGTGGATGAGAAGACCATCGACTATGTCAAAGGCCGTCCCTATGCGCCGGAGGGTGAGGTGCTGGAACAGGCCATTGCCAACTGGCAGACCCTGCACAGCGATGCGGGTGCCGAGTTCGATAGGGTCGTCAACATCGATGCGTCAGGGATCAAACCTCAGGTTACCTGGGGCACCTCTCCCGAAATGGTGGTTAGCGTCGATACGCAGGTGCCGGATCCGGATCAGGTCGATGATCCGGTCAAAGCGGAAGGCATGCGCCGGGCGCTGGACTACATGGGGCTCGAAGCGGGCACACCGGTTAGTGAGATCGATGTGGACAAGGTCTTTATCGGCTCCTGTACCAACTCCCGTATCGAGGACATGCGTGAGGCTGCAAAGGTAGCCCAAGGTAGACGGGTGGCAGACAACATCAAGTTGGCGCTGGTTGTGCCGGGATCCGGTCTGGTGAAGCAGCAGGCGGAAGCCGAAGGGCTCGACAAAATCTTCATTGATGCCGGATTTGAGTGGCGTGAGCCGGGTTGCTCCATGTGTCTTGCCATGAATGCCGACCGGCTGGAGCCGGGTGAGCGTTGTGCATCGACCTCGAATCGCAATTTCGAGGGCCGGCAGGGGCGGGGCGGGCGCACCCATCTTGTCAGTCCTGCGATGGCCGCCGCAGCCGCGATAGCCGGACATTTTGTTGATGTGAGGGATTTCTGATTTATCATGAAGGGCATGATTAGAGAAAAACCTTTTTCTTATCACTGCTTTACTCTGTGTTCTTCGCGTAATTTATGGTTACTTTATTATGAAAAAATTTGAGACGTTTACCGGCATCGTCTGTCCATTGGATCGTTCCAATGTGGACACAGATGCCATCATTCCCAAGCAGTTTCTCAAGTCGATCAAACGTTCCGGGTTTGGTCCCAACCTGTTTGATGAATGGCGTTATCTGGATCACGGCGAGCCAGGCATGGATAACAGCACGCGACCGTTGAATGCGGGTTTTGTCCTTAATGACCCCCGCTATCAGGGGGCGGGGATCCTTCTGGGACGTAAGAATTTTGGCTGTGGTTCTTCCCGTGAGCATGCGCCTTGGGCGTTGGAAGATTATGGATTTCGGGTCATAATCGCCCCCAGTTTTGCAGATATATTCTTTAATAACTGCTTTAAGAATGGAATATTACCCATTGTTTTATCAGTAGAAATTATCGATAAATTGTTTGGATTGGCAAGTGGTGAAACTGCGCTTGATATTGCAGTGGATCTGGAAGCACAGCAGTTGAAAGCGGCTGATGGAGAGGTGATTCCATTCGAAGTAGATGTTTTCCGCAAGCACTGCCTGCTCAATGGACTCGACGATATCGGCCTCACCCTACAGCATGTGGATGCCATCAAAACCTATGAAGCGCGCCGACGCCGGGAAGCGCCCTGGCTATTTGGTTGAAGAACCGCAAAGAATGTAGGGTGCGCCATGCGCACCAGAATGAGCAGATACAGTAGTCATGGTGTGCGCGGCGCACCCTACCCAATCTTCGCAGCAATCTGCGGGTAAGGATGTAAATCGAAATGAGTAAAAATATACTGATTCTACCGGGTGACGGCATTGGTCCTGAGATCGTTACAGAAGCGGTGAAGGTGATGGCCGTATTGCGTGACGATTTTGGCCTGAATATCGAAATGGACGAGGCGCTGGTCGGTGGCGCTGCCATCGATGCCACCGGTGGGCCGCTGCCGGAAGCGACACTGGAGCTGGCGCAGGAGGCGGACGCGATTCTGCTAGGTGCAGTCGGTGGTTACAAATGGGAAGCGCTGGACATCTCCATCCGTCCCGAGAAGGGGCTGCTGGGTCTGCGCGCCGGTCTCAATCTCTTTGCCAATCTGCGTCCCGCGATCCTCTATCCGCAACTGGCGGATGCCTCGACCCTCAAGCCGGAAGTGGTTTCAGGTCTCGATATCATGATCGTGCGCGAGCTGACCGGCGGCATCTACTTTGGCCAGCCCCGGGGGGTGCGGGAGCTCGATAGTGGCGAAAAACAGGGCTTTAATACCCTGGTCTACGCCGAGTCCGAGGTGGACCGCATCAGCCGCGTTGCCTTTGATATTGCCATGAAACGCGACAAGCGGGTCTGTTCAGTAGACAAGGCCAATGTTCTGGAATGCACCGAGTTGTGGCGTGAGGTCGCCACCCGCGTGGCTGGCGATTACCCGGATGTTGAACTGAGTCACATGTACGTGGATAACGCTGCAATGCAGCTGGTACGGGCGCCGAAACAGTTCGATGTGATGGTTACCACCAACATGTTCGGTGATATCCTGTCGGATTGCGCCGCCATGCTCACAGGATCCATCGGCATGCTGCCCTCCGCCTCGCTGGATGAGAACAGCAAGGGCATGTATGAGCCGATCCACGGTTCCGCTCCGGACATTGCAGGGCAGAACAAGGCGAACCCGCTGGCCACCATCCTCTCGGTATCGATGATGCTGCGCTACAGCCTGGACGAAGCTTCGATGGCGGATCGTATCGAGGCGGCGGTCAACAAGGTGCTGGACGATGGCCTGCGTACTCAGGACATCATGTCCGAGGGCAAAACCGAGGTTAGCTGCGACGCCATGGGCGATGCGGTGGTGGCAGCTCTGTAATATGTGGTTCTATTATTAGGTTGAAGCAATGAAACGAGTCGGATTTGTAGGTTGGCGTGGCATGGTCGGATCGGTCCTGATGGGTCGTATGCGCGAAGAGAGCGATTTTGCCGATATCGAAGAGCCGGTCTTCTTCACCACCTCCCAGGCGGGCCAGCAGGGTCCCGACATCGGCAGAGAGATCCCGCTGCTCAAAGATGCGACGGATATCGATGAACTGAAGAAAATGGATGTAATCGTTACCTGCCAGGGCGGCGGTTACACCAATGAGGTCTTCCCCAAATTGCGTGCTGCGGGTTGGGACGGCTACTGGATCGATGCGGCATCCAGCCTGCGTATGAAGGATCACACCATTATCGTGCTTGATCCGGTCAATGATAACGTCATTCGCGATGGCCTGAGCAGTGGCGTCAAGGACTTCATCGGCGGAAACTGCACCGTCAGCCTGATGCTGATGGCGCTGGGTGGTCTCTTTCGGGAGGACCTGGTGGAGTGGACGACTGCGATGACCTATCAGGCAGCATCCGGTGCCGGCGCCAAAAACATGCGGGAGTTGATCAAGCAGATGGGCGCAGTAAAGGCGGCCATCAGCAATGAGCAGCTGGACGATCCCTACTCGCCGATTCTCCCCATCGACCAGGCGGTGGCGGACGCCATCCGCAGCGACAGCTTCCCCACCGAGAATTTTGGTGCGCCCTTGGCGGGTGCTTTGATTCCCTGGATCGATGTGGCCCGGGAGAATGGCCAGAGCAAGGAGGAGTGGAAAGGTTTTGCCGAGACCAACAAGATCCTGCGCCGTTCCGACAACCCTGTGCCCATCGACGGTACCTGTGTGCGTATCGGCGCCATGCGCTGTCACAGTCAGGCACTGACGGTCAAGCTGCGCAGGGATGTGCCGATGGATGAGATCGAAGAGATCCTCGGTTCCGCCAATGACTGGGTCAAGGTAGTGCCAAATGAACGGGACATCACTGTACAGGAGTTGACCCCGGCCAAGGTGACCGGTTCCCTGGTGGTGCCGGTGGGTCGTCTGCGTAAGATGAATCTCGGTGCGGAATACCTGAACGCCTTCACGGTGGGTGACCAGCTTCTCTGGGGCGCGGCCGAACCCTTGCGGCGGATGTTGCGTATTCTTATAGAGAGCTGATTGATTAAAGGCATTGGGGCCGATTTTGCTCCAATGCCAGGAAGAAGATGGCCCCGGCGCGCAAATAGCGTGTACGGGGTTCTTCATTACAGTGGAAACTGAACACCGCCCCGGTGTTTCTTCGTAACAATTTGCGGGCAATCAAACCCCATCAAGAGATTGAACAGAACATGAACCCTGAAGTGGATATTGCACTGGTCGGCGCGACCGGTCTGGTTGGTGAAACCTTACTCGAGGCCATCGCTTCGCATCCCTCCTTTGCCGGTAGCTTGCAGGTGCTCGGGGATGAGGAGGCTGTGGGAGATACGGTTGAGTTCGGGAATCGGGCATTGACCATTGCTGATCTGTCGCTGTTCGATTTCACCCAAGTCCGTATTGTTATTTCGACTGGTGAGGACGCCTTCGCTGGACAGTGGCTTGATCTCGCACAGGATGCCGGTTGTATTATTCTGGATATCGGTTCCCGGCTGCTGGAGGCGACGGATCTGCCGCCTGTGGTCGGCTGGGTCAATCCTGAGTCAATGGAAGTTGTATCGAAAGGGGGCATAATTACACTGCCGGACGCAGGTACAAGCCAGTTGGTCAGAGTTCTCAAACCCGTGCTGGACAGGGTGGGGCTTGAACAAGTCTCGGTAGTCAATTGTCAGGCCGTTTCAGATTTCGGCCGTGCTGGCGTGGAGGAGATGGCGAGGCAGACCGCACAATTGCTCAACGCCAAACCGATAACTCCAGTACTTTTTCCCCGGCAGATTGCATTCA
Organism: Sedimenticolaceae bacterium; assembly: GCA_963691905.1. Taxonomy (GTDB): domain Bacteria; phylum Pseudomonadota; class Gammaproteobacteria; order Chromatiales; family Chromatiaceae; genus QGON01. The sequence continues at coordinate 26,221 of OY829894.1, forward strand.
ATCTTTTGTCGATAGTGGACGAGGCCGACGAAGAAGGGAGCACCCCCGGTGAGACTAAGGCTGAGCAGGATGCCCTGAATGTCCTTGGATGCAATGATCTTTCGCTTAGCGTGACAACTGCCATAGCGCCTGTTTTTTTCGGACATTCACAGATAGTTCAGTTTCAAACATCCCGGCCGCTAACATTGAAGAACCTGCAGTCGCTGTTGGCAGAGGCTGAGGGTGTAACGCTTGTGGATAGTGAAAACGGTACCTGTGTCAGCCCAGTGAGTCATGCTTCAGGCAAGGAAGAGATCACAGTCGGCAGGATCAGGTCTGTAGGGAAAAACGCAACGCAATTCTCACTTTTCACAGTGGCTGACAATCTGCGTTCAGGTATTGCGGCAAATGTTGTGAAGATTGTTGAAGTTTTGGTAAAAGACTATTTATAAGCTATAGTTATGCGGATAATATTAAGTTTATTCTATCATTCATAATGTTCCATCTGGATTTAAATAAACCCTTTGCAGCTGCTTCTCATCCGCGGGTGAGTGGGGTGGTTCAGGCAAGGAGGAAGCATGATTCGTAAGCTGTCCCTGGCAGTGGCTATAGCAACAGCCCTGTCACCACTGGGCGCCTATGCGCTTGGGTTGGGTGAGATCCATACTCAATCGTCTCTCAACCAATATTTCAAAGCGGATATCGATCTGATATCGGTAAAATCTGATGAGGTGCAGGACGTCAGGGTAGAGCTGGCTTCTCAAGCAGCCTTTGCCCGGGCCGGTGTTGAACGTCCCTTTATGCTTTCCGGCTTGACCTTTAAGCCTACTCTACGCAGTGATGGCAAAGTGGTCATTGCGGTGAGCAGTCGGGATCCCGTGCGTGAACCTTTCCTCAATTTCCTTATTGAGGTTAATTGGCCGAAGGGTCGTCTGGTCCGTGAGTACACTGTACTACTGGATCCTCCTGTCACGCTGAAACGCAAACCGGCGCCGGTTACCGCGCCGATTGTGCGGACAGCACCTGCGACCGAACCCACTCCCGTTCCCGCGCAGAGCAGAAAGACAGTCACGTCCCGCAAGCCGGCTGCTGCTGGCAGGGGTGTCGATGGTGCCCGCGAATACGGTCCCATCATGAGTAATGACAATCTTTGGGTTATCGCCAAAGGGATGCGCCGCGAAGGTGAAACCACCGAGCAGGTTATGATGGCGCTGCTGGAACACAATCCACGGGCTTTTATCCGAAATAATGTCAACGGTTTGAAGGTAGGTAAGATCCTGCGTCTTCCAGAGGGTGCTGATCCATCCGCGCTCGCACCCCGTGAAGCAAGGTCAGAATTTCTGGCCCAGACAAGCGCCTGGAAAGAGAATCGTGGTCGCGGCAAAGCTGCCACGGCCGGCCAGTCAGGCGTCAAGCCAGCGCCGGCTCCTCAGGATGATCGTCTGAAGTTGGTCTCTGCAAAACCCGAGGCCGATGAGGCCGTCGACAGGGAAGGCAAAGCCGAACAGAAAGAGGATCTCCGACGTCTTGAAAAACAGATACTGCTGGTGCGCGAATCCAATGAATCCACGCGTCAGGAGAGTGAGGAACTGCGCGGTCGGATCAAGGGTCTGGAAGCTCAATTGGCGGACATCCAGCGGCTTCTGACCCTGAAGAGCGATCAGCTGGCACAGTTACAGTCGACGCAGCGTCTTGAATCTCAGGTTCCAGAGGTGATAGCCGAAGAGGAAGTGCTGCCGGTTTCCGATGAACCCGTCATCGAAGAGGCAGATATTGAGTCTGCTATCGACGAGGCCATGCAGCAAACTGCAGATAGTGCTGTTGTTGCTGAATCCGTACAAGAGGCAAAACCTGAACCTGCTGTTACAGAAAAGCCTGCCCCTGTGGTTGCGCCGCCTGTAACTCCGACCAGAGTCGCAGAGGAGACTGCGCCAAAACCGATAGTAAAGAAAAAACCTAAGGAGAGAGGGCTGTTGGATGCCCTGACCGGCAACACAACTCTGATGGGTATAGTGGGCGCTGTTGGGGTGCTCCTGCTCTCTCTGCTATGGTTGATCATGCGGCGTCGCAAGGAAGCTGAAGCGGAATTTGCCGAAAGTATTCTTGTCACTCCAGATGGAGAGCCTGCAGCTGAAGCGGCCCAGGTGGAGGCGGGTTCCATCAACGAACTGACTGATGAAACATCATTCCTGAGCGATTTTTCTCCCAGTGACATCGACGCTCTGCAGGATGAAACCGGTGAGGTTGATCCTCTCTCCGAAGCAGATGTTTACATAGCCTATGGTCGTTATCAGCAGGCAGAAGATCTGGTCAAGCAGGCGATCGAAAAGGCGCCTGAACGTGCGGAACTGAAGCATAAGCTGCTGGAGATTCACTATTCGGCAAAAGATACGAGTGCATTTGCGGCACTGGCGGGTACGCTTTCTGCTGCGGGTATTGCAACCACGAACCCGGATGTCTGGAGCAGAATCTCCGCCATGGGCAGGGAGCTCGATCCGGAAAACAGTCTGTTTGGTTCTGCTACGGATGCAATGCCGACGGACGACAGTTTTGCATCGGGCATGGATGATGAGCTCGACGATCTTGGTTTGAATCTGGATAGTGAGCTGCATGACTCTTCACTCGATCTGTCGGCCCCCGCACCAGCTGCACCTGAATCTGTTGATGCCGTGGATGATCTTGATAACGACCTTGACTCTCTGGATTTGAGCGAACTCTCTGATCTGGATGATATGGAACCCAGTGCTCTGGACTCTGAGTTGTCCATAGATTCAGAAATGGCCGATGATGCGGTGGCACAAAATAATGCCGCAAACCCGACGAAACCCGACACCACTGACTCTGAATTGCTGGATATCGATCTTGCCAGTCTGGGACTCGATTCGGGATTGCTGGAGGATGCCACGCCATCCGAAGGATTGGATGATAGCCTGCAACTTGATTCATCACCAGATACCGATAGTGTGCTTGCGGATCTGGACCTGGGAGACTTGGCTGACGATACGGGCTCTGCAACCAGCAGCATTATAGGCATCGACGACTCCGAATCCCTCGACGATCTTGATCTTGAGAGCCTGGAACGTGAATTAGAGTCGCTCTCCGAAGACTTGGATGCAAAAGAGAGTGAAGGGTCTGATCTGTTGGATAACGACAGTGAGAATCTGGGTGAGGCTGACGAAGATATCGCGCCTCATTCACTGACCTTCGATGAGGAGATGGAACTGGGTGCCGAAGATGAAGTGAATACCAAACTCGATCTGGCCCGCGCTTACGTGGATATGGGGGATGAAGAGGGTGCAAGAAGTATCCTCGAAGAGGTGGCCAGTGAAGGCAGCGATGAGCAGCAGGAAGAGGCCACGCAATTGCTTGAAAAGATGTCATCCTGATATTGTCGTAAGAGGTGTCTTCTGAGGGGGTGCAGTCTGCACCCCTTTTCTTTTGTATCCGTGAAGAGAAATAGATGAGAGTTGTCCTAGGGGTTGAATACGACGGCGCGGCATTTCACGGCTGGCAGACCCAGGATGATGTGCGCAGTGTACAGCAGTGCGTCGAAGAAGCCGTTTCCAGAGTGGCGGATCATCCTGTGAGGCTGCACTGTGCCGGAAGGACTGATACGGGGGTTCATGCAACTGGGCAGGTGGTTCATTTTGAGACGGAGGCGGTCAGGAGTCGGCGTTCCTGGATATTGGGGACAAATGTCAATTTGCCGGGAGATGTCAGCATTGCCTGGGCACGAGAGATGCCCGACGATTTTCATGCACGTTTTTCGGCCACCGGGCGGCACTATCGCTACCACATTCTGAATCGGCCGATGCGTTCTGCTCTATGGCGGGATCGTGCGGTCTGGGTGCATCACCCCTTGGATGAATCGAGCATGCACCGGGCAGCCCAGGTACTGGTAGGTGAGCATGATTTCTCATCCTACAGGGCGTTGGGATGCCAGGCCAAACACCCGGTACGTACCCTTCACCGGCTAAATGTGAGCCGGGAGGGTGAGATGGTGAAAATCGATGTTCATGCCAATGCGTTTTTGCACCATATGGTGAGAAATATTGCCGGTGTGCTGATGGCCATCGGTCGGGAAGAGCAGGCGGAATCCTGGGCAAGACAGATCCTTGAATTGCGTGATCGTACAAAAGGTGGCGTCACGGCCCCGCCGCAGGGACTCTATCTCACCAAAGTCGATTATCCCGACTGCTATTCGTTACCTGGTGGACCGGATATCTCATTGTCTGGCCAGTAGGCCGGTTCAGACAACGCCGCCTGCCGGCGAGTTGTGATTGGCGTAGCGCGGTCAGGCGCTATCCTGTATCTTTCCATGCTTTATGAGAACCAGGATCAAAATCTGCGGTATCACCCGACCGGAAGACGCTATTGAGGCTGTTCGGCAAGGCGCTGATGCGATTGGGTTGGTGTTCTATCCGCCCAGCCCAAGAGCGGTGAGAGTGGAGCAGGCTAGGAAGATCGTCGAGGTTTTACCGGCATTTGTGACTGTTGTGGGCCTGTTTGTCGATGAGGATCGCGCACGGATCGCAAGCCTGCTACAGGAGGTACATATCGATCTCCTGCAGTTCCATGGGAAAGAGGATGTAGCGGCTTGTAAAGGTCATGGCAGACCCTGGATCAAGGCGGTGCGCATGCGCGATGGGATCGATCTGGCGGCCATGGAGAGTGAATTCAGAGGCGCAGCCGGGCTGCTGCTCGATGCCTATGAACCCGGTAAGCCAGGGGGTACAGGAACAGCCTTCGACTGGGAACGGATACCTCAGGATCTGGCCTCAAAAATCATCCTTGCCGGTGGATTGAATCCGGATAATATTGAAGCGGCTGTGCGACAGGTTCGCCCCTATGCAGTAGATGTGAGCGGCGGCGTCGAACAGTCCAAAGGCATCAAAGATGCGGGTAAAATAGCGGCCTTCATTGAAGGAGTGAAGCGTGGCGACAACAGCTGAAAAGATAATTGGCACCCAGCCGGACGATAGAGGCCATTTCGGCGTCTATGGCGGCTTGTTTGTGGCAGAAACCCTGATGGAACCCCTCAAGGATCTGCGCTTGGCCTACGAGAAATATATGCAGGATCCGGAGTTCCTCAGGGAGCTCGATGAGGATCTCGCCAACTATGTCGGGCGGCCCTCCCCAATCTATTTTGCACAGCGCTGGAGCCGGGAATTGGGTGGCGCCCGTATCTATCTGAAACGCGAGGATCTGAATCATACCGGTGCACATAAGGTCAACAATACTATCGGCCAGGCGCTGCTGGCGAAGCGCATGGGAAAAACCCGAATCATTGCCGAGACCGGCGCTGGCCAGCACGGGGTGGCGACTGCAACGGTAGCTGCCAGGCTGGGATTGGAGTGCGTGGTCTATATGGGGGCTGTCGATATCGTCCGCCAGGAGGCCAACGTCTACCGCATGAAACTGCTGGGCGCCGAGGTTCGATCAGTGGAGTCGGGATCCAAAACCCTGAAGGATGCGCTCAATGAGGCGATGCGGGATTGGGTCACCAATATCGACGACACCTTCTATATCATCGGCACCGTTGCCGGCCCCCATCCCTATCCGGCTATGGTGAGGGATTTTCAGACCGTGATCGGTCGTGAAGCAAGGGAGCAGATTCAACAGCAGGCTGGTCGACTGCCTGATGCTCTGGTTGCCTGTGTCGGTGGCGGTTCCAACGCGATAGGTCTCTTCTACCCGTTCCTCGATGATGTGGCGGTTGATATCTACGGTGTGGAAGCGGCTGGAGATGGGCTGGAAACCGGGCATCACGCGGCGCCGCTCTGTGCCGGACAGCCGGGCGTATTGCACGGCAATCGCACCTATCTGATGGAGGATAAGGATGGCCAGATCATCGAGACACACTCTATCTCCGCAGGACTCGACTATCCTGGTGTCGGCCCAGAACACGCCTGGCTGAAAGATACAGGGCGGGCCCAGTATGTGGCGATTACGGATGAGGAGGCGCTGGATGCCTTCCATGCCTTGACCAAAATCGAGGGGATCATACCCGCGCTGGAGTCGAGTCATGCGCTGGCCTACGCGGCCAAACTTGCGCCGACAATGGAGAGTGACAAAATTATCCTGGTCAACCTCTCCGGACGGGGAGACAAGGATATGCATACCGTGGCGGCGCGGGAGGGCATTGAAATATGAGTCGTATCGGTCAGAGATTCAGTGATCTTCGGGAACAGGGTAAAACCGCATTGATCCCCTTTATCACCGCCGGTGATCCGGCCCCCGGGATAACCGTCGGTTTGATGCATGACATGGTTTCCGCAGGTGCCAACCTGATTGAACTGGGCGTGCCTTTTTCGGATCCCATGGCGGATGGCCCTGTCATTCAGCGGGCCAGTGAACGGGCATTGGAGCACCATGTCAGTCTGCATGATGTTTTGCGGATGGTGCAGACCTTCCGGGAGAAGGATCAGAATACTCCTGTGATTTTGATGGGTTATCTCAATCCGATTGAAGTCATGGGTTATGCCACCTTTGCCGGGGCAGCCAGTGACGCAGGGGTCGACGGCGTACTGATCGTCGATATTCCGCCGGAAGAGGGTGAGGATCTGTTGCAGTCTCTCCGAGATAAGGCAGTAGACCAGATCTATCTGTTGGCACCGACGAGTACCCCTGATCGAATTGGCCAGATCTGCAATGTGGCCGGGGGCTTTGTCTACTATGTCTCCGTCAAGGGTGTAACCGGCTCCAGCCAGTTGGATACTGCCGCAGTAGCAGAAAAGCTGGAGCAGATCAGGGAGAAAACAGCACTTCCCGTGGGGGTTGGATTCGGCATCAAGGATGCAACGACTGCAGCAGCGGTTTCTCAGCTTGCTGATGCTGTCGTCGTCGGTAGCGCCCTGGTCTCCCGGGTTGAGGCGCTGCAAGAGACACCGGATGAAATCGGTCCTGCGCTGGCGGAAATTTTGTCCGGTATGCGCAGGGCTATGGATGCTGTTCATTAAGGCTCCTGACTTCTGGCACATTTATGAGGTAGAATCTCACCCATGAGTTGGTTTGAAAAATTGATGCCAAGCCGCATTCGTACAGATGGCGGCAGCAAACGGGCGGTTCCCGAAGGTCTTTGGGACAAGTGTCCAGGGTGCAACGCGATTCTCTATCGTGCAGAGATGGAGCGGAACCTGGATGTCTGTCCTAAATGCAACCATCACAATCGCTTGGGCGCCCGGCGTCGGCTGGAGTCGTTTCTCGATCCGGAACCGTTGGAGGAGATTGCATCGTCGCTTGAATCGGTCGACCCTCTGAAGTTCAAAGATAGCAAGAAGTACAAGGATCGCCTGAGTCAGGCGCAGAAAAACTCCGGCGAAAAAGATGCACTGGTGGTGATGCGCGGCCAGCTCAAGGGGTTGGAAGTGGTGGTAGCGGCCTTTGAATTCAACTTCATGGCCGGCTCCATGGGCTCAGTGGTCGGCGAGCGTTTTGTGCGTGCGGTCAGCGTTGCCCTGGAACGCCATATCCCGCTGATCTGTTTCTCTGCCAGTGGTGGCGCCCGCATGCAGGAGTCGCTCTTCTCTCTGATGCAGATGGCAAAAACCAGCGCTGCCCTGGATCGGTTACAGAAACGCGGCTTGCCCTATATCTCTGTCATGACTGACCCGACGATGGGTGGTGTCTCCGCCAGTCTTGCCATGCTGGGTGACATCAATTTGGCCGAGCCCAATGCCTTGGTCGGCTTCGCCGGTCCCAGGGTCATTGAACAGACCGTCCGGGAGACCCTGCCGGAGGGATTTCAGCGCAGCGAGTTCCTGCTGGAGCATGGTGCGATCGATATGATCATCGATCGTCGCGACATGCGTGACCGTATCGCCGATCTGTTAAGTATTTTCATGCACAAGCCACGCCCTTAGCCCGCTTTTTTCAACACGCTACATCCTACCCAACATGCGTTTTAGCAGTCTGGACGACTGGCTGGAGTGGCAGTCGTCACTTCATCCACACGAGATCGAGTTGGGACTCGATCGTGTCGACAGTGTCTGGCAGCGTTTGAGGCCTTCTGGGCTGGTATCTCCGGTAGTGACGGTCGCCGGAACCAACGGCAAGGGTTCCTCCGTTGCAATGCTGGAATCGATCTTCAAGCAGGCAGGCTACACTACCGGTGCTTACACATCCCCTCATCTGGTTCAATATAATGAGCGTGTGCGGCTGAACAGCATCCCGGTGTCGGATGAACAGTTGTGCCGTGCCTTCCAACGCGTGGATGATGCGCGGGGTGAAGCCGCATTGACCTGTTTTGAGTTTGCTACCCTGGCGGCGCTGGATATTTTCGCTGAGCTGAAGCCGGACCTGGTGATTCTGGAGGTCGGGCTTGGAGGGCGTCTCGATGCGGTGAATATCATCGATGCGGATGTGGCGCTGATCACTACGGTGGCATTGGATCATACCGATTGGTTAGGAGAGACCCTGAACCAGATCGGTGCAGAGAAGGCGGGCATCATGCGTGGCAACCGCCCGGTGATCATGGCAGATAAGGGATTGCCGGCTTCTGTCTATCAGCATGCAGCGTCGATTGGGGCGATCCAGTGTCGGGTGGACGTGGATTTTCATGCCACTCCAAGTGATGATGGGTGGCACTGGAAAGGTGGTCGCCAAGAATATCCCAATCTGCCAATGCCTGCGTTACCAGGGGCATTTCAAGTGCAAAATGCCGCTGGGGTTCTGGCGGTTGTCGAACAACTTTCTTCCCGGTTAGTTGTCGAACCGCAAGATGTAGTGAAGGGTTTGGCCTCTGTACGACTGGCCGGTCGTTATCAGCTGATAGACGGGGATGTGCAAGTGGTGCTGGATGTGGCTCACAACATTCAGGCGGCTGAGGTGCTGAGGGATAATCTGCGGGAAAGGAGTGGGAAAGGCGCAGTGCTCGCTGTCTTCGCCATGTTGGCAGATAAAGATGTCGCAGGGGTGATACAGGTATTGGACCCTGATGTGGGCAGTTGGTATCTGGTGGAGTTGTCCGGCAGCCGCTCGCGCACGACGGAGGAGCTTGAGGCGGCGCTACGAGAGGCCGGCAGTGGCAGCAGAGCCCGTCGGTTTGCCTCAGTAAAGGATGGCTTACAGGCAGCAATGGGCGACGCAGGCAGGGATGATAGGGTCTTGGTATTCGGTTCATTCCTGACTGTTGGTGAAGCACTGCAATATCTGCAGCCAGTCGCCGATGTTTTTGCGAGCGCCTGATATACTCTCTTACTAAGGAGAACGTAGGATAGCCGACATCCTCGTTTGTGTATGTCACCTATCCTATGAACCCTTTGGTAATACGATTTTCTGATTTCTGACAGGTATCCGGTTTTGGAGGAGAGGCTTAAACGCAGGTTGATAGGTGGAGCGGTGCTGGTTTCGCTGGTGGTTATTTTTGTACCCATGTTGCTGGAAACTCCGGCCAAGCTGAATAAAGCGATCAAAGGCACCAACATACCGGCAATGCCGAAAAAGCCTGCCGGGTCTGAAGTCAATATTCTGCCATCGTTTGATCAATCGGCCTCACGAAATGAGCGCAGCCTGGAAATCGTGCCGAAAAAGCCGAAACCTGCTGCCACATCCAGCAATAATAAAACGGGGAAAATTGCGCGAACCACCCCATCAGCCTGGATAATTCAGGTGGCTAGTTTCAGCAATAGAAAAAATGCCGACAAACTGGTCAAGCGGCTTAAAAAAGGAGACCTGCCTGCACATATCGAATTTACATCGGTTCAGGGTAAACGATTCTATCGTGTGCGGGTTGGCCCGGAAGTCGATCGAAAACTTGCAGAGAAGATGGTTAAGCGTATAAATAGAGACTATATAGATGAGATCAAGAAGAAGGTTACGCTGATTCGTTATCCTTAGGAATCGATGGTAGTTATGGATTTTACAGGTACAGCTCAACGCGCAATGGGGATCTGGGGAGAGTCAGGTCGTTCCGGATGGTTGGATCAATTGGTCAGCCGTATTTTGCCCAGAGTTGCGCTGCTGGTACTTGTGGTTCTGGTTGCCTATGTTCTGGCCCAGATCACCTGGCAGGTGATACCTGTCCCCGCTGAACAGCATATTGTTCGTAGTGGAGAGGTGCTCACTGGAACAAAACATCCTGGTCGCTCCCTTAAAGATCAGTCGGACCGTCTCTCCGCGCTGCACGTGTTTGGACGACCCGGGGCCGTAAAGAGAAGCGCCCCGAAGGTTGTAGAGCGAGCGCCCGAGACAAGCCTTAACCTGACGCTGCATGGCGTTTTTGCCGACCTTAAACCTGAACTTGGCGCAGCAATCATCGGCAAGGCTGGCTCGGAGCAGAAGTATTACAAGGTTGGCAAGAAGATCATGGGTGGGGTTACTTTGCAGGCAGTGCATGAAGACCGCGTTGTATTGCTCAGGAATGGTCGGTCGGAGGTGCTGCGTTTCCCCAAGGCTTCCAAGCCCGTGGTAACCAGCAGCAGATCGAAATCTGCATCCAAGGCATCATCTTCCTCTTCTCTGAGCACATACAAGGAGATGTTCAAGCGAGAACCGTTGAAGATTTTTCAACATCTTCGCTTCGTACCGGTTCGCACGGGCAAACAGTTGAAAGGCTATCGAATTTTGCCGCAGAAAAACCGGGATCTCTATAACCGTCTTGGTGTACGGCCATCCGACCTTGTTACTTCTGTCAATGGTGTTCCGCTAAATGATGACAAGCAGGCGATGGGCCTGATCAAAGATCTGCAATCAGCGGATAACATTGAACTGGTGGTATTACGTCAAGGCCAGCAGACGACGTTGTCGCTGGATCTAAATTAAACCAATACGTTTGCACTTTTAGCGTTGTTTGCGGACGGACGCTATCTACTTTAAGGCTTTTAGCGCCTTTGCGTAGCCCTGCGAAGCAGCGCGTTGGATCCACTGCATAGCCTGACTATCGTCTTTCTCCAATCCCAGGCCATGATGATACATGTAACCCAATGCATATTGGGCCTCGGCATTGCCTTCCACGGCGAGTGGGAAGAGTAGCTGGAATGCAGCCTCATACTTCTTTTCCGCAAAGGCACTCCTGGATTTTTCAAGAATGATTTTTGGATCCTTGAGTTGGGCTTCCTTTTCGGCACTGGAGGTGCAGCCAAAGAGAAGGCTCAGGCTGAGCAGAGTCATTGCGAGCAATCGACAGATCGCCGGGAGTCTGGGGCTTAGGGAGTATTGATCAGTGAACATGATTGCGCTTTCCTGAGATAGATCTCCTGTGTCAGCCTACCAACTGGTTGAGATCGAAGATGGGCAGCAGTATCCCCAAAACGATGATGAGTACTGCGCCACCCATGAACAGGATCAGGAGTGGCTCAAATAACCCCAGCACTGTCGAGACGAGAGATTCGATTTCTCGCTCCTGAATGTCGGCGGCTCTCTCCAGCATCCCCTCCAGGTTACCGCTTGATTCACCGCTGGCCAGGAGGCTGAGTGTCATGGGTGGAAAGTACCCCGTCTTTTCCAATGCACCATGCAGACTGCTGCCTTCGCGCACTCGTAGTGATGCCTCTTCGACGGCATTGCGCATTGGTAGATTGGTCAAAACCTGAGAGGCGATGCGCAATGCATCCAGAATTGGGACGCTGCTTGCGGCCATGATACTGAGGGTGCGTGCGAATCTTGCTGCATTTGAGGTTCTGATCAAGCGGCCGATCAGGGGGATGTGCAGGATAAAACGTTGCCACAGAATCTGGGGTCCGGGTTGCTTGATGATGTAGCTGAAGATAAATCCGCTGATCAGCAGAGTCACTAACATCAGCACGCCGTAATCCCTTACTGTGTCACTGGTGGCGATGAGCGCCCTGGTGATGAAGGGCAACTCCTGTCCCATGTTCTCAAATACCCGGGTGACCTGGGGGACGATAAAAGTCAGCAAGCCACCCACGATAAGGATCGAAACTATCACCAGCAGGGCGGGGTAGAAGAGCGCGAGCACGGTCTTTTGCTGCATCTGCTGGCGTCGTTCCGTGTAGTCGGCCAGACGTTCCAGTACCACCTCCAGGTGGCCAGACTCCTCGCCGGAGGCGACGGTGCGGATATAGAGTTCCGGGAAGGTATGGGGGAATTCGGAGAGCCCGTCCGCCAGGCTGCGTCCCTCCAGAACCTTGGCGCGCACTGCCAGCAGAGTGCGTTCCACATGCCGTTTGTCGGTCTGTTGTGAGACGGTCTTGATAACGTGTTCGAGCGGCAGGCCGGATTTTAGTAGCGTGGCCATCTGGCGGGTGACCAGCGCCAGTTCCATGGCGTTGATCCGGCGCTGCAGGGTAAAACGGCGGCTTTTGACGGTTTCAGTGCTGGCTGTGTTGATGGTGAGCGGGGTAAGGCCGCTCTCCCGAAGTTGTTGTCTTACCTGTTTGGCGCTGTCCCCCTCGAGGACGCCGCGTTTCTCCTTGCCGGAAAGGTCGAGCGCTACGAATTCGAAGGCATCCATAGTGTACTAGCCCTCTTGCGTGACACGAATGATCTCGTCAATGGTGGTGTCGCCTTCCAGTACACGGCGCATGCCATCCTGACGCATGGGGCCGGTTGTTTTTCTAACGTGTTTGAGCATATCCAGCTCACCGGTACCCTGGTGGATAAGATTTCGCAGGGTTTCATCGATAACGATAAGTTCATAAATGCCGGTGCGTCCCAGGTAGCCGTTATTGTGGCACTTGTCACAACCGGTGGGTGCATAGAGGGTGACCCGTTTGTCCTGGGACAACTCCAGCAATTCCAGCTCTCGCTGGGTAGCTGAATAGGGTTTTTTGCAGTGGGTGCAGAGGGTTCTCACCAGTCGCTGGGACAGGACGCTGATCAGGCTGGATGACAGCAGGAAAGGTTCAACGCCCATATCACGGAGACGGGTAACACTGCCGATGGCGGTGTTGGTGTGCAGAGTGGACAGAACCAGATGGCCGGTAAGACTTGCCTGTACTGCGATCTGGGCGGTTTCCAGATCACGAATCTCACCCACCATCACCACATCGGGATCCTGTCTTAGAATGGCGCGAAGTCCTCTGGCAAAGGTCAGATCGACCTTGTTGTTGACCTGGGTTTGGCCGATTCCGTCGAGGTAGTACTCAATCGGGTCTTCAACAGTGACGATGTTGCGGCTCTGGGTATTGAGCCGGGTAATTGCCCCATAGAGGGTGGTGGTTTTACCGGAACCGGTGGGTCCAGTGACAAGAAAGATGCCATGGGGACGCTGGATAACACCCGGATCGATCTGTGTCAGAAGTTTTTTGGACATGCCGAGATGGGAGAGGTCCAGGCGACCGGCTTTCTTGTCGAGTAGTCGCAGTACCACCCGCTCGCCGTAACTGGAGGGCAGCGTGGAGACACGAACATCTACAGGTCTGCGTCCCACTTTCAGCGAGATGCGGCCATCCTGGGGGATACGCTTCTCCGCGATGTCAAGATGGGCCATGACCTTGATGCGGGAGACCAGAAAAGGGGCGACTGTACGGGGAGGGTTGAGCACCTCCCGCAAGATGCCGTCCACACGAAAACGAACCACAAGACGGTTTTCGTAGGGCTCAATATGGATGTCTGATGCCTCTTCCTTGATCGCTTCTGTAAAGAGTGCGTTGATCAGGCGGATGATAGGGGCGTCATCGTCGTTTTCCAGCAGATCTTCGGGTTGATCGAGTTGCCGCGCCACGTCGTCGAGATCCATGTCATCGCCCATGGTCTCCATGATCTGGCTGGACTGTTTGGAACCTGACTCGTAGATCGCCGTGAGTTCGCGTTCAAACTCCTCATCTGCAACCTCCTTCAAGACAAGTGGGCGCCCAAGGAAGCGACGCATCTCGTTGAAGACGCTTATTGGTGTACCGGTTTTGAACAGCACCCGAGTCTGACGTAGCGCGTCTTTTGTGACGATGACGCCGTGACGCCTGGCAAAGGCATAAGTGACATCGTCCCGGATTCTAGGCTGACGATGCCCTGCGTCATTATCCGTCGCAGGGGCTGTCTCTGCCGGTGGGTTGTTCAGAAGTGACTCAGACATGTGGTGTTGGCCTCAGTGTTGAGACGTGCCACTCTCCTCGTCAAAAGGCTGAGGAAGTGCATTGAATCGATCGGGCAGCAGAGGCGCCTCCTCATCGGGTAACAGATCGACCCCCAGCTGGCGCATCTGCAACTGCTGTGCCCGAAAGAAGTTGTATTTGTCGCCGGTCACAGCGGCATGTGTGGCGGCATCCCTAACAATAACAGGGCGCAGGAATACCACCAGATTACGCTTGACCTTGGTGGTCGAGTTGGCGCGGAACAGGACACCAAGGACAGGGATGTCCCCCAGAAACGGCACCTTCTCTTCCACCTGCTGTAGATCTTCGTCAATCAACCCACCAAGCACGATGGTATCACCGTCATCCACCATGACCACGGTTTTTATCGTTCGCTTATTGGTGACGATATCGGCGGTACCGGTGCTGGCTGCCCTGTTGATGCTGGAGACCTCCTGGGAGACCTCCAACTGGATAGCGTTACCTTCATTGATCTGTGGTTTGACGCGCAGGGTCAGTCCGACATCCTGGCGCTGAATAGTCTGGAAAGGATTGACCGAGGTGCTGGATGAACCGGTGGAGGCGTACTGCCCCGTCAGGAAAGGTACGTTTTGGCCGACGACGATCTCGGCTTCCTGATTATCCAGGGTAAGAATACTGGGGGTTGAGAGGAGGTTGCTCGATGTGTCGCTCTCCAACGCACGGATCAGGGCGGCAAAATTGATCGAGTTGTTGTTGAAGCTGCCAAGTCCGATTGTGGTGCCTGACGGTATCGCTGGAATGGAGTCTGCGGCGATGGCACCTGCGATACTGCCTATGCTGGGGGTGCCTAAGTTGATAACGCCCACCGGTCCCGAGCCGCCAGGGGTGCCGTCGACGATCCACTGCACACCAAGCTCCTTGACTCTGTCTAACGAGATCTCGGCGATAATCGCCTCGACCAGCACTTGGGCGCGGCGGATATCCAGTTTGCGGATGATGGACTGAAGCGTATTGAAGATATTCTGCGGCGCAGTAATGATCAGTGCGTTGGAAGCCTCATCAGCCTGGATATTGACCGGGGTGGAGGGGGTGCCCCCCTTGCCCTTCTTCCTGTTCTTGTCCAGGGTGTCGCTAACGCCGGTCAGTACGGTGGCGAGCTCCTTGGCGTTGGCATATCGCAGGTAGATGACCCGGGCATTGCCTTCATTATCGAAAGGGGTATCCAGGTGTTCGATCACCACCCTCGTGCGCAGACGGGTGGTGGTGTCACCGCTGATCAGTACGCTGTTGGTGCGTTCGTCAGCGATGAGTTTTGCCGGTTCCGCAGCGCCTTTACCTTTGTTTTTCTGCAATCCGGTGATGATTCGCACCACCTCTGCAGCGGAGGCGTGGCGCAGGGAGACCACTTCGATGGAGCTGTCACTTACTTGATCGATGCGGGAGATGATCTTCAGCAAGCGGTCCACGTTTTGTCTGCGATCGGAAATAATCAGAACATTGGTGGCGGGGTAGGCGGCCAAGTGCCCCTGTTGCGGGATCAAGGGGCGCAGAATGGGTACCAGCTGGGAAGCGGTAACGTTTTTTACCTGGAGGATCCGGGTGACCATCTGATCCCCCGGCAGTTCCTGGCTGTCGGAGCCGGTGGGGATGCCGATCTGTTTGGCCTTTACATCGGGAACGATCTTGATGACCTCCCCGGCAGGCACGGTGGAGAATCCATGGACTTCCAGGATGGAGAGGAAGACCTGGTAAAACTCATCCTTGTCCATTGGATGAGCGGAGATGACGGTGACCTTGCCTTTCACCCGAGGGTCGACGACGAAATTCCTGCCGGTGTGTTCGGATACGGTCTTGATTAATGCGCTGATATCGGCGTCGTTTAGGTTAAGCGTAATCCGGTCGGCTTGGACCGAGGCACAAAACAGCAGCAGACTCAGTGCGATGAACAACGTGCCACGGATATGGCGATGCCACGCAGATGGAGAAGAGTTTGGGGAATGGGTTTCCTGACTATTCATCGTGTTTTCTACACCGACCTTGGTCACTGCTCATTTTGGCAGAGTTCGTTAGAATAAAAATCTTTATTCATCATTGGGTTATCTGCGGTATGTGAGCCGTTTCTTAATACTAGCAGAAAGCATTTGAGTCGTATATGCCATGGATGGGAACCGCGCCTCAAAGCTGTCCGGAAAAATTTAGCTGAATACTGCCGCCGCTCCCTGATTTGCCTATCGCCTTCAAGGTGTTTACCAGTGCAGGGTCAGCGGATGCCTTGGGTAGAATCCTGCCCGAGATCCGATAGGTGCCGGTCGGTGCCAAATTCAACTCACCCTTAATGCTGAGGCCGCCGCCAATATCCTGGATACTCGACCTTAGCCCATTTTCATCACCTTTGATGTCGAATTGTATGCCGCCCAAGTCCACGGCAACCGGGCTGGTGATGCCGGCCCCCTGCCAACGAATCTTGCCCGCCGCCTCATGGAGATTTGATGCCGCAAACTGTATCGAGGAGATGTCGATGTCGAGATTGCCAATCGCGCCGATCATCGGCTGATTGAGCAGTCCGGGAAGTATACGTGCCTTGACGATGCCCTTGATGCGCTCGGCCTGGTAACTGCCATCGATGTTGACCCCCGCATAACCTTCGAGTTGTTGCCCCGGTCCGCGTAAGCTGAGTCGATAGCGGAGCTTTCCGGTCAACAGATCCAGCGGCTGGAATCTCCAGGCGGTTGTACCCAGGTTGACGCCATTGTAGTGGGTTTCTGTAGCGCTGCCCGACCAAATAGTGCCCCTGCTGTCGGCAAGCGTGAGTGGGGCGATTGTATCTCCAAGCCAGCCCAAGACGTGGCGTGCCGGAGTGGCGGCGATCAGAAACACCACAAAGCAGCAAATGCCGAGAAATGTTGGGCCTGGCTGTAGTCTCATTGCGTCGCTCTTTCAAGATCGAGTCTGGCATTTACCAAGCCGGGTTTCTCCTGGCGATCGATGTTCAGGGAGATGATGCTGACCGCATGGCGTGCCTGGAGTATGCCCAGCCATTTGATGATGCCATCGAAGGATGCCTGCTCGATCCAGATCTGGATCCGGTCGCTGCCTTGCGGTTTCAGTCGTTTGACCGTCTGGCGCAGACGATGTTTTTTGGCGGTGCGGTCGATCAGGGTGAACAGCGCCTCATTTGAGTTTGTCGAAGAGGTTGTACTGCTCTCACCGCGTAGCTGCATGACCTCACTGGCGGCTTTCTGCATCCAGAGCAGATTTTCCTGCCGGTCTTTCAGCTGACGTGACTGCTTGTCTATCTCCTGTTCGAATGGCAGCCAGAAGAGTAGATAGGCCAGCAGGAGAACAGGTGTGATCACTCCCGCAATCAGCGCTATACGTTCTTGTGGGGTTTTGGATGAGAGCCACTGGTCGATGTTCATGTCCGGGGTTTCCTCACACGGAGGTGGGATGAAACCTCTTTTCCCTTGGCATTGGCTGAACGGATCTCAACCGAGAGATTCTGTGCTTCAATCTGCTTTTTTAGTTTTTCCAACGCAGGAAGTTCGCGCGTGGTCAATTGCAGGTCGAGTTGGCCCTCCCGGTAGCTGATGTTGTTCAGGCGGCTGCCGGGAATCTCCATGATTGCTGCTGCCGGAACAGAAAAAAGATCGATGAAAGTGTCTCCTTGTTGTTTCTGAGCTTTGCGTAGCTGGCGCAGTTTCTGTTCCATCTGCACTCGTGGATCCACGATGCGTTTAATCTCGGGAAATGCCTCGCGCAAAGTCTGAGTGATCCGTTGGCTTAGTGCCGCATTCTCTCCCTTGATCCGATAGTGGTCGAGTGATGATGAGACGATGGAAAACCCCAGAAAAACGCCGAAAAGAATAGCTGCCGGAAGCCAGCGTTGCCACTTTTGGGCCTGCTTGTCGACTTGACGATAATCACCCTGCAGCAGGTTGAGTGTCTGTTGCTCAATCAGGTTGTCTGACAGAAGTTGTCTAAAGTCGCCGCTGTAATCAACATGGGTTATCTCATGGTTGAGATTACCCAATGCCAGGTCGAAGTAGGGTGCACTGCTGAGAAACGGAGCCTGAATGACCTCGAGGCGCTCTGGTGGATCTCCCTCTACCTGGTCAATGGCAAGGCGGAGCAGTTCGGCGAAGTTGACCGGATCGGCTGCAAACCCGGTATTGTCGCCGGTGCGAACCAATACCCTCTCATCATCGAGATAGAGCGTCCAGCGACCGGGTTTGCGTGGCAGGGCGAGGAGGTCGGGGTACATGGCCAGCGGGGTGATGCCGACCTGATGGAATGCAGTCAGCCAATCATCGAGCTGCTGTTTTGCGATTACCGCGACCAGGGTCTTATCATCCGGGCTGGAAGTGTGAATCGCGAAATGCAGTTCATCCAACTCTTCAGCGAGGTCGTTTTCCAGGGTAAACGGGACTGCCAGGCGTAGTCGCTGGCGGTTTTTTGTGGGGATGTCGATCTTTGTCAGCAACAGTTCGACGCTGGGAACCAAAACGACCACGCGCCAGCCAGCCGTCTGTTCAGCAGCCTCTTTCAGTGTGCCGCTGCCAATCGGTCCGCTCTCCGGAGATCGGGCGCCAAGTGGATGCCAGCTTACCTGGTTTGCTTTACTATCCAGCAGTCGAATTACCAGTGTGCCAGCCATATTCAGAAGGTTCCCGTTGTCCTCGACAGAGTATAGACGCCCTTGTCCGTTTTATTGATCAGACAACGGAGGTACTGGTTTGTATTATCCATGCTTATCGACGTCTCCAGAAGGAAGTAGTTGCTGGATACTGAGAAAGTCTTATCGGCATTTTTCAACAGTTCTTTATTATCGCTTAAAAGCTCGGCGAGTCTATCTTCAAATGCCTTTTTATCTGTGAAGGGTGACTCTTTTCGTTCCGAGGTCAGGGTTTCAGCATCGGAATCTGTCAGGGATTCCACCAGTGCCCGAAGTATAATGGCATCCGCTGTATTTATGTTGATGGTGGCGGTTTCGGGCAGCGTGGTGACGTGGGGCTCAAGTTTTTCAAAAATTTCCGGGGTGATGCCTTTTATCAGCAGCAGTTCAGTTGGGCTGCTCATGAGTCCATTGGCTGTCCTGTAGGGGAGGACTCCACCAAGGTATTCGTTGTCTTCCGCTCCATCGGGAAATTGCGCGTCGATATCCTGGTCGAGCCAGTCTGATACTGCCTGTGCAAGACCCTCCTCCAGTTCCAGTATGTTCAAAAGACGGCGGAATACATCGAAGTGTTGCGCCGTCCGGTCTTTGCTCTCTTGATCAGGCTCTGCGGCCAGGTAAAGATTATTCAGATTGAAGCGTGCCTGCAGGTCGACAATCTGGGCAGCGACCGTTCCCCCTTCGATAGCGGTTATTGGCAATGGTTTAGCCCAATCTTCGTCAAGGGCATCGTAGGGGTTTTTTGCCTTTATGTCCCTTTTGGCGTCCCGTATCAGCTGGCCTCGCGACCACTCTTCGCTGCCCAGTGCATAGAAGTAAGTCTGATCGGTGATCAGTATGTTTGAGGTACGGCGAATGCTCAGCTGTAGAGTCTCCGTCATGGTGACCGCTGCGATGCTCGCTACCGCTACGATCATGATTGCAGTGATCAGGGCAACGCCGGATTGAGATCGTTTTCTAGCTGATCTGTTTTGCATATAACTGGTTATTGGGGGTTGCCGTCCAGTGATGGATTGATGTCTGCAACCCGGAAAAGCCGTTGGATTTTTCCCCAGTCTTCGAGTTCCAGGGTGATTTCCATCGCCAGGGGGAGCGGGGCGCTGGTTTTTTCTTCCAGTTCTCCCGCGACGGGCCAGGATGGGTGAGCTTTCATCTTATGGTCGAAAAAACGGACCTCAATGTTGGAAATGCCATCTAAAACCCTGGTGCGTCGTGGTTCGGTCCCATGGGCTCTATCCAGGGTGGGCCAAGTCAGGCGGAACAGCTTTTTGTCCTCCAACAGATAGGCGATGCGTTGAAGATTGCTGCGCTGCAGATTGAGTGGATTGGGCCTGCCGCCACGGGTAAATACCAGCGCTGCTCCCCCATCTCCCCCGGCTTGCATGACGGGTAGGGGATCGCCGTATTCGTCTCTGATCGGGCGAACCTTCGCCTGTTCGATATCACGACGCATCAGGGTCAGAGCGATCTGTAGACCCGAGAGGCGATCGATATGCGCTTCAACCTGAGCTTCGGTGTCGAGTACGACTTTCAATCCACTGTAGGCGATGAGAGAGATGATGGAGAAGATCGAGATTGCGATCAGTAACTCCAACAAGGTGAAACCGGATTGTTCCAGGTCAGATTTGTACACGTTATTCGTTACACCACATTGGGCAGCCTCTGAGATAAGTCTGGACGAAGTAGATTGCGATTCAGAATGTTCAGATTTGAGGCGCAAAATGCACGTAATAGCTGGCTATTGCGAAGATTTGCAACGAAAAAGCTGGGCATTCTGGACGCAAGATACGAGTTCATGACTTGTTCAGAGGCTCCCCCTAGAAAGGCTGGCCGATAAAACTGACCAGACGTGTTACTGAGGCGTCGTCATCACTATTGCGGAAGACGCTGATCTCGACCTGTCTGACCCTGTCGTCTTGGGTGTTGGTGATTTTGCTTTTCCAGTGCCATTCGCGCAGTCCCATTTCACTCTTGCCGGTACTCGTTCCTTGTGGCGGCCAGCGCCGGCTGACCTGAAGCTGTGTGAGTTGGTTCATGGCGACCCAGTGTGCCATTGTTTTGTCTCTCAGATGTTCTGCGTTCAGAGACTGATTTGCTGAAACCTTTACGACGGAGGCGAGAGCGATGGCAAGAATTGCCAGCGCAACGAGGACCTCGAGCAGTGTGAAGCCCTGCTGACGGGTGGTGGATTTTTGCAGTTGCTTAGGGTTCGGAAACATGGTCCAGGCTGAGCTCTCCGATCTCGGTGCCTTTCAGCAGAAAGTAGTCGTCGGTGATTTCTGATGTGATCTTTACTTCAAACGGGGTGATTTCCCCACTGGTGAAAAAAATTATATCCGGCGTTTTTTTCTGTTTTTCCCGCATGATCGGCTCATCGGCCATCAAGTCAAAGGATATTTCCTCAGGCAGGGAGCGCTTTCTGAATATGCTCTCCTCCAGTGGTTTCCAGGTTTTCTCCTGCAGGGTGAGGAATTCGTAATGCTCCTCCTCAACCAGTGCGCCGATGATGTTGGAGCGGAGAAGCGCCTCTTCAGCCGCCAGGTCAACCAGGGTGAAGAATCGCCGTGCCTCTGTTTTCAGTGCGTCGGAAGGGGATGAACTCCCGATGGAGACCACCACATAGTTGACCAGTATCCCAATGATAAGGACGACCACCATGACCTCAATCAGGGTGAAACCAGCATTGATCCGGGCAGATTTGGTTTTCTGATAACCCATTCGCAATAGCTTTATTGAGTGGCGCTTCATCTTCGAGGCCGAGCTCTCAGAGACCGGGTAGACCCGTCACTCCAGATTCCAGTTGCCGACATCATCTTCAGTGGATTGAGAATCGACCCCAGTGGAGTAGATGTCGATTGCTCCATGGCTGCCTGGGTTGAGAAACAGGTAGGGGCTACCCCAAGGGTCCTTGGGTAGCCGGTCGACATAACCCCCGTCCTTCCAGTTTTTGGGTTCCGGGGCGCCGGCGGGTTTGCTTACGAGTGCTTCAAGCCCCTGGTCCGTGCTGGGGTACATCATATTGTCCAGGCGATAGAGATTGAGGGCGGCTTCGATGGCCCTGATATCACTCTTGGCCTTGGTCATCCTGGCCTGTTCAGGGCGATCCATAATCTTGGGTACTACGATCGCCGCCAGAATGCTGAGAATCACAACGACAACCATGACCTCGATGAGCGTAAAGCCGGAAACCCAACGTTTGGGTGTGGCTAAGGAGGGGTGTTTGCTGAAAGCAGATGGTTTCATTGAAACGGCCTGTCTGGAGATGGGGTTGGTTGATCTCATGATTATGGGGTATTTGTGCTTTAAGATTAGTGAGTTAGGATGTGCTCTTCCGCTGTTCCCTAAATCGCTGGATGCTAGCAGAGCATGATGACACATTTCCACAGATGAATTGTGACCGGGTTTTCTCTATAGTATACCCGGTGCCTGTAGAGGGGGTATCAAGTGGCAGTTTTCAGTAAGTGGCCTAGCAAATAAATCGGCTCTAACTGCTTGATAACAAAAATATTAATAGGAATTTTGCTGCATCCCATGTTCTGTGTGGGTGGCTATTGTGACTGTTGTTCCCGCCAGGCGTTCAACTTCTCTGTCTCTCTGCCGCCATGTTTTTAAATAAGTGAGTGTTGTTTTGAACAGGGTTGCCCGTGTTTAACGGGCCTCCCCTAAGCTGGGATTTCGTTCTGTTTTGGAGAGGGCTTCAAGCCTGTCCACACCTTGAATAACTGCGATGGGTTGAATCTGGGAATGACAGGGAAGGTACGAGGTTTGTTGCGGTGAGTGTCGGTATCATCGGCTATTCGTTGGCAGCGTTGTTTTTCTTTCTGTTCAGTGCGTTGCTTCTGACTAGCTGGCGCGGCAGGATTGAAGGCATTGTCTTGCTTTCGGCAGTGGCGGTTACCGGCTTTTGGGGACTGTCGGCGGTTTTTCTGCTGTTACAGGAGACTGCGCTCACTGTAGGAGTCTATTTTACCCTTGAGGTTGCCAGAAATATCGCCTGGTTCGTGTTTCTGTTGCGCCTGTTGCAGCCGCTTTTGCAGTCATCCAGCGGGGATGTGCGTATCCTCCGCTTTCTGCCCGCGCTTGTCCTGGGTGTCTCCGTCGTCCTTTTTGGACTTGGGCTGGTGGCCTCGAACTATCCAAATCTGGTGGTTCTTCCCATGGCGGCAAGTCTACAGCTGTTTGGGCATCTGGGCTTTGCCATTACCGGGCTGACTCTGGTCGAGCAGCTTTTCCGCAATACGCGTCTTGAACAGCGCTGGGCCGTGAAATACCTCTATTTTGGTATCGGTGCGCTGTTCGTGTTCGATTTTTTCCTCTACGCAGACGCGCTGCTGTTTAAACAGATTGATAGCGATTTGTGGCAGGCCCGTGGGTTTATCAATGCACTGGTGGTGCCCATGTTGGTCGTGGCTGCAGCCCGTAATCCAAGCTGGTCGGTCAAGATTTTTATCTCAAGGAAAGCGGTTTTCCATACCACCGGTTTGCTGGGGGCTGGTGTCTATCTGCTGATAATGTCAGCGGTTGGTTACTATATTCGCTTCTATGGCGGCTCCTGGGGAAAGGCCGCCCAAGTGATTTTTCTGTTCATGGCCATTGCAACGCTGACGGCCATTCTCTTCTCCAGTCACCTCAGATCCCGAGTCAAAGTCTTTCTCAGCAAACACTTTTTTCGCTACAAATATGATTATCGGGAAGAGTGGCTTCGCATCATCCATACCCTGTCGGATGGTGAGCCTGGTCCGAGGATCCGTGAACGGGTGATTAAAGCCGTCGCTGACCTTGTTGACTCCGGCGGGGGGATTCTCTGGTTGCGTGACGACAGCGGTAACTATCCTTGTGTCAGCCACTGGCAGGTACCTTTGTGTCAATTCATCGTTGCGTCGGAGAGCTCTCTCGTAGACTTTTTTATCGCAAAGGACTGGATTATCGATCTGGAAGAACTAAAATCGTCTCCAGCGCTTTATGAGGGGCTCGAGCTGCCGGATTGGGTGAGGGATATGAAAGATGCCTGGTTGCTTGTGCCGATTAGGCATCATGGTGATCTGTTGGGGTTCCTGGTCCTGATTCGGCCTAGGGCGGCAAGGCAAATTAACTGGGAAGACAGGGACTTACTGAAAACTGCTTCGCAGCAGGCAGCCAGCTATCTGGCGCTGATGCAGGCCTCAGAAGCGTTGGCCAGGGCCAATCAGTTCGAGGCTTTCAATCGTCTGTCCGCTTTTGTTGTCCACGACTTGAAAAACTTGGTTGCGCAACTTGAATTGGTTGTAACCAATGCAGCCCGTCACAAAAATAACCCCGAATTTATGGAGGATGCCATCAGAACCGTGGATAATGCGGCCAACAAGATGAGCCGTCTACTCGCGCAGTTGCGAAAAGGGCGGTTCGAAAAAAGCAGTGCCCAGGTGTTTCCTGTGGCGGAGGCGTTGCAGGAAGCAGCAAGGGAACACACTGGATTTTTGCCGCGGCCGGAGCTGGCAATTTCTGATGAAGAGGTCAGAGTGGTCGCTGACAAGGACCGTTTTGCCGCAGTAATAGGACATTTGATCAAAAACGCTCAGGAGGCAACACCCGATGATGGCTATGTGCGATTGGCCATGAGTGCGATGCCTGGTCAGATTGAGATCACTATTGAGGACAATGGCTCGGGAATGGATGATACATTCATTCGTGATCATCTGTTCCAACCTTTTGAAACTACCAAGGGAAATGCCGGCATGGGGGTTGGCGTCTATGAAAGCCGGGAGTTTGTCCGGGCGCTTGGTGGTCAGATAGCTGTGACCAGCAGGATTGGTAAAGGCACAAAGTTTTCTGTGACTCTGCCGATTCGGATTGAGGAAGAAGAGGATATGCAAATGGAGATCTCGCATTGAGCAGTGGAAATGAGTTGTTGCGGTCACTATTGATCGTGGAAGACGACCCGGGACTGCAGAGTCAGTTAAAATGGTGTTTCGATGGCTACGAGGTTCAGATTGCCGGTGATCGGGCGTCAGCCATAGCTTCATTGAGGCGAGTTGCCCCACCTGTCATTACGCTGGATCTTGGTTTGCCGCCGGATCCGGCAAATGTGAGTGAGGGGATTGCAACCTTGAAAGAGGTATTGCGTCTGGCACCCCGGACCAAAGTGATCGTTGTAACAGGGAATGACGATCGTACCAATGCACTGAAAGCACTGGAACTTGGGGCCTATGATTTTTATCAGAAGCCCATCGACTCGGATGTGCTGAAGGTCATAATTGATCGGGCGTATCAGCTCTATGAGCTGGAAGAGGAGAACCGAAATCTCGCCATGCGGCAGGGGAAATCTCCGCTGGATGGTGTAATTGCCAATAGTCCGGAAATGCTGGATGTCTGCCGGGTTATCGAAAAGGTGGGCCCGACGGATGCTACCACTCTGCTATTGGGTGAGAGTGGCACCGGTAAAGAGGTGCTTGCCAAGGCGATCCATGAAATAAGTGCCAGAAATGAGCAGCCATTTGTTGCTATTAACTGTGCTTCTATACCCGACACTTTGCTTGAAAGCGAACTTTTCGGCTATGAGAAAGGCGCATTTACCGGCGCCGCTAAAAGAACGCTGGGCAAGATTGAGCATGCGAATGGAGGAACACTGTTCCTGGATGAGATTGGTGATATGCCTTTATCGCTACAGGCAAAGCTGCTGCGTTTTCTGCAGGAACGGGTGATTGAGCGGGTTGGCGGGCGTGCTGAGATTTCTGTGGATGTCAGGGTGATCTGCGCCACGAATCGGGATCTCGATGAGATGATCGGCAGTGGGACTTTTCGTGAGGACCTTTTCTATCGAGTGAGTGAAATCACGATCAATATACCGCCACTGCGTGAGCGGGCTGGAGATGCGGTGTTGCTGGCGTGGGCATTTTTGGCAAAATTTGCCGCTCAGAACTCAACGAAGGTCAGAGGGTTTAGCAAAGAAGCACTGCAGTCAATTGAGGACTATTCATGGCCTGGCAACGTGCGTGAGCTGGAAAATAAAATAAAACGCGCAGTCATTATGGCGGAGGGTTCGCAAATCACAGCAGAAGAGTTGCAATTGAGCGCAGGATCAGAAGAGAGTCAGCCTTTTAATTTGCGTGAAGTTAGAGATCGGGCTGAAGCAAGTGCAGTGTCGCGCGCTCTGACTTATGTCGAAGGGAATGTCTCCAAAGCAGCCGAATTGCTCGGCGTGAGTCGTCCAACACTATATGATCTTGTGAACAAATATGGTCTCAAATAGCAGCGGCGTGATGAATAGCAGAACTGCAGTTTCCCCCGCAATTTTGTTGATTGCAGGGTTGTTGCTGGCTTTTCCTCTCTATTATCCAACGCTCGACAGCTTTTTTAATATCTGGACAGCATCTGACTCAGATCAGTCCCATGGTTTTCTTTTATTTGCCGTTTGTCTCTACATCTTCTACGAGGAGTGGAAGGCCAGAAAGGATCATCTCTCCGTCAAACCAAGATATCTCGGCCTGGTCGGGATAGTTGTTTTGTCCCTGTTTTGGATGATGTCTGGTTTGGTCTATGTGGAATCATTGCAACAAGCGCTATTTATCGCCATCTTGGCAATGATCATCTTCAGTTTTCTGGGCCTCAAGGATGGGGTGCCTTTCTATTTCCCGGTGCTTCTGCTGTTGAGTGTTGTGCCTGTTTGGAAAGTGCTGTCGCCCTATCTGCAAACAGGAACAGCCGTTACAGTCGGATACATGCTTCAGGCTTCGGGGGTAACGTCAGTCAGGGAAGGATATCTGCTGATCATACCGGATGGCACCTTTGAGGTGGCTGAATTTTGTAGTGGACTAAGGTATCAAATTGTTGGCATTACGATTTCCTTGCTGTATGCAAGGCAGTCGGGGTTCTACCTGAAAGAGACTATCGTATATGTCGCGTTTGCCTCTCTGCTGGCGTTTGTTGCCAATCTGATGCGCGTATATTCTGTTGTTGTGATAGGGCACCTTAGCAACATGGAGAGCGAGATCGTACACGACCATAATATGCTGGGTTGGACGATTTTTGGTGTTTTCATCCTCATCTATCTGTGGGGTTCGCAACGTTATCTACCGATACGTCCAGCCATAGAACAAACGGGAGGCGATGGAATAGAGTTGGCAGATGGGACCAAGCGCAGAAACCTGAGATTCACAGCCCTGGTATTTTTTGCGACATTGACTGGTCCGGCGCTGGCCTTTTTCTACATGTCAGGTGGGGCGGAAACAGACAGCTCCAGGGTTGAATTGCCAGGCAATATAGCGGACTGGAAGTTGGTTGAAAACAGGCTGACTTCATGGAAACCTGAATGGTTGCAAGGGAATTCTGTTGTTGAAGGTAGATACAGCAATGGAACACATAGAGTCGATGTGTTTTTGTCCCGTTTCAGCTCACAAGAACAGGGTAGAGAGGCGATTAGTGTCCTGAATGAAGTATATGAATCTGGCGTATGGTCGAGAATCTATCGGCGTGTTATCGATCTCGGTCAGGTAAATGGTCGAAGCTTAATTGTTGAAGAGACTAGACTGAAAGCCGCTGGGTCAGATAGAGGACGAATTGTCTGGCGTTGGTACAATGCTGCGGGTAAGAGGGAACAAAAAAATATCAAAGCCAAGTTGCTGAATCTACTGGGTACTTTAAAAGGAAATCCTGAGATAGATGTTAATATGGTGAGTTATGATCTCGGTGCCGATGAAGATAAAACCAGGATTACGATGGCCAGGTTTCTACCAGGATATCTGGCTGCGGTGGAGAAATAGGGTGTTTCAAACAGGGTTGCCTTGAGGCATGCCTGAGCTTACAACTATCCAGAACTGCAATACGAACACGATTGATTTGTAAAATACTGGGCATGGAATGAAAGAGATGCATATTTATAAAAAGCGATTTCTCAAGGCGACGTTGATGGCGTCTGCTGCAGTGGCGATAGTATTGAGTGGTTGTAGCGGAAAGGACGATGAACTTGCCTATCTGGAGAGCGCGCGGTCTCATACGGAAGGGAAGCAGTACCAAAAGGCTGTTATTGAGTTGAAAAATGCTCTACAGATCAATCCAGACAATGGTGATGCAAGACTGCAGTTGGCAAGAGTTTATCTAAAGGTCAGGGATGGTGCGTCGGCAGAGAAAGAGTTGATTCGGGCAAAACAACTGGGCATACAGGAGAAAGACCTCTACCTGATAAAGGGAGAGGCTTTGCTACAGCAGCGGCTCTACGATCGGATCCTCGATGAAATAAAAGAAGAGGGGATACAGGCTGCGGATCTGAGTGAAGTACAGATCTTGCGTGCCCAAGCGTTTGCCGGGAATAACAAGAAAGAGAAGGCATTGGACTTGTACCATGCTGTTCTTGCACGAGAGGGCACCAATGCGAAGGCTTATTCAGGGATAGGGCGAATCTACCTTGTTGAAAAGGATTATGAAAAAGCTATAGAAGCAAGCGACGAAGCACTTCAAGATGAAAAGAACAATGTCGATGCATGGACCATCAAAGGATTAGCGTATTTCAAGCTGCAAAAATTCCCTCTTGCGGAAGAGAGCTTTGAAAGTGCACTGGCTGGACTTGAACAGGAAATATTTTCTCAGCGTAAGTTTGTTCTGCGTATTTCTTTGATTCAGACGTTGCTGGCACAGAAGAAGATTGATAAAGCTTCTGCAAATATCGAAATTATCAGGAAAATCATACCTGAAAATCCATTTGTCTCCTATTTGTCAGCATTACGCTATTTTATGGCGGGAACATATGACCTGGCTGAAATTGATCTGCATCACGTAATCAAAGTAATGCCGGGCCATGTGCCTACTCATCTGCTCCTGGGTTCAGTGCATTTTGCCAGGCGAAACTATGAACAGGCGAATGATTTCCTTACAAGGTATGTCAATGAAGTGCCGACACATATTCAGGCGAGGAAGCTATTAGGTGAAACACGCTTACGCCTGAACAGACCCGGTGACGCAGTAGAAATTCTAGCTCCCATTGTAAATGATGATACCAAAGATGTGGAACTTTTGACTATGATCGGCAATGCTGCGAGTCAATCGGGGCAGGATTCATTAGGTACCCATTACTTGAGAAAAGCTGCTTCAGTCAGGCCTGAAAGTACTGGCATCAGAGAAGAACTTGCAAAAGCCTATTTAAGGAAAGGTGCGATTGATCAGGCCATTGAAGAGCTGGAAGCGCTTTCTGACACTAATTCGTCTGATAGTAATCGCCTTCTTCTTATCTACGCTTATTTGAGAAAACAGGAGTTTTCACAGGCAGTAAAACTGACAGATGAACTGCTGTCAGCTAATCCTGAAAGCCCGATGCTGATGACGCTAAAAGGCGGAATTCAGACTATGAGTGGAGAGAGGGCCAATGCACGTACGCTGTTTAGAAATGCCTTGAAGAGCAAGAAAGACTATCTGCCTGCACTGTTTGCGCTAGCCAAACTTGATTTGGAGGATGGAAAGTTAACTGAATCCGACGACAGGTTGAATCAGATTCTTGCATTGGATCCCAATAACGTGAATGCGATGCTTGGACTTTCACAGATTTCCGAGCGCAGACAGGATAGGAAGCAAGCACTCTCCTGGATTGAGCAGGCGAGGAAGGCAAATGCTTCAGCCTTGGTCCCAAGGTTTGTTTTGGCCAGATATTACCTGAAAACGGGTAAAACCGATGAAGCATTGGAGGTGTTGAAGGAGGTTGAGGCGATAAAGCCTAGCGACGTGACTTTTCTTCTATTGATGGGTAATGCTGAGTTGCAGATAGGACGTTTCACTAAGGCGATTGATTATTTTGAAAGATATGTTCGTCAACAACCTCAGTCGATTGCAGGCTTCATAGCACTTGCCACCGCAGAGTCAAAACAAGGCCGTTTTTCCAGTGCAAAACGCACTCTGAAAAAAGCGCTGGAAATCAACCCAAACCATTTGCGTGCAACAATTCTGTTTATCTCTATTGAAACAAAAGAGAAGAATTATCCTGAGGCCGAACGACTGGCGATGATAGTCAAAGAGAATAAAAAAACGGAGCAGTGGGGTTACGTTCTCTTGAGTGATATCTATGTTCAATCGAGAAATTACGCAAAAGCTCAGGTGCTATTGAGTGAGGGACTGGCAAAGTATCAATCGTTCACGCTGTCGGACAAGCTTTCCAGGGCATACTATCTTGATGGCAAAAAAGATAAGTCAGTGGAAGTTATGGTGGAATGGGTGAAGAATAATCCTGACGACCTGAAGGGGACTTTGGCACTTGCATCCACCTACCAGAAAATGGACAGACTTGATGAGGCGGTTAAACTTTACCAAGGTGTTCTTGATAACAATTCGGGGAATGTAATTGCACTAAATAACATGGCGCTGATACTTTTTGAAAACAACCAGGAACTGGCGATTTCATACGCAGAGAGGGCGTATAAAAATGCGCGCACGAGTACTGCAATTGCTGATACTTATGGTTGGATGCTGGTTCAAAGCGGTGATATAGAGAAAGGTTCTGAGATTTTGAGCAGAGTGGCAGTATCATCGGATGATCCCAATGTCTTGTATCACTATGCAGTAACTCTGCATAGAAAGGGGCTGAAAGAGCAGGCGAAAAGGGCGCTTGCCCGTGCCTTTGAGAGTGACAGGGAGTTTGAGGACATGGAAGGGGTAATGACTCTCAGAAAAGAATTGAATAAACGGTAGTATGATTGCACGCGCATTGAATAATCTGGAGATAGAGATGCAAGTATATTTTTCATCATTTTCCCGCAAGACATGGTTTTTTGCTCTGATGTTCCTGGTTACTGTGGGAGCGGGTTGTTCAAGCCCATCAATGAAGATGAAGTCCATCGAAGTTGCTGACTCCGTTGTGAAAACAGACGCGACCCCGGTCTACCTGATTGGACCAGGTGATGCGCTCAGTGTCTTTGTATGGGGTAATCCTGAACTGTCTGCAGATGTGATTGTTCGACCTGATGGCTATATCTCAACGCCTCTTGTGGAGGATGTTCAGGCATCGGGAAAAGCTCCGACAGACTTGGCCCGTGAAATGGAAGAGGAGTTATCCAAGCTCATAAAAAATCCTAAAGTCACTGTCAGTCTTACAACAACTGTTGGACAGTACTCAGAACAGATAAGAGTTGTTGGACAGGCTTCCACACCTCGTGCACTCCCTTATCGGGAGAATATGACTTTGCTGGATGTAATTATTGCGGTAGGTGGCCTGACAGAATTTGCTGCTGGCAATAAATCGATTATCGTTCGCAATGTCGATGGAAAAACAGAGCAGTACCGGGTTCGCCTCGATGACCTGATCAGAGATGGCGACATCTCTGCAAATGTTAAGGTTGTTCCAGGTGATGTTTTGATTATTCCTGAAACCTGGTTCTAACATGTTCCACTTCGTGGTTTTGTGGCATGTCAGTCGAAGCCCACTGGTTAGGTATAACATTTTCAGCGTTTATAATGATCGGCTGGATGATACAGAATGACTGAGGTACGTAATGGTAAGTAGTATCGAAAAAGCGATAGATCGGCTGAACAAGGAGCGGACTCACGATCAGAGTGGCGGGGCGGAGCAGATTGCCCCTGCAGATGAGGCGTTGGTTGAGTCTGTTAACGTCGATGCTGAATCTAAACCAATAACAGGAGTGGAAGCTGAGGACGACAAGGGTGCAGTGGCTGTCAATCAGGATGTGTCCACCGCTGCTCCGATGGATTCTGATGCTATTGTTGAGCCAGCTGAATTTCCTGGAAAAGAGATCTGTGAAATTGATTTTGAAACCTTGGGTAAGGCAGGTTATTTGGTGCCTAATAGCGATCAACAGAGGCTGTCTGAGGAATATCGCATAATCAAGCGACCCCTGTTGATGAATGCTTTTGGTAAGGGCGCTGCGCCAGTTGAGCGCGGTAACTTGGTTCTGGTTACAAGTTCTTTTCCTGGCGAAGGTAAAACCTACACGGCGATTAATCTTGGCGTCAGTATTGCCACTGAACTTGACTCCACTATCCTGCTCGTCGATGGTGATGTCCTAAAGTCATCTCTTAGCAAGTTACTGGGAATGGAAGATAAACCGGGATTGATAGACGTCTTGGAAGACCCAACTATGGATCTTGGTGACGTGATTCAGAGTACACAAGTACCAAAGCTGAAAATCCTCCCTGCCGGAAGACGACATCAGAACTCTACTGAGCTGCTAGCCAGCGAAAGTATGGAGAAGATTTTGACAGAATTGGCTGAAAGGTACCCTGATCGTATCGTTCTATTTGATGCGCCTCCTATGCTGGCGACAACTGAAGCTGGTGTTCTCACTTATCGAATGGGACAGATAGTGATGGTTGTCGAAGCGGGCAAGACGCCAGTTGATGCTGTTAACGAATCGATTGCACAGCTTGATCCAAACAAAGTGATTGGTCTTGTTTTGAACAAAAGCAGAGTGAAGTCCGGCCATAAATATTATGGTAGTTACTATGGATAAGTCTGTTTTCTTGAAAGAAATAATCTATGGCAGAGGGAAAGCGACTATTAATCGGATATTCGTTTTTTCTTTGTTTTGTCTAATATATTCAAATGCCTTGGCTGTATCTTGGCATATTGAGCCTGTTGCCACACTAAAGGGCTCATATACGGATAATGTAACGCTTGAGAGTAATGATCTGGCGGAAAACGACTTTATTACGGAAATATTGCCGGGAATTCATATTTTAGCCGATGGAAACAGATTGGATCTTGATCTCGACTATCGCCTGCAGCACATCCGATATTATGATCATGGCGAGTCGAATAAGACCCAACATGCATTAGGGTTGAGAGCAGATATTGCGGTTGTTGAGGATCTGTTTTTTGTTGAAGCAACTTCAGATTATACGCAAGTACCGGTATTTTCATCCAGTGTCCGCGACCCGGAAAATATTGCGATTACCGATGATGTCACGGATATTTTCACGAACTCTATTTCACCCTATCTGATACATCAGTTTGGCAATTTTGCTGCGGGCCGCCTGATGTACACCATGCGGCGTGTCAATTATAAGGATTCGGCAACCAGCGATGTTGATCACAGGGTTATCAATGCAGGGCTGGGTAGTGGTACGGGATTTACAAAGTTCAGATGGAATTTGACCTATAGTGACAGGGATGCCGAGCCTGAGATAGGAACGGCCACAAGATTCAAGATTGCAATGGCTGACTTGAGATATCCGTTCTACAAAAGGATGTTTGCCATTGCCAAGTTGGGCTATGAAAAAAACACCTATAGTTTGTCTGATGCCAGCACCAAGACTGAGGGTGAAGTCTGGGGGCTAGGTTTGGGGTGGGCACCTACAACGAGAACCAGTATGGAAGCTGTTTTTGGTAAACGGTATTTCGGTAATACTGCAAATGTACTACTCACTCATGAAGGGTCTCTGTTTACTGTTTCTGCTTTGTATGAAGAGGATTTTACTACGGGGTCATTTGTTGATGCAGGAACCCCGACATTCGATGAGAATGGGAGTCCCATCTATGGAATAGATCGTCCGTCTATTTCAACCGAAGTTTATCTCAATAAACGAATGTCCGCCGACCTTGTTTATTCTTTAAGTAAATCAGAAATCACGTTTACAGTATTTGATACAAAGCGTGAATATCAAGTGACGGGCGCAGTTGACCATGTTTATGGTGGGGATGTTGTCTGGGATTGGACATTAAGTTCCAGAACGACTGCCACATTTGGTGCTTTTTGGCATCAGACTGCACCATTTGAGGAGGCACCAAGGATCGATGATTTTTATGGTGGTGTGCGACTTGAACGTAGTTTATCTCCGAGTTTGACGGGTGGTGCAGACTACTCCTTTTTAAAACGTGATACTGAGACTGATGGAGGAAGTTACAGTAGAAACAGGGTAGGTGCTTATATCACGTTAGTGTTTTAACGGGGTTGGAAAATCGCCCAACGGAACCTACTGAAAAAGCATGCCTCGCTTTCTCTTGCCCAAGTCGGGTTTTCTGACTTTTTGTAGGCCTGACAAGGGTTTCGTTCGTAGGGCTGTTCCCATAAAGCAATTCAACAGTATTTGAGACAGGGTACAAAACCGTTGAAACACTATTGCCTCAGCAGAGCAGACGGGAGTTTTTTGTGCGTTTTCTAAAACTGCTTTTTTTTATCTTTGCGATGATGGTGGGTGCAGCATTTACGGTGCTCAATGCAGAGCCGGTACTTTTTAACTACTATTTTGGCAGTCGTGAACTGCCGCTTTCAGTAATCTTGATAGGCACGCTTGGTTTGGGCATGTTTCTTGGTATCCTGTCAGGCTTGAATACCATGCTGGGCCTGAAGCGAAAAAACTCCATTTTGCGGAGACGTTCCCGTCTGGTAGATGAGGAGGTAAAAAATCTCCGGTCTCTCCCTCTTAAGGATCAATAGGTATGCTTGAGCTTTTGCTCTTGCTGCTACCGGTTGCGGCTGCTTCAGGTTGGTTTGCCGCTCGGCGAAGCGAGACTGGCCGGGACAAAACCAGTAGCCAGGAGGTTTCTCCAGCCTATTTCAAAGGATTGAATTTTCTGCTGAATGAGCAGCCGGACAAGGCTATCGATGTCTTTGTTAAACTCCTGGAAGTGGACAGCGATACGGTAGAAACGCATTTGGCATTGGGCAATCTGTTTCGCCGTCGGGGAGAGGTGGAACGGGCAATACGTATCCACCAAAACCTGATCGCACGACCCACCCTTACAAGGGAACAGAGAGCCCAGGCTTTGTTGGAACTTGGACAGGACTATATGCGAGCGGGGCTGTTCGATAGGGCTGAAAATCTCTTCGTAGAATTGACTGAAATAAAGCTTCACAGTGAACAGGCGCTTTCCAATCTTCTGGTGATTTACCAGCAGGAAAAAGAGTGGGATCGTTGTTTAGAGGTGGCGCAGCAGTTGCAGGCGAGTGATGGCCACTCGCTTCAGCCTGTAATTGCTCATTTTTACTGTGAGCAAGCCCAACTGCTGATAAAAAAAGGCAATACTGTTTCTGCCATAGCAATGCTGAAGAAGGCTCAGTCGGTAGATAGTGGATGCATCAGGTCGACTATTCTGTTGGGGGAGATAGAGAAGTCAAAGGGTGATTGCCGATCGGCCCTCAAAATATACAAAATGGTGGAACTACAGGATTCCGCCTATCTGACCG
Organism: Sedimenticolaceae bacterium; assembly: GCA_963691905.1. Classification (GTDB taxonomy): domain Bacteria; phylum Pseudomonadota; class Gammaproteobacteria; order Chromatiales; family Chromatiaceae; genus QGON01. Next base: position 60,921 of record OY829894.1, read on the forward strand.
AAATTGTGCCTTCTTTGATCGAATGTTATGGAAAGATTGGCGATCGAGCTGCACTGAAGGGTTATTTGCAACAATTATATGGCAGACATCGCGATACCTCTGTAATGCTGGCTTTGACAGATATTATTACCGCCGAAGAGGATGTTTCAGCAGCGGTTGATTTTGTCCTGCAGCACCTAAAAGTGCTTCCGGATCTTAAAGGACTTGACCGGCTGGTTACTCTGAACTTGCAGAATAGTGGCAGCAACCCACGAGAGAGTATGGAAACACTCAACAAGGCGGTTGCGTTGATGCTGGCCCGCCAATCTTCGTATCAGTGTGAACAGTGCGGATTTTCTGCAAAAACCCTGCATTGGCAGTGTCCCGGCTGCAACAACTGGAGTAGCATGAAACCGATTCGCGGATTGGGTTGTGGATCCAGAGAAAAATAGGCGGCTGGTAGCTTATTCAACACCAATTTCATGAGGCTGTAGGACAGATGAGTGACAATACTTCCAGGGTTATCGTTGCTTTGGATTTTCCTGATGAAACCTCTGCACTGGAGCTGGTCGAAAAACTGGATCCTGGTATGTGCAGGCTTAAGGTGGGCAAAGAGATGTTCACTCGTCTGGGTCCCGCTTTTGTCGAACAACTGAGTGGCAAGGGATTCGATATCTTTCTCGATCTTAAATTCCACGACATTCCAAATACTGTTGCGGCTGCTTGTAGTGCAGCAGCAGACCTCGGTGTTTGGATGATGAATGTTCATGCGTCAGGGGGGCGTCGCATGATGGAAGCGGCGGCGGACAGGTTGGCAGTTCGCTCAGAAAGGCCGCTTTTGGTAGCCGTAACAATTCTGACGAGTCTGTCAAAAGAGGATATTGCTGAAGTTGGCTATCATGGTGAACCCGCTGAAAATGTCCTGCGCCTGGCGGATCTCTCCCTCTCATCCGGGATGGATGGGGTTGTCTGCTCCCCCCGGGAAGCATCCGATATCCGAGGCAGGGTTGGGGACGATTTTCTGCTGGTTACGCCCGGTGTACGGCCGTTAGACGCGGCGGCTGATGATCAACGCCGTGTGATGACGCCTGCGGATGCGATCAATGCAGGATCAAGTTATCTTGTTGTTGGACGTCCGATAACGGCCGCGGCTAATCCGTTGCAGGCACTGCATGCGATAAATAACGAAATTTTGTCTGTCTTGTAAGCCGGATCAATTATTAACCAGGCTTCGCAAGAAACCCATTTGGAAACATGCAGCTACCGAAATGCATTGTTATGAAGAGTGACAAGGGAATGAAGATGAGTAAAAAAGTTCTGAAGGCTGTCTTTCCGGCCGCCGGCCTGGGTACCCGCTTTCTACCAGCCACCAAGGCATCTCCCAAGGAGATGCTACCCGTTGTTGATAAACCCTTGATTCAGTACGGCGCCGAGGAGGCTGAGGCAGCCGGCATTGAATCCCTCGTCTTTATCATAGGTCGAGCAAAACGGGCGATCCCTGATCACTTTGACAAGGCGTATGAACTTGAGGTGGAACTGGAATCTTCCGGCAAAGATAAACTGTTGCAGATTGTTCAGAATGTTCTCCCTGAGGAGGTCTCCTGTATCTATCTTCGGCAGGCAGAGGCAAAGGGACTCGGCCATGCAGTGCTTTGCGCCAAACCTGTTGTGAAAGATGAGCCTTTTGCGGTAATTCTGGCGGATGATCTGATCAAGGGTGATGATGGCAGGGGCGCCATGGCCCAGATGGTCGATGTTTATGACAAGTACCAGTGCAGTGTGATTCTTGTTGAAGAGGTACCACCCGACGAGACCAATAAATACGGTATTGTTGAAGTAATCGAAGATGATGGTGAAACCGCAATCATCAGCTCAATCGTGGAAAAACCCGATCCGAAGGATGCGCCGTCAAACCTGGCCGTGGTTGGACGTTATATCCTTACTCCGCGAATTTTCGACATGCTGGAGCAGACAGGCGCTGGTCAGGGTGGCGAGATTCAATTGACCGATGCGATTGCTGAGCTGTTGAAATTTGAAAAGATTCGGGCCTATCGGGTCAAAGGCAAACGATACGATTGCGGCAGCAAACTGGGTTACATGGAAGCCACAGTTGAATATGGTCTTGATCACCCCGAACTGGGGGAGGATTTTGCAGCATATCTGCGTGGACTGGCCTGTACGGCGGGCAGCAAGGCCTCGAAGGAGTAGGGCGTCTCCTCCAATGCTTGGGGCACATCAGGAACAAAAAACCGCATCGGCAACCCGGTGCGGTTTTTAAAGGAAATGGTACTCCCTAGGGGACTCGAACCCCTGTTACCGGCGTGAGAGGCCAGCGTCCTAACCACTAGACGAAGGGAGCAGTTTGCTCGGAAAGGCGCTATTATACTGACCTCATGGCCAGGCTCAATGGTTTGGTGATATTTTTTTTCTCTTTGTGGTCTGTATTAGTTGAATCGAACGGTAAAGTGGCTTCAGCAGAAGCTGTTCAAGCGAAAAACGGTGTCTGATCAGGTGCCTACGGGACACAACGTCATCTTCGAGCCAGTCATTGTTCCCCGCCCGGATCACAATATCTCCCGGGCAAATATCAGCGAAAATGCTGTCAAGGTGCTCTATCGGCTGAGAAATTCCGGTTTTGAGGCCTATCTGGTAGGGGGAGGCGTGCGTGACCTCCTGCTCGGGCGTGAACCCAAAGACTTTGATGTGGCGACAGATGCCCTGCCTGAACAGGTAAAGGAGGTCTTTCGCAATTGTCGCCTCATAGGCCGGCGTTTTCGTCTGGCGCATGTCTTTTTTGGACGGGAGATCATCGAGGTTGCTACCTTCCGCAGTATGGGGGATGGGAGCGCAGATGATTCGCGCAAGGTCGAGAACGGCATGATTCTGCGGGATAACGTCTATGGCACCATTGAGGAAGATGCCCAGAGGCGTGATTTCACCATCAATGCCCTCTACTACAACATCGGGGATTTCTCGGTTGTGGACTATGCGGATGGCCTGACGGATCTGAATAACGGCGTGCTGAGGCTGTTGGGGGATCCGGAGCAGCGTTACCGTGAGGATCCTGTTCGCATGTTGCGGGCGGTTCGTTTTGCCGGCAGGCTGGGATTTAAGATTGACGCATCCTGCGAAACGCCTCTGGGTTCAATGGTCTCCTTGCTGGATGATGTGCCCGCTGCCCGGTTATTTGAAGAGGTGTTGAAGCTGTTCCTGGGTGGTGCTGCCCTGGAGACTTTTGAAAAGCTGCGCCACTACGACATGTTTGGCCACCTTTTTCCCGCGACCGAAGAGGCTTTGAGCCACGAGGATCACGACTTTCCCATTACCTTCGTCAACCGGGGATTGGAAAACACCGACAGCAGGATCAGGGATGGAAAGCCAGTAACCCCGGCCTTTCTTTTCGCCGTGTTGCTGTGGGAGCCGGTACGTCTGCGCGCGGCAGCGTATGAGGCAGACGGCATGCCCCCGATACCTGCGCTGCAGGAGGCGGGAAGGGATGTCCTGGCCGAGCAGGCTCAGAGGGTGCTGATTCCGAAACGTATCAGCTACCCGATGCGGGACATCTGGCAGATGCAGCCAAGATTCCTCAGTCGTGGTGGTAAACGTCCTCAACGCCTCATCACCCACCCAAAATTTCGTGCTGCTTATGACTTTCTGCTGCTGCGTGCCCAGGCTGGAGAGGCGGAAATGGAGTTGGCGGAGTGGTGGACAGAGTTCCAGAAAGGAAATCCTCAGGAGCAGGACCAGATAGCTGGACAGGAACGCCGGGGCCGTAGTGGTCGCCGTCGCCGCCGCCGACCCAGGAAGGCTAAACCATCGGATGAGTGAAAGCTCGCAGATCGTAGCGTACATCGGGTTGGGCAGTAATCTGGAATCACCGCGACATCAGGTGAGTCGGGCGCTGGGCGAATTGGGTAACCTGCCGGAGACGCACTGCACTGCCCGCTCCTCACTCTACCGGACTCCCCCGATGGGGCCGCCGGATCAGCCGGACTACATCAATGCGGTCGCCGCAGTGACGACCTCCCTGAGCGCAGAGATGCTGCTGGAAGAGTTGCAGCGGTTGGAACGGCTGCATTGGCGGGTGCGGAACGGCGAACGCTGGGGGCCGCGGACGCTCGATTTGGATCTGTTGCTGTTTGGCGATCAGCAGATCAAAACCTCGCGTCTGATCGTGCCGCATTCCGGCTTGGGGGAGCGCGCATTCGTACTCTACCCATTGGCGGAGATCGCACCGCCAGGATTCGATATCCCGCGGCTCGGGTCGCTTTCCGGACTGCTTGAACGGATTTCAGGTGATGGTATCGAAAAGGTCGCCTGAATCATTTTCCCCGCCTGGTTTTTTGGTGGTCGAGGGTCCTGTGGGTGTGGGCAAGACCAGCCTGGTGCAACGTCTGGCTGAGACCTTTGGTGGCGAAACGCTGCTTGAGGGTGCCGAAGAGAATCCTTTTTTGGGTCGTTTCTACCAGGATCGTCGGCAATCTGCATTTCCCGCTCAGCTCTTTTTTCTTTTTCAACGTAGTCGTCAATGGAACGAATTGCAGCAGGGTGATATGTTCCGGCAGCGTTTGATTGCCGATTTTATGCTGGAGAAGGATCGCCTCTTCGCCGAAGTCAATCTTGAACATGAGGAGCTACTGCTCTACCAGCAGGTCTATGAACGGCTGGCCATGACTGCACCGAAGCCCGATCTGGTAGTCTATCTGCAGGCGCCGGTCGAGACACTGATGCGGCGCATCCGCCAACGGGCGAGACCGGCAGAAGTAAGCATGGATCCCGCCTACCTACAGCGTTTGTGTGACGCCTACACCGACTTTTTTTACCACTATGACCGCTCGCCGCTGCTGATCATCAATGCGGCGGAGATCAACCCGGTTGAGAGTGAAGCTGACTTCCAGTTGCTGGTGGAACATATTTGCACTGCCGATTCGGGTAAACGTTACCTCAATCCCGCACCTCTGCTGTTTTGAACGGTTCACAGCGGGGCATGATAAAATCAAGATGATCCGTTCTGCTAAACCGCTATTTTATCTCTTTGGGTTTAAATCACAGCGGTTTGCTGCGAAGAGACAGTAGAAAGCGCTGCGACCCGACTCTATTCGCCTGTCTGTTGAGTAATCGTGGCAGGTTTGCCACTCACACAATTTAATTTGCAATATCAACAGGATATTCATGTCTGCCGCCAACATCACAGTCAACTATTTGCTGGAAATGAAACAGGCTGGTCGTAAGATCAGCTGTATCACCAGCTACGATGCCAGTTTTACCCGGTTAATAGAAAACGCTGGTGCTGAAGTTCTGCTGGTGGGGGATTCATTGGGCATGGTAGTGCAGGGGCAGGAGAGTACGCTGCCGGTGACTGTCGATGAGATGGTCTATCACACCCGTAATGTCGCGCGGGTCAGGCAGGGTGCGCTGCTGGTGGCGGATATGCCTTTCATGAGCTACCGCACCCCCGATCAGGCGATGGAGACCGCCGGACGCCTGATGAAAGAAGGCGGTGCACAGATGGTTAAACTGGAAGGTGGCGGTGCACAGCTGGAAGCTGTGCGTCAGATGACGTCCCACGGTGTTCCTGTGTGCGGCCATCTTGGTTTACTGCCCCAATCCGTGTTTAAGATCGGTGGTTACCGGGTACAGGGACGTGAAAAGGAGAGCGCGGAGCGAATCATGCAGGATGCCTTCGCGCTGCAGGATGCCGGCGTGCAGATGCTGGTACTCGAGTGCGTCCCAGCTGTACTGGCGACAGAGATCGCCAAGGCGGTCGTCATGCCGGTTATCGGGATCGGCGCCGGATCAGGTTGTGACGGGCAGGTCCTGGTGATCTACGACATGTTGGGCATGAATCCCAATCCTCCGCGCTTTGTGAAAGACTTTTTGCTGGGCAGAGAGAGCATCCAGGCGGCCTTGTCGGCCTTTGTCGAGAGCGTCCGACAAGGTGAGTTTCCGGGAGCTGAAGAGAGTTTTTCCTGATAACCATGGAGAGCGTTTCCACAATCGATTCTCTGCGCCGACAGGTTTCTGCCTGGCGGCGCGACGCTGAACGTATCGCCTTTGTACCGACGATGGGTAATCTGCATGTCGGCCATCTGGAACTGGTCAAGCGGGCCAGGGAACAGGCTGATCGTTGCGTGGTCAGTATCTTCGTGAATCCGATGCAGTTTGGGGAGGGGGAGGATTTTGCTTCCTATCTCCGTACCCTGGAGGCGGATCGGCAGAAACTCTCCGGCGTGGGAGCTGACCTGCTTTTTGCGCCTCCCGTGGAGGTGGTCTACCCACCAGGAAAAACTGAGCAGACCCGGGTGGAGGTGCCTGGCCTGTCAGATATTCTCTGTGGTAGCAGTCGTCCGGGCCATTTTGTCGGTGTGGCAACTGTGGTATGCAAGCTGTTCAATATGGTGCAGCCGGATCTGGCCCTGTTCGGAGAGAAGGATTTCCAACAGCTGATGGTGCTCCGCCGGATGGCAGCCGACCTCTGTTTCCCCCTGGAGGTCATCGGTGTGCCGACGGTTCGTGAGAAGGACGGCCTGGCGCTCAGTTCACGCAATGGGTATCTGACACCACAGGAGAGAATCCAGGCGCCAGCACTGTATGAGACCTTGAAATTGACCTCTAAAGCCCTGATGTCAGGCGAAAGAGACTATGATTCGCTGGAGTTCAGGGCGAAAAAGCGGCTTGCGGCAGCGGGTTTCCGGCCCGACTATTTCACTGTGCGCAGGGCTGCGGACTTGGGTCTTCCTGAAGTTGGCGACCGGAATCTGGTGATTTTAGCCGCCGCATTTCTGGGTAAAGCGAGGCTAATCGATAATATGACGGCTTTCTTGCCATTGATGGAAGCATGAAGATCGCGGATAATACGCGGCTTTCGTGTGATGGAGTCTGCTTTTCATGCAGTTGACGGTTCTTAAATGCAAATTACATCGGGCCTGTGTAACCCACTCAGAGTTGGATTATGAGGGTTCCTGCGCCATTGACAGTGAGTTGCTGGAACTTGCTGGGATACATGAGTATGAGCAGATCCAGATCTACAATGTCGCCAACGGCGAACGTTTTACCACCTATGCCATTCGGGCGGAGGCTGGCTCGCGCGTGATTTCTGTGAATGGTGCGGCGGCACACAAGGCAGAACCCGGTGATCGGGTGATCATCTGTGCTTACTCAGGCATTGATGAGGCCGAAATAGCCAGTTTCAAACCAACCCTGGTCTATCTGAACGAGCAGAATAGGGTGGAAAGAACTGGAAACTCCATACCTGTTCAGGCGGCCTGATTCGGCGGTTCCCGAAAAAAGCCTTGGCCATCAGGCTGGGGCTTTTCTGTTTGAATGCTAAACAGATGGGGTGAAAGGCGAGTCAATCGCATCCTGGTAGAGATCCAGGTAATGCTTCGCACTGGTCTCCCAGCTCAAATCCTGACGCATTCCCGTAGTGGCGAGTATGCACCACTCTACCTCCGGGCGGTGGTAGAAGTCGATGGCTCTCTCCACAGCCTCCCAAAGCCCGGTTCCATCAGCATTGTCGAACAGGAATCCAGTGGCGGATCCGTCTGCGAGAGTGTGTGGATTGACATCGACTACGGTGTCGGCCAGACCGCCGGTACGGCGGACGATGGGTATAGTGCCGTAGCGTAGGCTGTAGATCTGATTGAGGCCGCAGGGTTCAAAACGCGAAGGCATCAGGAAACAGTCGCTGCCTGCCTCGATCCGATGAGCCAACCCCTCATCATAGCCAATATATACACCAACTCTGCTGTGATACTTGCTGCTGATTTTCTTTAGCGCCTGTTCCAGCTCCGGGTTGCCTGAGCCCAACAACACCACTTGTGCTCCTGAATCCATGATCCCTGGCAGTACCTGCAGGATCAGGTCGACCCCTTTCTGCTCGACCAATCGGCCAATATAGCCGAAGAGTTGGATATGCTCGTCCTCCGGCAGGCCGAACTCCCTCTGTAGTGCCAGTTTGTTTTCAGCCTTTTTTTCGAAACTGTCTGCGGTAAAAGCGGCAACCGTATTGGGGTCGCTTGCAGGATCCCATTCATGGTAGTCGATGCCATTCAAAATACCGCTGAAATTCTGACTGCGATGCTGCAACAACCCCTCCAGTCCGTAGCCAAATGCCGGGGTCTGTACCTCCTCGGCATAGGTGGGGCTGACGGTGGTGATGCGGTCAGCAAAGGCGATGCCGCCCTTGATGAAAGAGAGTTGACTGTGAAATTCCAGCCCTTCCGGTGACCAGAGCTCCGCAGGTAGATGCAGATGGTCGAAGGTTTCAAGGTCGAACAGTCCTTGATAGGCGAGGTTATGAATGGTGAAAATCGTAGCCGGGCGATCGGTATGGCGCGATAGCAGAGCGGGTACAAGACCCGTTTGCCAGTCGTTGGCGTGTACCAGGTCTGGCTTCCAGTCGAGTCCAGCGTCATTGAGGCTGATCTCAACGATTGTCTTGCAGAAGAGCCCGAAGCGGCTCGCATTATCTTCCCAATTATAACCTTCGGGTGTGAGATAGGGGTTACCCTCACGGTCGAAGAAATAGGGTGCATCGACCAGATAGAGAGGAACGCCGTGTGGGCCACTGAACCCGCTGAGCAGGCGAATCTTGCCCAGATACCCCGGAATATCGAGTTCTGCCACCTGTTGCAGGTCATCGGCATGTTCCATTGCCTGAGGGTAGGCAGGCAATACAAGCCGGCAGTCGTGCCCAGATGTTCGCAACGCCGCAGGCAGACTGCCGGCGACGTCCGCCAAGCCCCCGGTTTTGATCAAAGGGGTGGCTTCACTGGAGGCAAAAAGGATATTCAATGGCGGATTCCCGGCTAAGTCGATGAGTGTAATGTCGATATTGTCCAAAGACTTGTTTAAAGCTACTCCCAATTCTAAAGTAAAGAGCGGCATAGAGCATAGATTTATTGGAAATAATTGACCTCTTGCCTTGAACCTCGACGCGCTTCTTCTTAACATCTGTTATCAAGGAAGAGAGCGGGTGAGTCTTGTTCTCAGAAACCTATAGAAGTTCCGATCATGACCGAGATAAATCACACTGATGAGTGGTTAACCCTGCAGGCGCACTGGGAAGAGATGGTGCCTGTTCAAATGCGAGATCTCTTTCATGATCACCCTGAGCGATCAGAACAGATGTCGCTGCGAACTTGTGGCATCCTGCTTGACTACTCGAAGAACCGGATCACGCCAGTCACCATGAAGCTGCTGCTCAAACTGGCGGAGTCGGTCGATCTGGATGGCTGGCGCCGACGGATGTTTTCCGGAGACAGGCTGAATATCACGGAGGATCGTGCCGTACTGCATGTGGCCCTGCGCAATCGCAGCAACCGCCCAACATGGGCGGATGGCGAAGATGTGATGCCGGAGGTCAATGCAGTACTGGACAAGATGGAGCAGTTCTCCGAATCAGTGCGCTCCGGCGAGTGGAAAGGGTATACCGGCAAGCAGATAACCGATGTGGTCAATATTGGTATCGGTGGGTCCAATCTGGGGCCAAAGATGGTTTGTGAGGCGCTGAAACACTATCAGCGGTCCGATCTGCGGGTGCATTTCGTCTCTAACGTAGATGGCACCCATATCGTCGAGGCGACCAAACATATCGACCCGGAGAGCACCCTCTTTATTGTCGCATCCAAGACCTTTACCACTCAGGAGACGCTCAGTAACGCCACGACAGCGCGTAGCTGGTTGCTTGAGACGCTGAAGGATGAAGCGGCGGTAGCTCGCCACTTTGTTGCTATCTCCACCAATGAAGAGAAGGTGGCTGAGTTCGGTATCGATACCGACAATATGTTCGAATTCTGGGATTGGGTTGGTGGACGTTACTCACTCTGGTCTGCCATCGGCTTGCCGATCGCCCTTGCCATCGGTATGGAGGGCTTCAATGAACTCCTGGATGGCGCGCATGAGATGGATGAGCATTTTCTGCATGCGGATCTCTCTGAAAATATGCCGGTGATCTTGGCGTTGCTCGGTATCTGGTATGCCAATTTCGCCAAGGCGAAGACCTGCGCCATCCTGCCGTATGACGAGTATCTGCGCCTGCTGCCCGATTATCTGCAGCAGGCGGACATGGAGAGTAACGGTAAGCGGGTGACGCGTTTCGGCAGACCCGTCACTTACAGTACCGGGCCAGTGGTTTGGGGGACTGCCGGGACGGACGGCCAGCACGCCTTCTATCAGTTGATTCACCAGGGCACCCAGATGGTTCCCTGCGATTTCATCGCGCCGATCAACAGCCATAATGAGGCTGGAGAGCATCACGAAATGTTGCTGGCCAACTTTTTTGCCCAGACCGAAGCGTTGATGAAGGGGAAGACCCGTACCGAGGCTCGTGAGGAGCTGGAGGCAGTCGGAATGAGTGCGGAGCAGATTGTCGAACTTTTGCCACACAAGATTTTTCCCGGCAACCGTCCCACCAACACGCTACTGTTGGACAGGATTACCCCGTCTCGTCTTGGTTCACTGATCGCGCTCTACGAACACAAGATCTTTGTGCAGGGTGTGGTCTGGCGGGTGAACTCCTTCGACCAGTGGGGTGTGGAGTTGGGCAAGCAACTGGCGAATGTGATCCTGCCTGAGTTGATGGATGAGGAAGTGAGCGCGGAACACGACAGTTCCACCCGGGGTCTGATCGACTACTTTCGGCGGCACCGGATGCGCAGCCGCAGATAGAGACATGGCCGTAAGGCCGGTTCAAGCGTAGCGGAACCGGCAACCCCATTGAGTATATTATTTCAGTTTGCCCGATCCGCTGCGCTTGATCGGGCCTACTTCCTATGTCTCCAGCCGTAACACCACCGCACCCAGCGGAGGCAGCGTCAGCGAAGCGGAGTAGTCCCGTCCCATCCAACTCACTTCTTCAGCGCTGATGACTCCGCCATTCCCCACATTGCTGCCGCCGTAGAATGCTGAATCGGAATTCAATATCTCGCGGTAGTTACCGGCGCGACTGAGGCCGATGCGGTAGTTTTCCCGGGGAATCGGTGTAAAGTTGAGTATGATGACTGCGACGTTGCCGTCGGTGCTCTTGCGCAGATAACTCAATACCGACTGCGAACTGTCATTACAGTCGATCCATTCGAATCCCCTCTCTTCAAACTCCACCTGATGCAAAGAGGTTTGTTCCCGGTAGAGATGGTTCAGATCGGAAATGAGGGTTTTTACCCCATTGTGAAACGGGTGATCAAGTAGGAACCAGTCCAGTGCCTCGTCGTCGTTCCACTCCCGTGCCTGAGCGAATTCGCTACCCATGAAGAGCAGTTTTTTGCCGGGATAGGTGAACATGTATGTGTAGAGCAGTCGCAGGGCGGCGAATTTCTGCCACTCGTCCCCTGGCATCTTGTTGATCATCGAACCTTTGCCATGCACCACCTCGTCGTGGGAGAAGGGCAGGACGAAGTTCTCGGTAAAAGCATAGAGCAGACCGAAGGTCAGCAGGTCGTGATGGTAGTGACGGTAGACCGGATCTTTCGATAAATAGGAGAGCGTGTCGTGCATCCAGCCCATGTTCCACTTCATGCTGAAACCCAAGCCTCCCAGCCAGGTGGGGCGCGAAACCTGGGGCCAGGCGGTGGACTCCTCGGCGATCATCAGGGTGCCGGGGTGGAGTTCGTGGGTGGTGCTGTTGAGTTCCCGCATGAAGTCGACAGCTTCAAGATTTTCTCTTCCGCCATGCTCGTTGGGGAGCCAGTCGCCGGGTTCCCGCGAGTAGTCGAGGTAGAGCATGGAGGCGACGGCATCGACCCGCAGGCCATCAAGATGAAACTCTTCCATCCAGTAGATTGCGCTGGATATCAAGAAGTTACGAACTTCATTTCGACCAAAGTTGAAGATTAAAGTGCCCCAGTCCCGGTGCTCACCCCGGCGGGGGTCCTCATGTTCGTAGAGCGCTGAGCCATCGAATTGCGCCAGCGCATGTCGGTCGCGGGGAAAGTGGGCGGGCACCCAGTCCAGTATCACACCGATATTGTTTTTGTGCAGATGATCGATGAAATAGCGGAAATCGTCCGGTGTGCCGAAACGGCTGGTTGGGGCGAAGTAGCCGGTCGTCTGATAGCCCCAGGAGCCGTCGAAAGGGTGTTCGGTAATCGGTAGCAGTTCCACATGGGTGAAACCAGTCTCTTTGATATGGTCGCAGAGCCGATGGGCCAGTTTCCGGTAGTTAAGGAATCCACCATCGATGTCTTTCTGCCAGGAGCCGAGGTGCACTTCATAGACTGACATGGGTGCCTGTTGCCAGTTGCGTTTTTCACGCGCTTCAAGCCAGTCTTCATCTTCCCACTGATACTCTGAGTCCGCCATGACCACAGCGGCGGTCTCGGGGCGCATCTGGAAATGGTTGCCGTAGGGATCGGTACGCAGCGTGATGTCGCCATTCTGGGCGCGAACCTCGAATTTATAGAAGGCGCCGGCAGTCAGCCCGGGGATAAACAGCTCCCAGATGCCGGAACCGCCACGCGCGCGCATCGGATATACGCGTCCATCCCATTGGTTGAAGTCGCCTACGATGGAGATGCGCTCGGCATTGGGCGCCCAAACGGCAAACAGGATGCCGGGAATTCCATCGGTTTCATAGGGATGGGCGCCGAGAAAACGGTAGGCGTGGCGATGTCGCCCCTCGCCGAAAAGGTGGACATCGAAATCCTGTACCTGTGGTGTGAAGCAGTAAGGGTCGTAGTGTTGTTGTTCGACGCCGTACTTGTCCTCCCAAATGATTTCAATGCGCTCAGGTAAGTCTGTTGTATCGAAGTGACCCTCAAAAAGATCAGTACCCTCGATACGTTGTAATTCTTTTTCAGAGCCGCTTAGCCGGACGCGGCGAGCTCGTGGCTGAAATACCCTGAAGACGGTGGAATCCCTCTCGACATGCTTACCGAGGACTTCAAATGGGTCGTGGTGCCTGGCTTCCAGGATTCGCTGTAGAGGTTCGGAGATATTATGGGCGTGAGACTGTTTCATCAACTTCATTCCTGACAGTAACGGCTACGCGTCGAGGGAACATGATGTTACCATAAGGCAGCGTCGATGCGGGGCTTTATCGGTCGCTGTTGTTGTTATCTGCTGAAGGTCACGGAGGGTAGTTTTATGTCCGACCAAAATCCACGTTTTGTCAGTCGCCTGACGAGGAACACACTGGCACTCATTTTGGCGGGAGGACGGGGTTCACGCCTGAAAGATTTGACCCAATGGCGCTCCAAGCCTTCGGTTCCTTTCGGGGGAAAATTTCGGATTGTGGATTTTCCACTGTCGAATTGTATTAATTCCGGTATTCGCCGTATTGGCGTGCTGACTCAGTACAAGGCGCACTCTCTGATTCTGCACATCCAGCGCGGTTGGGGATTTCTGCGGGGCGAATTCGGCGAGTTCGTGGAGTTGCTTCCAGCCCAGCAGCGCATCGAAAGCAGTTGGTATGAGGGGACTGCTGACGCGGTCTACCAAAATCTGGATATTTTTCGCAGTCACGCACCGGATTATGTGTTGATCCTGGCAGGTGATCACATCTACAAGATGGACTATGGCACCATGGTGGCGGAACACGTTGAGTCGGGTGCTGATATGACGGTGGGTTGTATCGAGGTGGACCTGGAAACTGCTAAAGAGTTTGGCGTGATGAGCGTCGACGATGAGTACCGCATCCTGGAGTTCTCCGAGAAGCCGGACAATCCCCAGCACATGCCGGGGCGGGACGATGTGGCGCTGGCCTCTATGGGTATTTACGTATTCAACACCAAGTTTCTCTTTGAGCAACTGATAAAGGATGCGGATACACCGGACTCTTCCCACGACTTTGGTAAGGATATTATCCCGAAGGTCATCGAAAAGTACCGTATCATGGCCTACCCGTTCAAGGATGTGGAGAGCGGGAAACAGGCCTATTGGCGCGATGTGGGTACCATCGATGCGTTCTGGTCAGCCAATCTGGAACTGATCGGCGTGACCCCGCCGCTGAACCTGTATGACCGGGGCTGGCCCATCTGGACCTATCAGGAGCAGCTGCCGCCGGCAAAATTTGTCTTTGACGATGAAGAGCGGCGTGGCATGGCCGTGGATTCGATGGTCTCAGGTGGTTGCGTTATCTCCGGGGCATTAGTGAGAAACTCCCTGCTGTTTTCCAACGTCAGGGTCAACTCCTACACTTCAGTGGCGGATTCGGTGGTGCTGCCTGATGTCAATATTGGGCGCAACTGCAGTATTCGCAAAGCAGTCATCGATCGAGGTTGTGAGATTCCCGAAGGCACTGTCATTGGCGAAGATGCCGTAGCCGATGCGGAACGCTTCCTGGTATCTGATGGCGGTGTGGTATTGGTAACGCCGGAGATGCTGGGGCAGAGCATCCATCACGTACGATAACGAGAAAAATAAATCATGAGTGAGAGTAAGAACCGGTTGAAGGTAGTCTTCTGCTGGCATATGCATCAGCCCTACTATAAGGGGCCGGAGCATAGTGACTACCATCTTCCCTGGGTCTATCTGCACGGTATCAAAGACTATGCGGATATGGCGGCCCACCTGGAGCACAATCCTAAGTCGAAGGCGGTGGTGAATTTTGCCCCGGTTCTGCTGGAACAGATCGACGATTATGCGGGTCAGATCAAAGCCTGGCTGGAGTTCGGAACACTGATCCGTGATCCACTACTGGCGGCGCTTGCCGGGCCAGGACTTCCGGTGGATCAGGATTCCCGCAAGGAGCTGGTTTCAGCCTGCTTGCGTGCCAATGAGCGTCGCTTGATCCAGCGTTTCAAGCACTATTCCCGACTGGCTGATCTCGCCTCCAAAGTGTTGGAGGAGGAGACGCTCATACCCTATTTGAACGATCACTTCATGGTGGATCTTCTCGTCTGGTATCACCTGGCCTGGGTGGGTGAGTGCGTACGACTCAACGATATTCGCATTCGTTCACTGCAGAGTAAGGGGTATGGTTACGATATCAGTGACCGGCGTCGCCTGGTGGAGTTGATCGGTGAAGAGTTGACCCGGGTAACAGACCGTTATCGCAAACTGGCTGAAAATGGGCAGGTGGAACTCTCCGTCACCCCCTATGCTCACCCGATCGTGCCTTTGTTGATCGATATCGAGTCAACCAAAGAGGCGATGCCCTATGCGGAAATGCCCGAGCTGAAAAGCTATCCAGGCGGGGAAGCGAGGGCGCGCTGGCATGTGCGTAAAGGCGTTGAAGTGTTTAAGAAACACTTTGGCCTCTCGCCTGCCGGATGTTGGCCGTCAGAGGGTGCGGTGAGTGAAGTAACGCTCAAACTGCTGGAAGAGGAGGGGTTTCTCTGGGCCGCAACCGGTCAGCAGGTATTGCACAACAGCCTCTCTGGCAGCAGTGAAGGTGATCATATGCCGGAAAACTGGGTCCATACTCCCTACCGGGTTCGGGAGGGCGGTCTGAATATGTTTTTCCGGGATGACGGGCTCTCTGATCTGATCGGTTTTACCTATGGTGACTGGCACGCCGATGACGCAGTTGGAGATCTGATCAACCATTTGGAGAACATTGCCAACGCCTGTGGGGATAATCCCAATGCGGTGGTATCCATCATCATGGACGGGGAAAATGCCTGGGAGTATTACCCCCATAATGGCAGTTACTTTCTGAACGCCATGTATGACCGGCTGTCAAACCATCCACGTTTTGAGCTAACCACATTTTCTGAGTCTCTTGCGACGCAGGTAAAACCCTCTCCAAGGCTTCCAAAACTGGTTGCCGGAAGTTGGGTCTATGGCACCTTCTCGACCTGGATCGGCGATCATGACAAGAACCGGGCATGGGACATGCTGGGGGATGCAAAAGTAGCCTATGATCAGGCGGTTGCTGATGGTGACTTTTCTGCGCAGCAGATGGAGGAACTTGAACGGCAACTGGCTATCTGTGAAGGGTCTGACTGGTTCTGGTGGTTTGGTGACTACAACCCCAGTGGCACTGTGAGTGATTTCGAGAGTCTCTTTCGTCGCCAACTTTCCCACCTCTATGAGCTACTGGGCGTCAATGAACCCGCCTATCTTGGAGAGGTGTTTACCAAGGGTAGCGGTGATCCTGCGCTTGGCGGCGTGATGAAAAAAAGCGACTGATCCCATTTTTTCAAATTCCGGCAGTCGCCTAAAAGGATAAGTAGTATGGATAATAGCCAGACCGATGGCGGCGAAAGCCTGTCCGGGGTATCGGGCCGCCGTCGGGCCGGGATATTGTTGCACATCAGTTCACTGCCAGGCCCCGGAAAGGTTGGGAATCTTGGCAGTCATGCCTATCGATTTGTTGATTTTCTCCACGCGGCAGGGATGACAGTTTGGCAGATATTGCCGGTAGGTCCGACCCAGGCTGACGGCTCACCCTATCAGAGCAGTTCTGTGCATGCAGGCAATCCTCGTTTTATCAGCCTTGAGCCCGTGATAGAGGAAGGTTGGCTGGATGAGTTGCCGCTGGAAGAGAGTAGCTTCTCCGACAACGGACGCGCCTTCGCCCTCAGCCTGGCCTGGGAGGGGTTCAAGGATCGGGCTTCTCATGAAGAGAGAGCTGAACTCGATCGTTACTGTGGCGAGCAGGGCCATTGGCTGGACGACTACTGTCTGTTCCAGGCAATCCATTCGGAGCAAGGTGGATGTTGGTGGGAGTGGTTGGCACCTCTGCGGGACCGAAATCCACAGGCTTTGGCTGAAGCCAGAGCCCGCCTGTGCGACCAGATTCAAACCACCCGTTTCGAACAGTTTCTCTTTTTCCGTCAGTGGTTTCGCCTGAAGTCCTACGCCAACGAACGCGGCATCCTTCTGTTCGGTGATGTGCCGATCTTCGTCGCTCATGACAGTGCGGAAGTCTGGTCTCATCGCGCGATGTTTGATCTGTTGGAAGACGGGCAGCCCCGGGTGGTAGCTGGTGTACCGCCGGACTATTTCTCCGAAACCGGACAGCGTTGGGGAAACCCGCTCTATCGATGGGAACAGATGGAAGAGGATGGTTTTTCGTTCTGGATAGACCGCATGGAGACTCAATCGGCGCTTTGCGATCTGATTCGTATTGACCATTTTCGTGGCTTTGAGGCCTATTGGGAGATCCCGGCAACGGAGGAGACGGCAATCAACGGCAGATGGGTTCCCGCCCCTGGTGAAAAGCTGTTCAAAAAATTATATGAGGCCCTGCCGCACCTGGAGCTGGTGGCGGAAGATCTGGGGATCATCACACCTGAGGTAGAGGCCCTGAGAAAAAGTCACGGCTTGCCAGGTATGAAGATTTTGCAGTTTGCATTCTCCGGGGGGCCAGACAACCCGTACCTTCCGTTCAGGCACACAAGGGATTCAGTGGTCTATACAGGCACCCATGACAACGATACCAGCCTTGGCTGGTATAACAGCCTGGATGATGCTGAAAGGGAGCAGGTAGACAATTATCTGGGACGGTCCCGGGAGATCATGCCCTGGCCGCTGATTCGATGTGCCTTGTCATCCTGCGCCAATATGGCGATTTTACCGATGCAGGATGTATTGAGCCTGGGACGGGATCATCGCATGAATACCCCTGGAACCACCGAGGGAAACTGGCAGTGGCGATTTAGATGGGATCAGGTTGAAGAAGATCTCTCCGAAAGGCTACGGCATCGGGTTATGCAGTATGGCCGCTAGTAAGATCGTTGTTTTATCCAAATAATTGGCGAAAAAAAACCGCTTCAGAAAAAGCCTGAAGCGGTATATACCAAAGGAGGATGGAGGAGATAAGCCTGGATGGGTGGGGGCTTGCTGCCTGAATCCACCCCGCCTGACTTGATAATATTTGACCATATGCAGCGTTGCCGGCGCATTGAGAAATCGCAACAATCAGGAAATGTTTCTTAGTGTTTGTTTTTAAAGACAATTACTGTGAGAAATTTGATCTTTTCAACAACAGTCTTGTGTTAAAAGCATTTTGGAGTTGCTGCCGGAATATCGAATTGTAAACAAATGTAACCAGGATTGACGGGCCTGTTAGTTTCCCCTCCAATGTATGGACAGGCAAATTGCCTATCGCGCTGTTGAGTTATTTGAACAAAATTAGGAATAGAGATGATTGGTGTAAAAGGGGATTTCAGAAAACTTCTGATACTTGGACTTTTGTTGTGTTTGGCCATGTTCCACCCGCTGGGCAATGCCGCCGTAGACTGTAAGGGAATGAGTCAATCGAGCTGTTCGGGCAACGCTTCCTGTACCTGGGTGAAAGGCTACAAAGCCAAAAGTGGAAAAAAAGTCAAAGGCTACTGCCGGGCGAAACCCGGTAAGGCAAAAAAGAGTGGTAAGACTGATGCCAAGCACGAAAAAGCGGAGTCATCGGTGAGCAAGAAAAGTGGAAAGAAAGAGAAGGCAGCAAAGAAAGAAAAGGATAAAAAGGCCGAAGAAAAAGTAGATAAGAAAGAGAAGAAGGCTAAGAAAGCTAAAAAGGACAAAAAAGCTAAGAAAGCCAAGAAGGATAAGAAGAAGGACAAGAAAGGCAAAAAGGACAAAAAAAGTTCCAAAAGCAAGGAAAAGTAGCTGGAGCAACTACCTCAGCTGGGACTGCACGGAGCGGTGACGGCTGACCCCAAAAAGGGTTGATGATATTCCGTCAGCCCTTTTTTTGTGCCACTTTTGGAGGGAGACTAATCGGCAAATTGCCTGGCGATTGAATGGAACTCATCGTTGATACGCTCGAAAGCATCTACGACTTTCGGGTCAAAATGACCTCCGCGTCCTTTGCGAATGATATCGCTGGCTTTTTCGTGAGAAAAAGCGGGTTTATATACCCTTTTTGAGATCAGGGCATCATAGACGTCGGCGACCGCCATCAGGCGTCCGGAAAAGGGAATTTCCTGGCCGGAGAGACCCTTCGGATAACCGCTGCCATCCCACTTTTCATGGTGGCCGTAGGCGATTTCACGGGCAACCTGGAGGAAGGATGAGTCGGGATTTCCCTGCAGTTTCTCTGCCTCGATGATTGCGTCTCTTCCATAAACGGTGTGGTTCTTCATCTCTTCGAACTCCTCCTCAGTCAGCTTCCCCGGTTTCAGAAGAATGCTGTCGCGGATGCCCACTTTGCCGATATCGTGCAGGGGAGCCGACTTGTAAAGCTGCTCGATATAGTCGTCCGTCAGGAGAGGGGCGAAGCTGGGTTGTTTTCTCAACTCTTCGGCCAATGCCTTGACATAGTATTGAGTGCGTCGAATATGGTTGCCTGTCTCATTGTCACGGGTCTCCGCCAGGGTGGCCATGGCAAGAATAGTGGTGTCTTTTGCCATTGCGAGTTCTTTGGTCCTGGCCTTGACCCGCTCTTCCAGAATCTGGTTTTGGTTCGCCAATGCCTCCCTGGCCTGTTTCAGTGTGAGGTGTGTCTTTACCCTTGCAAGGACGATCGCAGTGGATATAGGTTTGGTAATGTAATCCACAGCGCCCAGTGCCAGTCCCCGTGTCTGATCACTCTCTTCACCCATTGCGGTGATAAAGATCACCGGTATCTCACGGGTCGTCTCATCAGCCTTGAGCCGTTGACAGACTTCATAGCCGTCCATTCCGGGCATCATAATGTCCAGTAGAACCAGGTCGGGCATAGGCTGGCTTTTCACTCGTTCCAGTGCTTCCAGTCCGTTTCTGGCTGCAGTCAGCCGATAATCCTTTTTCAGCAGGTGCATGAGCACCGTAATGTTTGCGGGTTCATCGTCGACCAGCAGTAGAGTGGGTTTAGTATCCGGCATTTATTTGTTCTCAAACAACGGGTGTTTTCTGAATCGTTGGTTATTGTTTGCCGGATCCGCTACGCTTGATCCGGCCTACAAGAATCTGCAGGCGCGAAGGGTGAATGAGGGGATCAAGTGTCGCGGATCCACTAATTGCATCTTCTCCGACCGAAGACTAGCAGATATTATAGAGGCGGCGAGTCTGATTTTATTCATAACCGTGAGATGTTATGAATTTCAGTACTCTCCTTCAATCCTTGTGCGCCTTTCGCTTGTGCGCAAGGTCAGGCCGACGGGGCGTGATGCCACCATGAATAAGCCGGGATAATGAGAAAATCAACAATCCGTTCGAAACTGCTGTTTCCCGCTCTTCTGTTGTTGCCATTGGCGGATTATGCAGCGTCCGTTGAAGAGAGCTGTATCCGGGAGGTCTTCGGCGATTTCTGTCTGGGCGGAAGCATGAACAACCAGCTTGCAAAGCGGGCTGTTCAGAGAGAGCCACAGCAGCGGGGTGAGCGATCCGGGGTGATCTATTCCGTGGATAGAGACAAGATCTATGTCATGGCGTTCAAGGGGACGATTTACAAGGTGCTGCACACATATGAGCCGGCTTCCCAGGTTGCTTTCAAAGACTTTAAACATCGTTTACAGGAAAAATACGGCAAATCAGTGGACCAGAGCCAATATCCCACCTATGTTCGCAGCACTGCGGGAAAGATTGGTGCAATACGTCGCGGTGAGGCAACTGCGCGCCATGTCTGGCAGTTGGAGGGAGAGCCCTGGCGGGTAGAATTAGGCTGGACGCGGAAGCTGGGGATATCTATCGCTTATCTCGTCAATAGCCTGGACTTGCAGCAGCAGATGAAGGCGGACAAAGGGCTGTAAAGTTACCTGGTTTATGCTGAATAAATACTAAAATTAAGCTTTCGCTGAACCCTATGGCCGATCCCATTCACCGGTCAGCCGGTCGCCGGTATCTGTTAATCCTTTGATGCGGATGTCGATAATCTTATTCTCCAGCGGCGCTTCAGCAAGCGCATCGATAGCCACCCGCAGGTAGTTGGGCGTGTATCCGCCCCAGCCGTTTTCCCCACTACCCTCTACCAGCACCGGCAGGGTGCGCCCGACATAGGTCTCCAGGGTTTGCCGTTTCATCACTTCTCCCAGCTGATGCAGGGCATCGCTGCGGATGCGTTTGATATCCCTGCTGATTTGATTGGTGAGTTGGGCCGCCTTGGTGCCTCTGCGAGGTGAGTAAGCGAAGATGTGCAGGTGACCGAAGCTGATCTGCTGCACATAGTCCAGTGTTTGCTGCCACTCATTGTCGGTTTCACCGGGAAATCCGACAATGATATCGGTGGTAACGTTCAGATCCTCTACCTTGCTGCGAGCCAGTTCCACCAGCAGGGCATACTCATCGGTTTTGCAGCGGCGGGCCATGCGGCGCAATACACTGTCGGAGCCGCTCTGCAGTGGCAGATGCAGATGCGGCATCAGGCGGGGATCGGTGAACAGGTCCCAGAAGCTTTCCGGCAGGTCCCAGGGTTCGACCGAGCCGATGCGCAGGCGGGGAACCTCGGTTTCCGCCAGTATTTGGCGTATCAGGCTGGATAGATCGGAGTCCCTGTCGCTGCCATAACCCCCGATATGGACCCCAGTCAGGACTACCTCCTGAATGCCGTCATCATGCAGTTGGTTGATCTCTTCGATGATCTCCAATTGCGGACGGCTTCGCTCTTCACCTCTGGCCTGAGTCACGATGCAGAAGGTGCAGCGATAACGGCAGCCATCCTGAACCTTGATGAAGGCTCGCTGGCGGCCCCTGGCCAGCAGCCCGGTTGCCGCCGGTTCGGTGGCGTTTTCCGGCATCACCTTCAGATCCAGTTCCCGGTCGACAATCTCGACCAGTCGTTCCTTGTCCTGGTTGCCGACAACCAAGTCAACACCCTCCACCTGGGCCGTGGCGGTGGGATCCAGAGAGGCGTAACAGCCGCTGACTACCAGCTTGGCGTTTGGATTGGCTCTGTTGGCGCGGTTAAGTAGCTTGCGTGATTTCCTTACGGCTTCTTCTGTGACTGCGCAGGTGTTCACTACCAAGAGCTCCGCCTGTTCCGGATTGCCGGTCAACTGATGCCCCAAGCCGACGAAGTCGCGTCTCCAGGTTTCCAGTTCCGCTTCGTTGAGGCGGCAGCCGAGGGTTTTCAGGTGGATTCTCATTGGGTAGTTGGATGTTGAAAAGGGGTGGGAAAGGTATATCGAGTGGTCGCTGGTTGCAAATCCACGTGACGACAGCTCCTGTCAAGGAGAGTGATTGTAGCTGAATCCCAATCAAATAGGCTGGCTAACCCACAGTAAAATCAGGGTTTTATGTGTGTCTGACTAAAGAAGTAGGCGAATGTGCCGATGAGATGGAGAAGAAGGAAGGGAACGCAGTAAAAATAGAGATTCCCACCAACCCATTACTGCTATTCGGATGCAGCAGTATTATTCGTGGCGGCGAGCATTGCCCGGCAGATTACTTAACAACGAAAATGAAACAGTTTCTACCTAACATACGGATCAGTCATAAAATACTCATTGGATTTGCTGTTGTCCTGGTGGTGCTGGTGGCTTCCTCTGGGTTGACCCTGTTCAGTCTTCAGAAGGTCAGGCATGCCGTTTTTGAGGTGGTTGAGGAGCGGCAGCCTACGGCGCTGCTCTCTGCCGAACTGGCGACGCAGTTGCATAATGCCTACGGAGTACTGGGATTTTACCTGCTGAGCAAAGAGCAGGCACATCTCAACTCCTTCGAACAGAAGATGAACGCTGTCACCCTGACACTTCAGAGCCTCAGAGCGCTACCATCCATATCCAGCGATCCCGATGCCAGGATGTTGGTGGAGTCGATAGCCGTTGAACTGGAAAAATCCGCCAGTGTGCAGAAAGAGCTGTTGGCTTCCGCTGCGGATAACGAGAAAAACTTTCCCGGCATCGCCCATGCAAATCAGCATGTGAATCCCCTGAATCGGAGTCTGTTGCAACTGGCGACCCAGATGATTGAATCCGAATTAGAGGAGGCGGAGGGGGCAGAGGACAGTTCCAGATTGGCGCTGCTTTTCGCAGTCAACGAACTTCGTTACAGTTGGTCCACCGTGATGGGCAGTATCCGGGGATACCTGGCATTCCGTAACCAGGCGCAGTTGGAGAATCTGGCGCTCTATATGGAAAGAGCGAGAGAGCAGATAGACAAGATCTCAGCCTATGGTGAAGCACTCACCTTTGAGGAGGAGGAGGCACTCGAACAGTTTACCATTGACTATGCAGCCTTTGATCAGGCCCAGAAAAAGATGGTCGAGATCCATGGCAGCGACCGCTGGCGAACCGATGTGTGGCTGATCAAGAGTCAGATAAGCCCGATCTTCAAGACCATCGAAGTCAAGGTAAGTGACTTGGTCGAACGCCAGAAAACCGCGATACATGAGACCAGTAATGATCTGTTGGCCGAGGCGGAAAGCACCAATCGTCTGGTCCTTTTTCTCCTGGCAGGTGGCCTGATAATCGGTTTGTTGATCGCTGTGGTCATCAGTCGCATGGTCTCTGTGCCGCTACGCAATGCCGCTGGCATGATGGATGATATCGCCAGTGGCGACGGAGATCTGACTCGGCGAATGGTGTGTGGTGGTGCTGATGAGATCGGTCTTCTGACAAGCAGCTTCAACCGCTTCGTGGACAAGATTCAGGGGCTGGTACGGGAGACGGCAAACTCCACCAGTACGGTGATTGGCGGCGTGGCCGAGACGTCGGAGATCACGGCTGTGATCAGCAACGAGGTGATCGAGCAGGAAGGACGCACTCAACAGGTCGCAACAGCTGTGCGTCAGATGTCCATCTCCATCGGCGAGGTAGCGGATAGCGCGCAAACTGCCCGTGAGGCCGCACAGTCGGCAGATAGCGAGGCAGGGCATGGCCGTGAGATAGTGGAGGAGACCGCCTCCTCCATCAAACGGCTTGCGGATGAGGTTGAAATGGCTGCCAATTCCATCCTCAAGGTGGAGGATGACAGTGCTGAGATCAGCAAAATCCTCGATGTGATCAAATCGATTGCTGAACAGACCAACCTGCTGGCACTGAATGCGGCTATTGAGGCGGCGAGAGCAGGAGAGCAGGGTCGCGGCTTTGCGGTGGTTGCGGATGAGGTCAGAGAGCTGGCGACGCGCACCCAGGCGTCCACCGTCGAGATCGAAAATATGATCGTACGGCTGCAGGCGGGCGCACGTGATGCAGCTTCCGTGATGAAATCCGGCACCCAGATAGCGAAACAGAATCTTGAACAGGCGGAGCGGGCCAAGCAGTCTCTGCTCTCCATCGCCGGGGCGGTCTCCACGATCAGCGCTATGAATACTCAGATTGCCACTGCAGCTGAACAGCAGCATTCAGTGGCGGATGAGATCAGCAAAAATGTGGTTCATATCAGTGACTCCAGCCATGAGACTGCTGACCATGCCCGTCAGACCAGCTCAATCATCAGCGAATTGGGACAACAGGCATCAGGACTTCAGCAGGCGGTCAGCCAGTTCAAAATCTCCGGTGAGGCAACTATCGATTTCACAGCGGCCAAATCAGCTCACCTGGCCTGGAAGGCAAGGTTGCAGGGCTTTCTGGATGGACAAACGTCAATGAGCCAAAATGAGGCTGTGTCCCATCATGACTGCATCCTTGGCAAGTGGTACTACTCGGAAGGTCTCTCCCTCTACGGTGCGATCCCTGAAATGCGTGAGTTGGAGGCACCCCATGCCGAGATGCATGCATTGATCAAACAGATCGTGCAGAAGAAAAATGCGGGCAGCAGGGCAGAGGCAGGAGAGCTGCTCCGTCAGGTTGATCCTCTTTCCCAGCGTATCATCTCCCTGCTCGATATCGTCGAAAGGAAAGTCGCCAATAGTTGATTGGAACTGCCGCGCAGGCTCACCCTGTGAGCTTCCTGATCCGGTATAGTCTGGGTCATGGAGACACTCTTACAACTACCCCCATGGCAGCAGGCCGCCCTGGCCATATCGATGCTGTTGATGCTCATGCTGCTCATGGTGCTGCGCTGGCTGTGGAAAATCCTGGAACACCAACTGGCCCTTGCACAGACGCAGGAGGGTCGTCATCGGCAGAGCGATGAACGTCTGCGGGAACAGGAGCGGGTGTTGCTGCGCGAACTCTCCCAGGCCGGTCAGGATTCTGCAGAGAGAATTGCCAAGGGCGCCCTGGCCCAACAACGTTCCCTGCATGTGCTGCAACAACATTTGTTGGAGCGTTCCGATAAGCTCTACCTGGGGCTTGAACGCCGTTTTGGTGAGATGCAACAGACCCTGACCGGGGATACTGGCCGCCTGCGTGTGGAACTGCTGGAGCGATTTGAACAGTTGCAGACCACTGTTGCCGGCAGCCTGCATGAGGGGCGTTTGACCCAACATGAGAAACTGATGGAACTGAAAGAGGCGCTTTCTCAGTCGCTGGTCAGCCACCGTCAGGCATTCGATGAGCGTCAGTTGGATGCAATGAAGGCGCAGCAGGAGGCGCTGCACAATGGCATGACGGAGGTGCGAAAACAGGTGGGAGAGGCGCTGATCCAGCATGCAGACGACCTTGGCAAGCGGGTTCAGGCACTGGCAGAAACCACCGACCAGCGGCTGAAAGAGATCAGTGGTCAGGTTGAAAAACGGCTCAACGAAGGTTTTGAGAAGACGACGGAGACCTTCTCCAAGGTGCTTATCCACCTGACACGTATAGACGAGGCGCAGAAAAAGATCACCGAGCTTTCGAGCAATGTGGTCAGCCTGCAGGAGGTTCTTTCAGATAAGCGTTCCCGCGGTGCCTTCGGTGAGGTTCAACTCAACGCCTTGGTGCGCAATGTGATGCCGGAGTCCGGATTTTCATTGCAACATACACTGGGCAACGGCAAGCGGGCTGATTGTATGCTGTTTCTACCTGATCCAACGGGTAATGTGGTGATCGATGCCAAGTTTCCGTTAGAGGCATACCAACGCATGCAGGACACCGCGCTGTCAGAAGCCGACCGCAAGCAGGCAAAACGCCAGTTTCGTCAGGATATCCGCAAACATATCGATGACATCGCCGGCAAATATATCATCGCCGGGGAGACCTCGGATGGTGCGGTGATGTTCATCCCGGCAGAGGCGGTATTTGCTGAGATCCATGCCCACTTCCCCGACTTGGTGGAGGACGCCTATCGCAAACGCGTCTGGCTGGTTTCACCCACCACCATGATGGCGATACTGACTACCGCAAGGGCTGTATTGAAGGATGCAGCCACCCGCGAACAGGTACACATTATTCAGCAGCATCTACAGGCGCTTTCCAAAGATTTTGGTCGTTTTCAGGAGCGTATGGACAAGCTTGCCGTGCATATTGATTTGGCCAATCGTGATGTTAACGATGTGAATGTCTCGGCAAAAAAGATCAGTCGTCGCTTCCAAAAGATCGAAAAGGTAGAGTTGGAAGAGGAGCAGGGACCGGATCTGCCTGTTTTCAAAGAGCCACTTCCCGGCAATGATGCCGGGTCGGAAAGCGGCTGATGGTCACAATATGCCGTAGGCCTGATCTAATCTGCTGATCGGTAGTCCGTTGTTAAGCTGAAGAGATATGCTGCCGGTGCCGCAAGTTTGAACCGGCCTACCGCGATGGAATAGGTCTCTTCTCTCCTGCCTCGTCCAGACAGACAAAAGTGACGCTGGTGGAGAAGACGGACGCCTCCGCCCCCGTCTCCAGATTGTCCGCGAAGACATCCACCTGATATTGGACGGAGGTGTTGCCTCTCTCCGTTCTACTGACATCGAAGCGGAGGATGGTGCCTAGCCCGATACTCTTCTTGAAGCTCAGACTTTCCATGCCGATGGTGACAAATTTACAACCTGGATGTTCCAGGCTGGCGGCAATCCAGGCGTACTCGTCGACCCACTTGAGCAGGTTACCGCCAAACAGGTAGCCGTAGTGGTTGAGGTGTTCAGGGAGGACGAGTTTATGGTTTTCCATAGCGGCAAAATAAATCGTTATCGCTGCATGGTGGGGGGAATGATGCCTTGTGCCGGTGGAGTCGGGCTGTTCTGATGCATCAGAATACGCCAGCCATTTCCCCCCCGGCGGTAGATGTTGGTTGCGTAAACCGGCTGAGTTTCCGGTGCACCGGGAATATTGACAATCTCTTTGATCAGATGGATGGCTATTTCATCTGTTTCGATCCAACTCAAATGTTTGATCTCCATGTTGAGCACCATATCCCCGCTCAACATAGGTTCCCAGACTTTGCGTATTGCCTCCAGCCCTCGCTGAGCAGGAGACATGGGCAGCAGACAGAGAACTTCATCAGATTCTTCCCAAACGGCCATCATGGCCTCCAGATCCATTTCATCGATGGCGTCATAATAGGCGTCTTCAGCGTCTTGGGGGGTTTCAAAACTGTTGCTCATGCTGATCCTCGTTATTCGGATGGTTGTACATTCAGCTTGCAGATGAACTGCAGGCGTGCGTAGGGCTGTTTCGACTCTGATCGAAACGATTAAAGACGTAGGCCTGATCAAGCGTAGCGGATCAAGTGTATTCAAATCGATAGATGGCTTGACTGCCGGTTCCGCTGCGCTTGAACCGGCCTACATCATCAAAACGGTGTTTCCAGATGGAGACTATTTAGACTCCGCCAGCATCTTCCAGGTGTCTATCACGGTATCCGGGTTCAGCGAGATGCTGCTAATGCCCTGTTCCATCAGCCAGTGGGCCAGATCCGGATAGTCGGATGGTCCCTGACCACAGATGCCGACATATTTGCCCTGTTTGTGGCAGGCGGATATCGCCATGCTGAGCATCTTCTTCACCGCCGGGTTGCGTTCATCGAAGCTGTGGGCCACCAGTCCTGAGTCTCTGTCCAGTCCCAGGGTTAGCTGGGTGAGGTCATTGGAGCCGATGGAAAAACCGTCAAAATAGGCCAGAAAATCCTCTGCCAGTATGGCGTTCGAAGGCAGTTCGCACATCATGATGACACGCAGGCCATGCTCTCCCCGTTTGAGTCCATTCGCCTCCAGCAAGCGGATCACCTCAGCCGCCTCTTCCAGGGTGCGCACGAAGGGGATCATGATCTCGACGTTGTCGAAACCCATCTCTTCACGCACCCGCTTGAGTGCTTTGCACTCCAGTTCAAAGCAGGAGCGAAACTTTTTCGAGATATAACGGGAAGCGCCGCGAAAACCGAGCATCGGGTTCTCCTCTTTCGGCTCGTAGCGTTCACCGCCAATCAGATTGGCATATTCATTGGACTTGAAATCGGACATGCGCACGATGACAGGTTTCCCGGTAAAACCGGCGGCGAGGGTGGCGATGCCTTCCACCAGTTTTTCCACATAGAACTCCACCGGGCCGGGATAACCGGCAATCTGTTTTTCAATTCGTTCTCGCAGTGCCTCCGGCAGCTGCTCATACTCCATCAGTGCATGGGGGTGGACACCGATAGTGGTGTTGATGATGAACTCGACTCTGGCAAGCCCGATGCCGGCGTTGGGGATGCGGCTAAAACCGAAGGCCCGTCCCGGATTGCCCACATTCATCATAATCTTGGTGGAGAGCGGGGGCAGGGTGACCTTATCCCCCTGGGTCACGCTATATCTCAGCAGGCCTTCATAGATCAACCCGTCGTCCCCTTCAGCACAGGAGACGGTCACTGCTTCGCCATCTTTCAGTTTAGTGGTGGCATTTCCACAACCGACCACCGCAGGGATACCCAGTTCCCGGGCGATGATGGCGGCGTGACAAGTGCGTCCACCACGATTGGTGACGATGGCAGAAGCCCGTTTCATGACTGGTTCCCAGTCGGGATCCGTCATGTCTGTTACCAGCACATCGCCTTCTTCGACGCGGGCCATCTCCGAGACATCCGCAATGATTTTGACGGAGCCGGAGCCGACGCGCTGTCCTATGGCGCGTCCCTGCACCCGCACTACCCCCCGCTCTTCCAGGTGAAAACGCTCTACCTTGGCATGGTCGACACGGCTCTCAACCGTCTCAGGTCTTGCTTGAAGGATATAGAGTTGGCCATCTTCACCGTCCAGTCCCCACTCGATATCCATCGGACGGCCATAGTGTTCTTCGATGGTCAGTGCCTGACGTGCCAGTGCCTCGACCTGTTCATCGGTGAGAGAAAACCGGCGTTGCGCCTCGGTAGCCACATCCACCGTGACCACGTTTTCCTGATCCTCATTACCGTAGATCATCTTCAGAGCCTTGCTGCCGAGGGTGCGGCGCAAAATGGCCGGGCGCCCGGCTTTCAGGTTGGCTTTATGAAGATAGAACTCATCCGGATTGACGGCACCCTGCACTACGGTTTCACCCAGACCATAGGCGCTGGTGATAAAAACCACGTCATCGAAACCGGATTCGGTATCCAGGGTAAACATTACGCCGGCGGAGCCGGTGTCCGAGCGCACCATGCGCTGAATGCCGGCGGAAAGGGCGATCTCATCATGATCAAAACCCTGATGTACCCGGTAGGCGATGGCACGGTCGTTATAGAGGGAAGCGAAGACACGCCTGATGGCGAGGAGTACCTCATCGATGCCGGTAACATTGAGATAGGTCTCCTGCTGTCCCGCAAAGGATGCATCCGGCAGATCCTCAGCGGTGGCGGATGAGCGTACTGCGACTGCAGGATCGCCATCGTTGTCGCGCGCCAGCTTTTGATAACCGGCCGTGACGGCGTTTTCGAGTACTGCCGGCAGGGGAGCATCCATTATTGCCTGGCGGATGGATTGGCCGGTATTCGCCAGTGCCTCTACGTCATTGATGTCGAGGTGTGACAGTAGAGACTCAATGCGTTCTTCGAGCCGATTGTGGTGGATAAACTCACGAAAGGCGTGGGCAGTGGTGGCAAAACCGCCGGGTACGCTGACACCCATCTCTGAAAGTGTGCTGATCATCTCTCCCAGCGACGCATTTTTTCCGCCTACTTGGTTGACCTGCTGCATGTTGAGATTTTCGAACCAGATGATTTGCTCGCTCACCGTTTGTTCTCCATTATCGGCTGATGGGATGATTCACACATGGCTGTTCTCTTTCGATCGATTGTCCTTGTCTTCGCGCTGGCAACTGCCACCGCTGCAAAGGCAGCTCTTTCCACAGCCGGCACCCTCTTCACGTGCCGGCCCCAACTCGGGGTGTGCCTTCGAAAAACGTCGGCTAACGGACTGCACCAGCAACCAACAGAGCAGCAGTGTGGGAATCAACACTATTGCAATAACAACGTCTCGCAACATGACTATTGCCCTCCAAGCCCTGCAAAGCCCATAAATGACAGGGAGAGCAGTCCCCCCAGCATCAGACTGACGGCCGCACCTTGAGTCACACTGGGGAGATTTGAAAGCTCAAGTTTTTCCCGCATTCCTGCCATCAGCATAATGGCCAGGATAAAGCCGGTGCCCGCTCCCAATGCGTAGACCAGCGACTGCAGGAAATCATACTCCTTGAAGGTTTGGAAAAGCGCCAGGCCAAGAATCGCGCAATTGGTGGTGATCAAGGGAAGGAAGATACCCAAAGCGCGAAACAGGCCGGGGGAGAATTTTTTCAGTGTCATCTCGACCAGCTGAACGGCACTGGCAATCACTACGATGTAGGCGATCAAGCGCAGAAATTCGATATCCAAACCGACCAGCACGATATTGATTCCGTAGGCACAGACCGAACTCACCAGCATCACGAACATCGTTGCCAATCCCATTGGCACGGCAGTGTTCAATTTTCCAGATACGCCCAGGAAAGGACAAAGGCCGAGAAACAGGGCGAGCACGAAGTTATTGGCCAGCACGGCATTCAGAAAGATAAAGCTGAGTGATTCATAATTCATCTTGCTTCCACCACTGCCTCTGATTCACTCTGCGCCTTTCGCTGTTTGAACCATTCAAACAATAGCAGCCAAGCGCCGAGCACGATGAAACCTCCGGCGGGCAATACCATGACGACCCAGGGTTCGAACTGTGGCCCGAAGAGGTCGAAGCCAAAGAGCTTGCCGGCGCCCAACACCTCTCTGACGACGCCCAGGCAGAGCAGGGCAAAGGTAAAACCGGCCCCCATGCCCAGTGCATTGACGAATGCCTTCAGTGGTCTGTTCTTTGATGCGTAGGCTTCAGCGCGTCCCAATATCATGCAATTCACCACGATCAACTGGATGAATGCACCGAGGGCGTTGTAGAGATCCAGCGAGATGGCCTGGATGGAGTAGTCGACGATAGTGACGAAGGTGGCGATGATGACGATATAGGTGGCGATGCGCACCTGTTTGGGTATCTGTCGGCGCAGCAACGAGATCAGAATGCCGGATGCGAGCAAAACAAAGGTGGTTGCAACCCCCATTGCCAGTGCATTGATGGCGGAGTTGGTGACGGCCAGCACCGGACACATGCCCAGGAGCATGGCGAAAACCGGGTTCTCACGCCAGAGGCCTTCGGAGAAGGTATCCCAGGTTATTTCGTTGTTCTGTTTTCTTGCCATGTTTCAATCTCGGATTGAAAGGTCATCAGTCTGAATGCCCGATCCGCTACGCTTGATCGGGCCTACATATTGTTGGTTTCACCTGTCACCTGTTCGTCGATTATCGTCTCGATGACTTCAAGATGCGGTATCAACATCGGCAACAGTACCTTTGCTGATTCGTTCAACGCCTTGCCGACTGCCTTGGACGAGATGGTGGCGCCGGAGATGGCATCGATCTCCCATGGATTTTGTTTGCTGCCGTGTTTGACGGTAACGATCTCATTGGCCAGCGCCTTTCCGTCATCAGCGAGTGTAACGTCCAGCGCTTCGAAGTTGGCCACGAAGACCGGGTCGGTAATGATCTTGTCACCCAGCCCAGGGGTCTCGGCCAGTTTCAGTACCTTGATACCGCGAATGCATTGACAAACAGGGTCGTATCCGTAGAGCAGGTGGATCAGGTTGGCATAACCCTGGGCCCTTGTATTGGCGGCGATACCGAGCAAATTTCCCTTGTCGTCGTATCCGGCGTAGAACCGCATCTCACCGGGTTGTTTCTTTTCCGTGGCAGGAAAGATACCTTTTTCCGCCACCACAAAGTCCCTCCGCGTCACTGCGCCGGGGACTACCTGAAAGAGCGCCGCTTCTATGGCGCGGCGCTGGTTCTCGTCGATATAGGGTTTAGTGAAATGGAAGGTGAGCACCACCAGTAGACCTGAGAGCATGGCGACGCCCACCAGGGTTCTTATCATCGGACCCGCCGGGGTAGCAGGTTGCTGCAGCTGCTCTTCGACGACACTCACTTACTTGCCCTCTGCCCGAAGACACGGGGTTGTGTAATCTGTTCGATGAGTGGTGTGGCCGCATTGCCCAGGAGGATGGCGTACATCACCCCTTCGGTGAGTCCGCCATAGACACGGATGACAACAGTCAGAGATCCGATCAACAGACCATAGATGAGGATGCCGAGCGGGGTGACCGGAGAGCCCACCATGTCGGATGCCATGAACCAGGCGCCCAGCATCAGACCGCCGGAGAAAAGCATGAATACCGTATCGGGTGCTTTTTCGGGATCAATGAGAGACAGCAGGGCAGATGTGAGAACAACACCGCCCATCACGGTGAACGGAATTCTCCAGTCGAGCATTCGTCGAAAGGCAAGATAGAGACCACAGGCCAATATCAACAGTGCGGAGGTTTCCCCGGCAGAGCCCGTTGTCATACCGGTCAACAGTTCGACGGTATCAGTCTGAATGCCTTCGAATTTATACAGGGCAAGGGGAGTGGCGCCAGAGAAGGCGTCGACCTGCAACAGCTCTATCCAGTGGTCCACACTCTGTGGACGAAGAAAAGGCAACGCCAGTGTAGAGGGGGCAAACTGGTTGAAGCGGCCATCGAAGAAGGCAGGGGTCCAGGTTGTAATGGCCACGGGAAAAGCCGCCTGTACAAAGGCACGCCCCACCAGAGCGGGGTTGAGCACGTTCATGCCAAGTCCGCCAAAGAGTGCCTTGCCCAATGCAATGGCGGCAATACCTGCAACGGCTCCCATCCACAACGGAAAAGCGGGTGGCAGCGTCAGGGCCAGCAGAATGCCGGTGATAGTTGCCGACCAGTCTCCAAGGCTGTTGTAACCACTACCCATCCAGTTGAAAAAACGCTCTGTAAGAAGACAGCTGAGGGTGACCGTGATCAGTAGTGCGAGGGCGCTCAGGCCGAACTGCCAGATAGCGAAACCGACAATCGGCAGCAGGGCATAGACCACGTTGCGCATGATCTTCACCACATCACCAGCAGCGTGGGTATGAGGAGTGGTGCGAAGCTCGATTTGTGATTTGCTTTTTTTCAAGCCGCCTGCTCTCGGTTGATTGCTTTGGCGATACGGAAATACTGCACCAGTGGGATATTCGAGGGGCAGACATAGGAGCAGCTACCGCATTCGAAGCAGTCGTTCAGGTGGAATTCCTCAGCCATGGTTGCGTATTTGCGTTTTGCAGCGAGCTGGCCCAGATGTGAGGGGTTGAGGTGCATCGGGCAGGCGTCGACACAGCGGGCGCACTTGATGCAAGGCCAGATCCGCAGCGTCTCGGATTCGATGTCCGGTTCGTTGAGCACCAGCAGCCCGGAAGTACCCTTGGTGACCGGCGTATCCAGCGCAGAGACTGCGGGACCCATCATTGGCCCACCGAGAATGAATTCGGTTTGTGATCCTTCATAACCCACCTGATCCAAAACAAATCCGATAGGGGTGCCCAGGGGCACGAGATAGTTGCCTGGATGTTTAACTCCGGGACCGGCAACGGTGATGACACGTTCTATCAGACCCTCCCCTTTGGGTAGTAACTGGCCCAGAGCAGCCAGGGTGCCGACATTATTCACCACGACACCGATTTCAGACGGTATGCCGCCGGCAGGTACCTCGCGGCCCAGTAGCGATTTGATCAGCATCTTTTCCGAGCCCTGGGGATATTTGGTTTCCACAACCTCGACACTGATGCTGCCGTCTCTGGGCAGGTTGGCGCGCAACGTCTCCACTGCGTCCATCTTGTTGTCTTCGATGCCGATTACCGCCTGTTGGGTTCCGGTGGCGCGCATGGCATAGCGAATGCCGCGCATCAAAGCACGGGGATGCTCCAGCATCATGCGGTGATCGCAGCTGAGGTAGGGTTCGCATTCACAGCCGTTGACTACCAGTGTGTCAACAGACTTGTCTTCCGGGATAGTGAGCTTGACGTGAGAAGGGAAGGCCGCGCCTCCCAGGCCCACCATGCCGCTGTCCTGAATGGCCTGACGCAAGGCCTCATCCGACATGTCACCAATTGTCCGTTCCTCTCCCCAGAGCACTTCCTGGGTGGCGCCCTCATAAACTTCGAGAAGAATGGACGCTGTATTCCGGCCTTGGGCAGTGGGCATCAGTTCGATGCCTTTGATTCGCCCGGTGGCAGGTGCGTGTATCGGCACTGAAACAAACCCATCTGCTTTTGCGACAGGCTGCCCCCGTACCACCTCATCACCCTTTCTGACGATCGGGATGGCAGGTTTGCCGATATGCTGGTTGAGGGGGATAACCAGCATCCCGGGAAAAGGCAGACGACGTATCGGCGTCTTGCCTGTCACTGTTTTGTTGCTTGGCGGATGGATGCCGTGATTGAAGCTTGGGCGTCCAAAAAGATTAAACAGTGACATTGCTTTGACCTAATCCCAGGATCCTGTGGGCGTTATCAGCCCAGGGCTTTCAGTGCAGCGTCGTAGTTGGGCTCATCGACGATCTCGGGAACCTGCTGAGTGTAGGTTACTTTGCCGCCTTCAACGATGACGATCGCGCGGGAGCACAAGCCTTCCAGAGGGCCGTCGGTGATCAGCAGGCCATAGTCTTTGGCAAATGCCTTGCTCTTCATCAGTGACAGAGAAACCACGTTTTCGAGGCCTTCGGCGGTGCAGAATCGGCCTTGTGCGAAGGGCAGGTCACAGGAGATCACCAGGCAGACCGCGTCATCGCGACTGCTGAAGTTCTCATTGAACTTACGGGCCGAAGCGGCGCAGGTTGCTGTGTCCAGACTGGGCACGATGTTCAGCAGTACTTTTTTCCCGGAAAAATCCTCCAGTCCTTTGCTGGACAGATCCCCTGCGGTGAGGCTGAACGCCGGGGCGTCGGAGCCGACGGCAGGCAGTTCACCACTGGTGTTGATCTCGTTTCCCTTGAGTGTAATTTTTGCCATGTTTATTTCTCTACTGTTTGGTCGTTAATTATCGGAGCACAGATCTTAATAGGTTTTTGTCCTAAGCTGTTACTGAAATTTTTCCGCCCGTTTCATCAGTTTCTCGATATCCTTCTCGGCCATGTTCCAGGGGGTACCGGGATGCAGGCAGCCGGCGGTGCACTTCTCTGCTGACTTGACGATGTCCTTGTAAGTACCTCCCTGGGGATCGATGACCACGGCGAGCTTGTCGTCGTTGTAGGCGAAGATCTTTGGATTGATATCGGTGCACTCGTCGCAGGCGGTGCATTCCGGGGTCTCGATCCAGACAGGTTCGTAATCTCCGGCAGGCGCGGCGCCTATGCCCCCATCAGGGCTGTGGCCATTTGCTGAAATAGATCCCGCCAGCGCAGTTGCATTGCCTGATGCAGCCATCGACAGCAGGGTGGAGCTGAGACGGTTGGCCATATCGACCTTGGCCTGCTCCACCAAAGCGTTGACATCGACCTTGTCGAGTTCTCCGGCGATGCCCTTGAGTTGGTGCCAGAACTGGCGGCGCTCTTCGGCAGATTTGACGATCTCTGCGGAGCAGAGGATGCGCATCAGGTGGTTTTTGCCATCAACACCCCAGATGTAGGGGTAGTTACCCTCGCGCTCGTCTTTGTCCAAATCTAGGAACTTGTGGAAGGGGATCATCTCCTCGCCCCAGGTCTCCTGCGGCGCTGTGCGAAAGTGTTTGCGGAAGCGGCCTTCGGTAACGGCGAAGTCAGCGAAGGTCATGGGCACATCCAGCTTCGCCTCCTGGTCGTTCTCATCGATATAATCGAGGCTGTAGGAGGGCCAATCCTCATCGATGGCGGGGTTGCCCTCCAGGTCGATGCAATCCTGCAGAGTCTCGCCGGCGTCCGGGTCGAACTTCATCAGCGGATAGGCGCGGGATTCAACAGCCAGTTTCGCCTGGCGTGCGGTGGCGTCGTCGGCCACCCCATGCTCAGGCTGGCAGACTGCGTAGATGTTGAACAGTGCCGGACGGCGGCTGTTGAGGCCGTCGATATAGCCCTCGATCAGATGGGTGGTGTTGCTCACAGAGCCCTGCAGCACATAGCTGGTGCGGTGGGCGATGCCGATCAGCCCCATCTCCTTGCGCATCTCCTCCTTGCCCTTCATCGCCTTGCCGTAGGGGGCCATGTCGGATATCTGGGAGATGAAGCCCGAGGTGCAGGCCTGACCGCCAGTGTTGGAGTAGACCTGGGTGTCGAGTACCAGCACCTTGATCGGCATGCCGGATGCCATGGCACGGGAGAGGTTCTGGAAGCCGATGTCATACATCGCGCCGTCACCGCCCACCGAGACCACCGGTGGACACATCAGCCACTCATCGTCGCTGAAGTCCTTCCAGTTGAACTGCTGGAAGAAGGGGTTATGCTCGACAGGGTTGAACTTGCCCGCCAATTCCAGCTCGGCGTGGCGGATTGCCCTGAAGCCTTCCGCCATCTTCACCATATGGCCTTCGAATAGGCCCATGGCTACGGACGGGCTGTCCTGGAACAGATGGCTGGTCCAGGGGAACGGATAGGGGTTGAAGGGGTAGGTGGAGCCCCATACCGAGGTACAACCGGTAGCGTTGACTATGCCCATCTCGGCGCGGCCGTTGCCGGTCTGGCCCTCACGGTAGCGCCAATGCAGATCGCGCAGCTGGTTAAGTACTCCGGTGACCCACTTCAGCCACTCTTTGTCGACCAGGGTGTTTTCGTGGTCTGGGTCGATGCTGTCGCTGAGACGTGAAAGGCTCAGATCGCCCTCTTCAGCATCCGCAGCACGGTTGAGCGCGTCGGGATCACTCAGGTCGACGCCGGAGGCGAGCTTGAGGCGGATATGCTGCTCAAGACGGGCAATCAGGTCATCCAGCTTCGCCAGCTGTGCCTTGACGCGGGGTCGCATCAGTGCGGTGATGGTGCCGGTGAAGAGGTGGGTGGCGGTCTTCTCGCCGCAGCCAAGGCAGGAGCCATCGCCGCAGTTCATCGAGTTGTAGTTGGCTTTGTCGAGCAGCAGGGTCTCCAGTGCGCCGATCTTTTCATCGAGGTCGTCGATGCGACTGTAACTTTCGTTGCTGGTGGGCAGGTCGAGCCAGAAGTCCCAGTCGTTGCGCATCTTATCGATGGCTGCGTTGTCCTGATGTTCGGCGATCAACGCCAGGTCGTCACAGACATCGACGCACTCCATGCAGCCCTTGCAGGTGTAGGGGTTGATGGTAATGGAGAAGAGACCGCCAGAGTTGGGCGCCTTCTTCTCTTTGAGGTTCCAGTAGGGTTTGGTGGCAGCGAAATCGAAACTGCCCAGCGCATCGACAAAGCGGCCGAACTCCGCCTCCAGGTCGCTTCTGTGCGTTCCTGTGTCCTCGGTATCCTCCTCCAGATCACTGGCTGCGATGGTTTCGAGGATCGCCCGGTCGAGCAGGTTGCGTACCTCCGCGCCTTCGCCTTGTTCGTTGACCAGTTCGCGCAGTCGTTTCTCAACCTTGCGAGTTTCGCGGCGCAGGTACTGGGTCGGCATGCCACCTGTCTCGATCTTGTTGATGACTGAAGTGAAGATTTCACCGATGGTGTTGACCAGGCCGGGGATCGAGGAGTCGGGGCAGATGGTATAGCAGTCCCCACAAGCGGTGCAGTTCTCTGCCACCCACTTCGGATATTCGAAGCGAATCTGGGTCATGTCGCGGAAGATGCCGGTGGAGGCCGGCACCAACGACAGCGCCTGATAGGGGTCTGCCAGGTTGTCGGAGCCTTTGCCAGTGGCATAGAAACTACCAGTCTGCTCCCAGAAACGATGCACGTCGGAGATGCCGCCGCTGCTTTCGGGCAGTTGTTTCAGCATAACCGGCAGGCCGATCTCTTTCTTCAGCTGGCTGACGCTTTGGGGACCCACCTGCATATCGGTGATGGAGTGGATCTCGTCGAAACCACGGCGCACGATGCGCAGGTTGTCCTCCACCACGCGCTTGCCCTTGGCGCCGAACTTGGCCTCCAGCTGGGCTTCGATCGACGTGAACAGCTTGTTCTCGTCGAGGCCGGCCAGTTTCATCAATGGTGAACCGGCGAAGAATGCACCTTGGAAGGCGTTGCCCTGCATGCGCAATTGCAGCTCAGGATTGGAGGCCTCCTCTCGGGCGATCTTGAAGCCGTCGATATAGAAAATCTTGATCTCGTTATCCACCGCCTGCTGTTGCATCGAACGTGGGAAGCTGGCCCAAACCGCTTCAGGGCTGTCCAGATTGGACTGGATGATCAGGGTGCCTCCCTTTTTCAGTCCTGCAAGGGGATTGGAATGGCTATACACGTTGGGGTCGGGGCTCAACACCACGTCGACGAAGTGGTATTCGCAGTTGAGCGGGATCGGAGTGGGGGCCGCCGACAGAAAGTAGGTGGTGGGTTGGCCCTTTTTCTCCGAACCGTATTTGGGGTTGGCCTTGATCTCGTAACCAAGCAGATCGTAGAGGGTCATCACCAGATTCTTACCGGTGGTGATGGCGCCCCAGCCACCCACCGAGTGCATGCGCACGGTGATGGAACCTTCGGGCATCAGGTTGGGGTTCTCAGAACCCTTCACTGTCAGCTCACCGACATTGGGATAGGCATCCAGCATTTTCTGGATGTGGATTTCCTGCTTCGGGTTGGCCGCATCCCGCACAAAATCGATGCCGAGATAGAAAAATTTCTTTTGCTCACCCTCCGGCAGCATATTCTCTATAGCGCCGATCAACGATTCCGGTTGCAGATCGCGGGAACCAATGCCGTAGCAGCCGGAGAAAAGGCGCGGCACGTCCTTAAGAGAGTTGTAGGAGGCGTAATCGGGGTAAGACGCCGTGCCGTCAGCCTGGCCGTTCTCGATACATTTGGAGATGGCGGCGCGCACCTCACGGATCAGCGGTAGATCTTCCGCCAAGGGCTGATCGGTACGCTCTAGCACTACCACGCCCTTCTTGCCCTTCAGCACCTTGCCCAGCAAGTCGCCGGGGAAGGGACGATAGAGGGTGATGTCCACTACGCCGATCTTCAACTTACGGGTTTTTTCCAGATACTCGGCCACGCCGTGGGCCTGCACCACCATGGAACCCATACCAACGATCACATAATCAGCTTCGTCAACGTTATGGCTACCGATGCGCGCGTAGCGGCGTCCGGTCAGTTGGTAGTACTCCTCCATCGCCTGCTCGGCGAGATCAGCAACATGGTCATAGAAGTAGGGCCGCTGCGCCGCCGTGGTCTGCATGTGGGCGTCCTGGTTTTGCACCGTACCCGACTGCATCGGGTTGTCCACGTCCCAGACCAGGGGAACACGGCGGCGGGTCTCACCGTAGAGCATCTTCTGCGCCGGGGTGGGGCTCTCGATCTCATCATCGGGACGGCCGAGGAATTCGGCGATCAGCTCACGCTCCGGTGCCTGCACCGGTTCGATCAGATGGGTGGTGAGAAAGCCGTCCTGGCCGATGGCGGCCGGGGTCAGCGCCAACTCGGCAGTCTTGCGGCCGATCAGGTTGAGGTCGGCGGCGCCTTGCGCATTGCTGGCAAACATCTGAATGAAGCCGGTGTCGTCGATGCAGTGGAAGTCATCATGACCGCAGTGCACATTGAGCGACGCCTTGGTGATGGCGCGGGCGCCGATATTCAATACATAGGGCAGGCGTTTGCCGGCAGCCGCGTAGAGCGACTCGTGCATGAAGGCGACGCCCTGTGCGGAGGAGAAGTTGGTGGAACGCAGACCGGTCATCGACATACCGGCGGTGACGGCTGCGGCGGCGTGTTCCGATTCCGGCTCGACGAAAATCAGCGTGCGGTCGGAGATATTGACGTGGCCCGAGGCCATCTCCTGTGCCCAGATCTCCCCCATCTCAGTGGAAGGGGTAATGGGATAGGCACCCGCCGCATCCGAGGCCTCGCGCTCACAGCGGACTACGGCCTCGTTGCCGGCCATCGCCATGCGGATGCCAGGGTACTTGAAGGTCTTGGTCTCTTTTTTGCCGAACATAGTCTCTGTCTCGTTTCAGTCAGCCTGGGTGTTGGTAACGTGGAGGCCGCAATGCCGCGAAGAACGCGGAGTTATATTATTTTCCTGTTGCTTTTTTGAACAGCTCAGGTGTTAGTGCCTTGAGTCATTTTCACCAAAAGAAATTTCACGCTTTACGCGTAGTTGCAATCTCAGTGTTAGATTGCAGGGTGCTGGGGCAACGCCTCCTTACGCACAATATGCTTGGCCTGGCGGCCCTTGATCACGGCGTCGCCGTCCAGCCAGACTATGGCGCCGGTGGGGCAGCGTTGGGTGGCAACGGGGGAGGCCAAGGCATTCTTTTCGTAGTTGATCACTGCCAGGTTATCGTTGATGGTGATCAGCGCTTCCGGGCTGTCTTTGGCACAGCGTTCGCAGGCAGTGCAGGCCACGGCGCAATCGGCTTCAGCCCCGTCACCGTCACCCAGGTTTTTACACGCCACCCATAATCTGTGGCTGATTGGCTGGATGGAGAAGAGTTCCTTAGGGCAGACATCGACACAGTCTCCACAGGCCGTGCACTTGGCATTTGCGACTACGGGGAGACCATGTTGATCCATGGTGATGGCGTCGAGTTCGCAGACCTCTGCACAATCGCCGATCCCAATACATCCCCAGCTGCAACCTTTCGGACCACCGGCCACAAGGGCTGCTGCCCTGCATGAAGAGAGACCTTCGTAGTGCGCCCGCATATGCGCGACATGTGTGCCACCCGCACAGGCGAGGCGAGCCACCCGCTGTTCCACATCACCCGCCGCTACGCCAAGGTAATCCGCGATCTCTTCAATGGCGTCTTGCGAATTCACCGTACACTGCGCCGGTTCCAGACTGCCTTCGACCAATCCTTCAGCAAAAGGGCGACAACCTGCGGTACCGCAGGCGCCGCAGTTGGTCAGAGGGAGCATCTCTTCGACTTCATCGATGCGAGGATCTTCGAATACCCACAGCTTGCGGTTCGCAATGGCCAGGGTGAGAGATAAAATAAGCCCCAAACCGCTCATAAAAGCGATTGCGATGGAGATATGAATAAGGTTGTCGTAGTTCAAAATCCCAACCACTTTCAGGTTGTCATCAATGGGTAATAAAAACCGCAGTGTTCCTGGGAGTTTAAGGGAGTGATATATATTTATCTAGATAATATTATTAATACACAGTATTAAAATTAATGAGGGAAATATCTAGCATTGAATTATCAAATAGTAATGACTGATCTCGAAAAATCGTGGTCTCGTGGGTCTGCCACGCTCGTTCCAAAAAATGTTCATGGCAATGTGGGCATGACAAGACGTGACGGATAAAGTAGCCCATCGTGAGACTTCTTTTCCTGTTTCCAGACAGCCACCAGACGCAAATAGCCGTCGAGGTATTTAGCCGGGAGCCGTGGTTATTGGCGGTATGAAATGAAGAGTGGAAGATACCGGGCGGCCAGATAGGATTTTGCTCTTCTCCGGTACCTTCTTGTTGTTGCTGTATTCAGAAGCACTTATGCATGTCGTTCAAGTCTTCTCCCGTATTTAACTCCTTCTGCAACAATAGCTTATAGGTCTTTAGTATCAGACGCTCATGGAGTGTCTTCGGCGGACTCACTTCATCGATTACCGTTTGAAAACGATCTATTTTCTCGTTGTGAGATATTTTGGAATTTTGCTGCACTGACATAGTCATACTCCCGATCCCCTACTCGTTTATAAGTGTAGGTCTATTTCGGGAGGAAGGTAATCGGCAGCGCCTGATCTGATCGTAGGAATTTTCCGACATCAGCGGATTGAGAGATTGCGATTGGAATATCGGTGACTTTGAGTTGGATGGGCTATGGTTATTGTGCGCC
Source organism: Sedimenticolaceae bacterium (assembly GCA_963691905.1). GTDB lineage: Bacteria > Pseudomonadota > Gammaproteobacteria > Chromatiales > Chromatiaceae > QGON01. The sequence continues at coordinate 102,629 of OY829894.1, forward strand.
TTCACGGAAGAATCACTTGCAGGATCTGATGGTTTGATCGAAAATGATCGTGTCTCAAAGTCACGAAAGTGGCGTGATGACCAAGGGAGTCAGCCTAGTGGCAAATAACCGCATTCCCGGACCGATTGGCATGGCAGCAGCTCCATCCATGGTGGATAGCGGTACATTGTGCATTACGGCCAGCTCGTCCCCCGGTCCACTCTCCCTGCAGTCCTATACAACAAGCCAATCTGTAGCCCTTGCCCTCACGCGGTTGGCAAGTGCAACCCAGCACTTCGCCGATGGGCAGATCCGGAACACTCAGATACGTAGAAAATATCTGGCCGAATGCAACCGATGCATTCAGGCACTGCCGCCACTGTTTCAATGGCACCAGGTCAGCGACAGGCATGCACAGCGCTTCACCGATAGGTTAAGCCGCGAGATAGTCGGCCTGCAGGCGCTGATTGGTGCCGGAACGGTTCCGGCATTCTACAAACTGCTGAGCACCATTCGCAGCCATGATGGACCAGACATCCAGGCGCTCCTGCATACTCGCTTCACCCAGTTGAACGACGCTGAAAAAGAGCGCTTCTGCCTGGGGATGCTCAGTGCTCTTGCACCGAACCTCCTTGATCTGCGGGGGATAGCCGGTCTGTTCGGAATCGAGGCCTGGCTGGGATTTATGACTGCCTGCCTGGTCTGGATGCGGGAGGCCGACCGCATGGTCGAGGCCCTCACCTGGCAACCGGAGCTTATTCGAGTCAGCACCTATCGGCTCGTGGAACACAAAAGCACGACCCCCCCGCCCCCTGCGCCGCGTGCACGACCCAGCCCACCGCCACCCAAACCGACGAAAGATGAGAGCCTGGCTCAGGTTGATCAGGATCAGCAGGCAGAGACGCTGGAGAGTGCCGCAAAGGATGGCACCCCGTTCTGCGAAGAGTGTGAGAAGGCGCGGGCCAGCCAAGCTGCGGGGGCATCGAGTGCCGTATGAGCAAGGACCGCGCCCAACAGATCATTGATTACCTGTGGCCGGAAGGCGACAGCCTGACCGGTCCGCAAGTCTACGTTCTGCTGGATGGGGGTTGCGACCGGCGCATTGAACCGATGGTACGACTAAGCCGCCTGGAACACGCCTGTCTCTTCTCAGGACGACTTACAGCACGCATGCAGGCAGCCGCCCCCTATGTGGTTCACCTGGCACCCGATGCACGTTTTACCCGAGAGTTGCTGGAGACAGGGTGGGGGGAGAGCTGGGGCTTTTTCACCATCGTGCCGGTGGATGTCACGCTGGAGCAGCACCGCCGCCATTTTCGTGCACTGCTGCGGGTCCAGGACGAGTCGGGCCGTATCTTGATGTTTCGCTTCTACGACCCGAGAGTGCTGCGAGTCTATCTGCCGACCTGTACGGGTGATGAGGCGAGGCAGTTTTTTGGGCCAGTGCCGCAGATGGTTGCCGAAGCCGAGGATGGCGACAGTTTGGTCACCTATACTCCCAAGGCAACGAGTGTCACTGTGCAGAGCCTCTCTTTCAAATCCGCTCCGCCCCCTGAACCTGCAGATTGATGAAAGGATGGCCATCCCCATGCTGACTATCCGGGCAACACAGAAAGAGATCCTGGCGAGAGCCTCATTTGAGAGATGGCTTGTCGGCCATGCGCGACAGTTTTTCCCGACGGAGTGCGCAACGTTGGGCACCGGCGGCACACTCGACTTCATCCGTGAGATGGTACAGCAGGCGCGGCACCGCGGTCTCACCGGGGGACCGCAAATCTGTAGCTATGTCGACCTGGCATTCACCTTCGACCGTGATTTCGAAACACGACCGTGGGCCGCTGAACTCGTCACCGAGGCAGCCGGTGTCTGGAGTGAGTTCACCATGGATGCCCTCTTCGAGGCGGCCATGGCCGAGCTGGATCCGGAGGCAGGCCTCGGGGTTGAGGACGAGGAAGACTTTCAGGTAGCCGAGGAGGATGAGTCAGACGAGTATGAGCACGCAGAGGCGGAACCGGAAGACGAAGACGATGAGGAAGATGTGGGTGAACGCGTGAATCGTGATGAGCCGCCGCTGGGGCCAGGGAGTGGGGATGGAGGACCGGAAGGATGAATGGACCTGCGCCGCAGAACAGGGCCGGCAACCTCAAGGCGGCAAAGGCCGATTCCAACGAGGGCAACAACTCTGGAGAGAAGCCTTGCCCGATTAACCACGTCACGCCGCACATCGAGCTCGAGTACAAGGTCGTACTGCTCGACCGCAAGCTATACAAGCATCAGACAAGAGAACCGAAGAAGCGCCACATCCACCCCGACCCCATGTACATCCTGGTGTGGGCCACACAGAGCAACAAGGGAGAGAAGCCCTGGAAGAAGAAGGGCAAACTCACGGTTTCCCCAGCAAACGTCGAGGTTTTCCTCGATGAGAAGTGCAGCAAGAAGCTCAAGAAGGGCCTTACATACAAGCAGCTCACGGGGGGACAAAGAAGAAGCTGTGGCTTCGTGGCGTCACCGCGGGCAAGTTCAAGGTAAAGCTCACGCTGGAGGATCCCGGGGATGCGAAGATAAAACTCAAGGACAACCCCGCCGAGCAGGAGATGGGGGTTGCCGAGCTTGAGTTGTTGGTCCATCAGCACGACCCCGCGGCCGTGGCCGCATTGAGGGTCAATCCCGACAAGGAGCCACTCAGCACCTACCATACCAACCTGAAAAACAAGGCGCTGCCGGATCAGAAGAAGCTGACGGACAAGGAGAAGGTCAAGAAGGGGAGACTGCTGCACGAGCAGTCGGGGGCACACTTCGGCCGTGCGAAACTCATCATCAAGAAGCTCGATGCCAGTCAGTGGCCGGAGGGTACTGACGCCTATGAGGTGGTGTTGGGCGAGAAGAACGATTCCGGCTCCCTGGCGGTCTTTGACAAGGAGTTTGACGGCACCAAGAAGCCGTTTTCCCTGAAGTACAAGGTTTCCGACCTCAAGGCGGCGGAGAAGACAGTCTGGCTGGAGGGAGGTTTGAGTACGAAGCGATGGCGCGGCACACGCCTCGGCCTCGGTCTGGATCGCCCCGCCGGCGGCCTGCCCAAGAAGGTCAAGCACAACGGCGACTGGTCACGCTGCACGGTCGTCAAGATCAAGGAGGTAAAACTTGAGTACAGGCCGCCGAGGCGCAGGGCCAACGCCTGGGACGCGGTAAATAACCGTTTCTTCATCAACATGAAGTCCGACCCGAACGGGCGCAAGATCACGCTGGGAGTCCAACTCACCGAGAAGCTCAGGGGCGTGATAGTGCACTTCATGCTGGTCGAGCACAAAGACAATCGCAAGGCGGCCAGCTGGGGTAAGGACATGCCGACCGGTGCGCCGTCGAACAAATGGGTCTGGAAGGACATCACGAAAGCTGTCAAGCACAGCGACAAGGACGACCGCCAGAAGATCCTGCATCTGTCGGAAAAAACGAACAAGAAGGGCTACGCAAAGAAGGAAGTGATCCTTTCACGCTTCGGCGGCGACAAGTTCTATCTCGCCGCGTACATCGAACAGGATCCTCATCTGGCGAAGTATATCGATGGCCATGCCGATCTCGGAAAACGCAAGCCGGTAATGCGGGCCAATCCGATCCAGGTTTGGCGGAAGTTCTGGTACAAGGAGGTCAAGGTCAGGGGAATCACGGTGAGGGGGTTCGGCAACGCGGCAGACACCTACTCAGACGTGAAGGGGGTCATGTTGGCGGCACGGCACGTCGAGATGAAACGCAGAAGTGCAAACCGCCTGCGACCACGTGTGATCTACCCCAAACACATGGTGAGCTACTATTGGGACTCCGCCACCAACAGGTATGTGAACAACTATCCAAACGACAACGGCGACGCTCTCGTCGTGGGCGACGACAATGAGAGCAAATTCTTGAAGTTAGCGAAGAGCGAGAAGGACAAGCCAGTGATGGTTCCGATGTTGAATGCCCACGCCCTCTGGATCAAGGGCGGCAACACCGCCTCCAAGAACATCGCATGGCAGGAATCAACGACTTTTCCGATCACGGTCGATGTCGGAAAGGGGACCCTCGATCCGCCCTTGGCCGGCGGCACGCTCCTCAAGCAGGGGCGATGGGAGGCGGAGGACTGGACGCCGCCTGCGGTACCGCCAGGATCACCTCCCGGGACCCCGCCCACTCCCGGATCCTGGGGCAATCGCCGCAGCGGGAACCTGTCTGCAACGGACGTGAATCTCGACCCCGGACGCAGTGATCCCGAGACGGTTAGAGTCAGGATTCCGGCGGGCGTTACAGTCGCCGCCACCAAGACCCGGATACGTATCAGTGGACTCGTCGTGCGTCATTGCCAGTCGTTCCTCGGCACGTCTTACGCCGACGGAATCGTGAACGCCTACACGCCAAACGATGAGCAGGACTTCATCAATACGATTAACCACGAGCTTGGGCACTCGTTCAAGCAGGTCGCGAAGGTGAGCCCGGCGGGCATCCCTGTTCACAAGCTGCAATATGACAAGGATGGCTCGCACTGCAACTTCGCGGGAAAGAAATGCCTGATGTATGAGAGTGGACCGCAGCCGGGATCGCTTAACCGCTACTGCTCTGTGTGCCATCCCTATGTGCTCGTACAGGATATGTCTTCGGTATGATTCTGATGCGTACCGTTCTAATTCCTCTACTGCTCGCATCGGCGATTTGGTCCGGTGCTACAGATGCAGACAAGTCGGGCACCAACAGCAAGGGGCAAGAGATGAATACAGAAAACGAACGGATAGTCGAACTGTTACGCTTCACCGACGAAGCGTACTTCTCGCTGACCGAAGACCAACTGCTAGATCTCCAGGACGCCCTGTCAGAGACCGTGGAGAGCGGGGAAACAGGCGAAGCGGATGCATTGCGACCGCGGGTGGTTCTTGGGGCTCCTCGACGAGTGGATCTGCAGGTGCAGAGTAGGGTTCCCCTCCTTCTGGGCAGCTTTCAGACGGGTCTGCGCGCCTGGCAGGTTAACCCTGACCCAAACACCTATTTTTTCGTGAGGAATAATACGACAGGAGCACTCATCTTCTCTCTTCCTCTCATTGACATGCGTCGTGGCCACCAACAGCGACCCTCGGGAGCGGGAGAGCCGCCAGACGAGCTGAATGCCACTTCCACGAGTTCGGGGGTCGATGTGGTAGATCTGCTTGAGAAAATGGCCGGCCGGTTGAGCCGTGGGCTAAATTCCGTAACCGCAGTGGTTTACGATGCCCGCTCAAACACTGTCGATATCCAACTCGACGGAGTAACCCAGACAGAGCCATCCTTGTCGCCGGAGAGTGACTTCGTTCGTCATGAGCTGGATTGCAGTTCAATCGTCGACACCGAGATCACGGTGCCCGCGACCGGCTCAGCGAGCCGCGGTATTGAGATTCGCGTAGCCGCCCAGATGGCGACCATGCAGGGTCTTGTCCGGGCCGAGGGGGATCGACTGCTCCTGTCCTGGCATCTGATCTTCGCCAGTCTCGACGCGCCACCGGTCATTGTCTCTGCATTTGTACCGGTTCAAGAGGTCAGGAACCCAGAGGGCGAAACTGCATACAATGCACGGTTCGTGGCCGAACTCGGAGTCCAGGGGCACCCGGTTCCGCCAGGAAACTACCAAATTTACAGCGATCTTGGTACGGGGTTCCGGGGACCTTTCCCACTCATTGTCACGGAGTAGGGGGTTCTGGAAGTATGTGGCGTTATGCTGTCTTGCGGCCGCGGGCGAAGCCAACGCCGGTTAGGCCAAGTGCTGTCAATGCTAGGATCGAAGGTTCGGGGATATTAAATGTGAGGTTATCAACGCGAAAGAAGTCGTTGCTTCGTGAACTTAATTCAATCCAAGTGAGATTGGTATGACCGGAAAACGCTACCGTAACCGGCTCTGAAAGAAAATCGCCGAAAAGCTCTGACGTACCATCAGAAAATGTAATACGCCCGCCAAAACTCGAAGACACGAGACTCTGGAAATCAAACAATGCACCGAACATGTCTATTTTAACTGTACTCTGCTCGATGCCGTTGTTTGTTCTCTCTAATGCCAGATACTGACCATCTCCAATAAAGGAATCTGAAGGGTTCATGTCATAGTCGCCTACAAGAACTGACAGTTGAAATCCGTCTTCGATGTAGTTGGCTGTCTGATCTGTTCCAATAGTTGCCGATTCAAAGTCGATAACTACAGCCTGTGCGGCATGCATGAATGTCATTGAAACTGTCACAAGTAACATTACCGACAATCTGTAGGATGTCTTTTTCATGACTTTTCTCCGAAAGCGCAATATTTACGCCACATAAAAGAGGAAATAATAGGGGGCAAGCCACAGTCACAATTTCTCATTGCACAAGGTTGAAGCCCTACTCTTCCCTTCAGACAAATCAGCGTTCCTAATCTCTGTATAGACTATATCCGGGAATACGGTTCGATACATTTTCGTCCATATATTGATCTGAGTCAGGTGATAAGAATTCCACTCTCGCCTCCTGCCGCCTTTTTCTCCTGGAATTGAGTGAAAAGGGAGGGATTACTATTCAGTACGGTTGTATTTTTTGTGTACGCCCAGCATGGGTATGAACTAGGGAAAGTTCATGCTCTTATCTGTGGAGATCTGCTTAACAATCGATCGGCAGATACCCAGCCCTCTGTGTACAGATCGCCTATTGGGGACAGTGGCGAAAGCCTCGCACCAAAGTAAGAAGCCTGGCTCTGGATTTGGCTCTTCTTTTTCTCTCGGATTTCTCACACTTCACCTTTCTTCTATTTTGATAATCTTTTTGATTTTCTATAAATAGTTGATCAAGTTCACTTTCTGTGAGGTTGGGATTCTTTGCCCTTAAAGCGGCGTACTTCTTCTGAAGCATTCTATTGAGCTTAGTTAAGTTTTTGTTTTCTTATCTATAGAACGAATGGCATTTCTCATGTCCAATAAAACCAACGCAGGACCTAGAAAAATAGCTGCCAACAGAAATGATACACCGCCCCCAATCAAAGCCTTCACAAAAGGGGCGGGTTCAATAAGTTTTTTACCAATATGAAAAGCGTCTGGTATTTCTGCGTATCCAATGTAAGCACCTGCTGCGACAACTGCAACAATCAAAAGTTGAACAATTCCACTAAAAATATCCACCATTTCTTCTATCATTTATTTCTCCTGCATTTATTGTACATAACGCCTAGCATCACCGGATGACAAAAGTGGTGTGGCTGTAGTGTAGCGAAAGTTGCGCAGCTTTTGGTAGTCCGTGTGTATGCTTTTGTGTACGCCCTGCATGGGCATGAACTAATGAGGTGAAAGTCCTCTGTAGGAAGGTCACCATCCTTAGAGATTTAAATTCTATTAGATGCCAACGACTAGCCCAACCCAGTTGTGGGGCTGGGGGTTAGAAACCTCCGGCTACCCGACTGATGTACTGTGCATGTCTGTCACTAATGCAGGGGGCGCCTGACTGACACGATCAGTCCCTCCACCGCTCTGCCTGCTTCCTTACGCAGGACGTGGTTCTCGATGGATAACAGATCGAATCCGCAGACCGACAGCAGATTACGCAGATAATTTTCCGCATGGCTGTATCTGCCGTGGGGGCACAGGATGAAGGTGTCACCCGGTTGCGGGTCGACAATCTTCTCGATGGAGAACAGCAGCAGTCCACCGCCTTTCAATGCTTCAAAGGATGCACGGCAGATGGTCTCGAGTGCGCCAAAATAGCACAGCGTATCAGCCGAGATGATCAGGTCGAAAACTGACTCCTTTGCCTGGATATAGTGGGTCAGTTCTTCTGCAATCAGTTCGTCGTAGACCCCACAACCCTTTGCCTTTTCCAACATGGTTCGAGAGAGATCGACCCCTATCAGGTGCCTTGCATAGGGGCGCAGCAGGGGGCCGCACCAGCCAGTGCCACAACCGGCATCGAGTACAATGAGTTCCGCGTTTTGTTGTGGGATAAGGATTGCAACTGCCTCTGCCAAGAGTTCCGGGGCACGGTATTCAAGTCTTTTCAGTACCTTGTCGAAGCTGCCGGCAAATTTGTCAAATGTCTCCTCGACGAAGGCGTCGGAGGCTCGCTCCGGTATATTCTCTCCGGTAGTGGCAGCCAGCAGATGTCGGGCAACGGGATTGTCTGGATCGAACAATAACCACTCTCTAAACACATCCACCGCCTCCTCCAGTCGGCCCTTCCGGTAGAGAGAATAGCCCAGCCAGCGGTAGGAGGCGGAATTGGGAGCGTGGAATGAAATTGATTTACGGTAGGCTTCTATCGCCTCCTCGTAGCGCTCCAGTTCAACCAGAATGCTGCCGATGTTATGCCATACATCCGCATGTTCGGGAGAGACCTCAATGGCCTGTCGATAACATGACATCGCCTCCTGGTAGTGAGTCTGTTCCCTGAGGACCGTTCCCAGGTTGTTGAGTGCATCGGCGTTTTTTGGATCGAGCGCAAGGCAGGCCCGATAGGCCGCCTTTGCCTCATCCAGCCGACCCAGTTCTTTCAACACGTTGCCCAGATTGTTGTGGGCCTCCCTGTAGGCCGGGTTTGATTTGACGGCGTCACGAATCAGTTTGACAGCTTCCTCTTCTTGCCCTGTTTGGTGCTGCAGAACACCCAGATAATGGAGCGCATCCGGCTGGGCGGGAGCCGCCTCGAGGATTCGCAGGTAGAGGGTCCTCGCATCGTCGACTTGCCCTTCGCGGTGAAGTTTCACTGCCAACTTGACAGCGTCGTCGAGAGATATTTTTTTATCCGTCTTGTCCATTTACGTCATAACGCTGTTATTTCTTGTTGGCAATCACCAGCAAACCCGCCACCGGTTTGCCCATCTCCATCCGGAGGGTTTCGTTGGTGACAGTGATTTCCCCAAACCCTGATCCCTGCAGGACGGATTTTATGTAGGATTCTGTATGGCTGTAACGCCCGTGGGGACAGAGATGAAAACCTGTATCAGTGTCCTCTTCAAGCCGTTCCAGCGTAAAGACGATCAGGCCCCTGGGTTGGAGGGTGAGCCAGGCGGCGGAGATCACTGGTTGCAGGTCGCCGAAGTAGACCAGGGTGTCGGCAGAGACAATAAGGTCGAAGCGCTCCTGGGTGGTTTGAAAGAAATGGGTCAATTCCGCCTTTATCAGCTGTTCGTAGATATTCCGTTCTGCAGCCTTCTCCAGCATCTTCCGGGAGAGGTCGACACCGATCAGACGTGAGACGATGGGCTTGAGCAGAGGGCCACAGAGTCCGGTGCCGCAGCCGGCATCAAGCGCGGTGCAGTCGTTCTCTGGCAGGATACGCTTGAGAACCGCTTCGGTGATGACTTGGGGAGCGCAATACTCCAGTCCTTCGAGTCGCTCCTCAAAGGTTGGGGCAAAACTGTCGAACAGCGACTGCACATAGTGATCAGTCGCCCGCATGGGGATCTCCTCACCACTGCAGGCAGCGAGCATGTGTTTGGCGAAGGGATTATCCGGTTCAACCTCTGTCCAGTGCCGGAACACTTCCGCTGCCTCCCGAACCTGGCCGGTGGCTTCCAGCATCATGCCAAGATGATGTAGCGCATCGCAGCAATCGGGATCGAGCGCGAGGGCTTTGTGGCAGTGTTTGATCGCCTCGGCGAATCGGGCCTGCTCCCGAAGGATGCGGCAAAGGTTGACGTAGGTATCCACACCGTAAGCCACCGCTTTTTCCAGGGCCGCCTCGGCCGCTTCATAGTCACCCTGGGCGGCGAGGACCAGTCCCAGGTTGTGGCGGGCTTCGGCAAAGTCGGGTTTCAGATCTGATGCCTGTTGCAAGAGTTGCCGGGCCGCTTCCAGTTCGCCCTGTTTCTTCAACAGGATGCCCAGGTTATTCAGGGCCTGGAAATGACCGGGTTGCAGTTCGATAGCGCGGCGCAGGACCGGTTCCGCCTCATCCCACCGATCCTGACTCTTGAGTACCGCACCCAGATTGCTGTGGGCGTCGGTGAACTCAGGATTTAGCGAGATGGCTTGTCGATATTCAGCTTCCGCTTCGTCCAGCCGTCCCTGTTCCTGCAGAAAGTTGCCCAGGTTGTTGTGCGCCGCCACGTAAGCGGGGTCGAGTCGAATAGCCTCTCTGAGATTCTCTTCCCCCCCTTCAGCGTCTCCCGACTGAACCTTGATCAGCCCGAGAAAGTGGTGTGCCTCGGCGTACTCCGGGGCAAGGTCGATAATACGCTCGTAGATGAGTTGCGCTTCTGTCAGTCGACCTTGCTGATGGCGTTCGAGAGCGATCTGCAGTGCTTCGCCGATGGTGACTTCAGAACCGTCTGCGGCGTCATTTTCCTGTTGGTCGGTTTTTGTGTGCGAAGTCATTGGCAATGTCCTGGGGATGGAGCCGTAGACGAATAGATTTCCTTGGCTTCAAGGAAGATGGCCTTCTTCAGTTCTGCTACTTGCGTTAACTGATTGCTACGATATTTTATTGCTGGTCGTTAGTAAAAACCATGCCCTTTTAGGGCAAGGGCTTTAGTATGCGTGAATATGAGGCCGAAAAGAAAAGCACCCCACTCAGTTTATGATCTGAAGGTTCACTTGGTCTGGATTACGAAGCACTGATCCTTGTTGCTAAAGTTATTTTTGCCTCCTGTGCAAAATTTCACTACTATCAGTTTACGGAAAGAGTAAATAATAAAATCAAATACTTACATGGCTTACTGGACAACCTACAAACGGAATCCACTTTCACCCGAATCGCCGGGAGAGTGGGAGATCGTCGCAGATAAGGATGCACAGACCATGTGGTCCAGGATCCCGCAGCTCCAGCGGACCGCGTTACCGCAGGTCGAAAGCCTTGCCTACCGTGTGCTCAGGATTCCGCTGCCTTTCTATCCCGGTCACCATCTCTACGAATTTGTCATTCCCGAACTGGCACCTGTGTTTCCCTGTTACGTACTGGCCGGGCCGGACGAGATGCACATGCTTGACTGGACCAATTCCACGATTTTTAAGCTCGGCCTGCTCGGCAGCTTCCGCATCAACGAAGAAACTGTACTTGATTATGTGCGTTTCTTCTGTGCACATGTGGCAGGACGCTACGGACGCTTCCTGCTGCTGGAGTCATCGGATATTTCAAAACAGAACGGGTTCACCGACGAACATATTGAACTGCTGAACAAACATTTTACACCTTTGACCACTGCAGCGCTGACCAGGGGAAGGGAGGACGATACCTTTCATTTTCCGGCCATGATCCGCGCCCAACGCAGTATTGCAAGGGCAAAGGTGGATGTGACGCTGACAGGTCAGGTGAATATCGAGCTGGGTGAATTTGTAGCCGGCATGTTTCCCCTGGCTGATGGTCTGCCAACCGATGCAGAATATCCAGGTAAACCAACTTTCGACTTCAGCGCTGGATGGCAACCACTGGGCAACATGGATGCGGTGCTTCGCAAAAAGCTGGGTGGTTTCGTCGACATTGCCGCATCACCATCCAGGGATGCGCTGACATATCAGAAATTATCCTTTTTCAAAGACACCGTCCTGTTGTGTGTTCTTGCAGAAAAAACCGGGATTGGGTTTGGCATGTATGCACTTTGGTCCGCTCAAGGACTGTTTCCGCTGAACGGCCGCTCGGCATCGATTTACGAAGCTATCGAACGCGAACAGTTCGTGCTCGATAATGGCAGCGTGATCGACTACATGCAGTTTTTCTGTACCTTTGTACATGCAGAACAGGGACCGTTCCGTGTGGTGAACCGAATGGATGAGCTCAATCTCATTGAGCAAGATGACGGCAAAGAGGTGTCGGTCTCCGACGGTGGATGCCCACGACAGTACGAGCAACTTTTTGATGACAACCTGGAGAGTCTGCTGTATCCGGTCGCCTGGTATGGTGATCCGGAAAAACCACAGTGGCATTTCAGTGCGTTCAATCAGTATGGTGGTGACCTGTTTCGCAACACTTTTAAACTGAAACCGAGCGGCGAGTTGGAGATGACCGATGATGAACTTGTCGTCACGGACATACCCTACGACCCAAAACGTAACAAGATACAGCAGATAAGCGGCACGATTCCCGTTACGGGAGATAGTGGCATCGAGCCTGCTGATATGGCTGCGTTGATCAGAAAAACCAGCCAAATAGGCAAGTGGCCCGGTTATCTTAACGAGCGCGAACTGGAAGCATCCATCCTGAGTGAATGCGTGCGACTGCAGTTGCTGCATGTGTTACGGACCGGGCATGCGGCGCCACTATTCGAAGCCAACCTGGAAGCTGACGATGAGAGCTTGCTGCAAGCATTCACTGATTTTGTTTGCCGCCTGTATCCAGTCATGGTGCTGGAGTCCTCGATACCCTTTATCGAAATGATCGTCGGCGACTTACTGGAGAAGCGTTCCAGCGGTGTGCGATTTCGTTCGAAAGTGGATGCCGCACCAGGCGACGAGCTAAAGTGCGTTATCCCTGATCTGGACGACAACTCCCTGCTGGTGTTATCCATGCATCACTACAGGAGTATTGTGCGTCCCGAGGCCGTGGTGTACCAGCTGGGGGTAACGGATGCGGGACTGCTAATCGGCTGCGATGCGACATCCATCATTCCAGCCGCGCTGCAGCGGATCACGGACGTGACCCTGACGCTGGGCGCCATCGAGCCGGGGCAATTCAGGGCACTGTTCTGTACCCTGTTCGATTGCACGTGGCCTGCCGATGCCGAGGAAAATCCATTATGGCAACACTACGTAACACCCGGTGACTTTTACCAGCCGGTGCGCGAAATGCTGCAACGGCGCTACAACACGACTGCTACCCATGAAGAGGCCGGGCCGTCCTGGTCAGTAGTGGATGCGTTGGCGGCAATCGAAGCGCGGGTAATCGGACGACTGTCCGAGGTTGGCAGTGATGAGAGCCTCGGACTTGATGAATTGCATGGCCTGGGTGAGGCGAAGGCCATCCTCAAAGACCTGCTTGTTGATATTCGTGCCGCCGCAGCCGGCGAGATGCCCTGGTCGGATATGGATCGCGGTATGTTGCTGACCGGTGAACCCGGCACCGGCAAGACGCTGCTCGCGCGTGCCTTGGCGCGCGATTGTGGCATAAGGTTTATACAGTCGAGCGCAGCACGCTGGATCGCCGGTACGGATGACCTCAGTGGACATCTGCGTGCAATGCAGGCGAGCTTTTCTGAAGCCCGCCGCAACGCTCCCTGCATCCTGTTTATCGACGAGCTCGATTCCATCGGCAACCGTGAGCTATTCGAGGGCCGGAATCGTGATTATTGCACCCAGGTGGTGGACGCACTGTTGCAGGAACTACAGGGAGCTGTTGACCGTGAGGGTGTCTTTGTCATCGGCGTGACTAACCATGTTCGCAATATCGACCCGGCACTGACCCGTGCCGGACGCCTCGACCAGATTGTGTACGTCCCGCGCCCTGACCGCCATGCACTGACAGAAATTATCCGTTTATACCTCAGGCCCCATGCTGACGAGAACAATCTTGACACCGATGTAGATGAAAAGGCCCTGGCCGGGATGGCATTAGGGGCCACCGGCGCGGATATCGAATTTTTTGTACGTGATGCTGCACGTCGTGCACGCAAGAAAGGCACATCCATTGGCCACCGCCACCTGGCTGCGGCCATTACCCGCGCACCACGCAGCCCGGACACTACCTGTATCGTCTCCCCGCAGGAACAGGCGCGCACTGCGGTACATGAGGCAGGCCATGTCATCGCGATGCTGTTGTGCAAACACTACCCGGTGCGCATTAGTATGGTCTCGATCATTCCGCGTAGTAATGGCAGCCTGGGATTCACCGGCGCCATGCCGGAAGATCGTCGCTACCTGACGTATAGCGCCTGCCTGGAGTATCTCGAGGTGTTGCTTGCAGGACGCGCAGCAGAAGAGTTGGTGTATGGCAAAGAGGGAATCTCGGGCGGGGCAGGGGGTTCAAATGAACGCTCAGATCTGGCTATCGCCGTACGCTGGACTGAACATATGGCCTGCAGGCTAGGTTTTGGTCCCGCAGGCCAGTTGCGCTGGCAGCAGCATCCCGGGTCGGAGCAGTGCATTGGAGAAGTCCAGGAGCTGCTCGAACAGGCCTATCTGCATATCCGGGAGAAGCTGGCTCACCACGAGAAGATGCTGCATTCACTGTGCGATCTTTTGCTGGAGAAGCACGAGTTGTTTGAAGCAGAGCTGAAACAACTGGCTGCGGTGCATGGACTACAGGTTGATAACAGACCCGGCGTGCAGGCATCCCGGCGGGAGGGAATGGCATGACGGCGGCCAGAAAGAATCTGGCCAAGGTCGACCACCGTGTCTACAAGACCTGGCTCAAGGTACTGTTCCGTACGGCGCTTACAGATAACACCGAGTGGCAGCACCGCATGCGGATCAAGCACGATGAGGACATTGTCGAGCTCTTTGCAAAATATATCGAACGCGTTGTTCCGGTGATTGCAATCGAATCCTCGCTGCCTTACGCCGAGCACCTGCTGATTGAGTTGATAGGGGAACATGTCAAATTCACTCGACCGGTGTTTTTGCCCTCGTTGTTGTCCGGCAACTGGCAGACCACCCACGGCAAACCATTTGAAGCACGTACCCCTCTGGTACTTTCATTTCATGAGTCGCAGAGCGTGGAAAACAGTCTGATGTTGGTACACAGTATCGAAACCTCAGATAACCCGGTGCTGATCGGTTGCAACCGCCTCAACCAGTTACCCTTGGAGTTCCACCGTCTGATCGACATTACTTTGTCTCTGCCCGTGGCCTCTGCACAGCACTTCGAACAGATCTTCGAAGATCTGTTCGAAGAAAAACTTCCATCTGACTCTGCGGATGATGGGCGCTGGCACAATTTTGTGCTGCCCACCGATATACAACCACCACTGCGCCTGGGGCATAGTGCCAGTGATGCAGCTAGCTACATTCGCGCACGGGTCATGACACGCCTTTCACGGCTGGATGTGGAGGATGCACCCTCGCTGGAAGAGTTACACGGCTTGGGCGCAGCGCGCGAAATCGCCCTCGACATGAAACGGGATATACAGCTTGCGCTGGATGATCACATTGACTGGAGTGATGTTGACCGAGGCATACTGCTGGCAGGTCCACCCGGTACCGGTAAGACGACACTGGCCATGGCGATTGCAAAGGACTGCGGTATAAAATTTATTGCGGCCAGTGCATCCAAATGGCAATCAGGCAGTGGCCTCGGTGAGCATTTGGCACTGATCCGCGAGTCCTTTGAAGAGGCCAGGCGTTTTGCACCGTCGATCCTGTTCATCGATGAGATTGATTCGATCGGCAACCGTGAGAAACTGGACAGTCACGGCCTGACCTACCAGGCCACGGTCATCAATTATCTGCTGGAGCAACTCGATGGTTTCTCGGTTCGTGGCGATATCATCGTCATTGGTGCTACCAATTATGCAGACAGTATTGATCCGGCACTCAGACGGGCAGGGCGCCTCGATCAGGTAGTGGACGTCGGCTATCCGACGGTGCGGGCACTGGTTGGAATCTATAACTACCACCTGAAAGAACTAAAGACAGCCGGCAAACTTGCCACAGACGTCGATTGCGATGCGCTGGCGCGGGTATCATTCGGCCTGACCGGTGCTGACGTCGAATTTTTCGTACGCGGCGCAGCCCGGCGGGCACGCAAGCGCAAGGATATCATTCGGCAGGATGACCTGATGGCAGAGATCATGCGTCGTCCTCGCAGCGAAGGGCTATCCGAGCCGTTTGACAGCAAAACCATCCAGCGCCTGGCCGTGCACGAAGCCGGTCATGTCGTTATGCGACTGCTGGGTAAGAACAAGGGGAAAGAGATCAGTTATGTATCCATCGCCCCCCGAAGTGACGGACGCATTGGCTACACTGCCGCATTTGATGATGAGCGCGTATCCATGACAAGTGAAGATTACCTGCACGAGATACGGATCCTGCTTGCAGGGCGAGCCGCAGAGGAGGTGATATTCGGTACAAACGATGTATCGGATATGGCAGGAAAATATGATTCGAAAAGTGATCTGTCCCAGGCCGTAAGCATGCTGCAATATCTCAACAAATACTCCGGACTGGGCGAGCTGAAAGACATCGTATTCCGTGCCGGTCTTACACAGGAAGCGGCGCAGGAACACGAGCAGCGTATTGACAGGAAAATCATGGAACTTTATTCGGATCTGGTCGATGAAATGGGCCGCGCAAAACCGCTGATCAAACGGATTGCCGACAGGCTGGCGGATGAACAGGTGCTGGACGGGTCTGATATCGAAAGGTTGGCGCAGGATAGCGGGGCCTGATGTAGGCTTGGATACACGGCCATTGTTTTTCTGGATGAAGATCAGGACCGGCAACTGGTGTGAGGTCAGAAGGCATGATGATAGAAATCAATGCAAACGCTGTGTCGGACTTCCTGTCAAAACATGAGGTGGCGGAGCCGGTCATGATCAAACGGCAAGGTGTACCGCACGCTGTGATGATCCCCTATGAAATCTTCCAGGCGATGCATAAAGACAGCCGCCGCGCGCTGCGTGTCGAAGAGCTGACCGAGGAAGATTTGGAGGCCATATTCAATAGCCGGCCGCCAACCGAACACAATCAATATAATGATGAGTCCGAAGAGTGAGTTGTCCTTCCCGATAATTCGTACTGTGAAGACCTGCTCAGGGCTCCATCATTCCCTTCGCGAGTTGGCTCATGCGTTGGAACCTCTTCACAGCTGCGCCGTCGTTATTGGCGCGGGCGAGTTCCGCGTTCTTGTCAATCCACTCAAGAAGCGTCTGGTCGACGATTGCCGGCACCATCGACATGATATCGACCCACTTGTTTTTCTGGGCCAGCTGGAGCAGATTGATGAGCTTCGATTGCGGACTGAGGCGGCGAAGCGACTCTTTTTGAACCTCGTGGATTCCCACGAAGTTCGTCGGCGTAGATGCGATGTCCATGAGCTGGTCCAAAACCTGGTTCGCCTCTTCCACGGTTTGTATCATCACGCTTCCCTCCGGTTTGGGCGTTCACCCTGAGTCTACCTGGATTAAAAGCTCCGATTCAAGCAGTGTTCCCAGAGCTGGATTTGTGCACGAACAGCGGACAGAATCTGCTCGAGTAGAAGCGCGGCTGCCTCTTCCTCGTTGAGCCGCCTTAACGTGAGCTTCTTCTTCAGGTGGCTGATCAGTTCGTCATCGACCAGCGCCGGTACCAGGTCTGTGATTGAAAGCCAGAGCTGGGGTTCGTTCAAGATCTCCAGAAGCAGGATGAGCCTGGAACGCGGGCTTGGCGTTTGCAGGGCAGGCATCAAGATCCTGTCCTGCTTGAGCCGCAAGCTCAGGAAGTCATCTACGATGTGCCCAGCCTCCTCCTCAGTCTGCTCGTTTCGGCGCGACTTGATACGCTCCCAGTCGTCAATGCCGTAGGCTTGCTGGGCGGCCTTTCGGCCCTCGATGTCTTCGGACGGTACAGTGACTTTTGGCGGGGTGGTCCACGCCGTTGGATTCTTCTCCATGGCCTGCGCCAGAAGCTGTGCGCACCGTCGCCAGCTATCCACCCTATCGAGTACCACCGTCCATTCTCGATCAAGGCTTAGAAAAGGGTTTGTGGCAAGATATTCAGCGAGACGCTCCGCCGTATGATTGCCGAGAACGACCGTGACGATGGGTTTATGCGCATTGGTTTCGAACTCCTGGCTGACGACGGGTCGGCCGATACTGTTGGGTGTTGCGACGTAGAGCAGTGCTTTCGAATGACGCGCATCCTTGAAAAAGTAATTCGCATCCTCCTCCGCGCGCTGAACGTCGTCTGGATCCGAGATAGAGAGCCTCGTGTCCGGCCAGGTCTGCCTGATCCAGGATGCAATGCGATGCGCAGCGTCGGTATCGAGATGGCAGTAGGATATAAAGAGATCGTGCCGAGGTTCGGTCTCCTTGAGGGAGGCAGGGCTTTTTCGGTCGATCAGGCGGCCGTTATCGACGCGCAGCGCACGAATATTTACTCCGCTGAACAACAGCGATCGGGCAGACGGAACGATGCTCGGAATGGGAAACTCGATCGCATAGCAGAAGATCGTCCGAAAAACGTCCTCGGCCGCTCGAAGCCTCGGACCATTGTGTACAAGGTTATAGTCGCTCAGGAAAGAGACAACTTCGTTGATCTCGGAAATGCGTTCGCGTTGCTCCCGCCCTATTGGTACGCGCCGGGCGAGAATCACCTGCCCATTTCCATCGAATACCACGAGCCCGCAGGGAGAGTTCTTCTCGCCAAAGCTTTGTATGATCTTGCGTGACTGCTCTGCTTGCGCACGTGATGCCGGATCGATCTCCCCATCTTCACTGATCGGGAATAGGCTCAGGTAGATCGTTTCCCACCGCGCCTCTTCGTCGTCCCAGAGCATTGGGACAACGCAGCCAAAGATTTCGGTCAGGTTGAGTGCCGTGACGATGTCCACAACCACGGTGCATGGGGTTGACTCGTCGATGGGGGCAGAGAAATCCTGCGGACGCTGCAGGAAGATAACAGGGAGGACAGAGCTGCCATCGCGAACAAGCTCAATATGCGTGTCGACATGGCCCTTCAGGCCTTCGCGCTGGATGTCCTCCCACGTCGGGAGAGCACTATGGTCGATCTCTCCCTCAAGGTGGGATGCTTCCCTATCTTTCATGCAAACTCCGTGTGGATGGCAAATTCCTGATTATTATCTGAAAACGATATGTTAGTCGGCCTCGGTTCTGTCCCTGGAGAATGATTTCTCAAGCGGCAGTCAAGAGTTGTAACGGGCTGCGATAATGCTATTGCTACGAGATCTTGTTGCCATTTCTTTGCTTGCCGGACTTCTGCCGGGATCAGTCTAACGAGGTTGTGCATAGTAGTGCAGAACGCAACAGGCATGCCCGTATGGTCAATAAAATCTTCATATTGAGAAATGAATACCTTAACATCTGTTGAACGCGTCACAATGCCTTTGTCTATTGCCTCGAATGAGGCATACAATTGACAAGGAGACTGTCGGATTTAACGCTGTTTGGCTGCAAATCCCTGGATGACGATCAAATCAGCTTATCGAACTCGTTAAATAGGCCCACTATTCGCCTCGTTCGATAAACTGATTTGATCGCCCCCAATGATTTTATTACGGGCATCCTGCCCTTCACCCCTTCGGGGGCAGCAGAGCTGCTCAATCCGCTCCTGCGGATTAGTCGCTTCAAACGGATAAATCCGACAGCCTCCTAGGTGATAATCTGCCCTATTTTTTTAACCTTTTCTGTCCTATGGGAAACTTGAGCCATGAAATGCCTGTTACCATTATTCATTGCCGTTTTTGGTTGCTTGAGCCAAGCGGTACACGCCGATGAAATTCCACATTCCAACGGTCTGCTCGACTACATGGGTGGAGAACTCGACTCCGAAACCGCTCATGTGATCGGAGGTAACTATCACTTCGGTCTTTCCGGCCCCTTTTCCATCCAGCTGGACGGTGCCTTGGGTGAGGTGGCCGATTCCAGCATGACCGGCTTCGGTATGCATCTCTATTGGCACGATCCCGAGGTCGGCTTGCTCGACGCCAACGCATCCCGCATGAATTGGAAGGGGAACGGACTCAACCGCTACGCGCTGAATGGGAAATGGTACACATCAATCACCACCTTCAGCGGCAGCGCCGAGTACCAGAATGGAGATGTGGAGAAGAAGGTCAATCTTTTTGCCGGGTTGGATCTCTACCCGATAGATATTCTCTCTCTGAATGCCGGGGCGGCTCAGGTCAATGGGGAGGCGATGGCACAACTGGGTTTTGAACTGCAGCCTGCCCTGGGTCGTTTACCGGAGCTGACACTGTTGGGCGGTGCAGCCAAGGGTGAGGGTGACTACAGCTACTATTTCCTTGGGCTGCGCTACTACTTTGGCACCAATGCCCCGTTGATTCAGCGCCATCGGCGTGAATTTCCCCAGTTCACCGGATCGTTACGCTATGGTAGCGGCATACACAGCCTGAAGACAGAGATCGAACGACGGGAAGCCCAGACTGACGGCGGTGTTGTGAATCCTGACCAGGCTCCTCTCCTCTAGCCCGATCTGTCGCTCCATATCGGAGACCTCCATTTGGAAAAGAGGCGGAAGGGGACAGATTTATTGTTGGCCCCTTTCCGGCGCAAAAAAATAAATCACCTTTTCTTTACTGTATCCACTACTCAGTGGGGAGTCGTGCTGTAAAGTTATCTGGAGCGAGTACGCGAATTCAAGACCTGTCCCCGTTCTTTTGTACATTATTTCGGCGACGGGAGAAGCCCAGGCCGGTTAGACCAAGTGCTGTCAATGCGAGGATCGAAGGTTCGGGGATATTAAATGTGATGTTATCAACGCGAAAGAAGTCGTTGCTTCGCGAACTTAATTCAATCCAGGTGAGATTGGTATGACCGGAAAATGCTACCGTAACCTTCCCCTTCAGACAAATCAGCAAAGCCGTGGTCTGTTCCTTATTGTTCAGAAACAATAATAATGATCTTCTTTTGCTACACTGCTTTATTACTGTGTAGAAACTGCACATATTGCCCCGGCTATAGTCAGGCACGTAGCTGCGTCCTCATCGTTATCATGCCAGGATACCTCGGCAGAATTACCTGTAGAGCTTGCTTTAAGAAGCATAGCTAGCCAGGCATTCCTGGCTGCGATATCTTTAATATTTGAAGAGGATGGTGTTATAACAAAACAAATGCCGGTACCTCCCCCACACTTAGAAAATCTTCCGTTCTCTATTGGGTATTGTAATGGAAGGTTAGATGGGTATACGCCGCCAAAGATAGTAATATGATCGCCAAACGCAGCTAGGCTATACGGGGTACCATCAACGTCTGTTCCGGGAAATGCGATGCTTCCAGCCTCAACCGTGCAAAGAAAAGAGAAGAGAAAGAATAATCTCATAATAGACACAATAGCTTTGCTTTTCATTTTACTATCCTCATAGCATTGTTTGTAGATTAGATACTAAGAAGCATCTCCCTATATTAATGACGGCGGGTTCTTACAAGGAAAGTCGGGCATATCCCTGCCAAGAACAATAAAGATGTAATTTTCATCAGCATATTCCCCCTGAATTAGTGTTAACACGCACTAATACTATTATTAAATATTATCTGATTCTTTCTCTCATTTTCTGCTAAGGATTTACATTGTACGGGTGTCATATTTACGGTGCCTTTGGCTGAAGGTTAGGAATGACATAGTGAGTGCCGTTGGAGTCGAACTCGGCCTTCCAACTCCAGTCACCGCCAAGCTGAACACGGCGATTAAGGATGGTTTTGATATCAGCTGTCTTGGATGTTGGGTTACAAGCAGTTGCTGCCTGCTCACCGGGGGCCAAACTTCCTATATCTGATGTGCCGGAAGCGATCATTCTATTGTCAGGTACACCGGTCAGCATCATCTTTAGATTATGGATTTCAGTGTCACCGACATTCTTAACCGTGACGGTCATGCCATAGTGGTAGGTGAAACGATCTGTACGTGTAACCCAGCAGTTCCGATAATTAGTTACATGGGGAAAGCCGTCTTCAGGGAGTGGGCTAAGGAGCAACAGTTCGAGGATGGGTGAGATATCGTGCGTCCATCGTCTAGGATCAAGAGGATAAGCATCATCACCGTCTTTTGTGTTGTCATTGTCTGAATCACTATCTAGAAGATTTATCTTCCCGTCACTATCGTAATCGGCATTCCATTCATTTCCCCAATAATTCACTTCTTCAGCGTCAGGGATGCCATCGTCGTCAGTATCGGAATCTTCCGGATCTGTTCCATAAATGACAGTTTCCTCATAGTCCCAGAGACTATCCACATCACTATCTCCGGTTTTGATAAACTTAGCTTGATGGAACTCTAAATCTTGAGTGGTTAAATATCGGTTATTTCCTTCAGGATCTGCTGAGACTATAAATCGGTAGAAAAGAACTCCTTTGTCCTTTACAAGAGAGAAAAAACCAGGCGGAACAATAAATTGGAAATTCGGTGCTGCTTCTACTCTGCAAGCCTGTCCGGTTTGCTGTTGATCGCAGTAATTAGTTATCCAAGAACTATAAAAATTCTGGTTGTTTCTTAAATGACCGAATTGTGATTCATAAAACAATTTATTATCGGTGGTCAGTTCGACTGAGTAGTAAAGAGAAATATTCTTGCTTGTTTTGAGTTGGAAGGTTGGTGTTTTTATGTTGTTTACAAGTTTGGGAAAAGAAGGTGTTATAACAATATTATCGAGCAACTCAGCCTCTAAGGCTACCGAATAGGCAGAAATATCTACGTGTTCTGTATTGTCTGCCGCCATGTATACCCTATGAAACGAGGAAGATATCTGCTGGGATGGAAGTGCAAATACACCACCGATCATGGAAATATTGACGTTAAGATCCAGCGCGCTAGAGACTGGAATGAATGAGTGTTGACCCATGTCCGTCAAACTTGGTGAGGGCACATTATCAAAAATTGCATCAAAACCTGCTTTAAGTGATTCAGCTACTTCCTTATATGTTGTTCGATATCCTCCAGGGGAGGATTCAATATTAAACAGTTGACCAGAAAAAGTACGTGATCCGATGTCGATTTCATCGAACCATGCCGGGGTATCACGAAAATAGTTAAACTCACCTGACGTCGAAGATTTAGATACAACAAGAAGTTTTTCCGTGATATCTGCCGTGGTTGGTGATGCTAGAACACCATACTCCTGTCTGGAATCACCGCCACCTCCATTTTTTCCCAAGGCCCACATCTCTACCTTAAAATCACCTGGGCCAAATGGATCGAAGTCCCATAGAAAGAGCTGCTTCTCGAAAGGGGAATTATATTGCATGCTTCCAATGCGGCTACCATTGCTGAACGCAATCATACGATTAACCTGTTGGGGGATACTCGATTGATGCAACAACTGGAAGGGTACAAAGGCAGATTCACTTACTGTTGGATCTAAATGTTTAATCTTAATTTGATCACTGGCCCGGTGTAGCATATATTGTCGACGTATAAGAGTCTCCTTAACGCTTTGCCAATCGAACCTTTTTCTGAATTCAACTGCACTGGCCGAATAATTCTGCCAGAAGTCTGCAAACGTCTGTAATTGAACTGGAATGATAGCCCCACGGTGGGGCGAATCGAGCGTCAAAAGTAAGTCGCTGTGATGGTCGGCCCCTAGCAGTTCAGCTTGCCGAAGGGAAAGTCTACTAATCACTCCACCAATACTCGCCCCAACAACCTTAAAATGATCTGCTGTAGGTTTAAGACGAGTAGCCCTAATATCGGACATGGCACGGTTAAGAACTGTTGCTAGATCTTGGATTGTTGTGTCAAACGATTTAATATCTACTAAATAAAAATCATAACCAGCGTCAAGTAATACATTCCACATGTTTTGAGCGCCTTTCGTAATAGGGCTTTCAAAAACTTGTTGAAATTCTGGCCTTCCCCGGTCACCATATCGATTAGCCGTATCCTCCTTCTCTAGCGCAAGATCAAGACCCTCAACAAAGATAATCGGTTGATCATGAGGCGGGCTCGTTCGCGACACTCCGTATATCCTGATGGCCGCAAGCTCCTTACCGTTTACGTCTTGCAGAACATATGGACCTAAAATTTCTTCAACTGTTGTCTGAGCTGATGCGGAAGAAAGTACAATCAGTCCAATAATTAGAGGAATTATTCTCATCCTATTTCTCAGTCTAAGTAGATATTCTATGAAAACTGCGTCCAGAAAGAGCTTTATGAGTCGGTGCTAATATTATTTTATGAATATAATTGGTGCCTCTTTTCCTTCACCAAAGGTCAACTGTCCATCCTTTGTCGTTACATTTACCCATTGACCATTCACGTCACGACGAAAATTAAATTTGAAGGAGGACCGACTTACAAGACCAGATTTGTGATGCCCTGTTATTAATACTATCCTTTCACCTTCGTTATCGCCGAGATCAACGATCTTTGTGTCGCCATCTTCTAATTCCAAACTAATATTATTACCAATGGTGACTTCAATATGAGTGATCTTGTCTTTATTGTTCGTAAAAAGCAGATCCTTTGTATAAGCAAATGTGACAAGGCGTGAGTTGATTTCCTTTGGAAGTATAGATGCGCCGAAGAAGCGGGCTTTATTGGTAGATAGCTTCTTAACACCATCTTTTATCCTATAGCCCCTATCGTATTTCTCGAGGTCCGGATTTGCAGCCAGATCTTCATCAATCCATTCAAAATGGATATCCATAATAAGGATGGGTTCGCGATTATCATATGTATGGTTGATACGATACTCCCTTATCTTAGTAAGATAATCCATATAATCTGGGAGAACATCCTTGTGAATCTTATGTTGACCTAGCTCAAAAATAATCTGACGCCATTGTTCATTGATTAGAGGCGTTCCATAGTCTTTCCCATCATGGGTTAAGGCAACTTCTCGTGCGATATTGGGTGTAAAGCTGTAAATGATTTTTGTAGAAATATTTGCTGTCGGAATTAGTCCAAAAACTACGGAATCACCCGAGCTCGGTTTGCCGCTATGAGCATCAGGATCAGAACGTGTCTCTAAGTTTACAGGTGTCACTGGCTTCGCTACTTCATCACCAGTTTGTAGTGACATTTCAAAGTCCATGAAATGAAGTGTCCAAAGCAATATACAAATTAAAATAACAGTCAGCAGTAATATATAGGGCAGTCGCCTTAACAGTGTTGGAATTCGGATTTGCTCAGTTTTACTCCTCTTCATCATAAATTCCACAAATGCTAAACTTCACTAGTTATAAAAAATTTCGCACTATTGAATAATAGGGGACAGACTGCAGCTACAATCCCTCATTCCCTTACAGAATATATTTGAAGCCCCTACATCCACTCCCTTGATAAACCAATATCTCTAATGCTTCTATAGACTATTATATGAATCCAATTCGCAGATATTCGACACTATGTTGATCTGAGTCAGGTTATAAGAATCCCACCCTACAACTCTTCAATCTGCTTGACCACCAGGCGGGGAACCTGTTTGCGTAGTGTTTCTGGCAGGTTTTTGAAGGCTTTCTCGGCGGCAGTTTTTGTCATGAAAAGCCCGTAAAGAATCCGGTATTTGAAATCTTTATCGTTCGCGCCGACGACCTTTATGGCCAGACCCGGATGATGCTCCATGAGATCTTCCAGCTTGTTCAGTTGGTTGAGGGCAAAGAGTTGCACCGTGTAGTGGGTTGAATCCTGCTGTGACAGCCACCAATCACCCCATGTTGCCAGGTCAACCCGATCGGGTTTGAGATAGATATCCCGAACGACACGAAAACCGGTATAGCGATCGGCTTGGGTTTGGGGCAGGGAACCCCTGGCGGATGAGCGCAGGGCGCTGGCTGAGTCGTTATAACTCCCCCCACGTACCACCCGCTGTTCCGAGTCGGGATCGAAACGGGGTTTGCCATCGCTTGTGCTGTCGATGTGATTTTCATGCCAGTTGTCCAGCACCCACTCCCGAACATTGCCAGCCATGTGGAACAGGCCGAAGGCGTTGGGATTGGTACGTTGTGGCTTGCCGGCTTGCGGTGAGTCTTCGCTGCCGTGCCGGGCGTAGTGGGCATAACTGCCGAGATCGGTTTTGGCTACGGGATAGGGGCCGGTGCTGCCTGCCCGCGCCGCATACTCCCACTCCGCTTCGGTGGGCAGGCGATAGCCCTTGCCTGTCTGCTTCGAGAGCCAGGCTGTGTAGCGTTTGGCGCCGTCCCAACTGACGTTGACTACAGGAAGATCATCACGATTCCAAGGCTGCTCGGGACACTCTCCGGTTGTCGCCCGGCAGAACCTGCCGTACTCCCTGTAAGTGACCTCATGGGTTGAGATGGTGAAAGGGTAGGCGATGTTGACTAGGTGTTCTGGTTCTTCCTGCGTTTTATCGCTGCTGCCCATGACAAAAAGTCCACCGGGAAGCACTGCAAGCCAGGGTCCTTTTTCACCTAATTGCAGACGATCCCGGCACTGAAGCCGATGGCGGCTGGAATACTTTGGACGACACCCTGGTGGAACGGGTATTTCCACATTTGCTGGCTGCTTCCATGAGGGGGAGGCTGCCGGTTTTTCTTCGGTATCCTGTTTCACCGGCTCGCTGACAAGGGGTTGTTTGATCGGAGCTTCGATGGATGATGCCATCTTCTGTTTCGGTGCTATCGCAGTCACAGGTTTGGGTGGCGCCAGCGTGACAGGTTCTGGTGTGGTTTTGGGGGCCGGTTTTTCAACAGGGGGTGGCGGGGGAGGAACCGGGCGGGGTTTCTCCTCCGGGGCCGGCACGACGATCGGCGCTTTTACCTCGATGTCGTGTTGTAGCTCCAATCGGCGGCCAAAATCCAATAGCGAATTCACCTTCTTCCCATTCCTGTTGGGGGCCAGTCCGCGCTCCTCCTCAAGCCGTGACTGGAAATCGGTTTCCAGGTCGCGGAACCATCGTGATGATCTCGCCACCGCTTTAGCCTGTGCTCCCCCGTTTTGCCACTCTTGCAGAAGCCGCTCCCGGCTCTCCTTACGCCAGTCGTCCGACAGCACGAATGTCCTTAGCACCGCCACCAGTGTCTTCTCCGTTTCTGGAATCGCCAAGGGGGGAGGCGGTTGTGTTTCAACCGACACAACTGGCGGTATCGAAATGGGTTCGTCATCTCCGGTGAAGAGGAGAAACAGTCCGGCCCCAGCCAACAGTATCAGGCCACCGGCAGCGAGAGGGAGGACGGAACGGCTGGCGGAGGCGGGTGCCGGTGTACCTGAAACTGGTGCTGGCTCGTCTGTTGGAGACAGGGCTTCCAACAACCCGGCGCGCCGGGTGCGATAGCTCTCACGGTCGATACGGCCCTCGGCGAAATTCCGTGCCAGTTGCCGTAGTCTGATTTTGGGCTGCGTGTCGCTCATGGCCTACCCTTTGATCTCACGCAGGAGCCGGAATCCAGTCACCTTGTCGGCGCTACCCCCATGCTTCTGGTTGAGGTTGATACTGCAGGTGTCTGCCGGTGAATTAAAATGGCCGCCCCTGACCTTGGCCCCGTTTGAACTGTTTACCCACTCCTGCAGGTTGCCCACAAAATTGAACAGGCCCCAGGCGTTCTGCGGTGCCACATTGACCTCGATGGGCGCGCCACCCTTGACCACCGAACCGCCACTGAGCAGCAGACAATTGAAGTCTGAACCGGCGGGCTGACGCCCCTTTGCCTTGGCGGCGTGCAGCCATTCATCCTCCCGAGGCAGCCGGTAAATGTGGCCGGTCTTCCCGGTCAGCCACTTGGCATAGGCCTGAGCCGTCTGCAGTGAGATATTGTTCAAAGGCAGCTTGGTGTTCTTGCCTGAAAGGGATTGGCACTTGCCGCTTAGCCGACAATAGGTATTGTAGTCGCCGACGGAGATCTCGTAGCGGCCGATGGCGTAGGGTGTGGCGTTTCCTGCGCCGGCCGGTACCACCACCAAAATGGGGCCGCGCTGTTTACCGTCCAGCAGATCGTAACAGCGGAACTTGCTGCTGCGCTTGCCGTAACCGGCATATTTTGGATTGCAGCGGTCTTTGGAGACGGGCTGTTGTAACGCCTTCAGTTTTTTCTTGAAGGTGGCATTGTCGTTCCAGCGTTCGATAGCCTGTTCCACCTTGGCGATGGCCTGTTTGTGATCCTTCGCCTTCAGTGCTGTCTGGTGTTCGGAAAAGTGTTTTGTTGCCTGTTCCTGGCGTGCCTTCAGTGACTGCCCGAGGCGAGCCAGATCAGGATGACCCGACTCCTTCTTCTTTGCTTCTTTTAACAGCTTTTTGGCCTCGTTAAGGCGTCCGGCGTCGACTGCCGCTAAACCGCGCGCGGCAATAACAGACGGCTTTGGTGGCTCGATAACTACAACTTTTGTCAGTGCCCGGTTATCGGGAAAGAGCTGTTTGGCCACGGCGAGCAGGGAGGAGGAGATTGCCGGATTCTTTGCGTTTTCAATACGCTTGATGAGCAGGGCGACATATTTTTTCTCGGCCACCGGGTACTGCTCGGGGTATTTTTGTTGCAACTGCTGTAATTCGGCCGCTTGTGCGTGAAGCTTTTTCGGTGGCTGTTTTTTCAATGCCTGGCCGACCTTTTGAAATTCGACTTTACGCTGGAAATCCCCCATTTTTTCGGTAAGTTCCGGCATTTCCGGCGCAATCGTCAGACCGTGTCGAAGCAGTTTTATGGCGGCAACAAAGTCATCTCTCTTTGCCCGCCTCTTTGCCAGACGGAGATAGGCCCCGCCGATGGCCTCAGGTCCGGTGACCTGAAGAAAAGGATCATCTCCCGGTAATTCCTGCTGCAACTCCTGTAACGTCTTGCTGGCCTGGGTGACGTCGTTTGCCTTGGCCTGGGTGAGCAGGGATTGTTTGGCACCCTCTACCCGGGCCAGCCGGATGCGCTCCCGGTTCTCTTGCTCCCAGGCTGATTCCGCCGAGGTCAGCAGGTCGCGTTCCGCCTTGAAACGGTTCGTCATGGTTGGAGCAAAACGTTTACCCTGGCTCAACAGGGAGTCAGCCTTGGCGAACTGGTCGGTGCTACGCTCTCTCTCTGCCTGTTGCAGGTAGAGTCGACCGATCTTCTCTCTCTGTTTGCTGAGCCAGGGATCATCAGCCTCGACCAGGTTATTGAGACTGTTCAATGCGGTCTCCAGTTCCTGGTCCCAGGCAGCAGTGAATTTTGCCCCGGCAGTCAACTGTTCGATGATCTGTTTGCGCTCGGCGATCTCCTGAGCCAGCAGTTCCGGGGCGCGTTTGCCGTCGAGCAGACGTTTCTGCTGTTCCCGCATATAGTCGCTGGAGAGTTGACCGGTAAACTGTTTCAGCAGGGTATTGGCGTCACTCCACTTCTCCTCTGCGATCAGACTTTCAAGCTGCGGCTGAAGCAACTTGCGCAAACCCGTTTCAGCTTGGCTGAGCAGGGGATCACCGGGTTGGATCAACCGCAGTTGCCCAAGTGGTTTTTCCAGTTCCCGATAGCCATCGAGTGTGCCGATCCCGGGGAGCCTCTGTTTGAGATCCCGATGCAGGTCGACCAACAGGGCCTGGGCCTCCTCTTTGTTGCGCATCAGATGGATTCTGGCCGCCAGATTCTCCAGCGCTATGTCGTCAGGGAACTGTTTCAGCCCCGTTTCTGCCAGGATGGCGGCACGGTCCACGTTGTTTTTTGCAAGGAGATCGTTTGCCTGTTGGCTGTAGGCATTGGCGAGACGTGGGTCAGTGAGCAGCGGATGTTCGGGGTCAAGCTGGCGCAGGATCCCGAGAACATCTGCCATATCATCCATCACCGGATCGGGCAGCAGACGCCCGGCGGACAGGTTTTCGTTGAAACGGCTATCCAGGCGATTGAGCAGGTCGTTACGGGCATCCTCCATACGCTGGGTGGTGCGGAAGACCTGGACCGAATCGGTAAAGAGGGTGCCGGCCAGGGCCATCTGACCTTCCGCAGCGGCATAGTCATAGCTCCCCTCCTGGGGGGCGAAGGCGGCATCAGCCAGGCTGATGTAATAGGTGAGGATCGCCTCACGGGCGCTGGAGATCACCTCGCGCTTCTGAGCGGGAGGGAGTTCCCCTGTTACCTGCAGGCCTTCCCTAATCTGATTCTGGGTGCCCTGGTTGATGATGCCGATGAGGCGGGCCACCGCCTTGGCGGATAATAACCGTTGGGATTCTGGACTGAGCTCGGTGGCGTTTTCCAGCAGCAGGGGGATTTGGGCAAGCGTGACGCGCTCAATCTGAGCTGCCAGTTCAGTTGCGCGCTGTTTCTCTAGGTAATCCGGTACCAGCAGCCAGCCCAGCAGTCCGGCACCCATGAAGGAGAGCCCGGCAATCAGCGGCAGCCGGGATTTCTTCGGGGTCAGTTCATCGAGAAACTGTTCGATGCTGGGGGTGCGCTCTTCTCGTTCGAAGGCCAGTCCCCGCTGCAGCCCCTTCCACTGGCGCCGGCTCAGCCCCTTGACCCGTTCCGGGCTTAATCCCTTGCCTTTCGCTTCAGTGGCGGGCAGACGGCCGAAGGGGCGACCGCCGGTGAAGAGTTCATAGGCGACGATTGCCAGGGCATAGATGTCGTCCCGGGGATCGGGGTCCTGGCCCTGCAGCATTCCCAGACTGGCGTAAGTGGGGGTAAGCGCCCCCAGGGTGCTGGCGTCGAAGGCGGTGACATCGCTGCCCGCTTGGGGGATCTTCGGCTTGGCCGCCCGGGCGATACCGAAATCGAATACCTTGACCTCGCCCTCTTGAGTGAGGAAGACGTTGCCGGGTTTGAAATCGGAGTGAATAATGCCCGGTTTGTGATTATGGGCGGCCCCCAGCGCCAGACTCATCTCGGTGATCAGTTTCAGCGCCTGCTCCGGCGGCATGCCGGTGCCGCGCAGTTTCTTGATGACCTTGTCGAGGGGGCTGCCTTCGAGGAACTCCATGGCGATGAAGTAGTTGCCGTGTTCGTCCTTGTCGAAGTCGAAGATGCCGATGACGTTGGGGTGTTTCAGATCCTGGGCCTTGCGTGCTTCCCGCTGCAGCGCCATCAGGGAGGCGGCGTGCTGCTTGAAACTCTCGTTCAGCAGCTTGAGTGCGACGTAGGGTTTGCGGTCCTTCGCCTCGACCTTGCGCTGGTCCAGAGCCTTGAAGACCACCCCCATGCCGCCGCGGCCGATCTCCTCCATCAGTTCGAAACGCTGGTTGAGAATATCGCCTACCTCGGGTTCGTGGCTGATCCGGTGTGATGCGGTGGTGGTTCCCATGCCGCTGCTACTGGCCCAGGAGGGAGTGTTGGAGGTCTGGGAAGGTGAGGTGGGCGGGGTTGTATGCCCGGTGGCAATCCTGGTGGCCTCGTCGTCGACAGGGGGGGGAGACGTTGGACGGGTGATGACCCGCGTTGCCTCATCGTCGATTACAGGTTCTTTGCCAGGACGGGGGACTACCAGGGTTGCATCGTCGTCGCTGTCGATGATGAGGGTCTTCTTGTCCTGGGGGCTTTTCTCGGCAACTCCGGATGGTGGCACCGGAGTTGCCGCATCGGCGGGGGCTGGTCTCTTGATCCGGGCCAGCATTATGGCGTGGATCTGGGGTGGCAGATGTCCCGCTCGAAAGCCTTCGTCAATCGCCTCAATCAGTGCGGGAATCTGCTCCGGGGTCTCTTCAGCAATTTGGGACAACTGCTTGATCAGCTCGTCGGCGTTTATGCTGCCTTGAGTGAGTCCGTTCAACAGGGTCCTGAAGTCTGTCATATCCGTACAGGCTGCCCCGTTTCGGCTCGGGCCACCACCACGGTGACGTTATCCCTGGCCCCGCGCTCAAGGGCGAGGTCGATGAGCCTTTGACAGTAGTCCCCCGGAAGCAGTTGCATGGCCAGGATCTCCCCGATCTCCGGGTCTGCTACCTCCTTGTTGAGGCCGTCACTGCAGAGCAGGTAGAGGTCGCCCGGTTCGACCCGGAAATCGTCCATGTCCACGTAGAGTGCTTCCATGGCCCCCACCGCGCGGGTGACCACATTGGAGGCGGGGTGGTTCTCCGCATCCTCCCGCAGCAACAAACCTTCTGCGACCAGCTCCTCCACCTGGGTGTGATCCTGGGTCAGTTGGGCCAGTTCGCCATCTCGAAAACGGTAGGCGCGGCTGTCACCGGCCCAGAGCAGCAACAGGTGGGCCGCATGCGCCAGCATCACCACTACCGTTGCGCCGATGGTAATATTGCCGCGGCGGCGGGAGGCCTCTGCCAGTAGTTGTTGGTTGATGTCGAGCAGGGTCTCTTCGAGAAGATCCACTTTATTGCTCAGATCGACAGGCAGGTTCAGTTGCTGCATCCGTTCCACAATCATGCCGCTGGCCAGGTCTCCCGAACTGTGTCCCCCCATGCCGTCCGCCACCACCCAGAGGCCCGATTCAACCCGGTCGAGACAGGCATCCTCGTTCAGCTTGCGCACCTTGCCGACGTTGCTCAACGCGGTGGATTCCCAATATACGGTGGTCGTCCCGCTCATTTGGCTTCCGTTTCTGCGGGCTTACTGGTCTCCGGTTCACTTCCGTTGTCACTTTCCGGGATGGGTGAGGAGGGCAGGGGAACCCGGTATTGGCTCCAGTTCCAGTTGACCCAGTTGCCATCGAGCAGGGCGGCGAAACCCTGAATCGGCGGCAGGCCTTCGGTGACCAACAGGGAGGGACGGACCCGTTCCGAGCCTTCGCTCCACCAGAGGCTGTAGGCAGGAAAGGCCCGTTCCAAAAGGGTCTGGTTGAGGGCAGCGCTTACCGGGAATGGTGATTCGAGGGAGGGGAGTTCAAACTGCCAAGCCGGTCTTCCCATGCTATCGCTGCTGACGACTCCGGGACGGGGCGGGATCACCGGTGGTGGCAGATCGGTCAGAGCCAAATCGAAATCCTCCAGTGGGATCTCTTCCGCCAGGGAGGCCAGCGCCAGCTCCTCGCAACGTGAAAACCACTCCTTGTCATCCTGCAGCAGGGCAGTCAGGTTGCCGCCCGGTTCCAGTGGAGCCGCCACGGTGAGTGGGAAGTAGCGGCCGACACGATCCACGCTGGGCATCAGGATGCCGCACCAGGCGGTCTCGCCGCATAACCCGGTCGAGAGGGCAAAGCGCCAGATCGGGCTGGTGAGGTAGATGTCGAGCCAGCCCTCACCGAGTTGCTCACGGCTGTCCGCCACTGCGCTCTGCAGCCAGCGATCCCAGGGGTCGGTGAAACCGCGGGACAGGCGGCGGGTGAGGAAGTCGCCGTGGCTCGGCAACTTGCCGAAAAAACCGCTGGTTGGTGGAGCCGTGTTGGTCAGAGTTTCGCCGGACAACGGAATGCCTCCAACTCAGGCATGCGGAACGGGTTGATGATACTGTCGGCGCGCAGTTCGAAACGGGCCGTTTGCCCCCCGAGGCTGAAGCTCACCTGGAAACGGTCGGCCATCGCGGTATCTTTCACCTCGGCCTGATCGAGCAGTTTGAACCAGGCCCAGACGCCGTCCTTGGAATCGGCAGAGGTACGGCCTTTCAGATTCTCGAAGAGGATTCTGACCTGCCCGCTGCCATCGGGGGCAGGCCACAACATGCGGGTGTTGCGGGCCGGTCCGTGACGGTAGCTCAGTTTTTGTCCGTCGAGATCCAGCAGGAAGCGGCTTACCTCCGCATCGAGGTAGGCGGGCTTGAGACTGAAGGCAATCTTGGGCCGCTTGCCCCCCTCTGCGAAGAAGACATCGCGGATGCGGACTGCGCGCTCAAACTGGCGCAGGGTGTTCGCCGAAACGCCCATTGGGTGGCCACCGGCCTTTTTCCAGCGCCAGGGACTGCGGTTGGTGTCGGCGAAGGGTTTGATGTTCTCCTCGAAAAACTTGTCTATCACCTGGCCGGGGCCGAAGAAGCGCGAGAAGTCGCTCAGGGTGACCTCCTTCTCGGTCTCCTTGGAAAGGGGATAGCGTCCTTGGATACCGCGGCGGCAGAGTGGCAGCACTTCCGCCTGCCAGCGTTTGGCCAGTTCGTTGCGGGAACTGCCCACCACCACGCCCCAGCCCCGTTCGGTGAGTGCATAGATCCACTCGTTGACCGGTCTGGGCAGACGTTTGGCCCGGCGTTGCAGCCGTTTGGTCGGATCCTTGGAACCGGAGGCACGCTGTTTGGCTGCGGCCAGTGCGGCGCTGCCGCCAGCGGCTTCCAGATCGGCCAGGGAGGCGTGCAGGTCGCCCAGATCACCGATCAGACCTTCCAGCGGGGCAGGGTTGTCACCCTGGGCCTTGGCCAACTCGATGAGCCGTTCGAAGGTCTCTTCAACCTGCACTGCGACTGGGTCGAGGGATTTGCCTGGGGTCTCTACGCCTGACTTGCCGGCTGCCCGCATCAGGCGTTCCAGGCGGTTTTTCTTCTGGTAGGCAGTTGTGCTCAATTCCGCCGCGATATCCGCCACACCCTTGGCCTTGTCGGCGGCGGCAGCCATTTTTTCATCGGACGGGGCTTTGCTCAGGGTGGTGTTGTCGGCCACTACCCGCAACAACTTGCGCAGGGGTGAGGAGGGACCGGAAGCCACGTCCAGTACCTCCACGCTCTGTGTGAGGGAGCGTATCTTGACGATGCGCATACCATCGAGCAGGCCGCGCCAGGCCGTTATGTAGTCCTCTGCATAGAGATCTTTGACCGCTTTCACCAGACGCAGCGCCTCGGCATCGCTGATCTCGCCAGCGTCCGTATCGGCCAGGATCCAGTTTTCGCTCAGCGCCGCCTCCGCCTGCTCCAGGGTTTGGGGCAGGAATATGTCGTAGAATCCACGCCGGGTGTAGAGGGCCGGGATACGGGTCTTTTCCAGGCTCCCTTCGTTGACACCGAAGACCAGATCGCCATGACGTCCCAAGGCAGTGCCAAGCAGAAAATCCTTGCTGCGATCCGCTCCCGACCGCTGGCGTATCTGGCTGTAGATCTGCTGTGACAGTGGGATTTCTGTCAGCACCTCTCGTGCCTGGGCCACCAGCTTGAGGTTCAGGGGCAGGGGTTTGAAACGGGTGGAGAGCAGACTCTCCAGGTGGTTCATCAACCGGTTCTGGGCCTCGCTGTCGCCGGACAGCCGGTTGCCCCAGTCCACAGACATGAAGAGTTTGATCTGCTCAGGGTTCAGATGCTCGGGGTGACCCAGCATCAGGTAGCTCTTCAAGGCCTCCCGCAGCAGGTCTTTCTGCTCCCGGCTCTGCAGATAATCCTCGAGCCGGGCGCCGAGGCTGTAGAGGAAGCGCCCCTGTAGTGTCCGCTGGTAGGCAGAATCGGTGGCGGAACCCAGTTTCTTGCCCTGATAGAGCCCCATGCCCATGAGAAGGGGCGTCTCCTCCGGGTAGACTTCGGTGGCGGCGCGCAGGTCGTCCAGGGGCGGCAGGAGTTTACGGAAGTCGGTGGTGCGGTAGTCCACATCGGTGATCGACTGTTGGTAGCCCGCCAGGCTATTTTCCAGATTGCCGACCGCAACCTGGTTGCGGGTAAAACTGGTGGTCCAGGCCAGCGCGGTGAGGATGGTCAGCAGGATCGCTCCGCTATAGGCGCCACGCTGCATCCAGGCCCGGCGCAGCTCGACCTTCTTGTCACTGCCGGCCAGGTTCGATTCCGGAAAGATGACGCTGCGGAACAGATCCTGGATGAAATAGCTGCGCCCGCGCCCGCTGAAGGCAGGCAGCCGTATGCGGTCGAGGCCGAAGTTCTGGGCCAGGTTGCCCAGCAGCCGGTCGATGGGTGTGCCCTCCTGGGTGCCGCTGGTGAAGTAGATGCCGCGCAGCAGCTGCCGATCCTCGAAACGGCTGGGACGAAAGACGCCGTCGAGAAAGCGGGTGAGGGGCTCTTTCAGAGAGGCCATCTCCTGGGGAAAAGCGAAGATCAGGTTGCGTCTCTGTATGTCACGCTCCTGGTGCAGGCGGGCCAATACCCGGTCGTTGAGGCGCTGCAACAGGGCATCGAACTCATCGGGAAAGCGGCTTACCCCCCCCTCGGTACTCTCTGCTGCCTCCAGGGGCAGGGTCATACCCCAGACCTGGGCTCGATCCTCACGGCCCATGTCCTCGAAAAATTCGGTGAAGCCACCCACCAGATCGGACTTGGTGAACAGCATGTAGACCGGAGCCTTTACCCCCAGCCGTTCGTTCAGCTCCTGGATGCGGCTACGCACCGAGCGTGCGTGCAGACTGCGCTCCTCCTCGGTCTGTAACATCATGTCGGAGAGACTGACCGCGATGAGGATGCCGTTGATGGGGCGGCGTTTGCGATGTTTCTTCAGCAGCTCCAGAAAGCCGAGCCAGGCTGCTGAATCGACGGCTTCGTGGCTGTCCTGGGTGGTGTAGCGCCCGGCGGTATCGAGCAGCACCGCGTTTTCGGTGAACCACCAGTCGCAGTTGCGGGTGCCGCCCACGCCGCGGATGGCGTCTTTACCGAAGCGGTCGGAGAGCGGAAAATTGAGTCCGGAGTTGACCAGGGCGGTGGTCTTGCCCGATCCCGGTGGGCCGATGATGATGTACCAGGGCAGCTCGTAGAGGTACTGGCTGCCGCTTTTCCCCTTGCCACTCTTTTTCAACACCCCCAGGGCTTCGTCGAAACGCTCCTGCAGGATCGACAGTTCTTCTGCCGACTGTTCTGCACCCGGCGCCGCATCGGATTGGCTGATCTCCTCCATCATCGCCTTGTCGGCCTTCTGCGCCCGCAGCTGATGCCACAGCAGATAGAGCACCCATAACAGGAGGAGGAAGACGATTACCAGGCCCCGCACGATCATCCCTTCCAGCGGCACCATGCCGGCGATGGCGATCAGGGGGCCGATGAACCAGATGATGATACTCAGGGCGATCAGCCCGAGCAGCTGAATTACCCAGCGCTTTTTGAAGAACCCTGCGATCTTGCTCATCACTTCTCCAGGATTATCTCGACACGGCGGTTTTTGGCCCGGTTCTCCGACGAATCGTTGGGCACAAGCGGTTCGTTGTCGGCACGGCCATCAGCAACGATCTCACCCTTGATTGCAGCATCCTGGCGCAGGATCTCCGCCACCGACTCGGCCCGTCCCATGGAGAGGTGCCAGTTGGAGGGGAAGCGCAGGGTGTGGATCGGAATGTTGTCCGAATGTCCGGCCACTAGTATAGGGTTGTCGACATTGGCCGCCAGGGCCTCGGCGATGCGTTGCAGCAAGGGCCGGAAGCCTGACTTCACCTGGTCGCTGCCGGAACCGAAGAGTCCCTTGTTGCGCAGGCGGATGACCACGTCGGAATCGTTGTTGATCAGTTCCACCTGCCCTTCCCGAACCTCCGGTTCCAGGAAGCCGGAGACCCGGTCGTAGAGGTCGTCCTTCACTGGTGGTGGAGGTGGTGGGGCTGAGTCGATCTCCGGGGGAGTCTCACGACCTACCGCGTAGACGTCTTTGAAAACCGGAGCGGAGGTGTCGTTGATGAAGTAGCTGAAGACCAGAAAGGTACTCAGCAGCAGCACGCCTGAGAGTGCGCCCACCACCCAGAGCGGGATGTAGTGGCGCAGGGTGTTGTTGCCCATCTGTTCGCCGCGCCAGTGGGCCGAAAGATCCTGCTCATATTCACCGCGCTGCATGCGGATGGTGCGATAGACGCTGTCGCGGATCTGTTCCAGGGTCCGGTTGCCGCCTTCGATAATGCGGTATTTGCCCTCGAAGCCCATGCTCAGACAGATATACATCAGTTCCAGCATCTCCAGAAAACGGCCTGGATCCTTGAGCATGCGCTCCAGCATCTGGAAGAACTTCTCTCCGCCCCAGGCCTCCTTGTGGAACAGGATCAGCAGGCTCTCCGTGCTCCAGGGGCTATTGCTGCCCCATGGGGTGTTGAGTACGGTTTCATCGATCACGGTGCACAGCGCGTAGCGGGCAGCGAAGATGCTCTCCTGATCGACCCCGGCTGCACCGGCCCGGCTTTCGAAGAGGCGGAGCTCTTCCTCCATGCGTCGGCGCAGGCCGTTGACGTCAGGATGGCTCGGGGCGTTGCGCAGTTTGCCCAGCAGGGAGAGCAGGGGGGCTGCGGCAGTCACCAGGGGATTGAGACCCCGGTCGACATCATAGCGGGCGGGAGGTGGAACCGGCGCCCGCGGCTGCATCGGAGGTGGTTCGGCCCGGGGCGTGGCAGGTCCCGCGCCTGGCCGTCTGCCGCCGGGCATGGGACGGATCACCGTACGGTCGCTGTCATCACCGTCCGCGTCGAAAAAGGGGTCGTCGGTAGTCACGGTTGATCACCCTTTGATAGCCCAGAATTCGAGTTCGAGACCAGGAAACTCGCCACCGATGTGGAAGGCGAATCCGCCGGAACTCTTGAGCTGTTTCCATAGTTCGCTGCTGCGATCGAGTTCAAAATAGGTCAGTCCGGCATGGTAGGGAATCTGCCGGGGCGCAACCGGCAACGGCCGTAGCGCGACGCCAGACAGTTGCAGGTTGACCAGTTCGCGGATCTGCTCCACCGGCCCGATCTTGACCTGGGCCGGGAAACGGTTGCGCAGGGTCTCGGTCGGCACTTGAGCCCCCACGGCCAGCACGAAATTGGCGCTGTCGATCAGGCTGTGGTCAGCCAGTGTTGCGACCCGGATACCGTATTTACGCTCCTGCAGGGGGATCGCCACGGCGTTCTGTTCCAGCACCATGCTCAGGGATTGGCGCATGGCGTTCATCAACGCTTCGAAGGTTGCCTGCAGGTCATCGTGGCGGTAGGGCGGCAGTTCAGGGGGACGCTTCTCCCGCGAGGTGAAGGTGGAGAGTTCCCCGGCGGTCTGTACGCCGATCTGGTAGAAGGCCTCGGGGTGGAGTCCCTCCATTTGCGACAGGTGGGTGAACAGGGGCTCCAGCCGGTTGACCGCCTGTAACATCATGAAGTCGGCGATCTCAGCAGCCCCACCACGGCCGGATGCGGTGATGCGTCCGGCGAGAGCCTCGCCCCTGTGGTGCAGTAGTCCCTGCAGTTCATCGAGAAAGCCGTGCAGCCGACGATGAGAGCGGCAATCGAGGGCGGGAGGCAGGAATGCTTCGTCGAGCAGCAGGTTCATGTCGGCCCGCAGTTCCACGATCCGCATCAGAGGCATACAGATGAACTGGCTGCGGTCTTCGCCGTCGAGCATCAGACGCAAGCGCAGGCTGCCGGTCTGGACCAGGGCCTTGGTATCGGCGCCGTCGTTGCTGTCGTCCACCTCCTGCTCCCTGGGCAGGTAGCGGGCCAGTACCTCCGGGATGTCGTTGCGGTCGGCTTCCACCGCCCCCTGTCGACGGGCGGGCAGGGCCAGGTGGACCAGAGTGTCACGGGTGTTCTCCGGTATCTCAAGGATCGGCGGCGGTGTGTCCTCTCCGGGGATTTCGAGGGGGGTGCCATCCGGCAACACCCCCTTGCAGCGGGAGACTGCCAGTTTGCCCTGGGTCAGCAGATCCTGGTCGATGCTCAGTTCCCGTATGCCCCAGCTGTAGGCCCGAAGTGGTGCACAGCGTGATTCCAGCAGGTTTTCCAGGTAGCGGTCGTGCTGCTGGAAATGGTGGGGCCGGAGGAACATGCCTTCCGACCAGATAATTTTGTTGCGCCAGGTCATATCCGGGTTCCGGGTCAAAATTTGAAAAGTGGCTCTTGGGGTGTCTTCTCTTGTTCTTCGTCTCCCGGAGGTTTGGTCTCTGAAATGGAAACCTCACCGCGTCCGAGCAGAATGGTATAGGCGTTGACTTGATGGAGTGAGATGGAGGCAGTCGCCCGCCAGATAGCGTTGTTCAGGTCGCGGAATGCGGCCATGACGCCGACAAAACGAGTTTGGGGATCGAGTTCCCGCAGTAGCGGAAGTGTCTTGCCTGGCATGACCTTGAACTCATCCCTGGCCACCAGGTCGGCGCCCAGTACCGCGATATCGCTGTCGTAGAGGGTGAAAAAATCTGTGTCTTCAAAGATGCCCGGGGTTTTGAGTTCGTAGAAACGAACCACCAGCGGAGAGGGGGTGCCTTCAGCGTTTGGATTAACGTGAAGTGATGCGATGAATTTGGCGGCGAGTTGGGTCGGGGGAGGAGCCTTTTTTTCACCGCACCCGGCAAAGAAGAGGGAGAGCATCAGGGTGAAGAACAGAAGCAGATGACGGGACCGCATGTTTTCTCCTTGGATCATCAATACCCAGCTCCTAGACGATAGTCTAACTTACGCACCTTCGCCGCGTTTATCCTGCGGTGGATGGGGTGAGCAGGCAACCTTTCGTTAGAGAGTATAACGGATTCCCGGAAATCCATTCTTTTTCGCAGCCACTTTATTGTGTGTTATCTGATCGAGCTCAGGTCAGGTAACCTCTGAACGAATCCCGTCATCTCGACCGCAGGGAAAGATCTTCCGCACCAGAGTCAGGTAGGGTGCGCTGTGCGCACCGGAATAAGCAGCAATCATGGTGCGCACAGCGCACCCTACGTTCGTCATATCTAGAGAAGCCACACCCCATGCCACTGTCGCCACGAACTCCGAAACTTGAGTTAGGCAGCCTCTGAATGAATCTTGTCATTCGGTGCTTCCTGGATCAGTCTCTTCTCGCCCTGGCCAGTCTGGTGATCTGCTCCTCGTAGGCACGGGCGAACTCTTCGCCGAAGAGATCCTGAAAATTGTCTTCGGCCTCTGCCAGCAGTTCTTTGTGTTT
Organism: Sedimenticolaceae bacterium; assembly: GCA_963691905.1. Classification (GTDB taxonomy): domain Bacteria; phylum Pseudomonadota; class Gammaproteobacteria; order Chromatiales; family Chromatiaceae; genus QGON01. The sequence continues at coordinate 142,662 of OY829894.1, forward strand.
CTCCGCATACTGCTCCCAGTACCAGGCATTTTTGCTTTCCAGCAGGCTGCGCCCCCCTTTTTGCTGAAAGTAACGCTCCAGTGACTCAGGCTCGAAACGCTGCAACATGGCAGAGAGTGCGCCCTGCATGCCGGCCATTACCGCCAGCTGATGGGCTGAGATGTCATCCACCGCTTCCCGGATTGCATCCATGGGGGAGAGGTAGGCGCTGTTGTCCGGCCGAAACAGCTGGGACAGAGCCTCTTCGACGCTGACGGTGAATTTCAGTGGATTGTTCTCTACCGGACGGATAGTAGTGAGCTGCATGCGGAACTGGCTCTTGATCTCGGCGCGTGCGCGCAGTACCCCCATCAGGCCCCCCACCATCTCCCGCATCAGGGCGCCCAGTGTGCGCAGAGTTTCCGGTGCGACATCGGTTGGGATGTCGAAATGCTGCATCCCTGCGCCTTCGAGAATCAGACGTAGTGCCTCTTGATCCTGGACCGATGCCGGAAGGCCGGGGGTGGCCGCAGGCTGGGTTGCGGGCGGTGGTGACGGAGGAGGGGCAGAAACGGGTTCAGCAGCGGGTGGCGGTGCCGATAGAGGTGCCTCTGTCAGTGAGTCCCAATCCTCTGGAATTGCCTGGGGTGGTTGGAAAAACTCGTTTTCCACCGGCACATCATCCCGTTCAGAACCGATGATGGGAGAGGCGACAGGCTCTGGTGGCACCGAAAAGAGAGAGTTGGTGGTGGGCGTGGTGTCCACCCGTTCGTCGTCCGCCTCGTCCTCGTGGAAAAAATCGTCAACGGAAGGTGATGCCGCCGGAGGTGGGGGCGGTGAGGCAAAGGGGTTGTCTGCACTGAAGGCGGGAGTGGCAGCCCCTGTGTCTCCCTCCAAAACGACCTCAATTTCATAGTCGCCGATTTGAAGACGATCGCCGTTGTTCAGTGGCGCGCTATTGCCGCGACCCAACGTCTGCTCGCTGCCTCCGACATAGATCCCGTTGGTGCTGGTGTCGGTGATGTAGAAGCTACCGTCATGAAAGGCAATGGCCGCGTGTTTGCCGGAGATGAACCGTTCGGGATCGGGCAGTACGAAAAGGTTACCGGCAGAACGTCCCAGGGTGCCGCCCTGTTCGTTGAACTCTGCCGACAAAGGAGTGACAGGCGGCTGATTGCGGTAGGTGGTGACGTTCAGACAGAGTTTCATGGGTGGTAGAGACTGATGATCCAAATTGGGTTGAGACGATTTTGCTTCCATGAGCCGGGCCAGGATCCGTATAACCAGACGGGGCGCTATACGGATTTCCAGATCAGGTGGTCAATCTTCTATATCTTCTGCAACTGATCGGCAAATATCAATGATAATCGCACTTTTCGCTAGCCGCTTCGGTTGTCTTTGCCGGACATGGGCATATACTTTCCCAAGTATCGTAAGCTTTATTGGGGTTTGCGAAAAGCCGTGTCGACGGGTTGGGGATGAGGCAATGAGTGTAGGCGGTGTAAGACAACGCAGCCGGGGATTGATCCGGGTTCTCACTCTCGTCCTGGCATTCTCCGTCCTCGAACCGGTTCAGTCCGCCGGTCCACTCATCCCCGGTCCTGCGATGCCGCGGGAGATGGACACTCCGGGGCCGGTGCTGGATATTCCTCTGCCCGAAGAGGGGGCGGAGGAGGCCATCAGAGGTTTCCGTGTCCCACTTAAACGGGAACGCGTCCCGGACGAGAATCGGGTCGAGGTCAATCGTCTGAGTGTCAAACGACTCATTCCCATCCAGCAGTTCGAAGGCAAGTGCGCCAAGACCGAACGCGGTTTCACCTGCGACATCAATCTGCAGGACGATGCACTGCAGCAGGTGCTCGATGAGGTGCTGAAGGCTTACCGCAAGCAGTTCGCCATGTTCGACCAGGCGGGCATCAATGTCCGGCTTACCTTCGATGTCGACTGCAACCACACCGAATATGGCGAGTTCTGTGCCGTACCGGTGCAGGACCCTGCGCTGGACCAACTGCTTGAATCGGTTCTGCAGGAGTATGAAAACCAGTTTTCCATCTTCGACCTGGAAGATGTCTCCGTCCGGGTGACCAACTTTTTTCGCGAGCGCGACAGAATTCTGGATACCGCTTTTCTTCCCCCCCAGACAGTGGAAAACGCCTCGGTGGAGATCCATCTCCTCGAAGGACGACTGGGCAAGGTGGCGGTCAAGGGCAATCAGCGTTATGCGCCTGAAGTCTTGTTGAAACCCTTCGACAAACTGGCGGACGAGCCGGTCACCCGAAGCGAGATCACCCAGTCCCTGCTCAACGTCTGGGACTACCCAGGACTGCGTATGGCGGAGCGCCGCGCCCAGTTGACCTTCTACCCCGACGAAGAGGTGGGAAAGACTGCCTTGGAACTGGAAGTCTTCGAAGAGAAACGCCCTTTCAACCTCGGTTTTTCGTTGGATAACTCCGGCTCTGAATATTCCGGCATCTACCGCGGTCGCCTGACTATGGACTGGAACAACCCCACCGGCGCGGCCGACCGGCTCTCGGCCTCGCTGCTCAACAACGCCAGTCCCAGTAACGGTCGCTTCTATGCCCTTGATTATATGCGGCCGATTATTACACCGGACTACCATGTCAGTTTGGGAGTCAGTCGCAACCAGTTCGAGATCGGCCAGGAACTGGAGGTGTTCGAGATCGACGGTGTGACCGAGCAGATGTACCTCTCCCTCGACCGGGTCTTCTGGCAGACCTTTCGCACCCGTTTCGCTGCCACTGCGGGGCTGACGCTTAAAGATGCCGAGACCCGCCAAACGGATATAGTCACCGCCCGGGACAAATTGTCGGTATTCAACTTTGGTCTTGATTTCCTCGATTCCGACGAACTGTTGGCTCCGACGGGGCGCTCCAACCAGCTGCGCCTGAACGTCGCCTACCACCGGGGAGTCGGGGGCCTGTTCGGGGCGATGGAGGGAGAGGATGCCTCCAATTCCAGTCGTACAGGTGGTGACGGGACAAAAGCTGGAGGCAGCTTCGGCAAGTTCGTCTTCGGTGTGGTGCGTAAACAGCAGTTTTTCGCCGACACCATGCTCTGGCTGCGAGTCAACGGGCAGTATTCGCCGGACCTGCTGGTCTCCCTGGAACAGATGGCCCTGGGCGGTCCGAGCAGCGTCCGCGCCTATCCTGCCGCCGAGTTCCTGCGAGACAGCGGTTACTTCCTCTCCCTGGAGTGGTCATCGAACCTGCCCTTTTTCAAGGAGACTGCGGTTCCCGGTTGGATCGCGGGCTCCACCGCCACAACCTGGGGGCGGGCGATTACCGTATCGTTTTTTGTGGATCACGCCAGCGGCTGGCTCAACAATCCTCTGGACAACGAGGATGAATCCATTGCCCTCAGCGGCGCCGGGCTTGGATTGGGTTTCAACACCTCCCGCTTCAGTATGAACATGTCACTGGCCACGCCCCTGGGAGACCGGGAACCGAGTAACGAAAGAGATCCGCAATTATTTGTGAACATGCTGTTCCAGCTTTTTTGACAGTATCTGATGGGCATTGCTGTTGTTAGAATAAAAGTAAGAAATATTATATATCATTTTGATAAATATAATATTTTTATAATTAATAAATGGGGATTCAGGTGCTTGCCCACGTTAAATTCAGGCCAAATAAGACACTATGTAAAACGGGTAAAGCCAGAAAATAGTCCATACTAATATTAAGCGAACAGTAGCGTGGTGAGGTCGGAGATCGTCGGAGAGTTCAGCCATGAGAAGGCGCCATCAGCGAAGGAAAACGGCACGCGTAGGCCAGGCTGCTACTGGTCGGAGTGAGGCCTGCTTCGCCTTAAAAGGGTTAACGCACTACATGCGGATGGCAATCGTCCTGCCAGCCAGTCTGTTGTTCGCCCAGCCGGGTATAGTCATGGCTGGTCCCCAGGGGGGACAGGTAGTGGGCGGTCAGGGCGCGATCAGCGTACCCAACGCCAACACCACCCTGATCCAGCAGCAGTCCCACAACCTGGCTCTTGAGTGGCAGAGCTTCAACGTCCAGGCCCAGGAACTGGTGCGATTCCAGCAACCCTCCGCTTCTTCTGCTGTCCTCAACCGCATTCTCGATCAGAACCCCAGCCAGATCTTCGGCACTATCGAAGCCAACGGCCGGGTCTTTCTCGCCAATCCCAACGGCCTCATCTTCGGCCGTACCGCCACCGTCAACGTCGGCAGCCTCATCGCCGCAGGCCTGGACATGGATCCGGACAAGTTCATGGATGGCAAATATGAACTGGACCTGCCTGACGGCCAATCCCCCGGCAGCGTCATCAACCGAGGTTTGATCAAGGCCGCCACCGGCGGCAGCGTCGTTATGGTGGGCAGTACCGCCAGCAATGAAGGGCTGATCGTTGCCGATGTGGGTTACGTTCACCTTGCTTCCGGCCGCAAGGCCGTGGTCGATTTTGACGGTACCGGGTTGATCCGCTTCCGCGTCGACGAAGCAGTGCTGGGCAACGACAGTGGTGCCCAAGCTGCCGTTGCCAACTCCGGCGAGATCCGTGCCGAAGGCGGCACCGTGGTTCTGGCCGGACACACAGCCCGCGACGTATTCAGCCAAGTGGTCAACAACACAGGCGTAATCCACGCCGGTAGCATCGACAAATCCGGCGGCAAGATCCGGTTGACCGGGTTTGGGGGGCTGGTGGCCAATAGTGGTTCTCTGTATACATCGGGCACCAAAGGCGGCAGCGTCGAGGTTGCAGGCAACCGCATCACACACAGCGGCAATATTGTTGCCGATGGCAGTGCCGGTGATGGGGGCCGGGTGAAACTGGAATCAGCCGATACCACCCTCCTGACCGATAACAGCACCATCAGCGCCCAATCCAAGGCTGGAGGCAAAGGCGGTAGTGTGCAGGTGTTGGGTGACCGCGTCGGCCTGTTCGGCAACGCAACGATTGATGCCTCCGGCCATAATGGTGGCGGCGAAGTGCTGGTCGGTGGGGATTACCAGGGGGATAGTCCGGATGTACCGAATGCAGACCGAACTTATGTTGGGCCAGATACGCAGATCAGGGCGGATGCCATTGTTGATGGTGATGGCGGCAAGGTGATCGTTTGGGCGGATGAAATCACCAAGTTCTACGGAACCATTAGTGCAAAAGGCGACAGCAATTCAGGTAGCGGTGGGTTTGCCGAGGTATCCGGTAAAGAGGGTTTGATCTATCGAGGAAAAACTGATCTATCTGGAGCTGATGGTCGTCAGGGGACACTCCTCCTCGATCCTGGCACGATCACAATTGCTGGCGGAAGTTCAGACGGTAGTGATAACGAGGCCGGCGATTCTGCAACCGTGCTCTCTCATGGTGGCGATACAACCGTAGCATTTGCAGAGATTCCGGCCAGTTTTACCGTGTATGAATCCGAAATCGAAGGAACGAATGCCGATATCATCCTGCAAGCCACTGATGGTATCTCTACCTCTGGAACATTCAATAATGGTGGCGAAGGGAACGGCATACTCCTGTTGAATATCGATCGATCCTTGACTCTGATTACTCGCAATGCAGCATTAGAAGGAAGCACAGGCATTGATGTATCTGCGATAGAAATCCGCGGGCAAGGCGCTGGAGATATCATCATTCAAACCGGATCAGATGGTCGTGATGCGGGTACAGCCAACATTGCGGTCGGCACCCTGGCTTCCGGATCCGGATCGATCACAATCAATTCAGAAGGCACTGTATCTGTCAGCGGTGCACTCTCGACAGGTGGGAACATTGGTATCACAGCAGGTGATGCTGCAACCTTTGCGCTGGACAATACGACAGAAAATGTGACGGCCGGCGTACTGACGGTAACTGCCACTGATGTGGATGGTTTTGACACCATCAACAGTCTGGGCAGTACCAATGTGATACTACAACCGGATGCGGTGGCGGATACTGTCGGGCTGGCAGTGGCGGACGGGACGAGCTTCACCCTGACCACCGACGACATTGCCGAATTGAAGGCAGGCAGCGGTACAGTGACCATCGGCCAGGCTGGCGGCACAGGCGCGATCAGTCTGGGCGGTGCGGTGGATCTGGCCGGTGACAAGGTGACCCTGCGAGGTGGCCGGATCAACGACGCCGCCAATGCCATCAGCGCTGATAGCCTGACGTTGGATCTGGATTCCAACGGGACGGGTGCAAATACCCTGAGTACTACCGTATCCACGCTGTCCATTGATTCTTCCGACGGCAATGATGCCACCAATCAAAGCGTGACTGTGGTGAATACCGGTGCGGTGGCTCTAGGTATCCTTGATTTGGACGGCGGCACTTTGAACCTGACTGCCGGAGGCGCCATCACCGATGGCAATGCTGATGCCGCTGGCGTGGATACCACGGTAAATGTGACGGCTGACACCCTGAACATTCTGGGCAACCAGGCAGTGGCGGATATTGAGACAGCGGTTAGCACTCTGGATCTGACTACTGCGGCCGCCTCTATCAGCAACACCGGCGCGCTGGTGCTGGCTGACTCTATAGTGACGGGGCAGTTGGATCTGACCGGCAGTGCCGGCATCGCGCTGGGCACTCTGACGGCCACCGGACAGATGGTGAATTTGACCGTCGGAGGTGCTATTACCGATGGTAATGTGGATGCCGCTGGCGCCGATACCACAGTGAATGTAACTGCTGACACCCTGAACATTCTGGGTAACCATGCGGTGACGGATATTGAGACAGCGGCGAGCAACCTGGATCTGGCCACGGCGGCCACCAGCATCAGCAACACGGGTGCGTTGACCCTGGCCGACTCCACGGTGACGGGGCAGTTGGATCTGACCGGCAGCGCCGGGATTGCCCTGAACAACCTGGACGCCACTGGTCAGGCGGTGAACCTGAACGCCGCCGGCGCCATCACCGACGGTAACGGGGCCGGGACCAACATCACGGCAACAACCATTACGCTCACTGCCGCTTCCGGTATTGGCGCGGCGAATGCTATTGAAACCGCTGCCACATCCCTGTCGGTGGACAACAGTGGTGCCTTTGATGTGCAAATCTCAAACAGCCAGGCGAACGCCACCGAACTGACTTCACTGAGCACGGTGGGGGCTAATGTAACTTTCAGTCAGGCTGGTGGCGGTGACTTGAATGTGACCGGTGCTGTCACCAGTGGCAACCACCCTGGGACCGATGGTGGCAACATTCTGATCAATGCCAGCGGCAATTTGACCCTGAATGGAGACCTGGATTCCCGAGCGGGTAGTGGCGGCAACAGCACTCTGTCCGGACTCACCTTGAGCAACGGGGTGCAGATTAGGCTGGGTGCCGGCGATATCACCGTGACCGGCGGTTCCCTGGATACCGTGATTGCCACCGACATCATCCACTCCGAAGCCGGGCATGGTGATATCAATCTGGTCGCCGACCGCGATATCGTTATTCAGGCCGCTTTGCAGACAACCCTGGCCACTCTGGATATTATCCTGAGTGCGGATAATGATAACAATAGCGACGGTGGTGTGCGGGTGGATACCGGCGGTTTCATCGACTCTGCCCGAGACGTGACCATTACTGGTTCCGACCTTTCCGACGACAACGATCCCAATGGCGTCGGCGGATTGAACAGTGTCTACGTGGCTGCGGATGGCGCCAATAATCAGATCCAGGCCGCTGGGACCATTACCCTGCAAAGCAGTGGTGTTGCCCCAATAGGGTCTGATATTCAATTGGACGGGCGGGTTACCGCCAGTGGAACCGGTGGCGTGATCGTTAATGCCCTGGACCAGATTCTGGTCAACACAGTGCTCACTGCGGGCGGCGGCGGAATCGCCATGCAGGACGACGTGGTTCTGACCGGCAACAGCAGTCTGACCGCAGACGATGGGCCGATCAACTTCTCCGGCACCATTCAAGGGCAGGGTTCCGCCTGGGATCTGACCGTGAATGCCGGCAACGGAGTTGTAACTCTTGGTGGCGCAGTGGGTGCCGGCAACTTGGTCGGGACCATGGACATTGATGCCGGAACCCTGATTCAGAATGGTGACATTACCGCTCAGGGCCAGGTTGATCTGACCTTGGCCAGCGCCTTTACCCTCGGAACCATCACTGCGACCGGCCAGACGGTGAACCTGTCTGCAGGCGGCGCCATTACCGATGGCAATGCTGATGTGGCTGGTGTGGATACCACGGTCAATGTAACCGCTGGAACCCTGAATATCCTGGGCAACCAGGCAGTGAGCGACATTGAGACAGCGGTTAACACACTTGACCTGACCACAGCGGCGACTTCCATCAGCAATACCGGCGCGTTGATTCTGAGCGACTCCATTGTGGGTGGGCAGTTGGATTTGACCGGCAGTGCCGGGATCGTTCTGAACAATCTGGACGCGGCGGGTCAGACGGTGAACCTGATTGCCGCAGGGGATGTGACCGATGGGGCCGGAACAGGGGTTGCTGCTGCGACAATGACGGCTACGCTGACGGGAATATCCTCGGATCTGACCTTGGATTCGGGGAATCATAATATTGCCCAGTTGGGGGCAGTGACGGCACCTGGTGGTTTCACCCTGGACAATGGTAATAATGGCATCACTCTGACTGCCGCGGTACAAGCCGCCAACAACGTCATCAATATTGGTGTGGGCACCGGTACCTTGGTCACCAATGCGGCGGGAACCCTCTCAGCCGGAACCGGCGCCATCACCCTGACCGGTGACGGAATGAGCCTGGATGGCGTCGTCAACGGAACTGGAACCCTTCTGGTTCAGCCCACCACTGTGGGACAAAATATCGGTATCGCCGGCGGCGCGGGGGCCTTCTCTCTCACGACTGAGGAAATCGCCGAATTCCAGAATGGGTTCAGCGGAATCACCATTGGCCGTGCCAACGGAACCGGAACCATCACCATCAATGCTGTTACCTTCAACGACCCTATTACCCTTCGTGCTCCCGACGGGGCCGGTGCTATCGTGGTGGATGGCCAGATCAATGGTGATGGGGATGCGTCCGTTACCCTGAATGGCCCAGGGGCTACCACTACCTTGAACGCCGGCATCGTCACTGCCGGCAACGCGATCACGATCAGCGACAACGTGATTCTTGGCACTCCGGCCACGGTGACCCTGGATACTACCAATAGTGGGTCAGTTGTGGCCGGCGCAAACATCGGCATCGGCGGTACGGTTGATGACGACGGTGTTGCCAGTGCGCTTGTGCTCAACGGTGGCGCCGGGGGGACAGTGACGCTGTCTGGTTCGGCCGGAGAGGGCGCGGCCCTGGACGGTTTGACGATCGGCAATGCTGCTCAGGTGGATTTGGCCAACGTGATTGCCGATGGCGCCATCGTGGTGGCTGGCGGCAACATCGACCTGAATGGAACCACCTACACCAGTAACTCAGGAGCATTGACCTTCACCGGCGCGGTGGATCTGGACAGCGGTGGCGTTGTCACTCTGACCTCCGGTGGTGGTGCGGGCGATGACATCACTGTTACCGGTGTGGTGGAAGATGCCGACAGTGCGGATACTCTAGTGCTCAATGCGGGCGTATTGGGCAACGTGGATCTGCAAAGCGCCGTCGGCGGAACCAATATGCTGGCAGCACTGACTGTCGGCAGTGCTGTGCAGGTGGATACGGTTGCTGTAACTACCACCGGTGTTCAGAGTTACACAGCCGACGAGATCGACTTTAACGGCGGAGCCGGTTCCATTACTGGCACGAGCATCGTTCTGCAGCCGGTTGCCGATGGCACTTCGATTGGAGTGGGAGGCGGTGCCGGCACCCTGGATATCTCCGATACCGACATTGCTGCGTTGGACGATGGATTCGCTTCGATTTCCATCGGCCGGGCGAGTGGCGTCCACGCCATCGTAGTGGGCGACTCGACCTTCGTGGATCCGGTAACCATTCGGGCACCAGTCGGGGCTGGCAGCATCACGGTAAACGGTCAGATCATGGGCAACGACAACGCGTCGGTCACGTTGGATGGCCCGGGAACCACTACCATGCTGAACGCCGACATCATCACTGCGGGCAACGCGATCACGGTCAGCGATAACGTCATCCTTGGCACACCTGCCACTGTGACCTTGAACACAACCAATGGAGTTGCGGTCGGCGCGGACATCAACATTACAGGTACGGTCAATGATGACGGTACTGTCAGCGCGCTGGTGCTCAATGGTGGCACCGGCGGGACAGTGACGCTGTCTGGCGCGACCGGGGCAGACATAGCCCTAGCTAGTTTGACAGTCAGCAATGCGGCCCAAGTGGATCTGGCCAACGTGATCGCCGACACCGCCATCGCAGTGACCGGCGACAATATCGACCTGAGTGGAACCATCTACACCAGTAACACGGGAGCATTAACCTTCACCGGCGCGGTGGATCTGGACAGTGGTGGCGTCGTCACCCTGACCTCTGGTGGGGGAGCGGGAGACGACATCACCATCACCAGTGTGGTGGAAGATGCCGACAGTTCTGACTCCCTGGTGCTTAACGCCGGTGCGGCGGGTATTGTGAACCTGCTCGGCGCGGTTGGTGGGAACAATGCGTTGGCGGCATTGACGGTAATCAATAGCGCCGGCATCACGCTGCCTGCACTGGGGATTGCCGGCGATCTAATTGTCAATTCCGCCGGCGCCATCATCGACAGTGGCGTAATGGATATCGGCGGCGATGCGCAGTTCGCCACCACGGCGGCCAACGGCTCGGTGACCTTAGACCAGGCCAGCGACATCGATGGTGCCCTGAGTGTGACCACCAATGGTACGGGCATAACCAGTGTGACGAACCTGACCGACGCCATTAATCTTGGCGCGATTACCACTGCACAACTGACGATTGGTGCAGCGGGCGCCATCACCGACAGTGGCGTACTGGATATCGGCGGAGATACACAGTTCACGGCTACGGCAGCCAACGGCTCAGTGATCCTGGATCAGGCCAGCGATTTCGATGGGGCTTTGATCGTGACCACCGATGGTACGGGCATAACCAGTCTGACGAACCTGACTGACGCCATTAATCTTGGCACGATCACCACTGCACAACTGTCGATTGGTGCAGCGGGTGCCATCACCGACAGCGGCGTACTGGACATCGGCGGTGATGCTCAGTTCACGACTACGGCTGCCAACGGCTCAGTAACCCTGGACCAGGCCAGCGATATCGACGGTGCCTTGATCGTTAACACCAATGGCACGGGCACCACCAACGTCACCAACCTGACCGATGCCATCGATTTGGGTGCAATCACCACCGTACAACTGACGATTGGTGCAGCGGGTGCCATCACCAACAGCGGTGTGCTGGACATCGGCGGCGATGCCCAGCTCACCACCACGGCAGTCAACGGCTCGGTGACCCTGGACCAGGCCAGCGACATCGATGGTGTCTTGACCGTGACCACCAACGGCACGGGCACTACCAGCATTACGAACCTGACCGACGCCATTAATCTTGGCACGATCACCACTGCACAACTGACAGTTGGTGCAGCCGGGGCGATTATCGACAGCGGCTCACTGGACATCGGTGGCGACGCCCAGTTTACCACCACGGCAGCCAACGGCTCGGTGACCCTGGATGAAGGCAGCGACATTGACGGTACCTTGAGCGTGACCACCGACGGTACGGGCACCACCAGTGTGACGAACCTGACCGGCGCTATTGATCTGGGTGCGATTACCACTGCACAGCTGACGGTTAGTGCAGCCGGGGCGATCACCGACAGCGGCGTACTGGACATCGGCGGCGCTGCCCAGTTCACCACCACGGCGGCCAACGGCTCGGTGATCCTGGATCAGGCCAGCGATTTCGATGGTGCATTGACCGTGACCACCAATGGCACGGGAACCACCAGTGTCACCAACCTGGCTGATGCCATCGACCTGGGCACGATCACCACCACACAACTGACGATCGGTGCAGCCGGGGCGATCAATGACAGCGGTACACAGACAGTCTCTGGTGCGGCCTCCTTTGTTACGCAGAATGATGCGGGATCCGATATCACGCTGGATGATGGCGCCTCCACCTTTGGTACGCTCACGGCCCGAGTGCTGAATGCAGCGGGTACGAATGCCGCGGCTGGTCAGATCGACATCACAGAATCGGGCACCATGGACAGCACCCAGGTGCAGACTGCAGGCACGGCGAATCTGACGGCGGGTACGATCAATGGGATTGGCAACATCACCGCGAACAGCCTGGGTCTGACTGTAACCGGTGGGGGTATTGCCCTGCAGGCACTGAATCTGAGCGGAAATCTTACGGTCAGCGCTGCCGGAGCGATCACCGACAGCGGTGTACTGGATATTGGTGGTAACGTCCAGTTCACCACCACGGCAGCCAACGGCTCGGTGATACTGGATCAGGCCAGCGATTTCGATGGTGCCTTGACCGTGACCACCAATGGCACGGGTACCACCAGCGTCACCAACCTGACCGGCCCCATTGATCTGGGCGCAATCACTACCGCACAGCTGACGATTGGTGCAGCCGGAGCGATCACCGACAGCGGCATACTGGACATCGGCGGCGCTGCCCAGTTCACCACCACGGCAGCCAACGGCTCAGTGATCCTGGATCAGGCCAGCGACATTGATGGTGCCTTGACCGTGACCACCAATGGCACGGGAACCACCAGTGTCACCAACCTGACCGGCCCCATTGATCTGGGTGCAATCACCACTGCACAACTGACAATTGGTGCAGCAGGTACCGTCACCGACAGCGGCGTACTGGATATTGGCGGCGATGCACAGTTCACCACCACGGCAGCCAACGGCTCGGTGATACTGGATCAGGCCAGCGATTTCGATGGTGCCTTGACCGTGACCACCAATGGCACGGGTACCACCAGTGTCACCAACCTGACCGACGCCATCGATCTGGGTGCAATCACCACTGCACAACTGACAATTGGTTCAGCGGGTGCCATCACCGACAGTGGCGTGCTGGATATCGGTGGCGATGCCCAGTTCACCACCACGGCAGCCAACGGCTCGGTGACCCTGGATCAGGCCAGCGACATCGATGGCACCTTGATCGTGACCACCAATGGCACGGGTACCACCAGTGTCACCAACCTGACCGGCCCCATTGATCTGGGCGCAATCAGCACCGCACAGCTGACGATTGGCGCAGCCGGAGCGATCACCGATAGCGGCATACTGGACATCGGCGGCGCTGCCCAGTTCACCACCACGGCAGCCAACGGCTCGGTGATACTGGATCAGGCCAGCGACATCGATGGCACCTTGATCGTGACCACCAATGGTACGGGTACCACCAGTGTCACCAACCTGACCGATGCCATCGACTTGGGCGCGATCACTACCGCACAGCTGACGATTGGCGCAGCCGGAGCGATCACCGACAGCGGCGTACTGGACATCGGCGGCGCTGCCCAGTTCACCACCACGGCAGCCAACGGCTCAGTAATCCTGGATCAGGCCAGCGATTTCGACGGGGCTTTGATCGTGGCCACCGACGGTACGGGTACCACCAGTGTCACCAACCTGACCGATGCCATCGACTTGGGCGCGATCACTACCGCACAGCTGACGATTGGCGCAGCCGGAGCGATCACCGACAGCGGCGTACTGGACATCGGCGGCGCTGCCCAGTTCACCACCACGGCAGCCAACGGCTCAGTGATCCTGGATCAGGCCAGCGATTTCGACGGGGCTTTGATCGTGACCACTGACGGTGTGGGTACCACCAGTGTCACCAACCTGACCGGCCCCATTGATCTGGGCGCAATCAGCACCGCACAGCTGACGATTGGCGCAGCCGGAGCGATCACCGATAGCGGCATACTGGACATCGGCGGCGCTGCCCAGTTCACCACCACGGCGGCCAACGGCTCGGTGATACTGGATCAGGCCAGCGATTTCGACGGGGCTTTGATCGTGACTACCAATGGCACGGGCTCCACCAGTGTCACCAACCTGACCGATGCCATCGACCTGGGCACGATCACCACAGCACAACTGACAATTGGTTCAGCGGGTGCCATCACCGACAGTGGCGTGCTGGATATCGGTGGCGACGCCCAGTTCACCACCACGGCAGCCAACGGCTCGGTGACCCTGGATCAGGCCAGCGACATCGATGGCACCTTGATCGTGACCACCAATGGCACGGGTACCACCAGTGTCACCAACCTGACCGGCCCCATTGATCTGGGCGCAATCAGCACCGCACAGCTGACGATTGGTGCAGCAGGTGCCGTCACCGACAGCGGCGTACTGGATATTGGCGGCGATGCACAGTTCACGACTACGGCAGCCAACGGCTCGGTGATACTGGATCAGGCCAGCGATTTCGATGGGGCTTTGATCGTGACCACTGACGGTGTGGGTACCACCAGCGTCACCAACCTGACCGATGCCATCGATCTGGGCGCAATCACTACCGCACAGCTGACGATTGGTGCAGTCGGAGCGATCACCGACAGCGGCGTACTGGATATCGGCGGCGCTGCCCAGTTCACCACCACGGCGGCCAACGGCTCGGTGATCCTGGATCAGGCCAGCGATTTCGATGGTGCCTTGACCGTGACCACCAATGGCACGGGTACCACCAGCGTCACCAACCTGACCGGCCCCATTGATCTGGGCGCAATCACTACCGCACAGCTGACGATTGGTGCAGTCGGAGCGATCACCGACAGCGGCGTACTGGATATCGGCGGCGCTGCCCAGTTCACCACCACGGCAGCCAACGGCTCGGTGATCCTGGATCAGGCCAGCGATTTCGATGGTGCCTTGACCGTGACCACCAATGGCACGGGAACCACCAGTGTCACCAACCTGACCGGCCCCATTGATCTGGGTGCAATCACCACTGCACAACTGACAATTGGTGCAGCAGGTGCCGTCACCGACAGCGGCGTACTGGATATTGGCGGCGATGCACAGTTCACGACTACGGCAGCCAACGGCTCGGTGATACTGGATCAGGCCAGCGATTTCGATGGGGCTTTGATCGTGACCAACGACGGTACGGGCACCACCAGTGTCACCAACCTGACCGATGCCATCGACCTGGGCACGATCACCACAGTACAGTTGACGATTGGCGCAGCCGGAGCGATCACCGACAGCGGCGTGCTGGATATCGGTGGCGACGCCCAGTTCACCACCACAGCAGCCAACGGCTCGGTGACCCTGGATCAGGCCAACGATTTCGATGGTGCCTTGATCATGGCCACCAACGGTACGGGTACCACTAGTGTGACGAACCTGACTGGGCCTATTGATCTAGGCGCGATAACCACTGCGCAACTGACGGTTGGTGCAGCGGGTGCCATCACTGATAGCGGTACCCTGTCAGTGAACGGCATCGCCTCGTTCGTCACACGGAACGATACTGCTGCCGATATCACGCTGAATGATGCCAACTCTCAGTTTGGTTCCCTGGAGGTTCGGACCTTGAATGAGGTGGGTACGGCGGCAGTCGAGGGTGCGCTCGATGTGACAGAATCAGGGGTGATGAATATCAACCAGGTTGAGACTTTGGGTACGGCAGCCCTGTCTGCAGGAACGATTATTGGCGGCGGTAATTTCACGGTAGCCAATCTGAATCTGAATGCGATAAGTGGTGGGGTTGTGCTCCCGGAGCTGTCACTGGTCAATCTTAATGTCACCGCAGCGGATCCCATCACTCAGAGCGGAGTACTGACCATTGATGGAACCAGTAACTTCACAACGGGTGAGAATATTATAACCCTCAGCAATGGGCTCAACGATTTCAAAGGCACCGTTAGTGTAAACAACAGTGGTAACAATGCTGTAACTGTCAGAAGCAAAGATACCCTCGTTATCGGTGATATTGTTGTGGGTGGCGACACAATAATGTGGGCAAACTCCATCCTTCAAACCGGAGATATCACTTCAGCAAATGGATTTGTCAAAGTGTTTGCAGATACCGGCACCTTGACTATGGACGCCAGCACCCGCACCACTGCCGCTTCTGGTCATCAGATTGTTTATACGGGTCATGACGACGTCACCATCTCTCAACTGGAAACTGCTGCAGCGGAGATAAATGTAACTTCTGAATTCGGCGACATCAAGGCGACCAACGAAAGTGTTAATATCAAGGGAACCGGCGTGATAGCCAATATTTATGCATTGGGTTTCGTTGGTTCCATCGGTACGGGTACCCAACCGATGCGCTTCCAGCAGCCGGATGTGGGTACCATGAATTTTGCCTTTAACAGCGATGCATTCATCAGTGGACAGGGGGCTACGGTCATTACTGAGACAGTGAACACCATTACGGGCAAACCAGAATACGAGAGAAGTACAGGCTTGACTGCAGAACGTTCCTCCATCGGAGGTACAGTTACCGATCTTTCAGCGGTGCAAAGCCTGCTTGCTGGACAGATCCAGGCCGCATCCCAGGATCAGTTTGAAAATGTTGATGCTGCTCTGCTGAAATCGCAGATCAAGATCCACAATGTCATTGGGTTTGGACTCAAGATGCCCAGCATTCTGGATGAAGAAGAGGGTGGAGATTTTAGTGGCAATGAACTCACCATGGGTGGTGGGTGGCTTAATCTGAAATATGAACTGCCGAAAAACTGGATGAGCCACCACAAAGTCTTTCCAAGAGTCTTTTATATGCCAACTGAGTCGATGGGTGATATTGGAAGAATGCGTTAAGTGTTGTCCAGGTCGATGAGAAGTCCGGCTTGAGCCGGATCCGCAAGAAATAAAAAAGGAAAATCAAGTGTCGGGAAATCCCATCTTTTATCAATCCGTGATGCCGGTCAGCGAACAGCGCCATGCGGGCTTCTTTGTGCAACAGAGCAACGACTGTTCTTTTTCCAAAGCCACGAATGCAGTGTTCCTGTCGGTGATTGAGTTCGTCAAGGCATCTCACTACTATCCCATCGTTTTTTCTGGTGACGACAATTTACTTTCACCCGTTGCGCTGCTGGGGTTTGAAAAGGAACAAAACCTTTTTATCAAGGGACGTTCGACCTGGGATGCCGATTATCTGCCAGCCTATGTTCGGCGTTATCCATTTATCCTTGCGAATGCCGGCAGTGAATTTACGGTCTGTATCGACGAATCATACGAAGGTGTAAATCAGGATGGCCGTGGAGAACGGTTATTCGAAGAGGATGGCAGTCAGAGTGCCTACTTGAAGCGGATGGTGGGTTTTCTGCAGCAGTATCAGGTAGAGTCTCAACGTTCTCATGCCTTTTCGTCCCATCTGAAGGAATTGGATCTGCTGGAACCGATGCACGCCAATGTGGAGTTGAATAGCGGTGTCAAGATGTCGCTGACAGGATTCTATACGGTCAACCGTGATCGGCTAAAAAATCTTGATGCAGATGTGATCGGGAAGCTGGCTAAAAATGATGAGTTGGAATGGATCTATATCCATCTCGCTTCTCTGGATAATTTCAACAGTCTGATGGAACGGTTTGCAGCGACTGACGCAGATACTTGAATGGGGTCGGTTCGATAGACTGCAGATCCATTTAAGCTTGGGTTATCCGGCTAAAACCGGGCCTGTTCGATTGGGTAGCACGTCCAGGTCTGTGCAAGGGACTACACTGACTCCAAATATTTCCACTCCTGACTCTGCGGCATCCGGTATTTGTAGATGTTTTCCATAGGTATCTTCGTCAAGAATGCAACTTCCACTCCCGCTTGCCCTGGTATGGCCAGTCCGATGATATTCGCATTTGACAAGGAAGGGGTGTCGAGTACGAGCTTGGGGTTGATCCCTCTGACGTCCTTGAGCGATCCTGTCGACAGGTTCCCGGCTTTGTCGATCAAGTACAGCGTCTTGAACTTCATGGCATAGATGTATCCGCTCGCGTAGCCTCCGCAGCCTTCTGTCGGGTCGGTTGAGACATGGAAGGTATCTCCCGCTTTCTCCAGCTTGATCTGACGCCCTAGGGTCAACAGATTGAGGTTCATGTTTTTATTGAAAGCATCTTCCAATCTTTTTGCTTCCTTCGGCAATTTGAGATTGAAGTTCTGTCCTTGACTACGTCTGATAACATTTTTTGCTTGCTCAGGGCTCAACTCCACCCAGGCAGTGAATCCGTCATAGGTTGTTAACTGTGAGGGCGTCCTGGTGTCCCCTCGATAGATGATGTGGAATCCAATATCGCTTCGCTGTAGTTCAGATTCCGACATGGTGTCGGATTTGAGCACAACGACCGGCGAAGGGCCGGCTAGCTTGGGTGGGGTTCCAATTCCACTGGCAGGTTGAGGTTTCTTCTTTATCGATGGTTTCGTATCCGGCCTCTTGGGTTTTGGCTTCACCCACGGCTTTGTGACCGGTCTCCTGGGTTTCGGTTTCGGAATGACTGGAGTGCTAATGAGGTTGGCAGTTTGAGCTCTGTCGCACGCTGTACACTCTGGATTGATACATCCACCGCGATTAGCGTTGTAGTAACCTTTGCAGCTGCTGCATTGTTTAAACCCCATGATTGGTTTCCTCGAATTTCTCCCGCGGAGAAGTGATTAAGACACATTGCAGAGAAAATGGGATCAGAGAATAGTTTTCTCTTAATATCTGCGTAAATTGTTCTCTGACCCGGTTTTATTCACCGATTTTATTCAAAAGGTGTGTCGAGTCTTGTCAGAGGCTTCAGAGCGTGCGATTGTCTCAGTGTGATTGTTGAGGCCGAAATCCTCTGGTTTGATATTGTGGAATTTGTTGAGTACATTTTGTGTGCGACATGCCTTGATTGTGTCGTGAACCAATAGGACACGTTCTGGCTTTTCGTCCCCAGCCTTCCCTTTAGGCCAATGTTTATAGACCCAGTCAGCCAATTTTATGGATTGTTCTATTTCTGGAGTTGAATATTGGCGTTTGCCTGTCGTTTTTGATTCATATTTACCCTGAAAACCTTTTACAGGTTCACTGCCACGAGCACAGGAAAATGTTGCGTAAAAAATATCGTTTATGAATGTTGTTGGACTCTTGCGTTTGCATATGTATTCGTATGAATATAAAGCTTTTGTAGATAATCCCATGCGATTAGTAGGGGTCCCTCCGGAAGTCACCATCTTCGAGTCGTGTGGTGCGTCGGCTTGTTGGCTGATGAAAGCGACATCTGATTGCCCAGCAGATTTCCACTTCACAATGGCTTTTTTCATATTTGCGGTTCTATACTTCACGGGGATTTGTTGGGCGATGAGAACATATTCCACCATGTTTTCTGCTTCCCATTTCCCTGTTCGCTTTCCTTTCGCTGCGCTGTAGGTACTACAGGGGCCACCACTAGGATTAAAGCCAAACATAATATTCTTTTTGGGCGAGGATCCTTTCTGTCTTTTGCTATTACATGCCTCGAATAGGATGCAATCTATCATCGTGTCATCTGAGTCAAGGGCGAGGGACCGGAGTTCGATGGTGATGTTTCCATCATCATCTGTGACAACATTATACTGTGCGCCTCTGGAAATGGTGATTGTCGGTTTGTTTGTTATAAAGACATCGTATAGTAGTTGAGCGGCATCATTACATGACAGGACACCAATTAATTGGGTTTTTCCCTCAGTGCCCAGTTTCCACCGGATGTGAGAATCGAGATAGTAATTTAGCTGAAGTGACTGGGCGAGTGAAAGAGGCATAACGATCTCCCTGAAAATAATAATAAGGGGTCGGTGAAAAACGCTAATTGAAAAGATTCTTGTTTGTTACCGAATCCTTTAACCCCGATTGTCATTTTGTGGAAAAAGGTTAATTATCCTCCCTTTTTCCGAAGGACAAGTATTGACGGCAGGCTGGAGGTCCAGGTATTCAGTATATGGTTCACCCGTTTCATCCGTTCAGTGCCACCAGGATGGGCGCCGCTTGAAATACCTATACCCTCGGTCGCACTCTTTGCACCTTCCTTGATAATATCGACACCCAGGCCTGCACCAATTAGCAGGAGTGTTGCACAACTGTCTGCGAAGTATTCAGGTGGGTTCCCCCATGTTTTCGTTTGGCTCCAATCCTCACAGATGGTTTTTTGGAAAGTCCCTTCCAGATTGTCTCCTCTTATTTTCCAGTCAACGACATGGCCCATCTCATGCGCAATGCCAAATAGGATGGCAGGAATGGGATTGTTGGCCAGGAAAGTGGGAGTGATATTGATATAGTCCTGGCTTGCGCCCAACAGCTCTGCGCCTTTGTATCGCACATTCGCAACAACCGGCGGTACCTTCTTTACCAGGCACTGTCGCCACTTATTTTTCTGAATGCTGTCAATGGATTGGAGCAGATGACAGTCCACCAATCCTTCCATTGCCTCTCTGATGCGCCTGAAAAGGTGCTTGTTCAAGGCTTCCAGTGAAGGCCTGATTTTTTCACCGTTCTTCTGCATGTTATATATGTCAGGTATATCTTCGTCTGCAATGATCCCGTCTTCCCCCTTTATGTAATCATTGACCATAGCCTTCATGGTCTGGAAGTCAGTCGTATGTTTGGTTTTATCACCCTCATATATCGACACGAACAAGCCAAAGTATGCATCCTTGTATATGCTATCGGACGGTAGCGGCTTGGTGTGTTCTTTCCTTTTCACCACCTTCTTTGGTGCTGACTCGAAGGGGACCAGCATGGTTGGTGGTGAATGAGTTTTGTTTGGGCCCATGCTGTTTGGGCAGACTCCGTTTCCTCTGGCCTGTTGCTCGTGACCGCACTTTGGGCATTTATACGGCATTGGGTTTTCTCCTAATCACATACTCCCGCTGTGTACGGGGGAATCAGTAGGGGCAGGATTGAGTGAAAGAGGCCTGTCCCCACTCCAATAAATCATCTACTCAAACCCATAACTAAACTCTCCTTCCTCAACGCCCACATGCACCCGTTCGATGGGCTTGGCCTCCATCATGCGCTTGAGCAACTCCTCGCTGATTGTCGGCAACACAGTATTGGTCAGGATCGTATCGATCATACGGCCGCCGCTCTCCAGTTCGGTGCAACGGTCGGTGATGAGCTGAATGACCTCGTCATCATAGCTGAACGGGATCTTGTGGTTCTCGCGGATGCGTTTTTCGATGCGCTTCAGTTGCAGTTTGGCGATGAGGCCGATCACTTCGTCGCTGAGCGGATAGAAGGGAATTACCACCAGGCGGCCGAGCAGGGCGGGCGGAAACACTTTGAGCAGCGGTTCGCGCAGTGCCTTGGCGATGCCTTCGGGTTCCGGCATCAGTTCCGGGTCTGCGCATAGATTGGTAATCAGATCGGTGCCGGCATTGGTGGTGAGCAGGATCAAGGTGTTCTTGAAGTCGATCACCCGGCCTTCGCCGTCCTCCATCCAGCCCTTGTCGAAGACCTGGAAGAAGATTTCGTGTACGTCAGGGTGGGCCTTCTCCACCTCGTCCAGCAGCACCACGCTGTAGGGGCGGCGACGCACCGCCTCGGTGAGCACGCCGCCTTCGCCATAACCGACATAACCGGGAGGGGCACCCTTGAGGGTCGAGACGGTATGGGCCTCCTGATATTCGCTCATATTGATGGTGATGATATTCTGTTCACCGCCATAGAGGGTTTCGGCCAGGGCCAGGGCGGTTTCAGTCTTACCTACGCCAGAGGTGCCTGCCAGCATGAAGACACCGATAGGTTTGTTCGGATTGTCGAGGCTGGCGCGGGAGGTCTGGATGCGGCGGGTGATCATCTCCAGGGCGTGGCGCTGGCCGATGATACGCTGCTCCAGGGCGTCTGCCAGATGAAGAATAGTCTCTATCTCATTCTTGACCATGCGGCCCACGGGGATGCCGGTCCAGTCCTGAACCACCGAGGCGACGGCTTGCCCATCCACTGAGGGCAGGATGAGGGGATGTTCTCCCTGAAGTCCGTGGAGTTCGTTTTGCAACCCCTTCAGCTGTGTCAGTAACGCCTGACGTTCCTCGTCGGAGAGGGCCTCTTCGTCTCTACCTGTCGTACCTTCGATGGCGATATCTTCCGCTGCGGCATCCGCTGCTCTCTCCAAATCGCTGTCGGTACCTTCCACCTTGCGGGTGGTGATCCGCAGCTTTCCCCGGATGTCGAGGATTTGTTCGACCAGTGTTTTTTCGTTGTTCCAGCGTTCGTCCAGGCCCTCCAGCCGTTTTTCCTCTGCCGCCAATGACTCATTGGCCTCTGTTTCCCGTGCGGTGGTGTCGACACCGACGTTTTTCTCCCGTCCGATGATTTCGAGTTCGGTTTCCAGAGCCTGGATGCGCTTGCGCGAATCGTCCACCTCCGCGGGCACCGCGTACTGGCTGATGGCCACCCGGGCACAGGCGGTGTCGAGCAGGCTTACCGACTTGTCGGGCAACTGGCGTGCCGGGATGTAGCGGTGGGAGAGCTTGACCGATGCCTCCAGGGCCTCGTCCAGCAGTTGCACCTTGTGGTGGTGCTCCATGGTGCTGGCCATGCCACGCATCATGAGGATCGCTTTCTCCTCTGAAGGTTCGTCTATCTGTACCACCTGGAAGCGGCGGGTGAGGGCGGGGTCTTTTTCGATGTGTTTTTTGTACTCGGCCCAGGTGGTGGCGGCCACAGTGCGCAGGGTGCCGCGGGCCAGGGCCGGTTTTAGCAGGTTGGCTGCATCGCCGGTCCCGGCTGCACCGCCGGCGCCCACCAGGGTGTGGGCCTCGTCGATGAACATGATGATTGGTTTTTCGGAAGACTGTACCTCTTCGATCACCTGTTTCAGACGGTTCTCGAACTCGCCCTTCATGCTGGCGCCGGCCTGCAGCAGACCCACGTCCAGGGAGCGCAGGGTGACATTCTGCAGTGGGGGCGGCACGTCGCCGGCAGCAATGTGCTGGGCGAAGCCTTCGACCACGGCGGTCTTGCCCACACCAGCCTCACCGGTGAGGATCGGGTTGTTTTGACGTCGCCGCATGAGGATATCGATGATCTGGCGGATCTCCTCGTCGCGGCCGACGATCGGGTCCATCTTGCCGGATGCCGCCTCGGCGGTGAGATCCACGGTGAATTGGTTCAGCGCCTCCTGCTTGCCCATCTGGGCCGGGGCGATGGCGCCGCTGGCCTCGCCGGGGGCAACGCCGCCACCCACCTGGAAGCCGTCGGTGGCGTGCAGGGTCGCTTCAGGAGAGTCGCCCACCACTTCGTCAAAACGATCGGTGAGGGTCTCCAACTTGAGCTTCTGGAACTCTTTGGAGATGCCGCTCAGAGCGTGGGTGAGACTTCGGGTCTTGAGAATGCCGACCACCAGATGACCCGTGCGCACCTGGGATTCTCCGAACATCAGCGTACCGTAGAGCCAGCCACGTTCCGCTGCTTCCTCGATATGGGCAGAGAGGTCGGAGATGGAGGTGGAACCCCGTGGCAGGCTGTCCAGGGTCTCGGTGATGTCCCTGACCAGGTGAGAGGGCTCCAGGCTGAAGTACTTGATGATGTGGTGGAGATCGGAGTCCTTCAGTTGCAAAATCTGGTGGATCCAGTGCACCAGTTCCACGTAGGGGTTGCCCCGCATCTTGCAGAAGACGGTGGCGCTTTCGATGGACTTGTAGCCGACGCTGTTGAGTTTGCCGAACAGGGCGGTGCGACTGATTTCAGACATCCTTCTATCCCCTTTGTTGTTTTCCTGATGGTCTTGTGTCCACAAAAATGTTATTCCGCAGGTCGGATTAGATGCGCATCGCTACGAGCTTCATTTTCATCACATGACTGCGTGTGCATCGCAACCCGACAGTGATTTGTCGGGTTACGCCGCGCGAAAAGTATGGTGCTGGATTCAGACCTTGTGCTATTGCGCGGCTAACCCGACCTACGTTGATTCGTGATCTGCTTTTACCGTTTCCCAGTGGTTTCTTTCTGTAACAAGTATAGTTGGCTCCAGTCGGGTCAAGGCTTGAAAAAAGGGTTGAGCATCAGGTCGCGCGGGTCTTTTGTGGGTGGCTCACGGCACAGCCAGGTGGTCCAGCCCAACTCTCCCTCTGTGCCCAACTGGATTGACGGTACCTGCACCTTTTTCAGGATGAGATTCAGATCCCAGTGCAGTTCGTCGCCGATGTAGTTCTTAACGATGGCTGTCAGGCGTTTGAAACTCTCGCCACCAGGTAGCATACGCCGGTAGTCCTCAAGTTCGAGTGGCCCCAATACGATGCGGAACTTATGCTGACAATCCCACACCTGGGCGCCGATGACGGCGGTCAGACCGAGGGCGCCGGTCTCCGGGGATTCACCTAACCGGCAGCGGGTATCTTCCGGCAGGGTCATCCAGTGTCCCACGAACTGTTCGATGGACACCGGTAGCCGGAAAAACCCCGCCAGAATCGACTGCAGCCCGTCCGCGTTGTGAACTTGGTTGGAGATCCAGCCCGAGTAGTGCAGCTTGGCCAAGTCGGGCATTTCGTCTCGCTTGCGAAGCGACGGCATGCCGTAACCG
This sequence comes from Sedimenticolaceae bacterium, assembly GCA_963691905.1. Taxonomy (GTDB): domain Bacteria; phylum Pseudomonadota; class Gammaproteobacteria; order Chromatiales; family Chromatiaceae; genus QGON01. Next base: position 166,984 of record OY829894.1, read on the forward strand.
CAGGTGGCGCCCAGGTAGGTGGCGAATCGATCCTGCTCCGGTCGATCATGACTGACCGCTGGCTGGGAGTTGGCCCAGGCACGGTAAAAGAGGGAAAGAAAGCGGTGATGAAACAGATCGATGAAGCGGCTGAAGGTGGGGTCGTCCGCATTGCGTATCCGATCCCGTGCGTATTCTGACAGGTGCAGCGGGAGGGGCGCGTTGGGTCCGAACAGGCCGAAGAACAACACCTCCAAACGTGGGCGTTGTCCTTCATTACCGGGTATGAAGCTGGAGATGCTGGAGGGAGCGAATGACAGGGAGGCCTCTTCGCCTAAACGGATTGCATCATCTGCGGGGCGCAGGGACTCGCCGAACCGGGGATTACCCGGATGGTAGGCTTCGAGCGCTCGCATAGCCCAGTAGAAGTCGTAGGTATACGGCTCTTGGGCAAGGCTCTCCTGTAGCGCTAGAGCAAGTGTTGCTGTCCGGTGCGTAACGGCCATCGCATGATCTCGCCGCGATCCGTGGTGCGGATGACGGTCTGGGTGAATGAGTTGAGAGAGACATAGCGGTCAAAAAACCGCTCCATAATCGCGCCCAACAGGAAAACGCCGGTGCCTTCGAATTCGTCCTCGTTCAGGGTCAGGGTGATCTCCAGGCCGCGGCCGAAGGCGATTGGTCCTGGTATCGGAACCCGGCGGATGATCGGTTTTGAGGTGATGCTCTTGACGCCACCGATCTGCTTGCGCACGGGTGCTTCTGCGACATTGCTGTAAAGGCTCATCAACTCCCGCAGGGCCACCGCCCCCTGGCTCTCGTCGTTGTCGATCAGCGAGAGGTAGTTGAGTGACAGGTGGCTGACCAGCCGCCAAGTGGTGTCGCCCTCCGCCCAGGAGGGCCTGGGACGGGTGGGGCCGGCAACCACCCGCACGCTGTCGAAGGGTCCGCCGCTCTCCAGGGTGAAGTCAGTGGTGCCCTTGCCCACCGGCATCTGCAGCGGGAGATCCCGGTTGGTGCAGAGGATGGCGATACCTAACTGCCGCAGGTCCGGGTGGTAGGGCGCTTCTTTGGCATCCACCAGTGAGAGGAATACCTCGCTGCCGATGTAACTCGAACGGGGCCCGTCGCGCCGCTGACGGGAGGAGATGACTCGTGGATCACGTCTCAGAGTAAAAAATCCCTCGTCTGTCTGTTGTGCCGCCAGGTCGTGGGAGGCGTAAAACGGCAGGAACTCCTGCTCCGCTTTGGTGCCGACACCGTAGCCGGTGACGCCGGTGACTGAATAGACCTCGTAGTCCAATGGGCGGGTCCGGTCCGGCACCAGATGGTGTTCGTGTTCTTTGTGGGTCAGGTGGATGCGGTCGCACTGCTTGGGGAAGAGGTTGACTGCCGGTGTGCAGAAGAGGACGAAATTGTCTGCGTTGACCACCTTTTCCAGATAGGCATCACTGCGGTTGAGCAGGATGATCAGTTCGATCTCATCGTGTGGGCAGCGCTTAAAAGCTGGAGCCAAGCCTGTCAGTTCAACAAACATGAAGCGTGCCGGAAAGGCGAAATATTCATGCAGCAGGCGGTATCCTTCGAAGGAGCGGTCGGTGAATGGCAGCAGAGCCTCGCTGCCGTCAAATCCCATCTGTTTGATTGATCGCCGACCCATAACCTCCTGCCAGGGTGCGGGACGACTGTTGGGGCGCGCCACCACCGCCACTGCGTTGCCCAGGATCTGCTCGTAGAGGTGCATGGGGAGTTCGTCTGCGCCCTGCAGATAGAGTGGCAGGCTTTCCAGCGCAAGTTTGTCGCAGCTGAGCCCTGCGGTGACTCGCAAGCGCAGTCGAATGCCCGCCTTGGCTTCCGGCAGGTCGGGCAGGCCGATGCCGGCAAGGGAGCGCAGATAGGTGGCGCTGGTCATCTCCAGCGGCCAGAGGAGCGTCTCCCTGACGGTACGATATTCACAGGCGGTCTGGTCGTGTTCTCCCATCAGACTGCGCATGGCGCTGTTCGGGGGCAGGGTGAAACCGTCCGCCAGTCCCCCCTCCATAAGGTCGGGCTGAAACCGGACGACTGTCATGGAAGGTGTCGGCGACAGGTAGTGTGGGTAGACAGCCTCCAGCAGGTGTTGGGTGAAACGGGGAAATTCGGCGTCGAGTTTGAGCTGGATGCGTCCAGCCAGAAAGGCGAAACTTTCGAGCAGGCGCTCCACATAGGGGTCGGCGCACTCGAAACCTTCAAGCCCGAGCCGACCGGCAATCTTGGGAAACTCTTTGGCGAATTCGCCGCCCATCTCACGGATGAACTGCAATTCCCGGTTGTAGTATTGCAGCAACCGTGGATCCATCAGCCCCTGCCTCCGCCGGAATAGTCGGAGACGGTGACGTTGCCGGCCTCGAGATCGATCTCTGTCTTCATGTACATGTGCAGTGGCACGGGTTCAGCCCAAAGTTCGGCTTCAATATCGAAGGTCATGGCATTGTGGCTCATGTGGCTTTCGGCCACCTGAAGTTTGACCCTGACGCTATTCTTGAGCAGGCGGGGTTCGAAGTCGATGATTGCCTGACGTAACAATCTCTCCAATGCGGGTACATCGACGCTGGCGGCCGTGTGGCCGGCGAAGTCCGGAACCCCGTAATTGAGCACCGAACGCGCCGCTTCCGGGTATGCATCCAGGTTCTGCATAGTGCCGAGATTTACCGTGTTGAGCAGCCAGCTCAAATCCCGTAGTACGCTCTCCCGGAGTTTTTGAATCGAGAGCACCCGCTGGTCACGGGACTCGTTCCTCTTGTCCCGGTGATCGTCGGTCAGTCGATCCAGCAGGGAGGGTTGCAGGCGCTCTTTTTGGGTGAGTTCAGCCAAGGTTTGTCGAATCCGTCAGGTCTCATCCTGTGGTTTGGGCTCCGCAGGTTCATCCACTGTGTCCAGGTTGATTTCGCGGATGTTCATCAGAGGAAATTCACCGCCATCGGTGGTCAGCATACGCTGTCCCAGCCCCAGATAGAGATCTGAACCGGCGTCGATCCACTCTGTCTTGCGGCTCAGTTGGATTTGCGGATCCTGGCTGGAAAACGAGCCAGGATAGCGGGTGGGTATCAGTCCTGCTGCTTCACCGCCGTTGGCCCAGGTGAAGTAGGCGGGCATCCAGACCAGATCACGCAGATCCTCGGGTTCCTCGATGTTGATGTGGCGGATCTGCTGCATCGGCACCCAGTAGTAGTGCCCGTTGACCACAGCTTCGAGCACAGGGCCAAGACGGGGATCCGCATCGGCGATCCACTCGAAGGGCTGGCCGTCGAGGGTGCCACTGATGGCGGGCGCCGCCTCGAAGGCCTGATTTCGTATAGTCTGGGACTCAGCGTGATTGCCTTCCGCACCGAGGCGCAGGGCTTCGATCAAAAGCGCCACCCACTCTGGCGGTTCGCCGAACAGCAGGGGAGAGCGTTTGCCGGCAAAAATCTCCTCGCGCAGAACCTCGCAACGGATCGCCTCGCGGTAGGTCTGCACCATGGCCAGGGTGCCGTCATCCAGGTCGGCCACTACACTCAGTTGGTTGAGCGCCCGATCCCAACTGCCCATGACAGACAGCAGCTGGAACAGAAAGGTTCGGTATTCGGCCTTGGCTGGGGCTTTGCGCACCTGATCCTGGAGTTGTGCCAGGGCCTCATCGAGATTTCCATCGCGCAGGGATTGTTGCGCCAACATATTCATACCCCGATCAATTCAGCGAAGGGGTTAGCGGTTCACCGCCTTCAGGATGACAGGAGAGGGCAGCCCCACCCGTTCGCGGGGCAGTCCCATATAGCCATCGACGGAGATCCGTCACTTTTTCACATCATTTTTTGCCACATCAAAATCAAACTTGAGCAGGCCGCCGTCTTTGGCGCCCTTTTGATCCTGCGGCTGGTATTCGTACTTTACCTCCGCGAAATTCAATGTGATGTTTTCAGTCAGCCGGTCTTCGCCGCCACTGCCACCTGCGGACACCGAGGTCACGATCACCTCTTTCATGGTCATGATGACGTACTCCAAAGGAGCCTTGCCACCGGCCTTGCGCACGGTCAATTTTGCCTCATCGAATTGCTCACCTGAGGCGCAATATTTGTAGAGATTCGGTGTGGACTTGTCCACATATTTGGTCAACGACAGATCCTGTACCGCAACCTTGCCGCCACCGCCACCGCTACCCGTGTGCATGGTGCCGGACTGGCTCATGCCCCAACTCCAGGCAAGGACGTCGATTTCACCTTTATGTACCTTATCCTGCGCTTCACCTTTGATATCGCCAATCTTGATAAACATGTCAACAGCCATGATATCTCTCCTTAAAGCTTAATGTGTTGTACCTGACATCGCCGGGTGTTGGTATGTGGAAAACGTCCACACTCAATAACCGGCGACATCTCCTTACCCGGCTTTAGCCGATGGCAGCTTCGATACCAAGCGAAGCGAAACCGTCAGGCCTTCCAGTTGATAGTGAGGACGCAGGAAGAATTTCGAGGTGTAGTACCCCGGATTTCCCTCCACTTCCTCAACCACGACTTCCGCCGCTGCCAATGGATGTTCTGCCTTGGTAGTCTCGGAAGAGTGAGCCGGATCCCCGTCCACGTACTGCAGGATCCAATCCTGCAGCCAACGCTGCATCTCTTCCCGCTCTTTGAATGAACCCACCTTGTCGCGCACGATGCACTTGAGATAGTGCGCGAAGCGGCAGGTGGCGAACAGGTAGGGCAGGCGAGCCGCCAGGTTTGCGTTGGCGGTGGCATCGGGATCGTCGTATTCCGCTGGTTTCTGGAATGACTGGGCGCCGATGAAAGCGGCGAAGTCGGTGTTTTTCTTATGTACCAACGGCATAAAGCCGTTCTTGGCCAGCTCTGCTTCCCGCCGGTCGCTGATAGCGATTTCGGTGGGGCACTTCATATCCACCCCGCCGTCGTCGGTGGGGAAGCTGTGTGCCGGCAGGCCTTCCACCGCGCCGCCGGATTCGATGCCACGGATGCGGGAACACCAGCCGTACATTTTGAACGAACGGTTGATGTTGACTGCCATGGCATAGGCGGCGTTGGCCCAAGTGTACTTATTGTGGTCGGCGTTGCCTGTCTCTTCCTCAAAATCGAATTCGTCCACCGGGTCGGTTTTAGCACCGTACGGCATGCGGGAGAGGAAACGGGGCATGGCGAGGCCGATGTATTTGGCATCATCGGACTCTCGCAGAGAGTTCCAGGCCGCATATTCCGGGGTCTGAAAGATCTTGGTCAGGTCGCGAGGGTTACTCAGTTCCTGCCAGGAGTCCATCTGCATGGTGGTGGGTGCAGCTCCGGCGATAAAGGGTGCATGAACTGCGGCTGCAACCTTGGACATCTCACCCAGAAGTTCCACGTCGGGCGCACTCTGGTCGAAGTGGTAGTCACCCACCAGGCAGCCATAGGGTTCGCCGCCAAACTGGCCGAACTCTTCTTCATAGAGCTTCTTGAAGATGGGGCTTTGATCCCAGGCGGTGCCCTTGAATTTCTTCAGATTCTTGTGCAGATCTTTCTTTGAGATGTTCATGACCCTGATCTTGAGCATCTCGTCAGTTTCAGTATTGTTGACCAGATGGTGCAGGCCACGCCAAGCGCCTTCGAGCTTCTGAAAATCCTCATTGTGCAGGATCTGATTGACCTGTTCGGTGAGGCGTTTGTCGATCTCGGCAATCATCTCCCGGATGGTGACGGTGACATCAGCCGACACTGTGACGGAGGCGGACAAGGCCTGCTCCGCCAGGGTCTGCACGGCATTCTCCACATCCTCGCGGGCGCGGTCCGATTTCGGGCGGATCTCCTGATTTAGCAGTGACGCGAAATCACCGGCCTCCAGGGTTGTTGCTTCCGCTTGCGCCTGTACGTCTTTTTCCAGCTCTGCCATGGTCTAACCCTCCTCTTCCGCTGCATCATCGTCCCCAGGCTTGGGTGCCGAGGCCAGGGATTGCAGCAGGGTGGGATCGTTCAGGGCCTTGGAGATGAGTTCCTCGGCGCCAGCCTTTCCGTCCATGTAGGTCATCAGGTTGGCAAGTTGGGTGCGTGCTTGCAGCAGTTCGTTCAGGGCGCCTACCTTGCGCGCTACAGCTGCGGGGGAGAAATCATCCATGCTCTCAAAGGTGAGGTCCACACTGAGGCTGCCTTCGCCGGTTAGGGTGTTGGGCACCTGGAAGGCTGCACGGGGTTTCATCGACTTGAGACGATCGTCGAAGTTGTCGACATCGATCTCCAGCATCTTGCGCTCAGAAACCGGGGGCAGGGCCTCTTCGGGTTTGCCGGAGAGATCCGCCATAACGCCCATGACGAAGGGAAGCTGCACCTTCTTTTCGGCACCGTAAACCTCTACGTCGTATTCTATTTGAACGCGCGGTGCGCGGTTCCTGGCTATGAATTTCTGACTGCTCTGGGCCACGGTTTACCTCCAAGGTTGTTATTCGAATGACACGGTAGTTACCAATTGTTTTCTGACGCCTCCGATCCCTCTTCCTCTTCCGGACCGCGAAACACGTCCACCTGGCTCATGGCATCCGGTGCCATATTTCTGATGATATCCACGAAATCGAGAGAGATGAGTTTTTTTGCCCGCTCCATCAGGAGAGGGATCGGGCTTGATGGTTCGTTTCTGCTGTAATAGTCGATGATCTTGTCCAGGGCGCGTGTTACGTCTGCCCGGGAGTTGATGTTTCCACTGAGCGCTGGGACAGGAGTACCTGAAGCGGATGTCTCCGTGCCTTGTTCTGCATCCGTCTCTTCCCCAGATCTCACGCCACGCGCTTCCAGTTGCCCGATCAGGATCTGCTGTGCATCTTTGAACGAATCCACCAGGTCGGAAAGGCTAATTGCGTTGGCTACACCGACCTGTTCCGTGATGAAGACCTCTAATTCGGTCAAGTGATCGATGGATTCGGCTGCGGCATTGGCAGTTGCCTGCAGTTCCTCCAAATCGGCATCCATGAAGGCGGCGTTGATCCGGGCCATGTCTACCGTATCGGTTTCATTCAAGGGTTCGAGTTCGCCGTCGGCGATGGCGTAATCCCGCAGGCCGAACCGTCCCAGCATACGGGAACTGACCAGGGGCGCCTTGCTCAAGGGGGTCAGCAGGGCAGTACTGTCGGTCAGCGCACTGATCGCATTGATACGCATGGTGGGATCATTGTTGTCCTCTGCGTCGAGTTGGGGATGAATCTGTTCCCAGTTTTGTTCGACCAGGCCATGCAGGAGATTGATGCCTTTGGCCGCGCCGCTATAACCTTCGGTGTGGAGAACAGCACGGATGAGATAGATGAGGATGCGGATGTCTTTGGTTCGTGAAAGGAGTTCCAGGGAAGCATTTTGCATAGCCTTCCAGTCAGGTTCTTCCGCCTCTACGAGCGTATCCCCGATCTGTTGCTCTGCCCGGCCGGCAGCCAATTGTTCCAGTTCAATGAAGCCGGGATCATACTCCAAGTCTTCACCGCAAGGGCTGTCAGCCGATATCTCTTGCAGGATGCTCTCTACATCGATCACACTTGTCACCGGCGTCCCCATCCATTGCCGCAATCCAATCTATCTAGGATTGTAGACTACCCTGATTTTCTTATACATAATCCGGCAGATTTATTGTCTTGCATACTCTTTTATTAGCACACTCTACAGACCCCTGCAATCAACGGGGACAGAAAATAAATTCTTCCCGGAAAAAGCTGCATATTGCCTGATGGATGTCATATAAAAAGCTCTTTGACTCCATATCGATCAGGGGCTAATCCTGTTCGCTAAAGGCTCACTCTCAAAGGTTCTTGCCACCGCCGCCATTGGCGATATCGATCCCCTGGCTGATGTAAGTGCGGTATCTATCGTTCGCCAGTTCCGGTGTCTTATGGTACGCCGCCAAAATCATGGCCCCCCAGACCATCTTGCCGGTGATGCCGGCGGGGGGTGGGACCGGAGGTAGATCGGCGTGGGCGATGACGTCACCGCTCCAGAAAGCAGAGGCTGCGACGAAACCTGCGGGGGTGTCGAGTCCGGCGGATTCTGCGATATCCATCAGGGTTCGGCGCAGTTCATCGGTCGGTTTGTAGACCCACTGTTCGGCTTGGGTGATGGCCTTGTTCTCGGCCTCGGAGGTGGATTCATCGACCACGCTGTGAGCAACAAGGCAGGCCAGCCAGACGGCTTCACGCTCGGGCAGGGCGAAAGCGAGAAAATGGGCGGCATCGGCCAGGTGTTCGTGCTCCATCAGGATCTGCAGGAATTGGGCGGGTGTCTGGTTTTCCTGTAGCAGGGGCGCTGCCTCTTCATCCAGGTCGAAATGGAGACAGACCTCATTGGCGGTGGCGATTTCGACCTTGTTCAGTTTGATCTCTTCCATTGAATCGCAGCCTAGTTGATCTTGGTAAGCCCACCCTTGAGGGTCAGGATGCCATCGCCCGTTACCGTGGTCATGGGACTCTTTGCATCGAGCTTGCCGTCTGCGCTGATATCGATCTGCGGAGATTTTATCGTGACCTTTGCGGGCTCGATTTTTATCGAGCTGGCGCCGACTTTGATTTCGATCTTGGTTCCTGCTTCGATGACCAAAGAGTTTCCGACTGACATGGAGCAGTTCTGCCCAATGCTAACGTCCTGATTCTGTCCAATGCTTACATCCTGGTTTGTCCCAATGGTAACGTCTTGGTTTTTCCCGATGGTGATCGTATGATCCCCCTGACTCACCGTCAGGGTGTCGTTGCCCTCTTCGATAGTGTCGTCCCGATTGCCCTTTTCGATCTTGAGAGTGTCGTTTCCCTCTTCGATCGTCACCGTGCGGTGGTTGTGGATGGTGCGGGTCTGGTCGTGTCCCACGTTGAGGGTGTCGTCGTTTTCCACCATACGTTTGAAGTCCTTTTCCGCGTGGAAATAGACCTCTTCCGCGCCTTTTTTGTCTTCGAAGCGCAGTTCGTTGAAGTTATCTTCTCCACCTTGCTTGGTGCTACGGCTCTTGATGCCGGATTGGGTCTTGTTGTTGGGAAGGGTATAAGGGGGCGTATTCTCCCCGTTGTAGACCCGACCGGTAATGATGGGCTGGTCGGGGTCGCCTTCGAGAAAATCGACAATCACCTCCTGTCCGATGCGGGGAAGAAATACGCCTCCCCACAGCTTGCCCGCCCAGTTCTGAGAGACACGGACCCAACAGGAGCTTTTTTCGTCCATCTTGCCCTCCCGGTCCCAGTGGAACTGCACCTTGACCCGGCCCAGTTTGTCGGTATCGATCTCCTCACCTTTCCGTCCGACCACGAACGCGGTCTGTGGTCCCTGCACCACGGGTTTTGGCGTCAGCCGGGGGGCGCGATACTGGCGGGTACGGTCGATGCAGCTGAACCGGCAGCTGTAGAGATCCTCGCCTGTGCTGCCGGAGCCGCTGATATAGGCGTCGGATTTGATCTGGTAGGAGGCGGAGGTAATCAAGTACTCCTGGTTTTGATCTTCTCGCGTAAAGTTCTCCAGATCAAACAATTCACCTACACTGACTCGTGGGCAGTTGCTCGTTGCTTCGGCTATGATATGGGGGGTCTGCAATTCCTCTAGGCGGATTTGAGCGTAGGCCTCGCCCTCGTTCGGCTTGCTGTACTCCCCCGGATAGTCATAGATCTCGCCGTCGGCCCCCTGATGGCTCTCGGGATTGTCCAGGCGTGATTCCAGTTCCGTCTTCGGTGTCTCATAGTTGAAATCGTCGGTAACGAATTTACCTGGACATACCTCCGAAGCTACATACCATTCGCTGATGAACTCACCTACATGCCGTACATTTTCCTGGGGCGGAAAGTAGGGGATGGCGCCCACACTGTTGTGAGAGCTGACCGAATCGGTCATGGCGAGGAAGTGTTGGTTATCCTGGTGATGGAAATAGAAGTAGATACCCTCCTGTTCCAACAGACGGCTGATGAAGTTGAAGTCGGTTTCACGGTACTGAACACAGTATGACCAGGTACGGTACGGGCCACCACTGAGACTGAATTCAAAATCGGAAAAGCCGTTTTTTCGCAAAACCTCGGCCACGATATCGGGAACGGTCATCTCCTGAAAGATGCGGCAGTTCGATGTTCGGGTCAGGTTCCAAAACCAGGGTCGCAGGGTGGCTTGGTAGAGATGGTAGCGGTCTTGAGTACCCGTGTAGCTGAAACGGCTGACCAGACCGTTGAAAAAACGGTCCTTGCCCCCCTGTGCTGCCGGGGTATCGGTCTCCAGACGAACGGTAACACTTTGCCCCAACATATCGTTGAGGTCGATGTCGCTTTGCTCGCTGAGCAACTCCAGTTCGTACTCGAAGAGCTGGCTCATCCCCTCGCTGGCACTCATGCTCTTGAATAGCAACACATCCCCGCCAAGCGGAGTGGAAACGGACACGCTCCTGGTGGATTGTGTGAGGTCAGACACTGGACAACTCTCCCTGCATTTTCACTTCGAGTTTAGCTGATTTTGCTTTCTTTTGCCCTGCATTGCCAAGTTCTGACAGATCCCAATGACATTAAGCAAGAGTGAGCGGCTACACTAAAGACAGGAGATCAAAGGGGGGTATTGACCGATGGCTGCACACATGGAATTTGAGTATGGTCTTCGCGGTGGTGGCGTGGCGCCTCTGCGCAAACCGACTTCGGTTATGCGTATCTTGTTGATGGGTGACTTCAGCGGCCATCCTGAGGAAACGGGGCCATTGGGTGAACGTGCCATTCGTCAGGTGGACGTGGATAATTTTGAACAGCTGATGGCCAGCTATGCGCCGAGTGTGAGCTTACAGCTTGGCGAGGGGGGAAATGCCCGGGTCGATCTTTCCTTCAGCAACCTGGAGGATTTTCATCCGGATACCCTGTTTCAACGACTCGATCTCTTCAAGGCTTTGCGTCAACTGCGTCGCAGATTGCGGGATACAAACACGTTTTCAGCTGCTGCTGCTGAACTCCGGCGAGAAGCCTCGATTGTCGATGTGTCATCCCCCAGCGAAGAGACATCCAGCGCTTCGGCCGTGCCTGAACAGGAAGGAGATATGTTCGAGCGCCTGCTCGGCCGGGAAACCAGTACCCCGGCAGCTAGGGAGGCCGCGCCTAAGGCAGGGATAGAGCAGTTTATTCAGCGTGTTGTGGCCGCACACATCGTGCCCGAGGCCGATCCTCAACAGGCGGCCTACGTTGCCTCAGTGGATGATGCCATTGGCGAGCAGATGCGAAGCCTGCTGCATGCGCCCAAGTTTCAGGCTCTGGAGGCCATCTGGTTAGCATTGCACCGTCTGGTCACAGGTGTGGAGACAGACGAGACCCTGAAGCTTTATATATTCGACATTACCAAGTCGGAACTGGTGGCAGATATTTCCACCTTGCCGGACAATTTGTCCGAATCGTCACTCTATCGTCTGCTGGTGGAGCAGGGGGTGGGGAGCACAGGTGGTGAGCCTTGGTCGGTGCTGGCAGGTGACTTTGTCTTCGACGCGGGAGAAGAGGATGTCGCCACGTTACATGCCATGGGTCTGTTGAGCTCTCAAGCAGGTGGTCCTTTTCTTGCCACCGCCTCACCGCAACTGCTCGGTTGTGATGTCATCACTGAGCCGGTGGAGAAGTGGGCCGGACCGGGCGGGGAAGCGGCACAGCGCTGGCAGGCGTTGTGTGAGAGCCCCGCAGCCCGCTGGCTCGGCTTGGCCCTGCCGCGGCTATTGATGCGGCTGCCCTACGGCAAAGGGGGTGAGGAGATCGACAGCTTTGCCTTCGAAGAAATCCCACTACAGCCGGGGGATCATGAAGACTATCTTTGGGGTAGCCCGGCCTTTGCCTGTGCCCAACTGTTGGCGGAGGCATTTGTCGCAAGTGGCTGGGCCATGGCGCCCGGAGACCGCCTCGATATCGAGGATCTTCCGGCCTTCACCTTTGAAGTAGACGGCGAACGGCAGATGCTGCCCTGCGCTGAGGCGTGGATCAGCGAGCGTGCAGGGGAGGTGATACTGAAACAGGGCGTCATGCCGCTGCTCAGCCACCGCACTCGCAATATGGTCAGGGTGATGAGGTTTCAGTCATTGGCTTTGCCGCCGGTTAATCTGGCGGGAGTGTGGCGATGAAGTCGATGCGGCGATGATATTGGGGGCTTAGTGTCGGCACTGATAGTGCGACCTGTTCTGAAAGATTCAGTAGGAGAGTGTTATGCCCAAGTTTCAGGGCTCCGGATTTGCCGTTGAACTGCCGGAGCCGTGTATCGATGTCTCGGTCTATACCTTCGCATTTCCGGCAAAGGGAAATGATTCTCCCTATATGACGATCCAGGTGGAGAATCGGTCTGATGTGCCGGATCTCAAAGTCGTTGCTGATCAGGGGATGGAAGCCCTGAGTGACAAGGTCGAGGCGTTTCAACTTATCAGCCAGGCAGCAGGCAAACGATCGGATTGTGACGGTATCATGAGCAGTTGTGAATGGGGTGAGGGTCCTGCTCGGGTGCGGCAGAAACAGTTGCTCATAATGCAGTGTGGTGAAACCGTCCATCTTTACAAGCTGACGGCGATCTCCCTGGCCTCCAACCAAGCTGCCACCGACCCACTGTTCGATCAGATATTTCGCAGCTTTACGCCCAATGTGATACAGCTCCCCTAATCTTTTTTTGCGGTTACCAGGTGAACACGGTACTGCATAATGCTGCGGTCATGGATGCGGGTATGCCAGGGGAAATCTGTGATCTCGCAAGTGAGTTGCATCCCTTTGACGGATTGGGGGTGGGCTTCGGGGGTTAGCAACGACCTCAACAGAGGTTCTGCGGCGCCTGAGTTTGGGCCGCGTTGGGAGTGACCGCCGATCCAGCCTTCAAGGGGTGTGACTGCAGGCGACCAGTCGTAGGGGGTCGCCATGATCATGGTGCCGTCGGAACGCAGGTTGCGGGCAGTTTCTTCCAGCAGAAACGTTGGAGAATTGACAGAGTCCACCAGCTGCAATCCCACCGCCAGGCCGAAAGTCGCATCGGCGAAGGGCAGCGCAAGCGCATCACAGGCCCAGAAATCGATCCGCTCCGTTTGGGTTACCGGCAGAGGAAACTTCCGTTGGTCATAGACGATACCGATTCGCCGTCGGGGATAACTGACTGTCCGCTCCTGCAGGATCCGCTGGGCCAGCCGCAGCAGGGAGAAGTTGTTGTCGATGCCGAGTACCAGTTCGTCTGTGTGAAGGGCCAATTCAAAGGTGGCGCCTCCCACTGCACAGCCCAGATCGATGGCGGGTCCTTTCGGTATTTCCGGCAATAATTCCATCCCGGCTTTAAGACAGCGTTTTACCGCGCCGGGCGAAATACCCGGTTGAGGTTCCGTTTCTTCGGGATCGTACTCCCCGTAAGCATCCCAGGTGTAGGTGCTCAGGTACTGGCGGTTGCTGTCGAAGGGGGTGCCCGGTCCTGCAGCATCGCCGAGCATGGAGGTTACTGTGGCTGAGAGATCGCTGCGCAGGGTGAGGTAGAACAGATTGTCCGCGAGATACTGGCGGACGTTGGGGACGATGACAGGGATGCCGTCGATGATCGGGTATTCCAACTGGCAGGCCGGATTGGAGCAGTGGATTACGCCTTCGATGATCTGTTCCCCGATCTGATGTTCCACGGCTGCCACTGCCAATGGATGCGCTTGCGCCGTCTCCAGCCGGCACCTGGGGCAGATTGGGGTGAGGGTTTCAAAATGACTTAGACGCAATGCTCAATCCGCCTCAGCCGATCAGGACAGTTGGGCATCCAGGCGGCAGAATCTTGCCCACCGGGCTGGGGATGGGTGCCACACATCCTGGATGAGCGGTCATGTCTCCCATGCGAGCCGCCGGCAGGTTGCCGATAAGCACGGTAAACGAACCCATCGCAACCATGCCGGGGCCGTTGGGGACGCAGCCGGGCAGGGCGCAGGGAGCGGTCTGGTCGGTAACCCGGGCCGCGGGTTGGCCCCCGATCAGTACCGTCGGTTCGCCTTTGATAATGGCCAGAGGCAGAGGCGGGTGGGGCACCGGGGTGGGAACCGGTGCCGGTGGGTGAATCGGGGCGTGACAATGGGGAGCCTGCTGGATGACATTATCCCCCATTCTCGCTGCTGGCATGCCCATGTTATCTCCCTTCCTATGTCAGTGCAGCTTGCTGCGAAGCGTCTGTAGGAGCGGCGCCCGCCGCTCCTACAATCCAATACCCTGTCCGCTTGCGGTGGGGATCATTATTCGCGCTTGTTAAAAGAGCGAATCGTCTCCGAATGGACTGCTGGTTTCCTTTTTACTGCCGCCACCGAAGAACCCGCTTTTCTTCTTCGGTGGTTTCCAGGAAGTGGCGAATTTCATCGGTTCGGGGGCACGTTGGGAGACTATCTTGTCACCACGTTTGATACGCGATGCCTTGAGACGCCCCGTCGGTTTGGCAATGGAGTATTTTTCCTTCGCTGCAGTGACCTTGACCGAGCCGACCAGTTCTTCTTCTCCACCCAGAGAGATGCCCGTCTCCGGGTCGATCAGTTGTTCACCCATGCGCATCAGATCCAGGTTCTCACCAGCTTCCACCGTATCCTGCCCCAGATTGAGATAGATCTTGTTGCCCTTGACCTTGATCACTGAGCCTGTGGCGGGAGAGGTGCCGGTCTGTTTGACCAGACCGTAGACCCCACGATTGATGGTGGAGATTACAGCCTGTCCGATGGGGGTTTTGGCGTATTTCGACATGAAGCCTCCCAGTCCGCCGCCGCCGGTTATGCCCGCCCCGCCGAAGGTGAGTCCGGATTCACTCAGCTCTGCCTCCACCTGGTCGGTGTAGATGATCTCGCTGGTTTCCGAGTTGATCAGACGGAAATTCATGCCCAGCACCGCCTTTGACTCTTTTACAGAGAGTGCTCCCAGCAGGGCGCCGGCACTGCCGCCTATCAGGCCACCGAGTCCGCCGCCTTTCTCTTCCACTCCAGCCTCATAATGAGTGATCACCGCCTGAAAAAGGTATTGAGCGCCGAGTATCTTGCCGATCTTGGCGGCAGAGGGCTTGGCAATACGGCCGGTGGCTCCCAAATCCTGCTCTTTCAGGGTCTGATCCAGCACCTTGCGCTCCACCAGGCGAAATCGCTTGGTCTTGTGCATGACATCCATCAGCATCGCTTCGATGCCCTGGACCGGAACGCCACCGCTGCTGGTGGCTGAGTTATAGGTGTAGGTGCCGCCGGGGCCGCTGACGCTGACACTATGGCTGGAGGAGTTGTTCTCTACCGGCAGCACGCCGATACGGGTCTTCTTTCCGCTGTATCCGCCCCACTCAAGATTGACCAGGTATTTGACATCGATGTCGCCGACATATTCGGGTAGCGGCTGCTTGGCGCCGCCTTCTTTTATGATCGAATAGGCGACGTAGTCGGCCTGCGCCAGAGAGGCGAGTCCCAGGGTCAGTGCGGCGGTGAGCAGACATAACCCGTGCTTGAGTTTCAACATCTGTTGGCTCCTTCCTATTAATGCGGATGAGGCGAAAATCTCTGTCCTTAATCTGAAGTATAAGATCAAATCGGCGCTCTGATTGAAGTATCTGATGATAGCCTTATTGTGAGAATTAATTTTATACGCTTACTCTGATTGCAGTCGCTTTTGCAGGATTTGGAGTTCTCTGTGTTCGGGGACTGCCTGAAGGCCCTGATCGAGCAGGGCTTGCGCCGCTGAATCATCTCCCTGTTTCATGGCTTGTCTGGCCCGACTCACAAAATGGCTGGCCACTTGATCCAGGCCCTCCCGGGCCATTCGGTTTCCTGGATCCATCTCGAGTACTGCCCGATAGGCCTCTACCGCATTGCTGCCTTTCGGTTCCAGATGGCGACCGATCATCCGGTGAAGTTCGGCTACCTCCAGAATGCGCTCAACCTTGGCCCGGGTTTCGGCATCGAGTTTTCCGGGCTTGGGTTCAGGTTCGGGTTTGGTTTCGACAGCCGGAGTCTCTTCGAATACATCTGGCTCTGATGGTTTCTGTGGGATGGTCGGGGCCGGAGCCGTTTTTACCTGTGGTTCAACCGCTGGTGTCGGCAGGAGCGGGTCCTTCGGCCTGTCTGTCTCTCCGCCGATCAAGAGATAGATCCCAATGCCCACAACTGCCAGCAGCAGGAGGATGGCAACGGCGAATCCCCACCACTTGAGATTCGCAGTGTTTCCGCCCTTCAGCTCCTGTAGAAACTGCTCCAGATCCGGGGTGCGCTCGCTGCGTTCAAAGGCCAGGGCGTGGGTCAGGGCCTGGTTCAGTTGGCGGCTGAGTCCGGGGATGGGTTTGGGTATCAGCTTTCGGCCACGGGCCTGGTTTGCCGGCAGCTTGTCGAAGGGGTGGTGTCCGGTGAGCAGCTCATAGCTGACGCAGCCGAGGGCGTAGATGTCGTCCCGTGGATCGGGGGCCGCCTGATCGAACATCTCGCAACTTGCGTAGGCCGGAGTGAGAGCCTCCCACTTGGCGGGATCGAAGACGGTGGCGTCGCCGGAGTTCTGTCCCGGTGGTTTGAAGGCGCGGGCGATGCCGAAGTCGAGTACCTTGATCTCGCCATTCTGCAGGATGAAGGCGTTTCCCGGCTTAAAGTCAGCGTGCACGATGTCCTTTTTATGGGCGTAGGCCAGGCCATGGGCCATCCCTTCAATGATCGGCAGGGCTTTCTCCAGGGGCAGCCCGCTGGGCCGGATTCGCTTGATCAGGTGCTCCACCGACTCACCCTGCATCAGTTCCATGGTCATGTAGACGGTGTCGCCGTCCCGATCGAAGTCGTAGACCGTGGCTACGTTGGGATGGGCCAGGCGCTGGGCCTTCTTGGCTTCGCGCTGCAGGGCGATAAAGGCATCAGGATTCTGTTGCACCGCCTCGTTCAGCACCTTGATGGCGACATAGGGTTCCCGATCCCGCGCCTCCTCCTTGCGCAGGTCCTTTGCCAGATAGACCACGCCCATGCCGCCGCGGCCGATCTCGTCCTCCAGCACGAAACGCCCGTTAAGGGTATCGCCCAGCAGCGGGTGAGCGGCACGGCCTGAAGCGTGATGAGGTGCAGGGGCGGCCCATGTATGAGCGGCGGGAGAGGGCGATGGTGCCGGGGTTTCGGCGATACGGGTCGCCTCGTCGGGAATGTGGGCCAGAGGGTCTGTTTCCAGGTCTGAACGGATTCGCGTTTCTCCCCCCACAGCATCCTGGGCGGGCTGGGCATATTGGCTGAGGCGTGCACGCAGGTTGGCGACGATTTGGGTCGGAACCCGGTTGCTGTGCTGCAACTCGTCGAGCAGCACAGCGAGGTCTGTCCGGCTTTCCGGGTTCAGTATCAGTTGGGCGTCGAGCTTCCCCAACAACCCCTCCAGATCCAATCGTCCGGTGAAAAAGTCGTCCAGTGCCGCTCTGAATTCATCCATGGAGTGAAGGGTTCCAGCTGCAACAGGTATCCGCGATCAACGCTGACCCACCAGGAGAAACTCCCCAAACTCATGTCCGGTGCGTTTGAGCTGGGCATATTGTGGGGATTGATCGACATTGAGCTCTTCTGCCCGGGCCGACACCCGTGACTTGACTTCGCGGAACAGCTTGGAGCCTTCAAGCACTCCTTTGCTCCCGTTCAGCACATCGATGAGTGCATTGGCAAACATGGAGTGACCGTTTCCGCTGTCGTCCAATACCGGTTTTACGCCGCCCGAAGTCAGCACATAACGTGATCGGGTCTTGGCGATGACCCTGAGCCATTTCATACGGGTCTCTTCCGACATGCCGGGATCGAGTTCGGTGTTGACTGCACGGGTGAGGGCGCCGGAGTAGCAGGAGTCCGCCACCACCAGCACATGTTTCGTCGACATGGCATTGAGGATGTCGGTGATCGCCACGGTGGAGATCCAGTTGGCAGTGCTGTCGGTCTCCGCGTCCACCGGCAGCCAGTGGCCACGGTTATTGGCCTTGTCATACTCACCGTGGCCGGCGTAGTAGAGCAGCAGGTTGTCTTTTTCCGTGAGTTCCCGGCGAGCCTTGTTCAGTGCGGAGAGAATCTCATAGCGGGTGGCGTCGTAGACCCGGGTGATGGTGAACCCATATCGCTGTTTGAGGATGTCAGCGATCACGTCTGCGTCGTTTTTCGGGGTACTGAGGTCATCCAGTTTATCGTATCGGGTATTGGCGATGATCAGGGCATGATAGGTGCCGAAGATATCAGGGTCGCTGTCCGTACCGGCGACGGCGTCGGGTTGTTCCTGCAGGGGTTCGGGCAGTAGTCTGAACTCCACCGTGCCCCGTTTGCCCTGATTATCCACGGCGACGATGGTTACCGGTGTTTTGGAACGGCTTACCGGTACCTCTGCCTTGAAGATGCCGTGTTCGTCAACTTTGTGAGACTGGCCGTTGATGGTCAGGGAGATCAGGCCTGCGGGTGAGTTGATCTTGCCTACTACGATCCGTTTGTCCGCATCCGAGGGTGTGATGATATTGGTGATGGAGCGGGTGTTGGCGATGGGCGGGTCGATGATGTTGATTTCCGGTCCGGGCAGATCGCTACGCGCCGACGGGGCCGAACGGGTGGCGGCGGGGGCTACAGCCGCAGCTGGGCGTTCGTGGCGGATCACGGTCTCTTTCTGGATCACTACCTCGGGACGGGTCAGGCGTTTGATCTTGGCTGCCTTGATCTCTTTTATCTGCTGCAAGATGTTGCGGGCCTCCTCTTGAGTGACCCAGATGACGTCGTAGGTGACCAGACCCGATTTGGATTTCAGCAGCACCTGCTGCAGCTTCTTTCCGGTATTGGGGTCGCTGCAGTCTGCCGATTGCATCTTATAGAGATCCCGGGAATCGAAAGAGGAGAATCCGATGTCGCCGGAGCAGTCGGTGGTCTGGGCTGTCACCTCGAAATCGAGTGCCAAAAGAGAGAGCGGCACACTCATCAGAAACAGCATCAAGAAAAGGCGAATCATTCTGAACATCGTCATTCTCCTACAGTTTTTCTCTTCCATCTATATTTACAAGCTAGGATACTGCTTCGATGAATGCAAGCTGGTGAAGCGGGTTGAAACTCAAGTTTTGGAGTTCAAACCATCCTGGAAAGATGAAGGGCTGAATTTATTTCACCCCATGAGTATCTGGTAGGGTGCGCTGTGCGCAGCAGAAGAAGCTGTTACAGCGATCATGGTGCGCACAGCGCACCCTACGTTCGTCACATATAGGGATGCCACAGCCCATGCCAGCCATCGCCATGAACTATGGTGGTTTATACAAAGCCCACCAGGTGAATTGTGCGGGATGATCTTCTATCGTCCCTAAGTGATAGCCGTCTTTTCATTGCCAGTCATTTCATCCGGTATATCAACTTCTCTGCACTCGTTGTCAATGCGCGTCAGACAGCAGTGGGGTGCGAATGTATCGGAACTCGCCTCCTGCATAATGAGTTTGAATAAGTCAGGTATTGAATTCTCTAACAGACAGTTTGCGGGCAGATAGGGAAAGATCTGGTCATATCGTTTGATTTCGTACTGGCTGATACGACGATAGATATGGGTGCGATTCAGTTCAGAAGTGTGACAGATGCCGGTTGATGCAATGATCTCCGCAGTCGCATGCACCGTTTTGGCATGATATTGCGCAACACGTTGTGCCTTATCCGGTACAACCAGTCCGCTGAAGAGTCGTGGATCCTGCGTGGCAACCCCGGAGGGACACCTGTTGCTGTTGCAGATGAGGGAGTGTACACAGCCAACCGCAAGCATCATGCCACGGGCGCTATTGCAGATATCCGCGCCGAGGGCCATGTTTTTGACAAGATGGAATCCGGTAATGATCTTGCCGGATGCAATGATCTTTATATGCTGTTTCAGACCGAAACCGGTCAGGCAGTCGGCAACGAAGGTAATGGCTTCACGCAACGGCATACCGATGGAGTTGGTGTATTCAAGTGGCGCGGCGCCGGTGCCACCTTCACCGCCATCAACCGTAATAAAATCTGCAAGAGTGCCGCTTCCAGCCATCGCCTTACAGATGGCGACGAATTCGCTTTTGCGTCCAATCGAGAGCTTGAAACCGATCGGCTTGCCGCCGGAGAGTTCACGCAGTTGAGCGATGAATTGCACCAATCCCAGCGGTGAATCGAATGCGCTGTGGGTGGCGGGTGAGTTGACCTGTGTATAGGGTTCCACACTGCGTATCCTGGAGATTTCAGGGGTGTTTTTTTCAGCCGGCAGGATTCCGCCATGGCCAGGCTTGGCACCTTGGGAGAGCTTGATCTCGATCATTTTGACGCTTTCGAGGGATGCCTTCTCCTTGAATAGATCAGGGGAAAATTTGCCACTCTGGTCGCGACAGCCGAAGTAGCCGGTTCCTATCTGCCAGATCAGATCGCCTCCATGTTCCAGGTGATATGGGCTGATCCCTCCTTCACCGGTGTTGTGGGCGAATCCGCCTGATCTTGCCCCCTTGTTGAGCGCCAGGATGGCATTTTGGCTTAGCGCGCCAAAACTCATGGCGGAGATATTGAAGATGCTGGCCGAGTAAGGCCGCCTGCAATCCGGTCCGCCAACACTGACCCGTAAATCCTCGTCGACATCTGATACGCCTATCGCGGAGAGTGAGTGCCCGATCCATTCATAGCCGGTACGGTAGGTATCGACCCGTGTACCGAAAGGCACCGTCTCCAATGCCCCCTTGGCGCGTTGGTAGACAATGTTCCTGAACATCCGGTTGATGGGTGCTCCGTCTGTGTCTGACTCGACGAAATACTGACGGATAAAAGGCCGGATCTCCTCCATGATCCATCGGCCACGACCGAAGAGCGGGAAGTTTCGGCGAATGGAGTGCTGCTTCTGGAGCATGTCGTAAAATCCCAGCGCAGCAATAGGGGCGATGAAAATCAACAGCCACACAACATCTGGCCAGAATGGGTAGATGATTGCGACCGTAATCAGTGTGGCCGACAAGACCTTGATGAACGTTGAATGCATGCTGTTTCCTGTTATTTGTTTGTGTTACTGACCCAGAAGTGACGCTATCAACCCAGTCCAGCCAGTCTGGTGAGAAGCGCCGATCCCGTGGCCGTCGTCACCGTGGAAATACTCGTGAAACAACAGGTGATCGCGAAAGTGGGGATCGTTCTGTAGTTTTGTATTGTCACCAAATATCGCTCTTCGGCCCTGTTCGTCGCGACGAAAAAGCCGGGTCAGGCGTATCGCCAGTTCATCGGCCACCTTATCGATCGAGAGGTATTTTCCCGAGCCGGTGGGACACTCGATCTTGAATTCGTCGCCATAAAAGGTGGCGAAGCGACGCAGCGAGACGATCAGCAGATAATTAACCGGGAACCAGATGGGACCTCGCCAGTTGGAATTGCCACCAAACGCATTCGAATTCGACTCGCCCGGCTGATAGGAGACTGACAGGGAGTGGTTCATGAAGTCGAAAAAATAAGGAGCCTCCTGGTGTGCGCGGGAGAGGGATCGCACCCCGTAATCGGAGAGGAATTCTGTCTCGTCCAGCATGCGCCGAAGCAGACATTTCATGCGATGGCCGCGCAGCAGAGATAGCAGCCTGCGATTCCCTCTGCCAGGTTCTTCCCAGTGGGAGACCAGGGCGGCCAGGTCGGGACGGTAGTTGAGAAACCACTTCAGGCGGCGTTTGAAGTCGGGCAGCTGGTCGATGAGTTCGGGTTCCAGAATCTCTACCGCGAAAAGCGGTATCAATCCCACCATCGAGCGGATTTTCATCGGCATCAGCTTTCCATCGGGAAAACGCAGCACGTCGTAATAGAATTGATCTTCCTCGTCCCAAAGGCCAACGCCCTGATCGCCGATATTGTTCATCGCTGCGGCGATATAGAGGAAGTGTTCGAAAAACTTGGTGGCGATGTCCTCGTAGGTGTGGTTGGTCTGTGCCAGTTCCAGCGCGATACGCATCAGGTTGAGACAGTACATGGCCATCCAGCTGGTGCCGTCGGCCTGGTTGATATGGCCGCCGGTGGGCAGTGGGGAACTGCGGTCGAATACCCCAATGTTGTCCAGGCCGAGAAAGCCACCCTGGAAGATGCTGTTGCCGTCTGCATCCTTGCGATTGACCCACCAGGTAAAGTTAAGGATCAGCTTGTGCAGTTCCCGTTCGAGAAAATCGAGGTCGCCCTTGCCAGTGGTTTCGCGTTCGGTGCGATAAACCTCCCATACCGCCCAGGCATGAACTGGAGGATTGACGTCATCGAAGCCCCACTCATAGGCGGGGATCTGTCCGTTGGGGTGCATGTACCAGACCCGGGTCATCAGCAGCAGCTGGCGTTTGGCAAAGTCCGGGTCGACCATTGCCAGAGTGATGCAGTGAAAGGCCAGATCCCAAGCCGCGTACCAGGGGTACTCCCACTTGTCCGGCATGGAGATGATGTCGGCATTGTTGAGGTGACGCCAGTCGCTGTTGCGACCGTGACGGCGTTCCTTCGGCGGAACTGACTGGCCCGGATCGCCGTCAAGCCACTGCGGGATGTCGTAGTAGTAGAACTGCTTGCTCCAGATCATCCCCGCGAGGGCCTGGCGCTGAATCAGCCGGGCTTCGTCATCCGGCAGGTTCTTCTGTAGATCAGCGTAGAAGGCATCGGCTTCTTCAGTGCGTAATTTAAATATCGCATCGAAGTGGTCAAAAGGGTGCTGATCCCGCCCTTTTTTCAGCCGAATACGCACCTGCACCTGATCGAGGGCAGGGACGTCAAAGTGGTAGAGCCCCGCCGCCTTGGTGCCGTTCTGCCGCGGGTTGATCGCAGTGTGGTCACCTTTGATGACATAGTCGTGGAAGGCATCCTTGAAGTAACCTGTGGCCTCCATTTCCCGCAACGGTTTTACATGAGTATCGTTGTTGCAAAAGAGCAACTCGGGGCCGTCGTCCAGATAACAATGGTAGTCGCCCAGCTTCTCGTGGTGTATCGCAATGCAGCCACGCTCGGTGGCGGAGAGCGTCGGGCGGATCGGATCATGACCCCAGGACCAAGTGTTGCGGAACCAGAGTTGAGGCAACAGGTAGAGGGGGGCAGCTTTAGCGCCACGATTAATCACCGTGATTCGCATCAGGATGTCGTCCACATCCGCTTTGGCATATTCGACGAAGACATCGAAGTAGCAGCTTTCATCGAAGATGCCGGTATCAAGCAGTTCGTATTCGGGTTGATCCCTGCCGCGACGGTGATTCTCTTCCACCAGATCAGCATAAGGGAAGGCGCGCTGGGGGTATTTGTAGAGCATCTTAAGGTAGGCGTGGCTCGGTGTGGCATCCAAATAGTAGTAGAGTTCCTTGACGTCCTCGCCGTGGTTGCCTTCACTGTTGGTCAAGCCGAACAGCCGCTCCTTGAGGATCGGGTCCTGGCCGTTCCAGAGCGCGAGCGAAAGGCAGAGTCGTTGTTTTTCATCGCTGAACCCGGCAATGCCATCTTCGCCCCAACGGTAGGCGCGGCTACGGGCCTGGTCGTGGGTGAAGTACTCCCACGCCTTGCCGCGAGGGCTATAGTCTTCGCGCACCGTACCCCACTGGCGCTCACTGAGATAGGGACCCCAGCGGCGCCATGCCTGCATTCCACTGTCTTGTGCCGACACTCGTACCCGCTCGGCTTTTTTGACCCGGTCGGACTCATTGTGCTTGCCGACATTCGCTGTTTTCCGGGTTGTTTTTTTCACGCCTTCCTCATCGTGCCATTGCGCTCCCGCCAAGTCCGGCTTGGCCTTATTTAATCAAGTGTAGGCTGAAAGGCTCCAGTTAGCGTGTGTCTCATCCGCTTGATGTTTCTCGCTGTCTTTGTCATCTATTTGCGATTGGTCGCTTGAACAGGCTGTTCCTTACGCCGGTTTCATTCTGCAGGTGCCCAGGCGTGTTGTTCGAAGGCACCATCGAGCGGGGTTTTGGCAAGATGGTTGGTGAAGTTGCTGAGGGTCTTCTGTCCGACGCCGACCAGTACATCGAGGGCATGAGATGGTTCAAAGCCGGCATCGAGAAATTCAGCCATCTCTGTCTCCTCGATCCAGCCACGTTTTTCTATCAGGCGATTGACGTAAATCCGTAAGGCCTCCAGTTTCGGATCGATGATGGGATGATCGCTGCGGATGGCCTCAACCACATCGGCGGGTACCTTCTGCATATCAGCGGCCAGGGAGTGGGCTGCCATGCAGTAATGACATTCGTGGAAACGGCTTACCGTCAATAACACGACTTGCCTCTCAGCTGCATTCAGGCCGCTCTTCTCGAAGATACCGGAGAGGGCGCCATAGGCCTCGGCAAGTGCCGGAGAGGTGGCCATCACGCCAAACAGGTTGGGGATAAAACCGAACAGACCGGCGACAGTATCCAGTGTCGGATATGCAGCTTCAGGGGCAGTTTCGCGGGAGTGAACAGGGAAATTCGGCATAGGGTGCTCCTTTTCTGATAATTGAGTGATCGTTCAATAACCATAGTTGTTATTGAACGATTGTTCAAGTACTACTAACATAGTAAGTAGTCGCATAGAAATTGGTTAGAGTTATGGCAAGACCTATCGAGTTTGATCGTGAAAAAACACTACAGGACGCAATGCAGCTGTTTTGGCGCCGGGGTTACCACAAGACATCAGTTCGGGATCTTACCGAAGCGACCCGGCTGCAACCGGGCAGTCTGTATGGCGCATTCAAAAACAAACGCAGCCTCTTTTTGTATTCTCTTGATTACTACGCTGGGGAACTGAAACGATTCGTTGACGCCGTGTTAAACAGCGATGAACCCCCGCTGGCCCGGATTCGTCACTTTTTCGAACATCTTCTCGAAGAAACAGCTGCTGACCCTGAGGGGAAGGGCTGTCTGTTGGTCAACACCCTGCTGGAAGTCCCTGCGGAGGATGAAGAGATAAACCAACGGGTAATCCAGGCCCTTGAGTATGTTGAAAAGCGCTTCTGCCAAGTGCTGACAGAAGCGCTTGAGCGGGGTGAGCTTGCCTCAGGAAAGGATCCGTCCACGCTGGCACGGCTGCTGATGACCGGCATCTTTGGGTTGCGGGTCTATAACAAGATGCACCCGCAACGGGAAGAAATGGACGACATCGTGGATAGCCTGCTGTCAGTTGTGAATGCGTAATCTGTATCAGGGGTGATTTGATCTGATGGGTAGTGTCTGATTTCCCCCCATAACCTGCCGTTCAGCAACAATGAAAAACCCCGCCAGGGTGAAACCATCGCTGGTTGGAGTTGCTACAAGCTAGGGCCTGTTAATACTATGCGGATGCCCGGCGTTGGCCCTCAAATAAGGCCATGCAAGGCCAAAGAGTGAATCGTCTACTTCGATGACTCCCCACGAAAGAAATCGGGGAAATCAGGATTCCGCCAACCGGGCGCTGCCAGCCGTCCCGGCGGTGGTTTCAGCCGTGACGTGTAGTCCATGATGGCCGAGATATTGCGGTCTGTGAATCCCTGAATCTGCGCCACCATCTCATTATCAGCGTTACGCCGTTTTCCTGTCCGAATCCACTCGAACTGGCGTACCAGATAGTTGTAATGCTGTCCCTGGATCAGGGGCATGTAGTCTTTTTGTGTTCCCTCTCCTTTTTCGCCATGACAATCTATGCAGTTCTCTTCATACAGCCTCTTGCCGCGCTCCAGGTCCGTCCCGGGGCCGAGGCCGTTGTCGCGCGTCATCGGCTGGCGTGCCAGATAGGCCGCCACGTCGGCGAATTCCTGCGGCTGCAGGTTCTCCAGAATAGTGAAGGGAAACATAGTGGGGGTATCCCGGTTGCGGGCCAGGATATCCGCGAGCTGCTTGATGATTACCGTAGAATGTTGTCCGGCTATCTGAGGATAATATCCATCCTCAGTGCCCCAGCCTTCCGGCATATGGCAGACTGCACATATCCGGTAGACTTCTCGCCCGTTGTCGATATCCGGGGTCAGGTGTATGGCCTCTTCGATCTGTTTCATGGCCTGATTAACACCCTGTTCCGCGGCCGGCTGGCCTATCATCAGCAGACAGGTAAGTGTTATACCCAAGATAGGTCGTACCATCCTCATCACCTGGGAGACTGTATTTTTATCTGAGTATAGGAAACATTACCCACATATTCCCTATGAACTCGGTCAATATGCACTGCTTTCGGCCAGAGGTTCAAAGCGGTAAGAGTCCACCGGTCTCCGGAATCTGGCGAATCCAGGGCTTGTAAGCGGCGAGGTCTGCGGGTAACTGCCTGGTGGCTGCCTTCGCCTGTTCCAGGGTTTCATAGTTTCCATAGAACAAGACGTACCATTTTTGTCCCTGGTGCTCGGTGTGGTAGATAGCGCTGTCGGCCTCGATACCTTGCTGCCTGACGAATCGCGCCAGGGATTCCCGCTTGTGAACCCCAACTACCTGCAGGGTATACTGGCCCAGTTGCTGAGCCTTTATCCACTGCCGGCCCTCCGGCGTCTGGGCAGCGGCAATAACCATCAGGTTTGGGGTGGTCCGTTCCAGGGCCTTTACCTTGCCGGTTATTTTATCCAGTTCTGCCTGCACCTGCTGCTGAGATGTTTTCAGCCTGGCGCTCTCCTGCTGTTTCTGCAGGTTTTCCTGGCTTAGGGTCTCCAGATTATCCGTCAGTCGATTAATCTTGCCGGGCAGCTCTGGATCCACGCTGGCCCTGATCTCATCCACCGAATGGGTAACCTGCGCTACGGAATCCCCCAGTTGGGACAGCCCCTGTCGCAACTCGGCCACCTCGTTTTCAAGCTTTGTCGAATCAATGGCAGGTTCCCTGATGACGGCCGGTTCAGCCTTATCGACCTGCTGTGGCTCCTCGGGGGTCGTGGAATCCCTGAACAGCAGAAACCCGACGGTAGCGGTGATCAGCAGCAACATCAGCAGCAACAGCGATCTCTGCTTCAGACCTTGGGTCTCATCATTCTGCTGCGCCTGTTGCACCTGCAGGGTTTCAGTCTTCTCCTGCAGTGCCT
This sequence comes from Sedimenticolaceae bacterium, assembly GCA_963691905.1. Classification (GTDB taxonomy): domain Bacteria; phylum Pseudomonadota; class Gammaproteobacteria; order Chromatiales; family Chromatiaceae; genus QGON01. Next base: position 193,826 of record OY829894.1, read on the forward strand.
GATGCGCGTTGTCCAGACCATCCAGTCGGCTATTTATATTGTCAGTCGGTTCGCTGAAGAGGACAACGACGTCGTCAAGCTGCTGCTGCTGTTCCAGCAGCCGGGTATCCTGGTCCTGCTGTTGTTCCTGAGTACTTCTGTTTGTCTCCTGAAGCTCAACCTTCAGCTCGTCAAATCGGCTGCGTAACGCGTCGGTGATTTCCCTTTGGCCGTCAACAGCCCCGTCAAGCTGCTGATGTTGTTCCAGCAGCCGGGCGTCGTGGGCATGCAGTTGTTCTTGCATGCTTCTGTTGAGCGCCTGAAACTCACCATCCAGACGGTCAATCTCGTTGTTGAGCCGTTCGCTGCCAGTACCCAGTGTGTTGATCCGTTCTTCTAAGGCTCCGGTATCGGTGACGGCCGAGTTAAGCTGCTCATTGAGCGACACACCAACTTGCTCCAGCTCGCTGATACGTCCCCGTTCTCCTTGCAGGGACTGCTCAAGGGAGTTGTTCCGCAGCTCCAGATCGTCGAGCCGGCGATCTGTTTCCAAAGCCAGCAGCCCATGCAACTCTTCGGTCAGTTTGGCGAGCCGGTTGGAGAAGGTATCGGTATGTTCCGTCTGGGTAACCGCTGCCTTCTCCAAGCCGCCGGTGCGGCTGAGAAAATCTTCGAGGAGGGAATGGTTGGCCGACTGTTTAGACTTTAATCCGTTGAGTTGCCGCTCAAGGGAGCGACACAGATCGTCCAGTTCCACCTTGTCCGACTCAGGGCTGTCGGCTCCTCCCACCAGTTCTGATAACTGCCGTTCCATGGCCTGCAGCTGGCTGGATAACTCGACGGCACTGCTTTCCAGTGTCTCGGTGCGTGCCTGGATCTCATCCCCGGCACGTTCCACCCGTGAAGTGGTCTCTTCCAAGTCGTGCAGCCGGGTGTCATTACCGCTGGCCGGTAAGTCTTGGGGTTGGTTGGAGAGGTGATCCAGTGCTTTCTGAAGCCCGGCCATCTTGTCTGATAGCGGACTGAGATGCTGTGACTGCTGTTCTGCTAACGTGCGGAGCTCGTTTTCCAATGCCCCGGTACGGTCGGCCAAATCATCGCGAGACTGACCCAGCAGTGTGGTGATGTGGGTCTGTTGTTTCAGGCTGACACCCATGCCATCTGCATTGTCCCACAGAGTTTTGAGGTCAGAAGTCAGTTTATCCAGGTGCTCCTGTAGAGCGGGCAAAACCTCCACATGATCATTCAGCCCATGGGCGAGTTCGTCCAGTTCCTGCTGTCGTTTGAGGATCTCGGAGGCACTGCTCTCCAGGGTGTTGACACGCGTCTCCAGCTCATCACCGGCACGCTCCACCAGTGAGGTGCTCACCTCCAGATCCAGTAGTTTGGCGGCCAGGCCTTCGGTGACCTGTACCAGCTCCTGCTGGCGTTGCCCCTGGGATGCCAATTCACCCCCCAGGTCATTATCCCGCTGCAGCGCATCCAGTTGTTGTTGAATCGATGAGAGGGTTTGGGCAAGTTCGGTTTGCTGTTGTTCGAGCCGATCATCCGCCTCTTGCAATAGCCGACACTTGTACGGCAATCCTTCATTCGCATCAGCGAGTCCCTGCAATTGAGACTGCAGGCTGGCCCGTACCCCCAACAGATCGCTGGCGTCGCGCCAAAGGTACTTGACCTTGCCCTTGAGTTTACTGTGGGCATAGGACTGCCGGTCGAGACGCATGGTTATCGTCTCGACTTTCTCCTTGAGCTGGTCAAGCCTTGTCTGGAGATCCTTTTTTGATGTTTTCTTCAGGGTCATAAGCTGAATATTAGATGTTTTCTTAATAATGACTGCTAACTAACTAGAAATAAAGGGATTGGTGAGGATATTTAATGGGATCATGGGGGGCAGGAAGAATAAACGTCTTTTTCCCTGAAATTCAGAGCTATTGGTCCACCGTTTCATTGGTATCAAGCCCACCATCGTCACGACGAGTGGCTGTTTCTGGAAAATCCTTTTTTCTCGATTGAAAACAGATGCTTAGTTGACCTTGAGTCTGATAATGGTCTGCCCTGCTTTGTTTCCCGATGAAGGATTTTATCGTATTCCTCACGCACCTGTTGACCACCCTCGCCAAAATCATGTATCCGGATGGCGCAAAGACTGTTGTCGCCAACAGCCTTCTCATGAAACAAATGCCTCATGTCCTGGCATGCCAATCCACTTGTTGAAGCTAACGAATTAGGGTGCTTTATTTACAATCAGTTAGTTATACCTTTTGGGTGAGCCCGCCCCACTATCTAGCAGTAAGTAACGTCAGCTTTGTGTCGTTAGCGGTAATTCAGCATCTGACACTCTCTGCCAGATTAAGTCTGAACTACTACACATAAAAATCTAACGACTGTGTTTCTCTCCAGCCGGAGTAAATGTCTCGTTTACCGCAGCCCCTTTTATATTTTTTCCACGCCGCCATGAATGAAAACGCTCGCTCAAACGCAATAGACCGGCGGGTGCGTGGGCACGCTTCCAGTTCCCGGCAACATACTTGTTGGCTTCCGCCAGGGTCGGGTAGATGTGGATGGTGTCCAGGATCTTGTTGAGGCCGATGCCATGGCGCATGGCCACCACATACTCGGCGAGCAGGTCTCCGGCGTGCTCACCCACGATGGTGACGCCGAGGATCTTGTCCTTCTTCGGCACCGTTAGCACCTTGATCATGCCGTGGGCCTCCCCGTCGGCAATAGCCCGGTCGAGATCGTCGATGCCATACACCGTCACTTCGTAGGCAATACCGCGCTCCTTGGCTTCGAGTTCATTTAAACCCACCCGCGCCACCTCCGGGTCGACGAAGGTGGCCCAGGGGATAACCGAGTAGTCTGCCTGAAACTTTTTGAAGGGATCGAACAGGGCATTGACTGCCACGTACCACGCTTGGTGAGCGGCGGTGTGGGTGAATTGAAAGGGCCCGGCTACGTCACCTGCGGCGTAGATGTTCGGGTAGATCGTCTGCAGGAACTTGTTGGTCTCAATGGTGCGACCGGCGGGGATTTCCAACTCATCCAAGCCGAAGCCCTTCAGGTTGGCTGCACGGCCTACCGCCACCAACACTGCATCGAAGGGGACGCGTACTTCCGCGCCTTCGTTTTGCAGATCTTCTACGATCAGGACTTTTTCGTCGTTTTCCATCAGGAACTGCTTTGCCTTGTGTTCCAGCAGCACATTGATACCCTCGGAGCGGAACCGTTGGATGACCATTTCCGACACCTCCGGGTCTTCGCGAATCAGAAGTCGGGGCCGTCTTTCGACCTGGGTGACATGTGAACCCAGGCGGGCAAAGGTCTGCGCCATTTCCGATCCGATAGGACCTCCACCCAGGACCAGCAGACGCCGCGGGCGTTCTCGCAGCTCCCAGATATTGTCTGAGGTGAGGTAGCCGATCTCATCAAGCCCCGGAATCGACGGCACAAAGGGTCTGGCTCCGGTGGCGATGACGATGTTGCGGGTTGTAAGGGTTTGTATGCCCTTCGTCGTTTTGATTTCTACGCTCCAGGGAGAGGTGATCTTCGCCTCGCCCTGAATCACATTCACGCCAAGTTCGGTATAACGATCCACCGAGTCGTGGGGTTCGACCCTCTTAATCACACGTTGCACACGCTCCATTATCTCGGCAAAGTCAAAGTCAGCATGGGCCTCGTGGATGCCAAACTCTTTGGAACGAGACATGTGGGAGAGTAGCTTGGCCGAGCGGATCAACGCTTTGGAGGGAACACATCCAGTGTTCAGACAGTCGCCACCCATCTTGTGCTTTTCGATCAGCGTGACCTTTGCCTTCAGCGTCGCCGCGATATAGGCAGTTACCAATCCTGCTGATCCCGCCCCAATCACCACCAGGTTACGATCGAATGTGGAAGGCTTCAGCCATTTTGCGTAAACTTTTCTGGCCTTTATCCACGCCACGACCTTATTGGCGGCCAGCAGGGAAGTGCCAAGCAAGGATAGGGAGATAAGAAGAACGGGTGAAAAGATGCCAGTCAGAACTCCTATGGCGAAAAAGACGCCTATGAGGGTGAGGATCGCAAAAGCGAACAATGTTCGGGGTGTGATTTTCACTATTATCTCTCCGTAAGTGCCTGGTAAGTTGCGGCTCCTCTTAGTCGTCGATTAGGAAAAAAGCTTACAGACCCTAGACAGATCATGCATCGTTAGTAGAGAAAGGTTTTTCTTGGCCGTGAGTGTAGGATGTAGTATCGGTCGAGTAAGGAAATAGCACTCTCGTGCGACCAAGTCGTGTGCTGTTCTGTGAGTATCTCATTGGATTAGATAACGGGCATGCGCTCTAATATTTATTTTACGATGAGTTTGCTGGAATACTTGTTTCAGGATAGAAAGGATTACCGGAAATCAATATAAAAACCTTCTTGCTGGCCTGCCTGCTGAGCGGTTCTGCCATCCTTCATGCAGCGTCGCCTATTGTCGAGCATATCGCTATTGATGGCCTGGCCGGATGGGAGGGGCACGATTTTAAAGGTCATACGAGTTATCAACTGGTCGAAGAAAACGGCAAACAGGTGATAAAGGCGGTAAGCGCGGGGTCCGCGTCCGGGCTGGTGAAGAAGATCTCTATCAATCTGGACAAGACACCGTACCTCAATTGGCGTTGGCGGATAGCTGGTGTGTTGGACAGTCCAAATGAACGTAGCCGGCAAGGCGATGACTATCCTGCAAGGGTCTATGTAGTGAAGGAGGGTGGTTGGGCTCCCTGGCGTACCCGCTCAATCACCTATGTCTGGTCGAGCAGTCAGGCAGAGGGCAGTGTCTGGCCCAGCGCCTATACCGATCAATCAATGATGGTTGCTGTACACTCGGGCGTATCGGATGTGTTGCTGTGGAAATCGGAGCGACGCAATCTGAAGGAGGATTTTAAACAGCTGTTTGGTCAGGATGTTCATCAGATCGACCTGATAGCACTCATGACGGATACGGATAATACTGGTGCAAAAGCGACAGCCTGGTACGGTGATATCTACTTTTCGTCGGAATGAGGTGTCTGATGAGTTGGAAGGCAGTTGTGGCTCCGTTTTTGAATCTTGGAATTTCTATGCAGAATTGGATTAATGAAAAGGCCTGAATTCATACTGAAGATTGGCCTTGTCCTGGCTGTTGTTGTGTTGCTCTATTGGGTTGAGTCCTATTATGAGATCAGTGATTTTATGCAGCCTGACAGGATCAGTCAGTGGCTGAATGACGCAGGGCCTATGGCGCCATTACTGTTCATTGGTGTGATGGCGTCCGCTGTGGTGATAAGTCCGATTCCCAGTTTGCCGTTGGATATTGCTGCCGGTACGGTTTTTGGCCCTATTGCCGGAACCCTGTACGCGTCGATCGGCGCATTGTTGGGGGCGATGATCAGTTTTCTTATTGCCCGTTTTTTGGGGCGTGATCTGATAGAGCGCCTGATAAGTGGCCACATCAATTTCTGTACACTCTGTTCCGACAGGTTGCTGACGAAAATTGTTTTTTTCTCCCGGCTGATGCCTATGATCTCCTTCGATATCGTCAGTTATGGCGCTGGATTGACCAAGATGTCATTGGCAAAATTCAGTATTGCCACCTATCTTGGCATGCTGCCACTGACCTATCTTTACGTTACCTTCGGCGCTGTGGTAGTGGAAGGGGGTGTTATCAGCCTGATTGCGGGTGTTGCAGTTGTCTTCCTGTTTTTTCTTGTGCCGAGGCTGATTGAGAAGAGCGATCTCTTTTCTTTGCGTAAATACTTCCAGCATACGGATACCCACCATCATTGATTATGCAGATGGTTACGATAGCCTGTCTCAAGTAGATGAGTTGCTGCCGTCGTCTGAGTGTTCTTTAAGGACTTTGCGGATTCGCTCCTGGGCATCTTCGGGCAACTGCTTGTCCGTGGGTAAATCGCCACCTGACCATCCCCGGTGTAAAGCATGGCGCAGGTGCCCCATCTGTTTTTCGAAGAGACGGCAGCTGTCGCACATCCACAGATGAAGGCGCAGACCTATCTTTTCCCTCCGACTGAGTTTTCGATCCTGCCCCTCGGAGATCAGGCGACTTGCGTCTTTACAGGTAAGCATTGTGCAGAGACCTCACATCAGGCATACAGATTTTTTTCCAGGCACTGCCGCATACCCAATCTGGCGCGATGCAGCGTTGTCCAGAGGTTGGTCGGTGTGATGGCCAGTTCCTTACAAATTTCTTCGGTCTCCATCTCCCATAACTCGCGCAAAACAAAGAGTCGTGCCATACGGGGTGAGAGTGCCGTCAAGCACTGCTCGATCAGTGACCAGAACTGATCGCGGGAAAAATCCTGCTCTGAGTCACCCCAATTTGTGAGTGGCTGATTCCAGCGGCCACTATCGGTGAAATTCTCCGCTACCCGTCGTGCTTCAGCCGCATCCCACGCATCCTCGGGAGAATTCGGAGTGGGTGCCTCGCGGGACTGTCGCCGGAACTCGTCCATGATCTTGTGCTTGAGGATGCCGGTGAGCCAGGTTCGGAGAGAGGCGTTGCCCTGAAAACGTTCGCGTGCTTTGAGGGCTGCCAGCAGGGTCTCCTGTACTAAGTCCTCAGCCCGATGCCCGTCGCGTACATGCAGGAATGCAAACGAATAGAGCGCAGAGCCATGTTCCTCAAGCCAGCGTTCGGGTTCCGATATGGACATGCTCTTCCCTTGAATGGTTTATTGCATAAACGCTCAACAACCTAGCTGTTCTCAAATGAATCTTCAAGTCAGGATAAGAGGAAAGAGGTGCATTGGAATCGGCGAAATCCATAGTCGGACCGACAGACTTTCAGTCAACGATTATGGCGCGCTGTTAAGCTCCAGCTGTATCTCCCTGCGAAACAGAGTATAGACCGATGCTTCGGCATTCTGTAGTGCGAGGCGCAGGGTCTCGGCGCCTTTATCACTCGATCCACTGTTCAGGGTGGCCCGATAGAAGTCCCGGTAGAAAGTATCTGGCTCGATCTGGATCCGGAACAGGATGGATTGGGTATCAGGATGGAGGGGAGCCTGATAATCCAGGTGGGCGGTCTCTCCGGGTGCGAGGCGGGTATCAAACAGTTCCCGGCTCAGGTCGAGACTCACCTGCCTGGCGACAATCTGCTCCTGCCGCGTCACGGGAATCTGTTGATGGAGACTATCCAGTTGGATCGCCTCCATCACCACGCGAGGGGTGACATAGGTTGGGAACCGGTGACCCACTTCCGTGCTGGTCAGGGACAGGATGCCGCTGACCTTATCGTTGCTGGTCTTAACTCCGTCCAACGAGATATTAACACCGGACAGCACTGTCGCCTTGTCGTGTATGCCTCGCCATAGATGACGGCGATCCGGCATGTGACAGGACTGGCAACTTTTTCCCTCTTTCGCCTGAGGGCTGACCTTCCACTCCTCGAAGGTGTTTTCAAGCAGTTTGCCGTTCAGTGCATAACCGTCTGCCTCAAACTGGTGACAGGCTGCACAGAAAACGGAGCTCTCAAAGGCATCCTGTGGTTGCCACCCATTGTGGGGTTGATGGGCGTTTTTAGCCAGTGGCGGGGAGGGTGGCAACGCCTTGTTTCTGTGTGGGCCACGGACTTGAAAATTGCGCAGATGGCAGCCGGCGCAGATCAATCCCTGGTTGTAGAGCGGGCCATTGGGAATAGCCTCTTCCTGGGGGCTGCCGGGGCCGGTTTCTCCGCCGGAGAGCCACGCAACCACTTCATCGGCTTGCTCCGCCAAAGGTGCATGACAGTGTAGACAGGCCTGATGTTCTGCCCTGTCATCGGGATTCATGTCCATGAGTTGGCCCAGTAAACCTGGACCCATGGCGTGGGCGTGCAGGCTTTTCTGCCAATCCTGGAACTGCTGTGGATGGCAGGTTCCGCAGGCCTTGGGGTCCAGCGAGACCTCCAGGGCCGGGAAGGAGACCGGCGCTTCGCCCTGATGTTGCAGCGGACGTTGCCAGTGGCGGGAGAGGAAGGTACTGATGGATGCGCTGGGATCGTTGTCAGCCATCGCCGTCGATGTCAGTAGCGTAAATACAAACCCGCAGGCAAACAGAAACTTGATCGGGTGGCGACTCATGATGAAGCCTGTTTCAACGACGCCATCCACTCATCCACCGAGATGGGCAGATACCCCGTCAGCTCCAGATTGCGATCTTCAAACACGTCCATTCCGGGATGCGCTTGCTGCCAGGCGGAAATTACACTGTCGCGGTGGGTGAGCAGGACGCGGATATGCGGTTGGAACAGCCTGACCATGGCGCTGATCCAACGGTTCACCGGCCAAGAGGGCCAGGCGTGCTCGATGGCGAAGCGGGGCAGCATTTCGATCATGGTTTCAGCAGGATACCAGGTTTCACCCGTCACCCAGCGATTGGTGGCAAACAGGCCGATGGGCCGGCCCCAGGCATCCATGGAGATCCCCACCAAGTGGCCGATTGCATCGTCCCCCTGTGGCCAGGGCTCGCTGGTCAAAGGGTAATCTAAGGGCCTAGAACCTTTTGGCATGCCCCCGGCCCGCAGAAAGGTGTGGAAATGACCATGCTCATCCGTATCGTTACGGTGTGTGTGATAGTAGTACTGGCTGTGGGTCTCGTCGTCAAAGACATCATCTTTTGGATAGTGTTCCAGCTCGATAAAATCGCCCTGGTCTTTCAACACTTCGCCTACCAGGTTGAGCCCGACCCGCTCCAGTGCCCGCATACTGGCACGTACCTCTGTTCCTGCTGTCAGCATCTGCGCGATTTCTCCGCATGGGAGTTGAGCGGGATTCGGCGGAGTGAGGGTGGGTAATTGAATATCGGAAATTTTACTGTTCACTTGTTTCTACTACTCATCAGTTTGAAAGTCCAAGACGGGGTCGCCAGCGTACGCCCAGTGCGCTGCCCAGCAGGGCGCAGGCGATCCAGAGCCAGCCGTGCAGGCTAAGGGAAGCGATGCCCGAGAAAAAAGCGCCAATATTGCAACCATAGGCGATGCGGGCGCCATAGCCCATCAAAAGACCACCAATGATGGCGGCAGCAAGTGAACCCAGGGGGATGCGGAACGAAGGTGCGAATCGGCCACTCAGCCCGGCAGCGGCCAATGCCCCGAGCAGTATGCCGATATTCATCACGGAGGTGACATCCTGCAGGATGTCGGCCTGTAGTGCTGACTGCTGGAAAGCCCCGCTCCAGAATGGCGCACTGGATGGGTCCCAGCCGAGAAGTAGTGCTGCCTTTGCACCCCACAGGGTAAAGGCCCAGGTGATGGTCCAGGGATGACCCGCAGTCAACAGTGTTGCGAGATTGAGCAAGGCGAGCAGCAGGGCACCGGTGATCAGGGGCCAGGGACCTGATAACAGACGCCGCCAGCCTCTCTGTGGTGGGGTGGCAGCAGGTTTTTGTCGGCTGCGCCAGCGACGCAACAGCAGGGCAAGCAGAGTGATAAAAACCAACTGGATTGAGACTGCGGTTGGGTATCCCAATGGTTCGGCGAGTGACTGGGTTTGTAGTGATGGAAGTTGTTGCCACCAACCCATGTGTAGACTTGCCCAGAAGGATCCTGCACAAAAGGTGAAGAGGGTGACCAGCATTCGCGGTGCACCACCGCCGGCCTTGTAGAGGGTGCCGGAGCCACAGCCGTCGCCAAGCTGCATGCCGATACCGAACAGAAAGGCACCTGCGGCGACCTGTAGACCTGCTGGAGCCACTGCACCTGCTACGCCATGCCCAAAAACAGTGCCACTGCTTAGAATCGGTGCGAACAACAGGGTGGCAACTGCGAGCATGAGCAGTTGGGCATTTAAAGCGGCGGTATCACGGTAAAGCATAAAACGCCGGTAGGCACTGGTAAAACCGAAGGCCGCATGTTGCAGGGTGATGCCGAGGGCGACGCCAATCAGGAGCAGCAGTGTGAGGCGTGGCTCAGTGGTGAATAAGAGCGGAACCACGATGACCAGCGACAGTGACAGTACAGGCAGCTGTATCAAATCAGATTCCCCCGCGGAATTTGAGCATCTTCAGCAGTCGTGGTGCGCACAGCGCACCCTACGTTCGTCACATCCCATGCCAAACATCACCACGAACTCCGAAACTTGAGTTCAGAACCACTGCGTGAATGGACGGCGGGCTGGAGTCCCCGCCGCATGACATGTTAGTGCATCTTTGCAGAGCAAGGATTTCTCGGCGCGCATGGGTTCTTGGGTGCGCAAGGATTTTTCGCTGCACAGGGATTCTTGGCAGCACAAGGGTTTTTCGCCCCACAAGGATTTTTCGCTGCACAAGGATTTTTTGCGCCACAAGGATTCATTGCGCCCATCTTGTGAGTCTTGGTGAAGCTCTTCTGCTGTGCCAGTACATAACCGGTGAGGGCGGCCAGCTCTCTTGAGTCCCAGGCCAACGCTTTGGCATTCATGGGTCCCATCATGCAGAGCTGCACCATCTCATCGGCATGGACGGCTTTCAGCTTCTGCTGGTCATCGGCCATGCGTACATAGTGAGGGTAGGGTTCAGCGAAGGTGACCTGATAAGAGGCGTTATTGTTGTGGCAGGTGTTGCACGACATGCCGTTGGTGCTCAGACGGGTGTCCTTGAACAGCTTGCTGCCCTCGGCTGCAAGGGCCGCGCTGTTACCGCGGTAAGGCTTGTAGTCGGAGGGGCGGGTTACTTTTCCAGCCCCGCAAGGATTTTTCGCCGCGCAGGGATTCTTGGCGGCGCAAGGATTTTTCGCCGCACAGGGATTCTTGGCCGCGCAGGGATTTTTTGCGCCGCAAGGGTTTTGCGCCGCACAGGGATTACAGGGATTGAGCATCTTCATCGCCTGCTTGGCGGCGCAGGGGTTCCTGGCTCCGCAGGGATTGGCGGCAAACAGGGGTGCGCTGCTCAGGGCAACTGTGGCCAGACAGCCGGAGAGAATGGCATTTAGCGTCTTTTTGCGTGTGGTGAGTTTCATCGTGTTTCTCCTGGGTAAAAAGCGGTAACGAATATCTTTTGTATTTGTTTTCCGTCCGTTAGTCGCTGTTATACGGAGATCCTTACAGTTTGGTTTCGGAAATGGTCTGTTTTTTTGTGTGGACACCGAGGCTGAGTCAGCAACATGTTATGTTCGCGTCTTTATTATTCCAGGAGTGTTGCTGATTATGCAGGAGTTTCACGTTGATTCCGTTCCCGAGCTGAACGCGCTTTGTGACCAACTGCGGGGCAGTGAACGGAAAAGGGAGGACAGGTCTGCTTCGGCGAGGGGGTGTAACGAAATAAAATTTTACACCCAAGGCATGCGTGTTAGATAGATCTATAACCAACTGATTAATAATGATAAATGTATATTGTACAGCCTTGATCTGCTTATAAATGCTCGTTTTGTTACACCCCGAAAAGATATTTCTTCTCTCTTTCCTATCATTCTATCTGCTTGATTTTAGGTCAGTAATCTTAAATTTCATGTAGTGGTACGTTTTTTGCTTGAGGTTAAGTCAACGCATCGAAAAAACGGTCAGCAGGGATAAAGCGAGTTTGAGACCGTAATGGATATGCCATTTACTCCAGGATTGCTTGTTGGTGAGGAAATTAAAATTCTGGATGCTACAAATACAAATCGTAAGTATAGAAGGGGATAAGTCAATGAAATACCAAAAGCTAGTAAATGAGCTTGACAGCCTTTTGGATTCTGCCACCAAGCAGTGTCATAAGCGCCAAGATGAGTTGAAATTCTTTCTCGGGCAGCTTAAAGCGGAGAAGAAAAAACTGCGCAAGAAACTGGAAAGAAAAAATACCAAAACTATGCGAAGGAAGCTAAAGAAAGACCTGAGCCTGATAGAAAACGCATACGCTAATCTGGCTGTTTTAACTTATTAAACCTATACAAAATACGTTAATCGTTTCTGAATGAAAGAAGTTTTATTCGACAATAAGGTGCTTCAAATGCAATATGAAGACAATACGAAAAGCTTAGGATTTCCAGCTGACGTTTTTATCATGCCCGCGCTGTTTATTTTTGCAGTGATTTCCTTGGTAGCGTTATTAAGCATGATCTAATTGGTTTATCTCTTGTTGGAGCGTATATCTGAAGTTGGAGATATCAACAGAGGGCTGGATTCGGGAGTCAATGAAGCGTGGCTATATCAGTCACTCGGAGAATTGACTTCTGTCTGATGCCGATTAAAGCAAGCGCTAAAACTCTGAGTTGGATGGCACTGAAATAGGATGGTTTTCAGTGCCATCAATTCATCCGGTCAGGGCAGCGGAGTAGACTTACAGCCCGACCGGGCATTGTTTTGCCTGGGCGAAGGTACACAAATGCCGAGTACTTTCCCCGTGTCGAAACCAATATTCCAACGATGTCTGTGACAAGCTCAATCATCCCGCATCCTCGCTAACCGCCGGTTGAGGGCTGGTCGCGAGATGCCCAGCAAGGCGGCGGCAGTGCCTTGGTTGCCGGCGGCCCGATGTAATGCCTCCTCAATGTGCAGTTGTTCCGCCTCCTTCAAGGTCTGGAATCTTCCCTGCGAGTCAGTTTTCTCCGCTGCCTTCTTCTTTGATGGCACCGCAGTGACTTGTTGTGTCTTGATGGTCTTGCGGAAACTTTTTACCGCCAGTATCCGCCCGGATTTGTGGCGTGCCACGGCATCGAAGACCATTGATCGCAGTTCTCGCACGTTGCCGGGAAAATGATAGTTGGTGAGTAAAGTCAGTAACTCCGGCGGTGCCTCTGGGAGCTTCTTCTCCAATGAGTCGGCTGCTTCAGCGGCGAAGACGGCCAGCAGAACCGGAATGTCTTCCTTGCGTTCCCGTAATGGGGGAATATCCACCTGATGTACGGACAGACGATAGTAGAGGTCGGAGCGGAAGGACTCCTCGGCCATGCGGGCATTCAGATCGCGGTGAGTGGCGCAAAGGATCCGGGCACTGCTCATCTTCGCCATGTCCGAACCCAATGGATAATAGTGGCGCTCCTGCAGTAGCCGCAGCAGCTTTACCTGGGAAGCGAGCGTCAGATCGCCGATCTCATCCAGAAACAAGGTGCCGCCTTCGGCTTGGGCAATCATTCCCTCGCGTGTTGTATCAGCACCTGAGAAAGCGCCTTTGCGGTGCCCGAATAGAGTGTCGGAGAACAGGGCGTCGTCCAGCCCCGCCACATTTACCGGAACGAACGCTCCCGTTCGACCACTCAGACGATGCATTGCCTCAGCTAACAGTTCCTTGCCTGAACCGGTCTCACCGTTGATGAGAACGGGTTCTCCAGAGCTGGCAATTGCCTCCAGGTATTGGAACAGGGAGCGCATCTTCCGGCTGACGGTGACGATATTGGAAAATAACTCTCCGTGCTCCAACTCGTCTGTCATCAGACTACGCTTGAGGACGCTCACCTGTCTGCGCAGAGTGCGCATCTCAAGTGCCCGTTTGATGCTTGAGACGAAGCGGCTCTCCTCCACTGGCTTGACCAGGTAGTCGAAGGCCCCCTCCTTCATGCAGGCCACCGCCGTTTCCACCTCCTGGGCCGCTGTCATAACGATTACCGGGAGTTCGGGATGCTCCCTGACGATCTCCGGCAGCAGTTGGGTTCCAGATAGGTAAGGCATGAACAGGTCCAGCACCACTGCGGCTACCTCCTGACCCGCCAGCAACGGCATCAGCTCCCGGCTGTCTTTTACGGTCAGCACCTCCTTGATCCCAGCGCTGGCGAGAATCATCTGGGAGCTAAATAGTACGGAAGCCTCATCGTCTACCAGTACCACTGGGAAAGAGGTGTTCGATTCATGCACCATATGCTGCGCTCTCATGCCTTGTGAATGGTCGGGACCCGGATGGTCACCGTGGTGCCGCTGCTCAGTACCGACTCGAAGCCTATTCTGCCGCCGTGTTTCTCTAAGATGGAGCGGGATATCGACAGGCCCAAACCGGTGCCGCCTGCGTCAGTTCTGGTAGTGAAAAAGGGCTCTGTCAGCTGGCCTAGATCCCGTTCTGAAATGCCTTGGCCTTGATCCTGTATAGCAACCCATAACTCGCTATTATCTGCATCGAAGCCAGCGCTGATATGCACCCCTTTGGTCCGATCCGGCAGAGCCTGCAGTGCGTTCAGCAAGACGTTGATAAACACCTGCTCGAGTTGCTGGGAGTTGCCCGGTACGGCGGGTAGGTCATCCGGTACTTCCAAGGTACAGTCATCGGTGTATTTTTGGATCTGATTGTGCAGGATCATAACTGCTGCTTCCAGCACCTGTTGGATGTCCACTTTCTCGGTCAACTCGCCGGTATCCTGTCGAGACATGTGTTTGAGATTTTGTACGATACGGCGGATGCGGTCCGAGTTCATGGTGATTTCCGACAGTAAGTGCGGAAAGCTGTCTCGGACCTCAGAGAAGGGCAGTCCGCTGAGAGCAAAGTCGCCGTTTTCCTCGAAGTATCCATTCAAAATCGGGGTGATGTCATGCCATGCTCGCGAGACCAAAGTAGCGTTGAACTGTATCGCGTTGTTGGGGTTGTTGATCTCATGGGCCACCCCGGCAGCCAGCACACCGATGGAAGCGAGGCGTGCGTTACGTAGCGCCTGGGCTTCCAGGTTACGTTTTTCCGTGACGTCGCCAGCGATTACCATGGCAGCAGTCACCTGCCCTTCATCGCTGCAGATGGGTACGATGCGACCTTCCCAGTATGTTCCATCGTCTGCCGAATACTGGAATTGCCGGGTGGTGCTTTTGTGGAATGCCGTATTCAATGCCTTGCGGAACCACTTGCGAAATTCCCGGGGCATCAGGGCCATGGAATTGCGTCCAACGGCCCGCTCTGCCGGCAGTGCAGGAACGGAGCGGTTCATGAGCAGAATCTTGCCTTGGACATCCACTGTCATGATAATGTCCGGCGACTGCTGGAACAGGTCCCGCAGCTTGGCCTCGGACTCACGCAACGCTCTGTCTGCCAGCTTGCGCTCGGTGATGTCCTCCATAAAGCCTACTAAGCGGTATATCCTGCCGTCCGGGTCGCGCACCGCGAATCCCCGGGTCCGCACCCAGCGCAGCACCCCGTCCGTACGTCGTATCCGGTGAATTACCTCGGCGTCATTCCCTTCCCGTCCGATGCTCTGCAATGCTTCGGCCAGCATCGGGCGGTCCTCGGGGTAAGCTGCGTCCAGCAGGGGTGGAAGTTTACCGCCATCGACAATCCCCAGAATCTTCTCATAGGCGGGGCTGAGATAGAGTATCTCTATGCCGTTCACCGCAGTGGCCCAGAATGCCTCGTCCACGGTCTCTGTCATTTGTCGGAACAACTCTTCACGCTCCATGAGTCGCTGCTCCATGGCCGAGCGTTGCCGAATGTTCTCCCGAATTCTGGCCAGGTAGAAAGACATGAGTAGAGTGAACAGCAAGCCGGCGATCAGCACCATCCATGGTCCTTCCTGAAAGGCCTCGGCACTGCGGAACAGATTTGTGCGCCCACAGACGATCGCCAATTGCCGGTCAGCCACCTGAACCCGTTCAGCGACCTTGGGCTCCCCCTGATTGTTCCACCAGCCTTCATAATCGTCCGCCCCAACGTCTTTGGGAGAGAGGCGGCTGGTATAAAAATGCAGGAAGCGCTCGTCAATAGGCGCCGATTCATCAAGCATCAAGATCTCCACTCCGCGCGGTTCAAGCAGCGAGATAGCGGCATTGGCCAATTTGCCAAACTGGAAGAATCCCACGACGAATCCTGACAAACCCGCTCTGCGCTGATCGGCCGTCTGTAGGGGGATATTCGCGCTGAAAACTGGGTTGGCTACCATGAATCCGTACTCGATGCCGCCTTGTGGCGTCGGATAGGCGATGCGCCCGCTCGTTGCCACCTGTCCTTGTTCACGGGCACGTGACAGAGCCTCTGCGAACTTGGGGACCGAGCCCAGATCGAAACCGGCTCGAATCCCGTTACCCTGTTCCGGGGCCATATGGAGCACCGGGTAATACTCAGCGCTTTCGCCACGAGGGACCAGCTTGAAGTCGCTGGTGCGGGCGCGCTCGAACAGCTGGTATTCGTTCCGCCTAAGGGCAGTGGATGCCTCGAAGGCTTTCCTTTCCGGTCCTCTAACCAGTGGTACCCATAATAGTGCCTGGATACCCTGGTAACGGTCCAGGAGCGATTCGGCGAACATCCGGAATCCATCACTATCCACCCGGTCCGACGCCAGGATGTGATCCCGGAGAGTCGTAACCGCGAGCATACTGTTATCTATTCCGTGGCTTAAGGCTCGGGTGCGGTTGTGAGCAACCCATTCGAAGTCCAGCATTTTGTGTGCTTCCAGCTGTTGCTGCATCAGTAGCTGGGCGGCAAAGGAAAGACTCAGGCCGATGATGGCAACTAGCCAGATCGCACTGTTCTCAGGACCGAACAGAAGACGGGAGGAATCCAGCGGCTGCTTTCGCGTGATCATAGGGCGTTTGTGTAGTTCAGATCCTATTTAAGGACTATGGGTGGGCCTGACCTCGAGGGGAATACGGTAACATTATCGTTACATATTTGGCGAAATTCGTGGTTTTATTTATATGAGTTGGAAAATCAGGAACGTGCGGATTTGTCCACACATTCCGAAGAACTGCTATTTCAACTACCCCGCCGCGATGACTTCGCCAACAAGGTGAGTGCGATCAAGATAAGGGTTGTCATGCCAGGCTATGGTTTTACATCCCCAAGAGGACACCGTAGCAGAGTCAGCAACATGTTATGCTCGCGTCTTTATTATTCCAGGAGTGTTGCTGATTATGCAGGAGTTTTACGTTGATTCCGTTCCCGGGCTGAACGCACTTTGTGAGCAACTGCGTGGCAGTGAGTGGCTGGCGGTGGATACAGAATTTATGCGGGAGAAGAGCTATTTTCCCCAACTCTGTCTTTTGCAGGTGAGCAACGGGCATCTGGCCGCCTCAGTAGATCCGCTGGCGATTGACGATCTCGCCCCGCTGCTGGATATCCTTTACGACCCGGCAACAGTGAAGATATTTCACTCCGGGCACCAGGATCTGGAGATTTTCTATCTGTTGCGGCAGAGTTTGCCGGTGCCTTTGTTTGATACCCAATTGGCGGCAACCCTGCTGGGTCTGGGGGATCAGGTGGGTTACGGTACCCTGGTGCAGCAGGTGTTGGAGCATAGCCTGGAGAAGGGCCATACACGAGCCGATTGGTCGCGCCGTCCCCTGGAGCAGGAGCAGTTGCGTTATGCGCTTGATGACGTGATCTACCTGGGAGAGGTCTATCTGAAACTGGTCGCCAGTTTACGGGAGAAAGGGCGGGACCGATGGCTGGAGGATGACTTTGCCAGGTTGGCCGATCCCACGACCTATGCGGTGGATCCGGATGCTTCCTGGCAGAGGGTAAAAGGGCGGCAACGTCTCAAGGGCATTCAGCTTGCCGTATTGAAGGCATTATCAGCTTGGCGCGAAGAGCGGGCGATTGCCGCGAACCGGCCCCGTCGCTGGATTATCAAAGATGAGGTACTGCTGGATTTGGCTCGGCGCATGCCTGGGGAGATCCGGCAACTCGAACGGATTCGCGGTCTTGAAAGCGGGACAGTGAAGCATTTTGGCGAGACGCTGCTGGAGAGGATTGCAGAAGCCCGTAAAATTCCCAAGGAGCAGTGGCCTGAGGAAAAACGGCGTTCTCCCCGGCTCTCCATCAACCAGGAAGCGATGGCCGATCTCCTTATGTGCAGTCTGCGTCTGTTGGCGGCGGAGGAAGGCATCACGCCATCGGCCCTGGCGTCACAAGGTGACATCGAAAGACTGATCCATGGAGAGCGGGACTTGGCGATCCTTGATGGCTGGCGCAAGTTGATTGCTGGAGACGCGTTACTGGAAGTATTGGCAGGCAGACGCGCCCCACGAGTAGAGGAAGGGAAGATATACCTCGGTCGTGCTCATCGTGGTGAGCCATAGGTTTCTGATTCTGTGCTTTTCAGCCCTGGCAAGCATGCGGCAGGGTATTTCATATCTGTCTGTCCCTCCAGACGGCCACTGTTCTCAAATGCCTCCAGCAACAATTTGATGGATGTGTTGATAGTATCATCGGTGCCATTGATGGCGATGATTATGATAAAGCACTGGAGGCACTAAGGATTTTGGCTGCCGAGCCGATATCAAGTTGTCATGTTTTTGAAAACAGATTAAACGGGTAGATGAGTATGGAATGGCAAAAAACATTTGAGGTTGGGCACAATAAAATCGATATGGAACATCGTGTGTTTTTCGAACTCGTTCAATCAATAGCTGCTGCTGAAGCACAAGAGGCGTCCAGGGACAAGATCAGGCGGCTGATAGCAGAAACAACCAAATACGCGGAATTCCATTTCCTCAGTGAAGAAAACATTATGATAGATGTTGGGTATCCGAATTTCGAGGAACACCGCGAGTTGCATAAGTCTCTTCTGAGGAAAATGCAGAAGTACGTTGTCAGTTTTGAATCAGGCGACAGTAACATTCATGATCTCGTCAGGTTTTTAGTCGATTGGTTTGTCAAGCATACAACCACTGAGGACTTGCTGCTTTCAAAGTATATAAAACAGGCATAAGAATACGGCAATGAATGGAAAATGAATTGCCAATGATTGGTTCTTCAATAGAAATCGCGGCAGATATCTTTCTTCTGATGGACTCTGATACAGGCAGAATTCTGTCCATAAATCAGGCTGCGGTGGATACCTCGGGCTATAGCCGAAGCGAACTGGTTGGTAGTTTGGTATGGGATCTTGGTCAGGTAATCGAAGAATCTTGTTGGGTGGATCTCGTCAAACAGCTTTCCAACGGGAAATCTCTGGTATTCGAAAGTAGCATCAATATCTCCGGCGGCGATGCTTTCCCAGCTGAGATCAGGGCAAGCCATCTCTCGTTTGACGGCAACACCTATGTAATGGCCGTTATCAGCAACATTACTGGTCGGCGTAGGAACGAGGCGTTTTTGCGAAAGAACGAAGAGCGCTTCCAGTCCAGCCTCTCTTTTGCAAATATTGGGACTTGGGATTGGGAAATTCCAACCGGTAGCATCTATTGGTCGGATAAGATTGCATCGTTGCTCGGTTACGAAAAAGGTGCTCTTGAAGCTTCCAATGAGAACTTTTTAGCGGCAGTCCACCCCGGCGACCGTGAAAGAGTCCAGCGGGCAATCACCGGCTGTATAGAAAAGGGGGCGGCCTATAATGTAGAGCATCGTGTCGTCTGGCCCGATGAAACGATCCACTGGCTGCACGAGCGCGGCCATGTGAAACGGGATGCTGAAGGTAATGCGGTGCGCATGCTGTGCGTTGTGCAGGATATATCAGCTCAAAAACAGGCTTTGATAGAGCAAAATTATTCGAAAACCATGCTGGAAGAGCAGGCCAGGAACCTTGCTCTCATTGCAGAGGAACTGGAACGTTCCCAGGCCAAGGCTGAAGAAGCAAATCGTGCTAAGTCTGTATTTCTGGCGGTCATGGGCCACGAAATTCGCACACCAATGAACGCCATCATCGGTATGTCGCATCTTGTGCTGCAAACGGAACTCGACAACAAGCAGCGCAATTACATCGAAAAGGTTCAAAGCTCCGCCGAAAGTCTGCTCGGCGTAATCAACGATATCCTCGATTTCTCCAAGATTGAGGCCAATAAGCTGGACATGGAGAAAACCGACTTCCGCCTCGAGGATGTGCTGATGAATCTCTCCAACCTGGTGGAACCGAAAGCCCGGGAGAAGGGAGTGGAACTGGTGTTCCAGTCGGGATCCGGTGTGCCCGCTGCACTTGTCGGAGATCCACTGCGCCTTGGGCAAATTCTGGCCAACCTGGGTAACAACGCGCTGAAGTTTACCGAATCGGGAGGTGAACTCCTGGTTGGTGTGGAACTGAATGAAGAAAACGATGACACGGTCTTGCTGCACTTTTCGGTACGTGACACTGGCATCGGCATGACACAGGAGCAACAGGTCGGGTTGTTTCAGCCCTTCATCCAGGCTGACAGCTCCACCACACGCAAGTATGGCGGGACAGGTCTTGGTCTGGCAATCACCAAGAAACTGACTGAGATGATGGGAGGCCGGATCTGGGTAGAGAGCGAATATGGCGTTGGAAGCACCTTCCATTTCACTGTCTGTTTTGAGAAACAACAGGACCAAGCCTTCCAGCACCAGTCGCTTATCACAGAACTTCGGGAAGGGGGCAGGCCCAGTGAACCGGGTGTTATCACGAAAAGGGAGGGGGCTGGAGAAATTCCGATTGCAGATGACAGGCTCCCCAGCCTGCCTGGAATCGACACCAGGGCCGGTCTTGGAGTCGTTCGGGGAAAAGTCCATCTGTACCGCAAGCTTCTGCTCATGTTTCGGGACAATTATCGGGACTTCGAGCAACATTTTCTTACTGCCCAGGCTGATCAGGACTTGGAAACGGTCACACGCCTTGCCCATACACTCAAGGGAGTCGCTGGAAACATCGGAGCCCTGGGCGTTCAGGACGCCGCCCGTTCACTGGAGATGGCCAGTAAGGAGGGTGAGGAAAATGTCGATGGATCTCTGGGGAGGGTTATCGCTGAGTTGCAGCCGGTGCTTGCCGGACTCGAAGCTCTCGCGACTCTATCTCATAGCAGCAACTCAACAGAACCGGCTACCATCGACAGGGAAGCCTCCGGAAATGCGGGGGTTTCAGGAGAGAATCGGGAACTTGATCTGCCTGCGGCGGAATGGTTACTGCGTGAACTGCATTCCCTTATCGCTAAAGATGACGTTGCCGCGGGCGATAAAATAGGAGAGCTTACCCCCTTGTTGAAAAACACACCCTATATGGATCAGCTGGAAAAGACCGCCAGAGCGGTCGAGGGATATGATTTTGACGAAGCATTGGAGGCAATAAAGGTATTGGCGGATATGCTCAACATCAAATGGTGATTTTGCGGTCCCGGAAATGGATAAGATGAGTCATTATTTCTCCAGGAAGTGTTCATGACTGAGCATGTAGAAAAACAATTGATCCTGATCGTGGACGATACGCCGGATAACATCGACGTGCTAGTCGGCGTGTTGCGATCAAAATACGACATAAAGGCGGCGCTCAATGGTGAAAAGGCGCTGAAGATAGCCAGTTCTGATCCCAAACCAGATATGATTCTGCTCGACATTATGATGTCCGGCATGGACGGTTACGAGGTTTGCCGTTTATTAAAGGCGGATCCGGCAACTTCCAATATCCCGGTAATCTTTGTAACGGCCAAAGACGACGTTGCCGATGAAAAACGCGGATTTGAACTGGGAGCAGTGGATTATATTACCAAGCCTATAAGTCCTCATATTGTAGAGGCCCGCGTGCGTACACACTTGGCACTATATGATCAAAACCGCGAACTTGCGCGCCAGATTGACAAACGTACCGAGGAGTTGAGCTACACTCGTTTGGAGATTATCCGGCGTTTGGGACGTGCCGGTGAATACAAGGACAATGAAACTGGACTGCACGTCATCCGCATGGGTCACTATTCAAGGCTGATCGCCAGGGCTTACGGTGGCAACGCTGCCTGGATCGAACTGCTGTTCAATGCTGCCCCCATGCACGACATCGGTAAGATTGGTATTCCTGATCATATCCTTCTTAAGCCAGGGAAACTGGATGCCGATGAGTGGGAACTGATGAAGAGGCATACTGAGTTCGGCGCCGAGATCATCGGCGATGATCCCGATCCCCTGCTGCATATCTCACGCACCATCGCCTTGTCACATCATGAGAAATGGGACGGCTCAGGATATCCGCATGGTCTGGCGGGCGAAGAGATTCCACTGGAAGGCCGCATTGTGGCCATTGCCGACGTGTTCGATGCCCTGACCTCGGAACGGCCCTATAAAAAGGCCTGGAGCGTGGAAGATGCGGTAAAATTGATTGACGATAACCATGGCAGCCACTTCGATCCCGCGCTGGTGCCTCTGTTCCACGAGGTGATGCCAGAGATACTGGACATCAAAGAACGATATGCTGAAGAAACCACCCAGCAATAAAACCCGTGCGCCCGGAAAATCGATGGGCCAGACTCGATTGGTTTTAAGAGGATTGGCAGAGGTGCTTTAGTCGGAGAAACGCCATCAGCGCTGGGCCGGCTTGGCCCCCGGTGTTTCAGCGGGCTGTTCTGGCGCGCATGTAATGGATAAAAAGTTCCGGATTCAACTGCTTCAACTCGCTGCGTCGCTGTATCTCGGTTGCATTCGGGGTGTATTGAGACGGTTGTCTCTCTCGTAGCATGTGATAGACCCGCGCATAGGACGGCGGACAGAGTTCGTCGCCTTCGGGAGACGGGAGTTGTTGCGCCAAGCCGGGGCGGATCAATAACAACCAGGCAGGGAAATCCTCTGCGGTCAACTCCGGGTCCAGGGCCAGAAAAAGCCGCCACATCTGTTGCAAGTCCGTATCTGCCTCGGTAGTGATCGCTACCGCCTCATGGGGAGAAGACCAGCATAGCCGGATCCAGCTTTGCAGGGACTCCAGCAGGTTGTGCAGGCGTCCACAGGCATGGGCGTGACGCCGCAGCAGCAGGGCTTGTTGTGGCCAGCCGGGATCCCCCTGCGTCGTCCGGCGTACCGATTCCCAGTCAAAGGCCTGGCTTGCCGTGTAGCTGGCATGTAGCTCTGGCCGGGTGGGGTCGAAGGTCTGGTCCTGGAGGGCGTCGGTGAGTCGCCGCCAATGAGGCACCAGCAGGTTGCGGCTTTCGCGCCCCAGTTCCCTCTCGGCCAGAGGCAGGAGTTCATCCTTCAGATAGTGGAGTTCCTGCGCGTTGTCTGCGACCGGGTCGGCCAGCCGGTCACCCGCCTCGATCATTCTTTCCAGCGCTCCCAGCCGGGGATGGCCCGGGTCCACCTCATACAACTGACCGCTCAGTCGATGGGCTTCGCCGTTGTTGCGATCGATAAGCGCCAGGACGATGCCATTGGCCAGATTGGTGGCCGTGGCGTCCATGAACAGATCGAACTGTGGCTGATCTTTGGCCTTGCGGAAAACCGTATGGAAGCGCTGCTCCCGGATATTGTTGTCACTGAAGCTGAGGGGGGATCCACCGGCATCTCCCCAAGCGTGGTAGCGCAGGGTTTCCGGTTGCAGGGTCAGGGCGGCTGCATACTCCTGGGCCTCGGCCAGAAGGCCGTCCAACTTTTCCGGGTCGCCGAACAACACCTGTTCCAGACGCGGGATCTCTCCGGCGCGCCAAGCCTCATAATCGCTGTAATCCAGACGCCCTTCCGCCAGCAAAAGTTCGAGGGGGCTGTATTCGCCTTGCTCCAGGAGCAGCTGATCGACGGCCTGTTGGATAGGGTGGCTCATTGTGTCATTTTAACCCTGGGGTGGACTCAGGCCAACGGCCCGAACAGCTCTTTCAGGTCGTTCTCTGTCCATTGGGGATCGGCGGCGCCGGTGCTGTCATAGAGCCCGTCGGCCAGGGCCTGTTTGCGTTCCTGCATGGATTGAATTCGTTCCTCCACGGTGCCCTCGCTGATCAGTTTGTAGACAAATACCGGATTTTCCTGGCCGATGCGGTGGGCCCGGTCGGTGGCCTGGCGTTCCACGGCCGGGTTCCACCAGGGATCATAATGGATGACCGTATCGGCCGCAGTGAGATTGAGGCCCACGCCGCCGGCCTTGAGGCTGATGAGGAACAGGGGCACCTTGCCGGCCTGAAAACGATCGATGGGGGTGGCTCGATCGCGGGTGCTGCCGGTGAGCAGGACATAGTCGATACCGGCCGTCTGCAGTGCCTGTTCGATCAGTCCCAACATGGAGGTGAATTGAGAGAAGAGCAGAATGCGGCGACCTTCTTCGATCATCTCCGGCAGCAGATCCATGAGCAGTTCCAGTTTGGCGGAGTGTCCGGCCTCGATCCGCCTCCGCTCTTCCGGGCTGATCAGGCGTGGATCGCAACATACCTGACGCAGCTTGAGCAGGGCGGTGAGGATCAGGATGCCGCAGCGGGAGAGGCCTTTTTCAGCTACCTCTTTACGCACCCGTTGGTACATGTTCTGACGGATATCCTCATAGAGTTCCCGTTGCGCTCCTTCCAGTTCCACCGAGCGCAGGATCTCGGTCTTGGGCGGCAGTTCCGGCGCCACCGCCTGTTTGGTGCGCCGTAACAGGAAGGGTCGGATGCGGCGGCGCAGCCGGTCGGCCTGATACTCGTCGCCCCAGTTCTCAATCGGCTTACGGCAACGCCGGCGGAACTGATGCTCTTTGCCCAGCAGGCCGGGCAACAGGAAATCGAACAGGGACCAGAGTTCCCCCAGATGGTTTTCCACCGGCGTGCCGGTCAGACACACCCGGTGTCTGGCATTGAGCTGGCGTGCGATTGCGCCGACCTTGGCCTTGGGGTTCTTGATAGCCTGGGCCTCATCCAGGATCAGCAGGTGATACTCCTGGGCCAGTAGCCTGTCCTGGTCCCGCAGGAGCAGGGGATAGGTGGTGACCAGCAGATCCTGTTCTCCCATTTCTTCGAACAGTTCATGTCGCTGGGAACCGTGCAGGACCCGCGTCCGCAGATCGGGAGTGAAGCGTTGTGCCTCCCGCTGCCAGTTGGTCATAAGGCTGGTGGGGGCGACCACCAGGCTGGGCCTGTCCAGTCGCCCCTGTTCTTTTTCGTACAGTAGATGAGCCAGGGTCTGCACAGTCTTGCCGAGTCCCATGTCATCCGCCAGTATGCCACCCAGTCGATGAGTCCGCAGAAATTGCAGCCAGTCCAGCCCCCGTTGCTGGTAGGGCCGCAGTTCCGCCAGCAGGCCCGCCGGTGGTGTTATGGCGGGGATGGCTCCGATGTTGCGCAGGGTCTCTGCCAGGCTGTGTAACGCTTCCGCACCCAGCCATTGCAGGGGTTCGCCGTCCGGTGACTCGTCCAGTTCTGCCAGACGGGCCAACTGGAAGCGGTTGAGCCGCAGACGCTGCATCTCGTCGAGCCTGCTGTCGTGCAGCTCGAACAGGCTCTCCATGATCTGGCGAACGCGGTTTTGGGAGAGGAGCAGGTGGCGGCCGTCTTCCAGGGGCACGATCATCCCGTGCTCATGGATCAGCCCATCCAGTCTCTCCCCGCGCCGCTCCGGTGGCAGTTCGTGCAGCCACTGCACCAGGACCGGCAAAAGGTTGATGCGCCGGCCCTCCAGAACGATGCCGATGCTGACACCGTAGCCATCCGCCTCTGTTCCCAGGGGTTCGAGTTCACTGTACCAGTGGTCCGGGCGGGCCAGGCGGTGGGGGAAATCCTTGTCACAGGTTACCCGCCAACCCTGTATCTCCCATTCCGGCAGTTGACGGGATTGAAAATCGAGCCAGGGGAGCGGCTCATCTGCAAGTGAAAAACAGTCGGTTGCTCTCTCCCTGCTCTGACCCTCATGGATGCGAAAACCCAATGTGATGAGTTGCTCTATACAGCGCTGCTCGGCGGGTTCATCCCGGATCAGATGTACCTGTGCGCCGTCTTTGAACTGTAACGGCGCTCCCCGGGTGCCGATGCGGATTTCGTGATACTTGAATGAGAGGCAGGCCAGGGGCATCTCCAGTCCGCAGAGGTGCAGGCAAGGCTGAGGCACCACTGGGGGAAGCTGCTCAACCCTGATCTGTCGCAAGGGGGGCAGGGTGGTGTCAGGAAAGCGCTTTTGCAGGTCGGCCGTTACCCTGGGAACCTGTTCCGGGGTCACGGGCGGCATGGCGGACAGCTCCTCTACCAGGGCTCCGGGCAGATCACTCGCCAAGGGGGTGCATCGATCAGACTCCAGACACCAGAGAGAGGCGAGGAAAATGGTGGCGCGTTGATGCCATCTGATCCGTTGATTGCCGATGGAATCCACTTCCCAGCAGGGGGTTGCAGACTGTGGCTTGCCCAGACGCAGGGTCTTCCCGGAAACATGTCCCAGATGGCAACGCCCGGTCTCCAGCATGGCGCGCAGCAGCTGTTCACCGGACTTACCCTTGAGCGACGGTTTTACCTCTCCCCCCTGATTCAGGCCAGCCAGAATATCGAGATCGGTCTGCAGCAGAAAACGCGGAGGTGTTCCCCGCTGAGCCCAGGCGGGTTCATAGATACGATCCTCCGCGTAACCGCCGTTTTTCAGTGCCCGGGCGCAACGGGTTTCAACTTCTATCCGGGCAGGATCAGCCGGGTCGGGGTGGAGGAGATAGATCAGGCGCTGATGCACTCCAGGCGGATAGTCCCGCAACCCCGCCATGGGTCGTTCCAAGGGGTACTTTGCCTTCCTGGTTTCCGGCGCCTCTCTTGGTATCTCCTGCTCATCCAGCAATGCCTTGATCAGCACAGCGGCCACATGTGAACAATTCTGTCCGGACGAACAGCTGCACTCCCCGTTGATCTGGATATCCTTGCCCGGATCCATCTGTACGCGGACATAGACCCGTAACCGCTGCTGATCGGCGTTGATCAGTGCCGTGATCAACGCCCCCTCTCGCTGAATCTGGGGTATGAAATTGGCATGATTCTTCAGGAAGTGCGAGCCCTGTTCAACCCAGGCTGGGCCAAAGTGTTCGCGTAAGTCTTTCAGAGTGTGGATCATGGTTAAAGTGTTCGCGTAAGTCTTTCAGAGTGTGGATCATGGTTGGGGATGAGAATATATCCATGTTAATGGGTCGATTGTTACTGGAGAGACAAAATTAATCGGGACAGTGTAGGCGTTTCTGTCCAACCGCTCTCAAATTAATGTGAGGTCACCGTGGTAGCGACAGCTTGACGCATAATCCGCCCTTGGACCGGTTGTACAGCATCAGCTCCCCCCCATGGGCGCGGGCGATGTTTCGCGCAATGCCAAGACCGAGACCGGTCCCCCCGGTATGTTGTGCACGGGAGTTTTCCAAACGAAAGAAGGGGTCAAATACCTTTTTCAGGGCATCTTCTGGAATGCCGGGGCCTCTGTCACAGATTGAAATCACCACCGCTTCTTCAGCATCTTCAACCCTTATGTCGGCCTGTTCACCATAGCGCACGGCATTCTCCACCAGGTTGACGATACAGCGTTTCAGTGCCAGAGGTTTGCCATTGTAGAGGCGGCTTACCTGCCCCAGGAGCTGGACGTTTCCCCCCGCTTCCAGTGCATCCTCCTGGATGCTCTCCAGCAGCGCCATCAGATCCAGACGCCGGCTGGATTCACGGGTTTCTGTGCCGCGCATGAAGTCAATCGTCGCACTTACCATGGACTCCATATCATCAAGGTCCTTTTGGGTCTTTGCCCGCAGTTCCTCGTCCTCCATCAGATCCGTGCGCAGACGCATCCGGGTCAGTGGTGTCTTGAGATCATGCGAGACCGCCGCGAGGATACCCGCCCGATCTTCGATATAGTTCTTCAGCCGGGTCTGCATGGTGTTGAAGGCCTTCGCCGTATCTCTGACCTCGGTGGGGCCGGTCTCATCGAGAGGGGTTTGCCGAATATTCCTGCCGAGTCCTTCCGCTGCCTGCCTCAACTCCCTCAATGGGCGAATAAGTGAGCGCACACCGATGAGAGAGAGCAGTATCACGCTGATCAACAGGACCCCCAAAACAATGAGAAGACGGGCGGGCCAATCGAAGAGGCGCTCGGAAAGACCGTGTTTGAAGTGTACCCAGGAGCCATCCTGTAACTGCACCTGAACGTGGGAAAAACGTGCCATGGCGTGCAGTCCGTGCATATAGGCCCAGGGTCCTGACATTGGACCGCCGCCCATCATATGCCGACGGTGCATGGGAGGCATCTGCGGCTGTGGGAGTGAGTCTTCGATGGAGATCAGGATCTTGGTATCCTGCGGCAGCCGATGCAACAGTTCACGCCGGACCAGCTTCGATGCAAGTGCAAAATTTTGTTCCAGTGGCGGGACCGGTACCGGTTGCCCGGAGAGGGTGATCTGCAGCTCCGGGCTGGCCAATAGCGGTATCAGCTGTTGACGATCCCGGGCGGGCAGGGAGTCCAGCAGACGGACGACGCCCGCAGTGCGAATGATCAGGTTTTGCCGAATCGACTTGTAGAGTACCTGTCCCCGGTCGCGTAACAGGATGAACGTCGACAGCAACTGAGCCAGAACCAGGCCTGTCAGTAACAACAGTACCAATCTTCCGAATAGTGATCTTGGCAACAGGCGCACTGGAATATCCTCTTCAGTGGGTTGATGAGACCTTGCTTGCGAGCAGGTACCCACGGCCGCGCAGGGTCTTGATCAGTTCCGGCTGCTTGGCATTGTCACCAAGGCGTCTGCGTAACCGGCCGATAAGTACGTCGATGCTGCGGTCGAAGGGGCCACTGTCCCGTCCCTGAGTCAGGTCGAGTAACTGGTCGCGGGTGAGTGCCCGATTGGGGTGGGTTAGCAGTACGTGCAACAGTTGGTACTCGGCGTTGCTCAGAGGGACCACTACACCGTCTGGTGAGGTGAGATGCTGGGTCCGGCTATCCAATGTCCAGTCGGAGAATATGAGTTTCGCTGGGGCGTCAGCCAGCGGATCGATGGGCAGATCCCGTACCCGCCGCAGCACCACCTTGATTCTGGCCAGCAGTTCCCTGGCACTGAAAGGCTTGGCCAGATAGTCATCCGCCCCCATCTCCAGGCCCAGGATGCGATCCATTTCGTCTCCTCTTGCGGTCAGCATGATCACCGGAATCCTGGAGCGTGTCCGTAGTGTGCGGCACAGCTCCATTCCGTCAACGCCGGGCAGCATCAGGTCGAGCGTGATGAGATCGATGTGGGCCTGGTCCAGTGCCATCCACATGCCGTTACCCTCTGCCGCCGTGGTGACCCGATAATCATTCTTCTCCAGATAGGTCTTGAGAAGATGACGGATTTCGGGGTCGTCATCGACGACCAATATGTGGTCCTGAGATCTGTTCATGGCCCTAAATCTAAAGTGTTTTTTTGCCCTGTGCAGGGGTGAATTGTAACGCCTGGTAATTTTCCAGACCCCTGTTACATGAGATTACAAAAAGCCTGTTTTTCGACACAGATGGCTTACACAAGTGCAGTTTAATAATAATCAAGCCAAGAGGCTGAACTGAATTCAATTTACTGTAACGCAAAAAGGAGAGAGTCATGAAAAAGACGACCAAACAATTTCTGGGTATCGCAGCCGCTTCCGTACTCGTTGCCAGCGTGGCGTCCGGTGTATTCGCCCACGGAGGATTTGGCCCTGGATTTGGTCCAGGTTGGGGTGGTAACCACGGGATGATGGGTGGTCCGGGTGGAATGCACGGTCCAGGTGGTGGCCCAGGTTGGATGATGCGTGGTGATCCGGTTGCCTATGCAGATCAACAGCTGACAGGACTTAAAAGCACGCTGGATATTTCGGCCGATCAGGAAGATGCCTGGAACACCTATGAAGCAGCGGTGAAAGGCAAACTCGGCGTAATGTTATCTCATCGGCAGAGCATGTTTGGGTCGGGTCAGATAGCACCTGAAGAGCGCTTCACCTTCCACCAGCAGGGGTTGGAACAGATGCAAAAGGTGATCACTGCCCGTCGTGATCTATATGCTGTGTTGACTCCCGAGCAACAGGAGAGAGCAGGGAACCTGATTGGCCTGCACCACGGCCTGCGGTGAGGCATCTCTTCCAGAGGGCCGGAGTCAATCCTGTTATTGCATTCGGTTTGACTCCGGCCCCATTGGTATACAAAGAGATGGAACTTTTTTGAAAATTGACTGCCAGAAAAAATGATTGAAATAAGAATGAATCTCAGTATTATCTAGCTATATGCCTCGACTATCTGACAAATTGCTGGCTCTGCTCCTGACACTTTTGTTGGGGTTATCTCCGTTGCAGGGGGCGATGGCCGGTTTTGCCGCTTCCTCTGACCGGGAGGGGAGCGTACATCAGATGTCGGATATGTTTGATAGCGGCATGGTTATGGACCAGGCGGCCCACGATTGTGAGCAGTGTAATGCTGATGATGGCTGTGCCAACCATAGCTGCTCATCCGGTCAGTGCGCATCCTGTGTGCTTGCGCTGCTGCCGGTTTTCTTACTTCCCACCCACCTTGCCGTAACGCCTGTTTTGCCCAGGGCAGACAAGGGCTTTGTAAGCCAACTCTCCTCTTCTCTCTTCCGCCCACCCAGGGCCTGACTTCCTCGCTGCTGATCGCTGATTTATCAGAGATCGCCTGACAACTGTTTGTTGACTAAATAGTCAGCGGCTCAGTGTTTGCCGCTGATTTGCAGAGGAAGATTAACTCCATGAGTAGTATTAACGACCCGATCAAGGGGGTGTGCTTGACGCGCCGCCGATTTGTACAAGGTGTGGCGATGGGTGGTGCCTTCGCTGGGCTGGGGCTGGGGTCCAGCGCGCTGGCCGCCGTCATGAAACAGCAGGGGCCTGAAACCCTGCGCGGCACCGATTTCAATCTGACCATTGGTGAGCAGGCAGTCAACTTCACTGGTGCTGCGCGAATTGGCACAACCGTCAATGGTTCGCTGCCGGCGCCCATCCTGCGCTGGCGAGAGGGTGATACGGTGACGTTGCGGGTGACCAATCTGTTGCGCGAGACCAGCTCCATTCACTGGCACGGCATTATCCTGCCGAGTGCCATGGATGGCGTGCCGGACATTGCAACAGGGTTTAAAGGCATCAAGCCAAGTGAAACCTTCACCTACCGGTTTCCCGTGACCCAGAGCGGCACCTACTGGTACCACAGTCACTCCGGGTTTCAGGAGCAGACCGGTCTCTACGGCTCCATCATCATCGATCCCAGGGAGCCTGAACCCTTCACCTACGATCGTGACTACGTGGTGATGCTCTCCGACTGGACCGATGAAGACCCCACCAATGTCTATGCCAAACTGAAAAAGCTCAGCCACTACTACAACTTCAATGAGCGCACCCACGCGGACTTGATGAGAGACATCAAGGAGAAGGGGCTGACGGCCACCTGGAACGACCGCAGGATGTGGAATCAGATGCGCATGAGCCAGCGCGATCTGTCGGATGTGACCGGCTATACCTACACCTTCCTGACCAATGGCCAGACCCCGGCTGAGGGTTGGACCGGGCTGTTTAGAAAAGGTGAAAAGGTTCGTCTGCGTTTCATCAACGGTTCTGCCATGACCTTCTTCGATGTGCGCATTCCCGGTCTGAAGATGACCGTGGTGGCCGCGGATGGTCAGGCTGTCGAGCCGGTTTCCGTGGATGAGTTCCGCATGGGTGTGGCTGAGACCTATGATGTCATCGTCGAGCCCAAAGATGACACGGCCTACACCATCTTCGCCCAGGATATCGCACGCTCTGGTTATGCCAGAGGAACCCTGACACCCGATCCCTCATTGACGGCCACGATCCCCGAAATGGACTCGGTACCGAATCTGGGGCATGACGACATGGGTATGAACATGATGAACCATGCCGGGCATGACATGTCGGGCATGGACCACAGCCAGCACCAGATGCCGGATGGAAGCGTGATGAAGGGCATGGACCACAGCCAACATGAGATGCCCGGTATGCAGATGGCCGGTGATATGGATATGGGTGGTATGCAGATGGCCAGTGACATGGATATGAGCGGAATGCAGATGGCTCCGACATCATCCGCAAAACCGGCAATGAAGCCCAACCCATCAGACTTCACCGCCAGCCCCGTCCATCATGCGCCAACGGAATACGGCCCTCATGTGGATATGCGGGCGGATGCTCCCCAGTACCGGCTGGATGATCCTGGTGTCGGCCTGCGTAACAACGGCCGCCGTGTATTGACCTATGCTGATCTGAAGAACCTGCGCACCACCCATGATCACCGAGATCCGGACCGCGAGATCGAACTCCACCTCACGGGCAACATGGGCCGTTACATGTGGTCGGTCAACGGCGTCAAACACAGCGACGCCGAACCCCTGCGCTGGAAACTGGGCGAACGCCTGCGCATTACCTTTGTCAATGACACCATGATGAACCACCCGATGCATCTGCATGGTATGTGGAGCGATCTGGAGACCGGTGACAACAACTTCATCCCGCGCAAACACACCGTGATCGTGCAGCCCGGTTCCCGCATCAGTTATCGGGTCACCGTGGATGCGGAGGGGGGCTGGGCCTACCACTGCCATCTGCTCTATCACATGCTCGGTATGTTCCGCACCGTCGTCGTCAGTTGAGGAGGTAAAAAATGATGAAAAAGATATTGGCTGCGCTGATGGTGATCGGATTATCCAACCCCGTTTTTGCCGGTGGAGCAGATGATCCGCTGGTCTACCAGGTAATGATCGACAAACTGGAGATCAGGGGTACGAATGGTTCCAATCCACTGGTGCTGGAAGCGGACGCCTGGATTGGATACGACCTCAACAAGTTCTGGTTCAAGACAGAAGTGGAGCGCGTGAACGGCGAAACTGAGGAGGCTGAAGTGCAGTTCCTCTACAGTCGGGCCATTGCGCCTTTCTGGGATCTCCAGGTTGGCTGGCGACGGGATATAAAACCGGATCCAAACCGGGACTTCCTGGCCCTCGGCTTCAAAGGCCTGGCACCCTATCTGTTCGAGGTGGATGCCGGAATCTTTATCGGTGAGTCAGGGCAGATCGGTGCTCGCTTGGATGCCGAATACGAATATATGTTCACGCAGAAGCTGATCCTGTCACCAGAGGTCGAGATGAATCTCTACAGCAAGGATGACGAAGCGGTCGGCGTCGGCTCCGGTCTCTCCGATATGGAGTTGGGATTACGATTGCGCTACGAGATACGGCGGGAGTTTGCTCCCTACATAGGTGTCAACTGGACAGGGAAATTCGGCCAGACCGCCGACTTTGCCAGAGATGAGGGTGAGGATACCAGCGATGTTCAGATTGTCGCCGGTATCCGCGCCTGGTTCTGATCGGCGATGAAGGGGGTGGAGTTAAATAAGAATTCGATCCCTGCCGCCAGACAACGGGAGAGTGAGTAATGAAGAGAAGATTATTGAGTCTGCTGCCGCTGATGGGTCTGGTTGCCTTGGCCGGTTGCAGTGAGCAGCAAGGTGCAGTGGCCAGCATCGATAAAGCGGTTGTTTCGCCGCCGGTATCTCCATCCGTTCAGCGTTGGTATAACCAGGAGCAGGTTGCGAGAGGCAATGTACTGTTCCAGACGAATTGCGCCAGCTGCCACATGCCGGACGCATCGGGTACACCGAACTGGAAAGAACCGCTGCCCGATGGCAAATATCCACCGCCTCCCCTGAATGGTGCCGCTCATACCTGGCACCATCCGCTATCCGTGTTGCACCGGACTGTACAGCGTGGGGGCATTCCTTTGGGCGGAACCATGCCTGAATTCGCCAGCAAGCTGAATGATCAACAGATCGATGACATCCTGGCCTGGGTGCAGACTCACTGGTCCGATGAGATCTATCGTGTCTGGCACGAGCGGAATGCTCAGGCCAGTAAACCCATGCAGCCAATCAATAAGGGCTGATATCTGTAGAAGACGAAGGTTCGGAGTCAAATTTGACTCCGAACCCTTTGAAATAAATAAGTTACAGGAGAAAAGTTATGACAAAGAAGAAGATTGAAAAATCGAAGAAATTACCCGCTTACGGAAAACTTGCTGCCTGGTTGCTGACCGGGATAACGCTGGTTGCAGGTGGCGTACTGTTCAGCCAGCGCCCCGCTGAGGCAGCTGATGTAGTGGTCTACAAAAGTCCGACCTGCGGTTGCTGCAAGGATTGGGTCAGTCATATGAAAGAGAATGGCTATACGGTGGAGGTACACAACCAGCGCAATATGAGTTCGATCAAAACAGAGCTGGGCGTGCCGCGCAACATGCAGTCCTGTCACACCGCCAAGGTTGGGGGATATCTCATAGAGGGGCATGTGCCTGCCGATGTGGTTGCCCGCCTGTTGAAAGAGAAACCCCCGATCAAGGGTCTTGCCGTACCCGGCATGCCCATGGGTTCACCAGGGATGGAAGGGCCGAGGAAAGATCCATATAACGTTGTGACCATCCAGGAAAACGGGAAAACCACCGTCTATGCCAGCCGGAACCAGTAGGAGATAGCGATGACTAAGAAGAGGCTTGTTTCCGCCATCACACCCGTTCTGGCAATGGTACTGTTGCTGGTGACACCCATCACGGGTGCTCACTCTCCGCCCGATAGCGCAAAGGTCTATTTCATCGGCATTGCGGATGGTGCGGTGGTGAAAAGCCCGTTCAAAGTGAAATTTGGCATCAAGGGTTTCGGTATTACGCCTGCCGGAACCACCGGCAAGCGGCGGCATACCGCGGGCCATCATCATCTTCTGGTGGATGTGGAGCAGTTGCCGGATATGGATGAAGCCATTCCCCGTGATCCTCTCCATATTCACTTTGACCAGGGCGAGACCGAAGTCACGTTGAAACTGCCATCTGGAAGACACACGCTGCAGTTATTGTTGGGCGATGAGCAGCATGAACCACAGGCCCCACCTTTGATCTCGGAAAAAATCACCATAACTGTTAATTAATCATGAGGAAAAGAAGCATGTATAGCTTTGCAACCAGGCTCCAGGGCGAAATGGATCAGATTGAGCAACAGGTGACTGCGGCATTGAAGGAGGAAGGGTTTGGCATCCTGACCGAGATCGACGTCCAGGCCACCTTGAAGAAGAAACTCGGTTTGGAGAAACGTCCCTACAAAATCCTGGGCGCTTGCAACCCAACCCTGGCAAATCAGGCAATCGATGCAGAGCCTGATATTGGTCTGCTGCTGCCGTGCAATGTGGTAATCCGTGAAGAGGAGGACGGCATGATTGTCGTTGCCTTCATGGATCCGGAGGCAGTCCTGAGTCTGGTGGATCGGGACGACGTGGCCGATCTGGCGAAAGAGGTACGCTCCCGTCTCCTTCGTGTACGCAAGGCGATGGGGGGGAGTGTGATGGAGTAGATGTAGGGCGATGGAAAAATACCCTTGACCTGTGTGTAACACACAGGTTGTAGGCTTAATACAGACCAGTTTGATTGCGGATTAGTGGCTGGCAGGAGGATTGAACCCATGCTCACAGTCAACGAACTTGCATTAGAGAGTGATACGCCGGCCCATGTGGTGCGCTACTACCTGCGTATTGGTCTGATCCAGCCAGCCGCACAGCAGGAGAACGGCTACCGCCTCTTCACGTCACATGATGCGGCTCGGTTGCGATTTGTCCGCATGGCGAAGCATCTTGGTTTTACTTTGAACGAGATCAAACAGATCACCCAACATGCAGAACTGGGTGAGTCGCCTTGTGACGATGTACGAAAGATCATCCAGCATCGTATTCATGAGAACCGTGCCAAGATCGAGGAGATGATGAAACTGCAGGAGCGTATGGAGCAGGCGCTTGAGCAGTGGGATCTCATGCCTGACGGAATACCCGATGGCAATAGTGTCTGTCATCTCATCGAGTCGGTCGAAGGCAGTGAAGGCCACTGTCACACTGAGACCTAAGGAGGCAACAATGGGACATCCGGCAAAGAAGATTGAATCCTGGAACGGTGTCGATCCGGTCTGTGGTATGGATGCCAATCCCGAGAGTCCTCACCGTTACCTCTATGACCATATCGAATATGGGTTCTGCAGTGAACACTGCGAGAAGAAGTTTGCGACCGATCCAGTTGCCTATCTGAATGAACAGGGGTCGGAGTCAAACCGCGTAAAGGTGTCAGAAATACATGGTGGTAGTGGGCGGTTTGACTCCGACCCCGATGGTGCGTTTCATCCGCCTGTGGCTGGTGCCGTCTACACCTGTCCCATGCATCCGGAGATCCAGGCGGATCACCCAGGCCCCTGTCCCAAGTGTGGTATGGCGCTGGAGCCACGCACCCTTGATGTGGAGGAGAAGAACGAAGAACTGATCGACATGAGTCGCCGCTTCCGGGTAAGCGCGCTGCTGGCCCTGCCGGTCTTTCTGCTGGCCATGGTGGCTGATCTCGTGCCCAGCTGGTTGCCGGGTGGCCTATCCATGAAGATGGTGCAATGGATTGAGTTTTCCCTGGCCACACCGGTGGTCCTGTGGGGCGGTTGGCCCTTCTTCGTGCGCGGCTGGCAATCGGTGGTGAGCTGGAATCTCAACATGTTCACCCTGATCGGGCTGGGTGTGGCGGTGGCCTGGAGCTACAGCGTCGTCGCCCTGCTGTTTCCCGGCATCTTTCCGCCCAACATGCTGCACGCAGGCGGGACAGTCCCCGTCTACTTTGAAGCGGCAGCCGTGATCACGGCCCTGGTGCTGCTGGGACAGGTGTTGGAACTGCGTGCCCGCAGCCGCACCAATGCGGCCATCAAGCTACTGCTGGGGCTGGCCCCCAACACAGCCCGTATCGTCCGTGCCGATGGTGCCGAGGATGATATCCCGCTGGAACAGGTCATGCCCGGCGACATCCTGCGGGTAAGGCCGGGTGAAAAGGTGCCGGTGGATGGCGTGGTGACTGACGGCAGCAGTGCGGTGGATGAGTCGATGGTTACCGGTGAACCGATCCCCGTTGAAAAAGCTGTGGGTGAATCCCTGATCGGTGCAACAGTGAATGGAACCGGCAGCTTGCTGATGCGGGCCGAAAAGGTGGGCAGCGATACCCTGTTGGCCCAGATCGTACGCATGGTAAGCGAGGCTCAGCGCTCGCGGGCACCGATCCAGAAGCTGGCGGATATCGTTGCCGGCTGGTTCGTGCCGGCGGTGGTGTTGATTGCGGTACTCACACTGATCGTCTGGGGTTTCATCGGCCCAGAACCCCGTCTGGCCCACGCCATGATCAACGCGGTGGCCGTGCTCATCATTGCCTGCCCTTGTGCACTGGGGCTGGCGACACCCATGTCGATCATGGTCGGCACCGGCAAGGGGGCGACCATGGGGGTGCTGATCAAGAATGCCGAGGCGTTGGAGATTATGGAGAAGGTCGATACGCTGGTGGTGGACAAGACCGGGACCCTGACCGAGGGAAGGCCGCAGCTGGTTTCAGTGCAGAGTGGCGAGGGCTTCGGTGAAGATGAGGTGCTGCGTCTCGCTGCCAGTCTGGAACGGGCCAGTGAACATCCGCTGGCGGAGGCCATTGTGCGTGGTGCCGAAGAGAGGGGCATCAGTCTGGCTCCTACTGACCAGTTCGAATCGATCACCGGCCAGGGTGTGCGCGGCAACATTGATGGACGAGCGGTGGCGCTTGGCAACCTCAGACTGCTAGAGACGTTATCAATCGATCCGGGTGAGTTACCCGCAGAGGCAGAATCTGGGCGCGCACAAGGCCAGACTGTCATGTTCGTGGCGATAGATGGCAAGAGTGCCGGACTGATTGGTGTGGCTGATCCCATCAAGGCATCTACACCACAGGCTATTCATGATCTGCATGCCGAGGGCGTAAAGGTGGTTATGCTGACGGGTGACAATTACACCACCGCTCAGGCTGTCGCCGAAAAGCTCGGTATTGACCGGGTTGAGGCAGAGGTGTTGCCGGATCAGAAGGCCGAGATTGTCAGGAGACTCCAGACGGAAGGTCATACAGTCGCCATGGCGGGAGATGGCATTAACGATGCCCCGGCCTTGGCGCAATCCCATGTTGGCATCGCCATGGGCACCGGCACCGATGTGGCGATGGAGAGCGCTGGCGTGACCCTGGTCAAGGGCGACCTGCGCGGCATCGTACGTGCCAGGCGGTTGAGCCGGGCGACCATGAGCAACATCCGGCAGAACCTCTTCTTCGCCTTTATCTACAACTCTCTCGGTGTGCCGGTGGCAGCCGGTGTACTTTATCCCGTTTTTGGTCTGTTGCTATCACCAATACTCGCTGCCGCTGCCATGAGTTTTAGCTCGGTGTCTGTGATTACCAATGCACTCAGACTCAAGCGTGCAGAGATTTAACCAGGAGGCTCATCATGATGGGAAACGGTTTTGGTATGGGTTTCGGTGGTGGCTTTATGTGGTTGTTCTGGATCCTTTTGATCGTTGTGATTGTGTGGGCTGTAAAGGCGGCTGGGGGAAATAGAGAAAAGCCACCTGGAAAGCAGAAATCTGCACTCGACATTCTGAAGGAGCGCTACGCAAGGGGTGAGATTGATCAAGATGAGTTCGAGCAAAAGCGAAAGGATTTGGATGGTTAACCCTGTTGTTGAAAAAACGTAGGTTGGGTTAGATGCGCAATAACACCATGCTTGATACTTGTTGACTCTGTTTGAGCGCATCGTAACCCAACAGCTGAGCTTGAAATTGCGGAAAATGTTGGGTTAATGCACACACTTGGCTTTGGCGGAAATGACTGATTTTGGTGGTGATGTGCACCTAATCCAACCTGCCTGGTTAA
This sequence comes from Sedimenticolaceae bacterium, assembly GCA_963691905.1. Classification (GTDB taxonomy): domain Bacteria; phylum Pseudomonadota; class Gammaproteobacteria; order Chromatiales; family Chromatiaceae; genus QGON01. The sequence continues at coordinate 231,940 of OY829894.1, forward strand.
GTAAAGGCTGGAGAGAAAGATGAAAACGCAAGATCCCTTGAAACCTGTAGGTACCTGGGAAGTCAGGCGCAGGATTAAAATACCGGCACTGGTGCATGCTGCCGATGCGATGGTAGTGGAACGTGCAGTCAGCGCTCTACCGGGCGTTTGTAAAGTGGCCGCGGATGTGGAAAAACATCAGCTCATTGTGCGTTACGATGCCACTCAATCGGCCTACCAGGTGATTGTCGATGCGTTGGAAAGCACAGGCTTTCCGCCATTGGATAATTGGTGGAGCCGGTTCAAGGGTAACTGGTTTCAATTTTCCGATACCAATGCCAGAGACAATGCAAATGCGCCACCCCCTGCCTGTTGTAATAAACCACCCAAGTAGAAGGGTAGGTGATGTTTCTCTGTTCGCGTTTGTCAGGTATGTCGACCGCGAGTCGATAGGGATGGAATAGACTTGTGACTGGTCATGATATCTGATCAAGTCCAGCACACAGCGGCGGAACCATTCATTGCCCGCAGTGTCTTTAACTGAACATATGAAAACCTTGGGAAGTAAGAAACCTTAAGATGTCATCTATCCGCGACAACAGTCTGCGATTGACCACCTGGATGCTGGTGGTGGTATTGCTGTTGTCTTGGGGTCAGGGTGCCTTGGCGGCTTTCGGGCAGCACTCCATGCCGATGGGGGAGGACTCCCATAGGGTCATGAGTGATGATCCGCATTGTCAGATGCCCAAGATGGTGGACACTCTATGTCGTTGTGACACCAGTCATCTCAATCTGCAGCAGGTTCTGCCGCAGCGCGATTCCAGTCTCCTGACCTTCGAAGGCATCGATCAGCCGGTTCTGGTCTCCAAAGATCTGGCGGACCTGCGCCCGGTAAGGGGGCCACCCCGCGATGAGATTCTGTTCTCCTTCTCGGCCCCACCCGTTCCAATACCCCCACGACTGAGTTTCTGCTGCCTGCGTATCTGATACCTCCTGTTGTCTGATGATCGTTTCAGCAGGCAGCATTCCGTTCTCCACTCCCTGATGTTTTAGCGTCCGCCAGGACGGCTTGAATACGCTTGGGATGAGGAACCCTCTGCTGCCAATCCCGAATCAAACAGCAGGTTTCCATTGATGTTCTCTTTTTCGCAACGCCGGGTGCGTGCCGCCCTTCTCTTTGTGTGCGGTATGGTCTGGCAGAACAGCCAGGCGGCCGCTACCTTGTCGATCGACCAGGCGGTAAGCCTGGCGCTACAAGGTAATCCTGGTCTCGCTGAGATAGAGGCCAGGGCAGAGGCCGCTGCCCAGCGGCCGAGTCAGGTTGGTGCCTTGCCTGATCCTGTGTTGTCCTTCAATGCGGCCAATCTTCCCCTGGACAGTTTTGATCTGACCCAGGAAGCCATGACCCAATTTCAGGTCGGCATCAGCCAGAAACTGCCCTGGTCCGGCAAGCTTGAGCTGCGTGCCGAGGCGGCGCGGCTGGCGGCCTTGGGCAAGCAGGATAAAGCCCGCGAGGCGCGGCTGATGCTGGTCCGCGATGTGAGGCGCAGCTGGTGGAATCTCTTCTATCTGGACCGTGCCCTGGCCTCCGTAGAGGACAACCAGTCGCGGTTGCGCTCTTTCGTCCAGGTGGTGCAGGTCAAATACCGGGTGGGGGAGGGGTTGCAGCAGGATGTGCTGCTGGCGCAAGTGGAGCTTTCAGGCCAGCTGGAACGGGCGGTACGCCTGCGAGGCATGCGGCGCAGCGAGGCAGCCCGCCTGCAAGCCCTGATGGCCCATCCAGGCGGTTCATCAGTGGAGCTGGAGCCAATAAACACCCCTGAGCTGGCGGATCTGGAGGGTGCAGATGCGTGGCTGCAGCAGGCTCTGGTTGAGCGTCCCCTGCTGAGTATGAAACAGCATTCGCTGGATGCGTCAGATCTGCGACTGGAGCTGGCGCGTAAAGGGAGCTATCCCGATTTCACCCTTAAAGGGGCCTACGGCCTGCGCGGTGGAAACAATCCGGACGGCTCATCCCGCAGCGATTTTCTCTCCCTCGGTGTCAGCCTCAACCTGCCGATCTATCAGGGCAATAAGCAGGATCGGGAGGTGGATCAGCGCAACAGCGAACGAATGGAGGCCCGCTACGCTCTGGATGATGCCCGCCGTGAGATCCGCGAACAGGTGGAGCGGGCGCTGGCGGACTATGCACAGGGTAGGGAACAGGCCCGTCTGCTGCTCAAAGGAATCATTCCCCAGACCGAACAGGCGGTGGCCTCCATGCTTGCGGGCTATCAGGTGGACAAGGTCGATTTCCTCACCCTGGTCCGCACCCAGATCAAATTGAACAACTTTCGCATCGCCTACTGGAAGGCTCTGAGCCAAGCCAAACAGGCCGAGGCACGTTTGCTGGCTGCGGTCGGCGGGGAAGAAGAATCATGAATAAATACCCGATAGGTTTGACTGCCGCACTACTGGCTGGCATCGGTGCAGGTGTCTGGCTGAGCGGTTACCCGCCGCAGATACCCTGGACAGTGCCTGGCGTGGAGGCTGCGGTTGCCGCGCCGGTCAAGGCGGAGGGGAAGAAGCCTCTCTTCTGGCGTAACCCCATGAATCCTGCCATCACCTCGCCGGTCTTTACCAAGGATGAGATGGGCATGGACTACCTGCCGGTCTATGCCGATGAGCCCAAAGCAGCGCCAAAGGAGCGCAAGGTGCTCTTCTGGCGCAACCCCATGAACCCCGCCATCACCTCGCCGGTCTTCACCAAGGATGAGATGGGTATGGACTACCTGCCGGTCTATGCGGATGACGGCGGGGCAGCGGATGAACCGGCCGGCACGGTGAGGATCGACCCGGTGACGGTGCAGAATATCGGTGTGCGCACCGTCAAGGCCAAACGTCAGGCCTTTTCGCGCTCGGTGCGGGCGCTGGGCAGGGTGATCGCTGACGAGACCCGCATCACCCGTCTCCACCCCAAGACCGAGGGGTGGATCGAAAAACTCTTCATCAACAAAACCGGAGAGCGGGTGAGAAAGGACGACATTCTCTTCTCCGTCTACTCCCCCAAGCTGGTCAGCAGTCAGCATGAGTATCTGCTGGCGTTGCGCAATCTGAAGACATTGGGTGAGAGTGAGTATGCCGATATCCGGGAGGGTGCGCGGCAGATGGCGGAGATCTCCCGCGAGCGGCTGCAGCTGCTGGATGTGCCGGAACACCAGATCCGGGAACTGGAGCAGAGCGGTAAGGCGTTCAAGGCGTTGCATGTCCACTCACCTTTCGACGGTATCGTGATGAAGCTGAGTGTGAGTGAGGGGGAGTATGTGACCCCCAAGAGCGAACTCTACCGTCTTGCCGACCTCACCAAGGTATGGGTACAGGTCGATGTCTATGAACATGAGCTGCCCTGGGTGCGGATCGGTGACAAGGCGCAGCTGACTCTGAGGAGTATGCCGGGCCGGATCTTTGAGGGCAGGGTCTCCTATATCTATCCCTATGCAGAGGCGAAGACCCGGACCATTAAGGTGCGTCTGGAGCTGGATAACCCGCAACTGGCCCTGAAGCCCGATATGTTCGCCGATGTGACCCTCAATACCGGGTTGCAGAAGGATGCGGTGGTGGTGCCGGATTCTGCGATTGTACGCTCCGGTGAACGGGAGCAGGTCTTCGTGGTGCGCGCACCGGGCAAGTTCGAGCCGCGGGCGGTGACCCTGGGTCAGAACAGTGAAGGTTGGGTGCAGGTGCTCGACGGGGTAAAGGCCGGTGAGGAGGTGGTGGCCTCCGCCCTGTTCCTGATCGATTCTGAATCCAAGCTGCGTGAGGCTACCGCCAAGATGCTGGAGGCGGCCAAGGAGGAAGCCTCCGGCGGTGAAACGGCAATGGATATGGATATGCAGGGGATGTCCATGGACGCACCTGATATGTCGATGGATGAGATGCGCCTCGATAGCAGCGCTTCCGATGGGATGGATATGAGCGGTTTTACCCTGGATGCGGGGAGTAAACCATGATCGAGTGGGTCATCAACGGTTCCCTGCGTAACCGCTTCCTGATCATCATCAGCAGTCTGCTACTGTTGGCGGCGGGCATCTGGGCGGTGAAACAGACTCCGCTGGATGCCATCCCGGATCTGTCGGATGTACAGGTGATCGTTTTCACCGAGTTTCCGGGTCAGGCCCCCAAGGTGGTGGAGGAGCAGGTCACCTATCCGCTGACCAGCGCCATGCTCTCGGTGCCCTACGCCAAAACGGTGCGGGGCTACTCCTTCTTCGGCCTCTCCTTCGTCTACATCATCTTCGAGGATGGGACCGATCTCTACTGGGCCCGCTCCCGGGTGCTGGAGCAGCTCAACTACGTCACCAGTCGGCTGCCTGATGGAATCAACCCCACTCTGGGACCGGATGCCACCGGAGTCGGCTGGGTCTACGAATACGCCCTGGTGGACCGCAGCGGCAACCAGGATCTCTCCCAGTTGCGTTCGATCCAGGACTGGTATCTGCGCTACCCCCTGCAGACGGTGCCCGGGGTGGCGGAGGTGGCCAGCATCGGTGGATTCGTCAAGCAGTATCAGGTGGAGGTGGATCCCAACGCCATGGCCGCCTACGGCATCACCCTGGACAAGGTGAAACACGCCATCAAACGTTCCAATAACGACGTGGGTGGACGGCTGGTGGAGATGACCGAGACCGAGTACATGGTGCGGGCCCGTGGTTATATCCAGAGTCTGGATGACCTGCGGGAGATACCAGTGGCGGTGGATGGCCGGGGGACCCCGGTGCGCCTGCGGGATATCGCCCAGGTGCAGTTGGGACCGGAGCTGCGCCGTGGCCTGGGTGAGTTGAACGGCGAGGGTGAGACCGTCGGCGGTGTGGTGGTGATGCGTTTTGGTGAAAATGCGCTGACCACGATTCAGCGGGTAAAAGAGAAGCTGGAGTCGTTGAAAGCGGGGTTGCCTGACGGGGTGGAGATCGTGCCGGTCTATGACCGCTCCGATCTGATCCAGCGGGCGGTGGATAACCTGCAGCACAAGCTGCTGGAGGAGTCGCTTGTGGTCTCTCTGGTCTGCATCATCTTCCTGCTGCACGCCCGTTCCGCCCTGGTGGCGATCCTCACCCTGCCGGTGGGTATCCTGATGGCTTTCATAGTGATGCAGGCCCAGGGCATCAATGCCAATATCATGTCTCTCGGCGGCATTGCCATTGCCATCGGTGCGATGGTGGACGGTGCCATCGTGATGATCGAAAACGCCCACAAACATCTGGAACAGATGGCGCACCGGCTCAGTCGTAAGCTGAGTGATCGGGAGCGCTGGCAGGCCATCGGCAACTCTGCCCGGGAGGTGGGACCGGCGCTATTCTTCTCGTTGCTGATCATCACCGTCTCCTTCCTGCCGGTCTTTACCCTGCAGGCCCAGGAGGGACGGCTGTTCAGTCCCCTGGCCTTCACCAAGACCTACGCCATGGCCGCCTCGGCGATCCTGGCGGTGACCCTGGTGCCGGTGCTGATGGGCTTTTTCATCCGCGGCAAGATTATCTCGGAGGCGAAAAACCCCATCAATCGCCTGATCCATCTGCTGCATCGTCCACTCTTGTCGCTGGCGATCCGGGTGCGCTGGTTGACCCTGGCCGGGGCGGTGGCGCTGCTGGGTTTCACCCTGCAGCCGTTGCAGCAACTGGGCAGCGAGTTCATGCCGCCTCTGGATGAGGGGGACATCCTCTACATGCCCACCACCTATCCGGGCATCTCCATCACCAAGGCCAAGGAGCTGTTGCAACAGACCGACAAGATCATCGCCACCTTCCCCGAGGTGGCGACCGTCTACGGCAAGGTGGGACGGGCCGAGACCGCCACCGACCCGGCGCCCCTGGCGATGCTGGAGACCACGATTCGGCTGAAGCCGCGAGAGATGTGGCCCGATCCCACCAAGACGACCAAAGAATTGATGAACGAGATGGATGCGGCGATTAAGTTCCCGGGGCTGGCCAATAGCTGGACCATGCCGATCAAGACTCGTATCGACATGCTCTCCACCGGCATCAAGACCCCTATCGGGATCAAGGTCAGTGGACCGGATCTCGGGGTGCTGGAGTCCCTCTCGAAAGAGATCGAACGGGTCATGAAGACAGTGCCGGATACGGTCTCGGCCTTTGGGGACAGGGCGGTTGGGGGTTACTACCTCGACTTCGACATAGACCGCAAGGAGGCGGCCCGCTACGGACTCACCCTGGGCGATGTGCAGGATGTGATCCAGTCCGCCATCGGTGGCATGAACGTCTCCCGCACGGTGGAGGGGCTGGAGCGCTATCCGATCAACGTGCGTTACCCGAGAGAGTTGCGTGATGATCCGGCGCGGCTCAAGCGGGTGCTGATTCCTACGCCCGGCGGTGAATCCATTCCTCTGGCCCTGGTAGCCGAGATCCATCTGCGTCGGGGGCCGCCGGTAATCAAGAGTGAAAACGCCCGGCCCAACGCCTGGATCTATGTCGATATCAGCACCTCGGATATTGGCGGATATGTGGCAGTGGCCAAGAAGACCGTGAGTGAGCAGGTGAAGATTCCGCCGGGTTATGCCCTGGTCTGGTCGGGACAATTTGAATATATGGAGCGGGCGGAGGAGCGGTTGCGCATCGTGGTGCCGGCGACCCTGTTGATCATCTTCCTGCTGCTCTTCTTCAACTTCGGCAACCTCAGCTCACCACTGGTGGTGATGCTCTCCATCCCCTTTGGGCTGATCGGCGGCATCTGGCTGGTCTACTGGTACGGCTTCAACCTGTCGGTGGCAGTGGTGGTGGGTTTCATCGCCCTGGCCGGGGTGGCGGCGGAGATTGGTGTGCTGGTGCTGACCTTCATCGATCAGGCGGTGGCAGAGGCGCGCCACCAGAGGACCATTCACGGTGAGGCTGGCTGCCTGACCAAGAGTGAACTGATGGATGCGGTGCTTCAGGGTACGTCAGAGCGGGTGCGTCCCATCGCCATGACCGCCACCGCCATCATTGCCGGCCTGTTGCCGATCCTCTGGAGCACCGGTACCGGTTCCGAGGTGATGCAGCGCATCGCCGCCCCGATGGTGGGGGGCATGGTGAGTGTCACCGTGCTCTGCATGCTGGTACTGCCGGTGATCTATGGCCTGGTGTTGCAGTTCAAGGAACGATTCTATTCCAGCGGAACCGTTGAGGAAGCGGAGGAGCTACTGAAAAACAGCGAAGCCTGATTCTTTTTGTGCCAGGGGTCGGAGTCAAACCGCGCAAACAATGGCGGAAAAATGATGTGGTTGGGGCGGTTTGACTCCGACCCCTTCAATCAATTTTTTACCAACCTTATAACGAGTGGAGATACAACATGAAAACAGTCCTGAAGAGCCTGACCTTTGCCCTCCTGAGTGGTGTTGCTACTGCAGGTTATGCCGATATGGGTGGCAGCATGGACCACAGTAGCCATGACGCCATGGCTGCCCAACCGAAGATGTTCATGGAGAAGACCCAGATCGATGGCTACACCGTCAGCTTCCATGTGATGCAGGCCAAAGAGGGTATGCAGCATGGTGGTAGTCACAACCTGATGGTCAAGGTGGAGCATGGTGGCCGGGTTTTGAGTGACATCACCGCAAACTCCAAAGTGGCCAGCCCCGATGGCAAAGAGAGCAGCAAAATGCTGATGAAGATGGGGGATTGGTATATGGCAGGTTATGACCTGGCGTCAGCCGGAAAATATCAGCTGATGGTGCTGTTCAAGACCGCTGACGGGCAGAAACACTTTGGCGGCATTCACTATATGGCCAACTAGGTGGGGTAGCTGCCGGAAAATGGAGTCAATAGAAAAACTCCCTTTTCCGGGGCTGCAATTCCACTACTGGAACCTGACGAGATCAATATCATCATGAGGATAGAGAACGATGCGTACTAGTGAATCAGGTAGACGATTTCTGGCCATGTTTCTGGTCGGATGCACAATGGGTGCTGTTGCGGTCAGTTCTGCTGTCCGTGCGGATTCCGACGGGTCGATGGCAGACAGAGCGATCATTGCAGAAGAGGTCAGAAAAGAGTTGCGACGATTGATCGATGAAGAGGGCTTCATGGATCGGGTCATAGAGCAGGGCATCGAATCCTATATCGAGAAGAAGCGTGTAGCGGCGACAGAAGGCAAGCGTCGCAAAAGCGCGGAACATGCAAGAAATCTTCGTCCGGTTTCACCGCAACGGGATCATATCTATGGCGATCCCAATGCGCCAGTCAGTTTGGTTGAGTACTCGGATTTCGAATGTCCGTTCTGTAAGCGGTATCACCCGAACGTAAAAAAGCTGATCGAACAGAATGCGGGCAAGGTTAACTGGGTTTACCGGCATTTTCCTCTTGATTTTCACAACCCCGGTGCACAGAAGGAGGCCGAGGCAACAGAGTGTGCAGCCGAACTGGGAGGAAATGATGCATTTTGGCGCTACTCCGATCTGATCTATCAACGCACGACTTCCAACGGCAAGGGATTCCCAATTGATCGTCTGGTGCCATTGGCTGAGGAGATCGGCCTGGATGGCAAGGCGTTCAGGGGTTGCCTCGATAGTGGAAGGATGACCACCCGAGTCAGAGAAGATTATGAGGATGGTGTTAAAGCAGGGATCTCCGGTACGCCTGGAACAATCTTTCTCAATCATGTTAGCGGTGATGTTCTTGCTACAGCCGGCGCTTTGCCTGTTTCCCGTTTGCAAGTTGCGGTTGACCGTTTGTTGTCAGAGCAGGCAACGAAAAAGCAGTAGCCGGTCATCATTCCATCCTACATGCGCAGCATTATGAGATTTAATGTATGAAGCTGCAGTTATATCTGGTCTTTATACCCGGAGGGTGCAATGAAAGTTAACAAGACCTGTTTTACATCGCTGATCGCACTGTCACTCTCAATGTTTGTATCCATTACCCAGGGTGAAACGCTCACCTTGGAAACCCTGCCCAAAACAAAGGGGATCGCCTGGCATGCCGGAACGCCCCCTCAGCTCCATGTGGCAACGGATAAGGGCCTGTATGTCAGTCGTGACAAAGGCCTGAGCTGGAATCTCTCCTACCCGTTCAGACTGCCTGCAACCATGATCAGTGCAACGACTGAAAACACACTCTATGCATTTGTCGCCGGAAAAGGATTGCTTCGCATGCGAGGCGCCGAGTCTATGTGGACACCGGTCAATAACAAGTTTGGTGCACAGGTATTGACCCAGCTATCGGTAACCGCAGATGAACCGAGCAGGCTCGTCGGCCTTAATCAATATGGCAAAATCATTGCTTCGAGTGACGGGGGAGTCAATTGGCATCGCCTTGGTGGCAGTAACAAACCACTGACCAAATCTGGCAGGCAAGGGCAAAAACTCTTTACGGAACATTGTCAGAGTTGCCATGGTGTGGATGGGGTAGGAGAAACCTATACGCTGGAAGCCTTGACCAACAAGAATTACATCATGGCTCCTGCTCTGAATGGGTCAGCCCATGCCTGGCATCACACCGATGAAGCTCTGGTCAATACGATCCTTGACGGCTCACAGCGAACAGAGCGTATGTTGGCCTGGAAAACAAAGGGGCTGGATGAACAGGATGCGAAAGATTTGGTCGTATACATAAAAAGCCTGTGGGACAAACGGGCCTTGGAGTGCCAAGGGCCTAAGCATATGCAATGCATGTGATGGGGGCAGTGACGTTACAGTAGAATTCCTATTACCTGAAGGCTATTGTTTCTACCTGCCTGGAGTTTTTGGGACCTTGTCAGTTAGGAATAGGCTGCAAAACAAGAGAGAAATTTTCTGTGTGAGCGGAACTTAGCGTCAGCTCCAGATTGTCATAAGTAATACCCAAGCGGGAATCTGGAGAAGAGCGGCTATCGTGCCAACCTCGTGCCTGAGTAGCATCTTTGATTCTCCTGGGAGGCGACTGAAAACATGAAGAAATACCCGTCATGAACATGCGGGATGCGGGAACAAAAGGTGGCGGCATCACCTGGCTGACCCTGTATGTTACCTCCGGTACACTGGTTTGCTGTGCCCTGCCGATCCTCCTGGTCACACTGGGGTTTGGGGCGACAGTCGCGGCACTGACCAGTGCATTGCCCTTTCTGATCACCTTGAGCCAGCATAAAGCATGGGTGTTTGCACTCTCTGGTCTCATGCTGGGTCTCTCCGGATGGCTGCTCTATCGCTCCAGGCGAAGTTGTCCCACTGATCCTCAACTGGGTGAACTCTGCAATAAGTCCCAGATCTGGAACCGGCGTATCTACTGGTCTTCCGTCACTATCTGGGGCATCGGTTTTGTCGCCGCCTATCTTGCCCTGCCACTGCGCATCTGGCTCGATATTTGAGTCTTTGTTCCAACTTTAATAGGAGGATGCTCCCATGATGCCTATTATTTCACTGCTAGCCAGTCTGCTGCTCTTTACTGTTTCGCCGGGTTGGGCAGGTACACCGCAGGTGGTCGAGATCGAGGTGACAGGGATGACCTGTCCGTTCTGTGTCTATGGCACGGAGAAGAAGCTGAACAAGCTTCAGGGTGTTGAGTCCGCCGATGTGAGTCTGAAAAACAAGCGGGCGCGCATCGTCATGAAGCAGGGTGAATCGGCTGATCTTGAGGCGATCCGCAAGGCCATCGTCGATGCGGGCTTTACCCCAGGGGGAGTCATCCTTCAACCAGACGGGGCTGTAAAATGATCATTGATAAGACCTTTGTGGCGGGATTGTTGCTGACTGTTCTGGCCATCGATACCAGCGCAATGGGCATTCGCTCGTTCGTAGCGCTGCCGATAGAGGCGGGTGGTGCGGTTGTGCGTTTTGTGGATGAGCATAATGGTGATACCGATGCAAACACCCTGACCAGCAATCTGGCATACGGTATCAGTGCAAAACAGACGCTGTTTCTGGGGTTGCCCTATCGTCTCTCTTCCGGTGAAGGTGATCGCCTGGGTGACCTGAGTCTCCTCTACCGGCACATTGTCTGGCAGGATGACACTATGCAGGGTACCAGTCGGCTTGGCCTGCTGGGTGGCGTGATACTGCCGACCGATAGTGCCCGGGATGAGAGCCTGTCGCTGGGTGCGGTGGCAACCTTCTATCGGCAACGCCATGAGTGGGATCTGGATGCGCTCTGGATTGAAGGGCTCGGTGATGTCAACGACCGGGCGCGTTACGATATCGCCTGGCAATACCGACTCAGCCCGGCTGAACATGCGGAGTGGGGCATCGGTAGTGAATGGGATCTCGACCTGGAACTGGGCGGGCGCTGGGAACAGGGCAGAGAGATGGTGCACCAGGCCACTGTTGGATTGCAGTCGATCCACAAGCGCTGGGTGGTTGAAGGCGCGCTGGTTCAGGATCTGAACGGGCCAAACAATAAACGATATATTTTGAGCGCCCGGTTTCATTTCTGATGAGAGTTGCCGATCCATCGGGCAGCATACGGCTCTGACTTCCTGCTTCGCTCTACCTCCTGCATCCATGCAGTCGTCACCGGCACCCTACACATCTTCTCCATATCCACCGTGAGCTGAATAGTTAAAATTATTCTTTGCAATATCGACTTATGTCGATATACTCTATATCTTCTTTCGTAGATATAGAGCTGATTCGATATGTCGCCCACACTACTTTTCAAGGCGCTCTCCGATCCTACCCGTCTTCGCTGCCTATCCCTGCTGGTCAATCATGAAGAACTTTGCGTCTGTGAATTGACCCAAGCGCTGGGACTTCCCCAACCCAAGGTCTCCCACCATCTCGCTGGTCTGCGCAAGGCGGAACTGGTCAGTGACCGCAAGGTTGGGTTATGGATCTACTACCGTCTCAACCCGGAGGTTCCAGCCTGGGTGGAGACGGTGATCCGCAAGACAGCGGAAGGAATAAGGGATGAAGAGCCTTTTGCCAGCGACACCGTTGCCTTGGCGGAGATGCCCAACCGTCCCAGCGGCGTCTGTAGCGCCTGATTTTTACAAGATCCAGAGGAACCGATTATGAAAAACATCAAGGTATTGGGCTCCGGCTGCAAAAATTGCGAGGCCACCACCAATCTGATCCGAATTGCTGCAGACCAGGCAGGTGCGGAGATCGATCTCGAAAAGATTACCGACATGGCGGAGATCATGGGCTACGGAGTGATGTCCACCCCTGGCGTGGTGGTCGATGGCAAGGTGGTTCATGCCGGTGGCCTGCCGGGTCCAGATCTGGTCCGTCAATGGATCGCTGAATAGACCACTTTAAGGAGAGATAGAGATGACTGTAAGAATTGGCATCAACGGCTTTGGTCGCATGGGTCGGCTGGGTCTGCGGGCAGGTTGGGGTAGGGACGAGTTTGAGATTGTCCGCGTCAATGAGATTGCCACAGATGCAGAGGGTTCAGCGCACCTGCTCAAGTTTGATTCGGTGCACGGTACCTGGAATCTTGAAACTGCTTCGGATGATGAAGTGATGATCGTCGATGGCAAGCCCTTGGCCTACTCATCAAATGCGCTAATTGGTGATACCGATTGGTCGGATTGTGACATCGTCATCGAGGCTACCGGTAAACACCACAAAAAACCGGACTCCCTGAATGTCTATTTCGAACAAGGGGTGAAGAAGGTGATCGTGGCCGCACCCACCGAAGGTGCCCTCAACATTGTCTACGGCATCAATGACGATCTATACGACCCAGCGGTGAATCATCTGCTAACCGCTGCTTCCTGTACCACCAATTGTCTGGCGCCGGTGGTCAAGGTAATGCATGAGCGGATCGGCATCAAACATGGCTGCATGACCACCATCCACGACATTACCAATACCCAGACCATCGTCGATAAGGGTCACAAGGATCTGCGCCGGGCGCGAGCCTGCGGCCAGTCGCTGATTCCCACCTCGACGGGGTCGGCCAAGGCGATTACCCGGATATTTCCTGAGCTGACCGGCAAGCTCAATGGCCACGCGGTGCGGGTGCCGCTGCTCAACGCTTCACTCACAGATTTTGTCTTCGAGGCCAGTCGTCCGGTAACGGTTGAAGAGGTTAACAGCTATTTCAAAGAGGCTGCCGAGGGGGAGCTGGAGGGTATTCTGGGCTATGAGGAACGGCCGCTGGTTTCTGTCGACTATCTCAATGATTCGCGTTCCTCTATCGTCGACGCGCTCTCCACCATGGTGATCGATGGTACTCAAGTCAAAGTTTATGCCTGGTATGACAATGAGTGGGGTTATGTGGAGCGGATGATGGATATTGCCGGCAAGGTGGCCAGCTCCCTATGATTTTTTGCGACTCTGATCAGGGGTTGCGGGAGGATAGAGACATGCATGACAAGAGACTGGTCGTCGAATGGCGACACATTGAGAAGGCGGGAAATACCTGTGTCCGCTGCACCGATACAGGTGTTGCGCTCGATACGCTCATCAAGCGGCTCGCAAAAGAGTGCCAGTCATCGGGCTGGGATATCAGATTGGAGGAGACGATACTGGGAATGGACGAGATCGATCAGTCCAATCTCATTCTCATCAATGGACGACTGCTCGAATCGATCCTACCCGAGGCCAGTTCAGGTAAGAGCCACTGCGATTCCTGCTGTGAATTCACAGGCCAGCCGACGGATTGCAGGACCGTGAACTTTGGCGGAGAGACTTATGAATCACTGCCGGAGACGCTGATCCGCGAGGCGGTCTGTCGGGTTGCCACCTGCTGTTAACTCCCTTATGACAATGGCCGACAATGGAAAATAACCTCAGAAACTACCTGACAGTCACCGGCGGCTATTGGGCCTTTACCATCACCGACGGTGCCATCCGCATGCTGGTGGTGCTCTACTTCCACATGCTGGGCTACTCGCCCTTCGAAGTGGCGATGCTGTTTCTCTTCTATGAGTTCTTCGGCATTGTCACCAACCTCGTGGGGGGGTGGTTGGGAGCACGCATCGGCCTCAATCTCACCATGCATATCGGTATGGGGATGCAGGTGGTGGCACTGCTGGCGCTTACTGTGCCGGATGCCTGGCTCTCCGTGCCCTTCGTGATGGCAGCCCAGGCGTTGTCGGGCATCGCAAAAGACCTGAACAAGATGTCGGCCAAGGCCAGTGTAAAAACCTTAAGCGGTGCTGGCGGCGAGTCGAAGCTGTTCAAGTATGTCGCCGTGCTGACCGGCTCCAAGAACGCCCTCAAGGGGGCTGGGTTCTTTATTGGTGCGGCCCTGCTGGAGTGGATCGGTTTTCGGGCAGCGCTGGCGGTGCTGGCGGGTATGTTGCTGATAGTGCTGGTGGTGACAGCCGTATTATTGCCCTCGGGTGTGGGCAAGATGAAATCCAAACCCAAGTTCACCCAGGTTTTCTCCAAGGTTCCGGCGATCAACTGGCTGTCGGCGGCCCGCTTCTTCCTGTTCGGTTCCCGTGATGTCTGGTTTGTGGTGGGCCTGCCGGTGTTCCTCTATGAAACGCTGCATTGGGAGTTCTCCTGGGTGGGCGGTTTCCTTGCGCTGTGGGTGATTGGCTACGGTTTTGTGCAGGCCGCCGCACCAAGACTTGTACGGCAGACTCATCATGGTCAGGGACCAGGTGGCAGTACTGCACGCAACACTGCCTTTCTGCTTGTGTTTATCCCCGCCGGCATAGCTCTGGCGTTGGGACAGGGCTGGGATTCGCAAGTGGTACTGATCCTTGGTCTGATCCTGTTCGGCATCGTCTTTGCCATAAATTCAGCTGTGCACTCGTATTTGATCCTTGCCTATTCCGATTTCGACAAGGTTTCGATGAACGTCGGTTTCTACTACATGGCGAATGCTGGTGGTCGTCTTGTGGGTACGATGCTCTCCGGTTGGGCCTACCAGACGCAGGGGCTGGTGGGGTGTCTCTGGTGGTCGGCCGGGTTCGTGCTGCTGGCTGCCCTCCTTTCGTTGCGTCTTCCTGATGTACCCCATGAGAAGGAAGAAGCTGTAGATGTTTGAGATCCTGGCAAACATGCTGATCTATCAAGGCATGGGCCTCGATCCGCAATCATCCGCAGGCGCTGCGCTGCACTTCTTCGTCATGGACTTGGCCAAGATATTTGCACTTCTGGTTATTGTCATCTATCTCATGGGACTGCTGCGGGCACTGTTGTCTCCGGAGCGGGTTCGCAGATTCGTACGTGGCCGCCCGGATTGGCAGGCGCGGGGATTCGCAGTCTCCCTCGGAGCGGTGACGCCATTCTGTTCCTGCTCTTCGGTACCGCTGTTCATCGGTTTTGTGGAGGCAGGAATACCCCTGGGGGTTACCTTCTCTTTTCTTATCGCCAGCCCGATGATTAACGAAGTTGCCGCAGTAATCCTGGTTGGCATCCTCGGTTGGAAACTGGCGGCGCTCTATGTAACGGCGGGGTTGCTGGTTGCCTGGTTCGGCGGTTTGGCGATGCAGGCATTCAAGCCGGAACGTTGGGTCGAGGATTATGTATGGAAGATCCACATGGGAGAGGCTGACCTACCCGAGCCGGACAGATCTTTCGCAGGCCGGCATCGCTATGCGGTAGCGGAGGTGAAGGAGATTGTCGGGCGAATCTGGAAGTGGGTGGTACTGGGCATAGGTGTGGGCGCCTTGTTCCACGGGTTTGTGCCTGAACAGTGGGTTGGTGAATATCTCGGAGGCGATGCCTGGTACTCGGTACCGGCGGCCGTTGTGTTGGGCATCCCCCTCTACTCAAATGCCACCGGGGTGATTCCGGTGGCCGAGGCGATGCTCATAAAAGGGGTTGCCGTAGGCACTACGCTGGCCCTGATGATGAGTGTGGCGGCACTATCGCTGCCTGAGATGCTGATTTTGCGCAAGGTCATCAAGTGGCAGGCGCTGGCCCTGTTTGCCGGAGTATTGGCCGTGGCATTCACTCTGGTTGGCTGGGGCTTCAATTTCCTCGCCTGATTATTGCGATTTCTTCACCTGTTTTCTATTGGTGGTTCTATCGGACTCACAGATAGATCCCCCGTTCTCTATGCGTGGGTGATCCAACGGTTTCCCAAGCATTCTCCCAAGCAATGCTTTGGATTTTGCGGCAATAGAGACCTTGGAAAGCCGCCGCTCACGTAACAGAAGACTCTGCATCAGGAATCTATCCTGATAGAGGGTGTTGGCGGCAGAAGGGCTGAAAGGGGTGTTCAACGAAATCCGGGCAATGTGTCCCAGATTGATGCCCCGGCCATCGTCGAGCAGGATCAGGTGTGGGGCGATCCCTTTTGTGGGGTCAGGTCGTGGGAAATCGACCACACTCAGCAGTTCAAAGGCAGTATCCGAAAGGCGGATGCCCATGTTGATATCACCGGGTTTGAGTTCGACGAGATAGACTTTTTTGCCTATTGCGTTCTTCAATGCCTCGACCTGTTGTGTATAGGCAGGGGAGGGCCAAAGTCGGTCTTGTGCCTCATCCGTCCCGGAAGTGGCTTTGGTGATTTCGCAATGCTGATCTTTCATCTCTTTGGGTTTGATTCTCCGTCGTTTAAATATCCCGTCCGCAAGCGGTGGGGTGGTCTATTCATTCGCAATCATCAGATGCTGATAACGGATCTTCCGCAAACGCCTTTGGCATGATCTCGATCCTGATTGAAATGTCGGTTTCTTTTACTGCCACGCCTCTGCTCCAGACAGTGGCATACTCGTTTTTGAAAGCGCCAATGTTGAAAATACCTGGTTTGACGGAAAAACGGAATGCACCTTTCCAGTTGGTATCTACACTGTCCAGGACGACATTGTTGCTCGCATCTGTCAGCATTATCTCTACATCGGCAACAGTTTCTTCATCATCCATCACCACACCGGACAGGGTAAATCCCAGAACAGGACACTGCCAAAACAGTAACAAAAGCAGAATAAAAGGTGTTCGGTGGGGCAGGGTGGACATGGCTGTTACTCCTCCAGGTTGTCCGCCAGTGACTTGCGCCGACTGGACTGCAGAATTCTATCGCGAATTCGGATCAGGTCACCATCCAGTGCCGGTTGACCATGCCACCATTGATAATCCGGGGATTGGTGACCTATGCCAAGAAGGACGTTGTGACGATGGTGGTTCAGACTTTTCCGCAGTTTCGACAAGGCACCTGCCTGATCGTCGACGGCAGAGGCGATCAATGACTCGCCCTCCTTCAGCTTGAGGTCGGCGATCTCAAGCTGACGCTTTCCATTGGCGAACTGCTCACGAATGTAGCGGGGGCTGTGACAACCGGCGCAGATCCATTGCCGTGTTTCAGGGCCGCGATCAGGCGCCATGGTATTACCATGGTCACCGTTATGGAGGTGACAGTAACTGCAGCCGGGAGTCCGATAATTACCGCGCTGCAGCGGTTGCCGCCAATCCTGTCTTGCCTCTTCGATGCGTGTGATGATGCCGTGTTTGGACGTAGAGTAACTGTGGCTTGCGGAGCCTTCGTGGCATCCGGTACAGCTTTGGTCTTTTCTCGCCTTTATGGCTGACTCCTTGTGACTATCACCGTGACAGCTGCCGCAACCGACACCGGAAGCGGCAGAGTGAGAACCTTCGCGCCATTGCCTGATCAGGCTTGGATCCCGTTCTGTGTGACAGGTGATGCACTCAGTCTCGGTGAATGGGCCGGGCGGCAGAGATTCATCGGCCAGGGCGGGAAGTGTTGCCAGGAAGAGCATGCACAGGATGTAGGATGTAGTGACGACTGCATGGATGCAGGAGGTAGAGCAACGTATGGAGCAGTTGCCGAGGTACGAACCGCATCTGTCGCGAACGATGCGGTTCGCAAGCTCACCACATCCTACATCTGAGACTGCCTTGTGCATCAATTGTGCTCCCGGTTGTAGTCGGTGTAGGCACCCTTCATCCAGAGATCCCCCGATGGTTTGGTTGTGATCTCTGCTTCTTTCTCCGCTTGGGAGAGTTCACGCAACTCGTTGGCCTGGGTCTCGATGCGATCCAGTGACGCCCTCATTTTTCGGTGTCCGGCCGCAACGCCAGCCGGGTTGCCGTGGGCGGCAGATTTATACGCCCCCAGGTTGTCGAAATACCACATCTCGAAGTAGTCACGCTCGATGGCGGAGACGTTGTAGAAGACCGATGCCTGGCCCTCGAAGAAACCGATACGCTCTCTGGGCCAGAGAGTGTCCAGCCAGTCCATAGGGTAGGGTGGCCGTTCACCGGCAGCAGGTTGAAGCAGTTTTTCGCTGCGCAGATCCTTGAGGATTGCTTCTGCCGCATAGAGTTTCTGCCAGGCTTGTTTGCGCTCCTGATCCAGTTCGGTTAACCACTGCCTGGCCTTTTCCTCTTCGTGGCAATCGCTGCAGAGTTTGACCCATTTCCTGCGCAACACCTGATTTTTGGATGTATGAGGATTGATCTCTCGCAGGCCGAACTTCCACAGGGACTTCTCGGCCACCTGGTGGCGTCCGTTGTCCATGTGGCAGTAGGCACAGGTGGGTGCCTTGTAGTTGCCCTTGGTCAAAACTTTTGACCAATCCCAACTGTCGCCTTCGGCCAGGTAGAGTTTGCCGTGGGCAGAGGCGAAGTAGGTTTCATCATCGGGATGTGGTGGTCCGGAGTGGCAGGTGATACAGGCTTCAGGGCGGCGCGCCTCTGCGGCATCGAAACGGTGTCGGCTATGACAGGAGTCGCACTTGGTGGCCACCGAATGGCACTGTACACAGGATTGCACTTCGGCCTTGGGTTTGTCCACGAAGTGCTTGGCATCCACCGCCCGTTCCATCGCCAGTACATGGCTGGGAAAGCCGTAGCGGGCCTCATCCCTGAATTCGTCGTGCTGTTTTGCGTGGCAATTGCCACACACATCGGGAGTGGGTAGTCGTAACTGCTGATGGTCATTGCCGTGACAGTCGTTGCAATAGACCGTTTCCTCGTTCTGAGCATGGCGACTGCCGCGCCAGTCGGTCACGATGCCGGGGGTGATCCCCTCATGGCATTGGACACACAGTTCACCTGTGAAAATGCCCTGGACCGAATCCGGTGACTGGTAGAAGTTGTCCGGGTCCCAATAGCCTTGTACCGGATCGGGTGACCAGTAACGGGAGTAGAGACCGGTGCCGGTTCCTCCCTTGCTCCAGTGCACATAAGCAAAGCCAGCGGGAACAGCCAGCAGGGTGAGAATCAGCGGAATGATGATTCGATTACGCATGATGACTATGCCTCCACCAGCGGAATAGACCCAATCCCATCAGCAACAGAAAGGGAAGCAGAACCCAAAGGCGCGTCAGCCAATGGGGACTCTCTTCAGGGGTCGGAGTCAAACCGCTCAACGTATTGAAGGGGTCGGAGTCAAACCGCCCTACCCCCGTCACTACTCCCAGCATGCTTTGCGCGGTTTGACTCCGACCCCGCCAGGTGGCATTGGATTCCAGATAGACCAGCAAACGTTCCTGTTCCTCACTCTGCATGATCTCCACCCGGCCCATCAATCCGCCAAAACGGTGCGAAACATCCATCAACATAAACATCTTGGGTGTCACCTCGCGCCACTCGGCTGCCGTGTGGCGATCAGGTCCCGGCAGGTTATGGCATTGGGTGCAGTATTGATGCAGCAACGCAGCGCCAGGGGATTGTGGATCGGGGAGTGATTCTGCGGTGAGGCCGGGCGGCAATTTGTCTTTATGCACCTCGCACAGATCGATTCCCGCCGATGGGTGGTTGGCTGCCACTGGCTGCGGCAGACAAAAGATCATCAGCAGGAGGATGATCTGTTTCATACCTGCCGCCGAATGCGCTGCAACAAGCTGAAACTGGTCAAAATGCCTTCAGCCGCAGTGAGACCTGCGGCCATGGCGTTGACGGCCAGATTGGGACCCAGGGTATTATCGCCACCCGCCCAGATCCTGGGGTGAGTGGTGTGGCCCTGGGGGTCGACACGAATACGCCCGTCTGGCTCCGTGGTAATGCCAAAGCTCCCAAGCCAGGCTGGTGGGTCGGCTAGTTGGCCGACGGCGAGAATGACGCGGTCGGAATTGATCTTTTGGGTGCCTTCAGGTGTATCGAATTCTACCGTGGCAGGAGCCGCGCCCTCGCGGCGATTGTCGGTGGCCGGGCTGCGGCCGTTTTGCGGCGGGGGCACCGCTCCCACAGAGTGGCTGATCTGTTGTGGTCGATGTTCAAACAGAAACATCGCACCCTCTTCCCGGGCCAGTGTGATCTCCTTGGGAGAGGCGCGCAGGCACTCTTCCGGGCCGCGATAGGCGACGCTGACTTCTGCACCCAGGCGTAGCGCGGAACGGGCGCAATCCATAGCCGTATCACCACCGCCGATAACCAATACCCGTTGGCCTGCAAATGACTCTCTATCACCAGCATTGATTCTTTCCAACCAGCCAAGTGCTTGCTCAACACCGCTGAAGGTCTCTCCAGGTAACCCGATGGAGCGTGGTGTCTGCGCGCCCAGTCCAAGAAAGATGGCGTCATTCTGCTCAAGCAGACGAGACAACATGACATCATCCACCGCCGTGCCGAGAGTGAAATGGATGCCAACCTGTTCCAGTAGGGTCTGCCGGCGCGCCAGCAGGCTCTTGTCCAGCTTGAATGATGGAATACCGGTCTGTAGCAGGCCGCCGATCTTGTTGGATCGATCATAAATGGTGACCTCCACGCCAGCCCGGTTCAGACGCTCCGCACAGCTAAGACCCGCCGGACCGGCACCGACGATCGCCACCTTGCGGCCATTTCGATGCGTGGGTTCGATGGGCCGCCACCCTGCATCCAATGCCCGTTCGGCCAGGGTACGTTCTACTGCGCCGATGGTGACTGCACCTTCCATTTTTCCTCGGGTGCAGGCACCTTCGCAGAGACGGTGCTGTGGACAGATGCTGCCACACACCTCGGGTAGTGGTGAGGTAGCGTGGGCCAGATCACCGGCGGTTTTCCAATCTCCACGGCTGGCGGCCGCCAACCAGTCGGGGATAAAATTACCCAGCGGACAGGCGTTGCGACAACCGGGCAGACCGCAGTCGAGACAGCGCTCTGCCTGGCGTTTCAGATCATCAGAAGAGAGCAATTTTTCCGCTTGATTCCAGTCTTGCAGGCGCTCTGTCACCGGTCGGTGAACGGCTTCTGTCCGAGGGGTTGGGAGCTGTGGTTTTCGCTTTAGCAGATGGCTGGCATCCTGCCGCAGATGGGGCCGGAACAGGTTGCGCACGTCATGAATGGCCAGGGCATCGGTGGGGCAGGAGATGACGCAACGGGCGCAGCCCATGCAGTCCTCGATCCCCGTGACCTCTCCGCTTGATTTTCCCTGCCGCCACACCGGTATGCCCATATCGCAGACCTGCTCGCAGCGTTGGCAGTCGATGCAATGTTCCGCGTCCATCTCGATGCCGTAGAAACCGGCGTGATTGAGCAGCCCAAAGGTGGCGCCGAAGGGGCAGAGGTAGCGGCAGTAGAAACGATTGCCGGTGATCGGAGTGATGAAGAAGCTGCCGAAATAGGTGAGCCCCACCACCATCGCGAACATGCCGACCAGGGTTGCGGTCCAGGCGTTGGGTGGGAATTGTGTGGCCACCATCACCCCCACATACCAGATGAAGAAAAACCACTTGCTATGGCGCAGCCGCCAGGCCCAGTCGCCGCGCAGTGTCACCTTGCGAAAAGGGAAACCCACGGTTTCTCGTATGCCCACACAAGGGCAGCCGAAGCCGCAGATGATGCGTCGCCCGAAGAGGAACACCAATATCAAAGTAAGAGCGAAGGTGAGGGTGCCCGGTGTATGCAGGGCGGGAAACACCGGCTGGCTCCAGACATAACCGGCATAGGGCTCGAACATCGGCATCAGCCAGGGGATCAGCCACCAGAAGCCGGTCACTACCGTCACCAGGATGATCAGCCGCCTGCGGGTATAGGGGTTCTGCTCGGCACGGATACGCCAGAGGCCAAAGGCGAGGATAACGGCATATTCAGTATAGCGGTTGAGCCAGATCGGGCTCTCAAACAGATAGAGCCAGGACTCGTTGAGCCAGCCCACAAAGGCCAGTCCGAAGGCGGCCATTGAGAGCGCCATCACCCACCAACGATAGCGCCCCGGCAGGGTATCCTGACGTGTCGCAGTGTTGGGCCGGGCGCTGTATGTCAGGATGGGTTGTTGTTGAGTGTATGGATTCATGGGTAGACAATGCGTATGTACAGAGTGCAGCGACCACTTGGAGGCTGTTTGGATAGGAGGGTAATCATGGACATGGTATTTTCTCCTCTCAATGCGGTTGCCTGGGAAGCACCGTCAAATCATCTCCGGGCATAACGCCCTCTGGCTGCACTCCTGCCAGTTTGTTGCCAAGAATGGACGAGAGATTACGAAACAGTTTTGTTGAGATCCTGGGAAATATTTTGGCGATGTGGTCAATACCGTCCCAATTGATTTCCAGAATTCTGGAGTCCTCCCGGGCGACGACATCGGCGGTCCTTGCTACACGGGAGACCAACGCAATCTCTCCAAATATCTCGCCAGCCGCCAAGCTTCGGATATTTTCTCGCGAGCCATCAGGGTGGTTCTGCCATACCGCCGCGCTCCCCTCCAACAGGACAAACATCTCGTCCCCCGTGTCTCCCTGCCGGACAATGATCGCGCCGGGGTTGATCGAGTGAACCCGGCTGACCAACACGATCTTTTTGACTTGCCAGGGCCGCATCTCCCGGAACAGCTCACACTGCTCGATGACCTGCGATTTGAGGCGTAATGACAGTATGTCCCACAGGGAGATCAATCTTATGGACGACAGCAGGATGGGCGTGATGATGAAAGTGGCCAACAGTGCCAGCAGCATGACCATTGCACTCAGCAGACCAAAATGCACGACGGGAGGAAAACTTGACATTGCCAGCGTGGCAAAGCCGAACGCCAGCGCGATGGATGCCGTCATGATGGGGACAGATTCCTGGTTTATGGTTTTGGCGAGCGCCAGGCTTTCATCCTGATGTGCATGTGTTATCCGGTGATAACGCACCATGAAGTGCATGGCGTGATCCACGCAGATTCCCAGGGCGATAGCAGCAACCATGGTGGTTCCTGTGTTCAGCGGGATGCCTGCGTAACCCATGACGCCGAACAGCACAATAATGGGAAACAGGTTTGTGACTATGGCGACCAGCCCCGCCTTCATGTTCACGAACAGCAGGGAGATGATGACGAAGATGACAACAATCATAAGCAGCAGGGATTTAACCTGAGCGATGGCCATCGCGTCCGCCGCCCCGTTGGTGAGAATGGATTCGCCGGTGATTCTCACATCGAGTCCGGGATCGATCTGATTTTCGGTGAATGCACGGATCTCCCGCAGCGCCTGTTTTAGTTGCCAGGATGAGCCGATAGGGTGCCGGACGAGAATCCGTGCTTTGCTGAAATCCGTCGAGACAAGACCACTGACCTGTTCATGTTTGATAAAAAGCATGTACTCCTGAATGCTGGCATCCGATTCCGGCAGCCATAGATCGCCGCTTGTATCCTCCTCCATGCTGCTGTTGACCAGGGCGATAAAGTCGGCAAAGGAGAGTGACTTATCGACCCAGCCACTCTGGGCCAGGTAGTCCAGAAGCTTCTTTATCTCCTCCAGATAGCGCAGCTTCAGGAAGGTGCCCTCGATCCCGGAATCCAGGACGATGGAGAAGGTCTCCATGCCAGCGAGTCGTTCCTGCAGGCTGTTCAGCCGCTGGGTGACATTCGAGTCGCTGTTGAAATAGTCCAGCGGCGTATTGTTCACCCGCAACGAGAAGGCGCCATAGCCACTGGTGATCGCCACTATCGTTGTCAGGACGACGATTATTCTCTTGTTTCTCTGAACAAGTCGAAAGACCCAATCAGCCAGTCGGTGATAACCTTTGCCCATGGGGTCGACGGATCGGGCAACCGGTCTCTCACCGAGGTAGTGGAGACAGACCGGAAGCAGGGAGATGGTAATCAGGAAATTGAGCAGCAGGCCTGTCGAGGCGACAAGGCCGAACTGTTGCAGTAGTTGGATATCGTTCAACGAGATGGAGAGAAAACCGAGATAGGTGGTGATGAAGGTAAGCAACACCGCGAGTCCCATGTTGCGACCCATGGCATGGATGGCAGATATGCGCGGCATCCCCTGCAGGGTGCCGGCATGGTATTCGGCGAGCAGATGAATGTCTTCGGTGGAGCCGATGATGATCAACAGCGCGGGCACAATGGAGGTCATCACATTGATTGGGATCTCGAGAGCCGCCATCAGTCCCAGCGTCCATACCACACTCAGACCTGCGGTGAGCAGCGGGATAATAGCCCCTTTTAGACTTCTCAGACTCAACGCCAATGTGATGAACAGGACCAGGGCTGCAAGCGGCAGAATTTCGCGCTGATCCTGCTGGATTCTTGCGTTGATCTGGGTGCGCACATAGGGGGAACCGATCTGGAAAAAGGTTTTTACTTTGCCGCTCAGTGGCGTTAGAGCGCGGTCGATACCCTCGGAGGCCGACCGATCAAAGCCTGCGGGTTGACCAGCTTTGAAATAGACGTTGATCGCCATGGCACTCCCCGTGGGTGAGAGCAGATTTCCGGAGATCAATGGATTGTGCAGTGCTGCGCGCTTTATCTGTTCGAGTCGCTGCTGCGAAGCGGGGATCTCATCCAGATAGGGGGCTGTTGTCACCGCCCCCTCTATGCTCTCCAGGTGCCTGATGGAGAACAGGCTTTCCGTATGGTCGACAAAAGGAAGTGCTTCGACTTTTTGCAGGGCCAGTCGGACCGCGCGTAGTTTTTTCTGGGTAAATAGCGCATCGTCTTCAAGAAAGATGATGGTGACCTCGTCGGCCCCGAAGGTTCGGAGCGTATGATTGTAGAAGGCCCGGGCCGGATCGTTTTCGACCATCATGCCCTCTGCGGAGATATTCAGACGGAGTTCGTCAATCCGGGAGACCGCGACTACAGTCAGAGCCGCAATGATCAACAGAACAGGCAGGGGGTGCTTGGCGGCAAAAGAGATGATCCTATTCATGACTTGATGCCTTCCAGGAACCAGGTCGCCATCTCACCCTTACCTTTTACCGATACCCTGCCCCTGGGTAGGCAGATGCAAACATCCTTGAGCAGTTTGTAGGTCTCTTGGGTGATCTGGATCTTTCCGGGGACGCCTTGTGATTCCATGCGGCTGGCCATATTGACCGCGTCGCCCCAGACATCGTAGTGGAATTTCTGGCGGCCGATCACGCCGCCGATCACCGGACCGGAACCGATGCCGATACGAAAGCTCAGTCGCCTGCCGTTACGCTGACATTCCTCGACGTAGGCACGCATGTCGAGCGCCAGACGCGCCAGGGTCTGGGCGTGATCTGGCCGTGGCCGTGGCGCACCGGAGACGACCATGTAGTTGTCTCCTATGGTGCGGATCTTCTCCAGATTGTACTTAGTGACCAGTGCGTCGAATCGGGAAAATACCTCGTTGAGCAGATCGACCATTTCGGTTGGTGACATCTCATTGGAGAGGGTCGTGAAACCTACGATGTCCGCGAACAGGATGCTGACCGAGTCGTAGTGCTCGGCAATGGTCTCGTTTTTGTCTTTCAGGATTGCTGCGATCTCTTTGGGTAGAACATTTTGCAGCAGGTTTTTTGACTTTTTCTGCTCCACACGAAGCAGTTCGAGGAAGCGGCTCTCCTGGCCTATGAAATAGTGGAGCAAAATGAACGCAACGGCCGAAACCGTACCGATATTGGCGATAAAAAAGCTGATCACCAGCCAGGGTGGCAGGTTGTTGGTGGGGTGTGCATCCGGCTGCATCACACCGCTGATGATCACCAGCCCCAGAAAGGCGAGAAACCACCAGAGGGCGTGCTGACGTTGTCCGAACAGCAGCGCACCAAATGGGCATATCAGGGACCAGAGTATCGCGGCGCTTGAATTGACGAATCCGCCCAAGGCCAGATGCAGGAGAAACGGAAGAACCAGAATGAGCAGCAGTTGACTCACCCGGAACAGCCGGTAGCGATGTGTCAGGCCGAACAGGAGGATACTCAGGGACGAAACCACCGCATAGGTTATCGGCACAGTTCCGGCCAATGGTTCGTCGAATGCAATATAGATACCACCCCACAGTAGGCCCATCATGATCAACATCAGGCTGGCGCCGATCAGTAACGTCTTCTGCAGGCGGGCGTCTTCGCTATCGGCTGCTTCGGCACCGATGTGCCGAATCACTACCATCAATTGATCCAGATGTGTGTGGAGAGGCATCATGTCAATCTGGCCCTTTCCTTGCCCGCAAGTTCCCGAATGATGCAGGCGTTCCGATCTTTATGTTCTTAGAACACTAGCGCTTTGTCCGCTGCCAGGGTACGTTCGGCCAGTTCCGCCATGGTGCTGCGCCGGGCGTCTTGCACAATGTCATCGTCCGTAAAGCCACGGACATCCATACAAGCACCACAGAGCAGTACCTCACCTTTACGTGTGATGGATTTGAGCATCAGTTCGAGGTTGTAGAATCCCTGGGGTACCTTCTGCCCGCGTTTTGCACAGACCACTGCATCGGCCAGCAGAAATACCGTGACCTTCGCATCTGTCTTGCTCAGTGCCTTGGCCAGGCGCAGACCGTTATAGCTGCGTTCCGTGCCATAGGGTGGGTCATTCAAGATGATCAGAGTGTTCATGATCGGCTCCATATCAGACTTCGACTGCAGTTTTTACGGGTGGGGCATTCTTATTCCATTGCGCCATCCCGCCAAAAGCGGCACAGCCCTTTAGTTTTCATCGCGGCTGCTCCATTCGCGGCGATTGATGGCGTAACCACTGATCTTGCCGACAAAGGGCAGTGCCAGCATACCGGGCAACTGGTTGACCTGCTTCGGATCGCGGTATTTGTGGATGCCGATAGTCATGCCTACGTGACCGCCTCTGGGTTGATCCCGATAGGTGCCAAACAGACGATCCCACCAGGGCAGGCTGAAACCGAAGTTGCTGTTTGCCTCGTCGTCCTCCACCGAATGGTGTACCCGATGCATATCAGGCGTGACCAGGAACCAGCGCACCACCCGGTCCAGACCTATCGGCAGGCGGATATTGCTGTGGTTGAACATGGCAGTGGCATTCAGCACCACCTCGAAGATCACCACAGCCACGACGGGTGGACCCAACAGCAGAATGGTGGCGAACTTGATCAGCATGGAGAGGATGATCTCCAGGGTATGGAAGCGGGCGCCGGTGGTGACGTCGTAATCCAGGTCGGCGTGATGTACCCGGTGCAGGCGCCAAAGAGCAGGTATCGCGTGGACCATCACATGTTGCAGGTAGATGACAAAATCCATCGCTATCACTGAAATGATAATCGACAAAATGAAGGGTATTTCATAGAAGTTGAACAGACCCCAGCCACGCTGTTGGGCAAGGGCGGCAACACCCACCGCAGCTGCGGGAAAAAGCAGCCGCAGTACAATACTGTTGAGAAAGACGAGTCCCAGATTATTGGCCCAGCGAATACCTTTGGGGACCGTGAGGGTGCGGGCAGGCGAGAGGATTTCCCATCCTGCCATAATGGCAAAGATGCCGAAGAAAAAACTCAGGCGAATGGGCAACTCATTGCCCAGAATCCAGTCGTGCCAGTTCATGGTCCACTATCC
Source organism: Sedimenticolaceae bacterium (assembly GCA_963691905.1). Classification (GTDB taxonomy): domain Bacteria; phylum Pseudomonadota; class Gammaproteobacteria; order Chromatiales; family Chromatiaceae; genus QGON01. The sequence goes on from OY829894.1 coordinate 259,397, forward strand.
TCCACTCTCTTGTCTGCTATACTTTATTTTAATTATCATAAATTCAATAGATCTCTTGAATAATTGAAGTATAGTTTGGGCAGTAACTATGTCAACAGGTAATTTTAAACACGACCTTTTCAGCCAGTTTGCCCGTGTCGCCAAGGCACTGAGCAACGGTTACAGGCTGGAACTGCTGGAGTTTCTGGCACAGGGCGAGCGCAGCGTGGATGCCCTGGCCCAGGTTTCTGGCCTGACTGTGGCCAATACCTCCCAACATCTGCAGTTGCTCAGGCAGGCCGGACTGGTCATCAACCGCAAAGCGGGTCACAAGGTCTACTACCGGTTGAGTGGTATGGATGTCTCGGCCCTGCTTGGCTCGCTAAGAGAAGTGGCGGAGCGCCATCTGGCGGACGTCGATCGTCTTGTCGATGACTATCTCAAGGTCAAGGACAGTCTGGAACCTGTACCAGCGGCGCAATTACTGGAGAGGGTCAGGGATGGTCTGGTGACTGTGCTGGATGTGCGTCCCCCGGAGGAGTATGCAGCGGGACATCTGCCGGGAGCGATCAATATTCCGCTGGCAGAATTGGAACAACAACTGAATGAGTTTGATCCCTCCCAGGAGATTGTCGCCTACTGCCGTGGTCCCCATTGTGTGCTGGCCTTCGATGCCGTTGCGAAACTGAGAGAGAGGGGCGTTAAAGCCCGGCGTCTGGATGGCGGGCTGCCGGAATGGCGCATGGAGGGTTTTCCGGTGGAGTCCAGCTCAACATAGGAAAAATGTCGGCCCTGATTTAACGTTCAATGGTATAGAACAGATCCACTCCCTGTGAACGACCGGTTTCGGTCTGAATCTGCAGCTTGTCGGTGAGGTCATAGCGCAGTCGCAGCTTGGTCTCACGCGTGGCAAGTTCGTTAACGTATTGCACATACAGGCGTGGCGACAGATAGGTGCCTGCCACCACAGAGGCCTCGGCCAGGCTGCTGCCCGCTTCTATTCGTAGCTCTTCCAATCCCAATTGACGGCCTGCTTCGGTGGCGAGGCTGCCCACACCCGCAGCCTGTAGTGCCGCGACTATGCTCACATCTCCACTGGATTCTCCCGGTGGATGCCCGGTGAGAAGATAGGAGACGATTTCGCTCTGGGTCATGGTCGGGCTGGAGTAGAGTGAAAGCTTGGGTGTCTTCAGGGTGCCGCTCACCCGCAGGCCGGCGGTTACTTCGCCAGCTTCGCGCACCGCCTGAACGTCCAGACCAGGATTGTCCACCGGACTGTCGGCGAACAGGGCGTAACCGCGCTCTATTTTGAGATCCTGCCCGTAGGCGCGATAGGTGCCGTCCGTCACACCCACTCTGCCGCGACCAATGACCGGCCGGCCCGGTTCATCGATCAGCAACAGGTTGCCGGTGAGATCAGCACGCAGGCCAAAGCCCTCGAAACTGACCCTGTCGCCGAAGATGATGCGCAGCCTGGAGTGGAAGTCCGGATCGTCCTGCTCCTGCCGCGGCGCGTCATGGCCCACAATCACCAGATCCGGCGTGTCGGATACCGTGGAGGCGGGCAGCTCTCTCGGTCGGATACGGCCGTAGGGGATGTGAATCTCACCGTCCAGCTCAGAGCGTTTACTGGTGTGCAGGATCAGCAGATCCGGTGATACATGTATCTCCGCTTCCGGGATGTTCACCGCCACCCAATCCTTTCCCTGTATCTTGAGGTGGGTGGGATAACCCTCGGTCGGTTCGATACGGGTCTCGCCCTCCAGCGTCAGGATGCCGCCACCGGAACTGACTTTACCCTGCAGCACCAGCCGGTCCAGCGTAGAGGCATTTATGTTCAGACCAATATCGCGCAGCTCCAAACCCAGTTCAGGGATGTCGAGGGCACCCTCCTTCAGCTCCGCTTTACCCTTGAATTCGGGCTTGCCCACAAGGCCGGACAGGGTGAAATCCACATCGATGAAGCCCGCCACATTCTGTAGTTGCGGTGCTGCCACTGAGGCCAGACCCAGATCGTTGATGCGTGCCTTCAAGTAACCCGCCAGGGGTTGTTTGTCCGGATCCAAATTTGCAGCATTCAGCCCTGGCATATGGATTTTCCCTTCGATCTCTCCCAGATCGGCCAGAGGTATAGTGATTTCAGCATGGGCCCCCTTGGCGTCCAGCTTCCCCTGTAGATGGCCACCGGAGAAATCCACTTGGCGGGGTTCACCATTCAGTTCGAAAACCAGCTCTCCCCTGGGCAGCTTGATATCGGCATGGCCGAGGATTGTCCCCTCGGGATCTGTGTGAAAGTCTGCTGCCAGGTCGCTGTGACCTGTGAGTGCCATCTCCGGTGGCAGCCACTGCTGGAAGAAGGCAAGGGGAAAGGCCGGGGCGTTCAGTTTTGCCTTCCAGCCATGATCTGCATTTCCGTCGAAGTCAGCGCACAGGCGCCCTTCGTCGGCGGCCAGACACAGATCCTGTACCTGCTGGGTTTTGGTTGCCAGAGTAAAGGCGGTGGGGCGCTCCAGATCCCAGCGGCCGACTTCAGGCAGCGTGAGGGCCAGTGTCTGCAGATGTCCGCTCCAGCTGTTGTGTTCATCCAGCCCGGCATCGATAGTCAATTGCGCTGCCGGTGCCTGCTGACTGTCCAGGTTTAGTTCGATGTGGTGTGCGGTGCGTGCACCTTTGGCGCTCAGTGACAATTGTTTCCACTGCAGGGCGCCTGACTTCAGGCCTTGGGCCGCCAGGTCCAGCTCCACTTGCTGGTTGCGACTCAGATCCAGCGCCGCCTGTACCTGAAGTTCAGCCACCTGATGGGCATCGAAACTGATAGCCTTGCCGCTGATATCGGCGTGAATTTGCGGTGTCTCCCGGCTACCGCTCAGGCGGCCTTCGCTCTGGAGTGAACCGGCCAGGCCGGGCCACAGACTGGCCAGGTCATCGGCTTGCAGGCTCCACTCCAGATCCAGCGAGTTACCGGCCGTACCATCGATGTGAGCCACGCTGCTGCCTGAGATCAGCTCCAGACTGTCTATTTGAAACGTCTCAGCGGCGAGTTTCAGATCGCCTTTGGCTTTGATCGGATAGTCACGCAGCTCGCCATCCAGCCGTGCCAGTTTCACCTCAACCTGGGGACCGTCCTCCAGCAGCTGTCCCCGGCTAGTCAGATTCAGTGCCAGCTTGCCGGGAAAATCGGGATGGAACAGTCCGGGATTGATACCGGTCCCTGTAAGATTTAGGTCCCAGGCTGGCCGCGGTGTCCAGTCGGCCCGGCCGGAAGCATCGATCTCTCCTTCGGGCAGGAGGATGTGCAGCGACTCAAAGTCCAGACCATCGGTATTGCCATTGCCGGATGCCTTCAGTGTGAGTCCCGGCTGATCCGGGATGAGTGCGTCCAGACTGAGTTGGTAGTGGTAGTTTGCTGGCTGACCGTCGATTTTCAATCGCCCCTGATTGCTGCGTACCTGGATTGTCTCTCCAGCCAGGGGCCAGCGCAGGTCGTTCCAGGAGAGGTCGGCATCGAACACGCCTTGAGCGTCGTCGGCAGTGTAACGTCCACGGCCTTCGATCTTTGCGCCGGCAGGGGTAGTGATTCGCAGATGGTCGGCAATCAGACTTCCCGCCTCATAGGTGAGGACCAACGCCGCGTTCAGTTCGCCCAGGGAGCGCTCGGTCAGCTTCAGATTGCCGTCAGCCTTGATCGTCTCAGGGCTACCGGTAGTGTGTAGCCGTCCGCTGATTATGGCGGGAAAATCAGCGGCGAAGGCACCGAGATCCGTGCCATTCAACGCCAGATTGGCGTCCCAGCGAGGTGTTGTTTCCAGCTCATACAGGGTGGCGTTCAGGGTTGTGGACAGAGGAGAGGGGAGGGTTTGCTCAAGTTTGAGTTCGGTCAGGTTGCCGGTGACGCGGCCCTGCCCCGACAGCCCGGGACCCTCCGGCAGCTGGTAACGCCACTGCAACTGCAATTCCAGGGGCAGTGTTGGGATCAGGCGTACATTTCCGTTGATCTCCACATGAGTGCCAAGGGCAGCGGCTTCCAGATGGTTGATTTTCAGCGCTTCAGCGGAAGTTTCGGCAGCCAGGCTGATCTTTTCGATGACGAAGGGTTCAGCAGCCGTGGTCTGGATGAGATGAAAGTCGGTTATCTCTACCGATTTCAAAACCAGCTCAAGGGGTAGGGCGAGGCCGGGAAAGGGTTTGGCTGGGGCGTCATCCGAAGCGGCTTGTGGCAGTGTCAGACGGCTCTGTTTCAGTGCCAGGGAGAGGATCTGCAGGCGTCGTTGCAACAGGGCGACGGGCTGCCAGTCCAGATTCAGATGGCTGATCTCCAGCAACAGATCGCCATCACGATAGCTGAGTCCTGTGAGGTGGAGTGGGCCGGTGAGACGCCCCTTGAGACTCTCTGTCTGCAACTCACCCGGCGCCAGATCCCTGGCCAGATCGAACAGCCAACGGGTGCCGTTTTCGCTGTGTGCGACCAAGCCCAGTCCCAGGATGAGACAGATGGAGGCCAGCAGGATGGAGTTGATCAGGGTTGCCAGACCGCGCAGGATGAGAAAGCGCCAGCTCATAACTCGGGACCGATGACGATGTGCAGACGTACCGAGGGTTCGTCCTTGCTCAGGGCGCTGGCCAGATCAACTCGAATGGGTCCCACCGGTGAGTGCCAGCGTACGCCGAAACCGACGCTGTATTCGATGTCGGTAGTGTAATCCGGGTCGAAGGCGTTGCCTGCATCGGCGAATACAGCGGCACTCCACTTTTCCGTAAGCAGACGTTCCAGTTCTATACTGCCCACAGCCAGAAAACGTCCGCCGATAACCGCGCCAGTCGAGTCCTGCGGGCCGATCTCCTCCCATGCAAAACCACGAATACTGTTGTCTCCGCCGGCGAAGAAACGTTTGGAAGCGGGCAGTTCAATCAGACTTTGCGCCAGGGTGGCACCCAGTTCCATCCGGGTGAGGATACGCCAGTTGCCGTCGCCGAGGCCGTGGATGAGCTTGTTGTTGGTATGGGCCTGGAGGTAGCTGGTGCTGGAGAGCAGTTGCTCGGCGGCTCCCTCGAAACGCAGGTTGATCCTGTGGCCGCGCTGAATGTAGTAGAGACCGTCACTGCGCAGCTGCGACCAGCTTACGTAAGGCACCAGCAGTAAGGCGTTGTCGTCCTGTGCACCCACCTCGAAGTCTTCGTAGGAGTAGTCAATGCCGATGGTGCGTCGCCAGTGATTGTCCAGACCCACTGAGCGGGCGCTATTGAGCAGCAGACGTTCGCCGCGGCGGGTGTCAGTGTCGAAACGGTCGCCCTGGGCCGAGAATGAGAGGGAGTCTTTCGACGGGCGCTCCAGTGGGATGGTGTATTCCGTCTTTAACGAGCTGTGAGGGGCCGACAGACGCAGTTCGCTGAGCATGCGGTGGCCATTGTGGCCGAGCAGACGACGCTTCCAGTCCAGGGTGACGCGCGGTCCTGTGTCGGTGGTGAAGCCGAGTCCGATCCGGTAACGGTTCGGTTTGTTGGGTGTCAGCACCACTTCGGTGGGTACTTGATCGTCTACCGCCTCATCGCGCAGAGTGCGAACCTCCACGTGGCTGAAGTACTCGCTATCGATAAGGTTGGATTGCAGTGTCAGCAATTGATCGTGGCTGAACGGGTCGCCGGGACGGAATCGCAGGTAGCGTGCAAGGAACTCGGGATTCAGTATGCCCTGAACGAAGCGCACCTCGCCAAACCGGTAGTGCGGACCGCTCTCCAGTTCCAGCCGGATCTCGGCTTGGTAACTGTCCAGGTCCACCCGTACTTCATGGATGCTGTAGCTGGCGTCCAGATAACCGGCCTCGATGGCATCGGATAGCAGTTGCTGCTTAAGCACCCTGTAGCGGGTCTGATCCAGAAAGTCGTTCTCGTGCAGGTCGAGTCCCATGGCAAACAGGGTATCGTCCCTGCCCGGACCTGTGACATTGAACTCGACTTTTGCCAGTTTTATTCGGGGGCCGGGCTGGATTTGGTAGAGGGCTTGAAAACCTGCCTCATTCTGTTCCAGTCTGGATTCAATTTTGGGTTTGAAGTGGCCGAAGGGTTGTAGCGCCCGACGAATCTCAGCCGGCGCCTCCCTGTGCAGCAGACGTAAACGACCCTCGGTCAGTCCCTTCCGCGTCTTCTCCTGCTCCAGGGAGAGGAAAGCACGCACATTGGCCTCCTGCTCGCCGTCCAGACCTTCGATCTGCACCGCTATGTCCAAAGCATGCGCGGTGGCAGTGGTCAGTAGCAGGCAGGTGACGACAAAAAATCGATGCATCGGCTTCCATATGAGCAAATATCAGTAACCCATGACTCGGTTATGCAAAATTACGATGTATAGATTTTGATGGTATCAAACCGGCCTGATTCTGCGTCAGTATAACCGATGGCAGACTCGGATAGTGGGACTGGGACTGGTCAAAGCAACGAGAAGGCAAGCAACGGGTAGCGTGGCTACTTGTCGAAAGTTGCCCGCTTGCTGCGGGGCAGGATCTTGTCGGGTTACGCTGCGCTAACCTGACCTACGAAAATAAATCTGTCACCTTTCTACATACAAAAATAGATCCCTTTTTTCAGATCAACGCCAGTTCAGGTTCATCTCAAGGCCGAGATAATCACCTACCATGCGTTCAGTGTGGTAGGGCGAGTCACTCCATGCTTCGGGTTCTGAGTTGGTGTAGTAATTTTCTCTGACAAAGGATCGAAATTTCAGGTCAGATTCCACATCACTACTGAACCAGCCATCCACTATGCTGTTAGCGGCTCCCAGTGGGTCTGTGAGTACCAGGAGGGTTTTGTCACCGAAACTATAGTGGCGCTGTGCCTTGATATTGGTACGTACGCCTTCCACGTAGTAGCCGAGCATACTGCCGATCACGGGCGTAAAGATCAGATCCTGTATCGAAACCGGTTCAAAAAGGGCTTCGAGTCCGAATTCATACATTGAGGAGAAGGCGACGGATGCCCAAAATGAACTCATCTCATCATAACCACGCTCCCGTGCACGGGTATAGTAGGCCATACCCCAATAGGGATGCAGGATGTAGTTGATCCACCAGTGGTCCCCATCCCAGATTGGGTTTGTGACGTTATCCCACCACTTGGAGAAGCTGTAGTTGCTTTTGTCCTCGTCGCTCCACTGGGAGATGCTTTCCGGCATTACGTAGAGCACGGCGATGGCAGTTGCCTGGTAGCCTATGAAGTAGAATGCATCCCGTTTGATCCCATCCCAGTCTGCAGGGCTGTCGTCGTCCAGTTCCCTGCCAAAGCCGTAGGGACGGTCATTGAGTGATAACGGCTGTTCAGTCCCTTCAGCAGCCTTGGTCAGCCAGGATTCCTCGTTCAGAGTTGCAGCAAGATACTGCATTTCGTAGCTGGTTTCATAAAACGAGACTGGGGTGCTGGGGAGCCAACTGTTCGCCTGGACAGCTGATGAGAACAGCAATCCCATAAGGCAACTTGAAAGCGCTTTTGTCATCCTAATTGCTTCCTAAGCGACCGGCTGGAATTCGCTGGGTTCCTGCTCGGCCATGTGTTCGTTAAGTCTCCCAACGCAGATCGACCAGTTCCTGGGCAAGCTCCATCAGACGCCTGGCGCATTCCGGATCGGTTCGGGGTGGCACCTTGTAGCGCATCTCGTTGTATGCGTAATCCCTGAGACGGATACACGGGTGCGGGGGAGTTCAGCATAAAGGGTTTGTGTCCCGCATTGCGCAGGGCGGGATTGTACCGGATCAGCGACCAATATCCACTTGCAACTGCCGGATCCTGCTGTTCCAGGCCTTTTCATAGGTCATAACCCTGAGCGATTCAGGGGCTACATGCGAGAGTTGGGAAATCAGCAGCCGGGATGGAACTTGCGGGATTCGGTGTGCCGATGAATTACTCCGGCTTATTAAGCGACTCCAGGTTGTCGAGAACTTTCTGGGCGCGCTTGATCTTCTCTTTGGCCCGTTTATCACCTGGGTCCAGGGTCAGAGCCGCGTGCCAAGCCGCTTTGGCGCCTTCTATCTCGCTATCCCGGTAGAGTCGGTCCCCAGCTTCCAGCAGGGTGTCGACGTGACCTTTGAGCTTGGTTTCCAACTGCGAAAGCAACTTATTGGCCTCGCTGTTTTTGGGGTCTTCTTTCAATACCAGTCTGATCAGGTAACGCGCTTCAAGCAGCATATTTTGCTTCAAAAAGCTTTTTGCCTGTGCAATACGTTGCTGATTGCGTGTGGCCCAAACCATTTCACGGGTCAGACGCGCTTCCTGCTTTTGCGTCTCATTGGCAAGCTGTTCTTTCTCCTGCAGCTGTGTGAGCAGCCGTAGGTCGGTGACGTCATTGCGGACGGATTGAGCAAGATTCAGACAGGTTATTGCCAGCTCCCGGTCTGATTTGGCATATCGCCAGCCGCAGTCGGAGAGCTCTTTATGACTGCGTTGCAGTCTGGATTTTTTATCCATTAGCCTGGAACGAAGATAGCTGTCGTCTGATTCCGAAAGGGAGAGCCTCTCCATCAGTGGGAGTTCCCGCTGCATCCCATGGACCTCTGCAATCAGTAAACGATCCTGTAACTCACGTCGTAGCGCACTCTTTTGTTTTTGCAGCTTATCGAGCGTGGCCTGAAGGGTGGTGTTGTCATTTTCTTGCAGGATGGCAGTTTCGAGCAGAGCCACGGCCTCGCCCAAGCGGCCCTCCTGTGCCAGTGTTTGGACGCTGGCAAGTGAGTCGTCGATTGGTATTGGCTTGGGCTGCTCCTCTTTTTTCAGGGGGTTGAGTGCGCAACCGTTGATGAGTACCAGTGTCAGCAGAAACAGCTGTTTCATCCCCTTGTTCCATTGTCGAGGATAGTGCTGATGGCATTCATCAACCAGTGACCGAATTCGGAGGAGGGTGTGCCTGCGATGGAGGGTGTTACCGGGTTTTTGCGTCCGCGTACCTGGATGGGGGCTTGTTCTGTCAGTTCAATCATCTCATCAATGTGGGGCTGTATGGCAGTTGTTTCGCTCATGATAATACCATCCGCCGGCGCCAAGGAGCAGAGCCGTGAGGCGAGGTTGACGGTGTCACCCACAACGGTGAACTCCAGGCGCTCCGGGATTCCGATATTGCCCGCCAGCATGACTCCGCTGTTGATGCCGATACGAAAGTGGATCGGAGAAGTCACACGCTGACGATTGAGCTGCTTGACCAGTGCCTGAATCAGCCAGGCGCAGCGGATGGCGTGTTGGCCATGATTCGGATCTGAATCCGGTACGCCGAACAGGATCATGGCACTGTCGCCGATGAACTTGTCGACAAATCCATGACTGAGATGGGCCGCCTCGGCGATATAACCCAGATAGAGGTTCAGCATGGATGCGACCTCGTCAGGCGGCAGATTCTCCGAAAGCTCTGTAAAACCGACGATGTCGCAAAAGAGCACCGAGCCATCCACCTGCTGGTTCGGCAGGCGGGGCTGGGCCAGATTGGAGAGAATCTTCTTTGCCACCACCGGTGAGACGTAGCGGGAGAGGGCCGCTTCAACCTGATCTTTCTCCAGCAGTCCCAAGGTCATACGATCGAAGTGGGCGTAGACCTGGCCGATCTCGTCCCTGCGGCCCGCATCGATACTTTCGGTAAAGTCGGCACTGAGTTTTTTTTCTCCTGCCTGTGCAAGCAGGGTGATAGGGCGTGAAAGTCTGCGGCTCAGTGCGTATGAGAGCAGGGCGGCGATCAGGATCAGGCCCAAGGTGGCATAGGCAATGATGCGGATAGTCGCGCGCTGATGACGGTCGAGAAATTCCCGATCGAGGGTGATGATCGCCTGACCGGCGGTGGTGTCGTGGAAGCGGATTGGTGTGGTGAAAGTAATCACAGGATGGGAGATTCCGTCTTCATCTCGCCAGAACCATACTCTGGAGTTCTGTTTATCTGTCTCGTCGAGCTTTTGCGGCACGACTCCCGAGTCGGCGCGCAGGCCGCGCAAACCGATGATGGCAGCGCCCACGATGTTGCGACTCTGCGTCTGTCTGCTGACCAACCCCTGGAGGTTGAACAAGTCGTCAGCGAGCAGAGGTTCACTCGATGAGTGAGAGAGTTGCTCTACCAGTGCCGTGCCGAAAATCTCCACTTCCCGCATGTGGATGCTGTTCTGCTGGGTGATCAAAAACCAGCCCAGGGTGCCCATTACCAGTGAAATCAGGGTGCCGATGGCGATTGACCATTTGATGGCAATAGGCACGGGAGCATTTCTGAGAAGTTGTCGTAACGTTTTCACGGCAAATATGGGGGCCTACAGTGGCTGCACCAGTCCAGAAAGGTGGTTAGCGGTTATTTTTGTTATGGGAGGAACATAACCTACCAAGAGTAGCCAGTATGGAGCTGAAATGTGAAAATTCAATAACATTTTTTGTCTGTCAGACGATCGGTAAGGCTGAATCTTAGGTTTTAGCGAGTGATGGCTATCCAGCAATGGCCAAAATCTGTATAATTACGCGCCTTTCCCGTCCCTTCCATTGAGCCTCCTCGGTGGATCTTCTCCCTGTTCGAGGTGCTGTTCCCCATGTCTTCTGATCCAACTTCTATCGTTTTCGACGATCTCGAACTGGCTACGCCTGTTTTAAAGGCGGTTCAAGGACTGGGGTATGAAACCCCTACAGCGGTTCAGGCGCAGTGTATTCCGCACCTGCTGGAGGGGCGGGATCTGCTGGGCCAGGCCCAGACCGGTACCGGTAAGACCGCTGCCTTTGCTTTGCCGCTGCTGAGCCGTATCGATTTGAAACAGCGTGAACCCCAGGTGCTGGTACTGGCACCGACCCGTGAGCTGGCGCTGCAGGTCTCCGAGGCGTTTCAGAGCTACGCCCGTCATCTGGAAGGCTTCCACGTCTTGCCTCTTTACGGTGGACAGAGCATGTCGACCCAGCTGCGCCAGCTCAAGCGGGGGGTGCATGTCATCGTCGGGACACCGGGGCGGGTGATGGACCATCTGCGTCGCCGCACCCTCTCACTGAAAGGCATCCAGGCATTGGTACTGGATGAAGCCGATGAGATGCTGAAGATGGGTTTCGTCGAAGATATCGAGTGGATCTTCGACCAGGCACCCGAGACACGTCAGGTGGCGCTCTTCTCCGCGACCATGCCGGACGCGATCCGCCGCGTGGCGAGAAAGCACCTGACCGATCCGATGGAGATCAAGGTCAAGGGCAAGACCGAGACCGTGACCACTATCGATCAGCGCCACATCGTTGTGACCCGCCACCACAAGATGGATGCCCTGACCCGGGTACTGGAAGTGGAGGAGTTCGATGCGATGCTTGTCTTTGTGCGTACCAAGACTTCCACGGCAGAGGTGGCGGACAAGCTTGAGGCCCACGGTTTTGCCGCTGAAGCCTTGAATGGCGACATGAATCAGACGATGCGGGAACGCACCATCAGCCGGCTGAAAAAAGGTCAGCTCGATATTGTGGTGGCCACCGACGTCGCGGCCCGTGGCCTGGATGTGGAACGCATCAGCCATGTGGTCAATTTCGATATTCCCAATGATCCGGAATCCTATGTTCACCGCATCGGCCGCACCGGCCGGGCGGGACGCGAAGGCACAGCATTGATGTTTGTGCAACCCCGTGAACGCCATCTGTTGAAGGCCATAGAGCGCAACACCCGCCAGCGCATTCCGCCGATGGAAATGCCCTCCGCAGATGATCTCAGCGAACATCGCATAGACCGTTTTATGTTGATGCTGCGGGAGACCCTCGCGGAACAGGATCTCGACTACTACTATCGTCTGCTCAGCCGCTTTGAACAGGAGCAGGAGATGAGCGCGATGGATATCGCCGCCGCGCTGACCTACCAGAGCCAGCGCGAGCGCCCCTTCATCGTTGAGGAGTTACAGACTCAGCAGCGTGGCCGGTCTGAGCGCCCTGGGCGCAAGTCGAATCAGGGGCGGGGTGAGGCCCCCCGTGGTGACCGAGGGGCAGGGGAAGGCAAAAAACATAGAGAGCGCAAAGAGCGGTCCTCACGCCGGGATGACGATATTCCACGCGAGACTTACCGCATTGCGGTTGGCCACAAAGATGGCGTTTCGCCCCGGGAGATCGTTGGCGCTATTGCCAATGAGGCAGGGCTCGACGGCGCCCATATCGGTCATATCGATATCAGTGAGGATTCCAGCACGGTGGAACTGCCGGAAGGCATGCCGAAGGATATCTTCCAACATCTGCGTCGGGTCTATGTCTGCGGGCAGAAACTGGACATTGAATTGGACGAAGGGAGTCGCGGTGGCAAAGGCAAGAAATCCCACCGTGGAAAGGCCGATACAGGCGAGAAAAAGGCTGCCGGCAAACAAAAGTCCAAGCAGAAGAAGCACCAGTCACGCAAGAAGGATTGATCTTCACAGGCCTGATCAAGCTGGCAACAGGTTAACCCATCCGGCTCTCAAGGCCAGTCTGCTGCAAAACCCGTGCGGATATCTCCTCCACCGACATGGATGTGGTGTCAAGAAAGGGGATCTTGTAGCGGTGGAACATGGTTTCCGCCTCCTCGACCTCCAATCGGCATTGGGCCAGTGAGGCATAGCGCCCGCCGGGGCGGCGTTCCTGACGGATACGCTGTAACTGCTGTATCTCGATGGTCAAACCAAACAGTTTGTCGGTGTGAGGCTGGAGTGTTTTCGGGATACGACCGTTTTCCAGGTCATCGTCGGTAAGCGGATAGTTGGCCGCCAGAATACCGTGCTGCAGTCCAAGAAACAGGCAGGTGGGCGTCTTGCCGCTACGTGAGACCCCCAGCAGAATGAGGTCGGCGGAAGCGTAGTTACGTACCACTGCCCCGTCGTCATTTGCGAGCGCAAAGTTTACTGCGTGGATGCGGGCATTATAGACATGGTGATTACCCATGCCGTGGGCGCGTCCCCTTACCGGTGTGGATGCGGTGCCCAGCTCCTTCTCCAGCTGATGGGTGTAATCGTCAAAAAAATCGAAGATTACAGCCCCAACGTCACGCAGACAGGCGCGCAATTTTGGATCGACCAATGTACTGAACACCAGCGGATGTGTATGCGACTCCATGGTCGCCTGGTTGATCCGTTCGGAGGCGCGGCGGGCTTTATCGATACTATCGACAAAAGGCATGTGAATGGTCTCGTATTCAAGCCCCTTGAACTGGCTCAACAGCGAACGGCCAATAGCCTCAGCCGTAATGCCGGTATGGTCTGAGATAAAGAAGATGGTACGCTTCATCGGAATAGTATAGCGCTATTGGTTCCCCCGCGTGGTGTGATTCCAACAGGTTAGGTTGCCTGACCTAGGAACGCCTTATCATGCATTGAGGTTTTATGTATCTGCTTCATCCACAACTCAAAGCTGACACATTCTTTGTGGCGAAGCTGCAGTTATGCGAACTTCGTCTGATGGACGACAGTCGTTTTCCCTGGTTGATTCTGGTGCCGCAGCGGGCAGATGTCACTGCGGTACACAGGCTTGAGGAGAGTGATCAACTGGCTCTCATCAGAGAGAGTAGTGCCGTTTCGAATCTGTTAAGTGCGATGACCACACCGGACAGGATCAACATTGGTGCTCTGGGTAACATGGTTTCGCAGTTGCACTGGCATGTGGTGGCCCGTTCACAAGGCGATGCCTGCTGGCCCGGACCGGTGTGGGGTTGTGGGGAACGTGTTCCTTATGCGGCGAGTGAAGGGGGATGTTTGATAAACCGGCTTCTAAATGAACTCGGTAGGATGGGGTATTAACCTCTGTAGGCTGGTTCAAGCGTAGCGGAACCGGCATTTCGCCTGATCTGCTACGCTTGATCATGCCTACAGGCATACACTCTCCTTAATGGCCTCTGCGACCAGGAGGGAAGGGGGCAAATCCGTTGTCCCAAGAATCAGGCCAGAAACGATTGCGAGAGGGCTGGCAATCAATCACACCTTTTCTGCACAGTGTTCTGCGCCACTCATATTTCAGAAAGTGTTTTTCACTCGCCTTGGAGCGCGGTTTGAAGCGAACGGTTCTGACTGGAGAGTACTCTGATTCGCCAAAACCTGTGCCTGGTGCACTTTCGTGCGAGTCTGCTCCCTGTCCGCGTCGCGAGAGGCGTTTCTCCTGTCGGCGGAGATAATTGTCAAATGCAATTTTAGGCTTTTTCTCCTTAAATACGGCAACAGCAATGACGCCCATCGCCGTGCGGTCACCCCAGACATCAGCGTATGAATCGTCTACTTGGGTGAAGTAGAATCGGTTGACCTGCTTTTTGCTGGTGCGCCAACCCTCGTACTCTGCCTGCTGATAGGGACCAAGAACATACATGCGTTCGCGGGATTTCAGATGGGATTTTTTTCCGGAGATAATGTTTCTGCCGTCGACTGCTATAATGAGTCCGATACGTTTATCGCTGTTGTTGGTGACGCGGATACTGTAATTTTTTCCCTTTCTGGCTTCCAGGTAGGCGCGGTGTGCGTGTCCGTCGCTTTCGATCTCGTATTTGGCAAACTCCCGGCCATAATCGGAGACGATCTCAATGTCGACCTTTTCATCCTGCCACACCGGTCTTGCTTCAACTGCAAATGCAAACAGCAAACCCGCTGCAGCAAGCAGTAATCCATTCAGTTTTTTCATCACTATCTCCCGTTAATTTGTCAGTAGGTTGAGATTACTCAACCTCTGACTACAGACTACGGTGAGGTGGCTGAACGAAAGCTGAATGCAAAGCCAGGCAGGCTTCAAATCTCAAGTTTCGGAGTTCAAGCCATCCTGAAAACTGGTAGGGTGCGCTGTGCGCACCATGATTGCATATTCTGGTGCGCACAGCGCACCCTACGTTCGTTACATTTTAGAGAAGCTACACTCCATGCCAACCATCACCGCGAACCCTGAAACCTGAGTTCAAATGTAAATAAACGTTACACAAATATCAGACTTCTCTATTACAGGGGAAATAAAGTAGAATATTCGCACTTTATGAATTACTAAGAGCATTTGGCCTGCCACCCGAAGTATGTGGTCTGCCCCCTTACAGGAGTGACACCCATGTTTTACAAGCGACCGCTCGTTTACGCTATGTTCAGCCTGATGGTTACCACCGCACCGGCTGCTGCCCTGGCCGAAGCTGCAGGTAGTAATTCTGAATGCCGTTTTGCCCACCGTTTTGATCGACTGGAAGCACCTGCCTGGGTTCAGGAGCGTCGTGCGAAGAGGGAATCGATGCGTCAAAGGCTGTTCAGTGGTTCGATGGGGCGGGGTCATACGGCTCGCATGACTCGCCCGGCAATGCCTGCCTTTGGAGCGCCTCAGATACCCGACTGGGTAGCCGAACGACGTGCGCAGATGCCGACAATGCCCCAGATGCCCGCTTTTGAGGCGCCACAGGCACCTGATTGGGTAACCGAACGACGTGCGCAGATGCCGACAATGCACCAAATGCCCGCTTTTGAGGCGCCACAGATGCCCGATTGGGTAGCCGAACGACGTGCGCAGATGCCGACAATGCCCCAGATGCCCGCTTTTGAAGCGCCACAGGCACCTGGTTGGGTAACCGAACGACGTGCGCAGATGCCGACAATGCACCAAATGCCCACTTTTGAGGCGCCACAGATGCCCGATTGGGTAGCCGAACGGCGTGCGCAGATGCCGATAATGCACCAGATGCCCGATTGGGTAACCGAGCGACGTGCGCAGATGCCTCCGATGCCCACTTTTGAAGCGCCTCAGGTGCCCGATTGGGTAGCCGAGCATCGTGCACAGATGTCGACATTTGAGCGCCCTGAAGTCCCGGATTGGGTCAAAGAACATCGTGCTCAGATGCCCATGTCCAACTGGCAGACATTGCCACAAGTTGCCCCCGCACGGCCTTCTTTCGGAGCGCCTGTTTTTGGTGCGCCGGGTTGGGGTGGTTACGGCAATGGATATGGTTACAATCTTCCTGCTCCCCGGGGTTGGCATGCCCCCGTTGCCCCCGCCGTACTTGCCTCGGTCGATGTGCCCCCCACTGAAGTAGTGGAAGTAGAAGCGGCAATGGTAGAGCCGGAACCAGTCGTTGCCGAAATAGAAGTCGAAGTTGCAGTCTCGGCTCCAGCTCTAGCTCCAGCCCCTGAAGCACCTGTAGTTACCGATAGTGATGCAGATGGCGTACTGGATAACGCGGATATGTGTCTCGATTCCGCAGCAGGCGCAGATGTTGACGCCTTGGGCTGCGAGCAGAATGCTGCCATCGTCCTGCGTGGGGTGAACTTCAAGACCAACTCCGATGAGTTGACAGACGACTCTGTCGAAATCCTTGATCGTGTCGCTGCCACCCTGGTTGCCAATCCTGATATTGCGGTGGAGGTATCCGGTCATACCGATAGCGATGGCGATGCTGTTTACAACAAAGATCTCTCCCAGCGTCGCGCAGAAACCGTGATGGCCTATCTGGTGATCAATGGCGTCACAGCTGATAATCTGTCTGCCATGGGTTATGGTGAAGAAAACCCGATGACCGGGAATGACTCGCCTGAGGGTAAAGCCGTGAATCGCCGGGTTGAGCTGAGCCGTAAGTAATCCTGAAAAAGGTCTGCGGCCCTGGTGCCGCGAATCATCTGCTGAGATGGGGTCGAACCAGTCGGGTACGGCCCCTTTTTCGGCCAATTCTCTCCTGAAATCTTCTCTCCTGCGGGCGTGTCACCTAGCCTTTGGTCTCTCCTGGTAAGCAATGTGGGCCAATATTTTTCTACTCATCCAGGTACTCCCTGAGTTTGTCGATAGGCACTGGCTCACTGAACATATACCCCTGGCATGTATCGCAAGCATTCTGCTGGAGAAACTCAAACTGCTCTGCTGTTTCAACACCTTCGGCAACCACTCGCAGATTCAGTTTATGGGACATTGCGATAATGGCCGCTGTAATCTCCACATCATTGCGGTCACCGGGTATATCCTGAACAAACGAGCGATCCACTTTCAAGCGGTCTACAGGAAAACGTTTCAGATAACTCAGCGATGAGTATCCGGTCCCGAAATCATCCACCGAAAGCGTCACTCCCAGAGCCTTGAGATGCCGCAGTGTTCCAACCACCTGATCGGTATTTTCCATCAGGATACTTTCGGTGATTTCCAGATCCAGCCATCGGCTCTCCACTCTTTTTTCATCCAGAATTTCGCAAATGGTTTTCGGAAGATGTGCATCACGGAACTGACTTGCCGCAAGGTTCACTGAAACAACAATATCGCCATATCCGTCGCGATGCAGGTCAGCCGTATCCTGGCAGGCTTGACGCAGTACCCAATCACCTATTGAGTTGATCAGGCCTGTCTCCTCTGCAATTGAGAGAAACTCAGATGGCGATAGCAGGCCACGTTCCGGATGCTGCCAGCGTATCAGAGCCTCCATTCCCACCACCTTTCGATCGTGGATACGGATCAGCGGCTGGTAGAAAAGAAGAAGCTCGCTGTTCTCCAGGGCATTGGTCAACTCCCTTTCAATCTGAACCCGTTGCTGCACCTCATCGTTCATTGCAGAGGTATAGAATCGATAGTTTTTTCGTCCCTTCTCCTTGGCTTTATACATGGCGAGGTCAGCATATTTCATCAGCGCATTGGCATGGGTTCCATCCTCAGGACCCAGCGTGATACCGATGCTGGTGGTTATTGTGACCTCTTTACCCTCCAGATGAATTGGTGATCGCAGCGACTGTAAAATCTTTTCCGCCACTTTTCTGGCAGCGGAAGGGCTCCGTATATCCGTCAGAAGAATGGTGAACTCATCCCCCCCAAGACGTGCTACCGTATCGTTTCCCCTTACGCTCTTAGTCAACGTCCGGGCTACGCTTTTCAGCAGCAAATCCCCTGCCTCATGTCCCAAGGTATCATTCACATGTTTGAAATGATCCAGATCGAGAAACAGAAGCGCCACTGAATTCCCTTTTCTGGATGCATCCTTAATGGCCCACTCTAACCGGTTCTTGAACAGACGGCGGTTTGGCAGTTCAGTCAGGGTATCGTAGAAGGCCAGACGTTCCATCTGTTCATGGGCTGATTTCAGCTCAGTCACATCTTCGCTGACTGCCACGTAATTAGTGATCTTTCCACTATCCGCGGTAATCGGTGAAATGGAGAGATGGCTCCAGTAGAGTTCGCCGGATTTCTTACGATTGTGCAGATCACCAACCCAGTGCCGTCCTGCCGAAATAGTATTCCAGAGGTCTTCGTATATGTCAGCCTGGGTCTCCCCCGAGCGCAATACTCTGGGTGTATTCCCTCTAATCTCATCCAACGAGTAGCCTGTCACTTCCTTGAAACGAGGATTGACATACTCGATCTCTCCTTGATCAGTGGTGATCACAACTGCGCTGGCACCCTGTTCAACCGCACTCGAAAGCTTGCGCAGAGAGATCTCCATTTTTTTTCGTTCAATAATCTCCTGATGTAGATTGTGGTAAACCGTTGCCAGCCTCTTATCAATACGGCCAAGGTATCGGACAAACAAAAAAAACAGGATGCCGCCAGCCACTAGAAAGAGAGTAAGAAAACGCCCAAACAGCCCCCAGATTGCAGTCTTCTCCTCTGTGTTATCAAGGATTATCCCAATATGTCCTATATAACGACCGGCATCGTCAAGCAGAGGGAACTTGCCTAATGAGTAGGAGAGCTCCTTGTCTCTGTAGTTGATTGCCGGTTCTTCATCTTCAATAACATGGCCGTCAAAAAATTGTTTCTGCTTATAGGGAAAACTCAATGGGTCGCCAATAGTGATAATGTGGTTTTCCAGAAACTCCCAACCATAGTCATTCCCGGACCGATTCGCTTCTTGCTCCCACAATGTCCTATTGATCTCCGTTTTTTCAATGAAAGCAAAGAGATCCACATTCTGTATAGTTGCAACCTCATGGAGAGCGTCAGATATATCAATCTCCATTTCGATAAAACCAGGAGTGCTGTTTTCAATATGCCAGGGTTTTGCAATAACCAGGAGGAGCTTGCCGCGTTGGGATAGCTCCAGGCCATAGCTGAGCTCTCCGGTATTGGCAGCACGGTGCACAACTCTGCCACGCTCAGAATCTCCATATCTCGAGGGCTCGTTTACACGCAAAAAATAGTTAAAATCGTCTGTGACGTAGTTCAACTCTGAGACTTGGAAAAACGCCTGCATTTGCTGAAAGACGGGTCCACTGCATGCCAGCAATGCCTGTCTGTCTTTTGTCCTCCAGGCATCTTGAAAGCAGCTGCTGTTGCTGATGAATAAGAGATGGCTTGAGAGCAGCGCCGCCTCATCATCCAGTTTCCACAGGAAAGAGGCTTCGATGGAACTCCTGAGAGAGAGGAATTTCTCTCTTGCATGCTCCTGCTCAATCCATAGAATTGAAGCGAGAAATGCACTCGTTAGAATAATGAATGTCAGGGCCAGCGGTAGCAATACCGGTCGTTTTATTCTTGTCAAATCACTGCTTTTATTCATTTATTTCAGAAATGTCCCAAAATCTGTTATTCCAGGTTATCTCCCTCATCTCCTGCTCTGATGAATAGCCAGTCTGATGCCAATTCCTTCAATTCACTCTAAATTAGTTTAACGGCCATAAAAATATTTACTTTAGGTGACATGAAAGAGTGTGACAAAGTATTGACGCTGCCTCGCAAGGTGTTTCCAGTCCCTCCATGTCTGTTTCACTGAAATCTGTCTCCCTTCGCGTTGCCTCGTATTTCATGATGTCCAGGGATGGGCGAATATTGCGGGAGGCATGGTTGCAGGGAGCAACCTTTTCCAGAAAGAAGGGGCTATGGATCATGTAACAGACCGATCTTGCTCAGATTGTGTAGACTGGGGTTTCTGGATGAGCTGGAATAATAAGCTCCTGAAGTTTCCGAAACAGAATCCATGAATGTATAAAGAGGGCAGGGAGAATGAAAAAGCGCGAATTTACCCGACTGCTCGTGGCAGCCGTTGTACTGGCAGTACCGGCATCGAGTGCCCAGAGTGATTGGAAAAGTATCTTCAGGCAATTTGTCGAGAGCGACACGGTTGAAACCGCTACAGAATCTGTGCTGAGCAACAGTGACATGGTGTCCGGGTTGAAAGAGGCGCTTGCCAATGGCGTCGAGGCCGCGATCAATCGATTGGGCAAGACGGATGGTTTTTTAGCTGACGAACTGGTGCGCATTGCCATGCCTGATTCTCTAAAGACGATTGAATCGATTGCCCGCAAGACTGGGCAGGGACACTATGTCGACGAGTTTGTCACAACCCTGAATCGGGCGGCTGAACAGGCTGTGCCGGAGGCGTCGGCAATCCTGGGCGACTCCATTCGTGACATGAGTGTCGGTGATGCCAAATCCATTTTGGATGGATCAGACGATGCGGCAACGCAGTATTTCCGCAAGAGCAGTGAAGCGCAACTGGAGGAGAAATTCCGTCCAATTGTAGAAAGGGCTACGAATAGCGCTGGCGTCACCTCGGCCTATAAATCCCTGTTGGGCCAGGCGAGTGGAATGCTCGGTGGTTTTTTCAACACCGACTCGATGGATCTTGACCAGTATGTTACGGACCGGACCATGGACGGCCTGTTTAAATATATCGCCATTCAGGAGAAGCAGATCCGGGAAAATCCCACGGCCAGAACCACTGATCTGCTGAAAAAGGTGTTCTCCAAATAATGCAGTGCGTTCATGTTAACTCAACCGTAGGAATAGTAGGTCTCAAGCAACCGGACTGGGATTAGAGGTAGACGATATTACCTGCAGGCGCTCTGTCTCATCCCCACGAGGCGCGGCTCCTACAGGTAAAGCGGGTTTCCGCTTCGGATCAAAATCCATGCTATGTTGAACCTATGAAAAACCTCACCCGCTACCGCAAGCGCCCGGGCCAGGCTGTCACAGCCGTCCAACTGGACCTGGAAACCACCGGCTTTGTCTACCAAAAGTGGGGTGCAGAACAACGCTGCAAACAGGGTGATTGGCTGGTGAATAACGATGGTGATTTCTATACCGTCGATGCTGATGTTTTCACCCGCACCTACCGCCAGGTTTCACCGGGGCGTTTCGTAAAAACCACACCGGTGTGGGCGCGGCAGGTGGATAGCGGCGGCAGCATCAAAACCATAGAGGGTGAATCCCACTACAAAGCCGGTGACTACCTTGTTTATAACAATGAGGACGGCACCGACGGATATTGCATGTCGACTGACAGATTTCATGGGATGTATGAGATAGATTCTCCCGCCTGAGTTCCCTTTTTATGGAGATGGCTGGGCGGGGGAGTGTTCCGTCTGAAAATAGGCTGATTTTCTTATTTTTGCTGTCCATTTTTGCCCACCTTGGTGAAGTTGCCTTGACGATGTGCGCCAGTGTGGATCGGGATGCTCTTCCCGGCGCGCGGGGCATCGGGTGACTCCATGATCAAATATAGAACAACTCCCCAGAAATTAAAATCTTCTGATATATGTCACCTTTGTGTTGACGTTTATCAAAGATTGTCTCTGTGCTTTTGGTTGATACTCTCCGTTATTTTATGCAGTCAGAGGCATCAATGAGCACCATTTCTGCAACGATGACACACGATCACCGGCGTTGTGATGAGATCTTTGCCGCAGCGGAAAACGAGGCGGCGAAGGGGGACTGGGAGGCCGCTGCAACTCAATTCGGGGCATTTTACGCTGCGATGGAGCACCATTTTAAAATGGAGGAAGAGGTGTTGTTTCCCGCTTTTGAGGAGGCTACCGGCATGGCCATGGGGCCGACAGAAGTGATGCGTGGTGAACATGCGCAGATGCGTGATCTGTTTCAAGAGATGGCTGAGAGTGTAAAAGCCAGGGATCAGGATCGCTATCTGGGTTTGTCGGATACGCTGTTGGTGGTTATGCAACAACACAATGCCAAAGAGGAGCAGATGCTCTACCAGATGTCGGACCAGGTACTCGGCGGTCAAGCTTCCGAGTTGCTGGATCGGATGGAAGCCATCGACTGAAGCAGCACAATGGTGATTAATCTGGATGTCAGCATGCTGGAGCCCTGTGAGCCGCTGGAGCGGACACTGGAGGCGGTACAGGCGCTCGCATTGGGTGACTGCCTGCATGTCATCCATTCCCGTGAGCCGCGCATGCTTTTCCCCATGCTTGAGGGGCGCTTTGTCTGGAAGGTCGGCACCGCCCGCCTGGGACGATTTGAGATCTATATCTGGCGTGCAGATGACGTGGAAATGGCCGCAACGGTCCAGGCGCTGATGGGGAATGCGGAGGCATGCTGACTCAGGCCACTCTTTCCCTTGAGCAGGCGCCACCGTTCTCCGTTCCAATCCGTTTTTTTCTGACTGCACCGTTGTTTCTGTTCCTTGCCGGTGTAGTGCTGATGTTCTATGGGGGCGATGCGCTTACGTTCCGCTGGTCACCTGTTACCCTGGCACTTACACACCTCTTCACTCTGGGCTTTCTGGGATTGGTAATGGTTGGGGCGATGATGCAGATGCTCCCCGTACTGGCGGGGTCACCGGTTCCTGGCGTTTTTTGGGTTAGTGCTCTGGCTCATCTGCTACTGACCATTGGTGTCTCCTCTCTTATTATCGGGTTTATTCAGAATGGCCAGTTTTGGATGCCCGTTGCCATGGTTGCGCTCACGGGAGGTTTTGTCGTCTTCGGTGGCGGGGTGGCGCTAGCGCTTCTAAAGGTTAAGTTGCCGAGTCCCACCGTTACGGCAATGCGCTTTGCTGTTTCAGGGTTGGCGGTTACGGTTATTCTTGGTCTGTTGCTCACTGCGAGTCTGGTCTGGCCCTCGCCTCTCTGGCAGCCGTTGGTACTGACAAACGTTCATCTGAGCTGGGGCCTGCTGACCTGGGTGGGGTTGCTGGTGGTTGGTGTCTCCTACCAGGTGGTGCCTATGTTTCAACTTACACCTGAGTATCCTGAGCAGATGACGCGGCATCTTTCCCGTGCCCTGTTTATGCTGGTATTGCTTTGGTCGATGCTCTACCTGGCGGGAGTTATGGAATGGACGCCGGATTGGCTCGCATGGGGAATCGTGGCTGTTATCGGACTGGGCTTTACTGGCTTTGCCTGGTCGACGTTGCAGTTGCAGCGGAAACGGCGTCGCAAGCTGCCGGATGTGACACTCGACTTCTGGCGTTTGGGTATGCTGATGCTGTTGGCAGCTTTCCCGGTCTGGATGATGAGGGGTTT
Source organism: Sedimenticolaceae bacterium (assembly GCA_963691905.1). Classification (GTDB taxonomy): domain Bacteria; phylum Pseudomonadota; class Gammaproteobacteria; order Chromatiales; family Chromatiaceae; genus QGON01. The sequence continues at coordinate 282,475 of OY829894.1, forward strand.
GGACCATCGATTCGTCTTGCTGCTGGGCGTGATCATGCTGGCCGGTTTTGGCCTTTCTGTGGTCAATGGGATGCTCTATAAAATCGTTCCCTTTCTGAGCTGGTTTCACCTGCAACATCGAAAAATGGTTCAGCAGGGAGGTGTAGGACCGCGTATTCCCACCATGAAGGACTTTCTTCCTGATACATTGGCGCGGCGTCAATACCGCTTGCATCTGCTGATGTTGGTGACTTTGGGCACCGCTGTATTTTTTCCGGAAGCGCTTTCCCGTCTCGCGGGGTCTCTCTTGTCGCTATCTGCGCTGCTGCTCTGCTACAATTTAGTGCATGCAGTCCGACGGTTTCGTGCCGTGAGCATTGAGCTGGATAGGCTTGGTTGACAAACTTATCGATGGTGCGGGCTGCCTCTTATAACCTTTGGAGCGCAGTGTGTCGTCAGAGCTGAAACAGTCGTATCTGTTTGCCCGCCTGGACGAAGAGCAGATCCAGCGTGTTGAAGCCATGAGTCGCCGCATACGGCTGTCGGATGGGCAGCATCTGTTCCAGGCCGGAGAAAAAGCGACGCGCTTCTACCTGGTCACGCAGGGCCAGATCAAGCTCTATCGCCTGGCCCTGAATGGCAATGAAAAGGTGATTGAGATCATCTCTCCCGGCCACACCTTTGCTGAAGCATTGATGTTTCAGGAGAGTCCCAATTTTCCGGTAAATGCATCCACCATTGGTGAAACTGAATTATATTCCTTCGATAACACAGCTTTTCTCGGTATGTTGCGGGAGTCGGTGGATACCTGCTTCCGTTTAATGGGGGATATGAGCCAGAGGCTCAAACGGCTGATCAAGGAGATCGACGATCTCACGTTGCAGAGTGCAACCGGGCGTGTGGCGGGTTTCCTCTGGGGACGCTGGAATGCAGGCAAAGCGAACGGAAACACCATCGAACTGAATGTCCCCAAAGGGGTGCTGGCCTCAAGACTCTCGGTAAAACCGGAAACCTTCTCCCGAATCCTGCACAATTTTTCCGAGCAAAAGCTGATCCAGGTTCATGGCAGCAGTATCGAAGTGATTGATGAGGAAGGACTCTATCGGCATGCTGAGTCAGCGGGGATTTGTGGAGGCAGTCTCTCGCCGGACTTGTGATCCAGCCGCCTTGTGCCCCGTTTTTTCCTTGTCGTAGAATTTTACAGCTGCCGGCTTCCTGGCTCCAGATTCTATATATAGTTCCTATCTTGTTGTAGTTTGGGTAATTAATCCCATGCCTTGCCGTAATTTAACGGATTCCACTCGCTTTTTATCCCTGATAAAACCAAAAAAAAGAATATAAATTCTATTAATGTGTCGGGTTATTTTACAAACCGGACTGGAGTCTTCTTCCCTTTATTGAAAAAAGATCTAGAAATCATTGATTTGGGTTTTGTGGAATACATCTTGCTTAGTCTCTCAGAGAGACCAGAATCGTCTCGAATCGATTAGGTTTAGAAGAAAAATAGAGTAAAGAACCTGGCATGCCGTTAAAGCTGGGCTGTGCAAAGCAGTTTGGAAGAGGCGTTATGCCGCGGATATTTTTGTCCTGGTCGTCCGACCAGGCTATCCCCCCGTCTATTTTGACCTGGGGCGGGATAAAAATCTTGCGGTTTCAAGCTCGCCGAGTGTGAACTTGGATGGTTACGCACACGCCTTCCTATAACGGGTTATGAGATTAGGCTGATTGCTAGAAGGCCTGGATTTATGGCTTGTTGTGCTGAAAATAAAGCATTCAACGGGATGAGATTAAGCGTATGAAAGGATTTTCCGGGTTCCGCAAAACCATTTTTCTTTTAATTGCGCTTAACTGCATCTATGTGCTGCCGGCCTTTGGTGAGTTGAGCATGGGGCTGGTTACAGCAACCAGTGTTCAGCGCGTAAACCGGTTTGAAGTCATCTATACCTATACGGCTGTACTGAATAACAGTGGACCTGAGCCACTGAGTAATGTTACCGCAACCCTCTCAAGCAACACGCCGTACTTGACAATTATCGATGGGGAGATAGTTTTTCCGGACGTCCCGGTCAGTGACGGTATAGAGTCAACGGATACAATCACTATACGGTATAACAGGCGCCACACTTTTAGCGATGAGGATCATGATTGGAGTTTTAGTCAGGAAGATCCAGCCCCTTCAAATACAGTTCCAGTAGCCGATGCAGGGCCGGACCAAAGTGCCTTTCTCTGGAGCACCGTAACACTGAATGGTTCCGGCTCCAGTGATGTTGACGGTGATTTACTGACCTTCACCTGGTCCCTTCTGAGTGCGCCTGGCGGCAGTGCCGCCGCTTTGTCCGATCCGCATGCTGTCATGCCCGACTTTGTATTGGATGCTGTCGGGATCTATGAACTGGAACTGGTTGTGAATGATGGGACTGATGACTCAGTGCCGGACAGGGTTCTTATTACCACCAGCAACTCGCCACCGGTAGCCGACGCGGGGCTGGATCAAAGCATTCTTACCGGAACCACGGTTTCGCTGGATGGTTCGGGATCCAGTGATGTTGATGGCGACCTGCTGATTTTTACCTGGTCCTTGCCGGGTGTGCCAGCTGGAAGTGTGGCTGCTTTGTCGGATCCCAATGCCGTCATGCCCAGTTTCATAGCCGACCTGCCAGGCAGCTACTCGGCTGAGCTGATTGTGAATGACGGCATTGTCGATTCAGCAATAGATATTGTCACTGTCACAACCGAAAATTCAGGACCTGTGGCAGATGCGGGGCCCGATCAAACGGTCGCTGTCGGTGACTTGGTGACCCTCCAGGGTAACGGCTCCAGCGATGCGGATGGTGATTCGTTGAGTTATCTGTGGTCGTTGATTGCCGTACCCACGACCAGCAGTGCCAGTCTGTCGGATCCCACCGCAGTATCCCCGGCCTTTACCCCCGATGTGCCGGGAGACTATTTGGGTCAGCTGATTGTAAACGACGGAGTGACTGACTCAGCACCGGATACGGTGAAAATCAGCACAATCAACTCTGCGCCGGTAGCTGATGCAGGACCGGATCAGGCGTCGTCCGTGGGTAGTGTTGTGACGTTGGATGGCAGTGGCTCCAGCGATGTGGATGGCGATATGCTGACTTATTCCTGGGCCTTTACCAGCAAACCGGCTGGCAGCGGTGCCAGTCTGAGTGATCCCGGCGCACTCTCCCCGGCATTTGTCATTGATCTGCCCGGTACCTATGTTACTGGATTGGTCGTCAATGACGGCACGCTCGACAGCGATTCGGATCCGGTCATTATCCAGACCGAGAACCAAGCGCCGGTGGCAGTGGCGGTGGCCGATGCCGGCAGCGTGACACTAGGCACCCAGGTGAATCTGGACGGAAGCGCCTCCAGCGATCCGGATGGGGATTCCCTTGGCTATGCCTGGACATTGACGGCGCCGACGGGAAGCACGGCAATTCTATCGGACGCTACCAGTCCGACACCGAGTTTCACGCCGGATGTGGCAGGTAACTATCTGGCTACTCTGGTGGTCAGTGACGGTACACTGGCCAGTGTGGCCCAAGTGGCCGTAAGTGCGACTATCCCGAACAATCCCCCCACGCTTGTAGCGGTGGGCAATCGTACCATTTCAGCCAACCAAACCTTCTCCCTGCGGTTGTTTGGAATAGACACAGATATCGGCGATACGCTGACCTATTCATTGTCGGTATCACCATCTGCAATGAGCGTAAATCCAGCCACGGGTGATCTTAACTGGACACCGGGTGCTGGAGATCTGGGGGCGAACGTGGTGATGGCCCAGGTGAATGACAGTGCGGGTTTAAGCGATGCGAAGAGCTTTACCATCGAAGTCGTCGCGCCGCTGGTGCCGCCACCTGCCAATGAGCCACCACAGCTGGCGCCGATTGTTGACCAGACTGTCATTGTCGGTAATGCGCTTGTGGTAACGCCCACAGCAAATGATCCGGATGTCGGTGACAGCCTGACTCTCTCCCTGCCATTAGCACCGGCTGGTTTGACTCTTGCCGCAGGTGGAACGCTGCAGTGGACACCCACAGTTGATCAGGTTGGCTCCCATGATGTGACCGCTCAGGTAACCGATGGCTCAGGGGCTGTCGCGGTGCAGAGTTTTATCGTCACCGTTGTTGCAGTTAACCGCGCACCGGTCGCCGCCGATGATATTTATACGGCCAGAGTCGGTGAAACTCTGTCTGTTGCTGTCCCAGGAGTTCTTGGAAATGACTTGGACCTTGATGGTGATGTGCTCACCTCAGCACTGGTAACTGACGCCAGAAAAGGCACGTTAAACCTTAACCCCGATGGTTCTTTTGATTATACGCCGACGCCACCTGAGTTTGTATTCGATTTCGGCGCCCAGATACGCTGCCAGCCTCCAGAAAATGAGAGTCGTTCAACCGAAACAGTCCCGATCATTATGGATCTCGATGGTGACGGGCAATCTGAAATCATCTTTACCGGAAGCTATGCAAGCGGTGGTGCCAGCCGCCAGCATATCACCGCAATGCGGCCAGATTGCAGCATTCTCTGGTCTTTCGAGAGTGCAGGCTTCGGAACCCCTATCCCCAATCTTGGGACTACGACCAACTCTCGACATCCGATGGCTGCAGCGGATATGGATGGCGATGGCGATATTGAAATTTTAGTTCCAATTCGCACCACCGGAGTACTTAGCGATCACCGGTATCTCATTCTTGATCATGAAGGCACCCTGATTGGCCAGACAGATCTCATACCGCAGATAATCTCACAAACTTCTTTTAGATATACCGCCCCTGCCATTGCGGACCTGGATGCTGATGGTGATTCGGAGATTGTTGTCGCCTTTATTCAGGGCAATTCGCCCTATCTGGCAATTTTTGACCACAACGGCAATTTACTGGTCGTTAATGAAGATGCACCATCGACAGCAAATACCAGCAATTCAGCGGGAACCAAGCCGGTGATTGTGGATCTGGATCTGGATGGCATTCCTGAAATCCTGATGACCAGCCATGTTTACAGTAACGCCGGTGTCTATCTCAGAACCTTCCCGCTGCATGAAAGTCTGGGTGCGGCCACGGTCGGTTCTAACCCGAGAGCGATCCCGGCGGTAGCAAATTTCGACTCAGACCCTGAGCCGGAAATCTATTTCCAGACCAATCGGGGTATTTATCTGTTTGATCAGGACGGCTCCCTAATCTGGTTTTTCAATGACGATGCCCGCAGGAATGTTGTTTCCAATAGCGGGTTTGATATACCAGTTACCCTTGCCAATGTCGATGCTGACAGCGAAATAGAAATCGTGACCTATATTGGACGCCACTATCTCACGGTACTGGAGGCAGATGGCAGTATAAAATGGCAACACACTGGTGCGGAGTGGATTTTTGATGACGTTGCTGGTCCAACGGCATTCGATATCGATGGCAACGGTATCGCTGAGGTCATTCACGTTAATGGTGTTGAAGGGCGCAACGGCAGTACCAACGGGCTGTATATTCATGATGGCGAAACCGGTGTGGAACTTGATTTCACCCGACTGAACCAGGGAGGAAGCCATCTAAACAGTTTGCTGATTGCCGATATGGACGATGATGGTGAATCAGAAATTATTGTTAACAATGCTTTTAGTACGAACGCTATCTGGGCTGGCAACATTGCTATTCTGGAAGGACTTGCCGACCATCCCTGGGCGGCTTCACGCGGCATCCGTAACCAGCTGATTGATACCTACACCCATATCGAGGATGACGGTGGTGTACCGGTCTCTGTCAAACCGCACTGGTTACAACCGGGCAAGAACGGCTTCAACTTTGTGCCGCAGTCGACAAAAGTGTACACGCAGCTCAAGTGTGAAGCGCCACTGAGTACGGGACTGCAACACGCTGCCACTGTTGCAGTCGGTGATGTCGATAATGATGGTGATATAGAACTTGCAGGCGTTGCTTTCTTTGGTACGACCGTTCAGGGAACCGAAGTGTGGCTGATGAACGCTGATGATTGTAGCCGGCAGATAATGCCGAATGCAGCTGATATTCGAAACGCAGGCGGCATGAGTACAGGTTCGCACCTGGGGTTACATGATATTGATGGCGATGGCGATCTGGAAATAATCGGAGTACGTCGAGTCATCCCCGGAGTTGGGACCGGCGGTGGAGAACAGTTGCTTGCTGTGCACCACGATGGCTCCCTGGTATGGCCCGGAGACGGTGCTAGCGAACCCCTTGGTCTGGTCAGCTCAATCGGCAATAGTTCTGATGGCGGGTTCGCCCAGATGGGTCCCACGTTTGCTGACATTGATGCGAATGGCACAGTGGAAATTATCATGCCGTGGTATACCGGAGGTCTCACGCCCGGTAACGGCGTCACGGTGTATAACGCCGCGGATGGTACGATTTTTTGGGAATATTTGGGCGCCATACGTGCAGGTGATACGGACTACAAGCCGCCCACCGTGGTAGATCTGGATCTCGATGGCACTCTAGAGATTATTTTCCATAAAGAAGTACTCGATCATCTGGGTAACAAAGAATTTGATCTGCCAGTAATTTCGCTGCCTGAAACTCATCTATATACGGCGGTTGCCAATTTTGACCAGGATCCATTCCCGGAAATCGTTGCACACGATAGCGGTCACCTGTATCTGTTTGAGCATGACGGAACAGTTGTTTTTGCAAATCCCAATAATAATAACTCACAGAGTCAGTTCTCGGTGGCCGACTTTGACGGTGACGGCGAGGTGGAGTTTGCCTGGTATAACGGCCTGGGTGGCTTCCTGACATCGGGCTATATAGAGGTTTATGAGGCCGATGGTTCTTTGCTCTGGAGTCACAAGGGTCTTAAGGAGTTTGGTGAAGATATCACACGTTTTAAGGGAGTAAATCCAACCGCTTTCGACGCAAATAATGACGGTGCTTACGATCTTGTGGTTCATCTGGATATCCCGAATCCAATCTTTGGTGAAGACGACGGCGTTTACATTTTTGATGGACGTGACGGCTCAGTGCTGGAATACATGCCCATAGGGTCAGCCGCCCGCGAGCAACGATTTACCACAATTGCGGATATTGATGGTGATGGTGCGGCAGAAATTATTTCTTCCTTCTCTACTGGGCTGGTGGGGGTGACTCGTATATGGGAAGGCACAGCATCTCACCCGTTGCCTCCCGCGCCGGCACATCGCAATCAGTGGATATTCAATGAAGGCTATGCAGATGCCAAAGGCAATACGCTAAGTAATCCGGTTCCTCATTGGTTGCAGCCGGGCTTAAACGGCTGGAATCTGATCAAGCTGCCACCGGATCCACTGGCGGGAACCGTCGACAGTTTTACCTACACTGCAAATGATGGGCAGGTTAACTCCAATGCAGCGACGGTCACTTTCGATGTGCAGCCAGCCGGAACGCCACCCGTATTCTTGTCTGCTCCGGATACGCTGACTACAGTAGGGTTTCCCTATGAGTACGCACCACGCGTGGTCGATATTGACCCAGGGGATTCGGTAAGTTTTATTCTGACAGGCGGACCAGCCGGTATGTCCATTAATCCGGGCAGCGGCAGGGTATCTTTTACGCCCGACAGCGAAGGCAGCCACAAGGTCAGCATACTGGCGAGTGATACCATCGGTTTTAGTACACCGCAGACCTACACATTAACGGTTGGTTTGCCGGTTACTGTGCCTAGTGTAATTAGTCAATCTCAAGCCATCGCCGAAACCTCGCTGGGGGGTATTGGGTTGCTCACGGGTGATGTGCTAAGTCTCAATCATCCTGTTATTCCAGCTGGTGATGTCAGTAATCAGACACCGGTTGCCGGCTCAGTCGCAGAATTCGGTAGCGCCGTAGATCTGATTATTTCGCTGGGCCCGGCACCGGAAGACATTGATAATGATGGCGATGGATTTACCGAGAACCAGGGAGATTGCAATGATAATGACAACACTATCCACACCGGCGCGAATGATCCATCAGCTGACGGGATTGATCAGGATTGTGATGGTATAGATGGCAACCTTAGCTTAACGTCTATCCTGGTGTTGCCTGCTACGGGAGATATCCTGACGGGTGATGTGGTTAGCTTATCTGCCACCGGTATCTTTGAGGGCGGGACCAGTCAGAATCTTACTGAAATCGTCAACTGGTCTGCCGGTCCGATATTCAGTTCTGCAACAGCGGGCGTGTTTAATGTCAGCGCGACCCGTGGCCCGGTATCCGGTTCGGCGATAATTAACGTGGTTGAACGGGTCGATGGGGACGTGGCACCACCGGTCGCGGAGATCACAGCGCCTGCTGCAGGCAGCACCGTGACGGAACCTGTAGATATTGTCGGCACCGCCACGGATGCCAATTTTCTCAAGTACACCATTGGGATTGCGCCTACGGGGGAACCGGACTTCACTGAAATTGCCAATAGCACAAGCCAGGTTTCTGACGGTGTGCTGGGCCAGTTTGATCCGACCATATTGATCAATGATCTTTATACGATTCGACTGATGGTGTTTGATCAGGGCGGAAATGTCAGTATTCATGAATCGACGGTTCAGGTCGATGAGAACCTCAAGGTGGGCAACTTCAGCCTGAGCTTCACCGACCTGCATATCCCCATGTCGGGTATACCGATCAAGGTGGTTCGCAACTACGACAGCCGTGACAAACGCAAGGGTGATTTTGGTGTCGGCTGGCGACTCGATGTGCAGACACTGCGCCTACGCAGTAACCGGGTATTGGGATCGGCCTGGCAGGTTGTCAAATCCGGAATTACATACGCGCTGCTGCCCACGGATGACCATAAGGTAAGTCTGGTGCTTGCCAATGGGAAGGTTGAAGAGTTTGATCTGTTGGTCAATCCCATTGTCTCTGCCCTGGTTCCATTTCCTCCTTCAGCCAACCGGGCCAGTTATATCGCCCGGCCTGGAACCCTCGGCCGTCTGGAGAGCCTGGATAACAACAACCTGACCATCCTCGATGGTCAACCTGGAGAGGTTGGGCTGCGGGATGACCTGACCAACAAACTCTATGATCCAGACCTGTTCCGTTATACCTCAGCGGACGGCACGCAGATCGTCATCAGCAAGTTGGATGGCGTACAGAGCATCAAGGATGCAAACGGTAACACCCTGACCTTTTCCCCAAATGGCATCACCCACTCATCGGGTAAGAGCATCATTTTTGTGCGGGATGATCTGGGTCGTATCGCACAGATCACTGACCCGAATGGCAACAGCCAGACATATGCCTATGATGCCAATGGGAATCTGACTCATCACACGGATACAGAAAGCAACACGACAACATTTGCCTATGATGCCCATCATGGTTTGATCAACCTGTTTGATCCCCTGGATCGCTCACTGTTACGAAATGAATATGGTCCCGATGGCCGACTGATCAGCACCACCAATGCGGATGGTCGGATAATCACCCTGACCCATAATGTAGGTGCGCGGCAGGAGATTGTCACCGATATCGATGGCAGCATGACAGTGATGGAATACGATGCCAGCGGCAACGTACTCTCGGTGACCGATCCTCTCGGCAGTGTGACCAGCCACACCTATGATGGGTCGGGTAATCCACTTACTACCACCAACGGTGAAAGTGAGACCACCACGCGAACCTATGATGCGCGTAGCAATAAGCTCACTGAAACTGATCCCCTTGGCAATACCACGATCTTTACTTACGACAGTGCCGATCGGGTGACCCGTAAAACCGATGCCCGTGGAAATAGCACCGACTTTGAATACGATGCGCGGGGCAACCTGGTAAGCCGTCAAAATGCGCTGGGCATGGTTGAGCTAAGCAATAGCTACGATACAAGGGGTAACCTGTTGGTGCAGACAGATGCCCTCGGTAATACCACCCAGTATGAATATGATGCAGTCGACAATCAGGTTGCCAGAACGGATGCGCTGGGCAATCGCACGACTTATACCTACGATGCCAATGGTAACCAGTTGACGGAGACAGATCGTCTCGGCAAGACCACTACTCAGCTGCTTGATGGTCGTGGACTGGCCATTCGTAGCACCGATCCTCTGGGCCATGCAACAGACTTTCAATATACCGTCACCGGTCTGTTGGAGGCCATCACTGATCCCGCGGGTAACATAACCCATCAGGTACTCAGCGCTGAGGGCAGGGAACTCTCATCCACGGATGCCCTCGGCAACCTGACGGAAAACAGCTATGACATCAAAGGTAACCTGACTCGTACTACCGATCCTCTGGGTCGCGTCAGAACTCTGCAGTACGATGATCTGGATCGCCAGATTGGGGCGACTGAACCGGATGGCAATGCCAGTGAACTGATGTATGACAATGCTGGTCGTATCGTCGAGCAGATCGATGCACGGGGTAACAGCACGCGATTTGCCTACGACGTTGCCGGCCGAATTATCAAGATGATCGATGCGCTGTTGCAGGAGACCCGGTTTGAATATGACAGTGTGGGTAACCGGACGCGCATGATCGATGCTGAAGGTAATGTCTTCAGTTTTACCTATGATGCACTCAATCGTCGGGTGCAGGTGACCTTGTCCGATGGCAGCTTTGAGACCATTGGATATGATGCCGAGGGCCGTGTGACTCGCGAGACGGATGCCTTGGGTCGTTCGACACGATACCAGTACGATGCCAACGGCAATCTGACCCAGGTTACCGATGCCCTGGGAAATCCGACCACCTATCTCTACGATCAGGAAGACAACCTGCTTGCCCAGACAGATGCACGGGGCAACACGACCCGGTTTGCCTATGACGATATTGGCAGACAGACTACCAGGATCTACCCGGATGGCACCGTTGAGACAATGCAGTACGACTCGGTTAGCAATGTATCAACGGCTACCGATCCCAATGGTGACATAACGGCACAGAGTTTTGATGCCAACGGACAACTCATCGCAAAGACCTTTCCTGATACGACCGGGGAGACATTTACCTATACAACAACAGGCAAGGTGGCCACGGCGGATAATAATCAGGGTACGACAACCTATAGCTACGATGTGAATGATCGCCTGGTTCGATTGAATAATCCCGATGGCAGCTCAATTGAGTATGCCTATGATGCCGAAGGCAACCGCATCAGTGTTGCCACCCGACTCATGCCGATGGCTCTGGCACGCATGACAAGTTACACCTACGATGTGCTGAATCGTATCGCAACGGTGCTTGACCCAGATAGCAACATCTCCACCTATGCCTATGACGCCATAGGTAATCTGGCCAGCACCGATTATCCCAATGGTGTTGTCACGACCTATACCTACGACAGTCAGAGCCGACTCTCTCTGCAGGTGCATAGCAAGGCGGGTGTTGAACTGGAACGCTTTCACTACGAGGTCAATGCAATCGGTGACAGAACCCGGGTGATACAGACTGACGGTTCGTCTGTTGAGTATGAGTATGATGATCTGAGGCGTCTCACGCGCGAGATCCACAGGAATATTTTCAACACTCTGATCTTTGACCGCAACTACATATATGATGAGGTCGGAAACCGAACCAGTACCATCGATCTGGGCGGCACCACCATCGTTTATCAGTACGACAGCGCAGATAAACTGCTCTCAGCAGGCAGTACAAGTTACGCCTATGACTCCAATGGCAACCGGCGCTCACAGGTCGATGGCGGCGGGCTGACGACCTATGACTTCGACTTCGAAAATAAGTTGACGGCTGTCAACGCACCAGGAGATGTAGTGACCTATGGCTACGATGCCCAAGGGAACCGAACCCAACGGACTGAATCAGCGTCGACCACCCACTTCCTGGTCGATCCGATCAACCCGACGGGCGTGTCGAAGGTGCTGGGTGACTACGACAGCGCAGCAAACCCGATAGCTGAATATTTTTACGGTAACCAAATGTTGGCACAGAGTCGCAGTGGCGTGACTCACTACCTGCACAGGGATGCCAGGCAGAATGTACGCTTGTTGACGGATAGTGCCGGAAATCTATCGGACAGTTACCAGTACCAGGCGTTTGGCCAAGAGTTGAGCCAGTTTGGTTCAACCATCAATCCCTATCGCTTTTCCGGTGAACGTGTCGATCCCACCACCGGTCTGGTGCATATGCGGGCGCGTGACTATGATCCTGCAACGGGACGTTTTGTAGGCCGGGATTCGTTTGAAGGTGTGTTACGTGACCCTGTCTCCCTGCACCGTTACCTCTATGCCAATGCAAATCCGGTATTTTTCTCTGATCCTACCGGGCGTTTCTCTGCGGTGGAACTCTCTGTCTCCGTCAGTATTGGCGAGATTCTGTTTAACTTGGGGCCAGCAGTGATCAAAGGTACTTTTACCGCAGCGATCATTCAAAAATTCTTTGGCATCGGCTTCCATCTTCGTCAGGCGGGTTATGAGTTAATGCTGGGTCAATACAAGGGACCGCACAAGTTCGAGGTAGGAACCTCTGGGTACAACGTCTTTCTCGCCGGTAATGCCTTTATCAAGATGGGTGCCATAGCGATCGATTTTGTTGACACCCTCACCGATGCTCTGTTCTCGATCACCGCTGCAAGCAAATCATTGGTTGGAGTTGCTGGCGCGGTAAGAGCTGGATCCGGAGCGGTCAGTGTGGCAAGCAACGGGGCACAGCTAGGACTTGATCTTTTCGCCTTGACAAAGAAGATTGATTCGGTCTCTGGATCAGTCAAAAATATGCATGCAGCAGCAACCGGGAAAAGCGCAGGAAAGGATCCCAATACCACTAAAGCGGCCGCGCAGCTGGACACGGAACGTACGAAGGCTGTTTCCTTTGAACTGTTGAACTTCGTGGTGGGTGCATTTAGTAAAGGGAAATAACAGGGGCAGAAAAAATCGGGAGTTTGGGGTAGTTTCAAAATAGGACCCGGTAGTGAGGGCCAGCGGTAAAGGGACGTATTTATCTTAGAGTCTCCAATAGGGGATCTGTAAACCCCTCGCTTATAGGCGACAAATGGCTCTTATCCCTTCTCCCTCAGGGAGAAGGTTAGGATGAGGGGATCAGATTAAGGGGTCACCGAATTCGACCCCTTCACCCCAGCCCTCTCCCGGTGGGAGAGGGGGTAATTGGTCGCCGCATAATGCTTTCGGATGGACAGCATCCCATGCCTACCCGCCTAACCTGGGTCATCCTTGCGGAAGAGGATCTCCAGACGCAGGAACAGGGCCGTGTTGATGTCACGACCGCCACCGTTGTCATCCAGGGGCCAATAGACTTCCGGGGTCACTTCGTAGAAGAGCCAGGGGCGGTAGAAGTTGCGCCGATAACGTGCACGGATCCGATAGGTGTTGACCTGAAAATCGGGTTGGGTCTGCCCGAACATGCCGGCGTCGAAGGCGATGGCCCGGTGGGAAGAGTCCCGGTAGAAATAGGTGAATTCGCTGCTCCACTCCACGCCGTTGCTGATCTCGGAGAGTAGCCCGTAGTTGCTCCAGCGCAGCATATCCCCACCGGTCAGGGCGTGCTCTATATCACCGCGCAGATCGGCGCCAAAGCCGTCCAGGGAGTCCCAATAGCCGGTGCTGGCCAGTCGGGTCAACCAATCTTCATCGTAACGCCAAGCCTCACGGTAGCGCGTCCGAAGTTTGGTGGCCAGGGGGTTGAGCCTGAACCCGGCGGAAAAGGACAATTTTTTCATCGCCTGATCGAGCACATCGAAACGCAGGCTGGCACCGCTGGTACTGGTGGTCCCGGTAGCCGCAGCGGTGGGCGGCGGCACCTCAGAATCGGTCAGGCGATCTTCTTCGGTTCCCCCCTCGATCACCAGCCGGGCCTTGCGTTGCAACCGTGGCAGTTTCACCTGCAGGCGAAACTTCGGGTCGTAGGTCATTTCATTGCGCGATTCGAGCCGCAGATCTTGAATCAGACGCAGATGCACCACCGCATCGGTCTCCTCCGCATCCCGCTCATCCCCAAAGAAACGGTCGAACCAGTTGGCTCCAGCGTCCAGGGTCTCGCCGACTTCCTGCACCGAGTAGTCTAACCAGTTTTCTTCCGCTTCTGTCTCTGCTTCGACGGGGCCAACAACGAGCGCCAAACCCAGGGGAATCATGATTCCCATCACTCCAGCCGACGGTCTATCTTCTACCTTCATTCACTGCGCCTTATCTATCCTGCCCTACAATGACCCTTGGCCCATCGTCTGTCAAAGCGATGACAGCTCGTTCCCACTCGCAAGCTGTTGCAGCAACACCCACTCTTCGTGGTCCAGCCATAGTTGTACCCATCACAGCTGAATTATAGAAGTAATCAGGATATATAATGAAAGGGGCAGCATTGACCGCTGCCCCGGCTAATCATATTTGGCTACATCCACGTCACTCGTTCAGGTAGTATCCCAGGACACCCCCCAGGATGAATACTCCAAGCGCATCGTCGTAATAGTAGTGGTGCCTTGGGTAACGGTATGCCGGATATTCCCAATTGTGGCGCTTGCCTTTCCAGTGCCTGTGGTGCTGGGAATGACGGCGCTCCCTATGGCGCCAGCGCTCATGCTTGCGTGGCCTATCGGCACGATAGCTGTAGTCGCCGGTCTTGATCATGCCTGCTTTATCATTGGGTTCTGCTTCCGCGGTCAACGGAGTTCCAAGGGACATCAGAATCAATGTGGATGCCGAGAGTGCGGTAATCAGGCTCTTGTTGCGCATTTTAAACCTCCAGGAGAGCGGTTAAATTCCTCTCCTACTGGTAACGATAACAAGGGAATACTGAACGAGAGCTTAATGATGTTTTTCGAAAGTGCCTTTAACTGTAATAGGCAAAGGGATTTATTATTACTTAAGTTTCGGAGTTCAAGCCATCCTGAAAAGATGGAGCGTGGCGTTTAACTCATCTGGTAGGGTGCGCTATGCGCACCAGAATAAGTAGTTACAGCAATTATGATGCGCATGGCGCACCCTACGTTCTTCACATTTAGAGAAGCCATATTCATGCTAATCATCACCACGAACTCCAAAACTTGAGTTATTAGCTTGGCATCTCTACTAACTCTGACACCTCAAGTGAACCGCCAATATCAAGAAAAGGGCAAGCCTTTGCAATCGACAGTGCCGCCTTCATAGAATCAGCTTCAATTATTGTGTATCCAGACATTGTCGTTGTGCCTCCAATGGTAACGGTACCATCAGGGTTTACTGTGCTCGTATTCTTGAGCGGATTAGCAGGACTAACAGCTGAGTCGCCCAATGAAGATAACCAATCCATATATTTCGAAAAATGCTGCTTACCTTCCTCTGGACTGGATGGTTGATCACCGCCTAGATAAACAATAACGTATTGAGGCATTTGCGCTTCTCCATTGTTTAAATTTAACTTTTACCGCACTTCAAAAAACATAACTTCGAAAATCTCCGGGTGGAGGGGCGAGACCCTCTTATCAAGATGATTCTTGGTCATACCTGGACATAATGTCCAGTAGTAGATTTCTCACCTAACTGGTTACGCAAGATCAAGGGGGTTGCGATTGGGTAGAGAAGCGTCCAATACCTATGCCACTTGGACAGAGACTTTGGGTGAAAGTTAATTTGTCGGAATTATTTACACCTTGGAAATTAATTAAATTTATCTCTCTGGCTACACTAACCAATTGAAATTAATCTAAAATTATCCTTTAAGCCATCGATTTCTCCTTACCAATGGCCTCATGCAGAGAAGTAAAATCCTGTTTATTGTCGGATTACTTTACAGGTTCGGAAAATTAGCCTGCTGGAATTTTCTTATGTCATTGTATTCAGTGTGGTTTTTATGCAGGCATAGTTGTTGCGTGTTATTTTGCGGGGTTGCTGTCAATCATGCTCAAGTAGTCAATGTCAGTAGGTAATTGCAAATGATTCTCAGGAGGAATAAGGAAATGAATCGGTTCTTAAAGTCAGCTCTTACAGTCGGCTGTGGTTTGGCTTTCCTTGCAGCCACATCTGCTCATGCTGGTTATATAGACTCTAATGGTCTTGAGTGGCGTGACCTCACAGACACTGCCGAAATCATACCCAATTCTTTGGATAGCGCATGTGATGATACAACGTTCGTTTGTAGCGGGGACGTCCTCTCCGTTTCGGTTGACGGTTGGATTTGGGCGTCTATCACCGAAGTGCGTTCTTTATTAAGCGAGCTCACCGGCCTTGACGTCTCGGTTTCCAACCCTTCCTACGCTGAGCCGGATTCGGCGTGGGCTCCATCAGCCGTCGCGGCCTTAGGTGCCACGCTCATAACAGGCACTGTCACAGCATCAATCGGTGTATCGCGGGACTACTCGGCAGCCGCTGGTGGTTACCTGAAAGGGGAGATATGGGATTATGTGACACCGCGCGACGATTTCGTATACACGGACCGCATAATGCCCGGGCAGATCGACGATCCCGATATCGGGGCTTTCATGTATCGTCAGGCCAACGTCCCAGAACCCTCATCTCTCGCCTTGCTGTTTGCCGGCGTTGCTGGTCTGGGTTTCGCAAGGCGCAAACGGCTTCAAAAATAACAGATTGTACGGGCTTTCCAGCCCACCCTGGGCTCAGTTCACTGATGTAAGTTTTTTTGTTTTGATTTGGAAGATCTCAAAAAGGGGGATAAAAAAAGTAAACCACAACTGATCACTAATAAGACAAGAGAAATCGCAAAAAAGCGCGCATAAATATTTGAGATATGCAAAAAAACCCTTATAGGGAAAACAGGATCACCGTTTACTAGTGCAGAAAAATCTGGGTCAAATTCAATTTCTTTTGCTAAAAGCGATTGTATATTATATAGCTTAATGCCCGTGCTTTCGATGGCGTTAGCATCTGTTAAGTTAAGGGCGGCATTAAATTCGTTTAAAGCTTCATCATATTTATATTTATTAAATGCGATTCTGTTTAAATAGGCTCGATCCATTCCTATATCTTCCGGAGTTCTACTGGCTTCTTTTTCTACTTGAGAATCACCATTAACAAACTGTATTGCAATAGGCGTTCTTTCATTTGTGGGCCAGATATAGTAACTCAGATCTTTGATAATTAAAGCCGGCGATAGCATAAGAATTTTATTATTTGATTGCATATAGACCAAAGTTGACACTGTTAAAAGGCACGCAACCATAAAAAGAAAAATGATTTTTGTGCCAAAGCCCACGGATTGCTGTTCATCATCATTTAAGATGCCATCATGAATTAAGATATTATTTGCGATGCTTTTACGCCGAGACAGTTCTTCAGTATAAACAGTGAACCCAACTTCAGTAAGGTCTTTCGGATCGATTTCATCAAACTCTTCCTGCGTCATCTCTCTATATCGAGTTTGCAACTCAAGTAGTGTTGGAGTTTTCACCGTTACATCCTCATATAACCAGTTGGATTTTTTATCCTTGGGGGGCGTGAAATCCCTACCGACAGATATTGGCGAGGAGGCTAATCTTTAGCCCCATATTTTTTTAACAGCTTAATTATACGGATATGAGACATTTTTTTTGCTAAAGTTAAGAGCGTATAATCCGTGCCTTTTATATTTATCCTCATATTTATATCTGCACCACTCGCCAGCAGCAGTTTGACAACTTCAGTATGACCATTTCCGGTCGCTTTCAACAGCGGAGTAACGCCATCAGTCTTGGCCGCATTAACATCCGCTTTGGCCGCCAGCAGCAGCTTTACAGCTTCAATGTGAGCATTCTGCGACGCCATCGACAGTGGAGTAACTCGGTTAGTATCGGTCGCATTAACATCCGCCTTGGCCTCCAGTAGCAGCTTTACAACTTCAGTATGACCATTCTGAGACGCCATCCATAGTGGAGTAACGTCGTCAGTTTTTCTGGTCATATTAACATCCGCCTTGGCAATCAGTAACAGCTTGACAACTTCAGTATGACCATTTCCACTCGCCATCCACAGCGGAGTAACGCCATCAGTTTTATTGGTCGTATTAACATCTGCCTTGGCTGCCAGCAGCAGCTTTACAACTTCAGCATGACCATTTTGCGATGCTATCCACAGCGGAGTAAGTCCGTCAGTTTTTCGGGTCGTATCAACATCTGCCTTGGCCGTCAGTAGCAGCTTGACAACTTTAGCATGGCCTTTCTCGCTCGCTATCAACAGCGGATTAACTCCATCTGTTTTTCGGGCCGCATTGGCATTCGCCTTGGCCGCCAGCAGCAGCCTGACAACTTCGGCATGGCCTTTCTCGCTTGCTTTCGATAGCGGAGTAACGCCGTCTGTGTAGGCAGCATTAACATCAGCCCTGGCTGTGAGCAGCAGCTTTACAACTTCAGCATGACCATTCTGCGATGCTATCCACAGTGGGGTAAGGCCGTCAGTTTTTCTGGCCGTATTAACATCCGCTTTGTCCGCCAGTAGCAGCTTGACAACTTCAGTTTGACCTTTATGCGACGCTATCCAAAGCGGAGTGGCACCGTTAGTTTTTCGAGCCACATTAACGTCCGCCTTAGCCGCCAGCAGCAGCTTGACAAGTTCAACATTACCATTCTTCGATGCTATCCACAGCGGAGTAACGCCGTATTTATTTATTACATTTACATCGGCTCCGGCCTGTATTACTTCTTGAATCTTAGGTATATTATTCCCGGTCATAGATTCAGAAAGAATCTTCAGCTCTATTGTTGCTACTTTGTTTATCGGATGTACAGCGAATGCAAAGTCACTGAAAATACATATAACAAACAAAGCTAGCAAGACCACCCTTATTCCTGTGTGATTTATTCTTTCCACAGGAAATATCTCTCTAAGCACTTTCTTAATACCTTATATATTCAATAAATGTTATCCGGTAATAAAATACGTAATCAAGCAGGGAGTAGGCCAAGATATTGCCCTATTAATGCTCGGGCAGCAGAAAAATAGTTTGGTTATGGAGTAAAAATCGGGCCTTAAAAAATACCTGAAACCGATCACCTGTCTTTGTGGAAATAACACCATCGCTTAAATCATTATCAGATAACTCCTCCGGTTTCCCATCTATGGTTAGTTCACCAATTCGACCAGAGATTGGTTTTACAAAACAAGATGTGTATGAATCTGGCTTTCCTTCCTTTATCGTCTCAATGGTGACATCATCCTGAACGATTGATCTAAAATAGAGGTCGCGAACCGTAATCGTTTTGTTTGTTTTTTTATACACCCCCGGCTTAACACTGGTAATTACGACGCCTTGAACCTCGAATGGGTAGGGACGGCCCTTTACTCCTAGAAAATACCCGGCACCTTTGGGTGATAGCCAATCGTTGTCACCGATGGTCACGGTACCGTCTTTTGCTTCATGCCTAAAGATACCGCAGACAATATCTGGGTTGTCGGTGTCATATCCTAAAGCAATACCCGAATCCGCTGGCCGAGAAGATAAGTCATAAGCTATTCCAGCTGAACCATTCGTGGCGGCGCAGAGAATGATAATTGCCAATAAAATCACCTGCCATGCGGATGTACATACAAGTTGCTCTTTTCTTTTTCTCATAAGTTACCTCGATTTTTTGAAACTTTTTACATTCATCTAACGTTCTGCATGACCCACCGAAAAAAGCCTAAGTGCAAACCTGTGAGCTGACGAGCAGAAGTCGCATATAAGGCCGAACCTCTGGGTGAGTGAGCACAACATCACGAAACCCTCCTGGAAAACATGGAGGATGGTAAATGCGGTAGTTGTGCTGGGAAAGATCATGCTCTATTCTCAGTATGAACCGACCAGTTCACGTAAGAAGTAATGGGTGCGTTATGCATAAGTTTCTGCACATTTTCGTGCGTCCAAATGTTCACCGCTGCAGGAATCGTCTCTTTAGAAAAGACTAAAAAGGGAACGAGAAATAACACCATAAGTAACCAGTCTTGAATTCGTATCTGCATTATCTGAATGCTTATAGCCAAAATGCCTGGTGGCTGCTCGAGTTAACAACTGAACCCGCGCGAATATGGGTAGTGTTGTTGTAGGCACTATCCAGGATCGCTGCAGAGAGATTAGTTATCTCAGTAAGAACGAGCCACTCTTGACCCAACGAGTCAATGTAAATCTGCATGGGCGATTGTAGTACCAAGCGCAGTGATTCAATAGACGAGTGTGAGCGCCGATTTTAAGCCTTTAATTCTCCTGCAAATTGACTATTACCACTCATATCGCTGTTGCTCTTCAACGACCGGCGGTATTTCCTTGAAAAACCACGCATATATTAAGCCATTTTAACTTTCAGTAGTGAAATCAGTGGGATACAAATCATAATGCTGGTAGATCATTACAAAACTGTAAAGTCTTCCGACAGATTATAGAGTCCTACTTGATCGTATAGCGCTATTCAATAACTTACATTGATAGTCTATTGGCTAATTTTCGTTTAGTTTCAATTAATTGGAAAGAATGGACAGTTGAAAAAGGCCAACTGACGTTGCTGTAAAGAAATCCGACAGCTACTTGTTAGCAGTATTTACTGTGCACTGAGACATTGAGCTTTTCTGCCGTCTCTATATTGTGAGGTTGCTTCAATTTCGCCATGCTTTGTTTTTCGAGTTATTCAAATAGTTCATCAAATGCCACCCGATACTGACGTGCAAGCACGACCGCACGCCGTCTGCTGTCAGTAGCCAATGGGCGCCGTACCTCCCGCCTGTTGAGAGGGAAGTAGTGACGGTACTGAGTGGGAATCACGACGCGGAAGTACCCAGTGCCGTGACGGTTTTTCCAAAGATGGGCGGATGTCTTCACTTTTCTGGCCTTGTGGATCACCTGAGTGGATCATTTCAGTCTCAGATTGTCCGGTGTAGTATATTTGCCGTTGCCGGGAAAAGCTCAAGACACTCATCGCTATCACAGCTCAACTCGATGTGTTGTGGCTGAATAAATAATAAGAAAGAGGGAATCGTTTCTCCATGTTCGAACAGACCTTCAAAAATATCGACGATGTGCTCTGGAAAGAGGCGGGTTGCACCACGGAGCTGGACTACACTGAGCAGACCTCCTGGATGCTGTTCCTGAAATATCTGGACGATCTGGAGCAGGAGCGGGCGATGCAGGCCGAACTGCTCGGCAAGCCCTACAATTTCATTATTGATGACAACTACCGCTGGTCAGCCTGGGCCGCGCCGAAAACAAAAAACGGCGATTTTGACCATGATGCCGCCCTCACCGGCGACGACCTGATCGACTACGTTAACCGCAAGCTCTTCCCCTACCTGCATGGCTTCAAACAGCGTGCCTCAAGCCCGGATACCATCGAATACAAGATTGGCGAGGTCTTCGGCGAGATCAAGAACAAGTTCAGCAGCGGTTACAGCCTGCGCGACGCGCTGGAACTGATCGACGGCCTGCGTTTCCGTTCGCAGCAGGAGAAGCACGAGCTGTCGCACCTCTATGAGGCGAAGATCAAGAACATGGGCAATGC
Organism: Sedimenticolaceae bacterium; assembly: GCA_963691905.1. Lineage (GTDB taxonomy): Bacteria > Pseudomonadota > Gammaproteobacteria > Chromatiales > Chromatiaceae > QGON01. Next base: position 303,778 of record OY829894.1, read on the forward strand.
CGGGCGCAACGGCGGCGAATACTACACCCCGCGTCCGCTGATCCGCGCCATGATCCGGGTGACTAAGCCAAAACTCGGCGAAAGCATTTACGACGGTGCGGTAGGCTCGGCGGGGTTTCTCTGTGAGGCCCACGACTATCTGCGGCAGAAAAAACTCACCACCAGCCAGCTCAAAACCCTGCAGACCCGCACCTTCTACGGCAAGGAGAAAAAATCCCTCGCCTATGTCATTGCGATCATGAACATGATCCTGCACGGCATCGAGACACCCAATATCGTCCACACCAACTCCCTGACAGAAAACCTGGCCGATATTCAGCAGAAGGAACGCTACGACATCGTGCTCGCCAATCCACCCTTCGGCGGCAAGGAGCGCAAGGAGGTGCAGCAGAACTTCCCGATCAAAACCGGCGAGACAGCGTTTCTCTTCCTGCAGCACTTCATCAAATACCTCAAGGCGGGTGGCCGGGGCGCGGTGGTGATCAAAAACACCTTCCTCTCCAATTCAGACAACGCCGCCCGCGCCCTGCGCCGGGAGCTGCTGGAGAGCTGCAACCTGCACACCATCCTCGACTGTCCCCAGGGCACGTTTCAGGGCGCGGGGGTGAAAACCGTGGTGCTCTTCTTCGAGAAGGGCGCGCCGACCCGCAACATCTGGTACTACCAGCTCGACCCCGGCCGCAGTCTGGGCAAGACCAATCCGCTCAATGATGATGACCTGAAGGAGTTCGTTGAACTACAGGCAGGGTTTGCCGAGTCCGACAAATCCTGGAGTATTGATGCCGCCGATCTGGATGCCGACAGTGTCGATCTCTCGGTGAAGAACCCCAACAAGGCCGAGGAAGCGCCCCTGCGGGAGCCGGAGGTGATACTGGCTGAAATTTCCGCGCTGGATGCGGAGAGTGCGAAGATACTGCAAGGGATTCGGGGGTTGTTGTGAGGGAGGGGTGGGTTACTGTAAAACTTGGCGAAGTCTGCGCGGTTGAAAAAGCTAAATATGCTGGTGATGATCTTCCATATGTAGGGTTAGAACATATTGTGAGTGGAACTGGTCGGTTTATTGGAAGCAGTAAAGCTCAGAAAGTAGGCAGCTCGACATTTCAGTTTTCTCCAAAGCATCTTCTGTATGGTCGATTAAGACCATATCTAAATAAAGTTTTGTTACCTGAGTTTTCTGGCCATTGTTCCTCTGAAATATTTCCAATATTACCTTTCAATACAGTTGATATTCGTTTTCTCTATTATTGGCTGACAAGTTTGACGATTGTTGAGGCGATCAACTCTACTTGTACCGGCGCTCGGATGCCCAGGGCAAATGTCAAAGAGGTTTTACAGTTTAGTTTCCCACTTCCATTACTGGGAGAACAAAAACGCATCGCCGCCATTCTCGATCAAGCCTTCAAGGGGATCGCTGCGGCCACCGCCAATGCCGAAAAGAACCTCGCCAATGCCCGTGAGTTGTTTGAGAGTTATTTGAATTCCATTTTCTCATCTCCAAATATTGACGGGTGGGAGTGGGATAGATTAGGAAATGCCGTTAGTTCGGTTGCAACGGGGCCTTTTGGCTCCTTGCTCCATAAATCAGACTACATTTCGGGAGGGACTCCGATTGTGAATCCAATCAATATCGTTGATGGGCTTCTTTTGAGTAGCGTAAGGAAGACTCTTAATGCCGAGACTGTTGAACGTCTGAACCGCTATGTACTGAAAAGCGGTGACGTTGTTATTGCGCGACGAGGAGAGATTGGCCGATGTGGCGTTGTTGAGCATGAACAAAATGGATGGGTTTGTGGAACAGGCTGTTTTTTTATCCAGCAATCAGAGAGGCTCAACTCTCGATTTTTGGTTTGTTTGCTGCGTTCCTTCAGTTTTCGCCTCAAACTGGAAAAATCGGCAACTGGAGCGACTATGAAGAATTTGAGTAATTCGACATTGAAAAACTTAGATGTCTGTTTCCCCTGGGCAGTCGATGAGCAGACGGCTGTAGTCTCTCGTGTAGATACACTTTCGGAGAAGGTTGCAGAGCTTGAGGCTGTCTACAACAAAAAACTTACCGCCCTAACCGAGCTCAAACAATCCCTCCTGCAAAAAGCCTTCTCCGGCGAACTGACCGCTGGCGATGCCGATATCAAGGAAGAGTCCGTCGCCTGAGCGGAAAGGCAACTTGAAACGATAACTTACAAGTTCGATGGGATGGATGACCTACAAACGGGGTCGGAGTCAAACCGTAAGACACTGCCTGTCTATTTCACCCAAGGTTCGGCGGTTTGACTCCGACCCCTTTCGGGTCAGTAGCGGTTCATACTTGTTTTTCAAAATCAAGTATGACAATTTCAGTTGTGTTGCTAACTGACTGACATAAAATAGATTTCCGGTCTGGAATTACCAGTAAAACCGCTTACTTGTCCAATGGCCTGGAACAACGGATTGTCTCCTCATGAACGAAGCCGAAACACGCGCTGAACTGATCGACCCCGCCCTGAAAGCGGCAGGCTGGGGCGTGGTGGAGGGGAGCCGGGTTCGCCGGGAGATGATCACCCTGGGTCGTCTGCAGGGCGGTAACAAGCGGGCGAAGCAGGATATCGCCGACTATGTGCTCTTCCACAAGGGGCAGAAACTGGCGGTCATCGAGGCCAAGCGGCTGGATCTGCCCGATACCGAAGGAGTGGCCCAGGCCAAACGATACGCAGGGCGTCTGCAAGCCCGCTTTGCCTACTCCACCAATGGTCTTGGTATCTACCGCATCGATATGCAGGGCGGGGCTGAGAGGTATGTCGAAAACTATCCCACGCCGGATGAACTGTGGGCCGAAACCTTTGCCGAGGAGAATAGCTGGCGCAATCGCTTCGGCGAGGTGCCGTTTGAGGATAAGGGTGGATTCTGGCAGGCGCGCTTTTACCAGCACAACGCCATCAATCAGACCTTGGAGGCCATCGTCGGGGGACGGGATCGCATACTGCTCACGCTGGCGACCGGCACCGGCAAGACGGCGATTGCCTTCCAGATCGCCTGGAAGCTGTTCCACAGTCGCTGGAACCTGACCGGCGAGCCGATTCGTCGACCGCGCATCCTCTTTCTGGCGGATCGCAATATTCTGGCAGATCAGGCCTACAACAGTTTTTCAGCATTTCCCGATGATGCGCTGGTGCGCATCGATCCCGAGATTATCCGCAAGAAGGGCCGGGTACCGAAGAACGGCAGTCTCTTCTTCACCATCTTTCAGACCTTCATGACCGGACAGGATGCCGAGGGCAATCCGAAGCCTGCCTTTGGCGAGTATCCAGCGAATTTCTTCGATTTCATCGTCATCGATGAGTGTCATCGTGGCGGCGCTAATGACGAGAGCAACTGGCGCGGGATTCTGGACTACTTTTCCCTCGCCGTGCAGCTCGGCCTGACGGCGACTCCCCGACGCGAGGACAATGCCGATACCTACCGTTATTTCGGCGAGCCGGTCTATATCTATTCGCTGAAAGAGGGGATCAATGATGGCTTTCTGACCCCGTTCAAGGTACAGCAGATCGCCACCACGCTGGATGACTATGTATATACCTCCGACGACGAGATCATTGAGGGAGAGATTGAGCAAGGTCGTCGATACAGAGAGGATGATTTCAATCGTGTTATTGAGATCGAGGCGCGGGAGAAGTTCCGGGTCGGGCTGTTCATGCAGATGATCGAGCAGAGCCAGAAGACACTGGTCTTCTGCGCCACCCAGGATCACGCGCTGGCGGTGCGCAATCTGATCAATCAGGCCAAGCAGAGCAAAGATCCCAACTATTGTGTGCGTGTGACAGCGAACGATGGCGCTGAGGGTGAACGCTTCCTGCGCGTTTTTCAGGACAACGAAAAGACCATTCCAACCATCCTTACCACATCGCAGAAGCTCTCCACCGGCGTGGATGCACGCAATATCCGCAACATAGTACTGATGCGGCCGGTCAACTCCATGATTGAGTTCAAGCAGATCATCGGACGGGGCACACGCCTGTTCGACGGCAAAGACTACTTCACGATTTATGACTTCGTGAAGGCTTATGAACATTTCAATGATGATGAGTGGGATGGGGAGCCGTTACCGCCAGAGCCGTGTGGCACTTGTGGGAAGATTCCCTGTGAGTGTCCGGTTGGAACACCCGATCCCTGTTCTGTCTGTGGCGAGCGGCCCTGTGTCTGTATTCCTGTCCCGCCTGAACCCTGCGAGGTATGTGGGAAGTATCCCTGTGTCTGTGGGAAAAAGCGCAAAATCAAGGTGAAGCTGGCAGACGGCAAGTACCGCACTATCAAACACATGACCGCGACCACATTCTGGAGCCCTGACGGAAAGCCTATGTCGGCAGCGCAGTTTATTGAACGCCTGTTCGGTGACCTGCCGGAACTGTTCAAGGATGAGGATGAGTTGCGATCTCTCTGGGGCAGGCCTGATACCCGTAAAGCGCTGCTGGAGGGACTGGAAGAGAGAGGATACGGCATTGAGCAGTTGGCAGAGATCGGCAGGTTGGTAGAAGCCGAAAAGAGCGATCTGTTCGATGTGTTGGCCTATATCGCCTTTGCCTTACCCCCGGTGACCCGCTTTGACAGGGTCTCCGCGCACCAGGAACTGATCTACTCCAAATACGATTATGCGCAACAGGGATTTCTCAGCTTTGTACTGGATCACTATATCAAGCAGGGCGTGGGGGAGCTTGCCCAGGAAAAACTGCCCGGGTTGGTCGAGCTGAAATTCCATGGTGTCAATGATGTCCCCGCGTCATTGGGCAACATGACCGAAATCAGGGAGTTGTTTGTCGGTTTTCAGAGATATCTCTATTCGCCAAATGCGTATAAGGGTGTGGACTGATACTGCAAATCGATCGAAGAGGGCGGGGTATTTTATGCCGGCGGCAAGAAAAAAGGCCGGCCCGTGAGGGGCTGGCCTTTTGGTTTGGTGGAGGCGGGCGGATTCGAACCGCCGTCCGCGAGTCCTCTGCCGTAGGTTCTACATGCTTAGTCCGGTCTATTATTTTTAGCTGGCTGCCACCCGACGGACAGGGTGTGCAGATAGCGATTTCGGTTAAGTTTTAACGAATCCGCCCCGAACAAGCTTCATCGCGATCCTATGAGATATGACGCCTGATTGGTCCGAAGACCCTGGACGCATAAGCACGGCTCCAGTCAGACGGCACCCTACTGGGGTTTAAGCAGCGAGTGCGTAGTTGTCGTCGTTGGCAACTATAAGTTTGCAGCTGGTTTTACGAGGTTATCTGCCCCTCGACATGCACCTAAGGTTTTGTAACCCCCGTCGAAGCCTACGTCGCCCCCAAGGAGAAACTATTCTCAAGTCTCAAGGGTAGACAGTATAGAGTAGCGGGAAGTTCCGTGCCATGACGAAGTGAGAATGAATTAGCCTCGTTTGAAGATTCGCTCTTTCTCCCGTTTCCAGTCACGGTCTTTATCGCTGCTGCGTTTGTCGTGCTGCTTTTTACCTTTTGCCAGTCCGATCTCCAGTTTGGCGTAGCCTTTTTTCCAGTAGAGTGCGGTGGGAACCAGGGTGTAGCCTTTTCGCTCCACCAGGCCGATGAGTTTGCTCAGTTCGCGGCGATGCAGCAGCAGTTTTCGGCTGCGGGTCGGATCGGTCGTGACATGGGTGGACGCGGTTTTGAGAGGGGTGATATGGGCGCCAAAGAGGTAGGCCTCGCCATTCTGAATGATGACGTAGCTCTCCTTGATATGCACACGTTTTTCGCGCAGGCTCTTGACCTCCCATCCCTGCAGGGCGATGCCCGCCTCGTAACGCTCTTCGATAAAAAAGTCGTGCGTCGCCTTCTTGTTGAGGGCGATGGTCGAGCCGCCGGTGGATTTCGCTGATTTTGAATTTTTTGCCATCGGCGCATTCTATGCGAGTGGGCATCTATCGGCCAGTCCTGCCTTGTTATAGGGGTTGATTTCACGGAGAATAAATCGCTTTCGATCAAGCGCTTCAGGGAAAAAATCCGCCATGACAGAACGGACATCCATCCACGGCCAGTGGTCATCCAGGCTGGTCTTTATCCTGGCTGCCACGGGTTCAGCGGTGGGGCTGGGCAATATTTGGAAATTCCCCTACATCACCGGCGAGAATGGTGGGGGTGCATTTGTCTTGGTCTATCTGCTCTGTATTGCCGTGGTGGGTATCCCGATCATGATGGCGGAGGTGATGCTGGGACGGCGTGGCCGCCAGAGTCCGATCAACACCATGACTGCGCTGGCAAGGGAGGAGGGCGCTTCGTACGCCTGGTCCCTGGTTGGCTGGAGTGGTGTGCTGGCCGGTTTTATTATTCTCTCTTACTACAGTGTGATCGCAGGTTGGGCATTGGCCTATGTCTTTCGGGTGGCGGGAGGACTTTTCAATGGTGCCGATGCAGCGGGGGTGCAGGCGGTTTTTACCGGTCTTACCGGTGATCCGGAACGCTTGATTGCCTGGCATACCCTGTTCATGTTGATGAGCATGGCAGTGGTGGCTCGCGGGGTGCGGGCTGGTCTGGAAAAGGCGGTGACCTACCTGATGCCGGCGCTGTTTGTGCTGCTGTTCGTGATGCTGGGTTATGCGATGAGTACCGGGGCTTTTATCGACGGCTTGAGGTTTCTCTTTGAACCCGATTTCGGCAAATTGTTCTACGCCTGTGAAACTGTCGCAGGAAGCGAAAGTTGCGAGCTGTCTGGCGGTCCCGTTCTGGTGGCGATGGGACATGCTTTCTTTACCCTGAGTCTGGGTATGGGGGCGATCATGGTTTACGGCTCCTATATGCCGAAGGGAACCTCTATCGCCCGTTCAGCGGTGTTGATCGCGCTGCTGGACACCCTGGTTGCACTGGTTGCTGGCATGGCGATATTCCCCATCGTGTTTGCCAATGGTCTGGAACCCGGCTCCGGCCCAGGGCTGATCTTTCAGACCCTGCCGATTGCATTCGGTGCCATGCCCGGCGGACAGCTCTTTGGCACCCTGTTTTTTGTTCTGCTGGTCTTTGCCGCATGGTCCTCGGCTATTTCCCTGATTGAACCGGCGGTCGCCTGGCTGGTGGAGAATCGGGGGCTGACTCGTGTGCGTGCCTCTGCCGTGATCGGTATGACGACCTGGGTTTTGGGCCTTGGCAGCATCTTCTCCTTCAATATCTGGTCGGGAGATGAGTATAAGCTGTTCGGAAAGACGTTCTTTGATCTGTTGGATTATCTCGCAGCCAATATCATGTTGCCGCTGGGTGGTTTGCTGATCGCGTTGTTTGCCGGTTGGCTGATGAAACGGGAATCGAGTGTAGATGAATTTGCCATGCGGGCATGGCGTTATAGCCTGTGGCGGGTGTTGATCCGATATGTTTCGCCATTGGCCGTTGTTGTCGTCTTTCTTAGCGCTGTCGGGATCTTCTGAGTATGCCGGTAGTGAGAAAAAGCGCCCTGATTCATCACTCTACTGAGGAGATGTACCGGTTGGTATGTGACTTTGAGTCCTATCCCGAGTTTCTCCCCTGGTGCAGTGCCAGTCGCCTGATCTCAAGAACTGAGGATCAAATCTGTGGAGAGCTGGAGGTTTCCCGCCTTGGAATTCGGCAGCGTTTTTCAACCTGCAATGCGTTGGTGGCCAATGAACGGATGGATATCCAGTTGCGGGATGGGCCATTCAAAAAATTGCAGGGTGGCTGGCGCTTCATTCCCCTGAAAACTGATGCGAGCAAGGTGGAGCTGGTACTGGATTTTGAGTTCTCCGGAAAATTGATCGATGCTGCTTTCGGCAAGGTTTTTAACCATATCGCCACCACGCTGGTGGATTCGTTTTGTAAGCGTGCGGATGAGGTGTACCGTGACTGATATAGATATTTTGGTGGAAGTGGCCTACGGGAAGCTAGATGAGCAGGTCATTCTGGTGGTCAAAGGTGCCTCGGGCATGACGGTGCGCCACGCCATCGAATCGTCAGGTGTTCTGGAGCAGTTTCCTGAGATAGACCCGGATTCAGTCAAGGTGGGTATTTTCGGCAAACTCACCAAGCAGGATACGGTGCTGAACAGTGGTGACCGGGTGGAGATCTATCGGCCACTGATCGCCGATCCCAAAGAGGCAAGAAAGAAGCGTGCTGCAGAAGGTAAAGCAATGAAAAAAGGGGGTGGCAAACAGAGCTGAGATGGCTAGACGCTTTTCACGCAGCTCATTGAGAGTAGGCCGGTTCAAGCGTAGCGAAACCGGCAGTTCCATGAATTCCGTCGCTCTGAAACGCCAGATCCGCTACGCTTGATCTGGCCTACGCAGTTTGTGTTCTAATTATCTTCGATATCGAGGCCTGCTTTTTGCAGAGCCTTGTCCACGATACCCAATTCGCCGGTGTAGTCAGGTACGCTGACTACGAGTTCTTTCTTTTCTTTCTCTTCAGCAATATTTTCCGCAGGTTTGATGTCTCCGCTGTAGCTGACCATCGAGTCGCCATCGAAAAAGATGGAAAAGTGCTTGATTTCAAGAGGGTCGTTGCGCCTCTTAATGCTGAAAAGGTAATCCCATCGGTTCTGATGAAAGACATCCACCAGGAGGGGGGTGCCGAGTAAGAACCGTACCTGTCTTCGGCTCATTCCCGGCTTGAGTTCAGCCACCACTTCAGGGGTGACGATGTTGCCCTGTTGGATGTCAGGAATATGAACCAGGGAGAAATCCTCCCAACTTGAACAACCGCCAAGGAGGAGAAGTGTGCCGGCCAAAAGAGAGATGAGAATCTTTTGCATTACGAGTACAATTCAATAAAAATCAATGGGGGATGATACCTCATCACCTTCTGAAAAACACGAAGGCGGAGTAGTGATAAGTGGATAATCAGGAAATAAGGAAAGCGGGCTTGAAGGTCACCCTGCCAAGGGTAAAGATTCTTGAGCTGCTTGAAGCGAGCGTGCCCCGCCACGTCAGCGCCGAAGACGTCTATAAGATGCTCCTGGAAAAGGGCGAAGAGATCGGTCTGGCGACTGTCTATCGGGTGCTGACCCAGTTTGAAGCCGCGGGTTTGGTTACCCGGCATAATTTTGAGGGAGGGCACGCGGTATTTGAATTGGATCGTGGAGAACATCACGATCACATCGTCTGTGTACTCTGTGGGAAGGTGGAGGAGTTTATGGATGCCACCATTGAAGAACGGCAAAAAGAGATTGCCGCAGAGCATGGGTTTGAAATGGAGGATCACTCTCTGATTATCTATGGGCGTTGCAACAACCCTTCGTGTCCGGGCCGGGAATAGATGGCGTTGTGATTCACACGCTCAGCCAGCACTGCTACCCTTGATTCCTTGCGGCAGAGACAATTTTCAGACAGGGGACTGATCCTGTCTCCGAAGATGATTGCTGCCCCTCATTGCAGCAGATAACCTTTGGCGTTCCGGTCAACCCGAGTGTGAGCATGGATGTTCGGACAGGCGGGGTGATGTCCGATGAAAGCACCCCTGAATCCTGGTGATGGATGAAGAACTCGGTCCAGGTGGACTCCAGTATATCCGCTACGACAATCAACATGCGGGTTCTCAGCGGCTGTCCTTTGTCTCCAAGCGCGATATACAAATCGAGCAAAGCACCAGCGCTGCCTGCCTTATCATTGAGACGCAAATGGAGGTAGATTCGCTGTACATGAGAGCGCAGATCGGAAGGCTCACGTGTGATCTGCCGGGCCAGGTAGCTCGAAGCCTGCTCCCACCAGCTGCCGGCGTTCAACCAGAGTTGCTTTGCATCAGGAATACGAAATGCGGCCTCGATATCGGGATCGATCTCCCGAACACGCTGGTGTTGATGCTCATGGTCAGAGTGGGTGATGAGTCGCACTTTGCTTTGCCAGAGTATTCGGTGCCGGTTCGTTACCAGTTATATGGGCTCCAACGCCCGTTCCGGCAAGTCTACCACAGATGCGACCTCTCTCTGGCATAGATCAGAATTGGCAGTGAGTGAATGCTTGATGCCATCAAATGACGATCTCGGGGTCTTGGATCAAATCATTTTGATGATGTTTTCTGTTGCACGCTTTACGTCGAGAAAGATCAACCCCAGTTTTGCCGTTGGCTTTGCCAATACAGTAACTACCGCCTCTTCGCCTGCGTGCATCATAAGCACATAACCTTTGTTGCCTTTCACCAGGACCTGTTCGAGCTCGCCGCGGGCAAGCTCCTGGGCGGTACGGTCTCCCAATGAGAGCATGGCGGCACTCATCGCGCCAACCCTGTCTTCATCCATTCCCGCAGGCAGTTGTGACGCCATCATCAAGCCATCCGTGGAGATAACCCCGGATGCCTCGATATCAGCCGAAGTGCCGTTAAGATCACTCAATATAGAGTTCAGCATGTCTGAGCGCATGTTTATGTCCCCAACTTTATAAAATTGTTGTAGATTTCTGTTGTTATCATTACTTTATAGCCCCGGGGGGAGGTGAATTTCTCAACCTTGACCGGCGGCGCTTTCTCTTAAATTCATGGTGCGAAGGGAAAGGTAGATGTTTCTACCCATTCAGGTTTCCATAACGTTTGTTCAATGCCCAAATCAGCTGGGTCAGTGCAGGCTGGTTAAGATGTGGTACGCCGCCAATGACGAGTACGAATCGGTGTTCTCCAATGTAGATTGGCCAGAATCCAACCTGGCTGTTTCCTGCTGCGTCCACCAATGCCCATGCGCTGGTCCAGAATTCCAGCTTATCATGCAAAATGTTGAGCCGACGTTCGTGCATCGAGGCAATGTCAGCACTGATAGCGGACAGATATATCGCAGTTTCGTTGGAAAAACCGAGGGAATAGATGGAAAATCCCTGATAATCCGCCAGAATGACTTTGCCGCTGCCTGAAAGCTTTGGGAGCAGTTTTGGCAACAACTGCTCGATGATTTCCTCCGGCGCTGCGTGTCTCTCTTCAAAACCCTCGATCCAGCCCATGGCCTGGGCTTTGTATAGCGTCTCCAGTGTCTCTTCTTCGTCGACTTGGCTCCAGGATATCAAGTTTTCCAGGGTTAAACGATGGCTCGACTCTCCATTCATCATGGCGCGCAGCATGATTCTGGCCAATGTCGGATCGGGTGCAGAGACACAGTAGTAGGCACCAGCGGGCGTTGGGAGTGCGAACAAGCCCTGCATTAAAAGATAGTTTTCCACGTCAGGCAGCCAATTCTAGATCCAATGAAACCATTAATGCTTCGACAAGTAATGCTACGTCGATTTGGTTTCTCGCATCCACCGAAAAAACGGGAATATTAGGAAGGACGTTCCGTAGTTGCGCCTGATAATCGTTGATTCTGGGGGTAACGCAGATATCTGTTTTGGTGATGCCGATGACAATGCGACTTTTTTTGATGAACTTTTTGAATGCCCGGAGGAAAAAGTGCAGTTCACTGAAAGGGTCTGGATGAGTGTTGTCGATAAGCAGTACCAGGCCAGTGCTGCCCTTGCTCAGAATATCCCACATGAAGTCAAAGCGTGTTTCGCCAGGTGTACCGTAGAGATGAAGGGTTTTAATTCCCGGCAGCTGCATTGTCCCGTAATCCATGGCGACTGTGGTGGTCGTTTTGGAGTCCCGGGATATGTCGGTAGCCTGGGCCTCGGTAGTCAGGGGAGGGGTGGCGCAGACGCTGGTGATTGCCGTGGTCTTACCTGCACTAACCGGCCCGGCAAAGAGTATTTTGTAGTTATCCATCAGTTGATTAGGGGAGGAGACTTAGTGCAGGCTCAACTGACGCAGGATCTTTCGGAATAATGTTCTGTTGCCGTTGGATTTGACAGGGTTCTCTTCGGAGGCGATTTCCTCATTGATGGTTTCCTCCGTGGTTGCCAGTCCGATGGCATGAGCGGCACTGAAGAAGGAAAAAACATAGCGTTGCGGGATTTCCAATGCCTGGGCGGTGCTGGCCAGCGTGTGTGTCTGTTTTGCCCAAAGTGCAGCAATCCGAGTGGCTTGGGGGAAAATCTGCAAACGCGTCAGATTGGGCCAGTGTTTAAATACGACCGTATTATTGGGGCTGACGTTGACAGGAATCCGTCCCAGGCTGGTCCAAAGCGTGAGTTCCCAAACAAAAGCCTCCACGGGGCGGCGATGGGTCTGGCCCGGTATGTCGCATACTGAATCCTGCACAGAGAGCTGGTATTCATCATCGTTAACTGGTTGCGAGGCGAGCGACTGCAGTCGTTGACCGTCAATTTCAACCAAGACTTCACGGGTCATAGGAACAATGGTTATAGAGCCGTGGCAGCTTGAGATGCTGACGGGCCGACCGGCGGTTTCAGCAAGCTTGATGGCCTTCTGTACACGTCCGATCAGAAATTTTTTCGGATCGTATTGCACCCAGGCGCGCTGGGTTTCATTATCCAGGTCTACGTCAGGTGTTGAGCCGATGAATGGCACAGCTGTTTTTATTTCCTGATTCCCAACTGATATCTGCCTGGTTGGTACATCGGCGGGTTCGCTCAGAAGCGGTGGGTTATCGCCCTGCCCACCCTGCCTGTATACACTCAATTGGGCGCGCCGGATCTTCTCTTTTTTCAACACTGCCTGCAGCGATTTGATTTTACGCCGTAGCTCCTGATGGTGGCCGCTAAATGCCACCTCAGTTTCAGCAGATGAATTGGGCAGGGAGGTCGGCGTCGCTTGCCTCTGTTGGAGATGCAGTTTCTCGCGGATTTTTTCCAACTCACTATGCAGAAGATTTGCCTGCAATGGTTTTTGCAGCCATTTTGCGTTTTCAACCTCTGTCTTATGTAGGGAGAGCAGAATAGCAGGGCAGTTGTGTTGCTGCGCTGCGTGTTTTGCCCAATAAGACTTACCACGGAGACCATCAAGGTCGATAAGGCAGATGTCGGCGGATTGGGGATCCACATCTACGACATAGTCACCCTGACATCTGTCTGAAAAGAAGTATCGTAATCTGTTTTCGAGGCGCTCGTTGATATCGAGCAGGGCGACTTTCAGTGGCCTGTAGCCTGCCTTCTGCGGCGTTGCACAGGTAGCGATGAATGACTGCTCAATGGGGGTATCGTTGCTCTGCTTTTGAACTTTCATAACGGTACTTTTTATCTTGTGGCTACTTTGTATAGAACTCAGAATAACGCGCCGCGAGGTCCGTAAGATAGGGCATGAAACCTAAATTTACATCGGACTGGATCTGTCTGCCAAGACCTCATTCAGACCTTCGAGATCTTGTCCTGATGGGCAAGGGCTGAGAAGTGTGTCACAAAAACACAATAAAATGGCGGGGGGCTGGCCAGTCAGGCCGGGAAGTGATGATTGTTTACAATTCGCCCTCTGGGGGGATTACCGCCTGTCCGCGAGGGAGATCATCTCTTCAGCGTGGGCGAGGGTCTGCTCAGTGATTTCGATGCCGCCCAACATGCGGGCGATCTCCTGTACGCGGCTCTCATCCCCCAGTGGGGTGATCTCTGTCCGGGTCAGCTTATTGCTCGTGCTCTTCTGCACCTGGAGGTGGTTCAGAGCCTGTGCTGCTACCTGGGGCAGGTGGGTGACACAGAGAATCTGCCTGGACTCACCGAGGGTGCGCAGCATTTGGCCTACGATCTCAGCCACACTGCCACCGATGCCGACATCGACCTCATCGAATACGAGAGTCGGGGTATCACCGTAACGGATGGTGGCGACCTGGATGGCCAGACTGATGCGGGAGAGCTCACCGCCGGAGGCCACCTTGTTGAGGGGCTGTAGGGGCATGCCTGGATTGGCGGAGACCATGAATTCGATCAGCTCGAGTCCAGAGCCGTTGGCATCTGCTGCGTTGATCTCCTTCAGGGTGACATCGAAACGGCCACCGGGCATCCCCAGCTGTTGCATGGCAGCGCTGATCTCATGAGCCAGGCGTTTGCCGGCCTGACGGCGCTTGCCGCTCAGTTTTTCCGCCTGCCCTAAAAACGCCTCCCGCTGTTTTTCAACGCGCGTTGACAGGGTCTCCAGCGCTACATCGGCGTTCTCCAGTTGCGCCAGCTCTTGCCGGATCTGCTGCAGGCGTTGGGGGAGTTGCACCGGGTTGACCCGGTATTTTCGCGCCATGTCATGCAGTGCGCCGATGCGTTCTTCCACCTGTTGCAGGCTCTCGGGATCGAGTTCAAGGCCTGAGAGGTAGTCACGCAGGCCGATCAGGGCCTCATCCACCTGAATCAGGGCGCTCGCCAGTATCTCTCCGGGTTCTTCGAGATGGCTGTCCAGCCCCTGTAATACGTTGAGTTCATCACTCAGATGCGCAAGTTGGCTGCGTAGTGACGGTTCGTTCTCATCGAGCCCATCGATCACCTCTCCACAACCATTTCGCAGTCGTTCCAGGTGGCTCAGGCGCTTGTGATCCCTGTCCAGCTTCTCGATCTCTGCGCAGGAAGCGCCCAACTGCGACAACTCATTGGACTGAAATCGGAGCAGATCGAGCCGGGAGGCGCGGTCTGCAGCAGCGGCCAGCAGGGTTTCCAGCTGCTCCAGTGATTTGCGGTAGTCCCTGAATGACTCATCGACTGTTTTTGTCAGGGCAAGATTGCCCCCGTAGGCATCGAGCAGGCGCCGCTGATAGTGGGGGCGCAAGAGTGATTGATGCGCGTGTTGGCCATGAATCTGCACCAAACGTTGCCCCAGTTCCTGGACCTGTTGGATAGGGACAGGACGACCGTTGATATAGGCGCGGGAGCGGCTCTCTTTGGAGAGTACGCGCCGTAGCAGGCAGTCGTTCTCGTCGTCGAGGGAGTGATCCTGGAGCCAGTGGCGGATCTCCGGCAGGGCGGTGAGATCGAAGATGGCGGTGATTTCGGCCCGTTCACTGCCACTCCTGATCATGCTGTTGTCCGTTTTGCCGCCGAGGGCCAGACCAAGGGCATCGATCAGGATGGATTTACCCGCCCCCGTCTCACCGGTGAGGGCGCTCAGTCCGGAAAACAGCTCGAGTTCCAGTGCTGCAACTATGGCCAGATTACGAACATGTATCTGGGTCAGCATCAGCCCCAGCCCAACTTGGCGCGCAGGAGATTGTAGTGATCGTGTCCGCGGGGATGGATCAGTCGAACGGGGTGTTCAGCCTTGCGGATGCGGATTATCTCCCCCTCCACCACTGGAAGCGTGGCCTGGCCGTCACATGTGACCCGGACATGTTCCGCATGACCCTGGGCCAGGTGAATCTCCACTTCACTGTCACCATCCACCACGATGGGGCGGTTGCTCAGGGTATGGGGGCAGATGGGGACCAACACCAGCGCGTTGAGCGAAGGCATCAACAGGGGGCCACCGCCGGAGAGGGCGTAGGCCGTGGAACCGGTCGGTGTGGAGATGATGAGGCCGTCAGAGCGCTGGTCATTGACCAGTTTGCCGTTGATATAGGTCTCGAATTCGATCATGCGGGCAATGTTCCACTTGTGCACCACCACGTCATTGAATGCTGGGATGGCATCACTCGAATCCTTGTCTTTACCGATGGAGGCCCGCAGCATGAAGCGCCGCTCCTCATCGTAATCCCCAGCCAGAATGGCGTCGAGGTGGGGCAGCATCTCGCCCGGTGAGATATCAGCGAGAAAACCGAGTCTGCCAAGATTGATGCCGAGAATGGGGGTGTCCTGATCTGCCAGCACACGGGCAGCGTGCAGCAGAGTGCCGTCACCGCCCACCACGATCACCAGATCGCTGTTACTGGGCAGGTCGATTTCGGGAATGCCGGGCAGGGGACGACCCTCCAGCAGTTTGCAGGTGGCCTCTTCCAGCAGTACGTCGTGACCGCGCCGGGAGAGGAAATCCCAGAGACGACGGGTTGTCGCCTTGACGGAAGGGTCTCCGTGCTTGCCGATCAATCCGATGCGCTGGAAAGGCTGGTTCATTTTATTAGCGGCTCCTTAGTGCCGGGGATCATCGGTTTTATTCAGGGAAACTTAGCATGTGCTTCAGACCAATCCAAGCATTCAGAAGGCTTATATTCCTTGACTCAAAAGGGGTGAGTTGCTAGCTTTCACCCGGTTTTGGCACTCGATATAAAGGAGTGCTAACAGTGTGCCTTTGCGGAGGGCTTTTTGGCAACGAAGAAGGTAATCAGTGAAAACGGGGTTGGCGAACGTGCCCAGTACTTTCTCAAAGTGCTGATTGAACGCTATATCCGCGATGGCCAACCCGTGGGTTCCAGAACCCTGGCGAAGGATGCCGGGATGGACCTGAGTCCTGCGACCATCCGCAATGTGATGTGCGACCTGGAGGATCTTGGGCTGGTGGCGTCGCCACATACCTCGGCCGGGCGGATTCCCACTGTGACCGGTTTTCGTATGTTCATTGACTCTCTGCTCACGGTGCAGCGGTTGCAGGCGGGAGAGATTGAACGCATTCGTACGGAACTGGCTTACTCCGGTGATGCAGGCAACCTGCTGACTTCAGCCTCGCAGCTGCTCTCCGGCGTGACGCACATGGCCGGGATTGTGACGGTCCCGAGGCGGGAACGCACGGCATTCCGTCAGATCGAGTTTCTGCCGCTATCTGAAAATCGGGTGTTGGCGATCCTGGTAACCAATGATGGCGAGGTGGCCAACCGCATCCTCAATACCCATCGGGATTTTACCCGCCTGGAGTTGGATCAGGCAGCCAATTTTCTCAACCACTCCTTCTCCGGGTTGGAGATGGAGAAGGTGCGTAGCCGGGTGCTGGAAGAGCTGAATGCCGCCCGTGAAAGTTTCGACCAGACCATGGCCCAGGCGCTGGAGATGGCGGGGGAGGTGGTTGATGCAAGTGCGCCCCACGAAGATTGTCTTATCGCCGGGCAGACCAATCTGATGGAATTCGAGGACCTGGCCAGTCTGCAGCAGCTGCGCAAACTGTTCGATGCCTTTGCCGAGAAGCGCGAGATCCTCCACCTGCTCGATCAGTTTCATAATGCTGACGGGGTGCAGATTTTTATTGGCGAGGAGTCGGGTTTCCAGATGCTTAATGGTTGCTCCATTGTGACTGCTCCCTATCAGGTGGATGAGGATGTGGTGGGCATGCTGGCAGTCATCGGCCCAACCCGCATGGAGTATGAAAGGGTGATCCCCATTGTCGATGTCACGGCAAAGATTTTGGGTGCGGCCTTGAAAAACAGATAGCAACCCCAATTTGTCGGGTAATTCAGAGCAAAACATTGAGATTCAGAGGTTAAGTAAGAGATGGATAAGGATCAGCCGGCAGAGTCCAGCGAAGAGATAGATAAGGTAGAGGATGTGAGCGAAGAGAAGGCCGCGGAAACCGTGGTTGAGGGCGAAGTCGTCACCAACGAAGAGGTCTCCCCGGAGGCGCTGACGAAGTTGCTGGAAGATGCTCGCGGCAAGGCCGACGATCACTGGGATCAACTGATGCGCTCCCGGGCCGAGATGGATAATCTGCGTAAGCGTCAGGAACGCGACTTGGAAAATGCCCATAAATTCGCGCTGGACAAATTCTCCCAGGATCTGCTACAGGTTTGGGACAGTCTGGAGTTGGGGCATCAGGCCGCGCAGGAAGAGAGCGCCGATGTGGAGAAGCTGCGGGAAGGCACGGAGCTGACACTCAGGCTGCTCAACAGCGTGATGGAGAAAAATGGTGTGGAGCAGGTCGATCCTACGGGTGAGACCTTCAATCCGGAATTCCATCAGGCGATGTCGATGCAGGAGCGGGATGACGTGGAGCCCAATACGGTAGTGGCTGTTGTGCAGAAGGGTTACCGCCTGAATGGCCGCCTCATTCGTCCGGCAATGGTGATGGTTTCCAAGGCACCGTCAGCACCCGTTGATGAACAGGCTTGAAGTTTTTTCGGCTGACCCCATTTATAGAGTCAGTTAGCAAGAATCAGTACATTAATTTTAGATATAGAATTCGGAGATAGAGAGACATGGGCAAGATCATAGGAATCGATCTGGGTACCACCAACTCCTGCGTGGCAGTGATGGAAGGTGATACCGCGAAGGTGATCGAAAACAGCGAAGGTGATCGTACCACCCCCTCCATCATCGCCTATGCGAATGATGGTGAGATCCTGGTGGGTCAGTCGGCCAAGCGTCAGGCGGTTACCAACCCCGACAACACCCTGTTTGCCATCAAGCGTCTGATCGGCCGTATGTTTCAGGACGATGTGGTGCAGCGCGACATGGATATGGTGCCCTACAAGATTGTCAAAGCTGACAATGGCGACGCCTGGGTCGATGTCAGTGGCAAAAAGATGGCCCCGCCGGAGATCGCTGCGAAGATCCTGCAGAAGATGAAGAAGACCGCTGAGGATTATCTTGGTGAAGATGTGACCGAAGCGGTGATCACCGTTCCGGCCTACTTCAACGACTCCCAACGCCAGGCCACCAAAGATGCGGGCCGTATCGCCGGTCTCGATGTCAAGCGCATCATCAACGAGCCTACTGCTGCGGCCCTGGCCTACGGCATGGACAAGAAGCGCGGCGACCAGACTCTGGCGGTCTACGATCTGGGCGGCGGCACTTTCGACATCTCGATCATTGAAATCGCCGAGATTGATGGAGAACACCAGTTCGAGGTGCTCTCCACCAACGGCGATACCTTCCTCGGCGGTGAAGATTTCGACATGCGCATCATCGACTTCCTGGTCGCGGAGTTCAAAAAGGATCAGGGCGTGGATCTGCGCAACGACCCGCTGGCCCTGCAGCGTTTGAAAGAGGGTGCGGAAAAGGCCAAGGTTGAACTCTCCAGCAGCCTGCAGACCGATATCAATCTGCCCTATATCACGGCGGATCAGACCGGTCCCAAACACCTGAACATCAAGCTGACTCGTTCCAAGCTGGAAGCCTTGGTGGATGATCTGGTGACTCGTACCATCGAGCCCTGCAAGATCGCCCTCAAGGATGCGGGGCTCTCCACCTCCGATATCGACGAGGTGATCCTGGTCGGTGGTCAGAGCCGCATGCCGAAGGTACAGGAGCAGGTACAGGCCTTTTTCGGCAAGGAACCGCGCAAGGACGTCAATCCGGATGAGGCGGTGGCCATCGGCGCAGCTATCCAGGGTGGTGTATTGGGTGGTGAGGTCAAGGACGTGTTACTGCTCGACGTCACCCCGCTCTCCCTGGGTATCGAGACCTTGGGCGGTGTGATGACCAAGCTGATCGACAAGAACACCACCATCCCGACCAGCGCGTCCCAGGTGTTCTCCACCGCCGATGACAATCAGACTGCGGTGACCGTGCATGTGCTGCAGGGGGAACGTGAACAGGCGGGAGCCAATAAATCCCTGGGTCGTTTCGATCTGACCGACATTCCTCCGGCGCCTCGTGGTGTACCGCAGGTCGAGGTGAGCTTCGACATCGATGCCAACGGCATCCTCAATGTTTCAGCCAAAGACAAGGCGACCGGTAAGGAACAGTCGATTGTCATCAAGGCCTCCTCTGGTTTGAGTGATGATGAGGTTGATCGCATGGTGAAGGACGCCGAGGCACATGCCGATGAGGATCGCCAGTTCCATGAGTTGGCAACGGTGCGCAACCAGGCGGACAATATGATTCACGCCACCAAAAAATCGATGGAAGAGCTTGGAGACGACAAGCTGGAAGCCGGTGAGAAGGACGCCATCGAAGCAGCAATCAAAGATCTCGAAGAGGTGATGAAAGGCAACGACAAGGATGCCATCGAGGCGAAGACCAAAGTACTCACCGATGCTTCCTCAAAAATGGCCGAACGCCTCTATGCCCAGCAGGGTGGTGATGCGGGTGCCGCCGAAGCAGCGGGTGCTGCCGGCGCAGCAGGCGACGACGCCGGTGCCCAGGGTGGTGCCGGCGACGATGTGGTCGATGCCGAGTTCGAAGAGGTCAAAGACGACAAAAAATAAGGCAGGATTGCCTTGTTGAAGCACCGCGCATCGACCCTTCGGTTGGTGCGCGGTTTTGGCATTTATTGGGGGAACGCTTTGCGTTTCATACACATATGAATTTGAAGTTCGGTTCAACAGCGCATGTCTAAACGCGATTACTACGAAGTACTGGGTGTACAAAAGAACGCCAGTGAGGCCGAGATAAAGAAGGCCTACCGGCGACTCGCCATGAAGCACCATCCTGATCGGAATACCGGAGATGAGGCTGGTGAGGCAGAAAAGAGTTTCAAGGAGGCCAAAGAGGCCTATGAGATTCTCTCCGATGCCCAGAAGCGGGCTGCCTTTGACCAATTCGGACATGCTGGTGTCGATTCCAGTATGGGCGGCGGCCCGGGAGGGTTCGGCGGCGGCAGCGCAAACTTCAGCGATATCTTCGGCGACGTGTTCGGCGATATCTTCGGTGGTGCCCGGGGGGGCGGTGGCGGTTCCCGTGTACAGCGCGGTTCCGATCTGCGCTACAACCTGCAGCTTTCACTGGAGGATGCTGTTTCCGGCACTACCGTAAAGATCCGGGTGCCCACGCTGGTCAAATGCGATACATGTGGTGGTACGGGGGCAAAGAAGGGTTCCAAGCCCAAGGTCTGCGATACTTGCGGCGGACAGGGTCAGGTGCGAATGCAGCAGGGATTCTTCTCTGTGCAGCAGACCTGTCCGCGCTGTCATGGCAAGGGTTCCGTCATAGATAATCCCTGTACAAGCTGTCATGGTCAGGGTCGGGTGCAGGAGCACAAGACCCTCTCGGTGAAAGTGCCGCCAGGGGTCGATTCCGGTGACCGTATCCGTCTTTCCGGTGAGGGTGAGGCCGGTGAGAATGGCGGTCCTTCTGGCGACCTCTATGTGCAGGTCGTGGTCAAACCCCACGGGATATTCAAACGGGAGGATAACCACCTCTATTGTGAAGTGCCGATCAGTTTTTCTATCGCGGCGCTGGGTGGGGAGCTCGAAGTGCCGACTCTCGGTGGTAAGGTAATGCTCAAGATCCCGGCAGGGACCCAGACTGATCGTATGTTCCGCATGCGCGGCAAGGGGGTGAAGCCGGTACGTGGCGGTGCGGTGGGTGATCTGCTCTGCAAGGTGCAGGTGGAGACACCGGTAAACCTGACTGATGAGCAACAGGAGTTGCTGAGAAAATTTGATGAAACCATGAAAAAAGGTGGCAGTAAGCACAGCCCTCAGTCCAGCACCTGGGTGGATGGTGTAAAGAAGTTTTTTGAAGGAATGGGCTTTTAGTTATATAACTGCCATTACGAGCTGATGATCCGCTGGTTAACCGAGCAACTGAGAGGATAAAAATATGACGCGTGTAGCCATTGTAGGTGCGGCAGGGCGTATGGGAAGGACGCTGATTCAGGCAATGAATGAAGCGGAAGGACTGGTCCTGAGCGCGGCAACAGAGCGGTTGGACAGTAATGTGCTTGGTATGGATGCCGGCGAGATGATCGGTATCGGAAATCTTGGTGTTTCCATTGCCGACTCGCTGGAGGATGTGGTGGATGATTTTGATGTGGTGATCGACTTCACTGCGCCAAAAGCCACCATGAAACATCTTGAAGTCTGTATGACTGCGGGCAAAAAGATGGTGATCGGCACCACAGGTCTGAGCGATACGGAAAAGAAAGACCTGGTGGATGCTTCCAGAGTGATTCCCATCGTCACTGCACCGAACATGAGCGTTGGGGTCAA
The DNA here is from genome assembly GCA_963691905.1 of Sedimenticolaceae bacterium. Taxonomy (GTDB): domain Bacteria; phylum Pseudomonadota; class Gammaproteobacteria; order Chromatiales; family Chromatiaceae; genus QGON01. Next base: position 325,261 of record OY829894.1, read on the forward strand.
TCTCTGCTTTAATTTACTGCAGATTGCCGCCAAGGTGATGGGGGAAGATACGGACATCGAGATTATCGAAGCCCATCATCGCCACAAAGTGGATGCCCCATCCGGCACTGCGCTGCGTATGGGGGAAGTGGTAGCGGATGCCTTGGGACGTGACCTGAAAGAGTGTGCGGTCTATGGCCGGGAAGGTATGACAGGGGCACGCGATACCAAAACCATCGGCTTCGAGACGATTCGTGCCGGCGATATCATTGGTGAGCATTCGGTCTGGTTTGTTGATGAGGGTGAGCGTGTGGAGATCGTCCACAAGGCTTCCAACCGGATGACCTTTGCCAAGGGCGCTGCAAGGGCAGCGAACTGGATCGTCAACCAGGAGAAAGGAATCTTCGATATGCAGGATGTGCTCGGGTTGAGATAACCCCTTGAACTGGCTGCATCGCCTGCCGTTATTTTGGGTACTGATACTGCTGGCGGGATGCAGCGATCCCCCCTACCTGTCACCGGAGGATCAGGTCCGGCAATTCGTCGCCAGAGGTGAAGCTGCGGTAGAGGGCCGGGATCTGAGCGGTGCCGCAGCACTGATTTCGGAGCAATATTCTGATGGCAGAAGGGGTACCCGGCATGAGATCAGGCGCCTGCTGGCAGGTTATTTTCTGCGGCATAAATCGATTCATGTCGTCTACCGGATCGACCAGGTGGAGTTGCTTGAGGATGCTCAGGCGCGGGTTGTGCTGTTTGCAGGCATTGCCGGTACCGCTCCTGTGGGCAGTGAGGCGTTGAGCCAATGGCGTGGTGAACTGTTGCGCATCGAACTGCTGGTGGTACTGGAAAGTGATGAAGAGTGGCGTCTTCAGTCGGCCAAGTGGCGCCGGGCGAGCAAAAAAGATCTTTTGTAGAGTGCGCTGTACGCACCATGACTGCTAAATCTGGCCCGGTTTGTGCTGGTTACCTGTCAGGATTCATATGACAGGCCGTGCTTATGCTTCAGTTACCCGCACTACCCGCCAGCCAGGGAGCCTCTACGCTCTCGGACGCCTCATCAGGAAAAGGTGGCAATCAGTCAGCTGTATCTCCGGACAGCGTGCCGGAGAGCCCTTTTGATCAGCAGATGCAGGAGATGATCGACGACCTCGAAGAGGGGGTTGTCATTGCCCTGCCGCTGATACCGGGTGTAGAGGGGAGTGACAGACTGACCCCGTTTATCGTTACCGGCGGCAACCTGCTGCCGCTCAACCCCGCTGCAAACGGCAAGACAATGCCGCAAGCCGCTATCCAATTGACAGACACCTCTGGTCTGCAGACAGCGTTGCCCCCCATCGGTACAAACGCCCAGGCTGACATGAAAACCGCGTTGATGCTCGGACAACTGGTCCAGGGAGCGGCGAAGGGTGATCTGGCCGGTTTGGGCAGGGTTTCAGAAGGTGGTGTTGCCCTTGAGGGCAGGACGGCTGGAGAAATTACCGGTGGATTCAATCTGGCCGGATTCCAGTCACTGGGTGGCGGCACTGCTGCCCGACCGGGTATGGAGATGCTGCGGGTCGATGTGCCTGTCAGTCAGCCGGGGTGGGATCAGGCCGTAGGAGAACGCATTCAGTGGATGCTCGGCCGCAATATCCAGAGTGCCGAAGTCAAGCTGACACCGCCGAATATGGGGCCGATGGAGATTCGCATTTCCGTGCAAAATGACCAGGCCAGCGTAAGTTTCATCGCTCAGCAACCCCTGACAAGGGAGGCCCTGGAGGCTGCGATACCCCGTTTGCGTGATATGTTGGGCGAAGCCAACCTGAACCTGGCCAACGTGGACGTGGGACAGCGTGAGAACCAAGATGCGCAACCCGGTGCTGAAGGTCGAGGCAGGGGAGAAGGTGTAGGTATTGGTGGTGAATCCGCGAACTTGCCGGAATCAGGAGAACCCCAAGCGGCAAGGCGGATGTCGAACGGTCTGGTAGACGATTACGCCTGACGAAACCTTGGAGTATCGGTGCGCATGGCGCACCCTACAATCTCGGACAGTAGGATGTGCCGCGCGCACCATGACGCTATGCGTCCAACAACGATTTGATCGAATCGACCACCCGGCCGGCAGTCTTGCCGTCCCAGAGATCGGGCACACTGCCTTTACCTGATTCACCTCGAAGTACGGCGTCGATCTGTCCCTCGATGCTCTCCAGGGTGCCGAGCTGGTTGGTGCCCTGGGTGATGGTAATCGGCCGTTCAGTATTGGGGCGAAGGGTCAGACAGGGGATGCCGAGATAGGTTGTCTCTTCCTGCAAGCCACCTGAATCAGTAATGGCGATACGGCAGTTGAAGACCAGGTTCATGAAACTGATGTAGTTCTGCGGCTCCAGCAATTTGATGTTGGGATTGTCTGAAATCGATGCCAGCAGTCCGGTGCTCTCCAGATTCTTGCGTGTTCTCGGGTGAACCGGGAAGACGATGGTCAGCGCTTTGGCAAGATGGGTCAACATGTCGCAGAGTGACTTCAAGGATGTCGGGTTATCCACATTGGCCGGCCGGTGCAGGGTGACGACGGCGTATTCCCCCTTTTTCAGCCCCAATTCGGTATAAGTCGGATCAGCTTCGATCTTGTCCCGCATCATCTCCAGGGAATCGATCATGATGTTGCCAACCCGGATGATCTTCTCCCTGGCGACGCCTTCATGGAGCAGGTGTTCGTCTCCGTCTGCAGAGGGAGTCCAGAGAATGTCCGCCAGCACGTCAGTTGCCAGGCGGTTTACCTCTTCTGGCATGCTTCTATCGAAAGATCGCAGGCCAGCCTCAAGGTGAGCGACCAGCGGACGGTTCAGGCTGCTGGTGTCATCAGGATCGTAGACGACCTTGGTGGCTGCCAGTGTGCAGGCGATGGTGGAGTTGACGTCGCCGACCACCACCACCATGTCTGGTTTGTGCTCCAACACGACCTTCTCATAGGCCATCATGACCTTGCCCGTCTGTTCTGCGTGGCTGCCGGTGCCGGCGCCCAGGTGGATGTGGGGCTCCGGGAGTTGCAGATCATGAAAAAAGGCATCGGACATGTTCAGATCATAGTGCTGGCCCGTATGCACGATTTTCGGATCGGCCCACGACTCTTTGGCGAGCGCGTGGTAGAGCGGTGCGATCTTCATAAAGTTGGGCCGGGCTGCTGCGATCAGGTGTATGTTCCGTTTCATTGACTAAAGTCGCTCCGATTATTGTTTCGTCCTGGATCTTTCTTTCGCTGACTATGGGTATGGCTGTCCGGCAGCAATAAGAAAGATGGTTTATTTTGATGTCTGGGGTCGGGTGGTAATGTTATTTTTTGTAAGGATGAAGTATGGAATACCACTCTGTATCGGTTTTCAACTCTGAAACTTGAATACGGGTCAATTCCTAACCCAAGTTTCGGAGTTTGTGATGATGTTGGCATGGGATGTGGCGAACGTAGGGTGCGCTGTGCGCACCATGATTGCTTATTCTGGTGCGCACAACGCACCCTACCTGATGAATCATACGTCCCCCTTTATCTTTTCTGGATGGCTTGAACTCCGAAACTTGAGTGCCTGACAGTCGCCAGAAAATAAGGGAATCATCGACATAGATCAAGTTTCGGCGATTTTCTGTTGCCAGTGATTGGCGCGAGAAATGACGCTGGCCTCGTCGATGGTGGTAAGCGCTCCATCACGCAGCAGCTCACGACCGGCAACCCAGACGTGATTGACCTGTTCGCGGCCTGCCGCATAAACCAGCTGGGAGATGGGATGGTACACCGGCTGGGTGTTGAGTTGTCGCAGATCCACAGCCACCAGATCCGCCGACTTGCCGGTCTCCAGTGAACCAGTCACGTCACCCAGGCCCAGTGCCCGGGCGCCATTGATGGTCGCCATGGAGAGTGCGCTTGCGGCGGGTACGGCACTGGCATCCTCCGCCACGCCCTTTGCCAGCAGTGCGGCGGTATGCATCTCGCTGAACATGTCGAGGTCGTTGTTGCTGGCGGCGCCATCGGTGCCCAAGGCGACATTCACTCCGGCTTTCATCAGTTGGTTTACCGGGCAGAAGCCGCTGGCCAGTTTAAGGTTTGATTCAGGGCAGTGGACGACGTGGCCGCCCCCGTCAGCAAAGGTCTCGATCTCACCCGCTTCCAGATGGGTCATGTGTACGGCCATCAACGACGGGGTGAGCAGTCCCAGCTCCTGCAGACGCTGCATCGGGCGGTTTCCGTGATTCTGCAGCCCCTGCACAATCTCATCGTTCGTTTCGTGAAGATGGATATGTACTGGGATCTCCAGTTCGTCAGACAGTACCCGGATGCGCTCCAGGGGTTCGTTGGAGACGGAGTAGGGGGCATGAGGGGCGAAGGCGGTATGGATCAGGTTATTACCACGAAACTGGTCATGTACCTCCAGCCCTTTATGCAGATAGTCTTCAGCATCCGTGGCCCAGGCCGAAGGAAAATCGATGGCAATGAGCCCCACAACGGCCCGTATTCCCGCCGCATCGGCAGCGCGTCCCGCGACGTCCGGGAAAAAGTACATGTCATTGAAGCAGGTGGTGCCACCGCGCAGCATCTCCGCTATTGCGAGTTGGGTGCCGTCGTGGACAAACTCTTCGCTTATCCAGCGCGCCTCGGCAGGCCAGATATGCTCGTTGAGCCAGGTCATCAGGGGGAGATCGTCGGCCAGACCCCGCAAGAGCGACATGGAAGCATGGGTATGGGCGTTGATCAGGCCGGGGATAAGCGCATGCCCGGTCAATTCAAGCTCATTGGCGGCCAAATATTTTGCCCGCGCTTGAGCGCTCGGCAGGATATCGTGAATGCGGCCTCCCTCTATGACCAGTGTATGGTTTTCCAGTACCAGGTTTTCCGGCACGACAGGGATGATCCATTGAGCCTGGATCAGGGTATCGACAGTAGAGGGCATAGGGTAGTCTTGCCTTTTTTATTGAATTTGCCTGAATAGCGCCAAATTTGCCACGGGAACCCAAAAGATGGAAGCACCAGATAGAAAGATTGAACCCACACCCGATACTGCGATCGTCTGGCGTGGAAACCGCCTCTGGTTATTGGACCAGCGTTATCTGCCAGCAGCAGCCGACTATCTGGAGCTGAACAGTGCTGCCGCAACGGCAGATGCCATTCGGGATATGGTGGTTCGTGGTGCGCCGGCAATCGGCGTCACAGCTGCATATGGCGTGGTGCTGGCGGGCAGGGATGCATTTGCGTCTGCGGCATCGGAGTGGAAACAGCGGATTGGCCCGGGACTGGAGAAGCTGCGCCAGTCACGGCCTACCGCCGTGAATCTATTCTGGGCGCTCGATCGGATGCAGTCCCTGATAGACGATCTGCCTGAGGCAGAGAACCCGGAAACCGCCCTGCTGAAGGAAGCCGTGGCCATCCACAGAGAGGATGTGGCGGCAAACCAGCGCATGGGGGCGTTGGGTGCCTCGCTGATCGATGGACCCACCGGGGTTATTACCCACTGCAATGCCGGGGCGCTCGCCACCGGTGGATACGGTACCGCCCTTGGGGTGATCCGCAGCGCCCATGCTGCCGGGTTGATCGATCAGGTGTTCGCGGATGAGACGCGGCCCTGGCTGCAGGGATCCCGCCTCACTGCCTGGGAGCTGCTGCAAGACGGAATCCCGGTGACTCTGCTGGCCGATGGCGCGGCGGCAAGCCGCATGTCCCAAGGCGGTATAGGTTGGATTATCGTCGGTTCCGACCGTATTGCCGCAAACGGGGATGTGGCAAACAAGATCGGTACCTATGGTCTTGCAGTGGCAGCGAAGTTTCATGGAGTAAAAGTCATGGTGGCTGCGCCGACCTCTACCATCGATATGCAGGCGGTTTCCGGAGAGGATATCCCCATTGAAGTCAGGGATGGGGATGAGCTTCTCTCCTGCGGGAATAAACGTATCGGCGCCGAAGGGGCAGGGGTCTGGAATCCGGTTTTTGATGTGACCCCGGCCGGGCTGGTCGACGCTATTGTCACCGAGAAGGGCGTTGTTCACTCGCCGAACGCAAAAAAGATGCGTGAATTGATGGAAAAGTAGGCTGAGACGCCCTGAAAATCGATTCCAGACGTTTTTTATACAGCAGCGTGGGCAGTGGCTATGGTATAATTCGCTTTTTATAACGCCCCTTAGACGTCTGTTCAGGCATTGATGGCCTTTGGACAAACGCCTAAATTCGTACCCGCGAAAGATAGCAGACGTCCATGAGCGAATTCGCCAAAGAAATCCTGCCGGTCAACCTGGAAGACGAGATGCGTCAGTCCTATCTCGATTACGCCATGAGCGTAATCGTGGGGCGCGCACTGCCGGATGTCCGCGACGGTCTCAAGCCGGTCCATCGCCGCGTTCTCTACGCGATGAACGAACTCGGCAACGACTGGAACAAGCCCTATAAAAAATCGGCGCGTATCGTCGGCGACGTCATCGGTAAATACCATCCACATGGCGATACCGCAGTCTATGACACCATGGTGCGTATGGCTCAGCCCTTCTCCATGCGCTACCTGCTGGTGGATGGTCAGGGTAACTTCGGCTCGGTGGACGGGGATTCACCTGCGGCCATGCGATACACCGAAGTCCGTATGTCAAAGATCGCCCACACCATGCTGGACGATCTGGACAAGGATACGGTCGATTTTGTTCCCAACTATGACGAGACGGAACACGAGCCCAGTGTTATGCCGGCCAGGGTTCCCAATCTTCTGGTCAATGGCTCTGCCGGTATTGCCGTGGGCATGGCCACCAATGTGCCGCCGCATAATCTGACCGAGGTGATCGACGCCTGTGTGGCGCTGATCGACAATGACCAGATCACCATCGATGAACTGATGCAGTTTGTGCCCGGTCCTGATTTCCCGACGGCGGGCATTATCAACGGCGCCCTGGGTATTCACGAGGCCTATCATACCGGCCGTGGCCGCATCTATATGCGGGCACGCACCGAGATCGAAACCAATCCGGCTAACAACCGTCAGTCGATCATCGTCCATGAATTGCCCTACCAGGTGAATAAGGCGCGCATGCTGGAGCGCATTGCCGAACTGGTGAAAGAGAAGAAGATCGAAGGCATTACCGAGCTGCGCGACGAGTCCGACAAGGATGGCATGCGCGTGGTCATCACCCTGCGCCGAGGCGAGGTGGCGGAGGTGGTGCTGAATAATCTCTTCCAGCACACCGCAATGCAGAGTGTATTCGGCATCAACATGGTTGCGCTGGTGGACGGCCGGCCCCGCCTGCTGAATCTCAAACAACTGCTCGAATTCTTCATTCGTCACCGCCGTGAGGTGGTGACCCGCAGAACCCTGTTTCAGCTGCGTAAGGCGCGCGACCGCGCGCACGTGCTCGAAGGTCTGGCGGTTGCGCTTGCCAACATCGACGAAGTCATCGAACTGATAAAAAAGGCATCCAGTCCCGCCGAAGCAAAAAAAGCGTTGTTGGCGCGACACTGGAAATCAGGGGCGCTGGAGTCGATGCTCGAACGGACCGGTGCCGGGAGCACCAGGCCAGAAGGATTGGCGTCGGAATTTGGTCTGACCGATGAGGGTTATCGCCTTACCGAGGTACAGGCTCAGGCGATCCTCGACCTGCGATTGCATCGCCTGACCGGCCTTGAGCAAGACAAGATCATCAAGGAGTACGAGGAGCTGCTGGAGAAGATTGCCGATCTACTCGATATCCTCGGTAACCCGAACCGTCTGATGCAGGTGATCCGTGATGAACTGCTTGCCATTCGTGAGCAATATGGTGATGAGCGGCGTACCGAGATCCTGCAGACCCGGCTGGATCTGACCCTGGAAGACCTGATTACCGAAGAGGACGTGGTAGTGACTCTCTCTCACGGAGGTTACGCCAAGGCTCAGCCCATCACTACTTACCAGGCCCAGCGCAGGGGCGGTAAGGGTAAGATGGCGACAGCGACCAAGGACGAGGATTTTATCGATAAATTGTTCGTTGCCAGCACCCACGACACGATTCTCTGCTTCTCCAATCGCGGCAAGATCTATTGGCTGAAGGTCTATGAGTTGCCCCAGGCGGGCCGTAACGCGCGGGGCAAACCGATGGTTAACCTGCTTCCGCTGGAAGGGAATGAGCGCATCAACGCCATTCTGCCGGTGCGTGAATATACCGATGATCGTTTTGTCTTCATGGCGACCAGTTCCGGTACGGTGAAAAAGACGCCGCTGGAAGCTTTCTCCCGGCCTCGGGCAAACGGCATTATTGCCGTGGATCTGCGCGATGGGGACAAGCTGATCGGTGTCGATATCACCGACGGTGACCAGGATGTGATGCTCTTCAGCAGTTCCGGCAAAGCGGTGCGCTTCAAGGAATCCAATGTACGAGCCATGGGGCGTACCGCTTGTGGTGTGCGCGGCATCAAGCTTGAAGGGGGGCACGAGGTGGTCTCCCTGATCGTCGCGGAACATGGCGACGTCATGACCGTGACCGAAAATGGCTTCGGCAAGCGCACAGCGGTAGAGAAGTACCCGGTGCATGGTCGCGGCGGCATGGGGGTTATCTCCATTCAGACTTCGGAGCGCAATGGCCCTGTGGTTGGTGCGGTGCAGGTCGATGACGATGATGAGGTGATGATGATCACCGACGGCGGGACGCTGGTGCGTAACCGTGTCGTCGATGTCTCCCGGATGAGCCGTAACACCCAGGGTGTCATAATGATCCGCCTGAGCAAGAAAGAAAAACTGATCGGCATCGAGCGCGTCGAAAGCCTCGACGAGGCAGAGGACGCGGAGGATGCAGCAGTGTCCGCTGAGGATGAGAACGAATAGGGATTCAGATCATGCCTGCTTTGACTGGCGTGATGTTTATATTATTAACTTTAAATATCAGTAGATTGAGAGGCAAAGATGTCACGTGTCTTTAACTTTAGCGCCGGTCCTGCCGCGCTGCCAGAAACTGTTCTCCAGCAGGCGCAGGAGGAGCTTCTCGACTGGCATGATGCAGGCATGTCGGTCATGGAGATGAGCCACCGGGGCAAGGAATTCATGTCCATTGCGGAAACGGCAGAGGCCGATCTGCGGGAGTTGCTGGCGGTGCCTGACAACTACAAGGTGCTCTTTCTGCAGGGTGGCGCCTCCAGTCAGTTCGGCATGGTGCCGATGAATCTGACCCGGGACAACAACAAGGTCGATTACATCAACACCGGTTCCTGGTCGAAGAAGGCGATCGCCGAGGCGAAGCGTTACTGTGACGTCAATTTGGCCGCGGATCTCACCGGTGGTTTCACCCGTGCCCCGGCGCAGCCCGAACTGAATCTCCGCAGCGATGCCGCATACGTCCACTACACGCCCAACGAGACCATCGAGGGCGTGGAGTTTCCCTATATCCCGGAGACAGGTGATGTGCCGCTGGTGGGCGATTTCTCCTCCACCATCATTTCCCGTCCGTTGGATGTGTCGAAATACGGCATCATCTATGCCGGCGCGCAGAAAAACATCGGCCCTGCCGGTCTGACTCTGGCCATTGTTCGCGAGGATCTGATCGGGGAGCCTATTGATGGTACGCCGGTGATGTTCCAGTATGGGACTCACGCCAAAACGGGTTCCATGTACAACACCCCGCCGACCTATGGCTGGTATCTGGCCGGACTGGTCTTCAAGTGGCTCAAAGCCAAGGGTGGACTGACGGCGATGGCCGAGATCAACGCGCGCAAGGCCGCTGCCTTATATGCCGCTATCGACGGTTCTGACTTCTATGCCAACCCGGTGGAGATCGCGAGCCGCTCCTGGATGAATGTACCGTTTACTCTGGCAAACGCTGAATTGGACGGAAAGTTTCTGGAAGGGGCTGCCGCCGTGGGTCTCAAGACCCTCAAAGGACATCGTTCTGTAGGTGGCATGCGTGCCAGTATCTACAACGCCATGCCGGAAGAGGGCGTTAAGGCCCTGATCGATTATATGGCTGAGTTTGAGCGAGTTAACGGATAAATAACGCAAAGTAGGAGCGGCGCCTCGCCGCGATTTACCCATCTATGGAGTAATCGCGGCGAGGCGCCGCTCCTACAATTTAAGCTAAATTTTATGGAATAATACTCTTTGCGTTTTCCACGTCTCAGCGGCCTCCGCATTGATAGCACCAAGGTTGAAGTAACATGCACAAGATACTGACATTAAACAATATTTCTGTGGCCGGGCTGGATCGTCTTCCGCGCGAAAAATATGAAGTGGCCTCCGAGATCACTCATCCCGATGGGATCCTGCTTCGCTCCTACAAGATGCACGATATGGAGATTCCGGAGACAGTGAAAGCAATCGGCCGCGCCGGCGCCGGTGTGAATAACATCCCGGTCGATAAGATGACGGGGAAGGGTATCGCCGTCTTCAATGCGCCGGGTGCCAACGCCAATGCGGTGAAGGAGCTGGTGATTGCAGGCACCCTTATCGCCGCGCGTAATCTCGGCCAGGCCTGGCAGTTCGCCACCGGCCTGGATGGCGAAGATGCCGCTATCACGAAGGATGTGGAGGCAGGCAAAAAGAATTTTGTCGGCTTTGAGCTGCCTGGACGCACCATGGGTGTTATCGGTCTGGGTGCCATCGGCGTTAAGGTGGCCAACGCCTGCCGTGCGCTGGGCATGAACGTCATTGGCTACGATCCGACGATCACCGTGCAGAGCGCCTGGAAACTGGCGGCTGATGTGGAACAGGCGCTGAGCGTGGACGACCTGTTGTCCAAAGCGGATTTTGTCACTTTCCATGTGCCGCTGAATGACGCCACTGCCAACATGATCAATGAAGACCGTCTCAAGCTGATGAAGCAGGGATCGGTACTGCTTAACTTCGCCCGCAACGGCATCATCGATGACGAGGCTGCCGTAGCGGCGCTGGATAGCGGACAGCTCTACGCCTATGTCTGCGATTTCCCCAGCAATCTGCTAAAGGGTCATCCTCGGGTGATTACGCTGCCGCATCTGGGTGCATCCACCAAAGAGGCAGAGGACAACTGTGCCATCATGGTGGCCGACGAAGTCAGTGACTATCTTGAGAATGGAAATGTCACCAATTCGGTGAATTTTCCCGAGATCAACCTGCCGCGCAACGGTGATGGTGGATACCGAATTGCTGTGGTCAACAGCAATGTGCCAAATATGGTGGGTCAGATCTCCAGTGATCTGGGCAATGCCGGGCTGAATATCATCGATATGCTCAACAAGTCTCGCGGTGACATCGCCTTTACGCTTCTGGATGTGGATAGTGAGCCCCAACAGGCCATACTGGGTGAGCTGGCTGCCATTGACGGAGTGCTCTCCGTGCGTTGCCTGGGCTGCAAAAAGTAAGGCAGGGAGCGACTGAGGCCGGACTGCGCGCATGAGTGACAACGATAAGCTGGAGGCAATCCGCGAGCGTATCGATTCCCTGGATCAGCAGATTCAGCAACTGATAAATGCCCGTGCAGCAGCGGCCCAGGAGGTTGCCGATATCAAGCTGGCAGCAGATCCCGATGCGCAATTCTACCGCCCGGAGCGCGAGGCGGAGGTGCTGCGTCGGGTCAAGGCCCGCAATACCGGCCCGTTGGATGGTGAAGAGGTGGCGCGTCTGTTTCGCGAGATCATGTCCGCCTGCCTGGCACTGGAGCAACCCCTCAAGATTGCATTTCTTGGTCCGGAAGGTACCTTTACCCAGGCAGCAGCCCTCAAACACTTTGGCCATTCGGTCAAAACAACATCCCTGGGTTCCATCCCCGACGTGTTTCGAGAGGTGGAATCCGGTATCTGCCAATATGGCGTGGTGCCGGTGGAAAATTCCACAGAGGGGGTGATCAGCCATACACTGGATACCTTTCTCTCTTCTCCATTGATGATTTGTGGGGAGGTCTCCCTGCGTATCAATCACAATCTGTTGAGCCATGAGACCGATTTGGATGCGATCAAGACGGTCTATTCACATCAGCAATCCCTGGCCCAATGCCGCAGCTGGCTTGATCATCATCTGCCACGCGCTGAACGCGTTGCTGTGGGGAGTAACGCAGAAGCGGCCAGGATGGCTTCGGGTGCATCGGGTTGTGCGGCTGTCGCCGGTGAGACCGCGGCGGAAGTCTATGCGCTGCCGGTGCTGGCGAGCAATATTGAGGATGAGCCGGGTAACACCACACGTTTCCTGGTCATAGGCAACAAGGATGCGGCAGCGAGTGGTGAAGATAAAACCAGTCTGCTTTTTTCCATTCGTAACGTGGCCGGTGGCCTGCACACGATCCTCTCCCCTTTTGCCGAACATGGCATCAGCATGACGCGCATCGAATCACGGCCGTCGAGACGTGGCAGATGGGATTACGTCTTTTTTGTCGACATCAATGGTCATCGTAATGATCAATCGATAGCAGAGGCGCTGGCCGAGCTGGAAAAGAAAGCGAGCCTGTTCAAAGTGCTGGGCTCCTATCCAAGGGCTGTTTTGTAAATGGAATGGGGTTGGAGTCAAATTTGACTCTACATAAAGCACAAATCGCCAATAATCAACCGCTTGGGTAGGTTGGGTTAGGCTGTCTTTTCGGCCGTAACCCAACAATGTGCGCCAATATTGTCGTGTTACGCTACGCTACTGTTTATTAAGGGGTATTTGGCAATTATTGATCATACGAACATTGTTGCCTTTAGTCAGTGTCATTTGTCTCCGAATTATTAGTCCATGAACCGATTCATTGAAAATGTTACTCCCGGTATCGCTGAACTGACGCCCTATGTTCCAGGGAAACCTATCTCCGAACTGGAGCGGGAGTTAGGCATCAGTCACTCGGTAAAGCTTGCTTCCAATGAAAACCCGTTGGGTGCCAGTTCTAAAGTGGCAGCGGCGATCGGGCGGTCGATAGCGGAATTGGCCCGTTATCCCGATGGAGGGGGACATGACCTGCGGTTTGCATTGGGGGTAAAGCATGACGTGGATCCGGCATGCATCACCCTCGGCAACGGCTCCAACGATGTGCTGGATATGATCGCCCGGGTCTTTTTGGCGCCGGGAAGCGAGTCTCTCTTCTCCCAGTATGCCTTCGCTGTCTATCCCATCAGCAGTCAGGCTGCGGGGGCGAAACTTGTGGTCGCACCTGCCGATGATTACGGCCACGATCTGGATGCGATGCGGCTGCGCATCACTGACTCTACCCGTGTCATCTGGATTGCAAACCCCAACAACCCCACCGGCACCTGGCTCGAAGCTGGTGCACTCAGGGCGTTTCTCGCTGCTGTTCCAGAAAATGTCATTGTTGTGGTGGATGAGGCCTACAGCGAGTATGTGACTCAGGAAACCTATCCGGATGTTTCCCAGTGGCTCGAAGACTTTCCCAATCTGGTAGTCACCCGTACCTTCTCGAAGGCCTATGGGCTGGCCGCACTAAGGGTTGGTTACGGCATCAGTCATCCCGACATGGCGGAACTGCTCAACCGGGTGCGCCAACCTTTCAATGTGAACAGTTTTGCTCAGGTGGGTGCATTGGCGGCGCTGGAGGACCAGGCATTTATCCAATTAGCGGTTGAGGCCAATCTGGCAGGTTTGGCACAATTGATCGAGGGCTTTGAAGCACTGGGTCTTGGTTATATCCCCTCGGTGGGAAATTTCATCACGGTAGAATTGGGTTGTTCCGGCGTAGAGATCGATCAGGCTCTGTTGCGGGAGGGTTGTATCGCACGGCCCGTAGCTAACTACGGGATGCCGACTCACCTGCGGGTCACCGTGGGGTTGCCGGAAGAGAACCGGCGTTTTCTGGATGCTCTGAAAAAGGTGCTGGGACGATGATCAGAAAACTTGCCATCATCGGGGTCGGTTTGATTGGCGGATCCATGGCCCGCGCCCTGCGTGAAGAGGGTGTGGTACAGGAGATCGTCGGTTGCGGACGTAGCAAGCCTAACCTGGAGCGGGCGGTTGAACTGGGTGTTATCGATCACTATACCCACGACATCGGTGAAGCTGTCAGGGGGGCGGATTTGATTGTCCTGGCAGTACCGCTGGGTGCAATGGAAGCAACTTTTCGTGTCATGCAGGGCCATCTTGCAGACGATGCGGTGATCACCGATGTGGGCAGCGTAAAAGGCAGTGTTGTCGAGGACGCAGTCAAGGTCTTTGGTGAGATCCCTGCCTTCCTGGTGCCGGGTCACCCTATTGCCGGTACCGAGCGGAGTGGTGTCGAGGCGTCGTTTCCGGAGCTGTTTCGCAACCGCCGGGTGATCCTGACGCCGCTGGACAACACCGATCCGCAAGCGTTGCAGAAGGTCGAACAGGTATGGCGGCACTGTGGTGCTGATCTCAGCTATATGGCTGTGGCGCATCACGATGAGGTGCTGGCTGCGACCAGTCATCTTCCCCATATGCTGGCCTACAGTCTCGTGGACAGCCTGGCGCGCATGAAAGAGAACGACGAGATCTTTCGCTATGCAGCGGGTGGTTTTCGGGACTTTACCCGTATCGCCTCCAGCAACCCGGTCATGTGGCGGGATATCTGTCTGGCAAACCGTGAGGCGCTGGGCGGTATGTTGAAGCGTTTTGCCGACGAGTTGCATGGTATGGCGGATGCACTGGAAAAAGACGACGCCGAGGGTCTGCTTGAAATCTTTGAGCGTGCCAAGGCGGCACGGGATCGTTATATCGACGGGGTAGAGTAGAGTCTCCATTCATCCGTAGGCCCGATCAAGCGCAGCGGATCGGGCGTTTTCGCTATCCCTCCAACTGTTCAAATGTATGTGAGAGAAAAATAGTTGAACGCATCATCGAACATCAAATTTCACGTCAAACCCGGCGGCAGTCTCACCGGCAGCCTGCGGGTGCCGGGTGACAAATCGATCTCCCACCGCTCCATCATGCTCGGTTCTCTGGCCGAGGGTGTGACTGAAGTGACCGGTTTTCTCGAAGGAGAGGACAGTCTGGCGACCCTCAACGCCTTTCGCCGGATGGGGGTTGAAATAGTGGGGCCGGACGCAGGCAAGGTGGTGATCCACGGCGTCGGGAAACACGGTCTCAAGGCACCAGATGTCCCTCTTGACCTGGGCAACTCCGGAACCTCGATGCGGCTGCTCTCCGGTCTGCTGGCAGGGCAGGGCTTTGAAGTCACCCTCAGTGGCGACAGCTCTCTCTCCGGACGGCCGATGAAACGGGTCACCGAACCTCTGGCGCAGATGGGGGCAAAGATCGATACCGCCGAAGGGGGAACTGCTCCTTTGGTCATCCATGCCAATCGCTCGATGCAGGGCATGGACTACAAATTACCGATGGCCAGTGCCCAGGTGAAATCCTGTGTGCTGCTGGCGGGACTCTATGCAACAGGTGAAACCTGTGTCACCGAACCGGCACCGACCCGTGACCATACCGAACGTATGCTGGAGGGGTTTGGTTATGAGATCAGGCGTGAAGGGGCGCAGGCCTGCCTGACTGGTGGAGGGAAGCTGTCCGCCTGCAATATCGATGTCCCGGCAGACATCTCTTCCGCCACCTTCTTTATGGTTGGCGCGACAATTGCTGAAGGCTCGGATGTCACCCTGGAGCATGTCGGTATCAACCCGACCCGGGATGGCGTCATCAATATCCTGCGACTGATGGGCGCGCGGATCGAGGTCTTCAATGAGCGAACCGTGGGCGGTGAGCCAGTGGCGGATATCCGGGTGCGCTCCAGTCGACTCAAAGGTATCCGTATTCCTGAAGACCAGGTGCCCCTGGCCATCGATGAATTTCCGGCCATCTTTGTTGCCGCCGCCTGCGCCGAGGGGGAGACCGTTCTCACAGGTGCCGAGGAGTTGCGTGTCAAGGAGAGTGACCGCATACAGGTGATGGCCGACGGGCTGAATACACTGGGCATAGATGCCAACGCGACGCCTGACGGCATTGTCATACAGGGTGGGACAATCCAGGGTGGCAGTGTCGACAGTCATGGTGATCACCGCATTGCCATGTCCTTTGCCATGGCGGCGCTGCGTGCTACAGGAGATATCCACATCGACGACTGCGCCAATGTGAATACCTCGTTTCCCGGCTTTACCGGTCTGGCCGGCGGGGCAGGGCTGCGTATCAGCAGTTTGGAGGATGCTTGACCATGGTTCGGGTGATTACTATCGATGGGCCCTCCGGCTCGGGCAAGGGCACCATTACTCAACAGGTGGCAGAGGCTACCGGCTGGCGCATTCTGGACAGCGGCGCGATCTACCGAGTGCTGGGGCTGATGGCTGATCGTGCTGGCATCAGTGTCGATCATATCGGCAAACTTGCAAAAATGGCGGAAAAGATGCCGCTCTCCTTCGATGGAGAGCGGGTTTTGCTGGATGGCGAGGATGTCACTGACGCAATTCGCACCGAGACAGCGGGAAATGCGGCCTCCAAAGTGGCTGCGGTGCCGCAGGTGCGCACCGCGCTGTTGCAGTGGCAGCGCAACTATGCACAACCTCCCGGTCTGGTGGCTGATGGGAGGGATATGGGAACGGTCGTCTTCCCCGCAGCAGAGGTCAAAATTTTCCTCACAGCGAGCGCAGAAGAACGTGCCCTTCGTCGCTATAAACAGTTGAAAGACAAGGGATTGAGTGTTAATCTCGCCCGTCTCACTACGGAGATCCAGGAGCGTGATGAACGCGACAGGAATCGTAGCGTGGCACCACTCACAGCGTCGGAGACGGCGCTGGAGCTGGATTCCACTGAGATGACCATTGATGAGGTTGTCGAGAAGGTAATGGAAAAGGTGCGTTTCACCTTTTCCGATCTCAGCGTCTGACCATTGATGGCAACGGCAGTAGCCGAATAAGCGGCTGGATCGACCAGCTATTTTTTAACCATTAACCTGGCAGGTTTTTACAACTGCCTGTGCAACCGTTCAGCGTTGCAGGAAATCCAAACCCATGACCGAAAGTTTTGCAGAATTATTTGAGGAGAGCCTCTCCAATACCCAGCTTCGCCCCGGTAGCATCGTTATTGGCACGGTGCTGGACATCACCTCCGAATCCGTCATCGTCAATGCCGGACTCAAGTCCGAAGGCGTGATCCCGCGTTCCCAGTTCCTTAATCTGGATGGCGAGATCGAAGTCAACATCGGTGATCAGGTTGAAGTCGCCCTGGATGCCGTGGAAGACGGCTTCGGCGCGACCAGGCTCTCCCGCGAAAAGGCCAAGCGCAACCAGGCCTGGAAAGTGCTGGAAACGGCATTTGAAGCAGAAGAGACCATTCACGGCCGTATCAACGGCAAGGTCAAGGGTGGATTTACCGTCGAGCTCGGCGATATCCGTGCATTCCTGCCAGGTTCGCTGGTGGACGTGCGTCCGGTACGCGACACCGCATATCTCGAAGGCAAGGATCTCGAATTCAAGGTGATCAAGCTGGATCAGCGCCGCAACAACGTGGTGGTTTCCCGCCGCGCCGTGGTGGAGCAGGAGTACAGCGCAGAGCGCGAGAAGCTGTTGGAGACTCTGGAAGAGGGTCAGCAGATCAAGGGTATCGTCAAGAACCTTACCGACTACGGTGCATTCGTGGATCTGGGTGGTATCGACGGCCTGCTGCACATTACCGACATGGCCTGGAAGCGCGTCAAGCATCCTTCCGACGTGGTTGAGATCGGTGATGAGATCGATGTCAAAGTTCTTAAGTTCGATCGTGAGCGCAACCGTGTCTCCCTGGGTCTGAAGCAGATGGGCGACGATCCGTGGGTCAATCTGGCTCGCCGTTACCCGGAAAACACCCGCATGTTCGGCAAGATCACCAACATCGCCGATTACGGCTGTTTCGTGGAGATCGAAGAGGGTGTCGAAGGTCTGGTTCACGTCTCCGAAATGGATTGGACCAACAAGAACATCCACCCCTCCAAGGTTGTCAGTCTGGGTGACGAAGTTGAAGTCATGGTTCTGGATATCGACGAAGAGCGTCGTCGTGTCTCCCTCGGCATCAAACAGTGCAAATCCAATCCCTGGGATGAGTTTGCCGCTACCCACAACAAGAACGATCATGTCTCCGGCAACATCAAGTCGATTACCGATTTCGGTATCTTCATCGGCCTGGATGGCGGCATCGACGGTCTGGTGCATCTCTCCGATATCTCCTGGGATGATGTCGGCGAAGAGGCAGTGCGTGATTTCAAGAAGGGTGATGAGGTTGAAACCGTTGTTCTTTCCGTCGATCCTGAGCGTGAGCGCATCTCCCTCGGCATCAAGCAGCTTGCGAAAGACCCCTTCTCCGCTTTCGTTGCAGCCAATACCAAGGGCAGCCTTGTGAACGGTGTGGTTGCCGAAGTTGATCCACGAGGCGCTGTCATCACTCTGGCGGATGGCGTTGAAGGTTACTTGCGTGCCTCTGAACTCTCCCGCGACCGCGTCGAAGATGCGCGCAGCGTGTTAAAAGAGGGCGACAAGATTGAGGCGAAGTTCCTTGGTGTCGATCGCAAAAACCGTACACTCTCTCTCTCTATCAAGGCGAAGGATGCGGATGAAGAGACTGCAGCTATCAAGGGTTATGCCCGTGATGCGGCAACCAGCGCACCGACCCTCGGTGATTTGCTGAAAGAGCAGATGGACAACCAGGGCGACTGATTTTCGATAAATTCAGTAGTCTGACAATGCGGGGGCCGGGGTTGCCGGCCCCCAATAATCACTGGGAAGCTGATAAGAATGACAAAATCCGAGTTGATCGAGATAATCTCTAAAGCGCAGAGCCACCTTGCCTATCGGGATGTGGAGCTTGCGGTAAAGTGCATGATCGAGCAGATGAGCCAATCACTCTCATCTGGTGAGCGCATCGAGATTCGGGGTTTTGGCAGCTTTTCACTTCATTATCGGCCGCCGCGTATGGGACGCAATCCAAAGACCGGCAGAACAGTCGCGCTTTCAGGAAAGTATGTTCCCCATTTCAAACCGGGAAAGGAGCTGCGCGAGCGCGTGAACAGCGCTATTGAGCAAGAGTAGCTGTCTGGCCCCACTATAGTCAGCCGCTTTCCCTGTTGCTGCTCTTTATAGCAGTAACCCTTATCCGGACTCCCCGTCATACCTTGAGTGGCCCACAGGGGATATAGCCGCTCGCTTTGTCATCGCTTTTCAACTCAGCCCGCAACCGTTCGACAATCGTTCGCAGTACGGTGACACGGGCATATTTTTTGTCGTTTCCCGGGATCAGATGCCAAGGCGCAAATTCTGTGCTTGTGCGGATCACCATCTCGTTGACCGCCAGCTTGTACTCCTCCCACTTCTCCCGGTTTCTCCAGTCTTCATCGGTTATCTTGTGCTGTTTGTAGGGCGTGGCCTTGCGGGCCTCAAAACGGGCGAGTTGTTCGTCGGCGCTGATATGCAGCCAGAATTTCATGACGATGATGCCGCTTTCCGACATCTGCTGCTCGAACTGATTGATCTCTGAATAGGCGCGCTGCCACTCGGGATCGTTGGCAAACCCTTCGACCCGTTCCACCAGCACACGGCCATACCAGGAACGGTCGAAGATAGTCATACGTCCAGCCCGGGGCAGATGACGCCAGAAACGCCATAGATAGTGGTGCGCTTTCTCCTCATCGGTGGGTGCAGCAATGGGAATGGTTCGATAGAGACGGGCATCAACTGCGCTGGTAAGACGCCGGATGGCACCGCCCTTACCCCCGGCATCGACGCCCTCGAAGACCAATACACAGGAACGTTTTTTCTGGTAGGCCTTCCAGGTCAGTTCGTTGGCTTCGGCTTGTAGTTTTTTGAGCTCGGATTTGTAAAGGTCTCTTTCCTTCGTTTTTGAGAGATCGACTTGATCGAGCAGGGTAATCTGCGCCGATGCCTGATTCGGTAGTGTGGGGGCATGAGACGTGGCCGGGATGCAAAGAGGTTGAGGCGCCTCCAGGCGGGATTTCATCGCCTCCAACAGTGTCCGGCCAACAGTGAGATCACGGTAATGCTTGTCAGTGGCCTCGATCATATACCAGGGGGTAGCACCTGTGTCCGTGTGCCGGATGACACGTTCCGCCACCTTTTCAAAATGGCGGTACTGTTGACTGAAACGGGCTTTTTTCGGCAGCATCTTCCAGCGGCTCTTGTCATCTCTGGAGAGGCTTTTCAGCCGTTTCTTCTGTACTGTTTCCGGCAGGTGAAACCAGAACTTCAGTATCAGCGTGCCATCTTCCGTGAGCATGCGTTCAAAGTCGGCAATTCGGTTCAACTCCGCATCCAGTTGCGCATCGTCACACTGGTTGCGAAATCTGTGCTCGATGGGCGCCAGATACCAGCCGCCGAAGAGGATGCTGACATCCCCTTTCGGTGCCAGAGTGCGCCAAAAACGCCAATAGCGGGGGCGCGCCTGCTCCTCATCGGTCTGGTCCCAGAAGGCAAAAGTCTGCACATTACGGGGGTCGAGCCACTCATTGAGGCGATTGACCACCCCACCTTTACCTGCCCCCTCAACCCCCGCAACGATAATCACAACGGAAGTATTGGTCTTCCGGATCTCCCGTTGTACGCGAAGCAGTTCAGTGCGCAGATCGGGCTCTTCCGCCTTGTAGACCTCTTTAGAGACTTTTCGACCGACTTTGGTGGCTTCGAACATGGCGCTCTCTCCTGGGTGCTCAGTCTGTAATCCATGCTTCAGGACGGACACTTAAGATTAGTGTCCATCCGGAAACAATGTTTTAACCACAAAGGACACGAAGAGCACGAAGGTAGAAGATTGATTAGCAATAAATTTTCGTAACTATTCAGCATGGTCCTGAATATGCATATGTGCTTTTTTGTAGGTTGGGTTAGATGCGCATTGTTCAAAACTATCATTTTGTTGCCAAACTTCGCGCGCATCGTAACCCAACATTGGATTGTCGGGTTACGTCGCGCACAATCCGCAGTGCCGTATTTGGACCTTGTGCGAACGCACGACTAACCCGACCTACATTGAGTTGTGCTGAACAGTTACAAATTTTCTTCGTGTACTTCGTGGTTGGATATGGGTTTCCGAATAGACACTAGGTTAGTTGCTTACGGGATGAATCGCTATCAACAATTGCGGGAAACAGCGGTGTGGTTGCTCATGGTCAATTTGGAAACCCCATCATCTGTTTACAGTTCTCTAAATGTTCTCTATTATTTTAGTATGAGAACATTTAGAGAACCATTATGCTGAGCAAAAGCCACCTGAAGACCCTGGATTTTATTCGTGAATTTATTGTTCGCGAAGGTTATGCCCCGACTTTGAGCGAGATTGCGCTGGGGATTGGTATCCGCTCCAAAGGCGTGGCACATCGTTATGTACAGGCATTGGCCCAAGAGGGGGTCATCGAACTGCATGCCGGGCGCAAGCGGGGCATTACCTTGCCGGAGCCGAATAAAGAGCGGGATATGACGCTGCCGCTGTCCGGGCGCATTGCTGCGGGGCGGCCGATCGAGGCGATCGAGGATCAGGCGTGGGTGGATCTGGCCGCCTTTTTTATCGGCCCTGGGCGTTTTGCGCTGCAGGTCTGTGGTGATTCGATGGAGGAGGCCGGTATCCTCGATGGCGATATGGTGGTGGTTGCGCAACAGGAGCATGCTATCGATGGGGACATCGTGGTGGCACTGATTGACAATGAAGAGGCGACGCTGAAATATCTGCGGCGGAATCCACAGGGTGAAATCAGCCTGATTCCCGCCAACAACACGATGGCGCCCATGGTTTATGCCGCTGAGCGGGTGCGTATCCAGGGTGTGGTGGTTGGACAATTGCGTACCTATGGTAAGCGTTGATGACGACCCTGGAGGATAGATGCTGGCGGCGTGTCATCATTCTGATGGATATGGATGCCTTCTTTGCTTCAGTGGAGCAACGCGACCATCCGGAGTGGCGGGGACGGGCGATCGGCATCACCAACGGCCAGCGAGGTACCTGCATCATCACCTGCTCCTACGAGGCGCGTGCCCTGGGGATAAAAACCGGTATGCGGGTCAGGGAGGCACGGCAACTCTGTCCGGATTTTATCCAGGTTCCCGCCACCCCCGAGCGGTACGCCGCAGTTTCCACCCGCATCATGCATGTCCTGCGGACGATCACGCCGGATCTGGAGATCTTCTCCGTCGATGAGGCATTCCTCGATGTCACGCAATGTCAGCGGCTCTATGGATCGCCGGAGAGGATAGGGCGTCTGGTAAAAACACGGGTGGAGATGGCCTCAGGCGTGCGCTGCTCAGTGGGCGTGAGCGGGGATAAGACAACGGCGAAGTGGGCGGCCAAGCAGGGCAAGCCAGACGGGTTTGTGCTGATTCCGCCCTGGGAGGCCAGATATCGCCTGCGGGAAGTGCCGGTCACGGAACTCTGTGGTATTGCAGATGGCGTCGGCCGCTATCTGGCGGAGCGGGGCGTCTATCGCTGTGGTGACATGTCACGGCTGCCGATCGGTGAACTTGGCCGGCGTTTCGGCAACCAGGGAAGGCGCATCTGGTATATGTGCCAGGGGGAAGATCCGGATCGGGTGGAGACCCGGGTGGCGTCGCCAAAGTCTATCGGTCACGGCAAGGTGATGCCGCCGGATACACGGGACCTGGAGACAATCCAGATCTATTTGCTGCATATGAGCGAGAAGGTGGCAGCCCGGTTACGCAGACATGAACTGCAGGCCAGCCGCTTCTTTGTGGGGCTTCGGGCGGGATGGGGGTGGATTGGCGCCAGGCGGGCTACCCCCCTGCCGACGAGTGACGGGAGCCGGATCATGGCGTTGTGCCGAGAAACCCTGCGTGAGCAGTGGCAGGGAGAGGGTGTCTCTCAGGTTCAGGTCACGGCGTTGGACCCTCGGCCGGTTTGCGAACAGCTGGAGCTTTTTGGCATGGATGAGCAGCTGGAGTCAGGCGCGTTGCATCAGGTGGTGGATCAAACCAACGCACGTTATGGCGAGTTTGCCATTGCCCCCGCCCGCCTGCTCAAACGATCTGATATGCCGAACGTCATTGCCCCCTCCTGGAAACCCTTCGGGCACCGTCAGAGCATTTGATCTCTTTGGATTTAGGAGCGGCGCCCCGCTGCGGTTTGCCCATCAACGGAGTTTTCGCGGCGAGGGCGCCGCTCCCACAATTTAATACGGATGAGTTATCTCACCATCATGATCAGCAGGATCACAAACCCCACTATCGCTGCCAGCGGCAGCACTACGGCCTGCCAGTCGCCTTTCTCCGCCTTTGGACCGTTTTGGCTCCAGTGTTTGTAGGCTGGCCACATGAAAAACAGCATCATCACAACGCCTGCCGCGGCAAGTATCTTCATCCAATCCATAATTATTTTACTCTTGTCACCATTTCAGATGTAGGCTCGATCAAGCGTAGCGGATCGGGCACTCCTGAATGAGGATACGCATGGAGTTGCCGGTTCCGCTACGCTTGAACCGGCCTACCCCTGTTTGCTGTTTCTGTACAGCAAGAAAAAACCCCGGCACAGGCCGGGGCTTTAAGATACAACATCAAGCAGCTACTCAATCGTCACCGGAAAGCGCCCCCAACAGATGCAACAGGCTGATGAAGATATTGAAGATGGCGAGATAGAGGCCATAAGTGGCCATGATGTAATTGGTTTCGCCGCCACTGATAATCCGACTGGTGTCGAACAGGATAAAGCCGCTCATCAGCAGGATGATGCCTGCGGAGATCGCCAGTGAAAGCGCGGGCAGATCCATGAAGAGATTGGCGAGTACCGCGAGCAGGACAACCATCATGCCGGCAAACAGGAATCCGCCCATAAAACTGAAATCACGCTTGGAAGTCAGTGCGTAACCGGACAGGCCGAGGAAGATGATGCCGGTGCCGCCAAAAGCGGTGCCGATGATCTCGGGACCCTTCGGCAGTGCAAGGTAGATGGAGAGTATAGCGCCCAGTCCAAAACCCATAAGGCCGGTAATCAGGAAGATGACTCCAATGCCTTTGGAAGAGTTGGCGGTGCGAGGCAGAACAAATATGCCGAGCACCATGGCACCAATTACCGAGATCATATAGGCCATAGGCGGCATAGTCATCGCCATGGAGACTGCAGCCATGATCGCGCTGAAGACCAGTGTTGCAGACAGCAGCATATAGGTGTTCTTGAGCACCTTATTGGTAGCCAGTACCGATTCCTGGGAACGGGCGGTGCTAAGATCGAATTGGTTCATGTCGGCTTTGCCTCCTGGGTAAATGCCTGAAATCGAACGTTTAATATACGACAAGGTACATCCATATTAGTTCAGGGAAGGATACCTGTCTTATTTGAAAGATCAATAGATGAAATATAGGCGAACTCGGGCTTTTTCAAGGGGGAGACTGGTGGTATCCTAGCGCCCCACTGGAGAGGTGGCAGAGCGGTTGAATGCACCGGTCTTGAAAACCGGCGTGGGTTTGTAGCCCACCCAGGGTTCGAATCCCTGCCTCTCCGCCATAACTTGCTGATAATAAGGATATTTTCAGCATAACCGCTTAGGCGGATCGAGAGACACGCAAGCACAAATTAACCCATTGGGTAGCGAATTATTTACCCCATGGGTTTTGTGGTTATTTTTGCGTGGAGAACGATATGGCGACAATTGCCAAAATCCCTTCAAAATCAGGCTTTAAGTTCAAAGCCATCATCAAGCACAACGGCAAGAT
Source organism: Sedimenticolaceae bacterium (assembly GCA_963691905.1). Taxonomy (GTDB): domain Bacteria; phylum Pseudomonadota; class Gammaproteobacteria; order Chromatiales; family Chromatiaceae; genus QGON01. The sequence continues at coordinate 349,742 of OY829894.1, forward strand.
CGTTAAATGTAAAACCTTCGTCAGGAAAGGCGACGCCCGTGCATGGGCAAAGCGAGTGGAAGCTGATCGGGAACTCATGGTGGCAATGGGTTCTGCAGGGGCGATTATGACCCTAGGAGTCTGTCGGATTTAACCAGACCCATTTGATAAAATACTGTAAGCCAAAGAATAACGAACCGAAGTCAGTATGTCAGATAAATTCCGCACGATAGATCGAGATACCCCTTATCTGTTGCCGCCCTCATTGCAGGACTGGCTACCCGAGAACCACTTGGCGCGCTTTATCGTGGACATCGTAGAAAGGTTGGACCTGAAAGCGCTGGAATCTCAATACGGTGGCGGAGGAAAAGCGCCCTACCATCCGGCCATTTTGCTTTCACTGCTGTTCTACGGTTACGCAACCGGCGTATTCTCCAGCCGAAAGTTGGAGCAAGCTACCCACGACTCCGTGGCCTTCCGATTCATCACGGCAGACAGCCATCCGGACCACGACACCATCGCCACCTTCCGCAAGCGCTTTCTCAAGGAGTTGAAGGGATTGTTTGTCCAGATATTAGTGATTGCCAAGGCGATGAGTCTATTGAAGATAGGCAATGTGAGTTTGGATGGGACCAAGGTCAAGGCCAATGCCAGCAAACACAAGGCGATGAGCTGGGGTTATGCTAACAAGCTCGAAGAACAGCTTCATCGTGAAGTCGAGCTATTGCTGAAAAAGGCCGAACAGGCCGATGCGGAAGAAGAACCGGCACTGGATATTCCAGAGGAACTCACACGCCGTGAGGACCGGCTTGCTGCGATAGCCAAGGCCAAGGAAGAGATCGAGCGAAGGGCGCGTGAGCGTTTTGAAAAAGAGCAGACGGAATACGAAGAGAAGGTAAATCGGCGTAAGGAACAAGAGGGAAGGACAGGAAAGAAGGCCAGAGGTAGAGCGCCAAAGCCGCCAGAAGAAGGTCCGCAGGAAAAAGACCAAGTCAACTTCACGGATGAGGAGTCACGCATCATGCCCTCATCGGAAGGGTTTGTTCAGGCCTATAACGCCCAGGCGGCAGTTGATACGGGTACCCACCTGATCATTGAGAACCTTATTACCCAACAACCCAATGACAAACAGGAAATAGAACCTGCACTTGCACAACTGAAGGCATCAGAAGAGCCGCTGGGAAAACCACAAGGTCTGTTGGCGGATCCGGGTTACTTCAGTGAAGAGAATGTCAATCGATGTGAAGCACAGGAGATCACCCCCTATCTCTCCGATAGCCGCGAACGGCACAACCTGCCGCTGGAAGAGCGGCTGAAACAGGTGCCGCCCTGCCCGGAAGATGCCGATATATTAACCCGAATGAGGCATCGACTCAGTACGCCGGAAGGCAAGGCCGTGTATGCCACGCGGAAATCGACGGTTGAGACGGTCTTCGGCATTATCAAAGAAGTAATGGGATTTCGGCAATTTCACCTTCGAGGCTATGATTCAGCACAAGGTGAATGGAATCTGGTATGTACGGCATGGAACCTGAAGCGGATGCATGCGCTGGCAGGCTGAGATAACGACAAGGATAGGTCAGTCTTTCATAATTCACTGCCATACATAGGATTTATATTCCTACAGGGGCAGCGATTATGGGAAAAACACGGTGGGCCGGAAAATGTCCCTGGTTCAATGGATCAAATCCGACAGACTCCTTGACAAAAGATATGAATTAAGATTCTCTTGTGTTCGAGTGGATTCGATGTGGACTCTCGTAATAATACCTCAAAGTAGGATTGCTTAGAGTCTAGGGAGAGAAGCAGAATGGATGTTGGTGATCTCGTTGCTGGTCGATATATGCTGCTCAAAAAAGAAGGCCATGGAGGGACGGCCGATATTTTTCGAGCATTTGACCAAGAGGAAGAGCGAACAGTTGCACTGAAGTTATTTCGACAAGGTTCTATTGCAGATGATGTTCTGAGCGAGATTTGGAACCGTGAGTCGAAAGCATTAGCTAGACTACGGCATCGCAATATTGTTGATTTTTACGGCGCAGGGCGCTGCGATACTAATGGTAGCAGATTTATTGCTCTCGAATGGTTCGACGGAGTTACCTTAGCGGAAGAGCTGAATAAACACACAGGAATGGAGTTCCATGAATTTCATGCCCGATATGGGGAAGCTATACTAAGTGCTCTTACGTACGCAGCGGAGCAAGATGTAATCCATCGGGACGTTTCGCCAGGTAATATTCTAGTAGCATCATCGGGCAAGATAAAAATCATAGATTTTGGGCAATCCAAAATTCAGGAAGTTAGCGTTGGCTTGACTGTCGCGGGGTATGCGACACCACCTTATTGTCCTCCAGAAATTGATTCTGGCGTCTATACATCAACTCGAGACGCCTTTTCATTTTGTGCCATTTCCATAAGGGCTATCTCTGGCCATGAGCTAATAAATCATGATGATCTCTATGCCGAATTTAATCGGATAGGGAAGCAGATCCCGCATTTCAAAGTTTTCGAACAGGCCCTATCCAGGGACCCAAAGGCTAGGCCAGAAAATATTATTTTCTTCAATAGATTGCTGAAAGGAAATGAGGAGCCGTCACGCCCTAATATTTACAGGCTGTGTCTTCGTTTCTCACAGAATGCACATACTAAGCTTATTGAACTAGATACCGACGAAAATTCGGGTGTTGCGCAGCTTTTAAGAGATATCAATGACTCTGCGTCTGTCTTTGCCCCTCCAGATGACGAAATACCTACAAGATTTATCATTGAATCGAGATCTTTCAAACTAATCTGCGATTTGGATAGTAGTTGCAAATATATGATTGTCGTAATTGCGGTCTATCTTCGTAGAAGTTCTTTTGCTTCACTATGGAGGGAGAGTGCATGGCAGCCGTCACTACTCTTTTCAGAATCCTTCCCCAAGACAGCAAACGATAGGCAAGATACAGAGAAGAATGTCAGAAGGTTTTATGAGGGCTACGATGAGTATGCCGCATCGCAATATTCCAAGTCAGGTGTAACGGGAGACGAGATTTTCGAACAGTGGTCGAAGTTCCTCGATATGGTCGCAGATGTCGAGAGGAATCGGCTCCCTCCACTTCGCTACTCGAAGCCAACAGTCGACGGCACATTACTTGAAGTAAGACTTAGGGGTGGTGACCAAGCAGAAGTAGGTCAGGTGAGAACCATTAGTAATGGCGGGCGCCAGGTTTTTCAGGGAGAGGTGGAATCTGTATCACCTGAAGGATGCGTCCTTGCGTCAAAGTACTCACATGTTAAAGAGGATGAAATCCCACTAACGGGGACTTTAGATGTCGACTGGAATATGGCTCGAATCGCGATTAAGCGTCAGCAACTGGCGCTGGAGAAGTTTCGTGATAATGAGGCGCATAACCCTAGATTGGCGGAATACCTTACACGGAAAATCCGTGGTGCATCAGAGGCTACTTACGCAAGAAATATTCAGTACTTCAACAAAAGCTTGGATTCTGAAAAGAAGATAGTAGTGTCACGTTTTCTTGCGATGGATGATTTGCTGCTTATCCATGGTCCACCCGGTACCGGAAAAACGACACTAATAGTCGAAATGATTCGCCAGTTTATAAGGGCACGTCCCGCGTGCCGAATTCTTCTTGTGTCGCAAACTCATGTTGCTATTGATCACGCACTCTACGGGGTTTTGAAAGCAGACTCTGAAATTAAGGTTGTTCGAATTGGTAGTGGGAACAAGCAGCTTGATGAAAAAATTGCCACCTGCTCGATGGAGCAAAGGGGGCGTTCATTAAGGCAAGCAGTTCGAGAAAAATCGTATAACTTTATTGAGCAAGAGGCAGAGACGAGAAATGTCAAGCTAGACGAAATACGGATGGGTTTAAACTCTCTAGAGCTTCTACGTAGTAGACGAGTATCTAAAGAAGGAAAGTTAGGGATAACCAACATCAAGAAAGAGGAAGATGAGGTTAACGCTATTCTGGATGGTGAAGAAAAAATTGATACGGTAGATCTCGATGGTTACAGAGCGAAGCTGCGTCTTATTGAAGAGCAACTTCGAACGATGGACGAAAAACAGATCAAGCTGGATGCGGAGCTGGCGCTTGCAAGAATGAACCTGGAAAAACAGGGAAAAGATGGCAAGGATTTGGCAAAGCTAGACAATGATGAGCTGGAGCTGTGGTGCGATGAGTACCTCATAGGCGATGTGAAGGAACATATAAGGAAGCTAGTGGAGACCGCGGAGAGCTGGCAGGCGCAATTTGTTCAGTCGGAAGACTTCCGAACAGCCATTATTGCCGACTCAAATATTATTTCTGGAACATGCGTTGGGTTTGCTAAAGAAGGAGCAGCTGCGAAGAGTAGTTATGACCTATGCATTATTGATGAGTCCTCGAAAGCCACATCGACCGAACTTCTTGTTCCTATGGCTCAGTCAAAAAAGGTTGTATTGGTAGGTGATCATCATCAACTACCGGCTGTTGTTGACTACGCACTTCACAATACAGGTTTTCAGGAGGAACATTCGATCGATAAGGATGTAATCGAAAAGCAGTTGTTTGAAGCGCTTGAAACTGACCTTAATGAAGGCAGTAAAGCGGAGCTGGCTACTCAGTTCCGCATGAGGAAGCAAATAGGAGATTTGATTAGTTTTTGCTTTTACGACGGAAAATTAAAAACTGCGGAAGAGGTTGAGGCCAGAGACGGCCTAAATCTAGATTCATTTAGCGGATTGGATTCTGAATTGACATGGCTCGATACCGGCCAATATAAAAGCGGTAGCGGGGGAGAGTTAACCCGGTAGTTGCATAAATTCCGGTGCTAACAACCATTCCACTGTATAAAAGACAGGGAGAAATGAAAAATATGCACTATCTCTGGAGTTCACTGCTGGTGAGATCCAGAAACCATGAAAAATCCTACATTTGAAACGATAAAAATGAGAAAGCGGATTGTTGCTGAGGTAAAATAAGCTCGTCAAAACAAAACCTTACCCAACAACAAACCCGCTTATTATGAAGTCTAGCAGATCTGAGATTCACCGCAAAACCCATGCCCTTCCCATCCTCCGATTTGAAGACCAACACCTTACCTCTTTTTCTGGTTTGGTAGTCTTTCAAAAGCTGTTCGAATATCTTGCCCTGAAAGATCGGTTGCGCAGATGCTTCAAACATCTGGATATCAGCCCGATCTTTGGCCATGCCAACATCGTTTTATTGCTGGTAGTCCATCTTCTGCTGGGATACCGGGAGCTTCGCCACCTCCGGTATTACGAGGACGATCCTCTGGTCCGTCGTCTGCTGGGGCTCAAGCGTCTTCCTGATGTAGCCACCATCAGCCGACAGCTGGCCACAATGGACGCCCATAGTGTCGAGCATCTCCAGCAATTGCAGCAGGCACTGGTACTGGATCGCCTCATGCTGTTGGCATTGAGGCGCATCACGATAGATTTTGACGGCTCCGTCATTGGGACGGGGCGTTTTGCCGAGGGAACAGCCATTGGTTTCAACCGCAAGAAGAAAGGGCAGCGCAGCTACTATCCGCTGTTCTGCACGGTAGCCCAGACCGGGCAGGTGCTGGCTGTTTTGCACCGCTCTGGGAATGTCCATGATTCCAATGGTGCGCAGGCGTTCATTCTGAACTGTATCGAACAGATCAAAAATGCATTACCCGGTGTAACCATTGAAGTGCGCATGGATAGCGCCTTTTTCAGTGATACCATTGTCAGTGCCCTTGATGAGGCAAAAATCGAATACACGATCAGCGTCCCCTTTGAACGCTTTGGCCAACTTAAGGAGAAGATCGAAGGTCGCCACCGTTGGAACCGCCTCGACAATCAGCATGACTTCTTCGAGTCAAACTGGAAACCTGAATCATGGAATGTACGGCATCGTTTTGTTTTCGTGCGCCAGCGAGCAAAAGTGCAATACAAGCAGGCAGTGCAGTTGGATCTGTTCATCCCCTACGAATATGGCTATACGTTCAAAGTGGTTTTGACAAATAAACAACTGACGGCAGCCAAGGTGGTTGCCTTTCATAACGGTCGCGGCAGCCAGGAAGGGATTTTCGCTGAGCTTAAATCACAGAATGCGCTGGGCTATGTGCCCACACGCACCTGGCATGGTAATCAGGTCTATCTGCTGTCCGCTGTGCTGGCGCATAATCTTTCACGGGAACTACAAATGATCACGCGAGCACCTTCACGTACAACACAGGAAAAACGCCCTGCACTGTGGGATTTTGAACAATTGAATACGTTACGGCGGCGGGTTATTCAGCGTGCCGGTCGATTGATCCGTCCTCAAGGCTGGCTGACACTTTCTATGAGTGCAAACCAGGCTGTGCAAAACGAGTTATTGCATTACCTAGATGAAATCGAGAAGGTAGCATAGTCAGTTTCTGGCCAGATTTTATGCAACGCTGGGGTTAAGAAACGGAACGAGCTATTACAATGAACGTGAAGCAGAGTGCGTCGTTTCTACATTAAGAAAGATTGCATTTTCCTATTTGCATGGGAAGGCGAAGAAGCTGCCAAGCATAGGAATAGTTTCTGGATACTCAAGCCAAGTTAGGCACATTAGGCGGCTAATTGATGCAGACATAAACCTTTCAAAATTACCTATTGAATGCTCTTCCGTACATCAATTCCAAGGACGAGAAGTGGATGTATGTATTTATTCAGTTGTTCGTGATAATCCGCAGGGTGATGTCGGCTTCCTTAGTGATTGGCGACATTTAAATGTCGCGCTTTCGCGTGCGCGAGATTGCTTGGTGATCGTTGGATCAACAAGATTTTGTGCATCAGCAAGAAATGCTCCTCATTTACATGAGCTAGTTCAATACTTTTTAAAAAATCACTCTGACCGGATTAAGGAGTGGTCTGATGCTTAGTCCTGAAAGAATTGTTGAGATTGCCGATCGAAGGCCGGGGTTTCGGGTTGTTACTTACCGAGAGATTGGGCTGCCAGTATTCAGCATGAAACCCCTTGTGACAATACAAGAGCATTCGGAAATAGGTCCTATCGAGGAATACGTACTTCGTGCAGTAGACCTAGGCATTAGTCGTTCTCCAGACATAGCGAGCTATCTAGGGTTACCCAACATAATTGTGAATCATCAGCTGGGAACACTGGCGTATGAAAATTTGGTTGCTCAAGTTGCTGACACATTGGATATATACTCACTTACACCAAGTGGGTTAACACGTTTAAAGGAGAAGGGGAGGAAAATCATCGAAAAGGAGGTGCTTCCGATTGTTGTGGATGGGATAACCAGGCAAGTCCTTCCAATTACCAGCGATAGCTTCTACAGAAATCGTGATCTAGATGATATGGGACTTGATCCCTTGCCACCAATTCCTAGAGCTTCCCCTAAAGGTGATGAGTTGGATGTGGGGGGGATTAATCATGCGTTAGAGATGTTTTCTCTAAATTCGAAAATTGATAAAAAGGTGATTCAGGTTGATGCACTTATCGGGCGTAATTACCTCCTCTTTAGGCCAGCATTAGCAATAGCGTTCAAGTCAGATAACGGTCGTTCGGTATCTATTGGGTTCGCAATTGATGGGGTAATGTCAGAAGCGCATGAGCGTCATTACATGAAGGGGGATGATGCCCGGAAATCAGCAATATTTGGAGATATTTTCGATTCGGGTAAAAGACGGAAAGAGCTTCAACATGTTGCCCGGGAACTTCGAGAGGATGTGAATATTGAGCCAGTCGGGTTTCGTTCTCAATCTACCAATATTAAGAGAAGAAAGACATTATCGCTGAAAAATCGTACTCCGGCCGCTACTCAAGATGTTCAGAATCAAGACTCAGTTAGGCCGATTAGTGTATATGAGCATCCTGAGATTCTAGAAAACGCACTAAAAAATGCGTCAGAAAGAATCTTGATAATATCCCCATGGATTCGACGAAAAGTAGTAGACAAAGCTTTTCTTGGCAATTTGAGGGAATGCTTGGAAAGAGGTGTTGAAGTGACTATAGCCTACGGTATCGACCGCGAAGATAAGAATGCAAAATACCACGACAAGAAGGCGGAGGCCGATTTGGTTATGCTTTCAAAGGGCTATACAAACTTTCGATTGATGCGAAAGGGAAATACGCATGCGAAAGTTCTGATTAAAGATTCAGAATTTTACGTTACAACCAGTTTCAATTGGCTATCATTCAAAGGGGATCCTTCTCAGCCATTTCGAGAGGAAGAAGGAACCTATGTTGAAGGGCGGGAACGAGTTGACAAGTACTATAGTCGCTTGATGCAGCGTATCAATGAGCATCCGATAACATGATAACTTCCTATAAGATAAACATACCAGAAGAAAGTTACGATACGGAAGAGAGTGTTAGAAATTTTGTGCCATTTCAGTAGTATTAGCAATAACAGGATTAACACATGTTTGCCTGCCACTAGACTGGCCAGGTACTGCTTGGATGGAGTGCCAAACACCTGCTTACGCTTAGGTGCATCTATGCCGATCAGCCTGATTTTGTGGCGGGTGCTGCTAGAATCCAGTACATGAACGGTGTCGCCATCTGTGACCTTGACCACCCTGTCGGTGAGGGTTTCGGCATGTATGGTGGAGGCGACGAGGAAGAGTAGGGAGAAGAGTATGTTTTTATAAGAAGCCGAATTGATCCGTTTCGAGACTTCTTAGCTTCATCCAAAAAGAAAACCCCAACAAGCTTCCCTGCTGGGGTTTCGGGCATCGTCCATGATGACATGTTGGGATCTGGCGTCGGCGTTTGACAAGTGACACAGCACCCGGGATTACTTTTCCCCTTGTCCAGATTGAAGGCCGTAGGGTGATTCTGGTGATAACAAGCCATCGGCTCAGTGGGCGGTTTGTCTTCTCACGCAGAATCATAGGCTGCATCGACACGCCGTTTTCCATGTAACCCTTGCCGGTTTTTTGAGTAACCCTCACTTTACTAATCCTTCTTGGGTACCATTTTGGTTACTTCCCCAAACAACATCCGTTGCATAGTTACACATTCAGCCTCATTGACACTCATTGAAATCCGTTGCATATTCAAGTTTCACGGTGCTTGGGTGAGTTTCGGTTACTCCTTACTGAGTGAAAGTAGGACTTGAAAACCGGCGTGGGTTTGTAGCCCACCCAGGGTTAGAATCCCTGCCTCTCCGCCATAAAATCAAAGGCTTACATCATTCTTGGTGTAGGCCTTTTTTGTTGCTTTTGCTCTGTGGGCCAGTGACGCGTTAGGTGCCGGCCCCGCTCCGAACGCTTCCCAGCAAACCACGGCGAATTAAACACCAAAAAATTCAACTGGCGAACTTGTTCTGATCCAGGTCGACCAGCTTCACGGACTCACGGAATGAGTCACCGCCTCAGTGATAATGACAACACCCTAAGTGTTCCCTGTCACAGGAGGTTGCCATGTCCACCATTACCGAATGTCTTTCCCAGGTCAGATTGGGTGAACCACAGGTCCACCGCAATCTCGTCCTTTTTCCGTTGATCGCAGAAAAGCGCGCTGAACCCCACTATCTCTTGCTGGATGAGGCCCTGGCGCGGGGATGCGCCCGTGTGACCGAAGTATCCGAGTCAGGCTCTGTTCCGGAACTCAGGTTCGTCAACGAATGCGATCGTCCGGTGTTACTCCTCGACGGCGAAGAACTGGTGGGAGCGAAGCAGAATCGTATACTCAATCTCACCGTTATGGCGCCTGCCCACAAGAGCATCATCATTCCTGTCTCCTGCGTGGAGGCGGGACGGTGGCAGGCCGAATCCGCCGACTTTGCCAGCGCCAAGCGCGCACACTATGCCGCAGGAAGAGCGAGCAAGGCGGCCCATGTGAGTGCATCCCTGCGCAATTCCGGTACCCGGCGTAGTGATCAGTCGGCAGTCTGGCAGGATATATCGGAAAAGTCTGCGCGCATGCAGGCTCACTCCAGGAGTGAAGCCGCTGCCGCGATGTACCAGCAGCATCGCGCCAGCCTGGACGATTTTCTCCAGGCTTTTCTGCCGGTTGGAGGGCAGGCTGGTGCGATGTTCGCAGTGAATGGCAGGATTGTGGGGCTGGATCTGTTCGACAGCCCCGAAACACTTTCAAGCCTGCTGGGAAAACTCGTGGAGAGCTATGCGCTGGATGCTATCGACGCGATGCAGGCAGGGTCAGAGGGAGCGGCAACGGCAACTGACGACCCGCAAGTGATGTTGGATGATACCGCCAAGGCGGCAGTGGAACGATTTCCTGCCGTGGGTGAAGGTGAGGATCTGCGCCTCCACGGCGAACGCCTCACCGGGGGTGCGCTGGTGAAGGAGGACCGCGTGATCCATCTCTGCGCATTCAGGTTACAAGTCAGGGGCAATGCTGCCGACCATGGAGGAAGTCGGTTTGCGAGGGCATCGCAACGCCGCAGCCGGTGGAGACACTGAGGCAGTGATCCGTCGGCTTTTATTTTTGTGATAAAGGCCGACGGAAGGCCTGGAAAGTCCATAGCAAAACCAGAAATCATGAATAATGAGTCTACCGCAAGCGCTTGCGATAGACTCAGGCAGAGGAGAGGCGATTTCTCAGGGAGGCGTACCACAAATGGGCATAGAGACAAAACTCATCCACAGAATTCGGGCCGACTATCAGCTTGATTGGCAGGGTATCCACGGTGTATCTCACTGGAGCCGGGTCAGACAGAATGGTTTGCGATTGGCGGTAGAAAATGAAGTGGATACCCGCGTCATTGAACTGTTCAGCGTCATTCACGATAGTTGCAGAGTGAATGACGAGAACGACCCTGAACATGGTCCAAGGGCCGCCAGGTATGCTGAAGTTTTGCGGACTGAAGGGATAATCCGGCTGACTGATGGCCAGATGCAGCAGTTAACGGCAGCCTGTGAAGGACACACCCGCTCTCATACTCACGCAGACATGACCATTGCAACCTGCTGGGATGCAGACAGACTCGATCTGGGACGAGTCGGCATAAGACCCGATCCGCAGCGGATGGCGACGCAAGCGGGTGCCCTGTTGGCAAAAACCGCCGAGTATCTGTAGGTACGGAACATGGACTACTACGAAAAAATGCTGAGGTCTTTGTTGAAGTTCACCCATAGCAATCAGATAAACCATTTTAAAATTATGGTAATCTGAAGGAAGTCGTAGACCACGATTAAAACATCAGCTATGTTACATGATGCATGTCACATAACATATTCGATAGTGGTGCTTGAGAATGGCTAAAGGTAGTAGCGGACGGTTAGTAATCGAGATAGATCCTAATCTAAAACAAGAGCTTTATCAGGCGCTTGGGGATGAAGGGCTCAACTTGAAGCAGTGGTTTTTACGAAACGTATCAGATTTTCTAAATAATCGAACGCAGCCTGAACTACCGTTCTTCACCGACATGAAAAGTAGCAAGGAAGCAAATTCATGAGATTTAATCCCAATAAAGTTGCCTTCGGGCGACACGAAACCTTCGCCTTGCGGTATAGCTGGCTCACCAAGGGTTTTCAGGCATTGCAGTCTGATCAGGGGGTTTTTACCTCTGACGAGGCGACTGTGACATTAGGCGTTGGTAAAAACATGGTCAATGCTATCAGGTATTGGCTGCTCGCTAGTCGTTTGATCCAGCCAGCTGAGGGTAAGGGATTTCAGTCAACACCTATAGGTAGCGCCATCTTTGATAAAAAGGGCTATGACCCTTACCTCGAAGATGAAGCCACTATATGGCTCATACACTGGCTGATCACTACTAATCCTGAGCAGGCGACCGCCTGGTATTGGTTTTTTAATCAATTTCACAAGCCCGATTTTGGTTCGCAAGAAGTTGCAACAACACTCTATGACTTTGTCTCACAGCGGAAGCTTAAATCGGCAGCTACTACGGTAAAGAATGATGCAACTATCGTGCTGCGTATGTATGCGCGTTCAAAGGGTAACGGTCGCACACCTTTAGAGGATGCACTTGATTCACCACTTTCGCAGCTAAATCTTATCTCACAGTCACCAGGTGGTCGTAGCTATACGTCTCGTCCAGCGGATAGGGAAGGGTTGCCGAATGGTATATTAGGCTATGCTATCGCCGAGCTATTTGAATATATGGAAGTAAAGGAATTACCGATTGAAGACCTTATGTATTCCAAAGATGGCTACCCTTCGCCCGGTGCAGCATTCCGTCTGACAGAGAACGCCTTGATTACCAAGCTAGAAAAAATGATCCACGAGGTTCCAGGCGTATTTGAGATTCGAGAGACGGCTGGTATTCATCAAGTTTATTTGTTGGACAAAATAGACCCGCGGTTCTTCCTAAAACATCACTATGAATCGCAGGCTCAGGAGGCGGCAGCATGAGCCTTAGTGATTTGATTCGAGTCAATACTCACTATACGCGTTCCATCAATATGGAACGAGATGTGGATTCACTTTCGGTGGTTGATGCTTACATACCTACAACGCGGGCATTACGTACGCTAGATACTATGGTCGAGGCTTTTAAGGCAGATGAAAGTCCTCGTGCATGGTCACTGGTCGGACCCTATGGCTCGGGAAAATCTTCCTTTGCAGTATTTCTTTCTCACTTACTAAGCAATCCCTCTGGTATGGCAACTAAGGCTGCCATGAAGAAATTACGTGGAGTCGATGGGGGAATTGCGAAAAAATATACCGCTCTCAATAAATCGACATCCGGCTACTGCACGGTATTGCTTACCGGTAGCCCAGAATCTCTAGCAAAGCGCTTAATGGAATCACTTGCGCGAATAGCGGAGGAAAGCTGGGCGAAAAAGCGCGGCCGTTCACCAGCAATTATTGAAAGACTTAGGTTAATTGCAGAACGCAAAGAGTTACCTTCCACCTCGGAAATATTAGAGTGCATCGAAGAGCTCCAAGATGCCCTTGCTCGCATTGGATGCACCGGCCTGATTATTGTAATTGATGAGCTGGGAAAATTCCTTGAGTACGAGGCACGTCATTATGGAGCCAACGACATATTTTTGTTACAGGCTCTGGCGGAACATGCGTTAGCAAAGCACGCTACCAAGCTTTCATTGGTAGTAATGATGCACCAAGCATTTGAACAATATGCCCGTGGTTTGGGTGAGTCACTTCGAAACGAATGGGTTAAAGTTCAGGGTCGATTTGAAAATATTCCTTTCTTAGAGTCAGCCGAGCAAGTCTTGCGCATCATGGCTGCTGCTATTGAGCACGACTTAACTGAGAGTGATGAAAAAAATGCTTCGCTCGCGGCTGGAAAAATGGCAAAGGTCTTAGCTAAGACCAATGCCTTACCAGGCACCATGGATGAGACCACAGCGGCCGCTCTATTTTCCCGTTGCTACCCGTTGCATCCCGTCAGTGCACTATTGTTGCCTTTGCTGTGTCAGAAGGTGGCACAAAATGAGCGTACCCTATTTAGTTATCTTGGCAGTCGTGAGGCGTATGGATTTCAAGACGGCATCAGTCGTTGCCAAAAGATCGGAGATTGGATCTACCCTTGGGAGATTTATGAGTACTTTATTTTAAATCAAACTGCAGCCCTGTCCGACCATTTTACCCATCGGCGTTGGGCTGAGGTAGTAACTGCTACCGAACGATTAGGGGATGCACAAGATGATGAAGTGCATGTTCTCAAAGCTGTAGGTCTACTAAATATCATCGGCGCCCAAGGGAAATTTAAAGCTTCTAAGGATATCATCAATCTTTGCTTGCCAAGGAAAGTAGCAGTAGATCAAGCTATAAAAAGCCTCTCTGAAAAATCAATTATTCAGTATCGAAAATTCAGTGCTGAATATCGCGTTTGGCAGGGTAGCGATTTTGACCTCGATGCCAACGTAGAGGCAGAGTTAGAGAAGCTTGGGCGTTTTGGTTTGGCTGAAAGCTTGAATAATCGGCACAACCTGATGCCCATAGTCGCGCGCAAGTACACCATTCAAAGTGGGGCGCTGAGATATTTCCATCCCATATTCGTTGATGCTCAAACGTTGCACCAATTGGATCAAAATGATGCGAAAGCTCGCATTGTGTTTTATCTCGCCGGAAGCAAGAATGATGAGGATAATTTCAAGGAAAATGTACTAGCTTTTAAAGCGAGACTAGATATTCGTGTGCTTTGTCTGAATAGTGATCAATTGCGTGAGGCAACAGCCGAGGTGCTGGCGCTGGAGGAGATTCAAAAAACTGCGCAAGAGCTGAATTCTGACCCTGTTGCACAGCGTGAATTCAAAGATCGTTACAACGCAGCCGTGGCCAAAGAAGATGACTTGCTTGATCGCCTCACTTCTGAGCCTCAGATAAACCGTTGGTATTGGAAGACAAAAATACTTGCTGTTAAATCAAAGAGATCGCTTCAGGAAGAGCTATCACGTGTCTTGAATGTAGTATACAGCAAGTCTCCTTTTTTTAAGAATGAACTTATCAATCGAGACAAGCCGTCGTCGCAAGCTAATGCTGCTAAGAACAAGCTTGCCATTGCAATGTTTAATAATGAGGCAGAGGCGGATCTTGGCATCGATAAGTTTCCACCAGAAAAGGCAATCTACCGTGCCTGCCTGCGTGAGACCAAATTGCATGTCCTAGGTGATGATGGTGATTGGGTCTTTCAAGGGCCGAAGTCGGCGTACAAATCTGACGATCCCTGCAATATTTATCCTGTATGGCAACACATTGATGCCTTCCTCGATAGTACCGAGCAACAGGCTAAATCACTCATCGAGCTTAACCTGGAGTTGATGGCACCGCCCTATGGTATTAAAGGGGGTATGTTGCCAATTTTGTATTTGGCAGTATTGATGGCGAACCAACAGGAATTGGCTATCTATGAGAGCCGTATTTATACCCCATATCTTTCTGAAGAGCAGATTGAGCGTTTTTTGAAGCGCCCGGACGAGTTTACGGTTCAGCGGTTCCGTATTTCCGGACTGAACCAGTCGATCCATGAGGTCTACTCCTCTACGCTTTTTAATGATGGTAAGCAGCGCAGCATCCTCGCACTGGCTAAGCCCATAGCCAAAATGGTTTTAAAGTTACCGTCTTATACTCAGACTACGCAAGTTGGTCTGTCTTCAAGGGCGCAAGCTGTACGTAATGTGTTTAAACTTTCTAAGTCGCCAATAACGTTGATGTTAGAAGAACTGCCAAAGGCCTTGTCTATTGATCTGGATAAGGCGCGAAACGACGAAGAAGAGCTCAAGAAACTCTCAAAGAGTCTGATGGATACGCTGAAAGAACTGCAATATTGTCTGCTAAATTTGAAAGATCAATTTCGTGAAATGTTGGCTCAGGCGTTTAGCCAGGACAAGGACATTGAACTAGTTGATTTGCGTGAGGCAGTTGCCGGGCGTTGTCGTGGTTTGGAAGAATACACTATTGATCGTGATGGTCTTAGAGCCTTTATACAACGCGCACTAAAATCTACAGATGTCCCCGAGCTGTGGTTAGACGAACTGTTGAGCTTCCTGGGGCAAAAACCTGCCGATAAATGGGGCGATGCGGAGCGGGATGCTGCCGAGTATCGCTTGGCCGAATTGACCCGTAAGCTAGCGGAGCTTGAACGTCTGCGTTTGCACTACCAAGATTACGCGACTAAGACTGCTGGTGATTTCGATGTCTATTTGCTGCGCAGTGTAAAGAAAGGTGCGCCGGATTACGATGAGGTAGTAGTTATAGATGAACGCCGCCATAATGCTATTAAAACAATCAAGGCGAAGATGCTCGCTACTCTAAAGGGTACTGATGGGAAATTGAAAATGGCAGCCCTTGCCGAGCTTGTAGATGAGGTCTTGGCTGAGAGCAGGGAATCAACTAAGACAAAGCCTATAACTAAAACGGCTAGAGTGAAGAGGGTGAACTGATTATGTCAAAAAAATGGTTCGAATTGGCATTCGATGCACTCGAAGATACCCGGCATGTACTGGGGATCTCCGGTGGCAAGGATAGCGCGGCGCTTGCGGTCTACATCAAAGACAATCACCCGCAGATCTCAGAGAAGATGGAGTACTTCTTTACCGATACCGGAGCGGAGTTGCAAGAAGTTTACGATACATTGGATAAACTTGAAGCCTATCTCGGAAAGCCGATCAATCGTTTGAGTAGTAGCCGTGATTTCAATCACTGGTTGACACTGCATGACAATATGCTGCCTTCAGTAAAAGCGCGTTGGTGTACGCGGGTGTTGAAGATTAAACCCTTTGAAGAGTTTGTCGGTGATGATCCCGTAATTAGTTATGTGGGCATTCGTGCAGATGAAAACCGTGAAGGCTACATAAGCCAAAAGGAAACTATTAAGGCAGTATTTCCCTTCGCAGAAGATGGCATTGTGCGTGATGATGTTTTTCGTATTTTAGAAGAATCGATTGGTATCCCAGCGTACTACCAATGGCGTAGTCGCTCGGGTTGTTTCTTCTGCTTTTTTCAGCGGCAAGATGAGTGGCTTGGACTTAAGCGTCGGCACCCAGAGCTTTTCCAGAAAGCACTAGATATGGAGAAGAATGTCGGGAAAAGGAAGTTTGATTGGGGTACTGCAGAGCGCATTAAAGCAGGCAATGGTTACACATGGAATCAATCAGGTAGTTTAGAAGAGATTGTTATTAGAGCAGAAGAAAAGGAGTTGTCTGACAATAAAACAAATACAAAAGTGAGGATAAAGTGGCAAGATGTTTTAAGGAATGAAATGGATGATGATGATCCGGAAGATCAGGCATGTTTGATTTGTTCTTTATAAAAAGTGGCGTGACATGCCATATATGTTCAGGTGCTAATTTTGATGATTGATTTGAAACAACGTATAAGTGCTAATTTGAGGCTAGAAATAAAAGAAGAATATGCGGCCCGTTGCGATGGGCTAACTCAAGATCATGTTGACCAACTGAAAACCAAATTCTTACGAAAATCAGCTCTTATTAAGAATTCTGAACAGGATTGGGTTAGATCGCTTTATCTTCATATTAAGGTATTATATTCAATTTTAATCATGGATAAAGTTTATTACTTAGATGACATGCAGTCACATCACATTAGGATTGCTAGTGCACTTAGCTATTTTATTGATCCAATGGGTGTTATTCCAGATCACAGTATGGGAGATGGATTTTTTGACGATGCATTAGTAATTAATATGTGTATCAATAATCTTCCGAGAGTTCAAAAAGAGCGAATAGAGCGCCTTCTTTCAATGGCTAAGTAGGTGTAAATTTAAGTGAGTGTTAATGATGTATGGAGAAGAATAGATAAACAGCTCGGTGTTTATCTAAAAGGGAGCTTTGATCAAATACCAAAAGAAGCGGGTGTTTATGCATGGTTTTACCCGATTAAAGTATCCTCTTATGATTTAAATGAATTGCTTCGAGAATTATCTCAAGTATCAAATTATGATGCAAAAAGCGGAGCACATCCTGCTGGAAAAAATGATATAGAGTTTAACTGGAAAACTATAAAAGTGTACATAGAAGAAGGTATTCGGTTTAATCAGATTCCTTCTCCAGTTTATGGGGCTTGGGATGGTATTGTTAATAATGAAGAAAAGTTCTTAGAGCTACGTAAGGCCTTGATGAGCGCTAGTATACTTATGCCACCTCTATATATTGGAAAGACAATAAACCTTAGGAATCGCTGTTCTCAACATTTAAAGGGCGGAAGCGACGAAAAATCAGGTTTCCATCAAAGATTTGAAAAGTATGCTGAAGATAAAGAATTTACTACGCGGAAAGTAGAGGACTTGATATTTGTTTGTATACGTACACAAGTCCATGAGAATCAGAATAATTATAATAATGCTTATGATAATCCGCACAGTATTGTCGAAGAAATACTGAAGGCAACGGCGCGGCCACCTTATGGTGTCAAATAAATATTTAGTCGGAGAATGATATGAGCTGGATACCCCCCGAAGGAACTGTCAATCCTTATCCTAGGAGAAAAAGTGGCTATGCTGGTGAGCTTGGGCAAGGAGCGCATGTAAATATTAAGTTTCTACAAACTGCAATAAAACGCGAAGAGTTGGATAATATCGATCTTATAGAGAATATACCTGGAAGCGAAAAGTGGGATGTAAAAGACTTATTCCAAAGGACTGTAGATAAAGAAAGAGTGGGTAAAAGTATATTGCCATATCTGCAAGATAACAAAAAGGTAAAGTTTTTCAATCCGCTTACACTGGTTTTGCTGCCGTTCGATTCAGAAACTGCTCAAGTAGAAAAGGAATTAGAATACATGCCGGTAAGCAATTTTAGTGAGCGTGGGCATGAATATGAAATCATGGAAAAAGAGGGGTTTTATAGAATTGCAGAGCATAGTCATGAGCCAGCATTTTCCTTTATCGAATGGAATGAACAAAAAGTAAAGGTGGTTGCTATTGATGGACAACATCGATTGTCGGCTCTAAAGAGATGGAAAGATGATCCGACGCGGGGCCATGAGCTTTCATCATGGAGCATTCCTGTTGTTATATTAGCAATGTTCAAGGATAAAGAAGAAGGTGAAGCGCCAAATATATTAGAAGTTGTAAGAAAAACCTTCATATACATAAATTCTACAGCTAAAGAGATAAATGAATCACGCAGAATACTTCTAGATGACGAAAGTGTTAACTGTATATGCAGTCAAGAAGTCATACAATTTGCTCATGAAAATGACCAAAAAACATTTGAAAAAATGGATATGTCAAGGTTGCCTTTGATGTTTTTTGATTGGAGAGGGGAAGTGGTAAATGATCGTCCACACCCAGGTCCGGCAGCAATAAAGAGTGTAGAAGAATTACAAGAATGGTTTAAATATCATCTTCTTGGGGAAGATGGGTCGGATGAGCAAGGTGCAGCGTTAAATTTGGATGATATGGTGCCGCCACTAGATTCTTATGGGGTGAATAAGAAGTTAACTCACGAAGACTCTGATAGGGTGAGGGGTCAATTTACTAGTTATTTACTTTCTTCATTTCGCTATTTAATGGAAACATTTAAACCTTATGAGAATTATATATATGAATGTAGAAAAATGCAGAGGGAAGCTGAATTGGGTGATGATCTTGCAAAGCATGCATTTCAAAAAATTTGTTTCGGTACACATAGAGCTGGGCCGGAACTGATTGAAGCAGTAGACAATAGATACCATGAAATAGTGATGGATTTTGTTGCTTTAAAGCAAGAAGCATTCCAAGAGTTGATTGCTAGGGATGTTGGAATGAGAGGAGTATGGAGCGCATTTGGTGTATTAAAGGAAATTGTCGATCAATACAAAGAGAAGACCGTAGAATGGATGGAATTCTCTAAATGGTTTACGAACAATTTAAACACAATCTATGATCAGGGATGGTTTAAATCATGGGAATCTCAGGCTCGGCTACATCAAGGGTTACTTACTCACATAGTGTTCGATCCAGCAGGTGGGATAGTAAATTATAAGCATAGTGACGTTAGAGATGCTTTTGGTTCACTATTAGCATTATTAATTGTTAAAGCCGATGGTGATGGTGAATTACAAGAGAGAAGTTGGATAGAAATCAGTGTAAATCTTCGTAAGCCATTAAAAAAAGGATTCAGGAAGCAGTTTAGGGCTGAACTCAGAAATACTTTTAGTGGAAGCCAGGTAGAGTTTACAAGAGAAGTGAATAGACTGGCTGATGAAGCGGTTAATATACGCATGGATAAGTATAGGAAATATATTGAATCAGATACATGAATATATATAGAGAATTAGCAAGGTTTTCTATAGAAGAGCTTGTTTGGGCAAGTGCACTTGATTGGAAAATAATAGTTCGTGGTTTGACCTATGAAGAAGAGAGCCAATTAAAAGAGGGCGATCTGGAAAAGTTGGCTTTTGTCTTAGAGGCGTATTATAGCGCTGCACTTTTTGAGAATTTACGGTTTAGGCAATTATTTCTTTCTAGACTGCAACCCATAAGATTGTCAACATTGGCGAATGAACTAACAACAAAAGCATTTTATGATCCAAAGATAGATTCACGAAATTTATCAAATCTTCCTTGGCACGCTGAATCAAAAATAGTGGCTGTATTTGGTGAAGAATTAGGCGTGGGTAGTGAGTATTTGCCATTATCGATAGATAAAAAGACACTAATTGAATACATTGAACCAGTCGATCCCTTACCGGAATTGTTTACGTATCAAGAGGAAGTAATACAGAAAACCCTTGGTCTATTAAAAAAAGGTGGTAATGCTTTTTTAGTCCAGTTACCCACTGGTTCTGGGAAAACAAGAGTAATGATGGAATCATTGATTCGGCATTGGAACGAAGCTTCTGGAAAAGGATTAGTAAAATCAGTCTTATGGTTAGCGCATTCCTCAGAATTACTTGAACAGGCGATCGATACTTTTAAATCAGTTTGGACTTGGAAGGGATATGAACGAATACGTATTGTAAGAATGTATGGGTCGTATAATCCTAAAGAAAAAGATTTCGAAAGAGCCTTCATATTTTGCAGTCTGCAAAAAATAGGGCGTATGGGTGCTAATAGAAGAGGCCTGCTTGGCGTGATTGGTGCCCAGACTTCTGTAATTATAATAGACGAAGCGCATAAAATAACAGCGCCAACGTATAAAATTGCCATTAATGTTCTATCAAAAGGTAATAAGTTATCGTTGATAGGAACAACTGCTACTCCCGGCAGAGCAATTGCTAAATATAAGGCGAACTATGAATTGGCTTCTTTATTTGGGAACACTCTTGTATATCCAGAATTAGGGAAAAACCCGATTAGAAAGCTTAGGGAAATAGGCGTTTTATCTATAATTGAGCATGAGCAGATTGAATCGGACGTTCAGTTCTTGGGTGTGGTTGGCGAAGAGAATGGGGCCGGGGCGGATTTTTCCAATACAACATTGAAAACAATTTCACGCTCTAGACTAAGAAATGAGCTTATTGTAAGACTGATTGAGAGGCAGGTCAGGGAGAACAATCCAGCGATTGTTTTTTCTTGTGGTTTAGAGCATTCGAAAAGTCTATGTGGCGCTCTTGCGATAAAAGGTATTAGAGCCTCGTATATTGACCATACTAGATCAAAGGGGGCAAGAAGGAGAATAATAGAAAGCTTTAAAGAAGGTAGAAATGACGTAATAATTAATTATGGTATTTTAAGCACAGGATTCGATGCGCCTCGAATTCGTTCAGTCATTATTACTAGGCCGACAACTTCAATTGTTTTGTATAGTCAAATGATCGGTCGAGGTCTGCGGGGACCAAAAGTAGGTGGCAATGAGCGATGTAAGGTAATAGATATAAAGGATAATTTTGAAAAATATGGTGATGTAGAAGAAGTCTATGATTGTTTTAGAGATTTCTGGGAAGAGTAATAATTATGGGTCTTCAGCGAAAGTAAGTATCCCCCGGCAGAACCGGGGGATACTTACTGAAGCTGATTACAACGTAATCATAGCACGCAAAACCGAGAAGATTTGAAGGCAAATGGGAAGCCGAGCAGGTGCACCACCATCAGAGCCATCTCACGAAACGGGAAAGATCGTAAGGTGGTATCCTTTTCGTTGTCCTCATACGGTAGGTTGAGTTAAGCGGGGAGTTGGCAACGGATCTGTTGGGTTCGCCTTCCCATGGATTAGCCTCATAGGTGGAGGGCATTGCAAAACAGAGCGAACCCAACAACTCAGTGGTTGGAGATACGGCTTAACCCAACTTACAAAACAACCAAGGCCAGTGAAGTGGATACCCTCCTTTAAATGAGTTCAATTCCAAGCAAGGTTGTTGGTGGGTCGACTTATCTTACTGTCGATGTATTGCCTTACCTGGATGGTGAACGTGCGGTGCGCGTGCAGGAAGCCGAGCTACTGGCTCAGGTCAAGCGACATGATCAATTTAACTTGGTGCGCATCGATGACACGGGTCAGAGTATCGCTTTGCTCAACTATCCGGAGTTTGTCGACGATCCATTCCCTTCGCTGCAAGAAAGCTGGCTGGTAGATCTGAACTGCTCAACGGTGAGTTACCGCACCTATGCCGATTCGCTGAATCCACCCATCCTGCATCGTAAAGAGTTACTTCTTCAACCGGATGACCCATGTCGCGAAGCGTATGCAGAGCTGACCCGTACAGCAGAATCCATCGGCTTATTTGACGACCCAAAACGCATAGGTTACCAGCGTCAATGGCTAGCGCTGATTCGTGAAAAGGGCTACCGGATAGAAGGGCACTCTTTGGTTCCGATTGGCAATGACGAATCATTGGAGGATGGCGAGGCAGATTTAGCACCACTCCATGCCGACTGGGAAGCTTCTCGGCATCTAACCGCTTTGGTCCGATACGGCTTCTCTGCACCTGTACAATCACTGGCGCGGTATGGGTTTCTCGATGGTAGCCATCGGTTGTTCGATTATGGTTGTGGTCGTGGAGATGATGTTCGTGGGTTGAGCGAGAATGGTCTATCTGCCATGGGTTGGGATCCCTATTTCGCCCCAGATAACACCATCTCGTCAGCGGACATCGTCAACCTGGGTTTTGTGATCAATGTTATAGAAGACTTTGACGAGCGCGTAGAGGCGCTTACCCGAGCCTGGTCGCTGGCAGAACGGGTGCTGGTGGTTTCAGTGATGCTGGAAAACCAAAACGAACCTCGTGGCCAGCGGTTTCGCGATGGGGTGATGACTTTACGCGGGACTTTCCAGAAGTACTTCACCCAATCTGGGATTAAGACATTTCTTGAGCAGGTTCTCGATGAAGAACCGATTCCCGTAGCACCAGGCGTGCTCTATCTGTTCCGTGATAAGGACATGGAACAGCGGTTTCTGATGGATCGATACCGCAGTAAGCATAATCGGCTTCGTACTCCATCTACACAACAACGAGAGCGTCCAAAGAAACAGCGCAGGGATCGGGTGGCTGAACGCTACGAAGCCTACCGGGAACCGCTTGAGCGCTTATGGGCACAGTGGCTTCTCCTCGGGCGAAAGCCGGATAAATCTGAGGTGGAGGATCTCGTAACGCTCACAGAGGGCTTCGGTTCAGCACCCAAAGCACTGCGTTTCCTGGAAAGGCGGAATGGTCTTGCAGAAATCGAGCAGGCTGCTTCACGGCGCGTTAACGATCTGGAGGTCTACTTTGCACTCGATCAGTTCGAACGGCGACGCCCCTATAAGCATCTGGAGAGAGGACTACAGCGTGATATCAAATCCTTTTTTGGTGATTACCGTAGCGCCCAAGCATCAGCTCGGGAGCTGTTATTTACCATTGCAGATACGCAAACTATCGAACAGGCGTGCCAGCATGCGGCAGAGCATGGGCTTGGCCGGTTGGAAGAGGGAGAGTCACTGCAACTTCATGCAAGCATGATCGAGCAATTACCTCCATTGCTGCGTATTTATCTGGGGTGTGCTGCTGTGCTCTATGGCGACTACCAAAACGCCGATTTGGTGAAGGTACACATCAGATCAGGCAAGGTGAGTCTGATGCGTTTCGATGCGTTCGAAGGCAAAGCACTGCCGCAGATGATAGAGCGGGTCAAGATCAAACTCCGGGAACAGGAGATCGATTATTTTGCTTATGGAGAAGAGTACAAACCACCGTTCTTGTATCGCAAGTCCCGTTACATCAATGAAGAGTTTTCCAACTATCCTGAGCAGGTTGCCTTTGAGGAGGCATTGGAAAGGATCGAGTTATTCGACTTGTCAGGTTATGGGCCTATGCCGAGCGAGTTTCTTCAGACGCTGGAGAAAAATCGATTGGCCATCGATAAATTTGCATTAGTCCCTGCAACGACCATCCCTGATCTCGACACCTCCTGCGGCCAATACATCACCTACCGCCAGCTCATCGAATGCGGTGAGACCCAAGCCCGAACCGGCCTGCCGAATCTGCCCAAGCAAGCCGAGAGTTACAACGCACTCCATGCCCTCGCGGTTCAGGTACTCGACCCTGTTGTCGACTACTTCGGTATGATCCACCTGACCTACGGCTTCTGTTCTCCGGCTCTGGCCCGGGAGATACGGGGTCGCATCTCTCCCAAACTCGATCAGCATGCCTCTCATGAGCTGAACCGACTGGGTAATCCCGTCTGCCAGCGGCTGGGCGCTGCGGTGGATTTCATCGTAGAAGACGAAAATATGCTGGATGTGGCGCAGTGGTTGGTCGCCAATACGCCTTTTGATCGGCTTTACTTCTATGGCGACGGCAATCCCGTCCATGTGAGTTTCGGTCCGAATCACGATAGGCAGATCGTCCGCATGGCGCCCCGCATGTCTGGCAGATTAGTGCCGCAGGTAGTATCTTCAGCAGCTTTCTTGGCGCTACACTAAGTCAAAGAACTAAGGGTAAGTTCGTGGCCATGGAAGCTGATGAATCCTCCCACTAAATTCTCTCAATAACGGAAGCCGCATGATGGAAGCTCAATTGACCTATTTGCAACTGAAGGCGAGACAGCGCGAGATTCGAGATGGATTTTCCGAGGCTTTGGGACTACGCACACACCGGGCCCTGAGCTGGTTGCAGCGGGCTGAGCAGGAGACTGATGATGGGGATGCCTGTTTTATCTTCCTCTGGATATCGTTGAATGCCGCCTATGCCAATGATCTCCATGACCGAAAACGGTTCAGTGAGCGCCGGGTTCTGGTCAATTTTCTGAAACGTCTGATTGAATCAGATGCGGATAACCTGCTTGGCCAGATTGTTTGGGATGAGTTTCCGGGGTCTATACGGCTGCTTATCGACAGCAAGTATGTTTTTCAGCCTTTCTGGGAGTGCCAATATGGGCGTATGGGTGAGGTAGAGTGGCAGCGTGAATTCCACCGAAGCAGGATATCCGCGAACAAGGCGCTCGGTAGAATGGATACAAAGAAGGTTCTTGCGGTGATTTTTGATCGTCTTTATGTGTTACGGAATCAACTGATACATGGTGGCTCTACCTGGAACAGCAAGGTGAATCGAGCCCAGATCAGGGATGGTGTAAATATCATGATGTGCCTGGTTCCAACCATTGTTCATCTCATGATGGAGAATCCGACGGGATTGTGGGGTGATCCCTGCTATCCGGTGGTTAAGTAAGCGCCGTTGCTTCTTTGTTAATCGGATAATGCAATGGCCTGGTTTGCCAAATCAGTACATGTAAACCAACGCCATAATCGTTGGAGCCGCATCAGATAAGAACGACTCTGAATATCAGGGTGCTGGAAAGTTCCGGATATTGACATACCATATTTAATATATATACTCTTTATGGTATGTGGGCAATATATGAACATAAGCGAGTTGCTAAGAGCCTTAAATCCGCTCCAGTTGATGTACTAAAACGGTACGAAAAATGGAAGGATATCGTGACCATTTCCGGCCCCCAGGGTTTGAAGAAAATCAAAGGTTTACGGGATGAATCCTTGGCTGGTGAATGGAAGGGGTATCGTTCCTCCCGGTTAAATCTTCAATATCGCGTCATTTATAAAGTTGCAGGCGATAAAGTTCTGGTACAGGTTGAAAACGTTACACCCCATGATTATCGGAGGAAGTAACATGAAAGATTATAAAGAAGCAAAAAGAGCAATAGAGGTTTCAGTTGGTGAGTCCGTAAGAATTCTCAGGGAGTTTCAGGAGCTTAGTCAGAATGAGCTGGCGAACCTAACTGGCATTCCTCAATCTACCATTTCTGCAATCGAGAACAATAGAATCCAGCTAGGTGTTGAAAGGGCTAAAGTATTGGCAAGAGCACTAAGTTGCCATCCTGCTGTACTTGTGTTTCCTGGCTGGGATATTGAACAGGAATCAGCCGCATAACAAAGCGCATCGTTGTGTCAGCGAAAGACAGTTCCAGGCGAATAAACATCCCCGGGGCAAGCCCTCTCGCTTAACGCTCGACTTTCTTGTGCCTCGAAAGCGGGGTATTAGCCCGCAACCTTCTTTCATAACGCCCCAAGGGGCGGGGAATATAACCCCAAGGGATTTAATGTGCTCTAAAATATGGGTGCGCTGCTCGACCTCTCGTAAAAGGCTTACATCATTCTTGATGTGGGCCTTTTTATTTGTTTTTACTCTGTGGGTTACCGACCCTCATTCTTGTGTTTCGCGGCCACCTGCAGGGAGTTAAATCCAAAGAGATTAATCTGCCGGTCAGAATCAGGCGTTTCCCAGGATATCCCAGCCCTCGTTGGCCAGCATATCCACCAGGCGGATCAGCGGCAGTCCGATCAACGAATTGGGATCGTCGCCCTCCATCTTCTCAAACAGCGTTATACCCAAGCCCTCCGATTTGAATGAGCCTGCGCAGTTGTAGGGCTGCTCGCGCTGAAGATAGTGCTCAATGGCCTGCTGTTCCAGCTGACGGAAATAGACGTGAAAGGGCTCGCAGCAAACCTGAGTGTTACCGGTACGGCTGTTAAGCAGGCAGAGGCCGGTGGAGAATGTGACACGCTTTCCTGCCGCTTTTGAGAGTTGCTCGACGGCACGTTCGTGGCTGCCGGGTTTGCCAAGAATCTCTCCGTCAATCGTTGCCACCTGGTCGGAGCCGATAATCAGGGCGTTGGGCCAGGATTTCCTGACTGCCTCGGCCTTGAGTTTGGCAAGGCGGGTGACCAGCACCTCTGGTGCCTCACCAGGAACAGGTGTTTCGTCGATCTCTGGAGAGGCTGTTTCAAAGGCGATGCCAAGGCGGTTGAGAAGCTCGCGTCTGAAAGGGGAGGTGGAGCCAAGGACGAGTGTTCGCGTTGCTGTGGCCATATCAACTTCTATCTATAGTGTGTCTGGAGTTTGAACGCGCGGATAATAGCAAAAACCACAGTGAATAAGCGCATTTAAGCGGACTCTGTTGTATATCGGGAAAAAATTATGCTGTTTATTATTCTATTGGTATTTTCAATACAAAGCATGAATAATCTTAATAGAAGGTATATTTTTCTTTAATTAACAATAAGTAGCTTTTCTTTCTTAATGTGGATCGTGCTTGACTCGTATACACCAAGTGACGTAAAAAGGACGCTGCGTACTATTGGGAGATAAGATTCGCCTATGCCAATATCGGATTTAATGCTGGCTGGTTCCAAGCTTATGGCGCTGGGAATGGGGATTGTGTTCTCTTTTCTGGTCGTTCTGGTATTTGTCATGCTGGCCATGTCCCGTTTTGCCATGTCGCTGCAGAAGCCGGAATTGGAGGAGCAGTCGGATGGGGGCCTGCCTGTCTTACAACAGGGTCACCCATCGGCCAGAGGGGACCTGGTCGCCGTTATAACAGCGGCCGTCACCCGTTACCGCACGACACATAATTGATTTTCCAGTAAAATCCGACTCCTAAATAGAATTATTTTAACCTGATCTGTTATCAGATGGCGGCAGACTTCCCATGACTGAAAAAAAACCTCTAGGTATCACTGAGCTTGTTTTGCGTGACGCCCATCAGTCGCTGTTTGCGACGCGTATGCGCATCGAGGATATGCTGCCGATCGCCGAGAAGCTCGATCAGGTGGGATTCTGGTCCCTTGAGACTTGGGGTGGCGCAACCTTCGATGCCTGCATTCGCTTTCTGGGCGAAGATCCCTGGGAGCGGCTGCGCCGGTTGAAAAAGGCCATGCCGAAAACCCCTCAGCAGATGCTGCTGCGCGGGCAGAATATACTCGGTTATCGGCATTACGCGGATGATGTGGTCGAATCTTTTGTCGACCGTGCGGCGGAAAATGGTATCGACGTATTCCGTATCTTCGATGCGATGAATGATTTGCGGAACCTGGAAACCGCTGTCAAAGCCACCTTGAAGACGGGCAAACATGCGCAGGGCACCATGTCCTATACCGTGAGCCCTGCGCACGACATGGACTATTGGTTGACGATGGGTCGTCAACTCGAAGAGATGGGCTGTGATTCCATCTGCATCAAGGATATGGCGGGTCTGCTCAGGCCCTATGTGGCCGAGGAGCTGGTTACCCGCCTGAAATCCTCCTGTTCGATTCCCATTGCCTTGCATAGTCATGCGACCACCGGTATGAGCACTGCGACTGCGGTCAAGGTTGCGGAAGCGGGTATCGACATGTTGGACACGTCCATATCCTCCATGAGTATGACCTATGGCCATTCAGCGACTGAGTCGGTGGTGGCAATTCTGGATAACACGGCGCGCGATACCGGTCTCAATCTGCACCTGTTGGAAGAGATCGCAGCCTATTTCCGTGAAGTGCGAAAAAAGTATGCAAAGTTTGAGGGTTCTTTGAGGGGGGTTGATTCCAGAATCCTGGTGGCCCAGGTGCCTGGCGGCATGCTGACCAATATGGAGAATCAACTGCGTGAGCAGGGTGCCTGTGACCGTTTTGACGAGGTATTGGAAGAGATACCCAAGGTGCGCCAGGATCTTGGTTATATTCCACTGGTGACACCGACTTCGCAGATTGTCGGTACCCAAGCGGTTATCAACGTTCTGCTGGGCGAACGCTACAAGAATATCGCCAAAGAGACGGCGGGTGTGTTGAAGGGGGAATATGGTGCTACTCCGGCACCGGTCGACAAACTGCTTCAGGACAAAGTGCTGGATGGTGGGGAGGCGATTACCTGTCGTCCGGCGGACCTGATCGAGCCGGAGATGGACAAGCTGACAAATGAGTTCGATCTCCTTGTCAAAGAGAAACGTCTGCGGGTTGCAGATGCTGTAGTCGACGATGTGCTGATCTATGCGCTCTTTCCCCAGGTTGGACTCAAGTTTCTTGAGAATCGGGATAATCCGGATGCATTCGAACCGGTGCCTGGGCAGGAGCCGGAAGCGCCGGTCGTTACCGCGCCTGTATCGAGCGATGAGCCTGGCTTCTACCAGGTTGAAGTCAATGGTGTCGCCTACGATGTGAAGGTGACTGCCGGCGGCGAGGTGAGTGGCATTCAGCCTGCTCCTGTCGCTAGTGCCGTCAGCGCGGCACCGGCAGCTGCCGGTGGTGGATTGGTCTCCTCACCATTGGCGGGGAATATCTTTAAGATAAAGGTCACCAAGGGCCAGTCGGTTGCCGCTGGTGAAGTGGTGATGATACTCGAGGCTATGAAGATGGAGACCGAGGTGCGGACGACGATGGCCGGTGTGGTAGCGGATATCCTGGTCAAAGAGGGTGATACCGTCCAGGTCGATGATGCACTGTTGAGTCTCGCCTGATGGAGATCGGACTGGAACCCTTATGGCTGTCCACCGGCCTGGCTAACCTCACTTGGGGGCAGGTGCTGATGATGCTCATCGGCTGCCTTCTGATCTATCTTGCCATCGTCAAGAAGTTTGAGCCGCTGCTGCTGCTGCCTATCGGTTTTGGGGCTATCCTGAGCAATATCCCGGTGGCCGGTATTGGGGGCGACACCGGGCTGCTCGGTTACATCTATCATGTCGGGATAGAGACCGGGGTATTTCCCCTGTTGATCTTCATGGGTGTTGGGGCGTTGACCGATTTTGGCGCGCTGATCGCCATGCCTTGGACATTGCTGTTGGGGGCCGCCGCCCAGTTCGGTATCTTCGTAACCCTGATGGGTGCGTTGGCGCTGAATATGGTCCCGGGTTTCAATTTTACCCTGGCGGATGCCTCGGCCATTGCCATCATCGGTGGCGCCGACGGGCCGACGGCAATCTTCCTCGCATCCCGCCTTGCTCCGGATCTGCTCGGGGCGATCGCTGTGGCCGCCTACTCCTATATGGCGCTGGTTCCCATTATTCAGCCGCCGATCATGCGGTGGCTGACCAACGAGAAGGAGCGGGGTGTCGTCATGCAGCAGTTGCGCCACGTCAGCAAGCTGGAGAAGGTGCTCTTCCCCTTTGCGGTATTGCTGCTCTGCATCCTCTTTCTACCCACTGCGGCGCCGCTGATCGGTATGCTGACGTTTGGCAATCTGCTACGGGAGAGCGGTGTGGTGGAGCGCCTGAGTCACGCAGCACAAAATGAGATCATCAACATCGTGACGATCCTTCTGGGGCTGGCGGTGGGTTCCAAGCTTTCTGCAGATAAATTTCTTACCGTTGAGACGCTGGGTATCCTTGGGTTGGGCGCCTTTGCCTTCTGCATCGGCACGGCGACCGGTGTTTTAATGGGCAAAGTGATGCACCGTGTTACCGGCGGCAAGATCAATCCCCTGATCGGCGCCGCTGGTGTCTCTGCCGTGCCTATGGCAGCCAGGGTGGTGAACAAGGTCGGATTGGAAACCAATCACCACAATTTCCTCCTGATGCATGCCATGGGCCCGAACGTCGCGGGAGTTATCGGTTCCGCAGTTGCTGCCGGGGTGTTATTGGCTATTGTGGGTGGTTGATGCTAAGTGCGCCCTTCGCCGCGAGGCGCGGCTCCTACTGGCATTGTGTTCAGGAACCAGAGTAGGCCGGTTCAAACGTAGCGGAATCGGCAATCCCGCTGCATCACATCTCCTAACTTAGTGAACCGGTTGGTCATTTTGACACGTCGACCCTTTCCGTAATATCATTGACCGCTTATGTCGCAGCACTTGCCCGATCAGTTTGATCCTTGGCGCTTTGCTGATCTGGGCGAGCAAATCAGCGGTCGATTTCCGTTGGCGGATTTGCCGAGATTGCGGGCTTGCCTGATGGATAGCGAAGGCGAAGTCGTCTTTGACTTGGTGTTTCAGCGTGATGAGCGCCGGCGCGCCTGTGTGCAGGGTGACTTGCGGGCCTCATTGAAGCTGGAGTGTCAGCGCTGTCTCGGCCCGATGGTATTGCCGGTGGATGCGGAGATCTCTCTGGCGTTTGTCGAAGGCCAGGATGAGGCTGAAGCACTGCCGGAGCAGTTGGATCCTCATCTTGTGGAAGATGGACGGGTGAAACTCAGGGACTTGGTGGAAGACGACCTGTTACTGGCGTTGCCCCAAGTTGCCAGGCATTCGGAAGGGGACTGCACAATGCAGTCTGTGGATGAGCCTTCCCTGGATCCGGAATCGGAGAGCGAGACGGCAGAGCGGAAGAACCCGTTTGCAATACTTGCAGAATTGAAGCGCGACCACGATTAATTGTTAGACTGAACTTAGGAGCTCAGCCATGGCTGTTCAAAAGAGCAAAAAAACCCCCTCCAGGCGTGGCATGCGTCGTTCTCACGATGCCCTGTCTGCGGAGACCCTCTCCATCGATTCCACCTCCGGTGAAACTCACCTGCGCCACCATATGAGTGCTGATGGTTTCTACCGTGGCCGTAAAGTGATCGATACCAAAGGCGAATAAGACACCTCTGTGGTCTGTTCCCTTGGAATCTGTCGGATTTAGACCGCGTTCCCGGCAACGCAGTGGATCAAATCCAAATCCGACAGACTTTCGGTTAAACCTGGAGTCCCGGCAGGTCCTGTGATCTGGCCGGGTTCTTTATTATCTGGGCTTGTCAAATCTGATGACTAAAGCTGTCACAATCTCTCTGGACGCGATGGGTGGCGACAACGGCGTTGATGTCGTTATCCCTGCTGCTCTGGACTACCTGAAACATGATAAAGAGACCTCCCTTATCCTGGTGGGGCAGGAGGCCCTGCTCAAGGAGAGGGTCGGCAGTCATGGTTTTGGTGATCGCCTGAAGATTCATCACGCTTCCCAGGAAGTCGGGATGGATGAGCTGCCATCCAAGGCGCTGCGGGGGAAGAAAGACTCCTCCATGCGCGTAGCCATAAATCTGGTGAAGGAGGGTGTTGCAGATGCCTGTGTCAGTGCCGGCAATACCGGTGCGTTGATGGCGACTTCCCGTTTTGTGCTGAAGATGCTGCCGAATGTGGATCGTCCCGCGATCATCTCGGCGCTGCCTTGTATCGAAGGCCAGACCTACATGCTGGATCTGGGCGCGAATGTGGATTGTACTGCCGACCATCTGTTTCAGTTTGCGGTGATGGGCAGCGAGTTGGTCTCGGCGGTGGCGGATACTCCCAATCCCCGTATCGGCCTGCTCAATATCGGACAGGAAGAGATCAAGGGTAATGAGCAGGTAAAGAGTGCTCATGAACTGCTGGTGGCAAGTTCGCTGAATTATGTCGGCTATGTGGAAGGGGATGACGTCTACATGGGCGGTGCGGATGTTGTCGTCTCCGACGGTTTTGTCGGCAATGTTGCGCTCAAGAGCAGTGAAGGCGTGGCGAAGATGATCAGCCACTTCATGAAGGAGGGCTTCAGCAGGAACTGGCTGACTAAGCTTTCCGGATTGATCGCCATGCCGGTGCTCCATTCGCTTCGCCGCCGCATCGACCCGCGCCGTTATAATGGGGCCAGTCTGCTGGGCCTGCGGGGCATTGTCATCAAAAGTCATGGTGGTGCGGATGAGCTGGCGTTTGCCAATGCGATCAGTAGTGCGCGCAAAGCCGCGCTTACCGATGTCCCATCCCGCATCAAGACCCAGGTCGAAGCACATTTGAAAAGGGAAAGCGAGTGATCTACTCCCGTATCGCCGGTACCGGCAGTTATCTTCCAGAAAAGGTTCTGACGAATAAGGATCTGGAAAAGATAGTGGATACCACAGATCAGTGGATCATGGATCGAACCGGTATCAAGAAGCGCCATATAGCCGCTGACGATGAGTACACCTGTGATCTGGCAG
The DNA here is from genome assembly GCA_963691905.1 of Sedimenticolaceae bacterium. Taxonomy (GTDB): domain Bacteria; phylum Pseudomonadota; class Gammaproteobacteria; order Chromatiales; family Chromatiaceae; genus QGON01. The sequence goes on from OY829894.1 coordinate 382,128, forward strand.
AAAAGGCCGCCCGGAATGCCATGGAGATGGCTGGTGTCGGGCCAAAAGATATTGATCTGATCGTGGTGGCTACCACCACGCCGGATCAGATTTTCCCCAGCACCGCCTGTCTCTTGCAGGCTCGGCTCGGTATCCACGGACCTGCGGCTTTCGACGTTCAGGCCGTTTGTACGGGCTTTGTCTACGCAACGGGTGTGGCGGACAAGTTCATCAAAACCGGCAGTGCCAAATGTGCCCTGGTGATCGGTGCCGAGACTCTCTCCCGTATTGTCGACTGGAACGATCGCAATACCTGTGTCCTGTTTGGTGACGGCGCGGGTGCGGTTGTGCTTGAGGCCAGTGAACAACCGGGCATCATCTCCACACATCTGCACGCAGATGGCGCCTTCGAAGGGCTTTTGCGTGTACCCAGCGGTGTCTCCCGTAACTATGGGGCGCTGCAAGAGGGTGTCGCCTATATGGAGATGCGGGGCAACGAGGTCTTCAAGATGGCGGTTACCACGTTGGGCCGTATCGTCGATGAAACCCTCAAGGCCAACGATATGGATAGATCGGATGTGGACTGGCTGATACCGCATCAGGCAAACATCCGCATTATCAACGCTACAGCCAAGAAACTGCGCACCTCCATGGACCATGTGGTCGTTACCGTGCATGAACATGGTAATACCTCGGCTGCTTCGGTGCCGCTGGCGCTGGATACCGCAGTTCGGGATGGGCGCATCAAGCGCGGCGAAACCCTTTTGATGGAAGCCTTTGGTGGCGGGTTCACTTGGGGCTCCGTCCTCGCCAAATTCTGATCCATAGACCTTTCAGATTATCTTAAATTATGAGTGACACCGCATTTAGTATTGTCTTTCCTGGTCAGGGTTCCCAGTCCGTGGGTATGTTGAAAGCATTGGCCGACGATTTTTCTTTAGTGGGCGATACTTTTACGGAAGCCTCGGACGCCTTGGGCTTAGATCTCTGGAAACTTGTGCTGGATGGCCCGAAAGAGGCGCTGAACCAGACCCAGAATACCCAACCTGCGATGCTGGCGGCCGGTGTCGCTGTATGGCGCGTCTGGCAGGCCCAGGGAGGCGCGGCTCCGGCTGTCATGGCCGGTCATAGTCTCGGTGAGTACAGTGCACTGGTCTGCGCCGGTGCGATGGGTTTTGCCGATGCGGTCTCACTGGTGGCCAAGCGCGGTATGTTCATGCAGGAGGCAGTGCCGGAAGGTACCGGCGCCATGGCTGCGATCCTGGGACTCGAAGACGAAAAGGTGCGGGACGTCTGTGCCACTGCCGCAGAGTCGCAAGTGGTGGAGGCTGTTAACTTCAACTCTCCTGGGCAGGTGGTGATTGCAGGTAGCAAGGCTGCGGTGGATCGCGCCTGTGGACTGGCGAAAGAGGCGGGCGCCAAGCGTGCATTGCCCCTTCCAGTCAGCGTGCCCTCCCACTGCGCATTGATGAAGCCCGCAGCCGAAAGACTTGCTGAACAGCTGCAGGATATTGCGATTGAGATGCCCTTGATCCCCGTACTACACAATGTCGACGTTGCGGTTGCGGCTGATGCCGGGGCCATCAGAGCCCGGCTTGCGGAACAGCTCCATAATCCGGTGCGCTGGGTGGAGACGATCCAGAGCATATCGGAGAGAGGCATCGACAAGATCGTCGAGGCTGGACCGGGTAAGGTACTCACTGGCTTGAACAAACGCATCGACCGCAAGCTGACCGGTTTTGCCGTCCTCGATAGCGATACCATGAATGCTGCTCTGGAGGCGCTGAAATGATGCTGGACAATGAAATTGCACTGGTGACCGGTGCCAGTCGGGGTATTGGTGAAGCTATCGCAGATTCGCTGGCAAAGGCGGGTGCAACCATTATCGGTACTGCTACAACACAGGGTGGCGCGGATGCCATCTCAGCGCGTTTTGCAGCGGCAGGTTTCAAGGGACAGGGGATGGTGCTGAATGTGACCGAACAGGCATCGGTCGATGGGGTGGTCAAGGCGATCAATGATCAGTTCGGCGTACCCACTATTCTGGTCAATAATGCCGGTATTACCCGCGATAATCTGTTGATGCGCATGAAGGAAGAGGAGTGGGAAAGCATCATCGACACCAATCTGACTTCGGTCTTCCGCCTCAGCAAGGCATTGCTGCGCGGCATGATGAAGGCGCGTAAAGGCCGGGTTATCAATATCTCTTCCGTTGTCGGAGCCATGGGTAATCCCGGGCAGACCAACTACGCGGCGGCCAAGGCCGGTATCTTCGGTTTTACCCGTTCCATGGCGCGGGAGGTGGGATCCCGGAATATTACGGTCAATGCGATCGCCCCCGGCTTTATCGAAACCGACATGACCAATGAATTGCCGGAAGAGCAGCGCAAGATGCTCATCAATGGTATCCCACTGCAGAAACTGGGGCAGCCGGAGGATATTGCCAATGCGGTGTTGTTCCTTGCTTCGGAGAGCGGTGGCTATATTACCGGCGAGACGATTCACGTCAATGGTGGCATGTATATGGGGTAACTATTCAGCTACAAGCTCATATTAACTGTGCTGAATGGTGAATTTCTTTTTGTCGAAAGCGATATTCTTCCGAGAAAAATCATTTATGTTTTTGATAAATAAGAGAAATTACCAATATTTCTTGTGTGATACACTACGGCGGCTTACGCTTTTCTCATGCAAGGTTTATTAATACAATATCGCATCCGCCGCATTTGTGGCCGAAGCTTAATCCAGAGGAAATTAAGAACATGACCGATGTCGTAGAAAGAGTTCGTAAAATTGTCGTGGAACAACTGGGTGTCAAAGAGGACGAAGTAACTACCGAAGCTTCCTTTGTCGATGATCTCGGTGCTGACTCTCTCGACACTGTTGAACTGGTGATGGCACTCGAAGAGGAATTCGAAACCGAAATTCCTGATGAGGAAGCTGAAAAGATCACCACTGTTCAGTTGGCTGTTAACTACATCAACTCACACAACTGATAGCTATCGGCTAATTGTTCGGGCCGCGCTGTTCCCAGTTACTGGGACGCGGCTTTTTGCTTTTTGCAAGCCTAACCAGATCAGGGGGTAGTCTTACATGACTGTAAGAAGGGTTGTCGTTACCGGGCTCGGAATGGTCGCGCCTGTTGGACTGGACGTGCCGTCGTCATGGGAAAGCATCCTGGCTGGCAAGAGTGGTATCCAACCGATCACTCATTTCGATATCGAGCCCTTCACCACCCGTTTCGGCGGACCGATCTACGGGTTCGAGATGACTGACTATGTCTCAAAGAAAGACGCCAAGAAGATGGACAAGTTCATCCACTACGGTGTCGCTGCGGGGTGTCAGGCAATCGAGGATTCCGGGCTGGAAGTGACCGAAGAGAATGCCGATCGAATCGGTGTGCTAATCGGTTCCGGTATTGGCGGCATCACGGGCATCGAAAATAGCTACCAAGCCTATAAAGATGGTGGTCCCCGTAAGATCTCACCATTTTTCGTCCCGGCCAATATTATCAATATGGTCTCCGGGAACCTCTCGATCAAATATGGATTGAAAGGGCCCAACTATTCGATCGTCTCTGCTTGCAGCAGTGGCTCTCACAGTATCGGTGAGGCGGCGATGATGATTCGTCATGGCCGCACCGACGTCATGGTCGCGGGTGGGGCGGAGATGGCAACGTCGCCGGTCGGCCTCGGTGGGTTTGCCGCGGCCAGAGCGTTGTCACGCCGCAACGACGATCCCCAGGGCGCCAGCCGTCCCTGGGATCGTGATCGTGATGGTTTCGTGCTTAGTGACGGGGCTGGTGTGATGGTGCTCGAAGAGTACGAGCATGCCAAGGCCCGTGGGGCGAAGATCTACGCCGAGCTGGTTGGTGTGGGCATGAACTCCGATGCGTTCCACATGACTTCGCCTTCGAAGGATGGTTCCGGTGCTGCCGGCTGTATGAAGCTGGCGCTGAAAGATGCCGGTATCAATCTGGAAGAGGTGGATTACATCAACGCCCATGGCACCTCCACCCCGGCAGGTGATGTGGCCGAGACCAAGGCGGTCAAGCTGGCCTTTGGGGATCACGCCTACAAGCTCTGCGTCAGCTCGACGAAATCGATGACTGGGCACATGCTGGGTGCCGCAGGTGGTGCCGAAGCGGTCTTTACCGTTCTCGCTCTGCGTGATCAGGTGGCGCCGCCCACGATCAACCTGGAGAATCAGGATCCTGAGTGTGACCTGGATTTTGTTCCCAATGCTGCGCGTGAGATGAAACTGGATGTGGTTATCTCCAACTCTTTCGGTTTTGGTGGTACCAACGGTACGCTTGCGTTCCGCAAGATTGATTGATTCAATACATCCGTACTACGTAGCTCCCCGTCCGGGGGGCTACGTACACCTCCCTCCAGGCCCATTTTCGGGCACAAACCTTTGTTGATCGACGGACAACCCGCAGACCAGATTCCGGTGTCGGATCGTGGCCTGCTGTATGGTGATGGGTTGTTTGAAACCATCGCTGTGACGGAAGGAGTGCCCCGTCTGTGGGAAGCGCACATGGAGCGCCTGACCCAGGGAGAAGATCGTCTTGGTTTTCCCTTTCAGGATAAGTCGCTACTGTTGGCAGAGGCGCGGAAGTTGATCTCCGACACCAGGCATGGTGTGTTGAAGTTGCTGCTGACCCGTGGCAGTGGTGGCCGCGGTTATCGTGCCCCTCGTGATGCAACCCCCCGCCGCATACTGACGCTCTACCCCTGGCCCGACTATCCTGATACCTGGTTCGAAGCAGGTATCAGGCTGCGCGTGTGTGAAACACGGCTTGGACGGAATCGCGCCCTGGCAGGACTCAAACACCTCAATCGTCTGGAGCAGGTACTGGCCCGGAATGAGTGGGATGATCCAGAGATTCCGGAGGGTGTGATGCTCGATGAGAACGACCTGGTGGTTGAGGGCACTCAATCGAACCTTTTTCTGCTGTCAGAAGGACGTCTGTTGACACCGGATCTCACCGATTGTGGGGTTGCCGGCGTGATGCGGCGGTTGGTGCTTGAGATGGCTACGCAGCTGGGAATCGAAACTCTAATCAAAAGACTGACGCTTCAGGAGTGCAAGGCGGGCGACGCTCTGTTCATCACCAATTCGATTCTGGGGATCTGTCCTGTCTCAGAGCTGGAAGAGAGGCGCTTCACAGTGGAATCGATTCCTGAAAGGCTGGTTTTGAGTGTTCAAAAACAGGCATTCGGCAAGGCTTGAGCCTTACCTTTTTCTGTTTCTACCCTTGTTGCGCATCAGTCCGGAGCATAGATCAATCTGCTCCGGACTGAGTTAGCGGTTTAAAAGAGGGTATAGATGAAAGGTGCGACGGCAGATCCCTGAGACAGCACCACCAGAGCGCCAAGCAGCAGCATGATGATGATGATGGGGGCAAGCCAGAACTTCTTGCGCTCTTTCATAAAACCGAAGAGGTCTTTGATTAGGTCGATCATTAGTAGGGGTTCTCCAAGCTCTTTTTGTCGGGCGTGTGGCTGTCGATCCGGTAGGACTTGGCCTCCGCATCGTACTTGCGCCGCATGGGGTCATTGAACAGCCGCATGACCAAGCCTGCCGGGAAGAAAACCAGGAAAAAAACGATGCCGAGGACCAGTGGCGTGGTGATCTTGCTCATCATCAGGCCGAACTTCATCCACACCTTGTAGACGGGGCCTAGCGAGTTGGGGGCCAGCAGCGCCCAGACAGCCAATATCCCAGCCAGAACCCAGGGCCAAAGCGGGATACTGATATCCAGCAGCCAGGGGAAGAAGAGACCGAAGATGACTGCGATGATGCCGCCCGTTACCAGGCCGAATTCCCGCAGTCCTTTTTTGTCGAGTTCAGGTATTGTGTGTTCCATTGTTACAGATCAATCCAGTTCGAATTCGTCTTTCCAGGAGTCGTCTTTTTCCCACTTGGGCTGTTCCGACTTGGACATCAGGTGGTTTTCAATCACCAGATAGTCCATCTCGGTGCGCATAAAACAGCGGTAGGCATCCTCCGGCGTACAGACGATGGGTTCGCCACGGACGTTGAACGACGTGTTGATGACTATCGGGCAATCCGTCTTCGACTCGAAGCTCTTGATCAGATCGTAATAGCGCGGGTTGGTCTCCGGATGTACGGTCTGCAGACGTGCGGAATAATCCACATGGGTGATGGAGGGAATCTCAGAGCGCGGCACGTTGAGTTTTTCGATGCCGAACAGCTGCTGCTGTTCCTCGCTCATCGGGATGCGCTTATCCTCGTGCACCGGCGCCACGATCAGCATATAGGGACTGACGTGTTTGTCGCTGTCGAACTCAAAGAACTCCGAGACGCGGTCGTGGGCCACAGAGGGGGCAAAAGGGCGGAACGACTCGCGATACTTGATCTTGAGATTCATCACCGACTGCATCTTCTTGCTGCGGGGGTCGCCGATGATAGAGCGTCCGCCGAGGGCGCGAGGTCCGAACTCCATGCGGCCCTGCATCCAGCCGACCACATTTTCGCTGTCCAGTATTCCGGCCAGTTTGGGCATCAGCTCGCTGTCATCCAGACGTTCATACTTGGCGCCCACTGAATCCAGATAGGCGGTAATCTCATCGTCGGCGTAACGGGGACCCAGATAGGAGCCCTGCATGCTGTCGTGCTTATCGACCGTGCGCTCGTTGTCCAGATACTCGTGCCAGACAGACATGGCGGCACCCAGGGCGCCGCCGGCATCGCCGGCTGCCGGCTGGATCCAGATATCCTTGAACGGCCCTTCCCGCAACAGACGGCCATTGGAGACGCAGTTGAGTGCCACGCCGCCAGCCAGACAGAGGTAATCGGTCTGCAGCTCTTTGTGTGCTGTGTTGGCGAGTTTGAGCACGATCTCCTCGGTGACCACCTGGATGGAACGGGCGATATCCATCTCGCGCTGAGTCACCGGGGTCTCCGGAGTGCGGGGCGGTCCGCCAAACAGCTTGTCCATGTTTTCGTTGGTCATGGTCAGGCCGTTGGCATAGTTGAAATACTTCATATCCATGCGGAAGGTGCCGTCTTCCTTCACATCGAGCAGGTTGTCGAGGATCAGGTCGACATAGACGGGCTCACCGTAGGGCGCCAGTCCCATCAGCTTATATTCGCCGGAGTTGACCCTGAAGCCGGTAAAATAGGTGAAGGCGGAGTAGAGCAGACCGAGAGAGTGGGGGAAATCGATCTCCCACTGAGGCGTAAGTTTCTTGCCGTCACCGAGCCAGACCGTTGAAGTGGCCCATTCGCCGACGCCATCCAGACACATGACAGCGGCCTTTTCGAACGGGCTGGGATAGAAAGCGGAAGCGGCGTGGGACTGGTGGTGCTGGGTGAACAGCAGACTGGGGATCTCAGTGGGTTTGCACTCCCCGATCTTCGCCAGTTCCTTCTTGAGAAGATCCTTGAGGAAGAGTTTTTCCCGCAGCCAGACGGGCATAGCCGCGGCGAAAGAGCGAAAGCCGCTGGGGGCGTATGCGAGATAGGTCTCGAGCAGACGCTCGAACTTGATCAGGGGTTTGTCGTAGAAGACCACATGATCGACATCGTCGAGGGAGAGGCCCGCATGGTCGAGGCAGAAGCGAACCGCGTGCTGCGGGAACCGCTCGTCATGCTTCTTGCGCGAGAAACGCTCTTCCTGGGCGGCAGCGGTGACTTTTCCGTCTTGGACCAGGGCCGCCGCGCTATCGTGATAAAACGCTGAAATTCCTAAAATGTTCATTCCCGAACTCTAAGATATTAAAATTATAATGATCAGAAGGCTTGCTGGGTGGTGATCGAGGCAGCTATGACTTCCATTGACGGATCGGCGGGCAAAGGCGGAAATTTTCCAAACCTAGAGGCGCTCACTTCTTATTTCGTAATCCCAAATAGATTCCTTGCCCGATACCCTGGATAATAAGCCCGGCAGTTTAGCATCTTTCTACTGCATGACAACACTCTGCGCGCGGGATCCTGGCTTGGTCAATCTGTGTTTACATGAGTTTGCTAAGTTAGGTAAAAAGCCACCCTGAAATAGAGTCGTAATTCTAGTCACCAACTCGATAAAAAATGTAAGTGAAGAAGAATAAAAATCCCATTCCGAGCGTTCGATTCCTCTGGAATCCTAAAACACTACTCTTTTGAATACTGTGGACAGGCTCACATCGGGGACTTTAGAATGGATATTAATATAAGAGGGATCGGCTGCGCAGCTATGAGCAATGCGCAAAAAAATGAGGGTATGACTCCCCAATGATTCAGGGGGATCTGTTCTATTGAAATTCTCCGTTAATCATTCCAACTAATGAAAAATGGCAAACAGACATACAGACGACTGTTATATATATACTTGTTGCTGCTTCATATCATCCTGGTCCTGTTCTTTCTCAAGTCGGATTATATGGAGTCGTATGTAGGGAAGCGCTTTAAGCAGGAATTGACGCCGTATTACCATGTCTTAGTTGCCTTTCAATCCCGTGTCGATGCGAATCTGAATGCTGGATATACCCTTTTTATCGGGGATAGCCATATTCAGGGATTGTGTGTGACTTGTGTTGAAGACAAATCGGTAAACTATGGGATCGCTTCAGATACCACTGTAGGTATTCTAAGTAGGTTGCCGGAATATAAATCTCTTGATAAAGCGCGTGCTGTGGTTCTTCAGGTGGGTGTCAATGATCTGCCCAGACGGGCTGACAATGATGTCGTTTCCAATTACCAAGCTATCCTGAACAGGCTTCCCGATGATTTGATTATTGTATTGGCGGCAATTTTTCCCATTGACAGCGCCTTGGCAGAAAACCCATCTCGGAGTAACCGGCGCATAAAATCCCTGAATATGAAGTTGAAAAAACTCTGTAGCAATGATCTGCGCTGCCGCTACATTGATAGTGGTGGCAGGTTACAGGATAATAGCGGGAATTTAAGAACCGATTATCATTTGGGGGATGGTGTTCATTTGAACCCTGCCGGATATCGTGTCTGGATCAATGAGCTGAAGCCGCAGCTGGACTAGCTGGTGGATTCGCCACTCCAAATTTAGGATTGAAATATGCAAATCAAGGATAAGCAGCGCTACTATGAAATTGATTTGCTGCGTTTTCTTGCAGCCGTGGCCGTGGTGTTTTTTCACTATACGTTTCGGGGGTTCGCAGCCAATGATATGAGCATCTTATCGTTCCCTGTATTAGCGGAAGTCTTCAAATATGGAGCTTTAGGTGTAGACCTGTTCTTTATTATCAGTGGTTTTGTGATCTTGATGACCGCGGTCAACAAGGATTACACCGCATTTGTGATTTCTCGAATTACTCGAATATATCCCGCGTTTTGGGCAAGTGTTACCCTGACGGCGTTAGTAATCGTATTTATCGGTGGTGATAGATACGAGGTCACTTTGTCACAGTATATATATAATCTTCCAATGATCAGTGGCTTCTTCGATATAAAATTTGTCGATGGTGTGTATTGGAGTCTGTTGGTTGAAATTAAATTCTATTTTTTGATTTTCCTGCTGGTCGTGACCAATAAGCTCAAGTGGATCAAGTATTTTCTTGGTTTGTGGCTTGTTTTGACATTGGTGAATGTCTTCCATGAAATGGGTGGGGCGCTTGGTTTTTTCTTTTTTCCTAAGTGGTCGGCTTACTTTATTGCGGGAGCAATGTACTTCATAATCCGGCAGGAGGGGCCAAGTATCTACAAAGTGGCCGTGATCGTCTTGTGTCTCTACATATCGCTTTTTCAAGCTTTTGAGAGAGCCGATGTGGCGAGCGTGCAATTTAATACTCACTTTTCGAGGGTTACGACAGGTATTGTGATCAGCGGATTTTATGTGCTGTTTGGCTTTATCGCTATGGGTAAGACCAAATTGATAAACAAGAAAGGCTTTATCTTTTATGGCGCCTTGACCTATCCACTTTATCTCATCCACCAAAATATCGGTTTTATGATTTTTAATTCGCTTGGGGAGATTGTGAATAAATATGTTCTTCTTGTTGGTGTGATTGCTTTGACGCTCTACCTCGCTTTTTTGATTAACAAGCATGTGGAACGGCGCTTTGGCAGGCCGTTTAAAAATCTGCTGACTGTTGGTGCTGAAAGGTTGATTCCAGCGACGGAGAAAGCGAGGTAGGGTAGCGATGCTGCGTGTTGCCACGCAAAAAATAAGGGGGCGGATGATAAGCATCCGCCCCCTTATTTTATTGAGTATGGTGGGTCGTGCAGGGATCGAACCTGCGACCACCTGATTAAAAGTCAGATGCTCTACCAACTGAGCTAACGACCCGCAATTTGGGAGGGGGAATATTACCCTAACTTGCTATTGGAGTGAAGAGCCAATAACTCTTATTTTTTGGTGAAACTTTTTCTGGTGATTCTGCAGGTGGAATCAGGCGCTTGGCGTTGCCGGTGGTGTCGGGGAAGTGGGAATCAGCGCCACTTCATCTCCATCCTCAAGCCGGGTAAATGACTCGGAAAACTGTTTATTGACAGTGGTTCGGATCAGTTTGTCCTCGAACATGGCGGCATAATCAGATTTACGCACGCGCAATAGTTTGAGAAGCGACTCTATATTGGTGACTGAGGGAGGGAGAATCATCTCTTCAGTCTGTTTGCCCAATTTGTTAACCAGCCAGGAGAAGTAGAAGATTTTGATGCGGCGCTCGGTAGATGGACCGGTACTCCGCTCATAACCAACCGATTCCAGACGAGCAAGGTAGTCTTGCCAATTCTGCTGATGATTCTTTCCCAGGTTGTAGAGAGTCTCCCATGAGAAAATGCCCGTGTCGTGCCCATCGTCAAAGATCGGGCGAATGGCGTACTGACCCTGGGGTTCAATCTTATCGATATTCACCTTTTCCTTTCCAGTGACTGGCGCCGGATCAGCTTTTACCTCGGCTGCAGTGGAAAAAACCCGCAAATATTCACAGGGCAGTTCAAAGCTTGCTCCGTCGGAAAAGCGTAATGTCAGCAGACGTGATTTTTTGTGAAGGCTGATTTCAACAGGATAGGGGGATTCTTTACTCATGATTCTGCCCGGTACGGGATATGTGTTGCAAGGGTGGCGGATGTTGGCACAGATTGGTCGTTCTCTTCAACCTGCCTCTGTTCAGGTTTCCCTGATTCGGTCAAAGTATCTGGCGCGGTAGAGTAGACGCTGTTGCCCATGATCTTCGAATCCACTCCGGGTGTGCAGTACGTTATTACTGACAAGTCCCTGACCTGCCTGTAGTTTTCCCCGGTAGTGCCAAGCTGTCCTGGTTCTAAGGGTCTGTTTGAGAAAATCCACGGCTTCATCCAGCAAGGGAATCTCTCCCCATTCGATACTGCGGGTACGGTCTGTGTAGCGCATGTGCAGGTGGCCATCCGGGTAGACTGCGAAAACCGGGCCGCTGCGGGCAGGGCGCAACTCTTTCCCTTCTGCAATATTGGCAGGAATCGTCATTGCCCTGGGATGCATGAGGGCGCGAATGAAATCGGGATTCTTATCACGGATCAACAGATAAACGATTTCGTGATCCAGCAGATCATTTTCACCACCTTCCGCTGCAGGATTGACACAGTGCAGCAGCAGGCCGTGGATCTGATGATCCAGCGGATTGTAGTATCCATCAGTGTGCCAGGCGATTGGGCGGGTAGTGTAGGGGATATATCCCTGGTGCAGTGCATCAGACTGGACAGTAAGCGAGGTGATTGCGTCTTCATCCGCGCACATATTGTGGTCCAGGTGCTCCAATCCGAAACGGCGGCCCAAATCGCGAATTATATTCTTGTCAGAGTCGTGTCCGGATAGACCGGCCCAAATGGCCATATTGGCCTTGCGGCAGAGGCGCTGGATCTCCTCATATTCAGCTTCACTCAGGTTTCGTGGGTCTTTTATCTCCACTACCAGATCCCCGAGGGACTCAGGATAGCCCTTGAGTTTTGCCTCCCGCCAGGCCTTGTAGGCGTTTTCCTGGTCCAGATCGAATGGATTTCCCGCTAGTATGCTCATAAAGGCGATTCTCGCAGATTGTATTGACTATTGGTATGATCTGTAAGATTGACATCTCCACCCTTTTAGTAGGAAAGCGTAATAGATGATGCAAGCCACAGCGAAACGCCCGCGTCTGCCAAGACCTCTCTCCCTGCCGCTTCGTCTGGTACCTGAGCGTGCGCACAGCCTGGTTTTGGGCAAGCTACTGAATTATCTCTTTGCCACTGAACGTGCAGAGGGTGAATTGGACTTCCTGGAAGACCGGATTGTACGCATCCAGGTGGCTGATGCGAGCCTGAGTTATGCTCTCTCACTGCGGGACGGTCTCATCGCTGGTGTGAATGGAGGTGAGCCTGCGAATCTTACTATCAGTGGGACTGTTTACGACTATATGCTGCTGATTACCGGTCGAGAAGACCCAGACACGCTCTTTTTTCAGCGACATCTGCTGATGGAAGGGGACACCGACCTCGGGGTGCATCTGAAGAATATGCTGGCCGCCGTGGATCTGGACACGCTTCCTGTTCCTCAGGTATTTCGGCCGATGATGGATCAATGTCTCTCTTTCTATGAAAGATTGGCCTGACGATTTTTTCGTCTTGCTGGCTGCCTAAGCTTAATGGTACGCATGGCGCAGCCTACCGTAGAATCAGACTGGCAGCGGATTGACTTGGTTGGGGTCTCCCCAGAGTCGGGAGATCAATCTTCCTGTTCGCTCCGGTGAGCCGCTGCTCCAGAATTGTGTGTTGCCGCCGGTTTTCGCCATTCCAAGCAGGTTGTTTGACCGGAGACGTCGCCTGAGTTCCTGGGCAACGGCAAGTCCCGTATCGATGATCTGTGTCTCTTTGCCGGCGCAAGTTCCGATAGTCTCTCTGAGAAAGGGGTAGTGGGTGCAGCCCAGAACCAGGGTGTCGGCTCCCCGCTTGAGTAGCGGTTTGATCTGGTCTGCCACCATTTGCCGGGTTTCGGGGCTATCGAGCTCCGCCAGTTCGACTTGTTCCACCCAGCCGTTACAGGGCTGGACGATGACTTCTGCACCGTTTCCGTGTTGATCCAGCAGTGCCTGAAATTTTTCGCTGCCCAGAGTGCCCTCTGTTGCGAGAATTGCCACCACACCGCTACGGCTCTCTTTGATACCTGGTTTTACCCCCGGTTCCATGCCGATGATTGGGATGGGGAATTTGCTCCTCAGGAGAGAAACTGCGGCAGCGGTTGCTGTGTTGCAGGCGACAACGACTGCCTTTGCTCCCTGCTGCTCTACCAGAAAACGGGTGATGGCAATTGCTCGTTGCACTACGTATTCGCTGGTTTTTGAACCGTATGGGAGATGTCCGCTGTCCGCCACATAGAGCAGATCTTCCGTCGGCATCAGTTCGTGGATATGGCTGAGCACAGAGAGGCCGCCAATGCCTGAGTCGAAGATGCCGATGGGAGGCATGAGGCTAAAGGTGAAAGGCTAAAGGCGAAAGGAGACCGTGCCACCGGATAAACCAAACGTTGTCGTTTTTTAAATTCATAAAATAAGACTTGTACATAACAAACACACATACTCTGAAAGCCTTTAGCCTTTAGCCTTTAGCCTTTAGTCTTTAGCCTTTAGCCTTTCACCTTTAGCCTTTTAGTCTTTCCATCCCTGCGCCTCCATACCAGTACCCGTCGCAGGTTCCCAGGGGAACATAGCGGTCGAGAGGGGGAGGGGGTTCGTCCTGTAATGCCTGGTGGAATGCCTCGGCGATGCGTCCGGTATGTTGAGATTGCGGGCTGATGCGCAGGACGTCTACGTCAAGCCGTTTCATCTCCGCAGTTTCCGCTAACAGGTTGCAGGTGAGGGAGGAGACGGTCTGGATGCCGTTCAGGGCGAGGAATGGCTTTTTTTCCTGGGTGGAGAGGAGGCGGCCGTCGGGGTAATCCAGACATTTGTACTGGCAGTCATCCTTTGGGAGATTGTGTGAGCGGGCGGTAAAACAGCGAGCTGAAAGCGTCAGCGGCATCCGTCCAAAGGCAAAGATTTCAGTTTCCACCCCCTCGGGCCGTTCGGCCTGCATCTCTGCGAGCGTCTCCTTGGAGAGCTCAATCGGCATTACCCATCGCTTCAGGCCTTTGTTTGCCAATACCTGCAGGGTAGCCGGATTGTAGATATTGACTGTCGGTCCGGTGACAAAGGGGACGTCCTGCTTGATAAGCAGTTGTACCGCCCCCATATCGTTGGCCTCGACCATAAACCGGTCATTTTCACAGAGACGGCGAAGGGTCAGCATCTCAGACTCCGCCTCCAGCAACGACAGGGTGGAAAGCACCACCTCTTTTCCTGCACTGCTCAGCCGGTCGGCCAGATCAAACCAGTCTTCGGTGCGCAGGCTGCGGCGTTTTGAACAGACCGTTTCACCGAGATAGACGATGTCCACCGGCATCTCCGCCACTTCTGCATAGAAGTCGAAGATATCGTCACGCGACCAGTAAAAGAGATTGGGACCAAGAGAGAGTCGTGGGTTGCTGCTCATAGGGATTACTGCCAGGGACGATAGTAGGGGCCGAGGGTGGTGGTGGCGCCTTCCGACACCTTGCCCAATTCACGATTCCATTCGGCCCGGGCGGAGAACCTGTCAGGATTCTGCTTACAGGCATTGATCGCCTGACGCCAGACTCGCGTGACTTGCGCCACATAGGCAGGACTGCGTTGCCGTCCCTCGATCTTGATTGCCTCGATGCCGGCCGCTTGCAGTTCAGGTAGCAGCTCCAGTGTATTGAGAGAGGTGGGTTCCTCGATGGCGTAGAAGGTATTCTCGCCAACCTCAAAACGCCCCTTGCATATAGTCGGGTATCCTGCCTGCTCGTTTTTTCCATAACGATCAGTCAGGACATTGCCCAGGCGGGATTCCATGCCCTGAGGGGTCTCTTTGTAGGTGACAAATTTCGCTGGAGAGCAGGCCCCGCAGGTGTTGGGGGATTCTCCGGTGACATAGGATGAGAGGATGCAGCGACCCTCCACCATCACGCAGAGGCTGCCAAAACCGAAAATCTCGATGCCGACAGGGCTGTTCTCCACCACGTTTTTCACCTGGCTGAGGGAGAGTACCCTAGGCAAGACGGCGCGTTTGATGCCGAAGTTTTCCTGATAGAAACGCAGTGCCTCATAATTGGTGCTTGAGGCCTGTACCGACAGGTGCAGGTTGAGATCGGGCCAGCGGTTACTGGCATAGTCGAGTACGCCGATATCCGCGCAGATCAGTGCATCCACGCCGAGTCTGGCGGCGGTGTCCACAGCAGCCTGCCAGCGTTCCCAGCCATCCGGGCGTGGATAGGTGTTGATCGCCAGAAAGACCCGAACGCCTTTGCGACGTGCATAGACGATGCCGTCGGTAGCCCGCTTCTCGTTGAAATTCAGGCCTGGGAAATGGCGGGCATTGGTATCGTCCCGCAGGCCGATATAGACCGCATCAGCGCCGTTGTCCACGGCAGCTTTGAGTGAAGGCAGGTTGCCGGCAGGGCAGACCAGTTCCATATTCGATTCCTCAGGGTGAAATATTTGCTATGCGACTTGTCGGCCGCTGGTACGGCGCTGACGCAATTCCTGTTCGATTGCGTTCAATACACGCCATTTTTCCGCGCACCATGCGGGAGCCAGCAGGATATCTCTGGTGGCTGTGCCGGTGAGGCGGTGCCAGACAACGTCAGGGGGCGTCATCTCCACCAGATCTGCTGCAATAGACACATACTCCTCCATAGCCATCGGCTGATAGCCACCGGCTCTCCAGGTGTTGGCCAATTGAGTACCTTTTACCACATGCAGAGGATGTAGTTTGAGTCCATCGGTGCCCAATTCGAGCACGCGGTGTAGCGACTCATGGCAGTGGTGTGCGGACTCTCCGGGAAGCCCGGCAATCAGGTGGGTGCAGACCTTGATGCCGAGCTGTCGAGCGGCGAGAAGGGTTTTCCTGTACTCCGCAAAACCATGCCCCCTGTTGACCCGCTGCAGAGTGTCGTCAAAGGCGGATTGCAGCCCCAATTCCAGCCAGATCTCGGCCCCTTCATTCTGGTATCCCGCAAGCAGCTCAAGCACGGCTGTCGGTACACAGTCAGGGCGGGTGCCGATGGAGAGGCCGACTACATCCGTCTCTGCCAGGGCATCGTCATAGAGCCGTTTGAGTCGGCTGATTTCATCATAGGTGTTGGTGTACGCCTGGAAATAGGCGATGTATTTCCGTGCACCGGTGCGCTTTCGGATAACCTTGCGACCGGCTTCTATCTGTGTGGCAATGGGCTTTGATTGACGGCCATTAGGGCTGAAGGAGACGTTGTTACAAAAGGTACAGCCGCCGATGCCCTTGGTGCCGTCGCGGTTGGGGCAGGTAAAGGCGGCATCGATGGCGATCTTGTGCACTCGCTCACCGTAGCGGTGCAGCAAATACTGACCGAATGTGTTGACTTGATCGGCTAACGTCATCGCCTCAGCCGACCCGGTCCAGAACGCGTCGGCGGAAGTTGACGCCGAGTTCCCGGGCAAGGGTTTCACAGGCTTCTATATCCACACCCTCCAGTCCGTCGATGGCAGTGGCGGTAACCTCGGGGATGAAGCGGGGGGCGGCTTTCAGAAAATCCAACATTGCCTCATAAGAACCCGGCAGATTGGGGCAGCAGTGTAAGTCATAGACTGCCTTGTTTTGTGCGTTCATCGAGACCGAGAGGGCATCGACGCACTCACCCAGAGCCGGCAGGGTATCGTCTTTATGTACGAGGTTGGATAGTCCGTCTGTATTGACCCGCACGCGTGTGCCCCGGTCTTTGACTGCACGAGCCACTTCCAGCAACACATTCAGACGCAGGGTGGGCTCGCCGAAACCGCAGAAGACAACCTCGTCGTACTGTTCCGGAGCGCCGATGGCGTCGATTATCTCTTCTGCGCCAGGACGGTGGTCCATGGTGAGATCGAACTCATGCACCCGCATATTGCCCTGAGTTTTAGGGCAGAAGGCGCACTCCAGGGTGCAACGGTCATTGATGCTGACGTAACGGCTGTTGCCGATTGTATAGGCGATCTGTTGAGTCACAAGTGGATAAGTTGTCTATGCTAAACCGATGTATCCTATCGGCTCGTCCGGGCTGAACAATGATCTGAATCAAGCATTTAGCGGGTCAGTTCCTGCATGGCACGACGGCATCTGGCTTTGAAATTATTGAACTGATCCGTATTCAGGCTCCCGCCAGTGCAGCCCGCATCAGCATAGAATACACCAATTGGCTTGTCTTTGATGAAGACGGATATGATGAAAAAGCCACTGCTGCAGACGACTCGAACGACCGATTCCGGGATCGAAGGCAGGTATTTTACCAGGTTGTCCGGGTTCAGCCACAAGGCTTGGGGTTTCTTCATCAGTATTGAAAAGAGATTGGGGGAGTGCAGGTCGACCTCGAAGGGTTTTAATGAAGCGCCGTTGCTTTTGTCCATGACAAATCGTGCCTTCAGCGTTTTTCGGTCTGGGGAGAGCATGGCGAACATAGCCCTCTCCAGACCGTGCTCATCACACAGGGCATGGAGGGTGCGGGTCAGAAGCGCCTGTAAGGGATTGGTTTTTGGTTTTTCCTGCGGTGATTCGCCGTCAGTGGGAGGAGGTTCCACTGCCGGACGATTTCCCTGGTGTTGCTCAATCTTTGTCACCGGCAGCTGGGATTTTACCTTCCTCGTCACGCCGGTCTGGAGCAACCTGAATGCAGGTAGCGGCAGGGGAAGTGACTGCAACTGGTTGGCTGCAGATACAGCCAGTTGATGCAGGTAGGTGGATGCTTGTGCTTCACTGATGCCGATGAATTCAGCCAGCAGCTCCAGTTTGTCACTGGCATCATGGCTGTTCCAGTCCGAGGCCGTGGCTCTGGCAACAGCAGCAGCCATCATCACTGTCAGAGGGCGTGGCTGATAGCTGTTGAAGAGACCTTGGGACTCTTGTACCAGCTCTGGAAGTTCCCAACGGTTGCCCAGTCCCAAGTTCAACTCTTCCAAGGTGAATCCCAGCACTTCCAGCGCGGCATCCTCGTGCCCGTCACCCTGTCTGATGCGCGCCTGCATATTTTTCATGGTGTCGGGCTCTTCGACCCAGAGCGCCATTTCGCCAATATCGTGCAGCAGCGCGGCATTGGCGAATGCTTCCGGATGGCGATGTCCCAAACGTTCTGCGAGATTTGCAGCATAGATGGCGGCATGTGCGGCTCTGCTGTAGCAATCGAGGAGTCCGTGTCTCGGTGGACCCTTGAGCAGATCTTCAAGAACCGGCAACTCACGGGCCGTGCGTTCGATGGCTTCCATACCGAGCAGGGGGATGGCATTGGCAATTTTTGTAACGGGCTCTCGTGATTTGTTCGGTAAGCCATTGAGTTGTCTGAAAATGGCCAGACTGAACCCAGGGTCGCGTTCTATCAGTTTACTGATGGCTGCGTGACTGCCTGAAACGCTGTTCAGTACCTCTCTAACCTGTTTTAGAGTTTGCCGCAGTGCCGGTAGCGGGTCAGTGTGGAGACGGCGTACCCAGTCATTGACGGAATCGGACATCGCTCTTGAGGTTCCTGCGGTTGGAATTGTCTGTATTCTAGCGGTTGGAGTTGTTTGCATACTAATGGAGCGGCGGAGGAGGGGGAATCTTTATGCTTTATTCTCCTGCTCCCTAACCTGCAGAAATTGCGCTGGTTGCGGAGAATCCCCCCGCTATGTAAAATGCGCGGTTTTCCCGGTACCCGATATCCGGGTGCCACTCCTTGCTTCACCGCAAATGCGGGAGGCTGCCTATGACCGAAAGGAGAAATAATGAGGCACTATGAAGTTGTGTTTCTGGTCCATCCGGACCAGAGCGAGCAGGTCCCTGCCATGATCGAGCGTTATCGCGCTGGTATCGAAGCCACAGAGGGTGTGATTCACCGTTTGGAGGACTGGGGGCGTCGCCAGATGGCCTATCCCATCAACAAAATCCACAAAGCGCACTATGTGATGATGAACATAGAGTGCGGCAGAGAAGCACTGAATGAGCTTGAGAGCGCATTTCGCTTTAATGACGCGGTATTGCGCAACATGATTATCTGTCGCGATGAAGCCATCACTGAGTCCTCGCACCTGGCCAAGTCCCAGGATGAAGGCGACGAGTCGGCGGGTGATAAACGCAGAGAGTCTGCCGGTGATAAGCCTCGAGAGTCTGCCGGTGATAAGCCTCGAGAGTCTGCGGGTGATAAACCCAGCGAGCCTGCGGGCGAGAAGCCCAAAGAAGCTTCTGCGGACGCCGAATAACTCACAGGATTATCAAGAGGATATAGACTATGGCGCGTTATTTTCGTCGTAAAAAGTACTGCCGTTTTACTGCTGAAGGCATCACAGAGATCGATTACAAGGATCTCAATCTGTTGAAGGCCTACGTCAGCGAGAGCGGCAAGATTGTGCCGAGCCGGATCACCGGTACCAAAGCCAAGTATCAGCGTCAGCTGGCTACCGCCATCAAGCGGGCTCGCTTCCTGGCGTTGCTGCCATACACTGACGCGCACTGAGGTATCTGACCAACCAGCAGGAGAAGTCTGAATGAAGGGGTTGGCATCCTTTGTGATGCGGGGGCCTTCCCAGGCGGTGATGGTAACCACCGTGCTGGCGATGCTCTCTTTGATACTGCCCCTGCTTGGGATTTTGAGTGCGGCGGCCGTGGGCCTCGTTACTCTGCGTCAAGGGGCGAGTGCAGGACTGAAAATCAGTCTGTTTGCGACCATCGCTTGCGGAGTCATGATGGGGGTTGCCTTTGGTAATCCTTTGCCGTCATTGGGTTTTCTGTTACTCCAGTGGCTACCGCTCTGTCTGCTGGGGGTGATGCTGAGAAGCAAGTGCTCTTTAAGCCTGACGATCCAGACGGCACTGGCTTTCGGAGTGCTGGCCATTGTGGCGCAGTATCTGATGTTCGGCGACCCGGTGGCTCAGTGGAAAGAGCAGCTTCAGCCGCTGGCTGAGCAGTTTGAGCAAGCCGGTCTGTTTGACTCGACCCAGAGTGGGGAAGTGGTCGAACGCATGGCGGGATGGATGGCCGGAGTAATTGCGGCCGGCATCTTCCTGCAACTGGCGTTCAGTCTCTTTCTGGCTCGATGGTGGCAGGCTCTGCTGTTCAACCCGGGAGGGTTCCGGGAGGAGTTTCACAGCTTCCGGTTGCACAAGGCTTTCGCCGTGCTCGGTATCCCCGTATTGGTGCTGCTGCTGGTGCCTGCGGAACAGACGCCTGAGCTGGCGCGTTACCTGGGGTTGCTGTTGATGGCAATTCTGTTTCTGCAGGGGCTGGCGGTGGCGCATGGCAGCCTGGCAGGGCGATCTTCGGGACGGCTCTTGCTGGTTGGTTTGTACTTTTTGTTGATTGTTTTGATGCCACAGTTCGTGATGGTTTTGACGACCATTGGATTGATGGACATCTGGGTAGATTTTCGTGTTCGGTTTGCAAAGAAATGAAAACCGGCTGAGAAAGACATTTGACCTTATTTAAGGGTGAGAACAATGGAAATTATTCTGTTGCAGAAAGTTGATAACCTGGGAAATCTGGGTGACAAAGTAAACGTGAAGTCAGGCTTTGGTCGGAACTTCCTTATTCCTTCCGGCCGTGCCGTACCGGCTACTGCCGATAATCTGGCGGCTTTCGAGGCCCGTCGTGCCGAGCTGGAAAAGGATGCTGCTGAAAAGCTGGCTTCAGCCGAATCCCGCAAAAAGAAGCTGGAGACGCTCTCCATCAGCATCAGCCAAAAGGCGGGTGATGAGGGCAAGCTCTTTGGTTCCGTCGGTACTTCCGATATTACAGCCGCAGTCGAGGCTGCAGGTGGCGAGATTTCGAAGCAGGAAGTCCGTCTGCCGAACGGCCCCTACCGTGTTGCTGGCGAATATGAGGTGGACATCCATCTGCATGCCGACGTCAACGCGGTTATCAAGCTGACGATCGTTCCCGAAGAGTAAGTTCTTTCGGCGTTCTATCATTGCCCCGGCCGGTCATGCACTTGCCGGGGCATTCGTGTTTGTGGCGTACTGAAAATCGATAGCTTTGGATGGTAATATGTCAGCCCGATCACAGCCTGCTTGAGACAAATGTCTGAACTCGATTATCCACAAGAGATTGCCGGTTACCCGGATCATGCCGCTGAAGCCTTGAAGGTTCCGCCTCATTCGATTCAGGGTGAACAGTCGGTATTGGGGGCGCTGATGCTCGATAATGCCACCTGGGATCAGGTGGCAGACATGGTGGTGCAGGATGATTATTATCGCAAGGAGCATCGACTGATCTTCGGGGCCATTGCCTCGCTGGCAGAGAATAGCCAGCCTTTTGACGTAGTTACCCTGGCCGAGACCTTGGAGCAACAGGGGGTCTTGGAGGATGCGGGTGGTCTGCCCTACCTGGTCCGTCTGGTTGAAGAGACTCCCAGTGCAGCCAATATCAAGTCCTACGCCGGTATCGTGCGTGAATACTCTGTGATGCGGCACTTGATCTCCGTCGGTACGGAGATTTCAGATAGCGCCTTTCATCCCCAGGGCAGGGACTCGGCAGAGTTGCTCGATAACGCCGAGCGCAAGGTTTTTGAGATTGCGGAGCAACGTTCCAAAGGTGGCGGGGGATTCAGTCCGATAAAGTCGCTGCTGACCAAGGCGGTAGACCGGATCGAGGCACTATTTCAGCAGGACGAGCCGATCACCGGTGAAAGTACAGGTTTCACCGATTTTGACGCAATGACCTCCGGGCTGCAGCCCGCAGACCTGATTATCGTTGCTGGCCGACCGTCCATGGGCAAGACCACTTTTGCCATGAATGTTGCAGAGAATGTGGCGATCAAGGGAAAAAAAGCGGTTGCTGTCTTCAGCATGGAGATGCCGGGGGATTCGCTGGCGATGCGCATGATGTCCTCCCTTGGACACATCGATCAGCTGCGGGTGCGTACCGGCAAGCTGGAGGATGATGAATGGCCCCGCCTGACATCCGCAGTCAGTATGTTGGCGGAGACCAAGCTGTTTATCGATGATACGCCTGCCATGTCTCCAACCGAGGTACGAGCCCGCGCCAGGCGCCTCAAGCGGGAAAATCCCGATCTGGGACTGATCGTACTCGACTATCTGCAACTGATGCAGGCGCCGGGTGAGGGGGATAACCGCACCAGCGAGATATCTGCAATCTCCCGCTCTCTCAAGGCATTGGCCAAAGAGTTGTCGGTGCCTGTCATGGCGCTGTCACAGCTCAATCGAAGTCTGGAGTCTCGCACCAATAAACGTCCCATCATGTCAGACCTGCGTGAATCAGGGGCCATCGAGCAGGATGCGGATTTGATCGTCTTCATCTATCGGGATGAGGTCTACAATGAAGACAGTCCGGACAAAGGTTTGGCGGAGATCATTATCGGCAAACAGCGTAACGGTCCCATCGGCACTACGCGCCTCACTTTCCTCGGAAAATATACAAAGTTCGAAAACTACATCGATGATGGCTATGGCGACGAGGGTTATTGATGGCCTTTGTTCCGCAGGCAACGATTGACCATCGGGCGCTGCGACATAATCTGCAAAGGGTTCGAGAGACTGCACCTGAGAGCCGCGTCTGGGCGGTAATCAAGGCCAACGCCTACGGTCACGGCATGGAACGGGTTGCCGCAACGCTGCAGGCAGCGGATGGTTTTGCCGTAGCCCGCATCGAAGAGGCCCAGCGCCTGAGACATGCCGGTGTGACAAAGCCGATCCTGATCCTTGAAGGTGTCTTTACAGCGGGGGATGTCGAGTCTGCATCTGAGAACGGTTTCCAGCTGACTGTGCATCACTTACAGCAGGTTGAGCTGCTTGAAACCACGCAAATCAACTCCCCTGTTGAATGTTGGCTCAAAGTGGATACCGGCATGCACCGGCTCGGTTTTGTACCGAGTCAGCTTAGTGAAGCTGCTTTGCGACTGCAGAAGGTTAATGGGGTGGGTGATCTGCATCTCATGACCCACCTTGCGAACGCGGATGACCGGAATGATCCGGCCAGCCTGAAACAGTGCGAACGCTTCGACAGGCTTACACTCTCTTCCTACACTGATCTTTCGATCGCCAACTCAGCGGGCCTGCTGGCCTTTGATGAGACACATCGTGACTGGGTCCGGCCCGGCATCATGCTATATGGTGTCTCTCCCTTTCAGCACTCCATTGGATCGGATGAAGGTTTGCAACCTGTGATGACCTTCAGTAGCCGGGTATTAACGCTGAACCACTGCAACGCCGGTGACCGTGTCGGCTATGGCGGCACCTTTGAGTGCCCTGAGTCGATGCCGGTTGCGGTGATTGGTGTGGGTTATGGTGATGGCTACCCCCGCCATGCGAAGCCGGGAACGCCGGTCTTGATCCGCAATCAACGACTGCCCCTGATCGGTCGGGTTTCAATGGATATGATTTGCGTCGATGCCAGGGCCTTGCCGGATCTGCAGATTGGAGAGGAGGTTGTGCTTTGGGGCGCAGGCTTGCCGGTGGAGTTGATTGCGCAATCGTCCGAAACCATTGCCTATGAGTTGCTGTGTGGTATTACCGGTCGTGTTGATTTCATCGATGTGGAAAAGGATTAGTTGTGGCACAGGGAATAAAGAAGAACAGTAAATCGGTCTACGTTTGCAGCGCTTGTGGAGGTTCCTTTCCCAAATGGGCGGGGCAGTGTTCCGACTGCAAGGCATGGAATGTTCTGGAAGAGATGGCAGTAGCGCCAAAAGGGCCGGGCAGTGGCCGTTTTGCAGGCTATTCCGGCGAAGTGAGTCCTGAGATATACACCCTTGCCGCAGTGCAGGCGAACCAGGATATCCGTGTCCCTTCAGGCAGCAAAGAGCTGGACCGGGTGCTTGGCGGAGGATTGGTTTACGGTTCGGTGATACTGCTGGGGGGAGACCCGGGTATCGGTAAATCCACGCTCCTTATCCAGACCCTGGCGCAGCTCTCGGTCTCCATGCAGACGCTCTACGTTTCCGGGGAGGAGTCGCCTCGCCAGATCGCCCTGCGGGCGCAGCGTCTGGGGCTGCCGGTGGATGAACTTCGCCTGCTGCCGGAGACTTGCGTGGAGCGGATTGTCGCCTCTGCGGTGAAGGAGAAACCGGCAGTTTTGGTGGTCGACTCGATTCAGACCATGTTTACTGAGCAGCTGCAGTCCGCTCCGGGTTCGGTTTCCCAGGTCAGAGAGGCTACTGCGCAACTGGTCCACTTCGCCAAGCGAAGCGGTACTGCGGTTTTTCTGGTTGGACATGTCACCAAGGAAGGCAATCTGGCAGGTCCCAGGGTACTGGAGCACATGGTGGATACCGTGCTCTATTTTGAAGGTGAAGCGGGCAGTCAGTTCCGCCTCATCCGTACGATCAAAAACCGTTTCGGCGCGGTCAACGAACTGGGTGTGTTTGCCATGACCGAGCGGGGTCTGAAAGAGGTGAGCAACCCCTCGGCGATCTTCCTCTCCCGACATACCGAAGCGGTGCCCGGCAGTGTGATTCTGGTGACCCGGGAGGGCACCCGGCCGCTGCTGGTGGAGGCGCAGGCACTGGTGGATGAGAGTCCGCTGGCCAACCCCCGGCGAGTTACCCTGGGCCTGGAACAGAACCGCCTCTCCATGCTGCTCGCAGTACTGCATCGGCATTGTGGCATCAGCATGTTTGATCAGGATGTCTATGTGAACGTGGTTGGTGGAGTGCGTATCACCGAGACTGCGGCGGATCTGGCGGTATTGCTGGCGGTGCTTTCCAGTTTTCGTGGCAATTCATTGGAGACAGGTCTGGTGACCTTTGGTGAAGTCGGATTGACTGGCGAGATACGGCCGGTGCCAAATGGTCAGGAGCGCCTGCGGGAAGCGGCCAAGCACGGTTTCAAAAGGGCAATCGTACCCAAAGCCAACGTGCCGAAACAGTTGGTCAAGGGGATTGAAGTCGTACCGGTGGAGCGTCTTTCTGAGGTGCTCGATGCAATCTAAACCTCTTTATAACTTAAGTTTCGGAGTTTGTGGTGATGGCTGGCCTGGGGTGCGGTATCTCTAAATGTGGCGAACGTAGGGTGAGCCGCGCGCACCATGATTGCTTGCAGCGGGATAGTTTATTACGGATAATTTCCCGCTTTCTTTAGCCGTAGACGTATCACCAAGGGGTTTTCATGCGAAGTTTTTTCAAGAATGTGCTTGCACTGGCGATTGGGATTGGAATCTCCCTTCTTGTGCTTGAAGGGGTTCTGCGTACTACGCACCTGTTGGACGCGCATACCGGCTATTCTGAACCGCATCCCCTCTATGGCTGGAAATTTGCGGCCGGCCGTGACTACTGGGCCGAACTGGAGGGTGGCCACGCGGAAGGTGTAATCAACAGCTATGGCTGGCGTGACAGGGAGTGGCAGAAAGAGAAAGGCGATGGCGTCTATCGTGTTGCCATAGTGGGGGACAGTTTTGTGGAAGCGCTGCAGGTGGAGGAAGAGGTAACTTTCACCAGGGTGGCGGAGCAGCTGCTGAATGATGAAGGCCAAAAAGTCGAGTTGATGAACTTCGGTCGTTCCGGAGCCACCACGACAGAGGAATTTCTCTTTATTCGTGAAGAGGTCATGGATTTCAAGCCCGATCTGGTTGTCGTTGTGTTTTTTCCCTATAACGACATCCGGGATATGGACCCTGGTTTGACCCATGACAATATACGGCCATTTGCCACCTTTGATGCAACTGGTAATCTGACAATAGATACTTCTTTTACAGAGACCAGAAGTTACGCTTTGAAATCGGCAATTAACCCGATAAAGCAGTCATCGGCACTGGTTAGCTTGATGGCTACACAGTACAACCAGTTGAAAGGCGCATTTTCCAAGAAGGCCAAGAGTGGCGATGTTAGCAGCCAGGAAGAGTTGCTGGTGAAGAAAGGTTTTCTGAGCCTTGCCACAGATACCCCAGTTCCTGATTTTGAAAGGGCCTACGCGCTCAATAAACGCATGCTGCTCGAGATCAAGATGCTTGTCGAAAAGGGTGGCGCAAAGTTTATGCTGATGAACCTTCCCTTTGCAACCCTGAAACCAGAGATCGAAGCGGATTATAAACGGGTGGACGATACATTCGACCACACCTATTTCGATAAGGATCTTGGAAAGTTTGCTCAGGATGAGGGGATCGATTTTCTCCCGCTGGAGGATTCATTTCGTGCTTTTTGGCAAGCCAATGATCTGGATATACTACCTGGTCATTTCAATGACGTTGGTCATCAATTAGCCGGGAAATTGCTTGCAGAAGCAATAAAATCCGTGAAAGTTCGCTCAACGGTTAAAGATCACTAATCCCCGCCCAGTCTTTCGTTCTCTGATTCCAACGAACACTTCAGTTAAATCACCTCCCCAGCCTTGCTGGAGGTGATTTAACTGTTGATCATGCACGGAGCGTGGGTCACCCCCCGGACTCGGTGCAGCATCAGCGGTTTAAAAGAGGGTATAGATGAAAGGTGCGACGGCAGATCCCTGAGACAGCACCACCAGAGCGCCAAGCAGCAGCATGATGATGATGATGGGGGCAAGCCAGAACTTCTTGCGCTCTTTCATAAAACCGAAGAGGTCTTTGATTAGGTCGATCATTAGTAGGGGTTCTCCAAGCTCTTTTTGTCGGGCGTGTGGCTGTCGATCCGGTAGGACTTGGCCTCCGCATCGTACTTGCGCCGCATGGGGTCATTGAACAGCCGCATGACCAAGCCTGCCGGGAAGAAAACCAGGAAAAAAACGATGCCGAGGACCAGTGGCGTGGTGATCTTGCTCATCATCAGGCCGAACTTCATCCACACCTTGTAGACGGGGCCTAGCGAGTTGGGGGCCAGCAGCGCCCAGACAGCCAATATCCCAGCCAGAACCCAGGGCCAAAGCGGGATACTGATATCCAGCAGCCAGGGGAAGAAGAGACCGAAGATGACTGCGATGATGCCGCCCGTTACCAGGCCGAATTCCCGCAGTCCTTTTTTGTCGAGTTCAGGTATTGTGTGTTCCATTGTTACAGATCAATCCAGTTCGAATTCGTCTTTCCAGGAGTCGTCTTTTTCCCACTTGGGCTGTTCCGACTTGGACATCAGGTGGTTTTCAATCACCAGATAGTCCATCTCGGTGCGCATAAAACAGCGGTAGGCATCCTCCGGCGTACAGACGATGGGTTCGCCACGGACGTTGAACGACGTGTTGATGACTATCGGGCAATCCGTCTTCGACTCGAAGCTCTTGATCAGATCGTAATAGCGCGGGTTGGTCTCCGGATGTACGGTCTGCAGACGTGCGGAATAATCCACATGGGTGATGGAGGGAATCTCAGAGCGCGGCACGTTGAGTTTTTCGATGCCGAACAGCTGCTGCTGTTCCTCGCTCATCGGGATGCGCTTATCCTCGTGCACCGGCGCCACGATCAGCATATAGGGACTGACGTGTTTGTCGCTGTCGAACTCAAAGAACTCCGAGACGCGGTCGTGGGCCACAGAGGGGGCAAAAGGGCGGAACGACTCGCGATACTTGATCTTGAGATTCATCACCGACTGCATCTTCTTGCTGCGGGGGTCGCCGATGATAGAGCGTCCGCCGAGGGCGCGAGGTCCGAACTCCATGCGGCCCTGCATCCAGCCGACCACATTTTCGCTGTCCAGTATTCCGGCCAGTTTGGGCATCAGCTCGCTGTCATCCAGACGTTCATACTTGGCGCCCACTGAATCCAGATAGGCGGTAATCTCATCGTCGGCGTAACGGGGACCCAGATAGGAGCCCTGCATGCTGTCGTGCTTATCGACCGTGCGCTCGTTGTCCAGATACTCGTGCCAGACAGACATGGCGGCACCCAGGGCGCCGCCGGCATCGCCGGCTGCCGGCTGGATCCAGATATCCTTGAACGGCCCTTCCCGCAACAGACGGCCATTGGAGACGCAGTTGAGTGCCACGCCGCCAGCCAGACAGAGGTAATCGGTCTGCAGCTCTTTGTGTGCTGTGTTGGCGAGTTTGAGCACGATCTCCTCGGTGACCACCTGGATGGAACGGGCGATATCCATCTCGCGCTGAGTCACCGGGGTCTCCGGAGTGCGGGGCGGTCCGCCAAACAGCTTGTCCATGTTTTCGTTGGTCATGGTCAGGCCGTTGGCATAGTTGAAATACTTCATATCCATGCGGAAGGTGCCGTCTTCCTTCACATCGAGCAGGTTGTCGAGGATCAGGTCGACATAGACGGGCTCACCGTAGGGCGCCAGTCCCATCAGCTTATATTCGCCGGAGTTGACCCTGAAGCCGGTAAAATAGGTGAAGGCGGAGTAGAGCAGACCGAGAGAGTGGGGGAAATCGATCTCCCACTGAGGCGTAAGTTTCTTGCCGTCACCGAGCCAGACCGTTGAAGTGGCCCATTCGCCGACGCCATCCAGACACATGACAGCGGCCTTTTCGAACGGGCTGGGATAGAAAGCGGAAGCGGCGTGGGACTGGTGGTGCTGGGTGAACAGCAGGCTGGGGATCTCAGTGGGTTTGCACTCCCCGATCTTCGCCAGTTCCTTCTTGAGAAGATCCTTGAGGAAGAGTTTTTCCCGCAGCCAGACGGGCATAGCCGCGGCGAAAGAGCGAAAGCCGCTGGGGGCGTATGCGAGATAGGTCTCGAGCAGACGCTCGAACTTGATCAGGGGTTTGTCGTAGAAGACCACATGATCGACATCGTCGAGGGAGAGGCCCGCATGGTCGAGGCAGAAGCGAACCGCGTGCTGCGGGAACCGCTCGTCATGCTTCTTGCGCGAGAAACGCTCTTCCTGGGCGGCAGCGGTGACTTTTCCGTCTTGGACCAAGGCCGCCGCGCTATCGTGATAAAACGCTGAAATTCCTAAAATGTTCATTCCCGAACTCTAGTGTTTGGTCAGTAAGACCCAGTGAAATGGTTGGGCTTGGTTGCGTGATCCATGTTACACCAACGAAGCCGTTACCATGATAGCGTGCAATCTATGTATTACTTTAAGTTCAGGCAACTATATAACTTAAGCCAGCGCCTCCAATTCCCTTTCGAGCAGCTCTGCATCGCCGGTGTTGAGTTCGACCAGGCGTCGAAGATGGGTGATGCTCTCCATATCGATGGTGTTGCAAAGAAAACCGATCGTGCCGTCCCCAATGTGTGCAAGACTGGCCTGCATCCTGATTCGCGTCTCCGTATCATCAAGCCTGATATCCAACTCAACGGACTGATCCGGTTGGCCGCTCCAATCAGGTGGGCAGACGACCAGAGCACCTTTTAACGACAGGTCCAGCAACGTCGTTTCAAATGATTTTTCGCCCTCTGATATGCGCATTGGCGCATCGAAAAGGACACGTCTGAAGCGGCGGCGCTCTTCCGGTTTTCCTGAAGTGGTCATTGTGTCTGGCTCCCTGTTAGGTGAAATTGCATTTGGGTTCCGCCGACATGGATGAGGTCGCCATCCTGTAACAAACGTGATTCTTCCCCAATCTTTTCGTCATTGATACTGGGTGATACAGGACCTTCAAGATGGGAGAGGAAATAGCCGTCGTTGCGGAGAGCAATAATAGCGCAGTCGCTGCCGGCCCGCCCGATACGGGTGAGATTATGATTCAATGGGATGATCCTGCCAATATGGTCGCCGCTCATGATCTGTAACATGCCTTCCTGCGGTAACGAGGAATCAGTAGTGGTAGCCGGGTCGATATTTCGAAAGATGTTCCAGATTTCATCCTTGTTCCCTGTCTTTTTCTCTTTCTCAGTGATATTGGCTGCTTCGGTACGCAGGTTCCCTCCCGGTTCGAGGGCGTCTTCGGCGTAGGAGAGGGTATGTTTGC
Organism: Sedimenticolaceae bacterium; assembly: GCA_963691905.1. Classification (GTDB taxonomy): domain Bacteria; phylum Pseudomonadota; class Gammaproteobacteria; order Chromatiales; family Chromatiaceae; genus QGON01. Next base: position 411,845 of record OY829894.1, read on the forward strand.
CGATCTGAATGACATCCCCATGCACAAGATCGGTTGTTTCAACGACCTTATGATTGATGAGAACCGGATGGTTTTTATCTTGCGCAATGAGATGCGAGCCTGTTTCATCCAATTTGATGAGTATTTGTTTTGGTGCCACTGCCAGGCTGTCGATGAAAAACGTGCAGTTGGTATCCCTGCCGATAAGGGTGTCACCTTGGGCAAGATGGTGGACATCGATGATACGGCCTTTGAAAGAGAGGGTTAGCTTGGGCATGGAATAACTCACTGCAATATACTGCGCTGGGGGATAGTAAAGAGTATTTTTCGGACGGTATCAACTACCTGAACTACTGTGAATCAACGTCTTTGGCTTTTTGATCTGCCCAGTTTGCCTTTAGCAGGGGCCACAGGCGGATCTGATTTCGTGAACTAGAGTTTTGGGATTCGTGGTAATGGTTGGCATGGGGTGTGGCTTTTCTGAATGTGACAAATATGGGGCGCAACCTGCGCACCTCGATTACTCACACTTCGCCAACATTTGGATGATGCCGTTTGTTGGCGAATTGCACTTTAAAATTAACGAGATAACTCTTTATCCTAGTGGCGTTTCTTAGTGTGACATATTTTTGACATTCTACTGATTTACTGCTTAACTCTGCGTCAAAGGTTGGCATCAAATTAAATTTGTGTCCGAATAATCAATAATCTGAATATTGTTGTATCTGGTGGCCGGTGATTTTCTGGCGGCAACTCAATAATTCATCAATTCATCTTAATGGGGTCTGAGTGTAATGGGTGAAGCGGCGGAAAAACTAGCTCCTGCGTTTCCTCGACTCTGTGTCTATCTTGTTGATGAGGATCCCGAGCGGCGTAAATATCTGGAGCATATTCTCAGTTTTCTGGACGGGAATGTTCTGTTCGCCAGTAACCCGGAGGATATCCATCAACATATCAAATCGGCAACCGAGGCATGCTCTGCTGTTTTGGTCGGTCCGGATCTGGATCGGGATACCCTCAGTAATTTTGCAAACAAGCTGAACGAATTGCATCCCGAGATTCCTCTCTTTCAGACTATTTTGGATGAGAGTGAGTTGTGGCGAGGATTCGAAGGTTGTGAAAACGTTATTGGCTCGCTGAGTCTCCCCACGCAATACGACAGCCTGATGGGGTTGATTCACAAGGCCCAGGTCTATCAGGAAGCGCACAAACAGGGTGAAGTCGTTGCGCGGCCGGTCGAACTGTTTCGTAGTCTATCCGGCAGTAGTCGTGCGACACGGCAGGTCAATCGCATGATCGAGCAGGTGGCCGATTCTGATGCGACTGTCTTGATATTGGGTGAGTCGGGGACAGGTAAAGAGGTGGTGGCGCGAAAGCTTCATTTTCACTCCCACCGCCGGGGCAAGGCCTTTGTGCCGGTGAATTGCGGCGCGATCCCTGCCGATCTGCTGGAGAGCGAACTTTTTGGCCATGAAAAAGGGGCCTTTACCGGGGCAATCAGTGCCCGCAAGGGACGCTTCGAGATGGCCGAAAGCGGTACCCTGTTTCTTGATGAGATCGGTGACATGAGTATGCCGATGCAGGTCAAGCTGTTGCGTGTTTTGCAGGAGCGTACTTTCGAGCGTGTCGGCAGCAATAAGACGTTACACGCGAATGTCCGCATCATTGCGGCGACCCATCGCAATCTTGAGGAAGCGATTGAACAAGGCAGATTTCGTGAAGATCTTTTCTATCGTCTGAATGTATTCCCCATAGAAATGCCACCACTAAGGGATCGGGTGGAGGATATACCGGTACTGGTCAACGATCTGATTCATCGTATAGAGAATGAGAAGCGAGGGTCGGTACGTTTGACTCCCGCAGCTGTTGCGGCCCTGAGTCACTATCGATGGCCTGGAAATGTCAGGGAATTGGCGAATCTGATAGAACGGTTGGCAATTCTCTATCCCTATGGGGTAGTCGACGTGGGCGACCTGCCGGACAAATTCCGGCCTGCGGGTGGGGTGCTCGATACGGTGCAGCTGCCCGAAGTGACAATCCCTGGAGATGAGCCAGACACCACGCTGCATGCACCACGGCTGCCTAACGACGGCATCGATCTCAAGGCCCATCTTGGCAACCTGGAGCAGAGTCTGATCCAGCAAGCCCTCGAAGAGTCGGGTGGTGTCGTCGCGCATGCAGCCAAGCGACTCCACATGCGTCGCACGACATTGGTGGAAAAACTGCGCAAATATGGCCTTCAACGCCAGCATGAGTCGACGGGAATTTGACGTTCCTTGATGATGGAATCTGCAACTTGTTGAAATATATCAAATAATAAAATAGGCACGGTTGTTGCTCTGTATCTGGGTGTCAAGATGACATTCAACTGCAGAGACATAAAACGTGCCGATGAACCGCTCAACGCCAGAACACCAACAGTCCCTCGAAGCGGCGTTCAATCTGTTCAATCAACTGTCTGAAGAGCTGACCGGCTCCTACCAACAGTTACAGCATCAAGTATTACAGTTGAGCAGCGAACTGGCCGCCGCGCGTAGTGAACGCACCCTTCAATTGGCGGATAAAGAACGTATTGCCGACCGGCTGGAACGTCTGCTCGAAACGCTTCCAGCGGCCGTGATCGTGCTTGATGGCGAAGAGTGCGTGCAGGAGTTCAACCCTGCGGCACGAGGCCTGCTTGGTTCTATCAATGAAGGCGATGACTGGCGGGAGTTGCGCCGGAAGTTGTTTCAGATCCCGCAACATTCAGGGGACGATCTGCGTCTCTGCAATGGTCGTATTCTCAGCATCTCATCCTGTGACCTTGAGCAAGCGCCTGGGCGTATCCTGGTCATGCTCGACGTCACTGAAACCCGCAAGCTGCAGGAGCGCCTGAACCGCCAGGAGAGGCTGGGGGCGATGGGAGAGATGTCTGCACAGCTTGCTCATCAGATGCGTACCCCTCTCAGTTCCGCCTTGCTCTACACCTCCCATCTCTCTCGCGACGATCTGACATCCGGTCAACGTCAACGATTTACCGGCAAACTGCGTTCCCGGTTGCAGCATATGGAACGCCAAATTCGCGACATTTTGATGTTTGCCCGAGGCTCATCGGAAGGTGAAGAGCTCATTTCCCTGTCAGAGCTGCTGGGTGAATTTGCAGAGGGTATCAGGCCAGAACTGAACGATGTGGCAGTGACACTCAAGATAGAGGACCTCAGTGCTGGGGCTGCCGTGATAAAAGGCCGCCGTGATGCACTGCTCGGCGTATTGAGCAATTTGATGGACAACGCATTACAGCAAGGTGCAAGGCGCATCACGCTGCTGCTGAGGGTTACAGATGATGTGGAATTGCTCTTCAGTGACAACGGTCCCGGTGTCCCGGCCGAAATCCGGGAACAGATTTTTGACCCTTTCTTTACCAATCGGGCAGGTGGAACCGGTCTGGGTCTGGCTGTCGTGCAGAACCTGGTACTGAGTCATCACGGTGAGATCTGCCTGACTGACAGCCTGAATGGCGGTGCTTGCTTCCAAATGGCATTTCCTCTGGTTTCTCTCCAACAAACAGAACAACAGATAGCCGTCAAATTACCGGTGTTAGGTGCCGGAAGTCCTCTCATCGAGGCGAGGAGATTGTCATGAGTCAGGCAACTGTTCTCATCGTAGAAGATGATCCTGCCCTGCGTGAAGCACTGAGCGATACCCTCGAACTTGCCGGCTACCCGGTTAGGGCGGCGGAAGGGGGCAGTGCGGCGTTGGAGATATTACGTCAGGAGCCTGTAGGCATAGTGGTGAGCGATGTGCAGATGCGTCCGATGGACGGGCATCGCCTGTTACGCCGGATCAAGGCGGGATACCCCAATCTTCCCGTATTGCTGATGACCGCTTACGGGACGATCGAAAAGGCGGTGCATGCGATGCGTGATGGCGCGGTGGATTATCTGATCAAGCCCTTCGAGGCGGAGGTGCTGGTGAGTAAAGTCGCCGGGCATATCCTGTCTGCCGTGGACAAATTGCAGCGTGGTCCAATTGTCGAGGACCTGCGCAGCCGTGAGGTGCTGGAGCTTGCCCGTCGTGTCTCTCACAGTGAAGCGACGGTATTGATCAACGGGGAGAGCGGCACAGGTAAAGAGGTGTTCGCCCGCTATATCCACCAGACTTCTGAGCGGCGCGATGGCCCCTTCGTTGCCATCAACTGTGCGGCTATTCCGGAGAATATGCTGGAAGCCGTCCTGTTTGGTTACGAAAAAGGCGCCTTTACCGGTGCATACCAGTCCGCCGCCGGTAAATTCGAGCAGGCTCAGGGCGGTACCCTGCTGCTCGACGAGATATCTGAGATGAGCATGGCGCTACAGGCAAAACTGCTGCGCGTGTTGCAGGAGCGGGAAGTTGAGCGCCTTGGCGGGCGCAAGATGATCGAACTCGATGTGCGGGTGCTGGCCACCACCAATCGCAAACTGCGTGAGGAGGTTTCCGCCGGTCGTTTTCGCGAGGATCTCTTCTATCGGCTCAATGTTTTTCCTCTGACCCTGCCGCCGTTGCGGGAGCGCAAGCGGGACATTATTCCCCTGGCCAGACATCTTTTATCCCAGCACCTGCTGTCGGGGCAGTCTGTGCCACCGTTCAGTGAAGCGGCTCAGATTCAGCTCTTATCCCACCATTGGGCCGGAAATGTGCGTGAACTGGAGAATCTGATACAGCGCGCCCTGATCCTCTACAACGGCGAACAGATAGAGGCTGAAGACCTTGCGTTTGAGAGTGCAGATGACACGGAAGCACCCAGCGTATCCCCAGCAGCCGAAACTTCAGCAGGAAGACTGCCGGAAGACCTGCGTTCAGTGGAGGAGCAGATGATCATGGATGCCCTCCATGAAGGCGCTGGAAGCCGCAAGCAGGCGGCGGAGCGTTTGGGTATCAGTCAGCGCACGTTGCGCTACAAGATAGCCCGCATGCGCAATGCCGGCATGGCGATTCCCGGTCGGGCAGGCTGATTGGTGCGGAATCTGCATATAACAGATATATAGATCGATTTGAGTGGGGAGTGAACGATGAGCAACATGGATATCAACCAGGTTCTGGCGCAGATGCGGGTGATGGCCGCCCAGGCCGAAAATGCCCCAAAGCCGGTTGAAGAGGCGAGCCAGAGCAACTTTGGCGACCTGCTGAAAAATTCCATTGATCAGGTCAATGAGACCCAGCATGAGGCGAAGGCGCTTACCACTGCGTTTGAAACCGGTGAAGGGGATGTGGATCTTGCTCAGGTGATGATCGCAGTGCAGAAGTCGAGCCTATCCTTCGATGCGATGGTACAGGTTAGAAACAAGCTGGTCGAAGCCTATAAAGACGTAATGAATATGCCTATCTAGCTGTTACAGCACAAATAATACGCAACTGAAAGAAAAGTCAGATTAATCAAGCCGGAATCGCAATCATGGCACTTGCAACAACTGATGAGTCGGGTAAGGCACTGGAAGTCAACCAGCGTCTTCAAGACAACCCCATCTTCCGCCAAATCGCCGTTATGGTCGGCATTGCCGCCAGCGTAGCGTTGGGTGTGGCAGTGGTGCTCTGGTCGCAGGCACCGAACTACAGTCTGCTCTACGGCAATCTGGCGCAGAAAGATGCGATGGAGATCGTTCAGGCACTGCAACAGATAGGCATCAAGTATCAGGTGGATCAATCCTCAGGTGCAGTGATGGTGCCATCTGCAGATCTGCAGGAGGCGCGGATGAAACTTGCCGGAGAGGGTTTGCCGCATAGTGATTCTCTCGGTTTTGAACTATTGCAGCAGGATACCGGTTTCAACACCAGCCGGATGGTTGAGGCTGCTCGCTATCAGCGTGCGATGGAGGGTGAACTGGCCCGCTCCATTGCCACACTGGCAAATATCGAGTCGGCCCGTGTCCACCTGGCAACACCCAAACAGTCGGTGTTTGTGCGGCAGCGTAAGGTGCCCAGCGCCTCGGTGGTAATCAAACTCTATTCGGGACGGACGCTGGAAAAGGGTCAGGTGGAGGCGATCTCTCATCTGGTGGCGTCCAGCGTACCGGAACTGGATGTTTCCCAGGTCACTGTGGTGAATCATAAAGGCAAACTGCTCAGTGGTGCGGATAAATCCGCGCAGATGGCCATGTCCACCAGCCAGTTTGAATATACCCGCGAGTTGGAAGCGCATTACAAACAGCGTATCGAAGATATTCTGTCGCCCCTGTTGGGACAGGATAATCTGCGGGCCGAGGTTGCGGCCGAAGTCGATTTTACGGTGATTGAACAGACCCAGGAGAGTTACGATCCGGATATGAGTGCGCTGCGTTCTGAGCAGATCAATGAACAGCAGAGTCGATTGAGCGAGATACAGGGAGTTCCCGGCGCACTGACGAATCAGCCGCCCGCTGCAGGCAATGCGCCAGAGCAGACAGGTGGACAAGGGGGTGAAGGAGAGGCTGCGACCCCGATCAATACCAGCAAGCGTGCCACCCGTAACTTTGAGCTGGACAAAACCATCAGTCATACCCGGTTACCCAGCAATAGCCTGCGTCGGCTTTCGGTGGCAGTGGTGGTCAACGACAGGATCGCGCTGGGTGAGGACGGGGTGCCGCAACGGATTCAGCGGACACCGGAAGAGATCACCCGTATCACCAATCTGGTAAAGGAGACAGTTGGTTTCAATATTCAGCGTGGCGACAGCGTACAAGTGCTCAATGAGTCTTTCTTTATCCCCGCCCCCCCTGAACCACTGCCTGAACTGGCGATTTGGGAAGAGGCCTGGTTCTGGGATGCGGTGCGGCAGGCGGGTGGTGTGTTGCTCGTGCTGCTGTTGATCTTCGGTGTACTGAAGCCCACGATGAATCGTCTCACCGCACAGGTTGTGACGACGGGGGTGGAAGGTGATGGTGTTGCCGGTGGTGGCGTGGCAGGTGAAGGGGGACTCGAAGGCACCCTGGAGGGCGCCGGGGGGGACGGTCTCGCCCTGGAGGGGGATGAAACAGTAAAGCTACCTGGCCCTGGCAGTTATGAAAAAACCATCGATGCCGCGCGCGGTATGATCGAAAATGATCCCAAGCGTGTGGCGCAGGTCGTGAAGAAGTGGATTGCAGAAGATGCCGGATAAAAAGATAAAGCCCGCTGCAGTCCCTGTGGAACAGTCGGAAGCGATTGCCAAGATAGGCGGCATACAGCGCTCTGCTATTTTACTGTTGGCCCTGGGTGAAAAGGATGCCGCCGAACTGCTCAAACATATGGGGCCGAAAGAGGTGCAGGATGTCGGTATGGCGATGGCGAGTCTGACGAACGTCACCACCGACCAGATGGAAGCGGTGATGCGCCATTTTGTCTCCACCCTCGAGACACAGACCGCCCTTGGACTGGGTTCTGACGAATATATCCGCAACATGCTTACCAATGCCCTCGGTGAAGATAAAGCGGGTGGCGTGATCGACCGGATTTTGCTGGGCCGAAACAGCAAGGGTCTGGAACAGCTGAAATGGATGGATTCCCGTTCTGTTGCTGAATTGATCCGGCTGGAGCACCCGCAGATTATCGCCATCGTGCTCTCATTTTTAGATGCCGATCAGGCGGCACAGGTACTGAGCCAATTTCAGGAGAAGGTCAGAACAGATGTCATTATGCGCATTGCGTCCCTGGATGGTATCCAACCTGCGGCACTACAGGAGTTGGATGAGATACTGGAGAAGCAATTTTCAGGTGCCTCCAATGTCAAAACCTCCAACCTTGGCGGTGTCAAAACCGCTGCAGAGATTCTGAATCTGCTGGATGGCGCGGTGGAGAGCAAGGTCATGGAGCAGATCATGGATGCTGATACCGATCTGGGTCAGGAGCTCCAGGACAATATGTTTGTTTTTGATAATTTGATCGATGTCGACGACAGGGGCATTCAGACTCTGCTGCGCGAAGTGGCTTCTGAGCAATTGCTGCTCGCGCTGCGTGGTGCGGAAGAGGGTCTCAAAGACAAGATCTTCAAGAATATGTCCAAGCGGGCGGCTGAAATGCTCAAGGATGATCTGGAGGCAGCAGCACCCGCTAAACTCAGTGATGTGGAAGGATCGCAAAAAGAGATTTTGCAGGTAGCGCGTCGCCTGGCCGATGCGGGTGAGATTATGCTTGGAGGTGGTGGTGAAGAGTTCCTCTAAGATTCTGTCCGACAAAGAGACCGATACGGTTCGCCAATGGTTACCACCCGACGTGGGGGGAGGTGGAAGCTCGCAGACGTTTCAGAAATCGATTCAGCCACCGGATGCGCCGCCCACAGCGGCTGAACTGGAGGCAGTTCAACAGCAAGCTTACGAAGAGGGTTTTGAAAAGGGCAAAGAAGAGGGCTTTGAATTCGGTCACAGGGAGGGACTGGAGCAGGGCCGGGACCAACTGCGGGAATATGCCATGCAGATGGATCGGCTGCTCTCAACTTTGGATCAGCCGCTACGGAATCTTGACAATAAGGTCGAAGACGAACTGGTAACTCTGGTGATCTCAATGGTCAGGCAGTTGGTACGCCGTGAGGTGAACAGCGATCCCAGCCAGATAGTGGGCGTAGTGCGAGAAGCCCTTGCCCTGTTGCCGGTCTCTTCACGCAATGTACGCCTTCAGCTCCACCCGGAAGATGCCGAGTTGGTTCGGGATATCTATTCGCTGGGAGAGAACGATCTTGGCTGGAAAATTATTGAGGATCCGGTGATCAACCGCGGCGGCTGCAAAGTGGTGACCGAGACATCCCAGATCGATGCAACCCTGGAGTCGCGACTTGCCAACCTGATTGCCCCGCTACTGGCGGGTACGCGCACCATCGATGAAGAGGAGGTGGAGTAGATGCCTTCTCATCCACCCAAAGCAGATCGGAGTGATATCTGGGTCAGCAGACTTCGTGACCATGCCAAACGGATGGGGGAAGGGCGCGGCCTGGTGGTCGAAGGCCGTCTGACACGCATGGTGGGACTGACCCTTGAATCCGTCGGTTGTCGGGCTGCAATCGGTGGGCAGTGTGATGTGGTCAGCTCCAACGGCACACATATTGAGGCCGAGGTGGTGGGATTTGGTGAAGAGAGCCTCTATCTGATGCCGACTGGCGATATTCGAGGGCTTGAGCAGGGTGCGAGAGTTATTCCAACGGGAAGCGTATGTGAGGCGGTAGTGGGTGACCATCTGCTGGGCCGGGTCATTGATGGTGCAGGACGTCCGTTGGATGGAAAAGGGGGGCTGCATGCCGATGAGCGCCGTCCTCTCACCGGACAGACCTTTAATCCCCTGGCGCGAACGCCAATTCGTGAACCTCTGGATGTTGGCGTGCGGGCAATCAATGCGTTACTGAGTGTGGGGCGGGGTCAACGGCTCGGTCTCTTCGCAGGATCAGGTGTCGGCAAGAGTGTGCTGCTCGGCATGATGACCCGCTATACCAACGCAGATGTGACCGTTGTGGGTCTGATCGGAGAACGGGGCCGTGAAGTAAAAGAGTTTGTTGAAAACAGCTTGGGTGAAGAGGGGCTAAAACGGGCGGTTGTGGTGGCTGTACCGGCGGACAATCCACCGCTGCGCCGCATGCACGGTGCCATGCTGGCCACCAGCATCGCCGAATACTTCCGGGAGCAGGGCAAGCATGTCCTGTTGCTGATGGACTCTCTCACCCGTTTTGCCCAGGCACAACGGGAGATTGCCCTGGCGATCCATGAGCCACCCGCCACCAAAGGCTATCCCCCCTCGGTATTTGCCAAGCTGCCGCAATTGGTGGAGCGTGCAGGTAACGGTGATAAAGGGGGAGGTTCAATCACTGCATTCTATACCGTGTTGGCGGAGGGTGATGATCAGAACGACCCTATTGCGGATGCGGCGCGGGCGATACTGGATGGGCATATCGTGCTCTCCAGACGATTGGCGGAAGCGGGGCACTACCCTGCCATCGACATCGAGGCATCCATCAGCCGGGCGATGAATGAGATCACCACCTATGGTCATCAGGATGCGGCTCGCTCATTCAAGCACCTTTACTCGCTCTATCAGCAGAACCGCGATCTCATCAGTGTTGGGGCTTATGAACAGGGCAGTGACGAACAGATCGATATCGCCATTGCCGCGATGCCGGCCCTGACAGAGTTCCTGCGCCAGGATATGCGTACCCCCGTTAACCTGCGTGAGAGTCTCGATATGCTGGAGGCACTTTTTCCTTCTGAAGCGGAAGTGGAGATGCCAGGAGACCTGCCCCTGCAACCGGCAGGTCGTGTTTAGAAAAAAGGATTTAGGGAAAAATAAAAATGTCACCATCAAAACGTTTGAAGCCTGTTCAAAGAGTCGCCAAGTCGCGGGAGCAGACTGCTGCGCGCCAACTTGGAAGATCGAAAAAGTCACTGCACGAAGAGGAGACAAAGCTGACGCAGTTGAAGCAGTACCACCAAGAGTATCTGACGCGTTTTGAACAGGCGTCCAGTAAAGGCATTTCTGCCGTCCATCTGCAGGAGTACCGTGCCTTTATCGCCAAACTCGATGGGGCGATCAAACAGCAGGAGTCGGTCGTGGCTGCCAGCAAGCAGAATCACTCGGTGAAAAAGGATACCTGGCGCAGTAAACATACTCGCACCGAAGCACTTTCCAAGGTTGTCGATCGCTATGAGCGGGCTGAAAAAAAAGAGGAGGAACGTTCAGAGCAGAAAGAGAGCGATGATCGAAGTCAGAGACGGCCTGATTGATTCGCACCCGGTCTGAAAGTGACTCCCAGGTCGCAAATATTCCTTGTTGTTGAGCCATCGAAAAGGTTTACTCATAACCCGGCGGTCGCTTTCCCGACAGGATATAGGCGAAGGCGATTACCTCTGCAATAGCGCGATATAGGGCCTCAGGAATCTCATCACCCAATGGGATCTGGGACAGCAGGGCGGCCAGTTCTGCATCTTCGTGAAGCGGCACATCGTGTTCCCCAGCCAGCGCCATAATGCGTTCAGCCAGTTCGCCTCGTCCCTTGGCGGTGAGTTTGGGAGCGTTCTCCCCATCGTAATTGAGGGCAATGGCCAGGTCGGGTTTGCTGTTTTTCTCTTCCTTCATGCTTTTTCATCCAGCAGGGAGAGACCGCGCGGCAGTTGCTCATCACTGTCACTTTTGCCTTGGTATGCTTCCAGTTTTGTGACATCCAAACCGGCTTTTTCCAGGGCGGAGCGAAGTTTTTCCAGATTGTTCTGAATCAGCGAGGTTGTTTCCGCCTGCTCAGCCCATAGTACGCTTGAGATTGCCTCTCCCTGCAGGCGAAGCTGTACACGCATGGGGCCCAGTGGTTCCAGGTTCATGCGCAGGGTCAGACTCCAGACCGCATCCTCTTTTTCGCCGCTCTTCCCGGGTTCCTTCTGTAACCGGATCCGGAAAACATCCAGTTGTTCGTTATGCCGGATAGGTAGTTCAAACTGCCAGGTCTGTCGTGTCGGGTCTTCTTGCGGCAGAGAGGCGAGTTGATTGGATTGGATACGTGCCAGACCGCCGTCGAGTTGTTTCAGCAGATCCAGTAGAAACCGAAGCGGGGAATCGGGTGGTAATGGAGTGCCGCTACTATCGGAAGCTGCTAATGCGGCGGTAGATTGCTGAGGATTCAGACCTTTCCCAGGTAGCAGAGTGTTGATCAGCTCAAAGAGTCTAAGGAGGTTGAGTTTGAGGTCAGCGGGGTTGCCGCTGCCCTGCAACAGATGGGCTTCAGTAAAGAGACCGCTGTTTTGTAAAGCTGTCCGCAATTGCTGCTGAAACTGAGGCTGGTCGGTGGAGAGCAGGCGGCCGACCAATCCTTCAATAGCCTGGCGTACATTTCCGGGCGCTGGGTCGCTACTGGTATTCGACAGTTGGGTGGCAATTTTGTCAAAGAGTTGGGCCAGTGGCTGCTGGCGGGGGAGAAGTGTCTTCAGTGCATTGGCCTGCAGCTGCTCCCGGCTGAGGGTCGTGAGCAGGCGTAACTCTGGAAACTTACCGCCCTTTTCAACGCTCAGCGTAAGTTGCTGACCGCTTTTTATCGCCACCTGGGTTTGGGCGATCAAACGGGTCACACCGATCTGTAGTTTGAGCTGGCTGTTCTGGGTGTCGCTCAGTGCCGTCGCCTGCAGTATCTGTCCCGGTTTGAGGTTCTGTATCGGGTTCTCCCGTGGCAGTGCGTTGGGTAGAGGCAGGACAATGTTGGAACCGGGTATGCGCATTTGTGATTCTGCTGAAAGCGTTGTTGGGAAAAAGTATATGCCACGCGAATGTTTCTGGCATTGAAAACTATTCAACTCATCAGAATTGCTGCCGATAATCCTACGAAATACCCGGAAAAATTAGACGATATGACAGATCAGACAGTAGACAATACCCGCCTCTGGTTTTTGCGCAGTGAGGGCACCATACGAGGTCCCTACCCGAGCGGCCGTATCCGGTGGATGCTGCTTCAGGAAGAGATCGGGTTGGATGTGGAGATCAGTGCGGACCGCCGCAACTGGAAACCCATAGGTGGGGTTCCGGAGGTGGTTCCCCTGCAACTGCGGGCAGCAAGCGGTGATGCCTCTGCGCAAAAAACACTGGAAGTGCGTGATCAAACCGATGTTTTATCTGCAGACAGATCGACACGAAAATTTCCCTTATTGGCTATGATTGTCAGTCTGCTGGTCTTGGGAGTTGTTGTCGGCCTGTCACTCTGGACCGGGGTGCCCAAGGGGATGGATGATCCCCAGTGTGATTCACCCGCTGCGCCAGGGATTAACTGGCGTAGTTGCCTCTTGTTGGCTGTGGATGTGGGATCGGCCAGTCTGAGAGGGGCGACGCTGAACAGTGCGGTGCTGCGACAGGCCAAACTGACTGCTACGGACCTCCGTGAGGCCGATATGCGTTATGCCGATCTTCGTTATGCGGATCTCAGTTATGCGCTGATGGAGAAAGTCTCTCTGATCGGCGCAAATCTTCAGGGTGCTGATCTGACAGAGGCCGACCTCATCAACGCGGATCTGCGATTTGCCGATCTGCGCGGCGCCCGAATCCAGGGTGCGGCACTGGATGGTGCAAGGCTTGGTGAAACGATTTGGGTCGATGGGGTGGCCTGCGGCACCGGTTCTGTCGGCAAGTGTCTACGCAAGGGGGCTGGTCCGTAGGTCCGATCAAGCTTGCGGATCGGGCAATCCGGGATTGCAACGAAGATGTGAGCCACCGGTTCCACAGACTTGAACCTGCCATACTTCAATCAGGAAACACCTCGGTTTCGTAGCGATGGATCTCCAACGTCTCCGACCAGTGGCTTTCAGGCAGACCGGCCTTACGTTTCAGATGCCGAAGAAAGTCCTCGGCTCTCGGCAGTGACTCCCAGACCGAAGGAAGAAAGGTGCCTTTGGCCATCCCGTCCACCAGGATGAGTCCGTCGATCCCAGGGCGCAACTGCTGAATCAGGTCGCTCTCGGATTCGAAGGGGAGGGGTTCAGCCGGGGTAAGCACAGAGAGGTGAATGTCGAGTTCGTCATATTCATGGGGCGACAGCGGCGGAAATCGGGGATCACGAAAGGCGGCAGAATAGGCGTTTTCCGCCACATCCTCGATCAGTGGCTTGATTGCCTCCAGGTGGCCAATGCAACCGCGCAGCCGACCACGCTTGTTCAATGTCACAAAGCTGGCGCGAATTGCCTGCAACTCTGTACTGTAATCTGCAGCCTCGACAGGCAATGACCTGCCTTTCTCCAAACCGTTTCGGATCGATGCACGAGCAATTTCCATCAGCGTTTCCCAGGAATTTTCGCTGAGGTTTTTTTTCAGTTCGGTGGACATTCTGGTTTTCCAATAAGGTGTGATTTTCTCTACCGTCTATTAGAACCATGGGTCGATTTTTTTCAAAAAGCAAGGCTGGATAAGCCTGAGAACATCCGCCATAATCCGCCTCCCCATTCACCAGTCTGGCGTGCTCATATGTGGTTCAAAAATCTTCGTATCTACCAACTTCTGAAACCCTTCACGCTGTCGGAGGAAGAGCTGCAGATACAGCTGGCGGAACGGGAGTTTCGAACTTGTGGCAGCATGGAGCCTGCCACGCTCGGCTGGGCATCACCGCTTGGCAGGCGATCGGACCGCCTGGCCCATGAAGTGAGCGGCAGCATCATGCTCTGCCTGCGACAGGAGGAGAAGGTACTGCCCGCGTCGGTGGTCCGGGAGATGGTTGAAGAGAAAGCCGTATCGATAGAAGAGGCGGAAGCACGCCAGGTCTCCCGGCGGGAGAAGGGTGAGATTCGGGATGAGATTATCCAGGATTTGATGCCCAGAGCGTTTACCAAATCGGCACGGACCTACGCCATGATCGATCGGACCAGCGGCTGGATTCTGGTCGATGCCGCCTCGGCCAACAAGGCGGAGGTACTGCTGGGACTGCTCCGGGAGACCCTGGGAACCCTGCCGGTTCGCCCTTTGGATGTTGCAGTCGCTCCGCCCTCCGTGATGACCGAGTGGGTGCGCCGCCCGGAACAGTATGGAGACTTTCTCCTGCAGGACAGCTGTGAACTCCAGGATGCCTCAGACGAGAAGGCGATTGTGCGCTGCAAGGGACATGATCTGGGTGCACAGGAAGTGCTCAACCACCTGGATGCGGGAAAACAGGTGGTAAAATTGGCAGTGGAGTGGAATGAGCGGCTCTCCTGCATGATTGAATCAGATCTTGCGCTAAAGCGGATTAAGTTCCTGGATATCATCCAGGAGGAGGCCGCTGACAGTGTGGCTGAGGATGATATTGCACGGTTCGATGTCGATTTTTCCCTGATGGCACTGGAGTTCCGACGTTTTCTGCCCCGTCTTCTGGAACTCTTTGGCGGCGTGCAGGAGGATAATTAAGAGGTTTTGATGACGTTTCGTTCAGATTAATTCCTTAGTGAAATGCAGGGTTTATTGATCTGCGTCATATTGGAGTCAATTAAGAATGGCTAATATTGCCTCCAGCTAAACGCGGATTGGTCGTTTCCGTGGATAAGCGCTAGTCTGCGGGTGAGCAAACTCGATCCTTTCAGCCTCCTGGATCGGTTCTCACCCGCTTTTTTTTGCGCATAAAAAAACGGAACCCGGCATAACTGCCAGATTCCGCTCCTTAGCAGGCCTGATCAAGCGTAGCGGATCAGGCAAGTTCTGCGTCAGATACTAGTGTAGCGTCCTAAATTGAAGGCATATTAAGTGGTTATTGGTATAATCCTGCTATTCATGAATGGCAGGATTATTATGTATGAGAGTAGCAGCAAAAATCACATTATCTGAAACCGATAGGCAGATACTGGAGAAAAACACAAAGAGCAAGGCTGTCTCAATTCGATTGTCAGAGCGCTCTAAAATAGTCCTGTTATCCGCAGAAGGTTTGAAGAACAAAGACATTGCACAAAGACTCAATATTGCACCTAACAAAGTAGGACTATGGAGAAATAGATTTGCTGAAGGTGGCATCCAGTCAATCAGCAAAGATAAGCCCAGAGGGGCAAATCATGGAGGAAAGGATACATTAAAACAGGCCAGACTTCGCAAAAGGATAATTGAGAAAACAACGCAAGATAAGCCAGACAATGCTACGCACTGGTCAACCCGGACACTGGCTAAAGAACTGAAAACAACGCACAGCTTTGTTAATCGTGTCTGGCAGTCGGTTGGTTTAAAGCCTCACTTGGAGAAGACATTCAAGGTCAGCAATGATCCTCGTTTTGAAGAGAAATTGTGTGATGTAGTGGGCTTATATTTAAATCCACCTGAAAACGCTATTGTCTTTTGTGTTGATGAGAAGACATCAATCCAGGCGTTGGACCGCACGCAACCGGGTCTTCCATTGAAGAAAGGTCGCTGTGGAACCATAACGCATGATTATAAAAGAAACGGTACGAGTACACTTTTTGCAGCGCTTGATGTTGCTACTGGAAGTGTGACTGGTGAATGTTACCAAAAGCATACGCACAAAGAATTTCTTAAATTCCTGAAGAAGGTTGAAGGTCAAACTGAAAAAGATAAAGACTTGCATATTATTGTTGATAACTATGCCACGCATAAGCATGAAAAAGTACGGAACTGGCTGAGGCGGAATAAACGTGTATTTCTGCATTTCATACCGACCAGTTCATCATGGCTGAATTTAGTAGAACGATTTTTTGGCGTACTTACAGAGAGGCAACTTAAAAGAGGTATTTTTACTTCGGTAGTTGAGCTGGAAAAAAAGATTATTGAGTATATCGATAAGAACAACAAAAACCCCAAACCTTTTGTTTGGACAAAATCTGCTGAAGACATTTTAGAAAAAGTAAACCGTGCGCGAATAACCCTTGATAATATACAATCAAATTAGGACACTGCACTAGTGCCCGTAGTACTCCTTGAACCACTTGGCGAAAGCCGCTACACCATCTTCAAGCTTGGTGTCAGGTTTGTAACCTGTGTCCTTAATAAGGCTGTCCACATCGGCATAGGTGGCAACCACGTCGCCGTCCTGTAGTGGCAACATGTTCAGTTCGGCTTTCTTGCCAAGACTCTCTTCCAGCAGTTCAATGTAGCGCATCAGCTCTGTCGGGTTATTGCTGCCGATGTTGTAGAGACGATAGGGCGCTTTACTGCTGGCGGTGTCCGGATGATCGCTGTCCCAGTCGGGATTTGGCTGGGCCGGACGGTCCAGCACCTGAATCACGCCCTCAACGATATCGTCGATGTAGGTGAAATCCCGTTGGTGCTTGCCATAGTTGAAGACATCGATGGGTTCGCCCTTCATGATCTTTTGGGCAAATTTGAGCATTGCCATGTCGGGACGGCTCCAGGGTCCATAGACCGTGAAGAAGCGCAAGCCGGTGGTGGGCAGGCGATAGAGATGGCTGTAGGTGTGAGCCATCAACTCATTGGCCTTTTTGGTGGCTGCATAGAGACTCACCGGGTGGTTCACATTGTCGTGAACCGAAAAGGGCATGGAGGTATTGGCGCCGTAGACAGAGCTGCTGGAGGCGTAGACCAGGTGTTCGACGCCGTTATGACGGCACCCTTCGAGGATATGCCCGAAGCCCATCAGGTTTGAATCAACATAGGCCAGCGGATTTTCGATGGAGTAGCGCACTCCCGCCTGGGCTGCCAGATTGACTACGCCGTTGGGTTTGTATTTGGCAAAACAGTCTGCAATGCCCTGGCGATCTTCCAGTTCGAGCCGTAGATCGGTGTAGTTCGGATGATCCAGGGTACGGGCCAGACGCGCCTTCTTCAGTTCAACATCGTAATAGTCGTTGAGGCAGTCAATGCCGATGGCCTCGTCACCACGCTCCAGCAGCCGCAGTGCCAGGGCTGAACCGATGAAACCGGCGCTGCCAGTTATCAATACCTTCATTGGGGAGTTCCTTTTCGTAAACTAGCGCTAAATTGGGATCAGGTCAGATCGTCGACGTACCAGCCCATCGCTTCATCAAGGCCGGGTCCGATCTTGTGAGTCGGCTCATATCCCAGCAATGTTTCTGATTTGGAAATATCGGCCAGAGAGTGCAGAACATCCCCGGCGCGGAAATCCCTGTAGATTGGAGAGGATCCTTTGAGATGAGGAAAGCGCTTTTCCAACAGTATACGGATCTCTTCGTACAAATCGGTCAATGTAGTGCGGTCGCCAACGGCAACATTATAGACCTGGTCGACCGCATCAGGGTTTTCTGTGGTTGCGCCCAACAGATTGGCCTGTACGGCGTTGTCGATATAGCAGAAATCCCGGCTCGTTTTACCGTCACCATTGATGAAGACCTCTTCATCCTTGATCATGGCATCGACCCACTTGGGTATGACGGCTGCGTATGCCCCGTTAGGGTCCTGACGTTGCCCAAAAATATTGAAATAGCGCAGGCCGATGGTCTTGAAATCGTAGCAACGGGCAAATACGCTGGCATATTGTTCGTTGACTACCTTGGTGACCGCATAGGGAGAGAGCGGGTTGCCGATCTTGTCTTCAACCTTGGGCAGACCTGGGTGGTCGCCATAGGTGGAACTGGATGCCGCGTAGACAAACCGTTTGACACCGGCATCACGAGCCGCCACCAGCATGTTCAGATAGCCGGTGATGTTGTTCTCATTGGTGGTGATCGGATCGTCCAGGGAGCGGGGTACCGAACCGAGGGCTGCCTGGTGCAGCACGTAATCAACACCCTCACAGGCTTTTCTACAGTCATCCAGAGAACGGATATCACCTTCGATGAAAGTGAAATTGTTCCATTGGGCTTCCGAAACCTGTTCCTGCACCTTGTCGAAATTGTAGCGATGCCCGGTACAGAAGTTGTCCAGGCCGACAACGGACTGGTTGAGTTTCAACAGGGTTTCCAGCAGGTTAGAGCCGATGAAACCGGCAACACCCGTCACGAGCCAGGTGGACTGACTGCTTTCCAGGTGTTGTTTGAGCTTATCGTAGCTATTCATAAGGTCTGATTTCCAGGTCGTGTTGCTGCTTACAGACGACCGTCGACATCATCCACAGGCAGAAGGTTCTTAACATCGAAGAGCACACCATCAGGCTTGCACAGGGCGCGGATCTTTTTGCTGCCCATCTCTGCAAACTCCTTGTGTGACACGGCCAATATAACGGCATCATAGTGCCCTTCCTTTAGCGTATCGATGGTGCGAATGCCATATTCGTGCTCAGCATCGTCGGCATTGACCCAAGGATCGTAGACATCCACTGTGGTACCGTAGTCCTGGAACTCAGTAACGATATCCACTACGCGGGTATTGCGAAGATCTGGACAGTTCTCCTTGAAGGTGAGACCCAGGACCAGCGCCTTGCTGTTGGAGGCGGTTCCCCGCTTCATCATCATCTTGATAACAGAGTGGACCACATAGGCGCCCATGCCGTCGTTGAGCCGGCGACCCGCAAGGATGATCTCCGGCTGGTAGCCGATCGATTGCGCCTTGTGTGTCAGGTAGTAAGGGTCGACACCGATGCAGTGACCGCCAACCAGGCCGGGGCGGAAGGGGAGAAAGTTCCACTTGCTGCCGGCGGCCTCAAGTACCTCCAGGGTATCGATGCCGAGACGATTGAAGATCAGCGCCAGTTCGTTGATCAGGGCAATATTCACATCGCGCTGGGTATTTTCGATGACCTTTGCTGCCTCGGCAACCTTGATGCTGCTGGCCTTGTGGGTGCCGGCAGTAATGATGCTGCGGTAGAGTTCATCGACGAAATCCGCCACTTCGGGCGTGGAACCGGAGGTCACCTTCTTGATGGTGGGGAGGCGGTGCTCCTTGTCGCCGGGATTGATGCGCTCAGGGCTGTAGCCGACGAAGAAGTCCTTATTGAAGGTCAGGCCGGAGTCAGCTTCCATGATCGGCACGCAATCCTCTTCGGTGGCACCTGGATAGACTGTGGACTCGAAGATGGCGATATCGCCGGGTTTGATCACCTTGCCCAGCGCATGGCTGGCGCCGATCAGCGGCGAAAGGTCGGGCTGTTTATGCTCGTTGATCGGGGTGGGGACTGTGACGATAAAGACGTTGCACTCTTTGAGGTCATCCAGATTGCTGGTGTAGCTAAGGTGGGGCACCTTTACGAGTTCTTCGGGCTCCACTTCCAGAGAGCTGTCGCGGCCCTCTTTCAATTCCTGAACCCGTGCCTCGTTGATGTCGAGACCAATGGTGGGAAATTTCTTTCCGAACTCCACTGCCAGTGGCAGCCCTACATAACCGAGGCCAAGCACGCCAATACGTGTCTTCCTGAGGTCGAACATGTTGAATCCCTATGATTTAAACTGTTGAAAACAAAGAGTGATTTAGTGATTTTATTAGTGTGACAAGCGCACAACAAAACAGCTGAATCATAGCGCGAGAAATAGGGAAACGCGAGTGTTTTGTCCGGGATTTTCAAAACGGTTAACAACTCCTTGCCTTCTTCACAAGTTTTGCTTTTTTGATTGGTCAGTCGGTGATTATTCCAGAGTGTCGCAGCTGCGAGAGTGTCTTGGCCTGCTCACTCTCATCTGCATAGAGGACAACGACCCTGTAACGCTGTTCGGGCAGTTTGAACCAGTCAAACCGCAGGTTGGGAAAACGCTTCTGCAGTGAGCTCACATAGGCCTCGACCCGGTAGGGGCGGTTGAATTCGATGAGTGCCCGTCTCTTTTCCGCTGAATAGGGCTGTTGTGGTTCGGTGGATCCGCGGTGGCTGATATCCGTCACATAGGTGAGGTGACGATAGATATAGCGGCTGTACCACTCTGCGCCGTCTGGTATTTCCCCCCCGGTTTTGGATATCCGGCCGGGGCCATAATTGTAGGCAGCCAGTGCCAGGTGCAGGTCGTTGTTATATCGCGCAAGCAGTTCTTTGAGATATCGGGTGCCCGCATCCACATTCCGGCAAGGGTTGTAGAGGTCTGCAACCCTGTTGATTCCGAGATGTTTCGCGGTGCCTGGCCATTGGATCTGCATCAGACCATGGGCATTTGCATGGGAACGGGCTGCAGGATCGAAATCGCTTTCACCCCGTGAGACCGCCAGCAGCAGGGTCAATGGCAGGTCGTGATTTGCTGCAGCCCGGCGGAAACAGTGCAGATAGGGGAAGTGTTTGCTCGGCTCTCTGCCGTCTGCTGAAGACAGGTAGTTTTTCCAGGTCTCTGAAAGGGTTGTTGTCCTGGTTTCCGCAGCACTACTGGCGAGCTGGGAAAAGATCATTCCAGCCAGCAGGCAGAGCAGGAGAGTTCTATTTCTATTTATTCGGGTCATGGGATGCCTGCTCTATTTCGAGGCCGCTTGCGGCAGCAATTTGTGTGAGGGCGATGGAGCGGTCTGTTTCACCCCAATGCGAAAAAACAACCTGATATCTGCCCGATTCTTCCTCTTGGACACGCATTTGGCGTCCCGTAAGGCGTTCAATTCGAGTGGCAAATCCGCTGGCGGAGCGTTCACTGTGGAATGGGCTCCAGAATGGCTGCCATTGTTGCTCGATTGTCTGAAGCTCGATATTGGATATTGGTGGCTCTTCAGTCGTGGTGGGTCTGTCGACCTGGATTGGCGGATCTTCCAATTGGCGGTCGTCTGCCGTTGAGGTGGTGTGTGATACCTCGGCCACTTGGCTGGGTGTTGCCGGAACACTTTGTGATGGCATTTGAGTGGGTTGGGGAGTACTGGAGACCCGCTGAATCGGTGTCGGGTTGAAAACCATACCCAGGAGGAAAACAGCCACCCCGAAACCTGCTATAAGCCCGATGAATTTTATCATGACATTCCTCATTACTAATAAATATTAATCAATGAGTTATTGGTATTACTTAATGTAATATCTCTTGATGTCCATGCCACATTTGAAGCGTGCTCCAACATCAATTGATCAAGTTTCTGCAACCAACTCATCAGTTCTTCAGCATTGAGTTGTGGATCTTCGTAACCGTGGCAACTCTCCGGCAGGAGGGCGAGATGGGCGGCGACTACCCCTGCGCTGCGATCATCATTGGTGATTATCGCGTAGTAGGTCTCTCGTCCGGAATGGTCATCACTATGCAATACGCCCTCCACGCCTCGCCGATGCCGTGAAGGTAGACGCAGGGTCTTTCCATTGGAATTCCGGGAAGACCTCACTCCGAGATGCCGGCACTCTGACGGGGCGAGACGAAACAGTGCGCCGTCGCCACGCTTTTTGAAGAAGAACCCCCGGCTCTCTGTGGGTGCAGCTATCTCCAGGGCAAAGCACCCCTGCTTGGGAATGGCCGCCTGCCCGTTGAGTACGCGCTCTCCGGAGCGCCAGGGATGGCGTGTGCCGCAGAGCGAGAGTTTTCTCGGTGTGATGATCTGCAGAACGCCGGCGCTTTTAGTCACGCTCACCGGCCTCTCTTTCTGAGCAGGAACAGCCTCGGTGGTTGCGGCCTGTGCAGGGCCAGACAGAAGATAGGTGCTGACACTGATATCCGGCAATGCCGAAGCAGCCTCAGCAGGTTGAACCAGAATCCAGAACTGTTGCAGATTTCCAGAGATCCGGTGAGTTTTTCCTTTTATCGTCAGATCGGCATCAGTCTGTTTTTTTTCAATAAGAACATCGCCGAAACGGGCGAGATAGTGGCTGAGCAGTTCCATGGTTGTACGGGCCTGTGCTTCATCACTCTCATAAGGCTGAATATGAAGTTTTGGGTTTTGAACAGGCAACTGTTTAAGACGGCAGTAGAGGTCATCAGCCAGTTGTCTGGCCATAAGATCCGGTTGGCCTTGAACAAAAGGCAGCATTCGCAGGCCTCGAAGTGACTCATCCAGATGCACAGTGCGCAGCAATTCCGCCTGCTGACGGGATGCCACTCCCTGCCATTGCCGGCTGAACCCGGAGACCCAACTGTTCTGTTGCAGATCCAATGCCCTGAGGGTCAGATTCAACTGCCGACTGCTGTCGAGTCTGAGATCCAGGCCGATGAAATAGTGGATCGGATGTTCACCATCACAGGGCTTGGTGGGTCTATCCCGATGGCTCCAGTGTTTGTCCCGTTGTTGTCGGGCCAGATGAATACCCGGAGTCGCCAGTAGTTCGGCGTTGATTTTATCGCGTATGTCCCGTGTCAGCCGATCCATTTTTGGTTGAATCGCGCCGTCGTTTAGTCTGCCCAGCAGTACGGGTTCTCCCTGGAAACGGGGATGTTGGCTGAGTTGTGTTTTGAGATAGGGGATAAGATCCTGCTCGACCCACTGGTCAAGCGTGGATTGTGATGCGGGTCTGGTCTGTTGGGTGACACAACCACTCAGGCCTATCAGAAGCAGAGTAAGACAGATTAATCTAAACATTCCCTTGTCTCCTTTCCAGTTTGACACGGCCCAGGGCATCGATAATGAGCAGACCGCCACTGGACTCCTGCATCAATTGTTGAATTTTTTCCTGCAGCGGATGGGGTAGTTCCACGCCCCAGACGACCGATGTGCCTGATGTCGTGATGGGCTGTTGTTGAAAGGCTTGCAGAACATCACCGGGTACTGTTTCAGGCGTCATTTCATGGTATCGACGGGGAGAGGGTGTAACATGAAACACCGTTTTTCCATTGGTAAATGTAAGTTTCCAGGTTGCCTTAGGGCCTAGTGCATAGAGTTGAATTCTCTTGTTTTGAACTAGGTGTTTCAAAGCCTGATCTGAGGAGAATCTCAGTTCAAATCCTGGTTCTTCATCTTTAGCGGCGTTTGTCTCATGCGCCTCGACAGGAGTGACGGTTTGAGGTTTTTTCTTTAACTGTTGATCCAGGGAGGACAGATCTTTCCGACGCTGTTTTATCTTTAGATTCAATACAGAGAGTTGCTGCTGTTTCTGTTGAGACTGTGTCGTCAGCGCTTTCTGTTCGTCAGTAATCCGGCGATGTTTTTGCTGTTGTTGCTCGATATCTGTATGAAGTTGCTCCTGAGAGGCGATGAGGGTCTGCTGCTCCTGTTTCAATCGGCTGTTGTCGGTTTTCTCTTCAACGACTTTCGGTTCTTCCGAAGCTGCCTGCGGCAGTGACTGCACCAAGGCAAAGATCGCCATCAGGCAAAAGCCGAGAATTGCCATAAAGCGCATCACATCGGTCTGCAGTTCATCCGTGCCACCGGATCCTGCATGGGGGTCAGCGCTGTAACTTTGTGAGTGCCAGAGGTTCATCCCGATTCTCTTGGTGGTGACTGATTCGTTGCAGGTGGCTGTCGATGCGATCCAGCGAGGTCTGTACTGCCGTGTTGTGCTGCTCGGCCAGATGGCTGTAGTAGCGCTGTAGCTCACCACCAACGGCAACTGCCTTCACGACACGCATCAGGTAGCCGCCAATGCCGCCGAATATGGTGGTGGAGAGCGCGAGCAGGATCCCTCCATCGACCAATCGTTGAAGAATGACGAAGGCACCGAGTTGCGCTGCGGTCTCAGGGTCGCCGAGAGCGAAGAGCAGGGCACTGCGCATCCCGATGGCGGTCCAGATCACGCCAATGCCGAAAAACAGCCCGATCCAGATGTCGGTCAGGTGTGCGGCCTGGACGATCCTGTCGATGGATTGTCCTGCAGTAATGCGTTGCCGCAGGGTGCGCAGACTTAGCAGAAACAGCAGGAATACCAGGGAGAAGGGCCAAATAGCCATGCCCATATTGCGGCTGCTCCAGCTAAACAGGTTTTGCAAGCCTTCCAGGGATTCGGCTGAGATTGTCACCAGGTTTTGGGCCGACAGCAGCCACAATAGCAGGCCGCCAATACTCAGAGTGATAGACATACCCAGCAGAAATCCCTTCAGAAAGCGACTGAGATATCCCCTTTTCATCGCTTCTCTTCCCGCGCTAATTGGCACCACAAGCGGTGCAGGTGGCTTCCAGCACAAGTTCCGTCTCTTTCAACAGTCGGTCCGCGCGCTGATAACTACCGGTATCCCGGCTGATCTTTACCAGGCCGCGCTCCTTGTCGAGTAGCTCCCGTTCCATGTTTGCCAGCACCTCCTGCTGTTTTGGACAGGTCAGGCTGCAGTTGTTGTAGTCCCCCATCAGGGAGACATATTTGACGTTGAAATAGCGGTTGTAGATCGATTTAGCCTGCTGTTTGCTCAACAGACCTGCCTGATTTGACCAGAGCAGGAATTCGCTGAACTTCTCTTTATTTGCAGGTTTTGGATCGCTCTCGGCAATAGTCATCAGACGCTCAAGGTAGGCATTGAACTGGAAGCTGCAAACATCACTCAAATCACTCTTCGACTGGCTCACGGCGACATCCAGATCGTGACCCTGTGGCGGGATGCAGGCGTTGGCCTTGACCGGTTGAGTGTCGCAACCGGCGGTGAATGAAACGGTGGCAAACAGTGCCGCTGAGATAAGTGCTTTCGTGCTATTCATGATGTTTCTCCCTTAGAGGCTGAGTGGACTCTGGTACGTTGTGCTGTCAGCAGTGGTTGGAGGCGCCGCAAGGGGCATTTCACTCTCCGGATCACCAAACAGGATGCCCTTGACTCCGCTTACCACCTCCTGCATCTCAGGTGTGATAGTGCCGAAGGATTGGTTGAGCTGGCCCATGAGGGTGGCTCGGCTGATCTCCTGTCGGGTGCGGGCGATCAGATCTGAGGTCTCTTCCATGTCCAGATAGATGTCGGAGGCGATGACCGCCATGGAGGAACCCTGTGACGAAGAGCTGTTGGAGACCAGGTTGTAATACTGGCTGAAGCGGTCGCTGAGCCGCATGCCGGAGCGACCACGCAGGTTGGGCCGGGTCTGTGATGCCTGCTTGCCGGACTGTCCGCCGAGCAGGTTCTCCTGCAGGGTCCAGGGTGTCATGCCATTCCCCAGCTCCTTGCGAAGACGTTTCGCGAGGCTCTTGCGGGTCGTCTCCACCGCCTGCTCCATGGTGGGCAGGTTACTCTCCATGATGTTCAGCATTTCGAGATAGGTTGCCCCAAGTTGCTTGTTCAGCTGGGCACAGCCGGGATCGTCGTCCGCCTCTTCGCATTTACTGTCGATGATCAATTGCTGCTGTTGATCCAGGCGGGATATCACCTCTTGCAACCCGCTCTCCATCTCCTTGGCAACGCTGCCGGTGTGGCGAATGTCCTCAAGCACCGTGGTGGGGAATAGCTTGAGGGTAGGGGTGTTGGCCGCCTGGGTCGGGAGAGCAAACAACAGCATCCAGGCAAAAACGAGTGCCGAAAATGGCTGCAAGCCGGTTGAATCTGATAGGTTGAATTTGCTTGGGGTGCTCATGGTTTTATCCCTCCTGATTGAGCGGTGACCCTTGCCATCCTCGAATGGCGATTTAGGATCTCTGTTGGAGATTGTGGAGGCTGTTAACTGAACGGAGCCTGAACGGTGTTCAGAAATGGCGCGGTCACGTATATTTCAACGCACTATGCCAAACCCGGAAATCACAACCCGATCCGAGACGCCAGCGATTGCACTGGTGACTCTGCATGCAGGCTACAGCCACTCCTCACTGGCGCTGCAATCGATATCCGCTTTCTGTCGTGACGAACCTTTCTACGACGACATCCACCTATTCGAACCGCTGGTTAATGTGGATCACCAACAGCTGATCGAGTCGCTGGTGGCGTTGGCGCCAGCGGTGATCGGGTTTTCAACCTATCTCTGGAATATCCAGGCATCCCTCAGACTGACCCGGTTACTGAAGCAGCTTCTGCCTGAGTCGCTTGTTGTTTTCGGTGGTCCTGAAGCGGGACCGCGAGGCGCTGAGTTGCTGGGCAGAGTGGATGCAATCGATTTCATTGTGGACGGGGAGGGCGAAGCCGCTTTTCGTGATCTGGTGCGGTGGCGTCTTTACGCCGAGGGTGATCTTTCCGATATATCGGGACTGATCTGGCGCAAAGACGAAGCGATAGAGATCAATTCGATCCGGATGCTGCCGGTGGAGGAGATTCCCTCACCGATTACCCTGGGTTTGACCGATTTTACCAAGCCACTGGTCTACTGGGAGACCTCCCGGGGTTGTCCCTATCGCTGTACCTTCTGCACCAGTGCCACTGATCGGCTGCGTGCATTCCCCGTGGATAGAGTGGAAGCCGAACTCCAGATATTGGAGGGGCTGGAGGCCAAGACGGTAAAACTGCTCGATCGCAGTTTTCATCTCGGAACAAAGCGCACAGTAGAGCTTCTGCAACGATTCGCGCAAACACCGGAGAGTCTGCGTTTCCATCTGGAACTGAATCCGGATCGCATCTCCCCCGAGGCAATGGCGGTATTTCGCCAGGCAGTGCCGGGGAAGTTTCAGTTTGAGATCGGACTGCAGACCCTGAGCGAACCGGTGCTCGATGCCATCGACAGGCAGATGGATATCCCCAAGGCACTGGCGAATATTCGTGAGTTGGTTGAACTGAAGAAACACCCGGTTCATCTCGACCTGATCATCGGGCTGCCGGGAGAGGATGCAGTGCAATGCAGTGACTCCCTGAACCGGGTGTTTCGGCTCTATCCGGGTCATCTTCAGCTTGGCACCTTGAAAATGCTTCCCGGTACACCCTTACAGATGCGGGCAGGGCCACTGGGTTATCGTTGGGACAGGGAGCCGCCCTATGAAGTGCTCTCACATCCAATGCTCACATTTCAGGAATTATCGCGGTTCAAGCTCTATGCGGAGTTGCTGGAACGTCTCTGGAACAGCGGCTATCTGGTCCATACCTTGATGTGGCTGGTACCGCGTTATTTTGACGATGAGATCGTCGCCTGTTTCAATGCATTGTTAACCGCGACTGGTGAGCGACTGGCGCGTGAAAATATGCAGCCCGACCGGTTATTCAGCCTGATCGCAGATTTCCTCCAACCCATGCTTGCAGGAGACCCGCTGTTGCGGGAGTTACTGCTCTGGGACTACAGCCGATTCAGTCTGGTTAATGGCAAGACACCAACCTGGATTGCTGAGCATCTGCATGAGTGTGGAAAGTTCGTGGTGCAGGGCAGTCGCCGCCAGCTGCCGATACTGTCACTCTCCAGCGAGGCGGCAGAGATCATCAGCCGCCGTGCCCTGGAACCGATTGCAGCAGGTCGTTATGCAGTCTGGCCGCAACAGCACAAAAAAGGCAAGCCGGTGGAAATCTTTGAGGTGAAGAAGGTTGATGGTTAGGCGCGCAGGAAACAAACCCAATCCATATGGCCTATTTAATGGAGGCAGGTGGCCACTCCTCGTACTGAGGAACACCATCTGGAATTGTTTCCCATGATGCTTTTGAGCCAACAAAAATATGCATGCCCAGTGTAATCTCTGGATTTCCCTCTACACAGCCTAAAGTAACTCCATGTATCTTGCCTTCATAGGTGCCACAGAGTGTTGATCCGCATACACTGCAGAATTGTAATCCTGTGCCATTATTTGATTCATAGTTGGTCAGTAGATTTTTACCGGACGTCCACAAGAACTCTCCAGGTTCCACCAATGCATATGCGGATGCTTGAGCGCTAAATGCTTTTCGACACATCGAACAGTGGCAAGAGCGGGCATCACGTAGTTCCCCATCAATTTTGTACTTAACTGCGCCACAAAAACATGAGCCCTCTATTGTCATTGGCCTATTTCCATTTTACGTATCTGACCAAACAGCATATTCATTACCACTAGGATCGCAAAAATGAAAACGACGACCGCCTGGGAATGAAAAGATCGATTTTACCACGGTGCCTCCAGCCTCCTGTATTTTTGTTTGAGTTTTCTCTATGTCATTACTATAGAAAACGACAAGGGCACCACCATTTTCAGTAGAAGAGGATAGGTCTGATTTGAAAAAACCACCATCAATCCCTTCATCCGAGAAAGCAGTATATTCAGGGCCATAGTCGACAAACGACCAATTAAACGCAGTGGCGAAAAACTGTTTTGTTGCTTCAATGTCCCTTGCAGGAAATTCAACGTAATTTATCTTTTCATGCTTATTCATGATGATGGACTCACTAATTTTGCCATTCCTACCCACAAAATGCGCTAGCCTTTTATGAGTCCGTGTTAATTTGCATTCAGACGATTTTTTGTGTGCGACTTTTTCCGCCGGAAATCAGCCAGCGCAATAATTTAACCCACAAAGACCATTCTGTGACTGTAGGCGTAAGATTTAACCGCAGTTCAGCAAAACTGAGTGAATCTTCTATTAATGCATCATGCAATGGACAAAATATCAGTGGCCATGATAGTCGTGCCATCCCATGAGTTTTCATTTTGAGTGTTTCACGCAGCTCAGTTGTATTATTGTCGAGTTCAACTACATCGTAACCATGATAACCATCAAATCCATTGGGTCCAGTAAAGCGGAATACAATACGTTTCCCAGTTACATACTCTTCCACAAAATAGCGAATCGGACCGTGGCCGCCATTTGCAGATACGGACAGAGGCTTATCGAACTTCATTCTAGGCCAAAGTTTGTGGGGCCACAGTAAGTCATTGTTTGAGGATAACGTATCCATTAAAGCACCAATTTTGTCTGATGACACTTGGTATGTGCGACTATGAATATTGGTTACTCTCATTACTTTCTTCGTTTACCGATGTGTTTAGTGTAATTCATATGGAAACGATGTGTATCGACTGTTCTTTTTTCTTACATTGTTCATGTTGATAGCCTTTTTTTGCATCACTCACTGTTACAAGCCGATCTGTTGCAATCCAAGAAACACCTTCTATATTGCAATAAAGAACGTTTCCATTCATATCCTTTGGAAACCTGTAAACCACACCATCATCAATAACTTTCCAGTTATTTAGATCTAATCCTGCAACAAAAATGGCAGACGATTCTTGCGAAGTGATTGCCAACATATTATCACTATTGATATCTATTCCAGAATAATCAATAAATTCCAATGTTTGCGGTAGCCTTATAGATGCAGCATATTTCCATTTCTTTCGTTTCTTCTCGAAAACCTTGATTCTGCCCGCTCCATGAATCTTACTTGCGGACCCTGCGTCACAGTCATTGCCTTCGCATAAGGCGAGAATATATATATTATTGTTCTTAACCAGAATTGTAATGCCTTCGAATCCTTTATTATTTTTCTGGAAGTTATATTTAAGCCACTTTTTCTTTTCCAATGAAAACTCATTATTTGTAATGTTTATTCGTGCATTCAACGCCCCGTTATTATCATTTGATTCCTCAATCAGATAAAACTTACTGGTTACATTATCGTAAGTTATCCCTTCATAACCGATTCCATTTTTTGCTGTGCCTAATAGCTTTGCTTCGTGGAGGTCAATATCAATTCGAGCAACCCTGCTGTGGTTATCAAAAGCAATGTAGAATGAATTATTTGCAAATACCACGCCACTTGGCTCATGGTGTTTTTCTTTGCTTGTATCTCCCAGAAGTTCATGTAAATTTTTTTCATTCACCACATTCAACGCACTGCTTCTGACTGTATATTCTTCTGCGAGACAGCCGAATGTCGTAAAAATGCTCAACAAGCATACTAGAAATCTTTCTGTCGTCATGTTCGCTCGCCTCATATTGATTGGCTGAGTTGATATCTTATTGATGCTCAATGAGCCTGCAGAAAGAAACATTGTTAGAAAAAATCTCCTTAACTTACAGTATGCGATCGTTTTAAAGTGCTGGATTCACCGGAAGACATTTTGAAGAAACAGGATTCATTTCCTTGCGAACGTTATGGTGCAAGATTCATCATCCTGCTACGGCCCGATAGACACTTGATATGGATTTGATTAGCCCGATGAAGCATCTCTGTGAATAGCAGGCCAAGTGCCGTATAAAAGGTGCTGTGGGAGGGTGCCGTTAGAGCGGCTCCCTATCCCGATTAGCTGTCACAACAATGACACCCGTTTTTCTATTGTACAGTCGAGAAATCGCTGGCTACCAGACGCGCATCCATTCTTCGAAGACGACAATTCCCACCAAGATATTGAACGCGGCCACGACTAGGGTCAGTACCACTAAGGCGACCTTCGGTGAGACACTGCCCCTGAAGATGAACTGGAAACGCCGTGTTGCCTTCTCTTGGCCCTTGAAAGCCCGCCGGGCGGTATTCCAGAGCCATGCCGATATGCCAAAGGCCATGACCCATCCAGCGAGAACTATGGCCAGGATATCCTCGCTCAGGATATAGCGGCCGGAGTTCTTAGATGGGTAATACCAATAAGTAATATCACTGCCACCGATCGCCAGCAGGGTGCCGATTCCGGCATGCAGCCCGATGATGAGCAGCATAGTCAGGAGACCGAGCACCTTAGATCGGGATGCAGGTTGTTTCCTTTTTACCTCATCCCCATCCTTTTTTTCAGCCTGCGGTGCTATATCATTGGAGTTATCCTCTGGTGACTTTCCGAGCCTGGAAGCCCGAGGCGGATCCAGCGGCGTTTTTTCTGTGCTTTCGAGTAACTCGCCAATCTCTTCGGCCATGGTTGCAAGAAGATCACGCCGTTTTCTCAGCCGTTCGAGTAACGTGCGTGCGTCATCAGCAGTTTCGGGATCGCGCATGCTCCTTTTAAGATCAACCACCAGAGCACTTTGCTCCTCATAACTCAGGGTGGATGTCGTCTCGACCTGCTCGGTGAGACTCCCGAGATAAGAGATAGGAACTTCCGGTGGGATCGGCAAAGGCTCGGGGAGAGGTTTGGGAGGCGGAAGGGAAGTGAGAGCTCTAGCTAAGCGAAAAGCAGCATCACGATCCTGCTCCCGGTAGTCTACAAATTGAATCTGCGCTAGCGCGGGCGGCAAGAGGTTTGTTGATACTCCTCCAGAGACTGCGACGGGTAAGATAGGTTTGCCGAGATCGGCAGCATAGCCGTATTCGCGTTTACAGGCTATGGAGCTTAGCGCTTCCTGGCTCAAGACGAAGACGAATACATGACAGTCCAGAACCCTTGCAAGGATTTGATCCCACCAGGCCTGACCACCGCTCAACTCCTGATCAAACCACACGGTATGGCCTAGCGCTTCTATATCGTCGGCCAAGGTTCTGGCGATAGCTTCGCTCTGGCGGTTATAACTGATGAAAATATTTGACATGTGCCTCTGTAACGATATCCGTCTTTGTAGATATTGTCCTCAAGATTCTGTCACAGCTAAAGTATCAATCCTGCATATCAGAACCCGACGTATGACGCAGCTACCTGACGCCGCAATTCACCAGAGGCAAAAAGTGGTGTGAGGCACGACATCGCTTTTTTTAACGTCTGCGTAAAATTGTCTTGTGTAGGCCCAGCATGGGCATGAACTTATGGGGAGAAAGTCCCCAGTAGGAGAACCACTGTCGATGATCGGAAATGAGGTCCATAGGACTCCCTCTCAGTGGGTAACTCCTTTTATTTTCGTCTATTTGACACCAACTGCCAGCCGAGAGCAAGGGCGTCACCGCAAGGTGAGGTCTGGAGGAAGCTTGAGGGCAAAGCGGCGAGCCGGCGAACAGAAACGTCATGTAGGCCTGTTTCCCTGGGGCGAGCTGACGCATTACGCTATCATGAGGAAGTTCTACTTCTGATGTCAGCTGGTTTTCGGGGTGATTACAATTTCCCCCTTTGCTTTGGACGAGGTGGGTTGAGGCTCGCTTGTTTTGAAGCCAAGCTGTTCGATTCTCTCTTTAATAGGCAGATCCCCCATTTCTAATATGAGCTTGCCTGCTGCGGCTTTTATCGCTTGTTCTACCGCCGCCCGGCCTGGCATTTCCAGCGCCCTGGCCAGATATTGCCAGTCATGGCGTTGAAGTACTTTCATTATCAGCAACCGCTGTTCATTGGTGGAGAGCAGTGAGGAGTGCTCGGCTTTGGCAAAGAACCAAAGGCAAAGTTTGGTGATTGGGGGCAGGGTGATCTCAAATCCGCGATTGGCAAAGCTGAAGGCGATAAGGTCGAGCCAGTCCTGCGGTTCCAGGGTTGGGAGTGAGGATTCTTCCTTTTGTAACAACAGTGTGAGTGCCAGTGACGGTTCCATCTCCTGCAGGGAATCTCCCAGCAATAGCGGGAAGTGGTTGAGGAAGCGCGTCCGAGCCTGTCGAAACATCTTCTTGCCGGCAGTGGAAGTTGGATGCAGTACGATTATGGAGTGGGCGCCACTGCTGGCGCCGCGACGTATGCCGACCCGGATGGGCAGCAGTTCGCCTGCCCGCCAGAACTGCATCAAATCCTGGGTGGCGCCGAAACTTGCGCCGATATAATCCAATCCTTCCGCCTCTGCCTGCTGCCGAATTGCAGCTACCATGCGGCTGCCCGATCCTCGTTGCTGGAGTGCAGGGTGCACCGCGATGCGCATGATACGCGCGCCCAGCAGACAGGCGGCGCTTTCCAGTCCAAGATGGGCGCTCAGTGACTGGGCGATCAGATGTCCCCTGGGGCGGCGGTGTCCGGCCCAGATGGCTTGGGCGGTGGCCGGGGTGAATCCACCCTCGCGGGCGACCAGTGCCGTGGCAACGATGCGTCCCTGGTAGCGCAGCACCGTGATACTGAGGTTTGGGCCATCCAGGAGTTGTCGCAGATCGAGGGGGGTGGTGCGGTAGTGGGCGAGCACTAACAGGCCAAAAAGGTCGGAGAGATCGCTTTCATTGGCGGCAAGCTGATCCCGGTCCAGGGTTTCCAGGACTATCTCTGCCGGATCTGCGTACTGTAGCTCATCGTCAGGCACGGGTGTGGCGTCAAGTGCAAGGGCGCGAAAGATGAACCTCTCCAGTGGATCACCGGTGGCCCAGCGGATCGGGGTCTCCAGGGAAATCTGCCGCCATTGCGGGCGGCGTTGGTCGAGTATCTTGCGGAAACGCACTGCAAAACCCCGGCCTGTACCTTCGTAACCATGAATGGTGGAGGCAAAGGCGATGCGGGGATAGTGCTCCAGCAACCGCTCAAGCATGGGGGAGGGGATGGCGGCTGCCTCGTCCACCAACAACAGGTCACCGGGAAGCGGGGAGTGGATCAGTTCATCCGGTGCGACAAACCGCAGTTGTGCCTCTCCCAGGTGGATGGCGCCCCTGCTGCATTCTGCTTCCGGCAGAAGGCGGCAAGCGCTTCGGAACAGTGGCTCGACCGCCGCCAGCCTGGGGGCGGTGACGAGAATCTGTAACACGCCCCGTTGCAGAAGTCTGGCAGCAGCGATGCCCATGGCCGTAGACTTGCCGCGTCCCCGGTCGGAGATCAGCACTGCCGGGCGTCGGCGGTGTCCCGTGACGACCTTGATCACCGCTTCCACCGCAGTAAGCTGGTCAGCTGTTTGGCAATCCGGATCTTCAACGGGGGACGGAGTGTATGTTGGTTGAGCCGCCGGGAGCGGGGGCAAGGGCTTATCCTGTTCGATCTGCAGGATCGTTGCATCATCCGTAATCAGATGGGCGAAACGGGTGAGAAAACGGCCGCTTATATTACGGGATTCATAACCTGCTACGGTGATACGGGCATATTCCGGGTCGTCGAATCCTGGCCACTCACTCAGTGGTGGGGAGAGCATCAGCAGCAGTCCCCCGGCCCGGATCGTGCCACTGGATGCGCCCAGTGCATCCACATCGAGTCCACTGAAGGCATCGAAAACCAGAGCGTCGATCTCCTGCCCGAGCAGGGTGATCGCCTTGCTTGCGGGGATACTGTCGATCTCCGAGGGACTGTCCAGGCCGATCCATATCGAACGATTGAAGGTGAGTCTTTTTAACAGTTCAGCGGCAACCGAGCGGCACCATCGGGGTTTACCGGAGAGCAGCAGCATGCCCCGGTGAGAGGAGAGACGCCGGTTTGCAAGAAACCTGGATGCCAGTGAGTTAAGTTCATCCGGATCTGGGAGTGCAGGTTCAGGCATGTTGAGGGTGATTCCAGTTAAACAGGCCACTATTATAGTCAGAAGTCTATCGACAGGATTGTGGTGTGACTGCTAACGTTAAACTCAAGTTTCGGAGTTCAAGCCATTCTGAAAAGATGAAGGATGGCGTTTTACTCATTTCATGAGCGCCTGGTAGGGTATGCCGTGCGCACCAGAATAAGCCGTTACAGCGATCATGGTGCGCATGGCGCACCCTACGCTCTTCGTGGTCAAAAGCAGTGTTTCAGGATGACACTAATAGTGCCAAAGGAGCAAGTTATCTCTGCTGAAAAGATCCGTGTAAGAGGATTGGTCCAGGGTGTGGGGTTTCGTCCTACAGTCTGGCGCGTTGCCAATGAGTGCGGATTATCGGGTTACGTTTATAACGATAGCGAGGGTGTTCTGATCCGGATTTGGGGGGAGCAGAGCACTTGTGACCGCTTCTGCCGCCAGTTGCTGGAAGAGTCTCCGCCATTGGCGCGGATCGACAGCCTGGAGAGGGAGCCGTCGGCCACTGACAATGGACCGACAGGTTTTACTATCACCGAGAGCCGGGAGGGTGAGATCCGTACCGGCATAGTGCCCGATGCCGCCACCTGTCCCGCCTGTCATTCAGAGATCTTTGATCCAGCTGATCGCCGTTATCGTTATCCCTTTACCAACTGCACCCATTGCGGCCCCCGTCTGACCATTGTCGAAGGCATCCCCTATGATCGAAAAAACACCAGCATGCGGCACTTTCCTATGTGTCCCGCCTGCGAGCGTGAATATGCCGATCCGGCAAACCGGCGGTTTCATGCCCAGCCGAATGCCTGTCCGGTCTGTGGTCCGACGGTTTGGATTGAGGCGTCCGATGGGCAGAAGATAGCAGTTGCCTCGATGGGAAGACCTGACCCGATCGAAAAGGTCAGTCAGCGTTTGGCGAACGGAGAGATCGTTGCGATCAAGGGGGTGGGAGGATTTCACCTTGCCTGTGACGCCACGAACGGCGCAGCAGTAGCCAGGCTGCGGCAACGCAAGGGCCGTTTTCACAAACCCTTTGCGTTGATGGCCAGGGATATAACGGTTATTCGAAAATATGCCCCGCTGGATGAAGATGCCGCCAGGTTGCTGAGCAGTCCGGCCGCACCGATTCTCTTGCTGGATCGGAGGCCTGGCCTGACCCTGCCGGAAGCGTTGGCGCCGGGACAGAGCACCCTGGGTTTCATGCTGCCCTACACGCCGTTGCACCATCTGCTGCTGGCTGGTTGGGAGGTTCCGCTGGTGATGACCAGTGGCAACCTCACGGATGAACCACAGTGTACCGATAATGCGGATGCGGCATCACGGTTGCATGGATTGGCGGATGTCTATCTGCAGCATAATCGTCCCATCGTCAATCGGGTGGATGACTCGGTGGTGCGTTTTATGGATGGAAAACCCCGGCTGCTGCGGCGGGCACGGGGTTATGCGCCCAGTCTGATTGTTTTGCCGGAAGGTTTCAAAAATGCCCCGCCGATTTTGGCATTGGGAGGGGAGCTGAAGAGTACCTTCTGCCTGTTGCAGGACGGCCAGGCGATTCTCTCCCAGCATCTTGGGGATCTGGAGGATCTCCTGACATTCAGGGATTACGAAAGGACACTTGACCTCTATCGCCATCTCTTTGATTTTCTGCCGGAATTTCTGGTGGCCGACCTGCACCCCGGTTATCGCTCAACCCGGTTCGGTCGCCAATATGGGGCGTCTGAATCGATCCCGCTGCAACAGGTACAGCACCACCACGCCCACATCGCCAGTGTGCTGGCCGAGAATGGATGGCCGCTGGATGGGGGGCAGGTGCTGGGTATCGCGCTGGATGGATCCGGTTATGGAGACGATGGCACTGTCTGGGGCGGGGAGTTTTTGATCACTGACTATCTGGACTATAGAAGGGCTGGTTTTTTCAAGCCGGTGCCACTGCCTGGTAGCACAAAGGCGATTCAACAACCCTGGCGTTCAGCCTTTGCCCAGCTTCATAGCAGTTTCGGATGGGATAAGTGCCTGCATGAGTGGGTGAGAGTGGAAGCGATACTCGACTTGCAAACAAAGCCCCTGGCTGTGCTACAGGGCATGATGGAAAAAGGGGTCAACACGCCCTTGACCAGTTCTTGCGGTCGACTGTTCGATGCGGTGGCCGCCATTTTGAATATTTGCCGGGAAGAGGTGAGCTACGAAGGACAGGCGGCAATCGAACTGGAGGCGTTAATCGATCCGGCTGAGATGGCGCAAACTGCCGGGTATCCATTCGAGACTGCTGCAAGCATGCTTGATGCCACGCTTATGTGGCAGGCACTGATGGAAGATCTGACTCAGGGTGTGTCCCGAGGCAAGATCGCAGCACGTTTTCACTGTGGATTGGCTGATACGGTGGTTGCGATGGCCGCTTCGCTTGCTTTTGAAGAAGGTTTGTCGACGGTGGCGCTCTCCGGCGGTGTATTCCAGAATCGCATACTTTTCGAGGCAGTGGTGTCCGGGCTAAAAAGAGCCGGTCTGCAGGTCTTGAGTCACCAGCAGGTGCCGTCGAACGACGGCGGTCTCTCCCTCGGTCAGGCAGTCATAGGTGCGGCCCGCCACATCAAGCGCTGAAGCCTGCTAGATTGTTAATAGAGGCAGGTGGATTTGAGAGTGCGTGATGAAAACAGTCGTTCCCACAAAATACTGGCATGCACTGGAGGATGGCCGGGTTCAGTGCGATCTCTGTCCCCGTTTCTGCCATATCAAGGAGGGCCGACAGGGGTTCTGTTTCGTGCGGGAAAACCGGGGGGGAGAGGTGGTCCTCACTACCTATGGCCGTTCCAGCGGCTTCTGTGTCGATCCCATTGAAAAAAAACCGCTGAATCACTACCTGCCAGGCACTCCGGTCCTATCATTTGGCACTGCCGGTTGTAATCTGGCCTGTAAGTTCTGCCAGAATTGGGATATCAGCAAGTCCAGGGAGACCCACACCCTGGCCGATGAGGCCTCGCCCGAGACGATTGCCGGGGCTGCCCTGGATCTAGGCTGCCGCAGTGTCGCCTACACCTACAACGATCCGGTCATCTTCCACGAATATGCCATCGACGTGGCTCAGGCCTGTCACGAGGTCGGGGTTCAGTCGGTCGCGGTGACCGCAGGTTATGTCTGTGCTGAACCGCGTGAGGCGTTCTATCATCACATGGATGCGGCCAATATCGATCTTAAGGCTTTTAGCGAATCGTTTTATCATAAGCTCACCGGCTCCCATCTGCAGCCGGTGCTGGAGACGCTGCAATATCTCAAGCATGAGACCAGTGTCTGGTTTGAACTCACCACCCTGCTGATCCCCGGTGAAAACGATTCCGAGTCGGAACTTGAGGAGATGACTCAGTGGGTAGTCGACAAGCTGGGTCCGGATGTACCGATGCACTTCTCGGCTTTTCACCCCAGCTGGAAGATGATGGACACCCCATCCACCCCTCTGGCGACTCTGACCCTGGCTCGCAGTATCGCCATGAAAAACGGTGTGCGATACGCCTATGTCGGCAACGTGCATGATCCAAAAGGGGATAGTACCTGGTGCCATCAGTGCGGCGAGCTGCTGATCGGTCGGGACTGGTACCAGCTCAGTGATTGGAATCTGACTCCTGAGGGTAAATGCAAAGCGTGCGGTGCTGCCTGTGCCGGGGTTATCGAAGCCGGTCCGGGGGATTGGGGTCCCAAAAGTCAGCCTGTGCGGCTGGCGGACTATAAACGTTGATGGGGATTGGAGGAGGAGATTATG
The DNA here is from genome assembly GCA_963691905.1 of Sedimenticolaceae bacterium. Lineage (GTDB taxonomy): Bacteria > Pseudomonadota > Gammaproteobacteria > Chromatiales > Chromatiaceae > QGON01. The sequence continues at coordinate 449,690 of OY829894.1, forward strand.
AGCAATATCAGATTGCCCGCTGTGGCGGGACTTTTCTACCCGAATGATGCCCGGACGCTGCGTGACATGGTCCAGGATTATCTGCATAGTGCCGATGCAGAAGGCACACTGCCAAAGGCCATCATTGCGCCCCATGCGGGTTATATCTATTCCGGGCCTGTCGCGGCCAGTGTTTATGCAAGGCTTGCTTCAGGCAGAGAACGCGTCCGCCGGGTGGTGGTGCTGGGTCCCTCACATCGGGTGCCGTTTTACGGTTTGGCAATGAGTTCGGCAGATGCCTTTCGCACCCCGCTTGGGGATATTCCGCTGGACCGTGAAGCCATGCAGTTGATCGCCGATCTGCCCCAAGTCAAACAGCTCGATGCTGCGCATGTGCAGGAACACTCACTTGAGGTTCAATTGCCGTTTCTACAGTTGATGCTCGATCAGTTCAGTCTGATCCCACTGGTCGTGGGTGATGCGACGGCCGAAGAGGTTGGCGAAGTGTTGTCTCGGCTCTGGGGTGGTCAGGAAACACTCATCGTTATCAGTTCGGATCTCAGTCACTACCATGACTATCTGACGGCGCAGAAGATGGATAAAGCGACCTCCGAGGCGATTGTCGCCATACATCCTGATGAGATCGGTTATGAAGATGCCTGTGGCCGTATTCCTGTCAAAGGGCTGCTGCATCAGGTTCGGTCGAAGGGACTGGATGGGGAGCTCGTCGATCTGCGAAACTCAGGCGATACGGCTGGTTCGAGGGATCAGGTGGTAGGTTATGGTGCCTATGCTTTTTCCTGACGCGCTGTTTCTCAAGAGGCTGCTTCCTGGCGGATTCCCGGGTTGTCCACTTGATCCTTTTCCTCTCTAGTGGATTTAGGTGCGCACGGTGCACCCTACGTTCTGTGGATTTAAGAAAAAATCTTGCTGGCCGCTATTCTGTGTAGTGGAAAAGAGTCAAAAAAATCGGATTTATTGACGATTGGCGGTAACTTCATGATTACTAATAAAAATCCATATTGGTTTGTGCTCGACCGAAGCAGAGACGGAACGCTGAATTCGGCGTAATCTGAGATGCAAAAAGATCTGAAGAGTCGAAAGCCGACCATTTTTCTGGTCGTGATTTTGATGTTGATTGCAGCTCTGGTGGCTGCTGCGACCTTTATCCTGCTCTATAGGGCTGCATTCAGTCAGCATCTTCACCACCTTTCAATAAACGTCAATCAACAGGCCCAGCTGATTGGCGCTGTGGCCCGCTTTGATCGGAAATATGCCGAATATTACGAGCAGGATGCGGCAAATGCCACACTGTCCCAGATTGATGATGCCTTACGATCCCAATCGTTCCTGAAAGGGTCTGAGGAGTTTATTGTGGGTCGGCGTCTGGGAGACACCATAAAAGTCATCAGCCGAACGAAAAATTTTGTGGCGGCGGATCCCCCGAATACACTCCCTTGGTCTGCAAAGCCCGGTGAAGCCGGTTCCCCCATGCGTCAGGCCCTGGCCGGAAAACAGGGTACCATGGTGTTGTGGGACTATCGGGGTGCAGAAGTGATGGCCGCTTTTGCACCGGTGCAAGAACTCGGGATAGGTCTCGTCATCAAGACGGATGTGGCGGATGTCAGGGCGCCCTATCTCCGTGCAGGCATTCTAGTTGCAGTGGTTTCAGTAGTGTTGGTTTTGCTGGGATCGATACTGGTCCATAGGGTCACGCGGCCGATAATCAACAATCTGGAATCCTCTGATGCACGCTATCGCAACCTGCTGGATAACATGGCTAACTGTGTTGCTGTCTATCAGGCGGTCGATGATGGTGAAGACTTCATCTTCAGCGATTTCAATCAGGCGGGGGAGCGTGCGGAACAGGTTGTGAAAGCCGACTTGATCGGCCAGCGTGTGTCGAAAGTTTTTCCTGAGGTTAAGGTATTTGGTCTTTTTGACGTACTGCAGCGGGTATGGAAAACAGGAAAACCGGAACAATTTCCCATGGCGTTTTACCGGGATGATCGTATTTCAGGATGGCGAGACAACTACATTTACAAACTCAACTCTGGAGAAGTCGTCGCTATTTATGAGGATGTCACTGAAAAGAAAACCGCAGAACAAAAGCTGGCGGACTCTGAGCGAATCTTAAGCACTATTGTTGATGCAACGCCGGATTGGATCTTTATCAAGGATCACCAGTATCGTTATCTTTTTGCCAATGAGAGTTATGCCCGTTCAATTGGAACGCAGGTGGAATCGATGCTCGGTAAAACTGACGAGGAGTTGGGGTTCCCAACGGAACTGATCCAGGGTGATGATGAGAGGGGGATCAGGGGGTTTCGTCACGATGATAGAGATGTTTTACAGGGAGAGCACATCCACAATCCCCATGATCCTGCAACGTTTGCGGATGGCTCCCTGCACGTCTTTGATACACATAAGATGCCCCTATACGGCACGAATGACCAAATCTATGGGGTGCTTGGTATTGCGAGGGATATCACTGCTCTTGACCAAATCCTTAACGATTTACGCATCAATGATGCCAGGCTTTCCCTGGCTGAGGCTATCGGCCAGCTTGGCCACTGGGATTGGGATATTGTCAGTAACAGACTGACTTGGTCTGATGAAATCTTCCGTATCTTTGGGCAGGAGCCTGGAAGCATGCAGGAGACCTATGAGACTTTTCTGAATACTGTGCATGCTGAAGACCGCGAGCGGGTCAAGGATGCGGTCAATGCGGCTCTTGAAAGTGGTGAACCCTATAGCATCGACCATCGAATCGTCCTTGCCGATGGAAACATCCGTTGGGTCCATGAAGAGGCGGAACTGGAGAGGGATGAGGGGGGCTTCCCACTCAAGATGTTGGGCGTGGTTCTCGATATCACCAGCCTGAAAGAGGCGGAAGAGAAGGCGGAACAGCAACGTATCTTCCTGCAGAATACTATCGATGGTATTACCGATCCGGTACGCGTGATCGATCACGATTACAATGTCCTGCTCATGAACAGTGCCGCCAAGGCCGCTGCGTTCAAGCAGGCCGACAGCAAGCAGTGTCTGAAGTGCTACCAGGCGGGACATGGACTGGAGCGTCCCTGTGATGAGCTCGAAGATCCGCTCTATGATCATCCCTGTCCCATGAAAACGGTATTTTTTACCGGCAAACCGATGGTTATCACCGAAACGCTGGCTGACAGTAGCGGTAAGATGAGAACCTATGAACTCTCATTCAGTCCTCTGCGTACGCTGGGAGGGGAGTTGCAGGGTGTCATTGAGACGAGCCGGGATATCACTGATCGTCTGGGGATGGAACGTAGCCTGCTTGAGAAAGAGAGTCACCTCGAACAGTTGACCTATTTGGACCAATTGACCCAGCTTCCCAATCGTCTGTTGTTCATGGATCGTCTGCGTTTGGGGATCAGCGCGGCCCATCGTGAAAACCATCCACTGGCAGTAATCTACATCGATCTTGATCGTTTCAAGCAGATCAATGAGAGCTTTGGTCATGATATTGGTGATCAGTTACTGCTCGATGTGGCATTACGCCTGCGGGGTACATTACGGGAGGACGATACGCTTGCCCGGTTCAGTGGGGATGAGTTCGCCGTGATTACCGGCTATCTGAAACAGCCGGAACACAGCGCTGTTCTGGCGCAGAAACTTCTCCGCAGTTTTGACCAACCGTTTGAAGTCGCTCAGCATCAACTCTATCTGACCGCAAGTGTCGGTATCAGTATCTATCCGCAAGATGGCACCGATGCCGATGACCTGTTGCGTGATGCCAATACGGCAATGTTTCAGGCCAAGGGCGAAGGCATAAACAGTTTTCAGTTCTATGAGGACGATATGACAGCCCAGGCCTTTGAACATGTGCTGATGGAGACCAGTCTTCGTGGCGCTTTGGAAGAGGGTCAATTGCGGCTCTACTATCAGCCGCAGATCAGTCTTGAGAACGGCAGGATCATTGGCGCCGAAGCGTTATTGCGTTGGGAACACCCCGATATGGGGCTTGTTTCTCCCGCCAAGTTTATCCCGTTGGCTGAGGAGACAGGTTTGATTCTGCCGATCGGAGAGTGGGTGACACGAACGGCCTGTCGGCAGCTGAAAACGTGGCAGGACGCAGGTATCGAGTTGGGAAGCATGGCGATCAATCTTTCAGCCAAACAGTTCAGAGCATTGAATCTGCTGGAGACAGTGACCGGCATACTCCAGGAAACGGGCTGCCCGGCACAGAGGGTCGAGTTTGAGATCACCGAGAGCCAGATCATGGCGAATCCCCAACGATCCATCCAGATGCTGGACAAGCTGCGTGATCTTGGTATTGGGGTTTCGATTGATGATTTCGGTACGGGATACTCGTCCATGGGGCAGCTGAAAAGTTTGCCGATCACGAAACTGAAAATCGATCGCGTCTTCGTGCGGGATGTCGCGGAGAATGCCAACGATCAGGCGATCGCTGAGGCCATAGTTGCGATGGCCAAAGCGTTGGGTCTGGTAGTCATCGCCGAAGGCGTGGAGACAGAGTCGCAGAAACAGTGCCTGCAACAGATGGGTTGTCAGCAAGTGCAGGGTTTTCTTTACCAGCGGCCCGTGCCAGCTGAAGAATTTGCCCGATATGTAGAGGAGGTGGGGCTGGCGTAGCGTGGTGATTGGGAATGGATCTCAACCAAGCCAAAAGAACAGGGTTTGCTGGCAGCGCCTTCCGGTGGAATGACTATGGAATAGTGTATAATCCTCCGAGGTTGGGAAGCAGCGGACGTTTTGCCTGCTGGTTATATTGAGAGTCAGCTCTGATTACGAGTGTCTATGACTCGCTGATTCATCATTTTGGAGTGAATCGACTGTTCGATGATCAGGTTGTTCGGCTACTTCATTTCAAAGTCATTTCTTATTTTGGGGGAGATTGAGATCCTTGTCTTTGCAGGATCCGTCTGGCTGGCCCTCTATATCCAACACTTTTTCTCCTCCCAAAGCATGGGTGGACTACCCGAAGAGATGCTGCCGTCAGCCAGCGTTTATGCGCTGGTGATGATGAGTTCCATGATCGCTCTGGGACTTTACCAGCGCGGTGTCCTGGAGCGTGCGTCAGGGTTCGTACTGCGGCTGCTGATCGTCTTTGGTATCGGCGCGGTCCTGATGAGTCTTATCTTCTATATCTGGCCCGAGATCTCGATTCCCCGAAAAGAGTTCGGTCTCAGTCTGCTGATCTCCATGGCGGGTGTACTGATTTTGAGGTCGATTTTTGTCCGGGTAACAGGCGCTGATTCCCGAAAGCGGCGTGTATTGGTTCTGGGAACCGGCATCAATGCCGACAGAATTGAAGAGCTCTATATTCAAAACCCGACCCTGGGGTTTGTCGTTGTCGGTTTTGTAAACCTGGGGGACAGCATCAGTCTCATTGATGACTACCGGCAGATTCCCAAGGAGCAGGATCTCTACGACATCGCGATTCGCATGGCGGTGGATGAGATTGTGGTTGCGGTGGATGACCGCCGAAAGGGCCTGCCCGTCAATGAGTTGCTTGATTGCAAGATGCGTGGAGTGGAGATACTCGACCTGCTGACCTTTTTTGAAAAGGAGGATGCAATTATCAAGATCGACCTGTTGCATCCCAGCTGGATATTCTTCTCAACCGGCTTCTACAGCGGTGCATTAGCAATCCATCTGAAACGGGGCATGGATATCGTCACCAGTCTCATACTGTTGATCTTGTTTTTGCCGGTGATGTTATTTATCGCGATCACCAGCCTGATCAGCTCAGCCGGTCGCCATCCTGTATTCTATCATCAGACCCGTGTTGGTAAGGATGGCAAGCTGTTCCGTATCCACAAATTCCGCAGTATGAAGGTGAACGCCGAGGCGGATGGTGCCCGCTGGGCGAGCAGGAACGATACCCGCGTGACCCGTTTGGGTGGTTTCCTGCGCTTTGCGCGGCTCGATGAATTGCCCCAACTCTATAATGTACTCAAGGGGGATATGAGCCTGGTCGGTCCCCGGCCTGAACGTCCTGAGTTCGTGCAGCGCCTGAGCCAGGAGATTCCATTCTATTCGGAGCGTCACCGGGTAAAACCGGGGATGACCGGTTGGGCTCAGCTGATGTACGCCTATGCCGCCAACCGGGAGGATACCCGTAAGAAGCTGGAATATGATCTCTACTATGTGAAAAATACCGGTCTCTTTCTGGACCTGATCATCCTGCTCGAAACGGTGGAAGTCGTGTTGTTGGCCAAGGGCGCGAGATGAGTTGGGTTGCCGGTTCCGCTACGCTTGAATCGGCCTGCCAGGATAAACGTAGGCTTGATCAAGCGCAGCGGATCAGGCATTTTCAACGGAATCAACTCACCGCCGCCAGCGCCAACAGAGCGGTTCCATAGGCTGCCTGTTGCTGCACTGCCCGTTCCACCGGAACACCCAATAACCTCTGCCGAATCCGCCGCCAGGGTTCATTGCCCGCACCGCCTCCTATCGAGATAACCCGTCTGGGTGCGGGTGCGCCCAAACGTTGCAGAAGCGCGTAACCCTCCCGCTCGATATTGGCGATACCCTCAAGAATGCCCTGAAAATAGCGCGCATCGTCTTCTGGACGGGGTTCGAGGCGGGGTGCAAAACCGGGATCATTGACCGGGAAACGCTCACCAGGCTGTAACAGCGGATAATAGTTGAGCCCGGTCGGATTATCCGGCTCTATCTGCTGTGTCAGAGTGGCCATCTCTTCCCGGCTGAATAGATCCGCGCAGACGGCGCCACCGCTGTTGGAAGCACCGCCAACCAGCCAATGCTCTCCAAGCCGGTGGCTGTAGATGCCAAATTCCGCTGCAAATACCGGCTGGTCAGAAAGGATCTTCAACACCAGTGTACTGCCCAGGGAGGTGACGGCGTCTCCGATCTCCGCCGCGCCGGTCGCGAGTGTTGCGGCATTGCTGTCGGTAGTACCCGTGACAATGCGCGCGCAGGCGGGCAGGCCTGTTGCGTTTGCCACCCCATCGCTTAATCTGCCGATGATCGCCCCAGGCGGTCGCACGTCGGGCAGGCAGCCCGGCGGCAGCACCAGGGATTCCATCCAGGTGGGCCAGCAACGTTGCACCGGGTCATATCCCAGTTTCAGACAGTTGTTCTCGTCACTGAGACCAAAATGGCCACTGAGCCTGCCGAGTATCCAATCTGCCTGATGCAGTGCCAGGAAATTTTCGCTATCGATCTGCCGCCGCAGATAGAGCAGTTTGGCAAGGCTGGAGGATGCGCTGTTGACCGGACTGCTTGCAGGGGCCGCTTGAGCCAGTTCGGGCAGGAGAGCCTTGCTGCGGCTGTCGTTATACATCAGGGCGGTGGTGAGCGGCGAACCCTGCGGGTCGCAGAGCAACAGGGTGGAGGATGTCCCGTCGACCGCGATGGCCTGTACATCTACCCCCTTGAGCTGTTGGGCGACCGATAACAGCACTTCCAACACTGTATCCCACCAGTATTCCGGGCGTTGTTCGCTGCTGCCTTCATCCCCCCGTTCGGGAGGCGGAAGGTCGCTAACAGCCTCTGCAATGACCGCTTTTTCACTATTAATGGCAATTGCCCGGACGCCCGAGGTGCCGAGATCGATGCCAATGTAACAGTTCATGGGTTAGGGCAGGGTGACGGGGTTCGGGGCTGTCCAGTCGTCGGCCTTGTGGTCGGCCACCACCGTCGTATAGATGCCACCGCGCACATTGAATTCTGCGGTCAGTCGCATATAGCGGGGCTGAGTGGCGGCTACCAGATCGCTCAGAATCTCGTTGGTGATAGCCTCGTGAAAGGCCCCTTCGTCACGGAACGACCAGATGTACATCTTGAGCGCCTTGAGTTCAACGCACTGTTTGTCAGGTACATACTCAAGGGTCATCTCCGCGAAATCCGGCTGGCCTGTTTTGGGGCAGAGACAGGTGAATTCTGGGATGCTGATGCGGATGGTGTAGTCCCGCTCCGGCCGTGGATTATCGAAGGTTTCCAATTCTTTGCTGGGCTGACTGGGCATGCTTTTTTTGTCACAGGATAGATTGATTTGCCGATGATTATACGGGAGTATCTCTTCACTCAGAAGAGACGGCTTAATTACAATAAAAAACAACAAGATAAAATAAACTATTAAAGTTAATTATTCTATAATTCTCCCTGTATCAACGGCGAATTTTCGTGTATCTTAGCGGCCCATGCGACTGGAGAAAATCAAACTCGCCGGATTCAAATCGTTTGTCGATCCGACAACGGTTCCCATGCCCAGCAATCTGGTGGGTGTTGTTGGTCCGAATGGCTGTGGAAAATCCAATGTCATCGACGCTGTGCGTTGGGTCATGGGGGAGAGTTCCGCCAAGATGCTGCGTGGCGAGTCGATGGCCGATGTCATCTTCAACGGCTCCAGCGTCCGCAAACCGGTAGGAACTGCTGTTGTCGAACTGATCTTCGACAACAGTGAGGGCAGGGCGGGCGGACAGTACGCCCAGTACAGCCAGATCTCGATAAAGCGGCAGGTCTCCCGGGACGGTCAGTCGCTCTACTCTCTCAATGGCATCCGCTGCCGCCGCCGGGATGTTACCGATCTCTTTCTCGGCACCGGGCTTGGGCCGCGCAGTTATTCAATCATCGAACAGGGCATGATCTCCCGCCTCATAGAGGCGCGCCCGGAGGATCTGCGCGTCTTTCTGGAAGAGGCGGCGGGTATCTCCAAATATAAAGAGCGTCGCCGGGAGACCGAGAAACGCATCCGCCATACCCGGGAAAACCTTGAGCGCCTAACCGACCTGCGGGACGAGGTCGCGAAACAGCTGCAACACCTGCAACGGCAAGCTGCTACCGCGGAGAAATACCAGCATTTCAAGCAGGAGGAGCGGCAGGTAAAGGCGGAGTTGCTGGCGCTGCGCTGGCGCACCCTGGATGAGGATCTGCAACAGCGTGAACGCAAATTGGCCGAGTTGGAGAATCTGCTTGAAGCCGCACTCGCCGGTCAGCGCAAGTTAGAGGCCGACATCGAGTCGGATCGGGAAAAACATACGGAAGCCAATGATCGCTTCAATGAGGTGCAAGGCCAATTCTACGCCCTGGGCGCAGAGATCTCCGGACTGGAGCAATCGATCCAGTTTGCCCGCGATACCAAGAGACAGCAGGAGTTGGATCTGGAACAGGTCGAGCAGACCTGGCAGGAGTCGGATGCCCACCGTTCCCAGGATGAGGCACGACTGGAGGAACTGAACGGCCACCTGATGCTGGAGGAGCCCCGCCTGGAAGAGGCGCGGGCGTTGGAGAGCGAGACGACTGAGGCGTTGCTCCAGGCTGAGCAGGCAATGCAGACCTGGCAGGCAGAGTGGGATCAGTTCAACCAGCAGGCGGCGGAACCAGCGCAAACCGCGCAGGTCGAGCGAACCCGCATCAACCACCTGGAACAGCAAGGCGATAACCTGCAGCGCCGCCTGCAGCGTCTGGATGAAGAGCTGGGGCGTCTCGACGATACCCGTCTGCTGGCGGAGATCGACGAACTCGAGGCGCTGGAGCAGGAGCAGGAGGCGCGGGTCGAAACCCTGCAGGAGCAGCTGGCCGGCAAAGTCGAGGAGATCAATGCCCAGCGTGAGGCCAACAGCCAGTCTGCCCGTCGACTCGATCAGGCAAGGGCCGAACTACAATCGGGAAAAGGGCGGCAGGCCTCCCTTGAGGCCTTGCAGCAGGCGGCGCTTGGTAAGCAGGGCGATGAGGTGGCGCAGTGGCTGGAACAGAGTGATCTGCAGCAGGCGGCAAGGCTGGCGCAGAGTCTCAAGGTGGCGCCTCGCTGGCAGCGGGCGGTTGAGATCGTGCTCGGTTTTCACCTGCAGGCGGTTTGTGTCGACACCCTCGATGATTTGAAAGATCACCTTGAAGGACTACAGAAAGGCGCCCTGACTCTGGTCGAAAGATCGACCCCATCCTCTTCCGGGAGTTTTGGCAACGAGAGTCTGCTGGCGCAGGTCGAATCGACCTATCCCATGGAGAGTCTGTTGGGCAGCGTGCGTATTGCTGAGGATTTGGACACTGCATTGATGATGCGCCGCAGCCTTCCCGCAGGCGCCTCGATCATCACACCGGAAGGCCACTGGATCGGTTCCAACTGGCTGCGAATTACCCGGGAACGTGATGAAAGCGCCGGTGTGCTGGCCAGGGGAGAAGATCTGCGAAGACTGCTGGTAGAACTGGCGGAACAGGAGGCGATGGCTGAGGGTCTGGTGGAGTCGGTGGAAAACGGCAGGGCCGCGCTGCAGCAGATCGAACAGGCGAGGGAACAGGCCCAATCCGCCTATAATGATGTCAATCGCAAACTCTCCGAAATCAGGGCCAATCTCAGCGGCAAGCGCACCCGTGCCGATCACCTGCGCCAGCGCCGGGATCAACTTCAGCAGGAGCAGCTTGAGATCCGTGAACAGATCGGGTCAGATCGTGAGCTGATGGAGAAGACGCGGCAACATCTGCACGCTGCACTGGAGGCGATGGAGACCCTGGGCAAACGGCGTGAGGCGTTGGTGCAGCGAAGGGATACCTTGCGGGATCAGCTTACTCAGGTTAGAGAGCGCGTCAATCAGCAGCGCAGCCTGACTCATCAGGCGGCACTGCAGATCGAATCGATGCGCACAGCACAGCGCTCCCTGGTGCAGAATCTGGACCGCATGCGCAGCCAGCTGAGCCATCTGGCAGAACGCCGGGATGAACTCAAGGGGCTGCTTGCCGCTGGTCATGAGCCGTTGCAGTTACAGATTGCAGAACTGGAAGAGAAGCTGGCGCAGCGTGTGATTGTGGAGAAGGCTCTCGCCGATGTACGCAGTGGACTTGAAAGGGTGGATGCGCAACTTCGCACCCTTGAGCAGGAGCGCCACAAGGCCGAACAGCAGGTGCTGGAACGACGTGGCCATCTCGACCAGAGCCGTCTGCAACGCCAGGAGGTTCTGGTGCGTTGCAAGACGCTGGAGGAGCAGCTGCGGGAGACCGGCATGGAGGCAGAGGCACTCTTTCGCGAGATGCAGGAAGATGCCACAGAACAGGCCTGGCAGCAGCGGGTGGAGAGGCTGGGCATGAGAATCCAGCGTCTGGGTCCGATCAATCTGGCGGCCATTGATGAGTTCCAGGAGCAGTCGGAGCGGATCAAATATCTGGATGAGCAGCATGCGGATATCACCCAGTCCCTGGAGACGCTGGAGAATGCGATCCGCAAGATCGACAGGGAGACCCGGACCCGTTTCAAGGAGACCTTCGATCAGGTCAACTCCGGTATCAAGGTGCTGTTTCCGCGCCTCTTTGGTGGAGGTCATGCCTATTTGGAGCTCACAGGAGAGGACCTGCTGGATACCGGTGTCACCGTAATGGCGCGCCCACCAGGCAAGCGAAACTCCACTATCCATCTCCTCTCCGGTGGCGAAAAGGCCCTCACAGCGGTGGCGTTGGTCTTTGCCATCTTTCAGCTCAATCCGGCACCCTTCTGTATGCTCGACGAGGTGGATGCCCCGCTGGATGACGCCAACGTCGGCCGTTTCTGCGAGATGGTGAAGTCGATGGCCGACCGGGTGCAGTTTATCTTTATCACCCATAACAAGATCACCATGGAGATCGCCAATCAGCTCTCTGGCGTCACCATGCACGAACCGGGTGTCTCCCGACTGGTTACTGTTGATGTGGAGGAGGCGGCTCAACTGGCTGCCCTTTAGGACGATGGAAAGCGGACTACTGAGACTGATTCTTCTTTTTTTGGGTATTGCCTTCCTGGTAAGCATCTATCTTTGGGATCGCTCCCGGCGTAATCGGGACAGCATCCAGGCAAAGCCGCGTATCACGCCGGAGATGGACATAGTTTCCGACGACCAGGAATCTGAGGATACCCCGTGGGATCTGGAGTCGCGTGATTCGGAGAATATCGAACAGGAGTTGGAGCACCTCGACACAATAGTTGCTGATGACAGGGAACTGCCGGATGGATCTGCCGAGGAGACGTCGTTCATTAAAACCAATCTGCCTTTCGTAGAGCAACAGGAGCTCTTCAGCTTCAGTGCGGATGAAGCCTCTCCTGTGGATGTCCCGATTAAGATATTGCAGATCAATCTTGTCGCCAAACGGGATGGATTCGCCGGACCTGCCATCATGGAAGCGGTCAAAGCCAGTGGTCTGGCAGTGAGTGAGATAAAGATATTTCATCGCTATACCAAGGATGGCAGCCAGAAGACCCTGTTTAATGTGGTGAGCATGGTGGAGCCCGGTATCTTCCCCATCGAAAAGATGGAGGATTTCACTACGCCGGGTCTGATGCTGTTTGCGCAACTGCCTGGGCCTGAGGATGGGCTGGCGGTCTTCTCCGATATGCTGTTCACTGCAGAGTGTCTGAAAGAGACCCTGGGTGGCGAGTTGCAGGATGAAACTCATAGCTCATTGACCAAACAGACCATCGAAAACATGCGCAGTCAGATTTTGGAACATCGGCGTCTGATCCGGCTCGCCAGGAGCCGTGGGTGATATCTGTTAAAGAAGCGACCAGCCGAATCGACAAGCTACGGGACGAAATCAACCTCCACAATCAACATTACTACGTCTACGATGACCCCCAAATTCCCGATAGCGAATATGATCGCCTGATGCGGGAACTCCAGTCCCTGGAGAGAGACTTTCCCGACCTGATTACCCCTGAATCGCCCACACAACGGGTCGGCGGCGCGCCGCTGGAAGGTTTTGATACGGTCAAACATCGTCTCCCCATGCTTTCTCTTGATAACGCCTTCAATGCTGCTGAGATGGAGGATTTCGAGCGCCGGGTTCGTGAGCGTCTCGAACTGGCAGATGATGAAGCGATTGCCTATGTCGCCGAACCCAAGCTGGATGGGTTGGCCGTCAACCTGAGATACGAACAGGGAAGACTGGTGCTGGCGGCCACACGGGGTGATGGTGCCAGCGGGGAGGATGTGACGAGCAATGTGCGCACCATTCCCTCCGTTCCTCTGCGTTTGCTAGGGACTGACTATCCGGCTCTACTGGAGGTGAGGGGTGAGATATTCATGCCGAAGGCCGGGTTCGAGGCGCTCAATGAAAAGGCGCGTAAGGCGGATGAGAAAACCTTCGTTAACCCGCGTAATGCCGCTGCCGGCAGCCTGAGACAGCTCGACCCCAGAATCACGGCCACGCGTCCATTGGCCTTCTATTGTTACGGATTTGGCGAGATCGATCCGGCGCCCATCGGCGAGACCCAGAGCGACAGCATTCTGCGATTGCGTCAGTGGGGGTTGCCGGTTTCGCCGGAATTGCAGGTAGTGCAGGGCGCTCAGGGCTGTATCGATTACTATGAAACGATTGCCGCACGCCGGGACGATCTTGAATACGATATCGATGGCGTGGTCTATAAGGTGGATCGCCTCTCCCGGCAGAAGTCCCTGGGTTTTGTTTCCCGTGCACCGCGTTGGGCCATTGCCTACAAATTTCCTGCCCAGGAGGCGTTGACGGAAGTCGAGGCGATCGAGTTTCAGGTGGGGCGTACCGGTGCAGTTACCCCGGTGGCCCGCCTGAAGCCGGTTTTTGTCGGTGGCGTGACGGTCAGCAATGCCACGCTGCATAACATGGATGAGGTCGAACGCAAGGATGTGCGGGTGGGCGATACCGTATTCGTGCGCCGGGCCGGGGATGTGATTCCCGAGGTCGCGCGTGTTCTCGCCGAGCGGCGCCCGGCAGTGACCAGTAAGGTGGAACTGCCTGCAAATTGCCCGGTCTGCGGATCGGACGTGGTCAAGCCGGAGGGTGAGGCGGTGGCTCGCTGCAGTGGTGGGCTCTATTGTCCTGCACAGCGCAAAGAGGCGTTGAAACATTTTGCTTCCCGTAAGGCGATGGATATCGAAGGGTTGGGCGATAAGCTGGTGGAACAACTGGTTGAAGCAGAGCTGGTTCATGACCCTGCTGATCTCTTTGGGCTGACACTGGAGCAGATCAGTGGTCTGGAACGCATGGCGGAAAAATCCGCCCGGAACCTGCTCGACGCATTGGCCAAGAGCCGCCGGACGACCCTGGCCCGGTTCCTCTATTCTCTCGGTATCCGTGAGGTGGGAGAAGCAACGGCTTTGGGGCTTGCCCGCCACTTTGGCAGTCTGGATGCCATTGAGGTGGCTGATGAGGAGATGTTGCAGGAGACCCCCGATGTGGGACCGATCGTGGCCAGTCACATCGTCACGTTTTTCCAGCAGTTGCACAATCGGGAGGTGATCGACCGGCTGCGTGCTGCGGGCATCGAATGGGAGGAGGGGGTGCCGGAACCCACCCATGCCCAACCCCTTGAAGGGAAGACGATTGTTCTGACCGGCTCACTCAGCCGTCCCCGAGGCGAGATCAAAGCTGAGTTACAGGTCTTGGGCGCCAAGGTGACCGGCAGTGTCTCGAAAAAGACGGATTATCTGGTGGCGGGTGCTGAGGCGGGATCAAAACTGGCCAAGGCGGAGAAGCTTGGCGTCCAGGTTCTGGATGAGACAGAATTGGAAAAGTTGCTCGTCCAAGAAGGTGAATGAAGACATACTAAGGAGAACGTTGGATAGGCGATATCCCCAAACGAGGGACGCCGAATATACATCCCTGTAGGCTTGGCGGCGGCTTCCCTGCCGCCGACACCCTCGTTTGCGTATGTCGCCTATTCTATGGGCTTATGTAGCGGCGCCTCGCCGCGAGGGCCAGGCCGCTGCAACGATTGGAGCCGCCTTCCCGATTCACCGGTGGTAATCGGGGTTTCTGTTCCGGTAAGCTTGGAAATGTTTTTTAGCATTCGGAACCGTTTTCCGGATGAGGGCAGAGATTTACAGGGTAAGATTTATGAGCGAAGCGTCATCCAAAGAGCGGGATGTCATGATGGTCATGCGTAAAGTGCTGACTTCCATCATCCGAGACACCACTCCGGAACACCGGAGCCTGCAGCATCCCCTGACGGAGAACACCATTCAGGATATTCGTCACTGCCTGGCATTGATTACAGCGAGGGAAAAGGAGCTGGCAGATGCGGCTGGGCGCACCGTTCAGGAACGTCCCTATTATGCGGATGAACAGCAGCAATCCACAGTAGTGCCCATGACGGGTATCGGCAGGATGAATAGTAAGGACGACTCGTAGGTCCGATCAAGCGTAGCGGACCGGGCAGTTAGCTGCTGGTTTCGTTGCGCTTGAACCAGTCGGTTTTGAAAGTGAAAAAACCCGGAGGTCATAGACCGTCCGGGTTTTTTTATTCCGGCAGATCAAGGATAGGGATCTGCCTGTTTGGCTGGATTAAGCGCTTTTGCGACGCTTAACGGTAGCCAGTGCCACCAGGCCGAGGCTCATCAGCGCCAGCGGAGCAGGAGCGGGCGCTGCAACAGCAGGGGTGGTGAAAGAGATGTTGTCGATAGCGAAGTCGAGTGCAGCGGGTGCATCGAAAGTCACAGTCAACAGATTGGCGGTTGCCAGATCAAAACCCACCATGGCGAAGCTGAATGAGCCAGCAGCGTTTGCCGTTAAGCTGCTACCAGAGCCATCGATGTCATAGGAGATACCAAGGCCGTGGTCGGTGGAGAGTACATCAATGTTCAGCGCATCAATGATGCCGGAAACACTGCTTAGATCATAGGTGAAGATGGCATTTCCCACATCACCATCGAAGGCGTTGTAGGAGAATTTGCTGTCGGCGATGATGACATCGGCGTAGAGCATGTCCGGGCTGCCGCCAGTTGCAGTCATGTTGATAGTGGTGTTTCTGTCACCACCGAGTGCTGCGCCGGTGTCAGTCAGGGAGATACTACCAGGTGCTGCGAACTGAACTGCAGGCCAGCCTGCGTCGTTCTTAACATCAAAAGTATCGATCGTCATGGTGCCGGCAGATGCGCCGAAAGAAACCACCATGCCAGCGCCAAGAATCCCTGCGCCAAGCAGTTTACGGATATTATTCATGTTTACTTCCCCGTGAAATATTATTAATTAATGTTTTAGGCCGCAGGGGGGATTTTAATTCATCCTGACACGGGAAAGAATAGGAATTAACATATTTTTGCAAAGAATTAACAATTGGTAACGCTTTGTAAAACAAAGAAAAATAGATTATATAGGAGGGCGTAAAAAAGAAGAAATAGTTTCCTAATTCTCGATTATTTCAAGAATAATATCAAGTTTTTCTGTAGGTCGGGTTAGATGCGCACTATGCCAAGCATGAATTTCGTGGCCTGGCTTGCCGCGCATCGTAACCCGACGCAGTTTTGTCGGATTACGTCGCGCGTAATAATGTTGAGACAAATAGCAGCTTTGTACCACTGCGCGCCTAATCCGACCTACGCCATATTTTGCTGAATAGTTACAATCAGCCTTCCTCTCTCTTTTTCAGGCCGGCCTGCTCATTGAATTCGAGCTTGCTTTTTGCCCTCAGACCCTGAATGTACTCGCTGAGTACCTTTTGCTGCAGTTCCGTCATCAACTCCTTACGGACTGACTCAATCGCTGGTGCGGGCAGTTCTCTTGTCTCTTCCAGCATAATGACATGCCATCCGAACTGGGTCTTCACAGGGACTTTGGTATAGCTGCCGGCTTCCATCGTTTTGACCGTATCGGAGAAGGGTTTGACCATCTGATCCCCATCAAACCAACCCAGGTCTCCGCCGTTTTTACCTGTAGGCCCGGTAGAGTGAGTTTTTGCCAGTTCAGCAAAATCAGCATCCTGTTCCAATTCGGTAATGAGTGACTTGGCCTGCTCCTCCTCTTTGACAAGGATGTGCCGTGCTTTGTACTCAACGGAGGATTTTTTCGCGTATTTTTCATCGTAAAGCTTCTGCTGATCCGCTTCACTGGGCAGGTTGGCTTTGACGTACTCCTGAATCGCGGTCTGGGTCAGCAGTTTGGCGCGCAGCAGTGCCAGTGTGGCGGCGACTTCAGGCCGTTTATCAATATTTTTCGCTTCCGCATCCTGGGCGACGATCAGCACATTGGCCAGTTCGTTGAGCACCGTCATCTGCATCTCCTGGGATTTGTCGGCACCGGGGATGCGGCCGGCACGGTCCTGGAAGTAGATGCCGTACATGGGTTTGGTGACCGGCTGTCCGTTCACGGTGAGCAGCACGTCCGGAGACAGCACCGTGTCGTTACGGGGATGGGTCGGCGGCAGGATCGCAGAGCGTTTCTCTTCACTGGCCGGCTCGGCAGTTTTCTGAGTGTCGCTGCTGTCGGCTTTTTGGCTGCAGCCAATAAGGAGTGCTGCGCTGCAGAGTGTAGTTACGAGAAGTTGTTTCTTCATTGTCGGACCTTTGATAGATAAAGTTTGGTTTGAATTCTAGTTAGCGTTGGTAGGAGCGGCGGAAATCTTCATTATTTAACCCGGCAGAACCTTCTTGAAAGGTTTCACCGTCACTCGATTATAGACGCCGGCCGTTACATAAGGGTCGCTATTGGCCCACTCGCGGGCGTCTTCCAGACTGGGGAATTCCGCCACTACAAGGCTGCCACTGAAACCTGCCGGTCCCGGGTCTTCCGAATCGATGGCTGGGTGTGGGCCTGCCAGCAACAGGCGTCCCTCCTGTTGCAGTTTTTCCAGTCGCTGCAGATGATCCGGGCGAACATTCAGCCGCTGCACAAGACTCTCTTCATGATCCTCTGCGATGATGGCGTAAAACATGTTTCAACTCTCCTCAGGCGTTTCCTCAATATCCCGCATATGACGTGCCAGGTAGAACGCCTGCAGAATAATGAAGACCATTGTCAGGCCCATCATGCCGAAAAGTTTGAAATTTACCCAACTCTCTTCAAGAGACTTTGCATTCAGGCACATTTCCAACTCATTTGACTGAAACAGGGAGTTGCACTGGTCGAAGTCGATCTCTGAAATGCCTGTTTGATGGATCAGGGCCTGTTCGGCAATAAAAAAGTCGTTGGCCACGTAGAGGTTGAGAAAACCAAGCAGAATGAAGAACAGCCCCCAGGTGGTATTCAGCTTTCGCCAGATGAGTGACGGGACATTAATGCTGCCACCCATCATTCGCTCCAGCAGGGTTTTTTCCCCAAAAAACAGACTGGCGAGAAATACCCCGCCGAAAAGCCAGTTGATGACCGAGGGCTTCCACATTATGAAGGTGCGATCCTGCAGAATGAGGGTCAGGCCGCCGAAGATAACCAGGATCCCCAAGGTGATGAGATGCATTTTCTCAACATGGCGGTGGCGCAGCCAGCCATATCCCACCTGGACGAAAGACGCCGCAATAGCCACAGCGGTGGCTGCGTAGATCCCATACAGTTTGTATGCGACAAAGAATAGTATGACCGGGAAAAAATCGGCTAGAAACTTCATTAGTGTAACGTGCGCTGGGCGCTCCATTTGTGAAAGTAACGTAATACAATATCACGCACATGATCCGGATAGTTCAGCGCTTCCATCTGCTCCATTCCCTGTCTGAAAAAACCGGCCGCATCCTCAGGCAGTTTTTCCACGAGATTTCCGTATGCTTCTTCCATCAGTTCGCTGCGGTGACTGCGAGTGGCGATAATCGCACGGTTGAGCAGGAGTACGCGCCAGGGGCGGTTGGGGTTGCTCCTGTCCCGGTCGCTCTGCAATAGCGGCGACACCGCATCCTGAATCTCCCCGGTGAGAAGATAGAGTTGTTCAAGGTGCAAAGGTTCCCCAACCGAGTTGGCCAGAATCGCCAGTGTATTTACCACGGGTTCCAGGGTGCTCAATTCACCGCATTGGCGGGCTATCCAAATAGCGAGGGGGAAGGTGAGATTTTCCAGCTCACGGCTGTGTCTCTCCATTTTCAGGTTTTTGGCGCAGATGGAGATATCAATCAGCAGATTGATGCCGTAGTCCCCAAGTTCATGTATGTCATGATTTGTCGTTATCGACTGATCTTCCCGGTTTTGCTCGGGGATGGGGGCACAATCGATACGACAGTTGTCGAGTGCTCTGAGCAGGTCAAAAAGCTTGTGCATAGCCTGCATGATGAGATCCGGTGGCTGGATATCTCCAGAGGATGGCTGGCCGACATCTTCGTAAGCCTCGGCCACCTCATTGGCGAGGTCATGGAAACTGTCGGCAATTGAGTTGATATCCACAAGCGGTAGTTGCATGCCCGGATTGTAGCAGGCAGTGGTGGCTTCGTCTTCTGCCCTTCTGGCATCCCTGTGAGATCTGTAGGATGGTCTAGAAATCGATGCCAAACAGGGGCGCAGATATGTTGAAACAGTACAAAAACCTCTCATTTTCTGGTTGTTTTCTACTCATTTTACTCTCTCTCTCAACCCAGGGGGTGGCGGATGACACTGTCAGCATCAGGATCATCGGCATGGAGTTGGCGCGTGATATTGCAGATGCAGCAGTTTTGGCCTGCCGCGCCAGGGGATATCAGGTCAGTGCGGTTGTGGTCGATCGCAACGGGGATATCCGTGCTGCTTTACGGGATGATCTCGCCTCCAGGTTTACCCTGCAGATCGCCGAGGAGAAGGCGAATGCCGTGGTGATGTCCGGGCTTAAATCCGGGGAATTCCGGGAGAACCGGCAGGATATCCGGCCAGAAATGAACCATGTTCGTGGAATATTGATGATGGTGGGAGGCATCCCAATCAACGCAGCGGGAAGTAGACTTGGCGCAGTGGGTGTCAGCGGAGCGCCAGGCGGGGAAAAGGATGAGGCATGCGCAATCAAGGGGCTTGAATCTGTTGAAGAGCGGCTTGAGTTCGTTGAGTGATGAAACAGCGGTAGGATGGTTAGAGTAACAAGTCTTCGTCTATGCAGTGATAGAGGCTTGCAGCAGCGATGAGCGAGTTGGCTGTGAGCGCCGGTACGCCATAGACTTCAGTGGTGACGCCATAATCCTCATTGATCTTTTTCAGCAGTAGATCAAAGTCTCCGTCACCAGACAGCAGTACCACGGTGTCAACGTCTCTTGCTGACTCCATCACATCGATCGTAATACCAACGTCCCAATCACCTTTGGCAGAGCCATCACTTCGTTGGATATAGGGTTTGAGCTTTACTGTGAAGCCAATTTGCCTGAGCGCATTTTGAAATTTCAGTTGTTTGTCGTCACCCCGGTGAATGGCATATGCGACTGCGGAAACAATCTCTCCTCCTGTGTCTACTCGCTGCCAAAGATTTCGATAGTTAAATTGGCGGCCGTAGGCCTGTCGCGTGGTGTAGTAGATGTTTTGCACATCGACGAAAATAGCGATTTTTTTCACGGCAGCGACCTGTTGGTGAGATAAATATCCTCGAACAAAGATGACCCTATACCAACAGGCGGGGGGTGTGAAGCGACTCGCTGTTCTTCCCAAACCTTCATAGCGGAAACCCGGGGTTCGGGCTAAAGTTTTTCATCAAGTTGCCGCATATAACAGTTAGTTGGCTGCCCATGCGCTGAGACATGCTCAGTCAGGGTCTTCATCATTGGCGTTGGTAACGGCGGTAACCGAAGACATGCAAATCGTCAAGAAACCGGCGCATTGGCGATGTGCCGGCTAGAGAAGGAAAAAATGAACCAAGATCAAAAAATTATCCTCGTGGTCGATGACGAGCCCCTCAATTTGACGATCCTGTGTGATTATCTGGAATCTGCCCATGCCGGATACCAGTGGGAGACGGCGGAGGATGGCGCAGCCGCCTGGGTGATGCTGGAGCAGGCGCCGCATCGATATGCCGCAATCCTGCTCGACCGCATGATGCCTCACATGGATGGTATGGATGTTCTCTCGCGCATCAACCACCATCCGCTCCTGAAAGAGATCCCGGTCATTATGCAAACTGCCCGCGCTTCCAAAGAGGATATCGAGGAGGGCATCAAGGCCGGCGCATACTATTACCTCACCAAACCGTTCAAGGAAGAGGTGCTGGTCTCAATCGTACGGACTGCGGTTAATGACCAGCTGCGCTACCTGAACATCAGGAGAGCATTGGACAGCAACAGATTTACTCTCGGTATGTTGCAATCGTGCCGCTTTCAATTCCGCTCGCTGAACGAAGCGCGTGACCTCTCTACCTTATTGGCGCAGGCCTGCCCAGACCCTGAAACCGCTATCACCGGGCTCAATGAATTGATGATCAATGCAGTGGAACACGGAAACCTCGGGATCGGCTATGAAGAGAAGGGTCGGCTCAACGAAACGGGTAGCTGGGAGAAGGAGGTCAACAGACGCCTCGGGCTGCCTGAGATGCGAAACAAACAGGTGGAGGTGACGTTCGAGCGCCGCGATGGAGAGATCCATGTTCATATCACAGACCAGGGTGAGGGTTTCGATTGTACCCCTTATCTGGAGATATCAGTGGAGAGGGGGAGCGATAACCATGGCCGGGGGATCGCCCTGGCGCGGATTATCAGCTTCAGTCGGCTGGAGTACCTGGGAAAAGGCAACCGGGTGCTCGCTGTCATCAGCAGTCCAGCATCCGCCCAGAGCGAAGAATGAATGCTGGTGACTCAGTGATGACAGCCCCTGATAGCAGATTGCAACTTGATAACAAATATATCCACCAGGAGGCATTCAATCGCTCGGAAGACGCAATCCTGCTGCTGCAAGGCGAGACATTTATCGACTGTAATCCAGCGGCAGTCAGGATGTTGCATGCTGCAGACAAGTCGGAAGTACTGAACTCACACCCGGCTGACCTCTCGCCGGAGCGACAACCTGACGGTCGCCTCTCCAGCGAAAAAGCGACAGAAATGATCATCACGGCGTTGGAAGAGCACTTCCACCGCTTCGAGTGGTGGCACCGGCGTATTGATGGTGAGGAGTTTCCCTGTGAAGTAACGCTCACCACACTCCGCGTCGGTAATGAAACTCTTCTCCATGCCACCTGGCGTGATCTGACCGAAGAGAAAGCTGCCCGACAGCATCATCAACTCCTGGAGGCCGCCTTCAAGCAGTCGCCCGATGGCATTGCTGTAGCTGGAGTGGACGGGATTATCCGCACTACCAACGAAGCCTGGGCAAGGATGCACGGCTATTCGGTGGACGAGCTTCCCAGCAGACACCTTAGCCTCTTCCATACACCTGAGCAGATGGAACGGGATGTGGAGCCCTTCAATCAGAATATCTTTGCCCAGGGGGGTCACAGCGGGGAAGTGGGGCATGTCAGGAAAAATGGCGAGGTTTTCCCCACCTGGATGACCGTCACCCTGTTACGGGACGATGAAGGAGTGCCCATCGGTCTGATCGGATCGGCGCATGACATTACGGAACGCAAGGCTCAAGAGCGCCGTCTTCAGGAGTCCGAGATTCGCTACCGTACCCTTTTCGAACTGGCGCCCAACGCCATAGCAACGATTGATTTGGAGGATGGTGGATTTGTTCAATTCAATCGTTTTGCCCATGAAAATCTCGGTTATACCCGGCAGGAGTTCGAAAAAGTAAAGATCACGGATATCGATATCATCGAATCCCCCGAAGAGGTGCAACAGCATCTACAGAAGATCAAACAGGAAGGTCATGATATTTTCGAAAGCCAACACCGAACAAAGGATGGCCGGATACGAAATGTGGAGGTAATCTGCCAGCTGATTGAGATCGACGACAGGCAGTTCAATCAATCGGTCTGGCGTGATATCACTGAGCAGAAAAGATCGCACAAGGCACTCAGGCAAGAGATGCAGCGCCGAACCAGTCTCTCCAGGTTGCTGGAGATATCCCTGGAGAGCTATCAGCAGGCGGATTTGTTGCAGCGATTTCTTGTAGAACTGCTGGACCAGCCAATGATGAAGAGCCGTGATCAGGGCGCCATCTTCCTGGCCAACGAAACAGGTGATCAACTGGTTCTCGCGGTAGAGCATAATCTGGAGAAATATTTTATCAGCCACTGCGCCAGCGTATCCTTCGGCCACTGTCTATGCGGCCGTGCGGCGTTGCAGGGAAAATCCATTCACTCCCTCTGCAGTGACGAGCCCAGACATGAGATCCAGTTTCCTGGGATGGGGCCTCACGGTCACTATATCATTCCTGTGGTCAGTGACGGACGGACGCAGGGTGTGATCAACCTCTATCTCGATGCCGGGACAGAATACGATCCGATGGATGTTGACTATCTCAGCGCAGCGGCAGATATCCTTGCCGGAGCACTCAACCGCTTACGCATCGAAGCGAAATTGCAACAACACAGCTTGCATCTGGAAGAGACAGTAAATGAACGGACGAGGGAGCTGGCCTCGGCCGCCGCAAAGGCTGAGGAAGCCAACTTGGCGAAGTCCCGCTTTCTGGCCAATATGTCCCATGAGCTGCGTACACCGATGCACGCTATTCTCAGCTTTTCCAGCATGGGTATGCAGCGTCTGAACCAGGCGACTCTGGAAAAACTGGGGGCCTACTTCACCTATATCAATGAGAGTGGTGACCGGCTGTTGCTTCTGCTCAACGGCTTGCTGGACCTGGCAAAGCTGGAGTCTGACCGGATGTCGATAGAGTACACAGCCTCAGATCTTCAGGAAATCGTCAATCAGTGTGCAACCGAGCAGATGGTCAGATTGGAGGAACAGGAACTGACGCTGGATATCATCCCACCAACCTGTGAAACCAGAGGCCGTTTTGATTCGCTACGCATTGGCCAGGTCTTGGGCAACCTGTTGGGAAATGCGATTAAATTCACGCCAACTGGTCGGCGCATTACCATCACCTTCAGTAAAGGCACACTCCTCTGCGGTCGTCGTAAAGAGGATCAAAGCCAGTGCAGCTCACTGCGATTGAGTCTGCGTGATGAAGGCATAGGTATACCGGAGAAGGAGTTGGAGACGGTATTCGACAAGTTTATTCAGAGCAGTAAGACACGCAGTGAAGGCGGGGGGACAGGCCTTGGGCTGGCGATCAGTAAAGAGATCATAGAGGCCCATGGCGGTAGGATCTGGGCGCAAAATCATCCACAGGGAGGGGCGGAGTTCATTTTCGAGATACCGATAAATGGTGAACCGGAAGCTGCCGAATCCGCCTCACAAGGTGATGATTGCACTGTAAATGAGAGGTGAAAACATGAATGCCAGAGCCCTGACCATCTACAACACAGCCCTTTGGTTTCTTCTGCTTGTTGGCCTGATGCTTCTAATGCCTTTCCGGGCTACGGCAGCCACCTGCCTGTGGGTCTCCTCTTATGCGCCCGGGTATGAATGGAACGATGGCATAGGAAAAGGCATCCACTCTGTATTGGACGGCCGATGTGAAATCAGTGAGTTCCATATGGATACCAAGCGTAATAAAAGCCATGACTTCGCCCGTATGCAGGCGCTCAAAGCGAAAACCCTGATATCGCAGCTCAAACCTGATGTCGTTATTGCCTCCGATGATAACGCTTCCAAGTTCCTGGTAGCCCCGTATTTCAAGGACATGGAGGTACCCTTTGTCGTCTGTGGTATCAACTGGTCAGTTAAAGAATATGGCTATCCCTACTCCAATGTTACGGGTGTGGTTGAGATATTCCCGGTTAATCCATTAGTGCGCAGTGTGAAGGAGATTCTCTCGATTGGTGCTGGACACGGCCTGCTGCTTGTGCCGGATACCCGTACAGCGCATAAAAACTTCAAGTATCTAAAACGATATTTCAGCCACAATGATTTTCAGCTCGACGCCCTGTTTGCCAATACCTTTGACGAATGGAAACAGGGTTTTCTGCAAGGCCAGAGTTATGATTTTGTCGTGCTGCTCAATAATTCAGGTATCGAAGGCTGGAATGATGCTGTAGCCAGGGACTATGTGATGACACACGGCAAGCAGTTGAGTATCGGTTTCAATCGATGGATGCTGCCTTACAGCATGGTGGTGTTTACCAAAATTCCCGAAGAGCAGGGAGAGTGGGCGGGCAACATGGCCTTGGCGATTATGGAGGGGAGTGAGCCGTCACAGATTCCAATGACCTCGAATCAACGCTGGAATGAATACATAAATACCGGACTTCTGAAAAGATCCGGTATCCGGCTGCCCAGGGAGTTGCAGGATCGGGCCATCAGGGAGAAGCCCTGACCGGACGCTATTGCGGAACACATATGCCCCATACTCCACAACTGCCGGTTGCAACGATATGGCTCATTGGCGTCGTAGCCACAGCCTTGCTTCTATTTCAGGCTCGTAACTATCTGCTGGATCTGGAAGAGGAGCACTTTTATCAGGAGAGTGCAGCGTTGGTGCAACGGCTTTCGGGCAATCTCTTCAGCGTGGAGCGTGGAGTCCTGGGGCTGGCCAGCTTTCTGCAGATTGCGCCTAAGATTTATCCTGATGATTTTCGGCTGCTCTCCCAGCCTCATATCGACGCACCCTTTATCACAACAACCGCGTATCTTCCTGGAGTCCCGGCAGATGAGCGGGAATCGTTCGAGCAACTGCAGGAAGAGTGGCATGGTTACATTGGCTTCAGAATTCGCGATTATCAACAGGGACAGCCGCTAACCAGAGGGGAACAGGATCACCACTTCCCCATCCTGATGTTTGAGCCCAGAACCGTTATTAGCCTGGGTATGCTGGGGCGTGATCTCTCCACCTGTAAGGATCTTGAAACGATTCTGCAGCGGGCGATCGATACGGCAGCCACCACTATTGCTTTCGGTGACAAAGAGAGTTGTATTAATAATCTGGTGGCCCTCAAACCTGTCTATCATGGACGGCAAGCACCGAATCAGGTCTCTGAACGCCAGCAAGGAATCAAGGGGTTCGTAAAACTGGATCTCGACAGCAGACAGCTACTGCTACTGGAGTCCGGGAAACACCTGCAGGTAAAGCTGGAGGCGGATTTTGCAGCGAACCCCCTGGCAGAATGGAATTCTGACGATGCTCCCTCTCAATCGGCGGTCTTCAAAGTTTTTCACAACGTACAGCCTCTGTCTGGTGTGTTCAATGATCAGTTGCGGCTTCGCATATCAAAAACCATTGAGTGGACCGGGATGCAGTACATGCTGCTCTTCCTGAGTACAGCTATCGGTCTGCTGTTTACCCTGTTTATACACCGTTTTTTCGTTGCCCATCATGAACGTCTGCAAATCTCTGAGTTGCATCGGGAAGAGATCCAGCAGGAGGTCGATCATAAGACCCGGGCGCTGGAGATGGCAAACAGGAAACTCGAAATACTGTATCGGAATGCCATTGAACAGCAGGAGGCCCTTGAACATACAATGCGCAGAGCAGAGGAGGCCAACAGTGCCAAATCCGAGTTTCTGGCAAATATGTCCCACGAACTGCGCACCCCTATGCATGCGATTCTCAGCTTCTCGGCCTTCGGTCAGAAGAAGTGGGAAACAGCAGCACGAAAAAAACTGTCTGGTTATTTTTCCCATATTCATGCGAGTGGCGAGCGTCTGTTGATACTGCTAAATGATCTGCTGGATCTCTCGAAACTTGAGGCGGGGCGCATGATATTGGAGTGCCGGAAAAGTGACTTGAGGATCGTGGCCAATAATTGTGTGCATGAACTGGAAGGATACATGACAGACTGCAGAGTGCAGTGTGAACTTCTGCCTTCTAAAATGGATACCCAGGGTGAGTTCGATGCCATGCGAATCAGCCAGGTGATAACCAATCTGCTCTCCAATGCCATCAAGTTCACGCCTGCAGGTGGCGTTGTCCAGATCTCTGTGAGCCAGGATCGTTTGGAGATTGATGGCCATGAGACAGCAGCGTTACGGCTGAGTGTTCTGGATCAGGGAATTGGCATCCCGAAAGAAGAATTGAATACCATCTTCGAAAAATTCATTCAGAGCAGCAAGACCCGTACCGGAGCTGGTGGCACCGGCTTGGGGCTGGCGATCAGCAAAGAGATCATCGAGGCGCACGCCGGAGAAATCTGGGCCGAAAATAGTCCGCAAGGGGGAGCGCAGTTCCACTTTCTGATCCCGGTCACTTATAGCGAAGGCTCAATAGTGGCAACACACTCACAGGAAGATAAGCAGGGAAAAACATGAAAATCGATACAGGCCATCTTTCATTAATCCTCTTCCTGATCCTCTTCAGCGCTGAATCCTGCCTTGCAGCGGAACAGGTGAGTATCTGCGGCACCGGGGATTCGCAACTGCTGTTACGAGTGCTTGGTAAAAAGTTTGAAGCAGACCATCCAGATATCACTATCAACGTTCCAGACAGTGTTGGCAGTGGCGGCGGTATCAGAGCTGTGGCAAAAGGAAGATGCGATCTTGCCCGTGTTGCCCGTCCCCTACAGGAGAGAGAAAAACGCTTTAACCTGACCTACTTGCTGTTTGCCAGATCTCCTATTGCCTTTGTTCTTCATCCCACCATGAAGCGACCGCAGAATCTTACTGGAAAGCAGATCATCGATATATACAGCGGCAACCTGGAGCGATGGGAACAGGTAGGTGGTGATAAAGGTAAAATATATGTTATCAACAGAGAGGAGGGAGACTCATCACGTCTTATTCTTGAAAAGAACCTTCCCGGATTTTTCGACATTGAGAGATTTGCCGGTAGAGTATTCTATACGACTCATGAAGCGCTGGAGGGAATAAAAAGCCACCGACAAACCATCGCATATTTACCCTTATCCTTGGCGCTGACAAGTAACCTCCCAGCATTGTCAGTAGATGGTATTGCCCCGACGCCCGCCAATGTACGATCAGGTGCCTATAAACTGGTTACCCCCTTTGGGCTTGCCTGGAAAAGAGAGCCACAGAGTGTTGTTAAAACATTCGTGGAATACCTCAAAACGCCTGCTGCACAAGCAATCATGCTTGAATATGGGGTTTTTGCAGCGACTCAAAATGAATAAAATCCCATGAGTCTCTTAAAGTCACTCCAGGGGAAGATATTAACCCTCACACTTCTGCCTGTCGTGTTAGCGATGGTTATAGCCGGCTACTCCGCGTTCCGGATTTTTCTCGATCATGTTGAAACCCAGCAGCAGCAGATGATGAAATCCTTCGCCAAAGATCAGGCAGCCCACCTTGCCGACCGTTTTGACATGCGATTACATGAATTTTCCAAAATAGCTAATGGCAGGGGATTTGAAAACTATGTGAAAACCTTCCAGGAAAAACCATTAGTTCGTCATTTGATTCAACAGCAGGAATTATTTCCCATAATCCTTCTTGTTGACGGAGATGGGTATGAGCTTCTTAAAATAGACCAAGGCCAAGTTACAGCGAGCGAAGAACAAGTGAATCTTGGTATTTTGGCTCAGAAGGCCCGGAAAGCTGAGGGGAGAGTGGTCTTCTCAGTGACCGCTGAACAAACAGACCTTGGGAAACCCGCTCTTGAGCTGGCAATCTTTCAAAAAGGCTATTTTGAAGAAGAAGCTGATGTGCTCCTCTACGGTGTAGTTCCTCTTGCGCAGATCACCGAAGAACTGGTGGGAGAAACAATTGGAAAAACAGGCTTCCTCTCTCTAAGCACTCAAGATACAAGGATTATTGCTTCATCGCTCGATGACGCGATAGGGCAGAAAATCAAAGCCGGGGATAAAGGAGGGAGAAGGGTTATCGATGCTATTCAATCGGTACAGCCCACTTATACGCGAGCCGGATTATTTAATCTTGATGCCATGGTCTCTACATTTCCACTGAAAAAGACCAATTGGTCCATAGTCGTTACGCTACCCTATGAAGAGTTTGTATCAGCGCCGCGTGCCTTGAGGAATAGGGCAATATTAATCTCTTGTTTCGCTATTGTCATATCTGCATTTATTGCATTTGTTTTATCCCGCGCCATTACTACACCGCTAAAAAAACTTGAAACCGCAACGGCAAAAGTGGCCTCTGGTGATCTTGTTGGCGCCCGTGTTTCAATCGATACAGGTGATGAACTTGAGAGACTGGCAGATGCCTTTAACATCATGACCAGTGATCTGGACAAGTTTATTGCGCAGGAAAAAGAGTATGTGGCTGATCATGCGGCGCTGGCTGCCACAGAGAAAAAGATGTTGGAAATCAAGGAGAGCGAGAAAAAATACAGAACCTTGACCAATAACATCCCCGGATTGGTGTACAGGACAACATCAGAATGGAATGCTGTGTTGATTTCAGGAATTGAAGGGATATCAGGCTATGAACAGCAGGAGTTCGATTCCGGAAAATTAAATTGGTTCATGCTTATCCATCCCGACGACAAAGAGAGGGTTCTTGCTGAAAGTGAACTCCTTCCAACTGGACCCATGACCATTTGTCAGGAGTATCGAATCGTCAAGAAAAATGGAGATGTTTGCTGGGTGGCAGACTACAAAACCTCGATTTTCAATCAACAGGGAAACTGGTTGGGTATTGATGGTGTTGTCCTGGATATAACCAACCAAAAAACAATAGAGCATGTGCTTACTGAAGCCAAAAACATGGCGGAACAAGCCAATCAGGCCAAGTCTGAGTTTCTTGCGAATATGTCCCACGAACTGCGTACTCCGATGCACGCCATTCTCAGTTTCTCATCATTCGGACTGGAAAACGGAGAAACCGCAGAGCGGCAGAAACTGATCGAGTACTTTACCCATATTCAGACAAGTGGCAAGCGGCTACTGATACTACTCAACGGTCTGTTGGATCTGTCCAAGCTGGAAGCTGGGCGCATGGCATTGGAATACCAGCCCAACGACTTGAAGAGTGTGGTGGAAAGTGTCATTCACGAGCTGCGGGGACACATTGCAGATCAAGGTGTACTGTGTGAACTCCTGCCTCCGGAAACAAATACCATAGGTGAGTTCGACGCCCTGCGCATCGGCCAGGTGATAACCAACCTGCTCTCCAATGCCATCAAGTTTACAGCTACGGGGGGACATATCCAGATCTCTATCAGTCAGGAGATAATGGAGATTGACGGCCATGAGATACCTGGGTTGCAGCTGAGCGTTCTTGATCAAGGCGTTGGGATCCCGGAAGCAGAGCTGGATACTATTTTCGATAAATTCATCCAGAGCAGCAAGACCCGCACCGGGGCTGGAGGCACCGGCTTGGGGCTGGCGATCAGTAAAGAGATCATCGAGGCGCACGCTGGGAAAATCTGGGCCGACAATAATCCGCAAGGGGGGGCGCTGTTCCACTTTCTGATCCCGCTCACTCCCTTCATTCAGCCCGCAGCGGAAAACAGAGCACAGTGAGCATGCGACTATTTCAATCACACTCTGAACTGACCTCCCTGAGCAAGGAGCAGCAGCGACAGGTTGATCAAGCGGGCAGTATTGACCTTGGTCGGCGCTCAGGTGTCATCGCGTTGGCCTATCCAGTGATTCTCGGCATTCTTGTACTGGGTAACCCAGAACTGTACGTCAAAATGGATCTTTTAAGCCTGGTGGTTTTCAGCCTGCTCCTGGTCAGCTCGGTCAGGTTTATCTATGGTCGCCGGCTCGCTCAGGCCACTGATAAAAACATCGATGGGCTAAGGCTTAGATACGTTTTATGGACCCTGGTAACGATACTGCTGCTTGGTATGATGCTCTGCATTATTGTGCTCGTTACCAAACTCTCGCTGGGAGGTATGACTACGATTGTGATCGGCCTGGGAATATGTGCCGGTGCCTTGGCTACAATGAATCTCTATCGACTGCCATGGGCCTTTTTTCTCTTGCTGTTTTGGTCCCCAACCGTGCTGGCCTGCTTGTATTTGGGCATACAGGGAAACAGTTCTGTGTACCTGTTCGGCACCCTCATCGCTGTCTATGCCCTATTTCTCTATCGACTGGGCAATCAGATGGCAAAAGAGTATTGGCGCAGTCAGTGCATGGTGGTCGAACTTGAACATAAAACCGGACAATTGGTCACGGCCAATGAACATTTGACTTCTGCGCAACAGGAATTGATGGAGCACCAGAACAATCTGCAAGACCTGGTAGATGAACAGACAAAAGATCTGGTATTGGCCAAGGAGCAGGCCGAAGAGGCCAATCAGGCAAAATCCCGGCTCCTTGCCAATATGTCTCACGAACTGCGTACTCCAATGCACGCTATTTTAAGTTTTTCATCCTTTGGCCTGAAAAAGGGAGAAACCGCTGAACGAAAAAAACTGATCGACTACTTCTCCCATGTTCATGCAAGTGGTGAACGCCTGTTGATACTGCTCAATGGTATTCTCGACCTGGCGAAACTTGAATCAGGCCGTATGGAGATGACGTTTAAGCACAACAATCTCATGGAGGCCGCCGAGGAGGCGGTTACTGAACTGGGGCGTTACATTCAGGATCAAGGACTGCACTGTGAACTTACATCCCAGGAAAAGAGCGTGTACGGTGACTTCGACGCCCTGCGGATAGGCCAGGTCATTCGTAATTTACTCTCCAATGCCGTCAAGTTCACCCCGTCCGGGGGCCATCTTCACCTGACTGTCAAGACAGACAATATGACGCAAGGCAGGCAGACAATTCCCGCTTTACGATTCAAGATTCAGGATCAGGGCATAGGTATTCCACAGGCAGAACTGAAGAAAGTCTTCAAAAAATTCATCCAGAGCAGCAAGATTGAGGCAGGAACCGTAGGTACAGGTCTGGGGCTTGCCATTTGTAAAGAGATCATAGATGCCCACAGAGGCCGTATATGGGCAGAGCAGGCTCCCGACAAAGGAGTTATTTTCCAGTTTCTGATACCTGTGTCCGACAACCGGGAAAATCCGGGAACTGATTAAAGGAAAACCGTGAGATGCCGATAATCCTTGCATTCAGAATTTAAAACCAAGGAACCCCTGATTAATTGAGTCACTGTCATCTCGACCCTGGGAAGAGATCTAAAACTACCTTGCTATCAATAGGTTACGATGTTAAATAAACGGATGCAGCGTTTGCGAATCTATGATGGAGATGACAATTAATCAGAGGTTCCAAAAATTATAGGAATATAAGAATGGAAGAGCAGATAAAGACTCAACCCCTGATTCTTGGTGTTGACGATGAACCGCTTAACCAGATCATCCTCGAAGAACTTCTGTCCAATGAATTTGAACTGATTTCCGCTGAAAATGGCCAGGCTTGCATCGAAACCCTGGCGACCCGCAGGCCCGACCTGATCATTATGGATGTCAATATGCCGGTGCTGAACGGGTTGGAAACCTGCCGCCGACTCCGTCAAGATCCTAATTATGGCGAACTCCCGATCATTTTTGTATCGGCTCTGGCATCATCCGAAGAACGCCTGGCAGGGTATGAAGCAGGCGCTGATGACTACATCACAAAGCCATTTAATGAAGATGAGCTTAAAGCCAAAATCTGCATTGCACTAAAAAACAACGATCAGAAGAAAAGTTTGCGCAACTCTTCTCAGGACGCGATGCAGATGGCGATGGCCGCAATGACCAGTGCCGCAGAATTCGGGGTGATTTTAAGGTTTTTCCAGAACAGTTTTTCCAGTAAGGATTTCACCGAACTTGGGCAGCAAGTCTTTTCTGTTCTGGATGAATATGGGTTATCAGGAAGTTTGATAATGAAACAGCAGCAGGAGACCCTTTTTATCACGAAAGACGGGCTGGATCGCCCTTTGGAGCAATCAGTGCTGGAAAGCCTGGTCGGCGGGCAGCGCATTTTCGAGTTTGGCAGCCGAGCCGTCTTCAATGGTGAGAGGGCATCATTGCTGATCCGCAGCATGCCTCACGACGATGGAGAAAAGGTGGGGCGTCTGAAGGACACTCTGGCGGTATTGATTGAGGGTGTGGATGCAAGAATCAAGGGCATAGAGACCGAGCAGAAACTCTACAGACGCCAACAGGATCTTTCCGAGGTTATCGAAATGGCCAGGCAGAGCCTTGCTGGAATCGACAGTCAACATAAGCAGCAACGCATAGAGAATGCCCGGATACTTTCCGACATGGGAACTGGTATCGAGAAATCGTTCATGCATCTGGGTCTCTCCGGAGAGCAGGAGGAGGCTCTTATGGAGATGATCGCTGAAACAGAGGCGAAGACCGATGCTCTATACGAAGCTGGACTGGCGCTGGATGAACAGTTCAGGAATATCATGCTACGTCTCAACGCTTCCCTGAAGGAAAATAGTGAAACTGATAGATAACTCAAGCAATCTTGGTGCGCGCGGCGCACCCTACCAGATCAATTGAACTCCGAAACTTAAGTAGATAAAACGTTTATGTGACGAACGTAGGGTGCGCTGTGCGCACCAGATACAGGTTATTGTTGCCGACACGCCTGCTTTTATGGATCGGCATGCCGCTCGCGGATCTCGATCAGCTGATCGAGAATGGCGTTGAATGCGGTGACCAGGGTCGGATCAAAGTGGATGCCGGACTGCTCATTGATCAGTTTCATCGCGTCCTCTATCTGCCAGGCGGGCTTGTAGGGCCGAGACATGGTCAGAGCATCAAATACGTCGGCAAGAGCAACGATACGGCCTTTGATCGAAATCTGATGACCTTTCAGTTCTTTTGGATACCCACTGCCGTCCCATTTTTCATGGTGTGTCAGCGCGATAGTGCGGGCACATTCGATGAGCAGGTTGGAACCACCCCGGAGAATTTTGGCGCCGATGGTGGTATGTGTCTTCATTATCTCCCACTCATCAGCATCCAGCTTTCCCGGCTTCAGCAGAATCTTGTCTGGAACGCCAATCTTGCCGATATCATGCATTGGCGCTGCATAGAGTATCCGCTCCGCCTCGTCCGTGCCTATCCCGATCTGTATGGCAAGAAGCCTGGAGTAGTGTCCAACCCGAACAGTGTGTTCTCCCGTTTCGGTATCACGGAACTCTGCGGCATATCCCAGGCGTTTGACGATCTCCGCCTGGGTTTCCAATAGCTCTCTGGTTTTTGCTCTGACCGCATGTTCCAGGGTCGAACTGTAGTGAGTGATCAGTTTGTGGGCGAGAGAGACTTCAAGCAGATTGTAGGCGCGGCTCAATACCTCTTCGCTGTCGAAAGGTTTGACCAGGAAATCCTTGGCACCCCCTCGCAAGGCCCGCAAGCGTGTCTCCCGATCACCTATCGCAGTGAGTACCAGCACCGGCGGTTGGGGTTCGTACTTCTGTTCGCTGAAATGCGACATTACCTCGAACCCGTCTATATCCGGCATGTTGAGATCCAACAGTACCAGATCGAAGCGTTGCTGCTTGAAAAGCGCTACGGCCTCTTTCGGGTCTGTAGTGGATTGGACGTTTGGGTAGCCGGCGTTCTCAAAAATCTCTTCCACCACGAGGAGATTCAGCGGTTCGTCATCAACTACCAGAATCTGCCCGGTTTTGATTTCCGACTCGGAGATCATGCGTATCCCATTATCATATTGGTACGGTAATCAATTCCTACTCGCCCTGCGGGTGCAGTTTGAGTAATTTGACGAATATGAATTTGTTGCTTTGTTTAATGGATGTTTTGTACATTGTCGAAACTAGTGATTGGTTAATGATAACTAACCGAGTTGAAATAGATTGATAATCATAGCAAATATTCTGATAGGGTTTGTCGTCTTTCTTCATGTTTCTTTCCTTATTCTTGAAATGTTCCTTTGGGATAAATCAGTTGGTCTGCGAACATTTGGACATACTAAGGAATTTGCCAGAGTATCAAAGGCCCTCGCAATGAATCAGGGACTCTATAATGGATTTCTGGCAGCTGGACTTGTGTGGGGTCTTAGCCTGGGAACGGCAGGGGATTCTATCAAGTTCTTTTTTTTGGGTTGCATAGTGATTGCTGGAATCTTTGGTGGAATAACAGCAAGTCAAAAGATACTGTTGTTTCAGGCGTTACCGGCGGTTTTGGCGCTCGTTGCTCTGCTTCTTACTTGAAGGCAGCAAATTTTCCAGGCTGCCTATCAAGTGATGGCCTGCAATCATTAACCAGAGCCCGTGGTAATAACAGCGCCTTCGGATGGATGCAGTCAACTATAGGACCTGTTTCAAAAACACCTCCTCACTTTCCTGTTCTGCTTGAATCGGCTCTCCAAAAAGCTGTTGAAATTCATCAACGGCAATGTAGGACCATGCAGAGCGGTCACTGAATAACTGCTTCATCAAGGCGCGATTGAGCGAATGGCCAGGCTTGTAGGCGTAGTAGTGGCCGAATATCGGTACACCCGCAAGCGCAAGATCACCAAAAGCATCGAGCACCTTGTGCCGAACAAACTCGTTGTCGTAGCGCAGTCCACCTTCATTGACGATGCGTTCCCCGTCCACCAGCACTGCATTGTTCAACGATCCTCCAAGGGCAAGTCCACGACTCCGCAGCTCATTCAATTGTTGGGCGAAGCCAAAAGTCCTTGCTCTTGCGATATCGTTTCGGAACGCCTCATTCACCAACTCCACGGAGAATGTTTGCGCGCCGACCGC
The DNA here is from genome assembly GCA_963691905.1 of Sedimenticolaceae bacterium. Lineage (GTDB taxonomy): Bacteria > Pseudomonadota > Gammaproteobacteria > Chromatiales > Chromatiaceae > QGON01. The sequence continues at coordinate 484,792 of OY829894.1, forward strand.
AGTGCCTGGGAAATCGATGGCAATCGTAATCCTGGGCGTGGGATGCGGCATGAGGATGGCGAACTTGTCACCCTCACGCACCTCAATCGGCCGCTGTACCCATATCGCATGCCGGGGCGCACTCTGTTTCCGTGTGCCGATACGCTCGATGGTGGTAGCGAAAGGCGCCGCGCTGCCGTCCATGATCGGGATTTCCGGACCGTCCACTTCAACCAGGGCGTTATCCACGCCGCAGCCGAAAAGGGCGGCCATCAGATGTTCTACCGTATCCACGGTTGTTCCCTGTTTGTTCATCAGCGTCGTTGACATGATTGTGGCCTGCACGTTGTACCAGCGTGCAGGGATCAAACCGGTGCCTGGTTCAACATCTTTGCGCAGAAAGTAGATCCCACTGCTGTCCATGTTCGGTTTAAGTGTGATCTTGGCTCTTTCGCCGCTATGCAAGCCGATACCCACGAAACTGATAGGTTCCCTAAGGGTTTTCTGATATTGGATATGATTGTTCATGGCACACCTCCTAGTGTCATGCTTTACACTAACGGAGGTGGTTAAACTGAGCTGGTCCCTTACCGCCAATCACATGTCTGAAGGCGCCACTCTGTCATATTTGTGAGGGATAGGTTTGGATCCGTTCTCTGGATGCGCCCCTGAACTGCTGTGGGCTCTGGCCGGTCCAGCGTTTAAAGGCGCGGGAGAAATTACTTGGTTCACTGAAGCCCAACATGTAACCGATCTCGATGATCTGCCGCTCGCTGTTTGTCAAATACTCCTGCGCCAGCTGTCGACGTGTCCCTGCCAGTATCTCTTTGTAACTTGTCCGTTCATTTTTCAGCTGCCGCTGGAGGCTCCGCAGACTCATATTGAGTCGCTGTACAATCGCCTCTTCACTGATGGTTCCGCCGGGCAGGGCGTCGATGATTTGCGTCCTGAGCCGAGCGGAAAGCGTCTGTGGGTCAAAGCGTTTCAGATATTCGATGACGACCTGATCGTTTATTCTTGCCAAATCAGGGTTGGCGGTGGGCAGTGGACGATCGAACGTTTCCCGATCAAACAGGATCTGGTTGCTAACGCTGGAAAACGTGACGGGGCAGCCAAAGTAGTGTCGGTAGCGGGTGGCGCAGGTGGCTGGGGATTTTCTTTGCAGATAGACATGAATAGGATGCACAGTGGAACCGGCCGTGATGCGGGACATCTCCACAAACACGGCCAGGGTGCCGTCGATGGAAGCGGGATCCGGTGTGGCCCGGAAACGTTCAGTGGAGAAGTCGATTCTATAGTGATCACCCTCTGGATTCAGGCTGATCTTGAATGCAGTGGAGAGGAAACGCTGATAACAGACGACCCGTTCGATCGCTTCGCGCAGGCTGTTACTTGAGATCATGGAGAGCCCAATCCCATGTAGTGCGGCGGGTTGCACCACATCTGCCAGTCCCAATCCGAAACACTCGTCCCCGGACCACTCCACAGCCAGCCGCCATGCACGCTGCATCAAGGGGACTGGGATTCGCCCATTCGGGTCGTTGTATTCATCGGGCCTGATACCCAGCTGTGCGAGAAATGCATCCAGGTCGATACCCTTGGCAATGACGGCCTGGGCCAGCAGTGTGGCGGCACTGACCAGGGTCGTGTTGGTGCTCTGTTCTTCCGATGCCTTCATGAGCGACTTGGATATTCCGGATATTATTTTGTTGTCCATAGGGTACAATTCGCCCCCATGTTTTGCGAATACGATCTTCACAACCACTCCACTGCCTCAGACGGTACTCTGACGCCTGCCAATCTGGTGCAAATGGCGGCAGATGCCGGTGTGCGCGTATTGGCATTGACTGATCATGACAGTACCGAAGGAGTCCCCGAGGCGATGGAGGCGGCCGCACGGCTGGATATCCATCTGATTGCGGGGGCTGAAATCTCCGTGACCTGGCAGCGGCAGACGATCCACATCGTGGCGCTGAATCTCGACACCGATTGCGGCGTCCTGCAAGAAGGTCTGAAAGGCCTGCGCCAGCGGCGGGATCGACGTGCTGAGGAGATATCGCGGCGGCTGGAGAAGAGCGGAATTCCCGATGCACTCGAAGGGGCGCGCAGTTTTTCCAACGGCAGACTGATCAGCCGTACTCACTTTGCACGTTATCTGGCGAAGATTGGCGCAGCTTCCGACGAGCGGGCTGTTTTCAAACATTTTCTGGTCAATGGCAAGCCGGGGCATGTTGCGGGCCAGTGGGCCTCCCTGGGTGAGGCGGTTGGCTGGATCAGGGAGGCTGGTGGGCAGGCGGTAGTGGCGCATCCGGCTCGATACAGAATGACACGCACCAAATTGCGGCGTCTGCTGGCGGATTTTGTCGAGGCTGGGGGCGTGGGGCTGGAGGTTGTCTCCGGCAGCCACAGCAAGGATGAGGCCTTTACCATGTCCCGGCACGCTGAGGATTTTGGTCTGCTGGCATCGGCGGGCTCAGATTTCCACACACCGGAAAATCCCTGGATTGCGTTGGGACGCTTACCACTGCTTCCCGATGGCTGTGCCCCTGTTTGGCAGGATTGGGGCCTCGCGTTGGAGAGCCCAATTCAGGCAATGTCAGTTTGACGGACGAGAGATATGGCGCAGTTTTTTCAGATACACCCGGATAACCCTCAGCCGCGTTTGATTCGCCAGGTGGTAAATATCATCCGTCAGGGCGGCCTGGTGATCTATCCGACAGACTCCAGTTATGCCTTGGGCTGCCAGATCGGAGATAAGGGGGCGATGGAGAAGATCCGGCGTATTCGCAAGTTGGATGAGAGCCACAATTTTACGCTTGTGTGCAGGGATCTCACTGAGATCTCCAGCTATGCCAAGGTGGGCAATCAGGAGTTCAGGCTGCTGAAGACCCTGACACCCGGCCCCTACACTTTTATCCATCAGGCCACAAAGCTGGTACCCCGCCGGCTGCAGCATGCCAAGAGAAAAACCATCGGCATTCGTGTGCCCGACAACCAGATCGTCAGGGATATGCTCGAAGAGCTGGGAGAGCCGATCATGAGCACCACTCTGATCCTGCCGGGTGACGATATGCCGCTCACCGATCCCTATGAGATGCGGCAGATTCTGGATCATGAGGTGGATCTGATCATCGACGGCGGTTATTGCGGATTCGAACCCACCTCTGTGGTGGTGATGACGGAAGAGACGCCGGAAATCGCCAGGGCCGGCAAGGGCGATGTCTCCCTGTTCGGGGTATAATCCGCCGATGGACGAAATCTTATACAAGCTTTCCATTTTTGCACTGCCCCTGCTGTTTGCCGTCACCGTGCATGAAGCCGCCCACGGCTGGATGGCGGAGAAGCTGGGGGACAGCACCGCGCGTATGCTCGGACGGGTGACGCTGAACCCTCTCCGGCACATCGATCCTGTCGGTACAGTGGTGGTGCCGATTGCGGTTTATCTGCTTAGCGGATTTATATTTGGCTGGGCCAAACCGGTGCCGGTCAACTGGAATAATCTGCACAATACCCGGCGGGATGTGGCACTGGTGTCCCTGGCCGGGCCGGGTGCAAATTTCCTCATGGCCCTGATCTGGGCGCTGCTGATCTATCTGGGATTATGGATTATTGATTCACTTGAATGGGTGGCGCGTCCACTGATCTACATGGGGGTGGCCGGTGTCCTTTTCAACGCTATTTTAATGGCGCTGAACCTGCTGCCGGTGCCGCCTCTGGATGGTGGTCGCGTGGTCTATTCACTGTTGCCGCCGAAGATGGCACTGGTCTACTCCCGCCTTGAACCCTATGGCCTGTTTATTGTTGTCCTGCTGTTGGCGACAGGTCTGCTGGGGATGATTCTCTGGCCCCTGGTCGGCCTGACCATCTCGATCCTGCCGGCAACAGATATTGTGACTCAACTGATCCCCGTCATTCTCAGTCCCGCAAGGAGTTGATCTTGAATTCTGTTTCCGCACAGCACTCGCGCGTGCTCTCCGGCATGCGCCCTACCGGTCGTCTCCATCTGGGCCACTATCACGGCGTGCTGAAAAACTGGGTGGAACTCCAACATGAGCACGAGTGTTTCTTCTTCGTTGCCGACTGGCATGCACTGACCACTCACTACGATGACCCTTCAGTGGTTCCGGCGAGTGTGCGCGATATGGTGATCGACTGGCTGGCAGCCGGTGTCGATACCGAGAAGGCGACCCTGTTCGTGCAGTCCCATGTGCCGGAACATGCGGAGTTGCATCTGCTGCTCTCCATGATTACCCCGCTGGGCTGGCTGGAGCGGGTACCCAGTTATAAAGATCAGCAGGAGAAGCTGAAAGAGAAGGATCTGGCTACCTACGGTTTTCTCGGTTATCCACTGCTGCAGTCTGCGGATATCCTGATCTACAAGGCCGGATATGTTCCGGTGGGCGAGGATCAGGTGGCGCATGTTGAACTGACCCGTGAGGTGGCGCGCCGCTTCAACCACATCTATGGGCGCGAGGCCGACTTCGAAGAGAAGGCGGAGCAGGCAAAGAAGAAGATGGGAAAAAAGAGCGCCAAGGCGTTCGATCGATACCGCCGCGCCTATCAGGAGCAGGGTGACCTGGAGGCGCTGACATCGGCCCGTGACCTGCTCGAATCCCAACAGAACATCACCGACAGCGATCGGGAGCGGTTGTTCGGCTTCCTTGAAGGGGGCGGCAGGATCATCCTGGTGGAGCCCCAGCCATTGTTGACCAAGGCCTCCAAGATGCCGGGGCTGGACGGCCAGAAGATGTCCAAGTCCTATGGCAATACCATCTCCCTGCGGGAGAGTCCGGAAGCCCTGGAGACCATGCTCAAGCGCATGCCCACCGACACCAACCGGGTGCGGCGTACCGATCCGGGCGATCCGGCCAAATGTCCGGTCTGGCAGTTTCACGAGGTCTACTCCAATGATGAGATAAAGGCCTGGGTGCAGGAGGGGTGCCGTTCCGCTGGAATCGGTTGTCTTGACTGCAAAGCGCCTGTGATCGAATCGGTGCTGGCGGAACTCAGACCGATGCAGGCGAGGGCGGAGGTGTTCGATGCCCAGCCGGAATTGGTGGACGACATTATCGCTGCAGGCTGTGAAAGGGCACGGGAAGTGGCGAAAGAGACCATGGCAGAGGTTCGCCAGGTAATGTCTCTGGATCGCTTCTGAACCGGCATTCGAAAATGGAACCCACAGAAACACATCCTCACCACCATCCCGAGCAGGAGGAGATGCCCTTCGCAGTGGTTCAGGGTGAGCCTTTGGCAACGCCGCCGACGGATCTCTATATCCCGCCGGATGCTTTGGAGGTGTTTCTCGATGCCTTCGAGGGGCCGTTGGATCTGCTGCTCTATCTTATCAAACGGCAGAATCTGGACATTCTCGACATCCCCATCGCAGAGATTACCCTGCAGTATGTTCAGTACATTGAGATGATGGAGGATCTGCGGCTTGAACTGGCTGCGGATTATCTGGTGATGGCAGCGATGCTGGCAGAGATCAAATCCCGTATGCTGCTGCCGCGTCCGGTCAGAGAGGATGATGAAGGTGAAGACCCTCGGGCGGAACTGGTGCGCAGATTACAGGAGTACGAGCGCTACAAGCAGGCCGCAGAGGATCTCGATGACTTGGAACACATGACCCGCGATAACTTTCAGGGGCATGCCGAACTGGTCGACCGCCATGTTGAGGCGCGGGATCCTGATGTGGATCTGAAAGAGGTACTGTTGGCCTTTCGTGATGTGCTCCACCGGGCGGACATGTTTACCAGCCACCGGGTCGAAAAAGAGGCGCTCTCCGTCAGGGAGAAGATGTCCCTGGTGCTGGAAAAGATCAACGGCGAAAGTTTTACTGAATTTACCGATCTGTTTGATTTTACCGAGGGCAGGTTGGGCGTGGTGGTCACTTTTCTGGCAGTTCTTGAGTTGATCAAGAGTTCGCTGGTTGAATTGGTGCAGTCGGAGTCCTTTGCCCCAATTCACATAAAAGCGGTGACATCCTGAGGAAATGAACCATCATGTCGTCTAATGAAACACTGAAGCAGATCATCGAGGCTGCGCTGCTGGCGGCAGGCAGACCCTTGAGTCTGGATCAGTTACAGGCCCTGTTCGAGAAAGAGGATGAGCCGGAGAAGAATCGTTTGCGGGAGATACTCGCCGAACTGACAGAAGACTACCAGGGGCGTGGGATCGAAATCAGGGAGGTCGGTAATGGTTTCCGTATCCAGGTGCGCAGCGAATTCTCTCCCTGGGTCTCCAAACTCTGGGATGAGCGCCCGCCAAAGTACTCCCGCGCACTGCTGGAGACCCTGGCGCTGATCGCCTACCGTCAACCGATCACCCGTGGAGAGATTGAGGATATTCGTGGCGTCAGTGTCAGCACCAACATCGTCAAGACCCTTACGGAGCGGGAGTGGGTGCGAGTGGTGGGCCATCGTGATGTGCCGGGTAAACCGGCGCTATACGCCACCACCAAAGAGTTTCTCGATTACTTCAACCTGAAGGGTCTGAGCGAGTTGCCGACGCTGGCGGAGATTCGCGATCTCGATTCCATCAATCGCGAACTGGAATTGAAAGACCCCGACAAACTGGACGAAGAAGCCGCCGAGCCTGAGCAGACGCCAGACGAAGTCATGGATGCTCAACAAGTGGTGGAAACAGATCAACCAGAGGAGAATGGAATCCCGGAAGAAACTGCAGACGGGGCCGATCTCCAGGATGAGTCTGGCCAAAAGAGTGAGCATTCGATGGTATCGGAGACACCAGATACCAGTGTCGATGTAGAAGAAGATGAATTAGAGACTGATCAGATTGATCAGGCTGAGACCGGTCGTTTAGATGAGTGATAAAAAGATAAATTCAGGTGAGCGCCTGCAAAAAGTGCTGGCCAATGCCGGCATGGGATCCCGACGTGAGATCGAAGGCTGGATCAGTGCAGGCCGGATCGAGGTCAATGGTGAGACAGCACAGCTTGGGCAGCGGGTGCAACCGAGTGACCGTATCAAAGTGGATGGACGTCCGATCTCCAGCAAACGCATGGCTGCTCCCGAACGTGAAGTGATGGTCTACAACAAACCGGAAGGGGAGCTGGTTACCCGCAAGGATCCGGAGGGACGCCGCACGGTTTTTGAACATCTGCCGCGGCTCAAACATGGCCGCTGGATTCCGGTGGGACGTCTGGATCTCAACTCATCCGGTCTATTGTTGCTGACCACCGATGGCGAACTGGCCAACCGGCTGATGCATCCGAGCCGCCAGGTGGAAAGGGAGTATGCCGTGCGCGTCATGGGGCAGGTCACAGAGGATCAGCTCAAACAGTTGACTCATGGTGTCGAGCTTGAAGATGGCCCTGCGCGATTCGAAGAGATCGTGGAATCGGGTGGCGACGGCATCAATCGCTGGTATCACGTCGTTATCATGGAGGGGCGCCAACGGGAAGTGCGCCGCATGTGGGAAGCGGTTGGGGCGCAGGTCAATCGCCTGAAGCGCGTACGCTACGGTAGCGTGATGCTCGACAGTGCACTGAAAGTGGGACGTTGGCGCTATCTGAACACACCGGAATTAAATGAGCTACTGGAAGCAATGGGGCTGGAGCCGGAAAAGCGCCAGCGTGCACCGCGCTCGGGTGGCGACGATCGGTACAGTGGGAGAACATCCAAAGACGGGGCGCGCCAACGTCGCGAGGATGGCCCGAAACGTCCATGGAAAGGCCGTGACAGTGAAAAATCCAAGTCACCACGGCGAAGCGACGACGAAAGCGGCCCATGGAAACGTAAATCGGTAAAAAAATCCGCACCCACCAAACGTCGTGAGGGAACCTCTGATCCCTGGGGACGTAAAAAACGCTAGCGTTGAGACTGTCAAAACAATCACTCACCCGAATCTTCGATGCCCTGCTGGCTGCATATGGGAAGCAGCACTGGTGGCCTGGAGAGACACCCTTTGAGGTGATGATCGGGGCAGTGTTGACCCAGAACACCGCATGGTCAAATGTGGAACGGGCAATCTGCAATCTCAAGGAGGCCGGATTGCTCGACGGCCAAAAAATGGCGAAGGCCGATACGTCCCTCCTGGCACAGCTGATTCGCCCGTCCGGGTATTTCAATATCAAGGCAAAACGGTTACAGAATCTCTGCAATGCATTGATCGCAGAAGAGGCACTGGAATCGATGTCCGATGAAGTGCTGCGGAAGTGGTTGCTCGATATCAATGGCATCGGCCCGGAGACCGCTGACGATATCCTGCTCTATGCTTTTGAACGTCCGTTTTTTGTAATTGATGCCTACACTCGCAGACTCTTTTTTCGATTTGGACTGGTATCGGGTGATGAAAGTTATGAGATGCTGCGATCAGAGTTCGAGCAGACGCTGGGTCCGGATGTCGAGCTGTATAATGAATACCATGCATTGATCGTTCGTCATGCGAAAGAAGCCTGCCGGACCAAACCGTTATGTGAGATCTGTTGCTTACGCCGTTCTTGTGGGTGGAAAGATTGGTAGGCCGGTTCAAGCGTAGTGGAACCGGCAAACAAGGGTTGTAGATTTATTGCCTGATCCGCTGCGCTTGATCAGGCCTACGAACTATTGGGTTCATTCTGCGACTGCAACCTGGTTACGGCCCTTCTCCTTGGCTTGGTAGAGTGCTTCGTCAGCCCTGACAAAGAGATGTTCACTCTCTTCGTTGCAATTGAGTGTGGCGATGCCAAGACTCATTGTGATGCTCAGCCCCTTTGAACTGGCAAAGACCAGTGCTTCGATATTCTGTCTTATGCGTTCGGCAAGAAGAAGTGCGCCCGCCTGGTCAGTTCCACTCAATACAACCGTGAACTCCTCACCGCCATAGCGGTAGAGTGCGTCGCTGCTGCGAATAGTGGCTTCGACTGCCTGTGCCACGCATTTCAGCACATAGTCTCCAATGGAGTGACCATACTGGTCGTTGACCTTTTTGAAAAAATCGATATCAAGAACGATGAGGGAGAGTTCAGATCCGTTGCGATGGCCCAGTTCTACCTCCCGGTGGAAATTGCTGTCGAAGGCTGTCCGGTTTTTTACGCCAGTCAGTGAATCGACAAAGGCGGATTGAATCGCTTCTCGATAGAGCAGGGCGTTGCGCAGAGGATAGAGCAGGGTAGTCAGAAGATTCTCCAGCAACTTGGCTTCCGCGTCTTTAAATCGTCTGCTGCGGCTGAAACCAATATCTCCGAGTGGCTGATCCAGAACCTTAAGACTATAGTTAATGTTATGGCGGCACTGTTCTCCCGTGGTGATGGTTAATGCATTGCCCGGCAGTTGGAATGTTGCGCCGTCATATTTGAAATGGGACTTGATGACGTCAAAGAAAAGCTCGATCAGGTTCTCCAGTTCAAGCGTGGTCTGTAGCCTGGTCGTGAGTTCCACCACCTGAGCAATCTGCTGTCCACCCTCGCTGTTCTGTGCAATGCCCTCGGGTAGAAGAGAAACACCTGCTGGAGAGTTGCTTTCTAAGCTTTGGATGTAACCCGTCATTTTTCTGACCTGCGTTTTTGTGATTTGTATTATCTGTAGCGATTAGCATGCCAAAAATATAATTGCTAATAAAAACAATAGTGTATGACATCTATCTCTTTCCAATGTCAAAAAAGTGCCGCGAATAGGGTACTCGCATTGGGACTATAATTACTTTTACAGGTGATCCGTGACGCTCTATCAAACCAATTGACCCGGCATGGATGCGGTTTACAATTGGATCCGGTTTTTTGATCTTGTGCGTTTAACCTATTGAAGTGGGTAGACTGGCCAACGACCATTAAGGTATAGATCATGAATCTCTCTCTGATGATTAAATTACTGGGTTGCATTTTGCTGGTAAGCACCCTGACATTTGCCGCAGAAAATGAGAATGTGACGTTAGCCGCCGGGCTGATCAATCCCGGTTTTCATGAAAAGCCTGACTGGTTCCGCCACTCTTTTCTTGATCTGCGGGAGGATGTCGAAGAGGCTGCGGATTCCGGTAAACGGGTTTTGCTTTTTTTTCATCAGGATGGCTGCCCCTATTGTGCGAAACTGCTGAATGAAAACTGGTCTCTCAGGCCGCTTGTGGAAAAGACCCAGGAAAACTTTGAAGTCATCGCAATCAATATTTGGGGTGACCAGGAAGTGACCGATTTGCGGGGGACAGAAACCACCGAGAAGCGATTTTCTGAATCCCTCAAGGTGATGTACACACCGACCTTGATCTTTCTGGATGAGGCGGGAAGACAGGCTTTGCGTATCAATGGCTACTACCCGCCGCATAAGTTCGAGGCGGCGCTCGACTATGTGGCTGGACATCTTGAGCGCAAGCAGCCCTATCGTGACTATCTGGCCAGTGTTCAGCCACAGGCGGTGAGTGGAAAATTGCATCGGGAGGATGGCTTTCTGCCACTGCCGCTGGACTTGCGCGCCAGGGCCAGAGAGGGCAATAAGCCCCTATTGGTGTTGATGGAGCAGAAAGCCTGTTCCGCCTGCGATGAATTACACGGTAAAATCATGCGAATACCGGCAGTCAGAAAAACGCTGGATGCATTCGATATTGCACTCGTCGATGTCTGGAGTGGAGAGACTTTGACGACGCCCGGAGGAGTGCAACGGACGGTGAGCGAGTGGACGAAAGAACTTGGCATCCAGTATGTGCCCAGCATGCTCTTTTTCGATCCGGCGGGAAAAGAGGTGTTTCGCGCGGAGGCGTTTTTGAAAACCTTTCACACCCATGCAGCGATGGATTATGTCTCCACTGGCGCCTATCTCAGCCAACCTAATTTCCAACGATATGTGCAATCCAGGGCGGCGGAGATGGAAGCACGCGGCATGACTGTCGATCTGATGGAATAGTTTTCAATCTAATAAGACAAAGGGCAATATTTAATTCCTCCGGTAGGGTGCGCCGTGCGCACCAGAATAAGCAATCATGGTGCGCACGGCGCACCCTACGTTCTCCCCCTGCGGTCGAGATGACAGCGACTCAGGTTCCCTAGTAAATTAACCATTAACAGGAAGACTATGGAGAAGATTATCGGGTACATCCTGCGTTTTGCCATGCGGGTCTACACAAATAAACTGAACAGGGTTGCGGAGCGCAACAATACCACTTCAAGGGAGAAGAAAGATCGATACGATATTCTGATTACGGGAACTTTCTATTCCGATCAGTGGATCATCTCCCATCTTCGGCCGATGTCGGAGTCTAACCGGGTCGGCCGGATCTATATGGTTGCCGCGACGGAGTTGCCGGAGATTGACAAGGTCACACCGATCTATCCGAATGCCAGATTACAAAAATTTGTGGGTGGCACGATTGCCCGCCTGATCACCCTATCAAAGGTTGCAAAAGAGAAACGACCAGACGTGATCGTCGGGTTTCATCTGTTGCTCAACGGACTGCTGGTCGTGCTGCTTGGGAAAAAATATGATTGTCATTCAGTCTACCTTTGTGGCGGTGGTCCCCTGGAGGTGCTCGGAGGCGGTTACCTCACCGAAAACAAGTTATTCAAACAACTTGGCAGGCACGATGCAGTGGTGGAAAAGGCGCTGCTCAATGCTGTCTCACATTTCGGCAGTGTCGTGGTACGGGGAACCGATGCCAAGCACTTTTTCACTGAGCGGGGTGTCAAGAGTGATGATATCTATATCATGTCAGGTGGGATTGATGGCGCCAGTTACTACCCTGGTGAAGAAGAGAAGTGTGCCGATCTGATCTTTGTCGGAAGAATCTCCAATATCAAACGGGTGGATATTTTGCTACAGATCGTTGCAAAACTGAAACCGGAGCACCTTGCAATCAAGGCGCTGATTGTCGGTGATGGTCCGGATCGTGAAGAGATGGAGCAGATGGCTGCCTCCCTGGGTATCAGTGAGAACATCGACTTTGTTGGTTGGCAGACAGAGGTGGGGGACTGGTACCGGCAGGCGCGTGTATTTATTCTGACTTCCGACTCCGAAGGACTCTCCCAATCGATGATACAGGCGATGATGACGGGGCTTCCTGCCGTAGTTTCGGACGTGGGGGATCTCAGTGAGTTGGTTGAAAATGATCGAAATGGATTCCTGATACAGAATCAGGATATTGACGCATATGCTTCTGCCATTTCGGGTCTGTTAGGTGATCCGGATAAGCTGGCGACTTTTGGGGCGGCAGCGAAGGTTGTGGCCGATCAGTGTGAAGTTGGAGAAGTCGCCAAAAAGTGGAACCGGGTTTTTGCGGATCTGGACAACAAGCTTCAGGGCTGATCAGAAGCACTCATTTTGAGCGTTCTGTGTCGAATCGGGATGACAGTTTTTTTCCCAGGATGATTCCTGGCTTCTCTATGTATCGATAGGTAAGCCAGGAAAATATCATCGTCAAAACCAGGGTGCTGACGAACAAAAGTAAAAAGTAGTCTCCCCGCGTCAGATCAACGTAGTTCAGGAGAACGCTCGAGATCAGCGTAATGACGAGGGTGTGGAGCAGATAGATACTGTAGGAGACCTTGCCCATCCAAAGAGAGATCCGGTTGAGGAAAAGGGGGGCGATCAAACGGTAGCTCAATGACTCCTTGGGTTCCAGCATGAGTGCAAAAAATATCAGCCACACGGCGATGGGGAAAAGCCTGAAGTCGTGCCCGGAGGTGAAATAGATCATGAAAACGGCCGCCACCGCTGTTGGAAACAGAAAGTCGGGTTTGATCACACTGTTGTGCAGGTGTCTGTAGATGAAGTAGCTACAGGCGCCGAAGAAAAAAAACTCGATATGAAAAGGTAGAAAAGCGCCATATTCCACACGGGGCAGTAGTTTTCGGGCGATGATATAGGTCGCCAGACAGGCAACAATCACTCCCAATCGGGCAAACCGCCCTCGAGTTGCCGCCAGGCTGAATAGCAGCGGAGCAACAAGATAGAATTGCCACTCGAGCGAGATGCTCCAAGCGGGTCCAAGGAAGGCTCCGGGAACAAAGGGCACCCACTTTTCGGCAACCATGCCGTGCAGCATAGTGAGATGAGTCAGGATATTGAATCCAAGCCAGTCGTTGCGGACATCAAGTTTATAGGTAAGCTTTTCGATGTTTTCTTCTGTGAGATAGGCGCCGCTCTGGGTTATGTTTTCTATCTCCACCGGGGCTAATGCCACTGCGACCAGAAAGAGTACGAACAGCAAGGGATAGAGGCGGAAAAATCTCTGCGTGATGTAAGCGGAATAATTTCCGCGAACCTGATCGATAAGCAGAAAGATGACGAAGCCGCTGATGATAATGAAGATATCCACTGCGTAGTTACCCAAAATCAGCAACTGTGGCAGACCTTCCACTATCTCGGAGGTGTAACCGGCCGCGCCCAATACATGGCTGATCAACACCCAGAGTGCCAGGAAGGCCCTCAAGCCTTCGATTTCCCTGATTCTCCTCATGCAGATTGTTTATTCTGTGGGAGTGGCGTCGAATGCCTGCCCGGTAACGCCTTTGCTATCCGGTCCCATCAGATAGAGATAGCTTCTCATGATCTCTTCCGGCAGTGGGAGCGTTGCCGGATCCTCCCCAGGATATGCCCAAGCCCGCAAACTGGTGCGGGTAGGAACGGGGCAGATACTGTTGACCCTGATTTGGCTCTCTTCCGTCTCATCCGCCAAGGTCTGCATCAACCCTTCGATGCCGAATTTTGAAACGCCATAGGCGCCCCAGTAGGCCTTTCCCTTACGTCCCATGCGATCAGAGGTAAAAAGAATTGAGGCATCCCCGGAGAGTCGCAATAGAGGCAGGCAGGCCTGAGTCAGCATGAAAGGAGCGGTCAGGTTGACCTGAATGACCTTGTTCCAGCTCTCCAGGTCGTAATCATCGATACGGCTCAAGAGCGCAAGTTGAGCCGCGTTATGCAGCAATCCATCCAGTTTGCCGAACTCACGGTGGAGTGTTTCGCCAAGAGCAAAATAGTCCTGTTGCGGAGCGCTCTCCAGGTTGAGAGGAATAATTGCAGGTTGGGGATGCCCTTCCTTTTCGATGGCGTCGTAGGTCTCTTCCAGTTTACTCAGGGTGCGGCCCAGCAGGACGACGGTGGCGCCATGAGCAGCAAATGTCTTGGCCGCCACTTGCCCAATGCCACTGCCGGCACCAGTGACAAGAATGACGCGCTCTTTGAGCAGGTCGGGAGAGGGGGTGTAGTCGTCGCGCATCGATAGATCCTGAGGATTGAAACTTGCTCGTAGTATAACATCAAGGGGAAAGGCTAAAGGTCAAAGGTTAAAGGAGGCTGTGCTACCTGAAAGGCCGGCCTCTGTCGCAGCTGCCAATGCACAATGGAACCGGCACCTTCAATATTTGGCAATAATATTGAAGGTGTCGGTTCCATTGTGCATCGGCAGCTGCGACAGAGTCCGGCCTTTCCGGTGGCACAACCTCCTTTAACCTTTAACCTTTTACCTGCTCTTTCCTGCCCGCCACACAGTCCAGAGTTTCTGCAAAGGCGTCAGGTGGGTGCGCCCATCAACAACATTGAAACCATCTGTCTCAAGCACCGTATGGAGCCGATGGGCCAGGGCAAGCTGGTTGAGTACCGGCCGCAAACCTGCGGGGGACTGTGTCGGCAGGGATTGCAGTGCTTCGATTCGCCACTGGGTGGCGGTTTCGGATAGTGTCTGCAGCATCTCCCGTGATCTCGCCCGTGACTTTGGTTGCAGCAGTTGTGCCGGTCTCAACCGATGTTGTCGCAACAGTGAGTCGGGCAGTAGACAGTGTCCTCGGCGCAGGTCTGCACCCAGGTTGCGCAGTAGGATGACCAGTGTGACATAAGCGCCTATCTGCCTGATTGTTGGGTTAAACGTTTCGTTGCAGCCGGTTGTATGAGAAAGCAATTCAGCGAAGCTGCCGCCATGGTTGAGACAATAGAGATGGAGATCTTCCCACTCGGCCATGGATGCCTTTTCGATGTCGCTTTCAATAATGTCTGCGATTCTCTGGAACAGCAGCTCCGGTAACTTGTGTGTTTTGATGGTTTCGCTCAAGGCGATTGCAACAGGATGCTGGGTGCCGCCATTGACGGATCTTTTCATCTCCTCGCGCCACCACTGTAGCCGGGCTTGGGCCACGCTTGGGTTACTGCACTCCAGGGGGATGTTGGTGAGTTCTCGCCGCCAGGCGAAGAGGTGAGTCAGATCGCTGCGGTAAGGGGCGGGGGAGAAGCGGATTATATAGTAGCTGCTGGAGCCGAGGGGGACCGCTCTCTCAATGTACTCCCGGCTCAGTCCAGCCACTGCAGAATTTCCAGTGGATGTTTAACGGCCCCTGAAGCCTGCCAGTCGTCGGGTTTATCATCTTCCGCCAGGTAGCCAAAGAGGGCCACCAGCGTCAGAGTGCCCGCGTTTTGCCCGGCTTCGATGTCGCGTTTGGCATCACCCACGTAGAGACAGTGGATCGGGTCCACGCCTGCCATGCGACAGGCATATAACATTGGAGCCGGATGAGGTTTCGGATGGTCCGCAGTGTCACCGCTGACAATGCAGGCGGCACGCCTGTGATAGCCGAGTGCTTCCATCAGGGGATCGGTGAGCCAGGCGGGTTTGTTGGTGACTATGCCCCAGGGAATGTTGCGCAGTTCCAGTTCCTCCAGCAGTCTCTCCATACCGTCGAAGAGTTTTGTCTTTCTGGCAATATTTTCCCGGTAGATGCGCAAAAACTCTTTGCGCAGTGTCTCGAAATCGGTGTCACCGGGCTGCAGGTTAAATCCGACCTTGATCATCGCCTGACTGCCGTGGGAGACAGCGGGCCTTACCTGTTCGAAGGGCATGGGCAGTTCACCCCTGCTGACCAGAACCTGGTCCAGGGCGTAGTGAAGATCGGGCGCGGTATCTGCGAATGTCCCATCCAGATCGAACAGGACGCATTCAACCCTGGGGCTTTGACCCCTAGCCATTATTCCGGGTATGCACCATGTAGTTGACATCCACGTCCGGGCCGAGCTTGTAACTACGGCTTAGAGGATTGTAAACCAGTCCGGTCATATCCTTTGTCTCCAGCCCGGCACCGCGAATCCAGCG
The DNA here is from genome assembly GCA_963691905.1 of Sedimenticolaceae bacterium. Taxonomy (GTDB): domain Bacteria; phylum Pseudomonadota; class Gammaproteobacteria; order Chromatiales; family Chromatiaceae; genus QGON01. The sequence continues at coordinate 500,770 of OY829894.1, forward strand.
ATCCAGTTCAGACGGCCGGATGAATTTGCTGAAGTCGTGAGTGCCTCGTGGCAACAGACGTAACAGGTACTCTGCCCCCACGATGGCGAAAAGATAGGATTTCGGATTACGGTTCAGGGTCGAGAAGAAGACATGACCGTCAGGTTTTACCAAGGTGGCGCAGGCGTTGACCACGGAAGCAGGGTCGGGTACGTGTTCCAGCATCTCCATACAGGTCACCACATCGAAGGATGCTGGCTGCTCCGCTGCCAGACGCTCCACCGGGATGCGTTCGTAGTTTACCTCCAGCCCCGATTCCAGCAGATGCAATCGGGCAACCTGCAGCGGGGCTTCGCCCATATCGATGCCGGTGACTCCAGCCCCTTTGGCCGCCATGCTTTCAGAGAGGATGCCACCGCCGCAGCCGACGTCGAGCACGCGTTTTCCCGACAGTGAGGCGATGTCGTCAATGTAACCGAGGCGCAGCGGATTGATCTCGTGCAGTGGCTTGAATTCACTGTGTGGATCCCACCAGCGGGAGGCAAGCTCCTCGAACTTGCTGATCTCGGCGTGGTCGACGTTGAGAGTTTCCTGTCCCATTTTTCAAGACCTGTTATTCGATAATGTCGCCATTATACCGGATCATCTTACAAGGCGTATCAGGCGATACGGTCATCCGCCACGTGGTAGCTCGGATCCTCCATCATATTGACCTCAACCAGATCACCGGCCTTTACCAGCAGGTTCTGGCACTCCTGATTCAGGTGCCGGATATGCAGGGTTTTGCCCGCCCGCATGTAACGATCAGCAAGGGAGTCGATCGCCTCCAGTCCGGAGTGGTCGTAGACCCGGGTATCGGCAAAATCGACGATGACCTCCTGGGGATCGTTTTTGGGCTCAAAGATGTCGGCGAAGGCCTGGATCGAGCCAAAAAAGAGCGGGCCGTGCAAACTGTAATACTTGATGCTGTACTTGTCGGTGTGGGTGTCGGCGCGCATCTGTTTGGCATGCTCCCAGGCAAAAACCAGGGCGGAGACGATAACACCCACCACGACCGCGATCGCCAGATCGGTCAAAACGGTGACCACGGCTACCAGGATGCCGACGAAGGTATCCGCAAGGGGAATACGCCCAAGCAGCCGGAAGCTGGCCCACTCAAATGTGCCGAGAACCACGATGAACATGACGCCTACCAGTGCCGCCACCGGGATTATCTCGATCAGGCCGGAGGCAAACAGGATAAAACCGAGCAGGAAGAGGGCGGCGGATATTCCCGACAGGCGGCCCCGGCCACCGGAATTGATGTTGATCATACTCTGACCGATCATGGCGCATCCGCCCATGCCGCCAAAGAAACCGTTCACCGAATTGGCCACGCCCTGGCCGATGCACTCCTTGTTACCGCGGCCGCGTGTCTCGGTGAGTTCATCGATCAGACTCATGGTGAGCAGGGATTCGATCAAACCAACGGCGGCCAGAATAAAGGCGTAGGGCAGAATGATCCGCAGGCTCTCGAACGTCAGGGGAATAGTGGGGATATGGAATGCCGGCAGGCCACCGGCGATGCTGGCAGCGGGGTCACCGCTCATATCCTGCAGTACCCCTTGCACGGTACGGGCGTCGAGCCCCAGCGTAATAGCCAGCAGGGTAACGATGATGATGGCTGCCAGCGAGGCCGGAACTGCGGTGGTCAATTTAGGCAGAAAATGGATGATCGCCATGGTCAACGCCACGAGGCCGAGCATGGTCCAGAGTGGTGTGCCGGTCATCCACGCCATGCCACCCTCACTGCCGGGCACCTGGAACTGCTGCAACTGCGCCAGGAAAATCACGATCGCCAGACCATTCACAAAACCAAGCATGACCGGGTGCGGCACCATGCGGATAAATTTTCCCAGGTGCAATATGCCTGCGGTGATCTGAATTACACCGGCAAGGACAACGGCGGCAAACAGGTACTCCACACCGTGCTGGGCCACCAGCGCGACCATTACTACTGCCATTGCACCGGTTGCGCCTGAGATCATACCGGGCCGGCCGCCGATAACCGAGGTGATGATGCCCATCATAAAGGCGGCATAGAGGCCAACCAAAGGTTCAACGCCGGCAACGAAGGCAAAAGCAACGGCCTCCGGAACCAAAGCCAGGGAGACGGTTAAGCCGGAAAGAACGTCATTCTTGACGCACTTACTGCCTGGACAGGTCAGTTGAAACATTCGGATACCTCTGTGGCGTTTGGACAAAAGCCGCGCAGTATATCAGAAGTTGCTTATATATGCTACGCGGGGGATGTATTCAATCCTGCTGTTTGATCAGACAAATCCGCATTATTAACCTCAAGAAAATTGAACCGGAGACGCTAAGGTCGGCATGACCCGCAATAATCGTTTCCCGGAAAACGGACACGGAGAAAAATCATGGATCCCACAAGCATATTCACAGTAAAAAACCGGCTGATTATCGGCTTTACTATTCTCATTGGTTTGATTCTTGTCGTTGGAAGTTATTCGTTCATTCAGGAGGGTGTGCTCGGCGATCAGACCGTCAAGATGTACAAACATCCGCTGGCGGTGACGAGAGCGGCCTTACGGGCCAACGTGGGCATCATCAAGATGCATCGCAGTATGAAAGATGTTGCCCTTGCCAAAGACGAAGCAGGAATTACGAGTGCCAAGGCCAGGGTTGCTGGATACGAAAAGGAGGTCTATGACCAATACGCCATTGTGGAGGATCGCATTCTCGGCAAGGAGGGCGAGCAACTCATCGCTGAGACCATTCAGGTGTTCCGTGATTGGAAGCCCATTCGTGATGAGGTGATTACCCTGATGGGAACCGGCAAACGCAGTGAAGCTGCAGCTATCACTAAGGGTAGAGGTGCCAGACATGTTGGCCTGCTTAGCACCAAGATGGATGCATTGGTTGATAATGCGGCGGTAAAGGGCGAGGGTTTCTTCAATAAAGCGCTGAAGACCACCAGCGATACCCAAATGATGATGATGTTACTGGTGGCCGCAGCAGTAGTTACTGCCATTATTGCCGCTTTCCTGCTCATACGCAGCATTGTGGGTCCCATAGACCTCCTGCGCACTACCATTCAGGCCATAGAAGCGGAGTCTGACCTGACACGCCGTATAGAACTCTCATCTGAAGATGAGATTGGTCGAACCGCAAGTGCCTTTGACGCCATGCTGAATAAGTTTCAATCGAGTATGAACCAGGTCTCTCATGCTACCTCGCAACTGGCGACCACGGCAGAGGAGACCTCAGTGATTACAGGGCAGACCACCCATGCCATTGAGCATCAGTTGTCAGAAACCACCCACTTAGCCACTGCCATGACGGAGATGAATGCAACGGTTCGTGAGGTGGCTTCGAATGTTACCGATACCGCCCACGCCGCCACCGATGTGAATGAACAAGCCTCAGCCGGGTTACAGGCGATGCAAGAGACCATCTCACAGATTCAACAGCTTGCTGGCAACGTGGAGAGTGCCGCTGGTGTCATCCATCAGCTGGAACGGCAGAGTGAGGAGATCGGTTCTGTTATCGATGTGATCAAGAGCATTGCGGAACAGACAAACCTGCTGGCACTGAATGCCGCTATTGAGGCGGCAAGAGCCGGTGAGCAGGGTCGTGGTTTTGCCGTGGTTGCCGATGAGGTGCGCAATCTGGCCAGTAAGACTCAGGATTCTACCGAGGAGATCAACCAGATGATTGATAAGCTCCAAAATGGCTCACGCCAAGCGGTAGCCGCCATGGGACAGAGCCAGGAGAAGGCACATAGTGCAACTGAACAGGCATCGAAAACCGGAGATGCCTTGTCAACCATCGCGGAAGCGATCGGTCGCATCAATGAAATGAGTACACATATTGCGGGAGCCACCAAAGAGCAGAGCGCCGTGGCGGATGAGGTCAACAAGAACATTGACCAGATTAACAGTATGACGGAGCAGACTTCAGCGGGGGCACAACAGACCATGGTTGCAAGCGGTGATTTAACGCGCCTCGCATCAGATCTTCAGGGTTTGGTTGCCCAGTTCAAAGTGCAGTAGTGGTGGAAACTGCGCAGGAGCGCCCCGCTGTGAATGGGTGGCGGGGTTGCCACAAGGATAGAATCGTCCTGCAGGCACTCCTGCGTAACGCTATCAATGCCCCGCGTAGAGCGCCTCGACCTCGGCGGAATGCTGCTCGAGGATACGGCTGCGCCGCAGTTTCAGTGTTGGTGTGATCAGCCCGTTCTCAGGGGTCCAAGGCTCCTGGACGAGTGCGATACGGTGAATCCTGGCATAGCCGGGAAAGCTGCCCAGATGACTTGCCACCCGCGCCGTCAACAGTTCGAGTTGCTGTTCGCTGCTATCGGTTGGATCGATCGACTCCGCTTCGCAGGTCTCCTTATTGAGTACGATGAGCGCGGTGAGAAAGGGTTTTGCCTCACCGATGACCATCGCCTGTTCAAAGAGTGCATCAAGGTCAATGCACATCTCCATATCGGCAGGCGGGACTTTTTCGCCATTGGAAAGGACGATGATCTCTTTGAGACGTCCGGTGATGAAAATGTGCTCATTCTCGATTCTGACCTTGTCGCCGGTATGCAGCCAGCCTTCACTGTCGATGACGTCTGAAGTCGCCTGCGGATTATTCCAATAGCCCAACATCACGCTTGGACTGCGGGAGAGCAGTTCGTCGTTTTCGCCGATCTTTGTCTCTATACCCGGCAGCACTTTGCCGACACTGGCGGGAACATTGTCCTCCAGTAGATTGGCGGTGATGATCGGGCTGGTCTCTGTCAGACCATATCCCTGCAGGATCGGCACGCCCAGCCCGATGAAGAGCTTAGCGATCTCCGGGGTCAGAGCCGCCCCACCGGAAACGGCGATACGCAAGCGTCCACCGAGTTTGGCCTGAATCTTACTGGCCACCAGTTTTTTATAGAGTGGCCAGAGTGCCAGTTTTGCGCTCCACGGCGCCCGGCCCTGGTCATGTTCGAAGCGCAGCCAGCCAGTCTCGACCGCAGCATTGAAAAGCTTGCGGGCAACGGCGGAATCATCCGCCAGCTTTGCCTGTATCTTGGCGTAGACACGCTCAAAGATGCGCGGCACGGAGATCATAATCGTCGGTTTTATCTTCATCAGATCCTCTCCCAATTGCGGGATGGATCTCGCATAGGCGACATTGGCGCCGACCGCAATCGGCATGTAGTAGCCGACGGTGCGTTCCAGGGTGTGGGAGAGTGGCAGGAAGGAGAGAAAACGGTCGGTGGGATAGATGGTAATGAGCTTCAACCCAGCCTCGATGTTCCAGAGGATATTGCTGTGGCTGAGCATGACACCTTTCGAGCGTCCGGTTGTGCCTGAGGTATAAACGAGAGAGGCAAGGGCATCGGAAGCAATATCCGCTGCCTCATATTCACCCGCTTCTGCGGGCAGCCAGTCGGTCAGGGAGGCCAGGCGTGGCTGCAGTCCCATAGGGTCGACAGGTTCAATGGTCAGGATACGATTGAGTCCAGCCAACTGGTGACGGATCTGTTGCAGGTTCTGCCACTGCTCATCCCCTTCCAGCAGTAGCAGGCGCACCCCTGCATCCTGCAGAATGTAACCGATATTCTCCGGGCGGTCGTTGGTATAGATGGGAACGGTGACCAGCCCCAGTCCCTGGGCGGCAAGGTCGAACATGGCCCACTCGCGGCAGTTGCGCAGCATCAGGGCGACCCGTTCGCCGGGTTGAAGATCCTCCCGTTGGAAGGCGGCCTGCCAGCGGGCGACTTCACGTCCCATCTCACGCCAGGTCATATCATTCCAGCTTTCCGATGCCGGATCGAATTGAGTGTAGGCGACAGTATCAGGGGTACGACGAATTCGTTCCTGAAAAAGTGCGCCCAGTGTATCTGCCTCCTTGAGCAGAATATAGTCGGTCTTCTGTTCCCTCATCTTGTCCATTCCGTGATTGTGATTGCCGTTATCTCGCACCGGTTTGGAAGCCGATGTATCCGCATGGTTTGTATCAAAGAATAGCATGTCAGGCACCACTCAAGTTAGTCCAGCCGGAGTCCGGATGAAACTGGTCGCCGTGCAACTGTTCCAGTTCATTCAGGCGTTGGCGCATACGTGTTAATCCACCGCTGTGGATGTAGTGCATCGGGCCACCGCGGAAAGGGGCAAAGCCGGTGCCGAATATGATGCCGGCGTCCAGCAGATCCTCATCTTCGACCACATGTTCACGCAGGCAGGCCACTGCTTCATTGAGCAGACGAAAGATCATTCGGTCAGCCAGATCATTCGGCGCGTGAAACTGGCTATCCAGGTTCTCCTTGATAGCCTTGCCCTTTTCGTAGCGATAGAAGCCAGCACCGGTTTTTACCCCCAACTGGTTCTGCTCGACCATCACACGCAGCTGTTCCGGTACCTCAAGGTTGAAGACAGGCGCCAGCTTGTTCGCCACGGCAAGACAGATATCCAGTCCGACCCGGTCCGCCAGTTCCACGGGACCCATCGGCATGCCAAAGCGGGTCGCGGCATTGTCGATCAGCGGGCCGGGAACCCCTTCCTCCAGCAGTTCTATGGCTTCCAGCAGATAGGGCATCAGGATGCGATTGACCAGAAATCCGGGACTGCTTCTGACCGGCAGGGGAAGGCGGTCGATGCTGCGGGAGAAGGCGGCGCCTTTTTGCATTAACAGGGGATCGGTCTCTCTGCCGGAAACCACTTCGATCAGTTGCATCTTCGCCACCGGGTTGAAGAAGTGCAGTCCGATCAGGCGCTCAGGGTTTTCGAGTGCTTCACTGATACTCTCCAGTGGAATGCTGGAGGTATTGGTGGCGAGCAGAGTATCTGGTCCCACCCTTGACTCAAGATCGCGGAACAGGGTTTGCTTGGCCTCCAGATCCTCGTATATCGCTTCGATGACCACATCTGCGTGCTTTACTCCATAGCCTCTGGGGTCTGGCATCAAGCGGTCCATGGCAGCCTGAACCAACCGTTTGGACTTCAGTTTGCGTTGAAACAGTTTGTGGGCGCGTTTTACCGCCTGGGTGAGGAATTTCGCCTCCCGGTCCTGCAGCGTGACACGCTGACCTTTCAAGGCGCACCATGCAGCGATGTCTCCCCCCATGATGCCGCCGCCGATGACATGCACTTGTCGGGATTTGAAGTCGATACCCGCAGCAACCGATTTGAGTCGCTCCTGCAGGAAGAAGACCCGAATCAGATTTTGCGCCGTTGGACCGGTGATCAGCTGGCCCAGATTTGTCGCCTCACTGGCAAACATGAGCTGCGCGTTCCCCCCGGTATCACGCCAGTGATCGATCAGTGCGAAGGGGGCGGGGTAGTGCACTTTGCGAACTTTTTTGGCCGTGGCTCTGTGCAGTATCGGTGCGAGCAATTGGCGCGCGGGAGTGATGTTCAGCAGTTTTGTCCAGGCTGCCGGTTGATGGGGTGGCGGCGCTGAGATTATCAATTGCGATGCGGCATGTTTCAGTTGGCGCTCCGGCGCTGTTTGATCCACCAACCCCAACCGTTTTGCGCTGCGTCCACTGATACTGCGTCCACCCAGCATGAATTTCATTGCCGGAATTGGACCCAGCAAGCGCACACTGCGCACACTTCCCCCGTAGCCGGGAAAGATACCGAGCCGGACTTCAGGGAAGGAGAGGCGGGTTCCCTCGTCATCCCGCACAATGCGATAGTCGCAGGCGAGGGCGAGTTCGAGACCACCACCGAGGCAGAAGCCATGAATCAGTGCCAGGGTGGGACAGGCCAGATCCTCCAGACGTTGGAAGATGCTGTGAACCTGGTGGATATGCGCCTCAATCTGGTCTGGCTGCTGGGCCTTGCGGAAGTTTTTGACATCTGCGCCAGCGATGAATCCAGACTTTTTGTCGGAGAGGATGATCAATCCCTTGGGGGGATCGGTCTCGATCTCCGCCAGTATGCCATCGAACTGCTCAAAGGCTTCTGTGGAGAGGATGTTGACCGGCGAGTCGGCATGATCGAAATGGAGCCAGCCGATGCCGTCAGGGGTTCGTTCCAATTTCCAGTGTTTCTTCATTTCACCGCCTCCACCAACATTGCGCCGCCCTGACCGCCACCGATACAGAGACTCGCCACACCGGTCTTCGCCTTATTTTGATGCAGAGTCTTTACGAGATGCAGTACCAGCCGGGCGCCGCTTGCACCGACAGGATGGCCGATGCTGATGGCGCCGCCATCCACATTCAACCGATCCCTTGGAATTGGCGCGAGCGGTTTGCCTATACCCACTGTATCCTGCATGTAATCGGCATCCTTCCAGGCGGCGAGGCAGGCGAGTACCTGGGCTGCGAAGGCTTCATTGATCTCCCAATAGTCGATGGCTTCACTCTCCAGGTTTCTGCGCCGCAACAACCGGGCCATGGCATGCACCGGGCCCAGCCCCATCTGGCTGGGATCGAGTGCACTCCATTCGGTATCGATGATGCGGCCAAGCACCGGCAGATGGTGTTGTTCGACGGCACCTTCGGATGCGAGTAACAATAGGGCGGCGCCATCAGTCACCTGGGCGCTGTTGCCGGCAGTAACGCTACCGACCGGGCGGTCGAAAACCGGTCGCAGACGGGCCAACTGTTCCATATCGCTGTCGGGACGCAGTCCCTCATCCGTCTCATAGAGATTACCCTTGCTGTCGAAGATCGGTTCAATCTCATCCAGACGTTTTTCGTTAGCGGCCTGTGCGAGATGCTGATGACTCAAAAGGGCAAAAGCATCCATCGCCTCACGACTGATGTTGAAGCGCCATGCGAGTTTTTCCGCAGTCTGTCCCATGGAGAGGCCGACGATCGGATCAGTCAGACCTCGCAGCAGAGCGATGATCAGCTGAAAATGGTGGGGACGCAGGGCGGCAAGCTGACGGCTGCGGGCGGTGAAATTCTTGGCGCGGTTCCATTGGGCGAGCCAGTTGAGCATGCGGTCGTTGATCAGTACCGGGTGGTGACTCATCGCCTCGGTACCGCCGGCCAGAACCAGGTCACTTCGCCCAGTGGCGATATTTTGTGCGGCACTGTCCAGCGCCTGTAATCCCGAAGCGCAGTTACGCTGTACAGTCCAGGCAGGCACCTTGTCGCCGCAGCCGATACGCAGCGCGGCAACCCGTGCGATATTGACCTCATCCGGGCCGGAGGAGACGCATCCGAGGATGACTTCATCCAGTTGAGACGGACTGAAATTGTGTCGGGCCAGCAGTGGCCGTCCTGCGGCAACTGCAAGATCAGATGCCCGGAAGGGGCCGGGACAACCCTTCATCTTGATGAACGGTGTGCGGCTGCCATCCACGATATAGACAGGTCTCTTCTCTTCCATTCTCCATCTCCTCCAAAACATGAAACTAATTCGCCGTAGGCCGGATCAAGCGCAGCGGATCCGGCAGCAAGCCTTTGTTCCAACCCCGGATTGCCCGATCCGCAAGCTTGATCGGGCCTACGCAGCACCAAGATGTCTGATCGATGTCCCACCCTGCGGGGATTGTTCCTTGTTTTTTGACGACAGATCGTCAAAAGCGTCTACCTGTATGACTTGGTCTCTCAGCCTCTGCGTCTCCAACACGAGCTGGGCATCGCTCTCCGCAAGGATGCCGATCTCCACTGCTTCGGCGACCATTTCTTCGTTTGTGCCGGGGTGAATCTGTCCGGCCCGCCGTGCCTGTCGCAGTGTCTTCTCGATCGGGGCCGATGCCATTGCAGCCTGTAATGCCTGATCGAGTCGCGCTACGGGTTCGTTGAGATCACTGCTGAGGAAAATCCCGGCGGTTAGCCGCGTTCTGGCCTCACCCTGTTGCAGGATGGCGCCCGCTACGGCGTGATCCAGTCGATCTGATGGTTTGTGGTAAGGCAGCCCCGTGGGGAAGGTGAGCAGCCTCACTATCCAGGCCAACGGGCGGAAAGGCAGATTGCGAAAAATGCCGATGAAGGCTTCCTGCATACGATAAAGAGAGTCCTCCATCGCCCACTGCAGCAGTGGAATATCGGCAAAACGCTGATGCCCGTCGATATAGTGCTTGAGGGCGGCACTGGCAATGTAGAGTTCGCTCAGCAGGTCACCCAGCCGTGCAGAGAGACGCTCTTTGCGTTTGAGTGCACCGCCCAGGGTCATGAGGGCAAGATCCGCCGATAGCGCGAAGGCGGCACTCATCCAGTTGAGCTGCTGAAAATAGTGCCCTGCCACACCCTTTACGGGACGCTCGGAGAAACGACCACGAGTGATGCCGAGCCAAAATGTACGCGCCAGATTGGTGACGAGGAAACCAATGTGTCCGAAGATCGCTTTGTCGAAGGTACTCAGCGCATGCTTCCATTCCTTCTCTTGAGCGGCGGAAAACTCCTGCAGGATATAAGGGTGGCAGCGAATCGCACCCTGACCAAAGATGATCATGCTGCGGGTCAGGATATTCGCTCCTTCCACAGTGATAGCGATCGGAATTGCCTGATAGACCCGGCCGATGAGGTTACGTGGTCCCAGGCAGATACCGCTGCCGCCCTGTATGTCCATCGCATCGTTGACCACCTGGCGATAGCGTTCTGTGAGGTGGTATTTCACGATGGCGGAGATCACCGAAGGTTTTTCACCACTGTCGAGCGCACTGACAGTCAGCAATCGGGCGGCATCCATCTGATAGGTGATACCGGCGATTCTGGCAAGTGCCTCCTCGACACCTTCAAAATTACCGATGGGTTGCCCGAATTGACGACGTACCGCAGCATAGGTGCCGGTGTAACGGCTGGCTGCCTTGCCGGCCCCGGTTGCCAGTGCCGGTAGTGAGATACCGCGTCCTTCGGAGAGACTTTCAACCAACATCCGCCACCCTTGGCCGATGCCTGACTGCTCGCCGATCACCCAGTCGAGGGGAATAAAGACATCTTTGCCCCGGATGGGGCCATTCTGGAACGGGATGTTCAGTGGCATGTGACGCTGCCCGATTTCAACGCCTTTCGTTTCACTGGGAATCAATGCAACAGTGATTCCCAGTGAGGTATCACTACCCAGCAGGTGATCAGGATCGTAAAGCTTGAAAGCCAGTCCAATGAGCGTGGCCACCGGACCCAGTGTGATATAGCGTTTCTCCCAGTTGAGACGAATACCGAGTATCCGCTTGCCATTAAACTCGCCCTCGGTGACCACCCCGCTATCGGGAATCGCACCTGCATCACTGCCGGCATCGGGACCGGTAAGGGCAAAACAGGGGATCTCCTCACCCTTGGCGAGTCTTCTGAGATAACGATCTTTTTGCGTCTGAGTCCCATAGTGCAGCAGCAGTTTTGCCGGTCCCAGAGAGTTGGGAACCATCACTGTGACGGCAGCAGCGATACTGCGGCTGGAAATCTTCATCACTATGGTGGAGTGGGCAAGGGCGGAGAACTCAAGACCGCCATAGGCGCGGGGAATGATCATGCCGAAGAGGCCAGACTGTTTGATAAATGACCAGACCGCTTCAGGCAGATCCTTGTCGTGATGGGTGATCTGCCAGTCGTCCAGCATTTTACAGAGTCGTTCGACTGGACCGTCGATGAAGGCCTGCTCCTGTTCCGTCAACCGGGGTCCGGGTTGTTCCAGCAGCCGTTGCCAATCGGGTTGGCCACTGAAGAGTTCACCATCCCACCACACGTTTCCGGCATGCAATGCCTCACGCTCTGTTGATGACATGGCGGGCATGACACGCCGGAATTGCCTCAACAGCGGTCCGCTTATCAAGCGAAGACGAAGGCCCGGAAGCGTGTAGAAAAACATGCCAGTGCCGTAAGCGATCCAGGAGACAGTTGCCCCGAATGTGCCGATCAGGCCACCCAACTGCAGAGAAACGAGCAGGGCAGGGGGTAATAAAACCCAGACGATAGCCTTGGCTGAACTGTAGGCCAGAGCCCACAGGACGATCAGAATCAGAAGAGTGCCTATTGCCGCCATCTTCACGCTCCCGCTGCTGCGCAGCTTTACATTAGGTTTTATTCTCTAACGGCTGATACGTTTCATCTCCGGTATTTGGTTTCACCTCATGCAGATGTGACACCTTGGCGCAGGGTTCGCAATAGTTCTGCGCCTGTTCCGTGAATTCAGACTCATTGTCGTTGTACATCATGGCTTCATCACACCAGGGCAGACGCCGATAGACACCCAAGTCGTCCAATCCAAGAAACGGATACTTGATGATGTTGAAATAGGGGGAGTAGTCGAAATCCTTGGGCGTGAAGAGCCTTGGATTGCGTTTAAAGAACCGGATGCTGCCGTCATCGCTGCGATCGATAAATGGCAGGATGGGAAAATTTACCTGATTAAACGCCTCAGCCAACAGGCAGGAGCAAACCGTCCTTGTAGGGCCGCCTGCATTATGTTCAAAGACGCTGGATCGCCAGCGTCGCGGCAGTATCGCCCAAGGGAATAAGAAGCGGGCCAGATCAAGCAGGTGGCGTACATCGTAGCTGCTTCCAAGTCCTCGTATTGCATGGCCTATCACTGCATGAGCGTCATCCGGCTCAAGTCCTGATGGGCGGCAGATCCGCAGGTGATCCATATGGTACTTGGATACTGGCGCCACGATGGTTCCTTCATGCAGAAGAGACTCGACCATCAATTGTTCGCTGGGATCTCCCTGAAAGTGTTCGGCAACCAGCGCTTGCAGGTCTGGATCTCTGACGTCGTACAACCTGCCGATGTAGATCGCCGAGTGGGTCCAGGAGCTTTGGGTGATGATTTTTATCACCTCACTGACCCTGCTACGCCCTTCCACCAATAGAACATCGCCGGGGCGTAACTCAAAGCTTAAGCGTTTGAAATCGCACAATGGTGAGTTGGGTGGTGGGCCATCTCTGACCAGCCACTCGGTAATTGTTTTGGATAACCACTGCACAAAAATACTCATATTAATAACCACCTAATTTACTGTGGTACTTCCCAGTATAGACAGTCATATTGGGTTTAGGGTTGCGCTGTTTGTTTAAACAAAAGAGGCGTATAGAAATAACTGTCTTAAAATACAATATGTTGCATAGATTTTATGAAGTAATATCTGTATGAATTAATGTTTTTTGACGAACAGCCGATAGGTTATTGGATGAGATAAATTGTATTGGCCATTAACCATTTGCCTACAATTGTGAACATTTTTCAGCGCAACATTGACGGTGACAATTGAGGATTTAAACAGATAAATACCAAACACCCCGAGTGGGTTCTCAAGGAACAGGTTCACCTGCTGTTTGGCAATGCTGTCTCCGCAAACCTTGCCGTGATTGCAGCAGCGCTCCTGTTCACCATGATTATGAAAGATAGCCTTGACCGCTCACTGCTTGTTCTGTGGGTGGGTTCAATGATATTTTTCTGTGGCGTTCGCCTGCTTATATGGAAGCGCTACAATCACGATGAAAATGCCGTTTCCCCGAAAATCTGGGTGCGGCGATATCTACAGAGCACGCTGTTTGTTGGCCTGCTCTGGGCAAGTCTATCCCTGTTCCTCTATTTTTCTGATGACCTGGTTGTGCGAAGCCTGGTCTTTATGATGATTATTGGTGCAATTGCAGCAAGCGTTCCCGTTCTCTCCAGCATACTGCCTGCATTCTATGCTTACATCACTCCGATGGCTGGCGGACTGGCAGTTGCATTTATATTGGATGGTTCAGCGTTCAATATTGCCGTTGGGGTTGCAGTGCCTGTCTATGCCGCGTTAATCGCACAGACGGCGATAAATACCAATCGACACCTGCGAGAATCCCTGATACTTCAATATAAAAACCAGGCCCTCATATCAGAACTTAATAGAGAGATTACGGACCGAAAGAGCGCGCAGCAGGCACTGAAAGAACACGGTGAGCAACTCGAGAAGCAGGTTGATGTACGTACCAATCAGCTGGTCGTAATCAACAGGTCGTTGGAAAACGAAATCAGTGAGCGCAGGCGCGCAGAAGATAATCTCAAACACTTGGCCCACCATGATGCGTTAACCAATCTTCCCAATCGTTTACTGCTGGATGCCCGGCTTGAACACGCCATTGAAAGAGCACGTAGAAACGAGAACCAGGTAGCCGTGTTGTTTCTGGACTTGGACAACTTTAAAAATATTAACGACAGCTTGGGCCATGCCGCAGGAGACGAACTGTTGCGCATGGTCGGCGAGCGACTCCGCACCGGCATAAGAGAGGATGATACGGTTTCCCGATTGGGTGGCGATGAATTTGTCATCGTCATGGAACAGGTCGAAAACCAGAATGTGATCGAACATCTGGCAGAAAAACTGATGTCTACTCTCGAAGAGAAATTCGAGATCCATAATCAGGCGCTATTTGTCGGAACAAGTATCGGCATCAGCCTTTTCCCGCAAGATGGTGATTCTGCTGAAAAACTGGTCGCTAATGCCGATGCCGCAATGTACCGGGCCAAAGAGCAGGGGCGGCGTAATTACCAGTTTTACACCCATGAGTTGACAGAGACCGCGTATGACCGGGTTATGCTGGAGGGTGGTTTACGAAATGCACTGGAAGCACAAGATCTGGTGCTCTATTACCAACCACAAATCTCACTTGCAGATGGCCGGATTACAGGCGTAGAGGCTCTGATACGCTGGGAACACCCTGAACTGGGCCTGCTTCCACCGGGACGGTTCCTGCAAGTTGCTGAAGACTCAGGCCTTATCATACATATGGGCAACTGGATTTTGCAGACTGCCTGCCAGCAGATGAGCGCTTGGAAAAAGTCGGGATTCCGGCTTGAGCGCATGGCGGTCAATCTCTCAGGCAGGCAGATCCGTGATAATAGCCTGGTTAAAACTGTTGAAAAGACGCTTCAGTCCACCCATTGCAGGGCAGAGTGGCTCGAACTGGAGATAACCGAGAGCTTCATCATGCAGGAGACAGGTCACTCCATGGAGACACTGGACAGCCTGAGAAAGCTCGGCACACACTTGGCTATCGATGATTTCGGCACTGGATACTCCTCCCTGAGCTATCTTAAACGGTTGCCTGTGGACAAACTGAAAATCGACCGCTCCTTTGTCCGTGACCTGGTCAATGATCCAAATGATGCAGCCATTACACGGGCCATTATCGCCATGGGAAAGACGCTTCAGCTCACCATCACGGCAGAGGGCATTGAGAGCATGGCCCAGGAAGTCTTCTTAAAGGAGCAGGGCTGCGACCAGGGCCAGGGATTTCGTTATGGACGCCCACTGGCTGCTGCCGATATCACGCACCTGCTGGAACGGGAATCACTCAACCTGAGTAATCTTGGTGCGCGCGGCGCACCCTACGTTCAGTTAAAGAAATTCTGACTTTGGCCGAAATGTAGTAGACAGCCTATTTTATTGAACCAAGAAAGGTTGACTGAATTAAAGAACATACCCAAAGGAGTTCTGGTGAATAATATTCTCAACAATCTCACTATCAAAACCAAGATCATCGGAAACTCATTGATCCTGTTGGCCCTGCTCCTGGCCAGTACGGGTTATGCGTTATACACGATGAGCCAAATCGGTAATGAACTCGAGGCTATTGCCGAACAGGATATTCCGATGACGGAGAACCTCACCGCGATTACGGAGCATCAGTTGGAGCAGGCTCACCACTTTGAACGGGCTTTGCGTTTCGGGATTCTCCTGCAACAAGAGGACGCCGCAACTGCGCGTTTCAAGGCAGAGGTCGTTTTATTCAACAATCTCAGCAAGCGGGTAGACGAGGAGATCCATGCGGGTGAACTTCTGGCTGAAGCGGCCGTGGCCAAAGCCCATAGTGAGGAAGAGGCGAAAGAGTTCGGGCACATCGATCAAGCGTTGAAGAAGATCGAGAAGGAGCATGCGGATTTCGAACACCATGCCCATCAGGTCTTTACTCTGCTAACGGATGGAAAGAGACATGAGGCTGAAGCCTTTGCGGAAAAGATGGAGCACGAGGAGGAGCAACTGGCTGTTGAGCTTGAATCCCTGCTGACAGAGATCGAGAAGTTCACAAAAGTGGCCGGGCGTCGTGCGGCGGAGCATGAACACACCGCGATCTACCTGCTGAGTGGTATTACCCTTATGGCGCTTCTCGTCGGTGGTTTCGTGAGCTGGACTATCTCCCGGAATGTCGTGAGCCGCATGGGTGAAACCGCCCGTGGACTCGAAGTGCTTGCCTCGGGTGACCTCACCCACAAGGTAACAGTGGAGGGGCGGGACGAAATCGGCAAACTGCAACAATCGATGCAGACGATGCGCAATAACTTGCTGGAGATGATCACACAGATCAACGCCACCACAGCCCAACTCTCTACAGCGGCTGAAGAGGTGTCGGTGATAACGACACAGACCAGTGCCAATATCCAGCAACAGCAGTCCGAGACGCAACAGATAGCAACGGCGATGAACGAAATGAGCGCCACCGTGCGGGAGGTGTCAGTGAATGTCAGCAACACGGCCTCTGCGGCAACTGGGGCCAGCAGCGAAACTGAGAAGGGACGAAAGATAGTCGCAGGAGGGGTGCAGGGGATCCAGCAACTGGCTGCACAAATTGAAGGGGCAGCGGATGTCATCGCCCATGTAGAGACGGAAAGCGATAATATCGGCGCCGTACTGGAGGTGATTAAAAGCATTGCCGAACAGACTAATCTGTTGGCGTTGAATGCGGCGATCGAGGCGGCCCGCGCCGGTGAGCAGGGCCGTGGATTTGCCGTGGTGGCGGATGAGGTGCGCACCCTGGCGAGCCGGACTCAGGAGTCCACCGCAGAGATCAACCAGATCATCGACAAGCTTCAGACCGGCTCCCGGAATGCAGTGCAGGTGATGACTCAGAGCCGGGAGCATGCAAAGTCTGTTGTCGATCAGGCGACACTGGCAGGTTCTTCATTGACCGCCATTGCGGAATCCGTATCACAGATCGACCAAATGAGCGCCCAGATTGCAACAGCCGCAGAAGAACAGAGCATTGTGGCGGAAGACATGAACCGCAACGTCGTACGGATCAGTGACATGGCGACCCAAAACGCTGCCGGTGCCGAGCAGACTTCCCAGGCCGGGCAAGAGTTGGCGCACATGGCTGCAGAGCTGCAGGGATTGGTGGTGAAGTTCCGGGTATAAAGATGGTATTGGTGCGCATAACGCACCCTATTGCCTCCTGGCGAACGTAGGGTGCGCTATGCGCACCAAAGTCTTGACAGCCACTCAGTTGATCGACCTCTCTCAGCACCACTCCAGTCAGAAATAATTATTTTCTCAAGTATATAGCGGCAATGCCGCCAAACTTTATGTTCGAGTTAATCACCCGGAGTCATTTACTCGGAAATAAGTAAGAATAAAACTATTGACTGAGGCGTTTTTTCATCTGCCCAGTAGGAAAAATGCAGGGAGTGGAACAGGATGTTGTTGAAACGGAAGATAATGATCGGTGCGGCTATTTTGTCAGCTATACCGCTCCTGGTTGCCAGCCTGGCCATCATCGGCGTTGCGACGGAAAAGAGTCATCAAGCACTTGAGGAAGCGGCCAGAGAACGTTTGATCGCACTGAGAGACATAAAAAAGTCCCAGATTACGGATTACTTCGAGACGATCCGGCATCAGATACAGAACCTCTCCAGGGCATATGAAGTCACCGATGCACTACAGAATTTTAACAGTTCGATATCCACTTACCGGAATGAGGTTTTTCAGCTGGACATCGAAAAATACAGAAGAGAACTTTCCCAATACTACAGCGGTGTCTTTACAACAGAGTATAAAAACCGTAATCGTGGGGCGAGTGCAAATACGGACATGTTGCTCAAAGGGCTGGATGCTGATGCCGTTGCGCTCCAATACCAATACATCAAAGCGAATCCCAACCCCTTGGGTGAAAAGGACAAACTGATTAATCCCATCGATGGAACTCAGTACGGAGAGTGGCATGCGCAATTTCACCCGTTTCTGCGCGATTTCCAACAACGGTTTGGTTATTACGATATTTTTCTGGTGGATGCGAAGAGCGGGAGAATCGTCTATTCGGTTTTTAAGGAGCTCGACTTTGCAACTTCTTTGAAGCATGGCGCTTACGCCAACACTGGGATTGGAGAGGTTTTTCGTCAAGCCAATCAGGCAGATTCCCCCGGTTTCGTGGCACTGTCCGATTTTTCACCCTATCTGCCTTCATACCAGGATCAGGCGGCATTCATGGCCTCGCCTGTTTTTGACAATGAAGGAGAGAAACTAGGCGTTTTGATCTTCCAGATGCCAATCGATGGCATCAATGCAGTGATGACACACGATAATCAATGGAAACAGGCGGGTCTCGGTAATTCCGGAGAAACCTATCTCCTGGGCGCGGATGGCAGGATGCGCAGCAACAGTCGATTTCTCATCGAAGACAAAGAGGGATATCTGCAGGCCATCCGTGATGGTGGGCTTTCAGAGGAGATTGTAGGTTTGATTGGAGATAAGGGGAGTAGTATTGGGCTGCAACTAATAGAAACAAGCGGTGCAAAAGCCGCGCTGGCCGGTCAGTCAGGTTTTGGGATCTTTTTCGACTACCGGAATGTCCCTGTTCTTTCCGCATACGCCCCTCTCTCATTCAATGGATTGAATGGAGCCATTCTTGCGGAGATCGACGAGGCAGAGGCATTCGCTGCCTCCGATGCACTCAGTAAGCAACTGCTATTGATATCCGGGGGGATCGCATTGGCACTGATTGTGCTGGCGATTGCAGCAGGTGTCTGGTTTGCCAGCCGCATCTCCAAGCCTATTGTGCAGCTCAGTCGAACAATCGGGGATATCGAACGACATTCAGACCTGACGCAGCGCGTCGCTATTCAATCCAGAGATGAACTGGGGATGGCTGCTGGCGCTTTTAACAGCCTCATGGAGAAATTCCAAAATAGTATTCAGCAGGTTAATGATGCAAGCGCCCAGCTTGCCACTACCTCCGAAGAGACCTCTGTGATCACTGAGCAGACCAATGAGATTGTTCAGAACCAGTTGATGGAGACGACTCAAGTTGCAACTGCAATGAATGAGATGAGCGCCACAGTGCAGGAGGTTGCCAATAGTACTTCGAATGCATCGGAGACCGCAGTCATGGCCAATAGTGAAGCGACTGCCGGACAGCGGGCGATGGATCAGACCATTGTACAGATCAGGCAGTTGGCCTTGGATGTCGAGAGCACCTCCAGCGTCATCAAGACACTTGAGAAAAACAGTGAGGAGATCAATTCAGTGCTTGATGTCATAAAAAGCATTGCGGAACAGACCAACCTGCTGGCACTCAATGCAGCCATTGAGGCAGCACGGGCGGGTGAGCAGGGAAGGGGGTTTGCTGTGGTGGCGGATGAGGTACGTACCCTTGCAAGTCGTACACAGGCGTCAACAGAAGAGATCAATCAGATGATCGAGAAGCTGCAGAGTGGAACACGGCAGGCGGTAGCGACAATGGACAAGAGCCGCGAAAAGGCCCACGAAGTTGCTGAACAGGCTTCCAATACCGGAAGCTCCCTGGTATCTATCGTTGAGGCGATCGGCCAGATCACGGATATGAGCGCACAGATTGCCGGCGCATCAGAAGAGCAGTCAGCGGTTGCTGAAGAGATCAACCGCAACGTGGTTCAAATCAATGACATGACGGAACAGAGCGCAGCAGGTGCACAGCAGACCTCTGTCGCCAGTGGGGATCTGGCCCGGCTGGCAACGGATCTTCAGTTGCTTGTGGGGCAGTTCAAGGTTTAGATCGCTTTTCTACGCCCTGAGCCCGCTGCTCCACCAGATCCGGCAGGCTCCCTCATCGGAGACCATGCAGGGACCGACGGGGTTTCTGGGGGTGCAGGCCTCTCCGTAAAGTCTGCATTCATTGGGATACTTTTTGCCGAGTACCACTGCGGCGCAGTCACACCCAGGTGGCATCTGTCCGGCGCGACGGCGGCTTTCTGAATCGTAATCCGGATAGCGTTTTCGGGCGTCCCATCTTTCATAGGCCCCTCTCAATGCGAAACCCGATTTTGGAATAGTGCCGATGCCGCGCCAGTTGGCATCGACAACATCCAGTGCGGTCTGCAGATGTTTGCGGGCGCTGGGGTTGCCGCCGGGGCGGACCAGTTCCGGATAACAGTTGTCGAGAAACAGCCGCTGGTCGATCTGCTGCCTTAGCACAGAGTAGGTGGCGGCCAGCAGGCTCTCCGGCGTAAAACCGGCCACCGCACTGGGGATATGGTGCTTGTCCACCACAAACTCCCACTCTTCAGGTCCCATGACAGTAGCGACATGGCCGGGAGCCACCAAGGCGCTGAAGCCGGGTGTGCCGGAATCGAGCAGCATGGAGACAGCCGGCCAGGTGAGCCGCCCGGAGAGCAGAATGGAGAGGTTGTCGGGGATACCCTCCACGAGCAGGGCTGCAACGGGTGCAGTCGTGGTCTCGAATCCCGCGGCAAAAAAGACGATCTCCCTTTCGGGGTTCTCTCTGGCGATTTTCAAGGCCTCGATGGGAGAAGAGATAGGGCGGATATCAGCGCCGGCGGCGTGGGCCTGGTCCAGCGAACGGGGTTCATCCTTCGGTACATTGACCGGCACCCGCAGCATATCCCCAAAGGCCAGCAGAATGATCTGCTCTTTGAGCGCGAGTTGTATCGCTTGGTAGACATCCTCCTCCGGGCAGACGCAGACGGGACAGCCGGGGCCGGGAATCAGCTCGATCTGCTTTGGCAGGGCGCCACGAAGACCCGCCTGAGTGATGGAACGTTCATGGCCGCCGCAAACATTCATGATGCGGATCCGTTCCGGGAGCTGCAGCGTCCGGATCTGCTGCAGCCAGTCTTTGGCACTGAGGGACATGAGCCTTGACTAACCCTGGGCGTGAAGTCGCTCGCCGTCAGGTTGGATCTTGGGCGTTGCGGTCTCTCCTGCCGCCCTGCGTGCGGCCTGTTTGGCTAATTCCTTGCGCAGCCAGTTCAGCCAATCGTCCAGTGTATCCCTGTTTTTGGCGGACAGGTTCAAAACCGGGGCTTCACTGGCGAGAAGACGGATTGCCTGTTCCGCCCGTTCCGGCTCGAAATCATCCAGATAGGGCAGCAGGTCGGACTTGCTGATGAGTATCGTGTCGGCAGCCCGAAATATGACAGGATATTTGGCGGGTTTGTCATCCCCCTCGGTGACTGACAGCAGGGTGACATTGAGGTGTTGCCCAAGATCGAAACTGGCGGGGCAAACCAGATTGCCGACATTTTCCACGAAGATGATGTCCAGATCGTCCAGGTTCAACTGATGGAGCGCGGAGTGCACCATGTGCGCATCCAGGTGACAGGCGGTGCCGGTGGTGATCTGCACGGCACTGATGCCCTTGCTGCGTATGCGTTCTGCGTCGTTTTCTGTCTCCAGGTCGCCCACGATGACGGCGATACGGAACTCCTGATTGAGTGCGTCGATGGTTGCTTCGAGCAGGCTGGTCTTGCCGCTGCCTGGGGATGACATCAGATTGACCGCAAGTACGCCATGACTGTCGAAGTGTTGCCGATTGTGGCCGGCCTGATGGTCATTTTCACTGAGCAGGTTCTCCAGCACCTCCACGGCAACCTTGCCGTCGTGGGTATGCTCATGTTTGCCACCGGCCTCGATGAGGTGGCGATTACCCTGGGTGACGTTACAGCCGCAAGTGTCACACATCTTTCTGCTCTCCAGAGAACATTGAAATTTTAATCAATAACGGCAGGTAGGATGTGGTGAGCTTGCGAACCGCATCGTTCGCGTGATTCCCCGCCCGACTGATGCGGTTCGCAAGCTCACCAGCATCCTACGTCCTGTTGTTTGCTTTCTATCCACAAATGATAGCGGTTTATTCCACCGCCTGCTCCGCCCGGTTTAACTCAACACTGGCGAGTAACAACTCATCACCGCTGAGCAGTTGGGTACGGTAGTCGCCGCACTCGCCGCAGATCATCCGGTTGATTCCGGCTTCTGTTTCAGCGCCGCACTGGCTGCACCGCACTCGGATGCTGGTGGACTCTGTAATCAGTTCGGCCTGGTTTGCGATAGTTCCGGCCCGGGCAATGGTAAAGGCCTGTTCCAGCAGTTCAGGCACAACACCGGACAAGGGGCCGATACGGACCACTATCAGGGTGACTTCCGCTGCCTGCTCCCGGGATGCAATATCCGCGACCTGTTCAAGCATCGCCTGGCAGACCGCAAGCTCATGCATCGTCCAGTGTCTTCAGCATCTCATCGTAGACCTCCCAGGCGGAGCGGGCTTCCTGAGGCGTGACTTTCTGGATCGCATAACCGACATGCACCACCACGAAATCGCCAGGCTCCAGCGTCTCATGCTGCAGCATGAAGAGGCTGACATCGCGTTCGACACCCTTCGCCTCGCAGCGGGCGGTATATTCATCGATCGTCTTGATCTGCATTGGGATGCCGAGACACATGGTCAGAGAGGTACCTGTTGCTATAACCTATGGATAGAAAATTCCTTACGACCATTCTCCCAAGGAGCAACAATTTGTCAATTCAATCTGTCCTTATTTTGGGCATAGGCAATACGCTACTGAGCGACGAGGGAGTTGGTGTGCATGTGGTGAAACGTATGCAGGCGTTACATGGTGAGTTGAAGGGTGTCGAATATTTGGATGGCGGAACCCTGAGTTTCACCCTGGCGGAACCGATTGCACGGGCAGATGGATTGATCGTGGTGGATGCGGCCAGGATGGAGAGTCCGCCTGGCACAGTCAGGGTCTTCCGCAATGAAAAGATGGATTCTTATCTCAGTGGTAACCGACAGAGTGTGCACGAGGTTGGATTGACGGATCTGTTGGATATCTCACGTCTGACCGAACAGTTGCCTGTACAGAGAGTGCTTGTGGGCATTGAGCCGGAGTCGCTGGAGTGGGGGGAATCACCCAGCAAAACGGTTTTCCCTGCCATCGATAAGGCAATAGATGAAATTCTGTCTATACTTTGTGAATGGCGTTAGCTATAGCAAGAAATACTGCACCAATATTTCCCAATAAAATCACCGAATTTCGACCTCTAAGTGATCTGGATCAGTACGGTCTCTATCGGTTGGAGATAATCTACTAATAGATGAAATAAACGGTGTTTCATATGCAAAAACTGCAGGACATCGATGTACGTGTAGAGGCGCCTGTTGATCAGCCTGTTCAACACGGCAATGCTGTCCCCGTCCTGCATGAAATACTTCATGCCCTGCGCCGTCTTGGCGAAACAGAAGAATCCACTACCATCGATCTGAGATCGATCCCCTTTGGTCCCGGTGATGAAGAGCTGTTGCTCGACGTGCTGGGCCGTGGGGAGGTGGCGGTCAAGCTGGAAACCCTGGGCGTCAGCGATATCTATGAAACCGCATTCGCCGGTGCCTGGATCGTTGATCATAGAAATACTGAAGGCGAGCGCATCGCCCTTCAGATTGAGATTGCCCGGGTGCCTGAGATCCTTTTCACCCAGGTCGCAGATCTCGCAGACTCTATTTCACGGCTCGAAAAACGTTTGCGTACTCCGGATGGGGTCGCGTCGCTGAGCAATCCTATTGAACGGGAGAAGACGTGATGGCTGATTCAAACACAGAGATTAAAACTCTCGGCGAAAGCCTGCAGCAGCAGGGCGTGTCACGACGGGGGTTTCTGAAATACTGTACCGCCACCGCTTCGATGATGGCACTGCCTCCGGCCATGGTGCCGGCTATTGCGGAGGCGCTGGAAAAGGCCAGGCGTCCCTCTGTCATCTGGCTCTCCTTTCAGGAGTGTACAGGCTGTACCGAATCCCTTACCCGAGCCCACGCCCCCACCATAGAAAATCTTATCTTCAATCACATCTCTCTCGACTATCACCACACCCTTCAGGCGGCCGCCGGAGAGGGGGCCGAGGCTGCACGTGAAGCGGCGATGCATGAGAATTTTGGTAAATACCTGGTGGTGGTCGATGGATCGATTCCGCTGAAAGACCCTGGTTTTTCAACGATTGCCGGTATCAGCAATCTCGACATGCTCAAGGAGACCGTGGCGGGGGCCGCCGCAGTCATTGCCGTGGGTAGTTGCGCGGCCTTTGGTGGTCTGCCCCATGCCAATCCCAACCCCACCGGGGCAGTGTCGGTCTCGGAGATCATCAAAGACAAGCCGGTGGTCAATGTCTCCGGCTGCCCACCCATTCCAACGGTGATCTCCGGTGTGCTGGCGCACTTCCTGACTTTTGGCGGTCTGCCCGAGTTGGATGATCTGGGTCGGCCGAAGGTCTTCTATGGCCAAAGCATTCATGATCGCTGCTATCGCCGTCCGTTTTACGACAAGGGCCTGTTTGCGGAGACCTTTGACGATGAAGGCGCACGCAAGGGGTGGTGTCTCTACCGCATGGGATGCAAAGGCCCGATGACCTACAACGCCTGTGCCACCACCAAGTGGAATCAGGGTACGAGTTGGCCGGTTGAGTCAGGCCATGGCTGCCTGGGCTGTTCCGAACCCGATTTCTGGGACGGTGGCGGTTTCTATAACGCCATCTCCATTCCCGACGGAGATATTGCCCGCAACATTGGACTTGGTGCGGTGGCCGGTGTGGCCGTCGGTGCGGCAGCCGGTATGCTTAATCGCAATGCCAGGGCGGAGGCAGTTTCCAGGCATGAAACCGTCACTGTGGATGATCTGGAAAAAACATCATGAGCAGCCCGATCGACTTTCTGTTGTGGGTGAAGGGACCCGCCTTTGATATTGCCCTGGCGGTGTTCGTCATAGGCGTTGTCGTCCGTCTGCTGGAGATAGTGTTGCTTGGGCGGAAGCAGGATCTTGCGGAGCCGAAGGGCGGGGAGTTTGGCCCCGGATTGCGTACTGTCATGACCCGGACCCTACCGGAAACGGGTAGCTTCAAACGGTCTCCGTTTACGGTTATTGGTGGTTACATCTGGCATATCGGGTTTCTCATCTGCCTGCTGTTTTTCGTTCCCCATATCGAGTTGCTGCACAGCGTTCTGGGTATCAAGTGGCCGGGACTCTCCAACCATATCGTGGATGCCGTGGCAGTGGTGACAATGGTGACGTTAGTTGCGATGCTGATCGACCGCATCACTCATTCGGTGAAGCGATTTCTAAGCGGACCGGAGGACTATCTGGTGTGGCTGGCCGCATTCCTGCCGATAGTGACCGGTTATCTGGCCTATCACCGTGTGCTGGCGCCCTATCCACTTGTGCTTGGGATACATATCCTGAGCATTGAGTTTTTGATGGTTTTATTCCCCTTTACCAAACTGATGCATACCTTCACATTTCCCTTGGCCCGTTGGTATAACGGTGCAATGGCCGGACGCCGGGGAGTGCAGTCATGAGCAAGGCAACCCTGGAACGTGGACTCAATGCATTGCGTGAAGAGATCGATGCGCCGGTGGCGGCCTTCTTTTCCAGTTGCGTCAACTGCGGACTCTGTGCCGAGGCCTGTCTCTTCTACACGGAAACCGGTGATCCCCGTTACACCCCCATCAACAAGCTTGAACCCCTGCGCCGCATCTGGGAGCAGGAGTTTACTCTCTGGGGGCGGGTCAAGAAGGCCCTTGGTCTGGCGCAGCCGGTGACCGATGAGCTGTTGCAGGAGTGGGAGCCGCTGGTCTATGACGCCTGCTCTCTCTGTGGACGCTGCTCCATGGTCTGCCCGGTAGGCAACGATATCGCCTACATGATCCGCAAGGAGCGGGAAGGTTTTGTCGCCTCGGGTAATGCACCCGAAGGTATGAAAGGCGCCAGTACCCGTGCCATCAAGATCGGCAGTCCAATGGGGGTGAAATTTCCCGCAGTGCAGGCACAGGTCAGGCATATCGAAGCGGATACGGGATTGAAGATACCGGTCGACGTGGAGGGTGCGGACTATCTGGCGCTGCTCTCCTCGATGGAGATCATGAATTTCCCTGAGTACATCGAGGCATTGGCCAGGATCTTCAAACAGGCGGGGGTCAGCTGGACGCTCTGCTCAGAGGCTTTTGAAGCGACCAATGCAGGCATCCAGATCGGCAGTAGTGATATCGCCGCAGAACTGGTCGAGCGGGTGGTGAAAGGCGCTGAGAAATTGAAGGTCAAATATGTCATCAGTCCCGAGTGTGGCCACGCCTATACCGCCATCCGCTGGGAAGGTCCCAATCTTATTGGTCGGCGCTATCCCTTCAAGGTGGTGCATATTCTCGAACTACTTGATGAGTTGCGGGCAGCCGGAAAACTGAAGACCAAGGGTATGGAAGAGGCACGGCTGACTTTTCATGATCCCTGCCAGATCGTGCGCAAGGGAGGAGTGTTGGAACCCCCGCGCAATCTGCTTAACCAGGTTGCGGCGAACTTCGTGGAGATGAGTGATCACCGAGAGATGAACTGGTGTTGCGGCGGTGGTGGCGGTGTCAGTGCCAATGAGCGGGCAGATGAACTGCGGCTCAAGGTGTTCGCGAGGAAAAAGAGCCAGCTGGATGAGCTGAATGTGGACAAGTTGGTTACGGCTTGTGCCAATTGCCGCTTGATGCTGGAAGATGGTCTTGAAGAGTATCGGGTGGAACTTCCGGTGGTCGGACTGACCGAGATGTTGGCGGAACATCTGGTAGAAGATAACGAATAGAGTGTAGGTTCGGCTTGACCGGACTTGTGGGGTGGGAGAAACCCCTTCAGGAGACGAGAGAAAATGAGCGAACGTATCGTCGTAGATCCGATCACACGAATCGAAGGGCACCTCAGGATCGAAGCAGAGATGGCGGGCGATCAGATCGCCAGCGCCTACTCCTCCGGCACCATGGTGCGAGGTATCGAACTTATCCTGCAGGGCCGGGACCCACGGGATGCCTGGGCATATACACAACGAATCTGCGGTGTCTGTACCTTGGTTCATGGTATCGCATCGGTTAGAGCGGTGGAGAATGCACTCAACTATCCGATCCCGCCCAATGCGCAACTGATCCGCAATCTGATGATCGGCGCGCAGTATATCCATGATCATGTGATGCACTTCTACCACCTGCATGCACTGGACTGGGTGGATGTGGTGTCCGCACTCTCCGCCGATCCCGGGGCTACATCCTCACTGGCCCAATCGATCAGCAAGTGGCCCAAGTCCTCGCCCGGTTACTTTTCCGACATGAAGAAGAAGCTGAAAGGCTTTGTCGAAGCCGGGCAGCTTGGCATCTTTGCCAAGGCTTACTGGGGGCACTCCGCCTACAAGCTACCGCCTGAAGCCAACCTGATGGCAGTCTCCCACTATATCGAGGCCTTGAGCTGGCAACGTGATGTGGTGAAGTTGCATGCGATATTCGGTGGCAAGAATCCACACCCGAATTTTCTGGTCGGCGGGACGGCCTCTCCGATAGACCTCAACTCCGACTCCGCCATCAACGCAAAGAAATTGGCACAGGTGCAGAATGCCATTACACGGATGCAGGAGTTTGTGGATCAAGTCTATGTGCCGGATACGCTTGCAATAGCCGGTTTTTACAAGGACTGGGGTGAAAGAGGCGAGGGTGTGGGTAACTTCCTCTCTTATGGTGACCTGCCAGGCACGACCATGGATGATCCATCCAGCTACTTCCTGCCTGCGGGTGTGATCCTGAATCGTGACGTCTCCACTGTTCACCCGCTGGATATGAACAATCCTGACGAGATTCAGGAGTTTGTTTCACACTCCTGGTATGACCAGGATGACGGCAAAGATGTGCCTAAACATCCCTACGATGGCGAGACCAACCTTAACTACACAGGTCCGAAACCGCCCTATAAACACTTGAATGTGGAGGAGTCCTACTCCTGGATCAAATCCCCGCGCTGGAAAGGAAAACCGATGGAAGTCGGGCCTCTCGCTCGCGTGTTGATACTCTATGCCAAAGGCCACGAGCAGACCCGGGAGCTGGTCAATATGACCCTCAAGACCCTGGATCTGCCGGTCAGGGCGCTTTTCTCCACTCTTGGAAGAACAGCTGCAAGAACTTTGGAGACCAAGGTCATAGCCGATGCCATGCAGGGTTGGCAGGATCAACTGATTGCCAATATCAAGGCAGGAGACACCAAGACCTTCAACGAGGCACTCTGGGAGCCCTCAACCTGGCCGAGCCGCTGCCAGGGAGTGGGTTTCATGGAGGCACCGCGTGGCGCACTCGGTCACTGGGTGGTGATTGAAAACGGTAAGATTTCCAACTATCAGGCAGTCGTACCCAGTACCTGGAATGCCGGTCCACGGGATGCCCAGGGACAACCTGGTGCCTATGAAGCTGCACTGCAGGACAACCACCAGGTGGTCGATCCCAAGCAGCCAGTGGAGATCTTAAGAACTATTCACAGTTTCGATCCCTGCATCGCCTGTGCAGTCCATCTGACTGATCCTGAAACGGGGGAGAAGATAGAAATAAAGGTGACTTAATGGCTCAAGTTTCAGAGTTCAAGCCATCCTGAAAAGATGAAGGGCGTCGTTTAAATCATCTGGTAGGGTGCAACCTGCGCACCAGAATATGCTGCGTAACTTGAGTTAATGGTTATCGATGCAGTTGATACACCTTCTCGGTGAGCTGGCTCAGCCCCTTATTACGGAACTGCGGATTTTCATCCAGAATCTGCTGACTGAACAGGATTTCTATCCGATAGTCTGCCTGATAGAGCGATCGCACCTCATCTTCATGGACCGCAAAAGGCGGTCCCTGCATCTCGGCCTGATCGTACTCCATGGTAACCAGCAATGTTGTCGCTGCAGAAGGCGAGATCTCAATGAGATGCCTGGCATAGCGCGCCCGCATTTCAGGTGGCAGGGCAACCAGTGATGCCCGGTCGTAAATCCCTCCTATACCCTTCAGGTCGCCTTG
Organism: Sedimenticolaceae bacterium; assembly: GCA_963691905.1. Lineage (GTDB taxonomy): Bacteria > Pseudomonadota > Gammaproteobacteria > Chromatiales > Chromatiaceae > QGON01. Next base: position 529,484 of record OY829894.1, read on the forward strand.
TCTCAGAGCAAAAAAGTCACCGAGCAACAGGGTGAGTCCATCCATCGAGTACGCAGTAAAAGCTCCTATTTGGGTGATTTGGGGCGTCAGATTGTTCTCCTGGAAGAAATCCTGTACGGCGATGGGACTGATCTCGACACCGAGCACCTCATGTCCCTGAGCGCGGAGCCAGAGCAGGTCGCGACTTTTTCCGCATAGGGGAACAAAGATCCTGCTCTGGTCATCCAACTTCAGATTGCTCCAGAATGTCTGAAGGTGGCTGTTGATCTCATGTTGGTGGAAGCCGATCTGATTCTGCTGCCAGCGTTCAATCCAGAAGTCGGGTTCCATTGTGTGCCTCCAGAGGGCTACGTGGGAAAAGTAGTCGACATATTATCCAAAGCATCGCTGACAGCAAACACACAATATTTGGTGAAGATAGGATTCCCCGTTTGGCTCGGGAGTGACAAAATAGCGCCTCCCAATCTTCAGTCAGATGAGCAACAGCAACTTGGTCGACAACAGCACCTCTCAGCCGTTTCCGTCACAATCGGATCTCGAAACCTGTATGCAGGCTGACCGGCATCTTTTTGTCCGGCGTCTGCGGGGACTGCAGCGACGGCGTAAGTCAGGGGAACCCTATGATCAGGGGTTGTTCAAGCTGAACCGGGATATTCTGGCCTCGCAGGCGCGGCTGCAACAACGGCAGGAGAGCCTGCCCGATGCCGCCTTCCCCCCGGAACTGCCCATTACCGCGCGCCTCGAAGATATACAAACCCTGATCGCCGAGAATCAGGTTATCGTACTCTGTGGTGAAACCGGCTCCGGCAAATCGACCCAACTGCCGAAGATCTGCCTCAGTCTGGGCCGCGGAGTGGGGGGGTATATCGGCCATACCCAGCCGCGCCGAATCGCGGCCCGGACCCTCTCATCCCGTATCGCATCTGAACTGGGGGTGGAAACCGGTACTTCTGTCGGTTACAAGGTTCGTTTCAGCGACCGGGTGGGACCCAACACCCATGTCAAGTTGATGACCGATGGTATCCTGTTGGCAGAGATACAGCAGGATCCCTTGCTGAATCAATACGACACCCTGATCATTGATGAGGCCCATGAACGCAGTCTCAATATCGATTTCCTGATCGGATATTTGCAGAATCTGCTGCCAAAGCGCCCGGATCTGAAGCTGATCATCACTTCGGCCACCATCGATCCCGACCGTTTTTCCAAACATTTCAGTTATGCGCCGGTGATCGAGGTCTCCGGGCGGACTTTTCCGGTGGAGGTTCGTTACAAGGCTCCGGAAGAGGAGGGCAGCAGTGAACGCGACGATCCGATGCAGACGGCTATCGTGGATGCGGTGGATGAACTCTCCCGTATCGACCGGGGCGACATCCTTATCTTTCTCAGTGGCGAGCGGGAGATTCGGGAGACTGCCGAGAATCTGCGTAAACATAAACTCGACCTGACCGAGGTGTTGCCTCTCTACGCCCGGTTGAGTCCGGCAGAGCAGGGACAGATTTTCAAACCCCACAGAGGACGGCGCATCGTGTTGGCCACCAACGTGGCGGAAACCTCACTCACCGTTCCCGGCATCCGCTATGTCATTGATGCGGGCTTTGCGCGTATCAGCCGCTACAGCCACAAGAGCAAGGTGCAGCGCCTTCCGGTTGAACGTATCTCGCAGGCCTCCGCAAACCAACGGATGGGGCGTTGTGGCCGTGTTGCTGACGGTGTCTGTATCAGGCTCTATTCGGAAGAGGACTTCGAGTCCCGCACGCCCTTTACCGAGCCGGAGATCCAACGCACCAATCTCGCATCGGTCATTCTGCAGATGAAGTTGTTGGGTTTTGGGGATATCGACCGATTCCCTTTTGTTGATCCGCCAGATAACCGCCTCATCAAGGATGGCTACCGTGTGTTGGAAGAGATTGGTGCAGTCGGTGGTGATCAACGGGTGACTAAGCTTGGCCGGCAACTTGCCAGGTTGCCTGTCGACCCGCGTATCGGGCGTATGCTGCTTGCAGCGGCCCACAGTCACTGCCTGCGGGAGGTGATGGTAATCGCAGCCGCCCTCAGCGTACAGGATCCCCGGGACCGTCCGCTGGACAAGCAGCAGCAGGCGGACGAGGCACACGCCCTGTTCCGCCACGCTGAATCCGATTTTCTCGGTTATTTTCAGCTCTGGAAGGATCTGGAGATCCAGCGCAAGCACCTGACGCGCAACAAGTTCAGAAAATATTGCCGTACTCGATTTCTCTCCTGGACACGGGTGCAGGAGTGGCACGATATTCACACGCAACTGCGTCTGCAGATGCACGGCATGGGTTTCAAAGAGAACACGGAAGAGGCAGGTTATGAGCAGGTGCATCGCGCCATGCTCAGCGGCCTGCTGAGCCATATCGGATTCAGGTCGAAGGAGCGGGATTATCTGGGAGCACGCACTAGCCGCTTCTTTATCTTTCCCGGCTCCGGCCTGTTTAAGAAGCCGCCCAAATGGGTGATGGCAGCAGAGCTGGTGGAGACCACCAAGCTCTATGCCCGTACCAATGCAGCCATTCAGCCGGAGTGGATCGAGGCTTGTGCCGGGCATCTGCTCAAGCACAACTATTCTGAGCCCCATTGGGAGAAGCGGCGGGGACAGGTGGCGGGATACGAGAAGGTTACGCTCTACGGACTCACGCTGGTGCCCCGGCGCAGGATCAACTTCAGTCCCATCGACCCAAAGCTGGCGCGGGAGATATTTATCCGCTCCGCGCTGGTGGAGGGGGATTTTCAGACACGTGCCCCTTTCTGGCGGCACAACCAGGAGAAAATCGCCTCAGTCCATGATCTGGAGGCAAAATCCCGTCGACGAGACATCCTGGTGGATGAGGAACGCATCTACGGTTTCTATGACCAACGCATCCCCGAGGGGATCTGCACCACGCCGACCTTCGAGAAGTGGCTGAAAAAGCAATCGAAGCAGGAATCGAAACGGCTCTATCTCAGTGAGACCGACTTGATCAGGGAGGAGGCTGCTATCGTCCCGGATGATCAGTTCCCCAACCATCTGGATTTCAACGGCATGGCGCTTCCTCTGGAGTATTCTTTTGATCCCGGGCAGCAGCAGGACGGGATTTCACTGGTGGTGCCGAAGGATGTCCTGGGTCAGGTCACCGAAGCCAAGTGTCAGTGGCTGGTGCCCGGATTGCTGCGGGAGCGGGTCATTGCGCTGATTCGGGGGCTGCCAAAATCCCTGCGCAAGTCCTTCGTGCCGGTCCCCGACTTTGCCGATGCCTGTCTGCAGGGGATTGAGCCCTCCGACAGGCCTTTGATCCAGGTGCTCGGTGAGCGGCTGAAGCAGCTCACCGGCGTCCATGTGCCGGAGGATGCCTGGTCCGATGTCGAACTGCCGGAGCATCTGCGTATGCAGATCAAGGTCGTCGACGAAACAGGGAAACAGATTGGAACAGGCCGGAATCTTGATGTTTTGCACAAAGCACATCGGACAAGCCATAGAGGATTCCAGCAACTTGCCTCACCCGATCTCGAACAGAAGGGTCTGACCGATTGGAGTTTCGGCCCCCTGCAGACCAGTCTCTCGGTAAAACGCGGCGGTATCACCCTGAAAGGATTTCCTGCGCTGGTGGATGAGGGCGACAGTGTTGCCATCCGCCTGCTTGATTCGGAAGCCTTTGCCCATCAGAGCCACAAGGCGGGTGTGCGGCGGTTGATCATGCTGAAGCTGGCAAAAGAGATTCGTTATCTGCGTAAAAATCTGCCCAACCTGGCGCGCATGCGCCTGCAATATGCCAAAGTGCCCAAAGCGCCGGAGGGGCTGTCCGTCGAGAGGCAGCGGAATCTGGAGGATGAGTTGGTTACCTATATCCTCGACCGTACCTTTCTGGACGGGATGCCTGAGATACGGGACAAGGAGATTTTTCTCGACCGAATAGAGCGCTGTCGCAATGCGATGATGACGGTAGCCAACGACGCCTGTCAGGAGGTTGGAAAAATCATCGAATGGTACCAGAAGGTCAGAAAAAAACTCTCCGGCACGACGCAGATCAACTGGATGGCATCCGCTGCCGACATGCAACAACAACTCGATCGCCTGGTTTTCAAAGGATTTCTGGGAGTGACACCGCCGGAGCAACTTGACCATTTCCCCCGCTATCTGCAGGCGCTGGAGAAGCGTCTGGATAAGCTGCAAAGCGCTGCAGCCCGTGATCAACAGCAGATCCGGGAGATGGCCAAGGCCTATCAGCAGTGGCAGCAGTGGGATGAACAGTGCAGGAAAAACGGGCGCAGCGATGAGAGGATAGATGAGATGCGCTGGCGCTTTGAGGAGCTGCGGGTCTCCCTGTTCGCCCAGGAGCTGGGAACCGCCTATCCCATATCCCAGAAACGAATCGAGAAACGCTGGAAGGAGTTGGGGCTGTAAGCCGGATCAAGCACAGCGGCTCCGGCATCATTTGATTCAGACAACTATTGGGTTGCATGGGGGCGCCGTGCTATCTTTTCCGCGCATATTTAATTCACAGGAACAACTGCTCATGACTCAGTGCTATTGTGGCTCCGGCCGGGATTTTGAAACCTGCTGCCAACCGATTCTGCAGGCCAGCCAGACTGCGGCGACCGCAGAGGCGCTGATGCGTGCCCGCTACAGTGCGTTTGCCACACAGCAGCCGGAATTCCTGCATGAGTCACTCCATCCCGATCATCGAAAGGATCACGATGTAGCGGCAACCCGGCGCTGGGCAATGAATTCACAGTGGCTCGACTTGGAGATTGTCGAGGTGAAAGGTGGTGGGACAGATGACGAAGAGGGTACAGTTGAGTTCATCGCCTCCTACAAAGAGCGGGATCTGCTGCGCAAACATCATGAATTGAGTCATTTCAGCAAATCCGACGGTCTCTGGTATTTTGTCGATGGCGAACTCGTACTGCCCAAGACTGAGGTCCGGGATACGCCAAAAGTTGGCCGAAATGACCCATGTCCCTGCGGAAGTGGTAAGAAGTACAAGAAGTGTTGTGGGCGGTGAATCCGTCTATTTTGTGACTTCTCTCCCTGGAATTATTATCGGTTTTCCTCAAGAATAGTGATTATGTGCCGAAAATCTGGTCATTCAAGGGCTTTTTCTGTTGTCAGACAGACATCGGGTTTTCGCAATGAATGAACAGATTATATTGAGATGAAACGGGTCAGAAACAGGATGAAATGCTCCATGACGGCAGGCAGATCACTATTGATCTTCTGCCTGTTGGCTTCCTCGTCTCCTCTGATGGCGCAGATCTTCAAATATCGAGCGCCGGATGGGCACATCCATTTCACCGATCATCCCATGGCGGGTAACTATCGCCTCTTATGGAAATCAGCTCCAGCAGCCAGCGCCTCCGGCGGTTACTCTGTTGCAGAGTTCAAGCAGAACAAATCAAAACTGTCACCGTTGATCGATGCAACTGCCAAAAACATGCGTCTGCACCCGGGGTTACTCCATTCGGTGGTGCGGGCGGAATCGGCCTACAATCCCCGTGCGGTTTCAAAAGTGGGCGCTCAGGGGTTGATGCAGTTGATGCCGAAAACCGCCAGACGTTACGGCGTAAACGACTCTTTCAACCCCCGGCAGAACCTGGAGGGTGGTGCGCGGTATCTGAAAGATCTTCTGCAGCAGTTCGGTTTCGATTTGAAACTGGCCTTGGCGGCATATAATGCCGGTGAGGGTGCGGTGAAGAAGTTTGATAATCAAATCCCCCCCTATCCCGAAACACAGCAGTATGTGAAAAAGGTGATGGGATACTATCGCACCCATCTGCAGGGATCGGCCAACTGAAACAGGCTGGTTCAATCGCAGCGGAACCGGCCATGCAACTTGCCGCGAAGAGGCAGAACGTAGGGTGCGCCATGCGCACCATGTTTGCTTGAGTAATCAGAACCTGTTTTATCCAACCATGAGATAATCCACTCTTCGCCGGTACCCCATATCCTCAAGCTCCTGCCGGATGAGATCCCGTGCGCCGTGGTTGGCGACATAGACGAGAACAAAGGGTTTGCTCTCCTGTAGAAGCCACTCGGGTGAGACGACCGGGACACCCTGCAAACGGTTTCCAATCTTACGTGGATCGATATCGACCCAGGCCTTTACCTGGAAACCCTGCTCCAACAGTCGCTGACAGCGCTTGCGGGTTTTGCGCCCGGCACCCCAAATCACCAGTTCGTCGCGCCGGGCCAGCAGCAGTGGATCCCGGGCGAGGTAGTGGGCACGCAACCGATCGAACGCCTCTCTGCTGCAGCGAGGATCCTGCCGGGAGGTGCGATTTTCACTCTCCCGCCAGTCGAGCAGGATCTGCGGTAGCTTGGCCATCCGGTAACCGGCAAGGTGCAACCTGAACCAGAGATCGTAATCCTCAGGAAACATCCCTTCGCGATAGCCACCCGCATCGATGATGGCTTTGCGTCGGAACATAACGCTGGGATGGGCAAAGGGGGACTCTATATAGATATCCGCAGCAATCTCATCAGGATCCAGACACTGGTTTTGCCAGCGCACATATTCACGGTAACCTGCCTGGATCAAATTTTCCGGGAACAGTCTGACTTGGCATCCCACCAGGGTAATGATTTTGTTTTGCTGCAGATAATCCACCTGCAATTGCAGACGCTGCCGATCCATCAGGTCGTCAGCATCCATGCGTGCAATCAGTGGTGAAGTGGCCTGCATCAGGCCGAAATTCAGTGCGTTGACCAGACCCGGGAGGGGATTGTGCAGCAGGCGTATCCGTTTATCGCGATCAGCGTGTTGCTGAACCACGCTGCAGGAGTCATCGCGACTGTGATCGTCGATGGCGAGCAGACGAAAGCCCTGGAAGGACTGCTGCCGGATGGAATTCAGACAGGCATCAAGTGTGATCGCCGCATCACGGAACGGGAGAATAATCTCCAGCTTGATCAGGAGATGCTTGCCCAGTCCACAATCATGGTATCGATGACGGTGGTCACTTCATCCGAGATGTCGATGATGCGAAAGCCTGTCCAATAGGTATCGGGTTGTGCGGCTTCGCTGCACCAGAGTGCTTCAGCACCAAACGAAATCTTGCTATGACCCTTCACCAGATACGGGAGCCGCATATCCAACTGGTAAATGGATCCCGTCTTGATGGGGTTGGCGCTGAGCAGCATGAAACCTTCAACGGTGATATTTACCACCTGGCCTATGTAAGTTGCCGTTATTTGATCCAATACTTCAAGGACTTCATTGGCTATCTTGCGTGGTAGAATACGGTGCTCAACCATCGGCTGGATTCCTATAGTTACTGCCGGGAACCTTTGACCAAGCGTCTTCTCCCGTCTCTTTATCGTTAGTGATATTCTCGGCAATCTCCTCTGTTGCCTTAAGAGAGCGTTGCAGCATTCTGCGAATGGCGTGCAGAGTGCGTTCGACAAATGGGTCGTTGCTCTCTTCGAGGATCTTCGATTTTCCATCCATGATCTCTTGTGCCAGTTTACGCAGGGGTTTTATGGCGGTTTGCACTCCGGCCCTGTCCACGAACATGCATGAGGATGTCAATGGGCTGAGCCATGAAAGTTTCACCCGCTTGACATCATTGGGACCACTGCTGAGATCAAACCAGGTGCCGAACTCGGTCTTGCGTAACTTGTCCATCATCTTCAGGAGATCATCAGAAATCTGCTCTTCTGGCTCAGCAGGTTTCGGAACAGGTATAGGAGGCTCTGGTTGAGTGCTTTGGAAAGGTTTTGCTTCAGGCGTTTTTGGTGTGCTGACACTCTTGGGCTCATTGACCGTAGATGATCCGGCAGACATGGCGCTTTCTGCATTGGCCAGGAGTTCGAAAAGTGCTCGACTCTTCTCCTGATGGTAGCCGCCGAGAGACTCAAGTCCTTCTTCAATCGTATTGCGCAGGTAGGGCAGAGTCTTCTCAAGTTCCCTCTGCTCATCTTGGGTTTTTTTCTCTTCAAAGACCCAAGCCAGCTCATCTGCGACATGTAGTGCGTCCTTCCAGTCTTCACTCATCTCACCATCGGGGTGGCGCAGCAGGATGAAGATCAGTTTGTCCGTCCAGGTTTGAACCAGAAAGTCCTTCGCTACCTTAGGCAGGGAGGAGCCGAAGGTTCGGGCTTTCATCTCCTGGCCTGCCCTCTGTCTGGCATCGTTGAGCTTTTCACGTCCCTTGGCTGAGTCCTGGGCCCGTTTTTCCAGAACTTCGGTTTTCCGGCGAAAATCATCCATTCTCGCCTTGAAGTTGGTCAGTAGACTGGAAAAGAGTTTAATGTCATCAGAAAACTCTTTGAGCACGTGATCGACTACCGACTGCATGTCTGGATAGATACCACGCTTGAGATTGTGCTCATCGATCCAGTGGCTGCCTGCCTCAACCAAGCAGTCGAGTAGCTGGCGAGCATCGTGATTGCTGTCGGTGAGCAGATGACGGTCGATAATGGCGACTTTCAGGTAGGGTGTGTGCAGGTGACTGATCAGTGCCTTGGCGACTGCGGGAAGGACAGGATCATTCAACATATATTCAAATAGCATACCGACAAGATCAATGGTGTCTTCATCCACTGTATCCAACTGATCGGTGTCGATCTGGCTGTAGAGTTTGTTTCGCTCCTCGATCAGTGTCTGTTTGATACGGGTAAGGAACTGCTCATCGAGTTCAATGTTCGGAATGAACGGGGCGTCCGTCGAAGTGTCGGGCAGATAATCTGATCTTGTGGCTGGCTGAATATCATTAAGTGCGGAGACAAGGTTCGCGGTAGTGGGCAGCTGCCCGCCACCGGAGTGCCCGCTGGCGCCGCTCACTCTACCAGCCGACCTACTCTCATTCCCACTCCCACTTCCCTGGGGAGCTGCTGAGTGTCTGTGGGGTGAGCTGCCACGCCGGGATGCGAGGAGACCGATGATCGAGTCGAAGAGTTCTTCCCCGAGATCCTGTTCAGCGGTTACGGCGTTTGGATCCTCGGTTTTCTGGGCACTCTTATCCGCTTTGCCACCACGTTGGCCAGCTGCCTGTGGATTTCGAATAGTAGGTCTAAGGTGGGGCAGTACACCGGCATCTTTGAGGTTGTTGTTGAAATCCTCATACAGAGAGCCCAGCTGATTCAAAACGTACTTGTTGAAAAGTGCGAGAACAATAAGCTTGATGTTGGATTCGAGACCCAGACTGTCGATAGCACTGGCGAAAGCGCCGACAAGATGCTGCGGGCAGGCAGGGGTCCTGTTATTTTCTATCGCCTCGCCACCGTTGATAACGGCAAGACGCTGGCTCAGTGCGTAGAGTTGAGATCGATGGCCGATGGTCGCTTTACTGACCATGTTTTCGATGGCAGTGGTTTGGTCCATGGAGTCATCATCGACCAGCTCAAGTTCAATATCGCTGCTCAGAGTGGCGAAGGGATCACTATCCCGCTTCCTGACCCAGAAATTATCAAAACCTGCGCTGAGTTGTTCTCTGAACTCATGTTCTACCAGGCCATGGCGGTTACGAATCAGGCTGATCGCTTCAAAAAAGCGATTCTGCATCAGATCGTTTTCCGCTTTTTGAGCGAAACTCATCAACGCCTTGTCCGTGTTGGCAAATAACTCGGTCAGCAGGGCGCTAACATAGACCAGCACCATGTCCTTGCAGCGGCTCATGAGTGGTTGAAACTGGGTCTGATATTTACTTTTTCGTGATTCCGGTGATGGCACCATCACTTGATCCTTCAACGCGATTGACTAAATCTGACTTGAGCCAGTCTCTGCCGGCATCAAGTCATAAAATAAGGTTTGACCCGCACACTCTCCCCAAACGTCTCTATATTCATGCGGGAACACCGGAACATCATTGGCGGTCTTTCCCGGTAAGGTTAGCACAGACGAAACTGATTTATGAACAGAAAGTTAGACAGGTTTTCTCATGAGTAGCGATTAGTTGGCGCAGGGCCAATTGGCTAAGGCCTGTCAACACTGTATCCGAATAGTGTTAACGGGCTCCAGGTAACAGAAAGAACGAATGGCAGTGGGGAAATCTGGAGAATATCATTCTGATAATTCAGCTGAATTCGCCTCTATGGCTGGCCAATCCTGGTTTTCAAGAAACCGGCAGGCTGGCCGATAGAATTGTGAAATAGGGTTAACAGCAGGTGATTTAAATGAATGCCGAGGAACTGGTCAAAGGGATAGAACATCTGGTTTCGCTGCCGGATGTCTGTATCAAGGTCAATATGATGGCCGATTCTCCGCTCTATTCAGCAAAAGATTTCGGGGAGGTGATCTCTCAGGATACCGACCTTTCCGCCCGCCTCCTGAGTATGGTCAACAGTGCCTTCTACGGTACGCGGGCTCCGGTGGAGACAATCTCCAGAGCCGTCACGGTCATTGGTTCAAAGGGCCTGCGCAACCTGGTTCTGGTTACCTCGGCGGCTGAGATTTTTACCGGCATCCCTGCTGATTTGATCGATATGACAGAATTCTGGCGATACTCAGTGACGACCGGGATTATTGCCAAAGCGCTCTCAACCCAATGCAATGTTTTGCATGGTGAACGCCTGTTTGTGATGGGTGTACTGCATGATATCGGCAGGCTGGTTATCTACTTGCGCCTGCCCGAGCAGTCGCGGGATGTATTGCTGATTACCGGGGGGGACGATGCCATTCTTGCAGACACTGAGGCGGATGTTTTCGGTTTTTCCCACATGGATGTCGGTGCAGCATTGCTGAAAACCTGGCAACTGCCGGAAAGTCTGATTACCGTCGCTGGAACTCACCATGAACCGCTGAACGCGGGTGACTACCGGCTTGAAGCTTCCCTGGTAAACATCGCGGGCTTGCTCGCACAGGGTGAAATGACCGGTGAGCCGCTGGATGAGATTCTTGAGCAGATACGCCCCGAGGTCTGGCAGACCACTGGCCTGGACAACGATAAGGTCGCATCGGTGATGGAGGAGGTTCCGGCCCGGGTGGCTGAAGTACTGGATGTTGTGCTGGCGCCCAATGTGCCTGCGGAGCAGAGGCGCTGACTAAATCCTACTTCGTAGGAACGGCGCCCGCCGCGATTTACCTGTCTACGGATTCATCGCAGAAGTGACAAATGTAGGGTGCGCCGTGCGCACCAGAATAAGCAGTTACAGCAATCATGGTGCGCTCAGCGCACCCTACCAGCATGAATTAAAAGTGATTGCCACAGGCTCATGATTTGAGCCTCAGAGAGGGTAGAATAGGCTCTCATGTTGAGACTCTATCAATCCAATCGACTCGATATTCTGTCCCTGCGGCTGAGCACGCTGCTGGCTGAACCGATGATCTCTCCTCTGGAGGAGGAGGTGCTGGTTGTGCAGCATCCCGGCATGGCGCGGTGGCTCTCCCTTGAAATTGCGGAAAAACTGGGAATCTGTGCCAACATCCGTTTTCCCATGCCTGCCTCCTTCGTCTGGGAGGTGTTTCGTGCCTTTCTTCCTGATGTCAGTGAATTCAACAGGTTTGAACCCTCCCTGCTCAGATGGCGAATATTCCAACTGCTCGATGAGATTGGCCAAGAGCCGGTATTTGCACCAGTCAGACATTATCTGAGGAAAGAAAGTGAGAAGCGTCGTTTCCAACTGGCTGACAGGCTGGCGGGCCTGTTCGACCGCTATCTGGTCTATCGTCCCGACTGGATCCGGAAATGGGATCAGGGTGAGTCTGCTGTCGTTGGGGATGAGTGGCAAGCCGAAATCTGGCGCCGGTTGGCCGCAGACGAGGCTGTTCATTGGGTGCATCTGCAGGAATCCCTGTTCCAGGCCATGTCGGGCGATGCCGCAAATCCTCCCCGCGGTTTACCAGCGCGACTCTTTCTCTTTGGGGTGCCTACGCTCTCTCCGGGCTATCTTGAGATAATAAGGCAGCTCTCCCGTTGGATAGATATCCATCTTTTCCTGCTGAATCCCTGTGAGGCCCATTGGCTTGAAATCATGCCCGAGGGGGAGAAGGTGAGACGGGAGTTGATGTCATCCGATATCGAAGACCTCTACCTGGAGGTCGGCAATCCGCTGCTTGCCTCTCTGGGGCGCCAGGGCAGAGATTTTTTCTCCACGATCAATGAGTTCGATCCAGGCTCAGAGGAGTGGTTCGATAACGCAGAAGGGGATGGCTGCCTTGCCGGACTACAGCGTGAGATTTTGCATCTCGAACAGCCTGAACCCATCGAAGATGAACGAGATCATTCTGTTGCATTTCACCGCTGCCACAGTCCCATACGGGAGGTTGAAGTCCTCTATGATCAGCTGTTGGCAATGTTCGAGGAGATGCCCGATCTGATCCCCGCCGATATTCTGGTGATGACACCCGATATCGATACCTACGCGCCGCTTATCGAAGCCCGTTTCTCCGAGCCGGGGGATTGTCCTGCCATTCCCTATCGCATCAGCGATCGGACCCAAGGGCTGGAAAATCCCTATGTCACGGCGTTCCTTGATCTGCTTTCGGTCCCTGCCGGCCGCTATGGAGTCGATGAGGTTCTCAGGTTACTGGAGTTTCCGGCGATTCAGCAGCGGTTCGGCCTCGATGATGCGGGTCTGGAACGCATCGTCGAATGGATTGAGCAGGCTGCCATTCGCTGGGGACGGGACGCCGAGAGTAAATTGAGTTTTGATCTGCCTGCCGACCCACGGAATACCTGGCGTTTCGGGCTGGAGCAGCTGGTACTGGGTTACGCCATGTCGCCAAACGATGAAACCTTGTGGCAGGGCATTCCACTCCCGGAGAGTGCAGAAGGTTCCGAATCTGTTTGGTTGAGTGGGTTGTTGGGTTTCTGCCGGTCCCTGTTTGAATTGGAGGACAGGCTGTCCGGTATGGTCACGGTTGCCATATGGTGTGACCGCCTGCAGCGGATTCTGGATCGTTTTTTTGCCGCCGATGAGAGTGCAGAGCAGCCGCTGCAACTTGTTCGGGATACTCTTGTACGACTGGGTGAAGAAGCGGAAGAGGCCGATTTTCAGGGCCAGGTCTCTCTCTCCCTGATTTGTCAGCAACTTGAACTGCTCTTCAGTCACGGTTCAAGCCGGGGCTTTCTTGGTGGTGGTGTCAATTTCTGTGCATTCACCCCCATGCGCAGCCTGCCCTTCAAGGTGATCTGTCTGATCGGGATGAACGACGGCGCCTTTCCCAGGGAACCCCCAGCATTGGATTTTGACCTGATGGCAAAGCAGTTTCGTTTTGGCGACCGCTCACGACGCGCCGATGATCGTTATCTGTTTCTGGAGACTCTGATCTCTGCCCGTGAACGTCTCTATATCAGCTATGTCGGCCGCAGTCTCAAAGACAACAGCGCACTGCCTCCGTCGGTGTTGGTGGAAGAACTGCGGGACTATGTGGCATCTCAGGCGGGCAAGTCCGGTTTGGATAGGATGACCTTTACGCACCCGCTTCAGCCCTTCAGTCCCAACTATTTTCAACCGGAGGGACATCTCTTCAGCTACTCATCGAGGATGCAAGAGGCAGCCCGGCTGGTTGGACGTGGTGAAAAACAGCGCCAGCCGCTGGTGGCCGCGCCGCTGCCCAAAATTGAACCGGTAACAGATTCAGTGGATCTGCATCTGCTGCGACGTTTTTTCAGTGCAGGTCCTGCGCGGGCATTTGCGGCCCAGCGACTCAATCTCAGGTTGGAAACCGCCCGGGATATTCCTGATGCACGTGAAACCTTCGAGATGGAAAAATTTACCGCCGAAGCCGTTGAGCGCGAACTGGTGGAACGGCTACTCTCTGGAGAGTCTGCGGAATCCTTCTATCAACTGCTCGATCTCCGGGGTGAGTTGCCACACGGAAAACCCGGTCGACGTCACTTTCAACAGCTCTGCGGATCCGCTCAGTTAATGGTGGAACGGTTGAATGCGGGTGCTTTTGGTGAAGAGATGCCGCCCCTGGATGTCGATCTGATGCTGCACGGCCTGCGGCTGAGCGGTCGGCTGAACGGATTGCGCAGTACAGGCCTGCTCGAATACAGCGCAGGCAGGATATATCCCCATCAAAGACTGGATCTATGGATTCGATTTCTGGTGTTGAATCTTTTTAGGCCTGAAGGGGTGGCATGTGAGGCAATCTGGCTGTCACCGGATGAGGAGGGGAGGTTTATTGCACCGAACGACCCGGAAGCCCATCTGCAGCAGCTGGTGGCGCTCTACCGGCAGGGTATGCTGACGCCACTGCATTTCTACGCAGGCACCTCCTGGTCCTATGCTGAGAAATGGCGGGCGACGGAAGATCGGCCGACGGCCCTCTACCAAGCTCGAAGGCGCTGGTTCAACGACCCTCCTGCACACGGGAGCAAACCCCACCACAGACTGCTGATGCCTGGCGAGAGGATGCTGGATGAGGCATTCCATGAGATCAGCCTCGCCGTTTTTTTGCCCCTCATGGATCACATGGAGCTGGTGGAGTGAGGCTGATGGATCTCAACACCGTACCGCTGGAGGGGCTGAACCTGGTGGAGGCCAGCGCCGGAACCGGCAAGACCTATACCCTTACCGGACTCTATCTGCGGCTGTTGATCGAACATGGGGTCGATCCGGATTCCATTCTCGTGGTGACCTATACCAATGCCGCGACCGCGGAGTTGAAAGCACGTATCAGGGGGCGTCTGCTGGAAGTGAGGGAGGCCTTTTCCAACGGGAAATCGAATGATCCGCTACTTGTTTATCTGCTCCAGACTCAGCCGGATCATGCTGTGATGGTCAAGCGTCTCAATCTGGCGATTGCAGGATTTGACCGGGCGGCGATCTATACCATCCACGGCTTTTGTCAGCGGGTATTGACTGAAAATGCCTTTGGGAGTGGGCAATCCTTCGATGCGGAACTGGTTCCGGATCAGACGGCTCGTGTGCAACAGATCGCGGATGATTTTTGGCGACGGGAACTGGAAAACTTACCGGACGGCATCACTGATCGGGTAAGGGCTGAAATCGGCACGCCGGAGGGTCTGCTCTCTGCGGTTCATGATGGCTTGGGCAAACCCTATTTGGCGGTGCGTGGGGCTGAAGCTCCTGCCGATCCCGCTGGGTTGGAGACACAGGCGGCGCAAATCATCAAGCAGCTGCAACCATTATGGCAGGTGGATGGAGATTGGATTCGTGAAACGCTGGGTGACGCGGCGGTTTTCAAACAGACCTCCTATAAATCCAGCATCATCTCACTCCTGTGCGATGAGATGGATAGCTGGCTGTCACAGGAGAGTCCGGCGGTTGAGGCCTTTGAGAGACTGGACAAATTTTCTTCCAGCTCCATTGAGAAGGCGATTAAAAAGGGTCATCAGGTCCCGGAGCACGAATTCTTCGACCGATGCCAACGGTTTGCAGATCTGAAATCTGCAATCGCCAGCGCCTATGCTGACAGGATCAAAACCATCTATCTGCAGTTCTACAATTTTCTCATTGATGAGCTGCCTAAGCGGCAGGCGGAAGCGGGTGAATGGTCATATGATGATCTGCTGCTGCAACTCAAGGAGGCACTGTCGGGTAGCGGCGGGGCGCATCTGGTAAGGGCGTTGCGGCAACGCTATCCGGCGGCCCTGGTGGATGAATTCCAGGATACTGATCCGGTGCAGTATGAGATCTTTTCGCGCATCTATCGTAAATCGGCTCTACCGGTATTTCTGGTGGGCGATCCCAAACAGGCAATCTACAGCTTTCGCGGCGCAGACATCTTTGCCTATCTGAGGGCTCGCAACGATGCCGATGACCGTTATCACCTGAGCGTCAACTGGCGCTCAACGCCAACGCTGATAAAGGCGGTGAACGCCCTGTTTGACAGCGCTCCCGCACCTTTTTTCTACAAAGAGATACCGTTTCATCCCGTTGAGGCCGCCAGCCGGCAAGAGAATGGTTTGGTCGTGAGAGGGGATACATCCCAGCCCATGCGGATCTGGAAGCTGGCAATGGAGGAGATGAAGGTCGATGAGTTGCGTCACGCGGTGGCAATAACCACTGCCCGTGAGATCGACAGACTGCTTGTGCTGGGTCGGACTGGCAAAGCGACCATTGATGGTGAACCCCTGTGCGGCAACGACATCGCAGTGTTGGTGCGCAAACATAAGCAGGCCGAGCAGATTTCCGTTGCCCTGCTGGAGCTGGGTATTCACAGTGTGCGCAGTGCCCAGGACAATATCTTTCATGGACTTGAAGCGGAAGAGCTGGAACGTCTGCTGCACGCCTGTCTCGATCCACGCCGTGAGTCTCTGTTACGGGCAACCCTGGCCACCGATATGTTGGGCTGGAGTGGTGAAGAGATCGATGCATTAACCTGGGATGAGACGGCAACTGGCAGTCAGGTGGAAAGTTTTCTCGACTACCATCAGATCTGGAGAGACCAGGGATTCATGCGAATGTTTCGCCACCTGTTGATACGACGGGGGGTGGAAAACCGATTGCTTTCATACGAGGATGGAGAACGGCGCCTGACCAATCTTTATCAACTGGGTGAGCTGCTGCATCAGCATGACAGGTCGATGCAGCCAGGTATGGAGGGTTTGATAAAGTGGCTCAGCCAGCAACGGCAGAGCGAGGCGCCCGTCGATGAAGAAAAACTGCTGCGTCTTGAAAGTGATGGCAACCTGGTACGCATCGTAACCCTGCACACCAGCAAGGGGTTGGAGTATCCGGTGGTATTTTGTCCCTTCCTTTGGGATGAACAACCTGGATTCCGAAAGGGCCAAAAGTCCTACCTGTTCCATGATCCTGATACTGATTTCGAACCTGTCCTGGAACTGGGGTCAGCCAACTTCGAAAAAGACAAGATCCACAAGGCGGAAGAGAATCTGGCTGAGAGTCTGCGGCTGCTCTACGTGGCCTTGACCCGCGCCAGGCACCGCTGCTATCTGGCTTGGGGCAAGGTAAAAAACAGCGAAAATTCTCCACTGGCCTGGTTGCTGCATCCGGGGGAATTATCCTCCAATGATCCGATCAGCCAGTGGAAAAAAACCTACAAACAAGTGAGTGAGGCAGCAGTGGCTCAACGGCTTGATGAGCTGGTGGAGCAGTCTGGTGGAAACATTCTTATCCAGCCGCTGATGGAGATCAACGAGGTTACCCAGTTTCCCCTGGCACTCACCCCGGAGCTTGTTTCGGCCAGAGTCTTTGGCGGCAAAATCAGACCGGGTTCCTGGATCACCAGTTTCTCCGCGCTGGCCTCGGGTCATGGAGCCGACCTGCCGGATCGTGATGCGGTTCGCTCTGAGACGACCGTCACCCTGGACCCCACTCACGATATCCATGGATTTCCCAAAGGACCCAAGCCTGGAACCTGTCTGCACACAATCTTCGAACACCTCGATTTTACAAATGCAGGCGATCCGGGGCTGGAAACTGTTATCCGGCAGCAGCTGCAAAATCACGGAATCGAGACGCACTGGACACCTGTCGTTGAGAGGATGGTGCAGTCTGTGGTGAATACCGGGTTGGATGAAACCGGGCTGCGGTTATGTGATGTCAGCAGCAGACAACGAATCAACGAGATGGAGTTTCACTATCCGGTAGCCGGATTTGATTCGGCCAGACTGAAAAGCATTCTGGGAGAGGAGCCGTTCGCGATTTCTGCGCGGGTCCAGCGGGCGGCAGCCGGTATCCGATTCGGTTCGATCCAGGGTTTTATGAAAGGTTTCATCGACCTGGTCTTTGAGGCCAACGGGCGATTCTATCTGCTGGATTACAAGTCGAACTGGCTTGGCACTGAAACTTCTGACTATGGTCAGGCTCAGTTGGAAAATGCCATGATCACGCACGACTATCCGCTGCAATATCTTTTCTACACCCTTGCCGTGCACCGTTTTCTGCGACTGCGTCTGGCCGATTACGATTATGATCGCCACTTCGGAGGTGTCTTCTATCTCTTTCTCCGGGGTATGCAACCTGCAACCGGGGCTGATTTCGGTGTTTTTCGGGAACGGCCGCCGAAGGCCTTTATCGAGGCGTTTGATCTGGCAATGCTGGGGGCTGATGAATGAGAGATGAGAGACGACTGATCGGCCAACTTCAGGGCCAGGGCCTGCTGAGCGATCTGGACGTTTATTTTGCCGATCTCCTGCTGCAGAAGTCGGATCAGCCGTCAGAATGGTTGGCGCTTGCGGCTGCAATGGCCAGCCGGGCAACCCATGAAGGTCACGTCTGCTTCGATCTCAATGAGTTGACGGACCGACCACTGAACGGACTCGACGGTCAGGTGATAGCCTCCGTGCCTTCGTTGAACGACTGGTCTATCCGACTGCGCCAGAGCGGCGTGGTCGGCGCGCCCGGTGAACATCAGCCGTTGATCCTCGATGTTTCAGGTCGGCTCTATCTGCATCGCTACTGGAAATATGAACACCGCCTTGGTTTTCTGCTGGATGAGCGGGCAGGTCGCCAAGCCCCCGATGTGGATGAGGCGGTGTTGCGAACAGGCCTGCAACAGCTGTTTCCAAATACCGGCGATGAAATCGACTGGCAAAAACAGGCCGCTGCCACAGCGGTATTACGGCGGCTCAGTGTGATCTCCGGTGGGCCTGGCACCGGCAAGACCACCACCGTGATGCGGCTACTTGCACTGTTGCGCCAACAGCCGGGCGGCGAGGCGCTACGTTTTACTTTGGCAGCTCCAACCGGCAAGGCGGCTGCACGGTTGCAGGAGGCGATTCAGCAGTCGCGGAGTTCCCATCATCTGCCCCCGGTGCTGATGGATTCTCTACCTGAGCTGGCCTCTACGCTGCATCGATTACTGGGTGTAAAGCACGGTAGCACCGGTTTTATTCACAATAGAGACAACCCTCTGGCGTTGGATGTGTTGGTGCTCGATGAAGCTTCGATGGTGTCTGTGGCACTGATGGCAAAGTTGCTGGAAGCTCTGCCCGATTCCGCCCGTCTGATTCTGCTGGGTGATAAGGATCAGCTTGCCTCGGTTGAGGCCGGGGCGATGCTGGGTGATATCTGTAGTGGCTATCGCGGGCCAACCCCTCGCTTTGCAGAACAGCTGCGGCGAGTCACTGGGGAGAGTCCACCCCCGGATTCCAGTGACCCGAGGGCGTTGGCGGATTCCGTGGTGGTACTTAAGAAGAGCTACCGGTTCGATTCGGCAAGTCCTATCGGACGTCTGGCCAGGGCGGTGAACACAGGAAACATCAAGCAGGCTTGGGAACTGCTTGAAGAGGGCGGTTCAGCAGCGGAAATCCGCCGGATTCCAGTGACTGATGACACTGCTAAGCTCGCTGCCGGACGATATGCGAAAATATTTGAAAAAATCAGAAAGGAGTCGGCGCCGTCAGAGATCTTCGCCTCTCTTAACGATTATCGTGTGCTCTGCGCATTGCAACAGGGTCCCGACGGTGTCATTGCCATAAACAGGCGAATTGAGGCCGAACTGCGTAGCAGGGGCTATATCACTGGGGATTCCGAGTGGTTTCAGGGACGGCCAGTATTGGTTACCCGCAACAGCTACGGATTGGGACTATATAATGGTGACATTGGCGTTGCCCTGCCGAACCCACAAACCGGGGGAGAGATCTCAGTGGTTTTTCCAGTGGCGGATGGCAGCTTCCGCTGGATAGCATCTGCCCGGCTGCCAGAACACCAAACCGTTTTCGCCATGACGGTGCACAAGAGCCAGGGATCCGAGTTCAATGAAGTTCTTCTGCAACTGCCTGCCCGGGATAACCCGCTATTGTCCCGTGAACTGTTGTACACCGCGATTACCCGTGCACGCAGCAGATTTCATATCTCAACCGAGCAGGAAGTTTTCCGCTCTCTTGTTCATAGGCAGTTACGTAGGAACAGCGGTCTGGCGCAAGTTTTATGGCAGTAATGCAAGCCCCCTCTGCATCGGATAAACGCCCAAATTCGCAGAAAAACCATTCTTCCATTGGAATTTTTCTGACGGCATAAAAATTTATTAGGGATGAATAATCCCCGGCTGTGATAGGGTATGTCTGCTTTAGATTTCAGAATCTGCGCTAGATGCGCATTTATATTGTAAAAACATAAGGTTATGCGAGCTTCCTGAGGTTGTGAATTAGCAGCATCAGCAAGATGCCATAACGGTCTTTTGAGAATCCTGTGCCGGCTTGGATCACACAGTGTGGCCCAACCGGTTGATTGAATTTTCGTGCGAAGCGAAGGAGACGAAATATCATGATCAAGCCTGTAGGTACCGACGAACTGCAACCTCTGTTTGTCTACGATCCGGACGAGCACCACAAACTGTCCCACGAGGCGGAAAGTCTTCCGTCAGTCATGATCAGTTCGCAGGCCGCTGGTAACGCGGTGATGATGGGCACCGGTTACTTCAACCCTCTTAAGGGCTTCATGAACGTGGCCGATGCCATGGGCGCTGCAGAATCCATGACGCTGACCGACGGGACCCACTTTCCTGTGCCGGTTCTCTGCCTGCTTGATAACGCTGATGCCATTGGTGACGCCAAGCGCATCGCACTGCGTGATCCCAACATGGAAGGCAATCCTGTGTTGGCTATCATGGATGTGGAAAACATCGAAACCGTCTCCGACGATCAGATGAAGGTTATGACCGACAAGGTCTACCGCACCCAGGATATGGATCACGTCGGTGTAAATGCCTTCAATACCCAGGGCCGTGTCGCCATCTCCGGACCGATCCGGGTATTGAGCTTCTCCTACTTCCAGGCTGATTTCCCCGATACCTTCCGTACCGCGGTCGAGATTCGCAACGAGATCAAGGAGCACGGCTGGGAGAAGGTTGTTGCCTTCCAGACCCGTAACCCCATGCATCTGGCCCACGAAGAGCTGTGCCACATGGCGATGGATCGTCTGGGCTGTGACGGCCTTGTCATCCACATGCTGCTGGGTAAGCTGAAGAAGGGTGACATTCCCGCGCCGGTTCGTGATGCCGCCATCCGCAAGATGGCTGAGCTCTACTTTCCGCCGAACAGCGTGATGATCACCGGTTACGGCTTCGACATGCTCTACGCAGGTCCCCGCGAAGCCGTGCTGCACGCCTACTTCCGTCAGAACATGGGTGCCAGCCACTTCATCATCGGTCGCGACCATGCCGGTGTTGGTGACTACTACGGCGCCTTCGACGCACAGACTATTTTCGATGACGAAGTACCTGCAGGCATGCTGGATATCGAGATCTTCCGCGCCGACCACACTGCCTATTCCAAGAAGCTCAACAAAGTTGTGATGATGCGTGACGCACCGGATCACAGCAAAGAAGACTTCGTACTGCTCTCCGGCACCAAGGTACGTGAGATGCTGGGCCAGGGCATCGCGCCTCCGGCTGAATTCTCTCGTCCCGAAGTGGCGCAGATCCTGATGAATTACTATCAGTCTTTGAATTCCTGATAGACGCTGTTTAAAAAAGGCCCGCAACTGGAAACAGATGCGGGCCTTTTTTTGCAGCTTTGTGCCTAGGGTGCGCCGTACGCACCAGAATTGGCTGCAATCATGGTGCGCACGGCGCACCCTACTTTCTTTGCGTTTGTTGTGGATTTGTCACGCATAAAAAAAGGATGGCCACAAACTGCGGGCCACCCAAATTGCTGCTGTGATCTTTATTATTTTGTCTTGCGGCTCATGCGGCGGCGTCCGGCCATTCCCACCAGACCAATGGTCATAAGAAGCAAGGCTCCAGGCTCAGGTACGGTGGCAGGCATATCCAGTTGCAGCCAGTCATTGTTGCAGTTGGGTGCCCAGTGGATGCGATAGGGGTCGTCATCCAGGCCCAGGTTGACCAGGTCGAGCATGGCAAGATCGAGACTGGTTTCGATCATGAAGTGATCCCCGGAGAATGCGCCGACCTGATTCGGGCTGCTGCCGTTGTAGAGAAGATCGGTATACTCGAGATTGACGCTACCCAGTAGTGAACCGCTTTTTATGTTAACGGGGTGGGAATCCTTGTAGAGGCTGCTGCCGCTGGGATTGTAGACATTGGGCGCTGTCCAGATGCCGTAGTTCCAGTCACTTACCGCATAGACATCACCTCGGGTCATGCCGTCGTGATCGCGGGTGACGATACCGAATTCGAAGCTGGTGGCATCGACGCCGAAATCGAAGTTGAAGGAGATATCACCGCCAGCCCAGCCGCCTGCGTTCGGGTCACGGCCGGTCACGATGGCGATATTCAGGCTTGTCCCCATCTGTTCTGCAAATATGGCCTCTACATCATAGGCCTGCCCCCCATATCCAGGATCGAGATAGTAGCTATTCTGATCTTCGTCGACATGGGATATTGAGCTACGCAATACATTGCCCCAGTCTGAAGCCTGCCCCTGCGGTGCGCCGAGCCAGTCATTGATGTCACCGTCTACTGTGATTGCCTGCGTCGCGCCTGCGAATGTAAGCAGCACAGCCCCCGCAGCCACTTGCAGGGATTTAGAGAGTAAAGAATTTGCTTTTGCCATATTGAGTGATCTCAAAAAATTGATTTACATCACTGATATTGCAAAGGGTGGGCCAATCTTTGTTTTTTGTTTCAGGTCAGCGGAGGAATCATCCTGGCTATGACTCGCAAATTACGTCTATCTTATTGAAATAAAATAAAAAAATATAAGGGGAACAGGGTTCACCAATGATTATTTTGGGAAGTGGATTCAAGAATAACTACTTAGGCAATACTCTCCCCAGGAATCGGAGTAGTAACTGTAAAATCCACTGACAACATCCAGAGATATATTCCCGTTTGGGGAAATCTGTTCGTTATTTCAGAGGATTAGGAATTTGTGGAGTAGAAAAGAAGGTAAAACGAGAAAAGGCAGGCGTCAGAAAAATGAAAGGTGTCAATTTTTCCGACGATAAAGAAATCTAAATCTTATCCAGTAGGGGGGATGTATGAAAAACCGGGTTGTATTGACTCATTCAGGCGTCAGAACCGCCAAAGAATTTACCCAGACTACGGGATAGCCAACCGCTCTTCTTTTCGGTACCGAGCATTTTCTGCACAGCGGGTACATAATCGGCGTCATCATTTTGGATGTGGTTGATGAGCCAGTTGCGCAACATTCTGTTGACCTGTATTACAGCATCAACATTACCGTCATCGAAATCCTTCTTATATTCTCCGAGTTTTTTTATGAAGACTTTGTGAACCCGCTGGTGCGCGGATCGAAATTCGTATCCAGCCTTCTCCTGGAGACCCTCTTCAAAGGTAAAATGGGTAATCGTATAGTCGATCAAGCCGTCAAAGACATCGGAAATTGATTCATTATCACCAGTCTCAGTGGCATCCACCAGTTGATTGATATAGTCAACGATGCGTCTGTGTTGTTTGTCGATGACATTGACCCCGGTATTCAGGTCTTTTGTCCATTCGAGATGGTCCATGTTCTTCAGGTCTCCAGTGGGTTTATTGGTGCCTGCCGTGGTTTCGGTAGTGGCAAAAAAGCTACGGCCCCCAATGTCTGACATCCAGGATATACAATTTAACAATTATACCACGATGTATCTGTGACTTGGTCTGGACTGTTTAGTTTTTTCGTTTTGGCGAGTAGTTGTCGGGGATCAGCACCGTGGCTTTGCGTTGCACCTGATCATCCCGGTAGGGGAAATCGATGGTGTAGTGCAACCCACGACTCTCTCTGCGGCTCTGGGCAGAACGAATGATCAGGTCTGCCACGTCAACCAGATTCCGTAGTTCCAGCAGATCGTTGCTGACGCGGAAATTGCCGTAGTATTCGCCGATCTCACTTCTCAATAGTTCGACCCGGCGTTTGGCGCGCTCCAGTCTTTTGTTGCTGCGCACGATACCAACATAGTCCCACATGAAGCGTCGTAGCTCGTCCCAGTTGTGTGAGACCACCACCTCCTCGTCAGAGTCGGTAACCCGGCTCTCATCCCAAGGGGGAAGTTCCCGGGGGAAGGATATTTTATCCACACTCTTATGAATATGCTCAGTAGCCAGTTCGGCAAACACCAGACATTCGAGTAGGGAGTTACTGGCCATGCGGTTGGCCCCGTGCAGCCCGGTGTAGGCAGTCTCTCCTATGGCGTAGAGACCCGGCAGGTCCGTTTGTGCCTGGTGATCGGTCATTACTCCACCACAGGTATAGTGAGCGGCGGGTACAACGGGAATGGGTTCACGGGTGATATCGATGCCGAAATCAAGGCAACTCCTGTGGATGGTTGGAAAGTGCTCCCTGATGAAGTCAGCCGGCTTATGACTGATATCGAGAAACAGACAGTCGGCGCCGATACGCTTCATCTCGTGGTCGATGGCCCGGGCAACGACATCTCTTGGAGCCAACTCGGCACGCGCATCGAAGTTGGGCATGAAACGACTGCCATCCGGTAACAGTAGGTGACCGCCTTCTCCCCGAACCGCCTCGGTAATAAGAAATGTCTTTGAATGGGGGTGGTAGAGGCAGGTGGGGTGGAATTGTATGAACTCCATATTCGCCACCCGGCAGCCTGCTCGCCAGGCCATGGCAATGCCGTCCCCGGTTGAGACATCGGGATTGCTGGTGTAAAGGTAGACTTTGCTGGCACCGCCGGTTGCAAGTATGACGAAGCGCGCACGAAATGTGTCCACCTTGCCGTTTTTCTGGTTGAGAATATAGGCGCCAAGGCAGCGCTTGGTTTTTTGGGCGCCGTTTTCGCCGCCGGTAATCAGATCGATAGCAATATGGTAATCGAATATCTCCACATTTGAACGTGACATCACCTGGGATTCCAGGGTCGATTCCACCTCTTTTCCCGTTGCGTCCGCAGCGTGAATAACTCGCCGGTGAGAGTGTCCTCCCTCCCGTGTCAGGTGGTAACCACCACTGCTGACCGCAGAGTCGTCGCGGGTAAAGTGGACACCATTGGACATCAGCCAGTCGATGCTTTTGGGTCCGTGTTCGACCACCAGCCGGACGATATCCTCATCACAGAGTCCTGCGCCGGCATCAAGGGTATCTTCGACGTGGGAGGAGAGGGTATCCCCCTCATCCAATACTGCCGAGATGCCACCCTGGGCGTAGTAGGTGCTGCCCTCCTCAAGCTCTCGTTTGGAGATGACCGCAACTTTCAGGTCTTCTCGCAGCCGCAGGGCCAGGCTGAGTCCGGCAGCGCCGCTGCCGATGATCAAAACGTCGTGGAGGTGATCTTTAGTCATATTTGCGGGGCGGGGTGGATACAGTGATAATGCGCACTTAAATCAGACTGCATCCTAGCGCAAATCGATGGTTCATTGAACCAGCTCAATAAAGTATGGGATTGCACGAACTAATTCATTCTATGGTTGTCAATGAGACTGAGCGTAAGGAAGCGCGAGTCACGAGGAGGGTAAAGCCCGGATGGGCGAGCGGCAAGTCGATCAGGAACTGGTCATCCGTGTACAGCAGGGCGACAAAAAAGCTTTCGATGTGTTGGTACTCAAATACCAGCAGAAGATTGCCAATCTGGTCTCCCGTTACATCCGGGACTCCCACGAGGTGTTGGACGTCACACAGGAGGCCTTTATCAAGGCCTACAGGGCGCTTCCCCGGTTTCGTGGCGAGAGTGCCTTTTACACCTGGCTGTACCGCATTGCTATCAATACGGCTAAGAATTACCTAGTAGCCCAGGGTCGGCGCCCACCCTCGTGGGATGTGGAACCCGAAACTGCGGAACAATTGGATGAAGGTTCGCGTCTTAAGGAGTATGGGACGCCAGAGAACTATGTGCTGACTGAAGAGATCACCATGACGGTTCAGCATGCGATTGATGCCTTGCCGGAGGATCTGCGCACAGCCATCATTCTACGTGAGCTTGAAGGAATGAGTTATGAAGAGATTGCCGAGGCCATGTCCTGTCCAGTCGGCACAGTGCGTTCCCGGATATTCCGGGCACGCGAGGCAATCGATAAACGTTTAAAACCCTTGATTAACCCATAATAAGTGGTTACTGCAATGACAGAAAAAGAGCGCGAAAAACTGTCCGCATTGACGGATGATGAACTATCCGCCTTTGAAATTCCCGGTGCGGTAAAAGAGCTTATCCGCAGTGAGGATCGACGAGCTTCCTGGAGTCGTTACCATCTGATTGGTGATGTGATGCGTCAGGAAACAGGTCCGGCTGTGATGCCAAACCTGGCAGCTTCAATCAGACAGCGTCTGGAAGATGAACCGGTAGTACTCGCTCCGGGTAATATCAGCCGCAGATGGGTTAAACCCGTTGCCGGCGTGGCAATCGCTGCTTCAGTGGCGCTGATGGCCGTGACGGTTGCGCCGCAGTTTATCAACCCGGAACAGGATGGAGCCTCCCTGCCGCAGGTTGCAGTGAATGAATCGCCCAATGAGCGTACCTATGCCAGCCAGAAGGGTACGCGTTGGGAGTTACTGGCCAAACCTGATGTTGAATCCCGTCTAAACAGCTATCTGGTAAATCACCAGGGGTATGCTCCAGCCGGCAACATGAAAGGAATCATGCCGTATGCGACTTTCGTGAGCTATGACGGAGCACGGTGATTGCTTCATGAATGGTTTGGGATGTCGTTTTCCTAGTCTCTCCCGATCCGCCGGGATTTCCTCTTTTCTTCGGTCTGGCATGACTGCATTTTGCGGATTTGCGCTCTTTCTGCTCCTCTTTGCCGGCTCAGTCATGGCATCTGACGATGAAAATGTAGCACGCCAGTGGCTGGAGCGCATGATGGAGGCTGTCAGGGTTCTCGAATATCAAGGGACATTCATCTATCTTCATGACAATCAACTGGAGACAATGCGCATCATCCATGCGATAAGCGACGGTCAGCCCCATGAACGATTGATCTCGCTCAATGGTGCGCCCCGTGAAGTGATACGTGATCGGGACTCTGTTACTTGTGTCATGCCGGAATCGCAACAGGTCTCTATCGACAAGCGACCACCAACGAATAAATTCCTCGACCTGTTACCTGAGAATCTGGAGCAAATCTCATTGAGCTATGCGTTCCGTACGCTTGGCGAAACAAGGGTCGCTGATCGTCAGGCCAAGGTCGTGGCGATCATTCCACGAGACAATTTTCGTTACGGTTACCGCTTCTATCTGGACCAGGAAAGTGCGCTTCCACTTAAGTCCGACCTCATGAATGAAGAAGGGGAGGCGGTGGAACAGACGATGTTTACAGAACTGGAAGTGGGTACTGCAGAGCTGGGGGTTGTCGTGCACAAAAGCGCCCGCAATACTATCGATGCAAATTCAAATACGCCTGAAAAAACCTCAAGCAGTGTCGCAAACTGGTCGTTCCGTAAATTACCGGCCGGTTTTACCCTTAGCGTACAGGATCTGCTGCCCAACTCAACGGATGGTGAGATGGTCGAACATTATGTATTGAGTGACGGTCTTGCCTCTCTCTCGGTGTTTATCGAGCCGATTGGTCAGAGCACTGCCCTGGAGGGCGTTTCTCGCCTGGGCGCAATCAACGCATGGGGTGGACAGGTGGATGACCATCAGGTTACTGCCGTTGGAGAAGTCCCTGCTGTGACTCTGCTCAGCGTGGTGAAATCCATGCGTCGAACTCAAAAGACCGCTCGTGCCGAATGATTGAGGAAAATGCAACCGTGGTCTCCTGCGAGGGCGATCACGCTGTGGTGGAAACCAGGCAAAAGGCAGCTTGTGGTTCCTGCCACTCTGCAGGCAGTTGCGGCACTTCCGTGATCTCCGGGCTCTTCAAGCGCAAACACAATCAATTGCGGGTTCTCAATGCTGCGGGAGCCAAACCCGGGGACCGGGTCATTATTGGCCTGCAGGAGAGCGCGCTGGTGAACGCATCGCTTGTTGCTTACCTGTTACCCCTGTTTTTCATGATCTCATTCGCCCTTGCCGGGCAGGAGTTGATGGGACAGTATTTCCAACCTGCCGGGGAACTCATCGCTATTTTATGTGGTCTATTGGGACTGATTCTTGGATTGTTTCTAACACAGCGGTATGCCCGGAGGAAAAAACGCGACAGTGCCTTCCAGGCTGCCATTCTCCGACAGGAATCCAACAGTCCAGTACATTTTTAGGCGAAAGGGTCGGAGTCAAATTTGATGGACATCCGATATTGAGTGTCGTGTCGCTTTGATCAAATTTGACTCCGACCCCTACAAATTAAGTTTGCGTACCCCGGTTATGCAAGGAGTTAGTTTATGAAATCCCTTAACCCCCCCTTGATGCAGTGGACGATTCTTGTCCTGGTTGCTCTGCTGAGCATCCCGGCGCAGGCGCAACTGCCGGACTTTACAGGCCTTGCGACGAAAAATGCACCATCGGTAGTCAATATCAGTACTCATCAGCAGCAGAACATCCGTCAGCAGATGCGCCGATTCAATATCCCGGAGATCCCGGATGACAACCCTTTTGGTGAACTGCTGAAGCGATTTCTCGATGAACATGGAAATCTGCAAGAGGACGAGGTGGAGAAACAGTCTCTCGGCTCAGGTTTCATCATATCTCCTGATGGTTATATTCTCACCAACAACCATGTCGTTGCGGAAGCGGACGAAATCATCGTCAGGATGCATAATCGCCGTGAATATGTCGCCAGTCTGATTGGCACAGACGAGCGCAGTGATGTGGCGCTGATCAAGATCGAAGCCACGGATCTTCCTGTGGTGAAGGTCGGCAGTTCAAAAGAGTTGAAAGTTGGTGAATGGGTATTGGCCATCGGCTCTCCTTTTGGCTTCGATCATTCGGTAACCGCCGGTATCGTCAGTGCAAAAGGGCGAAGCCTGCCGAGCGAGAACTATGTGCCCTTCATTCAAACCGATGTCGCCATCAATCCAGGCAATTCAGGTGGCCCGCTCTTCAATCTCAAGGGTGAAGTGGTTGGGGTGAACTCCCAGATCTACAGCCGTTCCGGTGGGTTCATGGGACTCTCTTTTGCAATCCCCATCGACGTGGCGATGAATGTGGCGGATCAGTTGAAGACCCGTGGCCGTGTGAGTCGTGGTTGGCTGGGGGTGTTGATTCAGGATGTCACGGGGGAACTTGCCGAAAGTTTCCACATGTCCCGTCCGCGTGGGGCCTTGGTTGCCAGAGTGTTGCCTGGCAGTCCTTCCTCCCAAGCAGGCCTGCAAGTGGGTGACGTAATACTCAAGTATAATGGTACCGAATTGCGCAGCTCATCCGAATTGCCGCCGCTGGTCGGCAGCAGTCGTGTTGATCGCCCTGCACGGCTGGAGGTATTGCGTGGCGGAGAGAATATCACCGTCATGGTCAATATAGGCGAGTTGCCACCTGAGGAGGCTGTTCAACTGGCCCAGCAGGTGAAGCCGAAAGTTACGAAAAACCGGCTTGGCGTGACTGTCTCCAACCTTACCGAAGAGCATCTCAGTCAGTTGACGCTACCAGCAGGTCAGGGGGTAATGGTTGATTCGGTGACGGGTAATGAAGCGCGTGAGGCAGGCGTCAGGGAAGGTGATGTCATCATGATGTTGAATAACAATAATGTTGAGAATGCGAAGCAGTTCGGGCAGTTGGTCAAAAGGTTGCCTGAAGGCAAGACGGTCGCCTTGCTGGTACACCGTACCTCTGGCCCCATGTTCCTGGCTCTGCGTGTCCCGAAGGAATGACACCACTGAAACTGTTCTATCGTGACGGTTGTCACCTATGTGAAGATATGCTGGAACAACTGCAGCAGCTCCAGAGGGAGCAGATGTTTCCTCTGGAGTTGGTCGATATAGACCGCGATCCAGCGACGCAGGCCAGATATAACGACTTTGTACCGGTGCTCGAAAATGGTGATGGAATCCGGTTGAGTGAGTATTTTCTCGATGAAGCCGGACTGCGGCGCTATTTGCAGGGAGGCTGATTTGGTATAGTTGTCGCCTTTTGCGGCATCTGCGCTCACCTGGGCTGGTTTCAGGAACGGAGGTTCCTACCACTGGCCCGGATATCATCAACTCCATGACAGATTTGCAACACATACGGAATTTTTCCATCATTGCCCATATTGATCACGGCAAATCCACGATTGCAGATCGTTTCATACAGCTGTGCGGTGGACTGAGCGAACGCGAAATGGAGTCGCAAGTACTTGATTCCATGGATCTGGAACGGGAACGGGGCATCACCATCAAGGCCCAGAGCGTCACGCTGGACTATACGGCGAAGGATGGCGAGACCTACCAACTCAACTTTATCGATACCCCAGGCCATGTGGATTTCTCATACGAGGTTTCCCGTTCCCTGGCAGCCTGCGAAGGGGCTCTGCTGGTGGTCGATGCCGCGCAGGGGGTAGAAGCCCAGAGCGTGGCCAACTGCTATACCGCCATCGAACAGGGACTCGAAGTGATGCCGGTACTGAACAAGATCGACCTGCCCTCGGCGGAACCGGAGCGGGTGATCAACGAGATCGAAGAGATCATCGGCATCGATGCGTCCGAAGCCATCAACGTTAGCGCCAAGACCGGTCTGGGCATCAATGATCTGCTGGAGGATCTGGTCAAGAGGATTCCTCCACCGGAAGGTGATTCGGATGCCCCGCTACAGGCACTGATCATTGACTCCTGGTTCGACCCCTATGTGGGGGTTATCTCTATGATCCGGGTGGTGAATGGTTCAATCAAACCCAAGGACAAGATGTTTATTATGTCCACGGAGCGGACCTATCAAGTGGAAAAAGTGGGTGTTTTTACGCCCAAGCGGCTCAACAGAGCTGTGCTGGGTGCGGGTGAGGTAGGTTATCTTATCGCCGGGATCAAAGAGATTGATGCTGCGCCTGTGGGCGACACGATTACCCTCGAAAATCGCAAAGCAGAAGCGCCACTGTCCGGGTTTGAAGAGATAAGACCCAGGGTCTTTTCCGGTCTCTATCCTGTCAGCTCCGATGATTACGAGAATCTCCGTGACGCGTTGCAGAAGCTGCGATTGAATGATTCTTCGCTGCACTATGAACCCGAAACCTCCCAGGCTTTAGGGTTCGGCTTTCGCTGCGGTTTTCTCGGTATGCTACATATGGAGATCGTTCAGGAGCGTCTGGAACGCGAGTATGACCTTGATCTGATCACAACCGCGCCTTCCGTCGTCTACGAGGTATTGCTCAACGATGGCGAATTGATACGCATTGAAAATCCGGCCAAACTACCGGATCCGATGAAGATCAATGAGGTTCGTGAACCCATCATCAGCGCCACCATCCTGGTGCCTCAGGATCATCTGGGTGCAGTGATCACCCTCTGCATAGAGAAACGGGGTGTGCAAAAATCGATGCAATATCTCGGTGGACAGGTTTCGGTCAATTATGAACTGCCATTGAACGAGGTGGTGCTCGATTTCTTCGACCGTTTGAAATCGGTGAGCCGGGGTTATGCATCTTTCGAATATGAGTTCAAACGCTTTCAAGCGGCGCCACTCGTTAAACTCGATATTCTGATCAATAGCGAGAAGGTGGATGCGCTTTCGCTGATTGTTCACAAAGACCAATCCCAGACCAGGGGCCGGGAATTGACCTCAAAGATGAAAGAACTCATTCCCAGACAGATGTTCGAGGTGGCGATTCAGGCAGCTATCGGCAGTAAAATCATTGCCCGTACCACTGTCAAGGCGTTACGCAAAAATGTTACCGCCAAGTGTTATGGTGGCGATATTACCCGTAAACGCAAGCTGCTGGAAAAGCAGAAGGCGGGCAAGAAACGCATGAAACAGGTAGGACGGGTGGAGATCCCTCAGGATGCCTTCCTTGCCGTGCTGCAGGTGGGAAAAGATAATTGATTGCAGGTTTCAGTAATTCAGTAATAAAGATGAAATCTGCATCTCTCCATAACTAATAATCAGGAACCCCTTCGTAACCATGAATTTTGATTTCCCTGCTTTTTTGGTGTTGGCAAGTGCTGTCACTGGTGGAATATGGCTGATTGATGTGCTTTTCTTTGCCCCTGCAAGAAAGCGACGTCACGTAGCAGATGCTTCAGCACTAGAGACCAGAAGCGAACCGCTGATGGTTGAGTATGCCCGCTCGTTCTTTCCTGTAATCTTCGCTGTCCTGATCCTGCGATCTTTTTTGGTGGAGCCCTTCCGCATCCCATCAGGCTCCATGATGCCGACTCTGCTGGTAGGTGACTTTATCCTGGTCAATAAGTTTGCATATGGGATACGCCTGCCGGTATTGAATAAAAAGGTTATCGACCTGGGTTCACCGGAGCGGGGGGACGTGGTGGTATTCCGCTATCCCAAAAACCCCGCTATCGACTACATCAAGCGGGTCGTGGCAGTCCCCGGAGATACCATCTATTATCGGATGAAGACCTTATACATCAATGGAAAACCCATGTCGCAGACACCCGTCGGAGTCTATTCCGGCTCCGGTGGCGGAGCGCGGGAGACCGGATCTATGAAATCGGTGGAGAACCTTGCCGGCGTTGAACATGCGATTCTGGCGCATCCGATGGCTGGAGACTTTGCCATGGGCTGCAATGTATTGATCAGGGGGCCGATTACCATACCTGAGGGCCACTACTTCGCAATGGGCGACAATCGTGACAACAGTAATGACAGTCGCTGTTGGGGCCTGGTGCCGGATCAGAACCTTGTCGGTAAGGCCTTCGGAATCTGGATGAACTGGGATTCCATGAAAGAGGGCTTCCCACCAATTGCCTGGGAGAGGATCGGCAGAGGAATCGATTAAGACGCCGAAGGTTCGTTCCCGGTTTAGTCGATATTCATTCTGTCTCCCATAAAAATTCTGAGGTTAGAAAAACATGCTTTCCATCAAAAAACAACGTGGCCTGTCTGGCATCGGTTGGCTGTTTGTTCTCTGTTTGATTGGGTTCTTTGTGCTCATGGGGTTAAAGATGGCGCCGGTATATATGGAGCATTACACGATAAAAACGGCTCTTGAGTCATTGGAGCGCGAACCGTTCATCGGTCAGAAACCCGTCTCAGCAATACGCAAGATGTTTATGCGGCGTCTGGACATCAACTATGTCACCAACGTCAAGAAAGATCACATCAAAATCAAGCGCTCAGGCGGCAGTACGACCATTGATGTGAGTTATGAAGTACGTGAACATCTTTTTGCCAACCTGGATGTGGTAATGACATTCAATGAATCTGTCATGCTGAACGCCAATTGAGACCTTCAATTGACAGCCTCTGCAGATCGTTAGGCTACTCGTTCAGTGATATAACGCTTATTGAACAGGCACTCACTCATCGAAGTGCCGGCGGTCTCAACAATGAAAGATTTGAGTTTCTGGGTGATGCGATACTGGGTTTCGTTATCGCGGATGTGCTTTTCCAACATTTCGGGCATGCCAGTGAAGGCCAATTGAGTCGTTTACGTTCAAGTCTGGTAAAGCGGGATACGCTGGCAATCATCGCCCGGCAACATCAGGTTGGCGACTATCTTCATCTCGGATCAGGCGAATTACGCAGTGGTGGCCAATCAAGAGATTCCATCCTGGCCGATGCCGTGGAAGCCATTATTGCCGCCGTCTATCTTGACGGAGGTTATGATTCCAGTCGAAAAGTGATTTTGGACCTCTTTGAGGAACGTCTTGAGAAGATAGATCTTACTGCACAGCAGAAAGATCCAAAGACCCGCCTGCAGGAATTTTTCCAGGCCAGAAAACAGGGTCTTCCAAGCTATGAAGTCGTATCGATCAGCGGTGATCCTCACGACCAGAATTTTAAGATTCGATGCCAGATTGCTGAGACCGGCAATGAAACACTGGGTGAAGGTTCCAGTCGGCGTCGAGCGGAACAGGATGCGGCACAGCAGATGCTGCAGGGACTGAAAGATGCCTGACAACAACAATCGTTGTGGTTATACAGCCATCGTGGGGCGTCCCAATGTGGGAAAATCCACGCTGATGAACCGAATCATTGGCCTCAAGCTGGCTATTACCTCCCACAAAGCACAGACAACCCGGCATAGTATCCTGGGCATCAAGACCCTGGATGGCGGGCAGGTCGTGTATGTGGATACGCCAGGCATTCATGAGCGGGCCGATCATGCGATGAATCGCTACCTCAACCGTACGGCAAAGAGCGCACTGACGGATGTGGATGTCATCATATTTGTTGTCGAAGCACTGCGCTGGACAAGCGAGGACAACAAGGTTTTGAAGATGTTGCAAGAGTGCTCCATGCCGGTCATTCTTGCCATCAACAAGGTCGATACAATAAAGCAAAAAGAAGAACTTTTGCCCTATCTTGCTGAAATGGCAGAGCGTTATGCTTTTGCAGAAATCATTCCAATCTCAGCAAAAAACGGAAACAATGTTGAGGCGCTTGAATCACGAGTCCTGGAAACTCTGCCGCCTGGAGATAATTTTTTCCCTGAATATCAAATAACCGACAGGCCGGAAAAATTCTTCGCTGCTGAGATGGTGCGCGAGCAGATTACCCGACGTTATGCAAAAGAGCTTCCCTATGCTGTCTCCGTCGAGATTGAGCGTTTCGAAGAGGATAACGGACTCTACCGAATCAGCACTGTGGTGTGGGTGGAAAAACCGGGACAGAAAGCCATAATAATTGGCAAAAACGGGGCAGCGCTAAAAAGTGCGGCTACTCAGGCCAGGAAGGCGATGGAAAGCTTTTTTGACTGCAAGGTCTATCTGGAGGTTTGGGTCAAAGTGAAGCGAAGTTGGTCCAGTGACGAATCGGCGCTGGTACGCCTTGGTTATGGAGATTAGGCTGGATTTTTCACCTTGTCTGCACTGGAACTTCAGCCCTGCTTTGTTATCCACCGGCGTAACTATCGTAACAGCAGTCTTCTGTTGGAGCTGTTCACTCCTCAGGATGGACGCTTTGCCGCTATTGCCAAAGGCGTAAAATCCGGGCGTTCATCCAGGAGCGCACTATTGCAACCTTTCAGGCCTCTGCTGGTCGGCGTCAGTGGACGGGGTGAGATAAAGACACTGCGACAGGCGGAGGCCGAGGGAAATGTCTATACACTTGCCCGTAAGGCACTCTATTGCGGTTTCTATCTAAATGAACTGCTGATGCGCCTGCTGGAACGCAATGATCCTCATCCCACACTCTTTTTGCACTACATCAATGCACTGCAAGCGCTGAGTGAAAGCCCCTCTCTGGAGGATACGCTACGCAGTTTCGAGGTTTCTCTGTTAAGGGAGACCGGTTATGAATTGCTGCTTGAGCACGAGGCGGAAAACGGCGAAGCGGTGCAACCGGGTGGCCTCTACGATTATCATATCGAACATGGTCCCATAAGGGCGGTTGTGAAAGCGGATGCCGAAAATCATAATGTTATACATGGCAGTACGCTGATTAGTTTGCAACAAGGACTCCAGTTGACTTCGCAGGCCAGGAGAGAGGCACGCGGGCTGATGAGGCGTATTCTGGCGTTTTACCTTGGAGGCAAGCCTTTAAAAAGCCGTGAGCTGTTTCGTGGACCGAGCTAGTATTCGCACAGAAACCGTAGCTCACCTCGAAGAACACGATATATTTTGTTTAGAAAAACAGGAAAAGAGATGAGCGACAGACAAGAGATTCTGCTGGGCGTCAATATTGATCATGTGGCAACGCTGCGCCAGGCACGGGGAACCCGTTATCCGGAACCTGTCCAGGCTGCGCTGGTTGCAGAACAGGCAGGAGCGGATGTGATCACGCTGCACCTGCGGGAGGATCGGCGCCATATCCAGGATCGTGATGTGGAGATGTTGGCGGATATTCTACAGACCCGTATGAATCTCGAAATGGCTGCCACTTCTGAAATGGCTGCCATCGCTTCCAGGTTTCGCCCCCATGATTGCTGTCTTGTGCCCGAAAAAAGAGAGGAACTCACCACTGAAGGGGGGTTGGATGTGGCGGGAAACCTCGACTATATGCGGGATTACTGCGAGGAACTCCGGGATGCAGGCGTTCGGGTCTCCCTTTTCATCGATGCAGACCAGAAGCAATTGGATGCCGCTGTGGAGGTTGGTGCTCCCGTAGTTGAGATCCATACCGGACACTACGCAGATGCTCCGTTGGGCCGGTCACGGGATGAAGCCCTGGAAAAGATCATTCATGCGGTGGAGTATGGGAACCAGCTCGGTCTGCTGGTCAATGCGGGCCACGGACTCGACTACCACAACGTCCAGTCAATTTTACAGATCGGTGGCATTCGTGAGCTGAATATTGGCCACTCGATCATCTGCCGGGCGGTTTTCACTGGCCTGGATGCTGCCGTGCGTGAGATGAAAAACCTATTGAGGGAATAGCCTTCCTATTTCTTCTTGATCGTGAGTATAATGCCGCGCCTTTATAAGGGAATTTACTTACGATTAATTTAGGAGAAAGGAATGAGAGCAGGATATTTAGGGATGATTATTGGTGCTTCACTGGTCCTCGGGGCCTGTGGAGGCGGCGGAGGAGGTGATAGTGTGGCAACCACAGCCTATACCGGAAGCCGCTCGCTCGCCGATGTGACTGTTGTTAACGGCGAAGCACTTGCCAGTGGTGGGCTTGGGGCAAGCCAATCGGTTGGTAGTCTGGCCAATGCAACAGGGCGTCCTCAGGATGGGGAGAATGGTTCATTCATACTGGGTACCATTAACGTTATTACCAACGTCGTAAACCATTCTCTGGGAAAGACCGCTTCGCGGGACTCTTCGCAGGAGCGCACTGTATCTGACACTTTTGCCTGCTCATCGGGGTATGTCCAATTTTTCCTCGACATACCCGATGGCGGGGACAGTTTCTCCGGTTATATGGACTTCATTGGATGTAACGAAGCCGGTGTACTGATCGACGGCAGAGTGGATATCAGCGGCATTCTCACGATCAATGACATTGGCTCAATGACATTGATTATGAAAGATGCATCGCCTTTGGTGGTCAGCAGCGGTGCTGATTCCGTGACCTTCATCGGCACCTTGGCAATGCATTTTAACGGTGCTACGACTACCACTATTACCAATCTGCTGGTTATAAATGGTGACGGCAGCGTCGAGATGTTGGAAAATTTTACCCTGGTATTTACCGATGGTTATGGAGGAAATAACTCTCTTGCAATTTCCGGTCGATACTATCATCCGGTGGAAGGTTACGTGGAGATTTCGACGCCGGTCACAATGTTGATGAGTCCGTTCGATGTCTGGCCCTTTTTTGGAACAATGCTTTTGACCGGTTCTGCAGGTTCAATCGCCCAGATCGAAATCATCAACAATACCCAATACACACTCTCTATCGACGAAGATGGGGACGGAAACTGGGAATCATCACAAGTGGTTAATTTCTGATCTCCGACATTCAAGAAGTAGGCCCGATCAAGCGCAGCGGATCGGGCATTCCCAGCTAGACAGAAAATCTGGGGTTGCCGGTTCCGCTTCGCTTGAACCGGCCTACCTTGAGATTCACCACTGATCTTGACAGAGAAATCGCGCTAAACTCCTGTCATGAACTACAAAACAATCGAAGACTATATCGGCAATACACCACTGGTGCGCCTGCAGAGACTGCCCGGCGAAACATCCAACACCCTATTGGTAAAACTGGAGGGGAATAACCCGGCTGGCTCCGTCAAAGATCGCCCGGCCCTGAGCATGATCCAACATGCTGAGACGCGTGGCACGATCAAGCCGGGGGATACTCTGATAGAGGCAACCAGCGGCAATACCGGCATTGCGCTGGCGATGGCGGCCGCCATCAAGGGATACCATATGATCCTGGTAATGCCCGAGCACATGAGTATGGAGCGACGGGCCGTTATGAAGGCCTATGGCGCAGAACTGATTCTGACGCCAAAGGCGGGCAGTATGGAAGCGGCGATCGATCGTGCGCGCAGTCTTGAGGCAGAAGGAAAAGGGATTGTTCTCGATCAGTTTTCCAATCAGGATAACCCGGCTTCTCATGTCGAAGGCACGGGACCGGAGATCTGGCGCGATACCGAAGGTAAGGTAACCCACTTTGTCAGCGCCATGGGTACCACCGGCACAATCATGGGAACCTCCCGCTATCTCAAGGCACAGAATCCGGCTATTGAAATTGTCGGGGTCCAACCCATGGAGGGTTCCAATATTCCGGGAATCCGCCGTTGGCCGGAGGAGTACCTGCCTAAAATCTATGATCCGCAGCGGGTCGACCGGATCATCGATGTCTCACAGCAGGATGCAGAGGAGACCACACGCGAACTGGCAGCAAAAGAGGGTGTTTTTGCCGGCATCTCGTCAGGTGGTGCGGTGGCGGCGGCATTGAAGCTCTCCCGGGAAGTGGAGAACGCGGTCATTGTTGCGATCATCTGCGACCGGGGCGATCGCTATCTCTCCACCGATGTCTTTCCTGCGAGCTAGATATTTATCGATACAGACTGCCCTTTTGGGTGGTCTGTTTCTCCTCAGCGCTATCTTTTCTGCACTGGCTGTTGATCAGCTCTCTCTCAGCATCGATAAAATCGATGGTGCCACCTGGCAGGCTGAACGTATCAATCTGCAACTCGAATGGTTGCCGTCTTCAAAGAGTGCCTACCGGCTAAAGATCGGCAGGATTCAACTGCCACAGTTGGCAGCGCCCCTTGAAAACCTCACTCTGGATTGCCGCAGAGGCCAAGTCTCTGAACAGCTGATCCAGTGCGATAGCGGGAAACTGCATCTGACCGGCTTGAAACTGGATAGGCCGGAGATGCAGGTGCATTTCCGGCTCAATCTTGACACGCTAAACCTGCAGGCTTCGCTCAAACAGTTAGCGGTAGCGGGTGGCAAACTCGATTTGGACCTCACAGCCGGCAAGAATCGATGGGAAATCGATCTGCAGGGCAGCGGGATCGATCTCCTCGCATTGACAAAATGGCTACCCCCAAAAGCCAGGCCAAAGGGCGGGTGGGGCTATTCAGGGCGACTGAGTCCTGATATCCATTTAGCCGGAAACGCTGGACAGTTGAAACAGGTGAAGTGGCAATTCGAGCTGACTGATTTCGCCTTCAGTGATCCTGATGCCGCCAATCTGGCAGAAAATTTAACCCTGAAGTCCCAGGGTTTGGCCAAGTTTAAAAACGCACAGTGGCGCGGAGAGATGGAATTCGGCTTGCTCAGAGGAGAGGTCTTAACGCCATTTTTCTACTTGAATCCCTCATCAAACCCATTCCACGCCACAACGAATTTCTCCACAGACGAAGGGTTTAGTCACCTGTCGCTGACAAAGTCGCACTGGGGCATTAAAGAGGTGTTGGATGTGAGTTCGGATCTTTTGTTGGATCTCCAGCAGGAATCTCCCATCCGCTCCCTGCACCTCACGACAAAAGCCTTCGATGTAGGCAAGGTCTACCAGGAGTACCTGCAACCCGTTGTTACAGGTACTCCCTGGGGAGACCTTGTGCTGGATGGCAGGCTTGACCTGTCACTGAAGCTCGATGAGAACAAACATTTGCTTTCAGCCACGTTGCACAATCTGCACTGGGATGATTCTGCAATCAGTGGTCAACCCCGGCGCATCGGTATCAAGGGCCTCGATGGCCAGCTCTATTGGAGCCATGGTTATATACCCAAAGACTCCTGGTTGAGCTGGCAGGGAGGGCATCTGCTGGAAAACATTACCTTGGGGGCATCGCGGATCGACTTTCAACTGGATGACCGGCAGTTTCGTTTGACCCGCCAGGCCAAGCTTCCTCTATTGGATGGGGCGCTCCTGATTGACCGGCTGGATGCCGATGATACGAATGGAGAGGGGCCACAGGTAAAATTCGACGGCATGTTGACGCCTGTCTCCATGAAAGTACTTAGTCAGGCGCTGGATTGGCCGGAGTTATCGGGTACGCTCTCCGGCATGTTGCCAGGGCTGACCTTTCAGGATGGTGTGGTGAGTGTGAATGGCGTACTGCTGGTCAGGATTTTTGATGGTGATATTCTCATCAAAGACCTTCGATTGGAGTCATTGTTCGGTGTCTACCCTCTGGTCCAGGCCAATGTGGAAATCAGCAAACTGGATCTCGAAACACTGACACAGACCTTTTCATTCGGAAAGATCACTGGTCGGTTGGATGGATATATCCACGATCTGGAACTGGAGGATTGGCAGCCGGTTGCATTTGATGCCCATTTCCACACACCGGAGGATGATGACTCCCGGCACCGTATCAGCCAACAGGCAGTAGACAATATCTCCAACTTGGGAGGATCCGGCATGTCAGGAGCACTCGCCAGAACCTTCCTCGGTTTTTTTGATGAGTTTGGTTACCGTCGCCTGGGGATCGGTTGCCGACTGGGAGAGGGTATGTGTGAAATGAGTGGGGCAGGCAGCGCCAAACAGGGCTACTATCTGGTGGAAGGTTCGGGTATTCCACGCATCGATATAGTCGGCTTCAACAGAAGGGCTGATTGGGATCGGTTGGTGGAGCAGTTAAAACAGATGAGTGTGGCTGGCGCACCGGAAGTGCGTTAGAAACGTCTGAATGATATTGGTTGAGAACTTAAAATGAAAATAGCGAATTTGACATCCTCTTTCACCATGCTGTTGGTGCTGACAGCCTGTGTGACGATCAACATCTATTTCCCCGCAGCAGAAGCCCGTGAGGCGGCGGAGAAGATTGTCGATGATATTCTTGGTGACGAGGTCCAGAAATCGATGCCGGGTAAAGAGGGTCAATCTTTACACTGGAGCCCATCAGCACAGCAGGTCTCTTTCAGTCTGCTGGATCTTCTGATACCGGCCGCACATGCAGCCGCCAAACCTGATTTCTCCGTCAATACCCCTGAGGTACGCCGTTTGCAGGCCTCAATGAAACGTCGGAACAGTTCGCTCCATCCGTACTATCAAAAGGGAGTTATCGGATTCACTCACGATGCATTGGTGGGGATCCGGCAGCTTTCGGCGGTCTCTCTCAAGCAGCGGGCTCAACTGAAAAACCTGGTAAAGGCGGAAAACAGTGATCGAAATCGACTCTACAAAGAGATCGCCCGTGCCAATGGTCATCCGGAATGGGTGAAGGATGTGCGCTCGGTTTTTGGCCAAACCTGGATCAGAAAGGCCTCCAAAGGCTGGTGGTATAAGAATGCGGGTGGCAGTTGGGTAGAAAAATAGTGTTCGTGTAGAGACACATCTTTCACCACGAAGAACACGAAGGACACAAAGAAAACTCATTGTTAATAAATTTTTCACCTTCGTGCTCTTTGTGTTCTTCGTGGTGAGTTTCATATTTCCAGACATGTACCCTTTCTGCAACTCAGACAGGCGCTTCCCGGCCACAGAGGGTAGAATCCCTGCAAAATTTCAACTTGCAGGAAAATGAACATGGGGCGTCGTCGCCGTAAAAGACTACCGACAGAACCGGTAGAAGCCGAGATCGAATCCCTCAGCCATGACGGCAAGGGAGTTACTCACATCGAGGGCAAGGCTACCTTCATTTACGGCTCTCTGCCGGAAGAGAAGGTACGCTTTCTCTATACCAACCAGCGTCGTAAATATGACGAGGGCCGGGTGGTCGAAGTACTTTCACCCTCACCGGATAGGGTGGAAGCAAGATGTGCCCAGTTTGGTATCTGTGGGGGTTGCAGCCTCCAGCACCAGGCATCCGAGGCACAGATCCACTCCAAACAGCAGGCATTGCTGGATGCACTGAAACACATCGGCAAGGTCGAAGCTGACGAAATCCTACCGCCGTTGGTGGGGGAGTCACTATGGGGCTATCGGCGTAAAGCCAGGCTGGGTGTACGTCATGTACCCAAGAAGGGCGGCGTACTTGTGGGTTTCCGCGAGCGGGGTTCCTCTTTCGTTGCCGACATCGACACCTGCCACATCCTGCATCCAAAGGTGGGTGAACTGCTGCCTGCATTGAGCGAGCTCATCGACGGACTCTCGGTTCGCGGTCAGATACCGCAGATCGAGGTGGCCATGGGAGATGAGACCTGCGTGTTGATCTTCCGTCTGTTGGAACCGCTGACCGAGGCGGACAGGCAGAAGCTGGAGGCCTTTGGCCCAGCCCACGATGTGGTGATCTATCAACAGGAGGGGGGGCTGGATACCGTCAAGCCGCTCTTGGGGATTCCTGCTGAACTCAACTACCGGTTGCCTGACTATGACCTGATCCTCAATTTCCTGCCCAACGACTTCACCCAGGTCAATACCGATATCAACCGTCAGATGGTTCGACGTGCGGTGGATATGCTTGAGCTTACCGGTGATGATCGTGTACTCGATCTGTTTTGTGGATTGGGTAATTTTACCCTGCCCCTGGCCCGCGGGGCTGGAGAGGTGGTAGGTGTGGAGGGAGACGCCGGACTGGTGGCGAGGGCACGGAAAAATGCGGAACTTAATGCTATCAACAATGCGCGCTTTTTCACTGCCAACCTCTATGAAACACTCGAGGCTGAACCCTGGCTGCTCGAACGTTTCAACAAGGCGCTGCTGGATCCGCCTCGCAGTGGAGCCCAGGAGATGCTGGCACATCTACCGAAACTGGGTGTAGAGCGCATCGTCTACGTCTCCTGCTATCCTGGAACTCTGGCCCGTGACGCCGGCATCCTGGTTCATGAACACGGTTACCGATTGTTGAGCGCAGGCGTGATGGACATGTTCCCTCATACCGCTCATGTTGAGTCGATCGCACTATTCGAGAAGAGTTGATAAATGCCTGTCGAAATTGAACGTAAATATTTGGTTATTAACAATAAATGGAAGATGCATGTTGAATCAGAAGCGACCCTGAAACAGGGTTACCTGGCGACACTGCCCAATGCCAGCATCCGGGTTCGCGTGGCGAAGGGAAGCGCGCATCTGAATATCAAAAGCGTCACCCTGGGCATCAGCCGTAGCGAGTATGAGTACGAGATCCCCCTGGAAGAGGGTGAAGAGATTCTGGCCAATCTAACCGCCGGCCCGATCATCGACAAGGTGCGATATAAGGTGCGCTGTGGCAGCCATATCTGGGATCTTGATCTCTTCCACGGGGACAATGAAGGATTGATTGTTGCCGAAGTGGAGCTGGATGCCGAGGATGAAACCTTCGAAATGCCGGAATGGGCTGGGGAGGAGGTATCTGGCGACCCTAAATACTACAACGCCAGCTTGGTCAAGCGGCCATACTGCGATTGGTGATGTAGCGTCTAATTGCTAATAGACTTGTAACTGCCCGATATGCAGGTCTGATCAAGTGTAGCCAAGCGGGTGTTTTTTAGGAGACAGATCAGACGCGTTTGCCGGTTCCGCTGCACTTTGCTTCTGCTCTCAAAAATCTCAAGTTTCTGGGTTCAAGCCACCCAAAAAATCATGGGCGGCCTTAATCCAATATATAAGCAGCTGGTAGTGCGCCGTGCGCACCGGAATAAGCAATCATGGTGCGCACAGCGCACCCTACGTTTGTCATGTTTAGTGAAGTCACATCCCATGCGAACTATTACCACGAACTCCGAAACTTGAGATAAATGATCTTATCCCGAATCCTTGCGTTCTCGCTGCTGATACTGACCGCCTGCAGCCAGTCACCTGAACCTCAGATTCTGCGCATGGGCCTTGCCAATGCACCGCTAAACCTCGACCCGCGTTTTGCAACGGATGCGGCATCAGAGCGGATCAACCGGTTGCTCTATCAACGACTGGTTGAATTTGATGATCAGAGCCTGCCGGTGGCGGGTATCGCCGATTGGGAGACCCTGTCGCCCACGCACTACCGTTTTCGCCTGCACCAACCCACTTCACGATTCACGCATGATAAATTGCTGGATGCCGCCGATGTGGTGGCAACCTACCAGTTTGTGCTCAATCCGCAGAATGTCTCACTCCACAGGAGTGCTCTGGCGTTGATCGATACAGTGGCACAGGTCGATCAACAAACCCTGGACTTTCATCTCAATCGGCCCGATCCACTCTTTCCTGCCTACCTGGTACTGGCAATACAGCCAGCCGATCTGTTGGCTTCCGGCCATCCGTTCCATGAACAACCTGTCGGCAGCGGGCCGTTCCGTTTCGTTGATCATTCCAAACCTGGACATCTACTGTTGGAACGGCATC
The DNA here is from genome assembly GCA_963691905.1 of Sedimenticolaceae bacterium. Taxonomy (GTDB): domain Bacteria; phylum Pseudomonadota; class Gammaproteobacteria; order Chromatiales; family Chromatiaceae; genus QGON01. Next base: position 573,216 of record OY829894.1, read on the forward strand.
GTGATGGGCAGAAAATTGAGTTTGTCGAAGTGAAAAATCCCACCGTCAGAACATTGAAATTGTTGCGGGGAGAGATCGATCTTTTGCAAAATGATCTCGCGCCCGAGTTGGTTGGTTATCTGCGTTCCCGCAAAGAGGTGGAAGTGGCTAACAGACCGGGTAGCAACTTCTCCTATATCGGTTTCAATATGGAGGATCCCGCCACCGGGAACCCCTTGGTGCGCAGGGCTATCGCTCACGCCATTGACCGGGAAACGATTATCAGCCAAGTGCTCAATAATGCTGCGCACCCAGCGCTGGCGATTTTTCCGTCGGAGCATTGGGCTGGCGCAAGAGACCTCAAATCGTATAACTACTCACCGCAACTGGCGCGTCGTCTATTGGCGGAAGCAGGCTATGATGCAGGGCATCCACTGAAACTGGTCTACAAGACATCAAGTGATCCCTTTCGCATCCGGCTCGCCACAATCATTCAGAGTCAATTGAAGCAGGTGGGCATTGAGGTGGATCTGCGCAGTTACGACTGGGGGACCTTTTTTGGAGACATCAAGGCGGGCCGGTTCCAAATCTACAGTCTTGCCTGGGTGGGCATTCGCACACCGGATATCTTCCGCTATATTTTTGCCAGCGACTCTCTGCCCCCCAAGGGCGCAAACAGGGGGCGTTACTCCAGTCCTGAAGTGGATCGTCTGTTGAATGAGGTGGAGCAGGCCAAAACCCTGTCCGAGCAGGCTAACCTCTATCGGCAGTTGCAGGTGATATTGCATCAGGATCTGCCCTATATTCCACTCTGGTATGAGGATCAACTCTTCGCCGCCCGCCGGACAGTGGCGGGTTACCAACTGATGACGGATGGTAACTACGATGGACTGGAGCAGGTAGTATTGACGAACAAACGGGAGATTTCAGATGCCGAAACGAATGTTGCGTATTGACATCTCCCGGCAACAAATAACTTTGCTGGAAGATGGTGACCCCTTGCTCAGTTATCCTGTCGCAACCGGCAGAAAAGGCGCAGGTGAACAGTCAGGATCAGGGTGCACGCCGAGAGGGATACACAAAATCCGCCTCAAGATTGGCAGTGGCTGTCCTGAAAACAGCATCTTTGTCGGTCGGCGGGCAACCGGTGAGATCTATTCTCCAGCGCTGGCAGCAATACATCCGGAACGGGACTGGATACTTACCCGCATCCTCTGGTTGACGGGGCTGGAATCGGGCCGGAATCGCGGGGGGAGTGTCGATACCCTGCGTCGCTATATCTATATCCACGGCAGTCCCGACAGTGAACCTTTCGGTGTACCCGTCTCCCATGGCTGCATCCGCATGCGCAACCACGACCTGCTCGATCTGTTTGAACAGGTTGAAACCAACATGCTGGTGGAGATTCGGTAAGTTGGATGGCTGACTTTTTACTCTCACGTATCGTCAGTGCCCTGGTCGTTATACTGGGAGTGACGACCCTGGTGTTCCTGCTGATCCATCTGGTGCCGGGGGATCCCGTGGATGTCATGCTGGGCGAATCGGCCCGTGCCACCGACAGAGAGGCACTGCGAACTGCGCTTGGCCTGGATCTGCCTGTCAGCGAACAACTGCTCGTCTATTTTTCCAACCTTGCGCATCTGGATCTGGGGCTCTCCCTCTATTCCAATCTGCCTGTCAGCCAGGTTCTGGCAGAGCGTATTCCCGCCACCCTGGAATTGGCTGGGGCAGCGCTGTTGTGTGCAGTGCTGATCGCCGTTCCCCTCGGCATCATGGCGGCAGTGAGACGGGGGGAGGCCTGGGATTGGGGCGCCATGGGATTTTCCATGCTGGGTGTCTCCATTCCCAATTTCTGGCTGGGGCCCATGCTGATTCTCCTCTTCTCTCTCTGGCTTGGCTGGACACCAGTGAGTGGACGCGACTCTCTGGCCGGTCTGATCCTGCCCGCCATTACATTGGGCTCTGCTTTTGCCGCGATTCTCGCCCGCATGATCAGGAGCAGCCTGCTGGAAGTGTTGGGCGAAGACTATGTACGCACAGCCCGGGCGAAGGGTTTGTCTGAACGGAGCGTGGTCTTGCGTCATGCCATGCGCAACGCCTGGCTGCCGGTAATCACCCTGTTGGGGCTACAACTGGGCGCCCTGCTTGGTGGAGCCGTGGTAACTGAGATTGTCTTCGACTGGCCTGGTGTCGGCTCATTGATGATCGACTCGATTCAGAAAAGGGATTTCCCCGTGGTGCAGGGATGTGTGCTCTTTATCAGCCTGGTCTATGTACTGGTGAACACCCTGACCGACATCGTCTACGGGCTTGTTGATCCCCGTATTCGTCTGAGTGGATCGCGATAATGCCAATGCGCCTCTGGTTCCCCGTCATCGTGCTGCTTACCTGGCTCATCATGGTGATCCTGAATCCACTCTTGACCCAGTCGGCAAATCTTATCGACCTTGGACAAATCCTTGCCCTGCCGGGCAGTGACAGTCTGCTCGGTTATGATGACCTGGGGCGGCCGATCCTCGAACGATTGATCGCGGGCGCCAGGACGTCTTTTCTCATCGCTTTCGGAGTGGTGGCGATCTCAGCTCTGCTGGGTACCACGCTTGGATTGATCGCCGGCTACAAAGGTGGCAATTGGGATCTTTTTCTGGTGCGTGTGATCGATATCTTTCTTGCCTTTCCCGGCATCCTGTTGGCCATTGCCCTGGCTGGGGTGATGGGGCCGGGACTCGACAATCTGGTGATTGCGCTTTCTGCCGTCGGTTGGGTGGGTTATGCACGCCTGACACGGGCTCAGACGCTATCTCTCAAACATCGTGATCATGTTCAGGCTGCGGTGGCGCTGGGCAGCAGTTCCAGGGTGATCATGTTCAGACATCTGTTGCCGTTGATTGCCGCACCGCTGATCGTAGAGGCAACCTTCGGCGTCGCGGGCATGGTCATTGCCGAGGCTGGATTATCCTTTTTGGGGTTGGGTATTCAGCCACCAGAAGCCTCTTGGGGCAGTATGATTCGCGATGGCGCCGGTTATATGTTGATGGCGCCACATATGGTATTGGCACCTGGTTTGGCAATCATGCTGGTTGTGCTGACACTGAACCTGCTGGGTGATCTTCTGCGTGATAAATTGGATATTCGTCTTACTGAACAAAAAAAGTTGTGAAATAGAGTGCCTTCAGACTGTCTTTTCCAGAAAGGTCCTTCATCAATGTGCTGACAGCCTTCATTGCCTGCTTACGAAGCGCTTTCTTGCCGTCCGGGGTCTTGATCTTTTTTCCATCCTGTTCCGAGAGCAACATAAGCAGTGTATGGCGAATAGCCGGCCCATGAAGTTTCAGTTGTTCCAGAAACTCATCATCTTTAGTCATTAACTGGATATCGCAGCGGGCGTACTTACCTCCGCTGGCAAGGTTAACCACAAGAGAGGGTTTGATCTCGTAATAGCTGATTGTGGGGGATGCCTCATCTTCAGCCCAAGCCAAACTGGCAAACAACAACAGTGACGACAGCAGAACACTGATCTGGCGCATGGTAGTTACCTTTTCCTCTCTAGACAGTCCAAAAAACGGACGATTTAAACTGCATATTGTTTTCCCTTGATGATCTTTGCGGCATACTGCGGAAAAAGTTGAATGGAATTTGCCTGAAAAACATTATGAGCCTTGGTCCTGTCATGCTCGATCTGAGTGGTGGGTCGCTATCTCAGGAAGATCGCGAACGTCTGCTGCATCCAGCTGCTGGAGGGGTAATTCTTTTCACCCGGAATTACGAAACTCCCGGGCAGTTGCTCGAACTGACATCTGAGATCCATGCCTTGCGGGAGCCTCATCTGTTGATCTCCGTGGATCATGAGGGCGGGAGAGTACAACGCTTTCGTGACGGCTTCACCCACCTGCCACCGTTGGCCTGGTATGGTGAGCAATACGTACTCAACAGAAAGAGGGGGCTGAAGCTGGCGGGGCAGGGTGGTTGGCTGATGGCGGCTGAATTGCGCACTGCCGGTGTCGATTTCAGCTTTGCGCCTGTGCTTGATCTGGGTTTGGGAATTAGTCAGGTGATCGGCGATCGGGCCTTTGCGCCGGAACCTGAGATTGTGGCACAACTTTCCCAGTCCTGGATTTACGGTGCACGTGAGGCAGGAATGGCCTCTGTGGGCAAGCATTTTCCCGGTCATGGTGGTGTGGAGGCTGACTCCCACCTGGCATTACCTATCGACAATCGTCGTTTGGAGGATATTCAAATGGGAGACCTTCGACCTTTTGAAAGGATGATTCACTTCGGCCTGGAAGCCATCATGCCGGCGCATGTCATCTATGACCGGGTTGATAGTGAGTTGGCGGGTTTCTCCTCATTTTGGCTGCAGGATGTGTTGCGGAAAAGGCTCGCATTTCAGGGCGTTATTTTCAGCGATGATTTGAGTATGGCGGCAGCGGAAAATGCGGGCAGTTATGCTGACAGGGCGCTTGCAGCGTTACAGGCTGGCTGCGACATGGTTTTGGTCTGCAACAACCAGGATGCCGCTGCCGAAGTACTCGACTCCTTAAAGGAGTACAATGATCCGGCAGCTCATCTCAGGTTGATACGCATGCACGGCCGTGGCCATTTCAGTCGTCAGGAACTGCATATGGATCCACGCTGGATCAATGCGGTGGAGTCGTTGTCGGCAGTGGAGGCTGACACCACACTCAACCTGGATTTGGGGTGAAACCGGAGAGAATAATGGCAATTACCCAGAAACAGGCCGCTGAGGTCATGCAAACTGCTGATCTGCTACATTCCCAGGAGGTGGTAGAGCAGGCGCTCGACAGAATGGCGGTTGAGATCACCGGCAAGCTGGCAGGCGAAGATCCGGTGGTGCTCTGTGTGCTGAACGGGGCGCTGATCCCGATGGGACACCTATTGACCCGTCTGACATTTCCGCTACGCCAGGATTATATCCATGCCACGCGATATGGGACAGAAACAACAGGAACCCAACTCGAATGGATTGGCCATCCCAGCACCTCCTTGAAAGGGGAAACCGTCCTGGTCATCGACGATATACTGGATGAGGGAATCACCTTGGCAGCAATTACGGATGCATGCCGGGAAGCGGGTGCGCGAAGTATTTATACCGCGGTCCTGGTGGAGAAAGTGCGGGTCAGGAATAGCACTATTCAGGCTGACTTCACTGGCCTGAAGGTCGAAGACCGTTACGTCTTTGGCTACGGGATGGACTATAAGGGTTATCTGCGCAATGTCGCGGGCATCTATGCGGTGGCAAAATAGCTGATCGATCTGAACACTTCCAAATGAAGTGGGGGTTTTCCCTTGGCTCCCTGCCATTCAATGAGGGTTAACCCCGTAAAAAAATCAAAAAAATCCAATAAAATTAGTAGCCTATTGCCATTTCTCTGGAATTGGTCCAAGATCCCTATATCAGGAACAACCTGACCCAGATCAGGAATCCAGAGATTCATTTTGGCGGATGATGCCGCTGTTAAAGTTTGAGCGGAATACCTTTCCGGAGGTTCCGCGCCTGTCAGAAATTCAGGAGGTATGGAGAAGTGTCCATTAAAACCCTTAAAGCACGTCATGCAGAGCTGCATGAGATGATCAGTGACCTGCGGGCTATGATGACCAAGGATCAGTTGAAGATTCGTCCCAATGCAAAAACCGCATACCAGCTGATATGCGATCTATCAGCGAAAATGAAAGACCATATGGCAGATCAGGATCAGGGAATCTACCCTGAGCTGCTGACCCATGAAGACCCCAAGCTGAAATCAATGGCATGGGGCTTCCTCAATGGTCAGAAACCCATGCGTAAGCAGTTCGACGATTACCATCAGAAATGGTTGAAGAATTGCGACTTCAACTTTACAGATGACTTTATTGCCGACACCTTCGAAATTTTCGATATGGTGGATGAGCGTATTGAACGTGAGCAATCTGTTTTGTTACCCACGCTCGAATCCAACGGCATTTACGGTCAGGCTGCCGCGCAATAACGCTTTAGCAATTGCCGATTAAAAGGGGCTTCGGCCCCTTTTTTACTTTTTCCCTTCCCAAAAACCTGCCTGTGCGCTTTTTGCGCTACAGAGGCCAGACTTAAATAAAGCATTCCATGCCGATAGTTTTTATTAATCGCTGTCTTTAATTTATTCTTATTCTAATTCCTGACAAAAACACTTAAGATTTCATGCAACTTCAGGGACTGGCTCCACTGAATCTTATTACAGGACATCTGTCCAGACATTCCATTCAAAGAGGTAAACAAATGGGCGTACTTGTTGGCCGTGAGGCTCCAGATTTTACTGCACCTGCCGTGCTGGGTGATGGCACTATCGTAGATGCCTTCAACTTTAAAGAGACGACCGGTGGAAAATATGCCGTACTTTTTTTCTATCCCCTCGACTTTACTTTCGTCTGCCCCTCAGAACTGATTGCTTTCGACCATCGTCTGGAAGAGTTCAAAAAGCGTGGTGTAGAAGTCGTCGGTTGCTCAATCGATTCTCACTTTACACACAACGCCTGGCGTAACACTGCTGTGAATGACGGCGGAATTGGTGCTGTAAAATACCCCCTGGTTGCTGATCTCGATCATGCTATCTGCAAGAGCTATGATGTCGAGACACCCAACGGCCGTGTTGCATTTCGCGGCTCATTCCTGATCGATAAAAATGGTGTGGTACGCCACCAAGTCGTCAATGACCTGCCCCTTGGCCGCAATATCGATGAGATGCTGCGCATGATCGATGCGCTGCAGTTCACCGAAGAGCATGGTGAGGTTTGCCCCGCGGGCTGGAAGGAGGGTGATGCAGGCATGAAGGGCACACCTGATGGTGTCGCAGAATACCTTGCCGGTCATGCAGAGGAGCTCTGATCGCTCAGTAAGATAGTCTCGACCTGCACAGAAAAAGCCGACTGAAATTCAGTCGGCTTTTTTTTGTCCTGGAAATTAGGTTAGAATCGCTCTATAAGATATTGTTGCTAGGCAAATAATAATGACGAAACTGGCCATCATTGGCGGAACGGGTCTGGATAAGATTCCTGACCTGAAAATCACTCACCGTGAAGTGGCGCATACTCCGTTTGGCGAGCCCTCGGCACTGCTGACACACGGCATCGTTGGTTCGACAGAGGTGGTTTTCCTGCCACGCCATGGTCCTTCTCACACAATTCCACCGCACCGGGTGAACTACCGGGCAAACCTCTGGGCGTTGAAGCATATCGGAGTTGACGCAGTGATTGGTGTTGCGGCCGTTGGGGGTATTACCGGTGACATGGGGCCGGGACAGATCGTTGTTCCAGATCAGATTATCGACTATACCTATGGGCGGGAGCATACGTTGTTTGAGTATGATCTCAACAAGGTCACGCATATTGATTTTACCAATCCCTACTGTGAATCCTTAAGGAAAGCTTTGATTGAAGCTGGTAAGGACGTGTCAGCCCCACTGACGACCTTTGGCACCTATGGATCTACCCAGGGACCACGCCTGGAAACGGCGATGGAGATACATCGCATGGAGCAGGATGGTTGTGACATCGTGGGCATGACCGGAATGCCGGAGACCTCGCTGGCCAGAGAACTGGATCTCTGTTACGCCAGTTGCGCAGTAGTGGCAAACTGGGCGGCTGGAAAAAGTGATGACCCAATTAGCATGGAAGCGATAGAAAAGAACCTGAAAACCGGCATGGCCGACATCAACAGATTGGTTACCAGGCTCCTTCAGCGCTTCTGAAGAGCCGTAAATCGAATCGCCAACTCGGATCCTGAGCCCAGTTCATACAGAGGCTCCATAGCTCGTCGACGACTCAGAGGCCCAATGCAACTCATACATCAGCAGACCAACGGATTCTGGTTCAAGCCCCGCACAGAATGGATAGTGCTGATCTTCCTGTTTGTCATCCTGCTTTACAGCAATGTTTCCCGAGCAGACCGTTTTGATTTGGGGTTGATCGCATTGCAGCGAGGAGACTTTGCCGAGGCATTCTGTATCTGGAATCCTCTGGCGGTGGAAGGCCACATGGATGCCGCATACAACCTTGGTTGGCTCTATGCCAATGGAAATGGACTGAGTGTCGATATCGACAAAGCCATAAGCTGGTGGAAAAGGGCCGCTGAAGGTGGACATCAAGATGCCCAGTTTGCCATAGGCCTCGCTTTTACCGCTGGTGAAGGGATAAAAAAGGACGAACGCGAGGCCCTCCACTGGTATTTGATGGCGGCAAGAGGCGGGCATAAAGACGCCCGAGAGTATATTCGGAATCTGCTTCACGCCGGCCAATGGGGCGTGGAAGACGACTTGGAAAAAATAGTTTCAGAACCCTGGATTGGTGAAACTGCAACTGTGAAGGTTGAGCGGGCCAATTTACGATCAGGGCCGGGCACTGACTACGGTTTGGTTTCCACTGTGGAGAGTGGTGCTGTAATGATCACACTAGGCAGTAGCGGGGATTGGATCCAGGTTATCGTGCGGGAAACCCTGGCCAGAGGCTGGATAGCTGGATGGCTGGTCGAGACAAAAACGGGTGATGATAAGTAGGGATATAACCTGGAATTCTTATCAAAAGTAATTTTGCTAGTGCTATGCTAGGATATGCTGAATTGCCAAGGGCTTGTATGATCTGGAGGGACTTCGAAGATGGCGGAAAATGAGAAAGAGACAGACGTGACTGAACCTAAGTCCTCTGCTTCCAAAAAGGAAGCCACGAAGAAAAAAGCGGCAAAAAAGAAGGTAGCCAAGAAAGCAGCGAAGAAGAAGGTTGCAAAGAAAAAGTCCGCCAAAAAGTCGGTGCCAGCGAAGAAGGCAGTTCCCGCTGCAAAACCAGATACCAAACCCACAGAAGTCACTGCTGAACAACCTGTTATCGTCGAATCAACCCCTAAAGCAGAAACAGAAGCTACAGTCTCATCTGTTTCTGATTTGGCTTCAGCCGCTGCTGCTGTCCTTTCCACAGAAAACAAGGCGGTACAGAGTCACACTGAAGAACCGAATAAAACGCAAAAAGAGGAGATGGAAATGACAACCACACCCAGCAGTTCGGGGGGATTCTGGCCAAAAATTATCTTCTGGTTACTGATCGTTATTATTGGTTTTGCCTATGTTCGCTCTCTGGCAAAACATCCTGGTGATGAGGCTGCTGGATCCGATGGTCAGAGCCAAAACTCTTCCGAACAGGTTACAACGACTGAAACCACTCAACAGGCTGCAGGAATTCTAGGAACAGTTTCAGGCGGCCAGCCCGCTAGTGCAGCTGCTCAAACTGAGAGTGCCGAAGCTTCTGTCAAAGAAGACTCGGCAAATACGGCTGACAGCGAAGCTGCCGGAACTGAAGCGGCGGACGCGGCACCCAATGAGGCAACGGCATCGACTGCCACAGATGCAGCAGTGAGTGTGGAGCCCAGTGCAAATGTGGATAGCAAGGAAGCAGCCAGTGAAGTAACGGCCGCTCCAGAACCTGAAGCAGCAGAACCAGCGGCAGAAAGTGTTGCGGCAACAGCTGCGACTGAAGTGGCAGCGGACACAGATACTGCTTCGAAGATTAGCCCAGCTGACAGCGCCCCCAAGTCACCGGATGACGCTGCTGCGGCACCACCTCATGCTGCACCGAGAACTGTCAGGTCAGAATCTGTGACCCGCATCCTTAAGGAATTTGACGACCTGCGTCAGGCAGCAGAGGCCGAAATGAACGCCATGCGTAACCTGATTCAGGCTGAACGGGAGTTGCGGGATGCAATGGCGCCACCACCTGCGCAATATCGTCCAGGTTGGGGGCAGGGCTACTATCCTTATGGACGTCCATCACCTAATAGAAACCAATAACTGATCGTCTGAAAATCTGGTGCTTTAAATCCAAGTATGAGTAAAGGCGGCCGCTATTGCGTGGCCGCCTTTCTCTGTTAATGCAACTGACAAATTGCGTGAAAAATTATTGAAGGGCGTTGATTTTAAGTGATTAAATGAAGACCAACGACAAAATTGTTCAGGGATCCACCAGTTGCCTGGGCTGCAAAACAAGATACGTTTATTAACGCTTAGCAAGACAAGTGTGATTCAACAATAAATGCAGATACCAATAATAAATCACACTTTCGGAATACGACATTATTCCTTTCTGATGTATGGACTTTGGGTTTTTTTAATCCTATGTTCAGTTTTGTGGAATCTCTATAGTCTGCCATTGACCGATAGTGCTGCATGGATTCTGATAGGTATCCATTTGGCCATTCTTTTGGCTGGCATATTGGTTAACTACCTTTTCTTCCATAAAGTTCTATTTGTTTTTCGTGTGAGTAAACTTGCCGAACAAGCGCTTAAGGAAGAGCGCCAATTTTTAAATACGATACTGGAATCGATATCTGACGGTATAGTTGTCTGCGATAAGGATGGTCATTTGACTCTCTTTAATCCCGCCGCCAGAACCTTTCTGGGTAGTAGTGAACTTCATATCCCCGTTAATGAGTGCGCTGTTCAATATGGCTTGCATAGTGCGGATGGAACACACTTGCTCGCACGTGATGAATCTCCTCTGTATCGCACATTGCAAGATGGAAAGGTACGCGAGCAGGAGGTTTTTGTCTCGCCCCCAAATGGTGGTACCGAACGTACACTTCTGGCGAATGGAGAAACACTTGCGAATAAAGAAGGTGAGCGGATTGGAGCTGTCGTTACGCTTCACGATATAACGTCACAAAAAGCGCTGGAACAAGAGCTTCGTTTGTCAGCCATGGTATTTGAAGCTCATGATGCGATGATCATCACTGACGATCAAGGTAGGATTCAGCGAGTAAACAGGCGTTTTGTTGAAATGACCGGCTACTCACCAGAAGATGTATTCGGTAAGACTCCGAGCATCCTCAAGTCAGGTAGACATGATGATCGTTTTTACCGCAATCTCTGGAAGCAGTTGACTGACTCGGGCTCATGGCAGGGAGAGATATGGAATCAACGCCGAAATGGCGAGGTTTACCCTCAATGGACGAGTATCAGCCTTATTAGAGACGATAAAGGCACGATCATCCACTTCCTGTCCAGTATGGTCGATGTCAGCAAGCAGCGACGTACAGAAGCCGAGGTCGAATTTCTCGCTTATCACGATAGTCTGACAGGTCTGCCGAATAGAGTCTTGTTGTTTGACCGTCTCAATCAGGCTCTTGCACGCTCAAGCCGAAGCGGTTCCATAGGTGCAAGCGTCTTCATGGATTTGGACCGGTTTAAGAATATCAATGACTCACTGGGACATCTTGTGGGAGACGGGATGCTGAAAGAGTTTGCCCGGCGATTGAAGAAACTGGTCAGAAAAGACGATACTTTGGCCCGTCTGGGTGGCGATGAGTTCATGATGGTGCTGAATGAACTGGGGCCGGATCAAGAATCAGCCACAAATAAGGTTTTATCGATAGCAGAGAAATTCAAGGCAAGCCTGGCAGAACCTTACCACATCAGGGAATATGAACTTCATACGACCAGCAGTATTGGCGTAACACTTTTTAGTGGAGATGGGGAGACTGCAGAGGACATTATTCGCCGGGCAGACACTGCCATGTATAAAGCCAAGGAGGAGGGGCGTAATGCCATACGCTTCTATCTTCCAGAGATGCAGGCACAGGTAAGAGACCGGTTGGCGATGGAAAACGATATGCGTATCGCCATGGAGAGGGATCAATTCAAACTCTTTTTCCAACCCCAGATCGACATTCAAACCGGCGAATTGATTGGTGCCGAGGCGCTGTTGCGCTGGCGACATCCTGAGCGTGGATATATCCTGCCCGATCATTTCATTCCTATCGCTGAAGATACCGGGCTGATAGTTTCGCTGGGCGAATATGTTCTAAGGGAAGTATGTTGCCGCAACAGAATTTGGCATGACGCAGGCTTGCCGAAAATTCCGATTGCGGTAAATGTTTCACCTGTTCAATTCCGCAGAACCGATTTTCTCAACCAAGTGAATAGTATCTTGAGCGATACCCAATTAAGTCCTCACTACCTTGAGCTGGAGATGACAGAGACGGCCTTCATGCAAAATATTGTTGAAGTGAAGGACACGTTGACCCAATTGAAAGCACAGGGAGTCAACATAGCCATAGATGACTTTGGCACGGGTTACTCCAGCCTCTCCTATCTTAACCAAATGGCGATCGATAAACTTAAGATTGATCAATCGTTTATTCAGAATGTTTCAACCGATCAAAATAACGCAACGATAACTAAAACCATTATCTCGATGGCACAGTATCTCAATCTCAAAACCATAGGGGAGGGAGTTGAAACTCTTGACCAATTCAAATTCCTGCAGAATTCAGGTTGTGATGAAGTTCAAGGGTTTCTGTTCCACGAACCCGTCCCTATGGAGATATTCTCGGATATGTTGAAAAATTGGCACAACTTCAAAGTAATGAACTAAGGAGCCTCTGATCAAGTCGTGAACTCGTATCTTGCGCCCAGAATATCCAGCTTCTGCGTTGTAAATCTTCGCAATAGCCAGCTATTCCGTGCGATTTGCGCCTTGAATCTGAATATTCTGATTCACGAATCTACTTCGTCCAGACTTGATCAGAGGCTCCCTAATTTCAGCACGTTGCTGGATCCCATTGTTTTTTGTAGGATGTGTGGCATTCCAAGCATTGTCACTGCGAATCTTCTTAATGATTAATCCAAAACAACGATTGATAACAGTTTGCGGCCTGATTTTTCTTTTTGCCACCTTTCCCAGCCTGGCTGGACTTGAAGAGGGAATGGAAGCAAATCGAAATGGCGACAAGCAGGCTGCTTTTAAAGAATTCCAAGCTGCATCACTCGCAGGAGATGAGCGTGCCTTCGGTAAACTTGGGGGTATGTATCTCTATGGTCTGGGAACAGAAAAAGATTATGTGAAAGCTTATGCCTGGTTTGGATTGAGCGCTCAAATGGGTGATAGATATGGTCAGCGATTTCAGGATGCCGCGTCCTCCGCAATGACCCCGAAACAGGTTGGAGATGCTGAAAGATTACTCCAGGAATTCCGCAAGCAGCTTAATCTAAGTGAGACATCACACGAGCAATAGTTAAAAGTATCGGACCCTCTATGCATCACGGCAATTGGAGGGAAAAATCCATTGTTTCAACCACTGCTGCACCTCATCCTTGTTTTTTTGATCTTCACTGTCCTTGGCGGATGCAGCGAAACAGGAAATGAGGTGATCAAAATTGATGCTATTCAGGCGTTTGTCGGAGTGGCTGACGATCAGGAATCGCGCCTGCGAGGACTCTTATTCCGGAAGAAACTAGGTGTTAACGAAGGGTTACTCTTTGTATTTCCCAAAGAGAAGATTCTGCATATCTGGATGTTGAACATGGAAATGCCGCTGGATGTCGCTTTTTTCGATCAAGATCGAAAACTTATCAATATCCATTCAATGGAGCCTGACGATGGCGAAAAGTCCTATCCATCTGAAAAACCGGCCCTCTACGCTTTGGAGATGTCCCAAGGCTGGTTCTCGAGAAATCATTTAACGACGGGTGCCACACTCCATCTGTCGAGACCTCCATCAGCCCAAACGAGATAATTCTCCAGTCATCACTGCTTTGAATGTCACTTTACTGAATCAGGTGAATTTAATTCCCGTATAGTGATTGTATCGCTCAGCCACTATTTAGCCAGAAATTTTGTGATTTGTACGTCAACTAATAAGTTGTGTTGCGACACTAAAGGACACAAGGCCATCAAGACATTAATATTGACTGAGTTAATTCTTATAATTCAATATCTTGCTGGCTAATATAAATGTGTTTAATTGCTTAATTCAGGGCGAAAAAAAGTAGGAATTCAAGTAAAATCCGCCGCATCACAGGATTTTCACGGCTGGAAGAGGGGTTATATTCCCTCCCACATGCAGATTCAGTATTGACACCAGCATCTTTGCTGGTAGGGTCTGCATCCGCAAAGCTATTGCCTGTGTTCGGCGTGGCACCGTCTCAATGCCCACCAAGATTTAGTTGGGATTACTAGGAAACAGAAATGACAGACCTCACCCGTTATCGAAATATCGGTATTTTTGCCCATGTGGATGCTGGTAAAACAACCACCACAGAGCGCATTTTGAAGCTCACTGGCAAGATCCATAAGACAGGTGAAGTTCACGATGGCGAGGCCACCACTGATTTCATGGAGCAGGAGCAGGAGCGCGGTATCACCATCCAGTCCGCTGCCACCTCTTGCGAGTGGGACGGTCATCGTCTAAACATCATTGATACCCCTGGACACGTTGACTTCACGATTGAGGTTTATCGCTCACTGAAGGTACTCGACGGCGGCGTCGGTGTCTTTTGTGGCTCCGGCGGCGTTGAACCCCAGTCCGAGACAAACTGGCGCTATGCCAACGAATCCGAGGTTGCCCGTATTATTCTGGTCAACAAACTCGACCGAATCGGTGCTGACTTCTACCGCGTAGTCGAGCAGGTGGAAAAAGTATTGGGTGCAAATCCCCTGGTCATGGTGCTGCCTATCGGTACTGAAGATCAGTTTGTTGGTGTGGTAGACCTGCTGACTCGAAAAGCGTGGATCTGGGACGACTCAGGAGACCCCGAGAAGTACGATATCCAGGACGTGCCAGCCGATATGGTTGATCGGGTCGAAGAGTGGCGCGAGAAATTGATCGAGGCGGCTGTCGAGCAGGACGATGATGCGATGGAGAAGTATCTGGATGGCGATGAGCCCAACATGGATACCATCAAGGCCTGTATTCGTAAGGGTACCATCGCACTCGATTTCTTCCCCACCTATTGCGGCTCCGCTTTCAAGAACAAAGGCGTCCAGCCAGTACTGAACGCTGTTATTGACTACCTGCCCAACCCGTCGGAGGTCAAGCCTCAGCCCGAGGTCGATATGGAAGGCAACGAAACCGGTGAGTTTGCCATCGTCGACCCAGATTACCCACTGCGTGCATTGGCTTTCAAGATCATGGATGATCGCTTCGGTGCATTGACCTTTACCCGAATCTACTCCGGCCGACTGAAGAAGGGCGACACTCTGCTCAACACCTTCACCGGCAAGACCGAACGTATCGGCCGTATCGTGGAGATGCATGCCGACTCCCGTGAGGAACTCAATTCCGCCCAGGCTGGCGACATCATCGCCCTGGTAGGACTGAAGAATACCCGGACCGGTCACACTCTGTGCGATCAGAAACGGCCAGCCACCCTTGAGCCGATGGTCTTCCCTGATCCGGTTATCTCCATTGCTATCTCACCGAATGACAAAGGTGGTTCGGAAAAGATGGGGATCGCACTCAACAAGATGATGCAGGAAGATCCTTCATTCCGCGTGGAAACGGACGAGGAGAGTGGTGAGACGATCATTAAAGGCATGGGTGAGCTGCATCTCGACATCAAGGTCGATATCCTCAAGCGCACCCACGGCGTAGAAGTTACCGTCGGCAAGCCTCAAGTGGCCTATCGTGAGACCATAACCAAACGTATCGAGGAGAGTTACACTCACAAGAAGCAGACCGGTGGCTCCGGTCAGTTTGCCAAGATCGATTACATAATCGAGCCTGGAGAGCAGAACAGCGGCTTCGAGTTCGAATCTGTTGTCACCGGCGGTAACGTCCCCCGTGAATTCTGGCCTGCAGTGGAGAAGGGTTTCGCGCTCAGCATGCAAACAGGCACCTTGGCTGGTTTCCCGCTGCTTGATGTCAAAGTCACCTTGGTAGATGGTAGCTACCATGCTGTGGACTCATCAGCGGTCGCCTACGAGATCGCTGCGAAGGCGGCATATCGCCAGTCTGTGCCGAAAGCGGGCCCCCAGCTGCTTGAGCCTGTGATGAAGGTCGACGTCTTCACCCCCGATGACCATGTGGGTGACGTAATTGGTGACCTCAATCGTCGCCGCGGTATGATCAAGTCTCAGGAAGCAGGCACCACAGGCGTCCGCGTCAAGGCCGATGCTCC
Source organism: Sedimenticolaceae bacterium (assembly GCA_963691905.1). Classification (GTDB taxonomy): domain Bacteria; phylum Pseudomonadota; class Gammaproteobacteria; order Chromatiales; family Chromatiaceae; genus QGON01. Next base: position 589,109 of record OY829894.1, read on the forward strand.
TCTAAGCGAAATGTTTGGCTACATCGGCGACCTTAGGACCATGACCTCTGGTCGCGGTCAGTTCTCCATGGAGTTCTCACACTATGCTCCCTGCCCGAACAGTGTAGCCGAGCAGGTAATCAAGGAAGTTAAAGCGCGCCAGGGTTAAGGGTTCTTCAAGAAGGGATTACCGGATAAACTGATTCGGTAATCTCGACTTTTAAATAAAGGGTCAGTGCAGAAATCATTCTGTCTGACCCTGATAAGAGAAAAGAGGGAGGGCAACATGCTTTCAGAACACCACGATATCGATCATGAATTCCCTGAATTCCACCAGAAGCTCGAAGCACTTAGTGCAGCTGATACAGAATTTGCCGAGTTGGTGAAGAAGCACGATAAAATCGACAACGAAATCCGTGTACTCGAAGAGCGCGGACAGCCTATCGCGGACGAAAGTATCGAAGCGATGAAGTATGAGCGCACTGAACTTAAGGATAAGATCTACGCGCGACTTCGCCAGGCGTGATTGCTAACATCCTCGCATTCACGCGAGGATGTTAGTTTAGCTCCAGTATAAAAATACCAGCCAGGCCCATTCGGGCTATGCTTTAGTGTGCAAAACCATTTTATGGAATCGGCACATCTTTGGGAATATCCCACTCAGTCCTAAATTCATTAGGACATTGAATCTCCTCAAGTATATTATGCATCCCCAGGCTACCTGGAGTTATGGATAATGACGATGCGTACACAGAGATTTCGCAGACATGCCGCGCCCTCAATGGTGATTATTGCTCTGTTGTTCACTTTTGCAGCACTCAACGGCTGCTCAACGCTGGATCTGACGCCTGTAGCCTCTCCCGCCACACATAAGCACTCCCCCGGAAAAATACTTTGGCATGACCTGCTAACCCAGGATGTAGCTCAGGCTGAAGACTTTTATGGAAAAATGTTTGGATGGGACTTCAAGCACCAGGGCGCATATACCGTTGTGATGCGCGACGGGCAGGCAATCGGTGGCATGGTCGAAATCAAACCGAAGCCTAACGGTCGAGGTATCGCTCGCTGGATCGCATCACTCTCAGTGTCGAATGTCGATCAAGCTGTTGGCTTCGTCCGTGAGCGGGGAGGCAAGATACACGAGGGGCCTACAAATATGCGCCACCGAGGACGAGGTGCCTTGATCAGCGACCCTCAAGGCGCACAAATTCTGCTTCTTCGATCAGCCAGCGGTGACCCCGAAGATAAGGCACCCGCCATCAACGACTGGCTCTGGGATGAACTTTGGTCAAGTGATCCCGCGACTTCACTGGATTTCTACCAAGCCTTGGTGGGTTATTCCTCACGAGAAAACCGGGAGAACTACTGGATTCTGAAAATGAATGGAAAATGGCGTGCCGGCGTCAGAGGGGTGTTCGATAAAAAATTAGAGCAGCGGTGGGTGCCTGTAATCCGTGTTGCCGATCCACAAAAGATTTCGGATGCTGTAACCAATCTGGGGGGCAGGGTACTGGTAAAGTCCGGGACAGCTGAAGAAGACAAGCAGACCGCACTGCTTGCTGACCCCGCCGGGGCACTCTTCATGATTCAGAAATGGCCTGGTATTGCCACCGAGGGGGGAGAGTGATCATGACACTATTCCGTCGAATAATGTTTGGCCTCATCCTGTTACTGGGTGCCGCGCTTTTGACAGGATGCTCGAGCACTGGCTCCTCATCCGTTGGTGGCTCAGTTTCATACGGCGCTTACTATGGCGGCTATTACGACCCTTACCCTTGTTGGGGCTGTGGCGGCGACACGATTATTGTGAAACCACCACCTGAAAAACCCGATCGGCCCAAGCCACCCATCTCCAGGCCACCCAAGCCTACGCATCCAATTGCCAGGCCACCCGGTGGCATAGGCCGGCCTACACCAAGACCAGCGGCGGCACGCCCAAGAAGAGCACGCTGAAATTGTGCGCAGTGAGATTGGGCTGTCCACGCTGATGCTATACTTCAGTTGGAGCTATTCAGAGTGAAGGGTACAGCGATGTCCGGTTATGATTGGGGCTTGGTATTTATGTCGGCGGTGTTGCTGTTGTTAATGCTTGTCGGGTTCAACATGAAAAAACACTAGCGGCGGCGCGAGAGATCGCGCAGGGGCAAATCAAGTGAAGGCGGGAGGGCGGTAACCTTTCCGCCTTTTTTGTCGTGTGCCAGCGCCAGCAACCACGGCAGGGCGCGAATATCTCCAGGGGTTACCGCCATATCTTCCGGCGTCCACAATTCCGGGCGGCCTGTTCCCGGGTCAAATACAAAGCGCCAGTGTTCCCAACCTTCACAGACTGGGCCTAAATCCCCAAACCGATAGACCAGCAAGCGCCGCGCCATGATCGGGGCGCTGTCATCCGCACACCAGCGGCGGAAGGTGCGCACGGAAACCCCAAAGAATTGCAGGGCGTCGGCGGCGGTAATGTGTGCGCGGTGGGCCAGTGTGCGGAACGGGTCGAAGAGTTCCTGGGGCTGGTAACGTGTGCAGGTCACAATACAATGTCCCCGTCATTTTTGTTGTTTTAAGGGGTGGCGTAGTCTATTTGGGATAACCTGCCCAGCGAATGAGATATGCCAATAATCCAGCGAATAAACCTGAATACGCCCAATTTAACATAATAAGTATTATGCACCTTACGGAGGGTGATAAACGTAGTCATTCAGTTCTTCAACTTATCGGTGAAATACTCAGGAAGACGGATTGGTACCGACGCCTATCATATCGGTGAGTTCAGTTGCAGGCATCGGTTTACCAAAATAGTAGCCTTGTAGATAGTCACAACCAATTTTCTTTAGGAAGTCCGCCTGAGCCTTGGTTTCAACTCCTTCAGCTACCAATTTGAGATTAAGACTTTTTGCTATGGCTACAATTGCCTCAACAAGAGAAGCATCATCCTGATTGTCAGGCAGATCAGCCACAAAAGCCCGATCAATCTTCAAAATATCAACCGGAAAGCGTTTTAAATAGCTAAGTGATGAGTAACCGGTACCAAAATCATCTATGGACAATTTGGCACCGACATTTTTGAATGACTGGAGCCAGGTAATCTCCTCTGCTGTGTCCTCTATAAGCTCACTTTCAGTAATTTCAAGGGTAATGAATTCACCGGATAGACCTGTCTCGTGCAATATCAGAGAGATGTCTTTTGCAGTCAACCCCAACTCTCTTTGTCGGCCAGACAGGTTGAATGCGATTTCAATATCACTTAAACCAGCCTGATGCCATTCATGCACCTGCCGGCAACCGGTAAGCAGTATCCACATCCCGATTTTTCCTATCAAACCGATCTCCTCTGCGAGAGGAATAAAGGTATCAGGCGCAACAAAGCCCAGTTGTGGATGATGCCATCGCAGGAGTGCCTCAACGCTAACAATTGATTCATTGCCAGCATCTACGACGGGTTGATAATAGAGCTCAAATTCTTCCCGCTTCAAAGCCGTTCTCAGGTCATGTTCCAGACTTTGGCGAATCCTCACCTGCTCCTGTATTTTTGCAGTAAAAAACTGGAAACGGTTGCGTCCCGTATCTTTTGCCAAGTACATCGCCATATCTGCATTCTGCAGTAGAGTGTCGGGAGTATCAGCATCTTCTGGATAGAGGGTAATGCCAATACTCGCACCGACAAAGATTTCGCGGCTTGAAAGCTCAAACACCCTGGAGACCGTTTCAATAATTTTGCTGGCAACCTTCGCGGCATCTTCCGGTTCAGAAATGTCCTGTAGCAAAATAACGAACTCATCACCACCAAAACGCGCTACGGTATCAACCTCCCGTATGCAGGCCTTGATGCGTGTGGCAACTTTTTGCAGTAGTTCATCCCCGATTACATGCCCAAAACTATCATTAACGACTTTGAATTTATCCAGGTCGATGAACAGCAGTGCCAATCCCCACCCTTCTCGTCCAGCCGACATGATGGCTTGCGAAAGACGGTCTTGCAGAAGGGAGCGGTTGGGTAATCCGGTAAGGGCATCATAGTTTGCCTGGTAGCGAATCTGTTCCTCATTTTCCTTTCGTTGAGTGATATCGGAAAAAATAGCGACATATTCACTCACCCTGCCCTTTTCATCCTTGATGGAAGCGACGGAGAGCCATTGAGGGTAGACACTGCCGTCTTTGCGCCGATTCCAGATTTCCCCCGACCAATGGCCCTGATGCAAGACCGTCTCCCACATCTCCTGATAAAATAGCTTCTTCTGGCGCCCGGAACTGAGAATACTGGGATTCCGTCCAACCACCTCGCTCGGCTCATAACCGGTGATGCGACTGAATGCAGGATTGACAGTTTTAATTCGGTTTTCGGCATCAGTCACCATGATGCCTTCCGTCGTGGTATCAAATACCGTGGCATTCATCCTCAACAGGTCTTCGGCCCGTTTCTGTGCGGTGACGTCTTCTTTAACAGCAATAAAATGGGTTACCTCACCCTTCTCGTTACGCAGAGGTGATATCGATGCTGATTCCCAGTAGATAGATCCATCCTTACGTTTATTATGAAAGTTACCTCGCCACTCTTTGCCGGCGGTAATGGTGTCCCACATCTCCTTGTACTCATCCGGGGACTTATCGCCACTTTTCATTATTCTGGGGTTCTGGCCAATAGCCTCACTGGCCGTATATCCTGAAATCCGTTCAAACTTGGGATTGACATATTCTATGATCCCGTTCGTATCGGTGATGACAACAGAAGCCGGGCTCTGTTCCAGAGCGCGGCTAAGTTTGCGAAGTTCAAGTTCGGCTTTTTTCGACTCGGTGATATCGGTGCGGACACAGACAAGGCCACCTTCGGTAGTACGATTATTACTTGCCAGGTACCAACGATGGTTATCAGGACGTTCGAGATAGAGTTCAAGTGGCATTTTATTTTCAATTTTTTCGCCATCAAGTGTGCTTCGTTCGAATGCAATGGGAATTCTGCTCAGGAGTTCCTTCAGCAAAACTCCTTTCTGGAGTCGGTTGTCCAACCAAGGATAGAATTTCTCAAATTTATTATTGTGCAACACCAGTCGCTCATCACTATCAAACAACGCAAATGCCTCAGACAGACTTCCGACAGCATCGTGCAATCTGTTCCAGGACTGCTCTGCAACTTGGCGGGCAGTATCGAGTTTACGCAGCAGTTGCCATAGTCCCATGAGCAGGAACAGGATGATCACCGACAGCACCATACTGATCTGCCGGCTTTGACGGGTATCCTCTGCCTGATAGGTTGCGTGAATTTTGTGCAGGGTTTCAAATTGTTGAAGGCTGGGAATCGAGAGATAACGAGCCTCCAACTGTTTGAGCTGGGCAAGCCCTTTCAGATTGGCCTGCATATGAAAAACGATGTTATCCAGAGTGTTATGATGGGCTGACGGGAGGTCGTTCAGTAGTTTCAGAACCTCTATCTGCTCAGTAATTCGATTGAGTTCAGTCTTGCTGGAGGAGAGGTTGTATCGATAGAGTTGATTGAGCAACGCCATAACCTCTTCATAGACGTCATCACTAATTTCCTTCAGATCTTGCACAGCTACAGGTAGATAGTTGATCCCATTGCGGACAAAGGCAGCCTGCGACTTGATTCTCTCCTGTAACTGCAGCTTTTCTTCCACTGAGGCCCAATAGGTATCAATTGCATCGTCCATCCTCTTGCCTTTACTTTCATAGAAAGAGAGTTTGGGATCTTTTACCTTTTTCTCTAGCTTACGTAGCTGCTTGGTGGTACCCACCAATGGATCGTACTGCACCAATAGGAAAGATATGACCCGTAAGACATCCCGATCCAGACGAGCGTCGAGTTCTTTCATCTGGATCAAGAGATCCGATTGTTTGGCGTACTGATCTGTCTCCTTTACCCATAATGATGTCAGAAGGACAACTGCGGCAGCTACAATAAACAGAAACAGCAGGAAGCGTCTTGGGCCAAGGAGGTGTTGGATCATGGATTGAGCCTAGGGTGCTCACCGACAAGCGTGCGAAGAAAAGAGATAATGGATTTTATGTCCTTTGTCGGAATAGCCCGGCCCAATTGATGACGTGCCATGATTCTAATTGCTTCTTCAAGTGTTTCTGTGCTGCCGTCATGAAAATAGGGGCCATTAATGACAGCCAATCTCAGGCTGGGTACCTTGAACAGGAAACGATCCTCACTCTGTCCGGTGACATTTTGTCTTCCCAAATCAGCTTTTGTTACCGGTGTATTCCGTACAGAAAAATAGTCACCCATAGCACCCATATATCCATACATATTTCCTCCAACGTTCATGCCTTGATGGCAGCTGGCACAACCATAATCTTTGAACTTCAGATACCCCTCCAGCTCAGCATCATTTATGGCGTTCTCATCGCCCCGCAACCACTGGTCAAAACGCGAGTTTAATGTGACCAGAGAGCGTTCAAACGTGGCGATAGCATCCTTGATGTTATCTTGGGTGACACCATCGGAGTAGAGGGACTGGAAAGCCTCCAGCACCTCAGGATCGCCTTTCAACTTATTGACGACCTCCTGCCAGCTGGAACCCATCTCAAGAGGATGATTGATTGGACCGCTGACCTGTTCCTCCAGTGTTGCCGCACGGCCATCCCAGAACTGGACGAAATTAAAGGCGCTGTTGTACACCGTCGGGGCTTTGATTGCCCCGGTCTGTCCACGAATGCCGAAAGACTTGGGCAACATGTCGGTCCCGCCTGTCGCCAATCGGTGGCAATGTGCGCAACTGATGGTGTTATCGTGGGAAAGGCGGGGATCGTGGAAAAGCCTGTCGCCTAATGCCACTATTTTTGGGGCCAGATCCTGAGTCAGAGGAAGGGGCAGAATAGGCTCATCCAGCCCCACATCAGCAGCAGCTGAAGAGAGTTCAGTGAGTACAATCAGCAAGAATAAAATTATTCTTATAGAATTAATCAGATAGGTGTCCATGCTGGGTCGGCTTTAGGTCCAATTTTTAGCCTATTTTGTAACAACCTGACTGGAATTGCATCCCGTTCAAGCTGAATCTGACCATAGGGCCTGAAGCAGCCACATATACAACCCTCACCCAGCTGGAGAGCACTGTGCCACTTTTTTCCCTGGATCCTTCAATAATCTATCTCAATCATGCAGCAGTAGCGCCTTGGCCACAGAAAACGGTTAAAGCCGTTGAACGTTTCTCCCAGGAAAACGGCACTGTGGGCGCCCAACACTATCCCGACTGGCTGAAAACTGAAAATCGCCTGCGCAGGCAACTGGCAGACTTGATTAACGCTCCAACCGTAAATGATATAGCACTGCTGAAGAATACATCCGAGGCACTGTCGGTCATCGCTTATGGTCTTGGCTGGAAACCAGGCGAAAACATCGTAAGTATAGCCCAGGAGTTCCCCTCCAACCGCATCGTCTGGGAATCACTGTCCCAGTTTGGTGTCGAACTTCGATTGTTGGATCTTGATCAGACTCAAGACCCTGAAAATGACCTCATCGCCCTGTGCGACGAGCACACGAGACTGATCCCGATAAGTTCCGTGCAGTATGCTTCTGGCTTGAAATTAAACCTCGAACAGGTGGGCAGGTTTTGCGCTGACAACGACATTCTATTTTGTGTCGATGCCATCCAAAGCCTTGGGGCTTTCCCCTTTGATGTACAGGCTTGCCATGCGGACTTTGTTGTAGCCGACGGACATAAATGGATGTTGGGACCGGAAGGAATTGCTCTTTTTTACTGCCGGGAAAACCTGCGTGATGAGCTCAAACTCAACCAATTTGGCTGGCACATGGTGAATAATGCCGGAGATTTCGACCAAGTTGGGTGGACACCAGCCTCATCAGCAAGACGTTTTGAGTGCGGAAGTCCGAATATGCTGGGCATTCATGCCCTGCACGCCAGTCTTGAGATCATTCAGGAGACCGGCATTGAATCGATCCAGCAATCTATCACCTGGAATACCGATGCCATTGTGGCTGAGGTCAGGCGATTAGGGTTTGAACTCATTACTCCTGAGGAGAAGGAGAAACGGGCAGGCATAGTTACATTCAGGATCCCCGGTGTCGACAATGATGGACTCTATCAGAGCCTTATGCAGCAGGGGGTCGTCTGTGCTTATCGCGGAGGGGGAATTCGCTTCTCACCCCATTTCCATAATCGGCCAACAGAGATTTTGAAAGCATTCTCAATCCTTGAGTCTCAGCTACCATAAGCAGTGTGCTCTCACCAGGACCAAGTGCCAAATTGATCACTTGCAGATTATATTATTAATAACCGCTAATTTAATGATATGGATCAACCAAACCTTTTTGTACACTGCCTATATTGATAGAGGGTTCTTTGAATCTTAAGTAGGTGCCTTCGGTCTTGGCAAAAGGAAATCCATCCAGGACCGACAGCTGATTTTTCAGCCGTGTCATTATCTTTAAAGGAGATTACACATCATGAAAAAAACTCTGCGTTTTGCTGCTGCTGCCGTTATCGCTGGAAGCGCCTTGCTGGCGACCTCATCCGCACAGGCATTCTGGGGACCATTCGACTGGTTTGATAATGATGACTACTATGGTGGTCCTTGGGGCGGTGGTCCTTGGGGTGGTTATCCAGGCTATGGTGGGTATCCGGGTTATGGCTATGGCGGGTATCCGGGTCATGGCTATGGTGGCTATCCGGGTTATGGCTATGGCGGATATCCGGGTTATGGTTATGGTGGCTATCCATATGCCGCTCCAGTCGCGCCAGCTCCCGCTGCACCGGCCGTTGCTGAATAACCGATCATACTTTACCTAAAGAAAACCCCGTCGGGACAGGTGGGGTTTTTGTTTGTCCGATAGCCTTCTCCTGCTATTCTCCAGACAACTCACACTTTCTATTTCGGGATCATGCAGGATACACACATTACGCTGGCACACGGCAACGGCGGCCGTTTTATGCGGGAGCTGATCGAAGAGATCTTCTCCCGCCATCTCAAGAATCCCACGCTCGATATTCAGGCGGATGCAGTTCGGCTGGATCTGCATGATCAGGGGGATCTGTTCTTTACAACTGATGGATTCACCGTCCAACCGCTGGAGTTTCCCGGAGGCAACATCGGCTCACTGGCGGTGCATGGCACGACCAACGACCTGGCAGTTGCCGGTGCGATTCCTCGTTACCTCAGTCTGAATGCCTTCATCGAAGAGGGTTTTGAGGTTGAGAGGCTTGATCGTATTGTCAGAAGCATTGCAGAGACCGCAAACGCAATTGATGTACAGGTTGCAGCAGGCGACACCAAGGTATTGAGGCGGGGTGAAGGCGGTGGCATCTACCTGGCAACGACCGGTATCGGTATCAGACAGAAAGGGCTGCAATTGGGACTTGACCGTATCCGGGCCGGCGACCGATTGCTTGTCAGCGGGCCTGTTGGGGATCACGGTATCGCCGTGATGTTGGCTCGCGAGCAATTTGGTCTGCGGGGGGATCTTCGTTCAGATGCCGCCAGCGTGTTACGCCTGACACAGGCGCTCACCCCTCTGCCTGGTCTCCACTTCATGCGTGACCCGACTCGGGGAGGCCTGGCGACAGTGGGACACGAGATCTGTCACGCCACCGGCCTGCAGATCCGCCTCCAACAGTCGGAAATCCCTATTCAGGATCCTGTCAACTCGGTGTGTGAAATGCTCGGCTATGATCCGCTCTATCTTGCTTGTGAGGGGCGGGTTGTGGCCGTGGTTTCGGAAGATCAGGCGGAAGCGGCATTGCAGGCCTGGCGTAACCTGCCTGAGGGGGCATCTGCCGCCATCATCGGAACGGTGAACAGGGATGACCCATATTTGATCATGGAGACACCCCTCGGTGGCGCCCGTATCCTCGAAGAGTTGGAAGACGATCCCCTGCCCCGGATTTGTTAGGGTCTGTTAACCCTATTAAATTGTAGGAGCAACGCTTCGCAGCAAGCAGCGGGGAATCGAACCTAACGCAGCTGGAGATTGTTGGCAAAGCCGGTAATCCGCGCCAGTGTTTCAGCGGCTCCGGCGCCCAGACGCTCGGCAAACCGGTCCCATACATCCTCTTCCAGCGTGAAATCGACAATCTCCTTGGCACCGATTATCTCTCTGGCAACATAACTGCTGCTGCCGAAATCGTCCACCAATCCCATTTTCAGGGCTTCTTCCCCACTCCAGAAGAGTCCGCTGAATATCTCGGGGTATTCAGTGACTTTGAGGCGCTCTCCCCTTCCCTCACGAACGCTATTGATGAATTGGACGTGCAACTGGTCCAGTAAGCGCTGAATATGCGCCTTATCAGAGTCACCCACAGGTGAGAATGGATCCATGATGCCTTTGTTTTCGCCAGCGGTCATCAAGCGGCGCTCGATGCCCAACCCCTGCATCACATCAACGAAGCCAAATCCGTTCATCAACACACCGATGGAGCCGACCAGACTGCCTTTGTCTGCATAGATCTCATCCGCAGCGGCAGCGATGTAGTAACCGCCTGAGGCGCAGATATCCACGATTACCGCATAGACTTTGATTTTGGGGTTCTCTTTTCTCAGTCGGGTAATCTCATCGTAAATATATCGCGACTGAACCGGACTGCCGCCCGGTGTATTCATGCGCAGGATGACGCCCTTGGTCTTCTCGTCCTCGAAGGCATTTCGCAGGCCGGTCACGACTTTGTCGGCACTTGCTTTGGTGTCAGGGGCAATAACGCCGCTGATTTCGACCAATGCTGTGTACTCTGTAGCAGTTGAAACACCTTTGCCCAAGTCATCGTTCCACAACACTGCCAAAAGTACGAAGAGATATAGAAAGGTCAGGCTTTTAAAAAAAATGCCCCATCGCCGGCTGCGACGACTTTCTGCAATAGAGCCCAACACAACCTTATCTACCAGTTCCCTTTCCCAATCACTGGGAATGGATTGAGAACGCGGCTTGCCATTATTTATATCTGACATGAATAAACCTTAATAATATATTGTATTTAAAGTAAATTACTTATTTTTAATCTGCGATTCCAACCACTCTGGGATGGCGGAAACGGCGTGCAGACAATCCAGTGGGTTGTGTCGGAGAAGACGCTCCTGACTATGGACGCCATAGGTTACCCCAAGAGAATGAGTACCGGCATTGCTTGCCATTTCCAGATCATACTCGGTATCACCAATCATCAAGGCCTCGTGAGGCTCAACGCCGAGCCTATCGAGGATCTGTTCCAGCATCTCAGGATGGGGCTTGGAAAAAGTTTCATCAGCACAACGGGTTATATGGAAATACTCTCCTAACGCCGTAGATTCCAGAACCTGATCCAACCCCTGTCGGCCCTTACCCGTCGCCACTGCCAGCAGATAATCCTGCTGCGCCAGGGTTTCGATGACTTCTCGCGCCCCGTCGAACAGGCTGGATGGCGTTTCATTGCCGCCGAGGAAATGGTAACGATATCGGGTAACGACATTGTGGTGCAGTTCATCATCCGCGCCTGGAAACAGGGTATCTATGGCCTCTCTCAGACCCAAACCGATAATATTACGTATTGCATCATTACTCGGGCAGTCCAATCCAAGATCGTCTACAGCAGCCCGTACGCAGTCCACGATACGCGCCTCTGAGTCCATCAAAGTTCCATCCCAATCAAATATTAACAGCTTAAACTTCATCTATTTTCTTCATCCAGTTTTTCAAGCAAGAGTTCCAATTCCGAAGGAAGTGGCGCCTTGATTTCAAGATCTCTCTTCTCTCCTGGCCAGCGGAATTTCAATTTATGTGCATGCAAAAACAGCCGTTTCAACCCCAGCTTGCGCATTTCCCGATTGGCCGCTTCATCACCATATTTAGTGTCACCCAGCACCGGTGAGCCCAACCATGCGCAGTGAACGCGAATCTGATGTGTTCTTCCTGTGATGAGCTCGGCCTCCACAAGCGTGTAACTTCGGAATCGTCTCAGGCGTTGGAAGCGGGTCTGGGCCGATTTTCCCTCCGGGTCGACCCTGACCAGCCTCTCTCCACCTTGAAGGGTATTTTTCAGGAGGGGGGCATCTGCATTTTTACGACCTTTGCGCCAACTGCCCGCAACCAGCACGAGATACCGTTTATCGACTCGCTTACTCCGTATAAGTTCATGCAGTATCCGTAGAGCACTGCGTTTCTTACTGATCAGCAGGCAGCCTGATGTCGCACGATCCAAACGATGCACCAGCTCCAGATGATGATCTTCGGGCCGTAGCTCACGCAGTGCCTCAATGACACCAAAATTCAGCCCGCTACCACCATGAACAGCAATGCCAGAGGGTTTGTTCAGGACCAAAAAGTGGTCATTTTCGAAGATAATGGCGCTTTCCAACTGCGCAAGGAGGTTTTTCGTCGGCTTGGGTTTTTCTGCGGGGTCGGCCATACGAACAGGAGGAATGCGCACCATATCCCCGCACTTCAAGCGATAAGCTGCCTTCACCCGTCCCTTGTTAACCCGCACCTCCCCCCGTCGCAGGATGCGATAGACAAAACTTTTCGGGACGCCCTTGAGTTCCCGCAAAAGAAAATTGTCGATTCTCTGGCCCGCGAAACCCGCCTCCACAGTGACGAATCTGACTGTTGGAGAATTCTTTTTTGATTCTGACATTTAGCGGCTTTTTTCTATCGTTAAGTCATTGCTAGGCAAGAGAAAGATTGCTATATTGCCAATTGATTTTATTGACGGTGGCCAAGCCTTGTAGCACAGCCATCGTCAGCGCGGTAAGAGATTAGATAGCCTGTGGGGGGATTTTCCCCTTCAGGAAGATAATTCAGCATATCGCAAGGGCCCCTGCCCCATAATTATTGCCAACATCTCGTCCAACACAGACAGAGAGATTGGCCTCTCAGGCGGCCCAGGGCTGTGCTGACCGAGCAAACCGGTGCCACATGCGGCCCGTCTTGCTGAACTCTTCTGCGGCACATAAGCGATGCGATCATAAAATTATTGATCCAGAGCACAGCGTAACGGATCTGGCAAAGCGCCAAATATCCTCCGCTCAAGTGCCTTACAGAAGTTCAGGGAACGGCTGACTGCCAGATGGCGAACTTTAACAGCTTTTCAACTGCCCGAGCCAGTTTCGGGAAACGATCGTGGGTAAAACGACTTGCCCTCAACTCGACAGCCAGAAGAAAACGGGCGTTGACTGAACAGAAAGCAGTCAGACCGTTTTCATTGCGCGGATTTCCGCCTGCTGTGACGAGACTCGAGCAGTTGCATGGATAGAAAATATGAAACGCATGCTAATCAACGCAACTCAATCAGAGGAGTTGCGTGTTGCCATCGTCGATGGCCAAAAACTTTTCAATCTGGATATCGAACTTCCCGGCCGGGAACAGAAAAAAGCCAACATCTACAAAGGGCGCATTACCCGGGTGGAACCCAGTCTTGAGGCTGCCTTCGTCGAGTACGGCGCAGAACGCCACGGTTTTCTGCCACTGAAAGAGATCTCCCGGAGCTACTTCTCCGAGTCCGCGCAACAGTCTCCCAAGCGCGTAAATATCCAGGATGCCATCAAGGAAGGCCAGGAAGTTGTTGTCCAGGTCGAGAAAGAAGAGCGCGGCAACAAGGGCGCTGCGCTGACGACCTTTATCTCTCTGGCGGGACGCTATCTCGTTCTGATGCCCAACAACCCCCGGGCTGGAGGCGTCTCACGCCGCATCGAAGGTCAGGATCGGGCGGATCTGCGGGAGGCGATGAGTGCGTTGACCATCCCCGATAATATGGGACTGATCGTTCGTACTGCGGGTATCGGCAAGAACGCCGAAGAGTTGCAGTGGGATCTGGATTATCTGGATCAGCTCTGGCAGGCCATCGATAATTCCGCGAGCAGCAAATCGGCGCCTTTTCTAATCTATCAGGAGAGCAATGTCATCATTCGATGCATCCGCGACTATCTGCGGATGGATATTGGCGAAATCGTCATCGACGATGCGGATGTCTACTCCCAGGCCGAGCGTTTTATCAACCAGGTCATGCCGCAATATGCCAAGAAGCTGCGCCGCTATCAGGACGAGGTGCCTCTTTTCAGCCGCTATCAGATCGAAAGTCAAATCGAATCAGCCTTTCAACGTGAGGTGCGACTGCCATCCGGTGGGGCTATTGTAATCGATCCTACGGAGGCGCTGACCTCTATCGACATCAACTCTGCCCGTGCAACCAAAGGCGCGGACATAGAAGAGACCGCGCGTAACACCAATCTGGAAGCAGCGGATGAGGTTGCCCGCCAGTTGCGACTGCGGGATCTCGGCGGCCTGTTCGTCATCGATTTTATCGATATGACTCCTGCCCGCAACCAACGGGAAGTGGAAAATCGTCTGAAAGACGCACTCAAAGAGGATCGGGCCAGAGTTCAGATCGGCCGTATCTCTCGGTTTGGTCTGTTGGAGATGTCCCGGCAGCGACTCCGTCCCTCTCTCGGTGAAGCCAGCGAACAGGTCTGCCCCCGTTGCAAAGGTCACGGCACCGTCAGGGGGGTCGAGTCCCTTGGTCTCTCTATCCTGCGCATCATCGAAGAGGAGGCAATGAAGGAGAACACTGGACGCATTATCGCCCAGTTGCCGGTCGACGTGGCCACTTTCCTGCTCAATGAGAAACGCACAGTAATTCACGATATTGAAAACCGCCAAACCATCAGTGTTGTTTTGGTGCCAAACACCAGCCTGGAGACGCCGAATTACCGCATTGAACGGGTAAAGAGCAGTGAGTTGCCTGAAGACCAGGATGATGCTGCCAGTTATAAAATGGTGGAGAAGGAAGCATCCGAGGCGCCTGTCTTTGCCAGGGTGGAGCAGCCCAAAAGTGAGCAGCCCACGGTCAAAGCGATTGCCCCTGCATCTCCTGCTCCTCAACGCGCCATCCAACCAGAAGCGAAGAGTTCGGAAGAAAAAAGTGAAGAAAACGGCTTTCTCAAGAAGATCTTCACCAGCCTTTTCTCTCATCGTGCAGAGGAAAAAAAGGAAGAACCTGAAGAACAGAAGAGAGAGGAATCCAAACCACGCCAAAACCAGCGCAACAGACATGATGGACAGGGTTCTCGCAGCCGAGGTGGACGAAGGCGCTCCGGCGGCAATAACCGTCGCAGTGGAAACAGGCGCGATGCTGAAGAAACGGAAACCGGTCAGAGCCAGGGCCAGAAGAGCCAGCCTCAGCGCGGGGAACAGAAAAAGCGGCAGGAACAAAAAAAGCCCACCAAGGAAGCGCCGAAACAACAGATCGTCGAAGCAGATAACGTGCAACCCGAAACAGGTAGAGATGACGCGCCAAAACCCAAAGGCAGCCGTAGCGGTTCTCGCCGTGGGCGCCGAGGTGGACGCCGTCGTCGCCCAAGCGATGAGCGTGAACAGAGCCAGCAGGATCCGCAGGGTCAGCAGAAAGAAACAGAAAAAGCCGAACGTTTTTCGATTGATGCGATCCCTGCCCCAACAAGGCCGACCGTAGAGGATGTGAGTTCCACTCCCGCCAAAGTCGAGACGCCTACCCCCAAGCGCGCCAAGCCGATGGTTAGCGAGACTACAACCGAAAAAGCAGCTCCGAAGCCTAAGAGTGCGCCGGAAAAGAAGCCAGAAATGGTAGTGACAAAACCGGTTACTGCTCCACCAAAAACAGAGGAAAAGACACCACAGCCAGAACCAAAACCAAAACCTGCTGCCCCGGTGGAACCCAAAGCGGCACCGAAAAAGCTGGTTCAGATCACAACCAAAAAAGTCACAAAGACAGAAGAGAAGGTTGCACCCAAGGAAGAGAAAGCACCTAAGGAGAGGGCCGCTCCAAAACCAAAGGCAGTCAGAAAAAAACGGGCTGCTGCGAAACCAAAAGCCAAGACCTCCACAGCGGAGAAAACTTCGACTGAGGCTCCTGCCAAATCCCAGGAGGAGAAGCCGAAACCTTCGGCCACAATAGAAAAAGCGGTTGCCATCAAACAGAAAAAACAGTCTGCAGCAGCGAAAGAAGAGAAAAAACCGGCATCAGAGCCGTCTGAAACTATCGTCAAGGCGGCATCGGCCAAACCTAAACCTGCGACAGAGACGCCTCCTAAGCCGCCGGCCCAGGAAGAGAAGAAACCCACCGTCGAGGCCTCTCAGAAAGAGAGTGCCCCTGCTGAAAAGTCGGATGATTGAATAAAGCCAGGAGGCGTAGGGTGCGCCGTGCGCACCATAAATACCGTGATTACGGTTTGTATTGGTGCGCACGGCGCACCCTACCTCCTGGCTGAATCCGCAAGCGGCACCACCCTACAAATTCCGTTCTTTGATCCTGCTCAGCAGCCCGATGGACGCTGCTTCCACTAGATCAAAGACGTTTTCAAACCCAGCGGGACCACCGTAATAAGGGTCAGGAACTTCACGGACTTCCAGATGCGGGGCAAAGTCGAGAAAAAGGTGGAGTTTCTCTTCCAGGCCCGGCGGGCAAAGCGTCAACAGGTCCTCATAATTTGACCGATCCATGGCAAGAATATAGTCAAACTGCTCAAAATCTTCCGGCACCGCCTGGCGTGCCCGCAGATCACTCAGATCGACATCCCTGTTTAGGGCAGTCGACTGAGCTCTGCGATCCGGGCTGCCACCGATATGGAAATCGATGGTACCGGCTGAATCCGTGGCGATCAGGTGAGCCAGCCCCTCCTTTTCGACCAGCGCACGAAAAACACCCTGTGCTGTTGGGGAGCGACAGATATTACCCATGCAGACAAAAAGCACTTTGACTGCCGCTTCGATTTTCGGTTTTCTACCAAACATTTGAAATCTCATAGCGATAAAGGTACCTGTATAAATGCTTTTTCAGCGCCAGGACTATCTGGATGGACTCTATGTAGCCAATATTTTATCGGCTATTTCAACGCATGAAAATACCGACACTATTCAGTACCGATAAGATGTCGGATCGTCAATAGCCGCATCCTGAAATCCTTTGGCCCGCAGGCGGCATGAGTCGCAAACACCACAGGCCCGGCCCTCAGGATCTGCCTGATAGCAGGAGATCGTAAGGCTATAGTCCACACTAAGACGGATGCCGGTGGAGATAATCTCCGCTTTGCTCATATCGATCAGTGGTGTATGAACTCTGAACCGCTCTCCCTCAACCCCTGCTTTGGTGGCAAGATTGGCAAGCTGCTCGAATGAGTGGATAAATTCCGGCCTGCAATCCGGATAGCCGGAGTAGTCGACCGCATTGACGCCGATAAAAATATCCTGTGCACCCAGCACTTCAGCCCAGCCCAGTGCCAGGGAGAGAAACACTGTATTGCGGGCAGGCACATAGGTGACGGGTATACCCTCCTGCGCATGATCCGGCACCGGGATGGCACTGTCAGTGAGCGCTGAGCCTCCAATCGTTTCCAAGCCGATTCGAACCATTTTGTGCTCGGCGGCATTCAGTGACTGCGCCACTCGTCTTGCCGCGCTCAACTCCGCCATGTGCCGCTGTCCATACTCCATACTCAATGCATGGCAGGTATAGCCCTGCTGCTGAGCGATGGCAAGAACAGTGGCGGAATCGAGTCCGCCTGAAAGTAAAATAACAGCCTTCTTTGCCTTCAGCATCCCGGCTGCTCGCCCCATAGAATTTTATGCAGTTGCAGCTGGAAGCGGACAGTCAATCTGTCACGCAGAATCCACTCAGCCAGTGCGACTGCGTCCTGCCTGCCGTGTACCGGCGAGAAGAGCACTTCGCAGCGTTTAGTCAGCGCATACTTTACGACTTGTTGGCAACTCCATCGATAGTCCGCTTCATCACAGATGACAAATTTCATCTGGTCGTTGGCTGTCAGAAGATCAATATTGGCATAGTTGTTTTTAGCTGCTTCAGCGGAACCTGGCGTCTTGATATCCACTATCCTGGAGACACGCCTGTCCACCTGGGAGATATCGAGCGCGCCACTGGTCTCAAGTGATACCTGATATCCGGTATCACAGAGCACTGTCAGTAGTGGCAAAACCCCCTTTTGTGACAACGGCTCTCCGCCGGTCACACAGACATAACGGGGGTGATAGACTTTGACTTCAGAAAGAATCGCAGGAAGATCCCACCACTCGCCACCTGTGAAGGCATATTCCGTATCGCAATAGCTGCAGCGAAGCGGACAACCGGTAAGCCGGATAAAGACGGTGGGAAAGCCACTGCTGCGACTTTCGCCCTGCAGAGAGTGGAAGATCTCAGTAATGCGCAGCCGCGGCGGCGCTGCTGCTGCCATCAATGGCCCTCTTTGAACATTCGGTCCAAACGGTTTGCCGCCAGGCGTGCCTCGGTTGTGCCAGGATACTGCTTCTTCAACCGTTCAAAAAGATCCCGGGCCGTTTTCCATGCACGCTTCTCATAATGAATATAACCACTTTTGAGCATGGCTCCCGAAACCTTTGCACTGTCGGGATAATATTCAATCACCTTTGTGAATTCGCCCAACGCCGTGTCGAAATCACGACTGACGTAACTTGCCTCACCCAACCAGTACTGGGCGTTATCCTCGTAGCTGCCACCGGGAAACTTCTTGAGGAATGCACGAAAGACGACAATCGACTCCTTATAACGCCCTTGCTTCAGCAGGTTAAACGCCTTCTGATAGGCTGCTGACTCTTTTTTCGAGTCGATTGAAACTGTCGGTGTCACTGCCACAGTTGGTGTTACGCCACTTGTTTTTTCAGCCGTCGGCACACTCTGTTTTGCGGCTGCTGCACCACTGCCCGTCAGGTCGACAACCGGCGCCGGACCACTGGAGACAGCAGTCGAGCGACTCATGCGGGAGAGTCGCTGGTCAATATCAAGATAGAGATCACGCTGGCGGCGACTCATGGCATCCATCGAATGCTTTTGTAACTCCACCTCGCCACGTAATTGTTGTACCTCCTGCTGTAACTGCTGTAGCTGGAGAATGATATCCGCCAGACTCTGGTTCCGCAGGATCCGTTCCAGCCGCCCAAGCCGCTGTTCCAGATTGGGGGTCCCAGCCGTGACAGGTTTTTTTTCAGCTGAAACAGCGTGTGCGCTCATCAGCGCCACTGTCATAGCCAGTGCCAAAGAAAGCTTCTTCATCTCAGTAGACCAGTTCCACGCGTCGGTTCAGCGCCCAGGATTCTTCATTGTTCATCATGGATGCCGGACGCTCTTCGCCATAGCTGATGACGATAACCTGGTTGTCGGCAACACCCTCGGCCATCAGCAGACTGCGCACCGCATTGGCACGGTGTTCCCCCAGACCCAGATTGTATTCGCGGGTACCGCGTTCATCTGCATGGCCTTCCAGCCTGACACTGACATGAGGATTGCTTGCAAGATACTCGGCGTGGGCACGAATTATCTCCCGGTTATCCATGCCGATGCTGCTCTGGTCAAAATCGAAGTAGAGAATACGGGTTGCCAGAAGACTATAGGGGTCGTCCAGTGGATCACCGCTCCAGGAACCTGCCTCGCTGGCGGCACTGATGGTGGCTCCAGCTCCCTCCGTTCCTTCATAAGTACCGGATGAGCCGGTAGACTGCTCGGTGACTTCGGCTCCCTCCTGCTCGCCCTCTTTTGTAGGGGAGGAAGAGCAACCTGCGAAGATTAACAGACAGAGGGATATGGGCACCCAGCGGGTCAAGATTGTAAACATTTTGTTTCTCCTCGATTTCCGGCTTGGAAATAAAAATCAAAAGCCAGGCAAATAATTCATTTTTTTTGCAGGGGGGACCAGACCGGCTCTCGCACATCACCCTCGTGCAGCGCAAGTTTCTGCCGCACACGTCCGTCGACGGAGACCGCAGCAAGCACACTCCGCCGCCCCGCTTTGGTGGCGTAAATTATCATGCTGCCGTTCGGTGCGAAACTGGGAGATTCATCAAGATCGCCCCGGCTCAGCACCTGCATGACGCCAGATGCCAAATCAAGCACCGCAATACGATAGCGTCCATCTTCACGGGTTACCAACGTCAGCAATTTACCGTCAGGAGAGTAGGAGGCTCTGGCATTATAGGCATTCTGAAATGTGACCCGTTCCGCCTTGCCGCCAAAGGAGGGAACCCGATAGATCTGCGGTTTACCACCGCGGTCTGAAGTAAAGACCAGATGACGACCGTCCGGTGACCAGGAAGGTTCGGTATCAATGGCATAGTGGCGGGTGATCGGACGCAGTTTACGTGTCGTCATATCAAATACGAAGATGTCCGGATTACCGTCCTTCGAAAGTGTCATGGCCAATTTACGTCCATCAGGTGACCAGGCGGGAGCGCTGTTGATACCCTTGAAGGCGGTAACCTTTTGACGGCGTCCCGTGTAAACCTCCTGAATATAGATTCCCCAACTCCCTTTTTCGGAGGAGGCATAAGCGATTTTGCGGCCATCGGGTGACCAGGCAGGTGACATCAGCGGCACATCAGAGCTGACGATGGTCTCGGGACTGTAACCATCCGCGTCGGCAATCCGCAGGTCTACCTGGGTGTTCCCCCCTTCAGTCTTAGAGGTGATGTAAGCAACCCGAGTGGCGAACGCACCAGGAATACCGATCAGCTGTTCATAGATAAGATCGGCAATATGGTGGGCGGTGGTGCGCAAGTTTCCCGCAGTGGTCGGGATGCTGTAACCAGTCAGCTGTTCGCCCCGAAAGACATCGAAGAGCTGAAAGCGGATAATGAAGCCTTTATTGCCGTTGGGCTGAATCTGTCCAACGACCAGGTTCTCCACGCCCAGTACCCGCCAATCCTTGAACTCTACCTCATCGCCACTTGCAGGCTTGGCGAGCATGTCGTTCCGTGGGAGCGTCTTGAAGCGGCCACTGCGATGCAGATCCGCCTGGATAATCGCCGAAACGTCCTCCTTGGGCGTGGTTTGCGTTTTGCCTTGCCAGTGAAAAGGCACGACAGCGATGGGAAGCGCACCCTCCACCCCTTCGGTGATCTCAATGGTCAATTCGGCATTTGCAGCCGGTTGCCAGGAGAGGGCTAGAAAAAGAATCAACAACAGATATTTCATATAACCATCAACGATAAAATCTAAATGAACAGTGGTTGGTTGCGCAGAGTATGCCAACTCTCCAGACAACCGCAAAGAATTTCCATCTCATAACAGGCTGATCTACTTCTCGGGCCTGAACTCCAGCCTCAGATCACGAAACGAATCAAACAGACCGCCGCTGGGTACCGGTAGCGGTGCAGCTTTATAGACAGCGACCTCCACTGAGCGATCAAAAGCGGCGTTACCGCTGCTCTTGATGATTCTGACACTGCCGGGCATCACATCGCCACCGGGAATCAGTCGAACACGTACGGTGCAGGAGAGTCCTTCAGCACTATTCGGCGGTCGTAGCCAGTTGCGTTCTATCTGCTGACGAATGGCGATCTCAAAGCGACTGATTTCCCGGGAGTTTTGTTCGGCGGCAAGCTGGGCCTGCAGCTCCTGTTCGCGAGCCTGCTGGGCCGCAATCGCCGCTTTACGCTTTGCCTCGGCCTTGCGTTTGGCTGCTAATTTCGCCTGTTTCTTCTTCTCAGCCGCTTTGCGTTTCGCTTCGGCCTGCTCGCGTTTTTTCTTCTCTGCCGCTTTACGCTTTGCCTCTGTCTTTCGTTTTTCCGCCAGCGCCGCCTGCTCTTTTTTCAGTTTCGCCTGTTTCCGTTTTTCAGCTTCCTGTTTCTTTTTTGCAATCGCTTTACGTTTTACTTCTTCTTTCTCTCTGGTCTTACGCTTTTTCTCCAGCGTCTGAAGCCGTTTCTTCTCCGCAGCCTGTTTGCGCTTGATCTCTGCCAAGCGCTTCTCCTCTTTGCGCAGGGCAGCCGATTTAGCTGATTTTTTCTTCTCTTCTGCCTGTTTGATCTTCTTAAGTTCAGCTTCGACTTTGGAGGCATCCACCACCCGCGCCTGGACGATCGGCGCCTGTGCCTTGGGCAACTCAGGCGCAGGTGACCACTCCATGCCAAACAGCAGAAAAAGACCGATCAGAAGATGCAGTATCACCGCCAGAATGATCGAAATGGGATTGCGCCGTACTACACTGAACATCGATTCAGTGCTCCGGCGGCTCGGTTATCAGGCCGACACTTTGGGCGCCACCGGCCTGTACCAGCACCATCGCTTCCACAACGCGGCCATATTCAACACCGGCATCTCCACGCACCAAGATTGGTGTTTTCGGCTTATATTTGAGTACCGCCCGAACCCGTGCCACCAGTGTCTCAGCATCCACCGGATTTCCCTTGTCGGCACCGATATCAACAAAGAATTCACCGGCTTGGTTAATCGTGACCACCACCGGGTCATCTGACTGGGCAGGCAGCGGCTCCGCATATCCCTGGGGCAACTCCACCTTTACGCCCTGTGTCAGCAGGGGTGCGGTCACCATGAAGATCACCAACAATACCAGCATCACGTCGATATAGGGCACGACGTTGATCTCGGACATGGGACGGCGACGCTGCCGTTGTCGACTCATTTTGCCACCTGCGGAGACAGGGCCGAGAAAAAAACCACAACCAAACCTTGACCCTCGGCCCTTACCCCTCGGCCCTCTCTTCTAACCATGTGCCTGCCGTTGCAGGATGGTGGAGAACTCCTCAAGAAAATCGTCATAGCGGTTGTTGAGCCGCTCCACTTCATTGGAGTATTTGTTATAGGCGACCACAGCCGGGATTGCGGCAAAGAGTCCGAAGGCAGTGGCGATCAACGCCTCGGCAATGCCGGGTGCGACCAGGGCGAGCGTCGCCTGCTTCACATTCCCCAGGGCATGGAAGGAGTTCATGATGCCCCACACGGTTCCGAAGAGTCCGACATAGGGGCTGGTCGAACCTACGGTGGCAAGCATTGACAGATGGAGTTCCAGATCGTCTAGCTCGCGACTCAGGGCCACGCGCATGGAGCGCTGCGCCCCTTGAACCACCGCCATCGGCTCGATCTGTTCTTTTGTCCGCAAGCGGGCAAATTCACGGAAGCCGGCGCGGAAAATCGCCGCCATGCCGGATTGCCCCGCACCTTCCCGTTCTATCTGGCGGTAGAGTTCACCCAAGTCACCCCCCGACCAGAATCGTTCTTCGAAATTCTCCGCTGCCCGCTTGGCGCGGCGCAACACCCTTGCCCGATCGAAGATCATGGTCCAGGAGCTGATGGAGGCGAAGATCAGTGCTGCGATAACGAACTGAACAACCGGACTGGCATGTAATATCAGCTGTGCGTAAGAGAGATCACTCGACACCCGCTATCTCCTTGAATAAGTTCTCCGGAAGCGGAGCGGGACGCATCCTTGCCGCATCCACGCAGGCCACTTTTATCCGTCCACTGACCAATAGTGCGTTATCTGATGGACGCCTGACTTCCTGATAAAAGGTCAGACTGACCCGGCCCTTGCGCACTATCTGCGCACTGACCACCAGCGCATCGTTGAATCCTGCAGGCCGATGATAGCTGACTTCCACCCGGCTGACCGCGAAGATAACCCCATCCTGCTGCAACATCCGATCCTGTTCAAAACCGAGGCTGCGCAGCCACTCGGTACGAGCCCGTTCCATATACTTCAGGTAGTTGGCGTAATAGACCACGCCCCCGGAGTCGGTGTCTTCGTAATAGACCCTGACAGGCCAGAGAAACTCTTTCACGCTGCTATCTGTTCCTTCTTTTCGTAGGAGAGGCCCCTACCATTGTTCGTCTATATTGAGTACGACGGGTTCATCAAGTTCCCCGTAATCCTCATGTCGGCTCACGATTTGCCAAACAGGTCCTTACGACCGGGCATCACCTCCCCCTCTTTTGGTGCTAGACCAAAATGGAGATAGGCAGCCTGGGTGGCGACCCGTCCTCTGGGGGTGCGCATCATAAACCCCTGTTGGATAAGATAAGGTTCCAGCACATCTTCGATGGTACCCCGCTCCTCGCCAATGGCAGCCGCCAGATTATCCACTCCGACGGGGCCGCCATCGAACTTTTCGATCACTGCCAGCAGAAGGTGACGATCCATGTTGTCGAAACCGTTACTGTCCACCTTAAGCATGGCCAGTGCCCGATCTGCCAGATCGGCCGAGATATGTCCGTCTCCCTTTACCTGTGCATAGTCCCGCACCCGGCGCAGCAGACGGTTGGCAATACGCGGTGTACCCCGGGAACGGCGGGCAATCTCCACCGCACCGGCATCATCGATACCGATATTCAGGATACCGGCAGAACGGCCCACTATGTGGGCCAAATCAGCAGCACTGTAAAACTCCAATCGCTGCACGATGCCGAACCGGTCCCGCAGGGGCGAAGTCAGCAGCCCGGCGCGGGTTGTGGCGCCAACCAGGGTGAAGGGTGGCAGATCAAGCTTGATGGAGCGGGCCGCCGGTCCTTCGCCGATCATGATGTCGAGTTGAAAATCCTCCAGCGCGGGATAGAGTATCTCCTCCACCACCGGACTCAAGCGATGGATCTCATCCACGAAGAGCACGTCGTGGGGTTCCAGATTGGTCAGCAGTGCCGCCAGGTCACCTGGCTTTTCCAGCACCGGCCCCGAGGTCTGGCGCAGGTTAACCTCCATCTCGTTGGCGATGATATGGGCCAACGTGGTCTTGCCCAGCCCCGGGGGGCCGAAGATCAAGACGTGGTCGAGCGCCTCGTTGCGTCCCCTGGCGGCTGGAATGAATATCTCCATCTGCTCCAGCACAGCGGGCTGCCCGACATAGTCCTTCAGTCGTTTCGGTCGAATTGCGCGGTCGATGGCGGCATCGTCACCAATCACCTCACCATCGATCAGTCTGTTTTCCCCATCCACTGCTATCTACCCTTTCTTTGCCGCGCTCTGCAACGCAAGGCGGATCAGTGCCTCGCTTTCGAGTCCCTCACCTTCCACAGCCTTGACCATACGCCCGGCATCCAGTGGTTTGTAACCCAGCGCCACCAGTGCCGCCACCGCATCGGAGACAGGTGTCTGAGGTCGGCTGGCAACCACTCCTGTTGTGCTGACTGTTGCAGGCAGAATATCCAGTTTGGCCAGGCGGTCGCGCATCTCGACAATCAGCCGCTGCGCAGTCTTCTTGCCGATACCGGGCAACCGCACCAACGAGGCCACATCTTCGTTCTGCACACTGCGGCTGAACTCATCAGCAGTCATACCTGAGAGAATGCCGAGTGCCATCTTCGCTCCTACCCCATTGACCTTGAGCAGGCTGCGGAACAGGGAGCGCTCCCCCTCACTGGCAAAACCATAAAGCACATGCGCATCGTCACGAATCGCAAGATGGGTGTGGAGTGTGATGGTGGCGCCAACATCCGGCAGATTAAAGAAGGTGGACATTGGTGCTTCAAGTTCGTATCCGACCCCATTCACATCCAGCAACAGGTGAGGGGCCTGCTTTTCGGCTATCTCTCCACGCAAACGACCGATCATCTTGCCCGTCCTGCGGCCAAACGGCCAAGTGTGGTATTCGTATTGGCGTGACTCAGCGCCACGGCCAGCGCATCGGCAGCATCTTCCTGCGGGTTTTCGGCCAGCTTGAGGATGAGTTTTACCATGTGCTGAACCTGCTCCTTCTCAGCAGAGCCGCTTCCCACCACCGCCTTCTTGATACTGCGTGGGGTGTATTCTGCCACTGCCAGCCCCCGGCTCACACCGGCACAGATTGCAGCGCCTCTCGCGTGACCCAGTTTCAGCGCGGATGAGGGGTTTTTCGATACGAAAACCTGCTCTACAGCCATCACCTCAGGGCGATAGGATTCAATCACCTCGCTGATCTCTTCAAAGATCTGACCCAGCCGGGGAGGAAGCTCCTTCCCCTTGAGGCGAAGTGTGCCGTGGGCGACGTGGACGGCATTGATGCCATCACTGTCGATAATGCCGAAGCCGGTCACCCTTGAGCCGGGGTCGATGCCGAGGATACGAATCATTCAGTCCAGTGATTCCAAAATTTCGTCGCTGATCTCGGCGTTGGTGTAGACGTTCTGCACGTCGTCCAGGTCTTCGAGCATATCGACCATGCGCAGCAGTGTATCGGCGTCCTTCTCATCGAGGGTTGCGCCGGTGGAGGCGCTGAAGGTGACCTCGGCGTTGTCCGGCTCAAATCCCGCTGCAATCATGGCGTCTTTGACTGCAGTGAACTCCTCCGGTGTGGTCACAACGTCGACTGAACCATCGTCATTTCCGATGACATCCTCTGCACCGGCTTCCAGGGCTGCTTCCATCACTGCATCCTCATCCACGCCTTCAGCATAGCTGATCACGCCCTGTTTGTTGAACATGTAGGCCACGGAACCATCGGTCCCGAGATTTCCGCCCAGCTTGCTGAAAGCGTGGCGCACCTCGGCCGCAGTACGATTGCGGTTGTCGGTCATGCAATCCACGATCACTGCGGTACCACCGGGACCGTAGCCCTCATAGCGAATCTCATCGTAATCCTCGCCCTCTGCCCCACCAGCGCCACGTTTTACCGCACGCTCGATGGTGTCCTTCGGCATATTGGCGTTGAGTCCCTTGTCCACCGCCAGACGCAACCGGGGATTGGCGTCGATATCACCGCCGCCCATGCGAGCCGCTACAGTGATTTCACGAATCAGCTTGGTCCAGATCTTGCCGCGCTTTTTATCGTTGGCGGCTTTCTTGTGCTTGATGTTGGCCCATTTACTGTGTCCAGCCATGGTGACTCCCCTGAGAAGTATAAAATGGCACGAATTCTACCACTCCCCCTGCCGGGCAGAAACCATTGAAGCAGTGATTTGCCAATAATTCTGAAGCGATGGAAAGAACATGGTGGAAGTCGCACTCTCGCAGTGAGGCGCTGCGCCTGTACGATACTCACGATAAAAACAAAATAGTCCGTGATTCACCCTGGATAATTCATCATGCGGTTTTGCTGAATTTGATCTCTGACCCGGCTACAGCATCGCCAAACAAGAAACCCTGAACCAGATCGCAGCCAAGCTCGTGAAGCAGCGTTTTCTGATGCTCTGTCTCCACTCCTTCTGCGACCACATCCAGTTCCATGATTTTCGCCAGACTGATGATGGCCGTGACAATGGCGGCCCGGTCTTTATTGATCTCCATATTCTGCACGAAGCTGCGGTCTATCTTCAAAATATGGATTGGGAAGCGCTGCAGGTGTTCCAGCGATGAATAGCCGGTTCCGAAGTCATCGATAGCAAGTTTTATCCCCATCGTCGATAGTTGAGATAGTTGATCGATAGCCCGGTCAGTATCCTGCATGAGGCTGCTTTCCGTAATCTCCAGCATTAGATATTTGGGAGAGAGCCCCGACTGCTCCAAGGTCTCTTCGATCAATCTGACCAACCCTGGAGTTGAGAGTTGTCTGCCAGAGAGGTTGACGGCAACATGATCGGGCGCCAGCCCGGTCTCGCGCCACTGGACCATCTGTTGACAGGCCTCTTTCAGTACCCACTCGCCGACGGGAACCACCAGGCCCGTCTCCTCCAGAACAGGAAGGAAGCTGTCCGGTAACTGCATCGACCCATCCAGTTGTCTCCAGCGCAGTAGTGCCTCAACGGCTTCTACCTTCCCGCTTGTGAGATTGATCTGTGGCTGATAGCAAAGTTCAAATTCGGCGTTATCCAAGGCGCGTCTCAGGCCGTGTTCAAGCCGCAGAAACTCGGTGGCGCGAATATTCATGTCCGCAGTGTAGAATTCGAACCCATTGGACTGTTTTTCCTTCGAGCGATACATGGCTGTATCGGCATGCCGAATCAGCGATTCGGCATTCTCCGCATCATCCGGGAAAATGCTAATGCCGATGCTTGTACCGGCAAAGAGTTCATAGTCATCAATCTGGAAAGGACGCTGAAACAGAGCCAGGATCTTTTCCGCAAGGGTGATGATGTCATCTGTCTTCTGAATATCCGGAATGACGAACGTGAACTCATCGCCACCAAAACGTGCCACCGTATCCGCTGCGCGCTTGGCATTCTGAAATCGCTCCGCCACTGCCTTCAGCAGACGATCTCCCACCTGATGTCCTAAAGTATCATTGATATTTTTGAATCGATCCAGATCAAGAAACATCAGTGCCAAGCGGCTTTTTTCCCGTGCAGCCAGCTGCAACATCTGATTCAGGCGGTCAATAAAAAGCGCCCGGTTCGGCAGCCCGGTAACCAGGTCGAAATAGGCAAGATTGTGAATCTGTTGTGCCGCAGCATGACGTTCTGTCATATCTTGCGAAACAAAGACCATGCCTTGATGGTGTTGAGAATGGGATAACAGGGCAGCGGACAAAAGTACCGGAACACTACTGCCGTCGCGCCGGATAAAGGTTGCATCCTCGGCATTGACATCCTCCTGTTCCAAGATGAGTTCATACCACTCCAATTGATCGGACTTTGCCGGTAACACCAGACTGAGGGGACTGTCCAGCAACTCATCTTCGTTGTAGCCTGTCAGATTTGAAAAAGCGCGGTTCACCCTTTTGATCATTCCCTGCCGATCCGTTACCAACAGGGCGTCCTTCATGCTGAAGAGGATCTCGTCCAGATACTCTTTTGAAATGGTTGTTTTTTCAAGTTGCCGTCCCATCTTTTCCAATGCATGGGCCAAGTCGCCAATTTCATCAGGACGATCAATCTGACTCGATGCCCGGTAGTCGTGAGCGCCGATACGTTCGGCAAGCCTGGCAAGCTTCCCGATAGGTGAGGTGAGATGGTTCGCGACAAGTGTGGCAGCCAGAATACCTATTCCACTTAAAGCAATTCCTAACAACAAGACTGCGTAGATGTTGCGTTGACTATGGTGACTGCTGATCGATTCCAATCGCTTATTTGATAGCGCCAGAGTTTTCTGCATCTCCTCCAGCGAAACACCGATCAGAATGCCACCGAGCACAACACCCTCGCTGATGAATATTGGTGTCGCCAGATCCAGATGATTGTCCTCAATCCTGCTCTTTACCGATTTCTCTTGCAGCGAATCGGCGACGATTTGATGCCCGGTTGTTTTTCCAAATCCAGGAATTGTCTCTTTGCCGTCATGGATGATTCTGCCTTGGGCATCGTAGACCATGGCATAGACAATATCGTGCTGAGAGACTGCGGTGCGCAACAGCGTACTAATACTTTCCATGTCCAGTTCATAGAGCGGATTGATCAGACTTTGTGCAAGGACCTCTGCCAGGGTCTGCCCCTGGTGTTCCAACTGTTTAAAATGAACCTCCTTCAAGGCCGATGCGCTTGCACTCTGATAGTCTTCGAAGGCATCGTCGAACTGCAGGAAAAGTATCGTTGATACAGCCAAAACAACCCCTATGATCAGTATGAACATAATCATCGAGTATTTGCTCTGAAGGCGTGTTCCTATCAATGCAGTTTACCTGCCAATATATCCATCTGCTGCCTGACGACCTCCAATACGGCGTTGGTTTCGTCATCAATTTCGTCGAACCGTGCTGTACGCTGATAGGAATAAAGCACATCACCGGCATCAGGATCACTATCAGCCTCAAGCAGGATTTTCTTGAGACGTGCCTTGATCTCTGGATTCATGCCGGGACGAACCAATTCAAATCCCCTGGGTATGCTTTCAGTTTGATAGAAAATGCGCAGATCTTTCTTGAAAGAAGGGGGAGTATGATCTGGTGTGTTCCAGTCAAGATCGTTATATGCACCGGCATCCGCAAGTCCTTTATAGACCCAGGTTGCAATATTTATCTCTCCACCTGCAAAGCCATAACCCACCTTATCCGGCGATGGTGTGCTGCGGATGGTATTGAGTTTTTCCGGTTGCAACCCCTCCCCGAAGAGAATAGTCATAGGCACAAAAAAGGCTGTAGTAGAACCCGGATCCTCTAAAGCAATACGTCTTCCCTGAAGATCCTTCAAGGTGTGAATATCACTCTCTTTCCGTGTAAAAAAAACCGTATGATAGCCGGGCACGCCTTTTTTCCACTTCCGCAGAATAATCTCCGCACCCGCCTGATCACGAAAGGCCAGGGATGAAAAAACCGTCTCGGTTACCCAGTCGACCTTCCCTTCCCTGAGATAGCGAATCATCTGTGCATTATTCCTAGCCATTAAAACCCGGGTATGGGTAATGCCGAGGTCCCTCATCTTTTCCCCTACATAATCGACCATCGGCTTTAGGCGGATAAAGTGTTTACGTGGGCTGTCGCTGACCTTGCCGATCACCAGTGTCTGGGCTCGGAGAGCTTTTGAATCTGATGCGACTGCATGGCCAGAGACACAGAGCAAAATTGACACTGACAGAATGCATCTGATGAGTCTCAATATTGATGCCACTTTTACGTCAAGTCCGGTATATGCGCATCAGAAATCGTATTGGCCACGAACCTGAATGATGCGCGGATCATCCTCTTCTCCTGCTGCATCAGGCTCTGAATTGACAACGATGTAGTTAGCCATGAATCGGATATTTGGATTGACATACCAATTGACCCCCACTGTAGTATTCCATTCCCTGCCGCCTTCGATATCCTGATCGTCCAGGTCGAGATGACTGTGACGCAGCGCCAACTCCCAGGCACCGGTACCTTCACCCCAGCCAAAGTTGCTATAGGGGGTAATACGACCGAAACGTCCCCGCGTATGATCGTAGTTACGCGACTCGCCGGTGAGAAACCAACTGCCGGCAACATAGAAACCATGGAAATCCAGGCTCTCCATGTAGTCCTCTGAATTGACATAGGTCCGAACAAACTCGCCTTGTAACGAAACAGGACCATGCACCATTGCAGCTTCCACTCCGATGCTGGTGGTATGCTCCATATGCTGGATCTTGTATTTCGATTTCTTGGTTTCGTATTGATTGGTATCCAGCAAGTAGTTGTTTGAATCCACTAAATGAGATTCAGGGTCAGTTCGGATACGAAAGACCGCCTCGTCA
Organism: Sedimenticolaceae bacterium; assembly: GCA_963691905.1. Taxonomy (GTDB): domain Bacteria; phylum Pseudomonadota; class Gammaproteobacteria; order Chromatiales; family Chromatiaceae; genus QGON01. The sequence goes on from OY829894.1 coordinate 619,802, forward strand.
TCCGAATCCCCGCCATAGGTGCGGGCAGTGCTGGAGAGGCCAAGATGTAAGACCCTGGTGTCTGTTGCTACTGGCGCCCAAGTGCCGCGCAGACTGCCGCCCCATCCTTCGTCGTCGAGCCGATCATCACCATCATCCGCGCCCTCACCAAAGATGCTGCCAGCCAGACTCCACTGGCCGCCATAGGTTTCGAAACCTACGCCGACATTTCGTCCCGGCGTCATGGCATTGATCAATGAGCGTTCCATGAATGTCTGGTGGGCCGAAGGGGTCATCTCCTCCAGGCTGAATGGTGTTTTGAACAGGCCAACCTTGAAACGGCTGTCACCCAGTGTGCGATATCCAAGCCAGGCATCCTTCAAACCGACGTCCTCACCGGCAAAGTCGATCTCCAGTTCGTATTCCCAAGGGCCGAAGAGCGTACCTTCAGCGCCAATGCGGGCGTACCGAATCTCTGCGGCGTTTCCCATATCTGTGATATCACTGTCGTACCAGGCAGCATCTGCCGCTATCTGCGCTGTGAACTCAAAACTTGACCTGCCGTCGTAGGACTCCGCCTTTACACTGCCCCCCTGGGTGGAGACCATGACATCCACTGGTTCAGAGGCGGGCAGCGGGAGAGTTTGTTGTGCTAGCGGCTGTTTTGAGGATGGCGTGGAATCTTCTGCCATCATGGCCGCCTTGAGCTGCTGATGCTGGATCTCTGTCAAGGTCCCGTTTTCCTTTAGCATGTCGATAAGCAGCAGCATCTGTTGTGGTCCAGCCTGAGCCAAAAGCGGAGATAAAACACCTGCTAAAGCAAGGGCACACGCTAGCTTATTACGCATACAAATTTCCCAATTATCGACTGATTTTTTAGCTGAACCAGCCCGCATAGTACATAGTTATGAAACCTCGGTACACGTCCCTGCCTTCTGTGGGAATTTTCTTCTCTTGAATGGGAGAGCGACTGCTTGGGCGGGTGGCTGCAATTAAGATAGTAGGAAGCTGGCCCAGACAAAGATCCCCGCCACAAGCGAGCGAGGTATTAGATTGTGGGAGCAGCACCCTCGCCGCTCCGCAGCAGGAAATAGATGAAAGCCACTGAGTACGTGGGATCTAAAAGAGTGATTTTCTTCTTGTTTCGAGCAATCCATCGCTCTACCGGGAGAGAACCTCGTCTACACGTTTCAGATCATCCTCGGTATCCACCCCGTGTCCTGCCGCTTCAATTGCCTGACTGACATGAATCTTTCCGCCATGCCAAAGCACTCTCAGTTGTTCCAGGGATTCCGCATGTTCTAGCGGAGCGTGAGCCCAGGAGACAAACTGTTGCAGATAACCTGCGCGATAGGCATAAAGGCCGATATGACGGCTGAATGCCACACTTGCCGGAAGGGACTCTCTGCCTTCGAGAAATTCATCCCGGTGCCAGGGAATCGGTGCCCGGCTGAAATAGAGTGCGTAACCTTCAATATCTGTCACGACCTTCACCACATGGGGATCGAATAGCATCTCGTGGGATTCGATGGGGGCCGAGAGCGTGGTGACGCCTGCCAGCTCGTGACTCTGCATATCGGCGGCCACCTGATCGATCAACGACGCCGGCATGGTGGGCTCGTCACCCTGCAGATTCACCACGATGGTATCTGCGGCCCAGTGCAGCTGCTCCACCACTTCGGCAATCCTGTCAGAGCCGCTACGATGGTGCGCGGCGGTCATGCAAACTTCTGCGCCGAAGGCCTTGGCCGTCTGACTGATGCGTTCATCATCGGTTGCGATGACCACTTCGTCAGCACCACTTTCCCGGGCACGTTCGTAGACGTGCTGGATCATGGGCCTGCCTGCAATCTCCCGCAGTGGTTTTCCCGGTAGACGAACCGATGAGTAACGTGCAGGAATGACAACTTTGAAATCCATATCGATCAGCCCTCGGGTACCTCTTCATCTGCCGCCAGTTCGCGCGCTTCGTCCTGCAACATTACCGGGATGTCATCCCTGATCGGGAATGCCAGCCGATCAACTCTGCAGATAAGCTCTGCAGCCTTCTTATCATAGTAGAGATTGCCTTTGCAGAGCGGGCAAACAAGAATTTCGAGCAGTTTATTATCCATTACACAACCTGTTGATGATTTGCGTCAGCTGTTGGATGAATCCGTCATCGAGCCTCGCGTCAGCGGGAACGTACCAGAGGTTTTTTCCCGCGAATGGTGTGCACTTTACCGCATCTTTCTCCGTCATGAGAACCGTCTTTTTTTGCAAAGGCAAAAGATCTTCCTCCACAAACCGGTGATGATCCGGAAAGGGGTGGCGATTGATCCTCAGTCCGGCCGCTTCGAGCATGCCGAAAAATCGTTCGGGATTACCGATGGCAGCGACAGCTTCGATCGGCTGCCCTGCGAACTCCGACAGATTTCGCAGCTGCTCGCTGTCAGCCAACAGCCGCGCTTTTTCTCCTTCAACCCGCATTTGAAAAGCATCGTGACGAAATGGTTTCTCACCATTGACCACCAGCAGATCTACCTGATTGAGCCGGAATTGCCGCTCCCGGAGGGGACCGGCAGGCAGGCAGAGTCCATTGCCGAAGCCTCTTTTTCCGTCGATGACGACGATCTCTGCATCCCGTTGCAGCGCGTAGTGCTGCAAGCCATCGTCGGAGAGAACCAGGTCGCATGGATGTGCCGCAAGCAGCGCACGGGCCACGTCGGGACGATTGGGACCGGCAAAGACCGGACATCCCGAGCGACGTGCAAGCAGTACAGCCTCGTCCCCCACTTCCGACGCGCTGCTATCGACCGTAACCTCACGCGGCCAGGACTCGGCCTTGCCACCATATCCACGGGTGATGATGCCCGGCTGCAATCCTCTGCCCTTCAGCCATTCTGCGAGCCAGATGACCAGCGGAGTCTTACCGGTGCCGCCGACGGTGATATTGCCTATGACGATAACCGGAACCGATATCCGCTCGCGGCTCAGAAGACCGGTCCGATAGGCAATCCGGCGTAGCCATGACAGCAGACAGAAGAGCAGGGAAAGCGGCAGGAGGATCAGACTGACCGGGTTCCATCCCTCCCAGTAGTGATCGATGCCTTTCAAGGACTCTTCGGCTTATGCGCGGCAAAAGTCATATGCAAAAAACCGAGCTGGCTCGCTGCATCCATCACTGTCATCACCGATTGGTGGGGCGTCTTGGCGTCAGCATTGATGACGACCGGAAGATCTTTCATCTCCCCTGCGGCTTTTATGATGGCTTTTTTCAGGGTTTCGATCTCGGTATTGATGACTTCCTGCTGATTGACGTAGAAGGTGCCCGACGCGTCAATGGTGATATCGAGCATATCCGCCGTTGTCTGCGCCTCTTCTCCGGCCGCTTCCGGCAGCTCAACCTTGATCTGGGTCTCCCGGTCAAAGGTGGTCGAGACCATGAAGAAGATCAGCAGCAGGAAAACCACGTCGATCAACGGCGTGATATCGACCTCAATGGCTTTTTTTCGGTGCGGCCGCAGGTTCACCCGGGGACCCGTTCCCGCTCACCGTGGATCACCTCCACCAGTTTCAATGCCTGCTCCTCCATGCCCAGCACCAGTTTATCGACAAGCCCGGTGAAATAGCGGTGGAACATCAGACTCGGAATGGCAACGGAGAGACCGGCCGCTGTGGTTATCAATGCTTCGGAAATGCCACCTGCCAAAATGCCCGGATCGCCGACCCCTGCGGTCACGATGGCGCCGAACACTTTGATCATTCCAAATACTGTACCCAATAATCCCAGCAGTGGCGCAATGGAAGCGATGGTACCCAAGGTGTTGAGGTAGCGTTCTAATTCCAGCACCACCTGACGTCCCACCTCTTCAATACTCTCTTTCATGACCTCTTTGGAGTGGTGGCGATTCACCATGCCAGCAGCAAGGATTCGCCCAAGAGGAGAGCTTTTGCGTAATTTCTCCAGATCGGCGCGCTCTAGCTGATTCTCATTGTGTAATTTCCAAAGTTGCTGCATCAAAATCGCAGGCATTACCCTTCTGCGGCGAAGGGACCAGAAGCGTTCCAGGACAATCGCAAGGGCAACGATGGAACAGGCAATGATGGGAGCCATGAGCCACCCGCCCGCTTTTACAAATTCAAACACTGTAGTCTGGACCTCTTGGGAATCTACTGATAATCATACTGTATCTGTGCATGGCTCCGAAAGGGAACGAGTTCACTCATTCCAGGAGGTGCTCCAGTAGTGACGCCTTTCCCGACGAGTGCGATAGGGTCTCCCGAGCCCGGATTCCGGATGAAAAACAATTTGAATGGCACCCTCCTCTGCGTTGTTGAGCAACTTTGACCCCAAGTCGCGCCACCGTTGCTGGACCTCCGCTTTGGGAAAACCAAACCGGTTTCGGTATCCGGTCGGGAACAGCACATATTCCGGTCTCACCCTATCGGCAAATGGTTGGGTGGAGGATGTCCCAGAGCCGTGATGCGGCGCGATCAGAACATCGCTTTTCAGATTCTGGCCATATCTCTCTACCAACCACTTCTCCGCCTGTTGCTCCACATCACCGGGAATCAGTAATGATCCACCGCTTCCCGCGACTCTCAATACGCAGGAGGCATCATTGCCCGTCTGAAACTTTTCGCTCCCATCCGGATGCAGTATCTCGAATGAGACGCCATCCCACTGCCACGACATACCGGAACGGCAGTAGCGGAAATTGGGAACAGCCATAGATTCGCCCCCGATCAGATCCACCACCGTTATCCCCTTGAGCAAAGGCGCTACACCGCCGGCATGATCCTGATCGCCATTGCTTACCACCAGTCGGTCTATCTGTTCTATACCCCGGCTGTGGAGATAGGGCAGGAGTGCCGCCTCTGCAGTATTGAACCCGGAAGGAAAAGCGGGGCCTGTGTCGTAGACAAGCTGGTGCCGCGCGGTTTCCACTACTGCGGACAATCCCTGCCCAACATCAAGCAGGGTGAGTCTGAATCCGCCTGGAGGTGGACGCTGCGGTGAACTGAATATCAGGGGCAGTAGCAGTATTATACCGGCCCCGCGCACAGGCAAGCCGCCAGGCAGGAGAAATAGCAATATTCCCCCCATCGCCCCAGCCCAGACCCAGAGCGGCTGGTCAGGTAGAAATAGTGCGGCAAAACTTATATCGGCCGCCCATTCGATAGTCACCAGTGTGTAAGTGACGCAGAGTTCCGTCAGCTTCGCCCACAAAGCCGCTGCCGCTGGAAAGCTCAATAGCGGCAACCCAAAAAGTATCAGGGGCACCAACACAAGGGTAAACCAGGGAACCAGCAGTAGATTGACCAAGGGGGCGACCAGAGATGCCCGTCCAAACTGAATAAAGAGTAAGGGAGCCAGCCCCAGTGCAACCACCCATTGAACTCGACCCCATTGGTGCCAACCTGTCGGTCGTCCGATCCGCCCGGTTACCGATAGCAGAATTACACCAACTGCCCCAAATGAGAGCCAAAATCCGGCAGAGAGCGTCGCTGCCGGATCGAGCAGGATCACAAGAAAGAGCGCCATACTGAAAGAACGGCTAATCACAGGGGTGCGCCCGAATAACGTTGCTCCAAGCACCAGATAGAGCATAATCAAAGCCCGCTGGGTAGGCAGGGAAAACCCCGCTAACATGGCATATAGGGTCCCACCCAATAACCCGGATATTGCACCGGCTTTTGGCGCTGGCAGCCACAACATCAAATTCGGCCATTGTCGCCACAACCACTGACCAAGAAAGAACATCAGACCCGCCACAATGCCGATGTGGAGTCCGGAGATTGCGATGAGATGGTTGGTGCCGGTTCGGGTAAAGGCCTCCCAGTCACTGCTGGAGATTCCACCCCGATCACCAATCGCCAAGGCACGAATCAGACCTGATGCCTTTTGTGACGCTACCAAGTGCTCTATTTCGCTGCCGATTCGATGGCGTACACGGTCGATGATGTAGCTGAAATCATCTTCACCCAGCAGTTGGTTTTCGGTACTGTGTTGCACGTAACCTGTGGCGCGAATTCTGCGGCTGTAGAGCCATTTTTCATAGTCGAACCCTGCTGGATTCTGCAATCCTCTGGGTCTTTTCAGCCTGACCTGCAACTGCCAGCGCTGACCAGGAAGCAAGACGCCGTCAAAACGATACCAGTTGAGTCGAACCCGCCCCTGCAGAGACTCAGAACCATGCTTCGACTGAACCGTCTTCAGCTCAAGCTCAAATCGATTGATGGCTGATGTCTGTTTGGGGAGAGAGACAACAGTGCCGGTGACAATGAGGGTTTCCCCTTCGAGTGAAAACGGCATTGCCTGTGAAAGCTGGAGCCAGGCAAAGAGAAAGGCCCAAATCCCACCGGCAAGCAGCGCAGACAGGGGCTTCGTAAGACGTGAGGACCAAAATAGAGGAATAGCTGCAGCAGCGCCGAACCAGACGGGTTCAGGCAACATCGGCAGCAGCTGGAAGAGCGCTGTTCCGGTGACAAAGGCGAGCAGAATAAATGTCATGAAACATCCCTGTCATGAAAACTTCAGCAGCTTTTTGTGGCGCATCCTGCCCCACCGTGATTCAATAGTATCAGCCGCACAGATCCCGACGTATTATCTTCGCGGAAGCCATGCCAAAACATCTGATAAAACGTATTACACCTGACCATGACACCATCCGCAACCATAAGCATTTGCGGGTGTTTGGGACATTGCTACATGATGCCAATCTATGGCATCTGAATCGTAGATCTGCTGCGGGCGCGTTTGCCGTGGGACTCTTTATGGCCTTTGTGCCGGCGCCCTTTCAGATGCTGCTTGCGGCCGGTGCTGCCATCATCTGCCGGGTCAATCTTCCCCTGTCCGTGGCGCTCGTCTGGATCACCAATCCACTCACCATCCCTCCGATCTTCTTTCTTGCCTATCTGGTGGGTAGCACGGTACTTGGTTCACCGCAGGACCCGCAGGCCTTTGAGTTCAGCGTTGATGGGCTGCAAAACGGCCTTGATGGGGTATGGGCGCCTTTTCTGTTGGGCTGCCTGATCTGCGGCAGTTTTTTTTCCCTGGTCGGTTACTTCACCATTCGGGGGCTTTGGCGCTGGCATGTCATCAATCAATGGAGACGGCGCAATCATCGCCACTCATAAGGAATCCGGGGATTCCTCTGTCCTCAAGCGGCCATCGATCAGCTGCCAGGTGTAATCCATGCGGGCTGCCAAATCAGGATCATGGGTTACGATCACGAAACTGGTGCCCTGCTCCCGGTTGAGTTCCAGCATCAGTTCGTAGACATACTCAGCAGTGTGCCGGTCCAGATTGCCCGTAGGTTCATCAGCCAGCACGCAGGCCGGCGAGTGTACCAACGCCCGGGCCAGTGCCGCACGCTGTCTTTCCCCACCGGACATTTCACTGGGTTTATGTTGAACTCTCGCGCCAAGGCCAACTCTCTCAAGGATCTCGCCAGCTTTTTTACGCGCATCGGCAACCTGGTACCCGCCAATAAGCAGCGGCATGGCAACATTTTCCAGCGCGGTGAATTCAGCCAACAGGTGGTGGAACTGGTAGACGAAACCCAGTTTCCTATTTCGCAGCTTTCCTCTTGCCCGTTCGCCCAATGACAACAGCTCCTCACCAGATAACTGGACCCGTCCCCCATCGGGCTGATCCAAGCCACCCAGGCAGTGCAGCAGTGTACTCTTGCCCGATCCGGAGCTACCGACAATTGCGATGCGTTCGCCCTGCCGTATGGTCATATCAACACCCCGCAGGACTTCCACCCGCAGGTCACCTTGAGAGAAGGTTCGTACGATGCCCTCAGCCTGTAGCACAACTTCCCGGCTACTCATAGCGTAGCGCCTCAGCCGGTTGGGTACGGGAGGCCTTCCAGGCTGGATAGAGGGTTGCCAGCAGAGTGATCAGAAACGCCGTAACGCCAATGGAAAGAATATCTTCCATATGAGGATCAGAAGGGAGCTCGCTGATGTAGTAGATGTTAGGATCGAGAAAATCGATATTGAATACACGCTCGACCCAGCTGACGATCGCCTCTACATTGGTCGCAAGCAACAGCCCACCGATCATGCCGAGGATATTTCCGACAAAGCCGATAGCCGCACCCTGTACCATAAAGATCCCCATGATAGTGCCTGGTGAAGCGCCCAATGTTCGCAGAATGGCAATGTCGGCCTGCTTATCTGTAACCACCATCACCAGAGTCGAAACGATATTAAACGCGGCCACCGCCACAATCAGCGAAAGGATGATCGACATCATGCGTTTTTCGGTCTGTAGCGCGGCAAAAAAATTGCGGTGCTGCATGGTCCAGTCACTGATACGGTAGTAACCTCCCATCTTGAGGGCCAGTTCCCTGGAAATCTTCGGCGCCAGAAAGAGGTCATCCAGTTTCAGACGTACGCCGGTTATGCTGTCGTTGAGTCGCATCAGTTTGGCAGCATCCTGCAGGTGCAAAATCGCTACGCCCCTGTCGTACTCGCCCATGCCTACTTCAAAGATGCCGCTCACCGTTAACCGTTTCAGGCGGGGCATGATGCCAGCGGGTGTGACATTGATCTGCGGTGTTACCAGCGTCACCTTCTCCCCCACCCCGACGCCAAGCAGGTAGGCGAGTTCCTGCCCCAGAATAATCCCATAGCCGCCGGGCTTAAGGTCGTCGACGCTCCCCTTCTTCATGGCAGTCACCACATCGGAAACCTTGCCCTCTTCAGCTGGCAGAATCCCTCGCAGCAGCACACCGCTGACCTTCTGACCATTGATGAGCATGCCCTGACCTTCGACATAGGGCGCACGCCCAATGACATGGGGATTCTTTCCCGCCATTGCATCCACCTCGCGCCAGTCCTTAAGACCACCCCGCACTGCAGAAATAGTCGCATGTGACGCCATTCCGAGAATGCGTTCACGGACTTCCTTGTGAAAGCCGTTCATAACTGAGAGCACGACAATCAGTGCAATCACGCCCAACATGATGCCGAGCATGGAGATCGTAGAGATGAAAGAGATGAAATGATTACGCCGTTTCGCCCGGGTATATCGCATCCCGATGAAGAGTTCGAGGGGTTTATACATAGCCCGGCATTAAACCACAGTAGGCATTAAAAGACCCTAAGTTTTCTATAGTTAGACAAGAGTGCTATATTTATTTTTAGATTGCAGAAATGCAAACAGGCCTTAAGGAGTTGTTCCATATGAGATTCCCGATTTCGCTCTTTCTTGCAGCCAGTCTGCTGATTGCGGTCACCCCCACTCACTCTGATGTATTACTGCTCGATGCAATTAATGAGGCGCCGCTCAACAGTGAAGAGGGGGTTCCTCGTCCCAATCGCGGCATGACGATGAAACAGGTCAAAACAGCTTTTGGGGAACCTGCAATGGAACATCCCTGGGTGGGTTATCCACCAATCTCACGCTGGGACTATGCGGACTTTTCTGTTTTTTTTGAACACGAATATGTCTTGAACTCTGTGGTTCGCCGCCGATAACAGCCCGCCCATCTGTCGTTAATTTTCAACGCAAATAGAGAAAACCCGTCGAACAGGAAGATATTGTCACCACAAAAGCCTGCAAATAGGTAACTTGGTCACAAGTCACACTTTTTTCAATTTCCGCAGTAGCCATACGGGAATAAATGTTCTATATTGGCGCCGCAATACAAAAAGAATAGGTAACCAGCCGCAAGAGCTGGAGCACGAATGCCGATGGGCATTTTTCGGAGGACATAATGAAATATCTGCTTGCGTTGGCAGTTGCTTTTTCATTGACCTTAGTCTGGCAGACTTCAAGTCGAGCAGACCGCCCTTTGATGTTACAGGATGTCGGGCACGGACAGGTTGTGAAACATTCGCCGCGGACGGCAATGGTTAATCCCTACCGGGTATCACCACTGCGCTAGTATACTCACCCTGGCCAGCGGTTAACCGCCGGTCAGGGACATTACCCTGACAACCTCACCTGGATTTTCATTGAATTCGTGACGTGCGGGTTTTCGGGAGATCGCTTCATAGATCACCTCTTTCAGTCCCTCATCACTGATACCCTGTCGCATTAGAGGGCGCAATTCAGCATTGTCGTGCTTTCCGAGGCAGAGATAGAGTGTTCCTTCAACAGAAATACGCACCCGGTTACAGCTCTCGCAGAAGTGCTGGGACATGGGAGTAATGAAGCCAATACGCAGGTTCGTCTCTTTTACTCTTACGTAGGAGGCAGGACCAGCGCCTCGCATGACTGCAGGTTCCATCTGAAATCGCTGTTCAAGATCAGCCCTGATCTCTTTCAAGCTGACATATCGATCCGTGGCGTTCTTTCCTGTTTCACCGACCGGCATAGTCTCAATGAAGCGGAGGGTGAAATCATGCTCAAGACAGAAATCGACCATCTCGCCAATTTCATGGTCGTTAATCCCTTTCATTACAACCATATTGATTTTGATTGGGTTTAAACCCACTTTTTTGGCGGCCATCAGGCCATCGAGAACGTTATCCAGATCACCCTGTGTAATCTCGCGAAAGCTGGCAGGATTCAATGAATCCAAGCTCACATTGATGCGGCTCACGCCGCTCTGCTTGAGAGAAACAGCATGCTTTGCCAGTTGGGATGCATTGGTGCTAAGGGAGAGATCCTCTATATGAGGTAGCGCACCAATACGGCGCACCATCTCGGGCAGTTCCTTCCTTACCAGAGGCTCGCCGCCTGTCAGCCTGACCTTGCTGATGCCCATCTCGGAAAAAACACGGACTAGACGTTCAACCTCATCCAGGGTCAGCCAACTGTCAGGCTGAGAAAAGTCTTTGTACCCTTTTGGAATGCAGTAAAAACAGCGGAAGTCACAGCGATCAGTCACTGACAAACGTAGATATTCGATGTTACGACCAAATGGGTCTATCAACATGGCATTTGCTTCTCTCGTGGCTGGAAAATTTCCAGGCTTACTGATTGTAGCCCATCGCGAATCAGCAGGTGCACTTCCCTGCCTCTGGTATTATTTCGCTAATGGTATATTTTTTAAGAGAAAATCAGATGTATAAACAAATCCTTCAATATCTGACTGGTCTTGTCCGTAGAGTGAACATAACATTCACTCTACGGACAAGACTACCCATCTTATTTCTCTTAAATACCAGCTAACCGTTTGATTTCCGGTCAACCGGCAAACAATCTTCGTTATTATCAGGCAAAAATTGTGCCTAAAATGACATCCTACTCTTCAGGGTCGCCAGGCAGGTCATTTGCAGGGTCATAACCTGCGGGCAGTGAATGTGCGATACCCTTGTGGCAGTCTATGCAGGTATATCCCGCATCAATTGCCTCATCGTGCCGATCCGCACTGCGTTCCGCCTGACGGTCAAAATCCATGGAATCGAAATTATGGCAATTTCGGCACTCACGGGAGTCGGTGTCCTTCATTTCTTTCCAAACATTCTGTGCCAGTTCCAGGCGTTTTTCCTCGAATTTCTCCACCGTATCGATAGTGCCCAGCATCTTGTGATAGAGCTCGTTACTGGCCTTGATTTTACGAATAATCTTGTGAACCCACTCCTTGGGTACATGGCAGTCAGGGCAGGTGGCACGCACGCCAGTTCGGTTGCTAAAGTGAATAGTCTCCTGTAATTCCTGGTAAACAGCCTGTTCCATCTCATGGCAGGAGATGCAGAATTCTTCAGTATTCGTTGCCTCCATCGCGGTGTTGAAACCACCCCAGAGGACGATACCCGCTACGATTCCGATCAGAATCAGGGTGAAGCCACCCATTCTCTTGCCATTGCTCATTATCTTTTACCTGAATTACAGAAAATTGGTTGGAAAAATAATGCGCCCCAATCCAATTAAGGACGGGGCGCATCGGTTGTCGAAATATACCCTATTTCACGCCTTCGAACAGATTTTTGACCAGCGGTTCAGCGCCCATCTGGGTAGCGTGGCACTGGTTACAGAAGTAGCGGCGGCTGGAAATGGTACTTTGAGTCTTGCCGTCGCGGGTTATGTAATGGCTGTCACCCACTTTAGGAGATTTTTCCTTCTTGTAGGTTTTCTCACTATGGCACTTCAAACAGCCATTGTTCTTCAGATTGATCTTATACTTGTCGACTGTGTGAGGAGTCATCGGTGGTTGCAGTTTGTAACTCCGGGCGATACCGCCTTTAATAGACTGAACCGTCTTCTTAGCAGGTTTCTCAGCCATTGCATTGAGATCACTGTTACCACGCAGGGACATCACTTCAGACATTGCTGATGCTGTAAAAAACAGAGTCAGCACTGCAGCCATCATGACCAGAATAGTTTTCTTCATTTCATTCTCCATCATCGCTCTAAACATGAGTTGCGAATTCATAAGCAGGCCCATTAAATATGGACCTCCTGTTTCTTAACCACTTCGGGATTCGACCTTATGGTCTCGGAGACGGATCGACCGCCATAACTGAAAACATCCTTTGCGCAAATATCGATACAACGACCGCAATTGGTACAGTCGGAAGAGAGGATTACCGGGCTGATACCCTTGCTTCCCCCTTTCAATGCCGGCCTGATCACTTGTGGTTCGGGACAGACGACGAAGCACTCCATGCAGTCGTTGCACTCCGCCCTGTTGCTCGCGTTGACACGCAACAGGCTTCGACTCCCGATCAGGTTATAGAAGGCACCGACCGGACAGAGACGTCCGCACCAGCCTTCTTTGGTCACCAGCAAATCAAAGAGAAAGACCGCCAATATCACCACCCAGGTCGCCCCCATCCCGAAGACGATACCCCGAAACATCATGGAGACAGGGTTGATCAGTTCCCAGATGATGCCTCCGGAAACCACCAGTGGCAGAATCAGGGTCAGGGCAAGCATCCAGTAGCGGGAGTTACGGGAGATCTGAGAAGTCGTCCTGATACCCAACATCCGCCGCAACCAACTGGCCAGATCGGTGACCATATTCACCGGACAGACCCAGGAGCAGTAGACCCGTCCACCCACTACAAAGTAGAAGAGCAGGACGAGTGCCACACCTATGATGGCAGTGGTCTCAGGCACCACACCGGAAAGCACTGCTTGCAGCAGCACATGCGGATCGGTCAGCGGCAGAAAATCCAGCGTCAGACTTGACGCCAGATTACCTTTCACGATCCACACCCCGAAAACGGGGCCGGCGAGGAACAGGGCGAGAATCCCCAGTTGACTCAAACGTCTCAGGATCAGCCACTTATGGGCCTTTATCCAGCCCTTGGCAGCAATGGAGTCATCACCTAATGTCGATAGATCAACCATTACTTGTTATCCATGAAACTACTATTGAGTGAATCCAGAGGATTGGAAGAGAACGGTGTCTCCTCCGGCTTCTCTTCAATGATCAGACCTTCGCCCTGCAAGTCATAACGCACACCCTCTGGGAGGTTGTATTTGTGCTCTATGTCCGGCGTGACCAAGGCCCCACCCGCTTTCTCTTTCTCCTTCCAGCCAAGTCGATAATGTTTACCCAGTTCGCCCTTCGCAAGATCTGTCGGAAACACCTTGATCGCTGCCTCTTCCAGGATGCAGGCCCGTTCGCAGAGACCGCAGCCGGTACAGGCATCGGAGTGCACAACTGGTATAAACAGTGCGTGCTTTCCTGACCTGACGTTATGCTGCAAATTCAGCGTTATGGCCCTGCCCCGAATCGGACAGACGTTGAAACAGACCTCACAGCGAAGACCGTGAAAGGCAATGCAGGTCTCCTGATCCACCACTACCGCCAGTCCCATACGGGACTCCTCGATATCGGTGAGACCATGATCCAAGGCATTGGTCGGACAGGCGGCGATACAGGGGATATCCTCACACATTTCGCAAGGCCCGGTGCGGGCCACGAAATAGGGAGTTCCCGTTGCAACGTCGTCACCGACTTCACCAAGGAACAGCATGTCGTACGGACAGTCCCGTACGCACAACCCACAACGGATACAGGCACCAAGAAAATCCTCTTCCGGCAGGGCGCCCGGTGGCCGAAAATAGTGGGCAGGGAGGGAAGAGGCTCTATTTGAGTAGATGCCCAATCCCATGCCGACCAATCCGACCCCACAGGCTGTCTTGAGCATGTTGCCCAGGAACTGCCGTCGGTTCATCTCATGTTTTTTGTCTGTATCTGACATTACTGACCAGTTGATTTGCTATCGATTACGCATTTTCAGTTTTGACGCTCTCCAGTCCGGCAAACCGGACTGGATTCCGTCTTCTTAGGCCTTACTGATCTTCACCGCACACTTTTTGTAATCCGTCTCTTTCGAGAGCGGATCAGTGGCGTCGAGGGTCAGTTTATTGACCAGACGACCAGCATCGAACCAGGGAACGAACACCAATCCATTTGGCACTTTGTTGCGCCCTTTGGTATCCACCCGGCAGACGATCTCACCACGACGGGAGACGATCTTGGCCATGGAGCCGTTACGCAGTTTGCGTTTCTTGGCGTCCTTCTTGCTCATAAAGACCACGGCATCCGGCACTGCGCGATAGAGCTCGGGTACACGCCGGGTCATGGAACCCGAGTGCCAGTGCTCAAGAACACGACCGGTGCAGAGCCACAGGTTGTACTCCTTGTCCGGCATTTCCGCAGCTGGCTCGTAAGGACCAAAGATGATGTTGGCCTTCTTGTCCTTGGCGCCGTAGAACTGAACTTCACTGCCCTTCTCTACATGCGGATCATAACCTTCGCGGAAACGCCACAGGGTCTCTTTGCCATCGATTACCGGCCAGCGCAGTCCGCGCGCCTTATGATAGACCTCGAATTCCGCCATCTCATGGCCTTTCTTGGGGATACCAGGCACGGAGTTGAACAACCGGTACTCTTCGAAAAGACCCTTCTGCACGTAATAGCCGAAGTAGTCCATCTCATCGTTGCCGTACTCGTTGCCGCGATCATCGGTGACCGTCTGTTTCGGGAACTTGTCGACCTGACCATTGGCGTAGAGGACGTCATAAAGCGTCTTACCCGCATATTCAGGTTGCTTGGCGATAAGATCCTCCGGCCAGACATCCTCCACTTTGACATACTTGGCGAATTCCATGAGCTGCCACAGATCGGAACGGGACTCGCCTGGCCCCTGCACCTGTTGACGCCAGAACTGGGTGCGCCGCTCTGCATTGCCGTAGGCACCCTCTTTCTCGATCCACATGGAGGTCGGCAGAACCAGGTCAGCCGCCTGAGCCGATACTGTGGGATAGGGGTCTGTAACGGTAATGAAGTTAGCCGGATCACGCCAACCGGGGAGAGACTCCTCGTTCATGTTGGCCGCTGCCTGCATGTTGTTGTTACACATCACCCAGAAGCAGTTCATCTTGCGGTCTTTGAGCGCACGATGCATGGCGACCGCGTGGATCAGAGTCTTGCCCATTGGCTTCCCGCTGATGTCCGATTGAGCAGCCTTATCTGACATACCGTTATGTCTTGGGATGGTGCCTGCGGGCAGCTTCCATACTTTCTCAGCGAATTTGCAGTGAGCGTCCTTCTTGACCACGAGATCAGCCGGCAGACGATGGGTAAAGGTGCCTACCTCGCGGGCGGTGCCGCAAGCAGATGGTTGACCGGTCAGTGAGAAGGGGCTGTTGCCGGGTTCGGAGATCTTACCCATCAGCAGATGGATATTATAGACCAGACCGTTCATCCAGACGCCGCGGGTGTGCTGGTTCATACCCATGGTCCAGAAGGAGGAGACCTTCCTCTTGGGATCGGCATAAGCCTTGGCCAGCTGGATCAGGTTCTTCTTAGGCACACCGGACATCTTGCTGGCTTTTTCAACGGTGTACTCGGAGACCAGCTTTGCATACTCCTCGAAGGCGATCTTGTTGAACTTACCCTTGTTGGGATTCTTTGCAGCCTTCTGCAACGGATGACTCGGACGCAGACCATAACCGATATCGGTAGTGGTCTTGTTGAAGTTGACGTGCTTGCCGATGAAGTCCTTGTTGTAGGCCTTTGTCTGGATGATGTAATTGGCGATGAAGTTGGCGATCGCCAGATCACTTTGAGGCTCGAAGATAATCGAGTTGTCCGACAGCTCATAACAACGATGCTCATAGGTGGAGAGCACATGCACTTTGCAGCCCTTTTTGGTCAGGCGAGTGTCGGTGAGACGTGACCAGAGAATCGGGTGCATCTCCGCCATGTTGGCGCCCCAGAGCACAAAGTCATCGGCGTGTTCCAGATCATCGTAGCAGCCCATGGGCTCATCGATACGGAAGGCGCGCATAAAGGCGCCTACAGCAGAGGCCATGCAGTGGCGTGCATTGGGATCCAGACTGTTGGAACGGAAACCCGCCTTCATGAGTTTGGCGGCGGCATAACCCTCCCAGACGGTCCACTGTCCGGAGCCGAACATGCCGACACCTTTCGCACCTTTGGCCTTGCGGGCTGCGATCCATTTCTCGGCCATGGTTTTGAACGCTTCGTCCCAGGAAACCGCCTCGAATTTGCCGTTCTTGTCATACTTGCCGTTGGTCTTGCGCAGCATCGGTTGTGTCACACGATCCTGTCCGTAGAGAATCTTCGGCAGGAAGTAACCCTTGATACAGTTCAGGCCCTTGTTGACCGGCGCATCGGGATCACCCTGGCTGGCCACAACCTTGCCGTCTTTGACGCCCATGAGAACGCTGCAACCGGTACCGCAGTAGCGGCAAGCTGCCTTATCCCAACGGATACCATCGTCGCCGTCAGCTGCTGTAGCGCTTTTAATCGCCGGCAGGGTTACACCCGCCACCGAAGCCGCAGCAGCAACTGCATTGCTCTTAATAAAATCACGTCTAGTTAATTTCACGTTTCATCTCCTCCAATGATTCCTCACCACCATAGTGATAAATCAGAATTGTACTCACTACCCCTTTAACTCCATTCATCGCGTTCATCGTGTCAGACACGGGGGATACTGTTTCCCCTTCGTCTTCAACGGTAACGATCAGTTTGTCGGCATCCTCACCGCCATGGACTTCAACACCTGTTATTTTTTCCAGCCGCCTGGAGACGACAGGCCCCTTCTCCGGCTTTGTATGCACAACAAGACTACAAATATTCATAGGTTGGAATTCCTCCTGGTATCGAATCACTATGCCGCTTGGTCTTGTTGCCGCGGCTTGAGAATTACAGACTGTGATGGGCAGACGGCGAAACATTCGCCACAACCCGTACAGTCATCTGGATCAAGTAGAGGCCGGGCCTTTCCACCGACCTCCAGTTTGAAGCGTATAGCTGATTCATCGCAGACCTCGCCACAGCTGCGGCAGACAACACCCTGCATTGAGAGGCAGTTATCTGCAATCTCGGCTATCAGCGGCCAGGGTGGTTGATTCAGGTCATTAAAAAAGGCCAGCACCTCATGAGTGCAGGCCTTTACGCAATCCCCACAGAATGTACAACCACCCCGTGAGAAATCTATTCTGGGAAATCCACCGGGACCCCGCTGGATGATTTGTTGCGGACATTCTGAGATGCAATCATCGCATCGTTCGCACTTTTCGACGAATTCCGCTTCAGGTTTTGACCATGGAGGCCTGATAGAGGACTGTGTCCCACGCAGGTCGCCACGAAGAAATTGTGTTCTGTTAACTGGCACTATCAAATGGTGTTTTATTAGAACCTTGCGAGATTCTGTCACTGGCACCGAACAACATCATTGACGCTGGTCAAGGGATTGGGAAACAGCGCGTCAACTTTCTTCAAATTATTCAACCAATTACCATTTAATAGTTACTCGCATATACCCAATAATTGGTATACAGCCTCTCTAAGGTAGATTAATGTTTACCCTAATGGAAGGAAAGGTTGGCCTTAGGCACGTAAATGTACACTGTTGGGCTGCCAAAATCGAAGGAGAGCGCCGCTCAAGCTAGGCTGTTGACTGTTTTTTTAACGCCCATACTGCCGCCTCAACCCGTGAATGCAGATTGAGTTTTTTCAGCAGATGTTTAACGTGGACCTTTACCGTACCCTCGGAAATATCCAGTGCCTGGGCGATTAATTTGTTACTCCTGCCACATGCAATCTGACCCAGAATTTCCCGTTCACGGGTGGTCAGCCCCGCCAAAGTCACTGATTGCGGCGATTTTTCCTCTTCACGAAGGGCCTGGGCGAGTAACTGGGTCAGTCGCTCACTGATGACGATTTCCCCTTCGACCGCTTTACGGAGCGATCTGAGGATATCCTCGGGCTCCATATCTTTTAACAGATAACCGTCCGCACCCTGGCGTAGTGCGGCTATGACATCCTCTTCATTATCAGAAACCGTAAGCATCAAGATTCGTGCGTCGGGATTTTCTTTTTTGAGCGCCCGCAGGGTTTCAATTCCATTCATTCCCTTCATATTGATGTCCAACAGGATCAAGTCCGGTTTGATACGCTTTGCAAGCGCCAGGCCATCGAAACCATTTGCGGCTTCACCTGCAAGCATCAGAGACTCCTCCATATCAATCAGGTCTGCCACGCCCTTCCTGAACAGAGGGTGGTCATCAATGGCAAGTACAGTGCTAAGCTTTGTTTCGGGCATTATTCATCTTCTGAAGGAGGTTTTCATGGGATAAGGTATGGTCACTACCAGAAATACTGAATGTCAACTCGATTCTGGTCCCGCCGTTATCCGTCTCTGTAATCGATAGTTCACCACCCAGCCATGCGGCGCGTTCAGTCATTATCGGCAGGCCATAATGCTGCATCATATCGCCGTTTTCACCGGTGATGCCAATGCCGTCATCTTCGACCCGAACCCTGACAACGCCGTCGGGCCGGCACTCAAGCAGCACTTGAGCGGTTGTTGCGCTGGCATGCCTGATTACGTTTGAGAGTGCTTCACGTATGATGTGTATGACATGAATCTCAGCATTGGGGCTGAATCTGCAGTTTGCGATCCGGTCGACAAACTCAATCTGGATACCACTTCTGTCGGCATATTCACGGACGGTATTTTCCAACGTGGCGACCAGTCCAGCCTCATTGACCCGTAACCTGAATGAGGTCAGTAATTCCCGCAGCTGCCGATAGGCACCATTGAGTGCCGAGCGCAGAACTTGAGTGATGGAGAGAATACTCTCTTGATCATGCTCTTCGGAGACACTCTTTTCCAGACGGCTGACCTGTATTTTGAGGTAGGAGAGAGATTGGGCAATCGAATCATGTAACTCCCGGGCAATCACACTGCGCTCTTCCATGAGTGACAACATCCTGCCTTGTGATGCTCGCTGAGCCACATTGATCGACAAGGCAATGTGGCTGGCTACGGTTTCCAACAGGCGCTGCTGCCACTCTTCAAGTGCCTTTTTCTCAGAAAATTCAACCAGGAGCACACCAAACTGTTCCACTTGATCACGAATCGGAGTAGAAAACACATTGACCCTTTTGCCATCGATAGTATCGGTGCCGAAGGTGTGAGTGGTGCCATCTCTAATGCAAAGCTGGCAATTGCCCAGCAGATCTGCCTGCCGCCTGTTGTTGAGCGAATTTGTCGAGGCCAGCTGGTAGCCACTCTCATCACCGGGTCTGCCCAGACAGATCGTGCCGCTATTGACCCCGATCAGATCCTCGATGTCGTGAATGAGCGCCACCAGCACTTCACTTTCCAGGGATGAGTCGTTCAATCTTCTGGTTGTCTTGTAAAGCAGCTCCAGAGAACGGTTGCTTCGTTCAAGATGCGCAGTCTGCTCTTGAACGCGCGTCTCCAGATCCGAATAAATCTTCGACAGATCCTCCGCCATTACGTTGAACGCATGTCCAAGCTGGCCCAGTTCGTCTTCACTGAGGTATTTGCTTCTTACCGTAAAGTCCCCATGTCGAGCCGCCCGCGCGCAGGCCAGCAGATCGCGGAGTGGCCTCAATACATTGGTGTGCAACAGAAAGAGGCTGACCAATGCCACAAGGAGAATCAGAATCAGTGAGAAAATCTGGATGATACGTAACTGGGAATTTTTCTCCTCAGCATCGAGTTCAAGTACTTTCACGAAATGGTGGATGCGTTTCACAAACCCATCCACATTCGAAAGGAAGTACGCCTGTTGCCTGCTGACTTCGTGCCGAATATCAGGTAAATCCGAATTGAGTGCAAGCAATTCCAGGTAGACGCGTAGATGGGGAAAGATGTCAGTCTGCCACTGACTTGCCACCGCCTGATAAGCCGCCTGCACCCGTTTGCTGGGTCCTTTCTCCAGAACATTGTGGATACGGGGGCTGAATAACCGCTCCTCGAACTCGTTGATCAGATTCTCGGCTGACGAAACAGGTTTTTCCGTATCATCTGAGGGGCCGTGAACCAGACTGCTGGCTATGCGATAAGATTGCATGCGCAGGGTGCCGGCCTGGTTGATGGCGGCGGCAAATCCTTCCGTCGTCTCCGACATAAAGACCGAAATCAGCATACTGATGACCGCCAGACCCAATATGGTCATCATGGCGATTCCAAGCCGAAGGAGTAATGAACGGTTCACTTGTCAGGCTGTACCGGAGAGAGTACCGGCAGCAATCAGGCTGCCGGGTTACGCTTTAATAATATCCCTATTTAACTGATCCACAAAGAATCAGTTTTTCAATGCCCCAGACTCTCTAATGAAAGTGCGGATCTACTCCGCAAGCGTCTGCAGCCCGGCAACATCTGAAATCAGGATATTTTTGTGTTTGACGGCGATTAGTTTCCGGGCTGAGAGCCGATGCAGCTCACGGGAAAAGGTCTCCGGCGTCAAATCGAGAGAGGACGCCACGACGGATTTACTCACAGGTAGTACGACTTCCTGCGGTTTATCGCCGCAAAAATCCTCCCCTGCAATCTTCAACAGGTATCCGGCAACACGCTGAGTAGCCGACTTGAGACAGCAGGATTCCAGATCAGCATACAGATTATCGAGACAAGCTCCCATATGCCGAAGCAGAGCTGCCGATAACTCCGGCCACCGATAAACGGCGCTGAGAATCGCATCCTTACGCAGCTCGACAACTTCGCAACGATTCAGCGCATAGGCGGAAATCGTCATCGGCTGACCGGAAAAAAGTGATGAAATTCCAAAGGAATCCCCTTGGGAAAGGATATTCACAACCCGTTCGGAACCACGGGATGAGAGGATGCTCAATTTGACCTGACCGTACATTACGAGATGCAGGGCGGTCGGCTCCTTTCCGCTGGTTACGATGTTCTCACCGCGCTTTGTTATGACGGTTCGTGCATTGGCAGACAGATATTCAAGAACTTCAGATGTAATGCCCCTGAAAAGTGGACAATCACCCAAAAATGACGCCAGCCGAAATTCACGTACCGCTACATCCATCTTGTCACCTTTAAGCAAACAATGGTCGACTGTCGAAACGAAGAACAACTTTTGACCGCCTGGAAATAAAGCGATCTGTATTCGTTCAGCCAATAAACATGTACGTTAATATTTTCCTGATACCGGTATTGATTTGGAATGATAATTATCAATAATGAATAAGTTTATTAGAATATTTTATTAAAGCAATCAATTAGTTGCCAATTTATTGGTATGCAAAGCTACCTAAGTTTCGGTATTATTTACCGAAAATGAGAAACTGCTGCGACTCTCCTTACCCTCAATTTTCAAGGGATAAAACAAGTGCTTTATAAGCACGATCTAAACAACGTGATAAGGTCGAAAGAATCGGGTAACCTCGCCTCACAATTCTTGTGATTCACCCCTCGTATCAGGTATGGTTGCGCCTTATTGAAATTAACGGCTTGCAGCACTCCGAACCGCTGATACAGATAGTGTGATCATCTCCAGGACCACACCCAAAAATATAAAACGTGACTTCACCTCTTTCTGATACTGCAACATTTGAAGCCAAGGACCTTGAGTGCATCCGTGACGACCGGGTGCTCTTTTCAAGCCTGTGTTTCACCGTGAACCCCGGCGAAGCGCTTGTGCTCGAAGGACGCAACGGCAGTGGCAAAACATCCCTGCTGCGTATCTTGTGCGGTATCCGGCTGCCGGAATCGGGACAACTGCTCTGGAAGGGTGAAGATATATTTAGGCTGGGTCCTGAATATCACGAACACACCGCCTACCTTGGGCACAAGGACGGCAGCAAACTCGATCTGACCCCCTTGGAAAACCTGCGGGTGGCCCGCGGGTTCGGTAAGGCCAAAGAGGGGATCACCCTGGAAGAGGCGCTGGATCAGGTGGGACTCTACGGCTTCGAGGACGTACCCACCCGTAACATGTCAGCAGGACAGCAGCGGCGTCTGGCAATAGCCCGGCTTTTGGTCACCGATGCAAAGTTCTGGATTCTGGATGAACCCTTTACCTCACTGGACAGAAAAGGCATAGAACACATGGAACGGCTCTTTGAAGCACACCTGCAATCTGGTGGCATGGCGGCCATGACGACTCACCACCGTATTGGCTTCAAAGAAGATGTCAAGCTGGTACGGGTCAATCTGTCGGAACGATGAGCACGCTCTCTCTTACCAGCGCATTCACCCTGCTCCTCAAAAGGGACTTGGTTCTGGCCTACCGGCGTCGCGCCGAACTGGTCAACCCGCTGCTGTTTTTCGTGCTGGTCACCGCCATGTTTCCCCTGGGAATCGGCAACGATCCCAAGCTGATTCAGGCGGTAGGCCCCGGCGTCATATGGGTCGCGGCCCTACTCGCCGCCCTGCTCTCCCTCGACACCATGTTTCGCTCCGATTTTGATGATGGCACCCTGGAGCAGTTCATGCTCAGTGCCCATCCAATCTCAGTGCTGGTCTTGGCAAAGATTCTGGCACACTGGATGATCACCGGACTGCCACTTTTCATCGCCGCCCCTCTGCTGGCGCTGATGCTGAATGTTCCCACTGACGCCATACCGACCCTGATGCTGACGCTGGTGCTCGGAACGCCGGTATTAAGCCTGATCGGTTCGGTCGGCGTGGCATTGACAGTCGGCCTGCGCCGTGGGGGGGTCATTCTTTCGCTGTTGGTGCTGCCGCTCTATGTCCCGGTATTGATCTTTGCCACCGATGCCGTAAAGACCTCCATCGTGGGGATTCCCACCAGCGCGCAGATTTCTATCCTTGCCGCAATGCTGATAGGTTCCCTGGTTCTGGCCCCTCTGGCCACCGCCGCTTCTCTGAGAATTAGTTTAAGTTGACTATGATAGTTCGATTTTTCCATCAGATGGGTTCGCCCCGTTACTTTTACAATGTCGCGGGCAAGATGATTCCCTGGTTCGCGATCTCTTTTCTACTCACCCTGATCGCCGGTGTCTACTACGGGCTGTTCGTTGCCCCGCCCGACTATCAGCAGGGTGATAGCTACCGCATCATGTACATTCATGTGCCTGCGGCCTGGATGTCGATGTTCATCTATATCGTGATGGCGGTCGCCGGCCTGATCAGCTTGGTCTGGCGTATCAAAATCACGGAGATTACGATTATCAGCAGTGCCTCGGTCGGGGCATCCTTTACCTTTCTGGCACTGGTGACCGGCTCATTGTGGGGCAAACCCATGTGGGGGGCCTGGTGGGTCTGGGATGCACGTCTCACATCTGAGCTAATGCTGCTGTTCCTCTACCTCGGCATCATCGCGCTCTACAGCGCCATAGAGGACAAACGCGTGGCAGCACGAGCCATCTCTATTCTGGCGCTGGTGGGCGTGGTCAATATTCCGATCATCCACTACTCGGTGGAGTGGTGGAACACCCTGCATCAGACCTCATCCGTGACTGTGACCGGAAAGCAAGCCATGTCGACCAGCATGCTAATCCCACTTTTGTTGATGGGCATCTCTTTTAAACTTTATTACGGCGCCGTGGTCTTAATGCGGGCACGAGCTGAAGTACTGGAACGTGACCGCAATACCCGCTGGGTGCGCGAGCTGGTTGAAGGGGAGATGAAATGAGCGAATTTCTGGATATGGGCGGTTATGCGATGTATGTATGGCCGTCTTACGGACTGGCTTTCGTCATCCTCGTTGCCAACTGGGTCAGCCCGCTTTTACAGCGCCGCCGAGTCCTAACTGACATCGCCCGCAAACTGCGTCGCGAAAAGAGAGAGCAAAAATGAATCCTATCCGAAAAAAACGCCTTTATCTGATTGGTATGATGGTTGCCGGTGTCGGTGTTGCTGCCTGGCTTGCTCTGAACGCCTTTGATGAAAATCTGATGTTTTTCTTTTCACCCTCCGAAATAGCAGAGGGCAAGGCCCCCACCGGCCATCCCTTTCGCGTCGGTGGATTGGTGAGTAATAACAGCGTCAAGCGCAAGCCGGACGGACTTACCACGGCCTTTGATGTTACGGACAACGCCGAAACCGTTACCGTGGAGTACACTGGCATTCTGCCCGACCTGTTCCGCGAGGGCCAAGGCATCGTCGCGCTGGGGCAGCTGAACGAAAGCGGCATCTTCGTCGCCAGTGAAGTGCTGGCCAAACATGATGAGAACTACATGCCGCCGGAAGTGGCTGACTCACTGAAAACGGCTCACGACGAAGGTGTCAATGAGATGCAGCAGGTGAGTGTCCAATGATCCCGGAAATTGGCCATTATGCTCTCATCCTGGCACTCAGCCTTGCCATCATCCAGGCTATCATCCCACTCGCGGGTTCTTACACGAACACCCACAGCTGGATGGCCCTGTCACGGCCATTGGTCTGGGGCCAGCTACTCTTCCTGACCCTCTCAACCGTAGTTTTGGCAAATGCCTTTTTGGCCAACGACTTCTCGGTCATCTATGTCGCTCAGCATGGCAACACCAAACTGCCGGATCTCTACAAGATCTCCGCTGTATGGGGCGCTCACGAAGGATCACTGCTTTTGTGGGCCTTTCTGCTTGCCGCCTGGAGCGCAGCCATCGCCTTTTTCAGCCGTAACCTGCCACTGCCCGTTGTTGCACGCGTACTGTCAGTAATGGGTATGATCAGCATCGGCTTCCTGCTGTTTCTGCTGCTGACCTCCAACCCTTTCGACCGCACTTTTCCGGTGCCGTTCGAGGGCCGTGAGCTCAACCCCATGTTGCAGGATCCGGGGTTGGCCATTCACCCCCCGTTGCTGTACATGGGTTATGTCGGCTTCTCGGTTGCGTTTGCCTTCTCCATTGCCGCCCTCCTTGGCGGCAAGCTGGACGCGTCCTGGGCGCGCTGGTCACGTCCCTGGACCACGGTGGCCTGGGTCTTTCTGACCGTCGGTATCGCACTGGGCAGCTGGTGGGCCTACTATGAGCTGGGCTGGGGTGGCTGGTGGTTCTGGGATCCGGTGGAAAATGCTTCTTTGATGCCATGGCTCGTAGGCACTGCCCTGATGCACTCACTGGCAGTGACCGAGAAACGGGGCGCCTTCAAGAGCTGGACCGTGCTGTTGGCGCTGTTTGCCTTCTCTCTGAGCCTGCTCGGCACTTTCCTCGTCCGATCCGGCGTGTTGACCTCCGTCCACTCCTTCGCGTCAGATCCGGAACGCGGCGTCTTCATCCTGATCTTTCTGCTGGTCGCGATCGGTGGCTCCCTCATGCTCTATGCGTGGCGCGCGCCCTATATCTCCGGCGGCGGCCGCTTCGACCTCATCTCCCGTGAAACCTTTCTGCTCGGCAATAACTTACTATTATCGGTGCTGGCAGGTCTGATCCTGCTTGGCACCCTGGCGCCGCTGATCTACGATGCCATGGAGTGGGGCAAAATATCGGTTGGTTTCCCCTGGTTCAACAAGATGTTCGTCCTGCTGACGCCCTTTCTGGCGCTATTGATCGGTGTGGGATCGATCTCACGTTGGAAACACACCGATGCCGCCTTCCTGGTCAAGCAGTTGAGAGTCGCGTTTGTCGTCAGTCTGGCCTTCGGCCTGCTCACCCTGCTGCCCCTGTTTTCCGATGGAAACCTGATGGTGGGTCTCGGCATGGGACTGGCGATGTGGGTGGTGACCTCCCATCTGGTCAACGTCAAAGAGCGGCTCAAGCACAAAGCAGGATTCAATGGCTTCCTGCGTGATCTCTCGGGTGGTGGCCGCAGCTACTACGGCATGATTCTCGCCCATATGGGTGTGGCCATGTTCATCGTCGGCGTTACCATGGTTTCCAACTACGGCATCGAGCAGGACATCCGCATGTCTCCCGGCGATACTGCAGACATTGCCGGCTATGAGTTCAAGTTCGAGGGCGTCAGTGAGTTTCCCGGACCGAACTACAATGCCAATCGTGGACGTTTTCTGATTTCCAAGGATGGCGAACAGATCGCCATCCTGCAGCCGGAAAAACGCACCTATTTTGTGCAGACACGTCCCATGACTGAAGCGGGGATCGACTGGGGACTGACCCGTGATCTCTATGTCTCTCTCGGTGAATCCCTGGGTGGCGGAGACTGGAGTATGCGTCTCTACTACAAACCCTATATCCGCTGGATCTGGATAGCCTCGATCTTCATGGGCCTCGGTGGGCTGCTCGCAATCACGGACAGGCGCTATCGCACGGTCCGCAAAAGAGCCAGTTCCACTTCCACCCTGACGGCAGGGAGTATGAATCCAGCCGCCGCGGAGAGTCATTCATGAGTCGTTACCTGCGTTTCCTCGTACCTTTGGCGATCTTTGCAGTGATTGCCGCCTTTCTATTCAAGGGATTAGACGAAAATTACAACCCTAGAGCAATCCCCTCCCCGCTGATCGGCAAGCAGGTACCCGAGTTCTCTTTGCCCCTGTTGGAACAACCCGATACTCAGATCACCAATAAGGATCTGCTGGGCAAGGTCTATCTGCTCAACGTCTGGGCCACCTGGTGTGTCTCCTGCCGGGCGGAACATGAAACCCTGGTTCAACTCGGCCGCATGAACAAAGTCGATATCTACGGCCTCAACTGGAAGGATGAACGCGACGCAGCACAGGCCTGGCTCAGGCAACTGGGTAATCCCTATGCCGCCAATATCTTCGACAAGAAGGGCCGCACAGCTATCGACCTGGGGGTCTATGGCGCACCGGAGACCTTCCTGGTCGATGCCAAGGGCATCATCCACTACAAACATGCCGGACCGGTCAATCCGGATCTGCTTCGCGACAAGATTCTGCCGATGGTGGCGGAACTCAAAAAGAAAGGATGATGTTCGTGCGTAGCTTTCTACTGAGCCTGTTTTTTCTCGTAATCGCCACCCCACTCCACGCCGCCACCCTGGCAGAGTACACATTCGAGGATCCGCAAAAGGCGGCTGACTTTCGCGAGGTCATCGACGAGATGCGCTGTCTCGTCTGCCAGAATGAGTCCCTGGCCGGTTCCAATGCCGAGCTGGCGGTGGATCTGCGCAACGAGATTTTCGATATGATGACGGCGGGACAGGATAAGGATGACATCATCCGTTTCATGGTTGCCCGATATGGTGATTTTGTCCTCTACGATCCGCCGATGAAACCCTCGACCTACCCGCTCTGGTTCGGCCCGTTGGTACTATTGATCATTGGCGCTTTGGTACTCATCCGGGCGCTACGGAAAAAAAGCGTGACCCAAGAGACCGAACTCTCGAACGATGAGCAACAGCGGCTCGACACCCTTCTTAAGCAACCGTCTGATTCCAAGGACGCACAAAAATGACCCTTTTCTGGATTATTGCGGCCGGATTGACCCTCCTGGCCATGGCCTTTGTTGTTCTGCCTTTACTAAGAGGCTTTAAGAATACAGGCATCAGTTCCGATGAACTCAATCTTGAGGTTTTCCAACAACAGCTTGAAGAACTGGATAACGATCTCGACAGCGGCATTCTCGATCAGACCCGTTATGATGCTGCACGCAAGGATCTTGAAAAAGAACTCTTGACCGATGTCTCGGGCGACAAAGTGGCGTCTGCAAAGATGAACAGCAGCAGCGGAAGGTGGGCAATGGGCACAGCCGTGCTTATCCCTGTCAGCGCCGTGATCATCTATCAAATATTGGGTACCCCTGAAATCATTCCACGTCTGACGGGCCAGGTACCTGACACTACTGTGAACAGCGCCCAGGAAAAAGCCAAAAACCTGCCTCCAATGGATGAGTTGGTGCAAAAGCTGGCAGACAAACTGGTGGAGCAACCCGGAAATGTCGATGGCTGGCTGATGCTGGCCCGCAGCTATATGTCCATGGATAGAGTTCAAGAAGGGCTTGAGGCCTATGGACAAGCGATGAAACTCGCCCCGGAAAACACCGCCGTTTTGCTGGCCTACGCAGAGGGCCTGGCAAAAACAGATAGCAATAACTTCACCGGCAAGGCGGCATCCCTCGTCGAGAAGGCCATCAAGCTGGATGCGGATAACCCCAATGCGCGTTGGATGATGGGAATAGTCTCCTACCAGCGAGGAAACTACCCCGCTGCCGTCGAGCATTGGGAGAGAGCACAAATGCTGCTCGGCCCGGACAACAAGGATGCGGCCATCATCACGAATGCAATTGCTGATGCGCGCAGAGAGATGGGTGAGGCACCGAAACTGCCCAGTATCGTACAGCAGCAGCCTGCAGCGGAGCCCGCGCCGGCATCGGCGTCGGCGTCGGACAAATCAAGGATAACCCTTGAGATTGCGCTATCCGAAGAGATGCGGGCAAAGACCAAACCCGGGGATCTGGTATTTATCTACGCCAAGGCGTTGGAAGGACCGCCGATGCCACTAGCGGCAGCACGCAAGCAGGTGCGGGATCTGCCCCTGACAATAGAGCTGGATGACGGTATGGCGATGATGCCGCAATTCAAGCTCTCCAACTTTCCTGAGGTTGTGGTGGGCGCACGCATCTCACTCTCCGGCAATCCTATTGCTCAGCCCGGCGACCCGGAGGGCGAGGTCAAACCCGTCACTCCTGGCCAGACGGGCACAGTGAAAGTTGTCATCAACGGGCTGCATCCCTGACCGCTATACAGCATTCATTGTAGGTTGGGTTAGCGATAGCGTAACCCGACAAGTTTTTGATTTTTGTTGGGTTACGCTGCGCTAACCCAACCTACATATGACTCTAAATAACTTCCAGCCCACCCATATAGGGACGCAAAACCTCCGGCACTGTTATGTTGCCGTCACTATCCTGATAGTTCTCCATTACCGCAACCAGTGTCCGTCCCACAGCCAACCCTGAGCCGTTGACGGTATGTGCCAACTCGGGTTTGCCTGTTTCCGGATTGCGCCAGCGCGCCTGTAACCGACGAGCCTGAAAATCCTCGAAATTGGAGCATGAGGAGATCTCACGATATTTGCCCTGCCCCGGTAGCCACACCTCAAGATCGTAGGTCTTGGCAGATGAGAAACCCATGTCACCGGTACAGAGGGTTACCACACGATAGGGTAGCCCCAGTTTTTGCAGGATCGCCTCTGCATGACCAGTGAGCGATTCCAGCGCATCGTAGGAGTCGGACGCCCGCACAATCTGCACCATCTCGATCTTTTCAAACTGGTGTTGGCGGATAATACCCCGGGTATCCCGTCCATAGGATCCAGCCTCACTACGAAAACAGGGCGTTTGCGCAACCCAGCGGCGCGGCATCTCCTTGTCGTCGATGATCACGTCCCGCACAAGATTGGTCACAGGCACTTCGGCAGTGGGGATCAGGTAGTATTGATGTTCCCCTTTGAGGGCGAACAGATCCTCCTCGAATTTCGGCAGTTGCCCGGTACCACGCAGACTGTCACGGTTCACCAGGAACGGTACATAGGTTTCAGTATAACCGTGTTCATCTGTGTGGGTATCCAGCATGAACTGGGCCAGGGCACGTTGGAGTCTGGCCAGTGGTCCCTGTAGCGTGACGAAACGGGAACCGGTCAGTTTCGATGCAGCATCGAAATCCATCAACCCCTTGGCTTCCCCAAGGTCGACATGATCCTTGGGTTCAAAATCGAATGCCGGCGGCTCTCCCCAGCGGCGCTCTTCCCGATTATCGTCTTCACTTTTGCCGTCCGGCACCGAATCATGGGGAATATTGGGAATGACCAGTGTGATGTCGCGCAACTCGGCTTGAACTTCGTTCAAGGCCTCCTGTCGCTGTTTCAGCTTATCTCCGAGATCCGCCACTTCTGCCAGTAGAGGCTGAATATCCTCTCCGGCGGCCTTGGCCTTGCCTATCGACTTGGAACGGCTGTTACGTTCGCTCTGCAGCTCCTGTGCTTGAACCTGCAGTTCCTTGCGGCGTGTCTCAAGAGACAAAATCCGCGCTTTATCCAACTGAAAACCCCGGCGCTCAAGTAACGCCGTGATGTTATCCAGATCATTTCTCAGCAGTCGGGGGTCCAACATTTCTTTTTCCTAGTTCAGTCTGGCGGACCAACTCACAGTATGGCCCGGTTCAATCAATTTATGCAGATCCTTCAGCACCTGCTCAACCTTTTCCGGCAGGTCGAAAAACTCAATCACCAACGGCAGATCCAGCGAGATATCCAGCAGAGATGACTCATGAGCCTTGCCTGACTTACCGAAACCGGCAATCCCGCGAAAGGCCGTCACGCCACGCACCTGTTCCTGCTGATGCAGGAAATCCAACAGCTGTCTTAACTGATGATCCCCTTCGGTCAGGTAGATCCGGACCATGGTAACTTCGGTCTGATTCATAGCTGCCTCCCAAGTAAGACACCGAACCAGCAGGCCAGCAGACAAGCAGTGACACTGATGACAATATTCAGGCCCGCTTTAAAAAAATCCGCCTGCTCGATCAGGTTCAAAGTTTCAATGGAGAACGTTGAGAAAGTCGTAAACGCCCCCAGAAAACCCACCAGCAGTGCGGCGCGCATCTCCGGTGCAACGGTCATTCTCTCCAACATAACAATGTAGAGAAAACCCATCAGCAGCGATCCCGCAACATTAACCACCAGGGTACCAAACGGAAAACCACGGCCAAGCAGACCGTAGATGCCGCTGGAAACCCAAAATCGAAACACCGCACCTGCGGCACCGCCGGCAGCGATGGCAAATAGCTGGGTCAAACCTACTATCCTCTGAGCATGCTGAAACAGGTCATTCTACCTATGCTGTTATGGGATGGATAGCAATGATGGTGCGCACCATGACGCTAACTACGAAGACTCGGCATCCAGTTTTTTCAGGTAGGCCAGTTTCTCGGCAATCTTGATCTCCAGCCCTCTGTCCACAGGAAAATAGAATTCACGACCGGCGAGCTGTTCGGGCAGATAGCTTTCCCCGGCGGCATAGCCATGGGGTTCATCATGGGCATAACGATAAGCCTTGCCGTAATCGAGCTCCTTCATCAATTTGGTCGGCGCGTTGCGAAGATGCAAAGGTACCTCAAGGGAACCAGACTGTTTTGCCTCGGCAAGCGCACTTTTCCAGGCGCTATAGACTGCGTTGCTTTTTGGCGCACAGGCCAGGTAGATTACTGCCTGTGCAATGGCCAACTCCCCTTCCGGACTGCCGAGACGCTCCTGGGTATCCCAGGCATTGAGTGTTATCGTCAGCGCCCGTGGGTCGGCATTGCCGATATCCTCGGATGCCATACGCACCACGCGGCGGGCAATATAGAGGGGGTCGCAACCCCCATCGATCATACGGGCAAGCCAGTAGAGCGCCGCTTGCGGGGCCGAACCCCGTACCGATTTATGCAGAGCGGATATTTGATCGTAAAAAGCCTCTCCGCCTTTATCGAAACGCCGCAATGTACCGGTTGCAACCTCTTCGATAATCGGTTTGCCGATCACACTGTTTTCGCTCAGGTCGGAGGCAATCTCCAGCAGATTCAAGGCCCGGCGGGCATCGCCATCCGCCGCTTCCGCGAGCATCCCGCAAACCTCATCGTCCATCTGCAGTTTACGCGCTCCCAGGCCCCGCTCCTTTTCGCTCAATGCCTGTCGAATGATGCGTTTTACATCTTCCTTGGTCAGGGACTTGAGCACATAAGTTCGTGCGCGGGAGAGGAGTGCGTTGTTGAGTTCGAATGAAGGATTCTCGGTGGTGGCGCCGATGAAGACGACGGTGCCATCCTCCACATGGGGAAGAAACGCATCCTGCTGGGACTTGTTGAAACGGTGCACCTCATCGATGAACAACACGGTTGCCCGATTCTCCTGTTGCCGGGAGAGGCGTGCCTGCTCAACGGCGGCTCTAATATCCTTTACCCCGGACAATACTGCAGAGAGGCTGAGAAAGTTGGCACCGGAGTGCCAGGCTATGAGACTGGCGAGGGTGGTCTTGCCGGTACCTGGAGGTCCCCAGAAGATCATCGAGTGCAGCCGGTCCTCCTCGATTGCTCGCCTCAGTGGTTTGCCCGGGCCGACAATGTGTGACTGCCCGACAAACTCATCCATCGTGCGGGGGCGAATGCGATCCGCCAGCGGGCGCATCCCACTATCGGGCTTGCGGCTGAACAGGTCGGCTTCGGTCATAGATCGCCGATCAGATCGAGACCGGATGGGGGATCAAAGATAAACAGTTCGTCTTGCAGTTCTGTGTTACGTGCTATGTTGGAAAAGACGAAACGGGTTACCTGTCCAAAGCTGTCGGACATCTCCATGCGCCGCAGTTCATGATCAGCCAATCCAAGGCGAAGATGGTTGAACTGCACATCCTTCTGCTTGGGCAGAAGCTCCACCCAGATCAGGCCCTCTTTTTTCCCCAACTCCCGTGTGTCGAAATAGCGTCCAACCGGGCTGGTGTCACTCAGCAGCAGTGCCGGCGTTCCCTTTAACGCCTCACGCTGACTGCGGTGAGAAACCTGTTCCAACTCAACGTCATGGAGCCAGACGCGGTTGCCGTCGGCGACAATGATCTGTTCATTCGGTGGCGCATATTCCCAACGAAAACGCCCGGGCCGGTTGAGATAGAAGGTGCCGTTGGTAATAAAGACGCCTTCAAGCTCCGGGGTCGTCAGGGTCTGCTGAAAATCCGCCTTCAAAGTGGTCAGATTCTTCAGAAAGCGTTGCAGCTGCTTGGCACCCTCGTCTGCCTGAACGGTGAGTGAGGTCAAAAGCAGTGCCAATATCAGTAAAAACCTAAAGTTCATCATTAAGTGCCAACTATTTAATCCTCTGGCGGCGGCGGGGCCAATACCTCACGACTGCCGTTCGATTCCACCGGCGTGACGATGCCGGTACGTTCCATCTCTTCGATCATTCTGGCCGCCCGGTTATAGCCAATCTTCAGTCTGCGCTGTACGCCGGAAATTGAGGCGCGACGCGTCTGGGTCACAATCTGCACCGCTTCATCATAGAGCGGGTCAAGATCCTCCACATCACCGGATTCCGCCGGAAAACCGGGAACCGACTCTGTTGCCTCCTGCAGGATCTCTTCCAGATAATCCGGACCGGAATTCGCTTTCAGATGATTCACCACCCTGTGAACCTCATTGTCATCCACAAAGGCGCCGTGCATGCGTTGGGGAATATTCCCCCCAGGCCCGAGATAGAGCATGTCACCATGTCCCAGCAGATGTTCAGCGCCCATCTGATCCAGAATGGTTCTGGAGTCGATGCGGGATGAGACCTGAAAGGCGATCCGGGTCGGTATATTGGCCTTGATCAAACCTGTGATCACATCCACGGAGGGTCTCTGCGTGGCAAGAATCAGGTGGATGCCGGAAGCACGGGCCTTCTGCGCCAACCGGGCGATCAACTCCTCCACCTTCTTGCGGGCCACCATCATCAAATCCGCCAGCTCATCGATAATGACCACGATATAGGGCAGAGGTTCCAGCGTCGGGTAGGCCATCGCCTCGATGATTTCAGTCGGCTCCGGCTGAAACAGCGGATCCTTGATCGGTTCGCCCGCTTTTATAGCGTCTTTTACCTTACGATTGAAACCGGCGATATTACGCACGCCCAGGTTTGCCATCAGTCTGTAACGCCGCTCCATCTCACCGACACACCAGCGCAGGGCATTGCCTGCTTCCTGCATATCGGTCACTACCGGTGTCAGCAGGTGGGGAATGCCCTCGTAGACCGACAACTCCAGCATCTTCGGATCGACCATGATCATGCGAACATCAGTGGGCTTGGCCTTGTAGAGCAGGCTCAGAATCATGGCGTTGATCGCCACTGATTTACCGGAACCGGTGGTACCGGCAATCAACGCATGGGGCATGCGCCCCAGATCCGCCACCATGGGATTACCGGCAATATCTTTACCCAGTGCCAGTGTGAGGGGTGACTTCGCCGAGTCGTAGACTTCGGACTTGAGCACCTCGCTGAGATAGACCATCTCGCGGTTTTCGTTGGGTATCTCAAGACCAATCACAGACTTGCCCGGAATCACCTCCACCACGCGTACCGCCACCGTGGAGAGCGCCCGGGCCAGATCTTTGGACAGACCGGTTATCTTGCTCACCTTGGTGCCGGGAGCCAGTTGCAACTCGTACAACGTGACCACAGGGCCGGGGTGTACCGCCACGACCTCCAGCTCGATATCGAAGTCACTGAATTTCAACTCCACCAGGCGGGACATGGCCTGCAGAGACTCTTCAGAGAATTGTGGGCCTGAATGTTTCGCAGGTTCCAACAGCACCAGCGGGGGGAGTTCGCTGTTGGGATCAGCATCGAAGAGCGGCACCTGGCGCTCCCGCTCCTCCCGCATACTGGGCTTGAGGGCCTTGATGACCGGTTCAATCTTCGGCGGTTTACGTTTGCTGACCCGCTTTTTCTCTCTCTGTACCGTCTCAGCCCGGCTTTTACGTGCCTGATTGGCAACACGTCTTTCTCGCAGAACGCTGATCTTGAGCAGCATCCACCTCTGCGCGTTCAGCACAGTTCCACCAATTCCGTCCATCACGGTGAACCAGGAGACACCGGTAAACAGGGTAAATCCACTGAGAAAAAGCGCCAGCAGCAGCAGGCTGCTGCCTGAGCGGCTGAATATCGCCTCAAAATAGCCGCCCAGAGACGCACCGAGTACGCCACCCGTGCCGGTGGGTAATCCGATCTTCAAATGTGCAGTGTGCAGCGCCGCCAGCGCACTGCCTGCAGCCAGGGTAATGAAGAAACCGATCCAGCGAACGGCGACCAGATTGACGTTGACGGAATCGTCCGGATTGCGGCGCCTGAAAACCAGTACGGCACTCCAACTCAACATGATGGGAAAGAGGTAGGCAAAAATACCGAACAGGTAGAAAAACACATCGGAAAACCAGGCGCCCGCTGGACCGCCTGAATTAATCACTTGAGACGAGGGTGCCGTGTAGGACCAGCCCGGGTCATCAACCGAATAGGTAATGAGTGTAAGCAGGAGATAACCACTGAGACAGAACAGACTCCACATCGCACCCTCCCGCAATGCATGACCGACATGCGCTGCGAAGGGTGTCTGATCAACCGAATCCTTTGATTTTGCCTGCAATTGATTATCCTGGATTATGCAAAAAATTGTTCCGATATGTAGGCCTGCTCAAGCATTGCGGAACCGGCAACCCCATGTACGCCGACAACCCGGGAACGCCTGATCCGCTACGCTTGATCAGGCCTGCATCGGAAGCAGGTGCATACCTAAGTTTCAATACCGCACTGACGAATGACCCCAATAATTATTGAGTTAGCGCACATTCTTATTCTAGTTTCACATGTACTGGTTGCGCAAGACCGGATGCACAATTTTCCCATCTGAAACATTCACCGCAGACGATAGCACTTCGTCCTCTGCCAGCTTTCCGGCAGCAAGACGTTGCAGATAGGGAAGCATTGCAGCGGAGAGGGTTTGCGAGGCACTGCGGGGTACGGCACCCGGCATATTCGTTACCCCGAAATGGATGATGCCGTCCAGCAGAAAAGTGGGTGACTCGTAGGTCGTCGGGCGGGTTGTCTCAATACATCCTCCCTGATCCACCGAGATATCGATGACCACACTACCTGCCTGCATGCTCGCAACCTGGGCTTTGGAAACCAGGTGCGGCGCTTTGGCGCCGGGAATCAACACCGCACCGACGAGAAGGTCGGCTCCCGCAACCGCATCGGAGATACTTGTCGAATAGGGATAGAGCGCCGTGACATTATCACCGACGGCGCGCATTGCAGCCATGCGTTCCCGTTGCCGGTCAAACACTGTCACTTCGGCACCCATGGCAGCGGCCAAACGCACAGCGTTGCCTCCGGCCTGCCCCGCCCCGAGCACAACCACCCTGCCCCGCTCGGCAGCGGGAAGTCCGCCCAGCAGGATTCCCTTTCCACCTGCCGGTTGATGCAGCAGCCCTGTACCTATCTGCACGGCCAGACGGCCAGCGATATCGCTCATCGGTGCCAACACCGGTAACCCGCCTCGATCTGCGAGCGTCTCAAAAGCCACTGCGGTGACGCCGGAATCCAACAGTTGATGGGTCAGTTGGGAATTGGCCGCAAGATGCAGAAAACAGAACAGCAGATGATCCTGCCGCAGCATCTCCGGTTCCCCGGCAATCGGCTCCTTCACCTTGACAATTATTTCAGCCCGACCAAAAAGCGCCTCAGCATCCGGCAGAAGCGTGATACCCAGCTGGCTATAAGACTCATCAGGATAGCCGCTTGCCACGCCAGCCCCTGCCTCAATAAAGAGCTCATGACCCGCTCGAACCAGTTCGGCACATGCCTCGGGAACCAGCCCGACGCGGGCCTCCAGTGGCTTGATCTCTTTCGGTATGCCTATCCGCATATTCTCATTTTACCCTTTGAGCAATCTTCTGAAACAGTAAGAGCGACCCATTTACCCATTTACCCATTCAAAACAGGGTGAGTCACCTTTACCCGAGGCAGATCATTTCGTAAAATTCGACGATTGTGTCCGGGACTTGAAACCTCTGTTTCAATCCCCACATTTCACTGTTATCAAGCTTAAAGACTGTTAACCCGTTTTGGAAAATTCCAGTGCGCTGGAATCCCATCAGATCTGGAGTAAGTATACATGAGCGAAACCAAGCATTGCCGCCTGTTAATCCTGGGTTCCGGGCCTGCTGGCTATACCGCTGCGGTTTACGCCGCACGCGCCAACCTCAATCCCGTCCTGGTCACCGGCATGGAACAGGGCGGCCAATTGATGACCACGACTGAGGTCGATAATTGGCCTGGCGACAACGCAGGTGTACAGGGACCCGATCTGATGGAACGGATGCGCCTTCACGCCGAGCGTTTCAACACTGAAATCATCTTCGATCACATCAACAAGGCGGAGCTGGGCGAACGTCCCTTCAAACTGACCGGCGACCAGGCAACCTACACTTGTGATGCCCTTATCATCTGCACCGGTGCCTCTGCACGCTATCTTGGCCTGGAGTCAGAACAGACCTTCCGTGGACGCGGCGTCTCTGCCTGTGCCACCTGTGATGGGTTCTTCTATAAGAATCAGAAGGTTGCTGTCATCGGCGGTGGCAACACAGCAGTCGAAGAGGCGCTCTATCTCTCCCATATCGCTTCTGAGGTCGTGGTCGTTCATCGTCGTGATGAGTTCCGCTCGGAAAAGATCCTCTCTGAGCAACTCAGAAAGAAAGCGGCGGATGGCAATATCACTCTGGAACTGGGCCAGGTACTCGAGGAGGTGCTTGGCGATCAGACCGGCGTCACCGGCATGCGCATTAAAAATGTGGAAGACGGTTCCACCAGAGATATCGACCTGCAGGGTGTCTTCATCGCTATCGGCCACAGCCCCAACACGGGATTGTTCGACGGGCAACTGGAAATGACCAATGGCTATCTCGATGTACAGGGCGGACTGGAAGGAAATGCGACCCAGACCAGCACCCCGGGCATCTTTGCTGCCGGTGACGTCCAGGACTATGTCTATCGTCAGGCGATTACATCAGCCGGCACGGGCTGCCAGGCCGCACTGGACGCGGAACGATTCCTGGATGCCCTTGAGTCCGAAGAGTAAGCAGAGCCAGAAAAACTCCGATCAAGGCCACATAGCGATTGGTGCGGTATGGCCTTGATCGGCTCTTCTACATCTCATTCTCATGCACCATCTGTCCCAACACAAAGGCGCAGAGCAAAACCTGCTGAAAACGGTTCAGCCCGCTGAACTCCAGACCTTGGATATAGTGAGTCCCACCTGCAGGTGTCTCAACTTCGCGAACACTGCGTATGATGCCCAACAGCTGGAGCACATCGTCACCATCGCAACTATTAATCGCTAATTGTAGTTGCAGCGTCTCGCCGACCTCTCCCAACGGCATTTCACCGGAAAGACGGGCTCCGGTCCGGCTCAAGTCGATAACTTTGGCACGGCTGACATGTTTTGAATCATCCGGGTTCTTTGTATTTCGACAGACAGACTGAAGTGAGGTATGTACCCGTGGCGCATTCCTGACCACCGCACTTTCAACCTCTTCCGGATATGCCAGGTGCAGATGAGGGTAGGGTTTTGATGAGGTCTGCAACACTTTTGCCACGAACCCAAAAATATTGCTGCCTTGAAGCACGCGAACAGTGAACATTTGTCCTTCTCTCGCCAGGATTGCCTTGCCCTGCTTTCTGGGAGTGGTGATAACCAGGCTTTCTTTGGGAAGATATCCGATCAATTTGACCGCATACCGATCCTGATTTTCACTGGGAGGGGCATACTGCAGCTGCAATACCTCTCCTATCTGCAAGTTCGATACAATATCTGACAAAAGATTATCCAGTATTACCCTAATCTGTATCCGCCCAGAAACATCGTCTTTTTACCACGAAGCACGCGAATAAGATTATCGTTAATCAATCCATTACCTTCGTGTCCTTCGTGGTTAGACATGGGTTTCTTGGTGGACACTGATAAATTGAGAACGCAAACTAGTGGCGCTGTTTATTCTGCTATCGGCAGTTCTTCCTGGAACTATAATTCCTGCCACGAAAAATGCGAACTGTTTTCTCTGGAGATAAGGACCAAATTCGCTGCACCACAACTATCTCATGGCTCTGATTTCTTTTCAGATTTATTCTTGGACTATGATCTTCTTACTGAAAAATGACCCCCTCGCCCCCTTTCCCGCAGTCAAGTTTGCTGAACAGGAGCCCAACGGATTGCTGGCAGTTGGCGGAGATCTCTCCCCGGAACGGCTGGTTAACGCATACAGACACGGTGTTTTTCCCTGGTACAGCGATAATGAGCCGATCCTCTGGTGGTCACCGGATCCTCGAACCGTTCTCTATCCCGAGAGAGTCAGGATCTCCCGCTCGCTGGGAAAGACGCTGCGCAAAGAGAAGTTTCATGTCACCCTGGACACGGCATTCAGCGAGGTTATCCAGGCATGTGCCGAGCCCCGGGCGAAGTCACCCGGTACTTGGCTGATGCCCGAGATGAAAGAGGCTTACGCCGAACTGCACGAGCAGGGAGTCGCACACTCCGTAGAAGTATGGCAAGAGGAGCAACTGGTTGGTGGACTATATGGTGTCGCTATCGGCGGCGTCTTTTTTGGTGAATCGATGTTCAGCCGCGTATCGGACAGTTCCAAGGTGGCATTTGTTTTTCTCTGTCGACATCTGCACCGGTGGGGTTACCATTTAATCGACTGCCAGGTCTATACAGAGCACTTGGCGAGCCTTGGCGCAGAGGAGATCCCCCGCAGCGATTTCTGTCATTCCCTGGATGTCTGGTGTAACCTCGCGACAGACCCCGACTCCTGGAAAAACACTCAACCAACGCATGAATAACGACCAGGTTTTCACAAAAAATCCAACACTCGCGCTCTATCTGAGCCAGGAACACGACTGTTCCTATCTGCCTGACCAACAAGCCAGGACGCTTTTTCTGGATCCCTCCACTTCAGTCGACTCGCTGCTCTACCAGTTTCTGATCGACCAGGGATTTCGACGCAGTGGCGCCCATCTCTACCGGCCTGCCTGCAATTCATGTAACGCCTGTACTTCACTGCGTCTGCCCGTTGCCGAATTCAGACCAAACCGCAGTCAACGACGCTGCTGGAAGCGAAATTTTAGCCATTTCTCCATCACGCCATGTCCGCCTGAATTCGATGAGGAGCATTACGCACTCTATGTAGAATACCTGCAACAGCGTCACCCCGACGGATCCATGAGCAACACTGATCCCCAGCAGTATCTGAGTTTCCTCACTACGCCATGGGCAGAGACAGTGTTTTATGAATTTCGATATAAAGGCAGACTGGCGGCCGTTGCAGCCACCGACCTCCTCCCGGAAGGTATCTCCTCCGTCTATACATTCTTTGACCCCGGCATGCAGACCGAGGGCATTGGTGTGTTTGCGCTGCTCTGGCAGATTCAACACGCTGAAAAGCTTGGGCGACGCTGGCTCTATCCCGGATACTGGATCCGCAACTGCAGCAAAATGAATTACAAATCCCGCTATCGTCCACTGGAGGCCTGGAATGGTCAGGAGTGGCTACACTTTGGGAGTGGCGAGACACTGCTCTTGCCATAAAACACCCCCTTCATTCCCGTTATTTCTCGGAGCGAACAGGGAAATAGTGGATGTCAGGCTTGCTTTACGCTGAATTATGCTGATAATGGCGTTCTTGATTTTCAGGGGTCCGGCGAGCTCGCGCCCCGAACTTCCATAATTGTTCAGGTAACAGCATGGCGAAAGAAGACTTTATCGAAATGGAAGGCACCGTTACCGAAACGTTGCCGAACACCATGTTCCGTGTGGAACTGGAGAACGGTCACGTAGTAACAGCCCACATCTCAGGTAAGATGCGCAAGCACTACATCCGCATTCTCACCGGTGACAAGGTTACCGTCCAGCTTACCCCCTACGATCTGTCGAAGGGGCGCATTACCTATCGCGCACGCTGATCTTGGGCGACCTCCCAGCTTCTAGGGAGAGTGGGGGGATCAGTGTACGGGTTCTCCCTGGATCCCAAACTGCAGTTTGCCGTCCGCCACATCCACTGCAACCGATCCTCCCTCAGCCAGCCGACCAAACAATAGCTCCTCTGCCAATGGCTTTTTGATCTCTTCCTGGATCAACCGTGCCATCGGACGGGCACCCATCTTCGGATCATAGCCCTTCTCAGCCAGCCAGACCCGCGCCTCTGCATCGATCAGCAGCGTTACGCCCTTCTCCTGCAATTGCCCTTCCAGTTCAAAAATGAACTTATCCACCACTTTGGCAATATGCTCAGTGGAGAGTGCGGAAAACTGGATCACCGTATCCAGACGATTTCGAAATTCCGGGGTAAAGAGCTTCTTGATCGCCTCCATGCCGTCAGAGGCATGGTCCTGCAAAGTAAAACCAATGGATGCCCGGCTCATCTCCTGGGCCCCGGCATTCGTGGTCATCACAAGGACTACATTCCGAAAATCGGCTTTGCGGCCATTGTTGTCGGTCAGTGTGCCGTGATCCATCACCTGCAACAGCAGATTGAAAACATCGGGATGGGCCTTTTCAATCTCGTCGAGCAGCAGCACAGCGTGTGGGTGTTTGTTGATCTCTTCAGTGAGCAGGCCGCCCTGATCGAAACCCACGTAACCTGGTGGGGCGCCGATCAGACGGGAAACCGTATGCCGCTCCATGTACTCCGACATATCGAATCGAATCAGTTCCATGTCCATGATTCTGGCCAGCTGACGAGTCACCTCAGTCTTGCCGACCCCCGTGGGACCGGCAAACAGAAATGAACCCACCGGGCGTCCTTCACTTACCAGCCCGGATCGGTTCATGCGGATGGCGCTGGTCAGCGCTTCGATCGCTGGATCCTGCCCATAAACCACCATCTTCAGATCGCGGGAGAGGTTGCGCAATGATTCAGTATCCGACGAGGAGACCTTACGGGGAGGGATTCGTGCAATCTTTGCAACAATCGCTTCGATCTCCTCCACACCGATCAACTTGTTACGGCTATCTTTCGGTTGCAGCTGGACATTGGCACCCGCCTCATCGATCACATCGATAGCCTTATCCGGCAGATGACGATCATTGATATATTTATCGGAGAGTTCCGCTGCGCTCAGCAGGGCATCCAGGGTGTACTCAATCTCGTGGTGCTCTTCGAAACGGGTTTTAAGACCCTTCAGAATATCCACCGTCTCTTCCACCGTTGGTTCTTCCACGTCGATCTTCTGAAAACGCCGGGCCAGTGCACGGTCCTTCTCAAAGATGCCGCGAAACTCCTGATAGGTGGTTGATCCGATGCAGCGCAGCTCACCTGAGGCGAGAACGGGCTTGATCAGGTTAGAGGCATCCATCACCCCGCCGGAAGCCGCTCCGGCGCCAATGATGGTGTGAATTTCGTCGATAAACAGCACCGCGTCGGGGGCTTTATTCAGCTGGGAAAGAACCGCTTTCAGACGTTTTTCAAAGTCCCCGCGATACTTTGTTCCCGCTACCAGACTGCCAAGATCCAATGAATAGATCGTTGCACCGGCCAGAACCTCCGGCACTTCACCATCAACGATCATCTTCGCAAGTCCCTCGGCAATCGCTGTCTTGCCGACACCGGCCTCGCCGACAAGCAGAGGGTTGTTTTTGCGTCTGCGACAGAGGATCTGAATCGTTCGTTCGATCTCGGACCGTCTGCCGATCAGCGGATCTATCTTTCCGGCAACCGCCTGTTCATTCAGATTAGCCGCATAACTCTCAAGCGGGCTGGGTTGGCTCTCCGGCTTGGGTTCACCAGTGAAATCAACAGCATCATCACCCTCTTCCTGTTCCTCATCAAACTTGGAAATGCCATGGGAGATGTAGTTGACAACGTCCAGCCTGGCCACTTCCTGCTGATCCAAAAAGTAGACAGCCTGGGAATCCTGCTCATTGAAAATAGCCACCAGTACGTTGGCACCGGTCACCTCTTTTCGTCCAGATGACTGGACATGAAAAACTGCACGCTGAAGCACACGTTGAAAACCCAGAGTCGGCTGTATCTCACGTTCATCATCTTCCGAAATTGTCGGTGTAGTCTCATCAACAAAACGGGTGATCTCTTGCCTGAGCTGTTGTATGTCAGCGCCACAGACGGTCAAAACCTCAGCCGCCACACTGTTATCCAGCAGCGCCATCAGCAGGTGATCCACTGTCATAAACTCGTGACGTTTCTCTGTCGCGCGTTTAAACGCTTGGTTCAGGGTAAATTCCAGATCTTTGCTCAACATCTCTCTACTCTTTTCTCAAGCCTCTTCCATATCGCATAACAGCGGGTGCTGATTGTTTCTGGAGTAATCATTGACCAGTGAAACCTTGGTTTCCGCAATGTCCCGACTGAAGACACCACAAACCCCCACCCCACGGGTGTGGACATGCAGCATGATCCTCGTCGCCTTCTCCCTGTCCATTTGGAAAAAGGTCTCCAGAATCTGGATAACAAACTCCATCGGCGTGTAGTCATCATTCAGAAGTATCACTTTATACATTGGAGGCTTTTTCAGCTTCGGCGGTTTCTCCTGAACCGCAAGGCTACCATCGTGCGAATTTTCTTTTCTCTCTGTCATAGTAAGGAATATTAGCAGGCTGTTACTGTTAGCACGACCGAATCGAAGAGAACAAAATTCACTATTTCTCTCCGGTTTTTCGATATACGGGGCTTAACAGGGTGACGAAAGCCGTAAACAGGAACGCCTCGATTTGTTTGAGTCGCTCCAATCGGTTCAGTTCAGTTGATAAGTATATCCTACTATTTTACTTGGGCAATAGTTGACCAAGTCGAATGATTCACTATACTTAGCCATCAGCGGTTTTGTTTCATGCTGCCGAAATCAAAGCCGCCGGTGTAGCCGGTGAATTGCCGGCGCGGGTTTTTACGGGGCAAAGACCATCGAAAAACCCTGACAATAATAGAGCGGTTTCCGGTACATTCGGATCGTTCCTAATAATGAAATCTATAAATTTTTCACCAATTCGGGGCATTGAACGCGAGGAGTATCAAGTTATGGCCACTGGAGTTGTAAAATGGTTTAACAATGCGAAGGGTTACGGTTTCGTGACCCCGGATTCAGGAGAGCAGGACGTATTCGTCCATTTCTCATCCATTGAGATGGACGGTTACAAGACCCTCAAAGAGGGGCAACAAGTGCAATTTGAGATCAATCAAGGTCCAAAAGGCCTTCACGCGGTCAACATACAGCGGGTTGCCAATGAATAGCTGAGTTTCCGGCCATAATGACCTTCCTGAAGGGCCGATGAGTTCAATTCATCGGCCCTTTTGCTGCTCTGCTGATCTGCACATGCTTTCTTGTTCCGGGAATCTCCTTCGTCTGCGTTAAAAATCATTTAAATTTTATGCTGGATT
This sequence comes from Sedimenticolaceae bacterium, assembly GCA_963691905.1. Taxonomy (GTDB): domain Bacteria; phylum Pseudomonadota; class Gammaproteobacteria; order Chromatiales; family Chromatiaceae; genus QGON01. The sequence goes on from OY829894.1 coordinate 663,740, forward strand.
ACGAAATCGCTCCAGCAACTGATTTGGCGTTGTTAGCGTTATTTGCGGATTGATAAATGCCCGGCCATGTAGAAAAAAGGCTCTATCGATAGACATAGAACGATATAATCCCCCCCTCGTTCCACAATTAATCCTTTCATGCTGATCCTGTTCAACAAACCCTACGGCGTCCTGACCCAGTTTACCGACAATGAGGGTCGTGCCACGCTGGCCGATTTCATCCCCGTTAAACAGGTCTACGCTGCCGGGAGACTCGACCGCGACAGCGAGGGTCTGGTGATATTGACCGATGATGGAAAAATTCAACATCAATTGACCAATCCACGAAAAAAAACCTGGAAAACCTACTGGGTACAGGTGGATGGAATACCCGATGCCGAGGCGATCGAACAGTTAAGACAGGGGATCCAGCTCAAGGATGGTCCCTCTCTGCCGGCGCAGGCAACACTGCTGGAAGAACCGAACCTTTGGCCACGAGACCCACCGGTACGATATCGGGCGAAGATTCCCACCCAATGGCTGGAGATCAAGATTCGCGAGGGCCGCAACCGGCAAGTCCGGCGTATGACTGCCGCGGTTGGACACCCTACCCTGAGGCTCGTACGCACGACTGTCGGGCGTTGGCATCTGGGCGATCTGCAACCAGGAGAATGGCGTCAATTTGATGCTCGGCACAGCAGTGCACAAAAAGGGGATCAAACATGAGTGGTGACCGGGGCCTGGTCGTTGTCGGCCTGTCCGGTGGTGTCGATTCTTCCGTCGCAGCCCTGCTTCTGCAAGAACAGGGTTACCGGGTCGAAGGCCTGTTCATGAAGAACTGGGAGGAGGATGACGACGCAGAGTACTGCTCTGCGGCAGAAGACCTCAAGGATGCCCAGGATGTGGCAGCCATACTTGGCATTCCGCTGCACAGCGTAAATTTCTCTGCTGAATATTGGGATCGGGTATTCGCCTATTTTCTCGATGAGTACCGTGCAGGACGAACACCCAATCCCGACGTACTCTGCAACCGGGAGATAAAGTTCAAGGCCTTTCTCGACTATGCTCTGGAATCTCTGGGCGCGGAACGCATCGCTACGGGACACTATGCACGACTGGGACAGCACATGGGCGAATATCAGCTGCAGCGAGCGGCAGACGAAGGCAAGGATCAGACCTACTTTCTCTATATGCTGGGCCAGGCACAACTCTCCGGCACCCTCTTCCCCCTGGGAGACCTGCAGAAGGACGAAGTGAGAAGAGTTGCCGGGGAAGCCGGTTTTCCCAATCATAAAAAAAAGGACAGCACCGGCATCTGTTTCATCGGGGAGCGAAAGTTTCGCGAGTTTCTCAGCCGATACCTACCGGCCAATCCGGGGCGTATCGAAGACCCTGAAGGTGTGGCCCTCGGAAATCATCAGGGATTGATATACTACACTTTGGGACAAAGACAAGGCTTGGGTATCGGCGGCCGGAAGAATAGCGCCGAGGCCCCCTGGTTCGTGGTGGCAAAGGATCTGCAACGAAACGTATTGATAGCAGCACAGGGCCACAACCATCCCCTGCTGATGAGTGGAGGAGTCCTTGCTACCCAGCTGCACTGGGTCTCCGGCAAGCCCCCCCAATTCCCCTTGTCATGCAAAGCGCGACTGCGGCACCGTCAGTCCCTGCAAGACTGTGAAGTCCTTCCGCGACCGGGCAACACCTGTGAAGTCGTATTCGACGAACCCCAACGGGCCGCGACACCCGGCCAATCAATCGTATTCTATCGGGATGGCGACTGCCTCGGCGGCGGCATTATCGAATCCTCATACCCCCCTGGAGAGGCTCACCCATCGTGAAATACAGCATAGAGGACCGTACCCTGGCACTGGCCGGCATCTTCCAGGCAGCAATACTGGTGCAGCAGATTGGGCGGCGGGGAATGGCGGATTCGGAGACCATGACCCGCAGCATTCACAGTCTGTTCGAGACAGATGCTGGAACTGTTTCCGATGTTTTTGGTGGCATCAATGGCGTTGCCTTCGGCCTGCGCGAGGCATACCGTCAACTGAGTGGTGAAGCCAAACAGGATGCAGAAGTCACCAGGTATCTACTTGCCCTGATTCAACTCGAACGCAAGCTAGCAAAGCTGCCGGAGCGGTTGACGAAAATCCGCCAGGGCATCGATTTGACCACCAACCGCCTGGCACATTTTCCTGAGATGCACTCCAACATTCTCGCCTCCCTGGCGGATATATATGCCGAGAACGTCAGCACTCTGCAACCAAGAATCATGGTTCAGGGGGAAGCTGTCTACCTGCAGAATCCTGATAATGTGAATCGTATCCGCTCCCTGTTGCTAGCGGGCATCCGCTCCGCCATGTTGTGGCACCAAACCGGTGGACGCAGGATGCAAATCGCGTTCGGCAGGAAAAATTATCTGTCCACAGCAAAAAAAATGCTGGATCAGTCCACATGAGTATTTGAACAATTGTTAAATGCGACAGTGTCGCGGGTCTCACAATCAGGGCCTGTAGTACCCTGAAAATCGAAATTTCAAACGATCAGGATATTTTATTATGAAACTGCTCCATTCAGCTTTGCCCCTCGCTTTCACTTTGGCCCTTACCGCTTGCGGCGAGTCCAATACCCCCGCACCTGTGACCTCAACTGCACCGGTCCAGGCACCACAGATGGAAGTTGCCGAAGCCCCGGCATCCGCGACTGATCCGTCACTGACCGATCAAGCCAAAACCGTGGGGAAAGAGACCTGGGAAAAAACCAAGGAAGTCTCCGCTGACACCTATGATGCCGTTGCAGAGAAAAGCAAGGAAATCTACGAATCGACAAAAGACACTGCCGGCGAAGTCGGTGGCACTATTAAAGAAAAATCGGGCGAATACTATGATGCTGCCAAAGAGACCACCGGGGATATCGGTAGCTCAATCGGCGAGAAATCGAGCGAGTACTACGATGCTGCCAAGGCAAAAGGCATGGAGATGATGGGCGGCGCGGAAGAGAAAGCGGAGTAAATCTGCACTATCCACCCTATCACGCAATGCATAAAGGGGAGTCGATCAGGCAGCAGCGAAAAACAGCTATGGGCCTCATCGACTCCGTCTCCTGCCTTTTTCGTGACTGCATGAAATAGCGCAGAGGACTCTCACCATCCGAGTGAACATGCGGTTATAATCTCCGTCTTCGATTTACCAAGACGAGTTGATAATCATGGATCTCTCCACACTTACCGCAGTCTCCCCGGTGGACGGGCGATATGGCAGCAAAAGCGCCGATTTACGTCCAATCTTCAGCGAATTCGGCCTGATCAGGCATCGGGTACTGGTGGAGATCCGCTGGTTGCAGGCGTTGGCAAACTACGACGCTATTGCCGAAGTCCCCCCGCTCAGTGAACACGCCAACAACATTCTCGATGGGATCATTGAAAGGTTCAGTGAAGAGGATGCCCAGCGGGTCAAGAATATCGAGCGCACCACCAACCACGACGTCAAGGCGGTGGAGTATTTCCTGAAGGAGAAGATTGCCGGCAACAACGAGCTAGAGGCGATCAGCGAGTTTATCCATTTCGCCTGCACGTCCGAGGATATCAACAACCTCTCTCATGCCCTGATGCTGCGTGAGGGCCGCGGGCAGATCCTGCTGCCTCAGATGGATGAGGTAATTGCTGCGATCCGCGCCATTGCTCATGAACTGGCGGATCAGCCGATGCTCTGCCGCACCCACGGCCAGCCAGCCTCTCCCTCCACCATGGGCAAAGAGATGGCCAACGTGGTCTACCGCCTGCATCGCCAGAGGGAACAGATCGCCAATCTGCAGATGCTGGGCAAGATCAATGGGGCTGTGGGTAACTACAACGCCCACCTCTCCGCCTATCCGGAGGTCGACTGGCCCGGTTTTGCTAAAGACTTTATTGAATCCCTGGGATTGGACTGGAATCCCTATACCATCCAGATCGAACCCCACGACTATATTGCAGAACTGTTCGATGCCACCGCCCGGTTCAACACTATCCTGATAGATTTCTGCCGGGACATCTGGAGTTACATCTCTCTGGGTTATTTCAAGCAGAAAACCATCGCCGGTGAGGTGGGTTCTTCAACCATGCCGCACAAGGTCAATCCCATTGATTTTGAAAACGGCGAGGGGAACCTGGGCATCGCCAATGCGCTTTTCGGCCACCTGGCCGCCAAGCTGCCGATCTCCCGCTGGCAGCGCGACCTTACGGATTCCACCGTGCTGCGCAATCTGGGTGTCGGCATCGCCCATACCAGCATCGCCCTGCAGTCCATCATGCGTGGTATCAGCAAGCTCGAAGCCAATGGTGACGCCATGCTGCAGGATCTGGAGGGCAACTGGGAGGTGCTCGCGGAGCCGATACAGACCGTGATGCGCCGCTACGGCATCGAAAAGCCCTATGAAAAACTCAAGGAACTGACCCGTGGACAGCGTATTACGCCAGAGGATCTACAGCGCTTTATCGAGGGGCTTGAGATTCCCGAGGAGGCCAAAGTCTCACTGAAAAACATGACTCCGATGAGCTATATCGGAAATGCGGTTCAGCAGGCAGAAAAAATATGACGCAGATCGCAAATTTGCTCAGAAACGTGATCTCCAGCACAGTTTTACATAAGGAATTTAGTTCATACTAAATTTGTACGCACGAATCTGATTGGCTTGTCCTCCCGTTCGTGTCCGCAAACACAGGGTCTTCAGCGGTGCGTGCAATTTAAAACCCGGCATACCTCCCCCAACTTGGTGTGCCGGGTTTTCTTTTGCCCGTTTTACATGCCTCCCGATAATCCGGATCGCTCAATCATCATCACGATGTTTGCCGACACGGATAACGACCCGGGCAACAGGATTCAGCCAGCGATGGACACGGCTGTCGAGATCGCTGTTTCCACCGATCAAATCCTCGTCACCCACCACACCCTTGTGGACATGCACGTTGACATTTTGCTCGGCGTCAAAAACTCCGGTGGCACCACTACCGTTGTATCCACCTGGATCAGCGGGCACACCGGGCACACCTGGGGCGCCCCCCCCATTTACGATCTCATCGTTTGCTTCTGTGCCAGCATCATAGCCGTTGAGTAAATAGGTATGGATACCTTTTCGTTTGGGGATTTTGATGGCATCCAATCCAACAAAACCGTCATTGGTGGGCAGCAGCATGCCGATAATTGACAGACGTGAGGTGGAGTGGCCATGAATATCCAGTTCAGCATCCGTAGTCTCACCGGGTCCCAGTAGCCCGGCGGCCGGATTAGCCACATACTCACCACCGGCCGCCTCAACATCGCCAATCAGGCCAGAGATGTTCCCGCCTTCAGCTGCAGCCTGCAAATTCACTGATGCTTCCGTGCCGACTTCAAAAAGATGAGTGTCCCGATCATGCGCAGCAACCAGCAATGGGGTGAAGTAGACACCAGCCGTAAGATTGGTGATCTCTACAGTGATATCCCTTGCCAGTAATGGTGACGAAGCCAGAATGCCACCTGTCAGTAGAAGGGTAGCGATGTGCCTTTTCATAATGATCTCCTCAAAATAGTGTTGTTACAGGACCTCCTGCACAATCAAGTCTGAGTCCTGGTAATCTCGCAACCGTCCCGAAATTGTCACAATTCACTAACTTTCAGTAGAAAAACCATTTATCAACCCCCGCCCTGTTGGGAGGGTTGGTTTATACTTTGAGGAATCATTAACCATCTGTTTTTTTGAGCAATGGCAAACCGACAGGAGATCTCTCATTTCGTCGAGATGACAATGAGGGATAATCCCCCCGAATCGCAGTGACCACACAGATCAGACTATGCAGAGACTGAATTTTCCCGACGGATTAACTGCCGAGCAGTTCCTCACCGATTACTGGCAGCAGAAACCCCTGCTCTTTCGTCAGGCACTGCCTGATTTCAAATGTCATCTTGAACCTGATGAACTGGCAGGACTTGCCTGTGAAGACGATATCGAATCCCGTCTGGTATTGGAAAAACACGGATCAACACCCTGGGAAGCCCGCCACGGACCCTTCGATGACGAGACATTTTCCAAACTGCCTGAGAGTCACTGGACGCTTCTGGTACAGGATGTGGACAAACATCTACCTGAAGTCGCCAGACTGACGGAATATTTTCGTTTCCTGCCCGACTGGCGATTCGACGATGTCATGGTCAGTTATGCTGCTGACCAGGGTTCAGTCGGCCCCCATATCGACGATTACGATGTCTTTCTGTTCCAGGCAAAAGGCCGGCGCCGCTGGAAGATCCACTATCAGACAGTCACCGAGGATGACTACATCCCCGGTCTCGACCTGCGTATCCTGCCGGAATTCAAAGCTGAAGAGGAGTGGCTGCTGGAACCCGGAGATATGCTCTATCTGCCTCCCAATATTGCCCACTGGGGCGTCGCTGAGGGCGAATGTTTGAGTTGTTCTATCGGTTTTCAGGCCCCTGCATTCAGAGAGATGGCCGCCGCCTGGTGTGAGGAGCTGGTGCAAAATCGTATTGCAACAGGTCGTTTACGCGACAGTCCGCTCAAACCCCAGTCTGCCAGCGCCGAGATAAAATCTCAGGCGCTCGAACAGATAAGAGAGCTGTTCGATGAACTGCTCACTGAAGATAGCGATCACCAGCGCCGCTGGTTCGGACGTTTCATCACTGAGGGCAAACTGAATCTTCAGGTGGCGGCACAGGATCAGCCACTCGATCCCGAAATCTTCCACAACCGGTTCAGGGAGGTGGCGGTTATCCAGCGCAATCCCTACACACGTTTGGCGTTCAGCCGTGGCGACCAGGGCAACGACTCACTCTTTGCCAACGGCAAAGAATATCCCCTCCCCTCAGATGAGGGGGATTTCCTCCCGGTCATCACTCACTACCAGGCACTGCACTACGGCTATCTTGAAGTATGGCTGGAACAGCCCGATTATCTACAGCTGGTCTGTGACCTCTACAACGACGGCCATTTTGAATTTCCTAATGATTAAGCAGGCCTTTCAGATACGTATTGCCCACTGGTCTGAAGACCAGGTTTTGCTGAAACAGGTTAGAGAAATCGTCTTTGTTCATGAGCAGCATGTGCCGCCGACGCTCGAGTGGGATAGCCTGGATGAAGGCGCACTGCACCTGCTCGCTGTAGAACGGAAGACAGGAGAGCCGATCGGTACCTCACGCCTGCTGCCAAGCGGCCAGATTGGGCGTATGGCTGTCATTCGCTCATGGCGCGGACGCGGTGTTGGCAAAGCCCTTTTGCAAAAATTGCTGGTTCTGGCGGATCAGAACAGTTACCCCGGCCTGTTCCTGAATGCCCAATCAACAGCGCTCTCCTTCTATGCACAGCGTGGCTTCGTTGCAGAGGGTGATGAGTTCATGGATGCCGGCATCCCGCACCGCCGGATGACAAAGAAGCCTCTGAACAATGCCTGATCAAGCGCCCACTTTTCAGACTGCGATCCTTGGTGTTACCAGCGACACTTTTTACCTGCAGGATCCCGCCGAAAACCTTGCCGTTGCATCGCGGCTTGTCCAACAGGCAAATCGCGAGTTGCAGATATTCACCCGCGATCTCGATCCACCGGTATTTGACAAAACAGCGTTCCTTGAACCTTTTAAGCGATTGGCGCTCAACTCCCGTTTTGCCAGAATACGGATACTGCTGCAGGACAACAGTACGATACAAACAACGGGGCATCGTCTGGTCACACTGGCACAACGTTTGACCACCACCGTTGAGATCAGAAAACCTGGCGAGACCTACCAACAATTTCCAGAGAATTTCATGCTGGTGGATGGTTGCGGTTATCTGCACCGGTCACTGCCGACCCGCTACGATGCAGTTGCCGCCTTCAATGCCCGGCCAAGGGTTCATCAATTGACAGAGATATTCGATGAAGCCTGGGAGACTGGGGAACCGGATGCAGAACTCTGGCGGCTACACTTGTAGTAGAACTCATAGCCTGCTTCAGCAATCCATCGTTGGAAAACTCCACTTGATTAGCACGAATGTTCAGCAAGCCGCAGCCATGTCTCGGGACGTGGTGAAGTCGTTGCAGCAGCCCGAAGCAAACGAGGTAGCATGGCTCTGAGGTCGAAGCGGCGGTTGAATCGGTACTGATACTCAGCCAAGTATCTGTGGGCATATTTCTTAAATCGAAAGGCATGGTACGTACCTGCAAGCGATGTTTTCAGATTCCCAATAAGGATATTGACCCACGCAAAACAGGGCATATCGGTACTGCGTCTGTGGGTTCCAACCACCTCACGTTGATGTGTCATTCCCGCTTCGGCAAAGGCGGTGAAGCAGCTCAACCCGTCGCTGACAACATGGCTGCCAGAAGCGATAAAACGTGCTGCCCAGTGGGCAATATCGCGTTTTTTGAAACCCTCAACTCGGTCGAATCGAACAACCTGTGGCTTGTCCTCATCATCCAGTTCGACGGCTGCCACAAAGGGGACTTTATTCAGCGAACCGCGCCCGGCTTTGCCACGAAGTTCTCCGCCGAGATAAGCATCATCGACGACCACGTGACCTTTAAGTACCCGCTTTTCCTCACGCTCTGTCATGACCTGCATCAGCTTGTGTTTGACCCGCCAAGCGGTGGGGTAAGACACTCCAAGCTGGCGTTTGAGTTCCAGCGCGGAAATATTGTTCTTCGATTGGCTGATCAAAAACATCGCCTGAAACCATAATCGCAAGGGCAAATTGGAGCCCTGGAAAATCGTTCCCGAGCGCAAGCTGGTTTGTCGGTGGCAGGCACTGCATTGCCAGTACGTGCGTCCCCCCTGATGAAATCGGCTATGACGGCTTCCTCCGCAGTGTGGGCATTCAAAACCCTTCGGCCAACGTGCTTGCTCAAGGGCCGCTTCACTTTGGCTTTCGGTGCCGTAGTCTTTGAACAAATCGCTTAAGCTCATGCCTGTCTGAAATTGGATTGGATTCTGTGCCATGTCCGCTCTCCTATTGTGGATCGTGGCATCATCTTGCAACAACCAGTGGCTCATTCCGTGAGTCACTGCTGAACATTCGTACTAATCAAGAAACTCCATGACCCAATCCCTCTGCCTGATTATCATCCTCATGTTTCTTCCACTCCAGGCGCAGGCAGAGAGTTTGGAAATATTCGAACTCAAGGGCAGGACACCCCAGGAGATGATCCCTCTGCTAAAACCCTTTCTGGGTTCTGAGGGCACGATCAAGGGGATGCACAACAAACTGATTATTCGTACCTCGCCAGAACGATTGGTTGAGATAAAAAAGATCATCAACGAGTTCGACCATGCGCCAAGACGAATGTTGATCCATGTTCGCGAACATGCACCGTCACAACGGCAGAGACTGCAAGTCGAACTTCACGCCGGAAATGACACCATCAGAATCGGTACCCAATCAGAACGAGGCAGTATCAAACGCTACACAACCCAAAGCCACACTGATGCCAGCCGGACGATACAGACCCTGGAGGGTCAATCCGCCTTCATAAAAACGGGTATCAGCCGGCCTGTTGAAACCGGAACCGGGGTAATAGCGGGTCCCATTGTCGGATATCAGAGCACTACGGAGTATCAGGATATCAGCTCCGGTTTCCATGTAACGCCACAGATCATCGGTGATCACATCAGACTGGAGATCACCAACCGCCACGCACAACCCGGGCGCCGTCAGGAAACAGTCGAGCACACCGGAAGCACAACGGTGGTGAGTGTCAAACCTGGAGAATGGATTCCCCTCAGCAGCTCCGGCCGAGCCGGTTCGAATAGAATATCCAATATCGGCATGCAGGCAGGTACTCGTTCCAGCAACGAGCACTCAACCTGGATCAAGGTGGAACTACTCGACAGGTAACTCAGGGGTTCCGGGGGTTTCCTCCTCATCCTGTTCAGACAGCAGACCAAAGTCGTTCAGTATGCTGAACAGCGCCGGTACCACCAGTAACACCAGCATAGTGGTCGCCAACAGGCCAAAAACGATGCTGGTAGCCAGAGGTATCAGAATTTGCGCCTGCATGCTCTTTTCAAGCAGCAGCGGGATAAGCCCGGCGATGGTGGTAATGGAGGTCAACAGCACCGCGCGGAACCGCTCCCGACTCGCCATCTTTGCCGCCTCAACGATTGCATGTCCCTCCCTTACCCGCAGTTTCAAAAACTCAACCAGCAGAATAGAGTCGTTCACCACAATTCCCGAGAGAGAGGCGAAGCCGATGACACCCGGCATGGTGAGATTGAGTCCCATCAACAGATGGCCCCAAACAACACCAATCAAAGCCAGTGGGATCACTGTCATCACGACAACCGGCTCGGTATAACTGCGAAACTGAAAGCTGAGCAGGATAAAAATACCGACAAGACCGATGCCGAATGCCCGCAGCATGGAGGCTGCTGTCTTGGCGGTCCTTTTTGACTCGCCCTCGATACCGGCACTGATACCGGGATAGCGTTCCAGCAACTGTGGCAGATAGTGTTTATTGGTATCGCCGACAATCTCGGCGGCATTGGCGATTCGGCTATCGATATCGCCCTGAACCGTTATGGTGCGCCTTCCGTTTACACGCTGGATACGGGCGTAACCACGATCTTGTTCAATGTGTGCAACCGCACTAAGGGGAACCTGGTCACCCGCCGCGGTGGTGATTCTGAACATCTCGATATCGGTCAGATCGGAACGATCCTGATCCATGAGCCGGACATCGATTTCATAGGACTCAGGCCCGACCTGGATCTCTGTTGCGGTGGTTCCGTAGAAGGCGGCCCGCAACTGATTGGCAATGGTAAAGGCATCCAGGCCCAGAGAGAGTGCACCCTCTTTCAGGCTCAGGCGCAACTCCGGTTTGCCGGGACGCAGGTTGTCGGTAACATCGAATACCCCTCGATAGCGTGACAGCCAGGATTGAAGCTCCCGTGAAGCCTGCTTGAGCTGATCCAGATCATCACCAACCAGACGAATCTCCATTGGAATTCCGCCCGGACCGATTACCGGCTCCTTGAAGCTCAAGGCATCAAGATCAGGGATATCGCCCACCTCACTACGCCACTGATTGATCACATCGTCCAATGAGCCGCTGCGTTCTTCAGCCGTCAACAGATCGACAGTAACCGTGGCAACATGGGGACCGGCCTCGTTGGCATCCAGGTTGGAGTTGTAACGGATCTGGACATTCTTCAACAGACGTTGGCCACCCGGCTGTAACGCCGTGAACGTCTCATCCACTTTTTTCAGCCCATCAGTCACCCGCTCCACCACGGCTTCCGTACGCCATAGGGGGGTGCCCTGAGGTAGCAGGATACGCGCCTCGATGGTGTCACCCTCGATATCGGGAAAGGCCTGGAATTTGAGTTTGCCTCCCGCCATCATCCCGATACTGGCCACGAACAAGGCGATTACACCACCGACAAACCAGTAGCGTTGATGAATAACACTATCTACGATACGCCCCAGAGTGACATCCCTGAAACGTAGCAGACGATCGTCAAAGGCTTGCCGGAAGCGCCCAGTCTCCTGCTCATGGTGTTTCAATGAGTGCGCCAGATGGTGCGGCAGGATAAGAAAGGCCTCGATCAGGCTGACTGCAATCACCAGGATCAGCACCATCGGTATGAACTGCAATACTTTGCCCAGATGTCCAGAGAGAAACGCCAGGGGTCCAAAGACGGCGATGGTGGTCAGAAATGATGAACGCACACCGGGTGCTACCTGCCGGGTTCCATCGATTGCCGCCTGCATGGCGTTTTTTCCCCGCTTCAGGTGCGTAGCGATGTTTTCTGCGATAACGATCGCGTCATCCATCAGCAGGCCAATCGCAATCAACAGCGCCACCATGGTGATCATATTGATGGTCAGCCCAAACACGCTCATGAAGAAGAGCGCCCCCAGAAATGAGATCGGCAGGCCCATCGCCACCCAGAAGGCAAAGCGTCCCTGAAAGAAGAGCCACATGGTCAGGAACACCAGCAGCAGACCTTGGGCGCCATTTTTCAGCAGCAGAGAGAGGCGATCCCGCACCACAGACGAACGATCCTCGGTGAGCGCAAAGACCACACCAGAGGGTGCAGTCAAGCGCAATTCATCCAGATAGCTGGAGACCGCATCTATAACCACCAGCGTGTCCTGCTGCTTGGTCTTGTTGATCTGGAGAATTGCCGCACGCTTGCCATTGAAGAGGATTTTGTCCTCGTCCAGTTCAAATCGGTCACTGATTTGTGCGATATCCCCCAGACGTATCTCAGAGCCGGAACTGGCGCTGACCACAATCAAATCCGCCAACTCCTCCGGTGTCCTCCGCAGATCGGTGAAGCGGAGAAGAATGTCCCGATCTCTTGTTTCCAGGGATCCGGCAGGCAGATCCACGCCCTGACGGGCAATGACATTGGCAATATCAGACATGCTTACGCCGTATTGGCGCAGTGCTGAAGCAGGAACCTCAATACGCAGTTGGTGATCTGAAAATCCTTTGACATCGACTTGCGAAACTTCGGGAAGCACCTGAAATCGATCCTTTACCTGCTCAGCATAGGCTTTCAGATGACTCACCGACATAGGACCGGTAACCGCAATGGAGACGACTCTGTCAGTACGACCCAGTTCCCGGATGACCGGTGGTTCCACCTGTTCAGGAAAGTTATCGATGGCATCGATCTCAGTCTTGATGTCATCCTTGAAACGGAGCAGATCTCCCCCCTCTTCCATCTCCACCACAGCAACACTGAAACCCTCTTTGGCATCACAACGCATCTCAGCTACGTCACTGATACCGTCGACGGCATCCTCGATTCGCTGACATAGCGCCTCTTCCACGTCCTCTGCACTGGCGCCGGGATAGACCACCCGTATCTCAATCTCATCACTGGCAAAGTCAGGAAAAGTCTCCCGCTGCAAACCCGGCAGCGCAGTTAATCCCAGGATGGCCAGAAACAGCATCAGCAGATTTCCGGCGGTGGGGTGTCGGGCAAAGAACTCGATCATGGTCGGACGCCCTCTACAGCAGCCTGTTGGCCCAGCATGGTTTGAGCCGCCTCATCTGCCTGAGGCGACAACAACATGCCTTCAATGGCGGGAACCAGGTCAGAGATGACTACCTGCTCATCAGCCCCCACTCCGCTGCCAATCACTGCATATTCCGGCTGCAGCAGTTCAATCTCCACTCTGCGGATCTCCAAACGGTCTTGCGCGTTAACCAGATAGACCGTACCGTCATGTATGGCCAGACGAGGTATCACAAGGCTATTGGTGCGTACGGCTCCCATCAGCGTGACCTCAACGAAAAGCCCCTTAAGCAGAGGTGGACGCACACCAGGTCGCACGTTGGCATAAGGTTCGTCCACTTCCACTATCACACCAACCGTTCTTGTTTTGGGATCAAGGGTGTCACTCATGCGGACAACCTGCCCCTGCCAAACAGCCTTTAGCGGCCCTTGATTCAATTTCACCTCGGCTGCGATGCCGAACGAATGATGAGAATCAGATTGCACTGCATTCAATATATTCACGTTTTTTTCAGAGCGCATTAGTGGCGCTATCTGCTCAATCGGGATCTGCACCTCTATTTCGGCACGCTGCAGATCGTCTGCCTCGAGCAGAATCTCACCCACCCTGACATACTGCTCCTTTTCAAAATTGACTTCGGCAATACGCCCTGTAAATGGCATTTGCACTTTAGTGTGCTGAAGATCCCGCTCAGCGGTAGCCAGCTTCGCCTGATGGCGTGCCAACTGTGCCACCACCAGTGCTTTTTGACTGGGGAGCAGATTGAGAGTGCTTTCCTGCGACTGCAGTTTCTGTTTCTGTGCCAACAGGGCTTGTTCCTGACTCTCCAGATCGGAGCGGCTGACGCCCCCCTTTCCAATCAGTTTTTTCTTGCGCTGCAGTTCTGATTCATTCAGACGCAGGGCTCGCTCTTCGATGGCCAGGGCAGCACGAGTATTGGTTGCTTTTGCATCGAGTTCCTGAAGCTGTGCCTGACTGGCCTGGATGTCGGCCTTAATCTGAGTGATAGCCAGCTCGAAATCCGTGGGGTCGATCCGGAGCAACGGTTGTCCAGCCGGAATAATGGCCCCTTTTTTCAGCTTCGAATGTTTCTCAAGGATCTTGCCACTAACCTGTGCCACAGCGTCCCAGGTAAAACCCGGACGCACTGTCCCGTGGCCGACTGCCTTGGGGACGATATTGAGACTGGGAATCGAGATACTCCTGACAAGCTTGGGAATCTCTGCGGGTTCCTGCTGCACAGGGGGTACCTTACCCTGCTTAAGGAATATGAATACCGCGACACCCAAAAGTATCGGCAACAGGATCACCCATTTTCTCGATATTGTCGGCATTCATTTACTCCTGAAAAAACGTGGGGGGATTAAGGCTGAGCAGAATTGACGTAGTGTAGACAGGAAATAGAGCGATGGGTTTCATTAAGATCAAAGAGATAACCATCGAGCACGCAGGGTTTCACGCTCTTTTTCCAACCACTGTACGGCAATAACGATACTGGTGGAGTTGGCGCGGCCGCCATAGAGTTCAGAAATGATTTGCTCCGCATCCATGACCACCACCCGGATATCCTCTCCCTCATGATCCAGGCCAAAGACGCCACCTGCCTGCGAGGCATCCACCCGGCCACAAAAGAGAAAAATCTGATCCACGGAGTGGCCAGGACTCACCATCACGGTACATATCGACTCCAACTCGGTGATTTTGCAGTTGGCCTCCTCCTCCGCCTCTCTGCGTGCCACGGCCTCCGGGGATTCATTTTCACCGATGTAACCGCCCACCGTCTCCAGCACCCAGGGAAGGTCCTGATGATCCAATGCACCGATACGAAACTGTTCCACCAGAACGACCTGATCCAGATTTGGGTCATAGAGTAAAACCGAAGCAGCCTGCAACCCTTCCAGTCTCTCGCGGATCAGTTCCCTGCTGCTGCCACCCTCGTAGAGATCATGCTTGAGCCGGTAGCGGTTCAATTTCAGAAAGCCTTCACTAACACGTTCTGAATCAATTATCTCGTAACGATATTTCATATCGAACACTACTTAGCCGCCGCCAGCGCCTGATCGATATCGGCGAGAATATCGTCGATATGCTCCAGACCAACAGAGAGGCGTACCAGATCCTCTGAAACACCCGCTCTTTCCATCTCCTCCTGGTTGAGCTGCCGATGGGTGGTGGTGGCTGGGTGACAGGCAAGCGTCTTGGCATCACCGATATTCACCAGCCGCACTGCCAGTTGCAAGGCATCGATGAATTTTGTACCGGCTGCGATTCCCCCCTTAATGCCGAAACTGAGTATGCTGGAGGCACGGCCATTCATATATTTATCCACCAGCGCCTTGTCCGGACTCTCATCCAAACCCGCATATCTGACCCATTCTATCTGATCGTGAGACTGTAGGTGTTTTGCCACCGCCAATGCATTCTCACAGTGCCTGTCCATTCTCACCGGCAGGGTTTCGATCCCCTGGAGGATCTGAAAACTGTTGAAAGGAGAGATAGCTGCGCCCATGTTGCGCAGTGGCACGACCCGGGCCCGACCGATATAAGCCGCCTCACCCAGCGCCTCGGTATAGACCACACCGTGGTAGGAGATATCAGGTTCGTTGAGGCGATTGAACCGCTTCTTGTGTTCCGCCCAGGGGAATTTGCCGGAATCGACCAGAGCGCCAGCAATCGTGGTGCCGTGACCACCCATGTATTTCGTCAAGGCATGGACGACAATGTCGCAACCGTGTTCAAAGGGGCGGCAAAGATAGGGGGTTGGAACCGTATTATCGACAATAACCGGCACACCGTGCGCATGCGCCATATCCGCTGTTGCCGCCAGATCCGCTACGTTGCCGGCGGGGTTGCCGATCGATTCACAGAAGACGGCTTTGGTACGGTCGTCGATCAGAGCCGCCATTCCATCGATATCGTTCGGTGCGGCAAAACGAACCTCTATACCCAATTGCGGCAGCGTATGAGCAAACAGGTTGAAGGTTCCGCCATACAGGGTGGACGTCGTGACGATATTGTCACCTGATTCAGCAATCGTGAAGATCGCATAGGTAATCGCCGACATGCCTGAGGCCAACGCCAGGGCGCCTATTCCTCCTTCCAGCGCAGCCACCCGCTTTTCCAGCACATCCGAGGTTGGGTTCATGATGCGGGTGTAGATGTTGCCCTGCACCTTGAGATCAAACAGATCAGCGCCATGCTGCGTACTGTCGAACGCGTAGGATGTGGTCTGATAGATGGGAACAGCGACGGCCTTGGTCGTGGGATCAGGCTCGTAACCGGCATGAATTGCCAATGTCTCCAGTTTCATTTTCCTCTCCTCCAAACAATTATTATCTTTATCAATGACTCCACGAGATGAACCGGAGGAGCCAACCCGGTTGAGTAATAATGGGATGAATTCCAGTGAATTTACTTCGTAATTATCTTTACCGGATCCTCAGTACGTCATATCTCATTGATCTATCGACATAAACTTTGACTTCCTTCGCAGAAAAAGAGTTGACTTCCCATAAAGCAACGACTACATTAGTATTTAATTATTTAACGTTATGGTGACTACCATGAAAGACACACTTACAGTCAGTTGTGCAGAATTACGCGAACTCGCAGAGACTAATCCGGATGAGATTGAAGTCATCGTCGAGATGATGATTGAGGCGGATGTTGACATCTGCAGATAGCTCGCCGAGTCTCCATTACATAGACAATTTTTGTTAGTGAAGGATGAACCTCATAGGTTCGTCCTTCCGCTTTGCTTTGAACGGCCAGCAAGCATTCTCTCCCTGAGAAGTCGCTTGCGCAAGGTACGCGCAGTCCTTTTGTCTAAACTCCCTCTCGTCAAAATAACGGAACGCTGTGGTTGAAATCTCCCAATGGAAAAATCGAGGATGATCAGCCAGGGCCTGCAAAAACTTGACGGCTTGAGTTGCGCGTATAGCTGCCGTCCATCTGAAAATGTCAGTTTCCAGCTACCTTCCGGTTCCCACACCAATCGACTAATCGATGCGCTTTTAATACTTCCCCTTATCAGGGCAATCGTCCAGATGAGATATGCGAGCGCACACAGCGTCAACACGGTTTTTAGTCCGCAAGACAACTCAGTTGATAAGAGCGCCAGCAAACCTGCACCATAAATAGCGGACAAGGCCAGCTGCAGTACTGGGGATCTGCCAGGCTGTAGAATTATCGATTCAGCGTTCCGCCTCATGATCACGGCCTCCCTGCCGAATAATCTTCACAATCTTGACCATTTTCTTATCAGCAATCTTGCTGCCTGAGATAAGCCAGGACTGTAGAGTTTGGTCCGGATATTCCAGTAAAGTCGCAAAATTCTTTCGCGCCGCCCTGTCGAGAGAGGGATACTCATTTTCAAGAAAGGCAAACAACAGCAAATCGAGTTCCAGCATACCCCGGCGGCACTGCCAGCGTAAGCGATTGATTTCCGCAGTTCCACTCATAGGCATTCACTGAATCTCAACAGGTATGACCCAGTATGTCCCAACACTGCCATATGGTGCAATGCGCTCAATTATTGAGTCCTATCCTGCAGCTGGTGAGAATACATGGCCCGGTAGCCCGTTATTCCAATTGCGATCCAAACCACAGAACGCAAAGTCATGGCGACGACAGTGCGTAGTTCATATTCACCACCAAAAAAGATATGGATTCCAAAGACGACGAAAACCGACAACGTCAATGTCGCAATGGTGATTGCTGCTGCTGGAGCCCAGGCTTTTTCCAACCAAATGCCAATTCCGGTAGCGATATAGACAAACCCTGCAGAAAAGTTGAACCAAAGCACAAAATCCACAGTGTTTCCAGCAGCGCGTCTGGCTTCACCATCTATAAAAAGTACGCTGCCACCTGATTTAATGGTCATTACGCCAAAGATTACTGCGATGATAGCAGTGATCCAGACCCATGCGGGCCGTTGAGTCATCATTAGGATATTCCTTATATCAAAGGGAAAAACCCGTGTTTATGTAGAGGGCAATCTGCCATATCTCCTTGTCAGTGAGCTGATTGCCAAATGCAGGCATAGCTGTGCCAAACGGCTCACCGCCTTCCGATAAGGTCCAGAAAATAAAGGCATCAGTAGCGACTGGTAATCTACGGGTAATCGCAAGGTTGGCCGGACCGGGAACCAGCAGCTTTCCTGCCGGGCCATCCCCTTCACCAGATACACCATGGCACACAGGGCATTGCGCTTGATAGAGTTTTTTTCCATCAGAGATATTTTCTGAAGAAGCGGGCAAGGGATTGCTTAAATCAGCATACTGATTGGGTATGTCCCCCAGCACATATTGGGTATAGCGGCCAACAAAGAAGGAATTTGACTCATTTATACCGAGACTCTGGCAACCAGTAGTGGCCATGGCCACTACTGGAAATAACAGCATATATGGTGCGCGTAGCGACCGCATTAATGACCACGTCCCCTGCCGCCACCGGAGCCACCACCGCTGCGTGAGCCATAACCACTCCCATACGCCTGGCTGGAATCTTGGCTGGAGCCTTGACCATAGCGATATTTATTACCGGAGCCGTTGTCGTTACCCTGACCATAGCGATATTTATTACCGGAACCGTTGCCGCCACCCTGACCATAGCGATTCATCTTTCCACTACCCTCTCCCTGTTCGCCCGTTTCATTCATCTGACGAAACAGAGAGCGCTCTTCACTGTCCATTGACTGCATTCTGTTCTGCATCTCTGTACGATAACCTTCACGATCTTCATACGACTGTTCCCGAACCTGTGAACGCATCTGTACCAATTCTTCATTGCTCATGTCTGCATAATCTGCCGCTTCGACACTGATGGATCCTATCGTCAAAGCCACAATCCCTGCCACAGCCTTCAAACTTTTTTTCATCTAAATTCTCCTCAAATGAATTCTCATGATGGTTTGATACTGTGTAGCGACGCTAATCGCCACACACTCAATCCACGCTGTGCAGTATGAGAGCTAGCTGTTTCGCAATTATTTCGGCGCACAGGAAAACTGTTTCAGATTGTTACAGTCACAAAATGCAGACGCCAAATGAGGGCAGGTCATAACAACTCAGCATCACGGGTCCTGCTCGTTGACGACGACCTGGGGATACACTGGTTAATATAGAAAAGGTAATAGTGCCTAAATCGATTTTTTCAACATCAGGTCACGTATATGCCCAATGGCGCGAGTAGGATTCAAACCCTTGGGACAGACATCAACACAGTTCATGACGGTATGGCAGCGAAACAGCCGGTATGGACCATCCAGTGCTTGGAGTCGATCATTCTCTGCCTGATCTCTGGAGTCCGCCAGGAAACGCCAAGCCTGCAATAAGGCAGCCGGGCCAAGAAATTTATCGGGATTCCACCAGAAGGAGGGACAGGATGTTGTGCAGCAACCGCACAAAATACACTCATAAAGCCCGTCAAGCCTGTCCCGTTCATCTGGCCTTTGCAGATTTTCCACCTCTGGCTCGGGATCATGGCGGATCAGATAGGGTTTTACAGAACGATACTGTTTATAAAACCCCTGCATATCCACTATAAGATCCCGAATAACCGGTACACCCGGGAATGGCCTGACTTCAACCGGTTCTTTCAACTCGGCCAGTGGTGTAATGCAGGCGAGCCCATTTCGGCCGTTGATATTCATCCCATCCGAACCACAAACTCCTTCTCCGCAGGAGTGCCGGAAACTGAGCGTTTCATCCTGTGCTTTTAGCGCGAGCAGCGCATCACGCAACATCATGCCCGAAGGGATCTCAGCAAGCTCAAAATCCTGCATATAGGGTTCCCTGTCTTGATCCGGGTCGTAGCGATAGATGCGGAAACGCATACGCTTACCCGGTCGCTGCAAACAAAATGATCAATAGACGCGCTCCTTTGGCGGAAAACTCTCAACGGATAACGGACGGGTCCGGACGGGCTTGAAATCCAGACGATCTTCTTCAAGATAGTAGAGACTGTGCTTCATCCAATTGATGTCATCGCGATCAGGGTAGTCAACACGTGAGTGTGCCCCACGACTCTCTTTTCGTGCTTCTGCAGACATCATGGTGGCCATAGCGATGTCCATCAGATTTTCCAGTTCCAGCGCTTCGATCCTGGCGGTATTGAATATCCTGCTGGTATCACGCAGCCGCACATCGGGAAGACGTTCGCGCAGATGTTTCAATTCGGCAACACCTTGTTGCATCACATCCTCTTTTCTGAAGACACCGCAGTGCTCCTCCATCACCCGCTTCAGGTCTGTACGCAGATTGTCGACAGTTTCACCTTCGCCGCGCAAATTCCAGCGCTGCAGTCGTGCCATCGCTTTCTCCACGCCTGCATCATTCATCTGCCGGTGATAGCGGTTCTCCCGCAGATACTCGATGATGCGGTTACCGGCAGAGCGTCCAAAGACCAGAATATCCAACAGTGAGTTGCCACCCAGCCGGTTAGCCCCATGAATGGAAACGCAGGCGCATTCACCGGCAGCGTAAAGCCCGGGAATAACCTCCTCGGGTCCATTTCGCACCGGCACCACCACCTGTCCATATCGGTCGGAAGGAATCCCACCCATGATGTAGTGCGCAGTAGGAAAGACCGGGATCGGTGCCTTGGCCGGGTCGATATGGAGAAATGTCCGGCTCAGATCCCGGATACCCGGTAGCCGCTTGTGAACAACCTCCTTTCCCAAGTGATCCACCTTGAGCAGCACATGATCCTTGTCAGGCCCACATCCCAGCCCTTCTCTTATCTCTGTGGAGATGGCACGGCTGACCACATCACGGCTGGCAAGATCCTTGGCATTGGGTGCATAGCGTTCCATAAACCGCTCACCTTCACCATTGATCAGATAGCCTCCCTCGCCCCGCGCAGCCTCTGTGATCAACATCCCCTTACCGGCAATGCCGGTTGGGTGAAACTGAAAAAACTCCATGTCCTGCAAAGGTATGCCGGCCCGCAGCGCCATCGCCATGCCATCACCGGTATTGATATGTGCATTGGTGTTGGTGCGAAACAATTGCCCACAGCCACCCGTGGCAATCAGTGTGGTCTTGGCCTCAATGAGCAGTGGCTCTCCCGTTGCGATCTCCAGCACCAAGGCACCAAGAATGACCCCTTCATCATCCTTTATCAGGTCGATCGCAAAGAACTCATCAAAGAAATGGGTCTTGGCCCGAATATTCTGCTGATAGAGAGAGTGGAGTATGGCATGCCCCGTCCGGTCGGCCGCTGCACAGGTTCTGGAAGCCTGCCCCTCACCGAAATTCTGGCTCTGGCCACCGAAGGCCCGCTGATAGATACGGCCGTTCTCCAGACGGGAGAACGGAACGCCGAAGTGTTCCAGCTCATAAACAACCCTGGAGGCAGATCGGCACATATACTCGATAGCATCCTGATCACCCAGGTAATCACTGCCTTTGACCGTGTCATACATATGCCAATGCCAGTTGTCTGGAGAGACATTGGCCAAAGCTGCATTGACACCCCCCTGCGCTGCAACGGTATGGGATCGTGTGGGAAAGACCTTCGTCACAACGGCAACTCTCGCCTCAGCTTCAGCGAGTTGCAGTGAAGCCCGCAGGCCAGCACCACCAGCCCCCAGGATCAGGGTATCAAATCTTCTGCGGGAGAGTTTCATACCACACCCTTTACGTTAAACAGGATACGTGCAGCCCAGACTCCGCAGGCAACCAGTCCCAGCCCAACCAGAACCAACAGCATCATCCGAGCTGGGAACGGTTGAACGTAGTCAATCACTACGTCCCTGATACCGATCCACCCATGCAGCAGGATGGCGAAAACGAACAGTAAGAGTGAAGTATTTACCCAAGGAGAACTGAGCAGTTCGACCCATGGCTGATAGCTCGTTACTGGGTAAAAAAGCAAATATCCCAATGCAATCGGCACAAAGACTGCCAGGTAGATGGCGGTAATGCGTTGGAATATCCAGGCGCGAAGCCCCGAGATACTTCGGCTCACAAAAGCACTCCCAAGAGGGAGGCCGAAGCAAAACCACTGATAATCACCAGCCAGGCACTCTTACGGGCGACAATTCTGTCCACACCAAGATCCATATCAATTAAGAGATAACGAATACCTGCCAGCAGATGGTGCAGCAAAATCCAAAGCATCAGAAACAGCAGTATTTGAAAAGGCAAACTGTCGATCATAGCCAAAACCTGATGAAAACCTGTTTCATCGGATACGGACATCTCAAGCAGGTAGATGCAAAAAGGAATCAGCAGAAACATCACAACGCCTGTTGCCCGATGGGCAACGGACAAGAGAGCCGCAGCAGGCAGTTTGATCTGAAACAGATTGAGAAATACGGGACGTTTAGTTTGCCGGGCCATTACCTACTTCCGTGAGGAAACTTATAGGGGCGTTTCCCGCAGTATAGCCAAGTGTGGGCAGGTTGGAATGAGGAATTGGATACTACCCATGTAGCGGGTAGAGGAATGGTGCCCGGAGCCGGAATCGAACCGGCACGACCCAAAGGTCGAGAGATTTTAAGTCTCTTGCGTCTACCAATTTCGCCATCCGGGCGGATGAGTGAGGCAGCAAGTTACAAAAAGTAATGGAGACTGGGGTCGGAATCGAACCGGCGTTCACAGCTTTGAGTCCGCCTCACTTGCTGATAATTCAATAGGTTACGAAGTTTACCACTCGCATTACCACTCCGCTTAGTGATTTGGCGTTTGGAAACTGGCGACAAAATACCATCGAAAACCCAATAACGCCATTCTTCATCATCAAATAATATTAATGTGATTTTTCGGGATCAGTCTTAATACCCTATTCATCGGGCAATGCTCAGGCTGTCGGTGATACGCCGGCTGGAATACACAGGAGCACTCCCAAACTTCAAACCAAGGTGGAAAACTTCCGTTGGCAGACATACAGCCGAGGGCACTACCAGCTTCCCGAGCCGGCTTAACTATCAATTCGCCATGCACAGCCACCAGCCCATCACCCACATGCAGATCGGACCGATTCGATTCAGGGTCGATCCACGTAGTCAGTTAGTGCAACGCCCCTTCGAACATCGTCTTGTAGTTCGGGAAACCGGCTTCGAGCTTCCCATGCAAACACCCGATATAATCATTCAAGAACTCTACAGCCTGTTGATAGCCGATGAAAAGCGCAACGAGCGGATCGTTGATGATGTTCTGTTGGCCATGGAAGAAGGTCGATCACCGATTCTGCTGACGGAACGCAAAAACCACCTTGAGGATCTCCATCAACGGTTAAAAGGCTTTGTCCGGCATATCGTGGTTCTGCAGGGAGGACAGTCTGCAAAAGAACGGCGCAAAGTTCAGGAGCAACTCGCCTCTATTCCCATCGAAGAAGAGCGCCTCCTGCTGGCTACCGGGAGGTACATCGGAGAAGGATTCGACGATGCCCGTCTGGATACCCTGTTTCTTTCGCTACCGGTTTCGTGGAAAGGCACGCTCGTGCAATATGCCGGGCGGCTGCACCGGCTACATCCTGGCAAACGCGAAGTGCGTATTGTCGACTACGTTGATGGCAAGGTGCCCATGCTCGCGAGAATGTATGAAAAACGACGTGTCGGTTATCGCTCAATGGGATACCGAGAAGAGGATAGCGGAATTTTCCTCGATTAGCTGTATCAGCCAACAACACAGGCTACCCCGGAGCTCTTGTATCAGTAGTATGGATTGATGAGTTTCAGTAGCAGAAAAAATACAAGGTAACGGGGTAGATAACTGCCATCTATAGAGTCTAATATGGATTTTGGATACTCATCCCTTTCCAGAGACGGCCATGCTGCATGTCTTCCGAAAGGAATCGGGTCACGCTCGCTTGCACCGCCGTCTCCAACAGCATGGCATCCCAGAACGAAAATTTATGGTCATCGACCGCCTTTATCGCCCGTTGGAGAATTCCAGGTTCGGCGTTAACCACAGGAAATAGGATCATCCAATCATTTACCTGAGCCTCTGCCTCATCCCGGGGCATCTTGTTCTTACGGTTGACTGCGCTGTAGAACTCTGAGAGTGCCTGAAGCGTCAGGATGCAATCACAACGCGACATCTCTTCAATCAGTTCGATGGATTTATGGTGCCGCTCTCCGGCCTGTCGGTCGATGCTGTAGATGAGAATATTGGTATCGAGGGTGTATTTCTCAGCGCTCATGAAGCTCGTCCCGGTCGAAGGACTGGCCACCCAGATTGTATCCTTTCCTCATCCTGGCAAGGCTACGCAAAAGCGCCTCCTCTTGTTCTTCGCTTAATTTTCGGTCAAGTTTAACAGCAGACAGCCGAGCAACAGGCCGCCCTCGTTTTGTGATAATGATCTCTTCGCCTTGTTCTACGATCTCAATATATCGAGAGAGATGCTGATTCACCTCACGTATCGGGACTTGCCGTTGCATCTGAAATCCTCATATGATCATTCATACGAGATATTGTAGTACGTACTACATAAAGCCACAACATTGCAGACTTCGCCACCAAACTGGAGCAGGCACTTTCGGTAGAACGCCTTGCTGCCTACCGCCGGCGGCTGGCCCAAAACAGCAACTGCACCCTGTTCGGCCACTACACCTGGAACATGGCGCTAAGCGAAAGCCTCTATCCGGTCCTCCAGTTCTGAAGGCCACCCTGCGCAACCGCATCTTTCATCATGAGCCAATCTGGTATTGACAAGATCTGCCGCAACAGCATGAGCAGATCCTGGAGGCTATCAGCTGGATCGAACCGGCAGTCAAGGATCTGGTGATGACCGTCGATAGGTTCCCACCAGTCCATCAGAACAGCCTGCAAGAGATCGAGCAATAGCTGGAGAAGTTTTGTTGAGCAGAAATCAGTAGGCAGGCAAAACGCAAGACTTGACCCTTTGGGTGAACCAGACCACAGGCCATTCAGGCGCTGTACTATATCCGGCAACTATATCAGGTAGAATCAGCGATCCGGGGGAAACCGCCAGATGAACGAAGAAGATACCGACAATATGATGCTGCACCCATACTACAGAGGTTTAAAGACTGACTGGAGACGAACTTAATGCAGATCTTGAGAAACTCGGAACCGTCCCGGGTGATACGTTACACACTGGCTCGCTGAGTAGTGTTGACGCGCTACCGTGATGATGGGCGCATTGAAATTGACAATAACGCGATGTTGTCAGTGATTAGTTCGCACCCGATCAATAAAATCGATGAGCTGCTGCCGTGGAATATGCAAAAAACTTTTAATCAGGTCATCGATACCCAGGAGGCTGCATGAAGAAAGTCAGTCAGATAGGCCCACAGTCTTTACTGCAACTGCGCATTGAACTGGAGCATTCCAATCCCTCGATATGGCGTAGTGTGCTGGTGCCGGATAATATCACCCTGGTTAAATTGCATCGGGTCATTCAGGAAGTTATGGGATGGTACGACTATCACCTGCATGAGTTTATCATTGATCACAGGCACTATGGCATCGTTGACCCTAATGATCCAAACTGGGATCTTGCCCCTAAACTGATCAATGAGAAGCGCAAGAATCTTGTAAAAGTGCTGGGCCAAAAAAAGCTGTTTGAATATATCTACGACTACGGCGACAACTGGTGGCACACGATCACCCTTGAAAACACACTGCCACTGACATCGGCACGATATTCTGTTGTCTGTATCGGTGGTGAAATGGCCTGTCCGCCAGAAGATGTTGGTGGCTTGGGTGGCTACTTCGAGTTCCTCGAAGCGATGACTGATCCACAACATGAGGAGCATGAAAGCGTAATGCAGTGGTGGGGTGAGGCTTTTGACCCAAGAGCCTTCGACATTATACTGGTTAACGAAAAGCTTAAGCAGATAAAACTATAAATGACCAGCCTGTAACGACCGGACGCTGCTAGAAAACTGGCGTCCACGGACTTTCTGGCCATTACATGAGCGTCTTTTTTCGAGTGGCAGGAGTGGTTTTATTGACAAAAAACGCCACTTTTTTGCTTAAAGTGATATAGAGATAATGACTATATTCTATTGATTAATTGAGTAATAAAATGGAGGCTGAGCCCGGAATCGAACCGAGGTCCACGGCTTTGCAGTCCGTCTCACTTACTGATAATTCAATAGGTTACGAAGCTTACCACCCGCATTACCACTCCGCTTAGTGATTTGGCGTTTGGAATCTGGCGACAAAATACCATCGAAAACCCAATAACGCCATTCTTCACCATCAAAAAATATTAATGTGATTCTTCGGGATCAGTCTTAAATACCCTATTCATCGGGCAATGCACACATCAACGAGCCCCCCGGTGTATGTCTATGTAACCGGCAACCGGCCGCAAGAGCGTGGTTTCATGCCGACCCGGGATGGCGCCAAGCGTGCCTTCGAACCTAAAGGACTGATGGTCCTTTTTGCCTTCCTTTGCCACCCCGAACTGGTCAAGGTGCCCTATCGTGAGATCGCAGCGAGAGCGGGGTGGCGGTAGGTACCGTTGGCTGGGTCCTGAGCGATCTCAAGGCAGCGGGATTCGTTCATGACAAAGGCGCGAAGAAGGGGCGCCGGCTCGTACACTACCGCAAACTGCTGGAACGCTGGGTGGAGGCCTATCCGGAGAAGCTCAAACCCAAGCAGCTGGTGGGTGAGTTCACCGCGGATGATCCCTACAGGTGGAAAGCGATCGACATCCGGGTATACAACGCTTATTGGGGCGGAGGGATCGCGGCGGCCAAATATACGGATTATCTCAACCCGAAGGTTGCAACCGTTTATCTGCCAGAATAGGCCCGCACCCGGCTGCTTCGCGATGTCCGGCTTCGCAAAGCGACGACCGGATGGGCAGGAGAGCCAGCCGGCACAGTGCTGATCTATCGACCCTTCTGGCCAGAGCCACCCAATGGGTTGGATTCAGAGCGAAATATCGATTCTGACGATGTAGCTCGATCGACCTCACCTTTTCTGAGTGTATGGAGCGTAACCTCCATCATCCTGTTCACCTCCTCTAACCAAAATAAGACCTCTTTTGGCGCTTTGTCTTGTATAAGAATATTGCGCACCAGGAGCAGACATTTGCTCATATACTGGATGTTTCTGACCGACTCCCAACTCATACCTTCGTCGATATGCAGCAATGCACGCTCCCAGCCGGTAAAGCCTGCATGTTCAACCACCGTATCCCGCAGGTTCTGCCTGCTCCCCTGGAGATCAGAGAGCACTGTTTTCTCGTATCCGACGGGCTCTTTATCAAAGGCCATTGTTGAAAATTTTCAGTAGAATAGTTGTTATAAATTCGTAAACCATCCATACGATACCTACCCATCATGTCGAAAACAAAGAAACGTAATAAAAACCCCCAAAGACTGGCTCGACCATCAGGCTGGTCAACCAGTGATGCCGATGAGACCAAACGCCGTCGTTTGCGCGGTCTGAATGAACCATCACGGATTGAATCCCAAGCGCGGGACGATAATTTTTTCGGCGTCTATCAGGTCGAGTCCAACAACGAGCAAACTTACCGTGTAGAGATTCGCTCACTTGCAGAACCGATCAACAACTGCGACTGCCCTGACCACCGTATCAACGGCCTTGGCACCTGCAAGCATATCGAGGCAACACTGTACCGGCTCCAGTACAGACGCAAGCGCGCTTTCCAGAATGCTGCAGCCGAAGGCAGTCCATACATCGAAATCTTTCTGGATCGGCGGGACCACCAAGTCCGGATACGCTGGCCAAAAGGCGGACATCGCCGTTCCAAGGCTAGGGGTCTCATCGCCCCCTTCTTTTCCAACGACAATATTCTGGCGGGTAATCCCCTCGACACACTGCCTGCCATACAACGGGCAATTAACGCCTCTCACACAGCTGTCGGGCGCAGGATCCGGTGGTCACATGAGTTGAATACCTGGCTCGATACACTGGACAGGCACGCGCAACAGATCCGCAGCCGTCAACACTTCGAGACCGAGGTGGCAGCGGGAAATGCGAGCCTCGATCTGGTCAAACACCCTCTGTACCCCTACCAGCAAGATGGCATGCTGCACCTGGCATTCACCGGCCGTGCCCTGCTGGCGGACGAGATGGGTCTGGGCAAGACAGTGCAGGCAATCGCCGCCTGTGAGCTGCTGCGCCGCACCTCGGGCATACAGCGGGTATTGGTGATCTCCCCCGCTTCGCTCAAGGGCGAATGGGAAGAACAGATCAACAAATTCACTAACCTGCCTTCATGCATTATCCAGGGGACACGGGCCAAGCGTCTGCACCAATACGAAGACCCTGCATTCTTCTCACTTGCCAACTACGAACAGATGCGATCGGACGTAGAGGAAATAAACACCACCCTGGCACCAGATGTCATCATTCTGGATGAGGCTCAGCGCATCAAGAACTGGCAGACCAAGACGGCTATCTCAATCAAGCGCCTGAAAAGCCCCTACGCTTTTGTGCTTACCGGCACACCGATAGAGAACCGCATTGACGAAATCTATTCGATCGTTCAGTTCCTCGACCCACATATCTTCGGCCCCCTGTTCCGCTTCAATCGCGACTTCTACAAACTGGATGAGAAAGGGCGCGCCATTGGCTACAGGAACCTCGGTCAGCTTCATAAAAAGCTGCAACCCATCATGCTGCGCCGACGGAAAGAGGAAGTAGAGGGGCAGCTACCGGGTCGCACGATAAACACCTATTTCGTCCCCATGCACAAAGAGCAGGTGCTGCGCTACGGGGAGTACGAGTCGAGAGTGGCGCGTCTTGCCGCTACGGCCAAAAAGCGGCCACTGAAAAAAGAGGAGATGGAACAGCTCCAACTTTATCTAGCCTGCATGCGTATGCTCTGTGACACACCCTATATTCTGGACCAGGATTGTCGCATTTCACCCAAGCTGAAGGAGCTTAGCAACATTCTCCAGGAAATCATGGCGGATGGTGACCACAAGATCATTATCTTTTCCGAGTGGGAGCGTATGTTGCAGCTGGTCCGGGAGCAAGCCGAGGAGATGGGACTGGGCTACGCCTTACATACCGGCAAGATCCCGCAGCCAAAACGCCGTGACGAGATCCGACGTTTCAAGGACGATCCCGAGTGTCGACTATTCCTCTCCACCGACTCGGGCTCCGTAGGACTCAACCTGCAGGTGGCCGATGTAGTGATCAACCTGGATATGCCCTGGAATCCAGCCAAGCTGGAGCAGCGCATCGCCCGTGCCTGGCGAAAGCACCAGAAACGCCCGGTGCAGGTAATCAATCTTGTATCCGGAGGCTCCATCGAACACCGCATGCTCTCTCTGCTGGAGCAGAAACGTTCCCTGGCCGAAAGTGTGGTGGATGGTAAAGGCAAAAATGAAATGGACCTCCCCTCCGGCCGTGCCGCTTTTTTGGAGCGAATCGATACCCTGATTGCGGGTGAGTCAAAAGAACCACAAATGCCACCCACCGATCCGCTCGATCGTCTGCGGGACGATATTCTTTCACAGTGGAACCATCAACTGGAACTGATGGAACTGCACGGCGAGGGAGCACAGCAGACTCTGCTGGTGGTGGCAGACCGGCTGAGTGATGCTCTGCAGAGTGCCCTTACCCGGCAACTGCAAGAACAGTTTCCCGAACAGACGCCACAATTGAAACTGCTGGACCGGGATGCCTTTGCGACCATTCAGCAGCTAATCGAGGCCGGCGTCTTGAACACCAACCGGGATACAGTCAGAACGGTGTACCGCGCCCCGGCCGCGGATAAGCCAAAAGATGACGAACAATCAAAACATCTGACCGAGGCCCGCAACCGCCTGGCCCAGAGTGATCATAAACGGCGAATGGCAAAAGTGCTCACCGAAGGCGGCTTTTCAACAGAAGCACTCGTCCCGATGCGTGAGGCCGTGGAGACGGCCTTGCACGCCCTGCTCTTTTGGCGGGGTCACGACACTGAAAAACCGCCAGCCCAGGAACTGATCGAGTCAACGCTGGTGCAGGCGAACCTGCTGCCAGCCGAAACTTTGTCTCTGGTCGCCCGTCTGCGGGAGGATCAACCCGAGATGAATGAAGCTCAAGCGGATAAACTAATCAAACAAAGCGACGACCTTCTTTCCCAGGCTGCTTCTGTCCTGGAGTAGACTAAACGAAACTGACACTCAGTACTTGCCGGGAAAACACCCGTGGCCAAACCGAAACGACAGGATTCTAACAAGGACCGACAGTGGGTCGAGGCCAAACGACACTGCCGCCTCAGCAGGGAGGATATCCGTATGGCCAAGGAACTTGGCCTCAACCCCCGCTCCCTGATCAAAAACATCCCCTCCCCGACTCAACAGTGGAAGTTACCGGTTAAACAGTGGATCCACGAACTCTATGAAGAAAAAATCGGAAAAATCCCTGTAAAAAAATGCCATGGAACCCGGCAGTGATCTCTACTTGGGTCGACTCTGCACTCCCAAGGGCAAGCAGGAGTGCCGTGTGCCCAGCTGTGGTTCTACACCGCTATTTCAGCAGCATGAAGATTTCGAGCTGATCGCCTCTGCGCTGGCACCGGAGAGTATCCACCTCGTATGAATATGCAAAGCAAGGGATGGAGGGAGCATTTGGACTTTAACTCCAAAAAACTATACCGATGACTACACCCAGTCTTTCTACCAGCTTGTGTTACAATTCCTCGGGCCTTGTGCATTTTTTCCTATGTAATGTAACATTCATACCTAATGACTCAAACGACACAGACAGACAAGGTGCTGGAACTGGTACAAAAGGAAGGGGTTCTGCGTCCCCGGGACCTCGATCCTTACGGCATCCCACGGATCTATCTCAGTAGACTCCACGCAGCCGGTAAGCTGCAACGAATCGGCCGGGGACTCTATGTGCTTCCCGGTACCAACGTAAGCGAGCACCGCTCTCTGGCCGAGGCCTGTAAACGCGTACCGAAAGGAGTAATCTGCCTCCTATCCGCCCTGCGTTTTCACGAACTCACTACACAGTCGCCCTTCGAAGTCTGGCTGGCCATTGCTGAGAAGGCCTGGCGGCCACGTATGGAGTACCCTCCTCTACGTATTGTCCGCTTCTCTTCGACAGCGCTCGATGCTGGCGTGGAGGAGCACCGGATTGAGGGGGTAATCGTACCCGTATTCACACCAGCAAAGACTGTGGCCGATTGCTTCAAGTATCGAAATAAAATTGGGCTGGATGTTTCCATTGAGGCACTCAGGGAATGCTGGCGGTCGCGGCGCTGCACCATGGATGACCTCTGGCAATACGCTAAGGTTTGCCGTGTTCAGAACGTCATGCGACCCTATCTGGAATCGCTTGCGACATGATAGGCAAACGGGGGAAGAACACCGCGGCCTCAGTGCGGGACCGGTTGCTCGAACTGGCAAGGCAGCGAGGTGAGGAGTTCCAGTTGATCCTGACCCGCTATGGGCTGGAACGACTTTTGTACCGGCTGAGTCAATCCGAGTACCGCAATCGATTCATACTGAAGGGCGCAATGCTTTTCACCCTGTGGGACGACCAGATGCATCGCCCAACCCGCGATGTAGACTTCCTCGGATTCGGCGACAGCGGAGAAGCGACACTACGAGAAATCTTTCGCGACTTGTGCGACCTATCTGTTGAGAATGACGGTCTGGTATTCCTTGCTGACAGCGTTAGAGTTGAATCGATCCGCGATGCGACTGAATACGGTGGAACACGTGTGGTACTGCTCGGTGAGCTGGCCGGTGCCCGCATCCCAATCCAGGCTGGCATTGGGTTCGGCGATGCCGTAACACCTGGACCGGAAGAGGTCGAGTATCCCACACTGCTCGGATATCCGGCACCCCTTTTGAGGGCCTACCCGCGGGAAACTGTGGTGGCCGAGAAATACCAAGCTCTGGTCAACCTGGGTATGGCAAACAGCCGAATGAAGGATTTCTATGACCTTTGGATAATGGCTCATCAGTTTGAGTTCGACGGGCTCACGTTATCCGAAGCCGTCCGTAACACCTTTGCACGTCGCCAAACACCCTTGCCGAAACAAACGCCATCCGGCCTTAGTTCAACATTCTACGGTGACAAGCAGAAAAACCAGCAGTGGAATGCGTTTCTAAGTAAAGGAATACTGCTTTCCACCTCCACTCCCCCATCAATTGAGGAGGTCTGCTATCTGCTCGAAAAATTTCTTATGCAGCCAACACAGGCTCTGGAAGATAACCAAACCTTCACCGGGCAGTGGCAGCCCGGGGGCCCGTGGAAAATCTAAGTTGTGTTGGAGCGACCGACTGAACATCTGAGTTGGACCTGACTATGGAGATTTCTGATCGCGAAGTCATTCTTCGAAAAATCACCGAAGTCGAACAGCAAATTGCCCTTCTCAGAAAGCAGCATGAAGAATCTGAGACAACACTCAAATCACTGAGGGAATGCCTGGCACTAGGTGACGACGAAACAACGCACAAACCAAAACATCCAGCAGAAGTTCCCGTTTCTACAACGACAAGCCTAACACCAGACGAGAAGGTCACCCTTTTTCTCCGCCTCTTTCAAGGCCGAGAGGATGTGTATCCGAAATTGTGGCAGAACCAAAAAACGGGCAAGAAAGGTTATTCGCCTGCCTGTTCGAATGAGTGGATTCGCGGAGTATGTGAGAAGCCCCGGGTAAAATGTGGTGAGTGCCCCAATCAGGCCTTCCTGCCGGTAACATCCGAGGTGATTCTGGACCATCTCCAGGGACGTCACATCATTGGCGTGTACCCCATGCTGAAGGACGATACTTGCCGGTTTCTCGCAGCCGATTTTGACAAAGCAACTTGGCGTGAAGACGTTATGGCTTTTACAGAAACCTGTCGGCGAGCTGGCATTCCTTATGCCATTGAACGTTCCCGTTCTGGAAATGGTGCACACGTCTGGTTCGTTTTCAGCAATTTTGTTTCCGCAGCGACAGCGAGGAAGATGGGCAGCTATCTGATTACAGAAACCATGTCGAGACGACATCAACTCAGCATGGCGTCCTATGACCGGCTTTTCCCAAACCAGGACACCTTACCCAACGGCGGCTTCGGCAATCTCATCGCACTTCCGCTTCAGTATCACCCGCGACAGGAAGGCAATACTCTCTTTCTGAATGATGAGCTGGAGCCATTCCCGGATCAGTGGGAATTTCTCACATCGCTGGTTCCGATTCGGGGAGAGAAGGTTGAAAAGATCGCCATGGAAGCCACAACGCGTGGCCAAGTGACTGGTCTTCAGATTTCCATTACCGAGGAAGATGTTGATGATGCCAGCCCGTGGCTGAGGTCACCCTCCCGAAAACCGAAGCGCATTCCGATCACCAACTCCATTTCACATAAGGTTCGAGGTATTTTATGCCAACGTCTTTACGTCGAGAAAGCTGGCCTACCGTCGCCCTTGATCAATCAGATCCAACGGTTTGCCGCATTCCAAAACCCAGAGTTCTACAAGAAACAAAATCTTCGACTTTCCACGGCACTGACTCCCCGCATAATCTCCTGCGCTGAAGTTCATGGAAAGCACATCAGTCTGCCACGAGGGTGTCTCGATGACGTACGGGCATTGCTCCAGGAATACAAAAGCCACCTTGAGGTGGAAGAGCTGAGAAGCCTCGGCGATCCCGTGGATGTTAGCTTCTTCGGTGAATTGACCGATGCCCAGCACCAAGCAGCGAAAGCCATACTCAAGCGCGACAACGGCGTGATCGTAGCGCCACCTGGTTTTGGAAAAACCGTTCTTGGAACCTACCTGATCGCTGCGCGAATGTGCAGCACCTTGATCCTGGTGCATAGACAGCCGCTGTTGGAACAATGGAGATCGCAGATCGGTATCTTTCTTGACCGCGATGCGAAATCAATCGGCCAGATTGGTGGCGGAAAACGCAAGCTGACAGGGGGAATCGACGTGGCCATGATTCAGAGCCTGTCCCGAAAAGAGACCATGGACGACATCGTAGCCAAGTATGGGCAGGTTATCATCGATGACCATTTCGCCGGGAGCGAAATTGGACGCACTTCAGTGCGCCCGAAGGGGGCACACCATGGATGGTGTGCATCAATGCCACCATCTGCCAGCGGTTTCGTTCGAACGAGTCCTCTCCGAGATAAAGGCACGATACGTTGTTGGGTTGACCGCCACACCGCAGCGCCGCGACGGCCACCAGCCCATCACCCATATGCAGATCGGACCGATTCGATTCAGGGTCGATCCACGTAGTCAGTTAGCACATCGCCCCTTCGAACATCGACTTATAGTTCGGGAAACCGGCTTTGAGCCTCCCATGCAGGCATCCGATACAACCATTCAGGAGCTCTACAGCCTGTTGGTAGCCGATGAAAAGCGCAACGAGCAGATCATTGACGATGTGCTGTTGGCTATGGAAGAAGGTCGATCACCGATCCTGCTGACGGAACGCAAAAACCACCTTGAGGATCTCCATCAACGGTTAAAAGGCTTTGTCCGGCATATCGTCGTTCTGCAGGGAGGACAGTCAGCAAAAGAACGGCGCAAAGTCCAGGAACAACTCGCCTCTATTCCAATGGAAGAGGAGCGCCTCCTGCTGGCAACCGGAAGGTACATCGGAGAAGGATTCGACGATGCACGCCTGGATACCCTGTTTCTTTCGCTACCGGTTTCGTGGAAAGGCACACTCGTGCAATATGCTGGGCGACTGCACAGGCTGCATCCTGGTAAGCGCGAAGTGCGTATTGTCGACTACGTTGATGGCAAGGTGCCAATGCTCGCAAGAATGTATGAAAAACGACGTGTCGGCTATCGCTTAATGGGATACCGAGAAGAGGATAGCAGGACTTTCCTCGATTAGCCGTATAAGTCAACGACACAGGCAGCCCCCACCCCGCAGAGGCTCTTGTATCAGTAGTATGGATTGACGAGTTTCAGTGCCAGAACTTGACGTTGAATTTCCAGCAGAGAAATACAAGAAAATGGAGTGAAAAACTGCCGTCCACGGCTTTTCTGTCCGTTACACGAGTGTATTCTTTCGGGTTTTTCGAGTGGCAGGAGTGGTTTTTGTGACAAAAAATGCCGATTTTCGCTTAAAGTGATATGGAGATAATGACTATATTCTATTGATTAATAGAACAATAAAATGGAGGCTGAGCCCGGAATCGAACTGAGGTCCACGGCTTTGCAGGCCGTCTCACTTGTAGATAATTCAATAGGTTATGCCATTTGCCACTCGTTATACCACTCAGCCAAGCATAAAACTCCTACTCTCGACTTATCCAACTCCCTTTAGACCGTTGCCGCTTGAGTAGCAATTCGCGCCAGGGTCAGGTTACAAACTCCTGGATTCTGCTTTTCCTGGCAAATTGTTCGGGCGCGGTAATTACCCATTCGCGCTACAATGTACACATTGCATACAAAAAGGCGTCCCTCAATGACCACCCTAAGTATACGCGTACCCGAAGAGATCGGTGAACAACTGGAAAAATTGGCGGAATCTACAGGCCGGACCCGTTCATTCCTTGCCCTTGATGCCCTGCGCCGCTACCTGGCCCAGGAGGAATGGCAAGCGCAGGCGGTACGAACTGCTTTTGAAAGGGCAGACAATGGAACGGCAAAATATGCCAGCCATAATGCCGTCGACCACTGGCTGGCTGGCTGGGGTACTGATGCGGAAGGAGACGCACCGGAATGCGAATAAGATGGCAGGACGACGCCATCAATGATTTGATTCAAGTCCGGCGCTTTATCGCCATGGACAATCCTTCAGCCGCCGCCAGGGTTGCAGACCGTATCCGTAGCGCCGTGCCAGAACTCGCTGATCAGCCTGGCATGGGCAGACCCGGACGAGTGCCAGGAACCCGTGAAAAAGTACTGGTCGATATTCCCTACATCATTGCCTATCGTGTTGAGGAAAACAGTGTTGTGATACTCAGAGTTCTCCATACATCCAGGAAGTGGCCTGAGACAATAAGCTGACGAACGCTTGCTCATCAGTAATATGGTCAATTATTTTGATCCGTACATTTTCCGTAAACACTATACTGACAAAGAGGTCTATATCATGCCAACCGGCACAAACCATCGAGACGAACGCATTGACCTGGGCGTCTCTGCCGACATGAAAAGCCTACTCGCTAACCGTTTCCGGCATTGACAAGACCAACCTGCTGAATGAGTCGGCGTGAGCCCCTTTGAGGCTAGCCGGGAGGCAAAAAATCCATGACGAAATTGGCAGCAAACTTTGACACTACGGTATGGGATACAAAAAGCACGGCAAACATCTGACCTTGATCCCATTCGCTCTTCGAAAGGCCGATGAACAGCTGGTTGACGTCTCCAAAGTTCAAAAAGGGAAAGAATGCGGCTGTGTGTGCCCATCATGCCATGCACCATTGATCGCACGGAAGGGGGAGATCAATCAATGGCACTTTGCCCATGCATTACGGGGATTTGAGGGGAATAAGGTTGAGCAATGCGAGTACTCTTTCTACCTCTCGGTTGCACTAATGGCCAAACAGCTGTTCCAGAAATGTGATTCCATCAGGTTACCGGATTACATCCATGCCCATTCCGTGTATAGCTGCATATTCTGGGCGCGAGGGTATTTCGTATCGACGGTTGGTCGAGACGAGAAGGTAATTCGGGAGTATATAAGACATCAGGAAGCTGGAGATCGCAGAGTAGATCAGTTGAATCTGATGTAGTTGGCGCCCCCTTGGGGGGCTCAAGGAGCGTCAGCTCCATTTAGGCCGCTTCGAGCGGCTCACAAACTAAAGCCCCCGGCTTTGCCGGGGGATACTTACTAACCATAAAGGCTAAAGCGGACGATTTTCTGGGGGTTTCCATCTGAATCACCTGATTGCTCTAACTCAATTATCACTTGCTCGAACATAATTCTCTCTTAATGACTGTGCTTTCCCGTTGCGGTCTATCAAATACCCCGACTAGAAAATTTAGCCAGTCGAGGTATCATAAGACTCTAGACGCTACAAAACATCCTTCACCTTACCCATCAAGGTTGATAGGAATTGTCCCCAGTACTGTAGCAAATCATCGTATTGCTGATCAGGGTCTTCATGCATTGATTCTGCTTTTGCATGAGAAATAATGAGAAGCGCTAATGCCTCTAAAGTGTGCCTCGCGGTCTTGACTGCTTCTTCGCCAGTCACCATTCCGCCATCGCGCTCCGCAATATCCCGTATCGGTTCCCACAAATCTTTGTAAAAACGATGTCGGGTATTCAATCGAATCACAACCTGATGTCCGAGGTGCTGGGTTTCCATAAACATATTCCCTGGAAAGGCGACAGATTCCATTACAAATGGAAGCTCCTTAACACGGGCTAAATATTCCTGCTTCTCGTCTTCCTTCAAATAGCCCGCATCCTCAGCAAGATCGATTAAAGCCTGATTGCGCATGTCCTCCGTGATTTCTGTGCGAGTCTTACTCTTTGGCATGGTCCTATTAGCGCCGCCTGCCGCCTCAATAATCGCACCATGCTCGCCAGTGTGTGTACGTGATTCCTTCGCCACTTTGCCCCAGCGTGTTTCTAATATATCTCGCGCTGTTTTAATGTACTTTTTCAGTAACTGGCGTATACGATTACGTAGTTCACCATGTGGTTCTACACCTCGTTTAACATTTCGGATTCCAAAGTAATCATCGAGTTCTGGTGTAAACATTACCTCGATACCAATGAAGCGATCTTGACTTTTGACTCCTTCAGGTAAAATGCGTGGTACATTTGTATACGCAATTTCTCTATCTAGCCTGACGAAGCTTAGACAACCTTCATTTTCTGGCACTCGGAGCATTTTCGCTAAGGTGTCATTACCCTTACCGCGCTGCCGAGTGACTTCCTGAGGATAAAGTGTGACTCGTAGTGTGATCTCAGAACCCTTCAGCTTAAAAGTTTCCTCAGTAATAACATCAGGCTCAAAATGTATTGGCAGCTTGTTTTTTGCATATTCTGGTCGCAGAAACTCCAACATCTCCGAACTTTTTCGTGAGTACTCTTTAACCAACATGCTATCGGCCCAAGTATTCTCCATGACATACATTGGATCATGAGCTAGCAACGTCTTGCCATTGATAGAAATATCAATGCCTCCGTTGATGAAGTATCGAAATATTCTAGATAGCTCTTTCTCAACTTCTACCCTGAGTTCTTCAAAGCTTTCGGCAAAACGCCCCTCCTCTAGCCTATCAACATTTGACCAGACGACAATCGTTCCTGAGCTACTGGGGATCGCGTTAGATAACTGACCTGGGATAGGGACATCGTCAGGTGGTGAAATACCAGAAATCTCCCCCCGACTTTCAAGATCAAGTGCTTCCTTCAAATCAAAGTAGACATGCTTCCAGGTTTCGCCGCCCCTACAGCGACTCCACACATCGAGTCGAGTTCCAAAATTAAGTGCAGCAAGTTTTGCTCCAACACCATATTTACCGATTGTATCGGTGCGCATATATCGGGTGGAGTATCCAACAACTGGATAGTGATGAAGAATATCTACATCCATGCCACATCCATCGTCAATAATGGTAATTTTATGAACATGTTTCTTGCCACGACTGTTTACTTCTTCATCAAGCAAGACACTAATTTTATTAGCATCGGCCTCTATACTATTATCAATGGGTTCAGCTAGCGCAGTAGGAAGGCTGTGCCCTGAGTCACGCAATGATTGAAGCGCCATTCCTGACTGCACAACAGGGATTCGATTTTGTGTATTAGCAATGTCTGTCGTATTCATGATTGATTACCTCTCGTCAATAATGCAAAGATATCTCAGTTATCTTTCAGTTCAGTAGGGGGATTGCCAATAGCCTGCTCGAGTGCACTATTCCAATCACATCTGCAGAATGGACACGAAAGATCTGTTCCATTGGGCTTTCCTGGATGGATCATGTTTATCAGTTGCCCCGAGTCTTCCAGCTCGTGATACCAGTAGCACTCCAAGTAGAAAGCTTGTGCATGGTTTTTACATGGCTCCCAGATGACGTGACTTGCGTGGTTAAGATATTCATGGGTGGTTAGCCTTCCACGCAAGCATGCGTCAGATCGGCCAATGTAGAAAGGCCGTCGGTCATATGACAGCAAGTAAGTCCCTATAACATTCTCAGGGAGAAGACCCCCAATTAGTTTTGGATCTGCAGAAAAACAGAACCTTTCTGATGGCTCCGTAAGAACGATAAAGTCTGAGGACTGTTTCATCGCAGCACCTCCTCAGCAACATTGCGCGCTTGGCGACGGAGTTTCTTGACATAACTGCTGGAGATACCAATATGTTGTGCGGTTTCATCAACAGTGCATCCCTCAGCCATATCATGGATGACTGCAGGTATGTATCCGCCAGCTTCTGACGCCTGCTCAGAAAGCCGCTCGGCAAGTTGGTTGGCGAGCACAGTTGAAAACGGATCGTCTGAATTGCTAGGTAACTGGTAACAGATTGGCACTGTGCCGTCTGACACGGATAGCGCGTGCTCTGATTGCTCCCAATACGGAATGTCTAACCTCTGGGCGCGGTGGCTACGACGCGTAACTGTCTTACGGGCATCCCTTTCAAAATCCGCAACAAGGTAGCTATGTTCTTTGAGGAAGTCCCGCTCAGAAACTACGGCCATATCAATGGCATGGTCACAGGTATCTTTCTTGATTTGGTTTTGGGATTGATCCCGACGTTGCTGTAATGCAGCAATTACCTGGAAACGGGCAGGAAGGTTTCTTGATTGCATGCCGATTCTCCTTAGCCGCTCCGCCCATATTGGTGCAGAGGACCTTTGACTTGGCATTTCAGTTCTATTTTTGCCGCCGAACCCTTTTGGCCCGGCAACCTGAACCGATAAACAAAGTGTACACCATATACGGGACATGAAAAACTGCTATGGGACACTTGCCGGAGGCAATCAAGGTGACATTTGATGAGATTAAATCCCTTGGGGTTCACATGCTGTTGTCACATTCGCTGCGCGCCATGGAGAG
Source organism: Sedimenticolaceae bacterium (assembly GCA_963691905.1). Classification (GTDB taxonomy): domain Bacteria; phylum Pseudomonadota; class Gammaproteobacteria; order Chromatiales; family Chromatiaceae; genus QGON01. Next base: position 703,559 of record OY829894.1, read on the forward strand.
CGAAGCGAAGGCGCGTAGTCCCCGTAGGCGCGGTAGGCGCGGTAGGCGCGGGCGTATGGCCGGAGTGGCGAAAGAACGAAGTTCTGTAGCCAGCGGAGGGCATATGCAAGCACATCCGACACGCCGTCCAGTCATTTGTGGGAGTGCTGCGTAGCCAGCGCCGAGCGAAGCAATGGTGTGGCGAAGCGGCACGGACGCAGGGCGGCCGGGGCATTAACGGTTGTCGCGTAGGCGAGTTGATTTTGGGACTGGGATGTCCCAAAATCTTTCACGAGGTAGCGACACTCCTGCTTTATGTGATTTCAGTAAATCCGCCACCAGCAACAAATATGATGATATTAGGAAGAGGTAGGGTGTCTGCAACCAGAATCAAACTGCCGTCCACGGCTTTTCTGTCCGTTACACGAGTGTCTTCTTTTGGGTTTTTCGAGTGGCAGGAGTGGTTTTCTTGGGCAAAAAGCACCACTTTTCGCTTAAAGTGATATAGAGATAATGATTATATTCTATTGATTAATATAGCAATAAAATGGAGGCTGAGCCCGGAATCGAACCGAGGTCCACGGCTTTGCAGGCCGCTGCATAACCACTCTGCCACTCAGCCTATGAGAGGCTCAGATTCTACCATCGTTGAGGTGGCAGATCTTGAAACAAAAAAGCCTCGGTTTAGCCGAGGCTCTTTAAATATTGGAGCGGGAAACGAGATTCGAACTCGCGACCCCAACCTTGGCAAGGTTGTGCTCTACCAGCTGAGCTATTCCCGCATCACTTAAGAACGAGGCGTATTTTAACGACACAGGTGCTACTGTCAACCCTTTATCCCCTCAACACAATAGAAAACGGGAATTTAAGGTCAACTCCCTCTCCAACAGGAAAATTCAGTAACGAAAACCCTCACGCACCGGCAGGGTAATAGTAACCAGGCTCTCACTTTCAGCCCGTTTCATATTCTCCACATCTGCATCCCTGGGAATCGAAATGCGTTGACTGAAACTGCTCGAACTGCGACTGTAACTGTAGCTACCCCGCTCATTGCTCCGTTCTGCCTCCTGGCTGGTATCATTACTGATCACCAGGAATCTTCCCTTCACATTCACCTGAACTGCTTGGGGATCGATATTTTCGGTATGGATCCTTACCACATACCCCGCTTCGCTCCTGCCCTTTTCAATTCTCAACCGTTGAAAATGACGAAAACCGGAAGCTTGGTAAGGTGATCCAACGTATCCCGGATATCCATAGGGCGGCTGGGCATTCACCAGGAAGGCAAGACTCAGCAACACAGCCAAACTCAATATTGTCAGTAACCGTTTCATCTTTTACTCCTTTGCAGTCTCATGGCTGGAGCCATAAGGTGCTGCATACTTCTCACTGTAGAACACTTCAAACTCTGCCCCGTCTTTCCAGGCATCAGCGGGCAACCCCGCCTTTCTCGCCAGATAGGTCAGCGTCTGCTCCCGATTCCAACCCTGCTCCAACGCAACCTCCGGTAGAAAAACCGCACTTCGACCCTGTTTTGTTAAAATAATGCCCTGCTGGCCCACTTTAAATGCTTCGAAGTGGGCAATGGGACGTGGAGGCGTCAGCACACTTACCTCGATCTCAAGCCCCTCCAACTCTTCCGGCGTTAGCGGCGGAAAGCGGCGGTCCCGCACCGCTGCATTGCCACCATTCTTCAACACAGCCTGGAAGAGTGGGTCGCGTGGTCGAATATAGCCGATACAGCCACGCAACATACCATCCTTCTTGAGGGTCACGAATGCCCCGGATGGCCGCTCAAGCTCCGGCGGCAGATTGCGCAGCAACTGCTCGCCTTCATGCTTGTCATCCAGTACCGCACGCCTGACTCCGGCCACGGCAATCCGGTGCAATCTCTTGAGCTGCTCACTGCTCAAACGCCTGTCTGAACCCTGGTTGCCAGCGATTGCTGTCGGAACATTCACTGCAATCACCACGTAGCTGACCGAATTTTCATAGTTGCCGGTCAGTTGACCACTGGTCTTATAGGCCAGTTGTTCCAGTTCAGCCGAGACTGGTAGCATGTGCAGCAGTAGTGCTATGGGACGATATCCACAGATGGTGATTCCTGTGCGCTGTTGATAGTCGAGAAACCCCTTTGCATCCCCCGCCACTATCCGTTCAATCGCATCCTCGTCCAGCTGCTGGATTTTCGCAGGCGTCTCATCATTCAACGGAAACGGCGTATAGCCAAACCGCTTGCCATAGTGGGCGAAGTCGCTGGAGACCACCACCAGGGTCTGCTCATCCGCCAGTTCACGCAGAAGCTCTGCCGCCTGCGGGTAGACCTCATCGTCCATCTGCCCCACCAACACCGGCACCAGTTTCCAGCCTGGCTGCAGTGCGCGTTGCAACAGCGGCAGTTCAATTTCGATGCTGTGTTCCCGTTTATGTGCCTTTGCATCTGCACTGACAAGGGGAGATCTGCGCAACTGTTGCACTGCAACCTGATCCAGCGGCACCAAACCCAGTGGAGTCTGATAGGCAACTACATCTGCAATAGAGAGCCCTTTGAAGGCGCTGTAGTGGCTGGGCGCCAGTAACAGAACCCGTTTGTAATCCATGCCGCGAACCAACCTGAAGGCTTTGGCTGCCGTTGACCCGCTGTACGTGTAACCGGCGTGGGGAACGATCAGCGCCCGGAGAGTATTTTTCGCCTTGGGCCGGGCATCGGAAGGATCATCCAGAAAGCCGTCCACAGTCTTGGCCAGCTGTAGCGGATTCTCCGGATACCAGGCGCCTGAAAGCACACTCTCCCTCACCTTTTCACCCGCGAGGGACTGGGATATCAGCAACAGCCCCGCCAGCAGCAGCGCGGCAATTACCCATCGCTGAAATTGGTTGAGTCTCATTCTTCTCTCCCCGATTCGCCCTGTCCTCTGGGCCGATAGTAGTCCGCTTCACGCATGGCCTTTTTCTCCTCCCGCGCGCATCCTACCGCCCAAGGGGGGGTCATCACTCCTGCGAACATACCACCCAGCACTCCCAGAAAACGTCTGCGGGAATGCCTGTTGCGTCTCCACATCTCTCTCATCCTCATTGCCAGACCCCCGGAACCGGCTCATTGCAGGTCGGGCATCGACCGTCGCTGGTTAGCTTGTATTCACTGATCATGAAACCCACTCTCTTGATCAAAAGAGTGCCGTCCACCGGGCAGTAGGTTGAATTGCCCTTATGCCCTGAAATATTACCGACATAGACATATTTCAATCCCGCATCCATCGCCTCCTGACGCGCCCGATCCAGGGTCTCTCCCGGCGTCGGCGGCAGGTTGCGCATCCGGTACATGGGATGAAAGCGGCTGAAATGGAGGGGTGTACCCTCTCCCAACTCCCGCCCGATCCACTTCGCCATGCGCCGAATCATGGAGAGATCATCGTTCAGCGTCGGGATAAGCAGGTTGGTCACCTCCAGCCAGACCCCCTCCTCCCGAAAAGTCACCAGGGCATCCAACACCGGCTGCAGCGTTGCCCCGGTTGTTTTGCGGTAGAAGCCGTCGTCGAATGCCTTCAGATCAGTATTTGCGGCGTCAATCACTTTACAGAGACGACGCAGAGGCTCAGTGTTGATATAGCCGGCGGTGATGAACACATTCTGCATCCCGGCCTCATGAGCCAGGATACTGCTGTCATAGACATATTCGTAGAAGACCACTGGATCAGAGTAGGTGTAGGCAATGCTCTCGCAGCCCTGATCTCTGGCCAGGGCGACGAGATCCACGGGGTCAGCGTTGAAGATCTCCTCTATCTCCTCCCCACCGCTTTGGGAGAGTTGCCAGTTCTGGCAGTTGAGGCAGTGCAGGTTGCAACCTGCTGTTGCAATGGAAAACACAGGGGAACCGGGATGAAAATGGTAGAGCGGTTTCTTCTCCATAGGATCGATATGCATCGCGGAGGGCCGTCCATAGGTGGAAGCCAGCAGTTTGCCTCCGATATTCACCCTCACCCGGCAGTCACCAGCCCCCCCTTCGGGGATCACACACTTGCGCGGACAGAGTTCGCAAACCACCTCTCTCATGGTGTTCCCCCGGGCTTACGTAGCTGCAACTCCGCGGGTTTGGCGGCATGGAACCACTCAGCTTCATGAGCGCTCAACTTGCCGCTATCGAGTCTTTCCTGGAAGATTTCCATATCGATTCGCCGCCAGCTTGAGCCAGTCATCTCGGTCTCTTGCTGCCCGCCCAAAAACAGCGCGATCACGACCAACGTCAGGCTCAACAGCCCGACGAGTCTGTAATCACTGCTGTGCCAATGTCGGATCGCTTGTAACATGGAGATCATGTCCCAAATTTCCCGCTTTCTTCTAACAGTTTAGACAGAAACCGGCGGCCTGTGTTTTACCCAATTTCCGCTATCTCTCCCTCCCGAATCCACGGAGCTTGAGATGGGTATCCCTGCCGGTAAGGCAACGGTTGCAGCGGATGCAGTCGATGTCGAAGGTTTCCCGCACCCCGAGGTCGCAATGGTTAAAACGGCGCTCCGGCGCCAGTCGCTGCAGCAGAGCAAATTTATTGCCGAAGGCCAAAAACGCCCCCAGCGGGCAGAGATAGCGGCACCAAAAGCGGTAGTGGAGCAGCGCCCCCAGCAGGATCAACAGCAGAATTCCCAGCATCCATTCAGGCCAGTGTTCACCAAATGCATACTGCATCGGATCGAATAGTGCCCAGGATGAATCACCGCTACCCCACACCACAATCAACAGCAAACCGAGCAGCAGATACTTCAAAAACCGCAGCCGGGTATCCAACGGGCGGCTGGCATAGCGGCGCAAACCCAGCTGATGCCCGATTCGGGAGACAAACTCCTGCAAAGCCCCGAACGGACAGAGATAGCCGCACCAGACAGGACCAAAAAGCAGTGTCGAAACAAGCGCAAATCCGATCAACAGCCAGTGTTGCGGATTATCGGCGGCAGAGGTGAAAAAACCCAGGCCCAGGTTGACCAGATCCACCTCAGTCACCTGGCTGTTGAGCCAAAACCCAAGAATCATCAAGGCAGCGAACTGATAGATTAATCTGCCGTTTTCGCTGCCTGAAAGATAAACGGGAAAAAACAGCAGCAATAGTCCCACAGTCACCGTAAATGCAGGAGAGTACCAAGCGGATTGTGCCCCCTCTTGTGATGCGATCAGGGCAAAGCGTTTGCCAAACGCGGTTTGCCCTGCCACGCGAACTGCCTGACTGATCGATGCCAATGCCGCCTCACTACTGACGGTCGCACCGGTAAGAGCATCAACACTGGAGAGCGATAAGGATCCAACCGAGAGATCCGCGCCTGCAAGCCCGGCAAGCCAACCATCTATGCCGGAAATATAGGAGGGGGTTTCATTGGAATCGATATATCGCACACCCCGCAATCGCCCCTTTGCATCCACGGAGAGCAACAGATTGAGCGGTCCTGCAAATCCCAACACATCCGGCGCTACTGCCATTGAAGCCAGAGAGACAGTATCTGCCTGATCATCCAGAGCCGAGCCAAGATAGTGAATGAATGGCATTTCCTTCAGTTCAAATACACTTGATTCACTGACTGCTGCCAGCAATTGATCACTGAAGTGAAGTTGAGGCGCAGATTTTATGACCTGCTGATACTGTGCCCAGGCAAGACTCAGCAACACGAAAAATACAAGCGCCCACCCCAGGTTGGGCCAGGGAAAAGCGTGTCTGCCCCTGAGTTGGAGTGATGTCATCCTCTGCGGCACCAATGCAGTAAACATCAAAGGCAGAAGCATCAGCAGGGTGAAGATCGCCAGCAGGTAACTGCTCCACTCAATACCAAGCAGTGGCACCATCAACGCCCCGGTCACCAGTCCGCCAACAGCACCCCCCAGGTTATCCGCCGCCTGGGTGATGCCACTGCTACGCACCACCGCCGCCTGCTCCAACTCGGTGATCTTCACTCCCAGCGGAAACCCTGCACCCACCAGCAGGCCCAGCAGCAGCGAGATCAGAGGATAGCCCCACTCCTGCCAGTCAATCGTTAACTGACCAAGCCCGTTCAACAGATGAGGCAGTGCAGCCAGAACTGCAGTCACCAGTATCAGTACGATACCCAGGCGGAGGGCAGGACGATCGGTACGAGCCAACAGACTGCCCGCCCCTGCGCCTAACGCCAGACCGGTCATAAAAAGCCCATTGAGCAAAGCCACCCGCTCAAACATAAAGCCGACATGGGACTGGTAACTGAACAGCACAGCAAGCTGCGCGGCCATCGCAACCAGTCCGAGCACGAAGAGGATCAGCATGGATGCCTTGCGCAGACGACTGCTGCGTTGACCACCTTCAAGTGAGGCGCGCAGCAGCCAGAGCAGAAGAAACAGCAACATCGGCAGCAAATACGCCCAGATCCCCACACCACGCAGCCGTTCCATCCAGTCGGCAAAGCCAGAGGCGCTGAACTGTCCCCACAACAACATGTTCAGGTAGTAGGTAACAGGCCGTGCATCGCTGTTGCGTTCACTGCCAGGCTGCTCCAACTGATTCCGCACAAAACGCACCTCATCATCCGGCAAGATCGTATAGAAGACTTTCGCCGGGAACCGATGATCTTCGAGCGGGATATCCAGGTAGCGCGATTCCAGCTCCGACGCCGATTCAGTCACCCGTCCGGCAGCGGCGGATGCACAGAAGAGATAGCTATCACCGGGTGCGACCGCAACATTTGGCAGCACCTCCCGCAGCGTGCGAAAGACCGACCCGCTGAAACTACGAACTGTGCGCCCGAGATAGTTGGATGCACCACTCACGCGGGTGCAAAATACCCCGCCCGGCGCGAGTTGATGCCGCACACCTTGATAGAATTCCGAGGTAAAATAGCGGTTGCTGTAGGCGCTGGAAGGCGTCGCATTGAGCACCAGCACCAGATCGTAGTGCTCGACCACCGGTAAGCTGTTGAGATAGCGTCGACCATCCATGAAGTGGAGTTGGACACGGGGATCGGCCAGCGCCTTGCGGCTCTGCTCCGACAGATAGGGCATGACTTTCCGGAAGGCCTGCTCATCCTCCTCCACCACGTCGATTCGGGTGACCGGATAGTGCAACAGCTCCACCGCCAGGCCACTGGCAAATCCGCCGAACAGCAGTACCCGTTTCGCGCCTGCCGCCTGGGACATGAGATAGGCAGCCTGTTGACGAATCTCTAGCGGCAAGGGAAAACTCTCTGCTACTTGGCCGTTATTCACCAGCGTCGTCTGCTCGCCAAAACCCGCTATAGCCAAATGCCCATAGCGAGTCTCCGTCGCATCGAACAACTCCAGGCCTGGCTGCAAGGTGGAAAAACGCAGGATCTCCATCTGCCGGTCGAACCAGGGACTGACGACAGGTAAAGCAATGATTACACCGAGAACTGCCAGCAGGATAGCTGGCTGACGTGATCCGGCGTTGCCTCGTTTTAATTTTAGCGCTGTGACCGCCAGCAACAGGGTAGTCACCCCGAGCGTACCGGTGATTCCCAACCACTGTATAAAGACAAAGGTGAAGAGCACCCCACCCAGCAGGGCCCCCAGTGCATCCGCAATGTAGAGCCGGGAGATATCCCTGACGGTTTCCTGATTCCCCTCACCACCGGCAAAATCCTGCAACGCCTTGCAGGCCAGCGGAAAGGCGAAACCCAACAGCAGGCCGCCGGGGGCAACGATCAGAAAGAGGGAGAGAAAGAGCTCCCCCAGTGGTACGAATTCGCTGGCGGAGACATCCAACAGCAGACGCACAGTACGCAGCATCAACACCTGCAGGATCAGTACCAAAGGTAGCAGTAGCAACAGACGGCTGATCCAGGGTAGAGGATCCTGCACCACAGGCCGTTCCCGCCAACGCACCACCAGCAGGGAACCCAGCGCCAACCAAAAGAGCCAGCTGCCGAAGAAGGCGCCCAGACTGACTTCGTTGCCGTAGAAGACCACCAGCCCCTCCCTGATCAGAAGGGCCTGCACAATCTGGGAATAGGCACCCAGAACCAGGATAGCGAAAAAGATCCTGCGGCTGGTTGGCATACCCTTAGTCTAGGTGAAATTGACTACCAGGAAATACCAACTACCCGTAGACCTGATCAAGCACAGCGGATCAGGCAAAACGCGCTACAAACAAACAGCGTATGCCGGAACCGCTACGCTTGATCAAGCCTACATTTCAGGAAGGGGTGGAATAAGCTGGTTGCTCACTCTTTTTCCAATTCACCCTCAACCACAACCTTGCCCATCAGACTGGGCCAGGCTGCACGCAGGTAGATGACCATCGACCAGAGCGTCAGAATCGCCGAGATATAGAGCAGAACAAAACCGACTGTATGGATCGGCAATCCCCATAAGTCTTGCTGAATAATCAGCAGCAGGATAGCCAGCATCTGAGCCGCCGTTTTGAATTTACCGATAACAGACACCGCCACCTGAGCCCGAGCCCCCAGTGCAGCCATCCACTCCCGCAGGGCCGATATGGTGATCTCACGCCCGATAATGATGGCGGCTGGCAGTGCCAGCCAGGGGGTAGGTTCCGACTGCACCAGCAACAACAGGGCAACGGCTACCATCAGCTTGTCGGCAACCGGATCGAGAAAGGCCCCAAAGGGCGACACCTGTCCCCATCGGCGGGCCAGAAATCCATCCAGCCAGTCGGTAACCGCTGCCAGAGCGAAGACGGCGGCACAGCCTAGCCGCGCCCACTCTACAGGCAGATAGAAAATCAGTACGAAGACCGGTATCAGGACGATCCGCAGCAAGGTGAGAAGATTGGGGATGTTCCACATATTAATCTTCTCCATGAAAGGTTTGGTAAATCTGCTCCGCCAGCTTCTGGCTGACGCCCTCCACCCGCGATATATCCTCAATGCCGGCCCGGGCAAGCTCCTGCAGACCACCGAACTGTCTCAGTAGCCTTTGGCGCCGCTTGGGACCGATGCCGGGGATCTCCTCCAACACCGAGGTTCTGCGTTTACGCTCTCGACGCTGTCGATGAGCGGTGATGGCGAAGCGGTGGGCCTCGTCCCGAATCTGCTGAATCAGATGCAGCGCGGGGGAGTCCGCAGGCAGTATAATCGGCGTACTGCCGCCTAACAAGAAGAGCTGTTCCATTCCTGCTTTTCGATCCGCTCCCTTGGCCACACCCACCAGAGTCAATCCGGAAATCCCCAACTCCCGCAGACTCTCTTCCACTACGCCGATCTGCCCCCTGCCGCCGTCGATGAAGAGAATATCCGGCAACGGCACCTCGCCTTTTTTGATACGGGTGTAGCGCCGTTCCAGTACCTGCTGCATGGCGGCATAGTCGTCTCCCGGCGTGATCCCCTCAATATTGAAACGGCGATAGTCGGACTTCAGCGGACCCTGTTCGTTGAACACCACGCAGGATGCCACAGTCAGTTCACCCCGTGTATGGCTGATGTCAAAACACTCCATGCGAGCAGGCAGTTCCGGCAGGTCAAGCGCCTGTTGCAGTGCTTCAAGCCGACCCTCCATATCGATACGACTGGCCAGCCGGGCCTTGAGCGCCAGCTCCGCATTGCTTTCGGCCATCCTGAGCCAGCGAGCCCGCTCGGCTCTGACCCGGCTGCTGATACGCACCTGGTGTCCCGACTGGTTACTTAGTACCTCTTGCAGCAGGATTCTGTCCTGCGGTTCCTTATTAAGGATAATCTCGGAAGGCACTGGTTTGTCGATATAGTATTGAGAGACAAAGGCCGAAAGCACACTGGCCTCAGTGGCCCCGGAGGGTATCCCCGGATAGAAACTCTTATTGCCCAGATTGCGTCCCGAACGGATAAAAAAGACCTGTACACAAGCACTGCTTCCTGCTTGGGAGAGCGCCACAATATCGAGATCACCGCCCTCCCCACTGACATACTGCCGCTCCTGAATGCGCCGCAGCCGTTTGATCTGATCCCGGTAGAGCGCCGCCTGTTCAAACGCCTGTGACTGGGAGGCTGACTCCATGCGCGCCACCAGTTCATCGATCACACGGTTTGCCTTGCCTTCCAGAAAAAGCACCGCATGCCGCACATCTCTGGCGTAAGTCTCTTCATCGACGAGATCGACGCAGGGAGCATCACACCGTTTGATCTGATACTGCAGACACGGCCGGGAGCGATTGCGAAAAAAGCTCTCCTCACACTGACGCACGAAGAAGAGTTTTTGCAGAATCTGCAGTGTCTCACGGGTTGAACCGGCGCTGGGATAGGGGCCGAAATAGCGCCCCTTACCCGTGCGGGCACCACGGCGAAAACTCAGACGGGGAAACTTCTGATCAGTGGAGAGATGGATGTAGGGATAGCTCTTGTCGTCCCGCAACAGTATGTTGTACTTGGGCTTCAGCGACTTGATCAGGTTGTTTTCCAGGATCAGCGCTTCCGCTTCGGTATGGGTCACCACCACCTCGATACCCTCGATCTGGGAGACCATCAGCTGGATACGCCGGTTCAGAGAGCGGCTGAAGTAGCTGCTGACCCGTTTCTTCAGGTTCTTCGCTTTGCCGACATAGAGGAGTTTGTCATCCTGGCCCAGCATTCGGTAGACACCGGGACGGGTGGTCAGTGTCGAGAGGAAGGTTTTGGCATCAAAGCCGGGGTGGGAAGGTGTCTCACTCATTCGGCGCAGTATACCGGGTTAGAGCAAGTCTCTTGCACGCGCGAAGACGTCGTGAAACATCTTGGTGGTAAGGCGTTTGGTCTGGGTGTTGTAACGGCTGCAGTGGTAGGAATCGAGCAGCCGCAACCCGTTGGGCAGTTGATGCTCGGCAGCATGGCCAAAAAGATAATCCTTCTGCCTTCCGTCGCAGGCTTTCACTACCGCCTTATGGGCAATGGAACCGAGCGCAAGGATCACACTGTTCCCTGCAAGCATCTGCAACTCCTCCCGAAGAAAACCGTTGCAGGCGTTGATCTCAGCACCCACGGGTTTGTTCTGTGGCGGCAGACACTTCACCGCATTGGTAATACGGCAGTTGTGCAGTGCCAGTCCATCATCCGCAGAACGGGATTCCGGGGCGCTGGCGAAACCGAATCTGTGCAGCGTTTCATAGAGCAGGATGCCGGCATGGTCACCGGTGAAAGGACGGCCGGTTGCATTGGCCCCGTGCATACCTGGCGCAAGTCCGACGATGAGCAACTGGGCGTCAGGGGCGCCAAACGGGGCTACCGGGCGCGCATGGTAGGCCGGATAGTCGGCTTTGACCTGATCGAGAAAGGTCGCCAGCCTCTGGCAGAGGCGGCACTCCAGATTGAACGGCATCAGCGCTGGCCGTTGTCGTTAAGGATACCGTAACGATAGGCGAGACGGGTCAGTTCCACATCATTACGTACATCGAGTTTCTCGTAGATACGCTGACGGTAGGTGCTTACGGTCTTCGGACTCAGATTGAGTCCGTCCGAGATCTCCTGGTTTCGCTGCCCCTCCAGGATCAGCAGCATGACCTGCATCTCCCGTGATGAGAGTTCCTGAATAGGGGTGACGGACTGACGCTTCCAGTCGGTGAGAATATGTTTTCGCGCCATCTCCGATGAGACATAGGGTTCACCCCGGTAGACAGTACGAATCGCCTGGATCATCTCGTCAGCCGGACAACCTTTGGTGAGATATCCCACCGCGCCGACCTCGTTGAGCCGGGCGGGAAACGGGTCGTCATCAAGTACGGTCAAGGCGATAATTTTCAAGGCAGGACTGATACGCAGGATGCGCCGGGTCGCCTCGATACCACCGATGCCCGGCATATTCACGTCCATTAAAACCACATTGGGAGAGGCCTGTTGGACCATCTGCAGCGCATCTTCACCGTTGGCTGCCTCTGCCACGACTTCAATATCAGAGGCACGTTCGAGAATACCCTTGACACCGGTTCGCACCAACTCATGATCGTCAACCAGCAATACCCGAATCATAGATTCCCCATAAAACACTGAAAAGCTGCGTCCCTCATTTGCATTCCCCCATACCTAGGCACCCCGGAATTCTACAGTGTTGTTAACAGTTGAGAAACATTGATATTGCTTACAGTGCTTCGAAGGCATGGACACCGGAAAACTCGGCTCCCCCCGGATTGAAACTGTGTCCCTGCAGCACACAATAAGCCAGCCATTTAGAGAGAAAGAGATTGATCTTCCAACGTTGTTCAAGCGTTGGGTTGTCACCCCAGCGTTTGAGAGGCAGTGCCGACTGGCGAATATCGATCACATCCACCTGTCGTGAATCATGATAGACACGCAACATTGCGTCAGGGTCGGGGTAGTGCCCGGTGGCATGGGGGAAATAGTAGGTTAAATGGAGAAGTGTTGTGTATGGCGTCTGCTCCTTAATCTCCAGATGCAGATCCATGCCGTGATCAAGACATGAGAGCAGTTCACCTTTGATAAAGTGCAGCTCCGGGGCCATCCGCATCAGCAGGCGATAGCTCTCTTCGCTGAGCTCGATCACCACACCCACAGTTGGCCGCCCACTCAGCAGGCTTCTTAAACTCCAGGGGTAGTAAGGTGCTCTCATGATCCTGAAACCGGTGATCGACACATATGAATTATGCCCCATAAAAAAACCCCGGCAGTCAGAACTACCGGGGTTTTCTCTTCATTCAGCGGAATGATCAGGCGTTCTGCCCGCCCTTCTGTTCCGCCTCGATCTGTGCGCGGACCTCATCCATATCCAGTCCACCGGCCTGGCCAATCAGCTCCTTGAAAGCTGACTCCGGCAGTGCGCCGGGCTGGGAGAAGATGATGATCTGCTCGCGGAAAATCATCAGGGTCGGAATGGAACGAACCTGGAACTGCATTGCCAGGTCCTGCTCATCCTCTGTATTGACCTTGGCAAAAACGATCTCGGAATGGTCCCCTGAAACCTTCTCGTAGGTCGGTGCGAAGGAGCGGCAGGGACCACACCAAGGTGCCCAGAAATCGATAATCACAAAATCGTTATTGGAAATGGTCTCTTCAAAATTTTCTTTGGTCAGCTCTACGACAGCCACGTTGCAGCCTCTTAAATCCAGTGAAATCCGTCAGAATAATATCAGGACGTTCTAATAAAGTCATCCGTCTGTCAGACGGGCATCACATTAACTCTTCGATTGAGTTTTCCACAAAAAAGCCGGGAAGATCCCGGCTCTCTGCTTCCAGGCCTGTCTCTTCAGCCCAGACCGGTAAAAATCTGGTCGCGAATACCATCAACGCTACCGACACCGTTGATCTTCACATAGTTGCAGTCTTCCTTTTCATAGAAGGCAATCAGCGGCTCTGTCTGATCGTGATAGATCTTGAGGCGAGCCTTGACGGTGTCCTCCTGATCATCGTCACGCTGAATCAGATCTTCGCCGGTTTCGTCGTCTTTGCCCTCGACCTTTGGTGGGTTGAAGACAATATGATAGGTACGACCGGATGCGAGATGCACGCGACGACCGGCCATACGCTTGACAATTTCTTCGTCCGGCACATCGATTTCCACCACGGCGTCGATCGGCACACCCGCTTCCTTTAAAGCTTCCGCCTGAGGAATCGTGCGGGGAAAACCATCGAACAGATAGCCGCCCTTGCAGTCATCTTCGGTGATGCGTTCTTTTACCATGCCCATGATGATGTCATCGGAGACGAGACCGCCTTCATCCATGATCTTCTTGGCCGCCACGCCCAGTTCGGAACCCGCTTTGACGTGAGCACGCAGCATATCGCCAGTGGAGATCTGGGGAATACCGTACTTCTCCTTGATGTAGTTAGCCTGGGTACCTTTGCCGGCGCCGGGGCCGCCCAACAGAATCACGCGCATGATGAAGCTCCATCTGGTGTTAGTTTATGGTGGGCCGAGTCTGACACAGCACCACCCAGCCGACTATTCGAGGCTATCAATGGGTGGATATACGGGTCTTATGGTGATTGATGAAGAATATCGGAAACATAGGTCGGGTTAGTCGCGCAACAGTAGGAAACCTGAAGTTGGTAGAGTGCTTGGCGCGCATCGTAACCTGACAGATCATCGTCGGGTTACGATGCGCGCCAAGCCAAGTGGTAAATCCCAGCTTGAAACACGGCGCATCTAACCCGACCTACAGAACTACCACTGTGTGCTAACGAACGCTATTTACCCGACAGGTTGAGCATCAGGCCATTCAGACGCCGCACAAAGGCAGCCGGGTCGTCCAACTGCCCCCCTTCGGCCAGTTGAGCCTGATCGAACAGAACCTGGGTCAGATCCCCGAAACGGGCCTCATCGTCCTCATTTTCCAGACGCTCCACCAGCGGATGCTCCAGATTAATCTCTATAATTGGGGCGGTGGCTGGCGCGTCCTGACCCACGGACTTGAGTACCCGGGCAAGGTTGGCGCTCATGTCGTGGTCTTCCACGACCAAACAGGCAGGGGAGTCGGTGAGTCGGTGGCTGATACGCACCTCTTTGACACCTTCGCCAAGCACATCCTTCATCTTTTCCAACAGGCCCTTGTGCTCCTCCGCCTGCTTCTCCTGAGAAGCCTTCTCTTCTTCATCATCCATGTCACCCAAGTCGAGTTCGCCCTTGGCCACGGACTGTAGCGACTTACCTTCATACTCGGTAAGACCGGACACCAACCACTCATCCACCCGGTCGGAGAGCAGCAGGACTTCGATGCCCTTTTTCTTGAAGACCTCAAGATGGGGGCTGAAACGGGCTGCTGCGGCACTTTCGGCGGTGATATAGTAGATCTTCTCCTGTCCTTCAGGCATGCGGGAGAGGTAATCATCCAGCGAGACATTCTGCTCGTCGCCTTCATTATGAGTGGAGGCAAAACGCAGCAGCGCAGCTATCTTATCTTTGCTGCCGAAGTCCTCTGCGGGCCCCTCTTTCATAACCTTGCCGAACTGATCCCAGAAAGTCTGATACTTTTCCGCATCGTTTTTCGCCATCTTCTCCAGCACACCCAGCACGCGTTTGGTGTTGGCCTGGCGGATGGTGTCGATCTTGCGGTTGTGCTGCAGGATCTCGCGGGAGACGTTGAGTGGCAGATCGTCGGAATCGACAACACCCTTGATAAAGCGCAGATAGCGCGGCATCAGTTTTTCCGCCTCGTCCATGATGAAGACACGGCGCACGAAGAGTTTCACCCCGTGCTTCTGATCCCGGTCCCACATATCGAAGGGTGCGCGGCTCGGGATGTAGAGCAGTGCAGAGTATTCATTATTGCCTTCCACCCGGTTATGGGCGTGGGCCAGCGGCGCTTCGAAATCGTGGGAGACGTGCTTGTAGAAATCGTCGTACTCCTCATCTGAAATCTCGGATTTGGCGCGCATCCACAAAGCAGTACCGGTATTGACCCGTTCAAATTCAGGGGTCTCAGGTTTCTCTTCCTCCTCACCGTGGAACTCTTTCTCCATCTCCACCGGCATGGAGATGTGATCGGAGAACTTGGAGATGATGCCGCGCAGACGGTAGCCCGCCAGGAACTCCTTCTCATCCTCTTTGAGATGGAGGATCACATCGGTGCCCCGGCCTGGTTTGTCTACGTTTTCAATACTGTAGGCGCCCTGTCCGTCTGACTCCCAGCGCACACCATGCTCCTCACCCAGACCGGCGCGGCGGGTAACCAGCGTCACTTTGTCGGCAACGATAAAGGCGGAGTAGAAACCGACGCCAAACTGGCCGATCATCTCGCTGTCTTTGCTCTGATCACCCGTCATCGACTCGAAGAACTTCTTGGTGCCGGAACTGGCGATGGTGCCTATGGTTTCGGACACCTCATGCCGGTTCATGCCGATGCCGTTATCTGAGAGGGTAAGCGTTCCCGCCTCCTCATCGAAGGTGACGCGGATCTTCAGATCCGGATCATCCTCGAAGAGCGCATCATCGGTTAACGCCTCGAAACGCAGCTTCTCTGCCGCGTCCGAGGCATTTGAGATCAATTCGCGCAGAAAGATCTCTTTGTTGCTATAGAGAGATCGTATAACCAGGTTCAAAACCTGACTGACTTCTGCCTGGAACTCCAGGGTCTCTTTTTGTGCTTCAACAGACATGGGTGAAAGCGACCTCCATCGCAGTCAATAAATCTACAATCCCGCCAGTTCAGGCAGGAATAGTGGTAGTAAAAAGGTAAAATCGGGCGGATTCTAACAAATCCAGCGTAAGAAATGGGGACAGGTCGTTTCGATTTCAAGCAGCAGACGCATTTTACCATATGATGGGGTTCTAATTAGGGCTTCGACTGTGGTTGAATAGGCATCCTCAGCAGTCATTCAACGGGAAGATCACGATGGAAATGTCTACCGTCAACACCCAGCCTTTTTCCGATCAACGCCCCGGTACCTCCGGACTCCGCAAAAAGGTAAAGATATTCCAGCAACCACACTACCTGGAAAATTTCGTCCAATCGATCTTCGACACTCAGCAGGATCTGAAAGGCGGCACCTTGGCCCTTGGGGGCGACGGTCGCTACTACAACCGGGAGGCGAGCCAGATCATCATCCGTATGGCCGCCGCCCACGGGATCAGCAAAGTCATCGTCGGCCAGGGTGGACTGCTCTCCACGCCTGCTGCCTCCTGCGTGATCCGCAAATACAAAACCGACGGTGGCATCATACTGTCCGCCAGCCACAATCCCGGCGGCCCGGACGAGGATTTCGGCATCAAGTTCAACACGCCCAACGGCGGCCCAGCCCCGGAAGGGGTGACCGAGGCCATCTATGGGGCGACCAAGGCAATCAGCGAATACCGTATCGCCAACGGAACTGAGATTGACCTCGATACCCTAGGTACCCAGACACTGTGCGAGATGACCATTGAGGTAATCGATCCGGTCACTGACTATGCAGAACTGATGCAGGGGCTGTTCGACTTCAAACGCATCCACCAGCTTTTTAACTCCGGCATGTTTGTGATGCGCTTCGATGCAATGCACGCAATAACCGGTCCCTACGCCAAACGCATTCTGGAAGAAATCTTGGGCGCACCACCCGGCACCGTCATCAATGGCAAACCCAAAGAGGACTTCGGTGGCGGTCATCCCGATCCCAACCTGGTTCACGCCAATGAGATCGTCGTGCTCTCCAGCGGCTTGGATGCCGTGGATTTTGCCGCCGCATCGGATGGCGACGGTGATCGCAACATGGTCCTGGGACGGGATTTCTTCGTTACCCCCAGCGACAGCCTGGCGGTCATGGCCGCCAATGCACACCTTATCAAAGGCTATTCCGATGGTATCTGCGGGGTTGCCCGTTCCATGCCCACCAGCCAGGCTGCGGACAGAGTCGCCGAAAGTCTGGGGCTGGAGTGTTATGAAACCCCCACCGGCTGGAAGTTCTTCGGTAATCTGCTGGATGCAAAGCGCATCACCCTTTGTGGCGAAGAGAGTTTCGGCAGCGGTTCTGACCACATCAGGGAGAAAGACGGACTCTGGGCGGTACTCTTCTGGCTTAACCTGCTGGCAGTGCGCCAGGAGCCGGTGGACAAGATCGTCAAAGATCACTGGCGCCAGTTTGGCCGTAATTTTTATACCCGCTACGACTATGAAGGGATCGACAAAACCGCAGCTGAAGCGCTGATGCAGCACTTGCGGGACCGCCTCACCGACCTGCCTGGCAACCAACTGAGCGACTACAGCGTCGACTATGCGGACGACTTCACCTACACCGATCCGGTAGATGGCAGTGTTTCCAAAAACCAGGGCATCCGCATCGGCTTCACCGATGGTTCACGTATCGTCTATCGACTCTCCGGCACCGGCACCGAAGGCGCCACCCTGAGAGTCTACCTGGAAGCCTATGAGCCAAATCCGGCAAACCACGACAAAGAGACCCAGACAGTGATGCAACCCCTGGTGGCAATTGCAAAATCACTCGCGGAGATCGAGAGCAGAACCGGTCGCAGCGAACCGACGGTTATTACTTAACTCAAGCTTCGGCGTTCAAACCATTCTGAAAAGAAGAAAGGCGGTGTTTTGTTCATCGGGTAGGGTGCGCTGTGCGCACCATGATTACTGTTACTGCTTACTGCTGGTGCGCGCAGCGCACCCTACAGTTATTATTAGGGAAGCACGGATTGAATCTTATTAATTCCATAGTGCGTGACTAAACTGGAACATCTACAGCAACTCGTCACCCGTCTGATCTCCTGCCTGGAGACAAGGTCGGAGAGCCCCGACTTCGAATCGGATGCACTCATCTATGCTGACGCACTGCTGAGACGATATCGTCTATCTGAAGAAACCTCTGCCCCGCGGCAGCTGATGGTAGTCGGCCCCACCCAATCGGGTAAAAGCAGCCTGGTCAACCTGCTGCTGGAGGAACCGCTGGCGGAAGCGAGTCCCCTCGCCGGTTTTACCCAACACCCCCAGGGATTTGCCACAGTCGCGCTCAGCGAATCACAACAGCTTGCGATTGCAAAACAGTTTCCCGACTGGCAACTAAAACAGACGCTCGATGCTGAAGACCCTCTGGGTTACACGCTTCGAACCATCAGCAGTGCCAGCACAGGCTTTTCCGTACCCGCCATTATCTGGGACAGCCCCGATTTCGATTCGGTCAGCTCACGCAACTACCGGCAACGCGTCCCTGTATTGTGCGCCATGGCTGACCTTATCCTCCTTGTTGTCAGCCGGGAAAAATACGCCGACCAGTCTGTATGGCAGTTATTACGACTCATCGCCCCACTGCATACACAGCTGCTGATTTGCCTGAACAAGACAACTCTGGAAGAAGCTGAAATATTGGAGCGGGAGATTCGGCAGCGACTGAAAAAAGAGCAAATCGAAGCCCTCGACGTCATACCTCTCCCTTTCGTAATGGGAGACGAACAGCTGCAAGCCACCCAGGGCGCAGCCGAACTGCGGCGGGCCACCAGCGAACATATCGGACGTCGGCCACAACCCTTTCCAGCAAACCACCTGCGACAACTGCTGAAACAGCACTGGCCAGGCTGGACGGAAACAGTACGCCAGGAGATTGCCGCCAGGGAAATCTGGCAATCACTGGTAGAAGGCACTATCGACGAATCCATCGCGCTCTATGAACGGGACTACCTCGATAATCCGCACTACAGTGACACCCTGCAACGCACCCTCAGCCGGCTGCTTGAGCTGATAGAGATTCCGGGCATTGCCGGGGGACTGGTCAAGGCACGTGAACTCCTTTCCTGGCCCGCAAGAAAACTACAGGCCATATATCGTCACAAGAGCGGCAAGTCCGCTTCGACCAGCCCGGATCACGAGATCAGCGTTTTGACCGATGCGGTAAACCATCTGTTACTGAGGTTGCAGCGGGAGATCGGAGAGCAGACGGTATCTGGTCAGAGTGTGCCACGCTGGTGGCAGAGCCTGCTGAACCAATTCTCCTCCGAACGCAAAACAATCGAAACGCAGGCGCTGGAAACGGCGAAACACCATCAGCAACTTTTCGAGAGTGAAATCGAAAACGCCAGCCAGAGGCTCTTCATCCATCTGCAGAAACACCCCACCACCCTCAACAGCCTGAGGGCCGCCCGTGTCACCGCAGATGCAGCAGCACTGGCGTTTGCACTGAAGACCGGCGGTATCGGACTGAACGACCTGATCCTTGCCCCGGCGATGCTCTCATTTTCCACCCTGCTCACCGAGGGGGCACTGGGACGCTACATGTTTACTGTGGAACAGGACTTGAAGGCAATTCAATTGAAAGCCGTCCGGGAACAGCTGTTTGCCGATGTGCTGAAGCAGGCACTTTTGGGGTTGCCAGACAAACTCTCCGCCCCTGGACTCTGCCGTATCGACCAGCAACAACTGTTTGCGGCAGAGTCTGAGCTGGAGGCCCTTACGCAATGATCGAACAGTTCAAACAGCAGTATCAGGACCTCAAACAATGGGTCGAGGCCGCGCTGCAAGATGGCTGGCTCAGCAACAGCGATCTCAATCGATTTCAACAGATCGAACAGCAACAGGCCGAAACGCTCTTTGCCCAGCAGGGGCAGCGTCCTTTGATCGTCGCCTTCTTCGGTGGTACCGGTGTCGGCAAAAGCAGTCTGCTCAACCGTCTTGCCCGGGAGGGTATTGCCCACACCGGCGTGCAGCGTCCGACCTCACAGGAGGTAACCCTCTACCTTCACGAAGATTATCAGCTGGGAAAACTGCCAGACGAACTACCTGTTGAGCATACCCGGATCGCCTACCATCAGGATGAGAGTCGCCGCCTGATTGCATGGCTCGACATGCCTGACTTCGACAGCGTGGAACAGTCACACAGGGAGCAGGTAGAGGCCTGGCTACCCTATCTCGACTGGCTGGTCTATGTGGTCAGTCCCGAGCGCTACCATGACGATATCGGCTGGCGTCTACTGCAACAGCGTAACGCAAAACACCACTGGCTGTTTGTCATGAACCATTGGGATCGGGGGTCAAATCCACAATTGGAGGACTTTCGGCGGCGATTACAAAAAGAGGCATTCGACACACCCAAAATCCTGCGCACCAGTTGCAAAAAAAATGGGGCTGACGACGACTTCCCTCAGCTGGAACAGACCATCAATCATGCAATCGAAGCATACGGGCTTGCGCTGCTTCAACAGCTCGGCATACAGGCACGGCTCAATGAACTGCACGTGGTTGAACAGGCGCTCAAGCAACGCCTCGAAGGGTTTGGGCGCACTGACGTGACCGATGCCTGGCAGAAGACTACAGCAGAGTGGCTTAATGAGATCGAAGATGCACTTCTGCTCAATCGCACGGTCCTCAAGCAGACGCTCTTGGCGCAGGAGCAGCTATCGCAATCCCTCTTCAAACGTCAAACGACCCTGCCCACCTCGCTTCCGACCACAAAGCAAGTGATTGAACAGATCTGGAGTGAACGCTTCAACGGCCTTATCAATGATTTGACCACAGAGCTCGAAAATCTGCTTGGCCAGCATGACATCCCGGTAACACCTTATGCCGGACCACTCTCTGGCATTCCAGAGAAGCTGCAATCGACCTTTGAGGCGCAATTGGAAAGTTCCGTGATCAAGGCACTGGCCAAACCAGGCACAGCCGTCCAACGTTTTTTCTTCAAAATAACGGGGGGGCTGAGTTGGTTTTTGCCGCTATCGGCTGCAGGGTGGGCGATCTATCACATCATTAGCCGTTTTCATGCCGGTACTCAGGGAGAGGGGCATTTTCTGGGCATCGACTTTGCCGTCCACTCAGGCCTGCTGATTCTGCTTGCCTGGTTCATTCCCTGGCTGGTGCAAAGAAAACTGCATCCTTCGATCGCAGGCACCCTATCAAAAGGGCTCACCGAAGGCATTCATACAGCAGTCGATGCCTGGAAATCAGAATTTAAGTCACTTTGGCAGGAACAGGAAGAGAGCCGTCTCAGCCATCTTGAGGCATTGAAAAACAGACCATCTCCCCAATAATCCCTATTGGGAATGGCTTGTTCATATTTTTTGTATAAAATGTGTGGTTATCATGACCACAATCAGGAGAAGTAAACTTGAGTAAGAAAACAAAGAACGACGAGACCCAATCACCTAAAGTCAGCAAAAAGAGAGTGGCCAAAAAGAAGGTGGTCGCCAAGAAAAAAGTTGTCGCCAAAAAGAAGGTGGCAGCTAAGAAAAAAGCTATGCCGGCCAAGAAAAGGGTTGCCGCCGCCAAACCCGCTAAGCCCGTAATCAGTCCCCGCGAACGCTACGAGATGATCGCCACTATGGCCTACTACCGGGCGGAGCAGCGCAACTTCGATAATGGAAGTGACCAGAACGACTGGTTTGAGTGTGAACAGATCGTGGATGATATGCTGGGCAACAGATAAACCTCTATCCGCTAAACCTGTAGGCCTGATCAAGCGCAGCGGATCAGGCAACAAAGCGGCTTGCCGGTTCCGCTACGCTTAAACCGGCCGACGATGAAAATGCAATAACAGATAGCTTGAATCGCAGGCACGGTTAAGCCCGTGCCTGCGTTATTGCCTTTTAGAACTTCACTGAACCTTTCACCCAAAGCTCACGGCCAGGCTCGTTGACCTGGATCGCTTCAGGGCTGAAGGGATCAAGATTTGCCCGGTTCACATGATAAGCGTAGGTCTTGTCGAACAGGTTGTTGACACCAAAGCGCACATTGGCGCTGTCGGTTACCGCATAGCTGCCGAAAAGATCGAGCACTACCCATCCAGCGGTCTCCCCGACATCCTGACCACTTCCGTCAATGATATCGGCCCGCGTCTGTTCGGCATTCGCTCTGACGGTACCGCCCAGATCCCAAGAACTTATAGTGTAATCCGCACCCAGGGTCATCTCAAGCGGCGAGATCTGGGCGATGGGACGACTGTCGGTGGTATTTTCCGCATTCACATAGGCGAGACTTGCCCGGCCGGAGAGTGAGTTCGAAATGAAATAGGATCCTTCCCACTCCAGTCCATAGAACCTGGCCTCGATATTGCGGTAGATGGTAGCAGTTCCATTGGCGAGCAGAATGCCATCCTGGCCACGCGCCCGATCCCGCAGAATATAGTCACTGACATCATTGTAATAGGCGGTGAATCCACTTGACCAGGCGTCGCCACCGACCTCGATACCCGCCTCAATCTGGTGGTGCGTCTCAGGATCAAGTTCCGGATTACCCACCCAGTCGAGAACCGCACCCGTTGGCGATCTCATGAAGCTGGCGATATAGCGCTCACTGGCATCTGCCGTGCGCACACTGCGACTGACACCGGCAAAGAGATTGCCATTCGCGATTGCATGTTCATAACGCAGAAAACCGCCCAGGTTATTCTCATCACTACTCTCTGAAGTCTGGGAATAATATCTGGCATAGAGATCATTTGGCGTCGGACTCATACCTACCTGTGGTTTTTCACTGCCTCTTGAAATGGAGGCATCCACCTTGTCATAGCGAATACCCGCCTTGAGGCTGTCATCCTGATTCATCGGCATCGACAACTCTGCAAAAAAACCGGTCTGTGCCAATTCTGCACCCGGCCACATGATCGACTGCATTATTGTCGGATCAGTGGTCAGCATCATATCTGCAGCAATCAGACGCTCTGCATCACGGTCATTTTTCTGGTAATCGAGACCCAGGGTCAGCACCTTGTTACCGAACATCAGGTCACCACTGGCGCGCCCGCCAAGCGTGTCCGAGGTGGTCGGCGTCTTCGCATTTGTCATCGCCGTACGTTCACGCAGAGAGTAGTTATCCATGAGGTGAGTAACATCGGTCTTGTAGATGTTGGCCTCCAATGCGGTGAATGGCCCTACCGACGCCTGCCGGTCAAACTTTAAGCGAATATTGTCAGAATCACTCTCTGGAGAGTCCATGTTGGCGCCGGAAAAAAATACATCACGCTCCCGATTGGCCTCAAGATTGAGTTCAACCCGGGTATCCTTATCCGGTGTATATCCCGCTGTCAGATTCCCTGAATAGGTGGTGAATGCGGAGCGAACTTCCTGACCATCGCCGTCCTCGTAGTTATCTGCATCCTTGTAGCCAACCACACCACGGACATATCCGGTCTCGGCACCGGCCGCCAGATCAGCGGATATCTCCTTGGTACCTGAGTTACTTTTATAACCGGCATCCACCCTGCCCTTGAAGTGATCACCCTCATCGAACTCGGGTACACCTCGCTCAAACAACACTGTGCCGCCACTCCCGCCGCCACCGTAGAGTACCGTCTGGGAACCTTTGATTACGGTCACACTGTCGTAACTCTCCATCGCTGAATAGGCAGTGGGAGGATCCATGCGATTGGGGCAGCCGCCGTGAATATAGGCACCATCCAACAGAATATTCAGACGATTCTGGCTCTGACCGCGAATGATCGGCTCGATTCCATGACCACCCATGCGCGCGCCGGATACACCTGGGATACTGCGAAGCAGATCAGCAGCATCTGCCGGTATACCCTGGGATGGCTCGTCCAAAGACATGACAGTCAGTGCGGGAGAGGTTTGCGCCTCACCTTCGACCACCACATCGGAAAGCGCTTCAGGCTGGTCAGCCGCCAAGAGCGGTTGGGCTGCCAACAAACTGCTGACGGCTACTGCAAGGGTCTTCGACTTCATGGATCCTACCTCTTCTATTGTTATATTGATTCCATCCAATAAGGCAAAGAGGGTGCCAACTTTTTATCTATTTGATATTCAATATTTTTTTGGATACCAATTGAAAGCCAGCAGGATAGAGTGGGGCATTTCACTCACTCGATGTGTCATTTGGCGCAGTGGCAATGCCAGGAGTCAGCCCAAGCGTTGGGTTACGATACGCTCAAACAGGGTCGATAAACAGAAAGCGTGGCAGTGTCGCGCTTCTAACCCAACCTACATTTCTTGCAACGGCAAGATCGAGATGGGGGCTATTCTGCAGCCAGATACTCAAGCCACTGTTCGGCCTGTTGGCGCTCCTGTTTTTTTACCGATGCATCCCGCGCCTCGGAGAAAGCCTCGATAGCCTGCTGACGGCGTTCTGATCGGGCATATGACGTACCCAATAACAACCAGTCGCGAGCAGAAGGTTTTTTCTTTCTTTCGATACCCCGTTGCAATCGGGTAGCAGCGGTTTCCCAAAGCTCCAGCTCAATCAATAATGATCCCCACTTCAGGTCCGATCTGCCGCTGAGATCGATATTAGACAGCCGTGAAAAAATCGGCAGCGCCTTCTCAGGTTCACGGGCCAGAACCCACGCATCGGCCAGCAGACTCAGATTTCGGACATTGGCCTTGAGCAGTCCCGACATTATATGGGTTTCCACCAACTCAGCTGCATCCAGCGGCATATTCTGGTGCAGATAGAGGTTGGCAAGACGACGAAGCTCCCCCGCTTTCAACAATCGCTTCTCGGCCGCCAGCGCCATCACCGCCGTGGCCGCCTTTTCCCGCCGCTGCTGCATCAATACACCGGCCAGTTGACGCCAATAACCTGCATTGTCGGGAAACATTCCCACCATCTTTTGCAGCAGTTCAGCAGCCGGCTTCAACTGCTCAGTTTCCAGATAGAGTCCGACAAGCAACTGATACCAGGACTCTTCAATTTCGTCTGACTGTTTGATCGCGAGTTTCAGTGCCTTGATTGCTGGTTTCCACCGTGCCAACGAACGATAGATCTGCGCCAGTAGCACGTGCGCACGAGGAGGTGGCTGCTGTTCCAATTCAAACCAAAACTGCAACAGTTGCAGCGCCGCTTTGGCATTATCTTCCTGCAACTGTAACTGAGCGGTGGTGTAGCGCAGGCTATGGGTAACCTGATCCGGCAGGGCTGATGAGTTGATCGCCCGCATGAAATGGGTGATGGCAGCGGGATAATCGTTCAGGCCGATAGCAACATAGCCATAGGTCTGATGAATCAGGGCTGTTTCGTAGCGATTGTCGGCCACACGAGCCAATAATCCATCCAGCTCTTCGGCAGCCTCTGTATATCGTTCGTGACGGATCAGTGCCTCGACCAGAAACAGATAGTCATATGTGAGCTGAGTAGCGATGTACTCATCCCCGCCCTCTTCTTCTGCATGAGTGCCAAAACCTACCAGCAGTAGTAACAAAAAAAGCAGACCCAACCACTTCATCTTTTCTTCATCGTAAAGTGGATGGTCTGGCTTGCAGGGCGGGAAACGGCAATCCCATCCTCAACTTTCGGTTGAAACTTCCAACGCCGAATCGCACGCAGCGCCGCCTGCTCGAAATAACCCACAGGTTCCGCCTTCAACACCTCTGGATCACTCACTGATCCATCGGCTGTGATAATAAAATTCAGGGTAACGCTGCCCTCCACGTGGCGTAGCAGCGCCCGTTGAGGGTAACGTGGTGCAAAACGCATCAGCGGTACGGGATCAGAGGAAGGTACTATCGGCATCGCAGGCTGACGAAAAGCACCAAGATAGGGGCCCGATCCAATATTTAGAGGAATATCGATCTTCGGCGTATCCCAGTTCGGCAGTTTGTTTCCTGGCTGCTTGAAAGTGAGCCGTTGAGGTTGCGGTGCGCTGGGCGAGGATGTTGGTGGCGGTTGATCCGGTTCATCCAGCAACTCCGGGGGCGGAGGTGGAGGCTCCGCTTTCAAGCGTATAAAATCCACCATCAATGGTTCGGCCACCGACCGGTCGAGCGTTGCGCTCTCCCCGGTCACCATACGCTGCATAGCCCAGAAGAGACCTATATTCACCAACAGGGCAAACAGGACTGCAGGAAGGTAGACCGAACGGTTCATCCCCCGGCGTCCTGTGAAGCAGCAATTGAAACGCTCTCCACCCCTGCAAGACGTGCCTGATCCAATACCCGCACCACAGTGCCTGTAGGTGCCTGCTCATCGGCCAGGATCACCACCGCCCCTTCCGGATTCTCCGCATGCAGACGTTCAACATTGGCGCGAACCGCCCGCAGATCAACGCGGCGTTTATCGATCCAGACCTCCCCTTTACTGGTAACAGCAATGAGGATGCTGGCACGCTCCTTGCGGACTGCTGTTGCTGCACTGGGCCGGTCAACATCAACCCCGGTCTCTTTCACAAAGGAGGAGGTCACCATGAAAAAGATCAGCAGGATGAAAACCATATCGATCAGTGGTGTCAGGTTGATGGCGACATCACCACTTTCAGATTCAGTATGCCGGTGGCGCATCAGGCAATCTTCCCACAACATGCCGCATCCTGTAGACGATGGCGCAGATCACTGACGAAATAGAAGCCGGAGAGTGAAGTGACCAACCCAGCCATGGTGGTGATCAGAGCGCTGGAGATCCCTCCCGCCATGCCTCGAATGTTGCCGGTACCATGGCTTGCAATGACATAAAAAACGTCGATCATGCCCTCCACAGTCCCTAGCAAACCAAGCATCGGCAGGATCTGTGCCAGGGCAGTGATGAGGGGCAATCGGCTCTGCCCCGCGATCCTGGCAGCCCCGATGCCGGCAAACCAGATTCGGCTGTAACAGAGCGTGATCATGCTCCACATCAACAGCGACAGCAGCAGGATCAGCCAGAGCACAGGCCCGCCCTGCTCCAGGAAACTCAGACTATCTGTTGGCAGCCACTCAATCAGCCGTTCCACCGGATTCCGCCCTATGCGCCACCAGTGCAGCACTCTGTTCATCGAGAATATGGATCAGCCGGTTGCTGCGGCCAGAGAGATAACTGTGCAGCAGCACCAGTGGTATCGCTACCGCCAGCCCAAGCTCAGTAGTCACCAACGCCTGGGAAATGCCGCCGGACATCAGTTTTGGATCGCCGGTTCCGAACAGGGTGATCGACTGAAATGTCTCGATCATACCCGTAACGGTACCCAACAACCCCAGCAGGGGGGCAACAGCTGCCAGGATACCCAACATCGGCAGTCCCCGTCTCAGTGCGGGCAACTCTTTCAGGATGGCCTCGTCAGAACGCAGTTGCAGCGCTTCGGCATCGCTATCGGCCTGCATTTTCATCGCCAGCATCAGGCGTCCCAGGGGATTCTTCCCGGATGCCGAGCGATTGCCGATCTGCTTTTTAACCCGGCGTCCGGTAACGAAGAGTCCAATCAGTCGTTCGAGGGTCAGCAAAATACCCACCGCACCCAAGCCGATGATGATGTAACCGATAACTCCACCCTGCCGAATGCGCTCCAGGAGAGTGGGTGACTGCACCAACAGCGACAGAATTGCGCCGCGTGAGGGATCGACCGCCATGGTTTCTATTGTCTCTTCGGCGGCCTCAAATTTTTTCGCCATCAACTGAAAACGGGGTGTGGGTTGCCGGCCCAACGCCATCAAACGACCACTCTCCGGCAGATAACGCAGATAACGTCCGTTGGATATGGCGTTGAAGAGACCAATCCGGGTAACCATCTCATTCTGCTCGACCCCATCGCTGGTAATCACGGGCGTTTCAAAACGTTTGATTTTACCCGCTTCCACCAGACGTTCGAGAAACAGTTGCCAGAGGGCCTCCAGTTTTTCAATAGAGGGGAGCTTCTGACTGCCCGCCAGTTCATCCAGCAGCAAAAGATCCTGTGGCCGTTCCACACTGATCAGCGATGCGCCGAAGATATTCCGGCTCTCAGACGCCACTTGGCGCACGCTGCCGAAAAGTTCACCCAGGGTGCCGCTCTTCTCTTTCAGTTGAGCCCGCTCTTCGATCAGACGGCCCTGATTTTCAGTGTAGCGCTGATCCAATTCCAGCTTTTGCTGCCTGGCGGCGGCAAGTGCCTGTTTGGCCTCGTCAAGCAGGTGTTGGCGTTGATCCCGCTGTTCGAGAAACCGCTGTTCTCTCGCCGTATCCCTATGCTTCTGCTGTTGCCTGGATTCACGCACCTGCTGCAACAGACTCTCTAAAGAATCAGCCTTGGCAGCAAAAAGCAGACTGCTTTGGGATAACATTAGTACGCACAGCGGTAAAAGTAATCTCTTCATTGCATCCGCTCAGGCACAGTCAGAGGGAGCGGCATCAGATCAGGGGGGAGCCGTTTTTCGGCAATCTGCAGCGCCCTGTCGATCTTGCGGTTGTGTTCCAGCGCCAGCGGTTCCCAGCGGGAAGCCGCTCTACTCCAAATACCCGCGGCCTTGCCATCCAGTGTCAGGTAGTAGAGCGCAACCCGTCCCAAACGCAGAAAGGTCACCATGCGCTGCTCACCATCGAGTTCCAGTTTACCGCGGTAGGATTCGATGGTTCGCCCGTACTCGGTCTCCACCTGATAGGCCTCCAGCAAACGACGATAACGCTCGGGAAGTGTGCTATCGCTCTGTCCCTCAAGATCCTGCAACTGTGCAATACGTTTGGCGCGCTCATCCGGTAGAAAAGGCGTATCCAGTTCGACAAAACGATCCAATACTTCCAGCATCCTTCCCATAAGCGGTTCAATTTCGCGACGGGTGTTATCGATGGAGAGAAGTTGCTCGGCAAGACGATGAAGCTCTTCGTCCTGCGAGGCTACGAAACGCTGACGATGCTCATTGTACTGTTCCAGTCTTTCCAGTTCTGCAGTGACCTGACGATAGCTTTCCAACAGATTGCGGGACTCGTCGTCGAGTTGCTCGACCCGCTTCTGCGAATCGATAGCCTCACCGACCGCCCTCTGCTGCTCAGAAAATGCCGCACCGAAGCTGTCATCAGCCAAGACCGGAAACGGTAGAAACACAAGGAGTACGACAAGCCGGATAAGCCTCATCAATAAGACCGAAAATTGCATAATCGAAACAATACCTAAATAGAGGTCAACAAAAAAACAACCAAATGATATATAGATCGGAAACCGTTCGAGCTTGGCAGCCCACATGATACCCGAGATTTATACCTTAAAAAGGGTAAATACAACAAACTAGACGGCAGTTGGACATTTCGTCAAATATCCTGAAATTGACTTATCCATCCTCCCAGGCTCCCAGCCGAACCAAGCCGTGATTTGTGCCATGCCATACCGCAATAATTCTCTGTTAAGCCGGTAATGCCTATGTTAAATAGGGAGATGCTTGAGGTATGAACTGAATCCCGCACGCTATCGAAACAAAGTAAAGAGGGAGAAAAGAGGATGGCCTATAAAAACCGCCTGCACCGAAGTGAACTGGCCGTGCCCGGCAGTAACGTGCGAATGCTGGAGAAAGCCCCCAAAGCGGGGGCCGATCTGGTGTTTCTGGACCTGGAGGACTCTGTCGCTGTTCCCGACAAGGAGCAGGCCAGAAAAAATGTTATCCATGCGCTGAACCATTTTGACTGGTCAGACTGCTCCGTCTCGGTGCGCATCAACGGGCTGGACACCCACTTTTGCTATCGCGACATCATCGACGTTGCGGAACAGGCTGGTGACAAACTGGATACTTTTCTGCTACCCAAGGTCGGTCAACCCTCCGACCTGCAGTTTGTTGCCCTGCTGCTGGGGCAGATCGAAGCAGCCAAGGGGCTGAAACCGATCAACCTGCATGCCCTGATCGAAACCGCCATTGGCATGGCCAACGTGGAGGCCATCGCCCAAGCCTGTCCTGACAGACTGGAAGCACTGGTCTTCGGCGTTGCCGACTACGCCGCTTCCACCCAAGCCCGCACCGTCAGCATGGGGGGACCCAACCCAGACTACTTGATGCTCGACACCCCGGATGAAAATGGTAACCGGCAGACCTATCTGGGCAATCAGTGGCACTACGCCATGTCACGGATGATCGTTGCCTGTCGCGCCTATGGCCTGCGCCCCATCGATGGCCCGTTTGGTGATTTCAGCGACCCGGAAGGCTACCTGGCTGTGGCCAGGGCCTTTGCTGCGCTGGGTGGTGAAGGTAAATGGGCGATCCACCCCTCACAGATTGCCCTGGCCAACGAGGTTTTCTCTCCCGGAGAGGCCGAGGCGGATCGCGCCCGTCGCATCATCCTGGCGATGGAAGAGGCCGAGACAAAGGGCAAGGGCGCAGTCAGTCTGGATGGAAAGATGATCGATGCCGCTTCCATCAAACAAGCCCAGGTTGTGCTTGATAAGGTAAAGCAGATCAGCAGACAGGCGGTCTGAAGTGGACAGGCGCGGATATTCATAGGTATCGATCCAAAGAACGCTTTACCCCCTTCGACAATGCATCCAACATCACGGCTGAAGCGTATCTCTATGTATAATTTGCCTGATCCGCAACGCTTGATCAGGCCTACTAAGGAGAGCGTTAAAGAACATGCTTCGAATCACACTTTTTCTCACCCTTCTGGGATTCATCACCGGGATATGCGCCGCCCCCAATGCCGAGCTTTGGCCGCGCTGGCAAACCCATGATGAAACCTCATCACTTTTGGTCGACCACGCCCCCTGGCAAGACTTTCTCGACAGTTATCTGTCTCAGGGTAGCGATGGCATCAACCGTGTCGACTACGCTGGAGTCAGCACTGCTGCGCAGGCAGAGTTACAGGCCTACCTGAATCAGTTGCAACAGACCCCTGTATCCCGCCTCAACAGAGATCAGCAGCGCGCTTTCTGGATCAATCTCTACAATGCCGGCACCGTGATGGTCATACTCAATCACTATCCGGTGAAGTCCATCCTCGACATCGACATCTCTCCGGGCATCTTCAGCAATGGCCCCTGGGGCAAAAAGCTCTTTACCATCGATGACCACAAGATCGCACTCGATGATATCGAACACCGTATTCTACGCCCCATCTGGCGTGATCCTCGACTCCACTACGCCTTGAACTGTGCATCTATCGGCTGCCCCAACCTGCAACAGAAAGCATTCACAGCAATAAACACAGAGAGCCTCCTGGAACAAAGCTCGCATGAGTACATCAATCATCCCAGAGGGATAAACATCAATGACGGGGAGTTGATCGTCTCCAGCATCTATCATTGGTTTAAAGATGATTTTGGCGGCAGCGATCAGCACTTGCTGGCACATTTCCGGCGTTACGCAGAACCAGCGCTTCTCACACAGCTATCTAAGATCGATGAGATTGAAGAGCATCAATACAACTGGCGGCTCAACAGCGCCAAATAGAGGGTGGCGCGCATACCTTTGCGTCCTGGGTGTGCTATTACAAGCCACGGGGTGCAGCACTCTGCAGACCGGGCCGGCAGCGGTCGACAATGCAACCACCGAATGCCTGGCACTGTTTCAACAGGCGGACGCGCTGGCTTTGCAAGCCGCTACGGTTGATGGTGGATTTGCACGTATCCCCGATTTCCCCTGGCTGCGTACCAATCGTTTCTTTGCCTTCCTCTCCAATGAAACCCTATCTACAGACAGTTATGCGCAGTGGCTCAGCCAACTGGAGCAGATGGATCGTGAAGCCCGGCACATAGAATTAAGCAATGCCGACACCGATCCTTCGCTGGAACAACAACTGCACCTTTGCCGCACAATACTCAGCACAGAACTACTTGGGGAGAGAGAGAAACGGTCACAACTGCAGCGCACAATAAAGGTAAACGACAACTACTCATCCCTACAAAGAGCAATTGGCCTCTACCCCATCACAGCCATCTTTGTTGATATCGTCGCCAGCAACTGGCGGGATAAATCAAGGTTGCGTTTGAGTGGGACATCGGGCAGACAATCTGATGCGGTGTCTGTACGTTATATTCCCCCTAGCGGGAAAACGATAAGCAGTGACAGAGTGGCAAATATCCTCTCAAAGGCCACCGCCAACCCCCTCAAACTTCCCGACGTGGATGGAATAGAGCTGCAACAACTGCTGCTGAACTTCGCACCAATTTGGGTCGTTGAGACAGAAGATGATAATGACCGCATCGGCACACCCCGATTTGATTCCAACGGCAATCCACCCTATATCGATACCAGCAGGCCGGTAGTCTATACGTACAAAAGCTTCACCCACTGGCAGGACAATAACCTGCTGCAGTTAAACTATGTCATCTGGTTTCCCGCCCGCCCACTGGAGAGCCGTTTTGATATTCTTGGAGGCCATCTGGATGGTTTGAACTTTCGGGTTACCCTCTCTCCCTCCGGCCAACCGCTGCTCTATGACACCATCCACAATTGCGGCTGCTACCACACGCTCTTTCCCACGCCGACGCTGACATTCCAGCCACCCTCAGGTACTGAAACCCCTCTCCTGGCCGACACGCTTCATGAATCTTCTCAACGCAAGGAGATAAGACTCACCGCAGGCGCCCATCACATCCGCAAGTTAGCTAACGCGACCCTGGACTCCGGCAAGCGTTACGAACTTATCGATTACCAACAACTGACTACCCTCCCACACACCTCCGGCAGCCGTTCGCTCTTTTCTGAGAATGGGATCGTACAAGGGACGGAGAGAGGGGAACGCTGGCTGCTCTGGCCGATGGGTATAGCTTCGCCTGGCGCAATGCGTCAGCGTGGCCGTCATGCCACAGCCTTTGTGGGTCGCCGCCATTTCGACGACCCTGATCTGATGGAACAGCTGTTCTTTCCTACAAAAGCAGACTGACCAGATCCAATCACATTCCTTGTCAACCCTTCTCATGCTGGTGCGTTTTACACAGTGAGACGACCAAAAAACTGTCGTCAAATCATTCAAACAACACTTACCAACAGAGGTAATAACAATGAAATCACTGCTCGCAAAACTCACCATTCTGGGTCTTCTCACCACTGTTGCCTTCAGCGCAAGTGCCGGACAGGGTCATGTCAAGGGCAAAGGCTGGGTTCAGGGTTCTGGCATCGCCCAAGGCACCGGCATCGTCAGGGGTTCAGGCACCGCCAGCGGGAAAGGTGTTGTTGTCTACCGTGACGGTAACGGTAATATCCAGCACAAAAAGGGTTCAGGCACCGTCTCCGGCCGGGGTATAGCCATTGGTAAGGGTACCTTTGCAGGCACGGGTAAAGCCTATGGCAGGGGCCGGGCAGCCGGTAATGGCAGGACCTGGAAATAACCCCTTCCAACGTGTGGGCGGCGTCAAATCAGAAATCAGTTTGCTTGTGTATGTTTTAGGGCCTGATTTGATTCCGCTCCATCATAAGCTGCCCTCTATTTCCAGTAAAGAAACAGGTTAACCTCAACCGATTTTTTTGAAAGAATAGCCCAATGCAGGGCCAATCAGACAACAATTCACTACGCAGGCAACGACAACGCCGAACCCTGGCTGATGCCTTCCTGAAGATGCTGCCCACAGAGGCTGTCATCTTTCGGGACGAGGAGTTGGTCCCCTATGAGTGCGATGGACTTTCTGCATACCGGCAGGTGCCCCTGATCGTGCTATTGCCCTACGACACAGGTCAGGTTCAGGCCATCCTCCGCTACTGCCACACCTACAAAATACCGGTGGTGGCGCGCGGTGCAGGAACCGGACTCTCTGGCGGGGCGTTGCCCCATGAAGATGGCGTGCTGCTCAGTCTGGCACGTCTGAATAAGATCCTGGAAGTCGACCAATCAAATATGCGCGCCAGGGTGCAGCCGGGTGTGCGTAATCTGGCGATCAGTGATGCCTCCCGGTCTCATGGACTCTACTATGCACCCGACCCCTCCTCCCAAATCGCCTGCTCCATCGGCGGCAATGTGGCGGAAAACGCTGGAGGGGTACACTGTCTGAAATATGGTCTGACCGTGAACAACCTGCTGGAAGTCACTCTGATCACCATTGAAGGAGAGCGAATCACTCTGGGAGGTGGCGGTCTCGACAGTCCAGGTCTCGATCTGCTGGCGTTAATGACCGGTTCTGAAGGCATGTTGGGGGTGATTGTGGAGGTGCTGGTCAAACTCTTGCCGATTCCAACCAAGGCTCAGGTCATCCTGGCGGCATTTGATGAGATAGAGGCCGCAGGCAATGCGGTTGCCGTTATCATCGCCAGTGGCATCATTCCTGCCGGGCTGGAATTGATGGACAATCTCTCCCTGCGCGCTGCAGAAGCGTTCATCCATGCGGGTTATCCGGTGGAGGCCGCCGCCATTCTGCTCTGTGAACTGGATGGCAGTGAGGATGAGGTTACGGTTTCGGTGGCGTCTGTCTGTTCTATCCTGAAGCAATCCGGGGCCAGCGAAGTGCGCATCTCCAGGGATGAGGCCGAGCGGCAACGTTTCTGGGCCGGACGCAAGGCAGCGTTCCCGGCGATGGGTCGAATCTCGCCGGACTACTACTGCATGGATGGCACTATCCCCCGCAAACAACTGGCGATGGTACTGAAGAAAATCGCTGAGATGTCTGAACGCTACGGCCTTCGCTGCGCCAACGTCTTTCATGCCGGTGACGGCAATCTGCACCCGCTGATTCTCTATGATGCCAATATTCCAGGTGAGCTGGAAAAAGCCGAGAGATTCGGCGGCGAGATATTGGAACTCTGCGTCGCAGTAGGCGGCACCATCACCGGTGAACACGGTGTGGGTTTAGAGAAGATCAACCAGATGTGCGCCCAGTTCCCCGATGCGGAACTTGAGATCTTCCACGCAGTAAAGGCAGCCTTCGACCCGGATAACCTACTCAATCCCGGCAAGGCGATCCCCACCCTCTCCCGCTGTGCTGAGTTCGGCGCCATGCATGTGCATGCCGGACAGCTGCGTTTTCCTGAACTGGAGCGATTCTAGGTGGGTAGCAACCAAGACATCAGTGAGGTCTTGCAAGCCGCTGTGGTTCAGGCGGCGGAGAGCGGACAACAACTCTGTCTGCGAGGAGGCAACAGCAAAGGTTTCTACGGCCGTGAATTAACCGGAGAACCTTTCGACCTGAGCAAACACCAGGGCATAGTGAATTATGAACCCACTGAACTGGTTGTCACCGCCCGCGGCGGCACGCCACTCTCCGAGATCGAGGCAGTTCTGGCTGCCCAACATCAGATGCTCCCCTTCGAGCCGCCACATTTTTCAGATCAGTCAACCATTGGTGGTGCCATCGCAAGCGGTCTCAGCGGCCCGCGCCGTCCCTGGTTTGGTGCCCCCCGGGATCTGCTATTGGGGATCAAACTGCTGGATGGACAGGGACAGATTCTGAACTTCGGCGGCCAGGTGATGAAAAACGTGGCTGGATATGACCTTTCTCGACTCATGGCCGGTGCCTTGGGCACCTTGGGCATCCTGCTGGAGGTGTCGATAAAGGTCCTGCCTCTGCCACCGCAGGAGACAACCCTTTTATTCGAAACCGACACAGAGAACGCTCATGCAATCACGCAGCGTTTAAGTCTGGATGCCGCCCCCATCTCCGGCAGTTGTCACATGGATGGACAACTGCACATTCGGTTGGAGTGTGATGAAACACGGGTATTGCAGCTAAGAAATCGGTTTGGAGGGGAGATGGTTGAAGATGCTGATATGTTCTGGAGAGCACTTCGGGATCAGCAATTTGCCTTTTTTCAGACTGACGCCCCGCTCTGGCGGCTCTCAATGCCGCCAGCAGCCGGCTTCCATCTGCTGGGGAAACAGCTCACCGAATGGGGCGGTGCATTGAGATGGTTCAGGGGTGATCACTCAATGGAGGCCATCCGCTCCGCCGTCAGCGCAACCAGTGGTCACGCCACACTGTTTCGGAATGGTGATCGCGGCGGCAAGATCTTCCATCCCCTGAATCCCACTATTGCATTACTGCACCGACGTCTGAAGCAGGTATTCGACCCCAAATTCATCTTTAACCCGGGGCGACTCTATCCTGAATAGGCCAGCTTGGTTTTATTGGCTGCCGACATACGTTTGATCTCCATTTCCCGCCTCAAGGCATCTCCATGCGGGCCAACAGATTCCGTGAAGAGTAATTCAACCGGCAGCCTGCCACGAGTGTACTTGGCCCCCTGCCCTGAATTATGTTTCTTTACCCGCGCAACCACATCCTTGGCAATCCCGGTATAGAGCGTACCGTCACCACACTTCAGGATATAGACGTGCCATAGATCAAACGAATCACTCATCAACAAATCACGTTTTATGCAAGGCAGCAGTCTCGGAATCAGATAACAATACTCAAGGCAATAAAGGGCACGAGGTTAAACAGGAATATGCCGATTTTAAACAGAGCCATGCCCGTATAGTGAATGGTATCGAATCGCTCAACCGTCAGACTGAACCATCGACTGTGCATACGGTAGATCCAATCGTGGGCCAGCATGAAAAACAGAAACCACCAAATAAGCAGGCCGATATTGATCACAGCACACCAAAACAGCGTATCTCGAATTAGATTAATTTCCATATCCACACCTTTTCAAATATTCATGCGAAGTGCAAATAACCCATAAAATAGTATAGATCGCCACCCAACTTACGCGCTTTTCGGAAATTCCCCCGGAATCCAGATCCCATTGGAAAAATCGCAAAGATTTCATAGAGTCTGCCGATATATGCACTGAATAACTTCTTTGTTTACCAGGCAATATGACAGTAATGGGGATCAACCTCATAAAAATTCCGGAGACACGGCATGAAATACCTGATTCAGGCAATAGTAGCACTCTTCATTTTTTCCACCATTCAGCCTGCAATGGCCCAAGAGCCACCCACGCTCACATTTGGCCTTGTACCACAGCAGTCGGCAACCAAGCTGGCCCGTTTATGGGGGCCGATAATGCAGTATCTTGGGAACAAGAGCGGCACCCGGCTTCTATTCAAAACAGCGCCCAACATCCCGGAATTCGAACGACGCTGCGCCAAAGGTGAATATGACATCGCCTACATGAACCCATACCACTACACAGTATTCCACCATTCTCCAGGGTATGAGGTATTTGCCCGGCAGAAAAACAAACGGATTCGCGGCATCATGGTTGTTCGCCAAGAGAGTACCATTCTCTCCCTGCAAGACCTTTCAGGTAAAACCCTCGCTTTCCCTGCGCCCGCTGCATTTGCCGCAAGCGTGCTTCCACGGGCGAACCTCACCAACGACGATATCCCCTTCTCTGCCAAATACGTCTCTTCCCACGACTCCGTCTATCGCACCGTTGCAAAAGGCTTGTATGTTGCCGGTGGCGGCATTCAGCGCACTTTCAACAACGTCGACCCGACTGTCAGAAACCAATTGCGGATACTCTGGACCAGTGAACCATTTACCCCCCATGCATTTGCGGCACACTCAAGAGTGGATCCTGCTGTCATAGCACGGATAAGAGAAATCATGATCAATATGAAAAATGATCCGGAAGGAAGACAGTTGCTTGCCAATATCAATTTCAAAGGTATCGAAGCGGGAGAGGACAAAGACTGGGATGACGTACGGGCTTTGGGTATAGATCTTCTGAAAAAGCTGACCGAAGGCTGATAAGGCATGTCATTCAGACTCAAAACCATACTTGGTATCGCCAGCATTGAGGCGATACTGCTGACGATACTGGTATGGAGCGGTCTGAATTTCCTGCGACAGTCAAACGAAGCTCAGCTCAGCGAGTATGCCTCGACAACGGCCACCCTTTTTGCCACTACCACCAAGAACGCTGTTCTCTCTACCGACCTGGCCTCCCTTGAAAGCTTCGTTCAGGAGATACTTCGCAACCCTGGGGTGGTGTATGCAAGAGTAATGGACAATGAAGTTGTATTGGCAGAGAGCGGCGATCCTGAACTGCTCTCCCGCTCTTTTGCAGACGACAAAAAACTGGAAGATGTCCGGGATCTGGTTTTCGACACCCATGCCGAAATCGTGGAAAGCGGTATCCTTTTTGGCAGAGTGGAAGTCGGTATCTCCACCAACCGCATCACGGAAGGAATGAACAAAGCCCGCAATCGGGCAATGACCATTGCCGCTATCGAGATGGCCCTCACCGCGCTGTTTTCCCTTATGCTCGGTCTCTACCTGACCCACCAACTCAAGGAACTGCGGGACGCTTCACGTAAACTGGCCAGCGGCAGCCTGGAACACCGCATTCAGGTACGAGGCAGGGATGAACTGGCCCAAACCAGCATTGCCTTCAATAAAATGACAGATAAATTACAGGCCAACGAACAGGCTCTGATATTGGCCAGAGATGAGGCTTGGCATGCAAATCAGGCAAAGTCGGATTTTCTCGCCCGCATGAGCCATGAGCTTTTCACGCCAATGAACGCCATCATGGGATTTTCCCAGATATTGGCAGCAGATCCGGATGAACCACTCACGCCAAACCAGGCGATGTCGGTCGATGAAATTCTTGCGGCCAGCAAGCGATTACTAGACTTGATCAATTCACTGCTGGATCTCGATCAGATCACCTCAAAGAATTTGACCCTTACCCTGGAGACGATCGATGCCGGGCAAGTGATAAAAGATGTACTTGACGAAATTCAGACTAAAGTCGCGGAACGACATATCAAGCTCGATGCTGTTCCAACCCCTCAGCCAATATTAATCACAGCAGACCGGAAACGCCTCACACAGGTTCTACAGGAACTGCTTAACAACGCCGTCAGATACAACCATGACCATGGCAGTATATCTCTTGCGGTGGATACGGAGACCCCCGGCATACTGCGCATTGATGTCACCGACACAGGAATGGGTATTACTCAAGAAGATATGCTCACCATATTTGAGCCATTCACCCGTCATGCAGCCGACAAGATGACTGGTGGAAGAGGTATTGGGCTCTCGATTTCAAAACGGATAGTTGAACACATGGGTGGAACTATCGGCGTGGAGAGCGAACCTGGTAAAGGATCAAAATTCTGGATTGAAATACCCACTGAACTGAAACTTTAAACGGCTGGTTAAGTGAAAAAATACAGGCTTCCGTGAAGAATTCGAGACATCAAAAAAGGGCGCTCGAATCGAGCGCCCTTTGATCGGGAGGGGAATCCGATCTTATTTTGCAGCTGCAGGCTGTGCAGCCGCTGCCTGAGGAGCTACAGGTGCGTAGGGAGCGTAGCCGTAACCGTAAGGGGCGTTGTAGCCGTAACCACGGTAGGTATTGTGAGCGTTGCCGCGAGCTTTTCCAGAGAAGTTCATGTTGAAAGCCATGTCTCCGTCACCCATGCCGTCGAACATGCCATTGTTGTAGCCGTTGTCATTGAAACCCCAGAAAGCGTTGGCCTGGGTGGAAGCGATAAGAGCAGCGATGGCGATGATTTTTTTCATGATTGTTTACCTGTCAGTAATGTTAATAAATGTTGTTGATTAGATTTTCGGTCTCAGTGACTCGATGAGAAGTAGTATATAAGAATATTCTAAAATAGCAATACTTTTTTACCGGGGGGATTCTTTAGATGGATAACAGTACTGGCGTTTTTTCCTTAGGCATTAAGTCATTGCCTCCGTCAAATATGCCCTATTCTGTAATAATTGAACCGGTTGATGCAGATGAATAACAATCAGGTGTTCAAACAAAATCAATGCATTGGCGCTTTTTGCATTGTTCGCGGACAAATCTCTTACCCTATAGTGGCTGAGTGATAGGGGAAATCAGGATGTTATTTGTCAGATAGGCTGCAATTGAGCAGACTGACAAACGGCAGGCATTAAAAAAGCCGAAGTGGTAATCCACTTCAGCTTCTTCAAAATTGGTCCGGGCGAGATGATTCGAACATCCGACCCCCACAACCCCATTGTGGTGCGCTACCAAGCTGCGCTACGCCCGGAAAGGAGGGGGAATACTAGGCAGTTAACCCCGTATTGTCAATCCAAACCGGGACTCTATCTTTTTAGTATCTGCAGCAGGCTCTCAAGTTCGGCACGAAGCTGTTTCACAATCTGATGACTCTGATTCTGATCGTCCTTGGCGGTGTCACCGGAGAGCTGTTGTCGGGCCCCTCCAATGGTGAATCCCTGTTCATAGAGCAGGCTGCGAATCTGACGGATCATGAGCACGTCGTGACGCTGATAATAACGCCGGTTACCGCGCCGCTTCACGGGCTTGAGCTGAGGAAACTCCTGCTCCCAATAGCGAAGCACATGGGGTTTTACCTGGCAGAGGTCGCTGACCTCGCCAATGGTGAAATAGCGTTTGCCCGGAATAGAGGGCAGTTGGTTATTGCTGCTGCTGGGATCCAGCATAGGCTTCTACCCGTGCTTTGAGTTTTTGTCCGGGCCTGAAAGTAACCACCCGCCGGGCAGAGATCGGGATCTCTTCGCCGGTCTTGGGGTTACGCCCAGGCCGCTGTTTCTTTTCGCGCAGGTCAAAATTACCAAACCCGGAGAGCTTCACCTGACTGCCCTCTTCCAGGGCCTGGCGAATCTCCTCAAAAAACATCTCCACCATCTCTTTGGCTTCGCGTTTATTGAGTCCGAGTTCCTCGAACAATCTCTCTGCCATGTCCGCTTTGGTCAGTGACATATCCTATTCTCTCAACTTCGCACCAAGTTCTTTAGACAATCTTTTTAACACAGTGTCGACCACACCTTCAACTTCTTCATCAATAAGCGTGTGAGATTTTTCCTGTAAAATCAATCCCAATGCGAGGCTTTTTCGACCCGAATCTATGTTATCCCCAGTATAGACATCAAAAAGACGAATGTCTTTAACAATCTCGGGGGCTGCCTTACGAACACAGGTACGCACTGCTTCAAATGTAACCGATTCACCCACCACCAGCGCAATATCCCTGCGGATGGAGGGAAACTTGGAGAGCGGCTCAAATGCCGGCAGAAGACCCTCTTCGACACTCTCCAGTAATATTTCAAAAAGGTAGGTGGCACCTGAGAGATCGAGTTTTTTCTCCAGCTCTGGATGTAACATGCCGATCCAGCCCACTTGCTTCCCGTGATATTCAATAGTCGCAGTCTGGCCTGGATGCAACGCTGAGTGCTCCGCCGGCTTGAATACAAAACCATCGGTATCACCAGTTAGTGCAAGTACCGCTGCAAGATCCGCCTTGAGATCGAAAAAATCCACTGGAGCCGCCTGCGCGCCCCACTGTTCAGCAATCTGCTTGCCGGTAACCAGGCCAGCCAGCATGGGATCCTGAGCGATCTTCTCCCCTTCACGACGGAAGCGCAGGCCGGATTCAAAGATCCGTATCCTGTCTTGCTGGCGGGATTGGTTGTATTGGGCGGTCTGCAGCAGACCCGGCCAGAGGCTGGTGCGCATCACCGACATATCGGCCGAGATGGGATTTGCAAGTTTAACCCCGGACAGATCCGGATCGACTGACTTTTGTAACTCAGGACTGATGAAGGTATAGGTAACGACCTCCTGAAAATCCCTTGCCACCAGCAGATGCTTGGCCCGGTTGAGGTCGTAGGCGGTCTCCTGTTTACTCCGCATATCCATGCCGGACATACCGCGATTGGTGGGAATCCTGGCGTAACCGTAGATGCGACCGATCTCTTCGATCAGATCCTCCTCGATGGATATATCGAAGCGGCAGCTTGGCGCCTTGACCCGCCAGCCACTTTCAACAGATTCCACCTGCATCTCCAGGCGGGTGAGAATATCGACAATCTCCTCCGCTGAGACATCGACACCGAGGATTTTATTGACCCGCAGGTGGCGCAGCAGGATCTCGGGACGCGCCTCGATTTTGTCAGGGCTGGCGACCTCAACAATCGGCCCTGGCTGACCACCGACGATCTCCATCAGCAGTGCAGTGGCGCGTTCCACCGCTTTTATCTGCAACTCAGGGTCGACCCCACGTTCAAACCGGTGAGACGAATCGGTATGCAGACCATATGCGCGCGCCTTGCCTGCGATGGCGGTAGGCGAAAAGAAGGCACTCTCAAGCAGGATATCGGTGGTGGTTTCGGTGACTCCCGAACCCTCGCCACCCATGATGCCCGCCAGCGCCAGGGGACGCGACCCATCGGCGATCACCAGTGTGTCTGGCTTGAGTTCGATCTCCTGAGCACCGAGCAGAGTCAATTTTTCACCCGGATTAGCCAAACGTACCTGGATAGGTGCACTCAGCCGGTTCAGGTCGAAGGCATGCATCGGCTGTCCCAGCTCCAACAGAACGTAGTTAGTGACATCGACTACCGGGCTGAGACTGCGAATACCCCCCCGGCGCAACCGCTCAACCATCCAAAGTGGAGTATCAGATTTAGCGTCTATTCCTTTGATTATTCTACAGATATATCTCGGACATACTTCAGGCGCAGAGACATCCACGTCAAAGCGATCCTCAATGGATGCTGCAATGGCAGGCATTTCAGGTGGTGTCACAGAGCAGCGATTGATAACCCCCACATCTCTTGCAATCCCAAGCAAGCCCAGACAGTCGCCACGATCCGGGGTCAGATCAACATCGATCACATGATCCTCAAGACCGAGGTAGATCCGAAAATCCTCACCCACCGGTGCATCCGCCGGTAAAGGCATGATGCCGTCTGAGGATTCGGCCAAGCCCAACTCGCTGGCAGAGCAGATCATGCCCAGCGACTGCACGCCGCGCAACTTAGCCTTCTTTATCTTGAAATCACCCGGCAGTCTGGCGCCCACTACTGCGGTCGGCACACGCATACCCTGGGCGACATTTGCCGCCCCACAGATAATCTGCAACGGCTCATCACCTGCTACATTCACGGAACAGATGCGCAGCTTCTGCGCATCTGGATGGGCCTCGATGGAGAGTACCTCGCCCACGACGACACCACTGAATGCCGGCGCTGCAGGCTCCACGGAGTCCACTTCGAGACCCGCCATGCTGAGCTGATCGGACAGCTCATCCGTTGAGACTTCCGGGTTGGCCCATTCGCGCAACCAGGCTTCACTGAATTTCATTTTATTGCCCGTATTAAATTTGAATCGTTTGCCCGCGAAAAACGCAAATGACGTGAATATTTTTCAATTATTTTTTGCCTAATTTGCGTTTTTCTCGGGCTGAATAACTAAGCAAACTGCTTCAAAAATCGCAGATCGTTTTCGAAAAACAGCCGCAAATCGTTGACCCCGTAACGCAGCATGGTGAGCCGCTCAACGCCCATGCCAAAGGCATATCCGGTGTACTTCTCACTGTCGATACCGACGTGCCGGAATACCTCCGGGTGGATCATGCCGCACCCCAGCACCTCCAGCCAACCGGTGTGGCTGCATACACGGCATCCATCACCGCTGCACATCACGCACTCGATATCCACTTCGGCAGAGGGTTCCGTGAAGGGGAAATAGGAGGGACGGAAACGCAGCTTCAGTTCGCGCTCGAAGAAGCTGGTGAGGAAGTCGTAGATCACGCCCTTCAGGTCGGCGAAAGAGACATCCTCATCCACCAGAAACCCTTCCACCTGATGAAACATCGGCGTGTGGGTCAGATCGGAATCACAACGATAGACTCGCCCCGGAGCGATGATCTTCATCGGCGGCTCACCCCCCTCCATGGTGCGGATCTGCACTGGTGAAGTATGGGTGCGCAGCAGCATATGCGCGTCGAAATAGAAGGTATCGTGCATCGCACGCGCAGGGTGGTGCGCGGGGATATTGAGGGCTTCGAAGTTGTGGTAGTCGTCCTCGATCTCCGGCCCCTCCACCACCTCATAACCCGCGTGGGCAAACAGGGTCTCAATACGTTCAAGGGTGCGGGTTACCGGGTGCAGTCCACCGCTCTGCAGACCACGTCCGGGCAGGGTCACGTCGACCCGTTCCGAAGAGAGGCGTTCTGCCAAAGCCTGCGATTCAAGCAGCACTTTACGCGCATCGATGGCTACCTGCAGGGCCTGCTTGGCCTTGTTTATCGCCTGTCCTGCCTGGGGGCGTTCCTCTTTTGGCAGGGTACCCAGCTTCTTGAGCTGACCGGTCAAGAGACCGCTTTTACCGAGGTATTTAACCCGTACCTCATCCAAAGCCGGCAATCCGGCAGCCGCTGCGATCGCAGCTTCAGCCTCACCGATCAGTTGTTCGATATCCAGCGGGGATTCCATCTGTTGCAAACCTTTTACCTGTGGATTGGAATACGCTTAATGCGATCCTAATCAATACACACACCACCAATAAAAAAGGGAAAGGCCTTCAGGCCTTCCCCCTTTCGAGTCATTTCGTCCACCGCTCAGGCGATGGACGACGACAAGCGTTTAGCTGGAGAGAGCGGCCTTGGCCTTTTCTGCCAGCGCGGCAAAAGCCGGCTTGTCGTGTATAGCCAGATCGGCCAACATCTTGCGATCGATCTCGATCTCGGCGATGTTCAGACCATTGATCATACGGCTGTATGAGAGACCGTTGTCACGGGCGCCAGCGTTGATACGAGCAATCCACAGGGCGCGGAACTGACGTTTCTTCTGGCGGCGGTCGCGATAAGCGTACTGACCGGCCTTGATGACGGCCTGCTTGGCAACACGGTAAATTTTGCGACGGGC
Organism: Sedimenticolaceae bacterium; assembly: GCA_963691905.1. Taxonomy (GTDB): domain Bacteria; phylum Pseudomonadota; class Gammaproteobacteria; order Chromatiales; family Chromatiaceae; genus QGON01. The sequence continues at coordinate 747,973 of OY829894.1, forward strand.
TCCATAATAACCCTTGGCTTCATCAAGCACCTTCTTATGGCGGGCGTGTGCTTGTACACCACGTTTAACTCTTGGCATTGTTCAAATCCGATTCGTTGTAATTAGGCGTATGGCATCATGCGACGTGCTACTGCTACGTCAGCCTTGGCCAAGGTTGCTGGGGAGCGCAAGTGGCGCTTCCGCTTGGTGCTCTTCTTCGTCAGGATATGACGGCGATGAGACGCGTTTCGTTTGAACGAACCGGATGAGGTGCGTTTGAACCGTTTGGCCGCACCACGATTGGTCTTTATCTTAGGCATTGCTTTCTAAACTCCGCGATTTGTAACGCCACATGGCGTTTTGAATTACTTTTTCTTGGGGCCCAGCACCATCACCATCTGGCGGCCTTCCATCGCAGGTTTCTGCTCCACCTGACCATACTCGGCCAGATCGGCTTCCACCCGCTCCAGGAGTTCCAATCCCAGCTCGCGATGTGCGTGCTCACGACCACGGAACCGCATGGTCACCTTGGTCTTGTCCCCATCTTTCAAGAAACGTATCAGGTTGCGTAGTTTTACCTGATAATCCCCTATTCCCGTCCCTGGCCGAAATTTGATCTCTTTGACCTGAACCTGCTTCTGCTTCTTCTTGGCGGCCTGTTTCTGCTTCTTTGCATCGAAGATAAACTTACCGTAATCCATGACACGGCAAACCGGAGGCTCCGCGTTAGGTACAATTTCCACCAAATCCAAACTAGCCCCGCTGGCGACCGTTTTGGCCTCATCCAACGAAACGATACCCAATTGTTCGCCTTCAGCGCCCACAAGTCTGACTTGCGAGCCAATAATCAGGTCATTCAGGCGATGCTTTTTAGGTGCAGCGATAACAGTTTCCTCCGAAGAACTTCAATCCCGATAAGTAGAAAAGCACCGGTATTCCGGTGCCTTGCGCCACTTAGTTCACACGCTTTGTGACATCTTCATCCAAACGTTTTATGAACTCATCCATCGGCAAGCTGCCGAGATCCTCGCCCGTGCGCGTTCGAACCGCCACTGTGCCCTGCTCCATTTCCCGGTCGCCAACGACCAACAGATAAGGCACCCGCATTAACGTGTGCTCGCGGATTTTATAGCCAATCTTCTCGTTTCTCAAGTCCGATTCGACCCGAAAACCGTTATCTCGCAGTCGTTTGACGCAATATTCGGCATATTCGGCCTGTCGATCGGTGATATTCATGACCACGGCCTGCACCGGTGAGAGCCAAACCGGCATGGCACCGGCATAGTGTTCGATAAGAATACCGATGAAACGTTCCAGGGAACCGAGTATCGCCCGATGCAGCATCACCGGCACCTGTTTGCTGTTGTCCTCGGCGATATAGTGCGCTCCAAGGCGCTCTGGCATGGAGAAATCGAGCTGGATGGTGCCCAGCTGCCAGACCCGATTGAGGCAGTCCCGCAGGGAGAATTCGATCTTCGGGCCATAGAATGCGCCCTCCCCCGGTTGCAGCTCCCATTCCAGATCCTTGTGGTTGAGCGCATCTTCAAGTGATTTCTCGGCCTTATCCCATATAGCATCTGCTCCCACACGTTTTTCAGGTCGTGTTGAAAGCTTGACCAGGATCTCTTCAAAGCCAAAATCACGATAGACTTCAAACAGCAGATCGATGAATGCGGAGACCTCGGAGAGAATCTGATCCTCGGTGCAAAAGATATGGGCATCGTCCTGCACGAAGTTTCGGACCCGCATCAGACCATGCAGGGTACCGGACGGTTCGTTACGGTGGCAGGAGCCAAACTCCGCCAGACGCAACGGCAGGTCCCGGTAACTCTTCAGCCCATGATTATAGATCTGGATGTGGGCAGGACAGTTCATCGGTTTGATGGCGTAGTCCCGATTCTCTGAATGAGTGGAGAAGATCATGTCTCCAAACTTGTCCCAGTGACCGGATTTCTCCCACAAGCTACGGTCGATGATCTGTGGCGTACACACCTCTTGGTAGCCATGACCCCGCAGTTTTTCACGCACGTACTGCTCGACAACCAGGTAGATGCTCCAGCCCTTGTCGTGCCAGAAGACCATACCCGGCGCCTCTTCCTGGGTATGGAACAGATCCTGAGCCTTGCCTATCTTGCGATGGTCACGCTTCTCCGCCTCTTCGAGCCGGTGCAGGTAGGCCTTTAGCTCCTTTTTGTCACGCCAGGCGGTGCCGTAGATGCGCTGCAACATCGGATTGTCGGAGTTGCCACGCCAGTATGCGCCGGCCAGTTTCATCAATTTGAAGCCCTTGCCAAGCTTGCCGGTACTCGGCAGGTGGGGGCCACGGCAGACATCAAACCAGTCACCCTGGCGATAGATGGTGACCTCTTCCCCTTCAGGGATGATGTCCTGAATGATCTCGACCTTGTACTCTTCACCCAGCTCGGCGAACTTTTTGACCGCCTTGTCACGATCCCACACCTCGCGCTCCAGAGGCAGATCACGCTTGACGATCTCCCGCATACGCTGCTCGATTTTTTCCAGATCCTCCGGAGCGAAGGGCACTTCGCGGGCAAAATCGTAGTAAAAGCCATCCTCGATAGCAGGGCCGATGGTTACCTGGGTACCGGGAAACAGCTCTTGCACCGACTGGGCCATGATATGAGCGGCATCGTGACGCATCAGTTCCAGCGCGTCCTCATCGCGACTGGTGACAATCGCCAGTTCGCAATCTCCATCCAATATATAAGAGGTATCCACCAGTTCACCGTCAACACGACCGGCAAGTGCCGCCTTGGCCAGGCCGGGACCGATATCGGCCGCAACATCGTGGATGCTGACCGGTTGGTCGAAATCGCGCTGGGAACCATCAGGCAGGGTAATAACAGGCATCTCTACTCCTCATCAGTGGTAGCCCATACGAGAGGCCACTTGATATTCAACCGCTAAAATCAATCATTTAACCCGTCTGGATGGAAGGTTGGCAATGAAACGGCTGGCCGCTTCTCCCAGCACTTCAGATCCAGAGAATGCGCGACTCTAGCATAGACCTCACATGTCTGACCATTACCCAAGGCAGACAGGCAAAAATGTGAAGCAGTCGGCTTTCCATCACTTCAAGAAAACAGGATTTATGCCGATAATCAATATCGACCGGAGCTATGGTTGGATTCCGGCAACTACAAGCAAGATCAAATGCAGACAGTGAGCGCAGAATTATCCGAAACACCCGCTTCGCAAGAAGTCCATGAAAAACCCGTCATTCTGATTGCAGATGATTCCCGGGTGGTGCGGGCATCTCTGCAAAAGATTCTCAGGAATGATTTCACGGTAATCGAGACGAAGGACGGCGAAGAAGCCTGGAAGAAGCTCACTGAAGCCCCGCTGGTACACGTCGTATTTTCCGATCTGTCGATGCCCAACCTAAATGGCTTCGGCCTGCTCGACAGAATCCGTCAATCAACAAACCCCAATATCCGGGAGATACCCTTCGTGGTGATCACCGGCAACGAGGACAATGAGAAGATCCGCTCCAATGCACTGAAATGCGGTGCAACCGATCTTATCATCAAACCGTTCCAGCCGATCGAAATCACTGCACGCGCCAAGGCCTGCGCCAACAATCACCAGAAGATGATCGATGCCGCCGCAAGGTTTCAGCATGAGTCGATCATCGATCCAATCACAGGTCTTGCCAATCTGCACTATTTCACCCAGCGAGCAAGAAAAGATCTCGCATTTGCCCTCAGACACAAAAATGAACTGGCGTTGGCCCTGCTTGAGATTGATCAATTCGAGAAGATAGCTGCGCAAAACAGCAATGCTGTGACTAACAGAATCCTCAATGCAACAGCCCAGCTAGTAAAGAAACAGGCGCGCACAGAAGATACTGCAGCCTATTTCGGTGAAGGCAAGTTTGCTCTGCTGCTGCCCGCGACTAATGACATTCGTGCAAAATACCAAGGGAAACGTGTTCTCAACGGTATCAAGAAACTAGCACTCTCCAATGGAGATAAGATAACCGCCAGCCTGGGTATTGCAGCACCTGACATAAAGCCCGGAATTCTGGTCAGAGACCTGCTGGTCATAGCTCAGAGACGTCTGAACAATGCTCTCTCTGCTGGTGGCGACCGCATTATCAAGAAGGATTCATCGCCGCCACTAAACAGCGTACCTGCATTACCCGGAGAGACCCCGCCCCCGGACAGCCACAGTACTGAACCAGCTGATCCCGTCTCTGGATCTTATCTAAATGCATCCATCCTCTTCCCGCCGGACACAAGCGACCTCCTTGACTCGAACAGTGAGACTCGGGGGCAGTTGGAAGAGGAAGTGGAAAACCTGCGTACAGAAGTTGAAATTCTGCGCATGCGGGCAGAAGCTGCGGAACGGTCCCAGGATAAATTGGCCAGATCAGTATCGGTTCGCCGGCAACTGGAGGAGGAGCTACAGACCCTACAGGCCGAATATCAGGCAATGCGCAACCGGGCAAAAGCTGCAGAATTGACGAATTCCCAGCTCTCAAAAGCCTCTTCCACGAGGCTACAGGCCGAACAGGAGGTTCAACAGTATATTGAGGAAGAAAACTCTCAGTTGAAGGGGGATAATGATACCTTCCGACAACGCACCGAGGCCGCTGAAATAGCGTCACGCAGCGCCAGAGCAGATGTGGAACGATTACAGACGCTACTTGAAACTACCAATGAGCAGTTCGAGGCACAACTGGCCAGTGAGCAAAAAGCTCGGGCAGAAGCAGAACACCGAGTCAAACAACTTAAATCCGGCAATATCGATTGGGCCCCAGTAAAACCACAGGAGACACCTGCAGCAATCCAGCAGCCAAGAGTGGTTCCTGTCGCCAAATCTGCATTCAAGAAGATTGAGTCAACACCGAAAAACCGCCGGCCACTACTCCTCGCGCTGCTCACAGTTGCATTGATCAGCATCGGCGCAGCAATCTATTTCACTGACATCTTCGGCTCAACTGCAGAGTCCATTCGGCAGGCACTCATCGAGAAAAATGAGCCCGTTCGAACAATCCTGCTAGAACCCACCACCATCCCCAGACCCGTCCACGACTCACTGGAGCTGGAGCATGTCAGCAAAACACCTGAAATCGTAGACGCACCATCTTATAAAGGTACCCGGGAAGCGGCGGAAGAGCGGGTTCGGCAAGCCGCCGAGCAAGAGTTTAATCGTTTAAAAGCGAGCACCGAGGCTAATTAACGCTTTCCCGCCCTCCAGGTATCTGGCTCAACCTCCAGCTGCCTATTCCGCATGTTTGTATTCAAAAATCGACGCATGCAAAGGCCACCCGGACTGATCCACCACCACAACAGTCCATTTTCCCAGCATGTTGGGATTCAGGGTCTTCTGTGAAAAAACCCGCCAACGGGGTCCACCCACGTCAAAGGGGATCTCGGATATCACTTGGCCATCATACTCCCACCGGTGTGTAACCCTACGCCCTTGCAAATGTCGCAGGTCAGTGAAAAAGTAAATACTGGTGGCAGTGTTTTCCAATACCACCATCCGGTCTATAGGTTCTCGTGCTTCAATTCCGGAAGTAAACACTGCACGGGCTACCCGAGCATCAGGTATGGGTGATGAGTCGGGCGGCTCAGCGAAGGCTGGAAGACTCACCACGAAGAGTAGATAAATTATTGCAAGGAAACCTCGCCATTGCTTTATACCGCACATGAATTTAGCCTTCCCAAAAACTTTTTCTCGCGACTCAGGATATCGAGAAAGTATAAACGCGAATTCTTTGGTGCAAAATGATTACAACCACAAAATCATTATATTTTTGGTTTTTTTGCAGGTGGTGTCAATGGACGAAACACGCGACCGTCCGCACGCAGAAACCGAATAAAAAATTCAAATAAAATCAGACGTGTAGTTTGCACAAAAACCAACAGTGCCTCGATACCAATTACCAATAGGTGGCCCATGACAAGAACCAGATAATGCACCGTTGCGCTTTCAATCAAATTCGCCATCGAAAACACAGCAGAAGACATAGCCATATGGGCCAGCGCAAAGGCACCCAGCCGGATAAATGAGAAGCTATTGACAACCAGCTCATAACTGCTGTGCAGAATACGCCCAATAATCCCAGGCAGTGCTGCAATACCCTCATCCCGATGAAGAACAAAACTGCCAATCATGTACCACACGATAGCCAGAATTATCAGTGGAATCACTTGCGAGAAAAACAGCGTGACAAGCACGCTGATATAGAGGAATAAAACCGCGCCATCAACCATAAACCACTTTAGCAGCCGCCTCTGCCAAGCCGCCTCAATCGCAGCAAAAACCAAGCCCATCAATATCAGTCCACTACCAAGCACCAGTGATATGACAATAATTCTGACAGGCTCATCGAGCGGCCTGAACCATATCACCGGAATCCAACCTTCGAGACCGAACACCTCCCCAAAAGCAATGCCGAAGAGCATGGCGGCAATACCGCATGGTACGAGGAAACGCAGCTGCGGCCAGCGAAAGGAGAGTACAAACCCCAGCAAAGCCAAAACAAATCCATGTCCAAGGTCAGGGAACATAAAACCAAATATCAACGGCACCACAAAGGGCAGGATCACATAAGGATTGATCTCCCCTTTCCCAGGTTGTCCAGGCATAGTGGCAAATATCTGAAATGGCTTGCCCCACCATGACTGCAGGACTGTAACCGGAGCTGTAGCAGCAACGGATGGTGTCGGATACCTTGTAAGTGCATGGATGCCCGCTTTTTCCAGAGTTTTGCGGATAACAGATGGACCGGATGCAGTCGTCCAACCAGTGACGTGACAGACTTTTTGGCGGATTGTCACTTGAGACGAATAATCCACGAACCAGCGAAGTACAGCGATATTGGCAAGTGCTTCTTTTAACTCTGCATCACGCCAGTACGCCTTCAGTGTAGCAATGTGCCCTGCAATTTCCTTGTCCAGATTTTCCATTCGGGAATCAATAGCGACCCTCTGCTCATCACACTCTCCCGGCAACCATTCTGGTACATCGAGTTGAATACAATCCGAAGACTCAACCACATGATCGACCAGCTGCTTCCGGTCAGGCAAGCCTGCCAGAAAAAAGAAGTCATGGGTTTCACCGGAAATCTTCTCTGAAAAGATCTCCTTCAGTGATACGTTCAGCGGATGGTGCTGGGGGCATGCATAGACACCTTTAAAGAGGAAATCCGTATCGTGGGAAAAAGACTCGATACCGGAGGCGTCGGATTCAAGCGCCGTCAGACAGGCGTCAAGCAGGGATAGATCGGCCTTTTCACCCTGGAGCAATTTGAGTACATCCTGGATCACGAACAGCCGGGCAGCCCATCTCCTGAAATAATCCACCGACGATTTAGCCACTTCCTCAGGCTCACCCACCAAGTGCGCAGGAATCGCATTATTCGACGGCAACGAAAGATTATGTGAACCGCAAAAACTATCGAACTCCCTGATCAGGGATTTAATGACTTTGACATTCAGGTGGGTGGTCTGTCTGGGATCCAGTTCGAGTTGAACATCCCCGGTTTCAGCCAAAACCTCTATCGCATGGACAGTCTGATCTCGCGGCACATAGACTTCAAACCAATGAGCCTGGCTGGAGCGAAACAGACCCAATCCCATCAGTAGTGCTCCACCATCGAACCCTCCGGAAACCCACGAATAATCGTACCTAATAGTGCAACAGGTGGATTGACTTAGCGAGGAAAACCCCTCACTCAGGAATATTGTTCCAAAAAGTGACTTCAGGCGGGGCGTAAAAACAAAGGGCCTGGCGATTTCTCGCCAAGCCCTTGTTTTACATGGATCTGCAGCACATCTTACTGGGAACAAAAACACTTAAAGTTTCGTATCCCATAAGTTTCACCAAAAGCATCGAGCAAGTGTGTCGTGGCGCTAAGGATGTGAAACGGACATCCCAGTCCTATTTCACAATCCCGGCCATACGCCCGCACCTACGCCTACCTGGGGCTACGCCTCTTCGCTTCGCTCTCCTTTGCGCGTAGCGAAGACAAACACAAGACCCAGCAAGCCAAACAATAGTTCGAGTGGGCCCATGCTTCCAAAACCACCATCATCGTCATCCGCGACCACACCGGTAGCAGACAGATTAACAGTCACCGAACCTTCATCCGGATCATCCGATGGGATGTCAAAGCTGTCATTGAACGCTCCTGCAACAGTCGGTGCAAATCTGACCGTCAATGTACAACTTGCCGCCGGTGTCAAAGTCTGGGCCGAACATGTGTCGTTCAGGATGCTGAAAGGTGCTGCCAATGGATTGACCAAGGCGATCTGAGCGAGAGTGAGATCTGCGTTGCCGTCATTGGTGATCGTGACTATCTGGTCAGATGAAACACCCTCAATGACATTGCCAAATGGAACCTGAAGATCGCCCGCTGGCGCTACGGAATCGGTAACAGTGATATCTGGCACGGGTACCGGCGCCGCTACCCCTGTACCGGTCAGGTTGATTGTAACGGAGGCTTCATCAGGATCGTTAGACGGGATGTCAAAGCTGTCGTTGGATATCCCTATGACAGTCGGCGCAAATCTGACCGTCAATGTACAACTTGCCGCTGGCGTCAAAGTCTGGGCCGAACAGGTGTCATTCAGGATGCTGAAAGGTGCTGCCAATGGATTGGCCTGGGCGATCTGACCGAGAATGAGATCTGCGGTGCCGTCATTGGTGATCGTGACTATCTTGTCAGATGAAACACCCTCAATAACATTGCCAAACGGCACCTGAAGATCCTCTGCAGGCACTACGGAATCGGTAACCGTAATGTCCGGCACCAGTGCGACTGTCCCTGTGCCCGTCAGGTTGACCGTAACGGTGGCTTCATCTGCATCGTCGGACGGGATGTCAAAGCTGTCAACGAACGCCCCTATGGCCGTCGGTTCAAACCTGACCGTCAAGGTGCAGCTTGCCGCCGGCGCCAGGATCTGCGTTGAACAGGTATCATTCAGGATACTGAAGGGCGCCACCAGCACGTCCAGCGCACCGATATTCCCGATAGTCAGATCGGCATTTCCATCATTGGTAATGGTAACTGTCTCATCCGAAATCGTGGCCTGGGTGACATTCCCAAAGGCAATCGAGAGATCATCCACCGGAGCGACGGAATCGGTAACGGTGATATCCGGCACCGCTAACCCTATACCCGTACCGTCAACGTCGACCGTTACCGGGTTTTCGTCTGGATCGTCGGAGGGAATATCGAAACTGTCACTGAAAGCGCCGGTAGATTGTGGCGAGAAGCGCACGGTTAAGGAGCAATTGGCAGCCGGGGTCAGTGTCTGCGTCGAGCAGGTATCGTTCAGAATACTGAAGGGTGATGCCAACGGATTGGCCTGGGCGATATTGCCAAGAAGCAGGTCTGCATCTCCATCGTTGGTGACGGTCACGGTCTGATCGGCGGTGGTCATCTCGGTGACATCACCAAAAGCCACCGTGAGGTCATCTATCGGCGCGACCGAGTCGGTAACGGTAATGTCAGGAGCTGTGACCACGGAGTTGGTGTAGACATAGGCAGCGCCGGCAAAATCTTCAATGCCAGTAGCCCCCCATGCCCCGATTATTGCCCTGTCACCGTCGATCGAAACAGAACTACCGAATCGACGACCGCCGTCAGAGGCCACGAGCTTCTGCCCTGTCCAAAGGCCAGTGCCCGGGTCTCGCACATAGGCGAAGGCGGAACTGGCACTGCTTTCGCCAACTATCGCGTAGTCGCCGCTGATGGCGACAGACACACCGAAGTCGTTCTGAAACACGCCGTTAGGGTCCCAGAGCTGCTGTTGCTCCGTCCAGTCACCGGTGGCAGGGTCACGCTCGAAGATATAGGCGGAGCCTTCCCCGCTTGCCCCAATTATTGCCATGTCACCGTCGATCGAAACCGACTCGCCGATCCGATCGAAACTCGATGCGTTGGATGTCAGCAGTTTCTGTGACTCAGCCCAGTCACCAGTGGCGGGATCACGCACAAAGGCATAGACCGCACCGACAAAACTAACACCCTCCCCAACCGCCCCAACGAAAGCGGTGTCGCCATCGATCGCAACACGATAGCCGAAGAAATCGTTGAGCGCGCCATCGGAGGCCAGTAGCTTCTGCTGCTCTGTCCAGAAACCGGTGGCAGGGTCTCGCACAAAGACATAGGCCTGGCCGGTACCAACTGTGATGAGAGTAGTAAAGTCTGCGCCGACGATTGCCGTGTCGCCGCTGATCGCAACAGACTTGCCAAATATATGATAAGCCGCGGCGTCAGAGGCCACCAGCTTCTGCTGCAGCGTCCAGGTGCCGGTGGCAGGGTCACGCACAAAGACATAGGCGGAGCCGGAACTTTCTCCGTTGTCATCATCCCCCTTTACCCCAACGATTGCCGTGTCGCCGCTGATCGAAACAGACTCACCAAAACGATCATTCCACGCGCCGTTGGTAGCCAGCAACTTCTGCTGCTGCGTCCAGTCACCAGTGCCAGGGTCACGCACAAAGATATAGGCCGCACCGTTGGTATCGTCTACTGGCGCCCCGACTATTGCCGTGTCGCCACTGATCGAAATAGACCAGCCGAACTGGTCTTGACTTGCGCCGTCAGAGGCAAACAGCTTTATTTCATCTGCAAAATCTGCATTGACCGTAAGCGGTAGTATGAGGATTGCAATAGCTAACGAAAAAACGGGCAGCCATTTGTTATTCATTGTTCAGATCTCCGTTTGCGAAAAAATCAAGATGCAGCTGACTTGAATCCAAACGAAGAACTGCCTTCAGATGAGCTATCAAGCCAAAGAAGAAGCACCGTCGACCAGCTTAATACCGTTATTACGGTTGTACAGCTCAACATTAGAATGTCTTGACACGAATCAATAAATCTTTATGAATTATGGTTATTAGGAATGGGAGTAAGATTACTGGTGAATAGTTACAAAGCTCAGTAGGCTCACAGATTGAGCCAGTGACTGGTGGTGAATGTTTGGTGGGGAAGACCGAGGAGCGCAAAAGTTGCCAGGGTAAGCCGAAAATGAAGATCAATTATCCACTATCAGGCTTAACTTTCGGCCTTTCCTGCGGTCTGTTGCACTACGGGTTCGACAATTTGAGGGGCGGTTGGCGTTATTGCGGTAACCATTATTACCGTGACGGTCTTTTGGTTGGTAGGTTTTTTGAGAGGGAAACGCCAATCCAGTAGCACATGACTTGAGCATAACTCAAACCGCCTGTGGATTTTTCTCTCCACAAAAAACAAAGGACCTAGTGATTTCTCGCTAAGCCCTTGTTTTGTATGGCTCCCGAGTACGCCATACTGGGAACAAAAACACTTAAAGTTTCGTATCCCATAAGTTTCACCAAAAGCATCGAGCAAGTGTGTCGTGGCGCTAAGGATGTGAAACGGACATCCCAGTCCTATTTCACAATCCCGGCCATACGCCCGCACCTACGCCTACCTGGGGCTACGCCTCTTCGCTTCGCTCTCCTTTGCGCGTAGCGAAGACAAACACAAGACCCAGCAAGCCAAACAATAGTTCGAGTGGGCCCATGCTTCCAAAACCACCATCATCGTCATCCGCGACCACACCGGTAGCAGACAGATTAACAGTCACCGAACCTTCATCCGGATCATCCGATGGGATGTCAAAGCTGTCATTGAACGTTCCTGCAACAGTCGGTGCAAATCTGACCGTCAATGTACAACTTGCCGCCGGTGTCAAAGTCTGGGCCGAACAGGTGTCATTCAGGATACTGAAGGGCGCTGCCAATGGATTGGCCTGGGCGATCTGACCGAGAGTGAGATCTGCGGTACCGTCATTGGCGATCGTTACTATCTTGTCAGATGAAACACCCTCAATGACATTGCCAAATGGAACCTGAAGGTCGCCAGTTGGCACTACGGAATCGGTAACAGTGATATCTGGCACGGGTACCGGCGCCGCTACCCCTGTACCGGTCAGGTTGATTGTAACGGAGGCTTCATCAGGATCGTTAGACGGGATGTCAAAGCTGTCGTTGGATATCCCTATGACAGTCGGCGCAAATCTGACCGTCAATGTGCAACTTGCCGCCGGTGTCAAAGTCTGGGCCGAACAGGTGTCATTCAGGATGCTGAAAGGTGCTGCCAATGGATTGGCCTGGGCGATCTGACCGAGAATGAGATCTGCGGTGCCGTCATTGGTGATCGTTACTATCTTGTCAGATGAAACACCCTCAATAACATTGCCAAACGGCACCTGAAGATCCTCTGCAGGCACTACGGAATCGGTAACCGTAATGTCCGGCACCAGTGCGACTGTCCCTGTGCCCGCCAGATTGATCGTAACGGTGGCTTCATCTGCATCGTCGGACGGGATGTCAAAGCTGTCAACGAACGCCCCTATGGCCGTCGGTTCAAACCTGACCGTCAAGGCGCAGCTTGCCGCCGGCGCCAGGATCTGCGTTGAACAGGTATCATTCAGGATACTGAAGGGCGCCACCAGCACGTCCAGCGCACCGATATTCCCGATAGTCAGATCGGCATTTCCATCATTGGTAATGGTAACTGTCTCATCCGAAGTCGTGGCCTGGGTGACATTACCAAAGGCAATCGCGAGATCGTCCAGCGGGGCGACGGTATCGGTAACGGTGATATCCGGTACTGCTAACCCTATACCCGTACCGTCAACGTCGACCGTTACCGGATTTTCGTCCGGATCGTCGGAGGGAATATCGAAGGTGTCGCTGAAAGCGCCGGTCGATGGTGGCGAGAAGCGCACGGTTAAGGTGCAACGGTCGAACTGGGCCAGTGTCTGCGTCGAGCAGGTGTCGTTCAGAATACTGAAGGGTGACGCCAACGGGTTAGCCTGGGCGATATTGCCTAGAAGCAGGTCTGCGTCGCCATCATTGGTGACGGTCACGGTTTGATCGACGGTGGTCATCTCGGTGACATCACCAAAAGCCACCGTGAGGTCATCTATCGGCGCGACCGAGTCGGTGACGGTGATGTCAGGTGTCGCCACCGTGGAGGTGAATATAAAGGCAAGACCTTCAACAAAACCAGCAGAGGGTGCGCCAATGATCAATGCGTTACCGCTTATCGACATGGAAAAGGCATAGTCATCCGCGACCACAGAAGCTTTGACTATTTGATCCTCTGTCCAGTCACCTGTGCCTGGGTCGCGTACAAACACATAAGCTGTCTCGACACGGTCTGCCCCGACGACAGCGGTGTCCCCGGTCAGGACAACTGATTGACCAAAGTGATCAGAAGCCGTGCCATCGGAGGCCAGAAGTTTCGGCTGCTCTATCCAGTCGCCAGTGCCATCACGTACAAACACATAGGCCGAGCCGGATGCACTGCCCAGATCATCGGCCAGGGTTGCGCCAACGATAGCGGTATCACCGTTGATTGAAACGGAAGCACCGAAAGCGTCTCCATTGGCACCATCTGAGGCGAGGAGTTTTTGCTCCAGATTCCAGGTGCCGGTGCCGTCACGCACAAATATATAGGCAGCACCGGAATCAGTAGCGGTGATATCTTCGCCTGATGCTCCAACGATGGCTCTATCACCCTCAATGAAAACAGAGATGCCGAAAGCGTTAAAACCTGCACTGCCAGCGGAGGGTAGTAATATTTCTTGCTCTATCCAGACGGTGCCGACGCGCTCAAACACATAGGCTGTACCGCTAGAGTTGAGAGGTGCTGCAATGATTACAGTGTCTCCACTGAGGGAAACAGATGAGCCAAACTGGTCACCAGCCGCGCCGTCAGAAGGCAGTAGCTTTTGCTGCTCCGTCCAGACACCGGTGGCAGGGTCACGCACAAATATATAGGCAGAACCGGATTCGTCGCCGTTGTCATCGTCACGTTCTACCCCGATGACTACCGTGTCACCACTGAGGGAGACCGAACCGCCAAATCTATCGAAAACTTGACGGTCTGGCACAGTGAGTTTCCGCTGCAAAATCCAGGCGCCAGCTGGATTTCGCACATACACATAGGCACTACCAGCCCGATTATCATCATCGTATGCACCTATAACCGCCGTGTCACCGTCAATAGAGACCGAATTGCCAAAAGCGTCACCGTTGTCACGGTCAAGAGCAGAGATTATCACCTCATTTGCAAAATCTGCATTGACCGTAAACGGTAGTAAGAGGATTGCAATAGCTAACGAAAAAACGGGCAGCCATTTGTTATTCATTGTTCACATCTCCGTTTGCGAAAAATTCAAGATGCAGCGGGCTTGAATCCAAACGAAGAACTGCCTTCAGATGAGCCATCAAGCCAAAGAAGAAGCACCGCCGATCAGCTTATTACCATTATTACAGTTGTACAGTTCAACATTTGAATTGCTTGACACAAATCAATAAAACCTTAATAAAATATGGTTTTAGGAATGGGAAGGAAAAAACTGACTGTGTACCAGGGGATACCATACATATCCTTCAAAGTACCAGAGTCCGGGATATTTTGGTTTTTCTGTTTCGCGTTTGCGAGCTTAGGTATCGCCCGCCGCAAGCGCAATAATTTGCTGTAGGCTGCAGATAATAAACTTACGGATACGTGTATTAATATAAATCCCGCAGCGAGAGGACTGGTGAAGGTTAATACTTGTACAGTATAAAGACCTCCCTGCCACTGATATGGCGGGGGGTAGGTGGCTGCGATGTTGAGCCTGATTAGGCGGCTTTTGCAGTGTGCCACCCCGAGGCACCTGTTTTGTAGGCTGTCATTCTATCGTCCGCATCATTGATTTGGCGATCAAGTTTATTGATGCGCTCGATCATCTTTTCAAACTCTACGTTGCCTTCCAAACGGCTTTTATAAATCCCACGGATGATGTTGCTGGCTTCTTCAGGTACTGGCTGCTTGTCTTTTTCCCAAAGAGCGACAGTCTGGGCGTCACGTGACACAAACGCACCAAGGGTCAGCTGGGTGAACCCCAGCTCCTTACGGATAAAACGCAGTTCTGCCCCGGTCCAGTTAGGTCTGTCATCGACTAAATCGGTAGCAATAGCACGGTGCAACCCGTCAAGATTGCGAATGGTCACACCTTCACCAAACGGAGTCTCTTTTATGTCATAGCCGTTGGTCAGATAGATATAATCCAAGCCGCAACCGGTGTATTGATACAGTTCTTCTTTCATTTCACACCCCCCGCCATGTAGTCACTGACTACTGACAGACGTTAATTACGTATAAGTGTTGTTCTTTTTCTGCAGATATTTCTAAAACGATGTCCTGGCCTGCGTGAAAACGGCCCATGTTGCCTATGTGAGTCTGACTTTCCTCATCCCATCGAGGGTCTGAGAGGACAGTGCCCTTTTGTAGTCAAACCAGCATTTACCAGTAGTTGACCGCACGTTCCCAATCTCCGTCGGTACAGTTGTTTATGAATGTGATATTCGACGAGTCAGCCGCCAGCCTATTAACCAGCTTCTCAAAGCGCTCTCGCGTCATTTTAAAAGCTTTAATCTCGCCCATGAACGAACACCAATAAACGTCAGTAATAACAGACAAACATATCTGCCTATAATTATTATAGGTTTTGAGTTTAAGTCAAATTAAATTATTAGATACTGATCAATATTCCGATTTCCCAGCGACAGACACCCGGTGCTGGGCGGCACCAGCGCCTCACCCACGGTCTCCATTGATGCGCCGGATGATGTCGAGAGAATGCAAAAAGATTTGATCGAGATAGCAAAGGTTAGTGTTGTGAATCCATGAGAAACGCTACCCCAAAAACAAAGGGCCTAGCGATTTCTCGCTAAGCCCTTGTTTTATTTGGCTCCCCGGGACAGGCTCGAACTGCCGACCTAGTGATTAACAGTCACCCGCTCTACCGACTGAGCTACCGGGGAATTGTGTTGCAGCGCGCATATTAATGACACAGGTCCCGAGCGTCAATAGGGAAGTGCAGAAATAGTCAGTTGCAGCTCAATTCGCCACCACCGGGTCGGGTTTCGGATATTCTGGGGCGGCCGGCATTCGATACCACTACCGCCTTGGGGTCAATGTTTTCTGTTACATCACAAAAGGTTAGGGTGAGATTGCTACCGGGAGAGGTACCGTCAGGCCGATAGATGATACGGCGTCTGCCCTGAGTCGAACGCATGCTTATGAGGGAGTGCTTTATCGCATTCTGATAGCGAATCCGTTTTTCGGAATCGTCAGGTTGCCGGTTACCGTTAGTGTCCGCATAGAGCAGGAAACCTTCATGCCAGAGGGGCTCGTCAAGGCAGGTTTGTGCATCGGAACTGGGGCAGAGAATGGCCAGGCCGCCTGTCATGATGGCTGTGCTGCGCGTCAGTTGCAGGTGGCTGATAAAACTATTGATTTCACCACTCATCTGGCTGTTTGCCGCCAGAGTGCGATAGGCGGGTACGCCCGCGCTGAGCAGGATCAGAGCAACACTCAGAGTGGTAAGCAGTTCGGGAAGCGTGAAACCGGCCGTGCAGGCAGGTGCGTATTTTTTCAGGGCGACATCCATGTCTGTCCCTCCAGTAGAGGTGTGTGGCCGGTCCGGTCAGTTGCAGGCTGTTGAGATTCTATTCAGGCGGCACAATACAGCGTTGAAATCGGCCTCAAAATGCTCATTTACTCGATGTAAACTGCGCTTTTTCGGTCGATTTCGCCTTGTCTTGCACTCACCTGAACGAATTTCAACAGCCTGCTAGAACCTGATCGCCAGCGTTGGGAATTATTTTCTCATCATGACCCAGTCTACACGCATAGCCCTATCCGACAAGTACTTTTTCGATCCTGTCCAGAGCATTCCGCAGGTTCTCCATGCTGGTGGCGATGGAGATCCTTACATGACCGCCAAGTCCAAACGCAGTGCCGGGTACCAGCGCCACACCCGCCTTTTGTATGAGGTATTCGGCCAGTTCCATATCGTTATCGACCCCTTCGATATGTTCCAGCGCACCCTCGATGTTGGGAAAACAGTAGAAGGTGCCGTCTGAAGGCAGGCACTCGACGCCAGGCATCATGGTCAGTCGATCGACCACATAGTCGTGACGCTCCTTGAAGAATTTGAGCATATCGCTGATGCAATCCTGCGAGCCTTCCAGTGCTGCCTGCGCCGCCACCTGGGAGATTGAAGTGGGGTTGGAGGTGCTCTGGGACTGGATCTTCTTCATCGCCTTGATGATCTCCGCCGGGCCACCGGCGTAACCGATGCGCCAACCGGTCATGGAGTAGGCCTTGGAGACACCGTTGAGCACCAGGGTGCGATCCACCAGTTCCGGGCAGGCATTGAGGATGTTGACGAAGGGAGCCTCAGTCCAGAGGATATGCTCGTACATATCATCAGTGGCGATAAGAATCCGGGGGTGTTCTTTCAGTACCTCACCCAAGGCCGTCAACTCCTCTTTGGTATAGGCCATACCGGTGGGATTTGAGGGGCTGTTGATGACAAACAGCCGGGTTTTATCGGTAATCGCCGCAGCCAACTGCGCGGCGGTGATCTTAAATTTCTGCGAGGCGCCGGCCTGAACCAACACGGGTACGCCACCAGCCAGGATTGCCATATCAGGATAGGAGACCCAGTAAGGGGCGGGGATGATGACCTCATCACCTGGATCCAGGGTAGCCTGAGCAAGATTGTAGAAGCTCTGCTTGCCGCCGCAGGAGACCAGGATCTGCTCCGGCTTATATTCAAACCCATTGTCTTTCCTGAACTTTTCGATAATCGCGTTCTTCAGGCCCGGCGTGCCATCCACAGCAGTGTATTTTGTGAAGCCGTTATTGATCGCTTCGATGGCAGCCTGCTTGATATGCTCCGGCGTATCAAAATCCGGCTCTCCAGCGCCCAGTCCGATGACATCCTTGCCGGCAGCGCGCATTTCAGCGGCGCGAGCGGTGATCGCCAGGGTGGGAGAGGGTTTGACGGCCTGTACCCTTGCAGAGAGTTTTGTGTTCATTTGTAGTTTCCGTGGCAAAAGAGACGAATCTGGAGTGCCTCTCTCGAGAGGCGGCAACGTGCAATAATATCCAATTATCCCGAGATGCAGAATCCCTGATGGCGAAAGATTTTCAATTAGTGTCCAAATTTGACCCGGCAGGCGACCAGCCAGCCGCGATCAAAAGGCTGCTGGAGGGTCTCCACGACGGCGAGGCAGGCATGACACTGCTGGGGGTGACCGGCTCCGGTAAAACCTTCACTATCGCCAATGTCATTCAGGAAACTCAACGACCAACGCTGGTTCTTGCCCCAAATAAGACGCTTGCGGCCCAATTGTACGGTGAATTCAAGGATTTTTTTCCCCATAACTCGGTGGAGTATTTCGTCTCATATTACGACTATTACCAGCCCGAAGCCTATGTACCGGCCTCCGATACCTTCATTGAGAAGGATGCCTCAATCAACGAACATATCGAGCAGATGCGGCTTTCAGCCACCAAGGCGCTACTGGAACGCAGGGACACGATCATCGTCGCAACCGTTTCGTCGATCTACGGCTTGGGTGATCCAAATTCCTATCTGGGAATGATGTTGCATCTCTCCAGGGGCGATATCATCAACCAACGTGACATCCTGCACCGGCTGGCTGAGTTGCAGTACAAACGCAATGACGTGGAACTTCACCGCGCGACCTTCCGCGTGCGGGGTGAAGTGATCGACATCTATCCGGCAGAATCGGATGCCGAAGCACTGCGCATTGAACTCTTTGATGACGAGATTGAGCAACTCTCCCTTTTTGATCCGCTGACAGGAGAAGTGCTGCGCAGGGTGCCCCGCTACTCCGTCTACCCGAAAAGTCACTATGTCACCCCCAGGGAGAAGTTGCTCGGGGCGGTGGATCACATCAAAGTGGAACTCAAAGAACGACTGGAGCAGTTGGAGTCAGCCCACAAACTGCTGGAGCGGCAACGGCTGGATCAGCGCACCCGCTTCGACATCGAGATGATTCTGGAGTTGGGTTACTGCTCCGGCATCGAGAACTACTCCCGCTATCTCTCCGGACGCGCATCAGGGGAAGCCCCGCCGACGCTGTTCGACTATCTGCCGGAAGAGTCGCTGCTGGTTGTGGATGAGAGTCATGTCACCATCCCCCAGATCGGTGGCATGTTCCGGGGGGATCGTTCGCGCAAGGAGACCCTGGTCGAGTATGGTTTTCGTCTGCCTTCGGCGCTCGATAACCGTCCGCTCAAATTCGAGGAGTATGAGGCCCGTTCACCTCAGACCATCTACGTCACCGCCACGCCCCGTGACTATGAAATGGAACACTCGGGCGCGATCGTTGAACAGGTGGTGCGGCCGACAGGCTTGGTAGATCCAGGCGTTGAAGTCAGACCAGCGACCAGCCAGGTCGATGATCTGCTCTCCGAGATCCGCCTGCGGGCTGACAAGGCCGAGCGGGTGCTGGTGACCACACTGACAAAACGCATGGCGGAAGATCTCACTGACTACCTGGGTGATCACGATGTGCGGGTGCGCTACCTCCACTCCGATATCGAGACTGTAGAGCGGGTAGAGATCATCCGCGACCTGCGGCTCGGAAAATTCGACGTATTGATCGGCATCAACCTCCTGCGCGAGGGGCTGGATATGCCGGAGGTATCACTGGTTGCCATCCTCGATGCGGACAAAGAGGGCTTTCTGCGTTCGGAAGGTTCTCTGATACAGACCATTGGCCGGGCGGCCCGCAACGCCAACGGCAAGGCCATTCTCTACGGCGATCAGATTACCGGATCCATGCGCCGTGCGATGGACGTGACTGATCACCGGCGCGAAAAACAGATTGCTCACAATAAAAAACATGGCATCACCCCGCAGACCATCCGCAAATCCATCGCCGATATCATGGAAGGTGCTTATCCCGGCGCACCTGTATCTCCCAGCGCCTATGCCAGGGTGGCGGAAGAAGCGGCTGAGTATGCCAGTCTCACTCCCCAACAGATGGCCAAACGCATCAAAGAGTTGGAGGATGAGATGTACCGCCACGCCCGGGATCTTGAGTTCGAGGAAGCTGCACAGGTAAGGGATCAGATAAAAACGCTGCAGGATAAGGGGTTGGTTGCGTGAGTGCTGGTTATTTTTTCAGAAACGTTTTTCTTAATTCCGCATCGAATGAAACACTATGTCGTAGTCGATGCGGAATACGGTGCCATCTTCATAAATATCTGGGATAGAACAATCGGCCAGACAAAATACCAAGTTGCAACTTGCGAAAAGCCTCTACTTTTCAGGGCAACTGTTTTTCGGGAGGATGACCGCCCTGACCATGGGCGAACATAATTCTTCTTTCATGGTGAAATCAATTGCTGAAAATTGACAAAAAACCATGCAACACTTTCTCAAATCGTCCACAATTAGCAAGTGATTTGGGTGCTTTTTCAGGTAGAGGGCAATGCATAACATCGAAGAAATGCTGCAGGATATTGTCGATGAGGCCCGCTATGCCAGCCGAATGATCGGTCGTTCTGAATTGAATCCCAATGTGCTGGATGCCCTAGCAAAAGTACCCCGTGAGCGTTTTGTCAACGTGAATATGCGCCATCACGCCTTCGACAACAGTCCGCTACCGATCGGCCGCGGACAGACGATCTCTCAACCGTTTATCGTCGCCTTGATGACTGATCTGGCGAATCCCGCACCGGGGGATCGTGTGTTGGAGGTCGGCACAGGTTCCGGCTATCAGACAGCGGTGATGTCACTCCTTGTACGGCAGCTATACAGCATCGAGATCATCCCTGAACTGGCGGAGGAGGCAAGGTTACGGTTCGATGAGCTGAATTACTCGAACATCATCAGCCGGACTGGCGACGGCTACTTCGGCTGGCCGGAGGAGGCCCCTTTCGATGTAATACTGGTAACAGCCGCCGCCACTGAAATCCCCCCTCACCTGCCAGAGCAATTGGCACCTGGAGGACGTCTGGTGTTACCCGTTGGTGGACGTTTCTATGGGCAGGACCTCTTACTGATTGAGAAGGATGAATCCGGTAATGTGACCGAGAAGAGTCTGCTGCCTGTGGCCTTCGTCCCAATGACCGGCGAGCACTAACCAGAGAGAAAAGTCGACGACCCTTTCTGCAGCCTGAAAGCCCTGAAACACCCCACTCCGGGAAGCGGGTAAAAAATCTGTTCCGGCACTTGCAATGCGTATATATCCACCTGTATTATTCGCGTCCTTAGCAGGCGCGTAGCTCAGTTGGTTAGAGCACCACCTTGACATGGTGGGGGTCGGTGGTTCGAATCCACTCGCGCCTACCAGATTTACTGATTAAATTCAGTGACTTAGAAGCCCCGCGATTGCGGGGCTTTTTTGTTGGTTCAATAACAGGAAAACACCAGATCGACAAAAAGAGCATGCTCTAAGGCTCAATGGTGACCCAGTCGTGACCTTCCAGGTAAATCCTGGTTGTTGATTCCTTGGTGTGTCCTCGTAACTTCTGGATCTCTGCAACGGTCCATCCTTGTTTTTCTCTCAAATGTTGTCCCAGAGCGATAAGTTCGTGGAACGTTGGGTGCCTACCTGGAGGTAAGTGTGCATAGATGCCTGTTTTGTCTCTGGCTGCAGCGAAGCCTTTAGAAATTTGTTGAGCAGTAAGCTGGAAAGGATGCTCTCTGAATTTGGCTTTTTTCATCCGTTTTGGCTTTCTGTGCACGAGATGCAGAGCATGCAAGCCATCTCCGCGGCAGTGGTTAATCAGGTCTCCAAGTGTCTTGGCGCCAAACTCTGAGTGAACGGTTGAGAGGGATTCAGGTACTCGGATATAGGAAGAGATGCCATGCTTATGAGTTTTGTTAATCCTGATGTAGATATGCCTGCCGTCAGCAGTTTCTTTCAACCAATCAAAGCGCCAACGATGTATCTCTTCTCGCCTCTGAAGGGTATTAAGTTCAAGTTCCATCGCACAGCGAATCTCATGCGATGCCCCTTTCCAGATAGCCTGATAGGCTTCGATACCATCGATTCCCACATCTCCGGGTGTATCACCGGGTAGAGTAATTCGTTGACGTTTTTTCTTTTCTTTATCTCTGGGAAGGATTTTTTCAGGTAGATTGGTTTGTAGATGGCCATCTGAGACGGCGTGACGGTACAGATCAATCAACCGGCTACGGTATTTATTGTATACCTCGGGTGTAGTACCCAGTTTATTCAAGAGTTCAGCGATATTTGCCTGTGTCACGACTTTGATAGGGACAACCCCTAATTCCTTCTTTATATTCCGGTATAAGCGGCTGTACTCCGCGAGAGTGTGCTCACTTAGCGGGAGGCCGTTTATGCGACGAGAAGGGAGAGTTTTCTGCATGAATTCATCAATATAGTCGCTAATGCTACAACCCGTATCAGAGGCTTCTTTGGCTTTTCTAAGTACGTTCTCTGCCAAGTTACCGCCTGCAGCAAATACCAAGTTTAGCTGGATTGCCGCATCAATCGCTTCACGTTCCCTGACATAGCCGAATTTGTTGTATTTGAGTGGGTGCTGTCTGGGTAAGTCAGGACGCAAATAATAGTAGTAAAGGCCATGATTTTTAGTAGTGGCGTAAAGATTTTTCGGCCAGTGTTGCCTGTCTTTTCTGCGTCTCTCTGGTGCCATGAGTAGTTAAACCAAGCCAATTAATTCTTAACGACTATGTATATTTATTGTCGTGAGCGTCAAATGAAGCGTATGCGCATCAATATAAAGGAATATACATCATCTTGCGATAACTACAAGCATTGTTTGATGTATCTGTATATCATTTGATGATTGCTATCAGTAATGGCGCGTCAATGCTCCGATTCAAAGTCAAAGAACTAATCGCAGAAAGAGAATTTTCTGAAGGCAGGAGGGTCACCATCGGAGAGGTGGCGGAGGCTGCTGGTATCCACCGTATGACCCTATCAAAACTGATCAACCAGCGTGGCTATAACACGGGTACAGAGAACCTGGATGGCCTATGTGCTTTTTTTGGCTGCAAAATTGAGGATCTAGTTGAGTATGTGCCTGATCACCTCGTGACGGGAAAACAAGCTGATCAAAGCTAAGTTCAAATAAAATGGCGATGTTCTAGAGAATCAAGGAAGACTCGAGGGAAGAAATATGGTTCCCAATCAGAACCCGGAGCAGATAGCACGCGACAGCATAGACGACTTACACAAGGCGTCAGACTGGAGCGTCCAGGATAAAAAGAAGATTGATCTGAATGATGGTCTGGGACAGGCCGTTCGGGAATATCCAACCGATACCGGTCCAGCGGACTATGCGCTGTTCATTGACAAGAAAGCAGTCGGTGTCATCGAAGCCAAGCGGAAAAGCAAAGGCGAAAACATCACAACTGTAGAAGATCAGACCGAAGGCTACGCCAGCGCCAAGCTCAAATGGGTCAGCAATAACAAGCCACTACCGTTCCTCTATGACGTGGTCAAGGATTTTGTTACACCCAGTTAAGCCGCTTTTTTCTGTGCCATCATTTGCTGCTCAAAATCATTCTGACTCATATAGTCCAGGTATGAATGCGGCGTTTTTCAAGATAGTTGTCGCCTTTTTCTATCATGCAGCTATTCGATCATTCACCAAATCATGCTCAGGATTCAGCGCTACACTACCAATCTGATTCCAGTTTCTGGTTTCACCTGACCAGCGAGCTGGATTCTTGGCTTTCGCTTGTTTATATAGCTCGGTTCGATTAGCAAGAACCTCTCTGTCTTCGCCTCGGTGACGCTGTGCGGGTGTTACAAAGCGTATCCGACTATGACAGTGCTCATTGTTGTACCAATTTACAAAATCTCTTACCCACTCCCGTGCTGCTTTCAGTGACTCAAATCCCTGTGATGGCCACTGTGGACAGTATTTCAGTGTTCTGAATAACGACTCAGAATAAGGATTATCATTACTTACTCTTGGCCTGCTGTGTGACGGGGTGATGCCAAGGTCATACAGCTTTACCAGTAGCGTCTGTGACTTCATCGGGCTGCCATTATCTGAGTGAAGCACCAGCGGCTTATGGAAGCACTGCTCCGCCATCACTGTACGCTGCATTAGCTCTGCGGCTTTCTCACCGCTCTCGCTGTCATGGACCTCCCATCCAACAATCTTCCGGCTGTAAATGTCTTCCACCAGGTAGAGATAATAGTATTGACCCCGAACCGGCGATGGCAGGTAGCTGATATCCCATGACCAAAGCTGGTTCGCCGCTGTAGCAATGTGGGTCGTCGGCCGCCGGTGTTTCTGCTTAGCCTTCGCTCTTCCTCGGCCATGGAGTTGATCCGCCTCCTTCAATACACGGTAGAAACTCGACTCAGAGGCAAGGTACACCCCCTTGTCTGCAAGTCGTGGGACGATCTGGCTCGGTGGGAGGCTGGCATATTCCGGCTGGTTACAAGTGCTTACAATCTTCTCCCGCTCTTCAGTTGTCAGCTTGTTTCCAGGCTCAGGCCGTATGGCGTCCGTCCGTTTATCCTTGCTCACGATGCCTTCCATCGTCCAGCGTTGGTAGGTGCGTAAGGATATTCCGGCTTCCTCACTGGCATGCTTCTTCCTTGATCCATCCTACAAGTTGTTGCCGCTCTGGGTGCGAGGTCAATCTTCCTCGCTCTCCCCCCAGAGGGCATTGAGCTTTTTTCTCAGCACCAACAAGGCTGCAGTTTCTGCCAGCGCCTTCTCTTTACGCCGTAACTCTCGCTCAAGGGCCTTGATACGCTTCTTGTCCTGCTTTGCCGCAGCCTGTCCCTGTTTTTTCATTTTCCCCGCTGATTGCGCTCCCTCTATACAGGCGGCTTTCCACTCGCTTATCTGCTCAGGATAGAGCCCCTTGCGGCGGCAATACTCACTCAGGTCAATTTCATTCATTGAAGTTGTTTCAACCACTACCGCAAACTTCGCTTCTGGCGACCATGCTTCTGTCTTTTTTCCACTTCCGGGCACTGGGATACCTTGCTCTCTGGCTTTGTTTCGCCAATTGTACAGCGTGGCATCACTGATCCCTTCTTCTTTTGCTACTTCGGTCACCGTTCTATTGTTCGGTGGCAACAGCTTTCGCATTACTGATGTTTTACGTTCCTCTGAATACCGGGGCATTTGCTCCTCTTTCCACCCCCTGTTTTCTATAATTCACCCCACCTCGGGGAGGCGACAACTATCCTGACACAGGGGGCTAATAGGCATGCGTGATTTTTTTCTCGCTAATCTCCCACATCCTCTATTCCTTACATCACTTCTGACCGCTTCGCCTTCAATTTTTGCATCCAACCTATGTATTTCATTCTTTAGTTTTGCTGCAATATCATTACGTGTATCATAGATATCTTGCTCAAGTTCTTTTATGTTTTTTTTGTAAAATGCTTGTTATGTCTTTTTGAAATCCCTGAAACTTATCTTCAATTATTCTAATGTGTGAATATAGGTTTTTAATCACTGCCAAAGGATCAGCTGGCTTATATGTTGCCATTACAACTTTTGCCCTAAGCTCACCTTTTTGCACTGCTCTATTCAGTAGATGTTGACCAATTTCTTCTTCATCAGCGAATTCGAAAAGAAGGCTAGCAATTTCTTCTGTAGATAAATAATCAGGAAAAGTGCTTCTTCTTCTAAGAGGCAAGCCTGCAGGAATATTTTCTACCTGCTCCCATACACTCCTATACTCTGTAATATCTTTAAGACTATTCATTTTATATAATTGTGCTCGTCAGCATTTTTTTCTAAAGATGCATGGCCTGTTATTACTTCTCCGTTCTCTGACAAAGGAATATGTAACTCCATATAGCCTTTTTTATCATCACTGACACACGCACAATTGTGAATAATTGCATTAGGGCGCACATTTGTTGTTTTAGCAGCTAAATCAGGATTTGGCTCTATAAGTACGCATTTCCAATCCAACTTATTTTCGAGATGCCACGATTGAGAACATACACTTAGCGGTTCATTTGAACCTACTTCTACACATATTCCTCTTCTTTTGTTATTAAACCCTGTAGTTGCATAAATTCTGTATCAAATACTCATTCCACCGCATAAAAGACAGGCTGAAATGACAATTTTGCACGGTTTCTGGAATGCACCGCCGGTGAGTTCCAGAAATCAGAAAAATATCCTGCATTTGTAGAACGAAAAACGAGAAAGCGGATTGTTGCTGAGGTAAAATATGTTTACCAAAACAATAAGTTACCCAACAACAAATCCGCTTACCATGAAGTCTAGCAGATCCGAGATTCACCGCAAAACTTACGTCCTCCCCACCCTTCGCTTTGAAGACCAGCGACTCACCTCTTTTTCCGGTTTGGTGGTTTTTCAAAGGCTGTTTGAACATCTTGCCCTGAAAGATCGGCTGCGAAAATGCTTCAAGCATCTGGATGTTAGCCCAATATTTGGTCATGCCAACATCGTTCTGTTGTTGGTTGTTCATCTTCTACTGGGGTACCGGGAACTACGCCACCTCCGGTATTACGAAGACGATCCCCTGGTCCGTCGCCTGTTGGGGCTCAAGCATCTTCCTGATGTGGCCACCATTAGCCGGCAGTTGGCCACAATGGATTCCAAGAGTGTCGAGCATCTCCAGCAATTGCAGCAAAGCCTTGTACTGGATCGCCTTGGATTGTTGGCATTGCAACGCATCACGATTGATTTTGACGGCTCGGTCATCGGAACGGGGCGTTTTGCTGAAGGTACAGCCATTGGTTTCAATCGCAAGAAGAAAGGGCAGCGCAGCTACTATCCGCTGTTCTGCACAGTAGCCCAGACCGGACAGGTGTTGGCCGTTTTACACCGCTCCGGAAATGTCCATGATCCCAATGGTGCGCAGGCGTTCATTCTGAACTGTATCGAATAGGTAAAAAATGCATTGCCCGGTGTCACCATCGAGGTGCGCATGGACGGCGCCTTTTTCAGTGATGCTATTGTCAGTGCCCTGGATAAGGCACAAATCGAATACACGATCAGCGTCCCCTTCGAGCGCTTTGCAGAGCTCAAGGAGAGGATTGAGCATCGTCGCCGCTGGAACCGGCTCGACAGTCGGCATGATTTTTTCGAATCAAGTTGGAAACCCGGTTCATGGAAGTTGCGACATCGCTTTGTTTTCGTGCGTCAGTGTGCCAAGGTGCAATACAAGCAGCCGGTACAATTGGATCTGTTTATACCCTACGAATATGGCTATGCGTTCAAGGTGGTCTTGACCAACAAGAAACTGACGGCGGCCAAGGTGGTTGCTTTTCATAACGGTCGTGGCAGCCAGGAGGGGATTTTTGCCGAGCTCAAATCTCAGAATGCGCTGAGTTATGTGCCCACACGCACTTGGCGCGGTAACCAGGTCTATCTGTTATCTGCCGTGCTGGCGCATAACCTTTCACGGGAACTGCAGATGATCACGCGAGCACCTTCGCGTACGACACAGGAGAAACGGCCTGCACTGTGGGATTTTGAACAACTGTATACGTTGCGGCAACGGGTTATTCAGCGTGCCGGTCGACTAATCCGGCCCCAGGGGCGTTTGACACTTTCCATGAGCGCGAATCAGGCAGCGCAAAACGAGTTGTTGCATTACCTGGATGAGATCGAAAAGGCAGCGTAGTCAGTTTCCAATCAGATTTTATGCAACGCTGGGGTAAAATACTCACGGATTTGCTCTTTTTCGTTTTCTTCAGCCAAATCGTGGCTTGAAATTGTTTGTTGCTTTTCCATACTACTCACAGTCTCATTAAAATCTAACGTTCAGCATAACCGGAAGCCAAAAGTGGCGTTGGTTTTGTGCAAAAATGAGCGTAGCGAAATGCACAAAACCAACGATGCTTTTGGCTGTCCGAGTTAATGCGCTTGTTAGCGCAGGATTCCACTCCGATGATGAGTTTGTTCGATTTCATTGCTGTAAGCTCTATTTGAAAAGGCTTTTTCCTTAGTTTGCTTGAAACCTAATTTATAATGGATTTTTTGTTTTTTCTATTTTCTTAGATTGCCATGAGAAGAAGAGCAAGGTGGTGAAAACCAACGACCTCCACTTTCTTGGCTTTACCTTCCGAGGGAAGAAGATCCGCTGGAGTGAAAAAGCACTGAGTGACTTCAAGCGAAACATTCGTCGATTGACGAAACGTTCCTGGGGAATCTCAATGCAACGTCGCTACCGTGAACTTCGACTCTATATCCGGGGGTGGATCAACTACTTCGGTCTTTCAGAATATTATCGGCCTTTACCGGGGCTGGATGAATGGATACGGCGACGCATACGCATGTGCTATCTGAAGCAGTGGCGTAAACCGCGCACTCGTATCCGCAATCTAATCCGGTTGGGCACCAGGTCACGAACAGCTGTGTATCTTGGTTTAAGCTCTAAAGGCCCTTATCGTTTAGCCAGAACGCTGGCGACACAATCCGGAATGACCAATAAATGGTTGGGGAAACAGGGGCTCGTCTCTGTTAGAGAACTGTGGATCAAGTTTCACTATGCTTGATGAACCGCCTGGTGCGGACCCGCATGCCAGGTGGTGTGGGGAGGGAGGGCTAGAGACCCTCCCTTACCCGATTAGGCTTCTTGCTATGCCTTATAGTTAGATGTTGTTATAAGCCGCAGCAATCAAGAAAACTTTTTTATAGCATCAAGTGTTAAACCATATACCACACTGCCGAATACGTCACCTTTTACCATTTTTGCATTTCTAAATACATTCATTATATCCCGTTGAATTTTCCCTATCTGAGTTGTTCCGCCAGTAAAAAAAACAACATCTATATCGTCCACATTTATACAAGCGTCCTTTAGTAAGCCTTCTAAAACCTTCTTGATTTGATTTATATCTGCACTAATTAATTTTTCAAGAATTCCTTTTGTTAATTCAACCTTTAGATCTTTTTCAATTAGACCAAGATCTAAATAGTGATTATCGCTACCTGATAATGCTTTTTTTCCTATTTCTATCTTCTCCATTATATTGTGTCCATATCTATTTTCTAACACCACAAACAATCTGTTCGTGAGGTGCATTTCATTTGACTGTGCAAGCGCATTTTTTATGTTTCTTATTGATGCTTTACTGTAAAGCTTATTTATTTTGTGCCAAGTAGACAAATCATGATAACACGCAGTCGGCACATTGATGTTTAATCCGTTTGTTGCCTTCACCGTTGTACGCGCCCCCAATACAGGCATAACAGTATTATAATTCAACAATGTATCAAAATCAGTTCCACCAATATGAATGCCAGATGTAGATAAAATATTACTAGATGAGTCAGTGTTGTTTTTAGGATCGATTTTAATTATTGTAAAGTCTGATGTGCCGCCACCAATATCAATTATCAGTGCTAATTCTTCTTTTGTTGACTCTTTTTCATATGCCATTGCCGCAGCAATTGGTTCGTATTGAAATTCAATATGTTTAAAGCCCTGTTTAGCTGCAATTTTTCTTAATGTATGCTCTGCCAATTCATCAAGTTTATCATCCTTATCATTAAACCTAACAGGCCTACCTAGAATTACACTATCAATTTCGCCAGCATGCATATATTCTGCGCGAGTTTTTATATGCTTAAGAAAATAGCCTAATATATCTGAAAATGGTCTCATTTCATTGAAAACTCTCGTTTTCTCATCCATCAATGATGACCCTAATACAGACTTGATAGATGTCATTAACCTCCCTTCCACTCCATCTATATAATGAGATATTGCTTGCTCACCAAAATACATTTCAAATTCTTCATCATCAAGAAAAATTGCTGAGCGCAACATTTTATTATGTCCATCTAATAAAACCGTCTCAACAGAATTCATTTTCTGTATTCCAACAGCCGAATTGCTTGTTCCAAAATCTAGCCCGCAAAATGTCATACCATCATCTCGTTTAGTAGGTTTTAGCAAAATAACAAATCTGTTGATGCCACAGTAATATAAATATATGGGTCTACGCGGAAGCGTGTGGGTAAATCCTGAATTAAGCCAAGTGTAACACATTGAAATCGTGAAATTATTCAGTGATTCTGTGTTGGGTGAAAGTGTTTTCATTTTTCGGTTAGGCTAATGTCATGAAGAATCCAAAGTCAATCCGAGCGCTATTTGCATTCCCCGGCTTTACCTCCTTATCGAAATTGGTGGGTGTGTTTGGAGACCGGTATGCCCGTGTGATCCAACTCAAGAGACGAAAAAAAAGCCATCTGTTCTCACTGTGGGCGCAGATGCCATGGGCGTTACGACAAGAAGACCTTGCGGGTACGTGATCTCTCGGTTGCCGGATGGCGAATCTACCTGGAATTCGAACGCTGGCGTGTTAGTTGTCCAAGGTGTAACAGTGTGCATGTAGAGCATCTTGATTGGCTGGCAAAGAATCCTCGCTATACCCAACGCTTTGCTGCGTATTCTGGCCCAATCTGATCACCCATTCTGGATCATTCCGATCACCTAATCTGGTTTTAACCGATCATTGATTCTGGTTTTATTCGATCATTTTTTCTGGATTTCCAGAATCGATGATCGGAATGCCAGAATCCATCCCAACGCGTTGATTTAACTTAATTACTGCTAACCTCCGGATATTTTCATTCAGAGGAATCAGGCAGTGGCAAAAAAGAGGTTATTAATGCGTAAAATCAAAGAAATTCTACGGCTTCGTTATGAAGTTGGATTAAGTCTCCGGGGCGTCTCCCAGTCGCTTAATATCGGTTATGGCACAGTTGCCGACTATATCAAAAGGGCTGAGCAAGCCAATCTTAACTGGCCCATCCCAGGCAACCTGGATGAACGTGATCTGGGGCTTTTATTATTCCCCACACAGGCCGTAACGGGACAACGGCGTTTTGCGGAACCGGACTTCCTGACTTGCTATGGAGATCTGAAAAAAAGCAAAACGGTGACCCGGCATTTACTGTGGCAAGAGTACCGTCAACAACATCCAAAAGATGGCTACAGCTATGCGCAGTTTTGCCATCGCTTCAAAGAATGGCAGGGTAAACAAAAACGCAGTATGCGCCAGATCCATATTGCGGGTGAAAAACTGTTCGTGGATTATGCCGGGCCAACAATGGGGGTGATCAATCCCGATACGGGCGATCTACGCACAGCACAGATCTTTGTTGCTGTACTGGGTGCATCCAGCTACACCTTTGCCTGCGCCCACTGGAGCCAGCAGTTGCCTGATTGGCTAGATGCCCATGTGCAGGCTTTGACTTACTTTGGTGGTGTACCAGAAATTATTGTGCCGGATAACTTAAAAAGTGCAGTGAGTAAAACGCACCGTTATGACCCTGAGATTAATGCCAGTTATTTGCAATTAGCGGAGCATTATCAAACCGCCATCATTCCAGCACGACCACTGAAACCCAAGGATAAATCAAAAGCCGAGATTGGTGTGCAAATCGTAGAACGTTGGATTATTGCCAGACTGCGGCACCAGCAATTTTTTACGCTATCTTCACTGAATCAGGCCATCCGTTCATTAGTCGACGAGTTGAATGACAAGCCCTTCCAAAAACTACCGGGTACAAGGCGCTCCCAGTTTAAACAACTGGATAAACCGGCATTGCACCCCTTACCTTCAAACCCCTATCAATATACAGACATCAAGCGTGCACGCGTACATATTGATTACCATATTGAATATGACAAGCATTATTACTCAGTGCCACATCACCTCGTTAAACAGGAAGTGGAAGTACAGGTCTGTGATAACACGGTTGCGGTTTACCATCATGGCCAGCGTATCGCCTGCCATCTACGCAGTTACAGCAAAGGAACGCACACAACGCTACGTAAACATATGCCGGAAACGCACAAATCCGTGCATGACTGGTCACCCGAGCGCTTCCTGAAATGGGCTGGCAACATTGGTTCAGAAACACGCGAAGTCATCAGCCTGTTACTACAACAAAAGCGCCACCCGGAACAAAATTATCGCCGTGTTCTGGCACTGCTGAGTAACGCAAAAAAATACAGTAACGAGCGGCTCAATAATGCCTGTGGCAGGGCCTTGCTGATCAACTCCCCTACACGCAGCAGTATCGAGTCCATTCTTAAACAGGGGCTGGATAAAGTCGTTATGGAAACCGATGCAATGATGCAAGAAGAGTTGGCATTAGACACGCATGAAAATGTGCGTGGCGCAGACTATTACCATTAAACAAAACAGGAGATATTATTATGCTTAATAACCAAACAGTAAGTATCCCCCGGCAAAGCCGGGGGCTTTAGTTTGTGAGCCGCTCGAAGCGGCCTAAACGGAGCATTCGCTCCTTGAGCCCCCCAAGGGGGCGCCAACTACACCAGATTCAGCTGATCTACTCTACGATCTTCAGCTTCCTGATGCCTTATGTACTCCCGAATCACCTTTTCGTCCCGACCAACCGTCGATGCGAAATAACCTCTCGCCCAGAAATGCTGCCCAACATAGTTCCTTTTGCGACCTGCATAGGTTCGGGCTATATGAATCGCACTTTTCCCTTTGATGAACCCCACCACCTGGGATACCGCATATTTCGGTGGAATTGAAATCATCATATGCACATGATCCGGCATTATGTGCCCCTCTTCTATCGTGCTTTCTTTCTGCTGCGCCAGCTTACGAAACACTTCTCCCAACTCTTGGCGAATCTGACCGTATATCGCTTTCCTTCGATACTTCGGGATAAATATGATGTGGTACTTACACTCCCACCGAGTGTGATTTAAACTGTTTACTTGTCTCATGGCTTCTCCTAAACGTGTTGCTTGGCGGCTCACGCTTGGGAGTTCCCATGAGATTCCCGGATTTGTCAAACTGCTAATGCCTCCCCAGCAGAGCTGGGGGATCTCCTATGATTGTTTAGAAATAATGCGCCGCTTAAAACTTACCGGCATGGCCGATGGGCTTGAACAACAACTAGCGCAGCCTTCAACACATGACGAACTTGGCTTTAGTGAACGCCTGGCGTTACTGGTAGACCGGGAATCAACACATCGCCATAACAATAAAATCAAACGTCTGCTTAAAGTGGCAAAATTAAAACTGCAGGCTAACCCGGCTGATATTGATTACAGTCATCCGCGTGGGCTGATGAAAAGTCAGTTTGCTGATTTACTGAGTACACACTGGATACTGCAGCATCACAATATACTCATCACCGACCCCACCGGTTGCGGTAAAACCTATCTTGGTTGTGCACTGGCAACCCAAGCGTGCATGCAGGGATTATCGGTTCGTTACTTCCGTATGCCCCGCTTGCTTGAAACGCTGACTATCGCCCATGGAGATGGTCGTTTTACCCGATTGACCCAGCAACTGGCAAAAACGGATTTGCTGGTACTGGATGACTGGGGACTGGAGAAAATGAACCTGAGCCAGCGTAATGATCTACTGACTATCATGGATGATCGCCATGGCCTTAAATCCACGTTGGTGACCAGTCAGCTACCGACAACACAATGGCATAAAACCATCGGCGATGCGACGCTGGCAGATGCCATTCTGGACCGTCTATTACACAATAGTCACAAGCTAAAACTAAAGGGAGAGTCGATGAGAAAGGTCATGAGTGAATTTACTGAATCCGATCACTCAGAGTGATACCATGAGATCCTTCGTGCTGGGATGGTTAAGTGATCGGAATGACCAGAATACGCACTTTGCCATGCATGTGGGTAAACTGTGCCGGGATATGCCGAACAAAGCCGTCGCCGAGATGGAACGTTTGCACCACAGTACGGTGAAAGATCTCGATAAACTCTACATGCAAAAGCAGGTTGACCTAGTGTAGTGTCCTAATTTGATTGTATATTATCAAGGGTTAATCGCGCACGGTTTACTTTTTCTAAAATGTCTTCAGCAGATTTTGTCCAAACAAAAGGTTTGGGGTTTTTGTTGTTCTTATCGATATACTCAATAATCTTTTTTTCCAGCTCAACTACCGAAGTAAAAATACCCCTTTTAAGTTGCCTCTCTGTAAGTACGCCAAAAAATCGTTCTACCAAATTCAGCCATGATGAACTGGTCGGTATGAAATGCAGAAATACACGTTTATTCCGCCTCAGCCAGTTCCGTACTTTTTCATGCTTATGCGTGGCATAGTTATCAACAATAATATGCAAGTCTTTATCTTTGTCAGTTTGACCTTCAACCTTCTTCAGGAATTTAAGAAATTCTTTGTGCGTATGCTTTTGGTAACACTCACCCGTCACACTTCCAGTAGCAACATCAAGCGCTGCAAAAAGTGTACTCGTACCGTTTCTTTTATAATCATGCGTTATGGTTCCACAGCGACCTTTCTTCAATGGGAGACCCGGTTGCGTGCGGTCCAACGCCTGGATTGATGTCTTCTCATCAACACAAAAGACAATAGTGTTTTCAGGTGGATTTAAATATAAGCCCACTACATCACACAATTTCTCTTCAAAACGAGGATCATTGCTGACCTTGAATGTCTTCTCCAAGTGAGGCTTTAAACCAACCGACTGCCAGACACGATTAACAAAGCTGTGCGTTGTTTTCAGTTCTTTAGCCAGTGTCCGGGTTGACCAGTGCGTAGCATTGTCTGGCTTATCTTGCGTTGTTTTCTCAATTATCCTTTTGCGAAGTCTGGCCTGTTTTAATGTATCCTTTCCTCCATGATTTGCCCCTCTGGGCTTATCTTTGCTGATTGACTGGATGCCACCTTCAGCAAATCTATTTCTCCATAGTCCTACTTTGTTAGGTGCAATATTGAGTCTTTGTGCAATGTCTTTGTTCTTCAAACCTTCTGCGGATAACAGGACTATTTTAGAGCGCTCTGACAATCGAATTGAGACAGCCTTGCTCTTTGTGTTTTTCTCCAGTATCTGCCTATCGGTTTCAGATAATGTGATTTTTGCTGCTACTCTCATACATAATAATCCTGCCATTCATGAATAGCAGGATTATACCAATAACCACTTAATATGCCTTCAATTTAGGACGCTACACTAGCGGGACTGCCAGCACCCAGGGCCATCGGTATTGACGAGATCTCCATCCGCAAAGGACATAACTACCGGGTCATCATCAGTGATCTGGATCGGGAACGTCCAATATGGTTCGGTGGTGAAGGCCGAAAAGAGGCTGACATCGATATGTTTTTCAAGGCGTTGGGCGAAAAAAAGAGTGCCCGCATCGAACTAGCGGCTATGGACATGTGGAAACCGTTTCGGAACTCGGTAATGAAGAATGCGCCGAAGGCCCGGATCATCTTTGACAAGTTTCATATCATGCGCCATCTCTCAAAGGCTCTCGATGAAGCTCGACGTAGTGAGTACAAACGCCTCAGCGGCAAGGACAGGAGTTACATCAAGGGCCAGCGTTATACCTTACTCACGCGACGCGAGAACCTGAGTCTGGATGGAAGACGGGCCCTGAAAAAACTACTCCAGGCGAACCGACGACTGAACACGGCCTACGTACTCAAGGAATCATTCGGCCAACTCTGGGATTACCGCACTGAACGAGGCGCGCGTACCTTTTTAGAGCGCTGGAAAGACAGTCTTAAATGGCAGCGATTGGAGCCGTATCAAAAGTTTTCCAGGCTGATTGAATCCCATTGGGATGGCATCGCTTCTTACTGTCACCCAGAGAACAAAGTCAGCCTTGGGTTGGTCGAAGGGATCAATAATAAAATTCGCGTTCTACAACGAAGGGCCTATGGTTATCGTGATGAGGAATATCTCAAGCTGAAAATCGTTGCAGCATTTCTTCCGCCACTACCCAGGAATGCTAATATCAACCCACACGCTTCCGCGTAGACCCAAATATATTAGTAATCATGCACATCTAATTATTAACCAACTGGTTTTACATTGATAGCAAGTTGTGCTGCATAAAGCTGTGAAACCAAAATCTTATTAGGTGAAACAGAAATTGAATCTATCCCAGCATCATGACAAAACTTAATTGTATCCTCATCAGATGCCTGCTCACCACATAAGCCAATTTTTATCTGGGGATAATGTTTACGAACACTTTGCACGCAATTAAATATAAATTGTTTTACAACACTATCAAGCACAAGAAATGGATCAGAATTTAATATTTTGTTTTTCAGATAGCTGTTTAAAAACTTTTCATAAATATCACCTCGTGAAAATGCAAATATCTGAGCAGTTAAGTCATTAGTTCCGAAACAAATATAATCAACATGCTTTGCTAAATCATCAATACCAAGTACCGCACGTGGCGTTTCAACCATGATGCCGACTCTATACGGAATGGCTTGGGAATATTTCTGCTCTAATCCAGTAACTATTTTATTTATAATACTCTTTACCTCTAATACCTCCGCTTCATGAACAACCATTGGAATTGTAATGTGTGGAATAATTACATGACGCTCTGAATTTGTCGCATCTATAGATGCTTCTATAATTGCTATTACCTGCATCTCTAATAAAGGCACATCACTTAGAAGCAGACGAACCCCACGATGCCCCATCATAGGATTATCTTCGTATATGCTTTCCATTTTCTTGTGCAACTCATCCACACTCAAATTCAAACTATTTGAAATATCGCTAATATTTGCATTACTCTTAGGCAAAAATTCATGAATTGGCGGATCGAATAGGCGAATGATCAAATTACCCCCATTCGCAGCTATAAACATATGATAAGCAGATTGCTTCTGAAGTTCAAAAAGTCTAGCTAAGTACACGTTCTTTTTGTTAGCGTTCTCACAGAGAACATATTTTCTGAAAACTTGAATAGAAGCCTCATTGAGAATCATATGCTCAGAACGCGGTTCATAACCCATAGCACCCCAAAACTTACCTCTTTGTACTTCTGAAGCGCTGTCTGCATTCGCATTAACCCTAAGTACTGCCCTTTCTCTTATCCAAACTAGAAGTTGACGCACCGCCTCAGTATCCATATGTGACGATTGAATATATACTTTTCCAGTAAAAACATGGCCTTCATATGCATCTAATGATATTAGTTGCCCTTCTTGCAATGTTAATTTAGAACCACAATTTAGCACTGGAATACCCATTGCGTTTGCGGCAATTACTGCATGTGATGATGGGTCTTCGTTAGTCGTGACAATGCCATTAACAGAATCCAAATCGCACATGATATCGTTATTAAGCACCTTGGTGAAAAGGATTTTTTCATCTACGTTTGTAGCATTCTTAAGTGATTTTAATGTGTAATACACTTTACCTCTAGCTAGTCCATCTGAAAGGATATCACCTGTTGCTATAGCAACTTCATGCCTAGTTGGACGAAATGATTTTTGTGTTAAAGCATTTAGATTGCTCCGAGTAAGTGAGCTAATGAGGTTATTTGGACAACCTCCTCTATTACTAATTTCCGTTACATCATGCAGGATACATTTGCAAATATCATCATCACATTGTTGTTTCATAGCATTTCACCAAGCACTTGGAAATCATCTCCTTCCAAATTACATCCCCCACAGGTTGAACAGCCTAACTGGAATCGTTTTGGAAATTCTTGTTTCTGCATTTCTTCAGAAATTTGCAAGCATGTATCATAGTAATCAGCAAAGTCTGGAATTTCAAAGTTACCAAGATCAGATTCCAACATATGTTTTAATGGAATTACGTTAGGTCTAACGCCTTCTGAAATCAACCACCTTGCCCCTTCTATTGTATTTTCTTTTGGTTCAATTCCAAAAATTATTGCTGAGCTTACGCTACCTGCACCAAAAATACTTGTTACGTATCTCCAAGCGTTAATGTAGTCTGAATCAGGTATTTTAGATTTAGCAGGGAGAATCCGTTCTCGGTACGTTATCCCGAATAACTCGAAATTGATACTAAAGCTATTAACCCCTTGATCAACTGCATCCTGTAAATAATTAGTATCTTGAGGTGGAGAACATTCAACCTGCAATGGAAAGCATCCAATACCACCTGCAATAGGAGAAATCATAGCTGAAATCTCCTGCAAATATGGAAAATACCGTTTCAAGCCTCGATCACGACTAAATGTATTTCCACCTGTAATTGTCGCAGTACAACAACTATTGTTTTTGTATGCTTCGAAAATAGTTTCAGCATAATCTTTTGGTACTGCATTTAGCTTGCTGCCATCAAACACACAATATTGGCATGCTTTACCACTAGCAATGTACTTGCAGTCGTACGGTAATGCACCCATCAAGTTATTTTCACCCTCAGAAAGAAATACATTACACATCTGCATATTGCTTGAAGTCTTTTGTGTATACCAGCTTGGTGGCTCTAATAACTCAACAGATATTAATTCGTGCTTTCCAGCACAGAGAACCCATACTTCTTCATGCATGGATGCGACTTTTTTCAGCTCAAAAGGAGATGAGAAATTATTGTTCGGCTGATCCTTGACATACGAAACTTGCATTGACGCATTAACCACTAAACCATTGAATTTAATATGCACTCCTATATTGCCTGTACGCAATACATTAGTCGGATTATATCGATCACAGAGTTCTAAAGAGTAGTTATTTGGTCTTAGCCCGTAACAAAGTATGGCAGCCTTAAGTAATAATGGGTTTAGTTCTTTTTGATTCCAATGAACTTTCATCATTTAGTGCCTATTCGATAGTCCACAGCACACACAACTTACCTAACAGGTAAATATAGTATTTTGTCATTTAGCATTAGTTAAATCTCATAGTTCATTTTTTAGCAATTTTTTTGCTAATGAAATAATATTTTTTGGGGAGCCACCACAGCCTCCAAAAAGATGATCAACACAACCATAGGCATCGATAATGTTTTTATTCTCCTCAAATAATCTCCTACGCTTAGTGTTAATACGCCTAAATAGAACATCGATACTTTCATCTCGAACCGATCCCAACCGATCCATAATAGATTCTTCAAGCATAAACCATTTACAATTAAGTGCTGATTGATTATCAGTAATACATTCACCTATATGGTTGATATGTATACCATTGAGTATTACAGGACACATGGGCCGACAATAACTGCCACCCCATAGCTCATCTATTCTCTTCTTGAGAGTTACTAACTTAGTATTGACTTCCAAACTGTTATAGCGACGATCTATATTTGCTAGGCCTGCTTTTTCTAGCTCGCCTATGGAGGGGAAAATATTGTTTGCAATTGCAAATGTAAAGATTTCTTCAATATCATCAATGTTTATATTTGTGGGAACTATAGAAAAAGCAAGCATCGTACAGTTGCCGTCAAGTTTTCTTCCATATCCAGCTTTAAGCAAATAATCTAATGCCTGATATATTTTTTTTGCAGTGCCTTTTATGCCGAGTATTTTATCAAAATCTTTTTCAACGAAGGTATCTAATTTTAGTATAACGCTTACACCCATTCTATGCAGCCATTCAGCTTTATCTAAGCTATCAATCAAAACCCCATTAGAAAATATTGAAACCTGGATATCTAATGAATGCGCTTTCTCAATTGTAGCAACAAATTTTTCATCCTCCATAGGCTCACCAAGCCCACATGAATATATCCATTTCATTCCTTTAGTTTTTCCATCTTCAAGAATATTCTCAACCTCCTGAATAGTGAGTTCTTTTGGTGATTTCTTTCCCACTAAAGGTTTTGAATCACAATACACACATTTGCATGTTGAACATTGGGATGTAAAATCAAGATCAAGTGCAGCAATCCCACCAGATTTTTGTATTATGATGCATTCATCCAATACCTTCTTGCTCCACGGTAAATAGCTAATCATATTAACTCCAATACATTTTGTATTTTTGATTTAAAAACACACTGTTTCTTTCAAAGCAATCACTACCCATGACAATTTTTTTAGCCTAACGCCTCACATCACCGGAAGCAAAAAGCAGAGTGACGAGGAACGAAGAGCGGCGCTTTTTTCTTTCCGAGTTTACGCGCTTGTGTACGCCCAGCATGGGCATGAACTTATGGGGTGAAAGTCCCCTGTAGGAGAACCACTGTCGATGATCGGAAATGAGATACATAGGATTCCCTCTCTGTGGGTGACTCCTTTCATTCCTGTCCATTTGACACCAACTACCCGCCGAGGGCAAGGGCGCCACCGTGAGGTGGGGTCTGGAGGAGCCGGAGCGAAGCGGAGACCATGAGCCGTAGGCGAAAGCGACTGTAGCGAGCGGTAACCCTAAGCGCAAAACGGCGAGCCGACGAACAGAAACGTCATATAAGGCCTACTTCCCTGGGGCGAGCTGGCACAAGACAGCAAAGCCCTGTGGTTCGGGGGATAAGGTAAATGACGCGGTTGTGCCGTGACAGTTCATGCTCTTATCTGGGGAGATCTGCTCAACATGCGATCGGTAGAGCGCCAGTCAGGCCACTGGTCGATCAAGCCTGGGCTTATCAGCCTCCATCGACTGATAGGAGCGAATCAGATGGAAAACCGATAGCGCCCTGTGGGGCAACCCACCGAGTGATTGAGCAGAAGTCAGCCGAGGCCATAGTACTGATGAACCCAAGGCAGGGGGCTATCGGGAAGGGCCGAACATCAACCAAGGAGGAGTCTCACTCATCTCAGCGGAGGCGTAGTTCGTGCTAAACGAAAAGTCTCAGACTGGCGATGTGATGCAGCAACCAGCCTTGAACGAAAATCTACTGGAACGGGTCTTGTCCCCGGAAAACCTCCATACCGCATGGAAGCGGGTACGGCGGAACAAGGGGGCACCCGGTGCTGATGGGATTTCCATTGAGGACTACCCTCAATGGGCCAGGCTGCACTGGGCCGCGACTCGACGAGCCCTGGAACATGGCTACTATATCCCGCAGCCAGTAAAGCGCATGGAGATCCCCAAGCCGGGTGGCGGCAGCCGCCTGCTGGGTATTCCCTCCGTTAATGACCGCGTGATACAGCAGGCCATTGCCCAGGTGCTACTACCGATCATCGATCCTACCTTCTCTGATTCAAGCCATGGTTTCCGGCCTGGGCGAAATGCCCACGGTGCAGTGAGACAGATCAAGGCCTATATAGAAGAGGGGTACCGCGTTGCCGTGGATGTCGATCTCTCTAAGTTCTTTGACAGAGTGAACCACGACATCCTGATGACGAGGCTATCCCGGCATATCCAAGATAAACGTCTACTCAAATTGATTGGGCGTTATCTACGTGCCGGTGTAGTGATCGATGACAATCTCCATCCCACACCAGAAGGGGTTCCGCAAGGAGGTCCACTTTCACCGTTGCTGGCCAACGTGGTGCTGGATGATCTGGATAAACTCCTGGAATCACGAGGAATGCGTTTTGCCCGCTATGCCGATGACTTTGTCATCAGCGTAAAATCGACATCGGCAGGCTTCCGTGTGATGGAGTGGATAAAGCGTTTCCTGATCACCAAACTAAAGCTGGTGACCAATGAGAAGAAGAGCAAGGTGGTGAAAACCAACGACCTCCACTTTCTTGGCTTTACCTTCCGAGGGAAGAAGATCCGCTGGAGTGAAAAAGCACTGAGTGACTTCAAGCGAAACATTCGTCGATTGACGAAACGTTCCTGGGGAATCTCAATGCAACGTCGCTACCGTGAACTTCGACTCTATATCCGGGGGTGGATCAACTACTTCGGTCTTTCAGAATATTATCGGCCTTTACCGGGGCTGGATGAATGGATACGGCGACGCATACGCATGTGCTATCTGAAGCAGTGGCGTAAACCGCGCACTCGTATCCGCAATCTAATCCGGTTGGGCACCAGGTCACGAACAGCTGTGTATCTTGGTTTAAGCTCTAAAGGCCCTTATCGTTTAGCCAGAACGCTGGCGACACAATCCGGAATGACCAATAAATGGTTGGGGAAACAGGGGCTCGTCTCTGTTAGAGAACTGTGGATCAAGTTTCACTATGCTTGATGAACCGCCTGGTGCGGACCCGCATGCCAGGTGGTGTGGGGAGGGAGGGCTAGAGACCCTCCCTTACCCGATTATGTGATTTTAGAACTGAAATAGTCGGTTGACCATAATTGCTCACAAATTCTCTGAACAAGTTTCTTCCTGTCCTCAATATCTTGTTTTTTGAAATCTAAGTGTGCTTTAAACTTCAGTTCCTTTATTGATTCCGACTTAATAAAATTTGGATTTTTCTCGTAATAACTCGGATGCAATGTCTGAGCATATGTGTTTTCTTTTATATAATGGTCAATCTTATCCCCAGCGTTGCATAAAAACAGGCCAGCAATGACTACGCTGCCTTCTCGATCTCATCCAGGTAATGCAATAACTCGTTTTGCACAGCCTGGTTGGCGTTCATAGAAAGTGTCAGCCAGCCTTGGGGACGGATCAATCGGCCGGCACGCTGAATAACCCGTTGCCGTAACGTATTCAATTGTTCAAAATCCCACAGCGCAGGCCGTTTCTCCTGTGTCGTACGAGAAGGTGCCCGCGTGATCATTTGCAGTTCCCGTGAAAGGTTATGCGCCAGCACGGCGGACAACAAATAGACCTGATTCCCCCGCCAGGTGCGTGTGGGCACATAGCTCAGCGCATTCTGAGATTTGAGCTCAGCAAAAATCCCTTCCTGGCTGCCGCGACCGTTATGAAAGGCAACCACTTTTCCCACTGTCAGTTCCTTGTTGGTCAAGACCACTTTGAAGGCATAGCCATATTCGTAGGGGATGAACAGATCCAACTGCACAGGCTGTTTGTATTGCACTTTCGCTCGCTGGCGCACGAAAACAAAACGATGCCGTATATTCCATGATTCAGGTTTCCAGCTTGACTCGAAGAAATCATGCTGATTGTCAAGGCGGTTCCAGCGGCAACGATGCTCAATCTTCTCCTTGAGTTGGGCAAAGCGCTCGAAGGGGACGCTGATCGTGTATTCGATTTCAGCTTTATCCAGGGAACCGACAATGGCATCACTGAAAAAGGCGCCATCCATGCGCACCTCAATGGTTACACTGGGTAATGCATTTTTGATTTGTTCGATACAGTTCAGAATAAATGCCTGCGCGCCATTGGAGTCATGAACATTTCCAGAACGGTGTAAAACAGCCAATACCTGTCCAGTCTGGGCTACCGTGCAGAACAGCGGATAGTAGCTGCGTTGTCCTTTCTTCTTGCGATTGAAACCGATGGCAGTACCTTCAGCAAAACGCCCCGTTCCGATGACCGAGCCGTCAAAATCAATCGTGATGCGTCGCAATGCCAACAGCCCGAGGCGTTCCAGTACCAGTGTCTGCTGCAATTGCTGGAGATGCCAGACGCTCTTGGAATCCATGGTGGCTAACTGCCGACTGATGGTGGCTACATCAGGAAGATGTTTGAGCCCCAGCAGACGACGGACCAGAGGGTCATCCTCGTAATAGCGAAGGTGGCGGAGTTCCCGGTACCCCAGCAGAAGATGAACCACCAACAGCAGGACGATGTCGGCATGGCCAAAGATCGGACTGACATCCAGGTGTTTGAAGCATCGGCGCAATCGGTCTTTCAGGGCAAGATGTTCGAACAGCTTTTGAAAGACTACCAAGCCGGAAAAAGAGGTAAGTCGCTGGTCTTCAAAACGAAGAATGGGAAGGGCATGGATTTTGCGGTGAATCTCTGATCTGCTAGACTTCATAATAAGCGGGTTTGTTGTTGGGTAAGGTTTTGTTTTGACGAGCTTATTTTACCTCGACAACAATCCGCTTTCTCATTTTTCTCGCTTAAATGCAGGATTTTTCCTGGTTTCTGGATCTCACCAGCGGTGAATTCCAGAAATTATGCAAAATATTCATTTCACCCTGTCTTTTATGCGATGAAACGGGTATCAGCACCGGTATTTATGCAACTACCGGGTTCTGTTATCGCTTCAATCGCCGATTCAAGCTTGAAGACATGATTTCGCGCCTCGGCTGCGCTGCAGTACGCACACCACCCATGCCTCAACGCCTCCTCAGCATGGCTGAGGCTCGGGGGTAATCAGGAACTCCTATGTTTGTCTAGAGCTGAAGCCGACTTAAACTTTGGTTGCTGTAACGGAAACCGAGCTTTGATCCGGTGAAAAACCCACCGGACATTACCCTTCCGACTTCGACTGCAAACATCTTTCGCATGTATCGTTCCACGAACCGATGCACTTTCTTCAAGGCAAGCAGGTTACCGACAATGCCATAGTAGGCAAAGTGACCACGCAAAACTTGGTTCAGATTGATGACGCCGATCTTCACACTGCCTAAAGCTTCACAGGAAGCATGCTATTTCTGATAGAAAAGTCGACGTAAACCTGCCAGAACGGATATTGCCACGAGACAGGGCTCCAAAAAAGAGACAGCGAATCACCCTCCCTGGCGACAAGCCTGGAATGATTGGAGTTGACGGAATCGTGGCCTACAAGGCCGTCTTCTCCGCAGCTGAACGGCCGATCCAATGCGCTATGGAGCTAGAACTCAACATCCTGCAGCGCCGTGAAGAAATTCACCGCTGGCGGTTTGACTGGAGCCGAAACGACGCAGACGGCCGATATGTTTATATCCGGATCAGCAAGACGCACAAGCACGGGATTGCCAGTTACATCCGTGTTCCAGAGTCCATACCCGTAGCCCACTCGGAGCTGGGAGCTCGGACTCTCGGAGAACTAATCAGAAAATGCCGAGGCGACGGGATCCACTCGCCCCACCTCGTTCACAGAAAACCGAAGAGGGTAAAAGCGGCGAAGAGTCGTGAACACCCGTTTCAGCTAACCCCTCAGCAGATCTCTAAAGGCTTTGCGAGTGCGCGTGATGCATGCGGGATCTATGACCTTCTGGCTGCCGAGCAACGCCCGACATTCC
The DNA here is from genome assembly GCA_963691905.1 of Sedimenticolaceae bacterium. Lineage (GTDB taxonomy): Bacteria > Pseudomonadota > Gammaproteobacteria > Chromatiales > Chromatiaceae > QGON01. Next base: position 792,503 of record OY829894.1, read on the forward strand.
ACGAGCTCATTGCACTGGGAGAGCACCTGAGAGAAAAACAGGGATGGACCCTGCAGCAAATCCAGCGGCTTCGTGGGCATACAAAGGAAAGCACCACCAAAGCCTATCTCGAGGGGCATTCCTGGACTACAATCGAGGCGCCTGCAAGCCAGTAAATCCTGGTTCAAAACAACAGCGCAAGTTATTGATTCATAATGCACCGTAATGCCCTTTTTTGCCTGCATTTCTTCAGATGAAATAAGCACTTATTTCTATCTAAATCAATGCTTTACGCATATCCGGAGCCCTTCTTGACATGGTGGGGGTCGGTGGTTCGAATCCACTCGCGCCTACCAAATATAAGCCCTTGATCAGCAATAGAAAGCTGGTCAGGGGCTTTTTCTTTTGTGGGTCGAAAAACTGTTCTGAGTTCCGATGCGAGTACCATTGTCCAAAAGTCCTATAGACCAAGCAGCCTACATCACCTCAGAGGCATAGAGGTGAGAAAAGACCCTGTGATCAGTAGTATCTTATTCGCAATAACTCAACCATAGACATGGATGACCCAGCAATGAGTACTACACCTGAAGACAAGAATATTTGCTTCGTCATTGGCCCAATTGGGGAGGAAGGCAGCACGACTCGTCATAATGTAGATACGCTCTATGAGTACATCATCACACCAGCTGTAGAACCACTGGGTTTCGAGGCGAAAAGAGCCGATAAGGTGCCTGTTCCAGGTACGATAACTGACAGATTAATCTCGGATACCCTAAGAAGCAGACTTGGTGATTGCTGATCTTACCGACCATAATGCGAATGCTTTCTATGAGTTGGGTATACGTCACAACGAAGGGAAGCCTACTGTTCACCTCATTGTTGAAGGGCAGGAAGCACCTTTTGATTTGGATGACCAGAAGAATGTCAGATACAGGCTTGAATCACCGGATTTTCACAAGCAGGCTAGAGCTGCGTTGGCTGCATGGGAAGATGGAGTGCCGAGAGTCCGTGATACCGACCTGGGTGAGTGGCTGGGATACAATTTAACAAATATCAGTTTTCAACCGGCCTCAATGTGGTCAGATAAACTGCAATTTCGGAATGACAGGCTGCCCACTGTTTCGGTGACTGCTCTACCTTGAATATCCCGATACAGCCCTCAAGAAGTGCGATCAAAAAACGTGAAACGGCAAGGCTGTCAACATTATTCCTGATATAACCACCTTTCTTGGCTTGTTCGAATACCACTGCGAAGGCGTTAATCCAGCTTTCGAATATGACAGAGATGCGTTGACGAAAGCCGTCGTCTTGAGCGGCCATCTCCTGAGCCAGGTTATTGAGTGGACAGCCGTGTTTATGCATGGAGTCCGGAATGCGTGAGCCAAGACTCTCCAGCATCTTCGGTAGATCACGCACGGGATCGTTGATATCAGCAAGTGGCTCGATCCAGACCGACTTAAGCAACGGTTTGATCTGCTCTTCCAGCACCGCATAAGCGAGTTCAGTCTTACTGCCGAAATGGTGGTAAAAGGCGCCTTTCTGCAGGCCGGATCGGCGTAGCACCTCATCGACCCGCATGCCCTGGAATCCATGGGCATGGATCTCCTGGAAGGCGGTCTGGAGCAGACGCTCTCTGGTTTGCTGTGGATTTCTGGCGGTCATTCTCTTTTTTCCTCATTCGACGCCATGGGTTTCGCGTCGTAAAAAATCGTTGCCCCAATTATAGACAAACTAGTTGGTCTGATCTATTCTTAAACGAACAAACCAGTTGGTCTGTTATTTGATTGATTCAAAACGTCAGGTGATGAATTGGAAAAATGAGTGCAGAAACAATGGCATGAATCACACCTGACATTCGCCATATCCAGCGGAGGAGAAACCGATGAGTATGAGAGGTATGAGTAACAAAAAACGGCCGACCGCCCTGGTCACAGGCGGTTCCAGGGGCATCGGACTCGAGTTGGCAAGAGAGTTCGCACGTAATGGGCATGATCTGGTGCTGGTTGCGCGTAATGCGGCTGACCTCCATCTTGCGGCGAATAAATTAGAGGAAGACTATGGCTGCAGCGTAACGACTTTCGCCATTGATCTGACGGCTGACCAGGCTCCGGTTGAACTGTTTCGACTGTTGGAGGCCAAGGACACTCAGATCGATGTCCTCGTTAATAATGCAGGTAGCGGCAACTATGGTCCCTTTGCTGACAGTGACCTGGACAAGCAACTTGATATGTTGCGGGTCAACATCCTGAGCCTGACGGCACTCACCCGCCTGTTTCTTCCAGGCATGGTCGAACGGGGCAGTGGGCGCATCCTCAATGTCGCATCCCTGGCGGCCTATTTTTCCAGTGGTCCCAACTGGAGCAGCTACGTGGCCTCAAAGCACTACGTCCTGGCCTTTACACGGGGGCTGGCGAAAGAGCTTTCAGGTAGCGGGGTTTCGATTACACTATTATCTCCCGGGCCGACCGCAACCGACTTCGTCAGACAGGCCGATATTGGCGCCTCCCGTGTCTACCGCTGGCTCCCGAAAGTCACTCCTGCCAATGTTGCCCGGGCCGCTTACATTGCCACCATGGCGGGTCGTTTCGCCGTGGTTCCAGGGATCATCAACAAGCTCCTCGCCTTTCTCGGAGAGTTGCCACCACGTGGCATTGCCCAAACGGTGTTTGCCTTTCTCTTACGTGGGAATGCAGAGGTGAAGGTATGAAAGCACGCCAGATGATTGGACTTATATGTGCAATGTTGATGGCTGTGGCCGGATGTTCATCAGTGTCGGCTACTGAACCTCCTATGCCGAAATTTACAATCGACCGGCAGCTCTTTCCTTACCGTTCACACTATTTAAATTTGGAGAGCGGTGCCCGCATCCACTATGTGGACGAAGGCAAAGGACCTGTACTGTTGCTGCTGCACGGCAATCCGACCTGGTCGTTTCTCAACCGTCATCTGATCGCTGAACTGAAGATGGAGTTTCGCGTTGTGGCTCCGGACTACCCCGGATTCGGTCTCTCCTCGGCACCAGGGGACTATGGGTTTACTGCGGCCGAACAGGCAGCATCCATAGCTGCATTAGTTGAACGAATGGACCTGCATGAGGTGACCTTGATGGTGCATGACTGGGGTGGTCCCATTGGATTCGCTGTCGCCGAAAGACACTCTGATCGTATAAGCGGTTTCATTATCGGCAATACCTGGGCATGGCCATTGGAACGTACCGGACACAAGGTGTTCAGCACTCTGATGGGTGGCTGGCCTGGGCAGTTTGCTGCCTGGTGCTGCAATGGCGTGGTGCGTTTCTTTATGTCGAAAGGCGCGGCGAAGGATCTCACTGATGCGGAGATGGCCATGTATCTGGCGCCATTCTCTGACCGTGAGACTCGCACGGCCACCCATATTTTTCCGGCACAGTTGCGGGATGCGGAGGCCTTTCTTCAGGAGGTATACGCTGGACTGCCAGGGCTGTCAGGTCGACCGGCGCTGATTGTATGGGGGCTGGAAGACTTCGCCTTTCAGGAACCGGAGCGCAAGCGCTTCGAATCGCTATTCCCAAATCACCAGACCGTCTTGTTGAAAGAAGCTGCGCACTTTATTCAGGAGGATGCACCGTCGGAAATTGTACAAGCCATCCGCAACTGGTATCCAGCGACGAATAGATAAGAGCAAGCCCATATGAATAAATCGCAATCCGGCTGTACCGGACGTAACACCCTAGCCGATACTGCACAGAAGGGCACGGAAGACCACGCCGGGGTGCATTTTCCACCACCCCTGATACATGTGGCTGCTCTCCTGTGCGCGATGGGGATTAATGAGTTTTTCCCTCTGCTGTTGCCTCAGCCGGAATTGCTCTGGTGGCTGGGGCCGTGCCTGTTTCTGTTGGCGCTGATTCTTGCTGTGTTGAGCTTTCGCGAGTTCTTCCGTGCCCGGAACCGGCCACCGCCCAATCAGCCCATCAGAGAGTTGATGACTAGTGGCCCTTATAGAATAACCCGCAACCCCCTCTATCTGAGCCTGGCCCTGATCCACGGTGGCATCGGGTGTTTTGCAGGTGTTGCCTGGGTCCTGTTGAGCTTGCTGCCAACCCTGCTGGTCATCAGATATTACGTCATCGCCCGTGAAGAGGCCTATCTGATTCGTCGCTTCGGTGAGTCCTACCTCGACTATCAGGCCTGCGTGCGGCGGTGGTTTTGAGGAACGATGGAGTCAGTCAGGCAGGGGTGCTTTTACCTCGGAGTGGTTTCTCAACACCATGCCTGGCTATTGGCTGCCCTATGTCCCTGTCCTCATTGCAGTTCCCCTCGCAACGCTGTTCACCCCGCTGTGCAACGGGCTCAGAACTCTTGTAGATGAGACTCCACAGCAATGACTGATCGGGATACATATACTTCGCATTCTTGCGCTTGGCAAATGCGGAACGCGACATGCCGGCGGATTTCGCCAGCCCCTCCACGGTCCACGATGAACCCGGGTCACTGTGTACGGCCTCCAGGACGCGGCTGATACGTGGATCGGCCAGTGCCGCCACAATCAATGCTTTACGCTTCTCCGGAGCCCTTCTTGACATGGTGGGAGTCGGTGGTTCGAATCCACTCGCGCCTACCAAATAAAATCAAGGGGTTACCGAAATCGGCAGCCCCTTTTTTTATCCCTGCAATCCGCTGCACTCCGCAATCAGCCAGGTTCCCGTGAAGCCCCACAAATCAAACCATAATACTAGTATGGGTATATGATAGGGTTTTCTATTTTCGGGCACCGGCCCGGAAACTCATGAATATTTCTCAAGTTACTGACCAATAGGCCGACACCGACCATAAGCATTCATTTCCTGGAGGATGAATAATGTTCAGTGTGGCGCTCAATCAACTTGATCAATTCAGGCATTTCCAGCCAAATTTCGGTAATTTCAGTCTGGCACCAAAAACACCACCCCAAGTCGATTTGGTGGAGAGCCGTTCTGATCCATCCAGTGCATTCACACGGGTGCAGCAGGTGCTCGATCAAAGACTCTCGGGAATACTTGGATCCCCAAATCAGGTCGTGCCGGTTGATCGTTCAAATAATACATTTGATGCCGAAACTGTTGCCAACAATGTACTGGGATTTGTGCAAAATCGACTAAAGCAGGCTGAAGCCGAAGGCGCTAGTGCGGATCAGTTGGAATCCCTGCTTAAGCAGGCAAAATCCGGTATCAAGCAAGGTCTGGAGGATGCGAGGGATGCCCTGGATGGAATGGGACTGCTCAATGATTCCGTGAAATCAGGAATCAAAACGGCCAAGAAACTGATTATGCAAGGTCTGGAGCAAGATAGAAAAGCACCAGCATCAACAGATGGCATTCAGACGATTGAAGCATCTATGGGTTTTCGACAAGTCGAGAAATCTGCGTTTGAGCTACAGATCAAAACCCAAGATGGCGACATGGTGACTTTGAAGTTTCGGCAGAGTCAACGAGAACAGAGTGCCGTTTCCTTCCATCAGTCGGATGAAAACACAGCCATCAGCGCAAGTTATTCATCGAGCTTTAACAGTCGCCTCTCTTTTTCCGTTGAAGGTGATCTGGACAATGATGAGTTGACCGCCATCACGGATCTCACCAATGCGCTTCAGGGGGTGAGCGAGTCATTTTTTGATGGTGATATCCAGGCCGCTTTCGAACAGGGTATGAACCTGGGATACAACACAGATGAGATTGTCGGCTTTTCACTGGAAATGAGTCATAGCCTCACCAGCGTGGCAACCACAAAGTACCATGAAGTCAGCAAACTGGATAACTCAGAGCACCCTCAACTATCCGGGTTGGATCGTATAGATAATCTGCTGGATCAACTGTCAGGTGTCTTGGGGCAGGCCAAAGAAATAATGGAGGATGCCGATCATTCAACGAAAGATCTGTTGCAGGGGCTATTGTCCCATCATCCCGACTCGGAGGGTTTTACTGACCTCCTGAATATGAACGGGAATGAAGAACTGGAAGATGTAGCAGTGACTCTGGTGGAAAATGCAGGACTACGGGAAGAGGATTGATAACTGGAACACCCTCTGCCCCTCTGTAACCCCGCAAGTTGAGCCTGACCATTTAATAACTTGGTTTAAGATCTCTCCCTATGAGGGAAATAAAACAATGAATTACCTATGATGAATCCCTCACCCCAACCCTCTCCCTGTGGGAGAGGGAGTTAACGGTACAGCAGTGTTCTTGAGCAAAACCGAAAATGCATTATGGGTTTGCTGATCTCCTGCGTGACGGCCAAAGTATCTCCATATTCTAAATCGATCTAGCGTGAATGTTCTTTTTGAGTTAGATTTTCAGTGAGGCCACACAAAATGCAGCATCAGTGGCAGGAAGAAATCTAACAATGAGGGAACCTGATGCCGCTACCGCTGGACACTCTGCTTTTCTGGGCCGGTCTGGGCCTGTTGATCGTTGGCCTGTTCATCTTCGTCACAGGAAAAACCGCCTCTGAGGACGAGAAGAGCCAGAGCAACCGCTTCGAGGCCTTTGGTATCAAGATTGATGTCAATAACCCCTCTCTGATTCTGATCATCCTGGGAGTGGTGATGATGCTGGCACCCAGGATACTGCCACAACAAACGGCGGACTTGGCCCCACCTGGAATAACAGCCAGTTCAATCCCGCCACCCTCCTCCACACAGGTTTTACCTAAACAGGAGAGTTTCCCTGCCAAACCCAAAATCACCCAGCAGAAGAGTGTCATCCCGCCCGTTCAGCCGATACAGAAAAATCCGCCAAAGCCAAAGCCTGAGCCTGTAGCCGCCCCGATTGCCTCAGCCACACAACCAATAGCTCCCCCAGCGCCGCAGGCGACAACCCAACAGATATCCAAGCCACCGGTAAAAGCCATCGAGAAGCAGATACCCAAACCTCTGGTAATAATCACCGAGAAACAGATATCCAAATCCCCGGTAAAAATCACCGAGAAGCAGATACCCAAACCCCCGGTAAAAATCATCGAGAAACAGATCATTAAACCTGCAGTTAAAAAACCTGCACCTGTGCTCACTCAACCGCAACCGCCAGAACCACTCGCCAAGACTGTCGAGACACTGGTTTTGGCCCCGAGCACAGTCAGCCAACCTATTCAAACACCGGCCAAACCCAGCCTGACAGTACTGGTGCAGGCCGATGCCGACAGGCGGGTGGGCATCGATAAATCAGCCATTGATTACAGCAGGCAGGTCTCGGCAGAACTGATCAACATTGCCGAGGATATTTTTGGCAATGAAGCAGAGATCAAGCAGCAAGAGGTAAAAACACTCCGTCAGATGTTGAAAACAACGGATCAACCCTACCAGGCACTCTGTCGTCAGATTGGAGCCGAACGGCTTCTGCTGGCAGACCTGGAGATCCCATTCGCCTTGTCCGATATAGATTCAGCCTACTGGCCAGACCTTCGGCTCAATCTGGTTGACTGCGACACAGGCCGTAAGAAAAAGAAAAGCAAAAACCACCTCAACCCGACGGTCCGGGATCGTTTCCCCTTCCAACAGGCCATCAAGGAAGTCGCTGCGGAATTCCTTGATGATTATCGTCATCTGGTCGTGAACTAAGGCATTAAAAACCGGTAGCCAGAAGCGTCCATCCCCTGGAAGTCATAGAAAGATAGACGGACATCATGCAAAAAATGCAAAACCAAGGATAACCAATCCCATAAAAAGCAGCATCCCGGAAGACTGTTTCCAGAGCGCATAATTCAAGTTTTGAGCATTTGTATTGGCCATGAGAAAAGAGAGCAGACTGGTAAAAAGCAACACACCACCAGAGACATAGCCGATAATCACCATATATTCGGCCTTGATCCGAGAGGAGCCGGCTACACCACTACCGATGGTCTCAAACTTATTGGCAAACGCAGGCTCAAACAGCAGCAAAGCCGCCAACATCAGTAGAATAAGCTGGGTGGGTCGAAAAAAGCTGGGGTTCATCTTTTATCCTGCATAATCTGGCATAAGCGCCTACTCAATGAATATAGCGACCGCTACCCTCTATTTCTGAAGCCGAGAATTGCAATGGGATCAGCACCATTCCTGCATAATATTCAGTTACAGTAAACACCCGCCATTCGATCAAATCGACTGCCGAATCGGTCAGAAACCGAGTTGATGATTTCCAATGGCCGCCTCGGGTATAATTCCGCCCCTCGTGACCATTGCGCCAGGCTAACCATGAACTTCATCGAAACACGCGGCAACGACGGCCAGCACCCGGCAGAGGTGAGCTTTTCTGCTGCCATCCTCAGCCCCATGTCCTCTTTTGGCGGGATCTACGTCCCGAAGACGCTTCCTCAACTAGGTATTCCATTCCTGGAAAAGCACCTTGATGCTGACTATAAGTCTTTGGCCCGGTCTGTTTTGGGGGCCTTCGAGATCGATATCGATCCGGCGGTCATCGACAAGGCGCTCGCGACCTATGACGATTTTGACGGCAGCAGTCCCGTCCCGGTGATCAAGGTTGGGGATAAGCTCTTCGTCAGCGAACTTTACCACGGGCCGACCCGCGCTTTTAAAGATATGGCGCTACAACCCTTCGGCGTAGTGCTTTCCGATCTGGCACTGAAGCGCGGAGAGCACTATCTGATCCTGGCGGCCACCAGTGGCGACACAGGTCCCGCCGCCCTGGAAACCTTCAAGAACAAGCCCAACGTCAAGGTTGCCTGCCTCTATCCCGACGGCGGCACCTCAGATGTCCAGCGGCTGCAGATGGTCACCGAGAATGCGCCCAATCTTAAGGTCATCGGTATCAAGGGAGATTTCGACGATGCCCAGAATGCGCTGAAACTACTGCTTGGTTCGACCAGCTTCAGGGCCAAGTTGCAGGAGAAAAACACCCTGCTCTCCGCCGCCAACTCGGTGAATTTCGGCCGCATCATCTTCCAGGTGATCTACCACATCCACAGCTACCTGGAACTGGTCAGGCAGGACGCAGTTGCACTGGGAGACAAGGTCTATCTTGACGTGCCCAGCGGCAATTTCGGCAATGCGTTGGGAGGCTACTACGCCATGAAGATGGGGCTGCCGGTGGAGAAGATCCTCATCGCCTCAAACAGCAACAATGTCCTGACCCAGCTCATCAATAACGGCAAATACGATCTGCGGGATCGTTCAGTGGTCGCCACCACCTCCCCGGCAATGGATATTCTGAAGTCCTCCAACATCGAGCGGATACTTTTTGATCTCTTCGGAGCGGAACGCACCAAAGCCCTGATGCAGCAACTGGACAACGAGAAACACTACGAACTCACTACGGAAGAACTCGCCCGTCTGCAGGAGATCTTTGCAGCAGATTTCTGCGACGATACCGAGGGAAAAAATTATATCCAGGCTGCCTTTAAAGATGGCTACCTGATGGACCCGCACACAGCAACCTGTTTCAAGACCCATGAGACCAGCGAGACGGAGCCGCAGGCGACCATCGTCTACTCCACTGCGGAGTGGACCAAGTTCTCCCCCACCATCGCCAACGCCCTGACGGGTGAAGTCGACGCCCACGACCTCGATGCACTCAACGCCATCGCCAAGGAGGCCAACACGACGATTCCGGCGCCCATCAAATCACTCTTCGACAAGGAGATCACACAGAAGACAGTGATTGAAAAAGAGGATATCGAGCAGGAAGTGCTCTCATTCCTATAATCGGTCTCTGCTCGGGGCGTTGCCGGTTCCGCTGCGCTTGAACCGGCCTACCTCTGCGGGTTTGTTCTGTTCAGGGTGTAGGCCCGATCAAGCGTAGCGGATCGGGCATCCCCAAGTTGAGATAACCCAGTTTAAGCTTCCGTGGGTTCAGGGTGCGCCAGGTCGCCGGTGGAGGCCTCCACCGAACCTGCATCGGGATCATTGTAAACCGCCAAATCCAGTGCCCCTTCGCCCTTGGCGATGATGCATGAAACAGTGCAGTCACCGGTCACATTGACCGCAGTACGCATCATATCCAGTAGCCTGTCGATCCCGATGATCAGGGCGATGCCCTCCACCGGCAAACCCACCTGATTGAGCACCATGGTCAGCATGACGAGTCCCACGCCGGGTACCGCTGCGGTGCCGATTGAAGCCAGGGTAGCGGTCATCACCACCATCAGATAATCACCAATACCCAAGTCGATACCATATACGTTGGCGATAAATACCGTCGCCACCCCCTGCATCATCGCAGTACCGTCCATGTTAATTGTGGCACCCAGGGGAACAGTGAAAGAGGCGACAGAGTTGTCGACCCCCATACGCTTCTCCACGGTACGCATGGTCACTGGTATCGTTGCACCGGAAGAAGCGGTGGAAAAGGCAAACGTGGCGGGATCACGCATTTTGCGCAACAGATGCAGCGGGTTGAGCCCGGAGAAGGTGCGCAGCAGCACCGGATAGGTACCCAGCGCATGGATCGCAAGCGCTGCGGTCAACGTCAGAAAATAGGCCCCCAGCGGCAGAATCAGCTCAAGTCCCTGGGTCGCGAAGGTTCGGGCAAGCAAGGCGAATACACCATAGGGCGCCAGCTTCATGATGACTTCGACCATCTTCATGATGACGACATCCAGGTCATTGAAGAGGCGCAATACGTGTTTTCCCCGCTCGCCGGCCAGGGTAATGGCGATACCGAACAGGATGGCAAAGACGATGATCTGCAGCATGTTGCCCGTCGCCATCGCCTCAATGGGGTTGGAGGGCACCAGATTGATGAATACATCCGTCAGGGCCGGTGCCTCCTTACCGGTGAACTCCACGGCCTTGTCGGCTACATCAAAACCCTCCCCCGGACCAACAGCCACTGCCAATGAAAGGGCGATAGTGATCGCCGCCGCCGTGGTAAAGAGGTAGAAAGCAATCGCCTTAACGCTCATGCGCCCCAGGGTCGACATATCACTCAGTGAAGTCACGCCGCCAACCAGGGATACGAACACCAGCGGCACCACCATCATCTTAAGAGATGCCACGAAGATTTTGCCCACCACAAGCAAGATTCCATCAATCAGGTAGGTCTGCAGCAGACCCTCTTCGCCGACAAACAGGTTCAGCAAGACGCCTAAGACTGCGCCACCCAGCATGGCCATCAATATCTTCATGGTCAGGGAGGTTTGATTTGTTTCGCTCATGGTTTCTTATATTTCAATCAGTCGTTTTAGATGAAAAGAGAGTACTGCGGCAACCCTGCATGTCGAATATTTTGTCAAAAGATTTCAAGAGCGTACTCATTGCCTCAATAGTGATGGGAGAATCATAATGGAGGATTAACGATCTTTCATCCAATAGGTTACATAAACGATGAGCAGCATAAATATCAAAACAAGAAAAAAATCAAGCATGTCCAGGCCCTCTCTTCCGGATGAGGCTATTCTAGCCCACATCACCGTCTTGTGCCGAACCCTGCACAACGACAGGACTTCAGGATGAACAGCTATGTGCGGTAATTGTCACAACCCCCTATTATTGAGACTATTAAGCCTAGAGACTTGAATTCTTCCAAGGTGTGGCACTATGCAGTACGGCCCCAGAGAGATCGTAACCCCCTTCAGACCTATTCCCCTGGACGTTCCCGAGGGGATGAAACCCAACGAATTTTTCAACAGCACGGAAAATCTCAACGACCTGATGCACAATAATGGTCTGTTGATGAATCCGGAGAACCTGCTGCTCTACCGCAAGGCACTGGGGCACAGCAACGAGTTCGACACCTCGATCATCTACAACACTTCCAAGTGCATTCTCAACCCGCTGGGGCGCCCGGTACGCCGCACCCAGGTGCCAGATGACGTGAAGCATGTCTGGAACAGGATGAACCAGATCATCATTGAATATATGCTGGAGCAGTACCCCGACCCGGAGGATGCACTGATCCTGGCGGGAGAGGCGAGTCTCGATGCCACTTGGCCCCTCACCTCCCCCGGCGTCCCCAGCATCCGCATGCTGCACAACCACTTTATCGTCTTCGACAAGAGCCAGCTGCGAAACGCAGAGCTGGCCGACCCCAACAACCCGAATCTCACCGATGGTGGCCAGCACAGTCTCTTCGAGTCCTATATGCACGACGTCTACCGGGAGTTCTTCAAAAATCTCGACCTGAAGATCCTGAAACTCGTCGATGACGACTCATCCCGGATAGAATTGACCGGCTATCCTCAAGGACTTCCGAGCTGGGAAATCGACGGGGGTGTCGCCGCGCTGGGCGATGTACGATTCTGGCGTGAGTACGATGTAATCCTCAAAGGCTTTATCGACTTCTATCGCACCTTTTTCACCCAGGTTTCCACCCGCAATGCGCCGATACCGAAGGACGCCTGCTTCCCGGATCAGATAGAACACACACTGCTCTTCAACAATGATTTTCTGGCCACGGCAAAGAAGGTCAGGGATCACTGCATCACCGATGCGAAGTATGCCAATGCCATTCGCTGGCAGCCTGCATTCAAACAGTTGATCTACCGAAACGACGCCGGAAAACTGATCGTCACCATCAGCCAGAACTCTATCGGTAATGCCATCACAGAATTACTGGGCGTGGTCGTCAAACGCGCACCGGATGCTGCAGCCTATGAAGAGAAAGAGCCAAAACTGATAGAGCGGCTACTCGAAGTACGGCGGCGCCTCATCGAGGCTGATCTGGGTGACGGTATCGAAACCAAATACTGGCCGAAAGAATGACACTATTTGCGCGACTACAACGTCTACTGAAAGAGCGCCAAGCCAACCGACTCAGGGAAAGAGCCGATGCAGAACGGGTCTCCAAGGCAATAGAGTCCATCGTTGAGGGAACCAACCCAAAGTTGCGTGGTGTGAGCAGCTATCAGAAGATGCTGCAAAATCCCGTACATGACCTGATCGACAGGATAGATGGTCTGGTATCGCCCCTACCCCAAGCTACCACTGTCAACCAACGCAGTTTTAACGAAAACGACCTGATCAACGCCCTGTTCTCAAATGGTGAGCAGGTCCAGCAACTCTTCAGCCAAAACCGTGCCGTGCACCGGTATTTCAATGCAAAGGATAACCCTGGCCGTACCGATGCTTTCGCCCTGTTTTTTGTGGCCTGCAAAGAGAAAACCATCCTGGGGACAGAGACCCGGGGGGAGATGCTACTGAGGGATGTACAGCAGACCGCCGTGATCTTTTCCGATCATCAGCTTTTGGCGCCGGTGCCGACCGAAGAGGCTGTCCGTACCACATTGAAGTGGACACTGCTCGAAAACGTCACAAAGTACGTAAAAGAACAGATATCCCACATGAAGCATGCTTTAAGTGAAGAGGAGAAGCAGACCGCAGCACTGAACCCGGAACAGAATCCAAATAATCCGGAAGTCTATCTCAAGGCCCTGATCAATCAGTTGCAGAACCCTGATGCACTCATCAATATGCACTCCACTCCCCTGCGCATCAGCAGAATGGGCGTAAAATTGCCCCTCGACTCAACCGCAGATGCAAACCAAATCACGCTGTTCGAGACCGTGATCGGCACAGGCCAACCCAAAGCTGTTGTTATCGTTCATTTTGCACGCGCCGACATGGAGTAACACACTATTCAACCGGATAGACCTGCTCCAACCGCTGATAGAGATCTTCGCTGAATGAGGCGCTGTCCTGATCCAGTTCAGAGAGGATCTCCGCAAGATGCTCATTATCCTCCCGCCCGCTCCAGATCTTTATATAACTGCCCTCTTTATAACCGTGATCCTGACGAAAAAAATTGAGCACATTCTTGCCCACGTAGGTCTTGAACAGATGGTCGAAATCCATCTCCCCTAATCCCATCATGGCCCCGAACAAAGTGATGTCAGCAGACTGGGTACGGATCGTCTCCTGTGCCATTTGTTCAATCGATTCACGGAAATCATCGCCCCCTGCCGGACGGGAAAGCCCAGCAAGTGCAGCCTCCATCGCATCCTCCATCGAATCATGACGTATCAACAGATCACTCAAGGCAAAGTGCCAGATATCCACAATCTCCAGATGCACCTGCTCCATATCCGGCTTCTGATGCTTCCACCACTTCCAGCCGTAGTGGTCCAGCATCTCAGCACATTCTGTCCAAATCGCCCGATACCAGGGATAGCCCGCCGACCGCCAATCGCTGTTGACCTTGGTGTTCATGGCATCCTGCAGTTCAAGCATGGTAAGAATTTTCTGTTTCATCGTTATTGTAATTTTCCTGGTAGTACGGGCGGATGAGTTTTGTTCACGGAATCAATAGCTGATCCCCGGCACTATCATAAGTTTTCATTTGGGAAAATTGAACCCGATAGAGAGGATTTCCTCCCAAAAGAGGCTTGATACTCGGCAGTATGACTGTACAGGATCTGCAATTCGAACCTGTCCCGATGAACCCCGCAAAACGCAGCTTAGCAAGAAGCTGACAGACCCTTGTTTGTTAAAGGGTTTCTTTCAGCGCATGGAAAATGCTGAGATAGCATGTAGGATGTAGTGAGTAAATCGAGCCGCATCAATCGTGACAGATGCGTAGTGCTACGCTCAGCACATCCTGCAATTCCACATTTTCCGCACTTTCGTGGGGTAGCTGAATAGTTACGTTAAAGGTTAAGAATAATGAAACTAGACCTGCTGTCTTCCAATCTGAAGCCAATGCTGTTCTACATGTTAGCCTTGATGTGCAGTTCATTCCCGGTCTACTCAGCAGTCGAAGGCACGCCTCCTTCAGTCAAGGAAATCCTGGACTCACAGGCAGAAGCGGATGCTCCCCAAAAGCAGGAGGATTCACCGAATACCCCTCATGATAAGTTCAACCGGGGTACACCTCAGGGAACCATGAAAGGTCTTGCCTCAGCCTTCGACAACTATGATTTTGAGTTGGCTACTCAATACATGGATTTTCGTAACCTCCCAGCAGGCATTACGGACGACCATCAGGAGCTTGCGCGTAAGCTGCAAATCATTGCCAACCGAACCATCTGGGTGGATATGGAACGGATCAGTAATAATCCCAAGGGGGATCTAGACGACGAGCTGCCAAAATACCGAGAATATATTGCTACGCTGGACACCCCCGATGGACAGCTACCCATCCTGTTGCAAAAAATACCACGTGACAAAGGGGTCTATGTCTGGAAAGTCTCCAACAAGACCGTTGCCCAAATACCGAAGCTCTACAAATACTACGGACATGGAAAGATCGGAGACTGGTTTTCCAGGCAACTTCCCTCTTTCCACTTTCTCAACATGCACCTTTGGCAATGGGTGATGTTGTTGATCATCGGCACCATCGCCTACTTCACTGCCTGGGGGATAACTGCCGGACTGAATCTCGTATTTTGGCGCACGGACTCCCCAATTCATACAAGGCGAAGACTTTTTGTTGCGCGGCCTGGCCGTTTCCTCCTGATGGTCCTGATTGTTCGCTCACTTTTTGATTACATCCATCCATCACTGCAGGCACGGGCAATCTATGATGCCGGCACTCTTATGATTATTGCAGTCGCCTGGATCACAGCAGGTGTGATTGGTCTGGCTTTTGGACGCCTCGGTGATCGTATGCAGGCAAGCGGCAGTAACAACGCCTCTTTATTGCTGCGGCCTGCCACAACCGCTGTCAAGGTCACAGTCTTTCTCTTTGCTGTGATCATCTGGCTCGACAATATGGGTTTCGAGGTCACTACCCTGGTAGCCGGATTGGGTGTCGGCAGTATCGCCGTCGCACTGGCCTCCAAACGCTCGCTCGAAAACCTGATCGGTGCTATCACCCTTTATACCGCACAACCGGTAAAAGTCGGCGACTTCTGCAAATTTGGGGCAACGGTGGGTACCATCGAAGAGGTTGGGCTGCGATCCACCAAGATACGTACCTTAACTCGCTCAATCGTCACCATACCTAACGCGATTTTTGTCGATATGGAGCTGGAAAATTTCAGTGAAATTGACCAACGCCCCTTCCACCGTAGAATCCACCTGCGCCTCGATACCACA
Organism: Sedimenticolaceae bacterium; assembly: GCA_963691905.1. Lineage (GTDB taxonomy): Bacteria > Pseudomonadota > Gammaproteobacteria > Chromatiales > Chromatiaceae > QGON01. The sequence goes on from OY829894.1 coordinate 808,400, forward strand.
CCGGATCAGTTGCGATATATCCTGATAGAACTGCAGCAGATGCTCTATTCCCATCAGGGGCTTGATGCCGAATCAGCGTCCGCCCGTCTAATGGAGATTGGGGAGTACGCCGTCGACATTGAGGTACGTGTTAATACCATTGCAACGGAACGTGCCGAGTTCCTGAAGATCGCAGAAGATATCCAACTACGGATGCTTGATATCGTCAAAAAAGCGGGGGCTGATCTGACCACACCCTACCAGTCCCTACTCGTAGAGACAGAACCGGACTCCCGTTCACAGCGGCAAACAGAGGCAGAAAAAACAGTTTCCCGTTGGCGGGATACCAATGAACTCAATCTACCCGAATTTCCCGATGAGGTTCGCGAAAAACTGCGGGATAGCCTGGACTATCCACCAAAAGGATCAGCAGTTTTCAAGGAATCAAGGAAAGGTGCCTGATATGAGAAAACCGAGCCCGTCAATATTTAAAACACGATAATGGGAGAGGGAGTCCTCCATCTAAAACTATGCTTTAAGCATATTGAACACGTCTGTAATCCGACGCCTGATGGTGAGGTATTTTCGGATCCCATATACGGGAACTCTAAAGTCATAATGCTACTCGCTCTGCGTATAGTATTTTGGATATCCCGGCCTTAGTTACAAACTAACATATATAGTCCGCCTGTTGTGGACGACCGCGTTTGTCATGGAAATACCTCCACCGCATGCAGTCTCCAGCCCATAACAGTCGACACAGAAGGCGCCGTTGGAGCGGAAGTGGCAGGTGGTACAGGCCACTTTGCGGCTGTGCATATTAAGAAAGCTGCGTTGACGTCCATCTTTGCTATTTGGAAGGCATGGGTAATCGCATCGTAGTCGTGACAGCCACCTGTGCCGCAACTCCTGCGCGAACTGTAAGGCTTACCGCTATCCAACACATGACTGCCACTCTCATCCAGCAACGGAATGGCGGGATGGGCCTTCGGCTCATCCAAGACACAAGCCCAGGAACTATTGATGCCCGCAAACGTCAATACCAGAAACCCGGCCTTTAACAAAAGGCCAGCCTTACGGAATTTTCCCAACATGATCTCTCCCCCTTTTAATTATTAGGTACTACCGCCGGCCAATGTGCGGAAGGCATGCAAGTTTTTAGCACTTGTTCATAAAACCGGTGAGAAGGAGTCATGCCAAAATTACAATTTTTTTATAATCAGTAAGATAAGATATATTTTAGATTAGGACTTTATTTGAATTGTGGGATATCCCACCATAAATTATGGGATATCACCCTATCTACAGCGTTAGACTAAAATGACGTTAGTAAGATGAGCGTATCGACTGGAATTTATCGGAGGAACGGAATGCAACTGGGGATGATCGGCTTGGGACGCATGGGCGCCAACATGGTGCGACGACTGATGAAAGATGGTCACGAGTGTATCGCCTACGACCTGAACCGGGAGGCAGTCACCCAAATGGAGCAGGAGGGTGCCACCGGCGCCTCTGACTGGCAGGATTTGGTGCAGAAGCTGGAGCCTCCCCGCGCAGTCTGGATCATGGTGCCGGCAGCTGTAGTGGACGACACCATTGCTGCGATTTCCGCCTATCTGGACGAGGGTGACACCATCATCGATGGCGGCAACTCTTACTATAAAGACGACATCTCCCGCTACAAGCAGCTCCATGAGAGAGGCATCCACTATCTCGACGTCGGCACCAGCGGCGGAGTCCTGGGGCTTGAACGAGGTTACTGTTTGATGATCGGCGGTGAGCAGAACGTGGTTTCCCAACTGCAAACCGTGTTCACATCGCTGGCTCCCGGGGTTGGCGAAATTCCCCGCACCCGCAGTCGCTCCGGCGATCCAGGACCGGCAGAACAGGGGTGGCTACACTGCGGACCCGCAGGTGCAGGACACTTTGTCAAAATGGTGCACAACGGCATCGAGTATGGCTTGATGGCTGCCTATGCCGAAGGATTCAATATCCTGCGCCACGCCAACGTGGGGCAGCATTCCACCGCGTCCGATGCAGAGACTACTCCACTGCGGGATCCCGAGACATTCCAATACGATATTGACGTTGCACAGGTGGCCGAACTCTGGCGCCGGGGCAGTGTTGTCTCCTCCTGGCTGCTTGACCTTACTGCTGCCGCACTGGGCGACAACCCTGATCTCACCGATTTCTCGGGCAGAGTCTCCGATTCCGGCGAGGGGCGTTGGACCAGCATCGCCGCCATCGAATCGGGTGCTCCGGCCCATGTGCTCACCGCTGCCCTGTTCAACCGTTTCTCCTCCCGTGGAGAGGCTGATTATGGGGACAGGCTATTGTCGGCCATGCGCTACGAATTTGGCGGACATAAAGAGAAGAGCGATTAATCCCGGCAGTAGGCACTAAGAAAAATCCTACAGAATCTTAAGAAATCCACCAATGACTTTAATTCCTGTCCGGGACAAAATAGCCAAGCCCCTCGCAATGAGGGTGTGGGATGTAAGGAATTGCATCCTATTGAAGGTAACCTGGACAAGTTTTTGTAAGGAGATAGACAATGAAAGGATTCATTCGTAAGGCAACACTGATATTCATGCTTTTGGCTCTACCGCTTATTGCCAGTGCAGAAGTGGTCAATATCAACAAGGCTGACGCGCAGACCCTGGCATCCGAGCTCAAGGGTATTGGCACTTCCAAAGCGGAAGCCATCATTAAATTCCGGCAGGAACACGGCAGTTTCACCTCACTGGATCAGCTGACTCTAGTACCCGGTGTGGGGGACAAATTGTTGTCACGTTTGCGACCAATGCTGTCACTGGGTTCGGACTGACAAATCGATGACAGAGGGGCGGAGTCTGGAAAACAGGCTCCGCCTATCGCAAACCACTTCATTAACCCTGGCGAAGATGAGGCAATCAATCCACTGGATAAACTGATGCAGAATCAGTATCTTTAGGTGAATCCTGTTTTCACAATTGATCCTGAGTCCGCAACAATCATGCTCTCCATGTACAAAAATACAGCCTGCATTTTACTTCCTCTTCTTTTGCCCACTGTGGTTTCTGCGGAAACCCCCATCCAGCAATGTGAACGACTCTTCGCTGCTGCTGAATACGATGCTGCCATCGTACCCTGCACCGAAGCCGCCAAGATGGGAGAGCCGGTCTCACAAACCTATTTGGGCGAAATTTATGATTACGGCCCGGAAAATATGCAGGATGCTGAAAAAACAGCTCACTGGTGGCGTTCGGCGGCAGATTCAGGCTACCTGCCCGCACAAAACCTGCTGGCGCTGAAAAGCTATTATGGTGGCACCGTAATGGGCCCCGAGCCTGGTTGGAAACAGGACTATAAAGAGGCCATGCGCTGGTGGCGGATAAGTGCCGAAAAGGGTGTCCCTACATCACAGTTCATGCTTGGGGATATGTACCGACACGGCCAGGGGGTTCAAACGGACCTCATCAAGGCGTATGCCTGGTACAAGCTGGCAAGCCGTTCAGGTTACAAGTTGGCGACAGATATTATCATCGAAACATCGCGCAAGATGACACCACAACAGAAGAAAGCCGGTCTCGATTTATATAACAAGTACAAGAGTCAATATGCCAAGGAGATCTAAGACATTTCCAAGTTAATTGTCATTTCTGTCTTTTGATTTGAGATCTCTCCCTAGACAAAAAAACATTGAAAAAACATGGGCAGATACCGTCCTCCCGCTCCACCAAAGTCCCCCTATATCACCGCGATTGGCTACAGACGCCTCGAAGAGGAAGAGCGCGCCCTTTGGTTGCGTCGCAGAGAGGTTACCAAAGCCCTCTCGGCAGCTGCTGCTGAGGGTGACCGCTCAGAAAATGCGGAATACATCTACCGCAAAAAAGAGCTGCGCGGGATCGACTGGCGAATCCGCTATCTGCAAAAAAGATTACCCTCGCTAAAGATTGTCGACCAGGGACCAACCAACCAGCAGCAGGTCTTTTTTGCCGCCTGGGTGACCCTGGAGGACTCAACGGGAGAGACATCGCGATACCGTATTGTCGGGCCAGACGAGATCGATTTTGAAGCGGGTTATATCAGCATGGACTCCCCTCTCGCCCGCGCCTTGATGAAAAAGAACCTGGATGATGAGATAGAGGTGAATACCCCTGGCGGGAAGGGTATCTACTGGATCACAGAGATAGAATATTTGTAGACGGCCTGCCGATCAGTCCCAAACCAAAGGTGGCTCATCCAATAAAGCAGCCTGTTCCCGCAACATCAGAATATGTTCTTCCCAATAGCGGTCGGTGTCGAACCAGGGAAACGCCGCAGGAAAGGCGGGATCGTCCCAGCGAGAGGCGATCCAGGCGGCATAATGAATCAAACGCATTGTCCTGAGACCTTCAACCAGATGCAGCTCTGCGGGGTTGAAATCGAAGAACTGAGTATAGCCTTCCAAAAGATCCGCCAGCCTGGCAGTCATATAGGCCCTGTCACCTGAGAGAAACATCCAAAGATCCTGCATTGCCGGTCCTGTGCGGGCATCATCGAAATCCACAATATGGGCGCTTCCTTCACCCCAGAGGATATTGCCCGGATGACAATCCCCATGCAGCCTCAGGGTCTTGATTTCACCCGCCCGCTCAAAACTCTCTTCGATCTGTTTGACCAGATCCGCAGTGAGAGTCTCATAGGCGACCGTCAGATGCGCCGGAATAAACCCCTTCTCCAGGAGAAACGCCCGGGGCTTGACGGCATAACTCTCGATATCAATTTTCGGCCGGTGAGAAAATGAACCTGTAGCGCCAAAAGCGTGGATTCGGCCGACGAAACGCCCCAGCTGCTCCAGATGATCGGGATTGTCGAGTTCAGGTGCCCGTCCACCCCGGGAAGGGTAGAGGGCAAATCGATAGGCACCCTGCCGATGGAGAGTCTCGCCATCGCCATCCACGATGGGCGAAATGACCGGGATCTCCTGATCTGCCAGCAACTGAGTAAACTGATGCTCCTCCAGAATCGCCTCGTCCGACCAGCGATTAGGCCGGTAGAACTTGGCAACAATCGGAACAGTGCCCTCTACGCCGATCTGGTAGACGCGGTTTTCGTAGCTGTTTAACGCCAGAAACCGGCCGTCGCAGTCGACTCCAGTTGACTCGATCGCATCCAGCATCCTGTCAGGAGTCAGCGCGGCATATACCTGTATTTCAGAGGGATCGTTCACATTCTCGGTCATCCAGATCTTATTAAAACGCGTGCAGTTTAGCAGAACAGGGCGGCACGGCACTTTACAGTGGTAGAATGGTCAATGAATCAAAGCAATCCACTTCTGGCATTTCACTGAGTTTCTTGATTCACACCACATATTCATCCGAGACCTTGCATGTTGAAAATCTCACACCAAGTCAGCATCCCCGATGATGAGATCGAATTCGTGGCGATACGCGCGCAGGGTGCCGGTGGACAAAATGTCAACAAGGTCTCCAGCGCCATCCACCTGCGTTTCGACATCCAGGCCTCTTCCCTGCCCGATTTCTATAAACACCGTTTGCTCTTGCTCTCAGATCACCGCATCAACAAAGAAGGCATCATCGTCATCAAGGCCCAACAGTTCAGGAGTCAGGAAAAAAACCGGGCAGCTGCTCTGGAACGCCTGCGGGATCTGCTCAAGAGCGTCACGGTCACCCGCAAGAAACGTGTCAAAACCAAGCCGAGCCGAAGCTCGCAACGAAAAAGATTGGATCGAAAGATCAAACACGGCCAGAAAAAGGCCCTGCGGGGAAAAGTACACGATGGCTCTTAAAGCGACTATCTTCAAGGCCGCACTGCAGATTGCGGATATGGACAGAAACTACTACCAGGAACATCAACTCACCGTAGCCCGCCATCCATCTGAAACAGACGAGCGCATGATGGTGCGGCTGCTGGCCTTTGCAATGAACGCGGATGAGCGGCTCATCTTCACCAAGGGGATCAGTACCGATGATGAACCCGATATCTGGAATAAGAGCCTGAGCGGAGAGATCGACTGCTGGATAGAACTCGGACAGCCCGACGAAAAACGGTTACGCAAGGCCTCTGGTCGTGCCAAAAGCGTAATCGTTTACCTCTATTCCGGCAGAGGGGCTGATATCTGGTGGGAACAGAATCGGGACAATCTGCAACGCATCTCCAACCTCTCGGTAGTCAACCTGTCCGGTGACACCTGTCAGGCACTGGCGAACCTGGCACAGCGCAACATGCAGCTACAGTGCACCATTCAGGACGGACAAGTCTGGTTCGGCAACGACAGTGAAACGGTCGAGATCAATCCGGCAATCTGGAAATACGCAGAGAACATTTGAGAGAAACTCTGAACCTCGCCACTTTAAATTCGTAGGCATGATCAAGCGCAGCGGATCAGGCAACAGACAATGACATGTCGAAACCTCTAAACCACTTGTGGCAAAATTCCAGTCTCCTGGCATTCCTGCTTTTCTGCAGTCAGACATCCCTCTCTGACACCGGCCTGGAATATCTCAATCAACTGCGCGCTCAGGCTGGAATGGTTGAATTCAGGCACAATAACCCATTGGCCGCTGCTGCAGGCAGTCACGCCTACTATCTCGACATCAACCGTAACGCTACGCCTCCCTATCTATCCATCTCCGCCCATACCGAGATCAAAGGCAATTCTGGCTTCAGTGGCATCGATCCTGGCCAGAGGGCACTGAATGCGGGCTATGCCCATGAGTTAGTCAAAGAAAACGCCACTATCGGCAAGCACGACATTCACGGTGCCATCGACAATCTGATGAGCGCCATCTACCACCGTTTTACCTTCCTCGATTTTGCCGCTGATGAGATCGGCATCTCCCTCGAAGGCATTTCACAGGTTTTCAAACTCGGACGCAGCGACCTTCAGCAACTCTGTAACCAGCCCCCTGCGGCTGCCCTCTCCAGTGCCCCGGTAAACTGTTTGGGCACATCATTGACCCAGCACTATTTCACGCAACTCTGCAATGAGATCCCTCCACACGCACGCTTTCGAAAGCCCTGGCCAGAAGCCTGCCCCGGAGGCATGTTGTTGAATAACGACTATATGGAGCAGTTTTGCCGACAAACTCCACCGCAAGCAATATTTTCCGGAACCGGTAGATATTACACAATCTGCCATGGCAACAAACAGATTGAGGCGGAGTGGCTCGAGGCTTTTTGCAGCACACCCCCTGCAGGGGCCAACTACGATCAGAGCGGCGAATACTACGAAATCTGCGAACCGCTTGTGGGGGTCACAGCAGAGTGGTTCCGGGAGAGCTGCAGATCAACGCCGGATTGGGGACGCTACACTGCCTCCGGCAACTATCTGCAATTTTGTGCAAATCCGGTGAAATTGCGTGAGGAGTACGTCGAACAGCTCACCCGATTACGTCAAGGGGAGAACCCGGAGATTGTCCTCTGGCCACCGAAGGATGCCGTAAATATCCCTCCCGCATTCTATGCAGAGGAACCCGACCCGCTGCCGGACTATGAGGTATCCGGATATCCGGTCTCAGTCCAAGTCAACCCGGCGCTGAACGGAGTCCCATCCCTTGAATCCTTTACCCTGCACAAAATCACTGACCAGGGGCTTGAGCGAGTTGAACAGGTTCGACTGATAAATGCACAAAATGACCCTAACCAACGTTTTACCCATTGGCAATTCGCACTCTTCCCGCTTCAGCGGCTCGATTGGAACCAGTCATACCTGGCCAATGTAAAACTCAGAGTAAATGGTGCTCTACGCATATTGAATTGGTCCTTCACCACTCAGGACCCTGGTGGGGCGCTGATCTACCTGGATCAATCTCCGAATATCATCAGGATAACCCCTGGAGTGAACTACGCACTCTACTGGCCACCGACTGTTGACCTACCCACCCTACCGGTTCAAGTCAAAGCAACGCACCACCCGAAAATACGTGTCGAACTGACCAGTATCGATCTCAATACCCTGCGTGTCCGTATTCAAGGTAAAACCTGTACCCCCGTCACGCTGCAGTTTTCCGGCATCCACAAAATCGATCTTCTGCCCACCGGCTGTTGATCGCCACAATTCTTCCGATTCACTCTCACAACAACACCTGCAAGCTATATCCAATCACCACTTGGTCCCATAAGATATTTTTAGTGTGATAAAAAATCTGTTGACATATTAGTTTTTGCTTATATACTTATCCCATCGAGTCACTACGACCGAAAACAAAATCAACCGACTTTTTACCAGTTACAGGAATACAATCATGAAAAAAATTATCGCTATTGCCGCTCTGATCGCCTCCACCCAGGCCAATGCTTTCTGGGGTTTCAACGACAACGGCTACAACGACGGCATGTTCGACGGTTTTGGTGACGGCGACATGGCTTTCAACATGCGCTTCTCAGGCAATGCCCGCTCCAGCGCCCACACCAGCGCTCGTGGCTACGGCTATGATGCCCCCTACTACTATGGTTATGCACCTTACGGCGCTCCCTACGCACCTGTTGCCCCGGTTGCCCCCACTGCACCGAAAGCCGCCAAGTAATTCAGGCCAAGCCTGATCAGGAAAAAGCCAGCCTTCGGGCTGGCTTTTTTTGTTTTAAGGGATTGTAAACCCGACCCACCTCCACAATACCCAGCCTGTTAATCACCTGATGACATACCATGCCAGGTGGTTAATAACTAATAAAACAACAACTTATTTACTTCATTTCTCATATTAATAAATTTCGGGGAAATTAGTTTAGAACCATTCCAAAATAATAGTTGACAGTTTTAGTTGGTTTTTGCTCTAATCCTTACCAGATCACTTGGTTATTATTTTACGCATACACAACGCTCATTTTCAGGAGGCTTGAAATGGCAAAGATTCGCAGAGCAATCAAGGTTTGGGGCGCGCAGATGGAAGACGGTTCCATGGTAACCAATGACGATCCGCAAATCGTCTCCGTTACCATCCACCCCGATGGATCAGTACATACCCTGGATCCAACAGGCAAAGACGCTGTTGTCGAGGGCACATGGGTCACTTACAACCCTCGCTTTAACTGATTTTTAAGTAGGGCAGTTACCCGTAGAGAATTGGGTAACATGAGAGAATAATATAATTTACATGAAAATATATACTCAACTTCATGTTTTTATAATAAATAATAAGACTAGCGCTAAAACGACCTCCATCTAGTCGCCTCTCAAATAGAGAGGCGGCTTTTTTTTGGCGGAAAAGTAACCCATTCAGTGATTGCCTGATCCGCTGCACTTGATCAGGCCTACGATGTGGTTCTTTTCGCGATTAACAGCAACTGCCTCCCGCTGGTTCTTCTTCACCCTGCCCTGCCTGCTTGAAGGGCAAACTACTGCCACAATCATCGAAGATGCCGTAGTGGGTATCCCAATTCCCATAGAATTCAAAGTATTCACTGAAGCGGGTTTCATTCAGCATTCGGTAGGTATTGCCACAAACCAGAAACATTCTCCCCTTCTCGATGAAATGGTGGTCGTCCAGCGCGAAGGTCTGCTCGCTCTCCGGGATACCCCCTTTATAGACAACTGCCTGTCCGTAGTCCTCGCAGGCCGGTTCCAACCCGTCCAGCTTGAACAGCCGATAGGTCGCTGAGTAGAAACCGATGTAGCCGATCTTCTCTTCGATCTCCGGATTATCAATGGTGATCGGGCGATCCTCCACCAAGCGGGGATCAGCAAATCCCGCTTTTTTCGCCAGATTCTGAAAATCGTTCCAGTAGAGCGCGCCACTCAGACACTCGCCGTAGAGTACAGGGTCGGAAATAAGATGCTCAGGCACCCGCCGGTCGGAGTAAACATCGGAAAAATAGAGCTCACCACCTGGCTTGAGCAGGCGATAAGCCTCCCGTAAAACGGCCTCCTTGTCGGGAGAGAGGTTGATGACACAGTTGGAGACAATGATGTCGAAACTGCTCTCTTCCAGACCCAACTCATCCAATTTCTCGATGTAGCCCTTGCGGAATTCCACATTGCTTTTGGCATAACCAAAACGGTCACGATGCCACTCGATATGGCGATTGGCGACTTCGAGTTGCTCATCGGTCATATCCACACCAAGGACGTACCCGGACTCCCCGACCATCTGTGCCAGCGCATAGCAATCCCGCCCAGAGCCACTTCCCAGATCGAGAATCCTCGTTCCTTCAAGCAGTTGAGGGCTCACCAGACCGCAGCCATAGTAGCGGGCCAAAACCTCATCGTGAATATTTGACAGTGCATCGCGCAGATAGCCAGGCATCTCAGCGTCTGTGCAGCAGGCATTGGTCTGGAGGTCTCCAGAGTGCTGCAGCACCTGTCCGTAATACTCTTTAACCGTATCTTTCATCTCTCTCAGATCTCTTTTGCTGGTGTGACAGCCCGCTGGAAAAGCGGTTTGCCAACACACACTATTATGAAATTAATCCTAAGTCGACAGAAGTTACCGCGTAATTCTCATGATTATGTTTCTCGAGGCCCATACTAGTTTCTGGCTAAACGCTGGAAGCCGACAAGGCCACATCTGTCCTTGATTAAATCTGTCAGAATCCCTCTTTTCGACCCTATTTCCTCTCGTAGCTGGTACGTTTTTCGCGCACCACCGGTTGTACCCACGATTGACAGCTAGTTCCTGGTCATCTATCTTCTTGAGGAATATTAATGAACGTTAATTAATGCTGTATGGGAAAATATCTGTGAGCAATACAAGAACTGCCATCCTGGAAGCCGCAATCCTTCTATTCTCTAAACGAGGGTATGAAGGTGTTTCCATGCGCAATATCGCATGTGCAGTGAACATCAGCACCCCTGCTTTATACAACCATTTCAAGGATAAACAGTCGCTCTATATTGCAGTTATTACCGATACTTTCAAAAATAAATCAGAACTGTTACTGCAAGCATTGACTGGGCAGGATAAACCAATACTACGCCTGCAGAACTTCATCACACGATTAAGCGAAGTGTTGCATGATGGCCCCGATTTTCATCGCCTGATGCAGCGCGAATTATTAGATGGCGATGAAAAGCGACTACGCTATCTGGCACAGGAAGTTTTTGGATATTCATTCCAGCACCTGATGAATCTGTTGATTGAATTAAAGCCCGATTGTGACGCACATAGTCTCTCAGTCATCATCATTGGCATGGTGCAAAAACCTTATGAGCTTAATCCATTGGATCGTTTCTTCCCTGGCAGTCAACCGACACACAACACGCCTGCTTACATTACCAAACAGGTAATGGCTGTGGTAACCGCATATTTGGGAGATAGGCCATGAATCATTTTTTCCTGGGTTCGGCATGGCTACTGCTTACTCTCAGCACCTTGGTATCTGCAGCCCCTCCTGAAGATATACCACCACCTCAGGCCACTCCGGTCACCATGACCAGAGCCGTCCAGACAACCATGATTTCCACAACCATGGTTCGAGGAGAGGTTGAAAGCCCCAGTACACCCCATATCGCAGCCAAGGTCTCTGCGGAAGTTGACAGTATCAAAGTGGATGAAGGTATGCAGGTGCATTCGGGACAACTGCTGGCAGCGCTTGACGATGAGACATTTAAGATTTCCGCAGAGATCGCCAGCGCCGAAATCCAACGTCTACAGATCCTGATTGAAAATCAACAACGCATTCTGAAACGCAACAAAGAGCTGTTCGGTAAAAATCTGACTTCACAATCAGTTCTGGATGATGCGCTAACAGCCCTGAAACAGTCCCAGGCAGAATTGATCGGCACCAGAGCCAGACTCAAAGAGGTTCGCTATCAACTATCCCATACCAGAGTAACCAGTCCAGTCGATGGCATCATTCAACAACGGACGGTCTCCAGGGGTGATTACGTCAAACCTGGTACCCTGCTGTTTCAAATCGCATCGACCGACACTTTGCGCGCTCGCCTCTATTTCCCGGAGACGTTGGCCGCATCGGTCTATTTGGGCATGAAGGTAGAGTTAATCCAAGGTGGAAAAACCGTAACCGGCAAAGTGACTCACATACGCCCCATGCTGGAAGATAGTAATCGAGCGTTACATGCACTGGCTGATTTTCAAAACGAGGGCAACTGGAAACCCGGCTCCAGCATTATTGCCAGGGTAATACTTAATGAGCATACACAGGCGGTGGCCGTGCCAGAAAAAGCACTGGTACGCCGTCCAGCAGGTATGGTGCTGTATCGGATAAACGGCGACGCAGTGACGGAGCAGGTCGTCACGACAGGTTTGAAACAAGGAGATCTGATTGAAGTGACGTCGGGTATTAGTGCAGGGGATTCTATCGTACTGGATGGCGCCGCCTGGCTGACTGATGGTGCAAGAGTGGAAATTCAGGAAAGCGGACAATGAACCTGCCGGCTTTCTCCATAAAGAACCATGTGCTGACCTATATGCTCAGCCTGGTGCTGATCCTCTTTGGCGTGATCAGTTATAACCGTATAGGCGTTGACCAACTGCCAGAAATAGAATTTCCCATGCTCTCTGTATCTACGGTATTGCCAGGCGGAGATCCCTCCATTATCGATGCATCTGTGACCAATATCATCGAATCCGCAGTAAACAGCATTTCAGGTATCGAAACCATTCAATCCTCATCATTGGCAGGGGTATCCGTAGTAGTTGTTCAGTTCGATCTGTCAAAAGACATTGATACAGCATTTAACGAGATGCAGGCAAAAATCAATGAGGTAATACGCCTGTTGCCCAATGATACTGAAACACCCATCGTCAAAAAGGTGGAGGTTGGCGGAACCCCTGTCATGTGGCTGTCATTGCAGGGAGATCGCACCCTGCAGCAGTTGAATCTCTATGCCAAAAACATCATCAAGAAGCGGCTTGAAACGGTGAGTGGCGTAGGTAATGTGTTGATCGCGGGAGAGCGTGAACGCACCGTGCGGATCAATCTGGATATCCATCGCATGGCCGGACTTGGTATCGCAGTAGATGATGTGATTGGCGCATTTCAACGTGAGCACATCAAGTTGCCTGGCGGCTTCGTGGTCAGCTCGGATCGTGAACAACAACTCAAGCTGGACCTTGAGTACCATGATCTGCATGCGCTGAAAAATCTCATCGTCAGCTATCGTGATCATTTGCCGGTTTATCTGCATGAGGTTGCTGATATCGAAGATGGGCTGGAGGATTTCAGACGATTTGCCAGCTATAACGGTACGCCTACTGTTGGACTGGGACTGATCAAAATATCCGGCGCCAATACGGTAGCCATTATCGAAGAAGTTAAACACAGACTTGACGGCGATATCCTGCCGCAGCTCCCGCCTGGTATGAAACTGACGATAGTCGTGGATGATGCAGATCTGATAACAGCTATCGTTGAAGGGTTAAAGACGCATCTTTTCGAAGGTACTCTGCTGGCGGCACTGGTGGTCTGGTTATTTCTAAAGAGTATGCGCTCCACCCTGATTGTAGCCACGGCTATTCCTGTCTCGCTACTGGGTGCTGTTGCTGCCATTTACTTCGCGGGCTACACCTTCAATACAATGACCATGCTGGGACTACTCCTGCTCATCGGGGTAGTGGTTGATGATGCCATTGTAGTTTTGGAAAACATCTTCCGGCATATGACGAAAGATCCTGACACCGCACCAGAGGTACATGCGATTCAAGGCGCCAGTCAGGTCATGTTTGCCATACTGGCCGCCACCTTTACCCTGGTTTCCCTATTCGGTGCGGTGGTATTCATGGAAGGAATCATTGGCCGATTTATCGGTTCCTTTGCGGTTGTGGTGGTTTTTGGAGTCATGGTTTCTCTGTTTGTATCGGTTACACTCACGCCCATGCTGTGCGCTAAATACCTGCGCGTCAAAACGAACCATGGTTTGATCTACCGCGTACTGGAATCCATATTTCAAGGCATGGAGCGCCTGTACAAAGCAGTACTCGGTTTTGCAGTCCACCAACGCCTGCTGGTTATAGTGCTGGCGGCCTCGACCGTTTATGCAAGCGGATGGTTCATGGGACAGTTAGGCAAGGGGTTTATGCCGGAAGAAGATCAGGCTCGCTTTATCGTCTCTTTAAAGACGCCCCTGGGATCCAGTATTGAATATACCCGTGATCGACTTCACCGTGTCGAGAACATCCTGAAACAATATGATGAAATTTACGGCCTGTTCAGCACCATTGGAACCGGTGACAGAGGCCAGGTTAATCAGGGTGAAATCTATGTCAGTCTGATACCCAGGGAACAGAGGAAATTACATCAGACCAAAATCATTGAAAAGGTGCGGGTAGACCTTGCCAAAATACCGGGCGTTAAAGCCTTTGCTGCTCCAGTCCCTATAGTTGGTGGGCAACGCGGCGAGCCACTCCAGTTTGTACTCAAGGGGCCAAACCTGGAAAAGGTAGCTGCGCTATCAACAAAATTAACCAACAGGTTACAACAAATCCCGGTCATTGGACCGCTGGACACGGATCTGCAACTGGAGATGCCCGAACTCAAACTCATTCCTGATCGTGAAAAAACCAGAGATGCGGGACTGGACGCCTTGACCGTCGGCAATGCGCTAAGGGTATTAGTCGGTGGCCTGGATGTTGCCAAATATAATGACGAACCAGGCGATGGTGAGCGTTACGACATCCGCCTAAAGACAGCACCTGGCACCATGACCTATGAAGGTGAGTTGCAACAGGTCTATCTGCGCAATCAATCCGGCCAGCTGGTCAGACTGGATAGCGTGGCGCAATTTGAATCTGGACTGGGTCCTGCCACCATAGGTCGATACAATCTGCAATATGCGGCTACTTTCTTTGCCACACCCACGATACCGGAAGGTGATGCTTCAGTCATTGTATTAAATGAAGCGAAAAAACTACTCCCCACAGGCTATCAGGTAGAATTGATTGGCCGCGCCAAAGAGTTCAGTAAAACGGTGGGCTATATCATGTTTGCTTTTGCCACAGGATTGATCCTGGTTTACATGACACTGGCCAGTCAGTTTAACTCATTCATACAGCCTCTGATCGTCATGGTTGCTCAACCCCTTGCCATTATTGGTGGCATATTTGGACTCTGGCTAGCCGGGCATTCACTGAACATCTATTCCATGATCGGTTTGGTACTACTGGTTGGTCTGGTGGCAAAAAACTCTATACTGCTCATCGACCTGACCAATCAGATGCGGGCACAGGGCAAGCCAATCAACGAGGCCTTACTGGAAGCCTGCCCCATAAGACTGAGACCTGTACTGATGACATCGCTGACAGTGATTCTTTCCATGATCCCGGCAGCTATGGGCATAGGTGCCGGCGCAGATACCAATGCACCACTTGCTGTGGCTGTAATTGGCGGCATGGTCAGTTCAACACTGTTGACCCTGATCGTCGTGCCTGCAGTTTATTCACTGGTGGAAAATGGTTTAGAACGGATACGGCATCAGATGCATAAAAAACCACAACCGGAGCAGACATCCTAGTGCTCCTTCAATAAATAAAATCAGGATGTGCAGTAATCATGGTGCGCACAGCGCACCCTACATCCTGGCTGAATCCGTGATTATCACGTTGAAGGGGCACTAATCGCAACGACTGAACAGATCGGCATTTCCAAGTGCCTCCCGGCATTGCGCCCCGGTTTGGGTGAAGATGTCTGGAGAAAACACCTGTTCATCCATCTCCATCAGCAACAGTTGATCGGCAAGATCACAGGCCTGAGTACCGGCACACTGCAGCCGCGTTCCGCACACCTTTTGGCGCAGCACTTCGCAGGAAGAGAGCGGCGTGCCAGACTGGCGTTTGGTACAGGCCTGAAAAAAGTCGTTTTGGCTCAGCGCGTCGAGACAGAGACGTGAACTTTCACTGGCGCGTCCATCCCATTGCTGTTGCGCCTCCTCCTGCTCCAGCGCCAACAACTGCCGGGCAGGATTACAGGCAGGGTGTCCACGACACTCATCATGCTGACCGCAGACCTTTCGGACCAACAGACCACACGCCTCCCTCTCCTCCTCCATCTGCTGCTGTTGTTGGGACTCCAGCAGTATCGCATCCCTCACCACAACTCCATCCCTAACGATGATCACCGCGCCGTTATCAAGCCGATGCACGCCATCCCACAGCTGGGAGCTCACGCCCTCCGATGAGCGGGTCGCCTTGTTGGTGATGGAATCAATCGTTATGCGGCTGCCGTCAAGCAAACCGCCTTCCCATGCTTTCTCGGCAGCATTGGATGTGAATGAAAGGAAAAACAACAAAAAAATAAGGGGCCGGTGTGACTGCATGAAAATCACCCTGAAGAAACGCGTGTAATGATTTGGGTCGTATTCATGAAGAATAACATAGATTACTAATGCTAAAAAAGGCGATGCGCAACCTGTGACTGATTTCTGATACCGGCGACATCAGCCTGTCTACGCCAAACCCGATGTAAGCAAACTCTCTGCTCAACCGCTATTCGCCGACATCGCTGATGATGAGCACCGCATCCTCGTAGCGCTTCAGATTATCCCGGCGTTTTTCAGCAGATGCCAACACCTCTCCGAGGATGATTCTGGAGACATCCAGCGCCGCTTGGGTACGGTTGTTGACAGCTTCGGTATGTGCGGACTCAGCGGTAGTCAGATCGATCGCCCCGATTTTGGCATAGAGGGCATTGTGCATGCGCCTGAGTTGCTTGAGCGCTGCGACAATCCCCTTTTCTCTCTGTGCATCAGTGACCTGTTTATCCTTTTCAGCATTCTCACTGCCATCATCCGAGAGATGGAGAGCCTGGCGTGCATTGACAAGGAAGCTGTTGGAAGCAGCCAGCTTCTCGTTGAGTTTCTTCACAAAACCAGCCTTCCTGGAACCATCGGCATCCCCAGAAAAGGAGATTTCAGCCTCCCAGGCTGCCGAGAGTGCCTCATCGAGAGAACCGGTATCCTGCCCGACTTTCACACGAAGATCGTTAAACTCCTCTTGAGTTGCCGCAACATAGACCTCTCTGTTGCGCTCGAACACCCTTTGAAGGGCAGGACTGCCACCTGCGGGTTCTTCCGCCTCCAATGCTTTCAGTGCTTCCAGTTCCTTATCAATAGGTTTTCCATTCGCCAGATTGTTATCGATTTTCTTCTGCAAAGCCTGTTGACGATCGAGCCGACCCAGCAGATTGATTGAATCGCCGCCTGCTGCGAACAGGGCCATGCGCTGGGCACCCAGGATAATGGGTTTCGGATCGGCGGAAAAGGATTTGACATACCAGTTGCCGATATCGTCCTTTGCGATGGCGTAGTTGGTGTCGCCGCCGCCACTGACCCGGACACTGTTGATGTTCTGCCAGTACTGTTTGTCGATGCTTTCGAGGATCGGAATTCTGTATTTATCGTCTCTGTTGACCAGTTTTTCACCACCACCAAAGGGGAGAGACGCTTTAAAACCTCTCTCGTCGAGCATGTTTTTCCAGCGGATACGTGATTCGTCCTGCAGACCGGTGGCGGCAAAGCTGGAACGCAGATAGGCCGAAGGGGGGCGAATATGGACCATGGAAGCCCTGTGTCCCAAAGCCACTTTGAGGGCTTTTTCGATCTGCACAATCCGGTCGGCAGCACCACCTTTACGGGTAGCAAGCACCAGATCATAGCGCAGGAAGGCAATCAGATCGTCCAGGACCTCGCGCTGATTCTTCCCACCCTTGGCAGGGACGGCATAACCAGTATCGATCTTTGCCGCCTGTTCCAGTGCCTGGCGTTCAGACTCCTGCTGATGCGCAAGTCGGCGCTGGTGGGCTTTAGAATGAGTGAGTTCATCAGCCTGATTAAGAATGGAGTTGCCGATGGCCTGTAAAATTAAAACATAGCGATTCAGTTTTCTTTTTGATATTTTTTCGGATTCCCCTTCCTCTCCGTCATTAGAACTCTTGAAAAGCTCTTGATGGTTTGCAATGACAAGTATCTTCTCCGAGAACCTAACCAAGGCAGCACGCAGCCGGCTGCGCGCCCTCGTCTCATCACAGCCTTCTTTAATACAGTCAACAATATTATTACAGACAGCATCCTCGTCTATCTCTCTCGTCAGGCACTTATCCTTTGATTTCAGATAGTTTTCGACCATGGTCTCTAACCCATCATCAAGACGGCCTTTTTGAAAGCCCAATCCGGAGGCAATGACTATAAGCTTGGCAAAACGCCTCTCTATCATTGGTATTAATGGTTCACCGTCGGGATCCAACAAAATTAAGTTGTTCGGTTCATCGCTTTGTTGCGCACTCTTAAGCATTTTAGCGATAACAATGGGGCGTACGTTAAACCATTTTCGCAGTTCTGCTTTTTTATCCCGAAAAGTATCAGCATCAGCTAATTGGTGTTTAAGTGCGGCTCTCTGCTCATCTGTACCTGATGCTATCTCGGACTTCTTTAGTACCTGTTCAAAACTACCTATCTTAAGAATTGATAAGGCTACATCCGTTGCAAGATCAGTTACTTTCTGCTGATCCACCAGCCCTTTGAGTCTTGGACTATTGACTTCAATAATAACTTCTAGTCCAAGAGTTAGAATTGTGGACAGTAACCGCTTTTTTTCGTTGGATGGTGTGTTGGTATTTGTTTTCTTTAGTTGATCCAGCAATTCTCGCGCCTGATCAAGATAAATATTTACCACCCGGAGCTTTCGATCCTCATAAAGCCTGAGGATGGCATCTACACGCTGCAAAAGGTCTTTTTTATCTTCAATATCAGGGTCATACCTCAGCTGCAACAACACCGGCTTGGCCCCAATCACCATCACTGCCATCTGTTCGATCTGTACATCCTCGTGGTTGGACATGGGACCTTTGTAGACATCCACATCCACGCGCAGGGTGGCGCAACCGGCAGTCAGCAGGAGGATAAGCAGCAGGGTTGCTAGTATTCCTTTGCGACCGTTCATTTGGCGGCCTCCGGCATGTCCTGCTTGGCATCGGCAATCAGATCATCCACCTGCTCACGCTGACTGCGGGTGGTGATCAACGCCTCGAAGAGCAGATTATTCAACTCATTGCTGCCCTGACTCTGAGTAACCTGGGCCAGGACACCGAGGGATTCATTCATGGCGTTGAAAAAAGCCTCGGGAGATGAACCCATGGCGATAACCAGCCGGTGATCTGCCGGGGCTTCACGAAAGCCTTCTGGACCGAACAACATCAATCGCCTGCCAGTTTCGAAGCTGGTGTAGGTCTCACCTGTCTTGTCGATAGTGACCCGATTGCCGTTTTTCTGAAAAGTGCTGGTTGTGCTCAATGAGTCCATCACCTGCGCCGGTACCCAACCCGAGGCGAATTTTACCCCACTGAGAGCGCTGGCCTGGCCATGTACCCGTACCCGGTAGACGGTGGGTGGAATCTGGTCCTGCGGATCGAAGACACCGAGATAGTAGGTCTGCTCAATCTCGTTACTCGGCGTCCGTCCAGCATAAGCGGTCACCACCGCCGCGCCCAGCGCAATGCTTTGTGCGTCTGTCGCGCAGCCGCTCATTTGCGATAGGAACGTGATGGCGCCGAGCACAGCGGCAAATCCACGCAGTGAATACTGAGTACTTTTTTTCATGAATCTTCTCCCAGAAGAGCGGGAACTCGGGACGATGCAGCAGGGGACGGCACCAGGCGTGGAAATAGAACCGAAGGTTGTGTTCGGCAGAAGGGTCAACATGGAATTTCCTTTTCTTTTTCTTCTTCTGTTGCCTGCTTGTATTTGTAACTTCTTATTCTTGATGAACCACTTTCCAATGAGAATGCAAGAAAAATGAGGGGCGGCGTCATCGCCCCTCACTCTGCTCATTGTACCGGTTCACCGTCGCCAGGCGTGAAATCGTTCGACCCAGTTCAGCAGTTTTTCCGGTTTGTGATTCCTCTTCCAGACCCCTGCAACGTACTTATTGGCCTCAAACAAGGTCGGGTAGATATGGATGGTGCCGAGAATCTTGTTGAGCCCAAACCCATGGCGCATGGCGGCGGTAAATTCGCCGATCAACTCCCCTGCATTTTCGCCGACGATGGTGGCGCCGAGGATCTTGTCCTTGCCCGGCACGGTGAGTACCTTGACCATGCCATGAGCCTCGCCTTCGGCAATCGCCCGATCAAGCTCAGAGAGATCGAAGCGGGTGACTTCATAGTCGATGCCCTGCTGTTTGGCCTCCTGTTCATTCAGACCAACCCTTCCCACCTCGGGATCGGTAAAGGTGGCAAAGGGAATCACTGAATAGTCGACCTTGAACTTTTTGAAGCTGCCGAAGAGGGAATTGACTGCAACATACCAGGCCTGGTGACCAGCGGTGTGAGTAAACTGGTAGGGACCAGCCACATCGCCGCAGGCATAGATGGTGGGGATACGGGTCTCCAGATACTCGTTCGTCTCGATGGTACCGTTAGGATTCAGGGGAATATCCAACTCTTCCAGACCAAAGCCCTGGGTATTGGGGCGACGTCCCACCGCGACCAATACCTGATCGAAAGCGACTTCGACGGTTTCTCCATCATGGTCGCAAAGCAGTCGTTTCTCGCCATCCACCACCTTGAACTCGGTGGCACGATGACCGACCAGTACATTGATCCCCTCCGCCAGAAAGCGTTCGGTGACCAGCGCAGCCACATCCTCATCCTCGCGAATCATCAGTCGCGGCGCCATCTCCACCATGGTGACCTGACTGCTGAAGCGGGCAAAGGCCTGGGAGAGTTCGCAACCGATGGGACCGCCACCAAGCACCAACAACCGCTGTGGTAGCTCCCTCAGCTGCCACAAGTTGTCTGAAGTCAGATAATCGATCTGATCGAGACCCGGAATCGGCGGCACAAAGGGACGCGCGCCGGTGGCAACAATGATGCCCCGGGTAGTGATCTCACGGCCATCCACTTCCACCACATAGGGTGAGGTGATCTTCGCCTCACCCTGGATCACGTCGACCCCCAGTTCCGAATATCGCTCCACGGAATCGTGAGGTTCGACCTCGCTGACCACCTTTTGCACCCGCTCCATGATTTGGGCAAAGTCATATTTCACATCGATGGCATCGAAGCCCCACTCCTGGGCGCGTCTTGACTGGGCCAGAATCCGTGACGAACGGATCAACGCCTTGGAGGGAACACAGCCGGTATTCAGGCAGTCTCCACCCATCTTGTGCTTTTCGATCAAGCTCACCTTTGACTTCACTGCAGCAGCAATATAGGCGGAGACAAGACCCGCTGAACCACCACCGATCACCACAAGATTTTGATCAAACTTTGCCGGACGTTTCCATCCAGCCATGGCGCGGCGCGCCTTGACCAGTGCGACAAATTTTTTCGCCAACAGTGGAAATAGTCCGAGCAGCACAAAGGAGCCAATCAGGCCTGGTGACAGTATCCCGGACAATGAGTCGAGCCCTGCCAGTTGGGTGCCCGCATTGACGTAAACAATCGTGCCCGCAAGCATGCCGACCTGACTTACCCAGTAGAAGGTTATGGTTTTGATTGGCGTCAACCCCATCACCAGGTTGATGACAAAGAAGGGAAAGAGTGGAACCAGACGCAGGGTGAACAGATAGAAGGCGCCATCCTTCTCTATACCTGCATTGATCGATTTCAAACGGTCTCCGAAACGTGACTGAACCGTGTCACGCAACAGAAATCGTGCGATGACAAAGGCCAGGGTGGCCCCTATGGTAGATGCAAAGGAGACCAGCAGCAGCCCCCAAAGCAGACCAAAAACCGCCCCCACAGCCAGGGTCATCACTGTTGCCCCCGGCAGTGACAATGCGGTTACCAACACATAGACGACAAAAAACAGCGCCGCCGCAAACAGAGGCTCAGACCGTCGCCACTCAATCAATGCATCCCTCTGTGTCTGCAAGTACTCCAGGGTAAGATATTGGGTCAGGTCGAAGTAAAAAAATGCACCGACCAAACCGATAATCACCAACAGCAAAAGCCCTTTTTGTCTGTTCATCAGTCCTGCTATCTCTCAATGGTTGTATTTGTCAGACTCTACTACGCGAGAGAATCTGCCGCGGATTCATTCACCACAGTCCCACAATAGGCCATACATAGAAAAAACGTAATGCCTGGCCAGCATGAAATCTCCTTTCCTATTTCTGAATCAGGTAACATTAAGTCCATGTTTGACCATCAGGCGCTTATCGAGCGCGTCCAGAAAAAACTCAAGAAGGTGCTGCAAGACCATGCAGCCACCTCAGACCAGGTCGTCACTCTCACGCTGCCCCTGCCGGAGGTTCACCTGCACAACCTGTCGGCCATGGCTGACGACAACTGGTTTTTCTGGTCCAAACCCGAACAGGATGAATATGTCATCGGTATCGGAGATGCGCTGACTGTCACCACATCTGGAGAGGGTCGGTTGAAATACCTGGCAACCGCATTCAAGCAGTTGCAAAGCCGTTGGATACGGCTCGATCCTGAACAGACCACCTGCCACCCCATCACTTTCATCGGCTTTGCCTTTGCACCCGACGACCCAATGGATGCGGCATGGAAAGGCATGCCCAACACCGGACTCTTTCTCCCGCAACTGCTGCTGCAACAGCGAGACAACAGTTGCGTACTCTCCTGCAGTTGGGACAGCAGCGCCAATAACGACAAAGAAGTCATCCTGGAGCAGTTGATCGGACGCCTTGAAGAACTGATTACCACACTGTCACATAAACCAGGACCATCGGGGCAACGCACAACCTTGACCCGGATTGAATCGACCCCAACACCGGATAAGTGGCTGAGGCTGGTTGAGCAACTCCAGTCCGGGATAACGCGCGGCGAACTGGAAAAAACTGTCCTGGCTCGACATATCAGGGTGCAGGCCCAGCACACACTGAGTCCTGCACGGCTCTCTGCAACCCTAAACTGCCTCTATCCCCGCAGTCTCCATTTCGCCACCCGTTTCAATAATGGGGTAACGCTGACCGCCGCCACGCCGGAACGACTGCTCTCCTGCCAAGGCTCAGAGATCATCTGTGATGCGGTCGGCGGCACAACACAGCGTAGCGCTGAAGAGAACAGAGATCTGGCATTCGGACAGGCACTGCTGTCTGATCCCAAAACGGCACATGAACACCGTGTCGTGGTTGATACCATCAAACAGGCTCTGGAACCCCTCTGCACTCATCTGCGGCATTCTCAAAAACCGCAGTTGATGCCACTTCGAAACCTGCAACACCTCTGGACTGAAATTCGGGGAGAGATAAATCCCGGTATCGGCCTGTTGGATATCGCTGCCAAACTGCACCCCACCGGCGCGGTGAATGGTGCACCATCCGAAAAGGCTTTTGCCTGGCTGCAGCAGAATGAACCACTCAACCGTGGCTGGTATACCGGCGCGGCAGGATGGCTGAACGCATCTGGAGACGGAGAGTTGGCCGTACTCCTGCGCTGCGCCCTGCTCGATGGTGACTGCGCAGAGCTCTATGCAGGCGCCGGAATTACCGCCGGTTCAGACCCTGCTGCCGAGTTTAAGGAGACAGAGTTGAAATTCTTTGCGATGCTGGAAGCATTGGAAAATGCCTGAGCATACGAAAGGTGTAAATGAAGACACCGCCGCCCTCAATCTACGCTGGGCAGACGCACTGATCGACGGGATAGTGGCGACCGGCGTCCATCACGCCGTAATCTCTCCCGGCTCCCGCTCCACGCCGCTGGTACTTGCGATCGAGCGGCGACACGACATTACCAGCTGGCACCATCCCGATGAACGCAGTGCGGCTTTCTTTGCGCTAGGTCTCGCCAGCCACGACCGCAAACCGGTGATGGTAATCGCCACCTCCGGCAGTGCCCCCGCACACTGGTATCCCGCCGTTATCGAGGCAAACCGCGGGAACATCCCCCTGCTCCTGCTCAGCGCCGACCGGCCACCGGAACTACAGAATTGTGGCGCCAACCAGTCTGTCGATCAAAACCGGCTGTTCGGCTCCCACGTACGTGGATTTCATGATCCGGGACCCGCTGCGTCCGAGGCAATAGACTATATCCGCGCCCTGGGGGTTCGCGCCGGTCACCAGGCCTGCTGGCCCAATCCCGGGCCGGTGCATCTCAACCTTCCCTTCAGGGAACCACTGGTACCAAAGCAGTTTCCCGAATTACCCAAAGCCACCGCCAGGAAAACACCACCAACGCCATCAATCCTGCCGGATGTGAATCAGACGGCAAACATTCACGCCTGCCTATCAGGCCGGGCCGGGCTGATCGTCTGCGGAGCCAATGCCCATCACGCCGGGTTCCCGGATGCCGTCACGAGACTGGCAAAGGCGCTGGGAGCACCGATTCTCGCCGACCCACTCAGCCAACTGCGCTTCGGCAATCATGACCTGTCGCACATCATCAGTCGCTATGACAGTTTTCTGCGCAATCCGGTTTTTCGTCAACAGCATCAACCCGCATGGGTATTGCGATTCGGCGCAACGCCCGTTTCCAAAACCCTGCTCAACTATCTGGAAGGGAGTGATATCCCCACCCTGCTCTGCGACCCTTTCGGCAACTGGCCCGACCCGCTGCATCAGGTGACGGAGATGATACGCGCCACACCGGTGCTGTTGTGCCAACAATTGTTGGAGATGAATCCTGTCGCTGCCGGGGATAACTGGTTCAAAGACTTTGCAGCTCAGGAAACGGGCATTAAACAATCGACAACCTGCTCCTGAGCCTCTCCCCTTTGAAGACAAAATCATCGGCGAGATTTTCGATTGCATCCCATCCGGTGCCACGCTATTCAGCGGGAATTCCCTGCCCATTCGCCAACTCGACAGCTGGAGCGGCACCGCTGGCAAGACGATCCGAATCCTCGCCAACCGGGGCGCCAGCGGCATCGACGGAAACATCTCCACCCTGCTCGGCATTACAGCCGCCAACAACGAACCTGTTATTGGATTGCTGGGTGACCTGACCTTCTTCCATGACATGAATGGTCTGCTGGCCATGCGGGATCTGGACGCAACCATCATCCTGCTCAACAACGGCGGCGGCGCCATCTTTGGCCAATTGCCACAAGCCGAACTGGAGGGCTTTAATAAACACTGGCTGATGCCCACTAACCTGGATTACTCTCATGCGGCACGGCTGTTTGGGATCGAATATCGCCGCATTTCAAAACAGGCCGAATTCAGACCCGCCCTGAGTGAAGCCATCACGGAAAAACACGGCACGATCATCGAAGTGATAATCGACCGGGAGCAGAGCCTGCAACGCCAGGCTGACTATTGGCAATCAATTGGATAGCAAACATCCCCCTCTCCATGTCCCATAAAAGTGAGATTTCAGTCCTTCGTAAAGCCTTGAAGGCCCGCATCACACCGGGAAAGGCCGAGATACTGCAACGATTTTTCAAGACCGGCCCCGGCGAGTATGGCGAGGGTGACCGGTTTCATGGCGTGGTGGTACCGGATCAACGCAAGGTTGCCAGGCAGTTCAAGAGCCTTGCACTTCCAGCAGTGGAACAACTGCTGCAGTCGGCGTTTCATGAAGAGCGCCTTACCGCCCTCTTCATCCTCATCCACCAGTTCGAGAAGGGTGACCTTGCGGCAAAGAAAAGGATCTATCAGATCTATGTCCGCAACATGGAGCACATCAATAGCTGGGATCTGGTTGACAGCTCTGCGCCCCATATCATCGGTGCCTGGCTGGAACAACGCGACAGATCTCAGCTCTACGACTGGGCTGATTCAGACGACCTTTGGCAAAGACGCATCGCCATGCTTGCTACCTTCCATTACATCAAAAATAGGGAATTCGAGGATGCGCTCAAAATCGCTGACAAGCTGGTCGGCGACCCCCAGGATCTGATCCACAAGGCAGTCGGTTGGATGCTCAGGGAGATCGGCAAACGGGATCTACCCAGTGAGATCCGATTTCTTGATCGCCACGCTGCCACCATGCCCCGCACCATGCTGCGATATGCCATAGAGAAGCTCCCGGAACCCCAAAGGCAGACCTATCTGAAACTGAAACCCTAAGCCTGATAGAATTGATCTTTTTGAAGCGCTCAGGGCAACCCATGCAGACCCCCATCAGCTGGCAGACGCCACCTAACCTGGCATTCGAGGATATCCTCTACCACCAAGCGGAAGGCATCGCCAAGATCACCATCAACCGGCCCCATGTGCGCAACGCCTTTCGGCCGGAAACTGTGGAGGAACTCAGCCAGGCGTTCCGCCATGCCCATCTCGATCCGAAGATCGGTGTCATTATTCTCACCGGCGCCGGTGATCTCGCTTTCTGCTCTGGCGGAGATCAGAAGATTCGAGGTGACGGCGGTTATCGTGACAGCAAGGGTGTTGAACATCTCAATGTGCTGGAACTGCAACGGCAGATCCGCACGCTGCCGAAGCCCGTGGTGGCAATGGTCGCGGGTTATGCGATTGGCGGCGGACATGTGCTGCACCTGATCTGTGATCTAACCCTCGCCGCAGACAACGCCCGTTTCGGTCAGACAGGCCCGCGGGTAGGCAGTTTCGATGGTGGACTGGGCGCGGGACTGCTGGCCCGTACAGTAGGTCTGAAAAAAGCCAAGGAGATCTGGTTTCTCTGCCGTCAATACGATGCACAGCAGGCACTGGATATGGGGCTGGTCAACAAGGTCGTACCCCTGGCGGAACTGGAACAGGAGACGGTGTCGTGGTGCCGTGAGATGCTCACCCTCTCCCCCACGGCCCTGCGTGTACTCAAGGCCTCATTCAATGCCGAAACCGATGGTCTCTCAGGCATACAGGAGTTGGCGGGTAACGCCACCGCCCTCTTCTACCTCACGGATGAGGCACAGGAGGGGCGGGATGCCTTCGTGGAAAAACGCCCGGCGGACTTCGACAAATTCCCCCGCCGCCCATGAAGCAGTGGCTGCTCGCCATACGCCCAAAAACCCTGGGCATCTCACTGGTGCCGGTGTTGGTGGGCAGCAGTCTCGCCTGGACAGAGACCACTCACTTCAGCTGGCTGATTGCCTTGGCAGCCCTGCTCGGAGCGCTGCTGATTCAGATCGGCACCAATCTGCACAATGACGCGGCAGATTATGAACGGGGAGCCGACACTGACGCCCGCCTGGGACCGGCTCGGGCCACGGCCCAAGGCTGGTTCACAGCCGCAGAGGTCAAGCGGGCCGCCTATCTCAGTTTCAGCGCCGCTTTTCTCATCGGCATCTATCTAGCCTGGATCGGAGGCTGGCCGATCATCATTCTGGGGCTCTTTTCACTCGCTGCAGGCTACGCTTATACCGGCGGCCCCAAGCCCATCGCCTACAGCGCCTCCGGTGAAGTATTCGTCTTTCTCTTTTTCGGGCTCGCCGCAGTAATGGGCAGCTACTACATCCAAACCCTGACGCTATCCCTCAATGCTTTTGCCGCAGCCTGCGCGGTGGGTTTTTTGGCCGCAGCCGTCCTGCTGGTCAACAACTATCGCGATCTCGACACCGACCAGATCGCCCACAAACTGACGCTGGTCTTCCTTTTAGGACGCAGCCACGCCCGAATCCTCTATGGCGTTCTGATACTTACGCCGTTTCTACTGCCGCTGACAATGAGCAGAGAGACCCCCGGCATCTGGCTACCGCTTATTGTCCTGCCCTGGGCCGTTATACTCTTGCAACGCTTCGTCTCGACCCCCATCGGCCCTGTATTCAATCAGTTGCTGGCACACACCGCGCAACTGCAACTACTGTTTGGCCTGTTGTTGAGCTTGGGTCTGCAAATCTGAGATGCCTGTTCAATCAGCCCGCTTGATCACCTATTCACTGCCACTCAGGCAGCAGTGGCAGAGCAGTATGGGCGGATTTGGCAGACGGGAAGGCTGGCTCGTGGAACTGAGCTGTATGAGTGGCGCTAAAGGCTATGGTGACTGTGCCCCGCTTCCGCTTGCCGGAACTGAAACAGCAAAGGTTGCAAAGCAGTGGTT
This sequence comes from Sedimenticolaceae bacterium, assembly GCA_963691905.1. Taxonomy (GTDB): domain Bacteria; phylum Pseudomonadota; class Gammaproteobacteria; order Chromatiales; family Chromatiaceae; genus QGON01. The sequence continues at coordinate 836,159 of OY829894.1, forward strand.
GGATGAACAGCTGTCGGTTATGGAGGGTAAATCGCCCTCTGAACTGCTGCGAAACTATGCTGTAGAAACCCCATATCCCCCAGCCGCCCGTTTTGCGCTGGAAACCGCCCTGCTCGATCTCGCCTCTCAATCTGAACAGACAACACTACGCCATTGGCTCAATAAAAAAGCCGCTGATCACGTTTTGGTGAATGCCGTTATCGGCTCGCTGGACGATTCAGTACAACAACGGACGGCCAACAAAATACAGCAGGGTTTCACGACCCTGAAAATCAAAGTAGGCATGAATAGTCCGCAGGATGAAATAACCCAACTACATGAACTGGCACAACAACTACCGGAAAAAATCAGGCTCAGACTGGATGCCAACCGGGCGTGGAATTCTCGGGATGCGGAGTACTTTATTGATGGCGTTCAAGGACTGCCCATCGACTCCCTTGAAGAGCCATTGCATGAACCTGATCTGAAACTTCTGGCAAAACTACAGAATCGGGCCGACTGCTCACTGGCCCTTGATGAATCGCTTGCACAACTTCATGTCAACAGGCTCCTGGCAGATCCACCAGTAAAACGATTCATCCTCAAACCCATGGTAATCGGTAGCCTGCTATCTACGAAGAAACTTGCCGAATCAGCTGCAAATGCCGGTGTGGAGTGCATTGTCACCACAACCGTAGACAGTGCCGTGGGAGTGCTGGCAACTGCCCAGTTGGCGGCGGCCATTCCCTCCTCCCTACATCTGGCGCAGGGTTTGGCCACCAGTGAATGGTTGGCAGAAGACATCGCAGAACCCCTTGCCATCACTAATGGTCAGATAACATTACCTGATACACATGGACTTGGAATCGGCTCAGTTACTACAGCCTAACGTTATGCCTACCTACGAATATCAATTTACTGTTCCGCTACATGACATCGACGCAGCCGGAGTCATGTTTTTTACCCACATCCTGCGCCATGCACACAATGCCTACGAGGCATTCATGGCGGAGATCGGTTTTGAACTGAAAAAACTGATCGAAGAGAATCAGCACCTGCCGTTGATTCATACCGAGGCGACATTTCTTCGCCCAATCAGGCATGGTGATAAGGTCTCCGTTCAGCTGCAAGTGGCAATGATTGGAGATAGCTCCTTCACTGTCAGCTACAGTTTCCATGATCAAGATGAAAATGAACTGGCGAAGGTGGAGACCAGCCACGTCCTGATCTCCCCTTACAAGGGAGAACGCAGACATCTGCCGGACGACTTGCGGGAGGCGTTGTCTAACTATCTGCCCTGAGTGCCTTCCGATCCAGCTTTCCCAAACGGGTTATCGGCAGCGACTTCACCTGACAGAACTCCCTGGGACGCAGTTTGCCCGGTAGATTGGTACGTGCCCAGGTTTCAAGCGTCTCGGCAGATATCGTGCCGACATAATATGCGACTAGCCGATGACCCCACACCGGATCCTCTTTCCCCGTTACACCAATCTGTTCCAGGCCCTGACACTTGATGAGTAACGACTCTACCAACGCAGGATGAATATTGCTGCCGCCGGAAACTAGAACGTCATCCGCACGACCGACTACCCGCAGCTGTCCTGTTTCATCAAATTCCCCAAGGTCGCCCGTTTCAAACCAACCCTGATGCAAACCCTCGCCAGGATTCAGTTGCGGATTGACATAACCTGCCATCACCGCAGCTCCCCGCAGACGAATTCCACCTGTCGGAGTCTGGCTCAGCGCAACCTCAAATCCCTCCAACGGCATGCCTACCACACCCGCATCCAATCCTGCGCGAACAGTGTTATCCGCCACGCAGAGTGATCCGGTCTCACTCATTCCATAGCTAACGACAATCGGCCAGCCAAGGCGGTGGGCGCGTTCAGCAAGAACTGTCGAGAGCGGACCTCCACCAATCAGGACAACACGCAGGCTTGCAGGCGGCGGCCCCTGGCTCACATCGAGCAGACTCGCCAGCATGGCAGGCACCAGCGATATATGACTGACTGACTGATGACAAATATCTTCCCATACCCGCGCGGCATTAAACCCCTGATGCAGCAGCATCGCAGCACCGACACGCAGGCAGCGTAGCGCGACAATCTGGCCTGCAATATGGATCATCGGCAGGCAATTAAGCCAACGATCACCCGATTTGAGATCAAGGTATCTTGTGGCCACAGTTGCACTGGCAGCCAGATTGGCACCTGTCAACATTACCCCTTTTGGCTCCCCCGTGGTGCCACTGGTTGTGATGACCAATAACACGCTTGAACCATCTTGAACTGACTTTGGCTCCACTCCGGATTGGTGAGAGAGCACTGTCTGTTCCAACAAACTGGACGCAGGGATGTAATCAACCTCTGCGAAAAAATCCGCCATATCTTTATCCACAACGGCAAATCGGCAACCACTCTGCCTGATCAGCGGCGAATACCTTTCTGCTGGGATAGATGGATCAAGGGGCAACAGCGCAAACCCCATTTTCAGGGCCGCATGAAACAGCAACAGTGACATCCAACGACTTTCAATGCAGATAGCCACCACACCGGAAACACCAGCTTGAGCCAAGTGAATACAAACAACATCCACTTGCCGTTCCAGGCTGGCATAGCTGATTACTTCGCCATCCAGCAAAACTGCCGGGAATTCGGAAAAACCTATAGCTGTTTCCGGCAGCCATTGCCCCGGCAATACTGACAACTCAGATGGACTTGATGGTTTGAACTTCATCATCGAAAGTTGATCTACGTTAAAGCAGGGAGGGCCGATACCCTGATCAAATACCTGCCGCAATTCGGATATACTCTGGCTATATCAGACAGATAGCAAACCACAGAAAAGAGCACAATGAGCCACCTTAACAGACTGCATATAATAACCCTGCTCTTCTGCATGATATTTTCAATGTCGGCTGCGGGCCATGAATACGATCCGGAAAACGGTGAAGAGATCAATGAAGTTTGCGCCGGATGTCACGGTGAGTTTGGGCAGGGAGGAAAAGAGGGTGAATATCCACGTCTTGCAGGCATGCCGAACGCATTTACCGCAAAACAACTCCACCTGTTTCGAGACCGCAAACGCCCCAACCTGGCAATGGTCGAGTATATCGACGAACGCCAGATGCCGGACAGTGATATCCAGGATATCTCCCTCTATCTAGAGCAGATCAGACTAAAAACAAGACTCCCGCCCGCCGACGAAAATGCCCCGGATTTCGACGCCTATGCCCGCCTGCTGGAATCAAAAAGGCTGATGCAGATCCCGCGTGCCAAGGGAGATATCGAGCATGGTAAAAAGATCTACCGTAAGGAGTGCGGCTCCTGTCATGGCCGCGACGCCTGGGGTGACCTGAAAAAAGCGGTGCCAATGCTGGCCGGGCAGTATACGAATTACCTCTGGCGTCAGGTGGAAAAGTATCGCAAGAGAATCCGCATCCATGATGAGAGCGAGCCCGATGATGAGTTACTACTGGATTTCAGCGATGAAGAGCTCACAGACATCTTCGCCTATCTATCCATTTTGGATGACTGAGATGGCTCCGCTAGGAGCCAAGCATACTTATCCATCCATTTGACCAGAAGCGTGACTAATTGCCGGGCAGAGACGTACCTGGTTTGACCGTGATAAATCGGTAAGGCGCAGCGACCAGGCCCTCTTCCGTTTTGACCAGCACCTTGGCCTCCCACTCCATGGCATCACGCACACAGACAGGCAGCATCCCTTTTCCCGCAAAACGTCCTTCTCCCTGATTTGCCAGTGCTGGTCGATTGAAGCCCATATTCATATCGACCCCACTGAAATCCACTGCGACCTGCTCCGCCTCCAATCCCTTGATCTCGACCACTATTTGAATAGGTTTCACCAGCGGCAAAGTGCGAGGTTCAATAGAGAACGAAATGCTGCTGCCGTCAGGCAACTGGGACTTACAGGGACCTGCGCGCAGATCGCAGTCGGAATCCAGTGGCGCGGCAACCAGCACTTCCGGATGCAGCAGAGGCCAGACTTTATAGATGGCAACTGCCGAAAAAGCTGCCAGGAGGAACCCGGCAACCAGCCAAAGAAGAAAGTTTTGTTTTTTCATGATTTCGGACAAAAAACTAGAGCATGTAGGCCCGGTCAAGCGTAGCGGATCGGGCATTCAGTGAACGATTGGGGTTGCCGGTTCCGCTGCGCTTGAACCGGCCTACATCCGTCCTACGACGGCAACGACAAAGTTCGACCCATCCATGGGCACGGCCACCTTTCGCCTTCTTTTCAAGGCAAATCGCTGCGTTTAAACAGCAGATAACCCAACCAGGCACAGCCGGTACCCAGCAAAATAGGATAGACAATAGCGTAGGCGATATAACCTGCCTGGCCAAAATTATCCAGGATCACATAAGCCGTTGGACCGAGCAGCACCAGTTGCGGATCGAACAACATCATTGTGGCGGTACGGAATACCTGCATCGGGTTGGCCAGCGCGATAGCCACCGCAGTCTCCGGTGGCAGGTGTTCACGAATCATTACACCGAGCAATATCAGGTCGAGAAAGAGCAGCAGACTCAACCAGACGACAAAAGCGGCGCCCTGTGCAACATCGGAGGAGCGGGCAATAGTTGAAATCAACATACCAATGCCGAGAAAGCACCAGGCGAGAGACATGAGCAGGCCGGTATAGTAGACCAGCAGTTCCCACGGCACCTCGGCACCTTTTATCACTCCCCAAACGATAGCACCTACCATTGCGAGAAGTACCGGCAGGAAGACCACAAAAAAGCGCCCAAACACCCGCCCCCAAAACCAGGCGCTCAATGTAATAGGCAGAGAGAGGAGATATTCAAAAACGCCCGCCTCCCGATCCCCGGCTACTGAGCGTACCGTAGTGATCAATACAAATACCGGCAGTATCGCCATCGACAACTGGATATAGGTAATCAGCAGACGTGAGAGGCCCGTAAAGCCCATGATACGGGATTCTGCCAGGCCGAAGGCAAAGAGGATCACCACCAACCCGCCAAACACCATGGAGTAGACCATGAACCAACGAGCCCGCAGGGATTCTATTATGTCTGTGTAAGCAGTAAGCCAGAGATATTTCATCAGTGTTGATTCTTTGGAATGATTGGAGGTGGAGCCTGCTCCGCCTGTTGGGCCTTGCGCCTGGCATCGCGTCGCTCCGCCTGCTCTTTCAGCCGGTCAAGCAAGTGAACGCCATGAATGCTGAAACGCTTCTCCACTTCGATGACGTGCAGTTTCGCCTGGGCAAAATTGAGTCCTTCCGGCGTCGGATCTGATTGGGCACCTAATCCGTACTCCATCGGTGTAATCTTCTCTTTTACGTAGGTGGCGGTGCGCGCATCGATCCAGTCGCCGGTACGAAAATCGGTAACCCAGATCTCTGTCTTGGGATCATCCTTCCATGGCTGTGTTTCCAACCAGAGCGTTGCACAACCGATATCGTCAAAACCTACCACTTTGGAGCGTTTACCTTCTGGAAAATAGCGAATCTGGGCGGAATAGTGCCGGTCGCTGAGAACCATGCGGCAGCGTTCACAGGCAACCCGATCCCATTTGACCTCTTTGGGACCCGTACCAGGATCACCGGAGCAGGCAGTCAGGAGAAGAATAGCCAGCCCCACAAGCAGGCTGTAACAGCGCTTAGCTGACATCGGCAGCAGCCACCTGCTCCTCTGCCTCTTCCATCTCCATGCCGGCAAGCAGAGCAGCATAGCGGGAGAGAACACCAAGAAAACGCAGCCGGTCAGGTCCGGCAATATAGCCATCCCAGGTCATGCCGTCAGCACCACCCTGAAATCCCCACTCCCCGATTGTTTTGGCGAATGCCTCTTCGGGCTGGATCAAGCGCAATCGGCAGCGCAGACGGGAGGAGAGTTCCACCAGATCAGCCACCCGGTCATCGAGAACCACCTTGCCCTGATCCATTTCGATGACACGATTTACCAGGGTAGCCACCTCATCCAGACGATGACTGGAGATCAACATCGCCGCGCGTTCCTGCTTCTCCGCCAGCAGCTGAAAAAAGATATGCCGGGCATCCGGATCGAGATTGGCTGCGGGCTCATCCATGACCAACAGTTCACTCTCCCGTCCAAGGGCGATGGCAATCAACAGCTTCTGTTTCTGTCCGCCGGAGAGTTTCACAAAGGGTTGGTGGCGAAATTGTTCCGCATCGAACCCCAACTTTTGCGCCACAGCATGCATCCGGGCAGGATCGGATTCACAAAGGCTGGCCGCGAAGCGAATCAACTGTCCCACCGGCATGCGCAGAGGTGGTGGCAATTGCGGCACAAAACCGACCTTGGAGAGGACTTCACGCCGCTGCTTGCGCGGATCCACGCCGTCCACCAGCACCCGGCCGTCACAAGTATACTCACCCAACAGGCAACGTATCAGCGTCGTCTTACCGGCACCGTTTGAACCCACCAAAGCGACCCTGTGTCCCCGCTCAATCGTCAGGTTCACACCTTTCAGTACTTCGTTGCGTCGAAATCGTTTTACGATATTTTCAAACTGGATCATGGATCAGAGCAGTTTACTCAAACCTTTAAATTCATAGACTAAGGAGCCAGTGGGACAGACATCAACACACATACCGCAACGGGTACAGTCCGCACCTACATCCTGATTGACATCGAATGCTGCCCCACGGACAGTCAGATCGAGCACATGAGGCACCATACAGATCTTGCGGCAGTCGCCTTCGTGGTGGCAAGCTTCGGCATTGTACTTTACCCGCAGCGGAGACAACACACCCACGACGCCGTAGGTGACGCCAATTGGACAAACATAACGGCACCAGGCACGACGGGAGTAGAAGACTTCGAACAACAGCAGCGCTCCCACCCAGATCAGCGCGACACCAGGACCATAGATCAAGGCGCGACTCAGGATGCCCGTGGGCGAGATGGTCTCGAAAACAGTATATCCGGAGATCAAAGCGAGCAAGGCGAAGATCACATAAAAGACACCACGGACCTTGCGGTTGAATGTGTGATTCTTGATCAGCTTCTTCTTCACCAGCCAGAGGTGGAGATATTCCGCCCACTCAGCCAACAGATGATATGGGCAGACCCAGGAGCAGAAGGTGCGACCACCGAGCAACAGCCACATAATAAAAACAGTGGCTGTTCCAATCACCAGGTTCAGCACGATGTGCTTATAGGCCAAAGCCACCTGCAGTGCTGAGTTGAGATCCGCCATGTGAAAACCCACAAAGCGTGACGCGGTGAGCGCGCCCTCCAGCAGCTGTACGTCGAAATAGTAGGAGACGACAAACAGCACATTCACCAGTATCAGGGTAATCCAGCGCCGTCGCTGCCATTTGTTACAACAACCCGAATGGTGCTCATGACGTACTGCTTCAACATCCGCCTTGGAGAGATTGCCTTTTTTTCCCTGATAGATCTCTAACAGCTCGGGTGGCTGCTGCTCCTTCGAGGGCCGGCGGGGTTTATTGCCAAATATTTGTGACAGGGAGTCTCTTATGTATCGCATATCAACCTCCCAGCGTATCCGTAGTTTTATCCAGATCGACCACAATCGCGGCTGATTCAACCGGACAGATCATTTCGCAGACGCCGCAGCCGACACACCCCTCCTTGATCACGGGTTTCATCCGCGTCTCCCCATTGGGCAATTCGAAAGGTTCCAGCGCAATGGCGTGCTTAGGCGGACATTCATTGCCATGCTGCTCAGCCACCCTGGCGACCTTGCCGGAATCTCCAGAGGCTTCAGCCTGCTTCGCCTTTTCCGCACATTGGGTGATACGGATCTCAATGGGACACTGACGAACGCATAGATCGCATAACTCCAGATCGTACGGGTGATCAGCCACCGAAATAGGATTCCAGCGGTCTACCTCGTCATATCGTAAAAGTCCCTTATAATCTGCTCCTCTGGCCTGACCTTTGAAGCCCTTACCCTGTACCGCAAGGCAGGCTCTGGGGCGCGAGAGACGAGCAAAGCCCATGCGAGTATCAGCAGGATAGTCGAGATGATGGGTCAAAGCGCCGGTTGGGCAAGCCAGCACACACTGCAGACCGTCACAGGAGAAGTCACAGGCTTGGGCCCGTGCATCGATATAGGGAACACCGATACCGAAACCATCCTCCAGATCCGCCAGTTTAATCGCGTTCACCGGGCAAACCTGCACACACTGGCCGCACTTGATACAGGAAGCAAAAAACTCCTGCTCGTCGAAAGGGGTCTTGATCGCGCCTGGAGGACGCAGCCGGATCGATGTCCCCTGCATCACTGGAATGATCCCGAGTAGAGAAACACCGACGACGCCTACGGTCAATACTGAGGAACGCAGAAACTCCCGTCGGCTCTGCTCCTTCCGTTTTGGTGAGAGCGGCCTTTTGGCTTTGGACTTTTTCGTAGTCATGTCACCCATCAGAGACCCTGCCTCCAGAAATTTGTGTTGTCGCTACCTATCGATGAGTAGGCCAGTACAAGCGCAGTGGAACCGGCAACCCCATCTGTTTCGATATTGCGTGAATGCCCGATCCGCTACGCTTGATCGGGCCTACAGGAAGCAGTTATCCAACGGCTACCTGCCCAGTGATTCTCTAAGCGCCTTTAGCGGATCATACGTATCCTGGCTTTCCACTTTTCCGTCCCCACTTGTTTCGCCAGTCACGGTAGACCCGCTCTCCTGCTCCACCTCAGCAACAGCTAACTGTGCCGCCATCATCGGTTTCTTGTCCCTAACCAACATATTCGGATTGGAAAATGGGGCCAATCGTTCCAGAAAGTCCATCACTTCCAATACCGGCGAACCTTTGAAAAACCGGGCCGGTGGCACATCCATCCAGATCCTGTCGGCATAACTGTAGAGTTCGTAGGGCTTATCACCCACGCCGTCCTGATCCTGGTCGAACCCTTCATAGTCGTCCCAGTAGTTTCCGAACCAGTCGTTCCGGTTTGCGGTCTTGCCCGCACCGGAAACTGCAACTTGGGTAATATTACCCTTAAAGCTGTTGCTCTCGAGAATGTTGCCTGTCCAGTCATTCAGGAACAGCATACCAATTCCACTATAGGCGATCAGATTATTCTTCAGTCGATTGGTTGCCTCAGGATCATAGGGGGAGATGTCCAGATAGATACCGGTGGCGCAATAGAGAATCTGATTGCCGACGACATCCACATCGGACGTCTCTTTAAAACCTATGCCCATCCCAGTCGGGCCTTGAGCGTGGGCGATATAGTTATTCTTCACCTGTACGCCGTCGCTGTACATCAGGAAGATACCCACTGAATTGTTTTCGTAGTGATTCCCAATCACCTCATTGTATTTCGAATACATGAAATGGAGGGAATAACGACCACCACGGGAATCGTTACGGGCAATCAAATTATCCGCCGAATACCAGACAACCATGTCCCGGGAATCCCGGATGACGTTGTCAGTAATCTTATTGTTGAAGCTGTACCAGAGCCGGACTGAATCACCCCGCATGCCAAGATCGAAAGGCTTGGAGGTGATGCGGTTTCTCTGCACGATGTTGTTCTCAGACTGCTGGAGATCTATGCCAAACAGGGTATTGTCGATGACATTATCCTTGATGACATTGAAATTACCGCGAACCTGAACCCCTGAATCGATATCGTTGTGGGATTCACCAGAGTTGGTCAGATGCAAATTTTTCAGGGTTGCACCATCAGTATCCAGATAGATGACCGAACCCTTACCGCCAGCATCGATGGTGACCTTCCCCTGACCATCGATGGTAATGGCGCTCTCAATGGTAACCGGCCCGGCATAGGTGCCGGGTGGCGGAATCAGCGTGCCTTTAGGGTCAGCCGCATCGACCAGTGTCTGAAACGAGGGATAGGCCGCCTGGCTGCTGCCCAAAGGCAGCAGCAGAGAGACAAGACAAACCAGCGCATGCGACCAAAGCGATGGCTTCAATCACTCGACTCCTTAAACTGCTTCTTACGGATCAATGCCGCCACAGCCAGTATCACCGAGGTCAACAGCATCAAAAAGAAGCCTGTGGAGGGATAGGAGTGGGTGGTGAACTGCGCTACCTTTCCCTGACCAAATACGGTTGGCATGAAGGGTTTGACCGAAAAGGCGCCCATGTCGTTCAGGGTGTGGCCATACCACCAGAGCCAGGCTGAGTAGTCGATAATAAAAAAGAGAGGCAGCGCCATAGGTACCATCACCAGCAACCAATAGAACAACCCGTTGTTCTTGCGCACACCGACTACCACAACCACCATCGCTGCCAGCAGACCAAAGAAGACGACTTTGATTGCTGTTTCCAGAGTGGCGACCATCGGCACGATCTCTTCCTGGTTGTTGAAATAACGTCCCAGGCTTTTTCCATAGTGCCACGACATCACCTGGAACGAACTGCCGTTCCAGGGCTGCAGCTTATCCGACTTGACCTGGTCGATATCGTAGGTCGTTCTGAGCTGTTCGATCAGATGTGCCTTGCTGGCATGGGTCTTGTCGGCCTTTGCCTTTGCCGCAGCCACCTCAGACGGAAGGATGACCTCGATGCCGGACGCTTCCAGCGAATTCTTCAAAACACCGGTAATGCCACCGATGATAATTTCTGGTTCCGACGACTCGCCGGTCGCCTCCTGGTCAAGAGAGGTCACCAGAGCAGTGACAAATCCTTCATTCTGCAGATTAAAACCCTCTTCACCATACATGCTGAGATACATCCAGAGAGCGATACCTGCAAAACCTGCACTCATCAGTACCATGCGGATTTTTGGTTTGGTGCATAAAAATCCCAACAACATAACGACCATGAACACCATCAGAAACTGACCAAAGCCTCGCTCTACCGGACCACCAGCAGCGATGGGATACATGCCGACATAGTGGTTGATGGTGTCCATCTCATGCACACAATCGAGTGCTTCATCTTCAGTGATTTCAGCCTTGTCTTGCTTTTGACAGCCGTTGAAGACGCCATTCATGTGGAAATGAATTCGCACACCATCCGGAAAGGACTCTTCAGGATAGTTGGGCGCGGTGAGAGAGACCCACCAGATCGGGCTATAAAAGATGACCGCAAGCAGGCCTACAGCGATCAAAGAGAGTATTGCGACTAGGAGCGTTTGCTTGTTTTGCATAATCACTGACATTTTGTTGATGAGTCCCCCGGAGAGACTCGAGGGGCCTCTGGAAGAAGCACCTTAAGCGACTACCGGGGAATAGAGGGAGAGCCTGTACCGGATTTTCCAAACATCCGGTACAGTTGTCATTGATCAATCGTAATCAGGATTCAGGTAATCTTTGGAAGGTGCAAGATCCTTGGCGGGAACTTTCTGACGGGACACGTAGTTGATTACCATCTGCATATCCTTGTCGGAGAACCCTTCGATCTGTTTCACCATGTCGGGGTTAGCATTACGGCGTTTGCCGTCACGAATCCACTCGAACTGGCGCAGCATATAAGAGTAGTGCTGACCATGGATCTTGGGATAGAACTTATCCTCCATGCCTTCTCCGTTGTCGCCGTGGCACTGGGTGCAGTTGTCGGCATAGAGTTTTTTGCCCTGGGCAAACTCTGGAAACAGTTCATTCCAGGGACCTTTGCCGTTATCCGGGTTCATGGGTAGCTTGGAGATGTAGTCGGTGACATCGGCAACCAGTTGAGCTGGATTCATCTCACCTTTGTGATAACCTGACACAGCCAGAATCTGTTCATCCAGCGCAAAGGGGTACATGGTGGGGTTGTCACGGTTCTTGGCGCGGATATCGGTCAACTGTTTGACCAGCACACTGCGATGCTGTCCGGCCAGTTGAGGAAAGGTACCGTCCTTCAGGCCCCAGCCTTCCAGCAGATGGCAGGCGGAGCAGACTTCATAGACTACGATGCCACGTGGCTTGTCGGGGGTCAGGAGCATGGCTTCAGTCTTCTCACCGCCAGCTTTATTCCAGTCTTTGACATCTGTTACCTGGGCGGCGTCCTCTCCAGCAAAACTGCTGGCTGAAACTGCCAAACCCAAAGCCAGTGAAAGGGTCGTCAATACAGATTTAATACTCATTCCAAGTTTCTCCTGTTCCCCGGTGCGGGGTACAAACACTTCTTTAATGTACGCCAGGCCGACATCGCCGCCCCTTGTCTGACCGAAGGCTCAACATCCGCTTCGGCGACAGATTCTTCCAGAGTGAATATTAGCACTCATTGATATACGTCAAAACCTGCACAGAACCATAAGCCCTAAATGGGATTCAATCCCGGTGCAGGTTAAATTTTGACTACTGAGTCGCGAGCCAGTCTGCGATCGCTTTCATCTCGTCATCTGAGACCAAACCCATCACACCCTTCATGGCTGCGGTTTGACCGTTATTACGTGCGCCAGACTTGATATCTTTCATCTGGTTAAAGGCGTAGTCGGCATTCTGTCCCGCCAGCTTGGGATACATAGGCATAATTGGAGTCTTGGCATCTTTACCGTGGCAGGACCAGCAGGTCTTTGCCTGGAAGAGCGCAGCACCATCGGCAGCAACTGCATTGCCAATCCCTCCAAGAGAGAGAGTCGCGGCTACTGCGGCAAAAGTGATTAATTTCAACATTGGTATTTCCTCTTTTTTCAGACAATGCGCCCCGTTTTGGGCAACATATTCCATGGAGTGGGAGTCTCTCACCGGGTAAAGGTTCCCGCATTGAGCGACATCAAATAAAACCCCTCGACTTAGTGCGACTTATAGTGGATACCACCTGGCATTGAATAATTATCAGGAGAGTATCTGACTAACCATGCATCTATAATTATCGACCAAATATCTATTTAGAAACAAGAAAGGGGACCATAAGGCCCCCTTTCTCTTTCAGGTTAATTGCTTCTCAGCAATTACTTTTTCGCTTCGACCTTTACGGCACCATGCTCCTCAAGGAAGGTTTTGGCACGCAGACCCATGTCTGCAGTCTTGACCTGGTACTGCCAGTGCTGACCCGCCCAAAGCGTCGCATTCTGGTAGTCACCCTTGACGGCATAAGCCTCAGCCTTTTTCTTGGCTTCGTCTGCAAAACCGAGCTGATCGGTCGCATCCTCAACCAGCGCCACAACTTCCGGGAAGTCCTTGTAGTTATGACTGGTAATGAAGCCTACCACGGAGTTGATGATAGCCTGGGTGTCGACATTGGTCTTGACCTGCTTGTCGTAATCAGCCTTGGTGTACTTCTGACCTTCTTCCATCTTCGCGCCAGTTTTGGCCACATAGCCCTTGGGCTTGACCAGCAGGTAACCCTGCATCTCCAGATGGAGCGCGGAGCAGAACTCGGTGCAGTAGTAAGGATAGACACCCGCTTTATCAGCCACAAAGGTAGCGGATACGGTCTTGCCAGGCTCAATCGAGAGGTTGACGTTCTGGCTGTACATGGCGAAACCGTGGGTCTCGTCCTCAGCACGTTCCAGGTTGGTCAGATGGATCGAGACAGTCTCTCCCTCTTCGACCTCGATGATCTCAGGCGTGATATGAGAGCGGATCACCGTACCGTAGATATGCACTACACCGTCCTTGCGTACCACCTTTTCACGGCCGGCACGGGTCGCCCAGGGTGATTTCTTGTTGGTACGGCTGTCCCAACCAGACTTGTAGCGAACCGCAGGTTTCAGCTTGTCGGCCTTGATTGCCACAACATAGTGGGGTTCACCCAGCGGCAGCGGCATATCGTAGAGCAGCTGCATCTTGTCGCCACTGATATCGATCAACTGATGGTTCTGTGGATGCAGGGGACCGACAGGATTGAAGCGATCGATGGCCAGCTTGTTGAGGGAGACCAGATACTTGCCGTCAGGAGAGACGGAATCGCCTTCCATCGACATCAAGTGACCGATGTTGTAGTGGATGTGGAGTTGATCCAGCACCTTGCCCTTACAGTAGTCCCACTTGGTGACCATGGAGTCTACATAGATAGAGGTATAGACCACGCACTCTTTGGAATCATACTGGGTATGCAAAGGACCAAGGCCTACCTGCACCTGAGTATGCAGCGTGTCCTTCATGGAGATGATCGGGATACCATAGGGGTCATGGCTTTCGAACTTCTTGTTGTCGATTGCCTTTTTGATCTTGGCCCAGCTATAGACCCAGGCATGACTGTCGAGCTTACCAGAGACGATCAAGTGGGCACCGTCAGGGCTCACATCAACACCGTGAGGACTTTTTGGCTCAGGGATCAGATAGAGCAGACCCTCTTTAACCGCCTGCTTCATGGTGATCTGGTAAGCGCCATTGACCTTGTGCACCTTACCGGCAGCAACCAGCTCTGCGGCCTTTTTCCAGTTGGTTACGTGCAGGAAGTCAGTATCTTTCTGGGAGCAGCCTGCCTCGAAGGGAGGACGGCCACGCTCAATGCCACCAACATAACGCTCAGAACAGAAGGAGTTGGTGAAACCCCAACCCATTGACGGTCCTTTACCTGCATCGGAAAGATCCTGACTATAGGGAGGCAGTTCAAAAGTGAAGGATTTATCGGGCTCGATCTTGCCCTTCTCCATATTGAACTTCCAGTAGGTCAGCGCACCACGATACTTTTCGTTGAACTCTTCCAGCGGTACATAGTCACCGCTGACCGGCGCCGCATACTGAGAAGCCTCCATCACGTATTCCGTATTCGGCGTAACGAAAGCACCACCGTGATCGGACTTCATAAAGGGGTTGACCACGATCTGTTTGGTTTCGAAGTCGTGCAGATCGATCACCGCAATACGGGGATTGGCCTTATCATTGATGAACAGGTATTTACCGTTGTATTCGCCTTCTGTCTCGGAGAAAGCTGGATGATGGGTATCACCATAGTTGATCTGCTTGCCGTTGATCTTGCCCTGAGCCAGGATGGCTTTGGACTCATCATCGAAGCCGTAACCCTGCCAAGGCTCAGGCGTAAACACACCGATGTATTTCAGGATACGCATCGACGGGATGCCGTATACAATCACATGTCCACTCTGGCCACCTGAACTGAAGGCCAGATACTCATCTCGTCCGCCGGTAGGCGTGTAGGTCTTTGCGGCAGCCATTAGATCTTTCTGTGTCAGGCCACGCGCCTTCATCACATCTTTGAGAGACTGCTGGGCGAAACTGCTTGAAGCCGCTCCCAGCCCGATCCCAAGGCCCACAAGCGCCGTACATAACTGTTTGGTGCTTTTCTTCATTATTCCCCTTCCCCAAGTTTAGAGACAGATTGTGCTGCGCATAATCACGAACACTCACACGAGAATAGTCTAAAAATGCGTCATATGACACATTGATTTTGGTCAAATAACACAGATCAGATTTTTCTATGTCAGCACAAAGAGGAAGGGGGGCGTTTAGGGTAGGACCTCAAGCAACTCCTGAGCCAGCTGCTCAGCGGTAATGCCATAGACATACTTCTTTATAAAACGGCCGTCAGGTTCCAATAGATAGAGGCTCGCGGAGTGATCCATCACATAGAGATCGGGATCCGCCAACCCCTCCTCCACCTTTTCGTATTTCACTTTGAACTGGGCGGCAACACGCTCAATCATCGACTTTGAACCAGTCACCCCGATCAACCGGGGATCAAAGTACTCTACATAGTTACGCATCACCTTAACGCTATCCCGCTCCGGATCGATGGTGATGAAATAGGGCTGTATCAACTTTGCCTTGTCACCCAGCTCATCCAAAGCCAGGGAGAGTACCTGCAGGGTTGTGGGACAGACATCCGGACAGTAGGTGTAACCGAAATAGAGCAGTTGATAACCTCCCCGCATATCATCTTCAGTAAGCGTTCCACCAAGATGATCGGTCAGGATGAAACGCCCACCAATACCACCCTGATCGGGAATACCACCACTATCGGCTGTTATACGCGCCTGTTCCGCAGCGCCCATATCCGCGTTCAGGCAGCGCTTGATGGTATCCGTATTGTGATCCATCAGTTTAAAATAGAGATCGGGGCCTGGCTTTAGATTGATACCCAGGCTATCGAGCCTGCCGATGTTGACTTCCTGTCCCTGAGTCAAAAGCCCTGCATGCTCCGCAGGCATGCCTGCTTCTATCAGCAGGCACACTGCCTCACCGTCCACGATGCGCTGCCGCACCTTGAACAGCGAAGACGCATCCCCAGGTTGCCCTGGAGAGATACCCACATGTTCGAGTACCGTCAGCGCATAGGCCTGTTCAAAATAGTGCAGGGTGTCGTAATACTGCACACCCAATCCCGCCTTCAAGCCTCGATAACCGTACTCATACTCCCGGTCGAGGCGGGTGAGGCGCTGCATCAGCTTGCGTCTGTTTTGCTGGTAGATATGGGTTCGGAGCGGGTCTGCCTCCAGCAGAAAACGGGTAAGATCATCCAACAAAATGATGATATTCCGGTCATCGAGCCAGAAAAACGGATCACGTTTTGCATCATCCCCCCGCGAGGGGAGAATCTTCATGCTGTTACTCGATAAAAGCTCGATTACCGCTACCCGGGATTCGAGCGCCGCTATTGATTCCGCCAGATGCTCCTCCAACTCCGGGCCGACCCAGATGACCAGATCTGCAGACTGCATAGCGCGCTTCTGCTGGACAGTTGGCTTGAATACAAGGGGACTCTGCTCCCCAGTCACAAGTAGCTGCGGGCCTTTTGTGCCTTCCATAAGGCCAGCCACGATGGAGTGGATCGGCTTGATACTGACAACGACATCAAAACTGTCATCAGCAAGAACTATCCGTCCAGAGAAAAGGAGACAGAGAACGGCACACAGAGAGAATAGATAACGCTTGAACCACATAATAATCGGCTTAGGGTTTGCTAAAGACAGTTTCAAGTTGCTGCACAGCCGCATCGACCTGCTTTTTGAATGTCGACACACTCGGGCAGGTGGCCTGTGCCGCCATAAAACTCATGAAGGAGGTATTGGTTTCAATATCGAACAACTCACCTAGCTGCCTGCGTTTTGGAAGCGTCATCACCAGCACTCTTTTCATGTGCTGGGTCTGCTCCAGAAAACGGCAATGCAGGGCCACGCCGTTTAACTCTCCCAGACGCTTGATCGCTGCGAACTGCTGATCTGTCGCTGCAACAGCCGTACCCTGAAATAACAGGGTCAATAGCAGAACGACTGGAATCGGGTTGAATTTCATACAGACACTCTTACAGTAAGCGCGGCATTTTAGGGCCGACTGACCTTTCTGTCACTGTTTTAGATCAAATGGGTGAGATTAGAAAGTGTTCAGGGAGTAGATCTGATCAAGAAAAGTGGATCACCGGTGGGGGGATTTAACAAGTGTAGGTCGGGTTAGCGTAGCGTAACCCGACCTACACAAAAGTTTGAGCAACACCCCTCTGAGAGAGGGGGACTCTATTTACGATTCAGCAGACTGGCATGAGCAGCGGCCAGCCTTGCCACCGGCACCCGCGGCGCAGAACAGGAGACATAGTTCAGTCCCGCCTTATGACAAAAGGCGATGGAGGCAGGATGCCCACCGTGCTCACCGCAAATACCGACACTCAGATCAGGCTTCTTTTCGCGGCCCCACTTCACCGCCAGATCCATCAGCTTGCC
Organism: Sedimenticolaceae bacterium; assembly: GCA_963691905.1. Taxonomy (GTDB): domain Bacteria; phylum Pseudomonadota; class Gammaproteobacteria; order Chromatiales; family Chromatiaceae; genus QGON01. Next base: position 853,640 of record OY829894.1, read on the forward strand.
CACACCTTTTTCGTCCAGCACCTCGAAAGGATTGTCCTGGAGAATACCGATCTGGTTGTACATGGGCAGGAACTTGTTTTCAGCATCCTCGCGAGAGAATGAGAAGGTGGCCTGGGTCAGATCATTGGTGCCAAAGGAGAAAAAATCCACCTCTTCCGCCAAGGTATCAGCCCGCATGCAGGCACGCACCACCTCGATCATGGTGCCAAAGCGGAAGTTGAGCTTGCGTCCAAATTCCGCCTCAACTTCACCGCGAATCCGGTCAACCGTCTCCTTGACCTTTTTCAGCTCTTCAGCGGTACAGACCTGGGGCACCATGATCTGAGGATGCACCTCCAGATCCTTGGCGGCGCACTCGGCGGCAGCCTCCAGGATTGCCCGAATCTGCATCGAATAGATCTCAGGAAAGGTAATTCCCAGCCGTACGCCGCGATGCCCCAGCATCGGGTTGGTTTCGGTCAGAGCCCGTACCTTTTTCAGCATGGTCTCCTTCTTTTTCAGCGTCTTTTCCACCATGTCGATGTCCACGATCTGGCGCATCGAAGCCGCTTCCTGCTTTGCCTGATCAGGATCGTGCAGCAGGATCATGCTGCTGGCCAACACCTCCATGCCGCGCACCGAATTGCGCAGATGGCGCAGCTGCTCCAGATCCGCCAGCAACTGCTGCTCGGATGGCAGAAACTCGTGGATCGGCGGATCAAGCAGACGAATGGTGACCGGAAACGGCGACATAACTTCAAATATCGCCTTAAAGTCCGCGCGCTGCATCGGCAACAGCTTATCCAGCGCCGCCTCACGCTGTTCATCGGTCTCCGACACGATCATTTCGATGACTACCGGCAGACGGTCGACATCATTGAACATGCGTTCGGTACGGCAGAGACCTATACCCTTGGCGCCATACTTGAGCGCTCGCGTGGCATCCGGTCCAGTATCGGCATTGGCCACCACCCGTAGGTAAGCCTCATCATCAGCCCAGCGCAGCAACCGGTTCAGCTCCTCGGTGAAGTCCGGCTCCACCATCGATATCTCACCCAAATAGACATTGCCGCTACTGCCGTCGATGGTGACCACATCGCCTTCCCGGATCACCAAACCGCCGATGTGTGCCTCACGGCGCTGCACATCCACAGAGATACCCTCCGCGCCCGCCACACAGGGTTTGCCCATACCGCGGGCAACCACGGCTGCGTGAGAGGTCTTGCCGCCGCGGCTGGTGAGGATACCTTCCGAGGCAAAAAAGCCATGAATGTCTTCCGGTTTGGTCTCCTCGCGCATCAGGATCACTTTCTGCCCCTGATCCTTGCCGAAGATCTCCGCCCGATCCGCATCGAAAACGACCCGGCCACTGGCCGCGCCCGGCGATGCTGGCAGGCCCTGGGCCACAGCTTCCGCTCTGGCATCAGGATCGAGGCGGGGGTAGAGCATCTGCTCAAGAAGGGCGGGATCGATGCGCAACAGAGCCTGCTCCTTGCCGATCAGCCCCTCCTCCATCATCTCCACGGAGGTACGCACCATGGCAATTGCGTTCATCTTGCCGTTGCGGGTCTGCAAACAGAAGAGGACACCGCGCTCGATGGTGAACTCGAAATCCTGTATCTCCTTATAATGGGTCTCCAGTTTGTCACGCAGTTCCGCCAGCTGCCGCGCCATCTCAGGCATCTCTTCATTGAGATGATCAATGGGTTTGGGTGTACGAATACCTGCCACCACATCCTCGCCCTGGGCGTTGACCAGATACTCGCCATACAGCTTGTTCTCGCCGGTACCCGGATTTCGGGTGAAGCCAACGCCGGTGGCGGAGTCGTCACCCCGATTACCGAAGACCATGGTGCAGACGTTGACAGCAGTGCCATTGGCCATATCAGGTGTGATATTGAATTCGCGGCGGTAATCCACCGCCCGCTTGCCGTCCCAGGAGCCGAATACCGCTTTGATGGCAATCTCCAGCTGATCAAAAGGGTCTTCCGGAAAGGGTCGTCCGGTATGATTTTCAAAGACAGTCAGGAAACGCTCGCTGATCTCTTTCAGGTCATCTCCAGAGAGTCCCACATCCTCAGTGACATGCGCCTTCTGTTTCACCTGCTCAAACTCCACATCGAAGAGTTCGTCAGGTACATTGAGGGCGACTTTACCGAAGAGCTGAATGAAGCGGCGATAGGCGTCATAGCCAAATCGGGCATCACCGGTCTGTTCGATCTCGCCCTGCAGGGTCTCGGAGTTGAGTCCCAGGTTGAGGATGGTGTCCATCATGCCCGGCATCGACATCGCAGAACCGGAGCGGACAGAGACCAACAGCGGGTTCCTGGCATCACCGAAACCCTTGCCGGTGGCCGCCTCGACCCGTTTCATGTGTTCTCTTACATCGTCCATCAGGCCGTCCGGCAACTGCCGATTTTCATTGGCGAGATAGTCGAGACAGGCCTCGGTGGAGATGACGAAGCCGGGTGGCACATTGAGACCGAACTGGGTCATCTCACACAGATTCGCACCTTTGCCGCCCAACAGTTGTTTGTTTTTGCCATCGCCTTCTTCAAAAGAGAAAACCTGTCTTTTTCCACTCATTTACTTCCTTCCTTTGTCGGGAGGCGGAACCTGCTCCACCCCACTAAAATCATCTCCCTATAATAGCCTGTTTTTGTTGCCGAACCATTACCGAATTTACCCGGAACACAGCGGGATGACCCTATTATCGGGTCATGGTCATGGCGATTTATTCGTAAGAGGGACTGAATACAGATTCAGCAATGAAGAGTAGACTTTTATCCGGTTTTTGTAGCGGATTTTCAGCGTTTAGAAGAGCTCAATATCCCCTTCATAATTTTTCTTGTCTGCATCGCTATCCACTGCCTGGCTCGTGGCAAACGCCTCCACGATATGCTCCTGGTTCTGCATAACCCCTTTAATACTCGCCAGCACATTTGACAGCGTATAGTAAATGGTCTCACCTGAGTCGATACGTTCCATCGCATCATCGATCGCAGTATCGATTCGCGTCAGTAGGTAATCCTCCTGATCTTCCTCCAGACCCATGCGCAACAGATCGTAGTTAATCAGCTCCGCCATCTCCCGCAGCAGTCCACCACTCTCTTCCTGCTTATTCAGCATACCCCGGGCAAGATAATAGAGCTTTGTCCGGATCTGGCCAAAGGCTCTCAACAGATCGCGGCTCTGCCCCAACAAAGCCAATTCGACACTAATGGTGCTGATTTTCGCATTCGCCGCAGAAAGCATTACCGGCAGGAGATCCTTGATTTGACCATAACGTTCAGGATCATCGAGCGGCATGTTTTTTACCAACAGACTGAGCGTGGGGTAGTTGACGATGGTATTGGCTCCAAAATCAAAGAAACGCATCTCCTTATCGGCCATCTCTATCAGTTCCTTTTCCAACGGACTGATGCTGCCCTCCGATGAAAACCAAAGAGACGTGTCTTCATCCATGATCATCAGGCAACACTCCAGTTGCAGATGGCGCATGACTCCGAAAAGCTCATCTGCCAGCTCCTCGTAGGTTTTGTGAGCGTAACTCTTCTCCACAAACTGCACAGCCATGCCCAGCTCACTTGTCCCGGTCATCGCGATAAAGGCGGTTTTCTGCGCCAGCTCGTATTGCGCCTGCAACTCCTGCTGCTCTTCCCTGTATTTGATCAGCACCCTGATGCGGGCGATCAGGTTTTCCGGCTCAAAAGGCTTTACCAGATAGTCGTCCCCCCCCATTTCGTAGCCCAGCATCCTTTCCCGCAGGGAACTATGGGAGGAGAGGAAGATAACCGGAACATCTTTGGTTGCTTCTGTATGGCGCAGACGATCGCAGACCTCATAACCATTGAGGCCGGGCATCTCCACATCGAGAAGGACGATATCGGGAATATGACGCTGGGCTTCAGCAAGCCCCTCCTCGCCACTTTCGGCGAATCTCGGCACCATACCTGCCGCCTCAAGGCTGCGGCCAATAATTTTTCGACTTATCTTGTCGTCATCTATCGCAAGTATGTCTATAGAAGCGTCCATTTCTCACAAATACACATCAGTAAATTCCATCCGATGGCTCCCGTTCCGACACACCCATCTCCGAAACCGAGCCGTTCCATACCTGTCTAGCGGCCACGAGAGCGATAACTGAAGACAGATTCCCATCACAGTTGTGCGTAATCGGCAAAAAACCGTCCTCCACCTTATCCGGCCCATCCGGTTATACTAGGCGCCTTTTGCGACCAACCATCACGAAACCCATGGACAAGACCTACGATCCCCACGCCATAGAACAACACTGGTACCAGACTTGGGAAGAGCGCGGTTACTTTGCGCCCAAAGACGAAGGGGACGATGCCTACTGCATCATGATCCCGCCACCCAATGTCACCGGCAGACTGCACATGGGTCACGCCTTTCAGGACACCATCATGGATGCCCTGACCCGTTTCCACCGCATGAAGGGAGAACGCACCCTCTGGCAGGCGGGTTCTGATCATGCAGGCATCGCCACACAGATGGTGGTGGAACGTATGATCAATGCCGAAGGTGAGACCCGTCACGACTATGGCCGGGAAAAATTCATCGAACGGATCTGGGACTGGAAGGAACACTCAGGCAATACCATTACCCGCCAACTGCGGCGCATGGGAAGTTCCCTCGACTGGGAGCACGAGCGCTTTACCATGGATGATGGTCTCTCGGATGCAGTAAAAGAGGTCTTTGTTCGCCTCTATGAAGAGGGTCTGATCTACCGCGGCAAACGTCTGGTCAATTGGGATCCGGTGCTGCACACCGCCGTCTCAGACCTGGAGGTGCTCTCCGAGGAAGAGAAAGGGCACATGTGGCACATGCGCTATCCCCTCTCCAACGGCCAGGGCCACCTGATCGTCGCCACCACGCGCCCGGAGACCCTGCTCGGCGACTGCGCGGTGGCGGTCAACCCAAGCGACGATCGCTACAGACACATGATCGGCGAACTGCTGGAACTGCCGCTGACAGGTCGCAGGATCCCTATCATCGCTGACGAGGAACATGTCGATCCCGAGTTCGGCACCGGCTGCGTGAAGATTACCCCGGCCCACGACTTCAACGACTATGCGGTCTGGCAGCGTCATCGGGATGAGAAGGTCATCTCCGAAGAGCCCCACGGCGGCCTGATCAACATCTTCACCGTCGATGCCGCTATCCGTGACAACGATGAGGATGAGGACAACCTGATCCCGGCAGTCTACATCGGCATGGACCGCTACGCTGCACGCAAGCAGATCGTGTCCGACCTGAAGGCCCAGGGACTACTGGAGAAGATCGACGACCACAAGCTGATGGTGCCCAGGGGCGACCGCTCCGACGCAGTTATCGAACCCTTTCTCACCGACCAGTGGTACGTCAAGGTCGGCCCTTTGGCGAAACCGGCTATCGAGGCAGTAGAGAACGGCGACATCAAATTCGTGCCCGACAACTGGAAAAACACCTATTTTGAGTGGATGCGCAATATCCAGGACTGGTGCATCAGCCGCCAGATCTGGTGGGGGCATCGCATCCCGGCCTGGTACGACGATGCCGGTAACGTCTATGTCGGCCGTTCCGAGGCAGAGGTCCGCAAACGGCACAACCTGGCGGACGACTACCCGCTGCGCCAGGATGAGGATGTGCTCGACACCTGGTTCAGCTCCGCCCTCTGGCCCTTCTCCACCCTGGGCTGGCCGGCAGAGACCGACCGGGTAAAGACCTTCTACCCCACCTCGGTGCTGGTCACCGGTTTCGACATCATCTTCTTCTGGGTCGCCCGCATGATCATGATGGGCATCAAGTTCATGGACGATGTGCCCTTCAAAGAGGTCTACGTACACGGTCTGGTGCGCGACTCCCACGGCGACAAGATGTCGAAATCGAAGGGCAACGTGCTCGACCCCATCGATCTGATCGACGGCATCGAACTGGAGCCACTGGTGGAGAAACGCACCAGCGGCATGATGCAGCCGCAGCTGGCGAAGAAGATCGAACAGGCAACCCGCAAGGACTTCCCCGACGGCATCCCCAGTTTCGGCACCGATGCCATGCGCTTCACCTTTGCCGCACTGGCCTCCAGGGGCCGCGACATCAAGTTCGATCTGGGCCGGGTCGAAGGCTACCGTAACTTCTGCAACAAGCTGTGGAACGCCACCCGCTACGTGTTGATGAACACCGAAGGCGAAGATACCGGCAAAGGTTCATCGGAGATCGAACTTTCAGTCGCCGACCGCTGGATCACCACCCAACTGCAGTCCACCATTTCTGCGGTAACCCAATCGATCGACAACTACCGTTTCGACCACGCTGCCCAGGCGATCTACGAGTTCACCTGGAACAACTACTGCGACTGGTACCTGGAACTCTGTAAGCCGGTATTGACAAACGATACCTCCTCGGACGCAGCCGATGCACAGGGAAGTGCGAGTGTCGCGGAAGACAGGAAGTTGGAAGCGACCAAACGCGGCGCCCGTCGCACCCTGGTTCAGGTTCTGGAGACCCTGCTTCGCCTCACTCATCCGATCATGCCCTTCATCACCGAAGAGATTTGGCAGAGGGTCGCGCCAATGACCGACGTCCAGGGTGACACCATCATGCTGCAGGGCTATCCGGTGGCTGATCAAACTTTAGTTGACGAGAGTGCTGTCGCCGAAATGGAGTGGACTATGCAGTTCATTCTCGGCATTCGCAAGATCAAAGGTGAGATGAACATCTCGCCCGGCAAGCCGGTTCCAGTGCTGTTGGCCAACGCCACTGAACAGGATCAGACCTGGCTCACCTCCAACCGGCGTTACCTCGATTTCCTGGCACGCACAGAGTCGGTGGAAGTCCTGCCTGCGGGAGAGGCGGGGCCGGAGTCCGCCACTGCGCTGGTGGGCGAGATGAAAGTGCTGATCCCCCTTGCCGGTCTGATCGACAAAGACGCGGAGGTCAAACGTCTGGAGAAGGAGATCGGCAAACTACAGGGGGAAGTGGAACGCACCGGGAAAAAACTCTCCAACCCCAACTTTGTCGACAAGGCGCCAGCGGCCGTAGTGCAGAAAGAGAAGGACAAGATGGAGGTCGCCCGTAAGGCGCTTGAGGATTTGCAGGCGCAGGCAGAAAAGATTCAGGCGTTATGAAGCCGTCAGAACACCATGTCGCGGTGCTTGGCGCCAGCGCCAAGCCGCACCGTTACGCCAATCAGGCGATTAAACTGCTGAACGAACTCGGCTATGAAGTTACGCCTGTACACCCGAAACTGGAGAGCGTCGAAGGCCTGCAGGTATTTCCATCATTAGGGAAGATCTCAAAAACCATCGACACCCTGACCCTCTATGTCGGGCCACAGCGCCTGGCGCCCACGTTCGATGAGATCGTCAAATCAGCACCCGGCAGGGTGATCTTCAATCCGGGCACCGAATCCCGCGAACTCATGTCACGTCTGGACAAGGCGGGCATCGAGTGGCTGGAGGGCTGCACCCTGGTGATGCTGAGAACCCGCGTTTTCTGACCGCCTAATGGGTACTGCCGAAGGATGAATCGTTTGTGCCTCCAGGCACCTGTATACCAGCTATGTGGCTGGCCTGGGTAACTGGTCCACGGGGAAACAACTGATAGAGCCATTTTTTCCCGCCATCTTCGGCAAACTCCTCCACCAACGCCTTTGTGATCTCCCTCGCCTTGGCCTTCTCCCCTCGTCCGCGATAGTAATCACGCACGAAGAGGACAACATCCCAATGGTCATTACTCAATTCGATACCCAACTCCTGGGCTCTTGCAACTGCCGCATCTTCTGACCAGGGAGCCAACTCCAGCAGGTTGCCATCCGGATCATTCTGACTCGAGGCAGGGCTACGTATGTGCTGCAATATATCCGACATCCTCATCTCCTCCTTATGGTGTTATGAGAGGAAGTATAGATCAGCACCTGTCCCTGACAGCCAACAGTTACCTTGCTAAAAGCAGGGTAACTGTTACTGCCGATCAAAATCAATGGCATTATTGAGTAGACATGATCAAGCGTAGCGGAACAGGCAAAAGACCCTGAGACATACAGTGCCCGTTCACCAGGGTGTAGGGTGCGCTGGGCGCACCATGATTGGCGTACGTACCATGATTACGGCTTGTTTTGGTGCGCATGACACACCCTACACACATCCTATTTTTATTTGTTGAAGGCGCACTTGCCACACAAGGACGCATCAAGCATCCTTGGAATAAGGCACCCGGAAGAAGACCGCGTACAGAACCGGGACAAAGAGCAGTGTCAGCAGCGTCGCAAAACCCAGTCCCGCCATGATGGTAATCGACATGTTGACGAAGAAGACATCAGAGAGCAGCGGGATCAATCCCAGAATGGTGGTGGCGGCTGCCATCAACACCGGACGCAACCGACTTACCGTGGCGTCCAGAATCGCCGCCAAATGCTCTTTTCCATCATCGATCTGCTGGTCTATTTCATCGATCAATACAATGGCATTTTTAATCAGCAGACCGATGAGACTCAATGCGCCGAGCAGAGACATAAAGTCAAAGGCACCGTTGAAACCCAACAGTCCGGCTGTGATGCCAACAATGGCCAGAGGCACGGTCAACCAGATAATCAGCGGCTGGCGCACCTTGGCAAACAGCAGGATACTGACCAGGATCATCATGATGAATCCCGCCGGCAACACTTTGGACAATCCCGCCTGTGCATTGCTCGAGTCTTCATATTCACCGCCCCAGGAGAGCTCATAACCCGATGGCAACTCAATCGTTTCAATCTTCGCCCGCAGACGGTTGAACAGAGGTGTCGCCAATTCACCCGTCGGGTTGCAGGCCGCAATGATAGTCTGAATCCGATTGCGCCCCCGAATCACTGTGTTCTCGAAAATGGTCTCGAAACCACTCACAACCTGTGCCACGGGCACCGCCTTCTGCAACGCCGGACTCCAAACCTGAATGTCCTGAATATTGGCCACGTCCGCACGCTCATCGGCCGGGGGCCGAAGCTTGATCGGCAACATCCGAATACCATCCCGATAGACACCCACGCTTTTGCCTTCAAACGCAGACTTTAGTGCAATAGCAAGGTCATGGCGGGTGATGCCCAACTGCCGTCCCACCTTTTCATTGAAGAGCGGACGGATGAGTTCCACCGGCTGGCGCCAATCGTCGTTGATCTCTTTGGCCTCCTGGTCCTGCCGCATGATCGCCTTAGCCTGTTCGGCCAGGTCACGCAGGACTGCCGCATCCGGTCCGTGGAAACGCGCCTCGATCTTGCCATCACGGCCTGGACCGATACGGAAAGGTTTGATAATGGGATCGAGCTCGGGAAAATTGTCGCGCATATAGGTTGCGACGGCCGGCCAGACTTGGGAGATCTGTTCCAGTTCTTCTGTCTGCACGATGATCTGCGCATAGGCTGGACTTGCCTCTTTGGGTTCGTAAGTCAACGCAAACCGGGCATCGCCCCCACCCACCAGCGTGGTTGTCTTGACAACACCCGCCTGACTGCGAAGGAATTCAGCGATCTTCAAAGCATCATCACGGGTCTCCCGAATATCGGTTCCCTCGGGTTCCCAGACATCAACAAAAAACATCGGCGTGCTGGCACTGGGGAAAAAGGCGTTTTTGATATAGCCGAACCCCAGTACGGCACTCACAAACAAGCCAATCACAACAATAACCGCCAGCCAGCGTGCCTTGATGACCGCTTTTAGAAAAGTACGAAAAACTTTAAAAAAACCTTTGTCATAGGGGTTATCCGCAGCCCCATCTTTTTTCGGACGCATGAAAAGGGCACACAAGAGCGGCGTCGTACTGATTGCCGTCACCCAGGAGAGCGTCAGAGAGATCAGGATTACATAGAAAAGTGAGCTGGCAAACTCACCGGTATTATCGCTGGAGAGACCTATCGCGGAAAATGCAAGAATACCGATAACGGTACCTCCCAGCAGCGCCCAGATAGTCTTTCCCACCGCCTCTTTCGCCGCCTGGGTAGCCGGCATACCCGACTGAATGCGAACCAGCATGCCTTCCGCCACCACAATAGCGTTATCCACCAACATACCCAACGCAATAACCAGTGCACCCAGTGAGATTCTCTGCAGTTCGATGCCGTACAGCTCCATCACAAGCAGCGTGCCTGCTACGGTGATCAGAAGCACTGCCCCGATTATCAGCCCGGATGTCAGCCCCATGAAAAGCAGCAGGACCGCGATCACTATGCCGATTGCCTGACCCACACTGACGATGAAACCGTTGACGGACTTGTTTACCTCGGTTGGCTGATCATAAATAATGTTCAAATCCATGCCGACAGGAATAATCGATTGCAGCTCATGGAAGCGTTGCACCAGCGTCTCACCCACCGCAACGACATTTTCGCCACCGCGCATGGATATACCCATAGTGAGTGCAGGCCTTCCATTGAAATAGATCAGTTTACCGGGGACTTCCTCGTAGGCACGATGTATAGAGGCGATATCCTTCAGATAGATCAGTTTCCTGTTATCCGAGCTGATGAGTAGATCGCCGATCGCCTGCACTGAGTCAAACTCACCCGTCGGGTGGATGCGGATATAGTCGGGACCCACCCGCACCTTGCCTGCATCCTCGACCACATTCTGGGACTGCAGAACACTGCCGATCTGTTCCAGGGAGATACCCAATTCACCCATACGGGTGCGGGAGATCTCCACGTAGACCACTTCCGGCTGCTCACCGCCGATGACGATCTTTTTGACACCTTCCACCAGCACAAGCTGTTTCTTGAGATCATCCGCCACATCCTTGAGATCGCGATAGGTATAACCCTCCCCCTGCAAGGCGAGGTAGATACCATAGACATCACCGAAATCATCGACGATGATCGGACCCTGGACCCCCGGCGGAAGTTTGTGTTTCATGTCGGCGATCTTGCGCCGCAGCTCATCGTAGATGTTGGGAAAATCCTTCGCCTTATACTCGTCCTTGAACTCGACATTAAGATCGGACATGCCCGGCCGCGCAATAGACATCTTGATGCGCTTCAGCTGCCCCATCAGCTGAAGTGCCTCTTCTATATGGTAGGTCACCTCATCCTGCACCTCCTGGGCGGTGGCGCCAGGGTAGAAGGTGATGATCTTGGCCTGTTTGATGGTGAAGTTGGGATCTTCCAGTTTGCCCATCTTCTCGAAGCCGTAAAAGCCACCCGCCACCATGATGATGACCAGCAGCCAGGAGACGACCTTCTTCTCTATCGAATATTCACCGATGTTCATTGCTGATTCCTGTCAGTCCGTGGGGCCGCTGCTACTGTTTGTCCATGACGGGAATATCCTCCGCCCTGGGCTCAGCCTGCTCGGTCTGTTTCATCAGCGTCACATTCATGTTTTCGGCAAGATAGGCGGAACCGGCTGTGACAATCCGCATCCCCGGTTCTATCCCTTCCGTCACTTCGATCGAGGCACCCTTCATGCGTCCCAGCGATACCTTTCGCGCTGTAACCGTCAGCGATGCCTCATCCACAACCCAGACCCTGGAATCGAGTTTGCCATTCGCGGAAACCGCATTGACGGGAACAAAATAGACCACTTTCTCTTCCAGCGCCTTGGTGAGATCGGCAGTGACGTTGGCGGTCATGCCCGGCAATACGACCAATCCGGTCGGTGCCGGCATAGTATAGGTCACCTGAAAAGTCTGGGTTTTGGCATCCGCCTTGGTGGCGATCTCCTTAAATACCAGATCGAAGCGTTTTTCCGGCACCGTATCGAAAGCGGCCCAGACAGATACCTTGCCACCCTTCTCTGCGTCTGTTTTGGCAGGAGTAAGTCGCAAGATCAGGTTTTCCGGCACGTCGAACTTGACCTCCAGTTGAGTATTATCCATCAGGGAAAAGACCGTTTGCTTGGCCTGCACCTCCTCAAACTGCTGTATATAACGTCTGGCGACGCTGCCATCAAAAGGCGCCTTCAACTGCGTGTAGCGCAGATCCAGGCGCGCCTTTTCCAGCCCGGCGGAGGCACTTTTGAATGAGGCTTCGAGTTTGTCGTAATCACGCCGGGAGATATGTCCCTTTTCCACCAGTTCCTTTGCGCGGTTAAAATCTTTTTTGGAATTCTCGTAAGTCGCCTGGCGATCCTTCACGACCACTTGATAGTCCGTGGCATCGAGTTTCGCCAGCAGTTGTCCCTTCTTGACCTGCTCGCCCTCTGTAACCTCCATCTTGACCACTTTACCGGGCACCCGAAACGAGAGTTCCGCCTTGTGTTCCGCATCGATCCGCCCTGGAAAGTTTCGCACCCCCCCCTGTGCCGGTGCCGCCACTAACATTGACTTGACCGGCCGTGCGGTTACCTCTGCCGGAGGGGGCTCCTTCTCCGCGCACGCAGATAGAGAGATCAACGTAACCGCAGCAAGCAAGGTTACAGGCAATCGCAGCGTATTTTTTTTCATCTTATTGATGTCCATATTTATTGCGTAATAACTGACGGTGGGATAATAAATCTTAGCATATACCACAATTCATACCGGTGCAGCGGTAATCCCACACCCTCTCAAACTTTTGCTCCACCCCCTGCTTTTTAGAATGATGCAGATAACTATCTGTCAGCAACAAAACAGAATCTGGCGTGGAATCGGAAAACCGTTCCCCAGGTTGGGATTTCTATTACTCAGATTGGGGTTTTTGGGGTCAATCCCTGTCATTCAGTGAACTAGATTCCATTTTCGCATGAAGAAATCGCACAACTTTCCGATAATGTGAAACAAGATCAGTTATGGAGTCAGTAACGTAATGGGTATTGATAGAATCAGTCGATGTAATGGCACAGGATCTACAATGCTGCTGATGGCAGCGGCAGTATTTCTTTTTTTGATCGTTGCCGGTGTCCCGGCTTTTAGTCAGCTGAACGAAAATGAAACCACGGCTAAAGAGGCCGGCTCCATGACAGATCACCTTCAGTTCGCACATCAGGAAGCGATTCGCCGTGGGCTTCCTGTCACTGTCTGCGCATCGGGCGACGGGGAAACCTGTAACGATGCGGGAAACTGGGAAGAGGGCTGCATCGTCTTCATCGAAGTGGATGGCGCACAAGGCGATCTCGGCAGCAGCGACATTGTGTTGAGCAGGTTCCTCAACAGTGGAGATCATCTGGGCTTGCAGAGCAACCTCGCTTACATCCAATACCAAGCCGATGGGAGCATTAATCTCAACTAGCAATTGACGCCAGAATACTACGCTTGTCGGGTTACGCTGCGCTAACCCGACCTACCCATCTGGCTCAAGAAACATTCTCCAAAGGGCGCTAGTCAGAGAGAGCCAATGCAGCTGCCCTGTCAATCAACCAGGTAGCTTCGCTGGCCAGGGTAGCCGGTACATCACCAACTTCAAGCGCCCGCCGCACCGCATCAGCTTTAGCGTCACCCTCCACCATCATCAGGGTATGTTTCGCCGACCTGACAACAGCAGGGGTAATGGTCAAACGTTGTGGCGGCGGTTTACTGCCGACCACAGGAATGATCCGCCGCTGCCACTCTTCCAGCGCATCCGAATCGGGGAACAGAGAGGCCGTATGTCCATCCTCCCCCAAGCCCAACAGCAGGATGTCAATCTGTTCCGGTAGAATCGCTTCATATGCCTCGGCAGCGGTTTCAGGATCATCCTCGCCATGCATGCGATGTAGTATCAGGTCATCCGGCAGACCACGGGGAAAGAGCGCCTCAACCGCCGCGCGATAGTTGCTGGCCTCATGGGTTGGGGGCACACAGCGTTCATCGCCGAAGAAGATCGTTATCTTCTTCCAGGGAATCTCCTGCTGAGAGAGTTTTCGATAAACCGGCATCGGTGTTCCACCCCCTGCCAGCATCAGATGACAACGTTCGTTATGCTGCAACACGGTTTCAATGGTATCCATAATCCACTGTGATGCAGTGAGAACAAAACGCGCGCCGTCAATAATGATTCTCTCTCCCGCCATCTAAACGATCTCCCGCCATTTTCGCTCGTAACGGTGCATAAGCTTATCGGCCTCCACTGGACCCGCGCTTCCTTCAGCATAGAAGGCCGGATAGCGATCCGTCGCACGCTCCCAGGCCTGCAGAATAGGTGTTACGAATCGCCAGGCATGCTCCACCTCGTCACGGCGGGCAAACAGAGTGGCATCGCCACGCATGGCATCAAGCAGCAAGCGCTCATAGGCATCTTTGATCGGATGGTTATAGGCATCTGAGTAGCTGAAATCCATCTCCACTGTACCCACCTGCAGTGAATCCCCCGGCTGTTTGCTTATGATTTTGAGATCGATTCCCTCATCCGGCTGGATACGGATCGTCAACACATTGGAGTCGAGGGTCTGGCAGACATCGTCACGTCCGAAGAGGCAGTGCGGCACAGGACGGAAAACGACAGAGATCTCAGTCATCCGCGCTTTGAGATGCTTCCCGACCCGTAACATGAAGGGCACCCCCTGCCAGCGCCAGTTGTCGATAAAACACTTGAGCGCCACATAGGTGGGGGTGCGGGAGTCCTTGTCGACATTCTTCTCATCACGGTAACCCCGGTACTGACCAAACACGACGTTTTTTTCAATATCATCACCGGAAATGGGGCGCAGGGAACGCAACACTTCAACCCGTTTATCACGGATATCGTCCGCTGCAAAAGAGATCGGCGTCTCCATGACACAGAGCGACAGTACCTGCAACAGATGGCTCTGCACCATGTCCCGAATCACCCCGGTCTGGTCATAGAAGCGCCCCCTTCCCTCGACACCAATCGACTCCGCCGCGGTAATCTGGATATGATCGATATATTTTCGGTTCCAGAGAGGTTCGAAGATGGTGTTGCCGAAACGGGTCACCAGGATATTCTGCACCGTCTCCTTACCGAGGTAATGATCGATACGGTAGACCTGACTCTCATCCAGCACTTCGCCTACAATACTGTTAAGCTCCTGAGCCGAGGTCAAATCCCTGCCGTAGGGCTTCTCCATGATCACCCGTGACCAAGGGGTTTCCTCACTACTATTGTAAAGCAGTCCCGTCTCCTGCAGACGATGCAGTATCTGCGGTGCAGCCGCGGGTGGTGTAGCCAGATAGAAGAGCCGGTTGCCACCTGTACCAAAGCCCTGCTCCAGAACATCGATTCGTTCCCGTAATGCATTGTAGCCTTCAGGATCCTCAAACGACCCGCGCACATATTCTATGCGTTTGGCAAAGCTCTGCCAGACCAGCGGGTCGACGGGCTGCGTGCGGGAGTATTCCCTGACCGCACTCTCCAATATTGCCCGAAACTCTTCACTCTCCTGCTCGGTTCGGCTGAAGCCGATGACCGCAAACCGCTCATCAATCGCACGTTCACATAGGAGATTGTAGAGCGCCGGCATCAACTTACGGCGAGTCAGATCTCCCGCCGCACCGAAGATGACCAGAAGACAGGGAGTCGATCTGTCCGCCTGTAAAAAAGGTTCCCCGGCCTCTGGCCGTATTGCGTAGTCAACGGGTAACACCGATATATTTCCTCTATCTGATCACTCTGCAAAAGCAGGCTGTTTCAAGTATGCAGAACCCTTACCTCCCACTCCGAATCGCATTAAGCAGATCATAATGCGAAGGCAGTTTCTGTTTCAGTTGGCGTTTGACCTCTGCGATATGATTGGAAAAACGCGTCCAGTCACTTTTTACAAGGAAACGTTCAGCCGGGAAATGGCGTCCCTCAAAATAACCTTTACCAAGCAGGACATAGATATAGTTCCAGTGGCTGAAAAGAAATTTGCCCTCGACATCATGAGGTGACGGCATGAATGATTGCCACATCTCAAGATTTTCCCGCAGTTTGTCTGGCAGATCGATATCCTCACGGGCGGCAACCCAGAAAGGCTCGGTACGGTTGGAAGTGTAGTAGGTCATGACGATGAAGGAGAGAATCTCGTTATACATCCGGTTCATGACTTCATTGAAGCGGTCTACTGTCTTCTGCTCGATGCCCTGCTCGGGATAATAGGTCAGCAGCATGCGCGCCGTCATCTCGATGGTATAGATCGCGGAAGCCTCCAGAGGCTCCACAAAGCCTGCTGAAAGACCGGTGGCGATAACATTCTTAACCCAGGTGTTGCGTACCCGGCCTACGCGCATCTTGATCACCGGCGGCGTTCTTTCCCGCAGGGATTCATCGCCGATGTGTCTGATCAGTTCATCCAATGCTTCATCATCGGAGATGAAACGGCTTGAGTAAACATAACCCGTGCCCATTCTACTGTAGAGTGGCACATCGAAAGTCCAACCCGCCTTCATCGCCGTTGCAGTGGTGCAAGGAGTAAGTCTCTTAGGATCTTCATGGGGATGAGGGATGGGGATGGCACGGTCACACAGCAAGTGGTTACCAAATTCGTTAAAGGGCTCTTTCAACACCTGCTGCAATATACGTCCACTGAAACCGGTGCAATCGATCACCAGCTTTACCGGCACACGCCCCTTCTCTTTCAGGTTGAGCGCCGTGATATAGCCGTTCTCATCCTGTTCCGCGTCCACCATCTCGTCCAGGATATGCACGACCCCCCTTTTTTTCGCAATATTTGCGACCTGCCTGGAAAAGTCGTGGGCGTGCAGATGGTAGGTATAGGGTACGGGACTCTCGTAGTCCTTTGCGCCTATCAATTTTGGACCAAGCTGTTTTTCCACCACCATCTGAGTCGGCATGATGCTATCGACAAAACTACTCGCACCCGGTGCGTTGCCATATTTTTGGTAGTAATAACCTGTTTCAAAACCACCGACGTATCCACCTACGTTAAAGGGATTATAGAAGGTAGTCGGCTTGCCTTGGGCATCCAGATTCCAGCCTACAAATTTTCCTGCGCATTTGAAGGTGGCATCGGAATTACGCAGGAATTCGCTCTCCTTGATGCCCAATTGCTGGAGCATGCGGGGAAAACCGGTCACCGTCCCTTCGCCAACACCGATGGTAGGGATATTCGGCGACTCAATCAGGGTCACCTTGACCTTTGATTCCCCCTTGTTCAGCATCGTGGTCAGGAACAGGCCCATCAACCAGCCTGCCGAACCGCCGCCCACGATGGTGATATCATCGATCCTCTCGTTCATCTCCCCCTCCCCGCTTTTCTTTAGCATTATGTGCTTTTGATTGATGAATCTTTGACTCAATCAAACTCAGGTCAATCTGATCCCATGGGCTCATAACGTCTTACACTGTACATACCATAGTAGAGCAGTGAAAATATCACCAGCATGATCAGGCTGACCGATACAACAGACGGTGTCATGGGGATCAGCCAGAGTGAGCTGATAAATTCAATCAGTATCAGCAAAATCAGTCCTTTCGCTATAACCTGACGATCCAGCAGACTACAGAGCATCGCCCCCAAAGGAGCACCAACCACTACGACAGGTATGGCGGCAAGCCACCACTCTCTGATCTCTGGCGTAAAACCATCGATCACGAAAATATGCAGCAGAAATCCGACAATCGAATTCGATGCCATCAGAATCACTGAGGTGGGTGTTGAAATTTTTTCACTCACCCTGAATAAGAGCACCATGACAGAGAAGGTAATGATGTCGATGCCGTTACCCACCAGACCAGACATCACACCGCCAACGAAACCTGCAAGAGCGATAATCCAAGACTCGTATCCACTCTCATCCGGCAGCCGGTCGTGGCAGAGTCGCATGCGGCGATTCAACATGAACAGCGTAACCGCAAAACTGGTAACCAGAAAGGTAAAACTCATCTTGATCATCGCAGATGAGAGCAACGGCGCCACCACTGCCGCACCCAGAATCATACCAGGAATACCGGCGACGCCCGCCCAACGTATCACCCGCCATTCGACTCGTACGCCCATTGCGATTATCACCAGCGACGCGGCACTCATACCCACACTCTGGATGGCCAATGAGAAAACCTTTGCGTCGGCTGGATCGATCTGCAACACCTTGGTGAAGACCGGGAAGGCGATTGCACCACCACCTTCGCTGGTGGCGCCTGCGATAAATGAACCAAACACCATTGTCAGCGCCACTCGCCAGTGTTCCAGCGTGGCGGCAACAGCTGACTCTCCCCCGCCAAGCAGATACCATGCAGACCAGATGGCGATCGCCATCACACTATGAAATAAAAGGACTCGTCTGGAGATCAATGGCCTGGATTATCCTATGAATAACAGGGTTAATAACATCTGAAAACGGATATTGTCATTCGAATCCTTTTCAAATTTCAGTTACCCTGCAATTCCATAGTCTCACTTCAAAGCAAGGCCTGTTTAACAATCATTATTCATCTTAATATAAAGACTGCAAATGGAAACCTAATCCACCATTAATGAGTCACGTATTTATATTGCCGAATCTATATCATTCATTTTTTTGTTTAGAGAGCCACATTGAATAATAACCTCAAGATAGGCGTTTTCGTGGACGCCGAAAACATCCGCTACAACGGCGGTTACCAACTTCGATACGATATTCTACGCCGCTTTGCCGCACGTTTTGGCGGTAACTTGTTACGCATGAACACCTATATCGCGTATGACCAAGAGCGGGCAAAAGATGATTACGAATACGCCAAGCGGGCAAGCTCGTACCAGCAGATGGTACGGGATTACGGCTGGAAGATCATCGTTAAAATAGTACGCCGCTACACCGATGAAGAGGGCAATGTCACAACCAAGGCCAATGCGGATCTCGATCTGGCGGTCGATGCCATGCTGCAGTCGGAAAAACTCGATCTGGTGCTGCTGGTCACCGGAGACGGCGATTTCCTACAGGTGGTGACTGCCCTGCAGGACCGGGGCTGCCGTGTGGAACTGCTCGGTTTCCGCAACGTCTCCAAGGAACTGCAACGGCGTGTCGATGACTTTTTTTCCGGTTTTCTGATTCCCGACCTGTTACCGATCTCCTATGAACCACGTAACGAGTGGGGCTCCCCTGGCTCCTGCGTCCGAGGCATCTGCTCGAAATGGTTTCCCGACAAAGGATATGGCTTTCTGCGCTTCATCAAGCGCATCGATCCGAACTTGTGGATTACGGATCCACGTGATCCGGACTCCCCCTATGAGAGCGTATTCTGCCATGCCAATGAGCTGGCCGACGGAGTCACCGACGAGCTCCTGTCAAACCGGGAGACCGTGCTCGAATTCTATATCGAGAAGAGTGATAAAGGCGACGGCATGGTTGCCAACAATGTTCGTCTTGTACCCTCCTACGGAAATCATGGTTTATGACTTACGCATGCTGACACTACAGCAATTGGGTGTGGTAGCGGCGGGGATTGTCTGACAGCCGGACAATCGTCCCGCTGCGCAACTCATAGTGATTACGCCTGGCATCCTCGAAAAAAAGCCGCAGGGTCTCATGGACCACAGGGAAGGCAATCTCATCCCAGGGAATCTCCTGCTCAGCGAACAGAGCGACCTCCAGACTCTCACTGCCCGGTCCAAAGTCGATATCTATCAGGCGGCTTTTGAACAACATATAAACCTGGCTGATGTGAGGAAGATTGAAGAGGGCATACAGCGTCTCCACCTCCACCCTGGCATTCGCCTCCTCCAGGGTCTCCCTTGCTGCGCCCTCCTGACTGGTCTCGCCGTTTTCCATAAAACCCGCAGGCAGTGTCCATAGTCCGTAACGGGGTTCGATCGCTCGACGGCAGAGCAGCACTTTGTCCTCCCACATCGGAATACAACCCACCACCATCTTGGGATTCTGATAGTGGATCGTCAGACACTCAGCGCAGATGTGCCTGGGCCGATTGTCTCCATCCGGCACTTTGATTTCCACTTCAGCGCCACACTGGCTGCAATACTTCATCGATAAAGTCTCATATTTCGCCTGCCCCAACAGATCCTCGGCCAATTTTTCAAACCGTTTATTGCCCAATGGCACCTTCTATTATCCCCTAATGACGCCAACCCCTGCGATTTTCCATACAAATAGTAATAGTAAGATATGCAATCCCCGAAGACTGCATCAGTTTTGCACGCACCGGCAAAAGCGACAGTCAGCGCCCATTGACCGAAAAAGATAGCGAAGGTTAGATAATCGCCATAGCTCCCGGTAAAATCATCCGGACTTCACACCGGAGATGGTCAGATCATGCAGGACAACGCCCCACAAACCGCAGAGACTCAAGAAACCGTTGCAGCCATCGATTTGGGCTCCAACAGCTTCCACATGATTGTCGCCCGCGTTACCGATGGCAACCTGCAGGTCATCGACAAATTACGGGAGATGGTGCGACTTGGCGAAGGTTTGACCAAAACCAAACAGCTTAAACCCGAGGTGGCAGAAAGGGCCATCGCCTGCCTTGAGCGATTCGGCCAACGATTGGGTTCGATCCCTTCTGAAAATGTCCGTGCCGTCGGCACCAACACCCTGCGTCAGGTAAGTTCAGCAGACAATTTCCTGGTGGCCGCTCAGCAGGCACTGGGCCATCCCATCGAGGTAATTGCCGGCCGCGAAGAGGCCCGCCTGATCTATCTCGGAGTGGCTTATGGCCTTGCCGCAGGAGATGAACGCCGTCTGGTGGTGGATATCGGTGGTGGCAGTACTGAACTCATCATCGGCGAAGGCTTCACCACCCGCCAGCGCGAGAGCCTGCATATGGGCTGCGTCAGCATAAGCAGGGAGTTTTTCAAAGACGGCAATATCACCACCAAGGCGATGAAAAAGGCGGAGCTTGCCTGTGCCATCGAGATCCGTCCTGTACGCGCCAGGTTTCGCGACGACAACTGGACCCTCGCCATCGGCAGTTCCGGCACCATCAAAGCGATCCAAAAAGTGGTTCAGGAAGAGGGTTGGAGTGAACAGGGCATCACCCTAAGATCTCTGGAAAAACTGCAAAAGGCGATGATTGCTGCGGGCAGCGTAGAAGCGCTCAACCTGAAAGGACTGACATCGGAACGGAAACCTGTCTTCTCTGGTGGCGTCGCGGTCCTCCTGGCAGTCTTTCGCCATATCGGCATCGAACAGATGCAGGTCTCCGACGAGGCGCTGCGAGAAGGACTGATCTACGATATGGTCGGCCGCAGCCGCCACGAAGACACCCGCGAACGCACCATCAAATCTTTATCCAAACGTTACAATATCGACGCCGACCAGGCAGTGCGTGTCGAAGCCACTGCCCTGGCCTTCTTCAACCAAGTCATCAAAGCCTGGAAGATGGGCGACTCCCGCTACTCCAACATGCTGAGTTGGGCCGCACTTGTGCATGAGATCGGTCTCACCGTCTCCCACAGCCAGTTCAACAAGCACGGCGCCTATCTGCTGGAAAACTCCGACATGTCGGGATTTACCCGGCAGGAGCAGTGCGTGATTGCTGCTCTGGTGCGGGGACACAGGCGCAAATTCCCCTCCTCCACCTTCGAGGCTCTACCCAAGGATGTGGTGCACTGTACAAAACAGCTTTGCATTCTGCTGCGTCTTGCAGTATTGCTGCATCGCAGTCGCTCAGCGGTAACCAAGCCGCACGCCCTGCTGGAGGTCGAGGGAAATCATCTGCTGTTGGAGTTTCCGCAAGGCTGGCTGGAGTCTCATCCACTGACCCACGCCGAGTTAAAACAGGAAGCTGACTATCTTGAAGCCACTGGATTCGGACTCTCTTTCGAATAATTCAGAACAGGATCAGTAGGCCTGATCAAGCGCTGCGGATCAGGCACCAGGAGGTTGCCGGTTTCACTCTATTTGAACCGGCCTATTGTTTCGCCACCCCTTCTGACAACATTCGTCTCATCAGGGTCAATATCTCTTCGGGTGGTGTACCATGAGGCAGCACTTTCGTCAGTTTTCCCTCCCTGTCGATAAAGTAAGTATCCGCCGAGTGATCCACCACATAATTGGATTCGGATGGCTGTTCTACGATGCTATAGGCTGCGCCATATTTCCCTGCGACCTCCTCCACGGCTTCCGGCAAACCTGTGACACCTAAAATGCTTGGATGGAAGTACTCCCCATACACCCTGAGTCGTTCCAGTGAATCGCGCTTGGGATCAACGCTGATGAACAGCGGCTGTACCCCGGCAAGCTCCTCCTCAGTCAGTTCGTTCAGGGCCATACTGAGAAAGCCCAGACTCGTCGGGCAGATATCCGGGCACCAGGTATAGCCAAAATAGAGGATGACGACCTTACCCTGATAATCGCTCAGCGTTACAGGCCCCAGATGCGATTCAAGCGCAAAATTGCCGCCAACGGGTGTTGCGGGGATCGAGAGCTGTTCGTGACTGGGTACACTGTCAGACTGAGGGGTCCAGAACAGCGCCACCCATATCAGCAAGCTGCTCAACAACACAATGGCGCCCAGTAGGAAGATACGCTGCATGATGACTTCCGATATCGGAACAGATTAAGTGGCTAGAACGAATCGGCCACTATTCGCTTCTTTGTCCGATCAGCTTTGAGGCATCCTGGACAGTTTCGGTAAACGAAGTAAGCATATCCAGAAACTTCTCATTCCTTTCAATGACCACACTCTCCTGCTTGATATCTTCGTCCAGCAGCTCATCAATCCCTTCAATCACTATTTCCACTTTTTCCAGCTGACGTGTCAGACCAACAGATTGCCGCTGCAGATCCACCGCAATAAAATGCAGTTGCATGGAGGAGACTGTCGGACGCTGGTGGAGACGGAGCAGACGTTCTATGCCGTTCTGGGCGCGGCTCATATGACGTTCGAATTCAAAAGAATCGAACTGTCTTAGACCAGCCTGATGACGTAGATTTCGTAGCTGAACCCGTAATGACGGAGCCAATTTCCTCACTTGATCAAGCTGACTCTGCAGCTGGCGTAAACCGCTCGTATCCAGCGACTTTGTTTTCGTTACACCGTTGCTGGAGAAACGCTCATTGTCTGCCGGCACGGCAACAACGACCGGCGACATCAGAGCAACTGCCAAGACAATCAGTGAAAGACCCTGTTTATACATATTCAATATCCGGGGAGTACCCTCAAACAGTTCAAAAATCCAACAAAACCTGAGTCACTCAGACCTCAGCCAAGTCCCCTTTCTCCTGCAACCAGCGCTTACGGTCAGGCGCGCGTTTTTTTGCCAGCATCATATCCATTACGCTGTTGGTATTATCCCCTGACTCAATGGTCAGGCGCACCAGACGACGGGTATCCGGGTGAATCGTGGTCTCCCGCAGCTGCAGGGGGTTCATCTCACCCAATCCTTTGAAACGCTGCACATTGACCTTGCCGCGTATCTTCTCCGCCTCGATCCTGTCGAGCACACCCTGCTTCTCGTCATCGTCCAACGCATAATAGATCTTTTTGCCAACATCGATACGATAGAGCGGTGGCATCGCCACGTAGACGTGCCCCTCCTGAACCAGCTTTCTGAAATGGCGCAGAAACAGCGCGCACAGCAGTGTGGCAATATGCAAACCATCTGAGTCCGCATCCGCAAGAATGCAGACCTTGTCGAAGCGGAGCTTGGAAAGATCCTCGCTACCGGGTTCCACTCCGATAGCCACGGAGATATCGTGTACCTCCTGTGAGGCCAGAACCTCCGCCGGATCAACTTCCCAAGTATTCAATATCTTTCCGCGCAGCGGCATGATCGCCTGGAATTCCCGATCCCTCGCCTGTTTGGCAGAACCACCAGCTGAATCACCCTCCACCAGAAAGAGTTCACTGCGGGAAGGGTCGGCAGTACTGCAGTCTGCCAGTTTCCCCGGCAGCGCAGGTCCCTGAGTCACCTTCTTACGGATCACCTTGCGCCCGGCGCGCATCCGGCTCTGCGCAGAGTTGATCGCAAGTTCAGCGATACTTTCGCCAAGGTCGGTATGCTGATTCAACCAGAGGCTGAAGGCGTCCTTCACCACACCGGAAACAAAAGCAGCACACTCCCTGGAGGAGAGGCGCTCTTTGGTTTGCCCGGAAAACTGTGGCTCCAGCAGTTTGGCTGACAGCACATAACTGACCCGTGCCCAGACATCATCCGGCGTCAGCTTGACACCTCTTGGCAACAGATTACGGAACTCGCAGAACTCCCGGACCGCATCCGTCAAACCACTGCGCAGACCGTTAACGTGAGTTCCGCCCTGGACGGTGGGGATCAGATTGACGTAACTCTCAGTCACCGCTTCACCACCTTCCGGCAACCAGACCACGGCCCATGCAACCGCTTCAGTGTTGGCCTCCATATTGCCGACAAAGGCTTCACTGGGAATCAACGTCTGGCCAAGAAGCGCATCCAGCATGTAATCCCGCAAACCATCCTCATAGCACCACTCCTCCTGCTCCCCACTTTTCTCATCGATGAATCGAACATGGAGACCGGGGCAGAGCACCGCCTTGGCACGCAGCACATGGCGCAGCTGGCGCACAGAAAAACGTGGACTGTCAAAATACTTGGCATCGGGCCAGAAACGCAAGCGGGTACCGGTATTGTTGCGCCCAACCTTACCCACCGGTTCCAGATCAGAGACCTTGGCCCCCCCCGCAAAGGCCATGTTGTACTCCCGGCCATCACGCTTCACCCAGATTTCAAGGTGTCGGGAAAGTGCGTTCACAACCGACACACCCACCCCATGCAGACCACCTGAGAACTGGTAGTTTTTATTGGAAAACTTACCGCCCGCATGCAACTTGGTCAGGATCACCTCGACACCAGGCAACCCCTGCTGTGGGTGTAGATCAACCGGCATGCCTCGGCCATCATCCTGCACTTGCAGGGAACCATCTTTGAACAGCGTGATCTCGATCGACTTGGAAAAACCGGCAATCGCCTCATCGACACTGTTATCGATGACTTCCTGCGCCAGATGGTTGGGGCGGCTGGTATCGGTGTACATTCCCGGGCGTTTTCGCACCGGTTCAAGTCCGCTGAGGACCTCAATATCAGAAGCGTCGTAGCTACCTGTCATAAAAACTACTGGGTTAAATCAAGCTTGAAAATGGAAAGAAACGAAGCACGGAAGTTTACACACCCCGGCAGCCTGTGGCGAGGTTTCAATCCCGCATGGGTTGGCTTTGTCTCTTTACCGTGTGGTCTAATAGTTGATATTCAATCCACACAGACATCCAAAATAGAGCCAAACCGTGCCGAGAAAAAAGAAGAGCCCACCCCTGGAAGAGGCGCTGAGCGAGCTGGAATCCCTGGTCGAAACACTGGAACAGGGCGATCTATCCCTGGATGAGTCACTGAAATCCTTCGAACGGGGGGTGGAACTGACCCGTACCTGCCAGAAGGCGTTGGACGCGGCGGAACAGAAAGTTCGTCTATTGAGCGACGATTCCAATGATGCTGAATTGGAGCCTTTCCAGCGTGACGAGTGAAACCCATCTTAAAGACTTCATGCAGTTCTGCCAGGCCCGGGTGGAGCACGCTCTCGATCGCACTTTGCCGACGACCGGCACCACGCCCACACTACTCCATGAAGCAATGCGCTACGCTGCCCTGGGTGGAGGCAAACGTGTCCGACCGGTACTCGTCTATGCTGCTGGACAGGCCACCGGCGTCAAGATGGAACGGCTGGATGCCGCCGCCTGTGCGATCGAGATGATCCACGCCTACTCCCTGGTGCATGACGATTTGCCGGCAATGGACGACGATGACCTGCGCCGTGGGCGCCCCACCTGCCACAAAGCATTCGATGAGGCCACCGCTATCCTGGTCGGCGACGCGCTGCAGACGCTGGCCTTTCAGACCCTTTGCACCGACAACACGCTGGATGCAAATGCCGAAACCCGGCTGAAGATGGTGGAGACACTTGCCCGCGCGAGCGGTTCCAGAGGCATGGCCGGTGGCCAGGCGCTGGATCTGGATGCGACCGGACGCGAGCTGAATCTTACCGAACTGGAAAATCTGCATATCCACAAAACGGGTGCGCTGATCTGCGCCAGCGTCCGCATGGGCACACTATTGAATCCCGATCTCAATTCTGAAATAGTCCGCAAACTCAGCCACTTCGCAAAATGTATCGGGCTGGCATTTCAGATCCGGGACGATATCCTGGATGTGGAGGGCGACACCGAGACCCTGGGAAAAACCCAGGGCAAGGACCAGGCGCAGAACAAATCCACCTACCCTTCTCTACTCGGCCTCACAGGCGCCCGCGAGAAAGCGGATGAGTTCCGACAGAATGCCTTACAGAGCCTGGAGGGTTTTGGCGAAGAGGCAGCACCGTTGCGCTGGATCGCCGATTACATCATCGGCAGAAATCATTAACTTGCACCCCTCCTCTCTGCTTGGGATAATTGATTGTTTTACGCTGACCGTCCTCTCAATGGGAGGATACGGAAAAACCTGAGGTTCTGTCAGTTGTCCCTGAACGGGCGGCAGACTATCCTTCAGACCCCAGCACAGTAATCAGCATGACTTCGCACTAGGTTGGCGAAGCAGGATCCCAGACATGGCAGAAAACACCCCTCACACCGGCACCCAGATTGCGGATGTCCAAAACAGCGAAGATACCCGCAGGATCGCCATTGATAAGGTGGGCATCAAGGATATCCGCCACCCGGTGCGCATCAAAGATCGCAGTGAGGGCGAACAGCACACCATTGCCAACTTCAATATGTACGTCAACCTGCCCCACAACTTCAAGGGCACGCACATGTCCCGTTTCGTGGAGATTCTCAACAGCCACGACTACGAGATCACCGTTGAATCCTTCAAGGTCATGCTGAAGGAGATGGCGGAGCGCCTGGAGGCCGAGTCGGGCCACATCGAGATGAGCTTCCCTTTCTTCATCAATAAGACCGCGCCGATTTCCAATGTGCAGAGCCTGCTCGACTATGATGTCACCCTGATAGGAGAGATCCACAGCGGTGTTCCCAACATCGACATCAAGGTAGTAGTGCCGGTCACCAGTCTCTGTCCCTGCTCGAAAAAGATCTCCGATCGTGGTGCTCACAACCAGCGTTCTCACGTCACGATACAGGCCCGCACCAGAGGATTTATCTGGATTGAGGAGATCATCGACATGGTTGAACAGGAGGCCTCCTGCGAACTATTCGGACTGCTCAAACGACCGGATGAGAAATATGTCACCGAGCGCGCTTACGACAATCCAAAATTCGTAGAGGACATGGTTAGGGACGTAGCGGTACGCCTCAACAATGAGGATCGCATCAGTGCCTATATAATTGAATCGGAGAACTTCGAATCGATCCACAACCACTCGGCCTATGCACTGATCGAGCGGGATAAAACAGCTGAATAACCACGCCGGGTGCGCTGTGCGCACCATGATTGCTGCTTATTCTGGTGCGCACGGCACACCCTACCAGGCTTGAACTCGGAAATTTGAGTTATCAATACTTGCTGTGCAGCAGCAGTACCGCCCCCTGATCCTCCATTTTCACCCGGCTGAGGAAACTCATCCCCAACAATACCCGGCGTGGACTATCCCCTTCGATGACAAACCCGCGCACCCGGTTCAGCCTGATATCCCCCACCTGCACCCGATCCAGCTCCACTTCATAGGCCGGAGTCATACCGGACGCGGTACTGACCGAAATACGCTTGCCATCCAGCTTATATGAGACCCCCAAGCGTTTGGCAACCCCTGAATTCATGGCCACCGCCGATGCCCCCGTATCGACCAAAAAGCGCACGTTACGGCCATTGATGCTGCCCACCGTCGAGTAACTGTTGTTCAAATCCCGCTGGATCCTGGCGGTGGTCGTTTCCGGTTTGCTGAATTGGCTGGAGACATGACTGCCGAGCCGGTATATCTGCCGCTCTCCATCCACCTCTATCACCGCCTCACGGCTGTCCGCATCGATCAAGACCACGCCCTCCGGCGAGGGCTGATCGAGTTTCAGCAGACGACGGGTACCATCAATGGTGACCATTGCCTTGTTGGAAAAAAGCGCCTCGACAGTAATCCGCTCAACCGCGATAGCCGCCACAGGTAACAGCATGGCAATCAGCAGAATGGCCAGCCGTCTCAGCATCAGAGAAGCCCTGAAATTCGGATCAACTGCATCATCAGCAGCGCGAAAATACCTGCCACCACATCATCCAGCATGATACCCAGTCCTCCGCCCACCTTGCGGTCAATGGAGTTGATGGGCCAGGGCTTGAAAATATCGAAGAGGCGAAACAGTACAAACCCGAGCAGCAGCCACTGCCAGCCTGCGGGCGCCATAATCATGGTAATCAGAAATCCGACAATCTCATCCCAGACAATACCACCATGATCGTGTACACCGAGATCTCGGGAGGTTCGCTCACAGAGCCAGATCCCCACCACGAACATCAGCGACACAGTAACCAAATAGGCGGTCAGTGCCAGAGGAGCCATCAACAGATAGATCGGGACTGCGGCCAGGGTGCCGAAAGTACCCGGCGCAAAGGGCATGGCGCCGCTACCAAAACCGAAAGCCAACAGATGCACCGGGTTACGCAGGTTGGGGGCGGTACTGGCGGTTGAGTCAGACATCGGCAAAATGATCAAATCCTGCGGCAGGTGGTTGCCAAAGAGTACCATCCTCCCGCTCGCAGCGCAGTCCGGAGTCCGCTTCAATACGGCCGACCACCGATACCGGCAAAGCCAGGCGGCCACTGATCGCCTCCACCTCATGCAGCCTCTCGGAAGGCAGCGTGAAACAGAGTTCATAATCATCCCCTGCGGCCAACGGCAACGACCATCCATCCGTTTCAGCAACGACCTCTGCCACCGGTGGCGACAGGGGGAGCTGTGACAGATTCAATCTGCCACCCACTCCACTAGCCTGCAGGATGTGTCCTAGGTCGGCCAGGAGTCCGTCGGAGATATCGATGGCGGCGGTTGCGAGCCCACGCAGCTCAAGCCCCATCCCAATGCGGGGTTCCGGACGTTCCAGCCGTAGTACGACATCACGCAGGTCGGAGGTTTTCAGTAACCTGTGTCCCTGCTTTGTGGAGAGTGCGAGCCCGGCATCCCCAAGGTTGCCGGTGACGCAGATCAGGTCATCCGGATGAGCGCCAGATCGGGTCAATGCACTGCCAGAGGGCAAAAAACCCTGGGCCTGAACCGTGATGGAGAGCGCTCCACGGGTAGTGTCTCCGCCGATAAGTTGCACACCATAGCGTTTCGCCAACGCTGAAAAGCCCCTGCTGAATGCCGCCAGCCAGTTGCTGTCTGCTGCAGGCAGAGTCAGGGCCAATGTCACCCAGGCGGGTTGCGCCCCCATCGCCGCCAAATCACTGAGATTGACCGCCAGCACCTTATGACCTAACGCTTCCGGATCCACATCGGGGAAAAAATGCACACCGGACACCAGGGTGTCCACAGTGACTGCCAGCTCATGACCCGGTGGCAACTGCAACAGGGCGCAGTCATCACCGATGCCGAGCACCACGTCATCACGGATGGCCGCAGGTTCGGAAAAATAGCGTCGAATCAGATCAAACTCGGTTAAGGCCATGATTAATAAATGGTTTATTACAAAAGAAGGCTTGCCTATTGAGACAACATCAGTGTAGCTTGTGCAGATTACGGTGATAGGTATCAAAGATGAGCGAAAACGAACATTTTCACAAGATAGAGAAGGCGGGAGACTTCATGGTCGAGGTGTTCCACACCGTCGGTCTGTTCGTGATCGGTGCCACTGTGATCTGGTCGAGTGTAACCGTCTATCTGGAGATGATCTCGCACGGTCACGCCACGTTGAAGGATATCCTGCTGCTCTTCATCTACCTGGAACTGGGCGCGATGGTCGGCATCTATTTCAAGACCCGCCGCATGCCGGTGCAGTTCCTGATCTATATCGCCGTCACAGCGCTTACGCGCCTGCTCACCATCGACATCAAAACCATGTCAAACGAGACCATTCTCACCCTGACCGGCGCCATCCTGATGCTGACATTTGCCATCCTGGTACTGAGGTATGGCACTTCGAAACTCAGCAACACTCAGGATGAGTTCTAAAGAACTTAGGTTCTGTTAACAGACCCTAGGCCTTTTTAGCCTTCATCTCCACCTTGCGGATCTCTTTGGCCACTTTATCCAATACACCATTGACGAACCTGTGGCCCTGCTCCGCCCCAAACACCTTGGCCAACTCCACCGATTCATTGATCACCACCCGATAGGGCACCTCCGGGTGAAAATTTAATTCATAGACACCGAGGCGCAGCACAGCCCGCTCCACCGGATCGACGCTTTCGATAGCGCGGTCGAGGGCAGGCTTCAGCAGTTCGTCCAGCTCAGTCAGGTGTCTGGGGACACCGTGCAGCAGATCCTGAAAATAGGGCACTTCAAAGCTTTTGACATCCTGCTCCGCCAGAAACTGATCGACGATGGAACCAATATCCTGACCGGCCATCTGCCACTGGTAGATGGCCTGAACCGCATGCTGGCGCGCCTGACTGCGTTTGCGGCTCATGCCTCGATCTGACGCAGCAGATTCACCATCTCGATAGCGGAGAGTGTCGCTTCGGCACCCTTGTTGCCGGCCTTGGTCCCTGCTCGCTCAATGGCCTGCTCGATGGTGTCGACCGTCAATACGCCGAAGGCGATGGGGACGCCATGTTTCAGGCTGACCTGAGACATCCCTTTCACACACTCGCCGGCCACATAGTCAAAATGGGGAGTGCCACCACGAATCACTGCGCCCAGCGCGATGATGGCATCATATTCGCCCTTTGCGGCGATCTTCTCCAGTAATACCGGCATCTCAAAGGCGCCGGGCAGTCTGACCAGCGTAATATCGTCCTCGGACGCGCCGTGGCGTTTCAGGGTGTCAATCGCCCCGTCCAGCAGACTCTCCACAACAAAGCTGTTGAAACGCGCAGCCACTACACAGAACCGCGCATTCTCAATCGTCAGTGCGCCTTCAATGGTTTTGATGGTCATGTTCTTTACCCTGAAAAAATAGATCTATTATCAAAAACGCAGGCTCGCGTTCCCGCTATTGGTTATTCACAATCGACGTATTCAACCACTTCCATGCCGAAGCCGGAGAGGCCGTGGATACTTTTCGGCGCACTGAGCACGCGCATCTTACGCACACCCAGATCAGAGAGAATCTGCGCGCCGACACCATAGGTGCGTAGCTCCTTGCTGTTGTCCTGTTTAACGAACGACTCGCCTTCCGGCCTCTGCAGCTGCAGTTCCATCATACGCTGCACGATCTCCCGCGCGGTGTCGTGATTGCGCAGCACCACGATCACGCCCTGCCCCGCTTTACCCACCTGTTTCATGGCATTTTCAAGTGGCCAACCACAATCACCGCCGGTTGAACTGAACAAATCACACAAGCTGTTCTGCATGTGAACGCGAACCAGTGTCGGCTTATCCGGCTTCGGATGCCCCATCACCAGCGCCAGATGCAGCTCGTTATCCACCATATCCTGATAGGCAACCAGGCGGAAATTTCCGTGTTTGGTGGGAAATGCACATTCGCTGACCCGCTCCACTGTATGCTCATTTTTCACCCGATACTGGATCAGATCGGCGATGGTGCCGATTTTCAGATCGTGCTCTTGTGCAAACTTCTCAAGATCCGACCGGCGCGCCATGGTCCCGTCATCGTTGAGAATCTCCACGATGACGGAAGCTGCGTGGAAGCCCGCCATGCGGGCCAGATCACATCCCGCTTCAGTATGACCGGCGCGCACCAGCACACCTCCGGGCTGCGCCATCAGCGGAAAAATGTGTCCCGGTTGCTCAATATCCTGAGGTTGTGCGTCCTCTGCTACAGCAGCCAAAATGGTGGTAGCCCGATCAGCGGCTGAAATACCGGTGGTCACCCCTTCGGCGGCCTCGATAGAGACTGTGAAATTGGTGGCCGCCAGCTCATCGTCAGTGGGCACCATCAGGGGCAGGCGTAACTGGCTGCAGCGCTCTTTGGTGAGCGTAAGGCAGATCAGGCCACGGCCGTAACGGGCCATGAAATTGACTGCATCAGGGGTCACAATCTCGGCAGCCAAAATGAGATCGCCCTCGTTCTCACGATCCTCATCATCCATGATGACGACCATCTTCCCCTGTTTCAGGTCGGCAATGATTTCTTCTGTAGTGTTAAGGGACATATATCCAGTCTTGATTATTGGCGAAGCGAACCGATAATTGTAACAGAGGCGGGATTAACAACAAACGTTGTCAGACCAAGTTTAAGCCTTTAGCGGATAAAACCCCGCTCCATCAACAGCGCTTCGGTGACACCCGATGCCGCTGATTCAGACGCATTCTCCCCGAGCACCAGCCGTTCAAGGTATCGGGCGATCAGATCGACCTCCAGGTTCACTTCATGCCCCACCTGAATCCCTTCGAGGGTCGTCTCTTGCAGGGTATGAGGGACGATATTGAGATCGAAGCGATTTCCGTCGATGCCGTTCACCGTCAAGCTGGCACCATCAACACAGATGGAGCCCTTGTGGGCGATATATTTCGCCAGCGCCTTGGGTGCCTCGATGTCAAAACGGATGGATCGGGCATCCTCCCGGCGACCCACCACCTTCCCCACGCCATCCACATGTCCACTCACCAGGTGGCCGCCGAGACGGGAGCTCAGGGTCAAGGCCTTCTCCAGATTCACCGGGCTGCCCGGCTTGAGGTTATGCAGCGTGGTCAGCGAAAGCGTCTCAAGGGAAACATCCGCACGGAAACCATCCCCCGGCAACTCGACCACTGTCAGGCAGACACCATTGCTGGCGATGCTGTCGCCAATGGCAACGTCAGCCAGATCCAACCGTCCTGTGCGGATGTAGAGAGACACGTCTCCGCCCCTCGACTCCTGGCTGACAAGGGTACCTATCGACTGAATAATGCCTGTAAACATATTGAATTCGCTATCTTGCTCAAACTGTAGGCCCGATCAAGCTCAGCGGATCGGGCATTTCAGAGCCTACGGATTGCCGGTTCCGCTACGCTTGAATCGGCCTACCCCGTGGCTTCAGGTTCTATTCCCATATAGCGGCCGGGCAGTGAGACGAATCTCTTCGCCCACCTGGCGCAGGTCGGTGATATTGAGTGCGATGCGATCCTGCATCTTCTCCAGCCCCGGCAGGTGAAAGAGTCCCCGTGCGCCGTCTCCCATGATGTGGGGCGCGACATAGATCACCAGTTCGTCAATCAGCTGCTGCTCCAGCATCGCACCAGCCAAAACTGCACCTGATTCCAGCATTACCTCATGCAACTCCCTTGCTGCAAGCTGTTCCATCACTGCGGTCAGGTCCAGCACATCGTCCCGGGGAGGCACCAACACCACCTCGGCACCCGCCGATTCAAGAGTCGCTGCCTGCTGCTGATGGCCATCACTGCCCATCAGCAACGTTTTCCCCGGCAGGGTTAACATCTTTGCAGTAGGCGGCATCTCCAGTTGTGGATCCAGTACCACTCTCACCGGATGCGGCGCCTGCAGCCCCTCATCCAACCCCAACTCTTGTGAAGTCAGCCGTACATTCATCGAAGCATCATCAGCAAGCACAGTAGAGATGCCCGTCATAATCGCGCTGCTACGGGCGCGCAGCAGATGCACATCATGGCGCGCAGCTGACGAGGTGATCCACTTGCTTTCACCACTGGCCATCGCCGTACGCCCATCCAGACTCATGGCCAGCTTACAGCGCACGTAGGGTTTGCCGTAACGCATGCGCTTGATAAAGCCCGGATTCAGCGCCTCGGCCTGGCGCTGCATCAGCCCCGCCTCAACTGTTATCCCGGCCTGCTGCAACTGCGCCAGTCCCTTCCCGGAGACTTGAGGGTTGGGATCTTTCATGGCGGCCACAACACGAGTGACACCCGCTTCGATCAGTCCATCTGTACAGGGTGGAGTACGCCCATGGTGGCAGCAGGGCTCCAGTGTGACATAAGCCGTCGATCCCTCGGCCCGCACACCCGCCACGGCGATGGCATTGCGTTCGGCATGGGGTTCTCCGGCACGGCGATGATAGCCTTCACCGACAATCTCAGCCCCCTTCACCAACACACAGCCGACCCTGGGATTGGGATGGGTGGTATAACGTCCCCGCTCGGCCAGACGAATCGCTCTGGCCATATAGTCGTGGTCGCTGCCGCTACTCATTTGTCCTTTTTATCGCGACTTAGAAGATCCATCTGCTGTCTGCGCGCCTCTGGACCGGGCTGACTCTCCAAACGGTCAATCTCCTCCCGGAAAGCGTTAACATCCTCGAATTTGCGGTAGACGGATGCGAAGCGCACATAGGCAACCTGATCCAGCGTCTTCAGTTCATCCATGACCATCTCCCCGATTTGCAGCGATGCGACTTCTCGTTCTCCACTGGCGGTTAACTTACGGGTGATATGGTTGATTGCCGCCTCCACCTGTTCAGTGCTGACTGGGCGCTTCTCCAGCGCCCGCATCATGCCGGAACGCAGTTTACGGCCGTCGAAGGGCGTGCGGCTGCCGTCGTGCTTGACGACTCTGGGCAAGTTCAGCTCGGCGGCTTCATAGGTGGTGAACCGTTCCTGGCAGACTGCACACTGACGACGACGTCGAATCTGATCGCCATCTCCCGCGAGGCGGGAGTCGATGACCTTGGTATCCTGTGCTCCGCAAAAAGGACAGCGCATCGGCTAGGGCCGAGGGCCAAGGGCCGAGAGCCGAGGGAATATATTGCGCAATGTCATCTTCATTCAAACCTTGGCCCTCGGCCCTATCTCCTTGGCCCTATTATAATAAAGATCCCCGCCGCAAGCGGACGGGGTATTTGGTGCCATATTTTCAGAACAGTGCCAATTGATAGTCACTGTGAAGTTTCTGGTACGTACCACCCTGCCCTTTGACGTACTTTCCTATCATTTCTTCGTTCCCATGCTTTCCTACGGTGCTCGCAAAATACCCATCTGTCCAAAACTCTCCACCCCATAGTTGCT
Organism: Sedimenticolaceae bacterium; assembly: GCA_963691905.1. Taxonomy (GTDB): domain Bacteria; phylum Pseudomonadota; class Gammaproteobacteria; order Chromatiales; family Chromatiaceae; genus QGON01. Next base: position 888,362 of record OY829894.1, read on the forward strand.
TTTTCACTTGTGGACAGCGTTTGAACACCTCACGTGCCGTTAGGCTCTTTATCATCGTTACAATCTTTGTCACGCTATACATTGGTACCGATTGCACGAGAAAATGCACATGATCCTTATCCGTACCAATTTCCAAAAACTTAATTTGATAGCGCTTCTCAAGCTCTACACAAACCTCTTTTAGAACCAAGTCCACTTCGGTGCCAAATACTACCCTTCGGTACTTTGCTGGAAATACCAAATGATACAGCAGCACCGTAACATTATGACTTTTATGTATATACTCGCTCACACCCCAATATTACGCCGCAAGCGGCGGGGAATAGAACCCCAAGGGATTCAAGCGTAGACCGGGTATTTTGCGCAGATGGCCAGAGCCTTCTCCTTAACCCCATCAATCACCGCCTGATCTCCAAGACTATCGATTACGTCGCACATCCAGCCCGCAAGTTCAGCGGCATCGGCCTCATCAAAACCCCGGGTGGTGATGGCCGGTGTACCGACCCGGATACCCGAAGTCACGAAGGGGGATTGAGGATCATTCGGCACTGCATTCTTGTTGACGGTGATGTTGGCAGCACCCAGCCAGGCATCCACATCCTTGCCGGTCAGACCTGCCTCAATGAAGCTGACCAGAAACAGATGGTCATCGGTACCCTTGGAGACCACATCGTAGCCGCGATCCATGAAAATCCGGGCCATCGCCCGGGCATTATTAACCACCAGACCCTGATAGATCTTGAATTCAGGCTCCATCGCCTCCTTGAAGGCCACGGCCTTGGCGGCAATCACATGCATCAGGGGGCCACCCTGAGTGCCGGGAAAGACCAGTGAATTCAGTTTCTTTTCGATCTCTGCGTTGGCTTTCGCCAGAATCAGGCCACCCCGTGGGCCGCGCAGGGTTTTGTGCGTGGTCGTAGTGGTCACATCGGCAATATTTACCGGACTCGGATAGTGGCCGGCTGCAATCAAACCCGCCACATGCGCCATATCAACGAACAGATAGGCGCCCACCTCGTCTGCAATATCACGGAAACGCTGCCAATCGACAACGCGGGAGTAAGCGGAAAAGCCGGCAACGATCATTTTTGGCTTGTGCTCACGGGCCAGACGCTCGACCTCGTCATAGTCGATCTCACCGGTCTCGGGATTGAGACCATACTGAACGGCATGGTAAAGCTTGCCGGAGAAATTGGGCTTGGCGCCGTGCGTCAGATGGCCACCATGAGCCAGACTCATGCCGAGTATGGTATCGCCTGGCTGGCAGAGCGCCATATAGACCGCCGCATTGGCTTGAGAACCGGAGTGAGGCTGGACATTGGCGAAGTCCGCATCAAACAGCTCCTTGGCGCGATCAATGGCCAACTGTTCGGCAACATCCACATTCTCACAACCACCATAGTAGCGTTTGTAGGGATAGCCTTCGGCATATTTGTTCGTCAGCACACTACCCTGAGCCTGCATTACGCGGGGACTGGTGTAGTTTTCAGAGGCGATCAGCTCGATATGCTCTTCCTGGCGTGTCTCTTCGGCTTGCATTGCCGACCACAACTCATCGTCATACCCTTGGATTTGCATGTTCTTGTTAAACATCAGGCCATTTCCCCACCAATAAAAAACGAACTAATATAGCAAAAAAAAGCAAACCGGTCTCTAAACCAGTTCACCTGCTCGAAACATAGAAAAAGATTTTCACTCTCCATGGAAAATCGCAGTTTTTCCCTTTACGGCTGTCGCCCAAGCCGTTATTTTAGCGAGGATAATAATTACATTCATCAGCTTGGCACTTTTGAAGTAAAACTTAAGGGGTATTCTCCATGCGTCGTGTATCGGCAAAGACCATTCTGCTCTTTCTCTTGGCGCTGCTCTTCATTCCGGTCCAAGCACCCGCCGTCGAATTGAGCATGGGCGAAGCGATCAACAAGGCTGGCCGGCAGCGCATGCTGACCCAACGGATCATCAAGACCTATTGCCAAATGGGGCAGGATATCCGCTATCGCATCGCTAAAAAACAGCGCAAGGCTTCACTTGATCTCTTTGCTGCGCAACTTGCCGAGTTGAAAAAATTCAAGGTGAACAGCAGCGTCACCCAAGCGTTAGAGACGGTCTCCACACTGTGGACTCCTTTTCACCAGCTCGCGGCAGTCAAGCCCAATCGCACCTCTGCCAAAGCAGTACGTCAGGCCGGGGAGGAGCTGCTAAATGCATCACACCGGGTTGTTGTGTTGCTTGAGACCGCTTCCGGCACGTCCACCGGGAAATTGGTCAATATGGCCGGACGCCAGCGCATGCTATCCCAGCGCATGGCCAACCTATATATGCTGCGCAGCTGGAAATTCCAACAACCCCTCTACGAATCCGATTACAAAAAGGCGGTAGCAGATTTCGACAGCGCACTGCTGCAGTTAAGGACGGCACCCGAGAATACGCCCGAGATTGATCAAGCACTGACGGGGGTAAAGGAGCAATGGGATTTGTTCAGCCTTGGCAACAATCTGGAGGACGGCAATTTTGTCCCCTCTCTGGTCATCCGTTCACTGGACAAGATTCTCGTCGCGATGAATAAGATTACCGGCATGTATGCGGCATTGATGTAGGGATAAAACTGGATTGATCTGCCTCGGCGGGCCAGTACTTCGCTCTACGGAAAATCAAACGTCCCTGAAGAGGCTGGAAAATTTTTCCATCGCAGCATCCAGTTCGTGATTTTCCACGAAATACTGCCGGGCGTTCCGGGACATCCGCGTCCACTCATCCTCAGTGCTATGCAGATGGCCTACTTTCTCGGCGAGATATGAGATCTCCGAACCGGCAAAACCCAACTGTTTCCGTTGCACGAGGTCGTCAGGATCGAAGGTTGTGACGATAGGCAGTCCCTCACTCCAGGCTTCAATAAAGGTATTGGGAAAACCTTCAAAGGAGGAGGTACAACATAGAATTCTGGCATTCGCGTAGAAATCCCGAATCCTGTCCCGCTCGACCATACCGCGAATATTGACGTTCTCCGCCTGCTCAGCCGCATCAAGTACGCTACGCGCGTACTCGGAGTCTCTGTTGGGTTTTCCCAGAATATCGTAGGTGATTTCTGGAGTTTTAGCCGCCATCTCAAGCAAGAACTCCAGGCGTTTCTCCTCGCTTATCCGGCCAACCCAGATCACCCCTTTGCGTTCACGAAAATCCTTGGGCGCCGACTGCTCCTCCGGCAACAAGTCGGGACAGGGCATAGGCAATACGGTTGACGTCATGCCAAAAGCCTCCAACAAGGCCACACCCTGTTTTTCAGTCTGTACAATCAAATGATCCGCCAACTCCAACCCTTTCCTGTAGAGGTACTTCTCTCTGAAGGAGTCCAGACAGGGCAGATTTCGCTGACAATCAGCGTCGCTGGCGGAGGAGAAGATGAATTTCTTATGGTTGCGCTTACACCACAAGGCAACCTGACCAGTTACATACTCGGCGCCATTTTGATAGTAGACATCGGCATCAGCACGTTTGAGTGCAGCATTGAGACTGCTCCAACGCGGATGAAAAAAACGCAGCCCGGGAAGACCCTCGTCCTTCCGACACAGCTTGATGAGCCTTACACCATCAATGACAAAGTCCTGCTCCTGACCCTCATCCCAAGTAATGATCGAGACGTCGAAGCCCTTCTTCTGCAACCAGAAAGCCATCATGCTGGTCTGACGCTCAACGCCACCCACATGCCCGGCACTCCCGCCTGATATAGCGCCATAGGCATTGTGCGCCACGAGAGAAATTTTTATTGTCATTCCAGAACTCACACGAACCTTAGAATTCAGGCTGGCAGGCGAAGTATTTGAAGGGGATTCCCTGGGGAACACCTTCCTTAACCGCTGTCAACTATTTAATGAGGGCAATAATCTCGCCACGCAGACCAATGCTGTACATGATCATGATAGCGACGAACAGAGTCACAAGCATCGCCCCAACCGTCACAAAGGCACTGACTTCGAGCCTGCGCTTCATCGCCAGACTACTGGTCCAGACTCTGGACACCTGGCCAAGCACAGGTATTTCCGTCCCTTTCCTGAGCAATATCGTATCGTAATAGACGGGTTTGAACTGAGCGATAAGAAATGCAAGCCCCCCACCGGCAACGAGACTCAACAGCAGAACAACCACACTGAAAACCACCCGCTTGGGACCGGCGGGAACCAACGGAACCTTTGGTGGATCAATTACCCGAAACTTTACATTGTCGCCCGCCTCATCTGCCTGTTCCGACATGCGGGCAGATTCCAGACGCTGCACCAACTGCTCATAGGTCTCTTTGTTGATGCTGTAATCTCGATTTAGCTTCTTCAGTTCAGCCTCTACCTGCGGCAAGGTATCCAGCTTTTCCCTTAGTGCCTTAATTCTCTTTTCATATTCGTTCGTTCTGACGCGAATCCCCGTTAAGGTAACTTCTGATTGGCGATAAGCCAGTTTCAACTCCTCCACCGCAATCGAGGTTACATTAACACCAGAATCACCAGCAGCTCGATTCTCCTGGATTTCCCTCTCTTGTCTCTTCAGCTCATCAATCGTCAGCCTTGCCTCCTTAACATCCGGATGGGCTTCAGTGTATCTCAGAAGAAGGTCGTCGAGCCTTTTTTCCAGGGCCAGAATACGCTGTTCGCCAGGGGTCGTAGCCACGGCCAAACGTCCCTCTGCCTCCCGGCGTTTTCTCTCATCCCTCTCGGCTGCTTCGTATTGACGCCTCAACTCGTCACGTCGAATCCTTGCCTCTTTCAGCTCCAGATTGAGATCCTGCAACGTAACCCGTACATCTTGCAGTCTCGCAAAAACACCACCATCCTGGCCTGGCAAGGTGTCGATGTACTTTCGTTTGAAATCGGTCAGTCGATTCTCAGCCTCAATAAGCCGGGATTCATACTCCCTGATCTGTTGTTCCAGAAACCTTTGTGCCGTATCCGACTCAACCCGCGTATCGCCCAGTGCCGACTCCACAAAGATATTCAGCAGTGTCTCCACCACTTTTTTCGTAATATAGGGATCCTTCGAACTATAGGCTATGGTGTAGAAATTCTGCCGTCTTTGAGTCTCAATCGATATCTCACTTTTAAGCTCGTCAAGCATGTGCTCTTTCTCTGCCACGGTTGTAGCATCATGATCCATGTCCGTTTCGCGCATCACCTTTTCAAGGTTTTTCCGGCTCAAAAGCGTACGGGTCATCAACTGAAGCCGTTGTGCAAGATTGGTCTCCACTGCCAGCCCTTTCAATAAGGGACGCAGGACCGTTTCTGTATCCACAAAAACCCTGGCATTCGCCTCGTACTTGTCGGGCATGACAAAAACTGCGGCCCAGCCGGCAATAGCAATCAGCCAGGCTGCGATCATCGCATACCAGCGATACCGCCATGCGGAGCGAATCTGATTCTTGATGATATTGATTAAATCTTTCATGACATGAGTATCTAGAGGTCTCTAATATCCTAATTTCCAGATTCCGTTCATCAGTGCGGGAAAATATATCCTTGCATAAAAAGAACGCAACCCGGTTCCTTAGGTAATCACGGGGATGGATGACCAGCCATTATTAGCATTCTGTAGCAGCGGGTTTCTTTCACCAGCCACCGGCACAGCCCTGCCCATCAAGCCGCTATATAATACAGATGCATCGACCCAGTTACCAATGCACCTGTGAAGAAAGGTTACACTCATTGCAGAAAGAATATATCAGCGCATGCTTATACGCTTTTCTAATTGATATCATACAGATACCTTAATCCGAAGGCGGCCAGATCATTCGAGTTTAGCTGACGCGTAAACGATGAAATCGCCACCGACTGCCATTTTCATTAAAGTGTGATTTGAATTGGCCGGTTAATTGCGCTCAGGGCAGTTCATTGAACTTTTCATCATGACCTTGAGTACCTGCTGCTTGTAATGGATACACAAGTCATCGGCAGCAAAAAGGAAATACTTTAGACATTTGGACAAATGCAGCTAAAATCTCTCGTGCTCAGGAGCCTGACATAACACAACCTCTTCGAAATAGGGTATACGCCAAACCCGCCCTGCCGCAGTGATCTCATATGAAATTGAGAACGACAACCTGAAATGACTACCCTGGTCCTGATCGTGCTCACCCTATTTGCGGGGGGTGTCCTGGCGCCGTTTCTGATTCGCCGCGCCTATCGCGCACCGAGGATCCCAGAGCATCGAAAACCGGCGGATCTGGGCCTGCCCTACCAGACCACGCACATCCAGACAGCAAATGGTAAGCGCCTGTTTGCCTGGTTCATTCCACTACCGGAAGGTATTGATAACGGCCCCGCAGTAGCCGTGATACATGGCTGGGGCGGAAACGCCGGGCACATGCTGCCATTCGCCTCCCTACTCCACCGCGAAGGTTACGCCGTCCTGCTGCTGGACGCCCGCAACCACGGCAACAGCGATGCTGACAGCTTCTCTTCCATGCCACGCTTCGCCGAAGATCTCGAACACGGGCTCGACTGGCTAGGCCACCAACCGCGCATTGACCCGCAGCAGCTGTTTCTCCTCGGCCATTCCGTAGGGGCAGCCGCATCGCTCCTGGTGGCCTCCCGCCGACCGGGTCTTGCCGGTGCTGTAAGCCTCTCCGCCTTTGCCCACCCAGAAACGCTGATGCGCAGACAGATGCGATCACACCATATCCCCTACCTGCCCATCGGCTGGCTCCTACTGCGTTATATTGAGCGCACTATCAAAGCCAGCTTCGATGATATCGCGCCCTGCAACACCATCCAGCGGGCAACCTGTCCGATATTGCTGGTACACGGAGAGGAAGACGGGAGCGTTCCGCTAGCGGATGCACAGCAGATATATGCCAACAGCCCGGACGATCAAGTGGAACTGCTCATCTTGCCAGAAACTGGCCATGACTCCAGGCAAGCCATCTCCATGCACGGTGGATCGCTGGTGGCATTTTTCCGGAGATGCTTGGACAGACTACTCTACCGCTCTTCTTGATGACCATGAGGCCTTGCTTTTGCTTGAGGAGTCCGGCGTACACAGCCGCCATGGCGAAGGCTCCGCATCCCGATGCGTGAGTTTGAAACAAATTGTGCTATTGGGCCACGGTTTCTAATTGCGTTCCCATCACACCGCTGACGGGCGGTGCCAACGGCACGGCATCATTGTTGGTTCTCAACCCCAAGTGCCCCATCCGGGTCACTTCTCGGCGCATTCCATGCAGCGCGTATTCGCTGGGTCAACGGAAAGCCGACGAATACCAATCTCTTCGCCACAAACAAAACAATATCCGTACTCGCCTGATTCAATGCGACGCAAGGCACCCTCTATCTTCAAGAGCTGAGACTGACGCCGCCTGGATGCTTCGAGAGCCATTTGCTGTGCCTGCATAGCATCCATGCGGGAAAGCCTGCCAATTCTTGCCTGATCAAGCTCCAAGGGTTTGTTTGTCTCCTTGAATGTCTCCTCCTGCTCCTGAAGCTCCGATCTCAGACGAAGAAGTTGTTGTCTGATTTGTTCCATCTCTTCTTCGGTCATTGATCACCACTACAATTGTTATCGCTGCTGACCCACTGGTTAGGCAAGCCGCAATTGTGCCAAAGAAGCGACCGCATCTCCCCCACTTATGTCTGGGATGATGGTCAGTTCGAGCACAGTGACCGCAGGGAGCTCAACATGATGATCTTCCGTCTCGCTGGTTGCAGCCTGGGGACTGAAGTTCCACTGCTGCCGTACGATTTCCCGAAATGACTGCCCGTCATCCGGCGACCAACGCAAGACGTACTCTTGCGTTCGCTCACTGCGGGTCTCCACAAAGTTCAACCAAATCTGCCTGAGCCGTTGGGGATTGGCGAAGAGAAGCCGGATCGTCTGCTCTCCTGGACCCGCAGCACGCCATCCAGAGTCCCGGTCGGGCAGCAATGCGGACTCAATGGGATGTGAGGCGTCCTCCGAGGTGATCTCCACCTCCGCGAGTCCTTCCAAATCCAACCAATTCTGGTCAGGAGGTAAAGTTCCTTGCTGAACCGGGGTAATGATTCGTTTGCGCATCGTTATGCCTTCTGATCTCAAGCTAGGGAAACTCCCTGTGCCTTACAGCTAAATAAACAGATGTAGCGATCCGTATATCGTGGCACCCAGATTGCCTTGGAAAATACCCTGGTGGCAATATCTTACATGGCAATAAACATCCCCGGGGCAAGCCCTCTCGCTTAACGCTCGACTTTCTTGTGCCTCGAAAGCGGGGTATTAGCCCGCAACCTTCTTTCATAACGCCCCAAGGGGCGGGGAATATAACCCCAAGGGATTCAAATTAAGAGAGAACCGTGTACTACTGAATCACTTGCACTTGTTCTTCAATTCGTCACGCCGCTTATTACCTTTCTTCAATTGCAGGGTGACGATTTTCAGTTCAGTTGATAATCGTTTCTTTTTCGTCGAATTATTTTCGTTGCTCCATTTTTTCTCTAATTTTTTCTTTTTCTCCTTCAGTTTTTTCAACAGCTCGTCTATTTGGTCACACTGGGGAGCTTTCTTCTTTTCCGCCTTCTTCAAGTAGCCATTTAAACTGTCCAGTAGCTTTTCGATACCCATCTCATATCTCCCATTAGTAGATTCTCTATAAAGGCTATATCTTCCACATTCTGCGCAATGATACCCTTGGATTATTACAGTATGTTTACGCCTCTATCGCTTCAAGTGCAGTTACACTCTTGGCCATCCGTTTGGCGAAATAGTAGATGCGCTTCTGTTTTTCGATGATATCGACTTCAATAGTGTAAGCCGGAATACGGTTGGGCTCTTCTGCCACCAGTCGTTCTGCCTGATGAGCGGCAGCTGAGTCAGTCATTTTGGTGATCTCCTCTTTCATGGCTGTCACAACCTGTGCAACTTCCTCACTATTCTGGGAAACTGCCTGTACCGCTGTTTTGAAAGCCTTGGTAACCACTTCATGAAAACCCAAAAGAACCTCGCGGGTTGGTTCACTGATTGAAAATCCAGCATTTATCCGGTCGAAGCCCAAACCCACCAGATTGGTTTCAATCGTATCACCTATGTTCTCTAGATCGCTCACAGCCTCCATGAGCTTGAGAAACTCCTCGGTCTGCTGATCCGATAATGACCGCTTACTGATACGTCCCATGTAGTCGATGATTTGCTCGTAGAGGATATCCACATGGTCATCCATGTCACGGACAGCGGACAATGACTCTTTATTGCCAGTGATGATGGCCGGCATGATGCTGTCCAGCATCTCTTGTACGCGCTCTCCCATATGTAGCACTTCCAAACGAACCCGGCCTAAGGCAAGTGAAGGCGTTGTCAGCAACTCTTCATCAAGGTATTTGGCGCTGACCAGCAGATCCTCCTCCTCCAGCGTGCTGTCTGGAATCGCCCACTCAACCAGACGGGCGATCTGGGTGGTAAAGCCGATGAAGATAAATGTATTGGCAATGTTAAAAATAGTATGAGCATTGGCGATCTGACGAGGCGTTTCCGCACCGAGACGATCCACACCGGAGAGTTCCGGATGAACCGGCGACAGCGCGGTGACCCAATTGGCGAGATGGTCTATAAACAGCACCCATATCAGTACGCCCGCAATATTGAACAGGACATGCACTACGGCTGCACGGACTGCCTCTCTGGGTTTGCCAATGGAGGCCAGCATGGCTGTGATGCAGGTTCCGATATTCGCACCAAACGCCAGGGCAATACCTGCCGGGAGCGTTATAAACCCCTGGCTGGCCATGACGATAACAATACCGGTGGTAGCAGATGAGGACTGTATCAGCCCGGTAAAGGCCGCCGCCACCAGGATACCGACCAGGGGATTTTCCATCTGAATCATCAGATCAAGGAAAGGCTGATAGGTACGCAGTGGCTGCATGGCATTACTCATGACGCTCATGCCGAAAAACACCAGCCCCAATCCCATGAGCATAGTGCCATACTGTTTTATTTTGTCCTGTTTGGAGATGAACAGCATGCTGAATCCGACGCCGACCATCAGCAAAGCGGCCTTGGTCACTTTGAATGCGACAATCTGTGCCGTGATCGTGGTGCCAATATTGGCGCCCATGATCACCCCGACAGATTGCGACATGGACATCAGACCCGCGGTGATAAATCCAACCACCAGGACGGTAGTAACAGAAGAGGATTGAATGATCGCAGTTACGAACGCACCCGTCGTGGCACCCATGAAGCGATTGGTGGTCAACTTGGCCAGGATCAATTTCATGCGTTCGCCGGCGACTGCCTTGAGGGCCTCCGACATCTGCTCCATGCCAAACAGAAAGAGCGCCAGCCCACCGAACAGCTGCATGCCCATGGTGCCCCATTTCATCTCTGCTGCAGCGCCTGAGGCGGCGAATACCGGGTAGACAATGAATGCAGCCGCCAGCCCTGCGAGCAAAACCAGCGTCCACCTTGTTAAATAAGTCTCAAACCAGAGTCTGCTTTTTGTATACATTTTGTACGCCTCGGTGAGTTATTTTGTTTTGACGATAGTTACAGGTATCGGTGACAGCCGTACCACCTGCTCTGCTTTTGAACCCAGTAGCATATGATCCAGACCGGTCCGGCCCTGACTCCCCATTACAACCATTGAGGCATCCAGTTTTTCGATAACCTGAAGGATTCGCGTCACCGGCAGTCCCACCACGAGCATGGTCTTGGCCTTGCGCAGTGCGCCTATCTTCGGGTGCCGCTTTTTAACCGCTTTCATGAAGTTTTCAAACATTTCCAGGGCCAGGTCTTCAATTCTGACAAGACTGTTTTTCTTATTGATGGTGGAGTAATAACCCGGCATGTCTCCCGGATCATGAACCACGTGGAGGACAATGATCGGCACTTTCATGCACTGGGCCATTTCACAGGCCTTGATCAAGGCCACTTCCGAATGATGGGAAAAGTCCACAGGGACAAGAATCGAATGTTTGCGTGATTTGTTAGACAATTTTCTTCTCCATCAACAATTTTGTAATTATTCAGCATACCGCCAGCACTACTGGTCAGTACACTTTCAGCCGCCCCGATCAACCGCGCAGACCACGATCTCCGACATCCTTGCTGCAATCCCCTGAATGGTGATGATCCCGCGATACTCCTCTTCGTCCACCACGAAAAGGTAGCTGGTATCACTCTTCTCCATCAGCGCCAGCGCCTTGATCGCCGGTGCATCAGAGCTGGTAAAAATACCTGCCTTGCGCACATAGGAATCCACTTGACTGCATAGCACCTGGTTGATCTTTTCCTCCGCATTGTCCACGCAGGAAAGAAACCCTCCCAGTAGCGGCGCCAACTCCACCATGTATTCTGGCAGGCAGGAGAATTTCATGATGTTTTTCAGCGTGAGCCGGCCGGTAAGCTTGCCCTTCTCGTTAAAAAAAGGCAGGGCCTGAACATGCGTTCTGCCACATTCGGCAAACACCTCACGAACCAACATGCCCGTTCGAACAACTCCGGTTTCGATAATGCAGTCTTTAACCAGCATGGGGATTCCTCTGTCAGCTCAAAACTACTCCTGACTCAAATGATTCAAAGATAGCGCAAATAAACATAACCCGTGGCGATCACAATGCTTAACAACATCAGCGGAAAAGCAAATGCCATAAAGGACAAGAAGCCGATGCGATGGCCCGCACGTTCGGCAAAGCCGGCCACGATCAGATTGGCGCTAGCCCCGATCAGGGAACCATTGCCGCCGAGACAGGCGCCCAGCGCCAATGACCACCAGAGCGGCATCAGATTTTCTGCACCACCGAAAGTGGGAGCCATGGATTCAATCATCGGGATCATAGTGGCAACAAAGGGAATGTTATCCACCACCGCCGAGGCAACGGCGGAGACCCAGAGGATCGTGATCGCAGTCACTGCCATGTCACCCCCGGTCAGTCCGATCACCCAGTCGCCCAGCATTTGCAGCAGGCCCGAATGTTCGATACCACTGACCACGATGAACAGGCCGACGAAAAAGAAGATGGTCACCCACTCCACCTCAGCGAAGGAGTGATGCACATCTTCGGTCTGATCCTCAGCATCCTCGCCAATGTTGTTCAGCAGCAACAGCAGACCGGCCCCGAACATGGCGATGGTGGCCGGCTCCAGGTGCAGTGGATGGGCAAAAACAAAGCCAATGACCACCAGAGACAGTACCGCCAAGGACTGTTTAAGCAACCTCACATCAGTGATCGCATCCCGTTCCCGAAACTGCATTACCCGCTGCCGGGCCTCATCGCTGGTCTGCAGGGTTCTACCCCAAACAAAATAGATCACCAGCAAGGTCACCGCCATGATAAGCGGCATGATCGGTGCCATATTGAGCAGAAAATCGTTGAACGACAGCCCCACCGCGGAGCCGATCATAATATTAGGTGGATCACCGATCAGGGTCGCGGCACCACCGATATTAGAGGCAAAGATCTCGCTGAACAGATAGGGATAGGGATTGACCTTCAGCTCCTCGGTGATGAGCAGGGTCACAGGTGCGATCAGCAGTACCGTGGTCACATTGTCCAGCAATGCCGAAAGAACCGCCGTAACCAGAGACAGCATGAGCAGAATGCCCCAGGGCCGCGCCTCCACCTTCTTGGCCGACCAAACCGCAACAAACTGAAACACCCCACAGCGCCGGGTAATGGCCACGATCACCATCATTCCGGTGAGCAGCCCCAGGGTATTGAAGTCCACCCCGGCGATCGCCTGCTCCTGATTGAGCACACCCAGGGTTATCATCAGTCCCGCCCCGAGACCAGCCACGATAGCGCGGTTGATCTTCTCACTGACAATCACCGCGTAGGTGGCGACAAACAGGATAGCGGAGACCAGTAGCGGGTCCCAGCCGAAAATTACGTGAGAGAGGGTTGTTGTCTCGCCATGCATAATCAGGACGCCTTCTCTTCTTCGCTCTCGCCAGGCTCCGGGTCATCAGCCCCCACGGCAGAAGCGGTTTCCATTTCGCACATGTTCACCAGTAGCTTCTCCACCACATCCCAGGCCGAAACCATCCCCACCAGCTTCTTCTTTTTCCCTTTGAGAACAATCACCGGCAGGCTGGTGTCCACACTCTGATCCAGCAGTTCCAGCACCTCAGGAAAGCCAGTGCTAGGCTTGCAGAACATCAGGCGTTTCTTTTTCTCCAGGAAATCAGAGACCGGGCGCTGACTCACCTCCTTTATCCGTTCCGACATCTCACTCATCTCATCCGGCATGAAACTCAGATCCTGCAATCCAAGATTCATCTGTGCCGCTTTGGGCAGCAATAATCGGGTCAGGCGACGAATCCCGAACAGCCCCACGAACTGATCGTTTTCGTCCACCACCGGCAGGTTACGGATCTGCTGGGCATGCATCACCCGTAACGCGTCACACACCCTATCCGTCGGCTTCAACTTCACCAGCCGAAAGCTCATGATAGATTCAGCGGTCATAAGATTCTCCTTAGCGTATCAATACCGTGCTGATTCAAGCAGTGCACACTTTTTTCTTCTATCTACAACAGCCGTTCCACCCGTACCTTAATGACCGAGCGCTCATCCGCCTCCAACACGCTCAGGCGATAACCCTGCTCTTCGATGGCGTCACCTGGAGACGGGATGTGGCGCAGGCGACTGATGATCAAGCCACCAATTGTATGCGCCTCTTCCACAGGGAACTGTACATACAGGGTATCATTGACTTCGGAGATGGGCATTCTGCCGCTCATCAGGTGGCTGTTTTCATTCTCATGTTCGATATAGGCCCGCTTCTTTGGATGATACTCATCAAAGTCATATCCCACATCGATCTCGCCCACGACCTCTTCAAAAACATCTTCCATGGTGAGAATCCCCACCGCAGAGCCAAACTCATCCACTACCACCGCCATATGATCATCACGGGCCTGCAACTGGGGAAGCGCCCGATCAATCGTCTGCTTTGGCGAAAGAAACAGCACAGGTTTCATATAATCAGCGACAGATTTCTCCATGATGTCCGGATCCATCAAATCCCATGAATTCAGGGTCAGGACTTTCTTGATATTGGTAATGTTACCCCGATAGACAGGCAAGCGGTTGAATCCGTATTTCATCACCAGACGCGTCGTCTCCTTCATGGAACGGGCCTCATTCAAACCGACCACGTCGGCCAGGGGGATCATCGCCTCACCCACCGTGGTATCGCCAAAACGGATGATCCGTCGAATACGCTTGCGATCAATCGTCGAGGGGTTGGCAGCAGAGTCCGATACATCCAGCAGCACCCGCAGTTCCTCGCGGGTGATAAACATATTCTGCGGAATGCTCCCATTCCCCACAATACGGGTGATAAAACGTGCTATCCGACTGAAGATAAAGATCACTGGATAGAAAAGATAAGAGAAAAAACGCAGGGCATAGATAAGCCGACCGGAAATCGTATCCGCTTTCTGCTGGAAGATGCTCTTGGGGACAACTTCTCCCAGAATCAGCAGCACAGGGGTAAGCACGATAATTGATATCAGATCACCCACCGAGCCAAACAGATCGATAAAAATCAGCGCGCCCAAGGTGGATATGGTGACTGTAGCCAGATTGGTTCCCACCAGGGTGGTTCCCAGAATGACGTCTGGCGTGCGAAACAATTTAAGTACCAACGCAGCACCACGATTGCCCATCTTTGCCTGATGCCGCAACTTGACCTTATCCGAATTGACCATGGCAATTTCGGAACCGGAGAAAAACCCCTTCAGCAACAAAAAGGCGATGATCAAAAAGAGTTCAACAGCCCAGTCCATCACTTCTCTCCCTGCGGCCGTGTGTCGTCAGACACCTTGTCAGAGGCCATTTCATCAGATACCTTCCCATCAGATATCATCTCAGGCGATGCCTTTTTATCGGTGCCTTCACTATCCGACTCCAGTTCAGCCTCAGTGTCGACTGCAGTATCGTCACCGGCCGTATCAATCTGCTGTTTATTTGATGCGGATATTTTCTGCACCTGGAGTTCGCTGATCCTCAACCCGCTCCGTTGTTTGACGATAAAACGAAATCCCTCGTGAGTTATCTGCTCACCCGGTTCGGGCAGCCTGTCAAATAAGCGGAAAGCGACACCACCGATAGTGGACATCACCGCATCTTCAATAGCAAAATTGGTGAGGTTATAAAAATCTGTCAGACGCATATCGCCGGGTACGACATAGCTGTTCTCATCATCCTCCTTGTAATACTCCTGCCCCTCCATCGTTCCGGAGATTTCACCGAAAATGAAGGTCAGCACATCCTTCATGGTGACAATTCCCAACACCTCACCATATTCACCCAGAATGATGGCAACACGAGTATTGTGCATCTGGAAATAATCGAACATCTCATCCACCTTCTTGGTGGGTGGCACATAATGTGCTGGCTTCAGGATCATATCCAGTGTAACCATAGAGAGATCATCCACACCCCTGACAAGTTTCAATATATCTTCGGAATGGATAAAACCGATCACATTGTCCCAGTGTCCCTGGTAGACAGGTATGCGGGGATGGCGATAGCTACGGAACTGCTCGATCAATTCAGTAACAGGAAGATCCGCATCAAGAAAGCATATGCGGGGGCCCGGTGTCATGATGCGCGAAATATCGGTTTCCGATGCCTCCAATACGTTATCGATCAGCACCCTTTCTGTCGCATCGATAATGCCGGTCTGCTCGCCCTCCTCCAGAAGGGTTCTGAGTTCATCGGGCTGCAGGATATTTTCCCTGTCAACGGCATCCCCCACCACCAGGGTGGTGATCCAGTCAGCGACCACACGCACCGCCTCACGCAACGGCGTTATGAAAACCATCCAGCGCGGCAGAATCCGTGCGGTAATACGAGTGGTGAACTTAATGGGATAACTGACCGCAATGGTCTTGGGGGTGACCTCGCCGATCAACAGCAACAGGGGCACCATGATCACTATGTTCATCCAGCCCACATCCTGCTCGCTGTAAAGCAGCAGCAGAATCGCCGTCATATTCACGGCCGAGGCAATGTTGACAAGTTCATTGCCACACAGGATAGAGATGATCAAACGGCGCGGCTCATCCAGCATCGCGTGAATACTCTCAGAATCACCATGACGCGATTGCCGGAGCTTTTGCAGATCTATGCGACTGAGAGAAAACAACGCCGTTTCTGATCCTGAAAACACGGCGGATGCGACCAATAGCACCACCTGAAACAGGATGCGAACAATCAGCTCCCCATTTTCGATATTAAAAGCAAGCGCATCAAAAAATGCTTTTATCTCATCCATTTTTTGTTTTCATTGTTGTCTTTGCCAATCGGAGCAATCTAACCCAATTCATCTCTCGCCGCGTTGATCTGAGGACAACAAATGCCATTTAGTGTAAAAAATCCTGGCCAAGTCGGTCGCTGCGGTACCAGGTAGTAAACTTGTCAGGTCATTGACAACAGCGCTGCCACCAGCAGTTCTGCATCATAATAGGGTGTACTACGCTTGCTGACCAGCGGCGTCCGCACAACCTGCACCCCCAGCTCCCTCATCAAACCATTGGACAATGAAGATGGGTAAGCCCCTTTGCGGTCGTCCATCAGCACGTAGTTCAGCAACCGGTTATCGTCAGAAGAATCGGGTACATCGGCGCGCAACTGTGCCAGCAGAGCCTGCACCATACGATCAGAGGTCATGCCGATCTGTTCAGGATCCTGCCCCAGGTTGGGAATATACACCTTGGGACAGCCAGTTTCGACAATGGCTCGCCCCACGCCACGGGGCAGCAGGTTGGCCAACAGGCTGGTGTAGAAACTCCCGGGTGGGTAGCAGATCAGCTCCGACCGCTGGATCAGCTTGCGATTCTTCTTGCGCAAGACGGCCTCGGCAGGCACCGCCTTGTCCAGCCGAGTGGACAGAAACAACTTTTTTATGGGTGAGGCCAGTGGCGTCACTTCCTTACCGGTCAATCGGTGCTGTCCGATAACCTGGCGGCCATCCTCCAGTTTCGCGCCCAGATGAAGATGATCGTTGACCACCGCACGCACCGTGCCGCGCACCTCCACCAGCTTGGAGAAAAGAAAAATAATCGGATCCAGATGCTGGTGGTTGTTCAGATAGCCACCGGCCAGGATCAGATTGCCGATACTGGCACCACGCAGGTCAAAACGCTTGGGCATTGCCTCACGAAAATAACCGAGCTGGTGGCGGATCAGGCGACCCATGGGATTGGAGATAGGTTCCACCATCCGATCCCGGCCCAGGATCATATTGTCCAACTGACGCAGCAGATCGCGATTCTTTGCTTCCTGTGGAAAACGATGGGCAAAGAGGCTATATACCTCAGGATTACCGGTCACGCTGTCATCGGCCAAGGCGATCAAACGACTTCGCAGATCACCGATGGATGGCATATCAAAGGCTTTGCGCAGTGTTGCTGAACTACCCCCGGAATCAAATGGAGTAACCAGGTGAGTTGAATTATGGGTATATTGCTTCAATACCTGACTGACCCCGGTCAGAGCTGATCCACCGCTGAAAAACAGTATGCGGGGACCAAGCTCCGGTGCTCGGCTATAGCGGTTTATGCGTACCAGATCGGGAATCTTCGCCGAGCGCGTAACTTTAACTGTCGCCATATAAAATCATACTTCAGGTTGTGGTACTTTCTTCTTGAAACTAGGCTAATATGAAGAGAATTACAAACCGGAAGCACTCTCAGTAAACACCATGGGAAATCTGATCCCCGGCATTCGCAACGCGGCCCGCGCGCTGATCGTGCGCGATGGACATCTGTTGCTGCTGCGCAAAGAAGATGAACTCGGAGAGCGCTATGCTCTGCCTGGTGGAGCCCAGGAAGCCGGAGAGACCTTACCGGCAGCCCTAAACCGGGAATGCCTTGAGGAGATCAACACTGAGGTTGTGATACGTGACCTGCTGCATGTGGCCGACTGGTTCAAACCACGCGACACCATTCCACCCAGCACCCGCCAACGGGTGGAATTTCTGTTCGACTGCACCGTACCCGAAAACTACCAGCCACGAAACGGGCACCGGCCCGACAAGCACCAAGTGGATGTTGTGTGGAAGGGACTGGGTGAACTGCAGGATATCCAACTCCTGCCACAGGCACTGACCGGCTACCTGATGGATTACCCGGAGAGTGGAAAACAAGTCTACCTGGGAACGCTGGACTGAGAACTCACTGCATGCGCCTTTCCAAAAACATCCGGGACAACCTGCATTTTCTGATCGCCGAGGTCAGTTCTCAGGTTGGTAACCTGCATGCCTACATAGATACCTCCTCGTCAACCCAGGCACAGCGCATTGTCGATCGCAGCGGCTATGCCTATAACCTCAAGATGCGCATCCACAACAGCTGTTTGGGACAGATCGTGCGCCACAAAGGCCACGATACCCAAACTCAAACCCTGCGTGCCGCAGAGTCCATCGCCACCGATCTGGAACGTATCGCCGAATTGTGCCGGGACTGCATTCACCAGATGGCCTATCTGAAGAAGAAAAGCTGCCTGCGACCAACCGATTACGCACTACTGCTCGACCAGGTCATCTTCGGTCTGCAGATGGTGCAACCCTCCATCCAGAACAAAGATACAGGCTTGGCCCTAAAACTCGGGCAGATCGAGCATCACCTGGACCAGGACTACCGCAAACTGCTGAAACACAACACAAAACTACTGAAAAAAAAGCGACACACCGAAGATTTGATTGCCGCCCTGTTTGTGGCCCACAGCATCGAGCAGATGGGCGACGCCCTGCTCAACATCAGTGAGGCCATCATCTCCGCCAATCTGGGCCAGCCCATCAACATCGACCGTTACTACCATCTGATGGAATCCATCGGCCGCCTGGAGGCCAAAAAAAACCTCAACAGTCTGACCATTGAACCAGTAGCCGAAACCCGCTCGGGAAGCGCTATCTCAGGCATCAGCAATCCAAAGAAAAAGAACGATGGCTATGTGGCCATTTTCAAGGATGGTAAAAAGCGCAAACTGAAAGAAGAGCGGGAAGGGGTAGAGAGCTGGCACGAGATCTACCCCGGACTGGCGCCCAAGATCCTCTCCTACCACAAGCGCGGCCAGTCCGCCTCGCTACTGATTGAGCACTTGGCCGGCATGACCTTTGAACATGTCCTGCTGCGTGAATCCCAGCCACTGCTCAACAAAACCATGGGACGTCTGTGCGCCACCCTGGAATCGGTATGGCGTGAAACCCGCAGTAAGAAAAAAATCAGCGCCAACTACATGGCCCAACTGGCCAGGCGCTTGCCGGATGTCTACGAGATCCACCCCGAGTTCCGCCAGAGCGACAGCCAGGTGTGCGGTCGGGAGATAGCCAGCTTTGAATCCCTGCTCAAGCGCACCCGCACCTATGAGGCCAGGCTCAAGGCGCCGTTCTCGGTGTATATCCACGGTGATTTCAACGTCGACAATATCATTTACGACCCACTGGCCAAGCGTATCAACTTCATCGACCTGCACCGCTCCCGCTACATGGACTATGTGCAGGACGTTTCGGTATTCATGGTCTCCAATTACCGCCTGCAGGTACTGGATGCACCCTTGCGCCATCGCATCATGCAAACGGTGCAGAGCTTTTACCGCTTCGCACGCAAGTATGCCAAAAAAGCCGGCGACGAAACTTTCGAACTGCGCCTGGCTTTGGGACTGGCCCGTTCCTTCGCCACCTCTACCCGTTTCATTCTCGACAAGTCTCTGGCCCGAGCCATGATGCTGCGTGCCCGCTACCTGTTGGAGCGCGTATTGGAGACGGATCCGGAGCAGGCCGCTAATTTCCGACTTCCTATAAAGGAGCTGTTCATTGCTTAAAATCGGCATCATCGGCATCCCCGGCAAGTGGTCCACCGAGACACTGGCCGATGCCATAGAATCCCGCACCGGCTACCGCCGGATCATCGATATGGGCGAGGTGGAACTTGACCTGGCCGGCAAACGGCTGGTGCACGGCGATACGGATCTATGCACCCTGGACGGCCTGATCATTAAAAAGATCAGCGCCAGCTACAGTCCCAACACCCTGGATCGCCTGGAACTGTTACGGGTGGCTGAACACGCCGGGGTGCGTATCTTCAGCCGGCCCCTGAACATTCTGCGCCTGGTCGACCGCCTGAGCTGCACGGTCACCCTGCGCAACGCGGATATCCCCATGCCCGAGACCCGAGTCGCCGAGAACGTGGCGGCCGCCATGACCACGGTGCGTGAATTCGGCAGCGCGGTGTTCAAACCCCTCTACTCCACCAAGGCTCGTGGCATGTGCGTGATCGACGCAGAGTTGTCCGACAGCGATATGCAAGCCCAGATCCGCGCCTTCCAGGCAGAGAACCCCATGATGTACATCCAGAAAAAAGTAGCCCTGCCCGGCCGAGATCTGGGCATGGTGTTTCTGGCTGGCAAATACCTGGGCACCTACGCACGGGTCTCCCAGAGCGACACCTGGAACACCACCATCCACAGCGGCGGGCGCTACGAGAATCACCTTCCACCCGACGACATCATCGAACTGGCACGCCGCGCACAAGCACCGTTCGAGATGGATTTCACCACCGTCGATGTGGCGGAAACCGACGTCGGCCCCATCGTATTCGAGGTCTCCGCCTTTGGCGGCTTCCGCGGTGCCAAGGAGGGAATCGGCATCGATGCCGCCGGACTCTACAGCGAACACGTCATAAGGGAAATCAGCGAAAAATGAACAATAATAATCTGACCATGGAATCCGCCGCCGCAGCCCTGCAGGATGGGGCCAGCCTGGTCGATGAAGCACTGCATCTCGCGCTTGGGGAGTGCTCGTTGCGGCTGCGCTCCAACTCCGCCGATCTGCTGGCAAAGCTTGCGGTCTATTTCTCCCATGTGGCAACCGGGCCATCAGATAATATGGATCTCGAGGTTATCGCCATCGAACGGGATATCCCCGATCTGGGCGTAGCCTTCACCGACTGGAAGCGGGAACCGGGCAAGACAGGCCGCAAAGACGCCTATTTGGATCTGCCTGACGCCCGCCTGGTGTTGAAGGTACGCACCGGTATGGTGTTCCTGCAGAGCAGCGGCCCGTGTATCGCCGCCGGTCCCTGCCTGCAATACGACAACCAGGTAATCAACTTCATCAATGCCCAGTACATGAACTGGTTACAGCACAGAGACTGGCTGATCTGCCACGCCTCAGGGCTGGTATACAAAGGCGGCTGCCTGGGCATCGCCGGTTTCTCCGGCGGTGGCAAGTCCACTCTGATGCTGCACCTGATGGACCACGACGAGGTCTCCTACCTGACCAATGACCGCCTGTTCATCCGCAACCAGAATGGTGGCACTGGTGCAGTGGGGATCCCCAAGCTGCCACGAGTCAACCCCGGCACCATCGTACACAATCCTCGCCTGCACGGCCTGATATCCAGCGAGCAGCGCGAGTCCTTCCTGGCGTTGCCTCAAGACGAACTCTGGCACCTGGAAGACAAATATGACGTGCTTGTGGGGCAGGTCTACGGACCGGACCGTATCACCCCCGAGGCGCCTTTATCTGCCTTTCTGATACTCAACTGGCGGCGCGATTCCAACGAGGAGACCACCGTGGAACGTGTAGACTTGGAGCAGCGCAGGGATCTGCTGACCGGGGCTATCATGAAATCCCCGGGGCCCTTCTACCAGTATCCGGACGGCAGCTTTTTCAGCGATACCACTGAGCTGGATCAGGCACCCTATCCAAAGGTACTGAAGGATGTGCCCGTTTACGAGGCACGGGGCGGCATCAACTTCGAGGCCCTTACTGATATCTGTCTGCAACAGTTGGTGGGTTGAAAACGCATACGAGACATAACTGACCATGACAACTGAACTGCTGATTCTGCGACACGGTAAGTCCGACTGGAATCTGGGCGAGGCCGATTTCCAACGGCCCATCACGGATAGGGGCAAGCGCGGCGCCCAGCGCATGGGCGTATGGCTCTGGCAGCAGGATCTGTTGCCAGATCACATCATCAGTTCACCGGCGGAACGCGCTCTGGTCACCACCGAGAAGGCCTGCAAGGCCATGGGCATGGATCCCAAGACTATCCACAAGGACCAACGGATCTACGAGGCAGGCCTCAGCGCCCTGCTGAGCGTACTGCATGAATGCCCGACCCAGGCCCGGCGGGTCATGCTGGTAGGTCATAACCCCGGGTTGGAAATGCTGCTACTACATCTCAGCAACAAGCCTATCGACAACCCGGCAGACGGCAAACTGCTGCCCACCGCCACTCTGGCCCGTCTGACCATGCCGGATGACTGGAGCCAGCTACAAGCAGGCTGCGCCGAAGTCATATCCATCACCCGACCCGGCAGCCTGCAGGAGAGGTTCCCCTACCCCGCACCCCATGGCGGTGAATTGCGCGACCGGCCTGCCTACTACTATAGCCAGTCCTCGGTAATTCCCTACCGCATGCATAAAGGTAAACCGCAGATACTGGTTATCCTCTCCAGCAAGAAAAAACACTTTGTAGTACCCAAAGGCATCAAAGAGCCTGGCCTCTCACCGCGTGAATCCGCTGCCCAAGAGGCCTGGGAGGAAGCGGGTGTGGAGGGTGACATTGGCGACACTGCCCTGGGCAGCTACCGTTATCAGAAATGGGGTGCCACCTGCACCGTGAAGGTCTACCCCATGCGCGTAACCCGTGAGATCCCGGAGCATGAGTGGGAAGAGAGCCACCGGGGCCGCCAGTGGGTAACACCGAAACAGGCGGCAAAGCGTCTCAAACAAGCCGAGTTGGCGCCACTGGTGAAGGCACTGGCCAAGCAGTTGGGAGCCTCGTCCGAGACATGAGGCGAATCGCCGCACTCATCCGACACGGTGATTATCACCAGCGATCTGGAGTCCCCAGCGCCCACCAACCCTACCCGCTGAACACAGCTGGCAAGGAACACGCCCACCTGGCAGCCAGGGAGGTGCTGGATACGCTGCAGAAATACAATTGGCAGCTGACACCTGTCATCGACAGTTCCCGAATGCTGCGCGGCTGGCAGACTGCTCAGATTATCGCTGAGACGCTGCTCACCCCGGAAACAACCGTCGATTCCTTCGACGCCTTGGCCGAGCGAGGCATGGGTTGCCTGGCCAACCTCAGCGTGGCCGAGATCAAAAAAATCCTGCAGCAGGATCCGCGTTACCCGGAGGCACCGCCGGATTGGAAATCCAATAGCCACTACTGCCTGCCCCTGCAGGGAGCCGAATCGCTCATGCAGGCGGGGGAACGGGTGGCGACTCACCTGCGTAAACGCTTGGCGGAAATGCCAGCGAACGATAACGTCGACCAGCTCAAACTATTCGTCGGCCACGGTGCTGCGTTCCGCCACGCAGCCCATCATCTGGGTGTGCTGGCCTTCGATCAGATCGCCGCACTGAGCATGTATCATGGTCGGCCTGTGTTTCTGGAGAACCTGCCGGATGGAAGCTGGCAGCAGATAGCCGGTGAATGGAAGGTACGCGGCGGCGATGCCTATACCGACTGAAAAAACAATAACAAACCCCGGACATGAAACAGCGCGCAACCATCAACCACATACCCGATTACCAGGGCCAACGTTGGCTACAGCCAAAGTTACCAGCCCAAGGTGAATCCTGGCTGCTCGGCAAACAACACTCCCTTGCGAAGGAAACCGCCAAGCAGGCCGCACGCCTCGAGGTGCTGGGCCAACTGATCGAGCAGGCACCATGGAAATGGCCAAAAAGGCCGCTATATTTTATCTGCGATCTGCATGCCGATGCTGAGGCATTCCACGCATCACTGGTGGCATCCGGACTGATCAGGAAAACCGGTCTACGAGACAAGGACTACAAACTCACCAAAGCAGCTCGCAAAGGCCGTATCCTGATCGGTGGTGACTGTTTTGACAAAGGCCCCAGTGTGCTGCGCCTGCTGCGCAGTATCCATAGGCTGAAGAAACGCGGAGCCAAGGTCTCGGTACTGGCCGGCAACCACGATATCCGTGCAATGATCGGCATGCGCGCAGTGGATGGAAACCACGACCCACGTATCGAACATTTTTTCGTGCGCATGGGTCCCAAAGCCATACCAATTCTTAAGGAGATCGCCGAAGAGTACCTCAATGGCTCGAACCGGCTACGCGGGATACCCAAAACACGGGAGTGCAGGCAACGACTGTTCCCCTCAAAAAAATGGTTCGATGAATTCCCCATGCGGGCCGAATGGATGATGCCGGAGGCCGGCATCAACAAAGAACTACACCGTCTGAAAGAGAAGGTTCAGCAGTTCACTCAGGGGTGTGAGGACATCGGCCTGTCACTGCGCACCGCCTATGCAGCTGCACTCAAGTTCCAGGAGATTTTTCTGCATCCCAAGGGGGAATTTACCTGGTTCTACCGCAAGCTGCGTCTGGCCCACCGGGAAGGTGCTTTTCTCTTCATCCACGCAGGGTTGAATGATCATATCTGCCGCCTGATCACCGATCACGGTATTTGTTACCTGAACCGTCAGTTCCGCCGCGATGCCTGGAACGATCCCTTTGCCTTCTACTACGGCTCGCTGGCAAACACCCTGCGTACCAAATACCGGCCGGTGGATATGCCATTCACGCCCTACGGCGTGGATCTGATGCACCGCAAGGGTATACACGCCCTCGTACACGGTCACCGCAACCTGCTGCACGGCCAGCGAATCATGCTGCGCAAAGGCATGATCAACTTTGAGTGTGACACATCCCTGGATCGCAACACGCGCAGCAAGGAGGGCCTGACGGGACACGGTGCCTCAGTAACCATCTTCCGTCCCGAGGGCCAGGTACTGGGCATCAGCAACGACTACCCCAACATCAAAGTCTTCGAGCCGCAGGCCCTGGTGAAAAAAAGACATAAGGCACGCAAAGCTGCGGGCAAGCGTCACAAGTCCATACGAGGAAATCGAACCGCATGAGAACCGATGGAAAAAGCTTCAGGCACGAATCACTGCAGGACACAAAAGCCATCCGTGATCTGCTCAAGTCCATTAGCCAGGGCCTCAAAGAGGGACACCTCAGCTTCAGCGATGCAGATGGCGAGATCGTGATGGAACCGGAAGGTCTGTTGCAGTTCAAACTGACCGCAGCCAAGCGACAAGGCAGGCACCAGATCAACATGCGTATCAGTTGGCAGGTGGATGAACCGTCAGAAAAGAAGGAAAAATCCCTGTCGGTACGTTCGCGCCGTTAAGTAGCATTCGTCCAAAAACAGCCTATTTCCATCAGGCCGATATTTTTTGGCAAGTTATTTTGCCGTTTCAACGGAGAGAGTTTCAGCATTATTACACCATCATCGTATGCATTCTTCACTAAACCAAGATACGTCAACAGACACCAGCCTGAGTACAATTCGCCAGGGGCACCAAGAACAGGGGAATATAATTCCTGCGCATTTTCCGGCACACCCAAGGAAGAAACAAAAAAGCAGCTACCAGCTAGACTGATAACTGCTTGTTTAGTTGCATTTATGGCGCGCCCGGAAGGATTCGAACCTCCGACCACCTGGTTCGTAGTCTCACCGGCATTTTAACAATCTTTATTTATCAATAACTTACGACGCCCGCCCAACCCCAAAGTGTGCCAAAATGAGTGTAAATGAGCCTTATTGAGGCTCACTTCCGCACATTATCCGGCACACCCCATCAAGCCGCCAACTTAAAGTGCGCCTCAATTTCATCCCATGGAATCATTACTTTCCCGTCCTCTGTTTCCTGGATGATTTCCAGTTCAGACAGAGCTTTCACGTCAGTATGTACATTCTTGTAATCTCTTTGCAAAAGCTTGGCCAAGGCGTAGATACTCATTGGACCCTCGTGATGCAGACGTTCGATCAACTCCCAACGCTTTGGTGTCAGCGTGGAAATCAGCTCCGCCATACTCTCAAATCCAACACTATAGAATGGTTCGACCTCCTCACCATGCTCGATTTTATGCCATACATCTGCAAACTGCCGCATAGACTCATCAGGTGAGGAAATCTCAATATGCAATATCTGTCGCTCAGTCATCATCGCACCTCTTCACGTCATTCCAGAAATCCTCAAGCAACTGCTCGACGCTCTGGAATGCGTACCCCTGCTCCTGTTCACCAATATGTTTATGGTCACCCTTCCCTCGTTCATTATCGTAGCCCACCAGACGCCTACCCTCTTTCACGTAAACCAATCGATATTTCAAACCCTGCGGGCGTTCTGCATCAACATTTGGTAACCGCCAGATCACCATTTCTATAATCCCACCACGATGGAACTGCTTTTTGTGAAACAGCTTGATTGCCGACATATGGCTTAGCGTACCATACATACATATGGTTTTTCAAACCATATGACTATTAAAACCATCATTGCAACATCGTTGACACCACGATGATACGCCGGCTGACATCGTTGGATGCGCTAACAAATTCCAGGCCGCATCGAAAATATTCCGTTCGCTAACCCACTACGGGCATCCTTAATCGCATCCTGCGGCAGCTCGACTACCAATTCGCCACGCACAACATAAATGTTATTAGGTTTTTGTTATTAATAACGTTTACACTATTTTATTCTTGACATAATATAATCTATTCATTATTTTTTAAGCATGCCACAATAACTTATAGGTTATTACCATGCGCTCTCAAGATCGTGCCACAGCCCGCCGCCAGCTAGACAAACGCCTGAGCCTTCTGCCAAGCGCTGATAGTCTCGTGCGCCCGCCTCGCGGTTGGATTAAAGCCATTCGTGAAGCGTTGGGCATGACGACGGCCCAGCTCGGCAAGCACCTGGGGGTCAGCCAGCCCCGTGCCGTCGCTATCGAAAAAGCGGAAATCACAGGATCGATCACGCTCGACTCACTGGAGCGTGCCGCCCAAGCCCTCGACTGCCGCTTGGTCTACACCCTCGTTCCCAGAAAACCGCTCGAAAAGCTCATTGAAGAGCGCGCCCACCTTCTCGCAAAAAAACGGCTGGAATCGACCGGCCACAGTATGAAGCTGGAAGCCCAGGGCGTTGATGCGACAGATGAAAGCGAACAGCTAAAAAGCCTGGTCAATAAGATCATTGCGCAAGGTGGCTCCAAACTGTGGGAGGACGTATGAGTAAAGATCCTCTGATCGAGCAGGATGATGCATCCACCCCCCTCTCACCTGAAGAGCTGGAGGGCCTGATCCCTTCCTATATCACACTGCGTTCTGAACTCAACGAGGCTGAACAGGCCAATATTCTTGAAGCAGAGGAATGGGCGTTCAATCGTAAGCGTGATGTCCTTTCGGAAAAGTTCTTAAACGACCTTCACAAACGCATGTTTGGTCGCGTCTGGAAATGGGCTGGAAAATATCGCCATACCGGCAAAAACATCGGCGTCGATGCCTACCGCATACCACTGGAACTGCGACAACTTCTTGATGATGTCCGTTTCTGGATAGAAAATGGCACCTACCCACCAGATGAAATCGCCACGCGCTTTCACCACAAACTCGTCTGGATACATCTGTTCCCCAACGGCAATGGCCGTCATGCCCGCACGGCGACCGACTTGCTGCTCACTACCCTCGGCCAACCGCTCTTTACCTGGGGCCGCGAAAATCTGGTCGATGCCAATAAAACCCGCCAGGCCTATGTGGGTGCACTACGCGCTGGCGACCAGCACGACTACTGTCCTCTGCTCGCTTTTGTCCGTTCCTAGACCGGGCGGGATTCAGGGGCAAAGCGATCACGCGCCTGGGCTGACGAATTCCAGGATCGAAATTCACCGAACGGATGGATTATGCGTCAATTCGTTCCATGACCAACTCGTAAGAATTACGCAAATTCATAACAGTACGGTCATCATATTTTTCAAAATCAGCAATGTCTCTTTCCTCTTCCTTGAATTGTGCATGCCAAGACCGGTCTGCAGTGACTAAGACTCCCTGATCCTGACCCTCAAATTGATCGGCTGTAATATCAATTATTAGTCCCTGCTTTTCCAGCCATGCATGTGAGTGACCGTCTGTGGCTCTTTCCCCAAGTACATACTCAAAGGGGCCACATCGGTTTTCATCAAGATATTTTGCCAAAAGGTATGAGGCATCACCGCAAGCGCCATGCGGGAATCTTTGTAGCGTTATAAATAGCTTTTTCATCTCGCAACTTGATAATGCTTTTCTAAACTTCGTTGCAAGCTCAATTAATCTGTCTTCACTACACATGATTGCCCATCGGTATGTAACCCTTGATATCCTCAGCAGAATACATCACTCTTTCTTATCCCCCTCATCGTCCTTTGAAAAGTTAAAACCGATTGATTTTTTCTTCCCTGCCGGGGGCGTTAAGAGACGCTCTACATGCGCGTACAGATTGGCGATATGCTGGTCATGCTCTTCGATTTTTTGGGCTAAATCTTTGTGCGTTGCCAGCATTTCACGAAGCCGCACAAAAGTACGAATAATGGCCACATTGATATCAACGGCTCTATCGCTATTAAGGACACTGGAAAGCATAGCCACCCCTTGCTCTGTAAACACATAAGGAAGTGTTCTACGCCCTCCCCAACTTGAGGTCGCAAATTGCGACTTCATGTTTTCGAACTCTTCTTTTGTAAGCTGAAGCATGAAATCTTCAGGAAAACGCCGGATATTCCGTTTCACTTGCTCGTTAAGACGTTTTGTAGGAATCTCATATAGGTCGGCCAAATCGGAATCCAGCATGACTTTTTCATTGCGGATAAGGTAGATTTTCTCGGCAATTCGTTCAATCGGTATGATGTTTTGTCTTTCTGTCATGAACTATGGCGTAACAGAAATCGAATGCTGAAAAAAGCCTAAAAGGCACCATAAAGCAGGATTGTCAACAATGCCAAAACCAAACTCCTGCCCTCGGTTGAAGGCAGGAGCCTGTAGCTGGGGCTTTATGCAGCAACCTCTCCTTTAGATTTCTGCAACCCGTGCAGGTAATCCACCGCCCGCTGGGCGTGGGCGGCAGCCTGAAAGATGGCCCGCTTGTCTTTGTGCAGGACTTTCAGCCAGCTCTCGATATAGGCGCTGTGATCATCCCGAACCTCCGGGGTCAGTCCAAGATCGGCGGCTAAGAAAGCAGACCCAAGCTCGGCAACCAGTTCCTCGCGAGCATAGCCTTCATCGCCCCAGCGCTTACGCCCAAAATCGCGATCCAGCCGGGAGGGGTGGCGCGTCCAGTGCGTGGTCTCGTGAGCTAGAGTTGCGTAGTAGCTCTCGGCATCACGGAAGCTCTCAAAGGGGGGAAGCTGGATACGATCGGCCTGAACCGCATAGTAGGCCTGATTGCCCCCGTGGCGAATATCAGCACCAGTCGCGCCGAAGAAACTTTCCGCCTGGTCAATGCGCTGCACCGGATCAAGAACCGGCTCGGCAAGTTGGTAATAGTGGGATGGAAGCCCTTCTACCTGTTCGACATTGAAGACTGTGTATCCTTTCATGAAGGGGATGGCGCGATCGACCTCCTCACCGTCGGCATTGTCCTCGGTATGGGTGATGGTATTGGCATATACGACCAGTTCGCCTTTCTCGCCTTTGCGAACGTTGGCACCGAGCGCTTTGGCCTGACGGAAGGTCATCCAGATCGGCGCACTGTAGCCTTCTGATACGGCGGCTGACCAGAGCATCAGGATATTGATGCCGTTATAGGGTTGGCCGTTATGCCGAAGGGGTTTGGTAATGCGCCCTGCTGCATGCTCGGCGTTCCAGGGTTTCATCCAGGGGCGGACGCCTTGTTCAAGGTCGGCGATAATCTTGCCTGTGACGCGGGTATAAACATCCTGCCGGGGTGTATTTTTCTTGGTCATGGTTCGTCTCCTGTTGTAACGCGGTTTGTCCGATTGACGCGAAACATCGAAGACGGGGGAAAGCCGGACAGGCACCGTCAGGGAAACGGTCCACACGGGAGCAACGCGAACGGAGCGGGCAGACCGTTGCCGGTCCGGCGACCCCGGCTAGAAACGTGTAGCTAATTGAGGAAAACCGCTAACAGGAGACGGAGAAATCAATGACCAAGGAGCAGCCTGGCAAGGACAGATTGCACAACACACTAAGATCAACAAGATACAAAAGGCGAATGATCCTACGAACGGCTGGAATAATGCTGAATTGCGTGCCAAGGTGAGCGCATGAAAATCTACGGCATTGACTTTACGAGCAGGCCCAGACGCAACAAACCCATTACCTGTCTCTCCTGTGTATTAGAAGGCAATAGACTGCACGCCAGTGACCTGTCCGAATGGCAGAATTTCGAAGCATTTGAAGTCGCATTAGAAAAGCCTGGGCCGTGGATTGCCGGAATCGACTTCCCATTCGGACAATCGCGAACTTTCATTGAAAATATCGGCTGGCCCACGACATGGCAGGGTTACGTCAGCTATGTAAAGACGCTTGATCGCAAAGGCTTCCGTGGCGCGCTCGACAACTATCGGGCTAATAGGCCCGCAAGCGACAAAGAACACCGCCGAAAAACTGATATCGCGGCAGGCTCTATCAGCCCACAAAAACTCTATGGGACACCGGTCGGATTGATGTTCTTCGAAGGTGCCCCACGACTGCTTGATACAGGTGTGACCATTCCAGGACTACAGCAAGGCGATCCGGACAGAATTGTCGTCGAGGCCTATCCGGGCGTGCTAGCGCGTCATCTAATTGGCCGTCGCAGCTACAAGCAGGACACGAAGACCAAGCAGACGCAAGAACAATACGATGCCAGAAAGGACATACTCCGAAAGATAAAAAATGACGGCGTGCTGGCATCCCACGGCATCCGTATTGATGCGCCGGATAAACTCGCCGATGATCCGGGCGCAGATCATCTCGACGCATTGCTATGTGCCATTCAAGCAGCTTGGGCATGGAAGCAGCGTGACCACCGGTTTGGTGTGCCAAACGCGACAGATCCGCTGGAAGGCTGGATCGCCGATCCAACGCTCAGGTAGGAATTCAAGGACGGTGCCATAGCACCGGGGCTGACAAGCCAAAACAGGCTGCCGAACCGGCAACCTATGCTAACTCTCTATCAGCAGTCCTGCTAGAACTCCTGGGCGTTTGTGACGATGAGTTCGCGGGAGATTTCAACAATTTCGCCATTGATCTTCATATCGCGCGCTATAGCTTTGTAGTCGATGTAGTAGCGAAGGTGCTCGGGCACTTCGGTTGTCTCATTGATGAGATCGTAGGCGTAATCGCTGGCGCTCCCCTCAAAGAGACAGACATCATCGTAGCGCCCTAAAACCTCGCTGACTGCGTAGCCGAGATCGAGAAGAAAGCAGATTTGCTGGGCGGCAGTGTCATCGAGATCATCAAGCTCTTCAAACCAGCTGTAGATATTTGCCTGAGAGATGTTGGCTGCCTTGGCCAGATCTGCCAGATGATCATCTCCGTCTATAAACTGGATTTCGACTTCATCACAGCCTTGTTTCTTGAGGCGCTTCATGCCGATTTCAAATGTTTCGATACTGTTGAAGTAAAAACCGGGGTGGTCCAGGGAGTAGGGTTGTGCGTAGAATTCAGTCATTGTTCGTCTCCTGCTTGCTGTGAAATCGTGGCTTCACGACAAGCGCGGCAAACAGGAGGAACGGAAAGCCCGAAAACCATCATGGTGCGGCCCGCAGCGCATGCGAGGACACGGTGATGGTTGGAGCCGTTAGGGAAGGCTTGTAGTGACGACGACCGCGCTAAGGTTGCCACAATAAATTTCACAAGAGCCGGAGACCACTGACTTAAAAACTTCGTCAGCCTCTCTCGACATCCCGGATTGTTTGTCAGTCTGAATGATCCTGAAACGGCAACTCAGCCCTACAAATGACCTAAAAGCCGAATATTCGGATATTTACGGGTATTTTTCTGGATACTGTGGGGAGGGACTTGCCAAAATATTTGGGCGATTGAGTGGCGGCCCAATCATCGAGATCACGAGAAGCAACCGCCGCCTGCTCAAGAAAAACCCGCTATCAGGAACAAGCCTGATCTGCTATATCCTTGAGATAAAGAGCATCATCGGTTAGATCCTCAAATGCGTAAGAATTCAGGAACTGACGCCCCCACAGCAGATTGCGGTCAGTCTCGGAGAGCTCTGCCTCATTACAGACCGCTACCCAATTTTCGATGATGCATGATAGCTGGCCCTCAACAATGGCAAGGGCCTCTGCACGTGAGAGTAAGAAGTGGTGGACCGCATCAAGACAAGCAGAAATCCGGCTCATGCGATTGTCACCTGATATCAGCATGGCCTGAGAGGCTTCATTGCCGGTTCTCCCTTGCGGGCAAATATCATAAGCCGGAGTCAGATTAAGTGTTTCACCATCCCAAAAAGCGGCATGATTGCGCGCATGATCATCCGTATTGCCACTCAATATGTTGAAGACAAGACGGGAAAATAGTTCGTGAAGGGTGGCTGACGCATCGACAAAACGGTGACGGATGATTTCTGCAAAATCTTCATAACTAGCATAGCGCGCCATCATTTCATCAAGAGCGAACAGCGTGAGAGATGACACCATGGCCTTGCGCTGCCACCCATCACCTGCAAACGTACGGTCGAAACGTTCGATCAGCAAAACATCTTTATGAGAGGAGTTCGTCAGTGATACAGATGCCACATTGAGTCCTACCAAAGCCCCTAGCCGCATAGCAACGAACTCAGCTTTTACAACGCTATAAAGGTCCGCCGCTGAAGAAAACTTGGCGATGTATTTCTTATCGCCGTCTTCGATGAGGGCCTTCGGGCGGGCACCACCGATTGAACTACCATGATGGAGCGCCTGATCAAGTTCAGGGGTGAGCGGAACCCCCTGCTCGACCCGCTCAGCTGATTGTGCCAATTCTTCCAAACTGACATTCACCGAAGCGCGCGGCTCGTATTCGGTGGGCGAGCGCTGAAAATCGAGTGCCCCGATCCGGTCAGAACCAGACTCCAACAAATAGGTCAGCTCATCAAGGTGCGCACCTTCCGCCTTTGCGCCTTTCAAGCCGAGCTTTTTATTAATGAGGACGCGCCGCCCCCAAGCATCAGGAGATGCATCACGGATGCAACTGGGCATACTCATTCCCGGTAGCAAAGGAAGCGCGCCCGCGTCCAGAGACAGCTCGGGATCATAGATCGCAATGGCATTTCCCCGTGCCAGATAGCTTTTACCGTAATTGAAGATCAACTGATCACCCTCTGCGGTCAGTTTGCCCGCAACAACAGGCTCGGTTTCACCAGGCAACCATATCCAGACAAAAGCTTCTCTGTAGGGTCTGTTAGAAGTCATCGTCTACCGTCTTTCTACTCTGGCGCACGGATTGGGGAAGCAAGGCAAGCTTGTCGTCTGCGCGTGCATGATGCGCAGCCAATGATGAGCGTTCCTCATCAAACAGCTTCACGCCAACCAGAGCGGCAACTTCGAATACCAAACCAATGGCAACGCTTAGATCGCCCTTTTCGATCTTTTGAAGTGTCGCCCGGGAGATACCCCCCCTATCGGCCAAGTCATGCTCGGTCCACTTGCGCAGCTTACGTCCAAGCCGGACCTGCTTGCCAAGCAAGGAAGCCGCCTCACGCGTGTATTTGGAATATGCTCTGTCCTTCGCCATACCATCAACCTAAGCATTATTGACCATCTAAATAGCCACAAAACTACTCAATGCCTATTTTAATAGCCAATTATTAAAGAAGAGTCAAGAGGAATGGACACTGAAACGGTCACAGAAGACTTTAATGACTATTATTATAGTCATATTGAGACCCTAGCCTACTACGCGAGGTTCAGAAGCAGCACACCCGGGTAGAGCGGTCTAGCGACCAAGAAAAACTACTCAGAAAAGATGAAAAAGCCCTGACAAAATCATCATCAACGAGAAGAGCGCCCCTAACCGGAAATAGATATTTGGTTTTCATCGAATAATCCAATGGAAATAAGCTCATTTTTTGCAGCCTCAGGATCGGGCGTAAACAGTAGAATTCTTAAGTTCTCCTCAGCTCTAGAAAAGCAAACATAGGCAAGCTTTCTACTCCTATTGTACTGACCCTCGGTAGGGGCACCCGATGTATTCGGTGTCAGCGTTTTAATGAAGCTGTAGTTATTCCATGCTGCTTCAGTATCATCGAAGACGACAAGAACATCTTTGTATTCCTCACCCTTTACACCATGCTGGGTGCTGAAAGGAGTGTTCTCACTGACAAATGCAACAAAGGGTTCGATTTCCACGGTTGACATCTTCAGAAATTCATCCACTAACCAGTCACTCTTATCATTTGAATGCAGGTCGGGATCATACTCTTCTCCCCTTAGGGGACGATCCAAGTGCTCGGATAGTCGGTCCGAAATCTTGCAAACGTCGTTTTCACGACAAAATCTCAAAATATCACCCAACGTATTCTTGTCCCACAGGCCGGAAAGTTTTTGTGTCAACACAATTGAGCGCTCTTTCATTTCACCCAAGGATCGTTCAGCATTGGCACCCAGTGGATCAAATGCTGGACTTGTCCTTCTCAGGATGTCAAGAACTCGCCTCAAATCGCCATCCCGCTGGGCCTGCGCTAAGGGGCATAAAGAACTTACAAACGGCTTTAAAAGGAAATGCTCGCCTTTTTCATAGTCTTCCTGGGCTTTCGAAGAGGCAAATTGGCCAGTAAACAGTTTTTGTAGTTTCGGAAAACCAAGCCGCCTTGCAATCATTTGACGGACCAAGAATAGTTGCTTGATGTTGGCATGCCCATCCCAGCCCCAGTACTCAAGAGCATCGTCAAAGCGTGCAGATGCACGCGCGATCTGGTCTTCAGTGTATCTATTACGTTTACCTTCAGGCACTTCAGCGGCAACTAATCTTATAGAAACGCTGCCTGCAATGCCGGAGTTTTCACCTGCAGGATACTGTTGGACATCCTCACGAAAGGCATTCAGCAAATCAATCACTTTGCACGAGCACCGGAAATTCTCTTCCTTTGTGATCGTGGTGGAACCTTCCGGGCCTGCAAAGTCACCCGCACGCTTATCGTAAATCTGCTGCATCGGATCACCGAAATAGCCGACAATAGGAAACTCTTCATTTTCACAAAGCTTGTTTAGTGCATCTACGACGTTTCCAAATGTATCTTGCGCTTCATCAACAAAGATATACGGGTACTTCTGCCCAATGATCCGGCGGAGGATTTCATTCTCTGATATTAGGTAGGCAGCAACATCAATAACATCATCATGATTTAGTTTACCATTAAGATAGTCGCTAAAATTGGTGTCGTTATAGTCAAAATCCCCAACTGCATCCAAGCTCTCAAGATTTGCCTGTAGTGATGCAATCTTCTCCCTGGCAGCAACCGCCTTTTTACTTTGCCCACCGTTATCATCCTTTTGTTTCTTTTTGATATGCGCGGGAATGACATGTGTGCAAAGAGCTTCGCGGATATTGGGTGTAAACCTTTTAATGTGGCTCCATAAGAAGGTGTGGAGTGTCGAAATAAGAAACAAATCGTCCCAATCTACACGATTAGAAATGACTTCAACTGCTCGATTGGTATACGTAATGCACACAACTTTTTGGTCGTTGCGGCGAAAGCGCGATCCATCAGCCTTCCTTAAGTATTGAAGCGCAGTAACCAAAGAAGAGGTCTTGCCTGAACCTGCCCCAGCAATCACAGAAAAGTTCTGCTTCGCATCTAAGCAATCAATAATTTCTGTATCTGCATTCGTTTCAACTAGTTTTTGCATATAGACGCCTATTTGACAGCTTCATCTGTCGATTTCTTAACCGTCTGTTCCTCAAGCCAGCATAAGCCGTCTGCAATATACTGAGGCGTTGCCCAGTCAGCTGATGAGGAGGCGACATCAAGAGCAAACTCAGTCTTTTTAAATGACGAAGACTTCACTCTTTCAAAGACAGTCTGATACACTTGTTCAAAGTCCTGCTCCTCGGGAAAATCTGTTCCCAATTTAATTTCACCACCCCGAAAGATTTGCATGTTTTGATAAGCAAACGTTTCTTCGAACGTGCGCCCGTGCATTGG
Organism: Sedimenticolaceae bacterium; assembly: GCA_963691905.1. GTDB lineage: Bacteria > Pseudomonadota > Gammaproteobacteria > Chromatiales > Chromatiaceae > QGON01. The sequence goes on from OY829894.1 coordinate 924,279, forward strand.
CTTGTCGTAGCCATCAACTTGTGTTGGCTCCTGAAAGGCAACACAGCAGCTGGCATCAAACAAGACTTTTTCCTCAGGTTTTAGTTCTGTGAGGTCGCTCACTGCGGACTTGTCAAAGAAGAACTTAAGGGAAGCGTTTGAGGTAACGGCTCCGACTGTATCCGCCCTACAAACCTTTCGGTTGTTTGTTGGATCAACAGAATCCAAATCCGTTATGACAAGATAGTGAATGCCTAGGAACTCAAGAAGGCTTGCAAAGCGACTGGCATAAGCACCACCCACCTCTAGTACGGTTAGGTAATTGCATTTTAGACTTGGAGAAGATTTCTCAATCATCTTAGGCAGGAGAAGCTTCTCAACAGTGCCCTCGACAAGTACGGCTGCATCAGCGAAGAATAGATCGCAGTGGGTCAACTTCAAATAACGCTTGAGAAAGTCTAGCGTTTGATCCCCGTTCTCGGCCTCTCCGGCTGCTGAGGCCTTTTGCGGTTTAAAATCCCGCAAGCTCACTACCCTTGATGCATTAAGAGTAGCGGTCGTGGCTGGATTTTCTCCATCTAAAACGCAACGTCGAAAATATCTGACCTTTCTGAACTCAACCGTATCTAAAATATGTGAGGAATGGGTAGAGATTCCAAGCTGAGGCACCATATGATTATCACCGGCATCCTCAGAAGCTTTTCGGACAATCTCCCAAATATTCGAAATAAACGTTTGTTGAACCTGTGCGTGAAGATGCACTTCCGGTTCTTCTACAAAGATAACTTGGCAAAGCGGGCGTCTTTCTTCGGTTCTCATCCATTGCAGATGAAAATGACTGATCTGTATCGCCATGTAGACCAAATTCTTAAAACCTAGCCCGTTGTAAGCCTCAGGAAGCTCATGATCGAGCGCCGGGTCGACATACAGAAGTGATGTATTTCCCTGTAACGCCACTTCTGGGCTTAAAGACGAGATGATTCTCATCTGCCGGTCGTTAACCGATGGCACACCAAGACCTCGAATAACCTCCATCAAGTCAGTAAAGTGCTCATCGTAGTGCTCAGTTAATTTTTCGTTATTTTTGTCGATTATTCTGTTTGCTTCCTCGCTTACCTCTGCTTGCTCAAGGTTCTTTTTATAAAATGCTGCAAATGCAGCAGACAAACGATTGCTGCGACCAATTTCTTGATCATCAATGTTTCTCTGTGCATCAACAAAGTCCACGCGCACCAAAGATCGCAGGACACGTTTCCCTTCTTCAGGTTCAAGATAGAGAGGCACTAGGCTATCTTCGACTTTTTCTAAAGCAAAATAGCTCAGGCTAAAATGACGATTCATATTTCCTTGAAGCGATAGATAGTGCGAAAGGGTTTTCTGAACCTCTCCACCCTCCGCAGGAGGGAATACGGATAGATATTCAGATTTCAGCTTCCCGGCATCCTTGACGCTGTATTTCAGCCGAATACCCACTTCTTCCAAGTTGGCTGAAACATTTGGTATAAGAGAGAAAACCCGCCCAAACTCAACGTCTGGGTCTATCGAAAACCAAAGGTCCATTTCAATTGACGGGAGACTATCCTCATCCACATCATCCGTCGTCCCAAACGCATCTAAATCAGATATTTTTGAGACTGAAAAGTCGTAAATTTTGAATTCCGGACGAATCAGGAAAAGACGAAAGGCAGCAGTCGCCGAAGTCTTACCGCTATTATTTGGTCCCACGAACACCGTTTCCTCGGCCTCAAAGCCGATCTCTACGTTCTCTAGCCTCCTAAAGTTCCTTAAATGTACATTTTTTATCTTCATAAATGTTTTTCCTGGAACTAATTATTTAAATAACAATGAGCCATTCTATCAAGCATTTCCTTCATCCAAAGCACCTGAAAAACAACAGCATCTAACCTACGATTAAAAAACTTCCTTTGCCCGTTTTTTGTAGCAAATTATTGACGCTATTTAAACGCTCCGAAAAAAGCCTTATTCATTCAATTATTCCGGCCCGTTTCTTCACACCTGCAAGAATGGGCTCATATGTTGCCACCGGTACTCCGGTCTCCTCAGCCAAATCAGCTACTTCTGCTATAGCATCATCCATCCGTGCAACCAAGTCTGAGAAAATCTCATCCATATCCTGCTCGCGAAGACCAGCTTTTTGACCTGTCTGGTAGAAATGACGGGGCTGAATTTCCTTTATACGATAGTGGCGGCTGCTCCCCACAGCCATCGCCAGCTTAATCTTATGAGCTGAAAGTTCGGGATAAGGGGCGGCAGACATTACATCGTAAAGGGGGGTAAGCTTATAACCACCCGGAGTAAGAAATATCGAGAAGTTCTTGGCGTGGCCATCAATAGCGGCCAGCAACCAAAAAACTACCTGCGCTTTCATATAGTTCAGGCGATCTTCGCGTGGGGCAACAGCGCCATTCAGAAACTCTAGAATATCTACGATACCGGGGCCACCATCACTTTGGTATTTTCGTATAGGAGGAACGCTCAGCGCCTGGCAAATATCCTCCTGCGGCAACCGATAAAGCACATTATCACGCCAGAGCCTGTCAAAGCGCTCGACGACGATAACGGGCTTATCATCAAACATGAGCACCTCGGCATTCGCGGTCTCAAGCCCCAGCACACGACACACCGCAAGACAGAGCCATTCATTCCAGGGCGTATCGGAAAAATCCGCACCATGCGGGCCTTCCTTTATGGCCGGTTTAAAGATATGGGAAGTCGGGGTCGGGCCGAGGGGAAGCTGCCATCGACCATCAATACGAAGAAACGCCGTTTTTTCCTGTACCCCTGCAATAGAAATACGGAAGTCATCTTCATCGACATGAATGCCCAGAGGAGCCGTCCCCAAAGAAGCGATCCTACTGGCGATCTCGTCATCGCTGACGGGACGATAGGCCATTTTTTCCGGATCACCGGGATCAAGGCCCTCGGGAACAAAACGCAGTGCCCCCACGCAGTCACGTCCGATTACAGAAAGCAGATCAAACATACCGGCGCTATCGGCCCGCTCCCGCGCCGCAATTTTTTCCCTTACCGCCTGATCATCGGGTAGCAAACCGTCAAAAAAGCTATCCGCACTTATCCCTGTCCAAATACGATCAGATAGAGGCATGGAAAGTGAGAGAGGAAAGGCGCGCGTGGAGGAAATCCACTCTGGAGCATACCGGAACGCGGTAGAGCCGTTAGCCGCACGAGAATAGGTGCCAACCTTACTTGTGCCGACATAAACATCCAGTACGCGTCCTTTGCGCTTGCGCCCCACTATCAATACTCCGTTGGATCGAATTCAGCTTTACGGCGCGGAATGACAGAAAGATCCATATCCAAAGCTGCCAAAACCTTGATGACCGTATCCAGCTTGGCGCTTACGGCACCATTCTCAAGGTCAGAAATCAATGCCTGCCGCACAGAGGCCTTGCTCGACAAGTCAATTTGCCGCATTTTCTGCTTTAGACGTTCATGGCGGATAATTTCACCGAACGCCCTATTGTTACGAATGGTCATCACCACAAGCCTTTCTTCCTATATACGATCTACCGCATACCCAACAAATATACGACTTTGCGTATAAAGTCAACATATACGCCAATCCGTATACAAAAGGCTCGCCACAATTTGCCACAAATATTTGTGGCAAAACAGGCAGTTCGTAGGCAACCAACATCGCAGTATAAAGAATAAACGCCTCCGCCATTCCAGCCTTAAGGGTAAAGACTGCCGAGATCAGTTTTGCCACAAACTTGCCACAAGCCCAAACAGACCGATTCAGACAATGGCGGATTTCTGCGGGTTACAGAAGACCGCTAATTTGTGGCAAAAATAGCCTTAAAGAGCTATTTCATTCCATAACCGCCTGCTAAGTGATTGATTTTATTGTGGAGCGGGTGATGGGGATCGAACCCACGGCCCTCAGCTTGGGAAGCTGAGTAAAACACCAATGTTTCCGCTAGATACAGAGCACTCGCCACAAATTTGCCACATCATTTTTCTTGATTAGTACGAATGTTCAGCAGTGACTCACGGAATGAGCCACTGGTTGTTGCAAGATGATGCCACGATCCACAATAGGAGAGCGGACATGGCACAGAATCCAATCCAATTTCAGACAGGCATGAGCTTAAGCGATTTGTTCAAAGACTACGGCACCGAAAGCCAAAGTGAAGCGGCCCTTGAGCAAGCACGTTGGCTGAAGGGTTTTGAATGCCCACACTGCGGAGGAAGCCGTCATAGCCGATTTCATCAGGGGGGACGCACGTACTGGCAATGCAGTGCCTGCCACCGACAAACCAGCTTGCGCTCGGGAACGATTTTCCAGGGCTCCAATTTGCCCTTGCGATTATGGTTTCAGGCGATGTTTTTGATCAGCCAATCGAAGAACAATATTTCCGCGCTGGAACTCAAACGCCAGCTTGGAGTGTCTTACCCCACCGCTTGGCGGGTCAAACACAAGCTGATGCAGGTCATGACAGAGCGTGAGGAAAAGCGGGTACTTAAAGGTCACGTGGTCGTCGATGATGCTTATCTCGGCGGAGAACTTCGTGGCAAAGCCGGGCGCGGTTCGCTGAATAAAGTCCCCTTTGTGGCAGCCGTCGAACTGGATGATGAGGACAAGCCACAGGTTGTTCGATTCGACCGAGTTGAGGGTTTCAAAAAACGCGATATTGCCCACTGGGCAGCACGTTTTATCGCTTCTGGCAGCCATGTTGTCAGCGACGGGTTGAGCTGCTTCACCGCCTTTGCCGAAGCGGGAATGACACATCAACGTGAGGTGGTTGGAACCCACAGACGCAGTACCGATATGCCCTGTTTTGCGTGGGTCAATATCCTTATTGGGAATCTGAAAACATCGCTTGCAGGTACGTACCATGCCTTTCGATTTAAGAAATATGCCCACAGATACTTGGCTGAGTATCAGTACCGATTCAACCGCCGCTTCGACCTCAGAGCCATGCTACCTCGTTTGCTTCGGGCTGCTGCAACGACTTCACCACGTCCCGAGACATGGCTGCGGCTTGCTGAACATTCGTGCTAATCAAGTCATTTTTTAAGTACTTCGTAGGCGAGCTCTTCAGCGGTTTCTTTTCTTGCATCCTCACGGTCCTTTAACAAATGGCCATACACATTGAGAGTTACCTCAATTCGTGAGTGGCCCATCGTCTCTTGAATTAATTTGAAGTCATTCCCTTTCTCAATGAGCTTTGACGCAAAATAGTGGCGCAAAGAATACAGCGTATACTTGGGACGAAGGATTTCCTTTCCATCTTTCTTCCCAGACACCATCAAATCCGCTTCTTTTAGCAAGGGTAGCCAAGCGCTGCTTCGAAATCTGCCAAGTAATTGCGGCTTGCCTGTTGCAGTGGGAAAGACCAATGCATCCTCCGAAGGAGCACTATAATCTCGCCATTCCAAAAGCATCTCTGTAACAATTTTGGGTAAATAGATGGTACGTCTACCTGCCTTGGACTTTACCGGTCCGATTATTCCGGTCTTGTCTGCCCGCTGGCGTACTTCGACACGATCCTCAAATATGCTATTCCATGGAAGTCCACGATACTCTGACGGTCTCATACCACTGAACCCGGCCAGGTAAATCATGGGGCGATAACGAGCCCAACACTTTTCCATGAAATCATTCTTTTTACCCATAACATCTGCGGCACCATAGATATCGCGCATTTCTTGATCGGATGGAATTTCTACTTCGGATTCATCGTCTTCATAACGACCTGTTTTGATACTGATACCCGCCGCAGGATCATCCATGATATGTCCTTGATGCTTCATTTCGACAAGCACCGAGTGGAAAGAAGATAGGGTACGACGAGCTAAATCGCGGCTTCTATTTTCTAACAGCCAGTTCCTGAAATGTACGATGTCAAAAGACTCAAGTTCCTGTAGAGCCTTGGGCCACGGATATTCTTCCATGACCCTCCCTCTACGGCGGTATTCTTCAAGCGTCGCGGGCTCTACTCTCTCCCGTCCATCGCGCCCAATTTTTTCACAGATAGCCAACCATTCATTTACGGCTTGCGGAACAGTTTTTATGTTGGGATTAATTTTGCTGGGCAAACTTCCCAAATTTTCAGTAAAGGATCTTGCCGCCTTCATTGTCGTGAAGGTCTCATACGCATAACCAGATTTCGTACCTACCGAGGGGTATCGAACCTGATAGGTTGTTCCTTTAGAACCTGTTCTTTTTCTTATATCTGACATGTCCCTCCATCGTTAAGCCATCCTATTGACAGAATCAAACTTAAAATCAGGCCTCACCGGCGTTTTACACTGTTTTCTGCGTCGATCTGCAGTTGGCGGTAGATATTGACCAGCGTCCCCTTCTCGATCTTGAGCTTTTTCTCGATAGGATCGATAAAAAACGGCAGCTTGCGGTTCCCCGCTGCATCAGTTTCTGAGGCACGTTTGATTTGGCGTGGCGTTAGTTCCACTCCCAGTTCACCAAGTACTTGGCGAGCTTGTTCCAAATCGATATAGCAAGGTATCTTCAAAGTGTTATTCACCTTCTCTCATCTATTGAATTATTCTGTCATTACAATTTGAAATCATCAGCGACGCTACGATAAGGCCCATCACTATGGACACTATCAATACACCGCCCGCCGCGATCCACCGGTTCAACATCATCGCCGAACCCGTTGGTCGGGTTGATATATAGGGTCGCCCCACGTGAATAGCGGACAGCGAGCTCATCTTCGATTTCGACCAGTTTTTCGAATAACGCCTGCCGAATATCGACAATCGTCATTTCACCTTTGATTTTGATTTGCATGGTATTGGACCGCTCCTTTCCACTCACCGGGAGCCAGCAAGACGTTTCGATACGTCCTGTATTTATCTTAAGGCCGCAGCACTTAAGACTTTCCTAAGAATCGATAAAATGCCGTGAACCTCTCAGGCAGCCTGCCCCTGCGGTCAGCATTGTCCCCTCGATCAGTCCATCCCACTCAATTTGCACAAGCGTTCAGCCATTCTTCTGGCAAGCGCACCATCCTCCTTGTTTTCGCCATATCACCCCTTTCGCCCACGCGGACCTTTGCCGTCCATGCGAGCGTGAATCCGGGAGCCAACGGAAAGGCTCCGATGGGCGGGGCCTCTTTGAACTAAACAAGGAGGAAAAAAGATGCGCAAAGTCATTACGCCATCAGAACTTCACACCAAGAGCGAAAATGAGCTGTCAGCACTGTTCCGAAAGGTCTCACAAGATCTGACCGGCACAAAAGCAGGCTCCACCGAACGGCGCAACGCTCTTGCTAGTCTGGAAAACATCCAGCGCGCGCGGGCATGCCGCCAAACACTTCGACCCAAGCCACCCGGCTTTTAGGTTGGAGCCCTTACTGGAGCCGGTCTCATATCCGGGACCGGCTTCTTTTTCTGCCTACCTGCGAGGAAGGCGGGAGGAGCGCTGCCCTAGGTATGTGCGATTGTAATCAGCATGGAAACGCACGCTCACCTTTTACCCCGGTTTATCCGGATGCGCGACGCTCCGGCCTATCTGGGCATGGACCGGAGCCGATTTAACACGGAGGTGCGCCCCTATATGACTGAAATTCCGCTGGGAACCCAGTCCATTGCCTTTGACCGACTTGATCTTGATGCCTGGGCAGACGATTATAAGAACCGCAACGGGCGTCGTCCGAAGGCCTCTGAACTGGAGGACGACCTATGTCGAAACGTAACCGTATGCCGGGGCTCCGCCTCAAAGGCGAAATCTGGCACATCGAAAAGCGTTGTGAGTACTGCCAAGGCGGCTGGCTCCGTGAAAGCACGGGAGCGGCTAGCCGCTCTGAGGCAGAGAAGTACCTGATCCGCCGATTGGCGGATATTGAAGGAGAAGCCCGGCGGAAGGTAGAGGGCATTTATACCTTTGAGGAAGCGGCCATGCGCTACCTCGAAGAAATTGCTCAAAAGCCATCTGCCGACACTATGGCGATGCACCTGGATCAGCTCTTTCCATTCATTGGATCGAATGTGTTGGAACAGGTCCATGACGGCACGCTAAAACGCTTTGTTGATCATGAAACGAAACGGGGTAAAGCCCCGAAATCGATCAACAATGCAATTGGCGTGGTGTCAGCAGTGTTGAACCGCGCGGCACGGGTTTGGCGGGATGAGAATGGAATGCCCTGGCTAAGGCAGGCTCCCCCTAGACTTAGCCGGTTGCCGACAAAAGGTCGGCAGTCCAGTCCCTATCCGCTCTCTTGGACGGAACAGGACAAGCTGTTCAAAGCCCTGCCTCGTCATCTCGCTGATGCGGCGCTGTATGCCGTCAATACGGGATGCCGGGAACAGGAAGTCTGCCAGCTCCGCTGGGAATGGGAAGTGGCCGTTCCAGATTTGAAGACCTCTGTCTTCATTCTGCCGGACACAATCACCAAAACCAGCACTGAGCGGGTTGTGGTACTCAACACAGTGGCGAGCCGGGTTATTGAGACCCGGCGCGGGACACACCCGGACTATGTGTTCACATACAAGGGAAGTCCCGTAAAAAAGCTCCACTCAAGTGCATGGAATCGGGCATGGAAAGCCACAGGACTGCCGCTGGAAAAAGGCATCCTGAAGGGGGTGCATAACTTGCGCCATACCTTCGGGCGGCGTCTCAGAGGGGCTGGTGTGCCGCTAGAGACACGCAAGGCCCTTTTGGGGCATGCCAATGGGGATATCACAACCCATTACTCAGCGGCGGAGCTGAGCGAGCTGCTGAATGCTGTCGAAAAGATCGTTGATCGCGGCATAGCTCAAACCCCGACCCTGACAGTGGTCAGACGGAAAAAGGAGCTTGTCGGCAAACTGTCGGAAAAAGAAAAAGGGTCAGTAGTTGTTTAACCGCTAACCCTTTGATTTCCCGAAGGAATATGGCGCGCCCGGAAGGATTCGAACCTCCGACCACCTGGTTCGTAGTCTCACCGGCACTTTAACAATCGTTATTTATCAATAACTTACGACGCCCGCCCGTAACTTCTCAAAAACCCGTGGCAAGAGCAGCCCGCTCGGTGATGATATCGGGTAATGGAGCAATGGTCTGTTCACCAATACCCAAACGATCTGTTAAGTAATGCCAAAACGAGATATCCAGCTTACGACAGGTTTTTTTCAAGCTGGCAAAAGTATCTCGGCAACGCCTGCCCTCATCACTGCGGGTTCCACCACTGACTTTTCGTTTCTTCACAAAATCACGGATATCCGTTTCACTGCCATTGGTATGCAAAGGGATTTCAGGTCGATCAAGAACCACTAATAGTTCAGCTTTATTATTATGGATTCGCTTTAATGTCTGGTTTAAGGTGGCGTAGCTGGTTTTCTGGGTAAATATCTCATCGAATCGATGACGGAGTATTTTTTGCTGACTTTTATCGGGCTTGCTTTTATATCGCTTCAGTTGTGCATAAAAGCGCCATATCTGATCTCTAATCTGAGCTATTTCCTGTCGGTGTGTCTCGTTGAGTGGCAGCATTTTATGGATGAGTCGTTCGGTATGCACCCAGCATAAGGCATGTAATAAGATGTCGAACTGCCCGGCATCATCACTGACGATGGTGAGATCATCACACAGACCATGTCGTAAGACGCTGCCGAGCAAGGCTCCTTCGGTAGTAAAGCGTTGGTGACGCGGGTTTGTTATGGACAGCCGTTCAAGTAATTTCAGCCATTCTTCTTTATCGGTAATGGACGCTCCTTTTAACTGGCTTAGCAGTTTGAAGGACTTTTCTGGCAACTGTTGCTTTTTCATATAAACCAAAGCCGCTTCACTCAAATAATAATCCGTTTTCCCTGCTCTGAGCAATTCCAGAAAGTTAATCCTGCTTTTTGAATCGGTACTCTGAAACCATCCAAATAAGTCATTACCCATGTGAGTAACAAAACCATTCTTACCCTGGTGACGCGCACCGCTATCATCCACGGTCACATAAGAAGAAGCGGCCAGACCGGCTTGTAACAAGTCGTCTTTTTCTGCGTGAAAAGCTTCTTGTCCTTGCAACAGTAACCGGTTGATCTGCCCGCATGATATATCAATACCCCACTCACGTAATTGCTCCAGCAACAAGGGCTGTGTGGTTTGGCAATGATGATATTGATAAAGAATATAGCTGATCAATTGCGGACCAAAATGCTGGTTATTCAGCACATCGGGAAGCTGCCCTGTGATGGATTCATGTTGGGGTGTCACCCAGTGTTCCAACCGGTAGCGGATGGTATGCGTACCAATATTCAAGTCCTGCACAACAAAATCTCGATAGCCTTTAAATCGTGAACCCGGTGGAACGGGCACATCAGGCTTAATCACTTTATCTTCATGAATCACCAGCTTTTGGGTCTTTTTCTTTTTGCGAGACCCTGGACGTTTTTTAGGGGGTGATTCTGATGAGGTATCGGGTTCGGTGTTTTTGTCCAGTTTGCTACCTTTAAAGACGGGCCGTTTTTTCTCACCCTTAAGAATATTGACTTCATCTTTAAGCAAGGCTATTTCTTCATCCTGTTGCTGCACACGTTCAATTAACTGCTCAACCAGACCGAGTAACGCCTTAACAACAGGCGTTTGATCTTGTTCTGGAATGTCGGGTAGAGGAGGCAGCTTTTTCACGGACTTTTAAAGTAATCACTGAATAAGCCTTATTCTACCACCGGTTTTGAAACTCAAATTTGACTTCACAGGAGTCATTTTAAGGAGATAAAAAAAGCATTCCTCAAGCCTGTACGAAATAAGAATGAAAATGGCATAGTGCGCGCTACAAGATCAGCCATGACAGCTTCCAAACCAGAGTTGTGCCATGATAGGATTTTTAGTTTTTTGCCCCAAAACCCTGTCAAGTGCTTTTTGTAATTATTTACTGCTTGCCACGGGTTTTTGAGAAGTTACGCCCGCCCAACTCAAAAGTGTGCCTAAATGAGTGTAAATGAGCCTTATTGAGGCTCACTTCCGCACATTATCCGGCACACCCCATCAAGCCGCCAACTTAAAGTGCGCCTCAATTTCATCCCATGGAATCATTACTTTCCCGTCCTCTGTTTCCTGGATGATTTCCAGTTCAGACAGAGCTTTCACGTCAGTATGTACATTCTTGTAATCTCTTTGCAAAAGCTTGGCCAAGGCGTAGATACTCATTGGACCCTCGTGATGCAGACGTTCGATCAACTCCCAACGCTTTGGTGTCAGCGTGGAAATCAGCTCCGCCATACTCTCAAATCCAACACTATAGAATGGTTCGACCTCCTCACCATGCTCGATTTTATGCCATACATCTGCAAACTGCCGCATAGACTCATCAGGTGAGGAAATCTCAATATGCAATATCTGTCGCTCAGTCATCATCGCACCTCTTCACGTCATTCCAGAAATCCTCAAGCAACTGCTCGACGCTCTGGAATGCGTACCCCTGCTCCTGTTCACCAATATGTTTACTTGATTAGTACGAATGTTCAGCAGTGACTCACGGAATGAGCCACTGGTTGTTGCAAGATGATGCCACGATCCACAATAGGAGAGCGGACATGGCACAGAATCCAATCCAATTTCAGACAGGCATGAGCTTAAGCGATTTGTTCAAAGACTACGGCACCGAAAGCCAAAGTGAAGCGGCCCTTGAGCAAGCACGTTGGCCGAAGGGTTTTGAATGCCCACACTGCGGAGGAAGCCGTCATAGCCGATTTCATCAGGGGGGACGCACGTACTGGCAATGCAGTGCCTGCCACCGACAAACCAGCTTGCGCTCGGGAACGATTTTCCAGGGCTCCAATTTGCCCTTGCGATTATGGTTTCAGGCGATGTTTTTGATCAGCCAATCGAAGAACAATATTTCCGCGCTGGAACTCAAACGCCAGCTTGGAGTGTCTTACCCCACCGCTTGGCGGGTCAAACACAAGCTGATGCAGGTCATGACAGAGCGTGAGGAAAAGCGGGTACTTAAAGGTCACGTGGTCGTCGATGATGCTTATCTCGGCGGAGAACTTCGTGGCAAAGCCGGGCGCGGTTCGCTGAATAAAGTCCCCTTTGTGGCAGCCGTCGAACTGGATGATGAGGACAAGCCACAGGTTGTTCGATTCGACCGAGTTGAGGGTTTCAAAAAACGCGATATTGCCCACTGGGCAGCACGTTTTATCGCTTCTGGCAGCCATGTTGTCAGCGACGGGTTGAGCTGCTTCACCGCCTTTGCCGAAGCGGGAATGACACATCAACGTGAGGTGGTTGGAACCCACAGACGCAGTACCGATATGCCCTGTTTTGCGTGGGTCAATATCCTTATTGGGAATCTGAAAACATCGCTTGCAGGTACGTACCATGCCTTTCGATTTAAGAAATATGCCCACAGATACTTGGCTGAGTATCAGTACCGATTCAACCGCCGCTTCGACCTCAGAGCCATGCTACCTCGTTTGCTTCGGGCTGCTGCAACGACTTCACCACGTCCCGAGACATGGCTGCGGCTTGCTGAACATTCGTGCTAATCAAGTATGTTTATGGTCACCCTTCCCTCGTTCATTATCGTAGCCCACCAGACGCCTACCCTCTTTCACGTAAACCAATCGATATTTCAAACCATGCGGGCGTTCTGCATCAACATTTGGTAACCGCCAGATCACCATTTCTATAATCCCACCACGATGGAACTGCTTTTTGTGAAACAGACTTGATTGCCGACATATGGCTTAGCGTACCATACATACATATGATTTTTCAAACCATATGACTATTAAAACCATCATTGCAACATCGTTGACACCACGATGATACGCCGGCTGACATCGTTGGATGCGCTAACAAATTCCAGGCCGCATCGAAAATATTCCGTTCGCTAACCCACTACGGGCATCCTTAATCGCATCCTGCGGCAGCTCGACTACCAATTCGCCACGCACACGTAGCGATAACATAAATGTTATTAGGTTTTTGTTATTAATAACGTTTACGCTATTTTATTCTTGACTTAATATAATCTATTCGTTATTTTTAAGCATGCCACAATAACTTATAGGTTATTACCATGCGCTCTCAAGATCGTGCCACAGCCCGCCGCCAGCTAGACAAACGCCTGAGCCTTCTGCCAAGCGCTGATAGTCTCGTGCGCCCGCCTCGCGGTTGGATTAAAGCCATTCGTGAAGCGTTGGGCATGACGACGGCCCAGCTCGGCAAGCACCTGGGGGTCAGCCAGCCCCGTGCCGTCGCTATCGAAAAAGCGGAAATCACAGGATCGATCACGCTCGACTCACTGGAGCGTGCCGCCCAAGCCCTCGACTGCCGCTTGGTCTACACCCTCGTTCCCAGAAAACCGCTCGAAAAGCTCATTGAAGAGCGCGCCCACCTTCTCGCAAAAAAACGGCTGGAATCGACCGGCCACAGTATGAAGCTGGAAGCCCAGGGCGTTGATGCGACAGATGAAAGCGAACAGCTAAAAAGCCTGGTCAATAAGATCATTGCGCAAGGTGGCTCCAAACTGTGGGAGGACGTATGAGTAAAGATCCTCTGATCGAGCAGGATGATGCATCCACCCCCCTCTCACCTGAAGAGCTGGAGGGCCTGATCCCTTCCTATATCACACTGCGTTCTGAACTCAACGAGGCTGAACAGGCCAATATTCTTGAAGCAGAGGAATGGGCGTTCAATCGTAAGCGTGATGTCCTTTCGGAAAAGTTCTTAAACGACCTTCACAAACGCATGTTTGGTCGCGTCTGGAAATGGGCTGGAAAATATCGCCATACCGGCAAAAACATCGGCGTCGATGCCTACCGCATACCACTGGAACTGCGACAATTTCTTGATGATGTCCGTTTCTGGATAGAAAATGGCACCTACCCACCAGATGAAATCGCCACGCGCTTTCACCACAAACTCGTCTGGATACATCTGTTCCCCAACGGCAATGGCCGTCATGCCCGCACGGCGACCGACTTGCTGCTCACTACCCTCGGCCAACCGCTCTTTACCTGGGGCCGCGAAAATCTGGTCGATGCCAATAAAACCCGCCAGGCCTATGTGGGTGCACTACGCGCTGGCGACCAGCACGACTACGAACCACTCCTCGGCTTTGTCCGCTCTTAGACCGAACGAAAGTCAGGGCTAGCGCGACGCAAAAGCGCTGAGGCTGACGAAGAAAACGTAATAAATGCTAAGTTTCAATTCCACAGATGATGTTCATTTTCTTGGCAAAGTTTTTTCTCAACACTGAGCTCTCTTCACCCCCAGTAATCAACTTTTCTTTATATGCCATAATTTCATCTTCTAGCGCCAGATGGAACTTAGCCCTGTCAACAATCAATCCGAGTGAAATATCATTATCGACCTGTTGTATCATTGCACGTATGGTGCAAAAAACAGAGCGTGTGCTTTCAAGCCGCTTCTCGATAGTAGAAGTTGAGCATACCTCCAAGGCGTTCCCGACAGTGAATTGGATCAGTGATTGAACTGACTATTTCAGGTGGCTTCAGAAATCGGTTCCCGACACCCTGATGGTTACGTTCAATGTGATAATGTGTGGCATATTCTCTAAGTACTCGGCGAATGGATGCCTCTCCGAAAAGAATCATGCGATTCAAGCATTCCTCTTTTATAGAACGCACAAACCGTTCTGCGAATGCATTACAGTTGGGAGCTCGCACTGGACATAGAACAGGCTTCACGCCCTCTCGTTTCAGAATCGCTCTGAATTCCTTCGTGTATTTTTTATCGCGATCCATGATGAGAAACTCGCTGTTTAGAAGAAAACCACCGTCTACGTCTGTCAGGTTGCGGGCCACTTGTTTCATGAATTCACCGTTGGGTGCCGTAGTTACTCCAGCGATCTGCACGAAACGCGTTTCGAGGTGAATGAAAAACAATACGTAATAGGTCACCAGGCCGCGGAGCGTCCAGACTTCTACCGAGAAGAAGTCCGTGGCGGCCATCACATTCCAGTGCGCTTTCAAGAAAGCCGCCCACGTGGTGTGTTTCTCTCGCTCTGGCGCGGGTTCTATACCGTGCCTTTTCAAGATATTCTTGACCGTGTTCGGTGCAATGATGTGGCCGAGATTGGCGAGAGCGCCTTGGATTCGGTCGTAGCCCCAGGAGATATTCTCCCTCGCCAGAAGTAGTACCAAATCGGTGATTTCTTGTGCGACGCGGGGTCGACCCGGCCCCTTCCTGGGATAAGTCCATTTCTTCGCGATGAGTTTACGATGCCAGGCAAGAAGCGTATCCGGGGTGACGATTGTCTCAATTTCATCAAGCAACCGGCGGCCAAGGACTTTGGCTTTTACGGCCAGTCGAACCCGCTGCTCGTCGGTGAACCGAATTCGCTGTCCTTCGAGTTGATCCTTGAGCACACGGTTTTCTTCAATGAGATAGTCGATGACCGCCTGTTGGTCGCGGTTAAGCCAACCAGCGAGGGCGATTACAAGAAGGTGGAAGGGTTGAATTACATTGGTCATTGCTTGAACAGGCTATCCGTAATATTGTTTGGCTCTTCCCCAGATCGAGTGGGTAGGTTAGCGTAAGAAGCATGAGAGACAAAGACCTATACGCGCAAACACTGGGTATCCGCAGCCCCTGGAAGGTTGCCGATGTTGAGCTAAATGTATCGGCCAATGAAGTCAGAGTCATCGTTGAGCAAGAATCGGAGGCTGAACAGGTTTGCCCGACCTGTGGAGCCACGAGTCCTGGTTATGACAAGCGTCGCCGTGAATGGCGCCATTTAGATACCTGTCAGCTCAAAACGATACTGGTGGCTGACGTGCCACGAGTTCAATGCAGGGAACATGGTGTTGCTACGGTTAAGGTGCCTTGGGCGGAGCCGGGTTCAGGATTTACTGCGTTGTTTGAAGCGCTGGTCATTGACTGGCTGAAAGAGGCTTCTACGCAAGCGGTCTCTCGTCAACTCAAGCTAAGCTGGAACGCCATAGACGGCATCATGCAACGCGCGGTAGCGCGGGGTCTATCGCGTAGACCTGTTCAGGAGCCGAAGCATCTGGGTATAGACGAAACGGCCTTTCGCAAGCGTCATGACTACGTCACTGTCGTTTCTGAGCAGGACACAGGCCATGTCCTGCATGTTGCTGAAGACCGCACGAAAGCCAGCCTGGAAGCTTGGTATGGAAGCCTTGAAAGCGAACAGAAGGCCGCTATCGAAAGCGTCTCAATGGACATGTGGCCAGCCTTCATCAACTCCACACTGGAATCGGTGTCCGGCGCTGAAGAGAAGATTGCCTTCGATAAATTTCATGTCGCCAAGTATCTCGGCGAAGCGATTGAAAAGGTGCGCAGGCAGGAACATAAGGCCCTGATGGCAGAAGGACGAGATGATCTGAAGGGTAGCAAATACCGTTGGCAATACAATCCTGAAAACATGAGTCGCAAACAGTGGCAGTCCTTCAGGGAGCTGAGAGAAAGTACCCTGAAAACGGCCAGGGCCTGGGCCATTAAAGAGATGGCCATGTCACTCTGGCATTACGTGAGCAAGACTTGGGCTGAAAAAGGTTGGAAGCAATGGTTATCCTGGGCTGTACGAAGCCGTCTGGAGCCCATCAAGAAAGTCGCTAAAATGATCAAGTCCCATCTCTGGGGCATCTTGAATGCAATTATTCTGAAGGTGAGCAATGGGCCAGCCGAAGGTATCAACAGCCGCATCAAGATGATTAAAGTACGCAGTAGAGGTTTCCGTAACAAACAGCGTTTTGCCAATGCGATCTACTTCCACCTCGGCGGGCTCCAGCTTTACCCGGATGGGGTGAAAAGGTAAAGATTACCCACCACATCAGGGGAAGAGCCTATTGTTTGATAACAATACCATACGGTTCGTTCGAATATTTGCACCATACGAGCCAAGCGAATGTTGAAGGCATAAATTTCTAATCCTTTTTTAACGCCAAGTCTTATTATAAATTTTAAACGTATCTGGCTCCACGTAGTTTAAGAATACTGAAATAGATAAATCAAAGGTTTGTCAATTCCTGCTTCAATTTATCGATAGCCAGGATTGCACTCTCCAGCTCGGTTTTTATTTCGTGCCGTTCGGTGTTGTAGTGGCTGAAGGCGTTCAGTACAAGCGGACGATAGGCTTCTATTTCGATTCGAGTAGCTTCTGCCAGATCATCTTTGATGACTTTCCAGAAATCCTCGGTCGTATAGTCCTTGAGGCGCGGCTTGAAAACTACTGCTTTTTTCTTTTTCTCGCAGTGCTTGCGAATCAGCTTTTCGAAGGCGGACCGAGTATAGATGGCAGCAGCCTTGTAATCGCACTGCTGAAGATGATATTTGGCTTTGGCAATCAAGTCCTGATTATCGAAGATGATGGGCACTTCAGTTCCATCGTCAGAAGGCTGGGCATAGAACTCCATGGTTTTCCAGTTTGGCTTTTGCTCCAGCGTCCCTTTGGCGTATTCGAACCAGGGCTTGTCGTAGGTGGTGATGAATATCTGGTAGTCAGGGAACTCTGTTTCAAGGATATTCAGTAGCGGCAAACGGTTAGAGATATCCAGGCCGATGAAGATGTCATCGAGGAAGAGCACCTTGCAGGGTATGCCCTGCACATGGCGCTTGATCATACCCAGGTAAACGGAGATCGCGATGGCTGACAGACGCGCCTCATTGAGAAACAGGTGCGGCTTGTCGATCTGCTTTCCCGCATAGCTCAGTTCCACATGAACTTCGGCACCCCCAAGGGCTGCATAGTCACTGCTCGGGCGCATTTGGGCAAAGCGTAGGTTCAGATCAATATTGTGGTTGAATCGGTCGAGAATGGGATTGGCATGTTTCAGAATGTATTCCGGACTTCCCGGTTTGAACAACTCACCGAATGCTTCGTTGAACGCCTTGATGGCAGCATTTACATCCGCCTTTTTCTTGTTGATGGGGAACTCTTTGCCAGTGGTTCTAGCGATAGCATCCTCCACATCTGACCACAATCCACCCAGTTCCTTGCCACCGGTCAGGGCGTACTTGAAATGCTTGAGTACGCCTCCCACCAACAGGCCGAAAAGATTGATGGTCTCGTCTTTTTTCAGATGATGAATGCCCAGCAGATGTTTGTAGGTGAGAAAGCTCTTGAGCTTGTTGCCGTCGCGAATGCTGGTATCAGCAGTCGCACGGGTATCATTTTTCTTCGTGTTAAAGTGATAAGCCTGTAATTTGTTCTGACTCTGGCTATTCGGCTTGAAAACAACCTTGATGGATGTTTTACCCTTCTTCTTTTCGGAGACAAAGATATTTTCTAGTTCGTTCAGGTCGATATCTTCGATGGAAGACTGGAAAAAATCCTTTAGCGCGTAGTAGAGCGAACTCTTGCCGCTACCATTCTCACCATAAATAAACAGGTTTTTGCCACCCACATTGATTTTGTAGGTACCGAGAAAGGCCTTGAAGTTGGTAATCTCAATGGTCTGAATGCGCATGGTTGTCGCCTTGTTCTTCCTTGATTTCCTCATCTTTGAGGATAACAACTGAGGTTCCGGCTTTTCTGGCAATTTCCCTGGCCTTGTGGGCTGCCCGTTTTAAGGCGATCTCCGCATTGACCAGACCGGGATCTCTTTCTTGCCCCGTTGTGGTTTGATCAAGTGTTTTGGTAGTCATGCTTTGACTCCTTCTTTGAGAAGTAGTGGGGTTGGTCCGGCGATGAGAATGATCATTTCATCCATCACGGAAATCATCGTTTCAGCGCCTCGCGGATGGTTCTGACCACTGCCACGCTGTCTAGGGTTTCCAGGTGGTTACGCACCGTGTGGTGGGGGTCATAGAGGCGGTCGAACTCACGCTGGATAATGGCGAGTTTTTCCTCTTCAGTCATGTCGTCGGTGATGGGGGACAGTTCGCCCAAATGGGGCAGAATTTCCTTGTTGGCGGCCATGATTTCATCGGGGAAGTAGAGTTCGTAGACCAGGCCGTCGATGAGTTGTTCGAAATAGGCGGATTGGAGTTTCTGCCTTTGTTCAACTGAAGCCAAAACATAATTCACAAACCGATAGCGCCATCCTCCCACCACTGTTTACAGGTGGGTTTCCCCCAGGCAGGTGGACTAGCGGGATCATATTCAGTGTCCCGAGCGGCGTTATAGGCCCAGCCCGGGATCTGGTTCGCCGGCCGCAAGGTGTCGTAATAACCTGAGGTATCCCTGTAAACATGGGAGCCCATCCAGTCCGGATCGTCTGGGCCATAGGTTGTCAGCAGAACATTGACGGCTGCGGCACTCGGCTGCTCATCCTGGAACTTGGAACGTGCCGGGATATAACACTGGGTGAAAAACTCACTGGCCTCTTGTCTGAGTCGGGGATCAGCAATAGTGGCCAACTTGGCCTGCTGCTCAAATGTCCGCATGTCGCTGGTGGAGGGTATGCCTTCGATGACTGCGTGATTGAAACCAGATGTCATGGCCAATACTGCATACCACCAAACTGGAGTATTTACCGTCGCTGGAGAGCCGTTGAAACCTGTTGCGCCATAGGTACTCTGAGGTGCAGCTAAGGTTGCTATCGCTGGCGCTGGATCATTCAATGTGGGTGGCGGCGTATAGCTCAGCGTGCCGGCATTCAGTGGCGTCAAGGCTGCCGGTTGCCCGGCCAGCACTACCACCAACAGTGCAATGAAGAGCTCTATCTCCATCCGCCGCAGAGAGAGGCCGGTTACAGTCCCGAACTCACCGCCCTGCGCGGGCTCCCGCCAGTTGTCGATGAGTATTCCCAGAAACGGGAGGTAAACGATGCCGGTACCGACCAGAACATCCCACAGCACCCCGTAGAAGGCCCAGCCGAATAACGTCGTGAAAAGCTCGAGGTAGCTGTCGAGGGTCATGCGACAAGCCCACTTGCCGCCGAGAGAAATCGGCTGAAAAGATCCTGCCCGATCATCAGCTCAATGATCAGTAGCCAAACGATCACGCGCCAACGGAGTGCGTGCAGTTTGGAGCGTTCTGCTGCATCAACTTGCCCATAGTGGGCTGCAAGATCAACTAACCTGGGCCAAAGGGCTGCCAGCATTCCGATGAACAGGAGTCGGGTTGCATCGGCAAAGGATTTCAACCGCACGAGCTGCTCGGAAACGGTAGTAACGGAAGAGAGTTCCGCTGCTTGCAAAAGGAGTGCTCCCACGGCAAAGATCAGCCCGACAGCAAGTAGCGACAAGCCGATAAACCAGCGTCTGCGCGTGAATGTGGCTTTACTGAACACGGCCATTGCTCAGCGGTCTGGAATCCAAGGGTGACACTTGGGGGACATTCAGAGAGGCCTGACGCTTAGCTGCAGCACGCTGTAGCAGTGTGGCCACGGTATTGGAGACGACCTCTTTGCGTACACGTGTCTCGAACAACAGGTTCTCGATCTCTTTATCCAGTTCCAAGATGGAGATATCGGCATGCTCACGAGCCACCTCGGTGGCATAGACCTCCGGCACCTGCCGACCAGTCAGCAGCAGGCGTCGGGCGAACAGCGCCTTTTCTACCGTACGAGCGGTACTGATCTCCGAAACCAATCGGCCCATAATCAGACTCTGCTCGGTAGCTGGCATCTCACGGATAGCTTCAATGACCTGCCGGGTGATAGCCACGCCGGGGGCCGTAATATTGTCCAGATTGGCAAGTGTCGGTGGTGTTGCTCCGCTTACCAGATTCTGGAGATCCACAGTTACAGCCGCTGCCTCCTGATGCAGTTTGGGTAACAGACCAGTCCCCGGTATGCTTTCCTTACGGCAGGTGTCGCAGGTGGTTACGATGTTCTCGCCCACCACATCCACGACCCAGTTTCGAGCATTCGTTGGGGTGCTCCAGACTTCTGTAAGCCGGGTTGCGGATGCTGGAGGGACCGGACCCGCCGCAGTAATCGGTCGGTTCATATTGATGTTGTAACCGGCCTTGACGATATCCCCGGTGAACTGCAGCAAGGGCTGCCCTGCCCCACCTGCCTGACCGCCGATCCATGGGATACCACTGTCACCGTTCGAGGTCTCTACCGCTTCTTTCGCGGTAACCGCATCATTGCCACCAATCCCCATCTGAACCTTCCAATCATTGCCCTTGGATAAGGTGATGAGATCCGCATAGGGGTTCTTGCCTTGGGCAATTTCAGCCTCCATCTGCTCGCAGGACTTGGTGGCCAGCTGCATGGTTTCCTCGGCATGAAGCAACGCGTTTTGAAACATGTCGTAAAGACCGGGATTGGCACGTTGCAGAATCAGAGCCGGAAGGGCAGCAATCGCGGCACCCGCCGCTGCGGTCATGGCGTTCATCATATTATCGACACCGGCCCTGACGCCGTTCAAGGTGTTAGTAACGGCTGCCATCGGATCAAATTTTCCACAACTGTATCCAAGGCCCAGCTGGGCTGATCCACCAAGGGTGACAGAAACAACGGCGGGATTGGCAGGCACGGAGACAGGTTCCGCCCCGCCGATTTCGTAATACCAGAGACTGTCTTCGGTCGGCGCTTGGGTAGCAGTGCATGCACTGCTCCACACAAGAAACGACGTTAGCAACCAGACGGGAATTTGAATTCGTGGAGATAAGCGATGCGTTTTGGTATTCACGGCGGATAGGCCATCCAGTCGATAGAAAACAGAAACCATTGACCGCGACGGCTGCAACACTTGTAAGGCCTCCATAGGTTCCAAACGTAGTCGCCGCCACTATCGACCCGACCACCACCCCACCCCGTAAGGCTTGCCAAGTCGTTGGTGCCAAACACATTGCAGCTTGTCTCTGTGCGAGGAACCATCATTTGCCAAGTGCCAGTACGTCGGTCTTTTTCTACCAATGGATCGGGCGGCCAAACCTTCTGCCTAAATTCCGTGGAACCGGTAACTGGGACATAGACATGCGGCTGCCCACTGCGTGTCACGATGTCACCAGCCCGCTGGGCATTGATAGCCGCAGCCTTGGGCTCTTCGGCTTGGGTAGTCCAACCAGTTCGCGGATAGACCCCACCCCAGGTTTGTAGGGGCCAGGTACCAAGTTCACGCAGACCTGGGATAAAACTTGCTGGATAGAAGATCTCTGGTACTTCCTGGCGCCAGGACAGGGCATCAAGACTGGATTGAAAATAGGGAAAGAAAGAGGTGGTCTGGGACTGGCACAGTAGACCCACACCGGAGATGACTCCGGTCAGGGTACTGATCGGATGCCCGATAGCGTCAGACTCACGAAAGACCATATTCCTGTGATCGCGATTATCCGTACTCCCTTCTGTACGATTACCCGCACTGCCGATGGGAACCGGCAACAGTGAGCCCAAAAGGCCAGTAGCAGCCGCCTTCTGTGCAAGACCGAGTGTCGACCGGATCCCCACCCAGGGATTTCCACCCAGTTCGTTGTAGCTGCTGACCACCAGGTCCGGGTTGTAGTGTCCAACCTTGATCGAAGTTCTGACGCTGCAACTGAACAAGGTACAGCGCAACCAGAAACACATACCAATGGGCATCCAACGGGCACAGGAAAGCGCCGCGGCCGTGGTTTTAGTGACAATGCCGGGGGTTGTGATGGTGCCTGTATTTCCAGTAACAGGAAAATGGAGCACGGCCACCAGTAGGAGAGATAAGAAGCGTGATGCTTTCATGGCCGAGCTCCCGCTTTCCATGCCAGGTAATGATCGAGCGCTGTATTCAGATCGGCCAGACCGTAGACTACTACTTTGCCATCAAACACAATGGCAGGATAACGATCGACACCGTATTGCATGGACTTTGCCAAACCGACAGCGGCATTCTGAATGGATGCTGTCGCCTGCTCATCCAACTGCTGGATTCGCTGCAACACGACTCGCTTGGCTTGTTTGGGATCAGCCGCAAGGCCTTTGGATAGCTTCGCCTCGATACGTTGGATGCCATCCAGCTCATAGACTTGGAGTTCCATTTTCATGTAATTCTGGTGCCGACGTATGGTGGCCTCACCAGTGATAGGCGAATCTGCCGTGGTGAACACATCAACGAGGTAGGGATGCCCCCCTGCAAGCTGGGCCGCCTGTACAACGTTCCCGGCGAGATGCACGAAAGTCAGTGCGCCAAACCCTACAATGCGGTTCGAATATATGTTCCTTATCATTTCCACGAATAACCCACTGACAACACGATTGGCTATCGTGGCGCGCAGGGAGTTCCTGTGAAACGAAAAATCCTTTCAATGTGCGGCGTGGTTTTTTGTTTCAGCAAGCTCAGAATGAAAGACGAAGTACGGTGAACACCCAGCAGCGGCTCTTCAAGTTGCTGCTACAATACTAAAATGCATAGGCATCTCAGAACATGAATGGGAGTGCACGTGAATACTACGTTACTGACCACTAAGCAGATTGCGAAGAAGCTCAGCAAACTCATATCTGACTTCGATGAGTTCTATTGGGCAGTAGCTTGGGGTTCCAACGGTCCTCTGGCTGATGAATTGCTAACCAACGAAAATAAGATACGCAATATCCTCATAGGAATTCACTTCAGCCAAACCGACCCAAAACTACTCGAACGCTTAGCATCGAATCCTGGATCGCGTGTTGCGTTGAATATCGGCAATGGCACTTTCCATCCGAAAGCGTACTATTTCCAATCAGGCGATAGGGCGGCAGCAATCGTAGGTAGTGCAAACTTTACGAGAGGTGGAACTACAGAAAATATCGAAGCAGCCTTATTGCTTGAAGGAAGTTCCAAGGATAAACCATTACGGTCCATCAAGAGAATGGTTGAGACCCTCTGGACTGAGGGCAGTCCTATCGATGCTGACTTCCTTACTTTCTACAGACTTCAATATGCCGCTAACAAACACCTTCGAAAGATGTTGAATAAACCACTTCGGATACACCGAGCCACCAAGAATGCCACTAATCCTGATTTACTAACGAAGACCTGGCAAGAATATGTCACCGCAGTGAGGTCATCTCCACCTCACGACCTGAATGGTCGCTTGGACATTCTCCGAAAAGCCCATGTTTTGCTAAATAGCGTAACTAGATTCTCTGATCTCGGCCTTGAAGAACGTAAAGCCATTGCTGGTGTGGTTGGCCAGAAAGAGGAATTCGGAAATGACCTCGATAACTACGACTGGGGATGGTTTGGATCTATGTTCGGCGCTGGCTCCTTCAGAAACCGGATAGCTGAAAATGATTCACACCTTAGTTTAGCGTTGGAGCACATACCGCCAATAGGTGAAGTTACACAGGATGATTACCGAGCGTTCATAGAGGAATTCTTGCTTGCCTTTGAGACTTCTAAGCGGCAGGGAGGTGTTCCTACGGCAAGTAGATTGCTAGCGATGAAGCGACCAGACCTATTTGTATGTGTAGACAACAAGAACATTCGCAAGTTGAGTAAAGACCTTGGATTTACCAGGACAACTTTGAACTTTGAGAGCTACTGGTCGAATATTATTGAACCCATCACTCAATCGAATTGGTGGCAAGTACGCCGCCAATACGGTACAGATGGCCGAATATGGGATAGCCGTGCAGCAATGCTAGATGCTATCTATTACGAACCGACTTAGGCAGTTCTATCTACTGGAATTTTCTTTAGGCACCACGATTCTCTGCAATACGCTCCGCCACGGCGTAAACCGCTTCAAGCTCGGTACAATTCTGCTCACGCATAATAGCTGCTCGCTCAGCCTTTTCATGCTTCTCAGTCATAGCAAGCGCTAAGGAAAGTGGCGGCGGAACATTACGGAACAGAGCTTCGAGGTTGTCCGAGAGCACGACGCCCTCAACATATTTACCGGGTTCTTTGCGAGCCGAGAGCAACAGGCTGCGCTGGACGTCGGTCAAATCCTTAAAACGGGCAATCTGTTCCACCTCTTCCTTGGGCATCACCAGGCAAAGCCACCACTCCATCATGTTGAGCATTTTGCGGCTGGCATCCGGGAAGTCTTCAAGGTTCTGGGTGGCGATCCAGAACCATGCGCCGAGCTTGCGCCACATCTTGGTGATCTTGACGACATAGCGGGCCAGCAATGGATTGGTAGTGATGATGTGCCCCTCGTCGGTCACAACCAGCGTGGGCCGAGCATCGTGCTGTTGTCGTTCTACCAGATCATTGATATGGCTCATCATGGAGATATAGGCCACGGTAAGCTGGTCCTCGTAACCCTCCCGGGCAAGTATTCCCATCTCCAGAATGGTCGCATCCGCCTCCGGCCAGGGGGTACCGGGTCGGTTAAAAAAATGCCCGGCAAGACCGGAGCAAAACAGCGCCATGCCATCCCCCATCTCGATGGCCCGGTTGCGCCGATGATCGGGCATGATGCCATCTTGGCCGATACCCTGGAGCGCGGCTACCACATCCTGAGTAAGTACCTGGTCCCGTCCAGCCTCTTTGACGGTTTTGGCGGCCATAAAGATGGCATTGCGGATGAGTAGCCGGTCGGCCCGGGTCATGCGCGCATCTTCCCGCTCATCGCCCCCGGTGATCATGATTCGGGCAGCGATCTCCATCTCACCCAAGACATCACGGCCAGTCCCCTCCTCTTCCAATTCCTCATCATCATCGGCCAGTGCATCGGGGTCTTGCCGCAAGTGGTGCTGGCGCTCCTTCTGCAACACGCGCAGCGCATCGGCAAACGGTGGCAGGCTCACATCCGTGTTCGGGTTCAGCGTGACCTGATTGACTGCCAGCCCGTGAGCCTGGAACTGTTGGCCCAGTAACGAGAAGGAACCCCCAGCCTCGATGATAAAGATGCGCGGACGATACATGGCGGCCATCTGTTGCAGCAGGTAGACCAGCGTCGCCGACTTGCCGGCGCCCGTGGGGCCAAGAATAAGCATATGGGCGTTCTTTTTCCGGTCGGCTCGGTGCAAGGGGTCGAACACGAGGGGTTCGGCACCCCGGTTGAAGAAGACCAGGCCAGGATGCCCTGTGCCTTTTGATCGACCATATAAGGGCAACAGGTTGGCAGTGTGACTGGAGAATACCAGTCGCGACCGCCGACTGGACTTTTCCAACGACGCATCATAGGCCATGGGCAGGTTACGAAGGTAACTGTCGAGTGCCAACAGATCGGCTTCGTGCAGGATCGGTTGCAGCCCGTTGGGCAGTAGCAGCGCATTCAATTGGTTTACATTGGCGCGTAGCGATTTCAGGTTGTCGCCACGCATATAGAAGGCAATACCCAATGGATAGAGCTTGTTGCCTCGCGCCATCTCCCGCTCGACGGCCTCGGCATCCTCCCGCGTGAGCTCGGCTTCCGCGGAATCGCCCACAGCGGCACGTTTGACTTGGGCGATGTGGTTACGCGTGAAGTCCTGAGGCTTGGCTGTCAGGGTCAGCACCATCACGGTGTGCTCCGGGAATCGATCAAACAGGGAGAAGACATGATCACCCGCCTGGCGTTCCGCGGTCATGTGCCCCACCTCCGGAGCGCGGCGCAGTCCCTGGACGGTGACAAGAGTATGCGGCAGATCATCGAACCACCAAGTGGCTGATGCATTGTCCGAACGTGGCATGGTGAGGGTCAACCGCTCGGCGAGATCATGGCCAAACGGCAGATCTTCGTCGCCCGGATAGGGAGCAATCTCCAGCAGCTTGTCAGGATCGCCGTCGGCAATCTCAGGCTTAGGGTTGAACCACTTGAGCAACCACTCGTAGAGATCCTCACCTGTGCCGCGTCGCACACGTATCCCGGCTGAGGCCAGTGAGGCGACCCACTTGGTCGCCACATCGTTCAGCGCCTCTTCAACTTCGACGGCTGATGGTAGTCGGCCATTGGTTTTCAGTCGACGGTACAGCGTCGCACGCACGCGCCGGATCTGGCCACGCCAACGGGTACCTGTAACGGCGGTATCCTCAAACAGACCACCGGGGCGAGTGATCTGTGCGAGATGGTCTGACATCGTTTGCTGAAAGTGGCGGGTGTAGGTTGTGTCGCGTGCGCTGGGCTGCGCATAATCCGCCACTTCTTTCTGGAAGCCCTGCAGGCTCGGCTCATCCTGGACGTACACCTGCAATATCCATGGGGAGTCATCTTCTTCGGGGATGGCATCGGTCAGCGCAGTCTGGATGGCATCACGCAGTTGCGTCATGAACTCGGGTGTACGTGCCTCGGTACCGGCCGGGGTCAGTTCGAACAGGGCGCCAACACTGATCCCGTCCTCCAGTAGAAAGGTGCGGCTCGCTGGGTTGTATTCCATCCACGGTAGGAGATCGGTAAACGATGGTGGACGCTCATACAGCTGTTTGACCTGTCTCGTGGTCACTGGTGACTCTTCCCCCTGATCCTCCGGCCTGGGGACCGATGACCTCCGATTTATGAAACTCATGGGTTCTTACCAACCGGCTGGGCCGGGACTTCGCCCGGCAGGGCATATTCCACCTGCTCGTACATCGGGAACGCCGTCGCATAGCCGGGTACTGGCGCATGCGCTTCACCTGCCAGATGCGGGAACACGTACATCACCAGCGTCGGATTCGGCAGGCGAGGAAAGAGGACATCGATCTCGTTGAAGGCATCCCGGGTGTAGCCCTCCAAGGCTGCTTCACCCGTCAGGATTGGACGATTTCCCAATTCGTGGCGAATGACCTGCGGATCGCGTGCATTCATCTCCTGCACATGACCCTCATAGATGGCCTTCATCGAAGGGCCATCCTGGGGTAGTACGGCATCCTTGGTGCTGGCGCAGCCTGCCAGTACCAGACTAATCAAGCCGAGTGCGGAGATAAGGGTCGATGGGTGCTTCATGGGTCAGTTTCCTGCCGGTAGTATCGAGATCAATGGGGAGTTCATGGTCGACGTGAATAGCGATGCGGGTACCAGCTGGCACGAAGACCGCATCGAAGCTCTGGGATTGGCGCTCCTGGAGCCATTTTGAAACCTCTTCACTGCCACCGGAGATAGTCTTGCCCAGCACGAAGGTCCCGGCATCACCGGTGACACTGCTGGTCACGCTGCCGGCGTCACTCACGACTGAAGTCGTCTCGGCACTCGCTGCCGCTTCCGCGGCGGTCTGAATAGCCATCACGCCAATACGCTGGGTAAGAAACGCCGGGGCATTGGTCTTGCGCTCGCCAGTGATGCAGGGAATGCCCTGTTCGTCCGAAATCCAGCCGAGGGGCTTCTGTGCACCGCCACTCTGGTTGCCCCGGTCATCGCCGGAGATGGTGCGAATGGTGCCGTCTTCAAAGACAAAGGTGACCGAGTCGAGACGGCCAGTGACACAAGAGAGTGTCCAATCTCCAATGGCGGTTCCGCTCCACACCATGCCCTGCACACCCGGTATGGTCAGACCGTTCGCGGCCAGATTGTCCGCACCTGTGATTATCTTGAAAGGCATGGGATCACGCACCTGTCCCTGCACCGGTACGCGCCCGACAAGAGCGGTCATGGCGGTCGAGCCGATGAGTGTGGCATTACGCGGTACGGTGTAAACGGGCCGGACGGTGTTCAACGACGGTGTAAGATTGCTGGTCTTTTTACGAGCTAATTCCAGTGCACCATCGGTGGACTGACCCACACGGTGCAATAGTCCATTTGTACGCAAGGGTGCTGCATCACTGTCGAGGGCATCCAGCGGATCGATCCAAATCAGACTGTCTGCAGGTACAGCACCCTTCCCAACACCATCGAGGCCCAATCCCACCGGTATGTCACTACTGCCCTGGGCAGGGTCGCTCCAGGAGAGTGACTGTGAAAGCGCATCCACGCGTGCTGTCAGTGATGAGAGCACACCGGAATCGATCCGGTTGCGTGCGTCCTGGTCTTTTTCACGGGAGAGCAGCTCGCGCTTGACCCGGGTTGTGACGTTCTCCTCAATCTGGTGACGGTTGGCCAACAGATCACGATTTCCCTTGCGAAGCTGATCATTGTCCTTGCGTAACGCCTGTACTTCGGCCGTCATCGCGGCGACGTTTGCCGTCAAGGTCTTGATGGTGTCAGCGGGACTGTCCGCATCTGGAGCCGGTGCCTGAGGCACGGTCTCCATGACAAGCGCATCTTCCTGTTCTCCAGTGCAGGACTTCAGGGTGACGAAGGCCAGCATCAGCACCACGGCGCCAGCGAGCAGGGGTAGGAGTCGGTTAGAGGTTGCAATGGCCATGGGAGTACCTAGCGCGAGACTTCAAACGGCCGGGCCGAAATCAGGTAGACGGCCGTGGTGTCGGCTTCATCGCCGTTGGGTAACAGACGGTGATGCTGAAAGGACGCAGTCAACCAGGCGCCCCGCAGGTCACGCGGATCCAGAGTCTGGGCTTGATTGGTACGGTTGGTGAGCTTGACTGCCGTGACATAGAGACCATTGGTGCGCCATACTACCAATGGCGTTGCCTCTATCGTGCCGCCGTGGAGCAGATCAACGGGATCACGTGAGACGGGGACTCGGACAATGCCGGGTCGATCTCTGACCAGACGAGACGGCGCATATAGTTGTTGGGCTGCGAAGCGGGTCAGCTGGATATAACCTGGCTCTCCTTGATCCGAGTCATTACCCACATTGGTATGATCGTTGGTGGTTCCATCGTCACCAGTGACATAGATTTGAATAGGATTGCTTGCAACACTCTCCTCGGCGGCCGTGACATCGAACAGGTAGATGCGCCCGCTATCGAGTTCGCGCACCATAAGCCGACTGGAACTAAAGGACGCATGCGCCAATAGATAGACTGTGCCATTGACACTCTGTGTGCGCAGCACTCCCTGAACCGATGCCGGCACACCCACCTTCACCGAGGCAGGAAATTCGATCCGTTGTTCCTGACCGACTGCGAGTTCCAGTCGGATAGGCGCTTTCTTCCACTCGATCCGCTCAGGTGTATCGGTCTCGGCATGGACCAGCGACTGCAGCAGTAATAGAGTCACACCAAACCAGGTGACGATAAGATGATTGAAGGCATTGTTTTTTCGCATACGCTGATCCTCCTCCTGCTATTTCTCTTGTTCGGTGTCTACACCAAGTTCCGACTCATTCAGCCGACGTGGCCCTTTACTCGCAAAGCCATCCAACGCCAACCCCCAAGGGTTCGCTTCTGGATCGACAGAGAGACTCACGACCCGCAGGGGATAACGAATGGCGGTCTTCTTCACGGTCATGCCCTTCACCGACTCGAACAGATCGAGATCCAGCCAGACCACCCAAACACCTGGCGCGAGAATATCGACGCGGCGTTCCTCGTAACCGTGCCCGGTAATCTCGTGCACACCCCGCACCCGGTAGGCCAGCTCGCCCTGCCGCCCTTTCAAGTCCATATCCACCAAGAGTTCCGCCCGATAACGCGGAGTCACATACGGGGAGATCCGGAAGATGGCTTTGCCATAATCCTTCGCACCATCTTCCGGCCAACGGTTGAGCTGCTGGAAGATATAGAAGGCAAAGGCATACACATTGGCCGCCGGCACTTCATCGACCGGCAGTGTGGCGCCAGAACGCAGATCCGGGGGCACATGTATTGTCAGTTGCTTTGGTGCCTGACTCCAGCCAAACCAAAGTGCCAGTATCAGGACGAATTGGAGGCCTATAACCACCCACAGCGAACGCAGGTGGGCACGAACGTTATCGATCTCGGTGCGGTAGCGTCGCATACTGCGTCCTCCCGATATCCCAGGAGCCACTGCGCCGGATGAACTGCGAGTGACGTAATCCATGATCTGCCAGCCAGATGCTGACCTGTTGCTGGTAGTACCCGTCTGGTCGACCCCGCTTCAGGCGTTGGAACAGGCTCACCATCATGATTACGGTACCGACCACACCAACCCCGGCCAGCCCGAAACCCATGGTGACCGCGCCCATTAAACCCGCCAGGAGAAGACTAACGGGTATCCAGATGAGCGCGGCCACACCCACGATCATGCCCAGCTCCGACGACGAGCAGCCCTTGAAGATCGTCGGCTCCACATTGAGCCGTTCGGCCAGAATGTCGTCGCGCTCGGACATCGATTAAATGACGCCTGCGGCTTCGGTCAGCATGTAGCTGGCAAAGATCAGCACAATCGCACCGACAATGCCCAACACACCGACTTCGGCCCACTCGGCCTTGCCTTGGCGGGCCTCGTTGAACTTGGCAAACCCGAGATAGGCAATCCACAGGAAGCCGAGCACGGCAATCGCCAGCCCCAGCACCAGCCCGCCATCCTTGATGTAACCCGAAATGAGCGCGATCCAGTCGCCGGCCGCCGGCGCGGTACTGGGTGGCACCGGGGTCGGTAGCGCCGCCCACACCGACTGAACTGCCGACATCGCCAACAGCCCGACTGCCGTTGCGATCCGTTTTGCTGTTTTCTTCATCATTGTTTTCTCTCCGAGGTAACAGGGGTTGCCCCCTGTTGTGAATACCGGGGACACCCCCGAACCGATGCGGTACCGACCCAAGGCCATTACCGCAGATAAAAACCCAACACCATGAGCACGATGCTGGCGCGCAGCGTGCTCCAAACTACATCGAACAAAACGACTTGCCCGTTTTGCCAGGCACGGAAGGTACCCAGCGTTACCCAAATGACCCAGATGAAGGCAAGCACCAAGACTACGGATGCGATGCCCGTCAGTAGGGTCGCCGGGGTAAAACCGGAGCCCGCCTGAAATGCCGTGTTCTGTGCTGCCGTCATGACCCGTCATCACCGGCGGTAATCACCGCGCAGTGGCGCGAAGGTCCTGGGCTCTGAACGCGGGGCATTGATGTGTTCCTGGATTCCGAGGCGAATGCGATGGAGATCCTGGCGCAGCCAGTCATACTGAAATCGAATGCGGGCATCCGGATTGGCTTGCGACGCGGCCTCCGTTATCAGTGGCTCGATCGCCTGGAGCTCGTGGATGATTCTGGCCAGTGCCGCCCGCTCACCGTCCGCATCGGCGAAGGCAAACTGAACCGACAGCGCAGTGCCAAGCAGTCCTAGAATCAGTACTTGAGTCATTCGCATCGATGTCCTCCCCGTATTGCGCATGAGGCGCATGGTGGGTGAAGGGGGGAGGACTAGCTATGGAAAATCAAATCAAGAGGGTGCGGGGTTTTTGTGTTTTGTTGAGAATCCTGATGAGAAATTATAGGGTAGATTACCAACCGTGATTTGCAATAGTGGGTTGAATCCTCGTGTAGATAAACTGGTCCTTTTTGACATTATTTCTGATACTGTCATAAACAATGAGGCGACCGGCACCAAACTGGCAGAATTACAGTGACACAGAAAATCGGCATACTCGCATATGGATCGCTTATTGGTGACCCTGAATGGGAGATCCGGCAAGCAACGACGAACATCACCCGTGAAGTGCAGACACCGTTCAGTGTCGAGTTTGCAAGATCAAGCAGCTCGCGAGAAGGCGCTCCCACACTCGTGCCAGTCGATTCTGGCGGCGCGTACGTCACCGCAATCATCTATGGCATCGGGGCGAGTGAGCAACTGGCGGCGAACATGCTGTATCGACGGGAAGTCCACAGGGTAGGAAGCGACCGAAGATATCAGAAACCACCGCAGGACCGTGTCAACGCTGTCCATATCGACCGCTTTCTGGACTTCGCAGGATATGACGTGGTCCTGGCCACCCGGATCGCCGCCAATATCAGGCCACTCACCCCTGAAACACTTGCTGATCTGGCAATACGCAGCGCCGCAAAACTCAGAAATGGGAAGGACGGCATCAGCTACCTCGTTGCTGCGAAGGAACATGGCATCGTAACGGCACTGTCGGCTGCGTATGAAGCGGAGATCATTCGAAGGTTAGAGGTTGGCGACCTCCAAGATGCGCTAGCCAGAATGCGACAGCAGGCTAATGGAATGCACCATTAGAACCGGTTTCCATCAGTACGCCCCTACGCCCTCTTGAACAGCGGGCTCGGATTCGTATCAGGGATGACGAGGGTGAGGGATTTTTTCGCGCGGCTCAGCGCAACATACATCCTGCACCTGGAATAGATCGTGCCGCTGAATTGAGTCCTATCACAGGCCATCACGAGCGCATTGTCGCACTCAAGTCCCTTCGCCTTGTGGATGCTGCTCAGGACGCGCGCCGGTGGCGACGGCCGTGCGTAGGAGCGCTTGCGGGAGATTTCTGCAAATGCCTCATCGGGGCCGGAAAACCGGCCCAGCCGGATCGCGTCTCTGAACTCGACAGGGTGATCGATCTTCACATTTTCGAAGCCGGCTTCCCGCCGTTCGACCAACTCACCGATGACTCTGATCGCTGTCGCAACGCCAGTATGGTTCGGATCATCGACAATACAGCGCGCCACCGACTGTATATTCTCAGGCTTTCCCCTCGTCCGGCGCGTGCAGCCCTCACGAACCTCCCGGAGCAACAGATTGCCATGACTACTGTTGCTGAAGCCAACAGCAACTGCGCTGACAAATTCGACCAGACCGCTTGCTAGTGCTTCGGGATCACCTCTCTTCTCACGCAGGACTGTGACCAGCATCGCCAGCACTTCCCGCGTGTGGCCTTCCCATATCGGTATGGATCGATTCCAGAAAGCTCTGAGTGCAGTCACAAGGTCGTTCTGCGCAGCAAGGATCATAAGTTGATCCGTCTCCCTGACCAGATTGTCAATCGGAGCACGGTGTCCATGCGACAGTCTGTAGCCGCTATGCCGCACCGCAGTGTTGTTGCCAGTCAGGATGCGTAGCGATGCGGGCAGAGTACCGGTAAGGTCGATCGGTTCCTCATTTTCCAGACATTCACGTGCATATCGAACCCACCGACCAAGTTCTGGACAACCATCATCCCATCGGTGCGGATAATCGAGCTTTTCGCAAGCAGCATCGACCTTAAGCGCTTCCCAGCGCGCGCGGTCGGCCAGTGCAGCCTTGTTAGTTTTTTTTCCGTAGATTCGCTGTAGCGGATCGCCGAATACCCGTAGCAGGGCGCCTCCGCGATGAAGCGCCATCACAATGGTATGCTGATCGGCCGTTGAATCCTGATGCTCGTCGCAGATGATGACCGGATACCGGTGGGCCAGTGCCCGCGCAACCATCGACTGACAACCAAGGAAAGCGGCAACCTTTCCGGCCATGATCTCGAACCCCTTGCCGCCATCTTGCCACGCCCAGGCAGAAACATCGGTCGGAAGATCAAGGGCCTTATGATACGCGCTGGCGATCTGCATTATCAGCGCATCGATCGTCCTGATCTCTACCCTGGTGCCGACACCTCTCGTGCGCTCGGCAAACACGCTGCAGGCAGCATGGGTGTGAGTCAGAATCAGCAGCCGTCCCTCGCCTAGCGTGCCGGCAATATCACTTGCATAGGATGCGCCCTGCCATGTCTTGCCGCAGCCGGCAGGCGCTTCGATCATCACCAGCCTGTGACCAGATCGCAGACATTTGGCAACAGCCTCATCACTCATAACTGAAGCTCAGCCAGCGGCGGCTGACCGGCGGTTTCCAGTATCGTGTTTATCAGCGGCAAGATGTCAGGCTGGACTGCCGCCCATGCTCCTAGGTTGACCATTTTTTTCGCCAGTTCACGACCGCCCCGCTCGGATTTGAACCAGCACTGCCCATGTTTCTTCCATTCCTTTTGCGCACCTTCAGGTGCCCCCTCCCTGCTACCGGTCGCCGCCGCAATCACAAGGTTTCGTAGGGTCAGGCTCTTGCCCTGCATCGCCTGCTGAATTGTCTCCAACTTTTTGTCATCAAGATTCAGACGATCGGCCAGCGTTCGCAGCCGGTCACCGCTTGTGTCGCCATCCTCATCCTTCAGCAGTTCGGTCAGCCTTTCCTCCGGAATGGCCGCAATCACATGCTGCTCGGTGCAGCCGCCATCCCACTGCAGTAGGCGGTTGCCCAGCTTCGTTTTCAGTGTCTGCCAACGGCCAGGAGACTCACCTTCATCGTCGGCAAGGCCAGCGAATTGCAGGCCGGCCGAAGAAAGCGTTTCCAAAAGTCCGAGCGTTGCGGTATTGCCCTGCCCGTCACAGACCCGGACGCCATAATCGAGCGGATCGGCACCAAACGCCTTCTCCAGCAGGTAGCGAAGGAAGCCGATTTCGGTCGGGCCTTCGGCGATTACCGCGACTTTCGCCAGGAAGGTTTCCGGATCACGCTGTTGCTGCCGCGCAATGTTTTTATATGGCAGAGCGCCAATAGCACCAATACTATCAAGATACCAGAGATGGGCTTTTTCCGCGCAGGCAATGGCCACCGGGCTGTGTGTCGTGACGAAGCTCTGGCCTGGTTCATCCAGAATTCCGCGGATCAGCTTGCGCAGCCGGTATGGCTCCAGCCCGCGCTCGATCTCGTCTATGGTCGTGACACTCGCCTCCTCCTCCGTCGAAGAAGCGATCTCAAGGGCCGCCATACGCCTTGTGCCGGCGCCCCAACTTGCAAGCGGGAGACTGACACCATTCCTCCTGGCCAGAAGGCCAATCAGCGCACCTATCGAAAGACCTTGGGTAGTGGTCAGACCGAGCTTCAGATCACATGGCAGCGCCTCTTTCTTCAGACGATCATCCAGCGTTCCGAGTGTCTCCGTCCCTTTTTCTCCAAGCGCCTCTTGAAGGTCTATTCCAGCGACGCGCTGTCCGATTCGTGCTCGCAGTGCGGTATCGGAAAATAGGCGGTCAAGAGCCGAACCGTAGACAAGGCGCAGGTCCCGGTCGTTACGATCGTCGGCAGCCAGCCGCACCAGTCCGATTTTCCGGCGGACCGCTACGGAAAAATGATCTGTTTCATCGTTCGGCTGAACGATTTCCCAGGCCAACTCCAGCTCACTCGTACCACGCACACGCATCCGGTAGACCGGATCGGCCGCAGCCGGCATATCATCACCACCATCCTCTGGCACTGCAGGCAGGACGGCATTTTCGCCGTCCCAGTGCCACGGCCAGGCAAATTTATGCTGCGTGCCGATTTCTGAAGCATCGTTTAGTGCCATCACCGCCTCGATCACAAACTCTTGAGTGCTGTCCCGCTGCCAGTAGTCGGATTCCGAGATAACGGCAGAGTTGGTCGGGCTGAGCAGCAGCGTGATCGCCTCAAGAACCGTCGTCTTGCCCACATCTCCGCCGCCGAGAATGACATTCATTCCCGGCGCCGGTTTCCAGTCGATCTTTTCAATCCCCCGGAAGCGGTCAATCGTCAGTTTCCGAATAACAGCTGTCTCTGCCATGCCCTCTCACCCCGGAATATCAGAATCTATTCAACAATGTAATTTCGTAACCTTTGCTCTCTTCCGCAAATTGTATACCGCATTGGACTACATACTACTGCTGATGGGAATCACGTTACAGCTTCACGACATTGTGGCCGGATTCCTGGCGGGTAACGATGAGTTCTTCCACTTGCTCCGGTGGAATATACCTACCTTCTCAATGGGACATTGAGCGGTCGAACATTATTGACACAAGTTATGGCGAAGATTTTCAACGCCAGTCTCATCTGACTGTCCACATCGGCGATTGCCCTTCAGAAACAACCTCATTCACTTACAGTGATCAAGTATCTCAAAGGTATTTCTTAAACGTACTGGCCGTTACCGCTACCGTCAGCGCGAACATCGTCGCAAAGGGCAACACAACAAATGTAGGATGCAGGCTGAATGGCAAGGCGAGGTAAGTGACCCACGTCAACACAACCAAGGGAAGTGCCGCCTTCTTCGCATAATGGTAGACGAACGAACTTTCACGACCCCCGCCCCATCGACGCAGATCACGCTGCACCAGCCCGTCGACAAGTGCTACCAGACTGAATAGCAGGAAGACCGGCATTGCCAAAGTGAGGATCGCCAAGCGCACCGAGAATACCTGGGTGACCTGCATCATTGCGATTACGAACTCTGCAATGGGATGGTAAACCTTGTGTAAGGTTGATCTGACTCCTTGTTCGTTCAAGGTCGGCTGCGGAGAGACCCAACGGATGAAGTCCACGAACCGCGTCACCTCGAACAGGTAGTAGTAGGTGTTGTCCGCAAACCGTTTGGCGAACCGTGCTGGATCAGATGTGACGACACTTCGCCTGAAGTCATTATCAAGATAGCTGATCTCCTTGGCGAGCATGGTGCGGCTGTGATCGAGGCCTTCATCAGGCCACCAGAGCACCATACCAACCCATTCGATAATGATCGAAAACAGGAGTGAGAGCAGCAGCCACTGGATGACCTTCGCCACGGCCGTCAGGCTTTTCGAGATCAGCCCTTCCTGAACAACCCTGCGGCGGGGATCGGTAACAGCTTCAGCCATCTGGAGTCTCTACCTCAGTAGTAGGCTCGGTAACATCCGCTACGGCTCCCCACCATGGTTCCTGGACCCGATACCAGTGATCATTGGTGATGTAGGTACGTTCCATCTCATTGGCAATCTCGGTGAGCGTTTCCGGCATGTCGGAGTCTGCTGCCGGCAGTGGCATGCGAATCTTCCAGAGCTGCCCGCCCTCCAGGAGCGCAAAGGCTTGCCCCTTGGGGAGGGTGATCAGTTCAGCCGGTGTGAGCAGTGGTACTTCGGAGACGCTGATTCGATCCTCATTGCGCGACTTGAAATCGACACCGGAACCGGGATCGGAGGAATCATCCACGCCGGAGACACTCATCAGGGTAAAGACCTCGACCCTCGGGAGCTGTTCCGTGAGCATTTCGGCGGTGGCCAGTTCCTTGACTCGGAGCATGATCAAGGTGTTGAAGTTGCCGGCCACCTGCCCGGCCTTGGCGCGGTTTCCGATACGTGCCTCCACGTCCGACCAGGTCTGGGTGTAGGCGGTGACCTGAAACCCAGCCCCACCTGCCTTATTCAGCAACGGGATGAATTCATCACCAATCAGTTCGTTGAACTCATCGGCGTGCATGGAGATCGTTGGTGGCGTATTGACGGACTCCCCGGGCACTCCATGCTTATAGATGTGCCCGGCTACGGAGACCAGATCGGCGAACATGGAGTTGCCCACGGCACTGGCAACTGTGGTGTCGGTCAGGGCATCCAGTCCCACATAGACGATGCCTTTGCGACGGATAACATCCATCCATTCAAAGATAGGACGGGTATCATTTTCATCCAGATAGTCGGGGGAGATGAGTTCTGCGATGTTGCCTGTAGTGAGTTTCTCCATCAGTGGACCGACGGAGCTGACGATCTTATCGAAGTAGGTCTTGTCGTATTTGAAGGCGGACACCAGTCCATCGAGGACCGGATCGTAGAGGTCCTGTGCCTGCAGATGCCGCATCAGGGCGATGGCTTCAATGTTCCGACCGCGCAGCGCGGCTGGCAGGTTACGTTCCTTGATGCCGTCCTTGAGATCACCAACCTGGATCTTCCAATCCTCCGCTCCGTTTTGATCGAGGTGGGCCCGTGCGTATTCCATGAACAAGGGTTCGATGTCATTGATGTAACGCCGGACCTGCTGATAATCGGGCCGCCGCTTGAGTGCTACCAGCGCCCGGGCGATGATATTGACAAAACGCCAGGCAAATTCCTTGAAGGCGGCCGAGTTGCCTTCGCTGGGGAGCTGATTGGCGATACGGGTTGCCACTTCGGTGATACGCGAGAAGTTGCCTATGGCATTGTAGCGGGCCGAGACCTGCGGAAACCCGAGATGGAACATGTAGAAATCTTTGCCCCGCCCCGCCCTTTTTGCCTCCGCGTATATCCGCTTCAACAGGCCGGCATCCCCTTTGGGATCGAAAACAATCACCACATCCCCACGCCGGATATCCTGTGTGATCAGGATCTCTGCCAGCCGCGTCTTCCCAACCCGGGTGGTGCCCAACACCAGGGTGTGCCCCACCCGTTCGCCGATATCCATCCAGACATCCTGTTCTTCCAGTTCGACCGCATGAAGTGCGGGCTTGCCGCCGACGGCAGGTAATGGCGCCAACGGATTCCACCAGGCACGTATACGAAACAAACGCACCAGCAAGCTCAGGGCCGGCACAAATTCCCAAGCGACTTCCTTGCGGCGAGCCCATTGGTAGAGAAAGCCCGGTTGCACGTAATGCTGGACTTCTGGCCGAATCGTGTCACGCAGGCGCTGGGTATGCTTCTGGGACCAGCGGAAGCCGCGGCCGAGAAAAAGTTTGCGGTGGCTGAGCGGGATCTTCTTGGACCGCACTCTGTACGTAGGCAGCCGGCGCATGTTGCGTTGGTAGAGCAGTACCTGCCAGGCCTGTCGGCCCCGGACTAAACCAATAGTAAACAGTACGGCACCGGCACCGTAGGCCACACCCGGCGGCATCATCAGAGACCAGGGTGCCAGGATGGCGATTGCCGCGGTAGCAAACGCCACCAATGTCGACCAGAGCTCGACTGGTGGTCGCAGCAAGGCCTCGATGGGATGGGCGCTCACTGCTCGATGCCGTGAACGGAAATCAATACGGGGTAATGTGAGATCCCCAAGGCTTTCGCGATGTCGGTAGCCGATGCCGGCAGGATGGACAAGCCATCTGCCAATTCGGCGATCGTGCGCAAATCATCCAAGGTGTCAGCCTGCACCAGCATGCCCACGGCACCGATTTCCTTGAGCCGATCCCGGTGATTCTTGAGCCACTGTAGAGAGCGCGCATCGGAACCGATCAGGAAAAATGGGCGCGCGAACGGTCGGTCATGCGACCTTGCCTGCACAAACCCCGGCGTCAGACCGGGTGACTGAATAGGCAGCCAGGCTTCGGGATTGGCTGCACCGAGTGACGGCTTTGTTGGAACTGGGTTTTGCCGCGGAATCTCATTGGCCAATTCGAAGGCCTCGAGAAACGGTGCGATGGATTGGGTATCGCCACTGTCGTAGATCACGGTGAGTTCGGCCTGGGCCATGACAGGCGCCAATAAAAAGCTAACGATCAGGACACACCACTCATAATGACTGAGTCGAGTCATTGCCCGTTACCCCGCACTCATAATCCGTTGCCACCGTGATAGAACACGGCGACGGTACTTATCGGCGCGACGTTGGTTGGACGGCGCGTGGTAACAACCCACACTGGCCCACCAGTCGTGCTCATTTCCATAACACCCCTTCAGAATCTCCGCACCAATACGCAGATTGAAATAGGGATCGAGTGCCTGCCAGGGCGTTCCGAGTCGCTCCTGGTGGTAGCGCCAATTGACCTGCATCAGACCGATATCGATGGAACGCCTTCCTGCCTTAATCCAGTCCGTCAGTGCCTGCCAGGCGTCCAGCCGGGAATCAAAAAAGTAACCTCGACCTGCGACGTTCAATGTCCATGGCCAAGGCCGGTACACGTCCGTCGATGGAACCTGCCTACCACTCTCGGTGAAGGCCACGGCGTAGAGTACGGTATAGGGAACACCGCGTTCCTTCGCGATATACCGATATCCAGCCGGCACCGATTCATCGCTCCAGACTGTGCTGGGAACAATCAGGCCAACAAGCACGAGCAGCCAGACTTCTTGGTGTCTCAATCGGGCCATCGCCTAATAATCCAAGGACCGAAGCGGCGACAGGTCCTCGCCCCGACGGCGCAAAATGTAAGGGACTTCTCCCTGCCCACTCGTCAGTTTGTCTAATGCACCGCTATCATGGTTGAGGGTGATCCGCCGGTTGCGAACCCATTCGGGATCGATCTGGTGAGACGATGCCCATGCCCGTACCGTTGCATCATCGCCCGGCGCTATGTCCATAAGGTAGATGTCGATACCACTGACCTCATCGATTCGCTTCAATAGTTTGCCCATCAGCAGATCACAGACAGGACACTCGGGGCGGGCGAAAAACAACAGGCGATCGGTGGATTGCAACGCACCCGTCTCTTCTGTCTTTCGGGGTAACTTGTCGACATCGATCAGCAGCTGATTCGGATAGAGGCGTTTGCCTGCCGCATCGTAGGCACGTTGGAACGCTAGTATACGGTCCACATCCTCGTGCATTGCGCGCGCCCAGACTTCTGCATACCGCTGGCGTTCCACTTTATCCCGTGCATGGATGCCGAGCACTTCGATGGGCGATATCGTCGATGGACTGATACTCCCCCGAATCCCTTGCATCAACTGTTTGTAGCGACGCCATTCCGTCTCCGACAAATCCCAGAGGTGGGCGTGCGCCAACTCTGTTGACGACAAGGCGCTCGCTGCTGTCGACGATGTATCCTGCCCGATCTCTTTGACCTGGCTGTGGGATATGTTGGCGGCAACTACGGGGTGGGGGGCCGCGAGGACGATAGACAAAATGACCGTTTTCACGAGACTATTCATCAGCGCATTTGACCTCCATGGATGGAGGAAATGCAGTGGGATTGTAGGAACAATCCCTGCCGCCTTCACAGTCGCCAACCTGGTCGCGGTATAGCACCGTCAGATCCCGATAAATATTGGTCCCCTTAGAATGACATCGGCTCGGATCGTCCTGGTGCATGGCCTGTGTGACTGGAGACGAATCCGTTACATCCCCCGCATTGGATTGGGCCATTGCAGATTGCGGCTCATCCTCACCCTTATCTGCGGTTATCGATCCCAAAGCAAATCCTCCGAAAAGCAACAAAACAGCCAATACGATTTCCATGGATTCTACCTCTGCAACGAAACGGAACGGGCCTGACCGGCAGGCCCCTGTATGTCGACCTGTCCCTTGAGGCGGTCGATCTGAGTGACCGTCCAACCAGACTGCTGCTCACCTGCCTTCAAAAACGCTACGCGCCCGGCTTGGGAGACAGCCACATAGGTCACGTCATCCCATACATCAATGGCATCGATATGAAAAGGAGGGATCTTGGCGGGACGGGACTTGTGCTTGGTCGTAGGTTTGCGCTTGACGACCTTGAGCAACCGGACCTCCTTGGCGATCGTCTCTAGCTGTGAGGTGGCTTCACTTACACGCCGACCGAACTCCTTGTTGCTTTCTCCCAGGTCGCTGATCACCACCTTGATCTCTTTGAGACCTTTGGCCATTACTGTGAGCTTGCGCTTTACATCTGAACTGTCGGTTTGTTGTGCCTGAAATCCCCGACCGATACGACCAGACATTGACACCAGCCTGCGGCCGATTGCCCCATACTCATCCTCACTTCGCGTGACCTTCGATCCCTTCACTTCGGTATCGGCCTGGGCCTGAATATCAGGCTCCGTTACCATGGGATCGGTGACTGGATTTCCTTCCTGGCGAATAATTAACAACCACAGCACACTGATCGCGATGATGCCGATCACGACCGCAACCAGCACAGTCTTGTAGGGAATCCGGCGAGCTGTTGGCTGCGCCACGGCGTCCTCCTGAATAGCCTCCTCATCTGGAAGAGTGGATTGCTCCGGGTGCGTTTCACTTTGCATCCTGTGTGACCTCCATTTCGATGCTGGTACGGGTAACCC
Source organism: Sedimenticolaceae bacterium (assembly GCA_963691905.1). Lineage (GTDB taxonomy): Bacteria > Pseudomonadota > Gammaproteobacteria > Chromatiales > Chromatiaceae > QGON01. Next base: position 966,361 of record OY829894.1, read on the forward strand.
GGGCCGCAGCCCGATCCACCGCACAACGTTCGAACGTAATCAGCCGGTGGACGGGATCTTGGACCAAGTGGAACGCCGGCCCCGCAAGGGTTTCCAATGCGTCTTTCAGCATCATTGGTCCCAGGCTTCGGTGAACAGCCGGGAGCGGTAACGCAAACAAGGCTGCCGTGTCCGGTCCGATGGATTCGGCAGTGGCCAGTCGATAGCCGCTGCGTTGCAGAAGATACGGGACGGCTTCACCTACGGTCTGGATCCGCTTAGGAAACCGGACGGTCATAGTTGTTGCCAACAGCTCGGCCTGGGACTTTGTCGGTGTGGCGGCAAACATGGAATAGCGGCCTACCTGGATATCATTCGCCTGCAGGTTCATGCTGGCGAGGGTACAGATGCCGGCGATACAGATCGCAATCGGCGCGATCGGGTTTGTGGGGTGGAAAACGGATCTCTTCATAATGAACTCGGCCTCAAGAATCTTGTGCAACCTGGCCCGCATCATTGCGAAGTGCTATCAATCTGGGAATGGAAAATCCTTTCTGGCCGCTGCGCCCTTTTTCAAGCGGCTTGTCAGTTGCTAAGATAAATTCCAACGACTTGGATCCTCTCGTGGCCAAGCTCTCCGCTAATAGTTAGGCGAGCCTTCCGGTCAATCAGCTTTTGCTCCGGCCTTAGCGCCCTCACCATGGTGCCGCCGGCAGCCGGTGCCAACCATCCGGTCAGTTCCTCGTAACGCCGCTGTGCGTATGCATGTCTCAAACCATGCATCTTCGATAGCCCGGCATTGGCGGTAAGGCGTTCATACACACGAAGTTGCTGAACGTAATTCCGATCACTTGAGATCAAGGCACCATTGCCGGCTAGTTGTCGCACTCGATTCAACAGATCGCGTTGTTCATCGGTACGTACCGGTATGACACGCATCTTTCCCCCTTTAGTCCAGGAGGCCTTGAGGAGGATATGGTCCCCCCGATCCGCAAACCCGGGCCGAAACTTGATCGCCTCCTCCCGACGCAGACCAAAAGCCTGTTGCAACTCCAGGCTCATGCGAACATAGGGATCCGCTATCTTTTCCAGATCCTGCGCATTTACCGCCTTTGCCTTCGAGCTGTTGGTCACGAACTGCCGGTTGGGGACGCCGTAGTGGTCATTCGAACGCGCCACGACATTCTGCTTGTTTACTTTCTGTGCCCACCAGCGCAGTGCTGCCATCCGGTTCTTGATCGTCCCGGTAGAGAGATCCTGCTCCATCCAGTGCTTGACCAGTGCATCGACATGTTTTGGTTTCAGAGAACTGGCCGCCATCCCGTGAAAGCTCAACGCATGCAGCTGATTCGCGATGAGCATCAGATGATGCGCCCGTTTGGCCTGGGTGCTATAGCTGCCATCCCGGTTCTGACGGCAGAGTTGTTTGAGTTGGTAGTTCAGGTTTCTCAAGGTGCAATCTCTATCTGGTAAGTGTTTATGACCATCCAGCAGCCTCAGCTGACTGGATCCGCTGACGCGAAACGGTCTTGGGACACCACTCCCATATGACCTGAACATGCCTGGTCTCAGGCAACACTGGTTTTTCCCTGATGGGTAAAGGCCCAGCGCCGGCCCAACATGCCCGGAATCGGGCATTCTTCAATGGTGGATAGACCTCCTTATTTGATGGAGCGAAAAGATTTTCGCGATGGATAAAATTGGAGCATCAACAACCATCGCCAATGGCGATTTTCTGATGACTCGTCGAGTGAATAGCAGGCTGACACCTGCCGGATATGCAGATCGAACGATCTGTTTGGACTGGAAGATGGATCAACGGCTGAAAGCCGTAGCGCTTTGAATGATCCGGTTGCGCTCTATTGCCACTGATACACGTAGTGGCCACGGATGAAATCGTTCTGAGGGCGCAGTATAGGAACAGATAATCCCGCCGTCACCCCGGAATTCTGCTGCAATCCCGCGCCATTTCCCGGATTGCCGCCCTCGTCACTACCCCACTTCGTTCACTAGTGACGAGGGCTCCTTCGGTACGATACAAGTGCAGTGCCAAACTAAAGTCTGTCACAACACATGTATAATGAGGATCATGCCGCTGTCGGAGCAGAATCACCTGCCCACAGGGGTCCACAAGCGCCGCTGATCGCGGCCCCGCCCTTGGCTGCGCGAGCGAGAAAAACTCGCTACGCCGTGGCAGGCAAGACTTGGGGACTCTTTGGGCAGCTGATTGTGATCACTCAAACCCGGCTTTTAGTTGTCACTTGACAACCTTTCTGAGTTCAACTATCGTTAATGGTGGAAGCGTGAGGAAGAAACACCCTGATAAGGAGATCGAAGCCACAATCCGTTATGCGGAGACGCAGGGATGGCAAGTGGTCGAATGCAGTGGACATGCCTGGGGCATGCTGCGCTGCCCACATCACGACCAGGAGTGTCGCTGTGGCCAGTTTTGCCAGATGTCTGTCTGGAGTACGCCGAAAGACACAGGTCGTCACGCCCGGCAACTACAGCGGAAAATCGATGGATGTATACACCAAGATGGTGAATGAGATGACCGAGTACGAATTCACACTAACATTTACATTACCGGATGCACAGGATGATTCTGTGCAGCATCTTGATGCGCTGTTCGATGCTGGCTGCGATGACGCCGTTGTGGGCACGGGAACCTCAGGCACGATTTCTCTGGAATTCAATCGTGACTCGGGTTCCGCAACTAATGCTGTCGAATCTGCGATCCACAATGTAATGGTAGCTATTCCTGGCGCCAGTTTGGTCGAAGCAAAACCGGATATGGTTGGGCTCACCGATGTCGCAGAGATTCTTGAATGCTCCCGCCAGAACATTCGCAAGTATGCAATTGGCTACCCAAACTTCCCGCGCCCTGCAATCACGGGGAAATTTCAGCTGTGGCATTTGTGGGAGATTGCGAAGTTCGACAAGTTTTCAATTCCCGAGACGATCATTGAAATTTCCAGGGTTACATGTAAGTTGAACCTGGATCTGCAGAACCGAAAATTCAAAGCAGAGCTTGAAGATAGCGATCACAATATGCATTTGGCGGTTTGAGGGTCTGTGAGCACCTACCTGAACTGATGTAGTAAGAAAGATGCACTCGCCAGACAATGTGACGTAAGACCGCAATTTCTGGGCAAGCTGATAGAAGAGACCGCAGCCCTGTTATTGAAGAATATCGTCCCGACGAAAGCGGCCTTTGAAGCACGATTCGCTGCCTTTCCGGCGCTGCAACGCATCGAGCAGATCGTAACCAGGCAGTGTCAGCTTATTGCCAGGGTATAACAGCTGCGCGTCCGGTCGTTCGCTCGGCTGCGATTGTCCACTGGACAAACTGTCCACCTCACCCCCTGAACACCTTAAAAGGGTAAAAGAAAAAAGCACAAAGGGTTAATCAACGTCCTGGGCAAGACGAAAACCGAGGTAGTTGTACCGGTAGACGGTGCTGTCCATGTAGCGTTTCGCCGAACGGAGGTCCCCCGGTCCGCCGTCCCAAAAGCCACCGCGGATCATACGCCCGGCGCAGGCACCTCCTCCAGCTCTCTCCCAGGCCGAGCCGTCATCTGGACTGCCTTTATAGGAATCATGCCAGCAGTCCTGCACCCACTCCAAGGCATTTCCCAACATGTCGTAAACACCGAAGACATTGGGCTTGAAAGAGCCCACCGGCGCCGTCTGCTTGCCATCCCACTGACTGCCACAACCTGCGCAGTTCGCCCACACCTTCCCTTGCTGTTGGATATCATTGCCCCACCAGTAATTCGTGTCTGTCCCTGCACGGGCAGCGTACTCCCACTCAGCCTCAGTGGGCAAACGGTAGCGTTTGCCGGTCTGCTCGGACAACCATTTGGTATAGGCCATGGCATCTTGCCAGGAAACATTGATCACCGGCTGCCGACCACGACCCCAGCCTTCATCTTCCGGGAGTTCCCGGTTGGTAGCGTTTGCAAAAGTGTCATACTCTGCAAACGTCACCTCATGTTTGCCGATTGAAAATGCCCCGATGGTTACTTCGTGACGGGGCTGTTCATCTTCGTCTCCATCGCTATCCATCTCGGGATCAGTCCCCATCTGAAACTTACCCCCCGCAATGAACACCATTTCCGGGCCTTTGGAACTGTCCTTAAGTGTGTCTTGAAAAACGGTTCCTGTTACTCGATCTTCCCCGCTCGGTTCTGCTGTCGCCACCCGCTTCCGCTGGGACTCTGCTGGTAGCACCTGCTTCAGCTTAGCCGTTGTCGGCTGACCCAATTTGGCAACGATATCACCAACAAGGCTTTTGAATGCCATAAATTGATCAGAGCCGTCCCAATGGATCAATTGCGGCGTTTGAATGTTTCTAAACCGGAATGGAAGGTGAACTTCCTCAATGGCTACCGGAACCAGTTTGTCGAAATCCAGGGCATAGGATGCCTCGTCCTTGACATAGCGCGACTGAGCGGATCGTTTCGACCACATAACGATGACGCAACGCGCTTCGTTTAACGCCTTTTCGATGACATCGTCGAAGTATTCCCCGGCACGGAGCTTCGGGTCCCACCAAACCGACCAGCCTTGCTTTTCCAGTGCAACTGCCAGTTGCCTGGCCTCGTCCTGCTCTTCGCGTTTATAGCTGATGAAAATGTCGCTCAATTTCCTGTTTTCCCTGTTGAGCATTAACAGAGACGGGGCCTTCGGCCGTAGCCTACCAGCCCCGCCGCCTGCCGTCCCGGGCATACTATTCGGCGCTCCCCTCCCTGCGAGACCGGGAAACAGGCTCGTGGACACCCGCGCACCACGCCCGGCCTGTCCATGGACAGGCCGGCTCCGGGTCCGGCCAACGGCCGCGCGGGCGGACTGGGCGAGACGAAAACCGAGGTTGTTGTTCCTGTTGCGTTTCGCCGAACGGAGGTTCCTCGGTTTGTTGTTCCAGGAGCCACCGCGGATCACACGCCGGCCGCCTCACGGCCCGTTCCCCTGCGGAAAACAGTACGGGAAACGATCCTTGCGCGCAAACCCTCGGTGTCGGCGTGCAGGGCATGACCGATCCAGCTCTGTACCGACGGCTTGATGTCGTCCAATGTGACCAGCCCCCGTGCATAGGCGCGGGCGAATCCACGCAGCCTGCGGCTGAAACGATGGCCATTGTCATTACGTAGAAGCCGGTGATTGGGAAACACCAGATAACCGAGCAGGTTCAGGCCATCGGTCGTGGGGCTGATGTGCGCCTTGCGCGGATGGAGCAGCAGGCGTTCCGCCGCCAGCCGCTCACGCACGACGGCACGTATCTCCGCCAAACGCCCCTTATCGTTATCAAGGGCGAACATGTCGTCCACATAGCGGAGGTAAGCTCCGACCTTCAAATCCTGCTTCACGAAGTGGTCGAGGTCGTCGAGGTAGAGGTTGGCGAAGAACTGACTGGTCAGATTACCAATGGGGATGCCCCGTCGGCGCTCCAGCGGGGTCAGCAGATCGTCACCGGAAAAGTAAATGGGCGCTTTTTCGATCTCGGGTGAGGTGTCGATGATCCGGTTCAGCAGCACGCGTACCCGCACGTCCTTGATACGGCGGCGCAGCTTTGCCTTCAGGGTCGCATGATCGATGGACGGAAAGTACTGGGACACATCCATCTTCAGCGCGTAGGCGTTGCGCCGCGCCCACACCTGATACCGGTCGACTGCAGCGTGAACTCCTTTTCCATGACGGCAGGCGTAGGAGTCGTAGATAAAGGTTCGGTCGAGGGCCGGCTCTATCAGATTCATCACCGCGTGGTGGACCACCCGGTCGCGAAACGGTGCGGCGGCTATGATGCGCGGCTTACGCTCGTAGATCCGAAACAGGTGATAGGCGCCCGGCCAGTAAGAGTCATCCTGTAGCTCACGCTGCAGCCGAAATAGCTCCTTTTCCAGATTCAGCGCGAAACGGGCCACGTCCGGTTTGCTGCCTTTGCCCCGCCGCGCCTTACGGTAGGCGAGCAGCAGATTGTCGAAGCTCACGACCCGGGACCAAATGCCCCCGAGACGCTTCATGGTGCCTCCCCGGCTTTGCGGCTGCTGCGCAGCCAGCCGCCGACCTGCCTACCCAGCTCGTCCATCAGCCGCGCGCCATGCGCGTAACGTCGGGTCGAGACGACTTCCAACTCATGGGCCAGCCGCCACAGATGGCGCGCCAGTTCCAAACGAAGATTCGCCCGTTGCAACGACTGCTGCTTTGCCCGTGTATAGGCGGCTTCCAGAAGCAGCTCCAGTACATCCAGCAACGCCTGCTCCAGACGCTCGCCGAGGGTGAAGCGGCGCAGACGGGGGAACTTGTCTAGCTGGGGAACCAGCCAGAGAATCAACTCGTGGCAGTCCTGGACTGCTTGCGGTGTCCTGTCGCTCATGTTCCGAGAACCTCAATAATGAGCAGGCGCCGCAGAATCCTTTTGGCGCCGACGCAATACACCAAGATCGTCTACGCGCACGAAGCGCGCGACCAGGGGGCAAGCCCCCTGGACCCCCAAAGGGTAAAAGAACAAAGCGCAAAGAGCTACAAGTCCTGGGCAAGACGAAAACCGAGGTAGTCGACCCGGTCGCCGGTGAAGAACCCGGAGCGTAGCGCCGAACGGAGGGCCCCCGGTCCGTCGACCCAGGAGCCACCGCGGAGCACACGCCGGCCGCAATCGCCACCGTCGCCTTCCAACCAGGCTTCACCGACGTTCGGCCGGGAAGCACCGCTGTCATCAACGTGCCAACAATCCTCGACCCACTCCCAAACATTCCCTGCCGTATGGTAAAGACCAAAGCCATTGGGTTCAAAAGCCCCATCATTGACGGCCGCCGTGCGGCTGCCTTCGTCCTTGCCATCCCATGTGGCATTGCAGCCCTTGCAGTTGGCCCAGAATCGGCCATCCTTATCGACGTCATTGCCCCACCAGTAGTCCCACGTCAAGCACTCCGGTTCCGAACGCTTACACGCCCGTGCGGCATATTCCCACTCGGACTCCGTAGGTAGACGATACTGTTCGCCTGTGACCGTGGAGAGCCACTTCGCATAGGCCTGCGCATCGTCCCAGGATACATTGATCACCGGCCGATCGGCGCGACCCCAACCCTCGTCATCAGGGTGTTTAGCCCCAGTCGTCCCCTTTACGAACGCAGCATACTGCGCGAAGGTGACCTCGTGACGGCCAATGGCGAACGGCTTCTTGATAGTGACAAGGTGAGTGGAGCGTCCGAAATCAATATCCAATCTACCGGAGCTCATCAGAAAGCTCGCGGGAAATTCCCCTTCACCCGGCCGGATCGGGATCATCTCCGGTACGGGTATTGATTTTAATCCGGCGCGGATTTTCAGGGCGGTAACGGCTTCGCCGGGGTCAAGCCCGTGAACCGTAGCGAAGGCAAAGAATCCACCCACCCCGGCAGCGACTGCGGCGACTATACCCATGGCTATGGCAACGTTCCGCAGGAGTTTGGTACGGGCCTGTTCCCTGTCGATTTCGCGCTGATGCGCCTCTTCGCTAGCCTGGTAGAAAGCGAGATCCTCTTTGCGCATATCGCCGCTATGTTTTTTATGATAACCACGGAGCAGGGACAAGAGCGGAGGGCGCCACAGGAGGCCCGGCGGTTTATTCTTTTCCTGCCACTCGTCGACCGCTTCCTCCAGGCGCCGCTGGAAGCGAATATCATCACGCCCCTCGCCCAGCCAGCGCTGGAGCGTGCCCCAGTGGGAGAAGAGCGCCTCGTGGGTGACTTCGGCAACCGGCTGGTCGGCCTCCGAGGAGAGGGTCACCAAGCGTCGCCCCGGTTGCGCAAACCGGTCGAGCACTTCACGCACCTGGTCCGCATTGTCGCTGGCGACCAGTTTGGCGACCGGTACCCGTCGCCGGGTATCCTGGGCGCCTTCCCCGAGCTGTACCATGCCGAGAAAGGCACGGCGGGCAATCTGTTGATCCTGTTCCGTGAGCGCCTGGTAGAGATCCTCGGCATGGCTCGCCAGGGCGCCCCCCACACCCCCCAGCTTGGTCAGGGTGTCGGCAGGTGTGATCCCCGTGGCCATGCCCTGCCAAATCGCAGACAGCACGAACTGCAACAGAGGCAACACCCCTTCGCGGCCGATGGTCTGATCGATCAGGCGTCCCACGGTTTTCTCATCAATGGGGTGGCCCGCGCGTTTTGCGGGTTCGGTGATGGCGAACCGCAGGTCTTCCGCGCTCAGAGCAGGCACGATCAGCGCGTGTTGGGCAATCGCGGTGTTGAGCTTGGCGTGGCGCTGGGTCTCGCCCAAAAAGTCACTGCGCATCGTCAGGATCACCGAGATCCGGCCCTGGGGTGCCGAGGCGGCCGTCACCAGGGCGTTGACAAAGGCGTTCTGCTCGCCCTCATTGCCGCACAGGGAATAGACCTCCTCGAACTGATCGACGAGCAATACCAACCAGGAAGGTCCTCCCGCCGGAAGTGATGTCAGAGGCGAGGGGAAAGGTTCTTTTCTCTCATTGTCGTGATCAGCCTCCTCTGCCGCTTGGGACGGTGGTGAGGGTTCGCCGCCAAAGACTATCCGTATCAATCCGGTGAGGGCCGCCATCGGGTGTTCACCCGGGATAAAGGTAAAGACGCGAAGATCGGTTTGGTGATCCCTGGCCTTCCGGTTCAATTGTGCCGCCAGTCCGGCGCGGGCAAACGAGGATTTACCGGAACCTGACGGGCCCAGGATGGCAAACAAACGAACCTGGGCGGTTCCCTTCGGGTCGATCAATCCATAGAAGGTCGCCAGGGTTTCCCTGATCAGAGCGTCGCGCCCGTAGAACACGGGCGCATCCTCTTCCTGAAAGGCCGAGAGGCTGCGATAGGGATTGTTTTCGATCGAGGGCGGAGGACGGTCGACCTCATCTCCAGTCGTTGGGCCGGACCCGGTGTCTTCCCTGGTCTCGTCTCTGAGCTTGTCGCGCAGCGCAACCAGACTCTGTAGGACCTTGGCGCGCAGGTCCGCGGGTGATCTGAAAAAGGCCGCCACGCGATCGCTCCCGAGCCTGGCCTTGAGTGACTCGAGCTTTTCCGCTCCTATGCCCGTCTCGAAGTCCTTGCCGGTGACCGGGTGATCCTCGTGGATGAGGAAGATCAGGCAAGGCAGATGCCGCTCCTCGGCCCGTCGCAGCTCCATCTCCGTAATGGAGATCGCATGGTCCTCGGGGATATATCCATACCGGTAAGCGAAAACGCCGATATAAATATCGGCCTGGTCGACGAGAGCCAAGGAGGCCTGGATGGCATCGGCATCCACTGCGGGTAGATGCTCCATCATCTTGGGCACACAATCCAGACTCAAGCACGCGGCCATGACTTCCCGGCGGTGCTCGGGGAGATCCAGGGCTGTGCTGCTGATCACTACTACCGGTCGTTTAGCCACGGTGATGGTTCTCCTTTTCGAACTGCCTGTGTTGTCTGTTCGTTCATGCCGAGACTTCGCCTTACCAAAATACATGAAAAACGCTTGCCGTATTGATGCGTCCGCTACGATTGTCGTACGTTATCGTGCAAAGCAAGACCAGGGGGCAAACCCCCTGGACCCCCAAAGGGCAAAAGAACAAAGCGCAAAGAGCTACAAGTCCTGGGCAAGACGAAAACCGAGGGCGAAGTACCGGAAGTCGGTGTCGTTCCAGGTGCGCTTCGCCGAACGGAGGTACCTCGGTTTGCTGTTCCAGGAGCCACCGCGGAGCACACGCCGGCCGCAATCACCGCTATCAGCGATCTCCCAAGCCGAACCGTCGTCTGGTCGCTCCTTACCCTCATAGGAATCATGCCAGCAGTCTTGCACCCACTCCCAGACATTACCCGCAGTGTGATAGAGCTCGAACTTGTTCGGTTTGAAGTTCGGATCATCCACTCGCGATGTTTGGCTATCCTCCGCCTGGTCCTCCCAGTCACTCTCACAGCCACCGCAGACGGCCACGCCCGGTTTCATCTCATTGCCCCACCAGTACTTTGTCTCCGTCCCGGCCCGTGCCGCGTACTCCCATTCGGACTCCGTGGGTAAGCGGTAACGATCTCCCGTCTGATCGCGCAGCCACTCAGCGTAGGCAGTGGCATCCTCCCAGCTAACGTTGATGACCGGGCGCCTGCCCCGGCCCCAGCCTTGGTCGTCCGGCAAGGCCCGCCCGGTGACCACGGCAAAGTGATCGTACTCCTCGAAAGTCACTTCGTATTTACCGATGGCGAAGCGCTTCAAAATAGTTACCCTGTGCACCGGAATTTCAAACTTATTGACCTTCCCGTTCAGATCACCCATGCGGAACTCGCCGGGTTCTATGACCACCATCTGTGGTGCCACAGGGCCAGCTATCGCACTGTCACCAAAGGTCGATGCCGGCAGCATCGCCAGGCAGTAGACGGCACAGGCCACCAGCGCCATCACCTGACCGACGGCGCGCAATGGGCGCTGCTCGACCGGCAAGGCATACTTCAAAAAACGTAGTGTCCTGCTCAGCGGTGTAGCCAGACGCATCAGGAACTGGGCGACGAAGTACAGCCACACCCAAACAGTGGTGAAGTAGGTAGTCCACACCGGTATTGCGAGGAAGCGCAGCTCAGGGTCCTCGACGGGGACAAGCAGACTCAACTGCACCAGGGTTGAAAGGTAAACAATGGAGTCGTCGTATCCTAAAACGACCATTAATAACCCTGAGACAATCAGGAAAAAGATGGCCGTGGTCGCGACGAAGTCCAGCAGCAGCCAGCCCAGCTGACCGGAAAGTGAGGCCGTCCACTGCATTCGTTGAATCACCCAGCGCGTCTCCAGCAGCGAGATATAGTCGGGCAACAAATTGGCAATCGCACCAGTTAAACCCAGCGTGATAAACACTGATATGCCCTGCTTGTTAACCAGAGCCGTCCACTCTCCCGGCGCCGTTTGCATGAAAATGAGGGTACAGAGCAGGAACGCCACAAGAGAGGCGATGGTAGAACGGAAGAAGCAGCGCCAGCTCAGGTGTTTCTTGCCGAAAACGCGGTCGAACAGTGCCGCGAAGTGAACCGGCCAGCGCTGTACGGAGCGGCCTACGGCCGCCGGATCCAGACCCACCAGCCAGAGGCTCAGGTCGCGTTTGAATTCCAGACTGATGGCATCATCAGCCTTCCACGCCATCGCAAGCAGCGCGCCGCCTATGGAAAGGCCGGTAGCCAGTATCTCTGCTGCGAGACCCTCTCCATGAAGCGCGATGACCACTAGCACCACAACCACAGCCGTGCCAACGAACAGCCATAACACCATTCCGATACCCGTGGGACGGGTGGTCCTCTTACCGGCGCCTGCAGCAGAGGCGGGGGCGGCAGTGCGTATCGTTTCGTGCAGGGCATTGTGCAGCCGATTGAGTCCGGCTTCGAAGTTCTCGTGCAGGGCAAGCGCATGGAGGTCAATGAGCAACGCGGGCAGTGGGACATCTACGGCGAGCACAGGCACAACACGTTTGCCGAGCTGCTGGGCGTAGAGTACCTCGCGCCGCACCCACACGCTTTCGTTCGAGGCAGGTGAGACGACCACCACCACACTCGCTGATGCCTGGATGTTGGACTCTATTTCCTCAGTCCAGCACTCGCCCCCTGACATCGAAGCAGTATCCATCCAAGTGGAGAAGCCGCCCGCCTCGATCCCCTCTTTGAGTTGTGCGGCAAAGGCGGCGTCGTCATGCGCGTAGCTGATGAAGATGTCCGTCACTTCCCCCCGGTCCCTGTTGATGTTATCGGGCAACCTGGCGTGGTCTCTACTGAGATACTATAGAAGATCCAAGCTACTCGGGGATTATCACCGCTTCGTTACCCACCAATCAAGTGACGGAAGCGACCACATCTGACCATCTACATGGAAACAGTCAGGAACATAGAGCACAAAGGGTCTTTCTTTTTGCATTGCGGATAGTTTGCTCGACCAGTGGTCAGCAATTAGACTCGAGAGACGAACGCCTGCTGTCCGTATAGAAAAACTCTTTTGTCATTGAGTCTTGAAGGTCATCTCTTGGCGATACTCCACTGGTCACATCCTGGTTGTAGTGCCGCTTTAACCCAAGCGGCCAGGGGCAAGATGCCAGAGAATTCTGGCTTTGTTCAATCTTGGTCAGGTAACAAAATGGTAATCACGGGCTCACCCTGATCACCTGGCCCGACAATCAGCTTCAATGTTACCAGTACTGCTTCTGTCGAATGCCCATCACGGGGCACCCGATAGAGCTGGAACATCATCCGATCTCCAGAATCCTTGCTGGTCCGAATGGCATGGGATGCCATATAGAGTACATCCCACAATCTACCCGCTTGATCCTGGAAAGGCTTTTTCCGACTATCGTCATCGGTCCAGGCCACACAATCTTCCCAAACCGCAGAAGTCAGTGCCACCGGCCATTTGAACCCAGCTTCCTCTGCCATCGGCCCCGCATCGACCAGTACGCCATCTTCTATGGCCTGGGTACGGGTATAGCTGTATATCACGTCACCGAAAATGGATTCGGCGGCTGTATTGATTGAAGTATTGGACATGATGTTTCTCCTTTGTTGGATAGCACCGGGTCGCACCTCCTTCCCTGCAGGGAAAGATGATGCTTTCCCGGTAGGGTCTGAAAAAGATGTGGGTGTCAGAGTAGCCCGCGCTCAGCAAACGAGACACTCTCACCTGCCGTGACCACAAAGTGATCGATGACACGCACGTCGATGAGTGCAAGTGCATCCTTGAGCCGGCGGGTAATCGCCTCATCTGCATTGCTGGGTTCTGCGACACCCGATGGATGGTTGTGGAAAAAGAGAATGGCAGCGGCATTGAATGCCAATGCCTTCTGCACGACGACACGCGGATGAACCGATGCACCATCAATGGTGCCTTGAAAAAGCTCGGCTACCTCGATGATCCGGTGCCGGTTGTCAAGAAACAGACACCCAAACACCTCGTTCTTGTGCTCAGCAAGCCGAACTCGCAAATATCTGCGAGTTTCTTCCGGACTGCCGAGTACATTTCCCGGTCTGTGCTGCTCCGCTAACATAGCCAGCGCCAATGCCATCAATGATTGCTTCTCTACATCGTTAAGTTGAAATGGCGAAAGCCCGTCGAAACGGTCTTCCATCCCCTTCAGTACGGGTGATTCCGTGGTTGTCATGACTGATCTCCTCAAATTGACAGGGAGAACAGCCCCAGGGGGAGTAATCCCCCGTGGGTGGAAGTGAGCCGGATAACGCGTTATCCGGCTGATTTGAACTTACGCAGCGTGCTCCTGCTCCTTATAGAACGGCTGACCATCAACCTTGGCCCAGGACACTCGCAACAGTCGGGCCTTGAGGCTAATACCGGTTTCCCCGGCCTTGTCACCGTTCTTAAAGGTGAAAGTCTCTCCATACAGATCACTGAGTGTGAATCCAATGAGTACCTTCAACTTGCCCTCAACGGCCGGTTTAACCTGGCGCACGATTTCTTGAGCCTGTTTACCGGACACGCGACACTCGAAATGGGTGTACTGGACGTTTTCAACACTGCCCCTGAGGGCCGCAATGGTGACACTTAGGAAAGGACTGCCTTCTTTGGGTGTTACCTCCCGAACACGGTTCAAGTAACCGATACCGGTGGTGTGAAGATCGAAATACTTTTGACTTTCGTTGTTGGACATAGCGCTTTCTCCATCAGATTAGTTTCGTCCGGAGCAAGCACATCCCTGGCGGGAAGGCTTACCCGGCAAGGTGGTGGAAACGGACGTTAACTTCCGTTCCTTTGAAGGTGGACCGGCGACGAATCATTCAAGAATCGTCGCTATGCACCTGTTACACGGTCCGAAGGTGCCTGTTTGCCACTGAGTCCGCAGTGACCACGTATAAAACCGATTTTTTCAGAGCGCGTCAGGCCGCATTCGATGCCTCGCAGACATAGCGCAGGTACTTCAGCATGCCACGTGCGTTGGCGAAGGCCGGGTGTTCAGCGATGACCTGATGGGGGAACCAGTTGGCGATATGATCAGCCAGCGTAACCGTACCTCCACCAACGAACAGAATACGATCCAGTTCGATACCAAGACCCAATTGGCGACGGGTCTCCACCAGGAGACGCTCCACCACTTCCTTTTTTGCAGCTTCGACCAGCGGACCGACGCCATAGTCTTTGCCATGCAGCCGCACAACCTTATGCTCGACTGCGTGTGCCACCAGCTGTTCACTTAATGTCTCCAGATCAAACCTATCCTGGATACCGTTGGCCACCTTCTGTTTAACGTCCAATAAGCCGCACTGAAGGGAACCGGATGAGCTATGGATAATCCCCTGATCTTTCACCACCACGTAATCGGTGGTTCGCCCACCGATATCTACAATGGCCACAGGCACGGAGAGTCGATCAGCGTCCAATGTTGTGCCATCACCCTGCTCCACGATCACATAGTCGTACCAGGCAGCCAATGCCTCCGGAATCACTTCATGGAAACTGATGCCGACAGGTAACTTATCGGATAGGGGACGCACATTTTGCTTCAGGCTGTCCTGCTTTTTCTTGATGGTTTCACTGCGCTGTTCGCCGCTCTTTTTATAAAAGGCACTGACGGGCAAACCGGACACCGCATGTACAGTCCGGCCTGATAAACCTGCATCCTGAAGTGCATGCTGCACGATGACCCGATTCAAACCGGATACCGGATAGCCCTCGAACTGAGTCGGGGCACCGTCGACTTCACCGACCGAATAGATCGTACCTTCTGTTTCGTATTCGAAGACGCGCTGCTGTGCTTGATGGATCCAAGTGACACCGGACTGCCCAATTCGCGCTCTGGAGGGGATGGCACATAACCGACCATCGGGTAGTGCGATCTTCGTATAGGCGTATCCATCATCGATGCCGACCGGAATGGGGTTAATGGATTCTGAATCAGTCATGGGTCGCTTATCCTTTAAGTCATCAATTGTTTCTGCAGGTCGATTCATTGCCGTCATCCGATTACCCTGCTCAATTGAGCGAAGGGTTTCATCGCATTGTGAGCACCTTCGGCCTTGGTTGGTGCCATTGGTTTCTGTTCTCGCTTCGGCTTTGGCAAGGTCGCCTGCCTTGCTGAATCACCTACCAGCCAGTCAGAAAACTTCATATCCTTCCTGGATGTTGTGACGATCGATACTTCCCGCTGCACCTGGCACTCACCCCGGAATCCCTGCACCAGCAATCCCCGCAGCCACTCCTGCCGTCTGGCCTTTGGTGTTCCTTCAAGCCGATTCAGAAGTATCGCCTCCAGTGCAATGCGTGGATCCAGTTGTAAGACAATCCGATTACGACTACCGGCCTTAGCCATTCGTTGGATTATCGATAGAGAAGGGGCACATTCCAGTGAATACCCGGTGCGCTATGTGTCGTGGTTTTCATTGAGGGACTCGAGCGCTAAAGGCCGGTGAGCCGCCTTCGGAAAAGGCGCTTTGCGTGGCACAATCGGTGCTCGATGCTCACCACTCAGGACCTCCTCTGGCAGCTCTCCCATCTGACTGAATGCACGTGGATCTTTTCCGGAACTTCGTTGCAGACAGAGTCGATCGATGCCTAATAATCGGTAACCCTGGGGTACAACAAAGGTTCCACGAATCTTGCGCGCACAGAGATTGATGATGACTTTCGCAGACTCATCGTCCAATTGGCCAATATGGCGGTAGGTAAGAACGGTACGCACCAAAGTATCGTACTCAGCAATCAACTGTGCGCCTTGATAGGCATAGGGATTCGCAAATTGAAGTCGTATCCGGTAGGGCCGCAAGGACTCCGCTACAGTCACTTCCATGGCCTGCATTTTTGCCTTCAGGGTAGCCAGATCCTCCTGGTATTGGTTGACGGATTTTCGTGCTTGTTCCAGCGCCTCATGGACCTTGATCAACCACCAGTCTGCATAGGGATCGTCATCACGTGCAGCCTGCCAGATCACGCGCAATCGATCAGCAAAACCTATCAGCCCGATGATTGCGGGTTTATCCAAGCTCCCGTCACGACCACGGATCAGCTGCTGTGCCTGGCGCGTCTGGACCGTCAGCCAGGCATGCCCACGTAACGCACCGGGACTGTTGGTATTGTTCTTCAAACCAGCGGCCACGCTGGCGCTTTCACGGGGGAGAGTTTGTTCTGAGTTCATGGGACATCCGAGGCTGTTGAAATCAGCCTCTATCTCTCCATGTAACACAGGCATGGACAACCGTTAACTCAGATTGGAATTGTTGGGATTAATTCTGAGGAAGTGGTGACAGTGTCAACACTTATCCTGGTGGGTAGGGGTGCAAAATTTACACTCCCCCCTGGCAAGTGGTGACAGTGCCAATACGTCATATTGGATCATGACGCGTTCGAATCTGTATCCTCCATGGACCGACATCGCTTTCCCAGTGACTTGCGTATCTCAGCCATAGGGCCTCTCCCCGCCTTGATCTGCATTCGTAGTTCCTGAAGCCCTTTGTCTGCCGATCGATCGGTACGCGCTTCCTTGCTTTTCTGAAGCGCTTTCTTACGAGCAATGCGCTCCTCATGTACCTTGATTCCGAGATTGGACTTAAACTGACCGTTTTTCAGTGCATTACACAGTGAATGCAGGAAGCTGAGCTCGTCATAGAGCGGCTTCATACCGCGCTGTTCTGAGCGGATCCTTCCCTCCAGTTCGTCAAGAACGGCCTGCCGTTGGTCCAGAGGAACGCTGCTGAGATAACGATCTGCCAGCTCACGTTGGTTATCCGAGAAGCGCTGTGGATAGATCAACGGTGCATCGCCTTTACCGCAGACGACGAAATTTTTTTCCTCACTGTTTTTGGTAGTAGTAGTTATATATTTATAACTACTACTACCATTTGCCGGGTTCAAATTTTGAGGGTACAAATTTTGCACCCCGCTTCCCATCTCCACCGCGTTTAAATTTTGGCCTTGGTGATCGGCACCGTTTCGGCTGGATGAATGGCTGCGAAGATCGGTCATGACCTTGGCACTGAAGGCAAAGAAACGACGCGGCATGTCCTTTTCCACCACCTCCGTGGCCTGCACTCTGCGAGTGATCGGATGTTCATCAACACATACATTGCGACCCGCCTCTATGTCTTCATCGATCGTATCCAGAACGCCGCGCGCAACTGCCTGAACTCTGGCATGGCGATGCCCGGCAGACTCACGCAGAAATTGCATGTAGGTGGAATCAAGATGGATCGCATCAACCAATGGCAGTGGTTCGTCATGCAGGGCGAAGACATTACCCTGGAAACGGCCACTAGCCCCCCTGATCCTGGCACACAAGGTCAGCCAACGTGCTGCTCGCAGAATGGCGATGGCTCGCGAGATGGTAGCTGTAGACGACACATTGGCCGTCTTCGCGATATAGGCATAAGTTGGGAATGCGGTGTTGCCACCGGTCTCACTGGCTTGAAGCAGAATGGCCATCCATACCAGCTTGTCAATGGGTTCGAGTATCGGATCCTGAACAACCAATGTTGGAAAGGAGGTATGCCGGTTGCCGAGAAACAGCATCGTATCCGAAGAGGGATGAACGGCACCTTCCCCGGTGTGTTCAATGGTCGCTTTAATCAGGGCATCCAGTGCCAAGGTTTCGGGGCGAATCCCTGCCCCGCTCTCATTCATTGACACTCAACCGTTCGACAGAATCCGGTTCACTCTGACCGCTCAAATCCCCGTACTGGTCCCAGCGTTGCGTCAGATTCCAGATCGCCCGCATCGACAGGCAGGTCTCAGTATGCAATTCGAGGTAAGCCGTCGGCGACAGTGGCCCTGATTCATCATCTCCCACCCGGTCTACCCAGGCATGCCAGAGCCTGTGCGTGCTCTCCTCGTCAGGTTCCGGCGGGCGCCCCACGGACGGATCCACCGAGAGCATGCGACGCATCCGACTATACTCACGTGGTCCCAGACCAAACAGGGTCTGCATCATTTCCAGTGGTGCATCTGCCGCAATGAGTGTCTGTTGGGTCTCTTCCGACTCACGCTGTTGGCGCAGATGATCCATCATGGGCCAATAAACCTGGCGGTCGAGCCCAATCTGCAGACAATGGACGCGCAGGGATTCCACACGGTAAAGGTCTGAGAGACTCATCTCCCGCAAGGCTTCGATCTCACGAGGCCCAAAATTCATGTTGCGCAATGCGGGGTAATCCCCTTCGGCCAGACAACGGATCGCGTACATGAGTACGGCCGTAACCAGATCGGACTCCTTCGTTCCTTCCATCCTGCCTACTCCCAAAGCCTTGTTTCGGTCTCTTCTGCCAGATGGTGTATCTGGCGATATGTATCCATTAAGTTGAGCAGATCACTCCAGTCCTGTTTACCAAGCCGTCGCCAAAGTCGGTAACCAGTATGGCCCGGATCAAGCGTCCAAACACTGTTGAACAGCAGGCCGGCATCTTGTTGTTCGAGTGCCTGGCGTAGTACTGAGTCTGGTGTCAGCGTAGGCACAATGGATTCAACCGGTGCAACTGTCATCTCCGAACTCGCGGCTAGATGCCACCAGACCATGGAAACCTGGCTCAGGGTGTCATCATCCAGTTGATCGGCAAGTGCCGGATCAGGCACATCGCGAAGAATGAACCCAAAGCCTTTGCCGGATAGGGGTGCAACAAGATCCCCAATACCGTTGCGTTGCGCAAGACGAGCCGCCAGTGTCCAGGCCCGTCCGCGTAATGACTTGAGGTCACTGGGGCCGGATTGGCCTGTGGTCAGTATCTGCTCAGCAGCCGGTTCCATCTCTTCAAGTGAGAGATTGGGAGCCGGCTCATCTGAAATAGGGAGGGATTCATTTTTGACATCGGTTGATGTCTCGTGTTCTGGGCTATTATCTGGATCCTCAAGGTGGGTCTTGGGATCTTTACTGCGCTCATCTTTGGTGGACGTACATGCAGGTAGTTCAGTCTGTTCAACAGAGCTGCCCTCACCTATTTCATCTGCTTTGCCTTTATCGTCCTTAAGTTCTGGAATATTAAGCTCACGCCCTGCAAGCTGCGCATCAAGCTCAACACGTACAGTTTGGATACTGACCTCAACCTGCTCCGCGATCTCTGTCTCGATCGCATCATGTAGCAGCCCGGTATCCCACTCGGGGGCATCGTAACGCCGGCACAATGTGGTGAACACTTCATCAAAAACCGCGTCATCGCCCAAGGCATGTTTCTTCCAGACCTTGAGCGCTGCACGATCCAATGCACGAATCCGCTGAACCTGCGGTCTGCCCAGTCCAGCGTTCAGCGCCTGTGGAATCAGTGGAAGCAGTCGATTGACCGCGTAGCCCATGCGCGAAATCAGTCCGTGACTCAGTGTATAGCCACCGGCAGACAGCGCCATTTGCAGTCTTCTCTGGGAGATCTCTTCGATACCGAGTTCTTCTTCGAGCAGTTGCTTGATATCGAAGACAGCGAGCGCCTTATCGATGAATGTCAGAGCCCCACGGAGGTCGTTTTCCCTGAGATGCGCCAGAAGTACATCCGATTCGCGGCTCCAAGGCTTGAACAGGCACTGGACGTGGGCAAAACGGGTATCACCAGTCTCTGCGTACAACTCGTGCAACGCGAGCAGGCGGGTATTGCCACCGGAGTGGACAACATAGTCGGCAGTCTCTGGACGTTGAGTGATGACCAGTTGCTGATCGAGGCCATTGACCCGAATAGAGGCCTTGATTCGATCAAACTCCGGATTTTGACCCCGACGAGGATTACGACCATAGGGATGAATTTGTTCGATGGGTACCACCAAAAGTTGAGCCTGAACAGGATCATCCGTGGTTAGCGTCATTGTTGTATCGTTATCAGACATGATCGTTCTGTCGACGCAGACCTCCCGAAGGATGCGATATGTTTCAGCTGTTTTGGTGTGTCACCATCCCTTGCCATGTTAACCGAATCGAGGGCAATTAAATGGGATGAAAGATGCCCCCCAGGGGGTCGCTTTTCGGGGAATTGTTTTCAGCGGGTGAGATGCAAAGGAGCAGCAATGATGTGTAGTTGTTCAGGCGTGATCTAACAGATTCTGCCTAACCGTTCCAAAATGGACGCGGCTTTATCCTTCCTCTTTGGACAAGACCGACCAGGAGTTGCCCTACAGCTTTACGTATCCGGCCGTTTCCGGCCTTCACCTCGAAGGACCGATCTTGGCCATTACTGAGCATACTTCCACTCCTACCCAACGAGAAAGGAATGGTCATGGAAATTGAAGCGATCTCAACACAAAATCATAGGGTTCCATGGAATAAAGACAAGCTGGTGGGCCAGAATGCCCGCTCAAACTGAAAGAAGCCTGGGCCATTCGCATCCGCCTGCAACTGCTGGACCGAATCCGGGATCTGGCGCTCTTTAATCTGACAATCCTCAGCTGAACGCCTATGTGAAACGATACAACCGCACCGTGAGGCATTAATGGCTAGACCAGCATCTATTTGAATCAATCGCTCACGCACAAGATACAGCGACCCAGTGGCTGTGGCGCTACAATAATAAACGACCAAATATGGCACTTGGTGGTAGAACCCCAGCACAGAAATTAGCTCAGGCCGCGTAACTACTACTTTCCACCGCCATTATTAATGGGGGGATTACCGGGAGTATTGTCCTGCATCTGGGTATCGAGGTAGATGATGCCCTAGAATTGACAGGACATACTGAGGTTTAATGGGTTAGCCGACGAAGGTGGCCACGGTCCACTTGGTCGCTCACCGGCCAAGCTGACGTAGGTCGGATCACGAGACAGCAGCACCGATCGCCTCTTAGCGGACATTATGAGGTTTCCTGATTCGACAAACCATTGTACGGCGGGTCACACGTTGCACTGTTTTGGTTTTCGAATTGATCACCGACGTCGATTCAGTAAAAGCCGCCTTTGGTATTGAGATTTTTCTGCCTACCGATTATCGCTATGCAAACGGAAAGTAAGCCGGTATTCTTTATCTCACATAATTGGTGCAGACCGAGACGTCTTGATGACGATTGCAAAGATCCTTCGCGATGCAGGTTCTGAGACGTGGTTGCAGGATGAGGACTTCAGTCATGCCAGTTTCATGGCGCGGAAGGCGCAAGGATTCACCAACAAGAACAGAATGCTCGACGACTGGGGACTGACCACCTTGGATACCTAGGCTCGACGGGATTTGCTCGAACTACTCGACGATCGCCATGGCCATGGCCATGGCCAGCGGTCAACGCTGGTGACCAGCCAGCTGTCCGTCGAGCACTGGCACGAGATCATCGATGATCCGACCCTCGCCGACGCGACCCTCCACTGTCTGGTGCACAACACCTATAGGATCACCCTCAAGGGCGAATCAATACGTAAGCGAAAGGCGAAAAAGTTGACCGTGACACCCACTACCAAGCAACAAAGCCAACTCTGCGTCGTTCCGACTGCCCCAGCCGAATGTCGTTGGAACAAGCGGCCGAATGCCGTGGAATGCACAGTATGCCCATCGATTCGTACTAGACCGGACGGAGACCCAGCATGAGTACAACGGCCACTAAGCCGATGGAGACCTAATGAGTTCACATACTGAAATAGCCGCTAAAAAAGCGCTAATTGAGTTGCAAACTGGCATTGCGGCCCGAGAACGAGGTGAATTCACTAAAGCCATTCAAAATTTGGAAATTGCCGCGCGGATATTTAATAAACTCGTCGATTCTGGGCACTACCGGTATACCGCGGATCTTGGAGATACTTATTATGAGTTCGCCTATACACGGAAAAGCAACGATGACCTCGATGGAATGATACAAGACTTCGAGCGCGTTCTAACCATCACGCCTGGACATGGTAAAACAGTACGTGCGCTTTCTGAAGCGTACATGGAAAAAATAGCTACACTCGATGAATCCGATGATCCGGCAGGCGCTACCGTTTTGCACGAGCGGATCATTCCACTGGTTCGTGCCGATGAGAAATTACGAGAAAAGATTTCAGAGAAGTACCAAGATCGTGGACTCCAGTACAGACTAAAAGGGGAGCCACACAAAGGACTTGCGAACTATCAACGGGCTCTCGACTTCGGCCCCTTTTTGACAGCAACTGCGTTGTCAAATTACGCAGGATCGCTGACGCAAGCAGCGTGTGAGGAACCCGACCCACATGTCATTGCGGAACTGAAAGACCGTGCGCAAGGGGCCTGGGAAGAGGCCCTACACATTGATCCGGAGCACATTGATGCGCGACTAGCCCTGATCGAACTGAACATCACGTGCTTTAAATATGAACAGGCCGCCAAAGGTGCTAACATGCTGTGGTCGAACGTGAAAAACAGAGAACGAACCGTGTGCGCATGGCTCGGTGCATTGGCCCTCACCCTATCGGGCCGACCTGATTCAGAGGCCGCCGAGTACGAGAGTTATCTACAGGATTCTCCGACTAAGGTTAACAAACGTTCGTGGGTAGCTACGGAGATCGATCACCACATCGACGAGGTTAAGCAATCGAATCTACCAGCCTCTTTGCTTAAAAGAATTAAGCACCTTCACGGCCTTTTCATGGGAAATCTTAGTTGAGGGCCTTGATCAACAACATACTATCTCGTCAGATCCCAGAATTCGCTAATCAAATCACGGTAGGTGTTAACTATCTCTCTTTCATACTTTGGGTGGTTGATATCCGTCCCAGCAGGTCTCTGCTCTCGCGGACGTATTTCCGGAACCGTCTCAAGGGCACTAAGCTCTTGTTGAGAAAAAGCGCTATGAGGTACCCAGAACGCTCGTTTCCCCTCAGCTAAGATAGTCTGTTCAATCCCTTGGGGTTATATTCCCCGCCCCTTGGGGCGTTATGAAAGAAGGTTGCGGGCTAATACCCCGCTTTCGAGGCACAAGAAAGTCGAGCGTTAAGCGAGAGGGCTTGCCCCGGGGATGTTTATTAGATGGCCGAAATGCGAATCCAGGGGAACGCACGCAGATAACGGTTTTGGCAGCCCTAAGGGTTGCTTGATGAGCAATGACGTCCCACCATGGCTGTCCTGAAAAGGATTCACGCAATCTTGGCACACGTTGTTCAAAGGCTGCGCCATGCTGTTGCCGCACTGTCGCAAGCGGAACACCCGCATCACAGAATGTCACCAGTCCATACACCTTTCGTATTGTAAGAAACGTACGTTCTGGAATTGGGGAACCTAGATCTGTGCTTGCAAGGCAGGCGCACATGAATTGATGCTCCTTACGGTCAACAAGGCCGAACCACACTTTGTGGAACTCCGAACTACTTTCGGTATCGTCAAGCAACCAGATCACAGGTTCGTCGGAATACTTGGAAAATCGCGAAGGCGTGCGGCAGACATAGATGGTTGGAGGACATTGCCACATTCCTCGTACCGTACGACGCAAATCGATCCCTTTTTCCAGCGAACCGCGAAATGGGCTTACTGTCGATGTATTCGTCCTTCGATAGGCGTAGTCGTAGGCCCTTCTTCTCAGGGCATTGAGATGTTGTTTGTACGGAGGCCAGAGTTTCAGCCGATTATCGTCCCCGGTATCCAGTGTGTGTTGACCAAATATGTATCTGTGTGCGTAGGGATTACATGAGCGCGACACCCAGTGTGGCCCTTCCGCTTTTGGATCTTCCCGTTCCATTCCAGTCGGGACGATCTGATTTTCATATTTCAGCAGAGCCGTGCGAACGGTGCGTAATTCTAGGCCGCTGAAAAAGCCCTGCATCACCTTTTCGATGTCCTGCCATCGCGCACATTTCCGCCCAATATTCGATTGATGCCGATCAAGCATCTGCGTAAAGGCGATAAAAACCCGAGTAGAAACAGGTAAGCCGAGTAGATTATCGGAAGGACCGATACCTGGAGAATGCGCTATTGCCTTTTGAATGGCTTCTCTCAGCATTACGTCCTTGTCAAAAGACATACCGCCAAGGTTGGCTCTGCGATTATCGAAGCTCTGTACAATAGCTGGATAATCATCCAGATACATTGCAGCTGTCGCAGCATCTGCAAGATAGCATTCGGGCGTTACTGTAGCAGCAATTCCTTCATTGCGTATCGGGAGTGGTTCTTTCGACAGCAAGAGCGACCTTATGGGTTTTGCGTGAATGGCGTTGCATACGAGCACAACGCGGTCGTAGGCGAGTTGAAGGCGGCGTACTTGCGCCGCCATGAATCGCTCGCGCAAGGTATCAACGGGCTCCAATCGGCCTTCGTGGAGCATAATCGGCTGAAGACGTTCGAGATAGCGATTTACTCCTACGCTGAGCACGTATGTGTCATCTACGAACTCGGGATCTTGGGTGCACCCCCGGCCTATAAGATGCGCGGGCGCGATAGGCATATCGACATAAGCGAATGGAATACCTAGTTCGCGGGCGGACCGTATGGCCTCAATTCGCCCATCGCTGGGGGTGATGGCGATCGCTTCAATAGGAGTACCGCTATCGTTATCGGGGCTCGTGAGAACGAGCGACACGTTTGGAAGGTTTTCTTCAATCGCCCGGTTGATCGTTGGCGCCAAATCGGCGGATAGATCAACGGCGACGATGTCTCCCGCCGCCAGAGTCAATTCCTTGAATGCCCGCTGGACTAGAACGGCAAAGCTCAGGCGTTCGCGAATGACGGGGACGATAGATGTTGTGCCGCAGCTTAGAAAAGAATCGCTCACGGGTTGCTGTTATCCGGCGATTCTTTCAGAAACTTCTCCAGGAATTGATCTAAGTCTTTGGCCTCACCCCCTTTGCGTTGCCAAAGCTCCAGACTGGTCTCGAGTTCCCGTTGGGAACGTTGTTCTTGAACTATGCGCTCAATCAGGGAGTAAAACTGCTGAATATCCCGTGGTGCGGTATCAAGACGTTTGCTCACGACCTTCATCAGCTCATCGGTGGGCAATCCATTGATGTCGATTCTGGGAAGTGTTCTTTGACGGATATTTTCCGGCAGGGCATATACCTCACCGGCACCAGCGTTGGTGTTCATCGCGCAGCAGAAGAAAAATGGCCAAGTCCTGTCTTCTGGTGACTCGATCCAGAGATTGGTCATGGCGGAAAACACCTGTTCACGCTCATCCAGGGCGGAAACGAGCAGGCTCAGCGCCCTTGGTGGGATGCGGTTTATCTCGTCGACAAAACACACGCCGCCTTTATAGATGGCTGTCGCTAACCCACTCGCCTGCAAACGGAACCGACCCTGTTCTTCCGCTGGTACCACGCTGAGGGCCAAATCTTCCGGAGTGAACTCTTCATGGCCCTGGATCATGTAGAAGGGCATGTCTTCTTGCCCCGGAACTTTCCGCATTCGAGATACCAACTCGTAGACGATGGCATTTTTTCCGACACCCGGAACACCAGCCAGACGAAACGCAAAGCGTTTCATACGAGGTTCAATTTTTCCTTCATTCCCCAGCCCCCAGGCCAATCCGCAGGCTGCGAGCTCGTCCTCGCGCCCATAAAACACAAGCTCAGGAATTCCTATGGGATCGACAAGGTCTATTGTCTTGTCTTTGTACACAATTGGCTCTGGCACCGGGATTCTCCTTTCTAGATATGATGGTCAGTTTGATGCGTTGCAGGCCGCACACAGAGTCGAAAGCCAACGACAGACGACCGCACCCACGGATCCAAACGTCCATTGATCAATGCGATACCTGGTTCACCTTCCGTCGCTGCCTGTGGTCCTCCTTTGACAATGACCGCACAACCTGGATTGGAGGCGGTAATCGGGGAACGCGGATGATCGTCAACCCAGTTGTCGCACCACTCCCATACGCCACCACAGAGTCCATGGAAGCCCCTCCCTTCTTTCAACATCGAGCCAATGGGTCGGGAGGTAGTGTCCAGCAATTGATTACGCAACTGAATGCCATCTTTGTCGGATCGCAGTTGTTCAATAGAGGGGTCTGCGGCGCTGTCCCATTCATGTGACGATGGCAGAGAGAATTGCCATGCAGGAAATTCGCGTCTTAGCCAGCGGCAATATGCCATTGCCTCCCAGTAGGAGAGTCCAACGACAGGATAGTTTGGCCGGCCTAGAACCGTATCAAACCAATAATTGGGTGTCCGTATTTCCGTTTTAGTAAGCCTCTCCCATACCTCTTTATCATCCCAATGCTCGCCCGGCCCATAGCCACCACCCTTTACGAAGCGAGCATACTCCATATTGGTCACTGGGTACTTGCCAAGGCGAAAACCATCCATCTCAAGGGTTTCAACTAAAGGATCGTCGACCGTAATGCGCGGATCATTCCAGCAAATCGCAATGGAATAGGTGTCGGTACCACCGAAATCGTTCGCCAGTGCTTTCCCAATCGGGCACGCAGACTCCAAGTCGATTCCGCTCGCATCAAGGGCTTTTCTCGCTTCCGTCGGAGGAAAAGCGGTAGCGCAACGGCATGCAAGGCAGGGTTCCCTCTCGGCAATTGCGGCAATGATACGATCAGTATTGGATTTATCGAGACCGACCAGAATGCGAAGCGCATGCTCCCAACCCTCCAACGGGTGAAGTTCGCCGATGGTGTCGTGCCAACTACGCTGACCATTGTCGATCAGGCTCTGTAATCCAAGAGCTGCAAAGTACTCCTGCAGGAGGTTGTGTCTGAAAACCGGTTCTTCAGACATGCTGCATTGCAGAAGTTGCGCCTCGGCGGCCTCCTGCGTGTAGTCCCTTCTCCCCGTTGGCAATTCCGGACCGCCTTTTAGACGCAGTGCGATGTGAGAAAGCCAGTGCCTCAAATTCGCATTGGTGTTTTCGCCTAACGAGCTGGCGATTTTGTTCAATAATGGATTGAGGGTTTCACTGAGGACGCGGGTTGTCGACGGGACCTGTGTTGCCTCTCCGCGCGCCTTTTTTTGGTGAACAATCTCGGCCCAACGAGTGAGGAGATATGAGTTTTGCATCGTCTCTCGGCCTTGAGGATCAGACCACCACTCAACGATTTCAGTATTGATGTTCCACAGTTCGCCGATTGGCAGAAGGGCTAGCGGTTGCAATGGCTGCAAGGTGAAATAGGCGCCGGGTCCTGGCATCTCGAATGGACGGCGTGCGGTACCGGTCAGAATAAATACGACGTTCGGATCGGAAATACCCCTAAGTTTGCGTTCGAGTACCTCAAGTTGTTCCAGACGAAGGTTCTCCGCATTGTCGATGAGGATGCATACTGGCAAAGCGAAGAAGGAGGCAATGGTTGTATCCGAGATATGAATAGAGAGCCGCTGATGACAGGTCAATGCTCCGATGTCCGGTAACGTGACCTGTTCTTGAAGCCATGCCCGTATGCCTGCGGTGACGCCATCATCGGCAGTGATCTTTGCGTGCGCACCCAAGAGCAGCCAAGCATTTGACCGGGGGCGGCATAGGTCATCCGCTGGTAGAGACCAATAATGTTCCATTTGACGAAGGGCGGTGGACTTGCCAGTCCCAGGTCCACCCTGGAGCACCGCCCAGGATGGCCGTCCGTTGCCGAGTAGCACTGCGGGCGCGAGGGCCGCTTCGAGGTAGGCATCAACCTGCGCATTATCCCGTCCGTAGCGCAAAGCGACCATCAGTGGTTCCGTCGATGGGTCGTCGCAAGTACGGCAATAGGCCTCGATTCGGTATGCAAGCTCGTAATTCCCTGCGTCCGTCAGCCGCTTCGCGATATCTACTAGAGCGCGTACAGATAACTTTCCCGTCGTCTCGTCGATGGTTGTAAGCAGATTCGGAAGTACTATCGGTATCCGCAAAAGTTGAAACAATTCTCCAGAGACCACTTGTCCAAAATCAGGGGCACTGGCATCCGGGGTGTTGTGTGAGCGTTGAAACCATAGAGAGGTATATTGCGCTATCTCCGTATCGCCAAAAGGAAGCAATTCATACTCAGTCCAGGGGGGGACAAGTCCACTCATATAACCAGGCTCGCGTGCCGTCACGATGATCGTTGGGCGAGGGCAATTTGCTGAAAATACAGCGAGCTGTTTGCGGATTGTTCGCAGCCCGTCCTCATTTATAGGTGGGGATGCAGGATCCATGATGTCCTGATTGTCCAGTAAGATTACTGCGTTTTCTCGGGTTGCATGAAGCTCGATGAATTGGTGGAAATATTCATGTGAACTGCTTGACCGGTTTTCTACTACAGGTTCAGGAGCAATGGAAGTTTGTTTGACAATTTCGGTAGCAAGCAGTGCAAGAGTGGCAGGAATAGAAAGGTTATGTCTTGCGATCTCGGATAGAGAAAAGAACAAGGGAATAACGACATCTCCGAGACGAACCTTACCGTCACGCAATTGCGCAGCGGAACGAAGCGCAAGCCTCCTTGCTTCTCGACGAAGCAACCATGTCTTACCAAATCCTGAGCGTCCACTAACGACGGCTCGGCACGGACGAAGTAACTGATCAAGACTCCATTCAACCGAGGCGGGAGGAGGCGGGTCGCTAACCTGGACGACTGTAGGATCGAGGATGCTTCGCCTTCCCCTTATGGTCTCATTGGTCAGAAAGGTGCGATAGGCTCGGAATTCCTCTGTTCCATCTTTGGGGATCTGAAATACCTGTCTATCCAGGTACATATCGTCGAAGTGATGTGTTTCACGATAGGGCGGCCCTAGACTGGCGGCACTTTCTGCAATCCAGTCCAGGTAGCAGAGAACTTCTTGGATAAGTTGGTCCGAGGATGCCTCGCTATCAGGCCATCCCTGATCAATCGATGGCAGCTCGATCTGCTGGTCAGCAAGAAGCCTTTTAAGTACTGAAATTTCAATGGCCCAGCCGCCTAAATCACTGTACTGATTCCGGGTTGCAACGACCACCCCCATGACACGGCGTGTGCGCAAATTGAGCAGAGGTCCACCACTGAACCCCGGCTCAACCTGACCACCTTTGAACTTCGACTCTGCCCCAGTTCGTCCGTTAGCATCAAGAAATACCGTCCGGCCTTCGTATTTCGTGCTGAACTGATCAAACTCTTCACGATCATCCCGCTGTGGAAAGCCGATTCCTACAAGATCGTCTCTTACACGCGCTTCCTTACTCAAAGGCGCAAAAGCTTGGCTCTTACTGTCAGTTCCGAGCAAGGCCAGATCATTATAATCAAATAGCTCTAGAAGCTTTGCGTCGGGTTTGATTTCGCGAAATCCTCCGGATTCCCACCGCCTGAGTTCAATGGAATCGCCTTTCTTAACGCCCTGCCCCAACACGTGGGCGCATGTTACGACCAGGTTCGGCCCGATGAAGAAACCGCAGCCGGATTGTTTTACCTGCACACAGCATTTGCGCAGGTATTCGACGACTGTATCATCCATAACGTGCCTCCTATCCTATGAATTTGGGATTATGTGCGCTCCCACTCCAAACGGATCTTCAAATTCGCCTTCCCGGTACCCCGAGCAATCAGCGCAACCAGTTTTCCGGCTTCGAGCCCGAACTCAACGCCAAGCTCGATAGCGGCCTTTTTCGGTTGCGCCTTCTCTAACGTATCCCCAATGCTGTTCGCGATGTCCGCAAGGACATCCGTAACTTCATCAAATGAAGGGATCGCCTTTGAAATACCGACCTCTTCGCGGCCACCGCGCGCAATGACCTCGACGTAGACCTTCCGGCCTTCCTTCCCTGGTAGCGTAATTTGCTGCCATTCTGTTGTTTCATCTCCCCCAACCTCTGCGCCCCTTATGACCATCTTCAATCTCCCACTAGCTAGTTTGAAAACATAAGTCTACACAACGAGTTTTTTCACTCAGTCTAGCTCTGCCCTTTACCCATAGAAACCACCGGACTTAACGACGTTTGCCGCGTACGCTGGCGGCACGAACACACAAAATCTGATCAAACAGAAGCTGGCGCAACCGACATCCCCCAATTCATTCGCCAAATACTTTAAGGATATGACAATCTGCCGTGCACAGCCATCGTGCAGCGGGTGTGCGAACAGCTGGAGTTATTCAATGCCCGGGGCCAACCACAGAGAGCGGGGTGTATGAAGGCTGACTCACAATTTAACATTGAACGGTTTCTTCGGCCATATCCATTCCAAACTGAGAACAACATGGGCGCCCCAACTCAGAGAATTCAACAGCATCCAACTGTCAGCGAATCACAATAAAATCAGTGTCGACTGAGTGACCTATTGAACTCCATCCCGCGGATAGTCTGTTTCCACTAGATTAAGCCGCCGCCGAGCGATTTTCTGACACCTACCTCTACCGTCACTCGACAAAGCGTGCAGATAATTGTGTCAACCCAGCTTATTCACCCAGTAAGCGATAAAGAAGGAGGCGTGTTCCCCTATTCGTTGTAGAATCAATGTGTTGAAGATTGAGCAACGACAAACAAAGAAACACGCCATGGGTGAAACGCTACCGCTATTTACGCCGCTGTTCAACAAGTCGGTGCATATTGAGTCCCGACCGGAGCATCTAACCGCTGAGTCCGGCGCGTTGATCCAGCGCGAGATCATGGAACGCAGCGGGATCATCGACTGGCTGGCCGAGCGCCTACACGATCCACGCAAGCAGGAACTGATCACGTATCCGTTGTCGGAACTGCTACGCACACACCTTCTGTTGCTGGGGCAAGGCTGGCGGGATCAGGATGATGCGGATCGGCTCCGACAGGATCCAGGGCTACGGGTGGCACATAGTGCTCGCCGGGGAACAGCGCCACTGGACAAAAAGCATATGCTTGCCTCGCAGCCCACGCTTTCGAGGCTGGTGAGTCTGCTCAGCACGGACGGCAACCGGAATGTATTGCGCCAGGCTATCGCGGAACTGGCCAGCCGCCGTCTGCGGCTGCTCAACAAGGGGCATCGCAAGCAGACGATGACCATCGATGTCGACAGTCTGCCGGTGGAAGTCCATGGGTACCAGTTTGGCAGCGAGTGGAACGGTCACTATCATCAGCGCATGCATCATCCGCTGGTGGCCAGTTGCGCGGAGAGTGGTGACATGCTGGACGGTCTGCTGCGTCCGGGGAGTGTGCATACGGCTGAGGGAGCATTGCGCTTCATCCTGGGGCTGGTAGATCGCTGCAAGGCAACGCTGTGCTGCTCGGCGATCGTACGCATCGATGCGGGCTTTCCGGATAATGACACCCTGAGCGGACTGGAGTCGCGCAAGGTTCCTTATGTGGCCGGATCCGCAACAACCAAGTGCTGGGACGCCGAGCGGAGCCCTATCTGAAGCGGCCGCCGGGGCGTCCACCGCAAACACCCCGGGAATGGTGCTACGAGGAAAGTTATCAGGCCGGCTCCTGGAAGAAGCCACGCCGGGTGGTGCTGGTCGTGGTCGAGCGTCCTAGCGATCTGTTTCTCGACCACTTCTGGCTGGTCAGCAGCCTGGATGAAAAACGCTATCCGGCGGAGAAACTTCTGGCGCTGTATCGCAAACGCGGCAAGGCGGAGGCCCACATGGGTGAGTTGATGGATGTGCTCGACCCGGCGCTTTCATCGACGCGCCGACCTAGGAACGACTACCAGGCATCACAGGCAGCAACGGACACGGGCGTGCGCGGCGGCTGACTGGCAACGATTATGGCGAAAGCTCAACCGCCTCCGATGGGCACCTGGATAAAACGAATATCGTTATGTCGTGTTGTGTACATGGTGGAGCGCCAGTGGCTCGCTGTGCTTCAATGAAGACAAAATAGCGTATTTTGTGTGACAGGCTCCTGTTTCCACCAGGATGTGCCCGGAAACTTTTCGTTGCGATGAAAAATACGATACCTGGTGCATGGAAATGCCGAAATCTGGGGCTGGTGAGCAGCTAATGCGCTCATAGGGTGAATATGACGGGGTCAAAACTACTTACACGGCAAACCGGCTAAATCGAAACTGTATTGCCATGTTCTTCGAAAGCAACAACACGCCGTGAACGTCTGCTTTCCCGTACTTCAATGAGTTGAGCATGAAGCACGTAGAGTCCGGTTTGGTCGCATTGCAGACATTTTTCTGAAATTCGCAGATGTCCGCTTCGTGTCGATACCGATAATTGGGTCGGAAACTCCTTATACCCTTTCTTCACCGTGACCGACCGGCTCATCAACGAATGAGGTTAGACTCGAATGGCCTCTGCAGACAGGGCATGGACAAGCAGTGCCCTCACTCCCGCATGGCGTGATACGATCATTGTTCGGCGTATAGCATCAATTCGCAGACCGCGGCCGATATTTTTGCTCTGGTGTTGACTGTCTCCCGCCAACCGTCCAAGCACCATAACCAAGATAGGATCAGGCATATTTCGTCGCACACTTTCCAGCGTATCACCTCTGGCGACCGCTCCGGCTGCCAAGGCGTAATATCCGATAACCTGCTGACTCTCATCACAGACCACAAAGGTTCGCGAAGCGCTGGCAAGTTCATTTTTGAACGCACGACGTTTCAACCATTCATCTAACGTTGCCTGCCCACACTTGAAGCCATCTAACCCATGCTCCTGTGTGAGCGGTT
Organism: Sedimenticolaceae bacterium; assembly: GCA_963691905.1. GTDB lineage: Bacteria > Pseudomonadota > Gammaproteobacteria > Chromatiales > Chromatiaceae > QGON01. The sequence continues at coordinate 998,640 of OY829894.1, forward strand.
CTGGCTGCTTCAGCCTTCCCACGGTGCTTTCGTCTTCATCAACATTTGCAATGCTGGATTGTCCTCAACCGGGGCCCCTAAGGCTTTTTCGAAGACTTCGAATTCAGCGGCATCGAGATGGAAAAACTGCTGGTTCATCAGTACATTTTCCGCTTCACGGCAGACCACTTCCAGCATGAAGTCGGAACGGCTTTTTCCGAGCACGGCAGCCGCTTTATCGATCAGGGATCGCTGTATTGGCAAGGCTCGGAGGTTAATAGGCGCATCTCGAATGGTGGAATGTGCCATGATTTATCTCCTGTATATCGAATAGATACACAATATAGGCTTTGAGTTCAAATTTCGCGCCCTATAAAGGTGTCTTTCGATTGTAGCCAGCGCGATATCTTTACCTGAGGCTCTTTACGAACAATGGCTATGAAATCATGACCAACAGATTCATCAACATCGAGCGGTCCAGCCCCCCTTCGGTAGTGGCATTAAGTCGATAGATAGCGACGATCAGTCTGGCTTTCTTCTCGGGGTTCATGGCTTTGCCGGAGGTTTCCATTAATTCATAGGCCATTTCGATCGCCATGCACAGCCCCTTTTCGTCGATAGTCGCCTTCTCCACCCGTCGCTCCCAGGCGAGATCACGCCACAGGATCAATTCATCTTTTTTGATTCGAGCAATATCACCAATCGTGCCGATCTCGAGCAGACCCTCGTTGTATTCCCTCACAAAGATCCTGATAGCGGTCCGCGTACCGGTATCGGCCCGCATCCGAGCGAAACGCTCAAACTCCAGCACAATGGCCAACTGGGACGGAGTCACACGATCCCACCCGGCTGCATCGCTCTGGGCACCTTCTCCCGTTGCCAACCAGCGCAGGCTGACACCAGTAGCCTGCGCTATTCGCACCAGTTTGTCGGCCCCAGGAACAGAATCACCCAAGAGGTATTTTCGAAGCATGCTTTCAGCAAAATCGCATCTTTTTGCGAACCGAGAGACTGAGTCTTCGCCGATTATCTCTTTCAAGCGTGCCGCGAAAAGGGCTGAGTCCCAGCCTTTTGAAGAATTCATGCCATTGTTTCCATTATATTTATAGGTTATCTGCTTCTTGGGCGAAATTACGCTCAGTGGCCAAAATAGCACGCACTATAGTCTTTTTTCGATAAAACAATCGATTTTTAGTGAATAAAGTACTTTATTATAACGCCACATTATGAAAATTACTGAGCATATTTCTCGATTTCCCTGGTTTATTATCGTTATTTCGAGGAATAAATCTGGGCCAAGCCTATTCTAATAAACAATATATGACGAATCTTATTCTCAATTTAGCTCAAGCCACCCTAGCCACGGGAGTATTGCGCAGATCCCATTACGCGCCGGATCTACCTTCCATCTTCAATTCATATTTGAATATTTCCGGTGCGCGATCTGTTTGCAGGTTAACCGACGTATATACGTCATAGAGTTGATGCATGCCAACAGCCGATCAAGACATCGTGGATCTGAATCTTTTCTGGCTGATCAAGGCGCGGGAGCTCGCCAAATTCAAGCGCGAAAATGCTGCGGTGGTGCTCGGCCTGGATGACGGCCTGCTGGACTTGTTTTCCCACCTGTCCATTGATGACCTGAACACGATGGCACATACCGGTGTTATTTTGTTTCGACCCCGTTTTCGCTCGGTTCTCTGGAGACAGATAATAGAACGTGGAAGTTCACCTTCCTTGTCGGTTCAGCTCCAGACCCTGTTGATGGCTGCCGGAGAGACACCCAGTCGATGAAGCTGGCCGCGATCCATAACCTCGATACGGCAGTCGCACTCATTCATCGCGGTCTGCGCCTTTCTATCGTGAGCCACATCACCGGCATCAACCCCAAGACACTCCGATCCCTTCATCATGAAATTCATGGCCGCCGCCCCACTTCCGGCCAGATGCCTTCTAGCAGCGGCATTCTCTCCACTCGGTCGGCACAAGCCATGGCCTCCGTGTTTGCTGGACTCTATCGTTCAACAGGCGGCTCTGGCATCTACGATCAGATCAATATGACGGCCCTGCTGGCTGCGCATGATCTCTACCTGGAACTTATTGAGGGGACTATCCCACGCGCTTCATCAACCAAACCGCTCGATATCAATCAGGCCTGGATCATCGCCCGCGACATTCAAACCAAGGCTGTCTATTTCAAACATTGCCACACTTGTCGTATTTGGTTTCTCTGTTCAGTAGATTGCCGATTATCGCCCAGTTGCCCGATTTGCGCTCTGAGACGACGGAGTATTTCAAAGCACACTTAAAGGTCAATCGATGAGGCAGGGTGATCTACTGACGGAGTTGGGAGCGGAGCTGGTTTCTGACAGCAGAATCCTGTCCAGTCGTTCGAAGAAGGCATCCACACAGTCCGGATCAAACCGCTTTCCGCGGTAGGATTTCAAGTAACCCAGCATCTTGTCGACAGACCAAGCCTTTCTGTAGGGTCGATCGGACAGCAGAGCATCGACAAAGTCAGCAACGGATACGATCCTTGCCTCCAGCGGGATATCCTGCCCACCAAATCCATGTGGATAGCCTTTACCATCAAAATGTTCGTGGTGAGATAGGGCAATCTTAGCCCCCTGTTGAAACAGTGGGGAGTCACCCTGCTGTAGCAAACTGAATCCCGCCAACGTATGGCCCTGTACTTTCTCCCGCTCTTCCTGGCAAAAAATGGATGGTCGCCACAACAGATGACCGGCCACCAGAAAATTGCCCAGATCATTCAAAGGGGCTGCCCGTTCGATCAGATCGCATTCATCTGTTAACAATCCCATCTGCTCGGCGATATGACGGCTAATGTTCGCCAACCGTTTGGGATTACGGCCATTGACGGATTTAGTGATATGAAACAGCACCTGGGTAAGATCCTTGTAGAGTGCATCGTGGCGCTGACTTCTGGATAGGTTGAGAATATTGCGGCAGCGGAATTGCCACTCTTTCTGGTCCAGGGGTTTCAAAAGGAAGTCGACCACTCCGGCACTCAACGCCTCATACCGGATCTCTTTATCGTGATCATCGAGCGCGGTGATCATGACTACCGGCACAACACGGCAGTCAGGCAAATCGTGTAATCGACGCGTGAACTCGATACCGTTCATGCTTGGCATCCGATAGTCAACCAACACCATGGCGACAGGATTCCTCTCTGCCCATTCAAGCGCTGCAGAAGGAGTCTCGAATGTCTTTCCTTCTACATCGGGGCCAATAGATCTAATGAACTCATTGAGGATCATTCGTGAGAGTTCCTGGTCATCAATGATCAGCACGGTCTGCATGGACTGTTCCCTGCCCTTTCTGATACGACGTATCATAAAATGGCGGCCTCTCCCCAGGGATATTGAATATCCAAGGAATTTTTTTCTTCCCTTACATTAGGTTACAGAGATTTTCCAGACTGGCCCGAAGCTCGACCGACAAACATTTCCCACCTCACACACCCACCACAGGAATATCCGGCTCATAACACAAGTTTTCTTTCTATTGCCCTGAAAAGGTGCCCTCTACGGGCCATCTTTCCAGGGTTCTACAGGTAGCTTCACGGGTTAGCATGGATGCCATCAATAGAAACGGCGAGGTTTTCGACCAGTGGACTTTGATTTCTCTCATCTGAATCTCGAGTACCTGATTCAAGCCCGCGATCTCGCTATAGCGGATCAACACCGGGCCAGTGCGATTCTTGGTGTACCGGCTGCAATAGCCAGCATCCTCCCCGATCTGCCCCCGCATCTGCTGGTGCGCATTACCCGGATCAGCCACCCGCTGGTAACACCACGCCAAGACGTCTGGTGGTGGTCACGTCTGTTAATCGCCCTGAAGGACGGGCACCCCGAAGAGTTAGAGACCGTCATGGCTCACGCCTCACTGATCCTGGGTGCGGCAGAAGAAAAAAACATCTGATGAACACGACCACCTGCCCTGCCCTGTTTACCTCAAACCTGCCGTCTTGTGCAGAAAACCAGGGCGGTTGCAATGTTGAACGCTGTGGCTATGCCAGAAAGATCCTGGAGTCGATCCATCTGATAGGACTGGGTGCCCGGATTGGGCTCGCAAGTCATCTAACGGGTCTCGAGAAGAAGACCCTCAAGCGCATCTACCGGCAACTCATGGGACGATCTTCTCCATCCGGGCAGCTGCCGTTCAGTGATACCTGGTTCCTCGAAAACGGGCAACGCCTGTTTCACGCCACCCTGATCTGGCAGCTACATCGACGTCTGTGCCGGCCAGACTGCACCCCGGCCCGCCTCTTAGTCGATGTCTTCGAGGTCTACACACAGTTGGTACAGGAACCCGTACTGAATCTGACCCGTACCTCCTTTGCAATACAGCTGTTCACGACAGGATTATGGAGCGAACACCAGTGCTCATTCTGTAGGATGGCCTTCCCAGCACCAGTAGACAGCAACCAAACCACCTGTCCCGCTTGCCAGCTTTATCACCAATATCGATGTCCTCATTGCCACGTCCCATTAGTACCTCAATCCAGGGGACGCCGGCGCACGACCTGTGGTCATTGCGGCAACTCCCTGAAGTCAGGGGCCCAACAGTGACCGAGGGGATCGCTTTGTGAACACACTGGATCTCAAACAGGCGGCTGAATTTCTCCGGATGCACCCTCAAACCCTTAGAAATAAAGCCATTTCGGGAGATATCCCTGGTGCCAAACCGGCTAAGAGCTGGGTATTCGTCGAAGAAGACCTTGTCGAATATATTCGCTCTCGTTACTCTAAGCCCGGGCGGGCGTCGTATGAGGGAGGTACTACACCATGCTCTACAAACGCCCAAAAAGTCATTACTGGTGGTGTCGCTTCACGGCACCAAACGGACAGGAGATACGCCAATCTACTAAAACTGCCGACAAACGACTCGCAAGGGAATACGAAGACCGACTGAAAGCCGATCTCTGGAGGGTCTCGAAACTGGGAGATCGTCCACGGCGAACCTGGGAAGATGCCGTTGTTCGCTGGATCGATGAAACTGCGGCCAAAACCTCGCAGTCAGACGACATCCGCCACCTTCGATGGACCGACCAGTTCCTTGGTGGACGATTCCTGGATGAAGTCACTCGTGATTTGCTTGATGACCTGTCTACCGCCAAGAAAGCCACAGGAGTGGCCAATTCAACAGTCAACCGCATGATGGAAGTGGTTCGTGCCATTCTTCATCGCGCAAATGTGGAATGGGAGTGGATAGACCGGACACCTGCAATACGGATGTTGCCAGAAACCAAGCGCCGAATTCGATGGTTAACCAGAGAGGAAGCAGACAAGTTGCTGCTGGTGTTACCCGATCATCTGGAGGCCATGACCCGGTTTGCATTGGCGACGGGGCTCAGGGAAGCCAACATCACAGGACTGGAGTGGTCTCAGGTTGATCTTCAGCGGCGGGTGGCCTGGATTCATGCGGATCAAGCAAAAGCCAGGAAATCTATCGGTGTGCCCTTAAATGCAGATGCCATGGTGGTACTGCATCAACAGCAAGGAAAACACTCCAGGAGAGTGTTCACCTACTTGGGCAAGCCGGTATCCAAGGCAGGCAGCACTGCATGGAGAAAGGCGCTGGATCGTGCTGGGATCAGGAAGTACGTAGAGAAGGATAAACGGACGAAGGGTTCACCTTATCCTCATCATGAAGATAAGGATTATCTCTTTACAGACTTCCGTTGGCATGACCTCAGGCACACTTGGGCTTCATGGCATATTCAGGCAGGAACGCCGATCCATGTACTTCAGGAACTGGGGGGTTGGAGCGATATACGGATGGTTCAGAAGTATGCCCATCTGGCTCCTGAGCATTTGGCTCAATATGCCGATCTTTTGTCGACACCAAGAGTAGTGGAATCTAATTCCGGCACATTATCCGGCACACCCGGAGGAGGAAACAAAAAAGCAGCTACCAGATAGACTGGTAACTGCTTGTTTTTACTAGCATTTATGGCGCGCCCGGAAGGATTCGAACCTCCGACCACCTGGTTCGTAGCCAGGTACTCTATCCAGCTGAGCTACGGGCGCGTAGCTTTTTGGAGCGCGAATTCTGCTGAATTCGTGCTCTTTTGTCAACACAAAACCGGCTTTTCAGCCAGTATTTATCTGTATGGCGGAGAGAGAGGGATTTGAACCCTCGATGGAGCTATAAACCCCATACTCCCTTAGCAGGGGAGCGCCTTCAGCCGCTCGGCCATCTCTCCTATTCCGTGCATTTGCTCAGTGGCCCTAGGGCCATAAGGGAGCACGCTGTGCGGGACTAACGTCCCCCACCCCTTCGGGTCAGTGCCATTTAGGCATCTCACAAAACCGAAACGGATTGTACCGATTTCTCTTCCTACAAACAAAAAAAACTTCGGCAAATGCCGAAGTTTTTTTGTGCGATATTAAAACCGCCCCGCGAACCAGCTTTACTCTTCTGCAGTACCCTGCTGTTCAGCCTGCTCGCGTTTGATCCGTTCGTATATCTCTTCACGATGCACGGTCACATCACGCGGAGCATTTACACCAATACGAACCTGGTTACCTTTTACACCCAACACGGTAACCGTTACTTCATCGCCAATCATAAGAGTTTCGCCAACACGGCGAGTCAAGATCAACATAATCCAATCTCCCTGTTTTCCTTCTTACCTGCTGTCAGACTAACCTAAATGTGTCCGAAACTGCCGACAGCGCTTACCAACCAAGCCAGCGACTATGCTGTAACTGGCGTACCTATACTAACAATAGGTTAGACCAGAAAAAAGTCTAATAAATCCTTATAGTTGGAGATCAAGAAGGTTTTAGGAATGTAGTGATTATGCCACGCCCTCCGACTCCAAACCGAATGCCTCATGTAGCGTCCTTACCCCAAGTTCGAGGTATTTCTCATCTATCACAACTGAAATCTTGATTTCGGATGTAGAGATCATTCGTATGTTGATACCCTCTTTAGCCAGTGCCTCGAACATCTCACTGGCAATACCTGCATGAGACCGCATACCCACACCGACCAATGAAATCTTGACCACGGAGTCATCGTTCAACACGTCCTGCGCCTTCAAAGACTCAGCTACCCCCTGCAGGATCTCTTTGGCCTGAGTGAAATCATTTCGGTGGACTGTGAATGTGAAGTCAGTTGTCGCTTCATCCGCGGCAATATTCTGCACGATCATATCGACTTCGATATTGGCATCTGAAATAGGACCCAGTATTTTATGGGCCACACCGGGCTGGTCGGGCACGCCGAGAACCGTCAGTTTTGCCTCGTCGCGATTAAACGCAATACCAGAGATCTTTGCCGCTTCCACGTTATCTTCCTCAAAGGTTATCAGGGTACCTTCACCCTCTTCAAAGCTGGAAAGGACCCGCAAGGGTACATTGTATTTTCCAGCAAACTCAACCGCGCGGATCTGCAGTACCTTCGAACCCAGACTGGCCATCTCCAGCATCTCTTCGAAAGTAATACGATCCAATCGGCGAGCCTTGGGTTCAATTCTTGGATCAGTCGTATAGACGCCGTCAACATCGGTGTAGATCTGGCACTCATCGGCCTTAAGTGCAGCAGCCATCGCCACTGCAGTGGTGTCGGATCCGCCACGACCCAACGTCGTGATATTTCCGTGATCGTCCACGCCCTGAAATCCTGCAATCACGACCACATGACCGGTATCAAGATCCGCTTTCACACGGGCACCATCGATATCCTTGATTCGAGCCTTGCTGTGTGCCTTGTCCGTAAGAATTTGAACCTGACCGCCGGTATAGGATCGGGCCTGACAACCGACTTTATGCAGTGCCATGCAGAGCAGTGCGATGGTCACCTGTTCACCAGTGGAGACAAGCACATCCATCTCGCGGGGTGAGGGTACTTCTTCGATCTCGTCTGCCAAACCAATCAGGCGATTGGTTTCGCCAGACATTGCAGAGACCACAACTACAATCTGATCACCGCGTTCAGCCTTGGTCTTGATCTTTCCGGCTACAGCCTGGATTCTTTCGATTGTACCGACAGAGGTACCGCCATATTTCTGGACAATCAGCGCCATATTTAAACAGTATACTTGGTGGAGTAGGTGTTGCGGATGGTACCCGCAACGGGAAAGGGCGTAATTAAACACGAAAATCACGCAGGTGAAAACCCACAGAAATCAAATGCCAGTCTTCTCACGCACCCAATTTTCGACCTGCGCCAATGCATCCGGCAGCGCTTCAGGATTATTACCACCGGCCTGTGCCATGTCGGAACGCCCTCCACCTTTGCCACCAACCTGCTCTGCCACCATCTTGACCAGATCGCCAGCCTTCATCTTTCCGGTCAGATCCTTTGTGACGCCAGCGACCAGGGAGACCTTCTCCCCGCTCACAGTCGCCAGCACGATAACAGCTGAACCCAATTTGTTCTTCAGCTGATCCATAGTGTCGCGCAGGGACTTTGGATCGGCACCCTCAAGCTTGGCAGCAAGCACTTTCACCCCCCCGACTTCAATGGCACCTGAGGCCAGATCACTACCAGCTGCACTCGCCAACTTGGCCTTGAGCTGCTCCAGCTCTTTCTCCAGCCTGCGGTTGCGATCCAGGATATTTATGACCTTCTCTTCGATATCGTCGCGTCCTGATTTGACCAGGTCGGCCAGACGCTGAACCCGCTCCTCATCCGCCTCAATCCATTCGAGCGCACGTTGGCCGGTGACACCTTCGATGCGTCGCACGCCGGCGGCGATACCACTTTCGGAGGTAATTTTGCACAAACCGATATCACCCACCGCGTTGGCATGGGTGCCGCCACACAATTCCGTGGAGAAATCTCCCATATCCAGTACCCGAACCTCGTCGGTGTATTTCTCGCCAAACAGCGCCTTGGCACCACTCTCGCGCGCATCATCAAGAGACATGATCTGCGTCTCGACGGGGTGATTACGGCGGATCTGTTCATTGACCATCTGCTCGATCTCCTGCAACTGCTCGCGGGAGATCGGCTCAAAATGGGAGAAGTCGAAACGCAGCCTCTCCGCATCAACCAGAGAACCCTTCTGCGCAACGTGCTCACCCAGTACGGTATGCAGCGCAGAATGCAGCAAGTGTGTTGCGGAGTGGTTGAGCGCAGTCGCCTGGCGGGTAAAATCGTTGACCTGTGCCTTGACGGTATCACCAATATGCAGCTCACCCTCCTCCAGCTTACCAATGTGGGCAAACACACTACCAGCCTGCTTACGGGTATCGTCCACCTCAAACAGAACACCATTGGCCTCGAGCACACCCTGGTCTCCCACCTGTCCGCCAGACTCAGCGTAGAAAGGTGTCTGATCGAGCATGACCATCCCGGATTCACCCTGCACAAGGGACTCGACGGACTCCCCATCGCGCACCAGTGCAACCACATTACCCTCGCTTTCCAGTTGCCCATAGCCAGTGAAGAGGGTCTCCTCATCCAGGCTCAGACTGACCTCCTGGTTGACTCCGAACTGGCTGGCGGCCCGGGCGCGCTCCCGTTGGGCCTCCATCTCACGACTGAAACCATCCATGTCGAGGGTCAGATCCCGCTCACGGGCAATATCGGCGGTAAGATCGGCAGGGAAGCCATAAGTGTCGTAAAGCTTGAAGACGGTCTCGCCGGGGATCACTGTGCTGTCGAGTCCGGCAATCACCTCCTCAAGGATCTTCATGCCCTGCTCAAGGGTTTCGGCGAAACGCTCCTCCTCTTGTTTCAGGACGCGTTTTACCTGACCTGCGGCCTGAACCAGTTCTGGATAGCTCTCTCCCATCTCGTTTACCAGCGGGTCGACCAGCTGGAAGAAAAAGGGATCGTTCTTACCCAGCATATAGCCATGGCGAATAGCGCGCCGGATGATACGGCGCACCACAAAGCCACGTCCCTCGTTGGAGGGCATTACCCCATCCGCCACCAAAAAAGCGCAGGCGCGAATGTGGTCGGCAATCACCCGCAAAGATTTCTCTTCAAGATCGTTGCAGCCGGTGACCTTCCCCGCTGCCTTGATCAGGCTGGTGAATAGGTCTATTTCATAGTTGCTGTGAACATGCTGCAGCACAGCAGCCAAACGCTCCAGTCCCATACCGGTATCCACGGAGGGCTTGGGGAGCGGGGTCATGTTGCCATCGGCATCCCGGTTGTACTGCATGAATACCAGGTTCCAGATCTCAATATATCGGTCGCCGTCCTCTTCCTGGGTGCCGGGCGGGCCGCCCGAGATTCCCTCACCGTGGTCATAGAAGATTTCCGAACAGGGGCCGCAGGGACCGGTATCCCCCATCGACCAGAAGTTGTCGCTTTCGTAACGCTTGCCGGGCTTGTCGCCGATACGGGTGAAACTGGCGGGATTGATACCGACCTCATTGAGCCAGATGTCCGCCGCCTCTTCATCCTCATCGTAGATGGTGACCCAGAGCCTTTCTGCAGGCAGACCGAGGGTTACCGTAAGGAACTCCCAGGCATATTTGATGGCATCCCGCTTGAAATAGTCTCCAAAGCTGAAGTTGCCCAGCATTTCGAAGAAGGTGTGGTGACGTGCGGTGTAACCGACATTTTCCAGGTCATTGTGTTTGCCACCGGCACGAACACAGCGCTGGGAACTGGTAGCGCGGACATAATTGCGCTTTTCACGCCCAAGAAAGACATCCTTGAACTGCACCATACCCGCATTGGTAAAAAGCAGGGTCGGGTCATTAATGGGTACCAATGGACTGCTGGCGACCACCTCGTGGCCGTGTTCAGCAAAATAGTCCAGGAAGGCCTTACGGATATCAGCGCTACTTTTCATTTCGGACAAGCAAAATCACCAGAAAAAAACAGCCGTTCAAGATACCAGAAAACAGACCAAAACACCCGCTTCCATGAATTTTTTCTGCCCCGCAAAAACATCGCAAAGCTGACACTCTTCCGACTGCAACTCACAAGGAAACAACCACTGAAGATATTAATGCACAACCAGCCAATTTAGCCCCGATCCATGTAGATTTAGATCACCCAACCCAGGATAAACCACGCACATTATGCCGATGGTGCGCGCGGCGCACCCTACGAAAGGGCAATACCCTCAAATGATCCCGATGAAACTCATGCCTCAAAAATAGCACAGAATGCATTTATTATTTTAATAAATATCAATATATTATAACAATTAGTTAATATATTTTATTAGAATTAAAATTGTTTAAATTCAGGAATTTCAGCTAACTGAAAAACCCAAAAAATCCCAGCCAAGGTCAATCAAAATCAAACAGGAACTGTCGGATCAGCTCACCTGGAAAACCCCGGTATTCCAGAAAGCGCGCACGCCGCGACAGCTCCTTGCGGTTCTGAGCCGGCTCAGAACCATATTTGCGGTCGTGTACTCCTTTTAGCAGTTCCTGCCACTCACCGGAATAAACCTCCAAAAAGCCGGCAATCATGGCACCATCAATGCCCCGTTCCCTCAGTTCACGGCGAATGCGCACTGGCCCACTGCCACGGCCGACGCGCCACTCGATGTAGGACTCAGTAAATCGTGCCTCACTCAGCAGTCCGGTCCGCTCTAAGCCGTCGAGCACGACTTCGATAACGTCACCATCAAAGCCACGCCCACGCAGTTTATTGCACAATTGTCGGCGGGAGTGCTCTCGCGCAGCCAGCAGGCGGAGCGCTACCGCCTCAACTTCACCACTGTCCGAAAGGTCGTTCAGGCTTTGGCCTCAACCACTTTAATTTCCGTTTCCCGCTCTTGCGGCAGCAGCTCGTTGCGGATGCGTTCCTCAACATGATCGGCAATGTCCGGGTTGTCCTTCAGAAACTGCCGTACATTCTCCTTGCCCTGACCAATGCGGTCACCGTTATAGCTATACCAGGCTCCTGCCTTGTCAATAAGGTTCTGCTTAACCCCCAGATCGATGATCTCCCCTTCACGGGAGATACCCTCGCCATAGAGGATTTCAAAATTCGCCAGCTTGAAGGGGGGGGCCACCTTATTTTTCACCACCTTGACCTTGGTGTCGTTGCCGACTATCTCGTCACCCTTCTTGATAGCGCCGATGCGGCGGATATCGAGACGCACCGACGAGTAGAACTTGAGGGCGTTGCCACCGGTAGTGGTCTCCGGGTTGCCGAACATGACACCGATCTTTATGCGAATCTGGTTGATGAAAATCACCAGGCAGTTGGTGCGCTTGATATTGGCAGTCAATTTTCGCAGGGCCTGGGACATCAAGCGTGCCTGCAGACCGACATGGGTATCACCCATCTCACCCTCAATCTCCGCCTTCGGGGTCAGGGCAGCCACCGAGTCTATCACCACCACGTCGACGGCGCCGGAGCGTACCAGCATGTCTGTGATCTCCAACGCCTGCTCGCCAGTATCGGGCTGGGAGACCAACAGCTCGTCAACATCTACACCCAGTTTTCCCGCATAGTCCGGATCGAGGGCGTGCTCTGCATCAATAAAAGCGCAGGTTCCGCCCTGTTTCTGGGCCTCCGCCACTACTTGCAGGGCCAGCGTGGTCTTGCCGGAGGATTCCGGGCCGTAGATCTCAACTACACGTCCCTTTGGCAACCCGCCCACACCCAGTGCGATATCCAGATTGAGCGAACCTGTGGAGATCACACCAATGTCACGGATAGCGCTGGCATCCCCCATACGCATGACAGAGCCCTTGCCAAACTGTTTTTCGATCTGCCCCAGGGCCGCGCTGAGTGCTTTTGTGCGATTGTCGTCCATCCGGATTACCTCTGTAGTGTTGTTCTGTAAGTACTGTACATTCATACAGTACTTTTTGGAAGTGAAAATTATCACACAGGTGCAGGCTCAAATCATGAGTCCGTGGATCCGTGCCTCTCAAGCAGCTAGAGTCCTTCTCTGCGGTCGAGGTGAAACAACCGCATTCATCCAGAGCCTGTCGAGTTTATCGTTCCCATCGGCCAGCGTCCGATGATCCGGTAACGGGATGGTGTATCGCGGCCATTACCGGATGCCGCCAGCACAAACTCCCGCGCCTCCCATTCGATGGTTGGCTCAAGCAGACCGGACTCGCCATGGCGCATCTTACGCAGCAAGGTGACATGAGGTTTGTAGGTTCGCTGCTCAGGTTCAAAACCACAGGCTTGTAATCCCTGCTTAAGTTCAGCGACCAGATTATTCAAAACATCCGGAATCGTCTCCGGCCCACACCAGAGAATCTGCGGCCGGGACCAATAACCCATTCGATTCAGCGCCAGGGAGAAGCGCTCGACATCAACTGCATCCGCCACCGACTTTACACAAGGCAGTTGCTGCTCCGTCACTTTCCCCAAAAAGACCAGGGTCATATGCAGGTCGTCAGGATGGTGCTGCCGTCCCCCCGCTTCACCAAACTGACGGCCGACCCGTGCCAACCGGTCCCGCATCTTTCGGTCCGGCCAAAGTCCAAAAAAGAGTCGTTGATCAGCCATTCGCCGCAAGTACCCCGAGCAACTGTTCAAGGACATAAAACACCGACTGGAGACGCACCGCCTCCCGATCTCCAACAAAGTGTTCACGCCTCACAACCGGCTCCTGCAAACGTAGTTGCCAGGAGAAGCAGACGGTGCCTACAGGCTTTTCTGCGGATCCACCACCCGGCCCCGCGATACCGCTGACTGCAATCGCAACGTCCGCGCGGCTATGGACAAGCGCTCCGTTCGTCATGGCAGCGACGACCTGTTCACTCACGGCGCCCCACTGCTCGATGCTGGCAGCATTGACACCAAGCATCTCCTGCTTGGCCGCATTGCTGTAGGTGATAAAACCACGGTCGAACCAAGCACTGCTGCCCGGAATATCGGTCAGTGCCTTGGCCACCCAGCCTCCAGTGCAAGATTCTGCCAAAACCAGGGTTAAACCGTGCTGCTGCAGGCACATGCCGACACCACCGGCAAGTGAGACCAGTTTCAGTTCGCTCTCAGAAGTCATTTTTTTCCTGCCAGTTCAGCCGTTGCATCACAACAGTACAGATATCGTAACCCGCTTGGAGCAGATGCGCCGAAAAAGGAGTGACGCAGGATATTCGATTGCCGGTTTAATAGTAAACTATGCATTTAATAGTGGCGCAGTAACGAAGGCTGGTACAGGCATGACCGCGAAAGGTGCAGACGACAATATGGTTCATATCCAGGCATCACTCACTTTTTCTTACCCGAATGAGTATCAACCCCTATGCAACCGTCTGGGCCTCGATCAAGGTTTACCCTACACCGAACATTGGTCAGCCGGAGCTGACTTTTTGGACTTGGTCATTGATTACTGTCTGCGGGAGAAGCCTTCAGTCGTGTTGGAGTGCAGCAGTGGATTGAGCACACTGCTGCTGGCACGCTGCTGCCGGTTGAACGGTCTCGGTCATGTCTGGAGCCTTGAAAATGGCAAGGAGTACGCACAGGCCACTCAAGCTGCCTTGGCCTTCTACGGTCTGGATAACACGGCGACCGTTCTGCACGCACCATTGGTAGCCACCAATATTGGCAACCGAGAGTTTCAATGGTATACGCTCTCCGGTCTGTCGGTGTCAGAGATCGACTTGCTGGTGATCGATGGCCCCCCGGGCTTCATCCAGGAGCACTCACGCTATCCGGCACTACCGTTGTTGATGGAAAAACTGAATAGCCACTGCACCGTCTATCTGGACGATGCTGCGCGAACAGACGAACGGGAACTGGTCGCTCAGTGGCAGTCGGATTACCCGTCTGCCCAGCACAGTTTTATCGAAACGGAGCGTGGCTGCTCTCTGCTGTCTATCGACAAACGATAAACCAACCGCCGGATGCCGCCCTACTGCGACAACATTCAGCTGCCGGACTGGTTGTAACGCACATCGAATTCAGCCAGCGATTTCTCCAGTTCCCCTTCCGCACCAATGGCTTTCCAGAAGAGAGAGAAATCAGCCTTGGCCGATTCGAGCCGGACAGTCATCTTATTGTGCTTGTCCTTGAGAAATAGCGCGATGTTACTCTCCACCGTCTCGATATAGTCATGCGCCAGCGCTTCGGCACTATAATCAGACTCCATGTTCAGCAGGATGCCTTCCCGATAGGCGCGCATGATGCCGAAATCGATACGCTTGGAGAAACTTTGTGCCGTCTCATCCCGATTGCGACTCAGGTGTATGTAGAACGCATCGTCCCCATATACCGCATCAAGTCGACCCAGATACCAGGAGAGGCGGTTGTCTGCCTCAATATGCCTGGATGGATAGGCCAGCCGCTGCTCACCGACAAGATGACTCCGGGACTCATGGGCCGCAGTGTAATTGCGGATGTATTTGCAGGCCTCGACCCAGGTTGTGGAGCCGCAGCGACCCGTATTGAGGATAAAAACATTCATGGTGTCTTCCGAGCCAGATGGGGATCCGGCATTTCCGGTGATCATAAACCAATCAAATCAGATCATCACGAAATGAGGCATGAATAATAAAAAGGAGCCACCTGACGGCAGCCCTCAATTCAGGTTAGACTCACCCGATGTAAATCACGAGCAGATACCAACTAACGAATATGACACATCACACAATCCATTTTGAACACCGTCCCTCTGCGATGAAGTTGGAAATTACCGGTGTTTTTGACTGGCCAACCTGGGAAAAAGAGGTGTCCACATTCGAGTGGACCTACGATAAGAGCGAAACCTGCTATTTCCTGCGCGGCAAGGTCATAGTTACGCCGGAGAGCGGTGAGCCCCAGGAGTTTGGACGCGGTGATCTGGTGACCTTCCCAGCGGGGATGAAGTGCACCTGGCAGATCCTCAAGGACGTGGAGAAGCATTATAGCTTTGGGTGACAGGTGACAGGTGACAGGTGACAGGTGACAGGTGACAGGTGACAGGTGACAGCAGGATTATTGCGGTAACAATATTCGGGTCAAGAGGAAACTATCATATTTTTTCTCCGCCCTCGCAGAATGGTCTCCTCTCTTGGGAGGACTAGGGAGAGGGATCAGTCAATCCTGACACCTGTCACCCGAAACCTGTAACCTTATTTCCCATGACAATTTAAGGCTCCAACCCAGCTCCAAATGACGGAAAACGCACCTAATCACACCCCTATGATGCAGGGGTGTTTATAGTCTGTATTTAATGACTATTTTTACACAATCCTGGAAATACTATACAGATTGCTATACTTTTGGATCTGGGTGCACTTTATGGCGTATACCATCCACAAAATAGGGAGAAGACACTGAAAAGACAAGGCAGAGAGCAATAATATCCTCTAATATTAGGAACAATTGCTCTCTGACCCGCTTTTCCTTTTTTAGCCTCAGATGCGTGATTGCAAGACCTCACCCCGTATATTTTCCTGGTTATTGATGAATAATAAATCTGTCTTTAACACCCATTTTATGAATCCTCGGAAGACATTGGGCTTATAATAAGCCCAATTAACTCACCTACTATAAGACCAACAATAATACCTCCTAAAATCGCTTCAGCGCTTGCTATTGAACCAACTAGTCCTCCAACAATGCCACCAGCCACAGCACCAACAAGGTGATATTTTAAGCTGTACTTACCCATAATAAATGCCAACAATACCTCGTGCACTACTAAAATCGCACAAACCTCATTTAATACAACCTAAACAAACTTCTCGTTCAGTTTATTCCTTAACTTAAATAAACCACCGAATAAATTATCATAAGCCAGAGTAAATATAAGCCCAATAGCCGTAATAAGTAGTGTCTGCATATTCTGGCCCATCATGAACACTGATTCTGATCCATCGTGAACACCTATTCTGGACGAACGTGAACCCCCATTCTGATTGATCGTGAACGCTTTTGGTGTTTCACCAGAATCACCGTTCACGATGCCAGAATCCTTTTCCACACATTGATAAAGCCTTGCTAACCTTGCCCGTTTTGACCGGGGAAGGCGATGCCAACAAAGAGACTATCAATGCGTAAATTAAGAGAGATATTAAGACTCCGGCTGTCCGCCCGACTCAGCATGCGGCAAATACGGGATAGCCTGCGCCTCAGCCTGGGAGCGGTGCAGAAAATCACCAGCAAAGCCCATGAACTGGGGCTAGACTGGGAAGCTATCGAAAAACTGGATGATCGCCAGTTAGCCAATGCCATTTATCCTGAATCAGACACACGAACCTCTGGATCGTTACAGTTGCCAGACTGGAAAGATGTTTATAAGGAACTGCATTTCAAGCATGTAACCAAGCACCTGCTCTGGGAAGAATATGCCCAGCAATACCCCAACCGCAGTTACAGCTATCCGCAGTATTGCCACTTATACAGTGAGTGGCTAAAAAAACAAAAACGCTCCATGCGCCAGACCCATAAGGCCGGTGACAAGCTGTTCGTGGATTATGCAGGACAGACTGTACCGATTGTTCAAGGCGATACTGGTGAGGTGCGCTTTGCCCAGGTCTTTGTTGCCGTACTCGGTGCATCCAACTATACGTTCGCAGAAGCTACCTGGACACAGGGCTGGCCAGTCATGCAAGAGCATTCGCATTTATCCGTGGTGTTCCAAAATTAGTGGTTCCGGATAACTTAAAAAGCGGCGTTACCAAAGCCTGCCGTTACGATCCGGACCTCAACCCCAGTTACGAACAACTGGGTGCACATTACGATACCGCCATTATGCCGGCTCGCCCCAGAAAGCCACAGGATAAAGCCAAGGCAGAAGTGGGTGTGCAAATCATCGAACGCTGGATATTGGCTCGCTTACGCCACCATACCTTCTTCTCCCTGGCCGAGTTGAACCAATGTATCGCTGCCTTGTTGGCTGACGTTAACAAAAAACCTTTTAAACAACTGGAAGGTTCACGTCAGGAATGGTTCCAGTCAATCGACAAGCCTGCTCTGTCTCCATTGCCGAAGCACGCCTATGAATATACCTATATCAAAAAGGTGAAGGTCAACGTGGATTACCATGTGCAGTATGAAAAGCATCTGTACTCTGTGCCCCATCAACTGGTTGGTGAACAGTTGGAAATCCATGCCAAAGACAAACTGGTAGAGATCTTCTTCCACAACAAGCGGGTGACCAGCCATGTACGAAAATACTGCCATGGCATGACCACCGTTCCTGACCACATGCCCCAAAAACATGAGAAACATCATCAATGGTCTGCTGGACGGTTGATGAACTGGGCCAAGGATCTGGGTGATGAGGTTCTAATCTGGGTAAAAAGCATACTGACTCAAAAGCAACATGAGCAGCAGGCATACCGTGTCTGCCTGGGTCTGCTGAATCTTTCCAGAAAATACGAACCTGACCGGCTGAATAAAGCGTGTGCGATTGCCAACCATCACCAGCTTTATCGCTTAAAGCAGATCAAATCCATCCTGCAAAGCAATCAGGATCAACTGCTGCCGGCATCAAAAGAGCAGCTCTCCTTATTACCCCAGTCACATGAAAACATCCGTGGCCCGAAGAGCTTCCACTAAACCCAAAGGAAATCATTATGTTAGATCAAACCATTACACAGTTACGACAACTCAAGCTCAGTGGCATGGCCAACGCACTGGTAACTCAGCAGGAGCAGCCTGGCACTTACGAGGGCCTGTCCTTCGAGGAGCGCCTGCAAATACTGGCAGATAATGAACTCAATGACCGGGAGCATCGCAAACAACAGCGCTTATTAAAAGCGGCCAAGCTCAAAATAGCCGCCAACCCTCAAGACGTTGATTACCAGCATCCCAGAGGGCTGAAGAAATCCCTGGTGGCCAGTCTGCTGCAATGTGACTGGATCAATAAACACCAAAACCTGCTACTGACCGGTCCTTGTGGCAGCGGAAAGACTTACATTGCCTGTGCGCTGGCTCATGCTGCCTGCATGAAAGGTTACCGGGTCAAATACTATCGGTTATCCCGGTTGCTGTTGGAACTCGCACAGACAAAAGCCGATGGCAGTTACAACAAAGCACTGCAAACCCTGGCCAGACTCGACTTGCTCATTCTGGATGACTGGGGGCTGGAGCCACTTAAAGCTGCACAGAGAAATGATCTGATGGAGATAATGGATGATCGCAATAGCAGTACATCAACGGCCATCCTCAGTCAGTTGCCAACGGATCAATGGTATCAGTCTATCGGCGATAATACGTTGGCTGATGCCATTCTGGATCGGCTCATGCATAACGCCCACCGGATCACGCTGAAAGGCGAATCTTTACGGAAGCGACAAGCGATAACTTGACTGATCGTGAACACTTGAAGTAAAAATACACCGAGCCCAATGTGTGGTTAGGTTGGGTGTTCACGATCACCAGAATTGGCGTTCACGTTCGCCAGAATACGCAGTGTCGCCATAACACCCACTAAGATTGCATCACTCGTAATTACAACCATCATTAGACCTGCAATCGTTAAGAGTCCTCTCACTAACCCTAATACCGTTAAACTAAACGGAACATCACTAAACATTAACAGCAAAAAGCCAACGAACATCATAATTGCCCCATAAGTAAATAACAAAATCCCAATAGCTGCTCCCCAAAAGAACAAGCCTAACACCAACAGTAACGCCCCTAAAAATAACAAGAATGCCCCATTGTGACCGCCACTGATCTTATAAGCCCCATCCCCCGTCTCTTGATCGAAGATGATGTACCCAGCCCCACTCCACCCAGGCACTGACACCGCATCCGTATGCGTGATGATGGTCTTACCCGCATTCAGCGCCACCTGTATCTCACTCATCGTAGCACTATCATGATTGATGTATGGAAGTGTAGTGGCTTGGTTTTCCTGTGTGATCTGATAGATCCGCTGCCCCGCCGCACTCGCCTTGGCCAACGCCTTTACGGCGGAAATCGCTTCCGGCGGATGTTGGGATCTGCAAACATCTGCTCGGGCACTGCATGCTCCAGCGTTGAACTCAGAATGCCATACTGGAACAGGTAATTGATGCGTTTTTGATTGTCACCATCATTGACTGCTGCGACATTCTCAATCGGTATATCCAGTGTCACGCCACCCGGCTCTATCGACATGGGCAGACCAAAGAAATAACTCACGTTTGGCTCATACCCAAAGGTGCCATAGCCTGCTGAAAGGTAACCATGCGCGCCTTGTGATAATCCAGCAATGTGGCTTAATGAAATGAGCTGGGCAAAGTAGCCCAGTGATCCCGTGTAAAACATGTCACCCAGGATATCTTCCCGCGTCAGTACTGCTATTTGTGCCTGGTCATTGGACTCCAGCGTCAGCTTGGTCTGCTCCAGCTTCGTCTGAAGCTCTTGCAGCTTGTGTGCTGAGACATTGCCCGCCACGGCATTGACCGACAGGAAGGAACCTGCGACCACTCTGTAGATGTAGGGCTGTGGATCAGCACGCCCTGCAAACTGTATCTTGGTATGAAAATCCAGCTCCTGGCCCAAGTTCATCGCATTGCCTGATGAAACCACCTGATCATCGATCTTGAGTTCTGGAATCACTTCGATCAGATAGCTTGGAATACTGGTGGGGAGCTGGCTGATGTCGGTGATTTCACCCTCAGGCAGCAATGCCTCCAGTGCAGCTTCATCATCTGCTGTTGCAGGCTTGAACGACAAAGTCACCTTGCGGTTATTAACACTGGCCCATGGGAGAGTCAATACGCTAACTGGCTGATTCAGCACATCGGTACCCAGCCCATAGGTCACTTGCTGTTGCAGTTGGCCAGGCAGCTTGTCGTAGCGAGCACCTTCAACCACGATGAGATTGGGCAGACTGGAGGGCAGTACTGGAAACTCTTCGATGATGCTCTTTCTACCACCAATGACATCGCCTACTGTTGGGTCAGTCATATTGTCGGTGATATGGGTTTCCAGATTCTGCTGCGCCTGGGTTTGGGCGCTTTCCAGTATCGTGGGATCAAACCCCGTGACCCAGCCTTCGGCTTCGTTCACGGTGCCGCTATTCAGGTAATCCTGCGTCAGTTGGTCCGTATCTATGCCGCTGATGGCCACGGCATCCAATCCTTGCAGGTACTCATACTGCTTGTAGCTGGGGTCCATGCGACCTGGAGGTTTCGGTGTCTGTATCGATCGAGTCTGACCTTTTTAGCCTCAGATGCATGATTGCAAGACCTGACCCCGTCCTCTCCTCTTATTATTGTGTAACTAACCCAAAATATATAGATGTCTTAACATATAAAAACAAAAAGACCCCTATCAACATTATTTCTTGCGGTAGCAAGTCACTACGTTTTGTGGGCGGCCTATGCAAAAACATAAATTTTGGCTCATAATCCTCTACCATCGACCTTATTGATGATTCCTTCATAAGAACTTCCCTAAGTAAATACAAATAATCTCCTAGCAGCACCAATGATATGAGTAAGAAAAAAATAGAGGCGGCATTAACTTTTACCAGCTCAAGGTTTATTACATCTAATATGCTTGCACAAAAAATTGCAAAAAATGTTGATATGATAGGCAATACAATTCGTTCAACAAAAAAAACATATATAGGGACAACGCGAATATCGGATAAAGTCATGCAATATTGCTTTCCATATATAAAATACCCAAACCAAAAAAGGCAAATCGCAGCAGCATTTCCCCATAAGTTAATTTCTTTATCTATGCTTACCCCAATATTGTAGTCTAAGAATAAATATAATGATGTATACATCACTCCTATTGTTACCATTAAGTATATATTCGACATCAACAAACACTGAAACTAAATAAATACAGACTCAATCATAAGAATAAATCCACTTAAGTATAGCTCAAGGGCAACACCCTCCGACCCAAATGTCCTCAGCAATGGAAAAATAGTTATCACTAAATCCAGCGCAGCTAAAATGCTAGCTTGATTTACAACTACTTCTTTTTCATCAGCAGACATATCACTTTGTGCAATTTTCTCAATATTCTTAGCATAAGCGAACAAGTTATACCCCAATAACAGTGGAATAAGTATTCCACCTTGAAGCGCAATAATGATTGCTGCAATTGCAATTATAAATAATAATGCCAGAATTAATAGCCCGCCATTATTCCCACCACTAATCTTATAAGCCCCATTCCCGGTCTCCTGATCGAAGATGATGTACCCAGCCCCACTCCACCCAGGCACTGACACCGCATCCGTGTGCGTGATCACGGTCTTTCCCGCATTCAGTGCCACCTGTATCTCACTCATCGTCGCACTGTCATGATGGATGTTGGGTAGTGTAGCGGCCTGGTTTTCCTGTGTGATTTGGTAGATTCGCTGCCCAGCCGCACTGGCCTTTGACAGCGCCTTTACGGCGGAAATCGCTTCCGGCGGATTGTTGGGATCTGCAAACATCTGCTCGGGCACCGCATGTTCCAGCGTTGAACTCAGAATGCCATACTGGAACAGGTAATTGATGCGTTTTTGATTGTCACCATCATTGACTGCTGCGACATTCTCAATCGGTATATCCAGTGTCACGCCACCCGGCTCTATCGACATGGGCAGACCAAAGAAATAACTCACGTTTGGCTCATACCCAAAGGTGCCATAGCCTGCTGAAAGGTAACCATGCGCGCCTTGTGATAATCCAGCAATGTGGCTTAATGAAATGAGCTGGGCAAAGTAGCCCAGTGATCCCGTGTAAAACATGTCACCCAGGATATCTTCCCGCGTCAGTACTGCTATTTGTGCCTGGTCATTGGACTCCAGCGTCAGCTTGGTCTGCTCCAGCTTCGTCTGAAGCTCTTGCAGCTTGTGTGCTGAGACATTGCCCGCCACGGCATTGACCGACAGGAAGGAACCTGCGACCACTCTGTAGATGTAGGGCTGTGGATCAGCACGCCCTGCAAACTGTATCTTGGTATGAAAATCCAGCTCCTGGCCCAAGTTCATCGCATTGCCTGATGAAACCACCTGATCATCGATCTTGAGTTCTGGAATCACTTCGATCAGATAGCTTGGAATACTGGTGGGGAGCTGGCTGATGTCGGTGATTTCACCCTCAGGCAGCAATGCCTCCAGTGCAGCTTCATCATCTGCTGTTGCAGGCTTGAACGACAAAGTCACCTTGCGGTTATTAACACTGGCCCATGGGAGAGTCAATACGCTAACTGGCTGATTCAGCACATCGGTACCCAGCCCATAGGTCACTTGCTGTTGCAGTTGGCCAGGCAGCTTGTCGTAGCGAGCACCTTCAACCACGATGAGATTGGGCAGACTGGAGGGCAGTACTGGAAACTCTTCGATGATGCTCTTTCTACCACCAATGACATCGCCTACTGTTGGGTCAGTCATATTGTCGGTGATATGGGTTTCCAGATTCTGCTGCGCCTGGGTTTGGGCGCTTTCCAGTA
Organism: Sedimenticolaceae bacterium; assembly: GCA_963691905.1. GTDB lineage: Bacteria > Pseudomonadota > Gammaproteobacteria > Chromatiales > Chromatiaceae > QGON01. The sequence goes on from OY829894.1 coordinate 1,021,866, forward strand.
TCGTGGGATCAAACCCCGTGACCCAGCCTTCGGCTTCGTTCACGGTGCCGCTATTCAGGTAATCCTGCGTCAGTTGGTCCGTATCTATGCCGCTGATGGCCACGGCATCCAATCCTTGCAGGTACTCATACTGCTTGTAGCTGGGGTCCATGGCGACCCAACTGTCGGCATCCCGGTTCACCGCGCCCCGTGAGGGGTGATAGTCGATGGCCGCCTCGACCCACACATGTTCCAGTTGAACATGGCTGATCTGTCCACCCGTCACCACGGAACCCGTGGGTATGCCGCCCGAGGCAGCAAAATTCACGGCGGCATTGTCATTACTAAAACCACCAGCCCAGTTTTTGTACTCATCAATAGGCACCTCGATGGTGCCATGAACATAACGCGCCGGTATCAGTGAGGCCCTGAGCAGAGCGATGGTCAGACTGGCAATATCCATGGCGCTACCGCGTTTGGCCGCCAGTGTCAGATCCGCATCCTGCACCGCGCCCCAAACAGGCTGCCACTCGACGTTATTGCGCACCCAATGATAGATTTTCACCGGGTCATGGTTCAGCTCAGCCGCTTTGTCCTGAATGGCCTGCGTCAGCACCACCTCATCGGTCTCCGCCAGAAACTCCAGGTTACTGGCATTGATTAGATTATCAAAAGTGAAATCCCCCAATGCGGCCAGTCTGACCAAAGGTGTATCGAGCAACCCCGCATTCAGGAATTTGCCACGTTTCTTTTTGGGTTGTTTGGCAGGATCCGCCTTACGATTCTTATTAGGAAGGTTGTTGGGGTCAAAAGGCTGCTGTGAACGCTTCTGTTTCTTGGTATTGAGATGTGCCTTGGCAGCTTTTGCTTTCTTCTGTCGCAAGCCGAGGCCAGTTGCCTGCTCAATGGCCTGCAGATTACTGAGCAGGGTTGCCAATTCGGATTCATACGCCTCCACCATGGCCTGATGGCGCTGCAATATGGTATCCGACAACCCTTTTGCCAGCAGCATGTCCTTTACGCTATGGAAATTGGTTCTGATCGATGTATCCAGCTGAATCAGCTCTTGGCGAAGCTGCTGCAAGGCCACCTGTTCCTGACTGTCATCCCGATTCGAGGCCAGCTTTTTAGTCATCACATCCAGGTGCGTTTGTACTTTCCGGACGATCTGAGAGAGCTTTGCTTGTGGAGTGACTGACGCGGATACTGGAGAATCCGCCATGGCAGTGCGTAGACCGGTGACGGTTGGTGCCAGGATCAACCCCAGGAAAGCGATGAGGACCGCACCCACAGTGGTACGCATGAAGGCCTCACAGGTGCGCAACCAATCGATGGCGGATTCTGAGTCGTCGTTGTGATTATGCCATGTGTGTTTTAACCGAATTCCCTTTAACACAATCATTACTTGCTCCCTGATGTATAGACGTCACTGATAGCAATAAGACCGAGACGCTTCTACGAAGTACTGTAGATTCCGCATCGCACTTGGATCTTGCATTCGTTTATCAACACTTTCAACTGTACCCATTTTCACCAGATGAGAATCTGATAAAATGAGATGCCTAAGCTCATTAAGATAGTTTTCTTTACAATTCCGAATAGAGACAACCTATTGTTATAGGGAAACTCTTTAATAACATCTTAACGAGTGCGAGTGATCCTTTCGGCCGGAGTCGCACTCGCCTCATTGGAGTGTAGCGACTCGTCACCAGCGGACACCGATGTCACGACGTAGTAGTAGGTCACGTCATTGGTCAGGCCAGGATTGTAGTAGGCGCAATAGTCACAGAGATGGCCGCTGGCGATCAGGCTGTAACCGGAACCCGCCGTGGTACTCCGATAGACGTTGTAGCTGTCGGCGTCAGCCACCGGCGTCCACATCAAAAATACCTCACTATCCTTTGCTCTTGCAGTTAGATCAAAGATCGTCTGCACCGCCGTACTCTGAACCTGAACCGTAAGTGTGTCATTACCGACTCCACCATCATCGTCGGTTACGGTCAGAGTCACCGTATAAGTGCCAATATTGGCATAGACATGGCTAGGGGTCAGAGTGCCGCTGACCGTAGTACCGTCTCCAAAATCCCATTCAATAGTATGAGTGGCGGGACTGTCACTATCGCTGAAGCTTCCATTGAAACTGACGACCTCACCCTGGTCGACGGTTTGATCCGGTCCGGCCCCCACAGTCGGTGCAATCAGTACTGGCCGTTCTTTCACCTCAAAGAACGCACTGGCCAATGTTGACCAAACACCATCAAGTTGCGCTTGCAGAATGCAGACATGCGTTCCCAGCTCCAGTGGCTGGGTATCAATACTATCAACGATTTCTGCACTGGTTGTGCCCGTAGGAAGATTGATAATGGTGATATTTGTATTGATTTCTGTCTGTGTATTCGCTTCGACCAGAACTTGACGTAATGACAGAGCAGAGAGGTCCTGTCCGCCCTGATTAGCGACCGTATAGGTACAACGCTGTTCGTCACCTTGGTAAAGCGCCGGGTATAGCGAAGTAACAGCTCCTACCAGACTGACATTCAAGTTCTCTTCAACCTGGAAGGAAGTGGTATCACTGACCATCAACTGGCCAACGACATCAACAATTCTACCCTCTACTTGATATCCACCTTCGGCAGCACTGGCCAGCATCAACTCACTGGTAAAGTTCTGCTGCATGTGAGGCAACAGGCCAGTCACTGGCTGTATCAACTCAAGTGCCACAACTCCAACAGGGTCAGTCACCGTAAGCTGCAACTCCCCCTCGCTGACAGGTAGATTACTGGTCAGATTCTGAACCAAGTCGTAGATCAGCACCTTATCCGTCGTATGATACACAGGTTTATCGGTTGTCGTGCGCAAATTCAGCGCGACCGCATCCTGTGTTGTGTGGCTGATCTCAAACTGACTAGTCGACTCATCGATCAACTCACCGGATATGCTGAAGAGGAATCCATGCACCTGATAAGTTCCGGCGATTGTAGAACCCGTGTTCCATGATTCCGTGATTTGAGCACCAGCCCCTCCTGCCAGAGGACTGAAATAATGACTGGTAAAGCTCGCCATCACCACGCCCTGCATGTCTTCAATGAGCAGCTCAGCGACAAACTCACCGGGCAGTGCACTCGTGTTGGTGATATTGCCCATCAAGCTGACAGGACTTTGGGGGCCATAGAGCGGTGCGCCCGTACCCACTGAGACCTCACCAGAGATGGACTGCGTAGCCACTGGCAACATGACGCGATTGTTCGTCTCATTGCATTCAATGATGCGATCAGCCTGATCGGCGACCACATGGATATTGTCACTGCCTGTCAGGCCAGAGACATTACTCAGCATCACATCTTGATATTGGCCTGCTGCAATATCACTGACAGCAACAGAGCCAAGTAGGTTTCCACCGGCATCAGGATCACCTTCATAGAAGGCTATGATGATTTCTCCTGGTAATGGAGCAGAACCGGCATTGCCAATACGCACACTGAGAGATGCTGGCAGACTTGTACCATTGTCAATCACCTGAAGCCGTGATGCGGTCAGGTCAGGCACGGTTAATGGATCTCGATCAGTAAACGTATTCAGTCGATAGGTATTGTGGGTGAGCCAGGACGGCTCCTCGTATTGCGGAATGGTGCCATCATCGTTGATGTTGTTAATATGGTACGAGTGCTGATTCCAAATTGACCGTGTAGACGCCCATCCGGTAGTAGCCGACTCGAAGACTCTGACACCTGTGAATCCATAATAGGCTGATGTAACGATGATCTCTGCGCTGCCATCATTATCAATGTCTGCGACCACCGGATATTCCAGGGTTGTTGCAGAGCCATTCGGGATGCTGACCAATGTCTCACCCGTCTCACCATCATAGATGAAGAAATTGACTTCATCGGCATACAGAACCTCGACGCGCCCATCGCTTTCGAAATCAAACAGTGATGACCCCGTACGATGTGAACTGTAGTCCTGCGTACGAGAGGTCCACTTAATGCTGCCATTTGTTTCAAAAACAGTGTAATAATTAGCACCTGCAACACCGATTTCAGGCAACCCATCGGCATCGAAATCACCGACAGTCGGAGGCCCTCCACGACCACCACCCGGCAAGTAGACAGGCCCCCACTTAGTCTCTCCTGTGTGCTCAAGCACGTATACGCGTCCCATAGAAACCAGGACTATCTCTGCAAACTCATCCTCATCGAAATTGCCGACGGCATTAAAACCATCATAATAGAGATCACTGCGGTGCCAGACTACATTGCCAGTCGCATCGTACAAGGTGCGCCCAGCAACAATCTCCATGGATCCTTGCAAGTCCACATCAGCAGCAATCGGTACGGCTCCATAGCTAGTTTCACCACCGTAATCCCGGCTGCCTTCCCAAAGTAAAGCACCGTCTGCACTATAAACCCGGCGTCCATGTATGATCTCTGGAACGCCATCATGATCAAGATCAGCGATGGCTATACCATCACGGGTCACATCACGATGTGTGGGGCCAGTGGGTACTGACCACTTCAATGTGCCATCATGCTCAAGCGCTAACAGCTGGGTACGCTCACGATTGCTGCTCACAATCTCAACAACACCATCGCCATCGATATCACCCAATGCGGCGCTGCCATAGTCTGTCAGGTTATATCCAGCAACGCTCAGAATCTCACGACCATCATCGCCACTGACAATGTTGAGTTCTCCACCAGCTATCGAAGCGAAGACAACATCCGGCATATCACGACTATCTATCACGCCATCCCCATTGTCATCGCTAAGCTGCCCCACAACAGGTGGACCAAAGACATTGTGCCGATCAGGGCTGATACTGGAGCCTTCCCATGACCATTTTTGCTTGAGCGAAAGATTGCCTGCCGGGGGTTGATCAATGGTGCATTGGCCAATGGTGGTAGCCGTGTTGTTATCCTCACGCCCTTCATCAATCAGCAGATCACTATCGACCATGGCATAGAGATGGCTGTCACGGAATGCCACGGTACCGTTGAGCGGCACCTCCATGGTCAATTGGGCATCACGATCCAGACCAGAAGGCATAGTCAGTGATCCCAAAGCATTGTCAGTCTCTGGATCGAATACCCCATTGGTATTGATATCTTCAAACACCGTTACCATAGCTGGCACTAGTACAGGCGCTTTACCCAGGTTATCAACGACAACCTGCGCACTGCCGGTAACCTGTAAGGTATGCAGGTTAGTCATGATTTGAGAGGTACCCAAGTGACTCACCAGCAAATCAGGCCTTGGAAGATCCAGATCGATGGTTACGTGGACCGTATCAGTATCAACACAGCCTTGGTTATCCGTCACAAATAGCGTGACATCCCGATCAATACCTGCCGTGAAAGCACGTGTGGGATTGGCACCATGTATATCAATTTCATGATCGCCATCCAGATCCCATCCATAGTTGAGGATATTGCCCTGAGAGCCACTGGCATCAAACTGCACCGCATCTTGGGTTAGACCAACAATGTCCGCACCTGCATCCGCTACCGGTTTCACATCGCAAACCATGCCTCCAACGGCATCGATCTCAGCCAGCATTGACTGCCAACCTGGCTGTCCACCCTCATCCTGATCGGATTGATAGGTTATATGCTCAGGCGTCTCAAATATCGAGATGGAGTTATCTGTTTTGAGTCGAATGTATTGAAAAGTCTCGGTGCCAAAACTATAGAGTCCTGCGTAATCATCGCTATTCACGGGCTCACTACCGCAAAGTGCTTGATTATCTGACCAGCCCTGGCCGTAGATAGTGACCAGTGTTCCCTGGAACCAGCCTGCTGGGAACACGGCATTGGGATCGTTGCTGCCCCAAACGGTGTATTCAACGCCTTCATGCGGAACCACTGCAGCGTTGATTTGCGGGAACACCGTCACGGTTGAGTAGGCCTGCCCCATATCCAGCATCGCATCACTACCGTTACCTGATACCAAGGCAAGGAAATCCAGTGCATTAGCCGCTGATTGGGGATCATTGGCAGTCGGGGTATAAGCAATACCACATCCATTGACATCAGATGCCTGCCTGGTTTCGGCTTGTGCCCCTTCAAGATAGCCCCCCAAGACATAGTTTTCCGGCACCAAACCATCGACTGTCAGACCATTCAGTGTCTGCTCATCAGTAACAAGGTAGGAGGGATTCGTGTCAGCTGTAATATTGATGATCACTTCCTGGATCGCAACTGCCCCCTGATCATCACTCACCACGACAGTGAAACTCTGCTGAGCGCTTTGTTCTGCAGTAGGTATCCACTGGATAACACCCGAAACGGCATCAATCTCCATCCCCGCCGGGTAGTTGGTGATGCCATAGACCAGGGTGCCACTCTCTGGATCGGTGGCATTCACATCGTATTCATACAAGTAACCCGCAATGCCATCTAGTGGCGCCATAGAGGTGATCACCGGAGGCAAGTTGTTTGAAACGGCCTCTTCCTGAGCGAGCTGCACGTTACCCAAATCCACCACGCTTCCACCGGATGCGGAAACACTGTAGGTCACACCCACATAGCCAGTCATACTGACGCTGACCGTCATACTGCCGATTGGCAGACCGGCAAGCTGAAAGCTGCCGTCCGTTAGCGTTTGTGATTCATGGGAAGTATCTACCACCTGAATGAGTGCACCAGATAACGGTGCCTGAGTACTGGCATCCAGCACATTACCCTTGATCGTAGCGAGCGTCGGATTGGCTGCTTCGACCAGACTCACGGTAAAGTTCAAGATGCCACCGGCAACCATCTCTGCACTACCGGTCGACGTGTGATAACCACTCAGACTGGCGGCTATCGTCACACTGCCCGGACTCACATCCGGAATCGTGAACTGTCCATCTGCGTTGGTATAGGCCACAGCATCGTCAGCACCACTGAGGCTGACTTGAACACCCGACAAGGCAGCGCCACTTTGCGCGTCTGTGATCACACCAACAATGGCACCGGTCGTGGCAATCGGTGCAGCAGGTACCAACTTGACCGTACCAAGGTTCATCTCACCACCAGCTGGAGCGGAGATAGAGTAGGTGACCGTCAGATAATCAGAATGAGACAAGGCCACACTAATGGAACCAGCCGGAATCCCATCCAGACCGAAGAGGCCACTTGCATCGGATGTGACTGAAAAAGCGGTATTCAGCACTTGGACACTGACGCCAGAAAGTGGGGTGAGATTTTCTGCATTGACCACGGCTCCAACCACACTGATTGGATCTGGATCTTGCACGGAACCCACCACCATGGCGGTGCTGAAATTGAGAGAACCACCGGCTTCAACCACGCCGCTTCCCGTCACGCTCTGGTAACCTGGATAGGCTGCGGAAATGGTGATGTTTCCTGGGGTCACTCCCGAAATGATGAACTGACCGTCTGCATCGGTTACTGCGGATTGATTGTCCGCCCCACTCAGGCTGATCTGCACGCCACTGAGTGGTGCACCACTTTGGGCACTGATAACGCTGCCTACAGCACTACCGGTTGTCGCAACAGGCGCATCGGGCACCAGCTGAATCGTACCGATATCCAATGCGCCACCACTGGAAGCAGAGATGACATAGGATGTCGTCGCATAGCCGGTCAGAGCAACTTCTACCGTATGCGTACCAGAAGGCACATTGGCTAGGTGGAACAGTCCACTCTGATCGGATTCTGCACTATGCGCACTGCCAACAATCTGTATATTGGCATTGGCCAATGGTGAGAAATCTTCTGCGCTCACCACGGTTCCGCTCAGTGTGATCGGAACCGGTGTGGGATCCTTGGACAAGGAAGGACTGAAAGTGAGTGTTTGGTCGGCAACAACTGTAGCACTGCTGTTTACAGTGAGGTAGCCATTCAACGAGACACTGAGCGTTACGTTCTCAGGAGCGACATCGGTAATGGCATAAAAACCGCCGCTATCCGTTATGGCCATTCTGTTTAGCGTGCCAGCAACGGTCACCAGGGCCCCCTCCAGGTCCTCACCGTTCTGAGCATCCCTGATTTGACCGGCAATCGCGCCATAGATATGGCTTGGTGGTGAAGCGTGTTGTGCGACATCCAGTGCGCGAGCCGCCAACGCGGTTGTATAAACATCCTGATTCCATGAGCCATCAACCGATTGCTCTGCCTCCAGAAAATCCACCATGCCTTGATACAGGGACTTATCCGCAATGTCCGTGGCCAATGCCAACACCGTCAATGCGGTTTCAAAAGTCTCTCCGACAGCCCCCGAACCATTATTTTGGCTGAGAAGATAGGCGTTGGCTTGATCAATCGTCGTATCAATTTGATAGATATACCTGACCGACTGCAGCGCCGAACTAGCCAAGGCGGTAATGTAAACGAAAGGCTGGTTGTCGCCATCCGTCCAACTGCCGTCAAACGCCTGCTGGTCTTGGATGTACCCAACGAGATAAGCAACCGTTTCGCTGCCACCTTCACCGGCTGTAGCCAGTGCCTGTAGTGCCAGCGCACTATCAAGAACCGTCGTATTGTAGTCAGCAAGCTCACCGAATCCACCATCGGAATTGACACGAGCTATAAGATTACTGACGAGGCTGGCTGCCTCTCCGCCAAGCTCCGTATGAACAATGATCTTTCGGGTCAGATATTCGATGCCCTGATATTCATCACCGTCCAGAAACTGCAAACCTGCAGGAATACCCGCTTGGGCAGTTTCGCCCAGTGCCTGAAAGGTACGGAGTGTTTCAGAGGTGGATTGGAAAGCTGTCCCTATGTCGTTACTGGTTTGGTAGCTACCATCAGCCTTGGCCTGCATGGATAGCCAATTTGTGGCCATTGAGGCATGCGCTAATGTCAGTGAGAGTGAAAATACGAGAAGACTAAGGAAAATCTGGCTGAACCAAACAGCATTACTGCGCGTAACCCGAGGCATATTGGCGCTCTCCCATCCCTGTTTATTGTTTTTCAGCCTTTTCTATAAGAAACGGCATCTATGCCAATCTATCGATACCGAAGTTCGATAGCTTCATTGGGAAGAAGCCCTCTTCCCAGCCCAACTTAAGTCGAGCGATTGATAAAGTAGCAACTTTTTTGGGCTGCAATGCGAATTTGCATCCTTAATCCTATAGCCTCTGTTCAAAATAATGCAAGGGGTCCAGACTATTTTATTGACTTGAGTCAATCAATAAATCAACAGCCTGCCAATCATGCATGGCCATAATACAGGCTACATTCTGAAGCTCACTGACCCGAGGCACCGATAATATTACCTTCAAGCACCTCCTCACTACCCCACAGGTAGTCTGTGTGTTGAGCAATCTCCCAGTCCAGCAGGGACTCCCTGCTCGTAACAGCTCATGTCAATTTATTTAAGTAATGGCACTCTGTGCCTATATCTAAGATATCCAGAAATTGACTCTCATCTAAATGGGCACGCAATCCTAATTTAAATGTAGCCTTATTTGAATAAAAGACATCAAGATGATCAAGTGGATGATAGTGACCATTAACCCTATCCTCGTCTCGATCAAACCTCACATATCCATCTTCCATTAGCAATAGCTCCCGAATAAACCCCCAAAACCCTGGTTTATAGCTAGCTATATCTAAAACCTCATCTGCCAAGGCAGATATACAATCAGCCTCGATTAAGGTTTCATTGCTAAATATAGCTATAGCATTTGAAATTGATACGCTATCGATGACACCGATTGACTTAGATTCAAACTCCAGCCTCCCATCAGTGTTTTTTACATAAAAAGGAAGTGCCAAAGATACAATTTTATTTTCTATGCAAAATGTTATCCGACTCATCTTCGATACTTTTAACACCAGCTTCCCTACTGGATCGTTAATATTAATCTTATGAGCAACCCTCAATATCTTTATTGCATTTAGTAACACCAAAGCCTGATCCATCTTATTTCTTACTGGAATGAAGAAAAGATCCTTCAGTTGCGAATCGATATCAAGATCATAATCCTTACTCACTTTGAATTGCCATTCCTTCGACACTAGCTGCAACCAAGTTGGAGATATTTTCGTATGTCGGTTCTGCATCCATCGCTTTCACTAAACCAAACACAGGATCTCTCCACAACGGTGGCACATCTTGTTCATCAAATACTGCTTCTGCTATTTCATACAAAGAAAGCTTAGAAGAATCAAATTCAATAGTAGTTCTTATTCTTTCCAATTGATCTTTATCAGGCGTTACCGCTGTTAAGTATCCATTATTATTAATCCCTGCGAGCCCTTTTTCCAAAAGTTTTAGTTTGTCAGGATGTACACGTTCAGGAATGAGAATATATGACTGTATGAATGAGCGTGTTAGTAGCATATAGAGAGCATTACGCTCATGCTCTCTATCAGAAATGTAATCTGTTATACATATAACAAAAGGGAACTCCAATCCTTTTACATTATTCTTGTTACTTACCAACAATGTATTTGGTATAGGTGACTTAGACTCCCATGCCTTATTTACATGCCAGCCAAACTTCAACGGTAGTTGATATTCAAGAACATCAGCTAATTCAAACCCAGCTTTATTTCCACCTGTAAATACAACACCTATATCGTTGGCTGTAACTGTTGGGTTGTCTCTTTTGATACTTTCCATAACAGATATAACTATGTCACTAGAATCTGCCACTCCTTGGTTTATTCTTACAATTTCAACACTAGATACATCGTTATCTTGAAGATCTTCGAATCTACGAAGTGGCTCGCGCTTTAAATGATAAATCTTGTCATCTAACTCTTTTTCAACAATGTATCCGCACGCCAACCATTGGTCATCATTTAACCAACGAAGCTTTTTTTCTTCAAAAAGCCCCATTCCAACACCATGAGCGAACATCAATGTTCTAGGATCAGTTCTATAACATTTACTTAAAAGAAAGTCTGGCTTAACTTCACTCACGATATTTTCGTCAAAGATACTTTGGAAAATATCGCCAGCCACATAAACAGAAGTAGCGGTCACCATGCCACACAATTCTACAAATTCTTTTGGGAAGTCCTGACTTTCATCCAATAAGATATAATCAAATGCGTATCCAATTTCAGAAATATCTATTGACTTCAATTGCTCAATTGCCAGCTCGCACGCCCTTGAAAATGGCATCGAATACGAATAGCGATGAAAGGTAAGATCATATTTACCACATATATACCGGTAGGCACCGGAATTTAAATCAATCTGCGATCCCCATGCATGTGTACACCATAGCCTTTCATTCCATTTAATTTGCTGTTCAACTTTCATGAAATTGAAAAAATCCGGGATACGACTCCGCAAGCTTGCAGCGAGAATTTTATTATGGCAGGTAAACAAAATTCGACTTTCCTCTCTATTCACGTACAAGTCTTTTAGTTTATGCAGCAGAAGCTCTGTCTTTCCCGTCCCTGACAATCCCTGAATTGTAATTACTTTCTGGTTTTTTTCTTGATAAACAAACCGCGTTTGATCTCCATCAAACAGCAATATTTTTTGTTTTATTTTATCCAATATGCTATCAGGAATATTATCCTTGACTCGCTCTATATCATTAATACTTCCAGTCAGAAGCGATATCAGCAACTCTGCTTTCTTTTGCAATACAGGGTCAGGTAAATAATTTTCACTCATCAGCTCAACAACATTTACACTCTGCCCCACCAGAGGTTTGTTTTGAATATATATGACCTCAGCACTCCATTTTCGCGTTCTTCCTACTACAGACTTATATTGATATTTATCAGATATAGAGCCGAGATCCTCAATCAAGTCCAATGAGTATTCATCAAATTCATTTTTACTACCCTCAAAATCTAGAATCATTAACTTGTGCTTAGGGGCTAGGACAACCAACCCACCTTTATAACCGTATGAATACTTACTATCACCGAGCGGCTTATCTATAACATAGATTTGTACGCCATTCTCATTCGCATACCCCTCTAAGGCTTTAATAAACGCAGAGTTGGCATGATTTTGCTCAGCTTGCAAAAAAAAGAAACTATTGGACATATAACACTCCATTCCACTGTTCAACAATTAAACACGCCACCGCAGTTTACCTTGCAGGGAGAGTTACTTGAGGATGTCTGGCAATCAACGAACCCTATTCAGGTTTAGCATACCAAGTACCACGCCCCTTTCCGTAACGAACTAGCAGTCCCTGTTCAACAAGATCAGACAGTCGATTTTTGATCGTAGGCCTTGAGACTGTATCTATTAGCTTTTCTGCGTCACGGACTGTAATTCGGTGGTGGTTATTCACGAATTGCATAATCAGCATGCTCTCATGTGGCAGCTCTGGATATAGCGATAGCACCTGTGTCTTCTGCTCCAGATGATCTTTCTGCCGCTTCAGAGAGCGCAGAAAGAATGTCATCCAAGGTAGCCAATCAGTGCCCTCTTGCCTTAGTGTTTTCTGTGTTCTTTGGAGAGCTAGGTAGTATGCATCTTTGTTCTTCTCGACGATACTTTCCAGGGAAGCATACGGGATATAGCTGTAGTCAGTTTTTAGAAGAAGCAGACTCACAAGTACGCGAGAGAGACGTCCGTTACCATCTTGAAAAGGATGGATAGCTAGAAAAACCACGTTGAATATGGCTATGACAATCAACGGATGGTAGCTCTTGTCTTCTAGTGCACCTCTAGTCCAATCAAGTAGATCTTGCATCTGAGCTGGAGTATCAAACGGCGTGGTTGTTTCAAACACTACCCCAAGGCTATTTCCATCAGGGTCAAAGGCTTCAACACTGTTGGAGTGTTTTTTATACTCCCCTCTGTGCCGGGCATCTTTCTCTGAATGCCTAAGTAGGGTGCTGTGGAGTTGCTTGATGAAGTTTTCAGTAACCGGGATCTCTCTATAGCTCTCAGACACCATTTCCATGACTTCGGCATAGCCAGCCACTTCTTGCTCATCACGAGTTAGAAATGATGTCTTCCCTACCTGACTGAGTAAGTCTTCAATTTCTGAGTCAGAGAGCTTTGAACCCTCGATTCGAGTGGAAGAACCAATGCTTTCAATCGTAGCCACGTGGCGAAGAGCCTGGAGACGATCAGGGTTTTTCCCCTCTCCTGCTCTCCAACTACCTTTGAATTCGTCTATCTCGGAGATGAGACGAAGAAGTTCAGGTGTTATAGATAGTGACCTTAAATCCATGATTAGATATTATATCAAAAAATATATCCGATATTATCCATAAATATCCATTTATCAAATCTTTTATCAATTTTTAGTTATCGAGAACGTACCCAGGCTTCTATATCGCTGAGTCTCCACCCTACACTCCCTGCGCTCAGCGGCACACGAGTAGGAAAGTTGCCCTTTCGCTCCTCTCTCCATATGGATGTTCTGGAAAGCCCCGTGATCTCTTGAACTTCCTTTACCCTGACTATGCGGTCTGGAGTAGTATTAACTGGAGGTGAGGCAGGACTACCAACGACTGATGAAAGAAGGTGCTCTAAAAGCTGATATCCAAAGAATTCGATTTGATTTTCAGTGACTTGGATATACTCAAGCTTGGATTTTTTGATTAGAACCTGGAGATCACTAGCAGGACAACGCAGAAACAATGATGCCTCATTCAGGCTGAAGCGCTGATAGAGCGCTATTCCCATACTGTCAGCAATTTGCTTAAGATTGTCGTCAAAGGGAGCTTGCATGCTGCCTTGAGGCTTTCATTGAGTGATTTTTCAGGATCGAGAGTCTAGTATAACCATACCATGCCGAATACAGCCCACATTTATAATCCCAAGGACGATTCTCTCCCTGAGCGCATTCGTGCATATCGTGCTGCACGTCGAGCATGGATGAATGTAGAGGCTAGTTTGAAATATGCAGACGACCCTGAATGGTCTGGCACTTTGGGAGACAGGCTAGAAATCGAAGAAGCATACGAGATATGCACCCGGAGCCTTCAGATGGCATCAGAAGCCATCAGTCAGGATGATATTGAAAAGGCTAGGCAGCAAGAACTTCTTGATAGAGACGAAATTATGGAGCTTATTCAGGGCAAGCGACTGAATGAGATGAAGGAAGATAGGAATGGTCAGGAAGACGGAGATTTATATTCGAATCGGCGCAGTCGGTAGCCATATTTGACCATTGGACAACCTCTGCACCTAGTTCAACAAATGGTCTATATGCTTTTTTTCCCAGTACCCGATATCATTAGATATTTGCTTTAAATCCTCTCGACCTATCTCATCTCCAGGTAATTTTTTAGATATATGTATTGCTGTTTCCCTTGGAACACCACGATCTAGTAAATATTTCGACGTCTTATTAAAAACCCCATTTTCTATAGAAAATATCAGCGGATTATCCGCCGCGGACATATCAGATATTGGCTTTAATAGCATAGGTAAGCCATATGCTACTTTTGAATTCAACTTATCAATCTCCTTATCAATATCGGCATCTATCCCTTCATAAGAGGAGCTCCCAAATCTATCAATCAGTATTTCTTTCAAAGGTTTTTCTCTAGCCCAGCTTTCCGCTGACCTCGCCACACCGTACAAAAAACCATCATGATTCACACCTATGTATCTTGAAAAATAGTATGCGAATTCTTCTCGCATCAAAGAGATCCAATCTAGTATTTTATTTGCCAAGCTCTCAGCCCACACTGATTTAGGAAGAGAATCGTATAACAAAGAAAGATCATACAGATAATCTAAATCCAGCGGATCCCAATACCTATTGCTTAACACAATCTCCCTTGGTACTGATAAATTCAACAATTCCTTTCGAGCAGAGCTTACAATAGACGGCTCTATATATATTCCAACATCCTTTAACCTATCTTCACCAGTCTCACCATACTTGTATAACATATAACGTATATGCGTTAACAGGTGCTTAGAATTCTCATCTTCTATCCGCTCATCATGCAACAATGCACTATCAATTGCTTCTTTATTTTTTTGATATACCTCTTCGTAACCAGTAACTATTTCTTTATATTCATCTTCAAAAAGCCTTACGTCTTCAGATAAATCACTATCCTCAACGAAAGCCCCTTCATCCAGCACTACAGTTCTACCAATAAAATCTATTAATAATCGACCCGCTCGTCCGCGTAAGTTTGCAAACTCATACGCTGACAACTGTACATTATGCCCACCACCCTTAGTGAACAATTTTGGGTTGCGAATGATAATATTGTTAGCAGGCATATTTACACCCTGCATCAGGGTAGTAGTGCTAAATATGCTTTTAATAACACCACTCTTCGTGGCCATTTCAATACTCTTGCGCACATGTGAGGGAGTTTTCCCAGTATGATAAGCGACGCCATTTTCAATCAAGGGTGCTAAATCATAACCGGGATGAACTGTATCTCTTACATAGTCAGCCAAACCACTGCGTAATGGGTTGATCAAACCGCCACCATCGCCCTGACTGAAATTAATATATTCTTTTGCAGACTTCCTAGCTTGGGCTGATGTTGGCGAAAAAATAACATTTACTGAGTCATTAAGCGAGTCGATCACCGAGTTCAAATAGTGATAGAATTTTTTATTGTATTGAACCCCGCCAAGACCATAAATATATTCATCATTAGTGATTTTTAGTTGCAAAGGATGGCTAAATGCTACCGAATACTGGTTTAAATAATACGCATTCTTCTCTTTCGAGATGGCGTACGTAAGACTCAAAACTGGTGGACATTCAGAAATAGACTCTTCGGACAATTCCCCAAATATTTCGAATCCCAAATTTTTTATATTCTTAAGACGAGGCCCACTCAGAATGATGTTTCTTGCGGAATTACTATGCTTAACATCCTTTAATACATCATAAAGTATCTTTGATCGACCAGGACCCTCACTTGCTACCCGTTCAATATTTTGCACTTCATCAACAACAAGAAGGTCAATCTCTCCAACACCCTCATCTGCAAATATTGATAGGGCTCTTTCTTGAGTAACTATATAGACAAACCTCTCTATTTCATTCTCATAAGAATTTAATACATCTATATTTGAGACGCCGTACTCTTTGAATAAGTTGGAAATATCCACAGTCACTTGACCAATAAGACTCAGCGTAGGTACAACATATACAAATCGAGATTTACCGCTTAGCACTAAGTCAATTATTTTTAAATATAATAAGAATGATTTTCCGGCAGATGTTGGCGCAGAGATTCCAAGCAACGATGATTCTGACATTGCTTTCCACAGACCTGCTTGAAACTGTGACAATATATATTCACGTCCACCCAGCATGATCGAATTGTCGATATCGTTTGCAACAATTAACGCCTTATCATAAAAACTACCTAAGGGCGAATAAACTCCAGCTTCGCGAAACTCTTCATCTATTAGAAAAATACTTGGAGAAAAACCTATTGATGATAGCATTGGTGTCAATATCTGACGAAGCTGATCCTTTATGGTTTGAGGTGCATAAGTCCATAACAATGCCACTATTAAAATCGCGATTTGTTTATGGAACTCCTCTTCAGAACCGACAACTTCTTTCAGTGTATTCAGGGCAGCCAAACAATCTCCCCTTGCCAGCTGCGTTGGCTCTTTACTTGTTAAACCAAGCTTATACGAAAAATTATTCAGATCAGTTTCAAGTAGCTTTCTAAGTACGGTTCTTTGATCCATTTTTAGTCTTCAAACCTATCTAGCAACTTGTCCAATTCCCAGATTGGAAATACGACATAGTGAATCCTATTAACCAATGATTTTCTTATACCATCATATAAACCTGAATTTGTATTTTTCCATCTATGATTTAAGCAGGCTTCTATATTAGCCTTAATTACCTCTTCACTATCATCATCAATATCTTGTGTTTCGTTATATGCAATAAGACAAACAAGTTCGAACCGTACTTCACCAGCTCTACCCTCCTTTAATTCAATTGCCTTTATCTTCAATTCAGGATCAAGAAAATCATCATAGACATACAAAATTAGTTCATTTTCTAAATCCTCAAATGCTGAGACAATACTGCCTACCGAAGCCTTAAGGGCCTTATTAAAACTATAACTTGATTCATAGCACTTTGACTCACCCAATAGAAACAAGTCGCAACCGTTTTTATTACAATAGTGTATTGCGTCAGCGCCATTTCTCTCTAATGCAGGGTTTGTTGTTAACGACATTTTTCTAAGCAGTGGTGGCGCATAGAAAAAGTGCTGAATAAAATTATATAATAACAACTCACCAAACTGCCCTTGCGGATGACCTTTTCGGAATTTATGCTTTACTAATTGCATTAAATATGCATTTGTATTTTGAAAATCTCCATTTCGCTTGACTAGCTCTTCCTTATAAATAGAGTTATATTTGTCTTTTGAATACACCCAGTTTATGACGGTACTCTTGAGCTCACGAAGAAAATCGTCACGTTTTTCTTTTATATCGACATAATTTATAGAAACACCACGATGAGACAACGCACTCGGACTTTCTAGATCTTGTTTAAACCAATAAATCTGAGCGAAAAGAGCATCTGTATTTGATAGTAAATGTGACAACTCAACTGAGCTTTCTTCCATGAGTTCAACCCTTAATTTTTAAGCTGAAATATTTTCATATTAAATTTCCACCACTCAATTACAGTCCTCTGTAAAATACCATACAATCTGCTATAAGAAATCAACAGACAGATTGCAGAGTAATCAGATACTTCATCGAGAAACTTAGAACTATGATATCGCATTAGTTTGTGCGATTACCCGAACTCCCGCCCGATTTTTTGTTGAAGTATTAGTCCCTCGCTGCTTGCCAAATTGCTTTACGGTCCATAATCAGACCCTAGGGAACATAGCCGATCTCCCTGATACTAGCTATGGGAATGCGGGTACTTAGAGTTCAGTTTGACGATAATCGCCTTAATTGGCAAGCTGATGATAAATACAACTTACCGAGGGGGGTTTGAGGGGGATTTGCTCTCCCTCTCACGGGTTCCAAGGGCTGGCCTTTGGCAAGATGCAAGTGAGTCTCGTCTTCACAAAATCTTCACACCAATCCATGTGAAGATTTTGTGAAGACCCGGACAGCGGATGAACTGTTCGTTACGAACTTGCAATCTTGCCAACCATACTGCCCTACTCCATAAGCTTATGAATCATCCGGCTTATCCTTACCTAGATTCTTCCTAGCTTTCGCTATATTGAAGTTTCACGACTCAGACAGGATTCCGCTTTGTATCAGCCAGTGCCTTATCTCTGTCTTGTCCTCAGACTTACCAAAGGCTCACAGGTGGCTATCGACATTAATTGGCTGATCCGGCCTTCAACTGATCATCTGGTTGTAAAACTTGACCAAGTGTTCTTTCCATCTTGAGGATCACTCCTCTGATTCAGGCTCTCAGAATATCCTGTTTTTCAGATCTAGTCTCACTGGGTTTATTTCAAAAGTCTTTATCATAATTTGTCATGATCAGACTTCTGAGATTAACTGATCTGTGATTTCTTTGGGAAGAAAATCAAATCCTAGGTCAGTGATAAACTGCAAGTATTCTCTTGTTTGTTTATCCTGCTCAAATACCGATTCTCGATGAAGCCTAATAGCTTCATTCCTTGCTTTCAGGTATTTCGCTTGAACCTCCTCAATCTTTGCTTCTATTTTTTCCTGCTTACTTTCAAGGGCTGATGGATTTGTTAATTCTTCAAGTGATTCTATAAATCCAAGATCAATCCCATAGACTCTTCCAAACTGGCTCTTTATCTCGCCAAAGCTAAACCCATGCTCGGCCAGATCAGCTATATGCCCTTGTACAGAGTCATTCTGAAGTACATTAACCATTCATAGCTGCATCTTTAGTTGGTTGAGTTTCTTTGAATACTCAAGTTCAGGTTTATGCAGTAAACCAAGTCACCTTTCTGTTTCAAGTGCGTATTCGGAATCTCATAATGCCAGTGTACGTACTGGAGGTTCTTTCGAGATATCAACAGAGATCTTGTCTCCAAAATCATTTGTCGATTCCAGAATACTACCGCTTAATCTTGGCTTCTTGCCAGTAAGAGAAGATATATAAGCTTGAGGTAAGGTAGTTTGATTTTCTTTTCATAAGCTCGCGTCCGCGAGCTTATCCAGAATTCCTTGGAATTCTGGATCGACCGAGATCAAAGTATGCCTTAGAGTTTCATAGTGGTTCGTGCCACTCTCTCTATCAAATTCTTGAACAGTAGAAACCAGGTGCTTTAGTTGCTCCGGGTCAGATAGTAAAAGTTCTTTTAATTCAGTATATGCCTGGACGATTGACTCCCCTCCTTCGGCTACTTGTTTCAGCAAAGTGAAAGCTAGGGATGAGCCTGCATGGGCAGAGATGGAATTGTAAATCTCAGTTAGATTTTCTATATTGGCTTTACGGGTATTGTGATTTTCTTTTCTTTCTAGTTCTTGAGCTGACAAGAATGTTGTTTCAATTCAATGATCTTGCCCAAAGAGCTTGAATGCTAACTTTGTTATAGGTAGCCCATTTATTTGAATGTGCTTGATTAATTTTTCAACCGGTGTTGTTGAAAGCACCACAACCAAGGACTGTTTAGATGATTCGTTCAGCGTCAATAACAGCTGACCAAACTGATCAAATCATCAAACCTCTGGCAAAGATTTTTTTACTTCCGCTAATTTATCTATCGCTGAATGCAATACTAAAAAGTTATTATCAAAGTTTGAGGACTCTGACGAGGCTTGTTTTTCAAGATGAGAAAGCCTTGATTCAAAAAAGGATGAAAGACTATCGGGGAAGTCTATCAATTGAGAATTTGAACGCAACTCGTTAATAGCTAGCTTACTTGCTTCTAGCTGCTTATTCTCAGGCTGCGCTTCATGTCATGCGGGAGACTCTATGCCCATTTGTAAGTTCTTGTTATTATTTAATATATTAATAGTATATTATATTTTCATCAATTCTCCAAAATTCTGGCTATTTTTCATTTACCCCACTCCTTTCCATGCAGAAGTTTGTATAGCTTTCTTTCCTCCTCTCCTTCATTTTTCAAGCGTACAAGCTCACCAAAATTCCAAAGGTCAGGATACTTGTCCTTATCTAACTTTAAAAATTTCAGCGGTACTTCTGGAGCCACCTCACTAATCACTTTATATGTATCTGCACTCACATGATCTTGGCTCAAAACTACAGCTTTGCTTCTTAATGCATATTTCCTGTCATATTCTGTAGATCCAGCCCACTCGCCGTTCTGGTAGTACTCGATCAGTGCAGGCTCCATCTCCAGCATAGCTTCTGCAATGATCTCGTTCTCTGTGATTTCCAGATAGTCAATACCAAGAGCTGACCTCCCTTCTGCAAAGCAGACAGACGAAAGAACCAACACAATACCCAGGCACCATGATTTTTTCACTACCCTGCTCCGCATTTATCCAAACCGCCAACACATGAGGAGCATACTCCTCATGTGTATTTGTGGAGTATACTCCGTTGTCGTATACGCCACAAATCAACAATCTGGGAGAACCGTTGGGTTACTTGCAGATACAGAGTGGATATCAAGGTCGTTTTCGGGAATGTCCTCAGACAAGCCCGAAAAGAAAAAGAGATCTCTCAAGAACAGCTGGCATTTGATGCCGGACTGGATCGCTCCTATGTGTCCAAGCTCGAAACCGGTGTCTACCAGCCAAGCATCTCCACTCTGTTTGCCATCTCTGCCGTTCTCCAGGTGAAGCCAAGCATGCTTGTTGCTCAGGTCGAGCAGAAAATAAAGATCCCCGCCGCAAGCGGACGGGGTATTTGGTGCCATATTTTCAGAACAGTGCCAATTGATAGTCACTGTGAAGTTTCTGGTACGTACCACCCTGCCCTTTGACGTACTTTCCTATCATTTCTTCGTTCCCATGCTTTCCTACGGTGCTCGCAAAATACCCATCTGTCCAAAACTCTCCACCCCATAGTTGCTTTTTCACTTGTGGACAGCGTTTGAACACCTCACGTGCCGTTAGGCTCTTTATCATCGTTACAATCTTTGTCACGCTATACATTGGTACCGATTGCACGAGAAAATGCACATGATCCTTATCCGTACCAATTTCCAAAAACTTAATTTGATAGCGCTTCTCAAGCTCTACACAAACCTCTTTTAGAACCAAGTCCACTTCGGTGCCAAATACTACCCTTCGGTACTTTGCTGGAAATACCAAATGATACAGCAGCACCGTAACATTATGACTTTTATGTATATACTCGCTCACACCCCAATATTACGCCGCAAGCGGCGGGGAATAGAACCCCAAGGGATTTAACGGGGCAAAATAGCGAGGCATTCCCCTCCATTGCACTGCTTCTTCCATATACCCAAACAGCCGACTAATCCTAGTTTATAGTTGTGGCGTATACTCCGTTGTTGTATACGCCACATTTGCAGATTCTGTCAGTCCCTATTGGTTACTTGCAGATGTAACGTGGATATCAAGGTCGTTTTCGGAAATGTCCTCAGACAGGCCCGAAAAGAAAAAGAGCTCTCCCAGGAACAGCTGGCTTTTGATGCTGAGCTGGATCGCTCATATGTATCCAAACTCGAAACAGGCGTCTATCAGCCCAGCATATCTACTCTATTTGCTATTGCAGAAGTGCTCTGCATCAGGCCCAGCAAAATGCTCGAACAGGTCGAGCTGGAGCTTAGCAAAGGGAAATAGTTGGGTACCCTTACAAGTACCTATCTTCACCCCCTAGCATTGCACTAGGGGGCTTTATTGTAATCAATCACTTATAGCAGCCTCTATGCTCAGCTGGATATTTTATCTTTCACTCCGACATACGTTGCAATTGCAGTAGCAACCTTGTCTGTAAGACGTTCAATATGAGTGATATCCCATCTACCGAACAAAACCGCTAAAATAATGGCTATTGAGATACTTATCGATGCCAGATTTCGAGCAATCACCCGAAAAATCACTGATAGCCTTTGGCCGAATTTTGCGATAACTAGAACTTTCCTATAGTTCACACCAAGAGTAAATTTCCTAAGACGATTCATTATTAGTCTCCCAGTTTTACAGAGACCTACAAAAACAGTCAGAAAAACTTGACTTATCACAAATCAGCCCTATATTTTAATAGGTTCAGCAGTTTCCCGCATAATCTAAAGTCAAGTCATTGATCTTCCAGTATTATGTAGGTTTCGTGATTGAGCTGCTGAACCATCCGAAGGGCTGATGTTGCTGCATCAGCCCTTTTTCTATCCCTATAAGATCCACTCATTCCGTGAGTCATTTCAGCGGTTCCCGTAAGTGAAGTTACTTCACTTAGTCTTCAAGATAGCCAATTTCAACTAGCAACTCATACCCCTACAAAATTCCTTTTTTGTTCAAAAGTGCAGATTTTTTGCACCAGTTGATGTAGCGGTTGCAATTTTAGTGCAGCAAAACTAAGCTTGACATTCCTGTATTCTTAAGCCTTTTTCTTTTAGTTCAGAGTGTTATTAGGTTTTCTTTAGGTTATCTGGAGCTGTTCAATGGGAGGATACATATATGAGCTAACTGAGAAGCTATTTGAACTTGCAGAAAAAGAAGGACTATCTGCAGAAGATCTTGCTGAAAGCCTCGACTGGGGAAAAGACTTTGATGTCGGAGGAGATGTTGAGGATCTTCGAGGCAAAACTTTCCTCGATATTAAGGAACACGTCCTTAAACTGATTGAACACCGTGAAAAAAACAACATCGAAAAGATATTTGAATACCACACCGATAAAATCGCCCAAAAGATCATAGACGACATAGTATACATACGCGCTTCCGATTCATGGAAGACTGCTTTGGATATTAAGACATTTATTGAGCATCTAAAAGTTCATCAATCTGTCTTTTGCAACAGAATTCTTCCTCAGGCTGCCCCGGGTTTTAAAGGAATGAACCCAAACCAGTTAAGCAAATTACTCACAAAACTTAAAAATGACGAGAGGCTTGGGAGTACTAACACAACAAGACTGAATGAAATCAAGTACTGCATGCAAAACCATTCCTCTTTTAATGGCCAAATTATTAAACAAAACGACATTGCTCATCACTTAGACCATCAACTTGAACATGAGAAACTAACTGATTCAGAGATATATAATCTCTGCGGGCAATACATAATAATACATCGAAAAAACTATAAGGAATCTGATGATAAAAGAGTATTATACATTTCTACAATTCAGTTTTATTTAGATAAAGATGGAATTGTTAAGTTTCACTACGCGATTCAAACCCCTTTAGGAAAGAATTACATTGCATCAGGATTTGTAATTAGAGACACTTTCTCTTCACTAAAAGGGATAGGTTTTTATTCTGATAGTAATAAAAACAATGCCTCGATGTTCTTCCTAGGCCTTTCAATAAGCCCTCAAGATTTGATTGAGGGAAAGAAATACATCAACGGTGGCATTTTTTGGGGTGAAGCTGATTTAAAGCCATACCACACATGGGCACACCTCTCTAAAATTGATGACATTAACGTGTTTGAGGCGTCTGTTTGCAACAATCCTATTTGGAAAAAGAATATACAGCGCCTTGATGATGTAGGTTTTTTCACATTTATGATTACTATGAAACTAGAATCATTCAATATCAACGATGAAAGAGTAAACTATTTACTCTCTATTGTTTTAGACAATTACAAAGACTATACAACACCGGAGAGCATTGTTGAATATATTGTACGAAAAATGTACCTAGATGAAAAAGTACGGATTCCTCATCATGCTATATAATTCTAATACTTAAAGCTGGCAGTCGTAACATATTTGACCTTGCCGATATACGCCTGACTATATAGTATATATGGCATTGATAAACTCAAGAATCATTGACATGCGTAAAAAATGCGTATAATGGTGTCATAACACTTAATAAACGCCTTATGCCATCAAGACAAGTAGACCCGATAAACAAACTTGCTGAGGAAGTGTATGAAGCTAACCGCAAATCATACATCCAGGACTTAAGTCATTATATTGAGAAGTGCATCCAAGCATGAGAAGAAGATGTAAGAAACTGAAGAATTATTTCTAAAGATGAATTCCATAAAAAAATAATGAATATTCCTTTAGCTTAGAATGAAATGAAGAACTACAACAGCTTTATCTTGTCATAATACCTTGAAATGGCATTGTAGAATCTTTTGTCCATAGTTACTATTTCGTATCAAGTAGCCAATGATAAATACAGATATATTGCGTCATACGTTGATAGATTATTTTCAACAGATGTATTACTTATTTCTACGAATTCACTATTGTCCATCTTGTATGTAAACACATCAGGACTGGCTATAAACTGTTTAAGAAACTCCACAAGCGTTTGCACTTGATTTTGTTTCTTCAGATTGTAGATTAGCTCGTATAAGGCAAGATCTGGCACGAAGATAATCAAGTCCCTGTTTTCTAGGTCATCAAATATTTTCTCTACCTCTTTTTTTGTATCTTCTTGATCAGAGCAAAAGTTAATCAAAATATTGGCATCTAGTATTACTCTTTTCATTTCCTTAATTTAGCAAGTAATCTATGCATCTCTTTCCAGGATTTAGCATGAGCCTCTTTTGTCATCTCAAAGTGAATATCCATTCACTTTAGTTTCGGCTTTGTATTTTTCATAGTTAGTAAATTAGCAATTAATCTTATCCAATTATACGAAAAATTCATTTTACGCAAGTTTTTATCTCAAATATCTAACAGTGATGGTCTCAACAAGAAATGGGAGATTTAACTCCCAATATCCAGTTCGCCGAACAAATATGCACAAAATGCATTTTGATTCAGTTCATCCAAGTGTGGTGCTACTTTATAAATGAGCTCCTCTCTAGCTCCACTAGACCAGTCATAGCTACTGCACATAAAGTTTCCATGTGTGTAAATTTCACTGCCAGCACCCTCATAATCATTTAAAAAGTCATAGCCAGTCAGGCTCTCTATTGTATTTCTTGCTTGCTGAAGAATGTGCTCAAGAACGCAATATACCGGATCAAGGTTTTCATAATCTGTATATCCGCAACTATGTTTAAAGTCATCTATGATATCAACTAGATCTGATTCACATAGTCAAACTTCATCTCATATAGCACAAGCACATTCTAAATCTAGATATCAAAATGGACAGAAATACTTTTGCATTTCACCTACTTCATTTTTCATAAGTCATAAACTTAAGATATAAAATACAGGACGATTAATCCTGCGAGGTAAATACAATGCGAGTGGTAGAAATCAAATGTAGTCCTGCATATCATATAGCAATATATCTGTTAGCAGGGTGGTTTTTGAAAAAATTGGATATTGTTTTCACGACATCAGGGAATTGCTAGGGATTTCAGGAGGAAAATATTTTCAAAAATCATTTGAATTATGCCAGTTTTTAAGAGGCTTTCAATCCGATTAAATGAATAATTGAAAAGCCCTTAAAACCGCTTATTGTATAATCGCCTCAAATTGGTTGATTGACACTCCGCTGAATTGTCGATATACGATAATTTCTTGAATCCGAAGCTCTCAGATATTTTTTCAACTTTTTTTATCTAACAACATCCCTGTTGGGCTGCCTATTCTTCAATATAACGTTCAATTAATGTGATCAATATTTGCTTGATTTGGAGAAAAATAGTTTGACAAAAACACAATTTTCAATATAGTTTCTCTCGCAGTTTTAAAAAGAGGCAATGTTTATATGGACCTTCAACATCTGCCATTTCTAAAGACAACTATTTATTTCACACTATTCATTTACTTACTTCTGAAGAAATATGGAAAACACTATCGTTTGATCCCATATTTATTGTTTACAGATAATTATTACATTTAGGTTTCATATACATATTCTGCATATTTCCTTATCAGATATATATGAACAACTCCGCTTCATGCCAATATGAATTTGATTTTTCTACTACAGATCATATATCTACTACTCCCGCATTCGACCTTGACAGAGCTTCATGCAATACACTTGGCTTAAAAGAACAAAGGGCTATCATCAAATTAGCCACAGAAATAATACTTGAGTCTTTTAACAAAGGTAGCGCATTGGTTAGCCCCGACGATGTTAGGCAATACCTACAAATATTGCTAGCAGATCGTAAGGATGAAGTATTTTGAGTTATCTTTATGGATACTCGCCACTTCGTCTTAGCTTTCGAAGAATTGTTTTATGGTACAGTTGACTGAGCCTCAGTTCATCCTCGTGTTATTGTAAGACGCGCACTTGAGTTGAATGCTGCTGCTTGTATATTGGTTCACAATCATCCAAGCGGAATAGCTGAGCCTAGCAATGCCGACCAAACAATCACACATAGAATAAAGGATAGTCTTGGTCTGATTGATGTCAGGGTATTGGATCATGTTGTAGTAGGGAAACAATCTACTGTATCTATGGCTGAACGAGGCATCATTTAACTAACCGATATGAACTCGATTTCAAGATGACGTTTTGCTCATCCCTGTAGATCTAACTCCATATTGAGACTACTGCATAATCAACACTCCCTTTAAAACTAGACAGCAGCATATTTTTCACTATAGTTGCTGCACAGTTTTAAAAGGCAAAAATGCACGTAGATCTTTAACATCTGCCTATTTCAAAAGATTAATCTATTTTTTAATCTTTTCTCACTCTTTTGGAATAAGGATAAACAACTATGTTTATTTCCTTATTTTTTACTATGAAATATTTCGACAATCTATATATTGATGAGTTTTTATTAGAAAAATACGTCAATCAATGAATATCAAAGAAAATGCTAAAAAGCTATCATATGGTTTTTAAAGCATTAATCTCTGATACAAACATTATTGCTTCTGACTTATCAACATATACGTCTAAGGGATTTAAAAAATTCCTTTGAGAACACCTGATGAGCAGAAACTGGAGTTCTGCCACATACAATACATACAGGAAGTGCATAAAATGCTTTTGTGGCTACCTTGTGACAGAAGAGTACCTAGAAGAAAACCCCATAGACAAAATCATCAAAAGAAAAGAGCCACAGCAATTACCAAAGACTCTTACAAAAAAACAAATTGATGAACTTCTCTGATCACTTGAAGTTGCTTTTGATAAAAGTGTCTTCCACTGACTTAGAAATAAAACAATCGTCTATACTTACCTGCATACAGGACTTAGGCTATCTGAGTTAACTAACTTAAAGATATACGACCTAAGACTTGTTGATTGATACCTAAAGGTAGTGAGATGAAAGGGGTGAAAAGACAGAATCGTACCTGTAAATAAGATTCTTACAAAAATCCTGCATAACTATTTAAAGACAAGAAAAAAAGAACCCAACTTTGAGGATGGATTCCTATTTCCGACTACCCATGGTAACTCATTAAAGCAAAGGGACATGCAAAGAATCATTAAGAAGCTAAGATACTGCCTTACATTTCATTTCACCTGGCACCAGCTAAGACATACATTTGCAACAGAGCTTGTTAGAAACAATTTCGATATTTTCAATATCTCTAGAATTCTTGGTCACACGAAAATTGATACCACCAGAATATATTTAAGTGTCGATACAGAAAGACTAAAAAAACAGATAGATAACATCAACTTGTTTGCCTAGTATTTATGCCGAAGGGAGACACTCCCAGCCCTAGAAAAAGAAAAAAGCCACCAATTTTTATAGCGACTTTTTAGCTTTGTTGTCAATTAAATGGTGGGTCATCCGGGGCTCGAACCCAGGACCTTCTCCTTAAAAGGGAGTTTAGTGTTAAATCCGCTCAAACAAGCGACGAAATATTTGACTTTTTAAAACTGTATTTTCTAATACATCCTTATTCCATAAAGAGTAATTTTAATTTATAACTAAAAAACACATGAAGACAAGCTACGAACATCTCGAAGAAGTTAATACGCTATTTGAAATAATCAAAACCATGCTCATAACTTGATTATCGCAAATAAAAATAAAATGACTTCTATCAGATTACACACATTTAGAAATCAGAAGCTGAAAGTGCGTAAATTGAAAGTTCGTCATAAAGGATTTGATATTCCATGACTGAAGTTTCCAGAGGCAGACTAGAAGATAACCACTACCCTCTCTATCACCAGATATTGCAGAAATGCGTACTGGTTGTAATTAATCTTGCTTAACCACTGCAAACAAATATACTGCAAGTATCTATATATTTCTAAATATCTTTTCCATGAGCAAAGATCTCACTACCATAAGAATCGACAGAGTGACGAGAAAAAAGCTAGAAAAACTTTTTATTGAAACAACTTGAGTAGAACTCAAAACCTACGATGACAAAATCAACTTTTTAGTTTGGTTCTATTGAAGTCATAAAAACAACAACTGAGACGTTTAAATACCGCTTTGCGTTCGGCACTAAGACCATATCTATTTTTCTATGCATATGTTTTTACTACAATTTGTATGCGTATTTTTGACATATCCACATAATATATAGTAGAATTAATATTGGATATATAATTGTAGGTACCACATGATTGTATCCACGTATCTTATTTCTTAACATCTACCAGATGAATATAAAGAAAGTTATTCCGAAAGACGAATTATATAGGAATTGAAACTTTACTGTTTCTACCTATGATTTCGAGATTCCAAACTGAGTCAAAGCCTGAAAGGTTTTGAAACTCGTGGAATTAAAAACCAAGGCCAAAAGATGGTCTGAAGATATTGGGGCATACTATACCCAAAATCACTATATTACGATTTCGCTGGAACAATTAGCTGATTTATTAAAAACTGCAAAACTAAGCTAATTCTTCCTGACTATTTATTGATGAGGACTTTTGTATGTTGAGGTTACAATCTCTTCCCTCTATTACAAGAGTCTTTTTTTGTGCCCGACAGCCTTTCCCGGCAACTCCTATCAGCTCCTCCCCCTACACTCTCCATCTACGCCATATTGACTCTTAATGGCATAAATACCTGATAACAACAAAACATGGACGAAAAAAGAAAACTCTACCAGCGCCAGTACCGGGATAAGTACAAATCCAGGGCCAAGCGTGTCAATCTGACCCTGAGCAACAAAGAGTATCGCAGCTTTGTGAGTGCTGCTCGAAAGGATAACGCTAAGGTCACATCCTTCATCAAAGATCTTGCCCTAGCAGGCTTGGAGGCCCGGGCAAGCATACCTCCTGAGCTGCATGAAGAGCTTAAGACTCTTCGATTCGCCATTCTCAATATAGCCAACAACGTAAACCAAATCGCCCATCACTCCAACACAGTGAGGAGAATGACTGAGAGCGAGGAAAACAACCTGCTACAGCACCTAAAGCAGCTCGATGAGGTAGTCAGAAGCTATACATCCAGTAGATTACTCTCTAACACCAAAGACCATGATCATTAAATCAATGGCCAGGAAGGAACCTTCCTTTGATCAGCTCATTGACTATATGGGAGATATAGCCAAATCTGACAAGCAGTACAACGTTTACCAGAACATTTTTTCTCATGACCCTGGCGGTATTGAAGAAGAGTTCCAGTCAAATGCGGGGCACATTCCAAAGCGCAAGAATGGGAATTACATGTATCATGAGATACTGTCGATCACCAGAGCAAAAAAACTCGGCCTAAAGGAGCAAAAAAGAATTCTCAGGGATCTAGCTGTAGAGTACGCAAAGCGCCGCGCTACAAGCAACCTGGTATTCGGTACTCTACATGATGACCATGACGGTCATCTCCATTACCACCTTCTCATAAGCTCCAACGCCTCTGGCGAATCAAAGAAAACCCGCCTATCAAAGGCTCAGTTTGACAAACTCAAGAGACAAATGGAAAACGATGTACTCAAGGACTATCCAGAGCTTGAGCAAGAGGTTTCGATCAACAGAGAAGCAGGAGAGAAGCTATCCCGTAAAGGAGCCGAAAGAAAACGTCGCACAGGCAAAACGCCCCAGCGTGATAAGGTAAAGGAAAAGCTTCATGCTATTTTCGCCAGCTGCAACACAAAGCAGGAGTTCTTTGAAGAACTCTCGGCTGCTGGCTTAGAGTTCTACGCACGTGGTAATACTCTGGGCATAAAGGACCTTTCTACCGGAAGACCACATCGCTTGAAGACTCTAGGCATGCTCGATATGTTCCATGCTCTATCTGAGCGCATAGAGCTAGAAGAGAGCCAAAAGACTGAAAAGAAATCCAGCCATGAACCCAGAGGGCCTGAGCCTGACGTGAAAGCTAGCAAGGCTAAAAGTGAAACTAAGGAAGAACCAAAAATAGATGCAGAACAAGGCAAGCGCAAAGCTGAAATGGATGAAATACGCAGCAAGCAATCTGATAGTGACACAAGTGACAAAAATCAGAAGAAGTGACTCATTGCATCTATCTCAGGCTGGGTTAGAAACAAACTGAATCGCATCTTACTTATTTGACAAACAAAATCGCTGATTCACGAGAAACTAAAGAGAATCACAAACTGAGGCAATAAATACCTTCGTAACCAAACAAATTCATGAAGCAAGCAAAATTCATAATGACCATGCCTTTCAAGATTATGTGGGCTGGCCTTAAATACATTCTAATGGGTCACGTTCTTAACAAGACCTCTGGGGCAAGCTTTGCTAAGAAATCTACCTACCGCGAGTTCCTGAACAGCTCAAACAAAGGCTTGCTGCTCGATGGTAATGATCTCAGGCTATCTGAAAGAGAGAGCTTTCAGAATGTTGCTGTGATTGCTCGCGTGGGTACAGGAAAAACCTCCAGGTACATCATTCCGAATGTACTGGACAAGGCTCGTTCTCGCTGCAGCTTAGTGGTTAACGATCCTAAGGGAGAGGTCTTTGAGAAAACCTCGGGCTTCATGGAGAAGCGGGGATTCAAGATAATCACTATCGATCCAGAGAACTTGCTCAGATCCTCTCGATTCAATCCACTTTCAGAAGCTAGTGAAGCAATCGAGCTTGAACAAGTGGCTGAAATCCTGGTGAGGTGTGGAATCCCGTCATCAGGGGGAAAGGATGACTTCTGGCTACAGGGTGCTATCCGATTTGTGAGCCTCTTTATCAAGTGCCTCAAGAACGCCAGCCATGATAATCCTGCCCTCTTCAACCTCCATAACCTCTACTACCTGTTCCAGAATTTTGGTGAAGATGGGAGCAAGCTTGATGAATTTATGTCCCGCTATACCATTTATCCTAATAACCCAGAGGATGAAAGCCTGTGGAACGAGTGGAAAGGAGCTTTGACGGGTAACAAAGAGGGCATACAGAGTTTTGTACTCAACGCCATCACATCACTGAAGACCCTATCCAATCAGAGCGTAGCAAAACTGACTGCCAGCTCTGACATCGACCTGGAGGAGCTGAAACGCCAGAAGACTATCATCTACCTCATAACCCCAGCTCAGCATGCTGAATACTATAGTTTCTTGACCAGCCTCTTCTTCAGGAGCGTGTTTAATGCTTGCATGAGAAGGATGCCAGATAAAAAGACTCTTCCAGTATACGTCCTCTACGACGAGTTTGGTCATTCAAGTATTCCGAACTTTGTATCAACTGCAAATACGATTCGTGGATACAAGGTATCTCTATCCATCATCCTTCAGAGCATCAGTCAGCTGAACGCCAGGTACGGTCATGATTATGCTGAATCTATCCAGGGTGGATTCAACACCTACATTACCTACGCTGGTGCTGACCCTCAAACATCCAGTTTTTTTGAGAACATTATTGGCAAGGTCAGAGAACGGCAACGCAGGGAAATTGATGCAACAGTAGACGAGTATCGTGAATTTAACTTAATAAACGCGAATGAGGTGAGGACAATTGGCGACAGAGAGGCACTGATTGTTTCAGGCAATCGTCAGCCGGTTAAAATTACAGCTACTCCATACTTTGAGAATTGGTTTATAAGAAGGAAAACGGCACATAAACCGAGTCAAGTAGTGAATAATGCAGGTGATAACTCCCTTGAGTATGTGAAGCTGTAGGTAATGGCGCATACTGACATTGTTATCTACGGGATCTTAGCCTTCGCGCTTGGCTATGGACTTGCATATTTTGCTAAAAATATAGGTGATCTATTTGATAGATGGGGGCTGGTAGTAAGCTACTTTTTTGTCCCTACCACTTTGGTCAGCCTTCTTTACGGAGCTGCCATTATTGCTGACTTAGAACACAACTGGATCAGCATAATTTACGCTTCAGGCTTTTTGACTAGGTTAATTAGAAGATAGCAGCATGGACTTATCAAGCTTCATTTTTCTCTCAGTTGTGATGGTCTCCTTTGGTTATATTGCTGGCAATGCAAAGAGCTTCAACTTTTGGAAATTTCTACTGCTTGGCCTCATTCTTTTCCCATTCATCACGCAGTTTGATTATGGTAAAGCTCATCTCTTTACGATGATAGGATCTTTTCTTGTCGGTTATCTCCTGCCGTATGGACACATGCTTGAAGGGCTTGGAGAGTCAATCAGCGACACCATCAATGCCGTACGATACAAAGATGCCTATGAGGACATCAAACGGAAGGAAGAAGAGGTTGAGGAACTTCGTAGGCGTTATGAGGAAGCCCAAAGGCAGTCTAAGCAGGAATCACCGGGTCGTGAGCAGGCAAGGCGCAGAGAGCAGTCCAGACAGTATCGTAGAGGTCAGCAGGGGCAGACTAGGGGCTCCTCCAAACAAGAGAGTTCTCAGAGAGGCAGTGATGGACACAAACAAGGGTCATCTTCAGATACCCGCAGGAATCGATACCTAAATATATTGGGGCTTGAGCCCGGGAAATCGTACTCTTATGCAGATATAAAGAAGGCATACCGGCACCAGGCATCAAAGTTCCATCCCGATAAGCACCATGGTAAGGATAGGAGCGTTTGGAATGAAATGAACGAGAAATTCAAGGAAGTTGGCGAAGCGTATAAATGGCTGGCCACTGAAAAAAGCTAGTCAGCCACTACTTTAGAAATTAACCACAATGAAATTATGCACAATACAATGATCACTCCGTATATGGAGTTTACTGATGGGGAGGCTCTAGCTCTTTCTCAGTTTGTAAAGAGGGTCTGATGGGCAGAGATTAGGGGCTGTTCGTAAGTGATGACGAGGCTTATGTGATTCGTGATACGATTTGGAAAGTACAGAGAGCTTTGGAGGACAAGGGTATAGTCCGAGGTAAACCCTGATCCGCTGCAACAATACTAGAACATATTTCATACGAGTTAACATACATGAACAGTCCATTTTTCGCATGGATAAACAGGCTCCGGTGGATCAAACGCTGGAGCCTTATGAAAAACAGCTTTGATGAAAACGTAATGGAGCACTCCTGGGAGGTTGCGACCATTACTCATGCATTGGCTGTTATTCGTAATACGAAATTCGGTGGGAGTATTGATGTTAATGCCGTTACAGTCATGGCGCTTTACCACGATGCTTCTGAAGTCATCACAGCTGACATGCCCACTCCTATCAAAAACTATTCAGAGGAAATCAGGAGGGCGTATAAGGATATTGAGCATCATGCTGGAAAGGCATTACTCAAAACATTGCCAAAAGAGCTGTTGCCAGCATTTGAGACCCTCATTTCTACTGAGAACCAACAGAAAGAGTACAGTGAGATCATTAAAGCTGCTGATTCTCTATCGGCGTATATTAAATGCAGGCTAGAGCGAGCTGCTGGGAATCATGAGTTTGAGACCGCGGAAAAGAAGATTGAGCGGATTCTTGTGAAGATGGACTTACCTGAAGTTGAGTATTTTATGGAAGTTTTCTTGGGTAGTTATGGGAAAAACCTTGATCAGTTGCTCCATGAATAAGGTTAATGTGACTCGGAAAGATTTATGTTTTGATCTTTTTTCAATGACATATATTTAGAAGTTCTAAGTATCGGTAATATACTCATCACTCACATAGCAATCAGGACGTTTCGTTATGAATGAAAGACTCCATATTGATGACTTCACAATTAAAGTTCTTTCTCAGGACGAAGAGATATTGAAGCGATTATCTTCTAAATATATAGAAATAGATTTAGCCGATAGACATAAGGAACAATTTCATACCAGTGAGACAAAGTACGTACCTGGTGCAATAGGCGGATGGTATGAACTAGCTATTAATTTTGGCTTAATTGCTCTACCCGCTTCTATTCTTGCTAGCTCCATTGCAAATTGGATATCCAATTCACTAAAGGATAGAGCTCCTGATAACACATCAGCAAAAATCATCATTAGACAAGGAGAGTTTGGAGCACAAATTGAGCTAGAGGATGCAAATAATGAGACCATCTTGGAGGCTTTAGATAAAGTTCTCAATCATGTTGATACCAAATAACGAACTAATTAAATGGGTCCAATTCCAGAGTAATCGAGCGAACGCACGAAACCACAAGCATATTCGTGAGACTATCGATACTTTTCAACATACCGGCATTGTTGCGGATTCTAACAGTGAGAGCTCTAAACGCATCCAGAATATTGTATCCAGTCACCGCACTATAATTACCGAAAAGGCATATATGGAATTATCTGAAGTGGTGATTTTTGGAATTGACTCTCCATATTGCGATGCCTTTCCTATACCTAGCAACAATATTCCAAAAATCATTATATTCGATGGACTACTATATCTAATCCGGTTTTATGTCGACCTTATTATTACTCTTGATTTACTTGAGTCCAGTAATATAAAGGACACTATTAAGGTTAGCGGTGAGGAATTGCCATTTAGCCTTGCTATGTCACTTGCGGGACATGTCATATTAACTGAAGGCATTGATAATGATCATCAATCGCTCGGTCTTGCCAACGCGCTTGGTGAGAATGCTAGAGTACGAGCAGAGCGTGGTTACAGTGCGGCTGCACTTTTTTATGTACTGCATGAACTTGGGCACCTTAGCTGCGGACATTTAAATAATGGCTTTATATCTGAACGATTATCAATTGAGCCTGCTATAGATCAGGATATCAATAATAAACAACTCATGGAGTTTGAAGCTGACACTTACGCACTCAATTCGATTCAATCAAGTGTCCGCAACCCAATTATATCTTCTGTTATCTTTGCTCTAGCTCCATTTGCTTTTCTAGAAACATTTAGAGGAGGGCTCAATAAAGGACATCCTTTAACTGTTAATAGAATCGCTGCGCTTGCAGATCACATTGTATTTCACGATGAACCCGAGCTAGCAAGTGCCCTTCAGAACATTGTGGAGTCGGAAGTCAATCGATTTAACCGTCTATCAGACTCCCGCCTTGCTAATGGCGGAAACATACAGTACAGAATTCAGGAAAACATGAGCCTAAAAGAAGCGTACAGCACGATGAAAGATGTGGGGTACTATATTAAGACGAAATTTGGACAACTAGATTTTAGCTAGATTAGAAAGATATACACAGTCCCAATTTTTTCAGGTCACATGACTTAGAAAATACTCAATATCCCTCCAAAGCAGATAGCAACCCGCTATTTTCATCTCGCTCATTTTCTAACATTTCTTTTTCAGCTTTCAACGATTCAAGCTCTAACTCAAGACCCCTCACATGATTAGCATATTTGTTTATTTCAGAACGAAAGTAATTCATCATTGAAAGATCATTTCTGAAAACATTATCTTTAGAAACTATCAAATATGGACGCACGACCTTTCCGTCAAATGCCAGAATTTGGGGCGCAGAACATCTATCCTCATCAACGCACTCCTTAAATATCAGATAATCATTTTTCCTTAAAGTTATAGAGTCGCTATAAGACTGATTAACTTCTGAAAGTGAATTTGCGTTGACTGCGTAGTAAATTAAATTACTAAAAGAATTTGGATTTAGTTTTATATACGCAATTCCGTCATACACAGAATGGCCAGTTGTAGTTACTCCTTTCTCTGACTCTAGCTTACTAACATAGCCGTTGATATAGTATTGATTATTGTTATGAATGTGATCAAGCACTTCGGAACGAAGCGTCTGCTCAATCCCTGATTCGTGTTCACTCATGCGATACGACAAAATATCTTTGTTATTAATTTTTCCATCGTTGTTTACGTCGGGCACCCCCAAGCGATGAGATAGTACCGAGAGTTTTTCTTGAGTTAGAAGATCATCATCTCTAACCAACTCAGATATAACAGTAGAAATAAGATTTATCGAGAGATTTTCCTCTGTAAGAAGAGTGCTAGAGCTAATTACACCTTTCACTGTTCCTAACAGTGGCAACTCCTCTCCTGGCTCTTGTACTCCATCATCGTTTGGATCGATATCATAGCCACCAGTTGCAGCTACCAGTAAAAAAGGAGGCATTTTTCCAAGAAGATCATTAATACTTTTCTCCAATACTTCAGGATCAACTTTGTATGTCCCATTACTGTCAGTTGTTGTTGAATATAGGTTGTAATTACCATCTAAAGTAGTAATTACCACATTACTACCTTTTACTGGCCCGAGTTCAACCTTGTTAGTTAATCCTTTGCTCTCTTGTGGTGTGTTGTTTGTTCCGGTATTTGAATTACTATTACCATCATCATTACTTCCACCGTCCCCTCCTCCGCAAGAAGTCAGGATAAGGCAGGCTATAGAAGAGATAACGACTAACTTTAAACTGTTCATTTAAATATCCCCTTCTTCATGAAATCAAATTCCCAATACTCATCATTTGGCTTAACAGGGAGCATTTCTTTGGGAATCAACTCTGAGTCAACTTCCACCTCTATCCCTTTCATCCACGCAATTTTTGCATATACAAACCCAGGATAAGATAAGAATACCTGAAGTATAGGATCATCCACTCTCTTTGCATTTTCGTCGCAAACCCTTAGTATGGCCTCCTCTATTTTTTGTTTGTTTTTTTCAAAAATACCGTTCATAGCCATGAAGTCCAGTTCAAAATATTCACTAAGCTTTTTATCATCAAGGAATTTTTTATATATCTTATGGTACGCAAAATAATCATTTAAAATTACTTTTTGCACTGCTTCTACCAACAATAGTTCTTCGCCTGCTATCATTTGCGCTGTTTTGTGATTTGCAAACTCATTAATCAATTCTGCGTGATCGGAAAGCAGTATACATGCTGCGGGTTCAAGATAATCTTGAAATGCTGAAACTACACCATATGATTTTGCCCTCAGCATTTGTACACGTGAGATCAAATAGCATATTTGTTTCACTCCTTTTTCATCTTTTTTAATAAACAGCTTACATTGCAGGTCCAATAGCAATCCCGACAACACCCCTAAGAGAAAGGACTTATAATCATCTGCGCCATACTCTGCATTAGAGTTTAACTCTTTTGAGAATTTTTCGATAAGCCCACTAGGGATATTACCGTCACATACTTTCCTTATTTTATTTAATGCCGTTTCTTTATTCATATACTTGATAGTTAAAAGATAATCTCAAAAGGTATTTATTTTCAAACAGTTTAAAGTCCCTACACTATCATCTGTCCCGACCAAGAACTTAGTGATTAACTTGGGATTATTTATGACTGCCAAGGCGAGCTCTGTCTTACCTTCCTTAATTAGTGAGAGAGCAACATCATTTATCCACTCGTCAGTCATTTGTGGAAATTTACCGGTCTGCCGTAAAGCAGCCGCCCCATTATGAAGTTGCTTTACTTCAACAATAACTATTTCTTCGATCACGTCTTGTGCATTTTTTTTCATATAAACATGATCAAAACCGTTTATGCCATCATACGTGCCATCAAATTTTTTGTATTCTGGCAGTAATTCATCAAAAACATATTCCGCGATTTCCTCAGATAGGTCTCCTTTCTTTTTATCACTTGCTCCCTTCTTGAGCTTAATCTTTTCTTTCAATATCTTGGGAAGTTGGTAAATCGCGCCACTTTTTTCAAAAAGCGTTCTAGAAAATGTTCCCTTTGCTGTGCCAAATACCGCCTTTAGACTGGTAGGCTTTGGTGCAAGAGCTAGGGCCACTCCTTTTCTAACAGAAGTTTTCCTTTTTAAAATAATATCCGATGGATCTTTACCCGTTGATTTCGCATACTTCGCCCCTATATATATTAACCCCGTTTCAAAAGCTGCTTTTGTTTCCTCATTCGTATTTATTGCATCAGCAATTACATCAACCGAACCAATGATTGCTTGTTGATGCTCCTCCGGTAGTTTTTCAAATTGCTCTTGAGAAATGGCTGAGATTTTCTCAATGGCTTCCTTTGCCTCTGGCTCGAAAGCTCCATAAATTAATCCTGCAACACCATCAACTGCTACCTTTAGCGTGCCTAAGGTCAGTTGATAGGTGTAACGAAATCCATTCTCTAATCGAATTGCTCTATCTTGACTAGGATCTAGTGCTACTGATAGCGATTTACTTGCCTTATTACCAGAGGCCTCTATCTCTGATTTTATTGAACTATATGATTTGTCAATAGAATTTTTAATTCGATCATCTATGCCAAAATTTTTCGTCGGCTCAATATCTGCTATCTCTTCCTCATACTGTTCGGAAAGATTGCTTTGTATACCATTTGCACCGTCTATATAATTTTTAGCGGTTTCAGCAAGCATGCCGACTAAAAATCTCAGATGTTCCGGATTGTTTGCCAGAACAGCTATTTCTGCTGGCCTTTCATAATGCTGATATTCGGTTCTTACTACTGCGGGATAATTATTTATTGCCCCTGGATCAAGGTTAAAAGCGTACTGAACATATAACCTGTATTCATAGTTAGGGTCTTCGGAATCTACAATTACTCCAAATTGTCGTCCGAGAACTGTTGGGTCGCTGAGGACACAATTATCTTTAGCATCAAGCCACAAGCATGGTGCATGGGGCTTGACAGAAATGTCTAAGCTTTCAATATATTCTCTATCTACGGCATATTCTAAATAGAAATCAATATTGGCCTGAAGATTTATTACCTCAAGCTCACTATTTACAGTCGATATTCTCTCATTTAACGCATCGATTTTATTTTCTAGCTCTATTCTTTTTGCTTCGTTATAACTTTTCCATTCCTTCCAACGATCACTGTCATAGAGAATAATCTCCTTTTCATGAACATTACTATCATTACCAAGAGAATCGTATGCAGTTGCAGTTAGAGTAATATCTCTTTTCCAGCATTTTCCATTGTGTCGATAATTTCCATTATTAGGGCATTTCCCATTACCGTTTACTCCACCGTCTAGATCATTAACGGTAGAGTACTTACAACTCTCAGTAACAGAATCAGTATTACCGCTTATGCCTTCCTCAATCTCTGGAGCATCCTCACCATCGCAATTTATATGAAGAATAGATAAATCTGAATTAGCATCGGTTATTTCAAACTTGATAGTAGATGTAGCTGTGTCATGAGTCTTTACGCAGTAATCACGATACAGATCACCAGTACATTTATGGAAATCAACTGTATAATCTTGCGTTAAGACAGGTGCTGTTACTGGCTCATCTCCGGAAAATTTCGCATTTAGTGTACAATCACCAATTAGATTGAAATACAGTATGTTATTTCCATTTGGCCTCTCTTCCTCTTTAATCGCTTGGCAACCTGAGTTGTAAGACCAATTTTCAAAAGCATAGTCCTTATGCTGTTCAGCGGTCATCTTGATCTCGCCAATGTCACTCTTATACAAATGATCACAGTCTGTGTACCCAGGGCCAGGACCACACCAGATACCACCACCAAGAACATTGCCGTTGCCAGATATATTCACGTTTAACTTATATCTGTCAGCATCCTCTTGCCTTATTGAAAAGCTATCTTCTGCAATCTTTATTCCATCAAGCTTTATTTCAACACGCCAATCACCATCATGCTTGTTGGTCAAGAACTTGTTCAGCCTATACCATCCGAGTCCATCTGAATTTAGACTATATGTATATTTTTGACTTACACCTTTTTCGTCATTCACAAACAGCCATTCAACATGGTAGGTTCCCTGGCTTATAGTAGTAAACTCAATCCAACTAATAACTGAGTCTTCAGACTTAAATACCGTCTGCTGTTTTTGGCACTCATATGGGTAGTTACTGTTTACCTGCGAACAGGTTTTCGTTATTACATCGTAGTTAGTTGTTCCTTCTTTATAGAATTCATATTTTGTATCAACACCCCCTCCATTGCTCTCATCCCTGTCAGACGCATGCAATATTACTTCGTACCGGCCAGGATCAAGGTTTGAAATATCAACAGTAAAGTCATGTGACTCTGTTTTATCTCCGCTCTCATCATGGCTCTGATAAGTACCTGAAAGTGCCCCAGAAATACCGTATTTCTGGATATTCATAGAGAATATCTTGATTCCTAGGTCGCTCTCCCCACGAACACCCAGAACAAAGCTACCAGCACTAATTCTGTTGCTGTTTGGTTGATTGATTATTTTAATAGTTTCACGATCAGTTACCGACACTACTGGAGTAACAGAGAAATACTTACTACTTGTCCAGTTTGACGCTTCACCCGTGTCACCAGCAGTTACAGATGAACTTGCTCGAAACTGATATTCATACTCACCAGCTGTGGTTATCCTAATCTTTTTTATGAATTCAGCCCTATTGGAAGTAGTAGATGAGTAGGGCATAACACTTTGTGCCCACGAAGACTCACCAAAAGGTCTGTAGCGAAAAAGAGCATTGACTATGTAATGGTCATTTTCTTGCGTCCAAGCTGATTTGAAGGTGTAGTCTGAGCCTGATTTAGCAGATGATGGAGAAACAGACCCGGAATGAAAGGAGGGAGGCTTTGGTAAAACAGTATATTCGTAGCTGCCAGTTGAAGGGTTATATTGAATAAATTCCCTATCTTCATAAAATGCAAAGCGATACTTCCTATCACCGGCAGTAGAGATTCTTCTGTTATAAGAGAAAACTTTCCGATTGGAATTCTTTGCCGGCATTGCGCCTTGGTCTAGCCAGCCACCACCACCATCGCCGAGCTCAAGATTTACGTCATAGTTTGATGGCAAACTACCATCCAGCTCAATGGTGAACGTATACGTGTCGTTTTCATGACCAGGATTTGGTACTACCCCTTGAGAAGCCGAGTAAGCCACAAACGGGAAAAGTAGAAACAAGTAAAGAAATACCCGAATCAATTCTTTTGAACTCGCCATCATCTTCACCGCACTACTTCCTATAGATTCAATACTGACGCAAAGCTGTTACTTTTCGATTAGCTGCTTCACGGAAAGACTAGCCTGAGGGCTTCGCCACACATTTACAATAATGAAAAACGAAATATCATCAACTAGCGAAATCCGCTATACCCCAGCAAGCTAAGGATCGATTAACCCGAAAATCAAGGCCTTAGCAACAGCCTCTTCATTGCTGTTAGCCTTTAAACTCCGTCTGGCACTACGGATTTGCTTCTCGACGGTGCTTGCTGATGTGCCAAGTATATCAGCAATTTCTGATGCTGAGCCTTTTCCAGCGACAAGCCAGGTCAGCACCTCACGCTCTCTTGGGGTAAGGTGGAAAATCTCGTCCATATATTCCTTACACGCAAACGAGTTAAACAAATGGCAAGCACTAATTATTTCTTCCCTGTTTTGCTTCCATAATCTATCAAATTCAGGTCCGCTAATATTTGCGGCACAGATTCCAACACCACCGAGCCCATACCTGCCGAACCTTTCTGGGACACTGACACCAACTTCCATATGACAGTCGAAAGTTGTATACAAATATTCTTTTTCTTTCTTAGATAAACCTTGCCAATTGCTCATGTCATGCCAGACAAAGGGACTCACACTAGTCAGGCAGTGCATAACACTTCTATCCAAGTCAATAAAATCATTATCTTGGAGCGCTGTTATGAACTCTTCCGGGTGATTTGATTTATGCCACCCAGACTCAACAACCCCCACTTCTTGTGCTCGTTTTAATGAATGAACTAATCCGTAGAACAAGCTAGAAGCACCGCACTTCTCATGCAGATACTTTTGAAGCGTGCCAAACAACTCATCAATGTTTGATGCTGCGCTATATTCATCAATTAGCTTTGTTAGTTCATTCATGGTCGCAAGTCCTGTGTCTCACATTCCGCAAATCCCGTGGCTTGCTTTCCTTTCGAAGAAGCATTATTTTCCTATAAAACTCGCAAATGTATCAAACTATTGTGAACGCACTCGAAGCCAAAGTCAGTTAGTTGCTGAAAAACAACGATATTTCTAGTTTCAACAAACAGAGGAAGCAGTAGTCACTCTCGCTTTAGGGGTCTAAGAAATTCCCGATAGTGCCTGGGATCGTTACCCAAAACGGGCAAATAGCAGTTTACCCCAGTAGCCTTGCCCCCTAGAGACTGCGGGGTGCCAGTGTAGAAAAGGAAGCTCTAATAACAATGAACACAAATGATCTTTTGTTTACCCTCTTTCTCCTCATAACATCTTATTTTTTTCTCATCGTACTAACCGGCATTCTGAGACCTTTAGTATTTGGCTTCGAAAAGTTATTTCGAGGCATTAATCATTTGCAGTGGTTCATCACCAATCCTTTTAGGTACTTTTGGAAGCAAAGATCGACAAATAAACCGAGAGGTTTTTTTCTTGCACTTAGCTACACTGGTTTGACTGTATTTTGGTTTTTAATTTCCTACGTTATAAAATACGCCACTGCGCATACTTTCAGCTATCTACTATGACCTAGTACTATTTAGCGCTGTATCTTTTTCCGACAACATACAGGAATTCTTACACCCCAAACGAGGCAAACTACGTCATTTACAAGGAGGTAAATATTTCTTCAATTACGTGATCACCTCCCCCTTTCGCTTCGTCAAAATGCTCATGCAAGCTGGGCTTTATGTACTCGACAGTCTTCTTATGCTTGCTGTAAGCATAGTATTTCCTACTCTGACCATGCGTCATGGAACAAGATTTAGAGAGGCAGGAACCAAGATTACCCAATCCGGAGACTGGCTTGTTGGTCATGGAAACTATGCAGGCACGGGGATTTATTTTGGCATCGACAACCGCACAGCAGAGCACTACGCTCCAAGCGGTGGAAACAAGAGCATTATTCTGACTAGGGTAACTCTTTCTTTCACAAAGACTGTCGCAACCCTCAAAGAAGATGACCGCAATTTAGTTGGGCTTGGTTCATCAGGCGATCAACTTGCACATCGAGTTAAAGGCTTCTATTCCTCGGTTGAGCACTGGAGAGATTTAGGCTGGTGAGAATACTGCATCTTGAAACCAGGTAAGCAAGAGCAATACGTGTCCTCGTGGCGCATTCGCCCTGTAGCACTGATCAATAATGAAAAAATCATCCGCACTTTTGGTGGCTTTGCTCACTACTCACTTGGCACAGGATTGATTGCCGGAGTGTTTTCTTGGATTATTTTACTGTTTGTTTGGGCGAGCATTATTTGACATGAAAAAATCACTGCAATCCATCAAGGTAATCCGCCCACTTCTGCAGCCACTCCCTGCACTCATCTTCGTAGGTATGCAAGTCGTAAGTTCCCTCTATCCCCTTCCGAGAGTGTCCCATAATAGCCTCAGCCACCTCATTTGGGCAGCGTAGCCGTGACAAACCAGTTCTGACCGTCCTTCTGAGGTCATGCGGTGACCAGTGCGCTATATCAAGCATCCTTTTTGTCTGCCGTAGGTGCCATGCTTGTTCTGTGATTGCTTTCTGTTGGATTGGTAATC
The DNA here is from genome assembly GCA_963691905.1 of Sedimenticolaceae bacterium. Taxonomy (GTDB): domain Bacteria; phylum Pseudomonadota; class Gammaproteobacteria; order Chromatiales; family Chromatiaceae; genus QGON01. The sequence continues at coordinate 1,065,280 of OY829894.1, forward strand.
CTGTCTTTTGTGATGGAAACGGGTAATCCCCTGTAGTCAGCTTCAACTGCCTTAGAAAATCCACTGCTTGTTTAGGTAGCTGCACAGTCCGTTCAGCACCAGTCTTCGTCTCTCTCAAATGCCAGATGGCTTTATCTAAGTCGATATCCTTCCATTCAGCAGAGCAAACCTCTCCAGACCGGCAACCAGTCCAAAGTGAGAATCTGAGGATGTTCTTCTGGGTAGGTGTAAATACAGAACCAGGAAGCCACTCAAGGAATTTCTTGAGTTCTTCATCTGACAGGTAGCGTTTACCCCGCTGATGAGTCAGACTGATACCCAGCCTCTTCAGTGATGCCTTTGCCGAAATGCAGGGATTTGTGAAGTTCTCATCAAACCTGTCCATACCAATGGAGAACTCAAAGGCCGCAGAGAATTCCCTGAGTACATTACCTGCCTGAACGTTGGAACCACGCTTAACGATCTCCAGGATCAATTCAGATACGTCCTTTCTTTTAATTGTACGTGCCTCTCGCCCCCCCAGGGCTCGCACAGGATCATTGTGAAGAGTTCGCCTAGTTTCATCCTGACCTTTTGGTTTACGAGCCCCAGAAACCCGCTTACCGTTAACCATCCGATCTTCTATGTACTCGGTCAGATAGAGTTCAACCATATCCTCTACAGTGAACACAGTTTGATGCTTCACTTGCTCAGCCTCAGCCAGCTTTTTTTCTGCTTTGGCTTCAGTTGCAGGACAACGACCCAGCTGCCTGATTTGTTTCAGCTCCTGAAGCTTGATTCTGGCCTCTGCCAGCGACATCTGCGGATAGTGACCAATAAGCACCTGACAGAGTTTCTGGGTCACGGGGCTGCGGTAGCGGTACATGAAGGTCTTCACGCCAGAATTTCCACACCTGACCCTGAGACCGGTGTTTTCTCCTGTATCTGCTTTGAAACCATCACCAGGCTTCATGGTTGCGATTGTTCGGGATGATAGAGGCTTTTTATCCGATTTGGCCTCGGCTCTGTTTTCCATGACAATTGACCCCTCATTGCTTGATGTGGGAGACCAGCATTTAGCAGGCGTTCAGACGAACAAGTGTAGCAAGCCAACCTGACACACACTGATCAAGACTGCATACTACACTACTTGCTATACTTTTTTCAGCAACTCATTGGAACAAGCTGAAACAACGAGCAACGAAAAGAAACGAGCCATTAGTACATAACTTATTGTTTTATATGATTTACAAGAACATTTAATGACAAAAAACACAAATAAATCAGGGGTCAAAAAACAACAACACACCCCAATGATGCAGCAGTATCTTCGCATCAAAGGGGAGCACCCCGGTATGCTGGTGTTCTATCGCATGGGGGATTTCTACGAACTCTTTTTTGCTGACGCGGAGAAGGCCTCGCGTCTGCTCGATATCACCCTGACCAAGCGGGGCCAGTCCGCCGGTAAGCCGATCCCCATGGCCGGGGTGCCCTATCACGCCGCCGAGGGCTATCTGGCGAAGCTGGTGCGTATGGGGGAATCAGTCGCTATCTGTGAACAGATCGGCGATCCGGCGACCAGCAAAGGTCCGGTGGAACGCAAGGTGGTACGTATCGTCACCCCCGGCACGGTGACTGACGAGGCCCTGCTCGAAGAACGACGGGAAAACCTACTGGCTGCGCTTTATGAAACGGAGAAGGGTTTCGGCCTCGCGGTGCTTGACCTCGGCAGCGGCCGTTTCACAGTCCAGCAACTCGACTCAAATGAAGCGCTAACCAGCGAACTCGAACGACTGCATCCGGCAGAACTGCTGTTGGATGAGGACTCCTGCCTGCCTGAGAGTCTCGACCTGCAGTGCGGCATCACCCGCCGCCCTGTCTGGCATTTCGATCTGGACGCCGCCACCCAGCTGCTGACACGCCAGTTCGGCACCCGTGAACTCACCGGCTTCGGCTGTCAGGATCAGCCTCTCGCCGTCGGTGCTGCCGGTTGTCTACTGCAGTATGTGGAGGAGACCCAACACAGCGCCCTGCCCCACATCCGCAGCCTGCGGGTCGAACGGCGTGAGGACGCCATCATCATCGACGCCGCCACCCGCCGTAATCTCGAGCTGGACCACTCCCTGTCGAACCAGCCCCAACACACTTTGGCGGGGATCATGGACCGCACCGCTACGCCGATGGGCAGCCGCATGCTGCGGCGCTGGATCAACCGACCCCTGCGGGATGCCGGCGCCGTCTCTGAGCGCCACGCGGCGATCGATGAGTTACTTACCCAACGAGCCTTTCCCACCCTGCAGGAGACACTGCAGGGTATCGGCGATATCGAACGAATCCTCGCCAGGGTTGCACTGAAGAGCGCACGTCCACGGGATCTCAGTGTACTGCGGGACGCCCTCGGAACCCTGCCTGAACTGCAGCAGCAGTTGACGCCACTCACCTCGCCTCTGCCTGGGGTTCTGTCGGATAAGATCGGTAAACATCCGGGAGTTCACGACCTGCTGCAACGGGCCATCATCGAACAACCACCAATGCTGATCCGCGATGGCGGCGTGTTGGCGGAAGGTTATGACGAAGAACTCGACAGACTTCGCAACCTGTCGCAGAACGCCGATCAGTTTCTGCTCGACCTGGAACAGCGCGAACGGGAACGCACCGGCATCAGCAATCTCAAGGTCAGCTACAATCGGGTGCATGGCTACTACATCGAGATCAGCCGACTCCAATCGGACAAGGCGCCGGAAGACTACGTCCGCCGCCAGACGCTGAAGTCAGCAGAACGTTTTATCACCCCGGAACTGAAGAAGTTCGAGGATCAGGTACTCAGTGCCAGAGAGCGATCTTTGGCGAGGGAGAAGTCGCTCTACACCAAACTGCTGGATCAACTAGCCGAGCACCTCCAACCCCTGCAAAACTGTGCCGAGGGTCTCGCCGCCCTGGATGTCCTCTGTAATCTGGCGGAACGGGCCGAGACCCTCGATCTGCGCCAACCTGTGCTGAAGCGGGAACCCGGTCTCGAAATACTGGACGGCCGCCACCCGGTCGTTGAGCAGGTCAGCAGCACACCCTTTGTTGCCAACAATGTGCACTTCGACGAGAAACGCCGCATCCTGATCATCACCGGCCCCAACATGGGCGGTAAATCGACCTACATGCGGCAGATCGCAATCATCACCCTGCTGGCCTATGCGGGGAGTTTCATACCGGCAAAGGCGGCCAGCCTCGGTCCCATCGACCGCATCTTCTCCCGTATCGGCGCGTCGGACGATCTTGCCGGTGGACGTTCCACCTTTATGGTGGAGATGGAGGAGACCGCAAACATCCTGCACAATGCCTCAGAGCAGAGCCTGGTGTTGATGGATGAGATCGGACGCGGCACCTCCACCTTCGACGGACTCTCCCTCGCCTGGGCCTGCGGCGTCGAACTGGCAACACGCATCCGCGCCTTCACCCTTTTCGCCACCCACTACTTTGAGCTGACCACCTTGCCCGATGAGTATCCCGGCATTGCCAATGTACATCTTGATGCGGTGGAACATGGCGATTCCATCGTCTTTCTGCACGCCGTTCGGGAGGGTCCCGCAAATCAGAGTTACGGCCTGCAGGTCGCAGCACTGGCGGGGGTTCCCAAGGGTGTGATAAAACGTGCCCGGAAGCGATTACTGGAGTTGGAGCAGGCAGCCCAGCAACACGCGGATCAACAGCAGAACCAACTACCTCTGTTCGCAGCGGAACCCCAGGAGTCTCCCGCACTTGAGATGCTGCGCGAGATCGATCCTGATGACCTGTCGCCGAGAGAAGCGCTAGATCATCTCTATCTGCTGAAAAAAGAGCTGGAACAACAGACATAGAAAAATCAAACCCCAATCAAGGAGTATCACAATGAGTGACCATGTCTACAAAAAGATCGAAGTGGTGGGTTCTTCCACCAAAAGCAGCGACGCGGCAATCCGCAATGCCATTAAACGCGCCGGTAAATCCGTCCATAATATGAACTGGTTCGAGGTAGTCGAGACTCGCGGCCATATCCAGGACGGCAAGGTGTCGCACTGGCAGGTAACGGTGAAGATCGGCTTTCGCCTGGATGACTGAGACGATCCTGTTTAGCCCTCGTCTTGCAGCGTCACTGAAAACGTAAGGGATCGATCCCATTGGGATCGGAGATAGTGGCAGGACCTCAGGATTGGTCAATACAAGTGGGCCATATATACCGCAGGAACTGATCCTGATCAGGTACAGCCAACAATGGGTAGGAGAGAATCACGTCGAAATATCCTCTGCACTTTTCCAGATAACACAGGAGATGAAATGGACTGGAAAGCCATCACCGTAGGTTTTGTCTCGACTGTCATTATTGGACTGGTAATACAACTGGTTTATGTTTTGGTCGCGGCGCTGGTTGGTGCCTATGGATTTCAATCGCCGTGGCTATCAGAATACAAGGAGGTACTCTGGCTTGGCGGTGCGGCACTGGCTTTCATTATCGCCATGCTGATAGGGGGCGCCATTACAATCGCTTTCGCCCGCTCCACACATCTGATCAACCCCATAGTGGCCTGCACATTGGCTGGCCTGGTCTCTCTGATGACCTCACTTGATTACAGCCATCTGAAGTTGATGAGCCTGGTATATCTATTGATGTGCGGCGTTTTTTCGGCCATTGGCGGCAAGATTGTGCTGAGTCGCAGGATCCGTACTTAAAAAAGGGCAGAGATGAGTACCACTCACTTAAAGCACAACGCGCCAATACTCGAACGTTTGAGTAGGTTGGGTTAGGCCGTCTTTTTGGCCGTAACCCAACAGTTTGCGCCAATATTGTCGTGTTACGCTACGCTAACACGACCTACTGTTTGTCGAGGCAGGTGATTTCAAGCCTTTGGCATATGAACATTATTGCCTTAAGCAAGACATACGCCATACCCTATTCCACTATCTTTCGCTTCTTGAAGAAGGAGTGGGAGACGATTCTTCCACCTGCCGTTACGTTCCACAGATGGTATAGTTTCCCCAGCATCGCCTGTGCATCCATCCAAAAAAACCACCGACCAAGCCGAAAGGACGGAAAATGAAAGGAACTGTCTCCCAATCCAGCACCAACATCCTGTCTGACAGACGTGGTTTTCAACGTAGCTTCCTCAATGCCTTGGCACTTACCCTCTCCGGTCTGCTGTTGAGTGCCTGCGGCTCGTCACCAGTGAAACTCACCAATGGACATGTCGAAAATTTGAAGCACGAGTTTGTCGGTCGGGAATTCGTATTTCGCACCGACTGGCACCACGGGATGGTCGTCTACAAACGTGAGCCAAAGAACAACTGGTATGACACCATGTACAACCAGTCAGCACAGGTAAAAAGAGACAAACTTAAGCTTGGGGAACTCGCCGCCCGCGGCGGGGATGTTGCGACCTTTACAAGCATCACGCCTAAGTACAGCTACTTTCTTTCCCTCAAGTTCAAAACCGAATTAGACAAAGAAGGTTATATCAGCATTCTGACGCCAAACAAGGAATCCTGGGGAAGTGAATTCTATGAAGACATGACGGACCAGGTGGCCACCGTGGCCTGGGTCGAAGATCAGCTCACTAACGCAACCATCAAGTTCCTTGATAAGACGGAAACGGATGCCGCTGAGATCCCTGCTGTACTACCGGCACCACCGATGCAGCCAAAACTGACCCCCACTACGTCCGCCGTACCTACACCGGTGCAGATGGCTGAACCATCAATTTCCCGCCTCACCGTAACCGCAACACCATCTCGTGTCAGGCACGGAGAGGTCTTGAAACTGCAACTCGATTACACCATCGACACAGCCGACGGGGAGCCGGTACAGGTGACCGAATCACGCAACCTGGTCTTCAACAGCAAGGCCCTGCCGGGTTATCCCAAGGAACGACAGGAAACCCGTGGCAACGGCAGACATTCGACCAGTTTCCGCCAGAAGATACCTTCCAAGGCCCAGCCCGGTACTTATACCTACAAAGGTGAGGTCTGCATCCAGACCGGTTGTACCAGCCGTCTGGTGCGGTTCGCTATCGAACCTTGAGTGAGGCCGGTCAGCTACAACGACCCGCCCCCACCGGAAGAATACTGTCGCGCATCAACCTATCTACCGGACCCAGCAGTATAAGAAGGCACGTCATGAATGATCGGCATAAATATTATGGATTGGCTATTATTCTTCTCATCTTCACGCTGATATTGCAGGGGTGTGGTCTCCCGAAGCCTCTCGTGACAAAAGACAGGATGACAGAACTGAAAAGGCATTTTGTCGGACACGAGTTCGTGTTCCGCACCGACTGGACCAATCAACTGCGTATCTACAAGGGGAAACCGACGCACTATTGCTTCACCACCCCTCATCAGCGCGAAAAATGTCTGAAGAACGCGGAGAAACACAAACAGCTGCTGGTCCAAGCTGGGACAGTGGCCCGCATCACCGATGTGGAGCAGCAGTCGACATGGTATTTGTTCGTGGGATACAAGACCGAACAAAACAAGACGGGCCATATCATCATCGAGACTGTCCACTTGGAAAACTGGGCCATGCATGGACCGCTGGCCCACGCAAAATGGACTGACCAGACCGCCACGGTGGCAAACGTCAAAGATCTGCTGACCCGCTCAACCATCCGATTTCTGGACAAAACCACCGTGGACAGCAAAGAGGTGGAGACTGCACTGCCGGCGCCCCCACAACAACCGACGCTGACAGCCGCCCCCACGTCCACTCTGACTCCTGCCTTGGCGACAGTTGCCCAACCTGCCATCCGGCAATTCGAAGCGGGAGTGAATCCGTCCCGTATCAGGCACGGCGAGACCCTCAAGCTGATGCTGGACTATGTGATAGAGAGCGGGGACAGGGAGACGATAGCAGTCACAGAGACCCGCAGCCTGTTATTCAACGGCGAGGCGCTGCCTGGTTATCCCAAAGAACGACAGGAAACCCGCAGTAGCGGGAAGCATGCGACCAGCTTCCGCCAGAAGATCCCGTCGCGGGCAACACCAGGTACCTATACTTATAAAGGCGAGGTCTGCATCCAGACCGGTTGTACCAGCCGGCTGGTGAGGTTCACAATCGAACCCTGACAATTCGATTATTCAGGAGTGACGGCTAACGCATTGTCTGGTTAAAAATCGGTATGTTCGAAACACTCTCCAAACTCGTAGACGCCAGGCGCCTTGCCGTCGCATTGACTGCTGAAGTCTCCCTCCCATTTATCGAATCCCGAAGACTTGGTCTTGGCAGTGGGCTGTGACGATTTGGTTGCCCACCCCGCATTTGCGTTGTTGACGGTTTGCCGCCTAGGTGTCTTGGGCGCAGTATGGAGATTTTGGCGATGGCTCTGCTCGTACTTTTTCATCAAGTCGCCATATTTGCGTTGGTTCTCACGCACCTTGCGCTGAATGATGTCATCGGAATAAGGATTCGGGTTTGAAGTACCGGTACTGCGTGCTGCCTTCGCCTTATTAACCTCCCCCAGAACACCCATCAAGACACCTCTCAATGCTTGCGCCGAACGTCTGTTCTCTTCCCGGCGTTGTTCATAACGCGCCTGTTCGCGTTCCCGCTCATAAGCGCTCCGCTCCCCTTCCAGACGCGCCCGTTCAATGGCTTCCTCGCGCTTCATCCGGGCGATCCGTTTGGCATCCTCCAGCAGGCTACGAGCCATCTTGTCCTGGCCAAGCCGGGTCGAGGCATTCTGCATCGCCCTCTTGAGCGCATCGATGCTCTCATCGACATTGCCTTGCTCAAGATTGCTGATCGCATTTTGGATGGCTTCCCGGTAGCGCCTGTCACGCTCCGCCAGCGTTTGGATGGTACCGTAGTTCTGATTCAGCCATGCGTGCTCCGGGTCTGCGTCTCGGGCCTGGTTGGCCAGACGCATTGCCCGCTGGAAATCGCCATCGGCATTGGCGGCCCTGATGGCACTGACATACTGCTCTGCAGGACTGACCTGTTCGTATCCGCCGTCGCCCCATGCACCGCCACCCTGTTGCCCACCACCACCGGCATGTTCCCGGATGGCCTGGCGGATAAGCGCCTTCCGTCGTTCTGGGTCCGGCTCGGTGAGCATGATCTCGGTGATCTTGTCGGTGAGTGCCTCTTCGCCGGAGACTGCCGTCTTTGGCGCCTCGTCACCGTATCCGCTCTCGGCGCTGCCCCATCCGTCATCGGCCTCCGCCTCTTTCTGCTTTTCCTTCCCGGCCAGACGGGCCTTTTCCTCCTCTGCCTTCCTCTGCTTTTCCTCCTCGGCACGGCGGGCCTGTTTCCGTTTTTTCTCCTTGGCGAGCCAGGAGTTTTCCTCTTCCGCCTTCTGCCTCTCCCCTTCGCTCATCTGCCGGGCATAGTCGCGCATGGCCTCGGGATCAGGTTGGCTGCCTGCCAAGCCCCGGATCGTAGCGAGTTTTTTCGGATCGACTTCGCTCAGGTTACCGTTGGCGATGGCGACGATCTTGTTCATCTCCGCCTGGTTGGCATCGATCTCGCCCAGCAACTGTTCAACGCGTTGCTGATTCTCCGGGCTGTTTGCCTTGCCAGAGAAGAGGATGCCTTCCAGCTCCGCCGTCGCCTTGCGGTTTCGCTTGTCCGCCCAGCGCGCTTTGTCGTTAAGGTGCTGCACCATGGCGTTTTTCTGTGCCGACCAGTCGGAGCGTTCATCAAAGGTCCCCATCTCGGCCGCCATATTGGCCGCCGCCCCAATTCCGACAGCGTTTCCAACCACTTCGGCCCCGGCCTTCCCCATAGCCGGTAAGCCGTCCCGCAGAAACTCCGACTTGCGTCCCTCCGCCTTGGCCTGCGCCTCCATCTCACCCATGCGGCGGCCGATGATCTCCTTGTTGGGGTCGACCAGCATCTGCTGGCCCAGATCCTGCAAATTTGAGGTGGTCGTATCAGTATTGGCGGCCTGCTGTTTCAACCGACCCAGTTCACTCTGCTCAACAGCGGTCAACGGCCCAGGTTTCTTCTCCAGATCACGAATCTTGTTTTCCAACTCGATCTTTTTGATGCGTTGGCGCATCCGGGTATCTTCCACCGCCTTGCGCATCGGTTCATATCCCGAACCCTCTTTGGCGATATCCACTAGGTCTTTCCCGGTGACGGTCTGATCGTCCCGATCCAGCACTTCACCGAGTTTCTTGGCTGTCGCATCGCCCACCTGCAGGCCGGTTTCCAAGCCGGCTCCGATAGCGCCCTTCACGTTGGGCCCCGACTTGGGGAGTCGACCATCGATGGCGGTCACCTTGGCCTTGCCTCTCTTGCCCACAACCACCACATCGGTTGGACTGTCAGCCCAGGACGGCCGTCTGCCGGCAGAGGGGAGATCCGGGTCCGGAATGCCCTGGCCTCTTCTTGAGCCTGTTCCACTCGCAGGCAAATCACCATCACTTGAGCTCCCCGTTCTCGGGGCAGCTCCATCCGGTCCATCGATCCCCCCCGGCCGCTTCGCGTTGGTACTCAGTTCCGCCGCGCCGAGCCGCCGCTGCAACTCATCATCCGGGATCGCGCCCTTGGCCGGCTCTCCCCGATCTTTCCAGCCGCCACTGTAGGTCTCATCAGCCGTCTTCCTGCGTTTCTCGCCACTGAGAAATCTATCGCCGACCTCGTTGCCCTCACGTACACGCCGCCGATCGTTATCGATGTTATCGGCAGCGTTTCTGTTCCACTCCCTTTCTGCCGGATCGGCACTGTTTGCGTTACGATAGGACTGGTCGAAGTTTTCCCTCACCTTGTCCCGGACATCTCCACGACGATTCGCCCTCTGCTCCGCTGCATCCATGTACTTGTTGGATCTTTTTTGCCACTCTTTCACCTTTTGCGCCTGAACCTCCGGCGAATCACCCAGATCGGCAATGCCTGCGGTCACCGGATCACCATATTTCTGAAATGCCTTTGCCTGGTCGACCAGCGTGTCAGCCTGGGATTTTCCGGTTTTCGGGTCGATCTTAGCCAGTTCCCTCATCTCTGGGTCAGGATGCTGTGCCAGCGAACGTCTGAACTCCCCCTGATCTTTGACAAAAGCGCCTTTGCCCTCGTCATACCTGGCCCGGTCCGACGCCTTGTCCATCTTCGACACCGACTTGCCCATGGTCTTCAGGTCACCGTCCGCGCGCCCGTGGTGATATTTGGATGAGTGGTCGATCCCTTCACCCCGTGCATCCCTCACCTCCCCGAGGTTGCCGGTGGCATCGCGCCCGCCGGGGGTCTTGAAGGAGTCAAAATCGGTCTCCTTGGCCTTGTTCCCTGCGGCAGTCTCCTTGCGCCAGTAGACATGGTCATCCGTGTGATCGACCACCTTGCTGGGATTGCTGGTATCGACATCGTGACCGCGGCGTTTCAACTCATCGACCATCCTCTCATCGATCTGGTCCGTGTTGCCCGCAGTATCGACGTCGGCCCGCACATCCTTGGTGTTGCTCCCGGTCTGGGCGGCGCCGGTCCGATTGATCATCCCATCTACGCGCTGGTTACGGGTATCCAGCCGGTTGTGTTTGTCCTGGACCCGTTTTCGATCCGATAGGTAGCGGTCAAAGAGGGCATCTTGGTCGGTACCCCCTTGATTTGCCTGATTTCGATAACGCTCACGCAAGGCATCCAGTTCCTTCTGCTGGGCAGCACGCAACTGGTCAATAGGGATGGCACCATCCTGAATAGCGGTTTCAGAGAATGTCGGAGTGAGATACCCCAGGAAAAGGCAGAGGACTATGCAGGCCTCTGCGAAGTAATGCAGAGACGGGGAAAAACGATTGTTAGCGCTGCCCATATCAAACTCCCAATGATCAAGCACTTTGGGGAAAGCCAGCATTGTTCCCCGGTCGATGGGACACCACCGGTTGCTGATTGGGAAATCTGATCCGTCAGCATGTGTGATTATCCATCAAATATTGATTATAACCACTCTCATAACATGCTTACTAATTACCATAGATTTTCAGGTCCCCGGTGAGCGAATACGGGAAAAAAATTCTCCAATCGACTCCGAAAGTGTCTCGGATCGTTTGGGATCGCGCAGACTTGCCAACATGAAGCTGCGGGTACCAGGAAGAAAAAGCAGATCGGCCAGCACCCGGTTGAAAAAATCCTGCGACTCATCAGATGCTGCCAGGCATTCAAGATAGCGCTGGCGAATCCCTTCATCCTCCAGCGCCTCCCAAGCCCGTCCTCCAATCGCCGTGAGCACGTCGCTGCGGGAAGCTATCGGATGATTCAGTACGCTGTCGATCAGCTTATCCCTATAGGTCAGGGAGATGCTGTTAGAGATGCCACGAATGCCAGCAGTAACTATTTGGGGATCAGGTTCGTCCTCTGCCAAGGTCACCCCCACCCTTTTACAGAGCGCTTCGGCAATCGCCACCGGCACCGCTTCATTTTCCAGACAATGACAGAGCGCCTCCAGCGGCGAGGCCGGAAGCTGCGGGATCGCCTCGGCGATTTGCCTGGCCATCTCCGGCTCGACACAGCGGACAGCCAGGTCGGCAATGCCCTGATAGCCGAGAAAAGACCACTGATCCCAGCCGAGCTTACCCTGAAAATAGTCGACCGCATGATTATAATAGTAGTGGGAAGCAGGCTGTTTCAGCAGCAGGGTAAGCTTGGCATGCAGCACAGCCAAACGCTCCTGTTTAGGCTGAAAGACGTAGGGATTCTCTTCCAGGGCTGCCTGCAGATGTTCGCCTTTGCGTGCTGCCTCGAGATTTTCCCCCAGGCTCTCCACCAGTCGATGCATGAAATCGTCCCGCGCTGCCAGCACCAGCTTGCCCTGCTCGTCCAAAGGGAAACGCAGGAACCAGATAAAGGGTTCATCCTGACTTTCACGGTCGTGAAAGACCAGGGCGAACCAGGCCTGCTGCTGTAGTGGCTGTGGATAGGGAAGCTCGGTTCTTTCGAACTTGAGAAAATCATCATGGGGGATTTTGCTGACACGACGTCCCATGTCGAAGAAACGCAGACGCCCACCGGCGGTTTCGAGAAACTCCGTCAGGCTGGCTATCTCGCTCATACTTCGACCCAATCGATCAAGTGATAGACCAGATCATCCGCCTCTGCTTCACGAACCACACGACCCAGAATCGAGTTACCACTCTCCTCCACCGTCTCCTGCCTGCCGGAAACCAGTGGGTGCCAATCAGGCAGATCCTTGCCTTCCGCCAACAAGCGATAGGCGCAAGTGGCGGGAAGCCAGTAAGGATCCTCCAGATCCTGTGGTCTCAAGGTGACGCAGGTGGGCACCAGCACGGATCGATCTGTATAACAGGTGCACCGGCAATCTTCGAGATCCAGTAGATCACAGACCACATTGGTGAAATAGATCTCACGGGTATCTTCGTCTTCCAGTTTCTGCAGACAGCATTTGGCACAACCATCGCAGAGAGATTCCCATTGTAATGGGCTCATCTCCGTCAGTTTTACCTCCCGCCAGAATTTTCTGTTTTTCTCAACCATTGGCCCCTCTTTTTTCATCCGCGCAATTCTCCGGCTTCAGCGTCAATCAGGCAATGAAATTCTCTCACGAAAAACGCTATCACCCTACTCACACTAGGTTTTTTATCGGATCCAGCACAAGACACTGGAGAAGCCGCTTGTCAATCTCTTTATGCACATTCGTAAAACGAAGGCTCCAATATATTGGCTTACATTTTATTCTTGTGAAAATACATATTAAAGATAATATAACTTATTGATTAATTTATATTTATTTGCATTGTGCAGAAATTAAACAATTTAACAACAATACTGGAACAGCAAGGGCTGGGGGCAAACTTAATCACCTTACCCACAAAGTTATCCACAGCATCTGTGGAAAGATTTTAGTATTGAAATATACTGATCCAGCAGCCTCCAACTGCGTTTTTCCAGTGCTGAATGACCTAACAACCGTCAGCGAGTCTCCTTTTCGCAATACACGCTTATCGGGGTATTCAGCAAAGCTCCGCAGAGGTAAGGTAAAGGAATAACTTGGACGGTAGGATCCATGCACACCGACAAAGATAGATAATGAGTCAGCAAGACAGAGAATTTCAGGCAATTTTCCCGGTTCCATTTGGTGCGTTAGGAGTTGTAATGCGGGACGAAACACTGCATCAGATCGACTTTCTGCCCCAGAATACTTCATCCAAAACCCCATCGGATGATGTAACCAGGGAGGTGGTTTCCCAGATTCAACACTATCTAGTCGATGGTAAGCGCCTGTTCACTCTGCCACTTCAACTGCATGGCACCGATTTCCAGCAGAAAGTCTGGGCTGAGCTTCAAACGATACCATCCGGTGAGGTTCGCACTTACGGAGAGGTTGCCAAACGACTCAACAGCAGCCCCCGTGCCGTCGGCAATGCCTGTCGCGCCAACCCCTGTCCGGTCGTTGTGCCCTGCCACCGAGTGGTGGGTGCCAATGACATCGGTGGATTTGCGGGTAAGCGGAAGGGTGGGCCGCTGGCGATCAAGCGCTGGTTGCTGAATCACGAAGGCTGGTCCGGTTGCAACTGATGGCGTTGCCGGCGGAGGTTCAGGGACGCATCGAAAGCTTTGCCGACGCCCTTTGGATGGAACGAGGACTGAGCCGCAATACCCTCAGCGCCTACCAAAGCGATCTAAACAAGGTTTCGATCTGGCTGCTGCAGCAACGGGAAACCGACCTGCTGAATGCTGACCGCAGTGATCTGTTGCTCTATCTGGCCGAACTTGCCCGGCAGGGTCTCAAACCCCGGTCTACCGCACGAAGGCTCTCCTGCCTGCGCCAATTCTATCAATATGCCCTGCGTGAAGGCTGGATCGAATACGATCCCAGCGCCCTCATCGATGCGCCCAAGATCGGACGTCCCCTGCCCGGCGCCCTGACCGAAGCGGAGGTCGAGGCACTGCTCGAGGCTCCAGATCTGACGGATGCTCAAGGGTTTCGGGATCGCACCATGCTTGAGGTGCTCTACGCATCAGGCCTGCGGGTCTCGGAACTGATCAGCCTGCGTCCGGAACAGATCAGCCTGACCCAAGGCGTGGTAAGGGTCATTGGAAAAGGTGGTAAAGAGCGGTTGGTGCCACTGGGTGATGAGGCTCAAACCTGGCTGATACGTTTCCTGAAAGGCCCCCGGCAAGAGATTCTGGGCGCCCGGCTCTGCCCGGACCTCTTCCCCACACGCCGAGGCAGCGGAATGACCCGTCAGGCCTTCTGGTACCTGATCAAAAAACATGCGATCACTGCAGGTATCAGCAAGCATCTCTCCCCACACACCTTGCGGCACGCCTTTGCCACTCACCTGTTGAACCACGGAGCAGACCTGCGAGTTGTGCAACTGTTGCTCGGTCACAGCGACCTGTCAACCACCCAGATCTACACCCATGTGGCGAGAGAACGGTTGAAAAGTCTTCACGCCACTCACCATCCCAGAGGCTGAGAATAGTTTGTCATCTCGACTTTGCGGGTTATGAAGCCAACCGCACATTGTGCTACATTCCGGGCAGTTTCAGGTTGACCGGGCAAATCAGGAGTTTTCAATGCCGTCATTCGATATTGTGTCAGAAGTCGACGTCCAGGAGGTGAGGAACGCCGTGGATCAGGCGAACCGTGAGATCGGTACCCGTTTTGACTTCAAAGGCGTGGACGCAAAATTCGAACAGAATGAGAGCGAAATCACCCTGCGCGCCGAGCAAGAGTTCCAACTACAGCAGATGATGGATATTTTGCGGCAAAAACTTGTCAAACGGAAAGTCGATATCGCCTGTATGGATATCAAGGATCCGGAAACCACACTTAGTGCCGCCCGCCAGCAAGTCATCATTAAACAGGGCATAGATACCGATACCGCCAGGACGATGGTCAAGGCGATCAAGACAAGCAAGATCAAGGTTCAGACCCAGATCCAGGGTGAACAGGTGCGGGTAACCGGCAAGAAACGGGATGATCTGCAGCAGATCATCGCCATGTTAAGGGAGGCTGACTACGGCCTGCCACTGCAATATCAGAATTTTCGGGATTGATTGATGAAGAATAATTTTAATATCCGCCGTAAGCAAACAGGCATCCTTTCAGCAGCAGCCTTAGTTGCTCTGCTCTCCTTCGGCAACAGCCAGGCTGCAGAAGATGCCGCAACGATCAAAAATGTCCAGGATGGGATCGCCAAGCTGATTCCCGGAGAGACGCCTGACAGCATCACCGAATCGATGGTCCCAGGCCTGTACGAAGTGATGATCGGGCCACGTCTGTTCTATGTCAGCGGTGATGGAAAGTATCTCTTCAACGGCAAACTTTTTGAGATCGCAACAAGAGAGGACCTCTCAACGCCTAAGATCTCCCTGGCCAAGGCGGATGCCATCACCAAGGTTGGTGAGGAGAACATGGTCATCTTTGGCCCCGAAGATTCCAAACACACCATCACTGTTTTTACCGATATCGACTGTGGTTATTGCCGCAAACTGCACAGTGAGATCACGCAATACAACGATCTCGGCATCCGAGTCCGCTATATGATGTATCCACGCGCCGGCGTCGGTAGCGCCTCCTACACAAAGGCCGTCTCTGTCTGGTGTGCCGATGACCAGAAAACCGCCATGACTCTTTCCAAGTCCGGTAAGCCCATTGATGAAAAGCTGTGCGACAATCCAATCGTGGATCATATGAAACTGGGCGAACAGCTCGGCGTTACAGGAACCCCGGCGGTCTTCCTTTCCGATGGGGAACTCCTGCCCGGTTATGTTCCGGCGGCCAAGATGTCGGCCTTCCTGAATGGACGGACCAACCAATAGTTCGACCATCTTGAGAAACAGCCAACGGGGAGCTTCTGCTCCCCATTTTTTTGCCTGATTTTCGTGATACGACTCACAATCAGCAGAATTGTGAACTAATGAGGTCAATAAATTGGAAAAACCGCCGATAACCTTCTCAAGCAACAATAGTCATTAGGGGAACTAAAATAGTGCAGGCCCATAAACTGGATCTGGCATATCGCTCCGAAACGGGGCCCGTGCGCAAGAGTAACCAGGATACGATCGGCACAGATGCGGCTGCCGGTATCGTAATCGTTGCTGACGGCATGGGTGGCGCGAATGGTGGTGAGATCGCCAGTCAACTGGCAGTTGATCTGTTGATGCAATATTTCACTGACGATGAACGTAACCCAGTCTCTGAATCCGACCATCAACTCCAGGAGAGCCTATCAGTCGTCAACAATGCCATCCTGGAAGCTGCAGAGCAGATGCCGGAACTACAGGGAATGGGTACCACACTGGTATTGGGCATGTTCAATGAAAACCACCTGCGCTACGCACACGTTGGAGACTCCCGACTCTACCGTCTGCGTAACGGCAAGCTGACCCCCCTGACCCGTGATCATAGTCTGATCGAGGATATGATTGACAAGCAGGTATTCTCCTCACCACTGGAAGCTATTGAAGCCGGTGTACCACGCAACATTCTATCCAAGGCCTTCGGCACCGCACCGAATGTCGAGGCTGAGATCGCCAAGACCGATATCAAGCCGGGGGATATCTATCTGTTCTGTTCTGACGGACTGACCAGCATCATCTCCGATGAAAAGATAGAGGACGAGTTGCTCAGCACAGACAAGAATTTGATTAGACAGATCGATGATCTAATTGAAAACGCCTGCAACAATGGCGGTACCGATAATGTTTCGATTGTACTGGTAAGCATTGATGAGGCGGCTTGAGTGAAGACCCGCTGGGTTATGAATGCGAAGATTTATTACTGTATTGAGGTTGTTGAATCATGGAAAAACTTCTCGTTTTAAACAACAACGAAACGCTTCAGGAGTTTCCTTTGGAGCAAAGACGCGTTGAACTGGGACGGGATCCAACCAACGACCTCTGTCTTGGTGACCAGTCAGTCAGTCGCCATCACGCCAGTCTTGTGCGAATCTACACCGAGTACTATCTGGAAGACCACCGCAGCACCAATGGTACCCGGCTGAATGGCCAGGATATCAAAAAGCATATGCTGAAAAACGGCGATGTCATCGAGATCGGAAAGTATCGGCTTAAATTCAAAAAACAACAGGAGAAGAGCGACGAGAACGACCTCGATAAAACGGTCGTCATACAGCCGTCAGTCCAAAAACGTGTAGCACTGGCAAAACCGGCAAAAAAACCGCTAACCTCAAAACCTGGCTTGGCCTTCATCCACTATCTGGCAGGACCGGAGAAAGGTCAGGAAGCAAAACTCAACCGCGCCTTCTTCACTATCGGGGAGACAGGCGGCGATCTTGCGCTGATCACCAAACGTCATCAAGGTTACTATCTGCTGAAGCTTGGCGGACACACAATCCCTTCGGTTAACGGCAACTCTGTGCGCGCGGGAGGCGTCGAACTCAAACATGGCGATCAAGTCGTATTTGGTGAACGCCAGTTAGAGTTCCTTACAGGAAGTTGATCCGCATTCATGGGAAGTCGATTAAAGTTCCCCCACTCTCTGCCGCATCAATCAATAGATTCCCGATCATTGACGTTAAACCGAAGTCCAGCCGTTAAGGAGTAACAGACCATGGCACCTGAATCACTCGATCACAACCGCATGCTGCTGGAGATCGACCGCACAATCCGTGATCTTAACCGTAACACCATCAACCCTATGATCCCTGAGCTCACACTGAAGGATCTCTGCCCGGTCATGGAGTTGGTTGCCCGTGCAAGGGGACTCTATTTGAAAGAGCTGTTTGAGATCACTGAGATTGCAGGAGATACGATGCCCTCCCAGGATCAGATAGGACGATTGAAAAAGCTGCGGGAGAACTTCGAGGAACTGGTCAAGGGCGCACAAGCGCTGGAAACTGCCATAGAGCGTGGATATCTGGACGTCAACCGCTAAACCGATATCCAGCCCCCTTCCACCGTAACTCGCGCGGTTATTAACGGCAGAGACGCATTGCGATCTCTGCTGTTCTCATATACAACATCCCTGATATACCAAGCACTCAGGGACAAAGACCCAATGACCACACCGGATAAAAATGCTGTAAAGCGCTATCTGTTGAGCCTGCAGGAACAGATCTGTTCCGGACTCGAAGATGAGGATGGTGAAGGCCGGTTTATCCGAGATGCCTGGCAGCGGGATGAAACCGACAAACTCGGCGGTGGCGGTATCAGTCGCGTACTGCGGGATGGAGCGGTCTTCGAGCAGGCCGGCGTCAACTTCTCACATGTCACCGGCAGCAAGATGCCCCCTTCCGCCACAGCACACAGGCCGGAACTGGCTGGGCGTGCATTCGAGGCGATGGGCGTATCACTGGTGATCCACCCCCACAACCCCTATGTACCGACCTCCCATGCAAATGTACGTTTTTTCATTGCCGAAAAAGAGGGTAGCGATCCCGTCTGGTGGTTCGGTGGTGGTTTCGATCTGACGCCCTACTATGGGAATGAGCAGGACTGCCGCCACTGGCACGACATCTCAAAGGCTGCATGCCTGCCCTTCGGTGAGCAAGTCCACCCGAAATTCAAACAGTGGTGCGATGACTATTTCTATCTCAAGCACAGAGAGGAACCAAGAGGCATCGGCGGTCTCTTTTTTGATGACCTGAACGAGTGGGGTTTCGAAAAGAGTTTCGACTTCATGCGTAGCGTGGGTGACCACTACCTTGACGCCTACCGCCCCATAGTATCGCGACGCAAAACCGTTGCGTATGGCGCAAGAGAGCGGGAGTTCCAACTCTATCGGCGCGGGCGTTATGTCGAGTTCAACCTGGTCTATGATCGCGGCACCCTCTTCGGGCTACAGTCCGGCGGACGAACCGAATCGATCCTGATGTCCATGCCGCCGTTGGTGAGCTGGCGTTACGATTGGCATCCTGAACCGGGTTCGGCAGAGGCCGAACTCTATGAGAAATATCTCAAGCCACGGGAGTGGGCCAGCACGCAGGATTGAATCCTTGAGGTTTTGACCTACCATCAAAGTAAACCTGATAACGCTGAACGGAGTGAGTCATGAGTGCTTTCAAAGGGTTTCCCGAGGCCTGTCTCCCTTTTCTGAAGGCCCTGTCAAACAACAATGACAGAGCCTGGTTCAGTGAGAATAAAGCCGCTTACGAACAGCAGGTACGCGAACCCGCACTGGCATTCATCGAGCATATGCAACCCAGGCTGCAGAAGATCTCCCCACGATTCCGCGCCATCGCAAAAAAGTCCGGCGGATCTCTGATGCGGGTCTACCGGGATACCCGGTTCTCAAAAGACAAAACGCCCTACAAAATCAACATCGGCATTCAGTTCCGGCACGAACAGGGAAAGGATGTTCATGCACCGGGTTTTTATGTTCACATAGAGCCGGAATTCTGCTTTGTCGGCGCCGGCATCTGGCATCCGGAGAACCCTCTTCTGGGGAAGATTCGTGATTTCATCGTGGACAATCCAGCATCATGGAAAGCCGCCAGGGATGACAAAAACTTCCGCAGACATTTCACTCTGGAGGGTGATTCACTCAAACGCCCTCCTCGGGGTTTCCCCCCTGATCATGAGTTGATGGACGATCTCAAACGCAAGGACTTCATTGCCTGTAAATACTTCGATTGCGGAAAGATAACAGCACCATCCTTTGCCCAGTTTGTTACCAACAGTTTCAAGCAGGCAGATCCGTTCATGCGCTACCTGTGCAGCGCAGTGAATGTGAACTATTAACTCAAACAATCATGGTGCGCACAGCGCACCCTACGTTCGTCAGCCACACCCCTCGCCAACCATCACCACGGACTCCGAAATTTGAGCTATTGAATAGCTTACGGAATGTCTCTCTACGCCTATTTCTGTCCAGTGTTGCGCGCCCAGCCCCAAGCTGTGCCATAATGCGCCGCTTTTGCGCCTGTCCTGTAATCCACAAACATCTTACTTTTTCCCGGAAAATATTTTGATCTCAACAGCCAATATCACCATGCAGTTCGGGGCCAAGCCCCTGTTTGAAAATATCTCGGTCAAGTTCGGCAGCGGCAACCGCTACGGCCTGATCGGCGCCAATGGTTGCGGCAAGTCGACCCTGATGAAAATCCTCGGCGGAGATCTGGAGCCAACGGCCGGCAATGTTGCCGTCGACCCCAGCGAGCGATTGGGCAAACTGCGCCAGGACCAGTTCGCCTATGAAGAAACCACGGTGCTCGACACCGTAATCATGGGACACACCGAGCTGTGGAAGGTGAAGCAGGAGCGTGACCGTATCTACGCACTGCCGGAGATGAGCGAAGAGGAAGGGATGCAGGTCGCCGAACTGGAGGTGGAATTTGCCGAGTTCGACGGCTATACCGCCGAGTCGCGCGCAGGAGAGCTGTTGCTGGGCCTGGATATCCCGCTGGAGCAGCACAACGGCCCGATGAGCGCAGTGGCCCCCGGCTGGAAACTGCGCGTTCTGCTGGCCCAGGCGCTGTTCGCCGAGCCAGACATCATGCTGCTCGACGAGCCCACCAACAACCTCGATATCAACACCATCCGCTGGCTGGAGGATGTGCTCAACGAGCGCAACTCCACTATGATCATCATCTCCCACGACCGCCACTTTCTGAACAGCGTCTGCACCCACATGGCCGACCTGGATTTCGGCGAGCTGCGTGTCTATCCGGGCAACTACGATGAGTACATGACGGCTGCCAGCCAGGTTCGTGAACGTCAGTTGGCCAACAATGCCAAGAAAAAGGCGCAGATCGCCGAGCTGCAAACCTTTGTCAGCCGCTTCTCCGCCAACGCCTCAAAGGCCAAGCAGGCCACCTCACGCGCCAGGCAAATCGACAAGATCCAGCTTGATGAGATCAAGCCCTCCAGCCGTCAGAACCCTTTCATCCGCTTCGAGCAGGAGAAGAAACTCTACCGCCTCGCCCTGGAAGTTGAGGGACTCAGCAAAGGCTATGATAAAAACCCGCTGTTCAACGGCCTGGATCTGATGGTCGAGGTTGGTGAACGTGTCGCCATCATCGGTCCTAACGGAATCGGCAAAACCACACTGCTTCGCACCCTGGTCGGCACCGGGCACAGAGGCCTGAGTCCTGACAGTGGCACGGTAAAATGGTCGGAGAATATCACTATCGGCTACTATGCCCAGGACCACGCCGTCGACTTTGAGGATGATATGAACCTGCTGGAATGGATGAGCCAGTGGCAGCAGGAGGGCGACGATGAACAGGTGGTACGCAGCTATCTCGGCCGCATGCTCTTCTCTCAGAAGGAGATCGAAAAATCCGTAAAGGTGATCTCTGGTGGAGAACAGGGACGCATGCTTTTCGGCAAGATCATGATGCAGAAACCCAACGTACTGGTGATGGACGAGCCCACCAACCACCTGGATATGGAATCCATCGAGTCGCTCAACACGGCACTGGAGAACTACCCCGGCACACTGATCTTCGTCAGCCACGACCGGGAAATCGTCTCCTCACTGGCCACCCGCATTATCGAACTCACCCCCGAGGGTGTGGTCACCTTTAATGGCAACTATGAGGAGTACCTGAGCAGCCAGGACGTGGTTTGACATCTCTCAAGAAAGAGCATGCCAACGGGCAATCTCATTTTTCACCCGGTCATCCGGGATAAACTCCTGCTCCAGCCGGCCTTTCTCTGATCGGCAGAGCCTGAGATAAAGCGCCTTCTCCTGATCGGTGAGTTTGGAGGGAATGGACTCACCTGCCGTTACGGGTTCGGCGACAGCTTTTTCTTTGCGATAACTTTGAAAGGTTTCTTCGTCCATTAATAACGGCGTCAGGGTCGGCTGGTATGAACGGGCTGTGGCGAGCATGGAGAGGCCCCAGGTGTCGATATCACCCCAATAGGCGATATTTTTATTATTGATCCAGTCGGCTTGCATCCAGCTTAGATTGAGTCCCGCCCCCAATATGGCAATGGTGCCGCGCAGTGATGGCAATTGATAGAGGGAACGCTCGTTCTCGACAATCAGCAGATGAGTGCCAGGCAGTGGTGTTTGCGCGAACTCACTGCTTCTCACTCGTTGTTGCCTGAAGGGGAGCAGTCCCGCCTCCAATGGAACGACTAATAGCCAGTGCTCGCTTTCATCGAGCGCCCCGAGAAAAAACTCAAGACCCCGATCTATAACCTGCTGGTCGAAACGTTGTTCGAGCAATTTGCCCAATAAAGTGCGATTGCGCTCGAAAAACTTGCTGTCGCAACCGGCGACAGAGAGTGCCCGCAAAGGCTTGCCTTCTGCGCAACCGGGTTCAACTTGCAGTGCCACCTCACAGGCATTGATGGTCTCTTCCGCACATCTGGACAACAGCTGTTGCCGCTGGCGAATCAGAAGGGGGTGAAACAGCGGGTCGACGTCAGCTAGGATTGTGGACAACAACAGGTATTCCTGCCGGATCGTCGTGTCGGCCATCGCCTCTATCCACTCGTCAGCCGATTGCAATACCCAGTTCAGTGGGAGTTGAACCGCTTCCGCAGTGCTGCGGTAGTTGACCGGCTGCCAGTCGATTGCTCCTGTTGTTACTTTGCGCCAGAGTTCTATGTGTTTTCTGACGGCAGATATTTCACTGCTGATCAGCGCGGGAGAGGGCTTTCCGATAGACAGTGATACAGGCCAGACTTTGTGGTCGAGCAATCGCTGTTCGCGCAGCCTGCCGTTTTGCCATTGGCGCCGAAGTTTGTGGCGTAACTCCTCAGGCGTTTTCATTCAAAGGCACCTCAGTTTGTCAGAGGTCGGAGTCGAGAGCGAGTCCGTCGGGGAGTGGTACATAGTAAAATCGGAGCAAGGACACTGATGCCGCTGCGTAGTTGACCCGACTCTGACCCCTTCTATGATCAACGTTCCAGCCGCTTTTTTGCTTGCTGATCCAGCTCTTCCCAACTGAGTGATGTGGTGGTGGCGCGCTGTCCACGCCGGTGGACTAGTATTGCCGAACGGGTATGTGAACGCAGCAGCCGCATCTCTTTGTTGGGGGTGATGAACAGGGGATGCAGCCCGAACTGACGCAAGGCCTCGATGATGCGTGCCGCAACCGCCTGCGAGCTCTTGGAGAAGGCCTCGTCGAGTACCACCGTGCCGAACAGAGGATGGCCCATGCCGTCAGGGCAGAGTGCATAACTCAATGAGGCGGTGAGGATATAGCTGGTGATGATCTCTTTTTCACCACCACTGCCTCCTTGTGATCCGGTGCGAACTTCGATCACCCGTTCTCCGTCGCGCTCTATGACTGCTACATAGAATTGCAGACGGTAACGCGGGTCGAGCAGCGCCTTGGCACCCACCGTCTTGTTGCGCTCCACCGCATCGCGTAACAGGCGAACCATCTCCACCAGGGCGCGGTAGTGGGATTCTCCCTGATCCTCTTTCAACGCGGCACTACGCAGACGGCGTTGCGCCTTCTGGATGGTTGTCAGGGTCTCATGGATCACCCGCCGCGGTTGCAGTTGCAGGTAGCATCCGGGCTGAAAGTCGACCTTGACCATGGTCTGGTTGAGCTCATCTATCCGCTCCTCGATGACTGACGTCTCGTTGTCGATATAGGCCAGTAATTGGGTCACTCCTTCATCCGAGGATTTGTTGAGGTACTCCAAAAAACGCTCTACTTTTTCCGGCAGTGCCTCCTTGGTCAACAGTTCCAACTGTTGAAGATAGTTTGGGATATCACGAATCTCGGTACCCGTCTCTGCAAGTGCGCCGGTATCCCTGGTCTTCGCATTTCCCATCAATGAAATCAGTCTTTTTTCAGTGGTTGAGAGAGTGCTTTCGGCCTTGGTCAGCTGCTTCTGGGATTTTTCGTTTGCTTCGCGTTCTATCTCGTCCAGATGTTCAATTTCTTCAATCGCTATTTTTCCAAATTGGCTGTCTCCAAACGACTGTTGCTCTGCTGAGAGTAGATTGCCCATTCGTTTGAAAAGCAGGCTTATTTTATCCTTCGCCCGCTTCATCTCTGCCTGAAAGATTTTTCTCTGCTGCTCGTTTTCCAACAGTTTCTGTTGGCACTGGTGCAGTTTCTGCTTTGCCTGCTGCCACTGCTCTTTGGCGCGTGTGGTGTCGGAGTCGGGATCCTGTAACTGTTCAAGCTGCTGCCGCAGGCGTAGCAGCAGCGTCTCGGCAGATGCTATATCGATCTCACTGAATTGCAGCTCTTCCAATCTGGAAAGCAGTTGAATCTGTTGTCCAAGCTGTTCGTGTCGCTCTTTTGTCCTGGTAAACAGTTTCTTTTTCTCTACAACTTCATGGCCCGCTTGAGACAGTTCATGCTCCAGTTCGCGCAGCCGGTCACGATTACTGAAGCCAGTCATCCAGTCGGCATCGAGACGCCGTTGGTCCTGCTTGTCAAACTGGCCATGTTTGCCTGACATCATCCCCTCAACGGTCATGGCGTGGGGGGTGCCATGCAGCGCCTCACTGCTATCGACGCAGTGGCGGTCAATGTCGGCAAGGAAGGTTTTTACTACTTCACGCAGCGGGTGTTTTCCAAAGTTGAGTTTGTGGGTAAAACCGTTATTGAGGAAACTTGCCCGGCCGAAATACTCTGCCGCATCGAGCAGGCGTACATGCAGGCGATTGTCGCGCCGGTTGATCCATGCAAGGGCCTGCTGCATCTGTTCGCCCGGCACGATCAGGCGCAGACGGTGACTGCCGATGGCGCGTTCGATTGCCCCGCGCCACACCTTCTCTTCCTCCTTGATCTCGACCAGTTCAGCGACATAAGCCAGATCACTGTGTGGAATGTTGAGGGTCTCGGCCAAGTCATGTTTGAAGTTGAGGTAGCGACTGTCGATGTTGGAGCCGCTATGACTGCGCGCCTCCTGTAACACTATTTTTAAACTCGCTTCCCGCTCTTTCGTGGAAAAGAGTGAGCCGCCCTGTTTATCCCGCTGTTGATCCAGTTCAGCCAACTTAGGCTCGTTCTCTCTACGCACCGCCTCACTGCGTTGCCGATTGTCAGCAAGTGCAGCCTCCGAGAGGGTTGCATCGAGATCAAGCGCCTTTGCCAGTTGCAGATAGTCGTGAGCCTCACGTTGACAGTTACGAAGATTGGTTTCCTGGGTCGTGATCTGCTGTTCCAACTGCTCGATGTTGCCACCGCCCTGTTCGATATAGAGACGATGCAGATCTTCAGTCTCCTGTTCCTGTTTGTTCTGGCGGTTTGTCAGGTCAACCGATAGGCGATCACTCTGTGCAAGATCATCTTTGAGACTGGCGTGTTTCTGTTGCCACAAGCTGTGGCCCTGGGTAGCAAACCAGACCGGCAGGATCTGTTTCAAACGGGAAAGCCGCTCGACCTCTTCACTCTTGCGCAAGCGAACCCGCTCTTCCGCTTCGATCGGCAATAGGGATTGTTGCTGGGTGCGGGCGATCTCCAGTTCGCTGTGGATCTCCTTGAGTACATCAAATCCATCCACCACTTCGGCGGCACGTTTGAAGGCCGACTTATCCTCCAGAACCAGTTCGCGAAACAGTGCGTCGATACTGTTGAGCTGTTTGAGCCCAGCGGCGCGATTCAGCAGGGAGAAGGCATTCTTGCCCACCTCGAAAAAACGCCGAAGCTGGGCCAGATAGGCCTTTTTGCTATCGTGGGGATGGATATTGCTCTGTTCCTTGGCAAACCGTTTTACCGCCCTGGCACCCCCCTCACGATGCAGTTCCAGCCAGTCGCCAATACCCAGCTCGCTGTTACGGCTGAATATCCAGAGCCGTTTGAGGTCACTCATGGATGAACTGCTGCCGTCGAGCCAAAAGAGTCCGGTAAGCAAGATGTGCTCCTCACCGTCTGTAAAACGGGCGCCGACGGCGGTGACCGTTGAGCCGCTTCTGGCGATATGCGCATTGTCGCCGCTCTCGTTGCCTTCGCCGGAGACCCCGCGAATATAGGAGATCAGGTCACGATCACTCTCGTGCCCCCCGGTGGAGGCGAGATTGTAGAGCGGGCGGGCAGCGACCAGGGTCATCAAGGCGTCCACCAGGGTGGTCTTGCCGCTGCCTGTCTGGCCGATGATGGCGCTGCCGTGGGGGTCGACCTCAGCCCGGTGCAGACCATTGAACGGGCCCCAGTTATAGACCTCCAGTTGTTCGATGATATAGGGGGTGCGGCTGTGCAGCTCCTCAAACATCACCCCCTGCCCTATTCTTGCAGAACGGCTCATTCCTCGGACTCCTGCTGAGCTTTGACCTGTAGTTTAAAGGCAGCCAACAGGTTCTGCAGATTTTCCGGATTGGCGATATGCACGATCGGCGGGCGGATGGTGAGCTGGTCATTTTTATCCACTTCAGAGACAAGACCATGGCCCCGTAACTGCTCCAGCAACTGGCGCAGCCGTTTGTCATTGCGGCTGTCGCTGCCTGTTTCGCCGAGAAACTGGTTCAACTCCGGCATCAGCTCATCGAGATGAGCCAGCGCCGTTTTTGTCCCGATACCCGACTCCATCTCATGGGCGATATAGATCCGCCGCAGGATCGCCACCAGCAGCGACTGCTCCAGATTGAGCCGTTGCCGGCGCACCAGTGGGTGGCTCCACTCATCCTTTTCACTATCGGCGTAGTTTTCAACGATGGCGAGGTATGCGATGCCGCGGATGTCATCGATCTTCAGCGCCAGATCCAATGGTTCCAGGATGGTGTTGGCCGCTTGAAATGAGGTTAGCGCAGTGCGATAGAGATTGGGTTTGTGCTCTGCTTCCAAAACACCATATTTGAGCAGCTCCTGCACAACACTTTTTAACGATTGCGGAGTGACCTCCTGCAAGTCAGTGGAAATTGTTTTGTCGTTTGTCCCTTCGGCCTGGAGAACCTGTTGTTCTTCACTCATCATAATTCCAGTTCGATATCGGCCAGGGTTTCGCTGCTCAGCTCCACCTTCGGCAG
This sequence comes from Sedimenticolaceae bacterium, assembly GCA_963691905.1. Classification (GTDB taxonomy): domain Bacteria; phylum Pseudomonadota; class Gammaproteobacteria; order Chromatiales; family Chromatiaceae; genus QGON01. The sequence continues at coordinate 1,092,027 of OY829894.1, forward strand.
GGTAAATCGGTAGCAGACGCCATCCGGGTTGTTCAGATCAATATGCTCTTGTTCGTCATCGAAGGGGATATCGGCCTCCAACGCCATGGACAGCCAAAGCGCCAGTGACTCCAGATCGTGGGTTGGCGGGATCTTCCCGGCGATTTCTTTGATGGTCAGAGCGCAACCTTCGGCAGCCAATAACGCTTGCGTCTCCTCCACCAGCGCCTGCCTGTCCAAGGCATCGAAGGATGACCAGAATTCATCATCCACCTCGTCCAGATTGGTAGTCTGTTCCACCAGATCGAGAATGGGTTCGATGCCTTCGGAAAGATCTTTAAAACGCAGACGTTCCAGTACAGGCAGGCTGCTGTTGGCGATCCCGATGGGTGGCAGGGGGCCGGGGGTTCGTCGCACGGCCTGACGGCTCCAGTCGATTGTCGTGGCCTGGACAAAGATATCGTTCAGCAGTTGGCCGACCCTGTGGTGTTCGGAGGCGAGGCCGGTTTTGAGGAAGCCTTTTACGTCACGTTCACTGCGCGCCCGGGCACGAATCACGATACCGCTCTCACCCACCAACCGGATGATCAGTCGACTCAGCTCTGTTTGCTGCTCCCTGGTCAGCGCCTTATGCACCACGGGCCGCTTCACCAATGAGCGAATGCGCAGTTTCATATTATCCAGTTCGAGTTTGCGCGCCAGTTGCCGTTGAAAGGCGTCAAATACCTTTCCCTCATCGGTCTGCAGCAACTGCTCATGGCTCTCCAGCAGGCTGTCGACAATATTGCCCCGGTGGCTCTGTTCACCGATGATCGACTGACGTAGCTGCTGATCAGCCTCCCGGTATGAGTCCTCCACCCGGCGAAAATCGTTACGCAGGCTCATCGAGAGGTTATAGACTTCGCGGATCGACTCTATTGCGGACTGCTCTGGCAATACTTTGACTTCGCCCTTCTGCACTGCGGCAAGTTCAGCTTCCAGGGCGGCTATTTTATGTCGTATCAGCGCCTCGCGGCTCTTCGGATCGGGATTGATGCTCGATTCGAGGTTCTCGATTTCACGCTGCACGATGGAGAGGCGCGAGGCGGTGGAGGTCATGATGCGGTTATCCAGGCCATCCACGAAACGGAAGGCCGACTCCAGGGCATCGGTTGCGATCAGACGCCCTTCACGCTCCACCACCAGATCCCGCCGAATCCACTGGCGAATCTCTCGCCGCGCCTCCAACAGATAGTCGCCACCGCTTTCGATCTCACCCATCTCGTGGGAGAGTTGCAGCACCTCGCTCAGCACCTGAATAGCGCCGTCGAGATCTATACCGTTCAGATTGTCGTCAAAAAGCGTTTTGAGCGAACTGATGACCAGTGGTCCGGTATGGGCCACCAACAGTTGCCAGGCAGGATGGTGTTTCTTGAGGTTGAGCAGAAATCGGGCATTGGATTTTGTATTTTCTGTCACCTGAATAGTGCCCTGAATCAAAATAGAGGTCTGAGGCCAGCCCCTATATTAAAGCAGCGCGCGTAACTATTCAGCTCGCCTTTGATATGCGCATCACTCGACCATGAATGGTTGGACTGGTGTAGGCTGGTTCAAGCGTAGCGGAACCGGCACCTCTCTTTCTGTCAACTCAGACGCCCGATCCGCTACGCTTGATCGGGCCTACGTCTTATCCTGTCACGATGCGCCGGGCTTGAGCGATCTTCTCACTCAGAGACGTCGAGCGGATCGTCTCAAGCAACTCACCGAGTTTGAAAGAGTGATGCTGCTCATAGGCCACACCCAGTTGCGGCATGTCAGCCAGCCCTGATTCACGGGCGTGTTCGACAAAGCCTTTGTTCTTCCAGAAGAAGGCACCGGGCATGGTGGTGGGGATCACCACTACATAGAAGAGTGCCCGGCCTATGACTGAGCTGGTCAGGGCCAGCAGTATCAGCGGTCCGAATACCCAGGCACTGGAGATGCCGGTTGCTGCCATGCCCGCGGCCAGCAGCAGTGCGATTGCCAAGGCACCGTTTCTTAGCCAGTATGAGTAGCCATAGGTGGTTGTCTGTTCATAGAAGGAGGCAGCACCTTCGCTCTCTTTCGCTTTCAGATCTCGGGCATGGGCCAGCAAGCCGAAACCTTCCAGTGCCAGTCCTGCGGTGGCTGCAATCAGCAAAACCTGTGCAAGCTGGGTAGTCAGCGAACCAAATACCAGGGCAATCAGCACCAGCAGCAATGATCCAAGACTCAGGCCAGTACCTATGAAGCTTGCCCCGGTATGCCAGTGATTCCAGAAGGGACGGGCCTCGATGCGGTAGAGCTTGTACATAAAATAACCACCGAAACCTATACCCAGCAGACCAAGTCCAGCGAAGTTGGTCTGCAGGAGAGTGGCAAACATACCATCAAAGAAGCTGAACAGCGTGTAACCCGCCAGTCCGCCAAAGAAGGCTGAAACACCGGCGATTTCCCGACTCACCGGGGAGAGTCGCAGATTGTAGAATCCTCTGTAGAAACGATGCGGTTTACCCAGGTGCATGTTGAGTTTGAACAGGCCGATGGTTGTGAATAGCAGCATGATCAGCAGGGCGGGCAGGAAAGCATCACTGGCCGTAAAACCACTCACTGCGTCCAACCCGGACCAGGGACCAATGGTAAACAGCGCGAAGGCCCCCATCACCATCTGTATGCTGAGGGTGAAGGCGATATGGGCGTTCTCGTGGGAGCCGAGCAGTTTGCCCAGGTTCCACTCCCGTTTGAGACCATGCTTGGGATCGAGTGTTGGACGAAAGCTGCCGTCAGCATCGTCGCGATGATATTTCAGCGCGGTGCTATCGACACGCGCCATATCCCGTTGGGTGGTGCGGGTCTGCTGGAAGCGGATATTGGGATGGGTAATATCGGTGCGCGGGAAGCCGGGTATTTCAGTCTTCGCCTGGGTACGTCCCTCAGGAATATTCTCAACGACCCCGAAGTCCAGCGCCTTGCCCAAGCAGGCCGAGACGCAGGCAGGTTTGAGACCCACTTCAAGCCGGTCCACGCACATGTTGCACTTGCTCACCTGACCCTTCACCGGATCAAGTTGAGGCGCATTGTAGGGGCAGACCCAGGTACAGTAGCCGCAGCCGAAGCAGATGTCGGGATCCTGCAACACGGCGCCATACTCGGTGAACTTGGTGTAAGCGCGAGTCGGGCAACCCTTCAGGCAGACCGGATCATCGCAATGATTACAGGCCATGGAGATGTTGAGGCGCTGGTAGGCGGGATAGGTGCCGCCCTCCACAAAACCTACCGAGCGGAAGGCGATGTGCGCCGGATTGTCGTTCTTCTCACTGCAAGCGGCTTCGCAGGCGTGACAGGCGATGCAGTTGTCGGCATTGAAGTAGAAACCGTGCTGCTTGTAGCGGTTGGGGTTTTCGCCGATGCTGTCATCATCGTTGATGTTGAGACTTACACCATGACGAGGGTCGTCTTCGCTTACGGTTTCAATGGACTTGCCGTAACGATTCTGACTCTGACAGACCGGGTCGTTGAGCCTAGCGTAGTCCGGTTCGTTGTCGCGTGCTTGGTACATGGGTGGTCTTCTATGTAGGGTGCGCCATGCGCACCGTGGCGTGTCGGTGCGCATGGCGCACCCTACGAGTTTAGAACTTGCGCATTTCCATGCTCAACCGGGCCGCAGCATTCTGGTCAGCAATTCGCTCTATGCGGATGGCGGACTGCTTATAGGCTGGTTGGCGGGAGTGCGGATCCAACAGACCCAGTGTCAGCCGATTGGCGCAGTCGTGGAAATGAAACGGCAGAAAGACCATATTCTTCGCCACCCGCTGGGTTGGCTGGATCATCACCACCGCATCGGAGCGGCGTGATATCAGACGTACATACTCGCCACGCTGTATGCCCAACTCGGCACACAGATCCGGACTGATCTCGATGAATGGGATTGGGCTGTATTTGTTGTTGTTGCCGATCTTGCCTGTCTTGGTACGACCATGCCAATGCTCGATCAGACGTCCGGTATTGAGCCAGATGGGGAACTTCTCATCAGGCACCTCGTTGTTGTCGATAAAGGGCAGCGGGATCAGCTTTGCCTTGCCGTCGGCATAACGGAATGTCGCATCTTCGGTATACAGGCGCTTGCCACCTTTGGGCGGTGCCTCGCCTTTGTCCACCTGTTCCTGGGTGTAGGGCCACTGGATGCCACGGTTTTTTTCGATCAATTCGTGGTTCATGCCAGATATGTCTGACAGCCGGCCTTTGGATAGTTTGCCCATCTCCAGGAAGATATCGGGAGCGCGCTCAGGAAAGTTGACCTTGCCCTCTTTATTAAAGCGTTCAGCCATGCGATTGAAGATCCACAGATCCGGCTTGGCCTGGCCTGGAGGTAGACTGATCGGGTTGATCAGATTGATCCGCCGCTCGGTATTGGTCATCACGCCCTCCTTCTCCGCCCATGTACCAGCGGGCAGATAGGCGTGAGCATACTGGGTACTCTCTGAATCCTCATAGCAGTCCTGCACCACGCAGAACTCCAGCTTCTCCATCGCCTTGCGTACCCTAGAACTGTTGGGCAGGGAGGTTAGCGGATTGGTGGCGATCAGCCACAGCCCTTTTATCTGGCCCGACTCGATGGCGTGATAGATATCGGTCTGGAACATGCCGCGTTTCTTGGGGAAAAATTCAGGATCTATGTTCCATGCCCTGGCGATCTCTTCCCTGTCTTCCGGGTTCTCCAGATAACGATAATTGGGCAGGCCGGAGCAGGAGGACCACTCGCGGGTTCCCATGGCGTTACATTGGCCGGTAATCGAAAGGCTTGTGCCGCCGGGCTTGCCGATATTGCCGGTCAGCAAGGCTAGATTATTGATTCCAACCACGCCGTCGGAGCCATGGGTCGACTGGTTGATGCCCATGGTCCAGATCTGCATCGCAGTGCCTGCATTGGCGAACAGACGCGCCACATGGCGGATGGTGTCTTCATCTATGCCGCAGATCTTTGATGCAGTCACCGGATCGTAATTGGCGACTTCGGCCCGCAGTTCATCGATACCGTTGGTATTGGCCGCAATGTAGGACGCATCTTCCAGACCTTCATCGAGGATCACATGCATCAGGGCGTTCTGCAGCACCACGTCCGTTCCTGGGGTGATGGGCAGATGCATGTGGGCGTTCTGCGCCAGCATGGTGACACGCGGGTCGACCACGATCAGTGGGAAGCCTCTTTTCTCCTGCGCCTCTTTCATGCGCCAGTAGATAATCGGGTGCTGCTCCGGCAGGTTGGATCCCCAGGCGATCAGGCAATCGGTATGTTCAAAATCGTCGTAACAGCCAGGGGGGCCATCTGAACCGAAAGAGCGCTTGTAACCAGAGACGGCCGAGGCCATGCACAGCGTGGTATTGCCGTCGTAGTTGTTGGTGCCGATCAACCCACGGGTGAGCTTTCCCAGAGTATAGAACTCCTCGGTGAGCATCTGCCCGGTGGAGATGATGGCGAAAGCGTCACGACCATACTTCTCCTGGATACGCCGGATCTCGTCGTGGGTCTTGTCCAAGGCTGTATCCCAGCTGGTGGTCTGCCAGGACTGATGCCAATGCTCACGAACCTTTGGCTCCAGGCCGCGGCCGGCGGAGTCGAAAAGTTCATGTTCGAAGATACCCTTCAGACAGAGCTTGCCACGATTGACATCAGCCTCGGCAACGCCACGGGACGCCACTGCCCTACCCTTGGCATTCAGCCCCACTTCGATGGAACAGCCAGTGGAACAGTAGCCACAAGCAGCATACTTCCACTCAACCACGCCCTTATCGGCAATCTTGATGGGGTTCTTTTTTGAACGTCCAAATAACATGGAACATCTCTCAATAGTAGGTTGGGCTGAAGCATGAAGCCCAACAAATTTTTTTAGCGAAGGGTCGGAGTCAAACCGCCCGCTTGTATCGCTATTAGCGCCGCTCTTTACGCGGTTTGACTCCGACCCCTGTGAGCTAAGCCACCGCTTCTGCCGATTTCAGCTGCAGATAGACCAGACCATCCTCAACCCGCGCCGGAAAGACATTGGCACAGCCCTCATCCGGCCCCAGCGCCTCACCACTGTTCAGGTCAATCTTCCAGTTATGTAGTGGGCAGGTGACGGAGCTACCGTGCATGATGCCTTGTGACAAGGGGCCGTTCTTGTGCGGACAGGCATCCCGGATGGCGTAAACCTGATCATCGGAACCCCGAAATACAGCGATATCCCTCTCCTGAGTCTTGATCACTCGGGAGCCGAGAACCGGAATCTGCGTCAGCTCTATCACTTCAATCCATTCACTCATTTTCTTACGCCTCATACTGCCAGTTCGATAGGGGTGAATTCATTTGCATGTGCGCCATCGGCCCGTGCTTTCCAGGGATCGATCTGGGCATACTGCTGACCTATTTTGAAGCGCTCATTAAGTGCCTTCCGCCCGACCTCATCTTCGACGATGCACTGCTTGATGTGGCTCAGCCCCACACGCTCGACCCAAGGGGCGGTACGCTCCAGATAGTGGGCCTCTTCGCGATAGAGTTGGGTAAAGGCACCGCAATATTCCAGCACCTCTTCTTCGGTCTCGACTCTGCAGAGCAGGTCGGTAACACGCACCTTGATACCCCCGTTGCCGCCGACATGTAGTTCATAACCCGAGTCGACACAGACCACGCCGAAGTCCTTGATGGTCGCCTCGGCGCAGTTACGCGGACAACCCGAGACCGCCAGCTTGAACTTGTGCGGCATCCAGGAGCCCCAGGTGAGCTCCTCAAGTTTCACACCCAGACCGGTGGAGTTCTGGGTGCCGAATCGGCACCAGGTCTTGCCGGCACAAGTCTTCACTGTGCGCATCGCTTTGCCATAGGCGTGGCCGGAGACAAAACCGGCATCAGAGAGATCCTTCCACACCAGTGGCAGATCCTCTTTTTTCACACCGAAAAGGTCAATACGCTGACCGCCGGTGACCTTCATCTCCGGCACGTCGAACTTGTCGCAAACATCGGCGATGGTGCGAAGATCCTTGGGTGTGCAGAGGCCGCCAAACATACGTGGCACCACCGAGTAGGTACCATCCTTCTGGATGTTGCCGTGGGCACGCTCATTGATGAAGCGCGACTGGGCATCGTCCTGGTACTCCTCCGGCCAACGAGCCAGCAGATAATAATTCAAGGCGGGGCGGCAACTGGCGCAGCCATCCGGAGTCTTCCAGTTGAGGTAGTCGAACAACTGACGCATCGACTTGAGTGCTTCTTTGTTTATCACCCCGATCACATCATCATGGCTGTGCTCGGTACAACTGCACATAGGCTTTTTGCTTGGCGCGGCAGAGTAACCCTCACCCACTGTGCTGGCCAGAATCGACTCCACCAGACCGGTACAGGAGCCGCAGGAGGCGGATGCCTTGGTGTGAGCACGAACCTCATCGAGTGTAAAAAGCCCCTGGGTGGTTATGGCATTAACGATATCGCCCTTGCAGACACCGTTACAGCCACAGATCTCGGCATCGTCTGAGAGATTGGCAACCCGTGCCCCGTCACCGTGACCGGCATCACCAAGGTCGTGCTGACCAAAGAGAATCGTGCTGCGGAAAGCGGATATATCAGTACCTTCCCGAAGCATCTGAAAATACCAGGTGCCGTCCATGGTATCGCCGTACATCACCGCACCTTTGATTTGGTTATCGCGGATCACCAGTTTTTTATAGACACCCTGTGCCGGATCCTGCATCACCAGGGTCTCGTCGCCCTCCTCCTCGTTGAACTCACCGGCTGAGAAGAGATCGATGCCGGTCACCTTCAGCTTGGTCGAGGTGACTGAGCCTTCATAGCGGCCATAACCGAGATGGGCCAAGTGGTTGGCGCAGACCTTGGCCTGCTCAAAGAGAGGCGCCACCAGACCGTAACAGTTGCCCCGGTGCTGTACGCACTCGCCCACGGCATAGATCTTTGGGTCGAAGGTCTGCATGGTATCGTTGACCACGATGCCGCGTTCGCAGTGGATGCCCGCCTGCTCCGCCAAGGCGAAACTGGGGCGAATGCCTACGGCCATCACCACCAGGTCAGCATCGATATTGGAGCCGTCGGCGAACTTCACCCCGGTGACGCGGTCCCCGCCGATAATCTCTGCAGTCTGCGCCTCCATCAGAAACTTCATACCTTTCTGCTCAAGGGATGCCTTCAGCAGATTGGCCGCCGGTTTGTCGAGCTGGCGTTCCATAAGGATGTCCATCAGATGCACCACGGTGACATCCATACCGTTCTTCATCAGGCCGTTTGCTGCTTCCAGGCCGAGTAGACCACCGCCGATCACCACCGCCTTCTTATAGTTGGAGGCGGTCTCCAGCATGATCTCTACATCCTTGATGTCGCGGAATCCGATAACGCCATCCAGGTCAGCGCCGGGCACTGGGATAATGAAAGGGGTGGAGCCGGTGGCGATCAACAGTCGGTCATAGGCCACCGACTTACCGGCTGTGCTCTTGACCTGACGTCCAACCCGGTCGATCTCCACCACCGGGTCTCCGGTGTGCAGGGTAATACCGTTTTCGGCATACCACTCATGGCTGTTGAGGATAATGTCGTCGATGGTCTTTTCGCCAGCCAATACCGGCGAGAGCATGATGCGATTGTAGTTGGGATGGGGTTCGTCGCCAAAAACGGTGATTTCGTATTTGTCCGCCTCTTCGAGCTTGAACAGCTCTTCCAGGGTGCGGATACCGGCCATGCCGTTACCGATTAGTACCAACTTCTCTTTCATGGTTACCCTCTACATCTGATCCTGCAGCGGAGTTACGCCGCTCTGTTTCGGATCCTTGATGCAATGACTATGCCAAAAACGAAAAATGTCGGGCTACCCCTTTGTTTATGCGTAATCCTTATTTACACAAAGTCGGCTAACGAAAAGCTATAACAGACAGCCGCGCACTATTTTGGTGCATCCATCCACTCATTCGCCCCTCAATAAACCCTACTCTACTTATGGGCGGTATCTCCTGCCTATCCGTCTCCCTAACAGTGCTCTGAGAACCTGTTGGATCACTTGATACACGCCCGGGAAACCGAGAATTGCAGACTGCTCCAAAATCGAACGAAGCTGGCCCTGCCACGCACCGCCTTTGAGCCATTCCATGATGTCTGAATGGGTTGATATACAGAATTCATTAGTAAAAACAATATGATATAAATTTGGCACGGATATCGCTTGTGACTTGGAAATATTTCATTTTCCACAAGGAGTAACTCATGTCGGAAAACAAACTCGGTCTTTTATCATTCAGAGGAAAGATAAAGACACTTCACCTCACCTGGTTCGCCTTTTTCCTGAGCTTCATGGTCTGGTTCAACCATGCGCCATTGATGGCCTCAATCCAAGAGGCATTCAATCTGAGCCAGCAGGAGGTGAAGGCGCTGCTGATCATCAATGTGGCGTTGACCATTCCGGCACGTATCGTCATCGGTATGTTGGTGGATCGATTCGGGCCACGGATCACCTTTTCGACCCTGCTGTTTCTATCCAGCTTCATCTGCTTCTTCTTTGCCGTTGCTGACTCTTATACTGCACTGCTGGCCAGCCGCTTTGCCCTGGGCTTCGTCGGTGCGGGATTTGTCATCGGCATACGTATGATCGGTGAGTGGTTCCCCGCCAAGCAGGTGGGTGTGGCCGAAGGCATCTACGGTGGTTGGGGCAACTTTGGCTCCGCTGCCGCAGCCATGAGTCTGCCCACAGTGGCCCTGATGTTCGGCGGAGATGATGGCTGGCGCTATGCTGTCGCATCCACCGGTATGATCACCCTGGTCTACTCCTTCATCTACTATAGACTGGCGCGCAACACGCCGAAGGGCTCCACCTATTTCAAGCCGAAAAAAACCGGCGCCATGGAGGTGACCAGCAAGGGCGACTTTTTCTTCTACCTGGTGATAAACATCCCCATGTATGCGGCACTGGCTGTGCTGACCTGGAAACTGGGTCCGGATAATCTGAAGATCCTGGGCGCTACTGCTGCCAATGCTATCTATATCGGCCTCGCCGTGCTCTATGCCTATCAGACCTCACAGGTATGGCGCATCAATAAACATGTCTTTAGGGAAGAGGTACCGGAGATTCATCGCTATAAGTTCAAGCAGGTGGCGATCCTCGATCTCGCCTACTTCGTAACTTTCGGCTCCGAGCTGGCGGTAATTTCAATGCTGCCCCTCTTCTTCAAAGACACCTTTGACCTGAGCATCGTGCAGGCGGGTCTGTTGGCATCGGGTTTTGCCTTCATGAATCTGGTGGCCCGTCCCAGCGGCGGCCTCTTCAGCGACAAGTTCGGTCGCCGCAAGATGCTCAGTCTGCTTATCGCCGGTCTGGCCGTTGGTTACTTTATCCTGGCCCAGATCACCTCTGGCTGGCCGCTTGCCCTGGCTGTGATCGCCACCATGGCCTGCTCTTTCTTTGTGCAGGCGGGTGAAGGCGCGGTGTTTGCCATGGTGCCTCTGGTCAAGCGACGCATGACCGGTCAGGTGGCCGGCATGGCCGGTGCTTACGGCAACGTGGGCGCGGTTACCTTCCTTACCGTCTTTTCCTTTGTGTCACCTCAGATCTTCTTTTTGGTGATTGGTGGTTCGGCGATTGTCTGTCTGGTGGCGGTTCAGTTTCTGGATGAGCCCAAAGGTCATACCGCCGAGGTGATGGAAGATGGTAGTGTGCAAATGATCGAGGTGAGTTAAGCCGAGATTCGACTGAGACTGTAGGTTAATGGGTTAGCGTAACCCAACAGGCCCCGCCACTTGTCGGGTTACGCTATCGTTAACCCGACCCACATAACCTTAGGGCCTGTTAATACTATGCTGCATACCAATAAAAATGAGCACAAAACTCGAAATTGATTACGCCTTTCGCAGTGAGGCGGGTGTCAAAGCGGAAAATGACGACACCTGTAACGTCTGCGTCCCTGAGGACAACCTGCTCCTGACCAAAGGCGTGGCTGCAGCCATCGCCGACGGAGTCAGTTCCAGCGAAGGTGGAGGACGGGCCAGTCGGATCTGTGTATCGGGGTTTCTCTCCGACTATTTCAGTACGCCTGAATCCTGGACCGTAAAGACTGCAGCCGGCAAGGTGCTGGGTGCTCTGAACCGCTGGCTTTGTGGTCAGGGACAGTCAGAATACGACTCTGCACGGGGTATGCTCACTACCTTTAGCGGCTTGGTACTCAAGTCGACCACCGCCCATATCGTGCATATCGGTGATTCCCGCATCTACCGCTATCGGGATGGCGATCTGGAACAGATCACCCGCGACCATCGGGTCTGGGTTTCCAAGGAGAAGGAGTTTCTTTCCCGCGCCATGGGAGCCGACCCTCACATCGACATCGACTACCATGCCGTAGCCGTTGAAGAGAACGACAGCTTTATCTTTACCACCGACGGTGTGCATGACTTTTTCACACGCCGGGAATTATTGAAAATTCTCGAAAGCCATGACTCCAACCTGCAGGCCTGCGCCAATGTGCTGGTAGAGACGGCTCTGGAAAACGGTAGCAATGACAATGCCAGTTGCCAGATCATTCAAGTATTGAAACTCCCGCAGGAGACCGAGGCCGATATATTCCAGCGGGTCTCAGATCTGCCTTTTCCTCCCGACCTTCAACCCGGCATTAAAATCGATGGTTACGAGATCCTGCGTGAGATCCACACCGGCAAACGTAGCGAGGTGTTTCTGGCGCTGGATATCGAATCTGACGAAAAGGTGGTACTGAAGACCCCGTCGGTCAACTACCGGGATGATGCAGACTATCTTGAAGGCTTTCTACACGAGGAGTGGGTTGGACGACGTATCCGCAATGCCCATATCCTGCGCATTCTCGAACCCAGAAACCGTCGCTTTCTCTACAACATTGCCGAATACGTGGAGGGACACAGCCTTGGCCAGTGGATCAAGGACAACGGCCCCGCTGATATGCATCAGACCCGCACACTGGCGGAACAGATCATCAATGGCCTAAGGGCTCTACACCGGATGGAGATGTTTCATCAGGACCTTAAGCCCGACAACATACTGATAGACAACCACGGCACCGTAAAACTGATCGATTTTGGCTCAATCCGGGTTGCCGGCATGGAGGAAATCGACAGCGAAATCGACCATACTGCACCCCAGGGAACCCTGGATTATGCGGCGCCGGAATGCCTCCGTGGGGAGGCCTGCACCCACGCATCAGACCTCTATTCAGTCGGCGTCATCCTCTACGAGATGCTGACAAAAAAACTCCCTTATGGGGAGAACGATGCGCCAAACCCGAAAAAACGCCTGAACTACCAGCCAGCACGCCACTATAATCCGGAGATACCCACTTGGGTCGATGGGGCGCTGGAGAAAGCGGTACACCCCCAGCCCGCAAAACGCTATCAGTCTTTATCCGAGTTTCAATACGACCTGGAACACCCCAATCCGGCATTCGGAAATCTCGCTCAGCTACCTCTTCTGGAGCGAAACCCGCTGCGTTTCTGGCAGATTCTCTGCGGCCTGTTGTTTCTGCTCAATCTGTTTCTGATATTCAAAGCCTGATTCTATCTCTCCTCCCCGACAGGTGGAGTGATCAGACTGGTCGGGAAGGCGACATGCACAAATGAGGGTATCGGTGGCCTGCGACCCACATGGATGTGGGAAGTTAGAGCAACGCTTTAGCGGTCACGCCCTTTTCCGCGACCATTGCTTTGCTGATGCATTTGTCTGCCCTCTGATTGCTGTCTTAAGCCGGCTGCAGCACCACCTGTTTTCGAATGGGGGACATGTTCACGGGCTGCCCTGCGAGACTCATACCCCATACCAAACCAAGTCCAGGAAGTGCCCCTCTCCGGCATTTTCAAGCCCTCTTGCGCAGTAACAGCTTTGAGTGTGTCGGCCCCGTCTTCCATCAAGACATCACCACTCTCTTGCGCATAGGCGTTGGTTACCAGCATTAACGCCAGCAAACATACCAGTCTGTTAGTCAATCGAAACATTGCCGAATCCATACCGCATCAGATATATCTCAAAAACCATTTCCAGGTAAACCAGCCTACGCCTACAATCAAAAATGAATGCGTGTAACCTGTGATGTTCACCTATAATTTACCACAGTAAGCCGATAGCATAATGGCCTCTCTATCTTAGGGATATATTAACCAATGCTTGTATCTCCTGCATTTCTCAATGGACGAAAATTGTTACAGGTTGTTTCATTGCAATCGATCTCACAGTAGTTTCAGGAACCGCTAAATGAATAATTCCGTTAAAGCCAGCCCTCGTCTGTTGGTGGTGGATGACGACCGGAAGTTAAGGGAACTTCTCATTCGTTACCTGGGGCAGGAGGATTTCGCCGTCCACGGAGTGGAAGGTAGTGTGGCGATGGATGAGTATCTTGAGAGAAGTCAGGTTGACCTGATCATTCTCGATCTGATGATGCCCGGAGAAGACGGTCTGTCGATAGCACGTCGTCTGAGAATTAACGGCGAGATCCCGATCATCATGTTGACGGCACGAGGGGAAGATATCGACAGGATCATTGGGCTGGAGATGGGGGCCGATGACTACCTGCCAAAACCTTTCAATCCACGGGAACTGCTGGCCAGAATCCGTGCGGTTTTGAGGCGCCGTCAAATGCCTGGACAATCCGATCAAGCTGCAGAGACAAGGGAGTCATTCAGTTTTGGGGACTTTACCCTCGATTTTCAAACCCATGTCTTTAGCAAAGGCGGAGAGGAGATACCCCTCACAGGGGGCGAGTATACGCTGCTTGAAGCTCTGACCAGGAGTCCGAACAGGGTGCTGACACGGGACTACCTGGTAGAAACACTGAAGGGATACGAGCGCATGCCCTATGATCGAAGTATCGATGTGCGTGTAACGCGCCTGCGCAAGAAAATCGAAGTGGATCCCACCAACCCAAGATATATTCGTACCATCTGGGGCAAGGGCTATATCTTTACGCCAAAGGGTAACGCGCCAAGCTCGTGAGTCCAGCCAAATACACTCAAACGCTATTTGGTCGCACCGGATTGACGATCACTTTGGCATTTCTGGTTTTTTCCCTTTTTGCCGTGCTGGTTAATGTAACGCTGATTCTTAGACCCATCGAACGTCAGGCAGCGGATGACCTTGCTGCGCTGATCGAATTATCGACAAAAACCTGGGTTGAGCTGCCCCCGGCTACTCGTACCGACTTTGAACGTGAAATGCGCAAGAGCCATCAGTTGCGAATCTACGAGGCCAAAAACAAGATCGCCGAATATGAAAACGATAAGGCCTATCTGGCAGCATTGGTTGATTCATTGGAGAACCGGATCGGGAAGCCGGTGCCACTGCGTAAAACAGATTTTAGCGATGATTGGCTATGGGTCGATATCCCGATTGCAAGCCGGGTACTCAGGATCGGGTTTGAAGCGGAGAGAATGGAGGTTCAGATCCCCCTGGCCCTGGTGCTGATCATTATCATGGGGACCTTGATCGTCACCCTGGTTTCTCTGATATTGGTACGGCGAATTACAAAACCCCTGGCGCGCCTTGCGGAAGCAACAACGACGCTGGGGCAGGCCCAGGATCATGTGCAGGTTCCTGAAGAGGGGCCGAGCGAACTTGCTGAACTGGCAAGAGGTTTCAATCGCATGGATACACAGGTAAGGGAACTTCTGGCTAACCGCACCACACTGCTCGCCGGAGTTTCCCACGATCTGCGGACCCCCATTGCCCGTATTCGTCTCGCGGTGGAGTTACTGCCGTCTGAACAGAAATCGGAGCTGGAGCAGGGAATTCTCGACGACCTGGAGGAGATGGACAACCTGATCGGCCAGGCGATGGAGTTTGCCAGAAGTTTAGGCTCCAGCAAGGTGACGACTGTTGATGTCAGCACATTATTCTTAGAGATCGTTGGGGAATATGCGCGGGGTGGCCATGCCGTGAGATTGACTGCCACGCCAGGTTGTTTGGGGGAACTGTCATCGAACGCTCTGCGCAGAGTCACCACCAACTTGCTGGATAACGCAGTCAGATACAGCCATGAGCAGCCCGTGGAACTATCGTGCAAATCCGATGCCGGCAGTATAATTATCCACATTGCCGACCGGGGACCGGGCATACCGGAAGCGTTCAGGCGAGCTGCCTTCGACCCTTTCTGGCGGATGGAGTCATCCCGTAACCCCGACACCGGAGGCAGCGGCCTGGGATTGGCGGTGGTCAAGCAGCTATGTGATGCGAATGGTTGGGAAATCGAACTGGGTGAATCGGTAATCTATGGCGGCCTTGAAGTGACATTACGCCTGCCGCTCTCAACAGAAGAGTAGTCCCGTCGCATCTCTCCGAAAAATCAAAGAATGATGTCAAGACTCAGTAAAATACGCTTCATCGTATAGTCGTTGGAGCCTACTTCACCAATCGGGCTCCCGCCTCCGTCCGTCCGGTTCTTCGACCAGTCTGCCTGTGCGCGAAGCGAGGCGAATTTCCCAATCTGATAGCCGACGGCGACACCAGCCAGGTTTGTTTTATCATTTCTGGTGGTATCGAGGTAATCAAACAGGGCAAGCCCGGAAAACAGGGTGAGATGGGTGTTGGAAGTCAATTGATAGGAGATATCCAGATCAAGGGCGGTTTCCAAATAGCTGGGAGATCCGTTGAGAGTCGTCTCGTTGAGCGTTCTGTCACTTGAGAGTGACAGTTGCCACTTCTCTCTGGGTTGCCAGTATAAGTTGAGCGCAAAATCAACGGCGCTGAGCCTACTGAACTCCGGTTCTTTATACTCTTGTCCCAACCAGCCCAAATAGGCCTCGAAATCAAAGGTCTCACCCTGTTTCAAGTGTATCCCCACCGCACTGCGGAAACCATCGGAGTCGCGTTGAAAACCTGCGTCATCAGTCGCTTGTTGATAGATCCGCTGTTCGCCGGATGCCTGGAGAAACCATGAAAAATCTTTTGTGTATCGCCGTTCCAGTCGAAGAGCAATACTCCTGATATCCCGATCACGGTCGCCATTGTAAACCGGCCCTTCCAGACTTTCGCCATTTTCATAACGCCACGCCTCCTGTATTACACCGGCACGCAGTTTGTAATCTCCACGCTGGTGAAGTAGACCAATACTTACATCCTTAATATCGTAGACAACGGGGCTTAAGGTTCGTCGAATGTCGTTTGGAGAAGTTCGCTCTTCGTGTTTCAAATGGTACCCGGTTGCCAACATGAAGTGAGTAGTGTTGTCGGCAACGACTAACGCACCGAGTTTCAACCAGCCATCCGTATAGTCTTCAAGGGAATTAGTCCGGTAGAAAGCCGACTCGACACCAAGATCCAGAGAGAGACGTGCGGCATCCATGTCGAATTCTGCGGCGAGGGCCGGTACGATGATGGCAGCCCAGTCGGAAACGGCGAAAGAGTCATCCGCATATATATTATCGTTATATCTTTCTTCAAGCTGGAGTGAAAAAGAGAGGTTAAGATTATCACTTTCCTTCGGCATCGAAGGTACTTCATCCGCATAACCACGAAAAGATAGTGTACAGAGCAACAAGCTTAACCGAATCCAGGGGATCCGATTAGCGCGGAAGAGTCGTTTATTCATCTATATATTCAGAGGCCGCGCCGAAAGAAAACATATAGAAACAAAATGCCTTATGAAAGAAACCGACTGGAAACAACCGCTTGATCTCGTAAACGCTACATCCATGCAGCGCTACTCAAGCATAGCGAAAAATCTCAACCATCGTAACCTATTGATAGCAAGGTGACTTGAGATCTCTCCCTGCGGTCGAGATGATAGTAACTCAATTAATCAGGGGTTTCTTAACGGGACAGCAGTTTACTCAAACGGGAAGTTCGTCAGTCAGCAGTAGTGACCCCCTCTATGCGCTTTTTTCGGACTGAATTTCCTTCGACTCGGCAACCATGCACAAATATGCATGCGTCTGAGCGAACTCGACAGAATGTAT
Organism: Sedimenticolaceae bacterium; assembly: GCA_963691905.1. Lineage (GTDB taxonomy): Bacteria > Pseudomonadota > Gammaproteobacteria > Chromatiales > Chromatiaceae > QGON01. The sequence continues at coordinate 1,108,930 of OY829894.1, forward strand.
CAAGTGGATTTATTTCGAAGAGAGATCAGGAATCCCTATTTCCACCGGACATCCAAATGCATCGGTCTTGGTACCGCGCGGGGTATTGGGGCACTTGTCACGATAATCAGGGGTGCCGTCGAGGTCGCTGTGTTTCGGACAACCGTTGGAGGCGATTCCCATACTGAGCGTTTGGGGTGTGTCTTCCGGACAGTAGTCCCGGCTGTTGACGATACCATCACCGTCGTTGTCAGGCTCACAACCATAGGCATCCACCGGATAGGCCAGTGGGCCAGGTTTCAAACGTTCCTGATTGACGGCTGTGGCGTATTTGAAATCGACCGGTAGTTTTTTCAACTGGGCAGTATTCGGGCAACGATCCAAGGCGTCGACCACTCCGTCATGGTCGCTATCGGGCTCAACGGCATTGGCACTTCCCGCAATGAATGCGGCAAGTAGTATCACAATGCCAAAGGTTTTTTTGCTCATGTCAGGTCTCTTTTAAAGAACAGAACGGTCACGATGCGGAGTGCTGAAATCCTAATCCGCATCGCAACCTCGCCGATAGACTGGAGCATTTGGCCGTTATCGGCTTAAGATCGCATCCACATCTTCCTGGCTCAAGTACTGGGCCTCATAATTGCCAGCGCCGATAACTGCCTCGATCTGGCCCACATAGGCGCGCAAATGGTTCTCTGAACCGTCAACCAGTGAACGATAGGCGTTGATCAAACCACTCTCATCTGTGTAGCTGAGACCACAGGGGTCGTTATAACCTGCGTCTACCATCACTTGCGGGCAATCCGCGATGTCGTGCATATCCAGTTCTTCGATATAGGCGCCAACATAGAGGGCGTCCAGCTCACTGCCGACGGCTGCAGCGGTGAGCGCCGCAAACTTCTCGTCGAAGTACCAGCCCCACTCCTCACCAGTGAACACGCCGAGGCTCTGCGGCAGGTTGTTGGTATCGGGATTGGGATCTTCCAGGCCATACTGGGCAAGTTTGTCACGCATGGTGTCGGTGTGAGTCTGCTCGGAGGTGGTGGCGATTTTGTTGAACACGCCCTGGTCGGGATACCACTCTCCGAGTCTCAGGTAGACATCACGTGCCAGTTTTTCCTCTTCCCGCATGAAGGTGAGATGAGAGGCTTCATTGGCATCCAGTCCGGTGGAACCGCCACCTCTGTTGTTACCACCACTTCTGCCTTTGCCACCACCCGCTGCAAGAACGCTGGTTGAGATCAGGGCGACTGTGATGGAGACAACGATAGCGGTTTTAATTCGGCTTTTCATAGAGTTTTTTTCCTCAAGGGTCTTTATGGACCAGACTGTATGGTTGTGATTCCAGCTGCTCGCCAGAGATACCACATAGACTAGGAAACAAAACCTGCTTCAGGGGTTTCAAGGTGTTGCACTGGGAGAAAAATGGTTTCAGGACGTTACAGAGCGGCGAAAAAATTGTTTCAAATGTTTCAAAACGCCGAATAGTGAAATACTGCAGGCGGATGGGTACAACGAGGGTCTATTGCAGTCATGATGAAAGGGGGCAGGCCTTAAGCAGCAATTTGCCGTCTGTTGCAGAGCCTTCCTGGCCACAAGATACAGCCAGAATTCATCATGCAACGCCTTGCATTATCAGCGCATGAAAAAAATAACACTTGACTAGACCGACCGGTCTATTATAATCACACCATGAATGTTGAGCACGATACAAGAACCCGTATCCTCTCCACCGCCCGCGAACTTTTTCACGGCAGGAGTTATGCCGACGTGGGCATCAAGGAGATATGTGATCTTGCGAAGGTACAAAAGGGAAGCTTTTACCATTTTTTCCCTTCCAAGCAGGATCTGGCCATGGCGGTCATTGATGACATGGCCGATGACTGGGCACACGGTTTTGTAGCTGAGGCCTTCGACCAGAATCTTCCACCGCTTGAACGCCTCGACTATATGATCGATGCAGCTTACTACTGGCAGAAGGCAGCCAAGGATATCGAGGGCCGCATGCCAGGCTGCTTGTTCGGCAACCTGGCTCTCGAGATCAGCACCCGCGACGATGTTTTACGGGCCAAACTCAATGCGGTTTTTGATAAAGCCAGTAGACGTTTTCACGAAGCCCTCGATCAGGCAGTTGAACTGGGTGAAATCCCCCCTCTCGACAGCGAGGCCACCGCATCAGCCATGCTCGCCTTTCTTGAAGGGATCATTCTGCTGGCAAAGACCAGGAATGACCCTGAAGTGATTCGCGACCTGGGTTCTGCCATCAAGACACTTCGCATCGAGTTGGCCCATCCCAATTAGCGAACTATTTTTTTGCCCTTCATGTTGACCGACCGGTCATCTATGAAGTAATCACATCCCTAGCCAAGGAGAAAACCATGACAGAAACAACACACACATTGGACGCAAGAGGCCTGAACTGCCCGCTCCCTATTCTCAGGACCAAGAAGGCGATAGCTGCATTGGCCTCTGGAGAAATCCTGGAGGTCATCGCAACAGATCCCGGATCAGTGAAAGACCTGGACTCATTCTGCAGCCAGACCGGCCATGAAATGGTCTCCAGCGAAGAGGCTGACGATGGATTTGTCTTCCTCATCCGCAAAGCATGATTCTGCAAGGAGAAAAAACGATGAACAGCACTGCACCGGTTATCGATATGCCGACGAAAGATCTCGACGCCTGGTTCAACCAGCGCTTCGACGAGAAGATGGCTGAACGCGAAGCAGGCCACACCCCATCCATGACCATTATCGCCACCAAGGGAACCCTGGACATGGCCTACCCACCCTTCATTCTTGCATCAACGGCGGCTGCACTGGGATGGGATGTTTCAATATTCTTTACCTTTTACGGATTGAGCCTGTTGAAAAAGCAGCTGGATCTCAAGGTAAGCCCACTGGGCAATCCCGCCATGCCCATAAAATTGCCGGAGGGACCTTCATGGATCAGAGGTAAGGAGCTGCCCATTCCCACTTCCATCATGACGTTGGTTCCGGGTTTTGAAAATATGGCAACCTCTATGATGCAGAAGACAATGGACAAGAAAGGCATCGCACGCATTGAAGAGCTGAGAGAGTTGTGCGCCGAAGCCGAAGTTAAACTTGTCGCCTGTCAAATGACCGTTGATCTTTTTGACCACGACCAGGACGATTTCATCCCGGAAATCCACGAATGGGTTGGAGCCGCCAGTTTCCTGCCCCGGGCGCTGAAGGCCGATGTGAACCTGTTTGTCTGACAGGCGGGGGCATTGCCCCCTTTTTTCACCCAAGTACCCGCCCTTCTCCCATTGAACCTTTCAGCGATCAAAAAAAGCATGGGCACGCGCATTGAAAATCTCACTGACGCTGAACATCTTTTCTCCAGATGCCACACGCCGGCCCCTTACCGTTCTCAGGTTGACTAACCGGGTCTCACACTCTAGATTGGCCTTATAACTCGATTCCCTAAGGAACCAATGCTTCGTCGTCTATTAATCGCATGGCTTATCGTCTCTATCCTCGGTTACGGGATGGCGTTGGCTGCTGATGCGCACAACAAACAGTCGACGGACCACACTCACGAGATTGGCGATAACACAACGCATACTGCCGATGCGGACGACAGCGACCACTGCTGTCACGGGGGCATCCATCTATTGGGACTAACCCAGGCTGAAACGATCAAACTGTCAGCCGATCAGGGTATTTTGCGGACCCCTTATCCTGTTTCAAGAGTCTCCTCTCCCCCCGCATCTCTTTTCCGCCCTCCAATCTCTGCCTGATTTTCGTCTCACCTCACACCTGCAATAAACCTGCCTGCTGTTTACCGGATCAGTGTTTATAACAGGTTCTCTTTGTTAACGAATTTACGGAACTCAGGTTATGTCATTCCCCATCTGCAGGCATGCAGGCCTGTTCGCCTGTTTATTTATCTTCACTGCCTGGACACCAGCTGTGCATTCCAAAGGGCAACTACCCCAAGAGGTGGAAGTCCAGCAACTGGCTGCCATCGTCAACCATGCACTGGAATCAAACCCGGAGATAGAGGCTGCTAAAGCCGCCGTGGACGCCGCTCAGGCACGGCTGACAGGCGCCGGTCTGCCATTGAACAACCCTGAACTGGAAATGGAGGCTGAACACACTGACATCAGTACTTACACTCTCGGCATCAGTCAGACCATCGACTGGTACAATAAACAGGATGCCATGGAGCAGGCTCTGCGGGCTGAACTGAATGTTGCCAGAACAGAGGTTACGGCCCTGAACCTGGTAAAGTCAGCGGAGCTTCTCAAGGCGATAGGCGGAATTGCCACCCACCGCGAGATCACCACTCTCTCCAGGCGCCGCACCGGCATACTGGAGCGCTTCTCCCAACTCGCCGAGCAACGCCATGCGGCGGGTGATATCCCCCAGGTGGAGTTGGAACTGGCGCGTCTCTCACTTGCCGAGGCCGTCATGCAACATGCCGCAAACGGCAGCGAACTCATCCAGGCAAAAAGCGACTATTTCAGCCTCAGCGGCCAAACACTGGACGGCAATATCAAGTTGCCCGACCGGCTGCCCGCCAGGCCCTCCAGCACGTTGGATGAAGAGGCGCTCGTGCGGAATCATCCCCAGGTGCAAGTTGCACAGCTGATGACGCAGGCTACCCGGCAGCAGATTCATGCCGTGGACCAGGAACGTAAGGCCGACCCCACATTCGGTTTGAGAGCGGGACGAGAAGATCGGGAAAACCTGCTTGCCCTCACCTTCTCCATCCCCCTGCAGGTCAGAAACGCTTTCCAAAGCAGTGTGAATGCCGCTCAGGCAGAGGCACTGGCAGCGGAACAGGCGTCGCAGCAGACCTACCGGAATCTGTTAACCCGTCTCAGGAGCGCACGGGAACGCTATCTGCTGGTTGCCGATGCATGGTCCCTGTGGGTTTCCCACGGGCGCAGCAGTCTGCTCCAGCGTATCGATCTGCTGGAAGCCCTGTGGCAGGCGGGTGAGATGAGCACCACTGACTACCTGTTGCAGGTGCAACAGACACTGGATACACAGATCGCCGGAGTCAGACTCCAGGGTGATCTGTGGGGCACCTGGGTCGATTGGTTGAGCGCCTCCGGCACCCTGGACACGTGGTTGAACAAAACATCGGAGGAGCAGTAAAACATGTCTATTCAACAATGGATTCAATGCCTGCTTATCCTGGCCTTTCTTTATGCCAATCCCCTCTATTCCGCGGATGAACATGACCATGACCCTGCCGAAAAGTCGACAGAAGCCGGACACAACGATGGAGATGACCATGATGAGCACGGTGATGAAGAGGAAAGCCGCATCCACCTGAGTGATGAGCAGCGCCGCAGCGCCGGTATCCGCGTGGAGACCTTGACCCTTCGCCCCATTCCCACTGAGATCGAAGCCCCGGGGGAGATCCTGCTCAATGCTTACGCATCCAGCCAGGTCACGCCACGCATCGAGGCCCAGGTTATAAAACGCCACATTAGCCTCGGAAGCCCCGTTTCTGTGGGTGACCCTCTGGTTACGCTCTCCAGCGTCTCTATGGCAGAGGTCCAAGGCGCCCTGCTGGTCGCTGCCCAAGAGTGGCGAAGAGTGAAGAAACTGGGCAAGAAGGTGGTTTCAGAGAGACGCTATCTGGAGGCCCAAGTGTCATTTCAACAGGCCCGCGCCAAACTGCTGGCCTATGGTCTGACAACCGGCCAGACTGACCGGCTGGTCAAGGGAAACGAGATCCGTCAGGCAGACGGCCGCTTTACCCTGCTCTCGCCCCAGGCCGGTACAGTCATCCGGGACGATTTCATCATCGGCCAGATGATAGAACCCGGCGAACTGCTGTTCGAAATCACCGACGAATCCAGACTCTGGGTTCAGGCCCGTATCAATCCGGAGTCAGTCTCTCACATCGATATGGGTGCACCGGCCCGTGTGCTGGCAGGAACCGAGTGGATAGAAGGTAAGGTCATACAGGTACATCACGCACTGGATGAAACCACCCGCACCCTGGCGGTTCGCCTGGAGATCCCCAATCCGGCAGACCGGCTCCATCCCGGACAGTTCGTGACGACCAGGATCAAGACCGGCGAGTCAGGGCAGAGCGCCCTCACCCTGCCACTGGCTGCCGTAATGCGGAGTCCCGACGGGGATTGGCAGGTCTTTGTAGAAGAAGAACCCGGCGAGTTCGAACCCAAAGAGATTGAGCTGCTCCGGCAACTGCCCGGTCTGGCTGTGATTGGTGGACTGAAACCTGGAACCCGCGTGGTCACGCAGGGAGCCTTCTTTGTGCAATCGGAACTGGCCAAGTCCGGTTTTGATGTCCACAACCATTGAGGGCAACACCATGTTGAACAGACTGATCGACTGGTCGGTAGCCAACCGCCTGCTGGTGGCGCTCGCCCTACTGGCCGCAGTGGGTGCTGCTGCCGCACTGATTCCAAAACTCAATCTCGACGCCTTTCCGGATGTCACAAATGTCCAGGTGCAGATCAACACAGAGGCCCAGGGTCTGGCCGCCGAGGAGGTGGAACAGCTCATTACCTATCCCATCGAAGCAGTGATGTACGCCCTTCCCGATGTGGAAGAGGTCCGTTCCATCTCCAAGACAGGGCTCTCCGTCATCACCGTGGTCTTCAAGGAGGGTACTGATATCTACTTCGCCCGCCAGCTCGTCTTTGAGCGGCTGCAGGATGCACGGGAGCAGATTCCCTCAGGGGTCGGCACACCGGAGATGGGACCCAACACCTCCGGTCTGGGACAGATCTATCAATATATCCTGCGCTCCGACGATCCGCAGAGACATGGCGCCACCGCCCTGCGCAGCCTCAACGACTGGGTGGTAAAACTGCTGCTGTTGCCGGTGGACGGCATTACCGATGTACTCTCCTACGGTGGTGAGGTTCGGCAGTACCAGGTACAGGTCGACCCCAGAAAACAGCTCGCCTACGGCATCAGCATCGATGAGATCGCCGCAGCCATCGAGGCCAATAACCGCAACGCCGGTGGCTGGTATATGGACCGTGGCGCGGAACAGTTGGTAATCCGCGGTGTGGGTTGGCTGCGTGCAGGCAAGGAGGGTCTGCAAGACATCAGAAACATCCCGCTCAAGCAGAAAGACGGCGTAGTGGTGCGGGTGGAGGATATCGCACAGGTGGAATTCGGTGGTGAGATTCGCCAGGGCGCAGTGACCATGACACGCCGCAACACGGAAGGGGAAGCAGAACCCCTGGGCGAGGTGGTGGCCGGCATCGTGCTCAAACGTTTGGGGGCAAATACCAAGGCGACTATCGACGCCGTCAAAGCGCGGCTGGCTGCGATCCAGCAGGCACTGCCGGAAGGCGTCACCATCGAGCCATTCTACGACCAGGCCGATCTGGTGGAGCAGGCGGTGGAGACAGTCCGCCGGGCGCTCACCGAGGCCTTCGTACTGATCGTGGTGGTGCTGCTGCTGTTCCTGCTCAATATCCGTGCCACCCTGCTGGTGCTGATCTCAGTGCCACTATCGGTCGGGCTGGCCCTGACTGCCATGAGCTACTGGGGACTCTCAGCCAATCTGATGTCACTGGGTGGTCTGGCCATCGCCATCGGCATGATGGTGGACGGTTCGGTGGTGATGATGGAGAACATCTTTAAACACCTCTCCCGCCCGGACGAGGAACATCTGGATAGGGTCGGGAAAACTGTTGCCCCCGGCGATAGCGATCCCTATAACGCTTCCCATGATCGCCACGGCATCCCCCTGCGCATTCAGGAGGCCGCCCGCGAGGTGGGCAGGCCAGTCTTCTATGCGGTCATCATCATCATCGTGGTCTTTGCCCCACTATTCGCGCTGGAAGGTGTTGAGGGTAAGCTGTTCCAGCCCATGGCCGTTTCCATCGTGTTGGCCATGCTGACCTCTCTCGCGGTGGCGCTGGTGGTCATACCCGCACTCGCCACCTATGCCTTCCGCCGGGCCGTCAAACATCACCGCAGCCCGGTCTTCCTGCCACTGGAGTGGCTCTACCGGCACTCGCTTCGTTTCGCCCTGAAAATGAAATGGTTGGTGGTAGTGACAACCTTGGGCATTTTCGCCGGCTCCATGACCCTGCTACCCCATCTGGGTACGGAGTTCGTGCCGGAACTGGAAGAAGGCACCATCAACATCCGAGTCACCCTGGCGCCCTCAGCCAGTCTGAATACCGCACTGGGAGTGGCGGCAAAGTTTGAAGAGCGCCTCATGGCCTTCCCCGAGGTGACCTACGCTTCCAGCCGCATCGGACGGCCTGAGCTCGGCGGTGACCCGGAGCCGGTCTCCAACATAGAGATCTACGTGGGATTGAAGCCGGTGGAAGAGTGGAGCAGCGCCCAGGACCGCCTCGAACTGCAGAAACGCTTCGAAGAGACCCTGTCAGTACATCCGGGCATGCTCCTCACCTTCTCGCAACCCATCGTCACGCGAGTGGACGAGTTGCTCTCCGGCGTCAAGGCTCAACTGGCGATCAAGCTGTTTGGGCCGGATCTGAAGGTACTGGCCGCAAATGGCAAAGCCATCGAGGCATTGACCCGACAGGTCGATGGCACCCGCGGCGTGGAGATGGAACAGATCGCCGGTGAGGCCCAGCTGACGATACGTCCCCGACGGGATCTGTTGGCCCGCTACGGCATCCCGGTTTCGCAGGTGATGGATCTGGTGGCCAATGGCATCGGGGGTACCGAGGCGGGCCAGGTCATTCAGGGCAACGAGCGATACGATATCACTGTGCGCCTCGCAAAAGCGTTCCGCCAGGATACAGAGACATTAAAAAAGCTGGTACTGCAGGCCCCCGGTGGCGCCTGGGTGCGGTTGGGCGAAGTGGCCGATGTGGTCATAGAGTCCGGTCCCCCGCAGATCCGCCGTGACGATGTGCAACGCCGGGTAGTGATCCAGTCCAACGTCGAGGGCCGCGATATGGGCAGTCTGGTGGCGGAGCTACGTCAGCGTATCGCTGATGAGATAGATCTGCCGGTGGGCTACTCAGTGGTCTTTGGTGGACAGTTCGAGAACCAGCAGCGGGCGCAGCAGCGGTTGATGATCGTGGTACCTCTCTCTCTCGGCCTGATTTTCCTGCTGCTCTACTTCGCCTTCCACTCCGTGGGACAGGCGTTACTGATCATGCTCAACGTACCACTGTCCCTGATCGGCGGCATCGCCGCCCTCTACTGGACCGGCCAGTATCTTTCGGTACCCGGCTCCATCGGTTTTATCGCCTTGTTCGGAGTGGCGGTGCTCAACGGCGTGGTGATGGTCAACGCCATCAACCAGAATATCGAGGCCGGTGGCCCCGTCTCCGAAGCGGTCTTCCAAGGCGCCCTCTCCCGTCTGCGTCCGGTACTGATGACTGCCGCCATTGCCGCTTTGGGCTTGATACCGATGCTGCTCTCCTCGGGTGTCGGCTCCGAAGTACAACGCCCCCTGGCTACTGTGGTGGTCGGAGGACTGGCATCGAGCACCCTGCTGACCCTGTTTGTCCTGCCCAGCCTTTATCGGGTATTTTCAAAGGGAATTCAGACCGATGCTTCCCGTTAATCAAAAGCTGAAACGTGCCCATCCAATCGATTAAAGCAACAAAGATAGAGACCATCCACCATGGACTTTCTGACAAACCTTGCTGATCTCTACCTGGATGCTGCGCCCTGGCTACTGTTGGGACTGATTGCTGCCGGACTGATCAAAGCCTGGCTGCCGGAGGATCGTCTCAACCAGTGGCTGGGCGGAGAAGGTCTTTGGCCTGTCATCAAGGCCGCCCTGATCGGCGCACCGCTCCCCCTCTGCTCCTGCGGCGTGCTGCCTGCGGCACTCGGTATTCGACGAGCCGGTGCATCCAAAGGCGCCACTCTCTCCTTCATGATCGCCACGCCGGAAACAGGCCCTGACTCTATCGCCGTCTCCTACGCCCTGCTCGGCCCTTTCATGGCAGTGGTTCGCCCCATCGCCGCTGTCCTGAGCGCGGTGTTTACCGGACTATTGGCCATGAAGGAGCAGAAGAACCCTCTCCCTCTGGCGGTTGCTTGCAGTGTAGACAGCTGTTGCGAAAATGGCTGTCAGACTGAGGTAAAGGATTCCCCTCTGGATCCTCTCAACAAGAGCTTGCAGGGTCTGCGCTACGCCTTCAGTGATATTCTTGATGATTTGGTACTGTGGCTGGGACTGGGACTGGTTCTCGCAGCACTGGTAGCCACACTGGTTCCGCCCCTGATGATGGCCGAATGGGGCAGCGGACTATCCGCAAAACTGTTAATGCTGCTGGTGGGGGTGCCGATGTACGTCTGCGCCACCGCCTCCACACCCATTGCCGCCGGACTGCTTCTCGCAGGTATCTCACCCGGCACGGTATTGGTCTTCCTGCTGGCCGGACCCGCAACAAACATCGCAACCATCGCTGTCATAACAAAGGAGATGGGGAAAATGACCGCTGTGACCTATCTCTCGGGCATTGGCCTGGCGAGCATCATACTCGGTGTCGCAACAGACCAAATTGCCATTGCATTCGGCATCGACATCATGGCTCAGCTCGATATGGGCGGTGAAAGCCTTCCTGGATGGATTGCACTCATCAGCGGCGCTCTGTTGCTGACATTTGCCATCAAACCACTACGGCGATATTTGGCACGCATGCAGAAATAACTGCCCTGTATTGCAGCGATTCATCTCCGCACCTGCAAAACACCTTCCTACCGGCTGACTTGTTGACACAATGAATGCGAATCATTATTATTCGCATCTCAATAACCCTGTGTTGTTTACTGTCGCCTAAACGGCGAGAAAGAGACTATTTTAGCCAGCCAACCAGGGCCTCCAGGTCTTGGCAGCCAGCCAGTATCGTGTTGCTGATCCTGTGAGGAAGTAATGAACAGAAAGAGAATGATTGCCGGTTTCCTGGCGACAATAATTGGGGCTGGCCTGCCGCTATCGACATCAATGGCGAGTGAGGGAGAGATGCGACATGAGATTCTCAACCTCAAACATAAGATCGAGCGTCTGGAGAAGAGCCGCAAGACGGTTGATAGTTCCAAGCCAACGGAGGCGGACGGGTCGAAGAGTATCCTCCTGAGCGGCCTCGTTGAGGTCGAGGCGGGCTACAGCGACGGTCCGGATGGCAGTCAAAGCGATGTCAGCCTGTCCACGGTGGAGCTGGGGATCGACGCTCAGTTAACCCTTTGGGTAAATGCCCATCTGTTGATCTTGTATGAAGAGGATGGAAACGACTCCCCTGAAATTGACGAAGGGATCGTCACTCTGCAAAACCAGGATGTTTCACCCTTCTCTCTTGCCATCGGCCGCATGACGCTGTCCTTCGGTAACTACGAAAGCGCAATGGTCTCGGATCCGCTCACCCTGGAGATCGGCGAGATCCGGGAGACCACACTGCAGGCCGGTTTTAACTCGGGTGGTTTCTACAGCTCAGTCTTTATCTTCAATGGAGAGACAAAAACGGGCGGCAGTGAATCCATTGACCAGTACGGTTTCAACCTGGGACTGGCACAGGATGAGGAAGGGGCGGATTTTGGTTACGACATCGGCCTCTCCTGGATCAATAACCTGGCCGACTCGAATAGCCTGCAGGACGCGGTCGCTGATCCCCTCAACCTGACCGGCAAGATATCAGGTTACAGCGTCCACGCCCTGGCCAGCAGCGGCCCGCTCACCCTCATCGGTGAGTATCTTGCGGCATCCAGCGCCTTCAACAGCGCCGATCTGGCCTTTAACAGCGCAGGCGCCAAACCGGTCGCATTTAACATCGAAGCGAACTACATCTTCTCCCTAGCCGACAAGGAGGCAGTCTTCGCCATTGCCTGGCAGGGAACGCAAGAGTCCCTTGCGCTGGCATTGCCTGAGAGTCGTTATCTCGCAACCGTTTCTGTGGGGATCCACGAGAACACAGTCATCTCCTTCGAGTACACCCACGATGAGGATTACGCCGCCAGCGAAGGGGGCAGCGGAGAGGCGACAGACACCATCACAGCCCAGCTTGCCATGGTATTTTGACACCATGAACGATCAGCCAAACCCATCGCGAAGTGGTGAGGCTAAACTGAATGGCTCTGCCTTCCGTGAAAGGGCTTTTCGAAAGAGATTACACCTCTGGCCGCATGTGCGGGAACAACAGGACGTCGCGGATGGAGGGTGAATCGGTGAGCAACATCACCAGCCGGTCGATGCCGATACCCTCACCCGCAGTTGGCGGCATACCGTGTTCGAGGGCGCGCACATAGTCATTGTCAAAATGCATCGCTTCATCATCTCCCGCATCCTTCTCCTCAACCTGTTTGCGGAAACGCTCTGCCTGATCCTCCGCATCATTGAGCTCTGAAAAACCGTTGGCGATCTCACGGCCACCGACAAAAAACTCGAAACGATCGGTGACGAAAGGGTTTTCATCGTTGCGGCGGGCCAGGGGGGAAACCTCTGTGGGATAGGCGGTGATAAACGTCGGATTCATCAAACGATGCTCAACCGTCTTCTCGAAGATTTCAATCTGCACCTTACCCAGACCGTAGGTCTCTTTCAGGGGAATCTCCAGACGCGTTGCGATTGCCCGGGCGCTCTCCAGATCATCCAGCTCCGCTTCACTGATATCGGGATTGAAGAGGAGGATTGACTCTTTAATGGACATACGCTGAAACGGCGCACCAAAATCGTAGGACTCACCCTGATAGTCGATCTTGGTCTTACCCAGCACCGATTCACACATGGCTCGCAGCATATCCTCAGTGAGATTCATCAGATCATTAAAATCTGCATACGCCTCGTAGAATTCCAGCATGGTGAATTCAGGATTATGGCGACTGGAGAGACCCTCATTGCGAAAATTGCGGTTGATCTCGTAAACCCGCTCAAATCCACCCACCACCAGGCGTTTGAGATAGAGTTCCGGTGCGATACGCAGGAACAGATCCATATCCAAGGCGTTATGTTTGGTGGTGAAGGGACGCGCGGTTGCGCCGCCGGGGATGACCTGCATCATGGGGGTTTCCACCTCCATGAACTGCTTGTTGTTGAGATAGTTTCGAATGAACTGAACCACCTGGGTACGAGTGCGGAATGTCTCCCTGGTTGCCTCGTTCATGATCAGGTCGACGTACCTTTGGCGGTAACGCTGTTCCTGGTCCGAAAGACCGTGAAACTTTTCCGGCAATGGGCGCAGCGCCTTGGTGAGCAGACGAACACTGTCCACCTTGACCGACAGTTCACCGGTGCGGGTCTTGAACAGCACACCTTCCGCGCCGATGATATCGCCGATATCCCACTTCTTGAATTGGGTGTTGTAGACACCCTCTTCCAGGGAATCCCGCTGCACGAAGAGTTGCATACGGCCCGACATATCCTGCAAATGCGCGAAGCTTGCCTTGCCCATTACCCGGCGGCTCATCATGCGTCCGGCAATGGAGACCCGCAGTCCGAGGGCTTCCAAATCTTCATCCGGCTTTTCATCGTACTCCGCATGCAATTCGCCGTTCATGCAGTCACGCCGGAAATCGTTGGGGAAGGCGTTGCCGGTTTCACGCAGCTGGTTCAACTTATCACGCCGCTGGGCGATGAGCTTGTTTTCGTCTGGTACTTGATCGTTCATTTTATTGTGTTCAAAATCTGATAAATGGAGCCACCAAGGGCGCAAAGAATAGGAAGGTTTGTTTGCGTTTTTTGTGTCTTTGGTGGCTTAGAAATTACAGCCCGCTTTTCAGGCTCGCCTCGATGAACTGGTCAAGCGCACCGTCAAGCACCGCTTGGGTATTGCCCGTCTCCACTCCTGTTCGCAGATCCTTGATGCGTGACTGGTCGAGCACGTAGGAACGGATCTGACTGCCCCAGCCGATATCGGACTTTGTCTCCTCCACCGCCGCCTGAGTGTCACGCTGCTTCTGGATCTCCAATTCGTAGAGCTTGGCCCGCAGCTGTTTCATCGCATGATCTTTGTTCTTGTGCTGGGAGCGGTCGTTCTGACACTGCACCACCGTACCTGTGGGGTTGTGGGTGATGCGCACTGCCGACTCGGTGCGGTTGACGTGCTGACCGCCTGCGCCACTGGCTCTATAGACATCGATACGCAAGTCTGCCGGATTGATCTCCACCTCGATGGAGTCGTCGATCTCAGGGGAGACAAACACCGCCGCAAAAGAAGTATGGCGGCGGTTGCCGGAATCGAAGGGGGATTTGCGCACCAGCCGGTGTACGCCAATCTCTGTACGCAACCAGCCAAAGGCGTGGTCACCTTCGAACCTGATGGTGGCCGACTTGACCCCCGCCACCTCACCTGCGGAGACTTCCATCAATTCGGTTTTGAAGCCCCGTGCCTCACCCCAGCGCAGATACATGCGCAGCAGCATCTCGGCCCAGTCCTGGGCTTCGGTGCCGCCCGAGCCGGCCTGTATATCTAGGAAGGCATTGGAAGGATCCATCTCCCCGGAGAACATGCGCCGGAACTCCAGTGAGGAGACCTGCTGCTCGTAAGATTTGATATCTGCATCTACTGAGGAGACCATCTCTTCGTCCCCCTCCTCCACAGCCATATCTAGCAGATCGGCGGCATCGCCGAGGCCGCCTTCGAGTTCGTCGATGGTGAGCACGATGGTTTCCAGCGCCGCCCTTTCACGCCCCAGGGTCTGCGCCTTCGCAGGATCGTTCCAGATAGCAGGGTCTTCGAGTTCCCGCAGAACCTCGGTCAGACGTTCCTGTTTCTCAGGGTAGTCAAAGATACCCCCTCAGGGACTGGGTGCGTCCCTTGAGGTCGTTGATCCTGTTGGTGATCGGGTTGATATCCTGCATGGTTCATCCGGCTGGGTAAAACGGGGAATTCTACACCAGCCGGGCGGCACTCGTCACATTTTTGGCAACACCAGGCAAGTCATTGCAACTACTGGCTGGTCACAGGCAGGGTCGAATCCACACCGGTCGGGTCCACCCTCTGCTGGAAACTTCTCTGAAATACTCCGGTTCCCGATGTTATTCCGCAAACCACCGCATTGACCCCGCGCGACAGCAGGCCGGGTTGCGTTCCGGTCTCATCATTGTTCTCCAGCAGCGCTTTTTCTTCCAGCCACTGGGGCAACGCCTGAAGAATATCCCTATCCCAGGTGACGGGCGGTTTCACCCTACGGGTATCGCTGTAGTAAGACTTCAGCGCCTCATTTGTCGTATCTGCACAGCCCGCCGCCGCCAATCGTACCGAAAGCGCCTGTTCTGCTGAGAAGATACGCTCTTCAATGGTAAAACCAGACTCTCCCAACACCAACGCGATCGCCGAGTAGCTCAGTCCTATTTCATACCGATAGAGAAGTGACTCCCGCTGCCGGTATGGCAGCGTGCGCACCAGATCGACCAGCAGTATTCCCCACTGTACGCCATCATCCCCATCGACCAGATCACCAATTGGGTGGGCCATTGTTTCCCCACTCCTCTGACAGAAACCGCGCAGTTGTCGATGCAACATCTTGTAGAGCTGGGTCTTTAGACGTCTTGGAGTGGAAGCACGGGAGCGTGCATCGACAAAACCCGCCCATACCTTTCGGTAGAGCGACCTGCCCTGCTCACCAGTACCGCAATGCCGCGCGACATACCGATAGATCCTGCCCTTGTACCGCTCATAGAGGCTTTCAAACGCACCTGCATCACCTTCCATGAATTTCGCCATCAAGTCTTCAATATCGAATCTTCGTTTGACCACGTTTACCCCCACTTGCGCTCTGGCAACGGCAAATTCCGTCGCTTCAAGCCATGGCATCTGTTGTGTGTAAAGTCTTACATGACATGTCAGGCATCATTGGGCAGTCCTTCTCATTTCGTTCACACCATGCCACCGGGTTTCGCGACCCATTTCGCAGAAACAGGGGGATTTCGTAAACAATTTTCGATTTCACCCGACAACCTCAATATTTCTGGCAAACGACCACTTAGGGGTGAAGCAGCACATATACCGGAAATTGGGGCATCAAATGCGTAGAGCGCAGGGATGGAAGGCAGCTAAATAGTGTCCATCCGGAAACCCACATCTAACCACAAAGGACACGAAGTGCACGAAGGTAAAAGATTGATTAACCATGAATTTTTTTCGTGTTCTTCGTGCGCTTCGTGGTGAAAACAGTGTTTCCTGACGGGCACTAAATAAGATTTAGCGCTGTGGGAGCGGCGCCCCGCCGCAGTGATTCTTTCGACTGGTAAGCCTGGGCGGGGCGGTGATCACAAACTGCCACCATAGAGTAGCCTTCGCCGCTACTGGCTGGTTGCAGGTAAAGGCATCTTCACTTCAGCAGGCTCAACACTCTGGCGAAGGCCATTTGTTAGGGCACCAGACCCCGATTTCAGCCTTCGAAGTGCAGCACTGAATCCACGAGCCAATAGACCGGCCTGGATCTCTGCCGCATTACTTTTATCTTGTGAGGCCTTCTCTCCCAGCCACTGGGGTAGGATCTGAAGAATATCCCTATCCCAGGTGACGGGCGGCTTCACCCTTCGGGTTTCGCTGTAATAAGACTTCAGCGCCTCCCTGGTCGTATCTGCACAGCCTGCAGCCGCCAATCGCACTGCGAGTTCCTGTTCTGCCGACCGGATACGCTCTTCAATGGTAAAACCAGACTCTCCCAGCACCAGCGCGATTGCCGCACAGTTCAACCCTATTTCATAGCGAAAGAGAAGTGACTCCCGTTGCCGGTATGACAACGTGCGCACCAGGTCAACCAGTAACACGCCCCACTGTACGCCATCATCCCCAGCCACCAGTTCTCCAACCGGATAGACAGTTGCTTCACCACTCTCCTGACAGAAGCTACGCAGTTGTCGATGCAATATCCTGTAGAGACTGGTCTTGAGATGTCTCGGGGTGGGCGAGAGCGCGCGGGCCTCGACAAAGTCTGCCCAGAATTGTTGGTAGAGCAACCTACCCTGTTCGCCAGTACCGCAATGCCGCACGACATACCGATAGATTCTGCCCCTGTACCGCTCATAGATACTTTCAAACGCGTCTGCATCGCCTTCCATGAAATTCGCCATCAAGGCTTCAACATCGAACCTCCGTTTACTCATACTCCCCTCCACTTGGGTTGTAGCCGCCGCAAAGTCAGTCGTTTCAATCCACGATATCTGTTGAACGTGGAGTTTCACACGGTCTGACAGTCATCATTGGGTGGTCCTTCTCATTTTGTTCGCTCCAGACCATTGATTTTCGCGAACCACTTCACAGAACTAAAGGACTAATGCAAACAAATGTAAACTCGCTCCAAATATTTCCTGCGACCTCAATTTTTCCAGCAATCAGCCGCTAGGAGGTGGAGCGGCACATTCGTATTGTTAATATTGGAGAAAAAAATGCCTATCGAAACAGGGACTGTCACCGCGCCACATCGAGTTTTTGGATTCACCTGACTCTGTGCACCCGCTTCTGACGCGCCAGTTAAAACGGCTTTTCGGTATCTCTGATGAGCCGAAGCTGGCTGCTGCGCTGCTGGAACTCAGGCAGCTTGCAAATTCCGACGGACTACAGGAGGAGACCCGCAATCTTCTGGGGGGTCTCGATCGCCTGCTCGCACAGATAGATAATACTTATCAACAGCACGAAGCCGATATCACACTGCGCGACCAAAGCCTGGAGATCAGCAACGAGGAGATCCTTCATGCCAACGAAAAGTTGCGTCGTAAGGAACGACGGCAACACGCCATAATAGAGTCCCTGCGTCACACGGCCAACGAACTGCTCAGATCCACCCATCTCCCAGAACTCTCTGATGATGAGACAAGTCTCGAAAAACTCTCTCTGCTGATGGGTGACCTGGTCAAAGAGCGGCAGCAGGTGCAAAGCAAACTCGAACGCACACTCAGTGAACTCGAAAGGCAAAAATCCGCGATCGACCAACACGCCATCGTCAGCATCACCGATACCAGCGGCAAGATCACCTACGCCAACGAAGGATTCTGCCGCGTCAGTGGTTACCAGCGATATGAATTAATCGGCAACAAACATCCTCAGTTCAATCAAACCGATCAGCCAGCTGCCAACATCAAAAATATTTGGTCCACCATCCGTCATGGACATACATGGAAGGGTGAATTTGCCAACAGAAACAAAACGGGTATCCCTTACTGGCTCGATGCAACCATTGTCCCTTTTCTCGACAGCCAGGGAGAACCCTTCCAGTACATCATCATCTGCACAGATATCACAGAGCGCAGAATATTCCAGGAGCAGCTCAAGGACGCCATTTATCGGGCCGAATCCGCCAATCAGGCAAAGAGCGAATTTCTTGCCAATATGAGCCATGAAATCCGCACCCCGATGAACGCAATCATCGGGCTGAGTCATCTGGCAATCGAGGGAAAGACCGACCAGCGTCAGCATGAGTACCTGACCAAGATTCAATCATCCGCCAAAACCCTGCTCAGCATCATCAACGACATCCTCGATTTTTCCAAGATCGAGGCCGGCGAGATGACCCTGGAGAGGGTGGATTTTTCCCTGAGTGAGCTATTGGAGCAGGTCTGCACCATCTTCTGTTTCAGTGCAGAGAAAAAATCTCTGGAAGTCGTCTACTCAGTTGCCCCCAACCTGCCAGACAGATATATCGGTGATCCATTGCGATTGGGGCAGGTGCTCACCAATCTTGCCAGCAACGCCGTTAAATTCACGGAACAGGGCGAGATAGTCATTTCGGTTACCGCCGAAGAGTCGCAACAGGGAATAATCCGGCTTCGGTTCGATGTCAGTGATACCGGCATTGGACTCTCCGAAGATAAACTCGCCGTGCTGTTTGACTCTTTTTCGCAGGCCGACTCATCCACTACCCGTAAGTTTGGGGGAACTGGTCTGGGACTGGCGATCAGTAAAAGCCTCGTCAGCATGATGGAGGGTGAGATCGGCGTCGAGAGCACAGAGGGAGAGGGCAGCAACTTCTATTTCACCCTTCCTCTGCAGATTGATCCCGAACGGGAAACCCTGAAAAATCTACAGCTGAACGGGGTTCGCACAATGGTAGTGGATGATCTCGCGAGGTCGCGGGATACCATATTAAAAACCCTTCGCTTCCACGGTGCCAATGCCATTGGACAAGCATGCGGCGAAGGCTGCATAGAAGAGCTGCAGCGCTGCTGCAGCGAGGAGCCTACCCGACCCTATCAACTCACACTTATCGATTGGTCCATGCCCGGAATGGATGGCCTGCAACTGCTGAGGACAATTCAGAGTGATCCACTGATCAACCCCAAACCCCGCATCATACTGATGAGTAAATACAACAATGATCAGGCCATCCGCCAAACAGAAACCCGTAGCACAACCCTTCTGACAAAACCCATCATACCGACGGCATTTCTTAATGCCGTACTGAAGGCATTGGGGCGCCCCACCCTGCGCATAAGGCAAGAAGCCACGTCAGTCAGCGGCAGGGATGTGGGAAATATCCATGGCATCCTGGGAGCCCACATATTGGTTGCGGAAGACAATCCTGTTAATCAGCAAGTTACCAGAGCACTACTGGAACGTTACGGACTTAAAGTCGAAATAGCGGAGGATGGGCGTGCCGCCATTGAAGCATTGGCAAAGACACGCTTTGATTTGGTGCTTATGGATGTACAGATGCCGGATATCGATGGCTATGAAGCAAGCCGCATCATCCGCCAGGACGCTACCTACGACGAAATCCCGATTATCGCCCTGACTGCAAATGCCATGTCCGGCGACCGGGAAGAGAGCCTCGCGGCCGGTATGGATGATTATCTGCCGAAGCCCATAGAACCCGATGCGCTCTATGCGATGCTGATCAAGTGGATCCAGCCCGGTCAGGCAGGCCACATCTTCAACGACGAATACACATCTTCAGCGATTCTTCTGCCTGAACATCTGCCCGGTATCGATATCGAAGCTGGTCTGAAAAGGATGCGAGGAAACCAGGCCCTGTTCCGGGATCTGTTACTGCGATTCCGCGCTGATTATGAGCACTGGAGTGGTCGCATCAGCATTGCAATTCTGGAGAACAACAGGGAAGAGGCCCTCCATCTCGCACACGCGCTGAAAGGCGTTGCCGCTACGATCGGTGCCATGGATCTCTCCACTGCAGCGGCCAGCCTGGAAAAACAGCTGAAGGAAGATATGGAAGATCTGACAGAAATCCACAACAGGGTCACTGACCAGCTCTATCAGGTACTTGACGGCTTTAAATCACTGGACAAACCGCCTGAATCAGCAACCAGCCGACCAGTCAGCACATTGGATCAACAGACCCTTCAGACACTACTTTCCAGTATGAAACCACTACTGATCAACGGCGACCTGCAGGCACTGCAACTGGTCGAGCAACTGCATGAAATGGTTCGTGGCACCGAGATGGTGAGCACTGCGCACGAACTGAAAAAACATGTCGACGCATTCGACTTCGAAAAAGCCCTAAGCACACTGGAATCACACTCTCCTTCCATGTAAATGCACATCTGGTTTCTCTTTGGCAAGCACATCTTCCGCTGAGCAGTGGTGTTGAACAAAGCCCCAACGTAGGTTGGGTTAGCGATAGCGTAACCCAACAAGCTTTTAGTTTTTTCCAACATCCTCGGGAAGAAAGATAGAGACGCATTGAATCATGAGTTCGTAGTAGGTACCACTCGATTAAATGAAGAGACCGACGCAATGACAACAAGACGAACGCCCCTGAGTAAGCCAAGGCGTCCGAAAAAAACAACAGACGGGAAATAGTGAGAGTAAATTATTCTGACCCGGTTTTTTAGGAAAATCAATCTGTCATTTTATTGCTCTATACCTCCTGAGCCAGTACTGTAACCGATACTTCTGTGAGATCCACAGATCCCGTGTTCCGCAATATAACGTCATAAAGTATCGGCGCGACGACTGGCACACTCATTACAAATCCTGTTCCATTATTGATATGTGATACAGAGTGAGAGAACTCTCGCTCAGATACGGTATCCTCGAACCAAATCGTTCTTTAACCCGGCATTCCCTATAGAAACCGTGGTCTGTCCCCGATAGATTTCTGTCCCCGATAGATTTCGCGGGCGGTAAAACGGCGATCGAAACCCTTTCCACTACTGACCAGAATAAGAGCGGTGGCGAGAGAAGATATCAGGAAAAATGGACACCCAAAAAAAGCGAGATAGCTTATGTAGTTACAGGCACATGACTACTGACTGTATGCTTATCCAAGTGCCATTCTTCTCTGACCCGGTTTTCGTTCGTTAGTTTGAACAGTTGGGTATTGGATTCTGATCTTTGAAAGAGCTAATGAGCGTATATAAAGCCGCAGATCGTGGCAAATACCCTACAGCAACCCCGTAACCCACTACCTCTCCTCCAGATATTGCCATGTCATTGATTCCTCCTATTGCTAGGGGCAAATTCTTTTTGCATCCGTCAAGCCATTTAATAGCATCGCATGTTTTTCCGTTGTCAAGAATATAATTGCCCATTTGTACACACCACTGCTGCTGTCTAACAAGGCACGATGCTCTCTTTGATCGTTTGCTAAACTGTAATAATGCAGAAACTATCCCAATAATTCCTATTGCAGTCATTATCGCAACTAAGGAATTTCCGGAAGGATCGATGTTATTTACCGGATTTGATTCGACATATACATACCTATGCAACGAATAAGGATCATAAAGATTTCCATCATGTTTATCTATAGAGAAGAATCTACCATCTGCCACGCTCATATACCGGGCTCTCAGATAGTAATATCCTACAGATGAGTCATAATTCTCTCCGCTATAAAGATGATGATTATCTGTATCGCCACTAGTATTTAATAGTATTCCAAACGCATCATATCTATACTTGTCCGCGGAATTTCCCGCTCCATCTAACAAAAGTCGCACTGACATCTGCCCATCATACAAATAAAAACTCACCCCCGTATCCGGCCTCAACATACTAATCAAGTCATCCCCATAAACATAACTAACAACCACTGTCCCATCATCCTCCACCAAAACCTGTGCATAATCCCTGTTCTTATCCACAAGGTAAGCGGTCGTCATTCCATCTACTGTCTTCGCAACCCGAATCCCATCCGCATCATACTCATAATCAACATTTCCCGGCGAAGACCCGTTCTCAATTGTTGCTGCAACAAGCCTATTCTCGTCATCATAAACATAGACATCAGTCTTTACGCCATCACTCCGACTGACCATATTTCCATTGTCATCCCATTCATAGTAATAGGCCTCTGACACCGCCGGATCAGCCGCTCCAGCCAACACAGGCGCCTCTCCAGGATATTCACCAACACTCAAGGCGTAACTTACCCGCGGATCAAATACCAGGCTTCCAGCAATCAAAATAATGATTATCTGGTTAGCTCCGTTTTTAATCAGCAACCGCCGTCTACGATTCCCCCTCTGCATTCCACCGAGACCGAACCACAGATTAATTCCTCCAGCAACCGGCGCGACCAGTGCCAGCATCATGAATGAGAGATTTCCGTAGACATAATATTTATCGGCATGAATAGCGGGGAACGCTGTCACTGCCGCAATGTTATGGTTTGCCTTCCAGCCACCCAATCCTGCAAACGCCACACTGCTCTGCTCACTCAGCAGGCGATCGTTATCATCATAGGCATAGAGGGTCGTGGATGTTCGATTACCCACTTTGACTTTACGCTGCAGACGATTTCCCACATCGTCATACTCGTAAGCGATAGTCCGGTCGTCGTCATTGCCGGGCTCGTCAATTGATTCCTTAACCAGTCGATAGACCCCATCGTAGAGGTAATCCACTGCTCTGCCGTTAGTTGCAGAACCACTCTCCTCGACCCGGATGCGATTTCCGGTAGACCCAAGCGTGTAGTCGTAACCGGATATCAGGCCTGCGGGGCCCGTGTTTTCAAGCAACACCAAGCGGTTCAGTTCATCATAGCTGTAGGTCGTTGTAACATCGTTTGGATAGGTGACGCTGGCCCGGTTTCCAACTGTGTCGTAGCCATAGGTTGTGGTGTTGTCATCAGGATCGGTAACCGACGCCAGCCGGTTAAGTTTGTCAAAAGTATAGGCTGTCCG
This sequence comes from Sedimenticolaceae bacterium, assembly GCA_963691905.1. Classification (GTDB taxonomy): domain Bacteria; phylum Pseudomonadota; class Gammaproteobacteria; order Chromatiales; family Chromatiaceae; genus QGON01. The sequence goes on from OY829894.1 coordinate 1,131,898, forward strand.
CCCAACATGGGTGACAACAGCGGTGCGGTTGCCGACAGTGTCATATTCGTAGCTCAAACGGACGTTGTCATGCTCATCAGTCACAGCAATCAGGTGTCCCAAGGCATCGTATTCAAAATACTCTTCCCCGGCTCTGGTTCTCAATCCCTGTGGCGTATAGGAAAATTGTACTTCGCTTCCATCCTGATAGACCTTCTTTATTAATCTATTGTTTTCGTCGTATACGCTTTCCGTTGTACGACCATTGAAATCAGTATGGAATATGGCATTACCTGTCGCGTCATAACTGAAGTTTTCCGTTTCCCCCATCGGGCGAATGCGTTTGACAACCCGACCCATGGCATCGTACTCCATCCGGGTTGTGTTGTTCTCTGCATCTGTTTGTCCGATCAGGTTGCCAATTTCGTCCCGTTCAAAATTCGTAATTATATTCGACCCATCATCGATCGACTGTGTGACCTGCATCAGGCGCCCCAAGCCATCGTAGCCAAATAATGTGGTCCGGCCTGCCTGGTCTGTCTCAGACAATTTCTTGCCCATGTAATTGAAAACAGTGGATTTGGTTGAATTGTCGTGAAAAGTGATCTTTGTAGTGTTGCCCTTGCTGTCGTATTCGAATTTTGTCTTGTGATTGTTTGCATCCGTCATTTCGATGCGACGATCCTGGCTGTCGAACAGGTAGTGTGTAGTGTTGTTATAGGGATCGATAACAGTTTGTTCACTGTCCGTTGGATAGGCATACTGGGTCAAATTTCCTCGCCTATCCCGCTGACTCAATGTGCGGCCTGCGGCATCGTAAGTGGTTTCCGTGTAGATTGAGGCATTTTCACAATTCTCTCCCAATCCGGGATAGAGAGTTCTTGTTCGCCTTCCAAGCGAATCATATTCGTAGCAGGTAGTGCGCCCGTCTCGGTCTGTTGAGGATTCTTCCTGTCCCTCTGCGTCATAGGTCATGAAGGACGAACTGCCGTCTGTGAATCGGATTCCGACTAGATTACCCACATCATCGTAACTAATACTGGTGAGATTTCCGTTCTTGTCCCTGATACTCTCCTCTTTTCCCAACTTGTTGTAGGAGATTACCGTTTCTTCGTTCAGCGCATCGATGGTTCTGGTTCTGCGACCCGCCTGATTGTACTCATAGCGAGTAACCAGTGTCTCCGCTGTGCCATCAAGGCGTGTGCGGGTACGTGTCTCGCTGAGGCGGTTGCCGCTACTATCGTGAGTATATGTGGTTTGGTTTTCGAGGGGGTCGGTTTCCGTTGAGAGGTTCCCGGCACCATCGAAGGTATATCTTGTCTGTAGGTTTTCCGTCTCGCTGATCCAGTCTATTTTCAGACGAGCGTTTCCTGAGCTGTCGAAATTCTGGTATTCAGTAACCCAACCCTCGGGATCAATCACTTTGGTTAGATTTCCGCTCCCATCGTATTCATTAGTGGTCTTGTGGCCCTCTGGGTTGGTATGAGTCTCCACCTGCCCGTAGACATTGTAGGTCCAGGAGCTTGTCCCACGTGGCCCTGTCTCAGATAACTTGTTGTTATTACTGTCGTAGGTCCACTCCGAGGCTCGGTTCGCGGCATCTGTCTTGGTGAGCATGTTTCCACGATCATCAAACGAGAAGGATGTGGTGTACTCCAATCCATCCAGTTCAGCGATCTCCTTGACGATATTTCCGTTCTCGTCGTACTCATAGATGGTCTTGTTACCGTTACGATCCCTGATAATCTCTCTTACATTATTGATATCATGTTCAACTGAGTTTGACTGCCCCAAACCATCCACAGACCCAATCATCCTACCGTTTTCATCATAGGCGACCTGTAGTATCTCAATATTACGTGGGTCGGTAATGCTGTTGAGGTTATGTTCAGCGTCATAGCCAAATTGGGTTAGTTCATCCTCCTGGTTTGTAAAACCTACAAGGTCTCCGCGTTCATCGTATTCATAGAATACGAAGTTACCCATTGGGTCAGTAATTTCGACAATGCGGCCCTGACCATCCCTGACGACACCAATCGCAAGACCTGAAGAGTGACTGATTCCATCACTGTTGAAGATGAGGCTGTTGCCATTCCGGTCTGTAATCTTTCTCAGGCCATCAGTAACTGAAATGAGAAATGTGGTTCCGTCTTTTGTCGTCAACCTGTATAGATCCGGATTGAAGATGTCAAAATCACCCGGAACCAACAGCTTGTCCCCGGTTCCGCCAGGAACATACAACTCCGGGCCATCCTGAGATTCCAATGTGGCCGTGGTGTTACCCAAAGGGATAAACCGTTCTTTCCAGTGTTCTGGATCTATATCTTCATCACCAGTCTCAGAAAAGTAGGGACTAAATTCAAACCTGTCCTGTTGACCATCGGCGTAGGTGACAAGCACCTTTGGAATATTATTCGTTACCAACTTATAGTCCCATAGTTGGCATTCCCCTGTGGCATTCCAGACAACACACACATCAGGTTCTACACTCCAGTCATAACCGAGCGGACGGGTGACTTGCAGACGGATGCCCGACCCAAGCACCATATCCCAGCCGATTCCAAAATCGCCTGATGTCTTATTGAAACTGTTGTAACTTCGGGTAACCGTGATTGGTATTCCCGATACAGGGATCGCAATATCCTGAAAGGCAAGTGAGAATTGTCCGATCTTCAGTTGGCCGCTCACATCCACCTTGAGTGGATCACCCGGATATACGGTTAATAGGCCACCCTCATCATATGCAATTATTTGTAGGTCGTAGATTCCGTTGGCAAGACGTGTTGGATCGAGTGCACCAAGCACCCCGTTGTCGACGTTCGTTTCCCCACCACCGATTGTTACGTAGTTATCCGTACCTTCCGGGGCCAGATGAATCTCGTATTCCACGAGGTAGTGGTCAAATATAGTGCCCTCGATCTCCAACAATGAATCCAAAGAGGTTACATCGGCCAGGGAGGCGGTGACCCTCGGTGGTTCGGTATCGACCAGCGGCAAGACATCGATGGCATAGTTCCAACTGTCGTACAGTCCTTTGTCGTCTCTGACAAGCACGGTCACCCGGTGCTGTCCCTGTTGATCAACGGTTGGTGTCCAACTGATCACCCCATCTGTGTCAATGGCCATTCCATCTGGTGCCAGAGCGAGGGAGTAATTCAGGCTATCTCCGTCCGGATCGCTGGCTGTTACCTCATAGGTATAACCGGTTTCAGCTGTGGCAGTCGTGTCTGTCGGCTTGGGTTCGATAATCGGCGGGTTGTTTAAAGCTGCTCCAGTCCACACCGGAACAGCCTTTGAGAACTCACTACTGATGAGGACAGGATCTCCTGGCTCCCGATTCACTCGGGTTGCAACGGATGTCAGAAATTGACCTGCAAAATCCTGTGGGATGAGTGTCGTGAAGGTGCCATCTGTATCAGGCCGCAGGGCAAGCAGCCATGTTCTTCCCTCGCCATATTTTTCTGGATCCCTAGTGGGACTGGAAAAGAGTTCGATAATGCATTGTTCAGGCTTCACGGTATCAAGGATTCCCTCCACCAGGCTCATGCCATTTTCCACGGAAACGGACGTGATTACCGGAAAGTTCTGCGCCCGGGAAGTGGATATGAGGAGATCTGCATCCCCCGCATCGTTCAACTTTACCGACCCATCCCGGGTAATCCCCAACCCTCCATTGTCATAGATAAGATTGCCGAGAATCTGGGCCTGTGCCCCCTGAAAGGCTTCCCTCGCCAATTCAATTCCGTGTTTACGATTGTTGGCAATGATATTCCCTTCACCCGGATTCAGGCCGCCAATGAGTGTTGGGCCCAGTTTTTCCTGAAGAATACCCTTCTCGTTTGGGATAGGCGTGAGTTCATCCTTACCAACACCAATCCGGTTACCCTGAACTTGTGCCTGGCAGACACTATTGGAGTCGTCCTCCAGGCGAACGCCCTCACTGGAATGTCCCCCAATGACGTTCCCGGCACCTGTTTCACTCCCGCCAAGTTGCAACTGCTTACATCCATAGGCGTAGATACCCCATCCATTGTTCCCTAATATCCCAGTTCCCGTGTCGTCAGTACCGAGAAGATTTCCTTTGACAATGACCGACTCAAGATTCTTATGAGCACGGTCTGTGATTTGAATGCCAATATTGCTGTAACCGACAATCTGGTTTCCTTCGCCCGGCAGTGCGCCACCGATCAGTACCATGCCTTCGAAGCCGAGCGTGTCTTGAGAAAGACTGCCACTGACACTGATTCCGTTGTATCCCTTGCCATTGTTAAGCTCAACACTCCCAGAGGCATTGTTTCCGATGCGGTTGCCCTGGATGGTTACCTTGCCAAAACCAATTCTCTCTGACCCAACCCGAATTCCCTCGTAAAGACCGACAATCTGGTTCCCTGCTCCTGGCTCAGTCCCGCCAATCTGCACCTCGGTTACGCTGTCGTTGACCGAGATGGCTGCCCATCCCGTAGTACTTAGCTCCTGAATGATATTCAGTTCCCCACTGGGATCAGTACCGAATTTGTTGCCCTGAACGATAACCTTCTCCGGGAAGGTATAACCCAGTTCATAGAATTGACGAGAGTGTGCAATCTCGACACCAGTGCCGACAGCGCCGAAAAGATTTCCCTGGCCCAAACGGGAACCGCCAATTCGTATTGTGCCGAGGGCCTCGCCTTCACCTGGCATAACATTGCCTGGCAATAGTGGGGCACGATGATCTGAAATTCGGATTCCCGCATGCACATCGTTTCCCGGATTGACCGTCCGCTGTCCCGTTGGATCAACGCCGAAATAGTTGCCCTCGAAAATGATGTTGTCACCGGTGATTACCGTGACAGTGGCGGAGGTGGGGTAGTTGTTTTGGTTGAATACCAGCCCCCGGATCACGATATCATCTGCATGGATCGTCAACGGCCGATGAAGACCTGCCTGATTGATCACGACCTCTGGCCCGAAGGGATTTCGATCACCCTTGTTCTCCGCCTGGCTTTCGCCGTCAATGAATGTCCCGTCGCCCAGCAGCAGGGTTCCGGACCGGCTTGTGTCACCCCGCGTTTCCCACATATCCGGTGAATGGAGTTCCCAGTAACCTACAACATTGCTACCGTTAGTTTGTTCTTTGTAGCAAGTGTCCGTATCTGGAATTGAAAATGTCACCCTAGTACCCGGGTTCTCGTTGGCATACTCCAATGCCTCCAGCAGAGATCCAGGTCCACTGTCAGCGCAATTTGTCACCATTCCATCACCATCCGGCCACACGTCCATGTTGAGTACCATGACGTTGACCTCTGCGAGGCTACTCACTGACTGGTCGGATACGCTCAGTTCGAAACGCATCAGTGCATTCCTGTCTACGGCAGGCGCATCGAACTGAGGTGTTGATGAGTAGATATTGCTCAGAGCGACTGCCGGGCCCGAGACCTGTCTCCACTGGAATCGGAGCCTGTCACCGTTTTCATCGTAACTGCTGCTGCCATCCAGGTTGCTCTGCATCCCCTCTTCCACGGTGAAATCCCCGCCGGCATGGGCGATTGGCCCCTTGTTGCCAGACGCAGAGTTCTCTGCTGTCACCCTGATCCAGAAGGTCTGGCTGTCAATTCCTCCGTAGCCATCGGATAATTGAATGGAAACACCGTGATCCTTGACCTGCTCTCCATCTGGAACCCAACTTACCAACCCGGAAGTTTGGTCGATCGACATGCCTGCCGGCCCATAGTTCAGTTCATAAACTAGCGCATCTCCATCAGGATCTGTCGCGATTACCGGATAGTGATAGGCATAATCAACGCCGGCGATAATCAACGGCATGGAAGTTATCTGTGGCGGGTTGTTCAAGGAGATAGATAGGGTGACCGATGCCGTGTCGCTCCCGCCATAGCCATCATCAGTCCTGAACTGAAAGCTGTCTTCACCGAGAAAATCGGCGCTTGGAACATATGTAAGATTAGGCGCCTCACCTTCCAGCGTCCCATGAGATGGTTCGATAACGATGATATAGGCCAAAACATCACTGTCCGGATCGTTCGCGGTGAGATTGATTTGAGCGCTGGCGTTTTGCTTTCCATCAACAGTCAGGTTGTCTGCCGTTGGCGGACGATTCAGAGTCTGTATGACCAGCAGTTCTGTCTGGTTGTCCAAATCACCATCGTCCACAGAAAGGTGAACCTCATAGGTTCCATGACGATCAATTTGCAGCGCTGAAATTGACTGGTTTGCATCGCTGAGGCTTGCTTCACTCCCACTGGGTCGGTTGATGAGAGCCCATGAATAGTTCAGGGTGTCGCCGTCAGGATCACTCGATGCGCTCCCATCCAAATCGATGCGGTCTCCCACATGAGCATCACCGATCTGGATAGCATTGGCAGTTGGTGGCCGGTTGGTATTGGTAATCGAGATCTCGAATGCCTGTGAATCAGTCAGGCCCTGTGAATCGGTCACCAGGATGACTACCTCGTGGACACCAGTTGCATCATAATAAACATCCCCGGGGCAAGCCCTCTCGCTTAACGCTCGACTTTCTTGTGCCTCGAAAGCGGGGTATTAGCCCGCAACCTTCTTTCATAACGCCCCAAGGGGCGGGGAATATAACCCCAAGGGATTCAATGCTTCCTGTACTTATCTCGATGGACATGCCCTGAGGCGCTGTTAACAATGCTATGGAAAAAGTCTGATCCTCGTCCTCGGCTGCTATCGAATAGCTATATTGTTGTCCTTCATTCCCTGACGTTACGGGGGTAGAGGTTATCTTTGGTGGCTGGTTTGGATGGGAAACCACCACCTGGAAGTTCTGCTCGTCGAATAATCCGGCTAGATCCCCGACCCTGACCGTAACCGCATGCTGGCCTAATTGGATAGCGGTGGGCTCCCATTGAATCAGCCCGGTGGTGGCCTCGATGGACATACCAGCCGGTGCAGTTTCCAATGAATAGGCCAGTAGGTCTCCGGTATCTGGATCGGTGGCTTCAACATCGTATTGATAGCGTTCGATGTCTGTTGCCTCTAGGGAAGGTGTCGAAGTAATTGCCGGTGGCTGATTTGGATGAGTCACCGTCAACTGGAAACTCTGCTCATCGAACAACCCGGATGCATCCCTGACCCTGATGGTAACCGCATGCTGACCCAACTGGGTCGGTGTGGGATCCCATTGAACCAGGCCGGTAGCTGAATCGATCGACATACTTGCCGGTGCGTTTTCCAGAGAATAGGTTAGCTGATCTCCAGCATCCGGATCGATTGCCTCGACGTCATAACTGTAGAGCTGATTATCCAGGGCACTGGTGACAGGTGTCGTAGTGATTGCCGGAGCTTGGTTGGCGTGTGCAACACTCAGGGTAAAACTCTGGGAATCAAACAGACCGCCTGAGTCCTGTACTCGAACAGAAACCGGGTGATTACCGAGATGGACAGCAGATGGAAGCCATTGAATCAACCCTGTCGATGAATCAATCGACATACCAACCGGCCCGTTCTCCAACAGATAGGTCAACTGATCATTTGCATCTGGATCTGTTGCCTCAACGTCATAGCTAAACAGTTGATCGTTCAGTAGATCGATCACTGGTGTGGACACAATCACCGGTGCATGGTTGGTGCGAATAACATTAATGGTGAAATGCTGGGTATCGAACAGTCCACCCCCATCCTGAACCTTAGCCAAAACAGTGTGCGTGCCGATGTGTGAATTACCAGGCGTCCATTCAATGAGACCACTGACAGAGTCAATGGACATTCCACCAGGCGAAGTATGTAGCGAAAACCTCAGCTCATCATTCGCATTGGGATCTGTGGCACTAAGGTCATATTTATAGACCTGCCCTTCGTTAGCTTCGAGAATTGGTGTCGACGAAATGGCAGGCGGCCTGTTGAGCGTCATGACCTCACTGACTGAGATACTGAAGTTCTGTATATGATTTTTGCCTTTGCTGTCGACCACCTGAACTGCTGCATGGTAGGAACCAGGTGCAGCCGGAATCCAACGGATACGCCCACTGCCTGTATCGATGGTCATGCCAGGGGGTGACTGTAAAAGGCTGTATGCGAGCACATCACCAAGGTCAGAATCCACGGCATTCACATCATAGTTGTATTCGATGCCTGAATACCCCAATTCAATGGCAGTGGAGTAGATCAGTGGTGCATGATTGAGAGAGGTAACGGCTGGACCCCCTCTCCTCCTCGAAGGCCTAACGGCCGGAGGTGAAGTTGTCACCACGTTGGAATAGCACCAACCCTCGGAAGACTGCGCCCCCACCATGTAAAGATAAGCATTGTCGTTTCTCAGACCCTTATCCCAAAAAGTGGAATAGGTCGAGAGAGTTTCGCCGATTTTAGTAAAGTGGGTCGGAGCGGATTGTTCGGACCGATAGATGTCATAGTGCGAGACATTTGGCCGAATAGTCCACATAACAAATGCCTCTGTCGGCTTTGCTCTTACATCGATTGAAAAACAGGGAATTACATCAATTTCGACACGATCAGACTGGGAACGCTCTCCTCCCGCATCGGCCAGGAGACTCACTGTGTATCGGCCTTCCGGCAAGTCTATTGTGGGATTGGCTTTGGTACTCGTCCCAAAGGGACCGTACCAGTGATGGAAGACAGGATCCCCGTCCGGATCCTGAGAAGCATCCCCCTGCATCGTTACTGTGGCAGACGTCAGCAGATTTTTCTCAAACGTCCTGTTACTACCAGCGTGAGCGACAGGCGCAGCTGCCAGCGCAGACTTGGGTCCAATATTTCCTGTAATCTGTTGCCAAACCAAGTCCTGGTTAAGGGACTGTAAGCCCTGTGGTGTATCGAGAACAGGAATACCCTGGAGGAACAGAACAAAGAACAGCCCTGCCCTGGCCATCCAAATTGACGGGCACCACCCTGTGTGAGTCGTTAGCCGATCCCCGACAGATCCTGTCCTGACTAGAGAATCCCTAACAAAACATCCTGCAGGTTTTTGGGCATTTTCCATAGCATGCCCTCCTCTCTTCCGTTAGCCGCTATGGCCACTTTGTCTTAATTGATCCCTGAATCCCCTACAACGCCTATTGCAAAAAAGCGCATTAAAAAAAACTTACACACCAACCACTACAACTCTATACCCATGTTTTTTGTAAGCCTATTTCAAAATATAGACCAGGAATTTAACTTCTACCAGTTCAATGCTCACGATAATTACTGCGTTGGTCAGGGAGAAGCCCTCACAATTTTAAGTAAGAAGCCGGTATGCTTTGACAATGCAGATTTCCGTCATTATTCCCACCTACAACCGTGTTGACACGCTCCCGAGGGCGCTGGATTCAGTCCTCTCCCAGCTCCTTGCACCCGATGAAGTGATTGTGGTCGATGACGGTTCTACCGATGAAACAGCCGAGCTGATCAACCGTCGCTACCCGCAATGCCGTTACCTCCACCAGTCCAACCAGGGCGTCAGCAGCGCACGCAACCGGGGAATTCGCGAGGCGCAAGGAGAATGGATCGCACTGCTCGATTCGGATGATGCCTGGCTACCGCAGAAACTCCAGTTGCAATCTGACGCACTGAAGGCCAAACCAGGCCACCTTATCTGCCACACAGAGGAGATATGGATCAGGAACGGGGTCAGGGTCAATGCAATGCACAAACACGCCAAGGGTGGCGGTTTCATCTTTGATCGCTGCCTGCCGCTCTGTGCTATTTCCCCCTCCTCCGCCATTCTGCACAGATCCCTGTTCGACAGCGTGGGGCTGTTCGACGAGAGACTTCCAGCCTGCGAGGACTACGACCTCTGGCTGCGCATCTGTGCCACCGAGCCGGTACTGTTTCTGCCGGAGCCGCTCATCACCAAATATGGCGGACACGCCGATCAACTGTCGCACAAACATTGGGGCATGGATCGTTTTCGTATTCAGGCACTGGAAAAGATCATTCAGGACAAAAGGTTGCAGGAGAATGATCGCTGCGCCGCGATAGAGATGCTACTGAAAAAGGCGGAAATAATGGCCAAAGGTGCCGAGAAGCGAGGCAAACAGGCAAGGGCTGACTTCTACCGTGTGTTACAGACACGTTATCGTTCGCAGTACACCTGCCAGCCATGATCTCTGCCGGCCGTAATATCGTGATTGCCCTGCCGCCGGAGGCCAAACCCTTGATCCGGACGTTTGAACTTGAGCGTCTGCAACCCGTCACCAGGCTGCCTGTCTACACTGGCAGGGATATGGTGCTGGTAGTCTCTGGAGCAGGAGAAAAGGCCGTTCACGAAAGCGTAAACCTGTTACATAATCTGAATCGCCACCCCAATCCCTACTGGTACAATTTGGGCATCGCCGGTCATGCAGACTTACCACTCGGCACCCTCCTGGCAATCAACCAGGTAACCGACCAAAAAACAAAAAAGCGCTGGATACTACCCATCCAACCCGTAGCAACGGTCACTGGCTGCAATCTGGTGACAGTGGAAACTGCAGTGGATGACTATCCGGGTTCTGCCGCCTATGATATGGAGGCGGCTGGCTTTACCGGCGCCGTCAGCCAGTTTGCCAGGTTGGAACAGATACGGATAATAAAAATAGTCTCCGACAATCAAACCAACTCACATCGCCGCATCAGCGGAAAGATGGTCTCCGCCTTGATTCAGGCGAAGATAGACATTATTGAACAGCTTCTTTCCGGCCCGGTTAAATAGTCGAATTGTAACAATTCAGGGCGTAGGCACGATCAAGCGTAGCGGATCGGGCAATTCAGGTTTGATAGAACACTAAAGGATGTTGCCGGTTCCGCCACACTTGAACCGGCCTACTCCACTATTTTCGATAACCTGCCGGCAAGTTCGTCCACAAGGGGAACGCAGTGACAGAATCACGCACAATTCTTATAACCGGCGCCAGCCGCGGCATTGGGGCGACGATTGCCCGGCGTCTGCTGGCCACCGATACAGAGGTGATTGGCGTTGGCCGGGATTTTTCCGAGTGGGAGACGGTACCGAAGAATTTCACACCGGTCGAACTCGACCTTGCCGATCTTGAGGGACTGCCGCACCGCCTCGGAGAGATTGCCCGTGCCCATCCCGGTATCGACGGGCTGATATTGAACGCCGGTTACGGACGCTTCGGTTCTTTAGAAGAGTTCTCCTACCGACAGATTCAGGAGATGGTGGATGTCAATCTGATCCAACACATCTTCGTTGCGCGGGCATTCCTTCCAAGGATCAAGAAACAGGGTTTTGGCGACCTGGTCGTTATCGGGTCCGAAGCTGCCTTGAGCGGTGGTCCCAAAGGCGCGGTCTACTCCGCCTGTAAATTCGCACTGCGGGGTCTGACCCAATCGCTGCGGCAGGAGTGTGCAGCCAGCGGGATGCGAGTCAGTCTGATCAATCCCGGCATGGTGAAAACCGGTTTTTTCCAGGATCTGGACTTTGCCCCAGGCCAGGCCCCGGAAAATCACATCCGCCCCGAGGACATCGCAGAGGCCGTTGTCATGATCATCCATGCACATCCTGGTACTGTGTTCGATGAAATCAATCTCAGTCCACTGAAGAAGGTCGTGGATTTCAGCAAAAAATAATTTAGATGATTTCATCCAACCAAATGAAGTATGAATTCACGCCTATCGGCATCATACACTCCTGCTTCAAAGAGAAATTCGGCATCCCCCGCCAACCGGGGTTGATTCCCGAGGCCCTGGCCACGCTGGAGATAGTTCCGCCTTTCAACCGGCCGGAAGCCTTCAAAGCGCTTGAGGGCTATTCCCATATCTGGGTCAACTTCGTCTTTCACGCGGCGGTAAGGGAGCAGTGGAAGCCCACGGTGCGTCCACCACGGCTCGGTGGGAATCAGCGAGTCGGGGTATTCGCCTCGCGCAGCCCGTTTCGGCCCAACCCCATCGGTCTTTCGGTGGTTCGGCTGAACGAGGTCAAATGCAATGATAAAGGCGTCGAACTGCGCTTGAGCGGCATTGACTTGCTGGACGGCACGCCGGTACTCGACATCAAACCCTACCTCCCTTACACCGACGCCATACCTGACGCACATTCCGGTTATGCACCGGATCCACCGGGCCAATCTATCGCACTGTCCTACTCAAACCAGGCTGAAGCCTGGCTGGAAAACGTAGAGGCAAAACAGGCTGATCACATTCGCAGGCTGCTGCGGCAGGTATTCGAAAACGACCCGCGCCCGGCCTATCTAAAAGCGGGCAGCGCCGAGCGAAAATTTGGCATGACCCTCTACGACTTCAATGTAAGCTGGACAGTTGAAAATAACCAGGTAAACATAACGGAGATAAAACACCTTTCAGCCCCTGAAGATTGACATTAAGCAATGCGACTTTGAGCTGCATACTTCAGTCTGGCTGATTTATCAGACCAAGCAAACGGTTCCACCCGAGATGATAGAACTCTACCCCTGGATAAAATACCTTCACGTCACGACGGTTGTTATTACAGGCATGATGTTTGTGCAACGCTATCTCTGGATGTTATCGAATACACTGCAGGAGAAAGGGGGCTGGATCAGAGTCGTCCCGCATGTCAACGACACTCTCCTGCTCTTCAGTGGACTGGCCATGGCTCTGATGATCCGGCAATACCCATTGGTAAACGGCTGGCTCACCGCGAAGCTGGTCGCACTGCTGGCCTATATCATCATCGGCAGCATTGCGCTCAAGCGCGGACGCAGCCGACGGATCCGCACTTGGGCCGGCCTGCTGGCATTAACCTGTTACTTCTACATCATCGGCACGGCTCTGAGCCGTAGCCCGATTCCGGAGCCTGAACTGATTCTCTACAATCTTCTGCACTGACAGTTCTGATCATTAAATAACCCTACCATACGCGTGGCATTAAATTGTAGTAGCGGCGCCTCACCGCTCCTACAGACTCTTCGCAGCAAGCTACGGAAAACCAAACCTAGAGAGATCAAATAATGATCTGGCTCACGCAGTTTGATCATTGCAATCACAAGTGCTCTATATTTGGCTACACTTGGGTAAACCTAACAAGAACTGCCGAAGGCAATGGACGAAAATCTACAGCGACTGCTCGACGCCGAGATGCAGGCGGAGCAGCTCCACCAGCAAGCCAACGAGGAGCGGGAGCGGATCATCCACGATGCACTGCAGGAGGTCCGTGTGCAGGAGACCCGGTTTGAAAACCGGATTCCTGAACTGCATGCATCGTTTCTCGACAAAGCCAATAGCCGATCCGACCAGACGATCGCCGAGCTAAAACGGCGTTTCGACGAGCACCACACTCAACTGAGGGAGTATGCCGAGACAAGGGAGGATGATGCGCTGGATGCCGCATTCCAGCTATTGACGGATCCGGCTGCTGACGACTGATCAAACGATGAACAGCAGCGCATCCCAAACCTACCTCAAAACCCGGGTCAATATCTTCGCCACTCAGCTGTTCACAGACAACCGGATTCTTGAACTGTTGGACATGCCCCTGGAAGAGCTGAGCGGCACATTTGGCCTGACTGGAATCATTGAATCCCCACTCTCCCCCCAACAACTGAATCATGCACTGGAACAGTCACTGCTTCACTCCCTGATGTCAGACCTCTCGGTACTCCTGCGCCCATTGGATGGCACTTCCCGGGTACTGCTGATCTACTGGTCCCGAAAATTCGCCCTTTTCAACCTAAAGACGCTGATCCGTTGCAAGCTGAACGAGCTCAGTCTTGAGGAGGTCAGTAGCTATCTACACCATCTGCCGGACATCATCCGACTGCCCCATGAAAAACTGCTGCAGGCAGAGAACATACTGGAGATGCTGCACCTGCTCGAACATGGGCCCTATCAATCGATAGCCCGTCAGGCTAGGCAGGTCTATGAGGAGAAAAATGAACCCTTCTCCCTGGATGCCGCCATCGACCGCAGTTACTTCCAGGGCATGGTGAAATACAGCAACAGCAATAGCCAGATTGACCGGGAGGGACTGAAAGAGCTGATCGGCATGCTCACCGACCGGCAAAACCTGCTTTGGCTGTTGCGCTACCGTTTCACGTACCAGCTCTCCTCCGGTGAGACCTACTATCTGCTCGTTCCATTCGGCAAATATCTCGATCGCAACCGGTTGATGGCGCTTGTCAACCTCGACAGTTTCCAGTCCGTACTCGAAAAACTGCCACCAAAGCTGAGTCGAATAGTCAGCGGCACCACAAATGCAATGCAGGCAAGACAGCGCCTGGACTTCTCTCTCAGTCGTGAAATGCGGCGCCTGATCCGCTTCAGTCCATCACCGGCCACCCGTGCACTTGCCTATCTCGTTGCCCGGGATACCGACCTGAAACGTCTTAACGCTCTGCTCCAGGGGAAATTGCTCGGTTTGGATAGTGAACTGATTCATGAAGCGCTCATGCCCCCCGCTCTCCAGGAAGCTGCATGAAACAACGTCAGTATGATCCCTGTCATGTTTAGCACTCTGCCGATGAAACATCTGCGGATCCAACTGCTTACCGGAGATCTTCCGGAAGCTTCACTGATACTTGCGGAACTGGGAGTGTTTGCACCGGACCCCCGTCCGATTCTGGAAGCGGAGCTGCCTTCAATCCCAGGGGAGGAGTACCGTCATTTCTACACCCAGGCCCGCTCAAGATTTGACAAAATCGCCCGGCACGTCGCCTATATGGACACATTGGATAACAAAGAAGTCCACGCTGTCAGTGAGGCGGATTTGCAACTGACCAACGACTGGCTGGGTGAAGTTTGGAGTGACTGTTCTGAATTTGAAGAGGAGCGGCACCGCCTGCGAGACCAACTCCACGCCATCGATGAACTCGAGCAGACCCTGGATAATTTCAGTAACCTGAATATCGATCTGGGACGACTGCAACAGAAGAGCCGTTTTCTAGAGATCCACATCGGCATGGTTGCACGCACCCAAGTCAAGCAACTGGAAGAGGCCGTGGGGCTGGCAGGCTATCTGCTTTACCGTTTCCTTGAACGCGAGGCGCGAACCCACGTTATTATCATCGGTGCACTGGATGGTGAGTCCGCAGAACTGAAGTCAGTGTTGGACACCGCCGGTTTTCGGCCACTGCAGGTGCCGGAAGCCCTCCACAGCGAACCGGAGAAGGCAAAAGCGAGCCTGCAGGAGCAACAGACGGATCTGCAGCAACGGCAACAACAATTGGAGTCACGCAGCGCTGCCTGGAGTACTTCCATCGCGCAGCATCTCTCAAAAGCTGCCCAGACCCTGCGCCAGGCAGCCCCCTACTTCCAGGTTCAAAATGCCGCGAGAAATCAGGGCAGCCTCTCCGCGATACAGGGCTGGATACCAGCACGGGAGGTAGCGAATGCCGAAGCGAGATTGCGGCAGAAATTGCACAACCCCTTTGTCCTCGAAAGCCGCAACCCCACTGCAGACGAAAGGCCGATCGTGCCATCGTTCATCAGCCGCAACCGTCTGCTCAAACCCTTCTCCATACTGGTCAAACAATACGGTATACCCCGCTATGGGGAGGTCAACCCCACGCTGCTGTTCGCTATCAGCTATATCCTGATGTTCGGCATGATGTTTGGCGACGTGGGTCACGGCGCGATGATCTTGCTCATCGGCATCCTGGCTCGACGCAAACTCGGCTCATTTACCCTGTTTGCGATCACTGCAGGCATCTCTTCCATGGTGTTCGGCCTGCTTTACGGCAGTATCTTCGGCTATGAACATGTGATCCATGCCATCTGGATTGCGCCCATGTCGGATCCACTCTACATGCTCACCATGGCACTCATTTGGGGCGTGGGTTTTCTGATACTCATCACCCTGATCAATATCATCAACCATCTGCAGCAGAACGATCCCAGCGGCGCGCTGTTTGGTGAAAACGGCATACTCAGCCTGTTGCTGTATGTTGGGCTCCTGTGGGGCAGCTTCAATGTCTATCAGGATGGCGCCTTCGGCGTGGGAGCAGCTGTCGTGAGTTTATCCACTCTACTGGCTCTCTTCGCCTACAAGCTGATGGAAACGGAAGCCACTCCGGGAGAACGTATTCTGGTCGCCGCCATCGAGACCTTTGAAACCGTTACCGGCTACGCCTCAAATACCCTCTCCTTCCTGCGTGTCGCGGCATTCAGCCTCAACCATGTGGCCCTCGCCGTCGCGGTATTTACCCTGGCGGGAATGATGGAGGAGACCGGTTATTGGATCACCGTGGTTCTGGGCAATCTGTTCATTCTCATCCTGGAAGGTCTGATTGTCACCATCCAGGTTTTGAGACTGGAATACTACGAAGGCTTCTCCCGATTCTTCGCAGGGGACGGCAAGGCCTTTAAGCCTTTGACACTGTAGACCTGCAACGCTTCCACTATTCAAACAAAGGAGCATGACATGTACTGGCTGATTACCCTGATGACCATGGGCATTGTGGGCGTCATCGCCACCGGCGTGGTGATGGAAATCAAACCTGCTGCTATCAATAGACGCTGGTTCAAACCCACTATCGGTCTCAATCTGCTGTTATTTATCATCGGCCAGGCCACGCTGCTCTTTTTTGGCGTGCAGGAAGTTATGGCTGCTCCGGCAGTGGCTGAGAGCAGTGGCGAGATCTCTATCGGTCTCGGACTGGGTATCATAGGCGTGGGTATTCCGACCGCATTGAGTACCGTCGGCGCAGGCATCGCTGTAGGCCCCATAGGCGCTGCCTCCCTGGCGGTACTGGCGGAAAAACCCGAGATATTCGGACGTACGCTGATCTATCTGGGTCTGGCCGAGGGCATCGCCATCTACGGTCTGGTCATGAGTATCCTGCTGCTGGACAAACTCTGAGTTATCCATGTCCAACGAGACCCAGCAACAGACCCGTCTGATCTTCATGGGCAGCACCTCAGTCGCCAATGGATTCAGACTCATCGGTTTTGAAACCCGCCCGGATCCCAGCCTGCAGGAGGTCGATCAGCTGTTCAGTGAACTGCTCAGCGAACGGCAACATGCCTTCATCGTGATCGATCACTCACTGGAAAAGCTCGATTCAAAACTCATCCGGCAGGTACGCAACGAGGGCGGCAGGATCGTACTTTCAGAAGTACCCTCACTGGATGATCCCAACTGTTATCAATGCAGCATCGATCCACAACTCTCCATGTTGATTGGTGAAGATAGTGACGAAGGAGCCCAATTGTGAATCAGGTTGACGAACTGGCTCAGACGATCCTCAAGCGCGCTGAGTCGATGGCCGACGAGTGCCACGATCGCGCCAGGGTGGGTCGTGATGTGATCCTGCGTGATGCCAGCGAACGACTGCATCTGCGGGAGGAGAAGGAGACGCTGCTGGCCAAGGCGATGGCGGATCGTACCTATCGGCGTAAGGTACAGGCCGACGAACTCAAACTTCACAGCCGTATGGATCATCTGCGCTGGAATCTGGTACAGACTGTCATCGAACGGCTACCTGTCCGCATGACGGAGTTGACCCAGGATAAAAACCGCTATTTCACCCTTTTACAGGCCTATCTCAGCAGGGGCGCGAATATGATCGAGGCCGACACACTGGTCATCGAGCTAAACGCAAACGATCAGCGGCGACTACAGAATAACTGGGATGAATTTGCCGGTGCCGCTGTGCCGGACAAACAACTCCTTCTGGCCGAAGAGCCTATTCAGACCATTGGAGGACTCTGTCTTCGAACCCAAGACAATCGAATCAGATTGGATCAGACCTTCGAAGGGCGTCTAGAACGGCTCGAAGATCGACTTTATCAGGCCATCGTTGAACGCCTGCTGCCCCCACCCCGTAGCGGCGCGTCGCTGTAGTCCCCAGGCCCATAGCGGAATAAAGAGATGACAAAACAGGGAATAATCAAAGACATCAACGGTCCCATCGTGACCATCACCCTCCCCGGTGTAGCCAACGGGGAACAGGTCAAGATCGGAGAGTTGGGTCTCTATGGCGAAGTGATCTCCCTGCAGGGCAGCGAAGCACTGGTACAGATCTATGAATCCACGGAGATGGTGCGTCCCGGCGAGCCGGTAGAGGGGCTGAGCCATCCCCTCTCAGTGGAACTTGGACCCGGTCTGATGGGCGGTATCTTTGACGGGGTACAGCGTCCACTGGAAAAGATGTTTCTGCAGGCGGGTGATCAGATTCCAAGAGGACTGAGTCCGGACGCGCTGAACAGGGAGTCTCAATGGACCTTCACACCGACGGAATCCCTGGAACCCAACACGCAAGTCAGCGGCGGCATCCAGTTGGGCAGTGTGCAGGAGACCGAGTCGGTGCTGCATCGTATCCTGGTGCCGCCGGATGTCAGCGGCGAACTGATTGAGATCGCTCCCGAGGGAGACTATAGCCTCGATCAGACCATTGCCCGGGTAAAAACAGCGGATGGCAAGATACGCAGACTCCAACTCTTTCATCGCTGGCCGGTGCGCCAACCCCGCCCCTATCTACACCGGGATCACAGCTCCGAACCCCTGATTACCGGCCAGCGTATCCTCGACACCTTCTTCCCCCTCCTGAAAGGCGGCAAGGGCGCCGTGCCCGGCCCCTTCGGCGCCGGTAAAACCATGGTGCAGCACCAGGTGGCACGCTGGTCAAACGCGGATATCGTCATCTATGTCGGTTGCGGCGAGCGTGGTAACGAGCTGGTCGATGTGCTCGATAGCTTCCCCAAGCTCAAAGACCCTTACACCGGGCGATCCCTGATGGAACGCACCCTGTTGGTGGCAAATACCTCCAACATGCCGGTGGTGGCCCGCGAGGCGTCCATCTACGTCGGCATCACTATTGCCGAATACTATCGTGACCAGGGGCATGACGTGGTGATGCTGGCAGACTCCACCAGCCGTTGGGCCGAGGCTCTGCGGGAGGTCTCTGGACGTTTGGGGCAGATGCCCGTCGAAGAGGGTTATCCGGCCTATCTCGCTTCCCGCCTCTCAGCTTTCTATGAGCGGGCGGGACGGGTCGAAACCCACGACTGCGGCAAGGGTTCAGTGAGCCTGATCGGTGCGGTGTCGCCACCCGGCGGCGACTTTTCAGAACCGGTCACCAGCCACACCAAAGAGATCATCCAGACCTTCTGGGCGCTCTCCAAGGAGCTGGCGGACGCACGCCACTATCCGGCAATCGACTGGGTCGACAGCTTCTCCGCAGATGTCTCTACCGCAGCCATTTGGTGGCACGAACAGGTCGACCGGAATTGGGAAAAGCGCCGGGGGCAGGCACTGAGCATGCTCGCCAGGGATGCGGAACTCTCCCGCATCGTCAACCTGGTGGGACCGGAAGCGCTCTCATCCGCCCAACGCTGGATATTGGAGGGCGCCGCCCTGATCAAAGAAGGGGTGCTGCAGCAGAGCGCGCTCGATCCTGTGGATACCTTCTCCTCCCCAGAGAAACAGTTCCTCCTGCTAGATACACTTCTCACCATCTATGATCAGGGCGCCGACTTGATCGAATTGGGTGTGCCGGTGCAGGAGTTGAGCGATCTGCCGATTCTGGCCAAGTTGCGTCGCTGCAAGGAGGTCTACGACTCCGACCAGCTGGATCAGTTGCGGGAGTTCCGCCAACAGGCCATGAAAAACTTTGAATCGATCCGGTCCGAATACGCTCAGCGCGGGGAGCAGACATCATGAGCGCCAAGGAGTACCGCACCGTCACATCTGCCCGGGGAGGACTACTGACCGTCAGTCAGGTTCCGGGAATCGCTTTCGGCGACCGGGTGGAGATCCGGGACAGTCAGGGCAGGAGGCGCAATGGTCAGGTCATTCGAAGTTCAAGCATTGAGGTATTGATACAGGTTTTCGAGGGAACCGACCACCTTGATCTGGAGAACACATGGGTGCGTTTTCTCGACACCCCACTGGAGATCAGCCTCTCCCCGGAGATCCTGGGACGCGTCTTCAACGGGCTGGGGGAACCCAAAGATGGCCGCCCGCCAGTGGTCTCCGGTCTGCACCGGGCCATCAATGCCAACGCCTTCAATCCGGCGGCACGCACCTACCCCCGCGAGTTCATCCAGACCGGCATCTCCACCATCGACGGCCTTAATTCCCTGGTGCGGGGGCAGAAACTGCCGATCTTCTCCGCCTCGGGATTGCCCCATAACAGACTTGCCGCCCAGATCGTGCGGCAAGCCAAACTACCGGATGAAGAGAGTCGCTTCTCCATCGTTTTTGCGGCGATGGGCGTCTCCTACTCCGACGCCCGTTTCTTCCAGGAGGAGTTCGCCTCCTCCGGTGTGCTCGGCAACGTGGTGATGTTCATCAATCTGGCGGACGAGCCGCCGGTGGAGCGGCTCACCCTTCCACGCATGGCGCTCACCGCCGCAGAGTACCTGGCCTTCGACCTCGACCGCCATGTGCTGGTCGTCATGACCGACATGACCCACTATGCGGAGGCGTTGCGGGAAGTGGCCACCGCCAAAGGCGACGTACCTGCACGCAAGGGCTATCCCGGCTATCTCTATTCCGACCTGGCGGAGATCTACGAGCGTTCCGGCCGGATCAAGGACCGCCATGGATCGATCACCCTGGTGCCGGTACTGTCGATGCCCAGTGACGACATCACCCATCCGATCCCCGACCTCACCGGATACATCACCGAAGGGCAGATCGTGTTGAGCCGTGAACTACACAACCAGGGGGTCTATCCACCGGTACATATCTCACCCTCACTCTCCCGTCTGATGAAGGACGGCATCGGCAAGGACTTCACCCGTGAGGATCACCCACATGTCTCCAATCAGCTCTACGCCCTCTATGCCCGGGCATTGGAGACCCGCAACCTGGCCTCCATCATCGGCGCAGATGAACTCTCTGCCAGAGACCAGCGTTATCTCGAATTTGCCGATGCTTTCGAGAAACGTTTCGTGGCTCAGGGCGAAGATGAGGACCGCAGCATTGTAGAGACCATGAACCTGGCCTGGGAGCTGCTCTCCCTGCTGCCGACGACTGCCCTGACCCGTGTCACCGAGACAGAGATGGCCAAATACCACCGTCATGCCGGCAACGAACTCCGGCAGCCTGAGCAGAAGGGATCCCCTGCATGACGAGCCAGCGCATCAAGGCCCCGCCGACCAAAAACACGCTCCTCAACCTGAAGCGGCAGCTACGCTTTCTGGATGAGGGGCATAGCCTGCTGGAGCGCAAACGTGAGCTGCTGACCCGACTGGTCTATTCACGCCTGAACGAATACAGAAAACTCCGTGCTCAGGCACACAGCGCTATCAAACTGGCTTATCACTGGCTGAGTCTGGCGCAGCTTCGTATGGGTAATCGCGCGCTGCTCCAGGCTGCGTTGGGTATCGAACCGGTGCTGGATATGAAGATCCTGCCGCGACGCAATCTCGGCGTGGAGTTCCCATCCGTCACCGCAAAACTGCGCCCACTGAAGCCCGTTGGTCTACTCGGCACCGATCCCAGTTTTGACGAAACCCGGTTACATTTTGCGCAAACCGCACTATTGCTGGCCAAGCTGGGGGAGGCCGAGATGAGTCTGGGGCGTCTGATTTCCGAACAACGCAAGGCACAAAAGCGGGTTAACGCCTTGAAATACAACATTATCCCGCGATACCAGAACACTATCCGCTTCATTGAAAACACCCTTGAGGAGGAGGAACGCAACACGCTCTTTCAGGTAAAGGTTCTCAGGGAACAGCAGCGCATCTGATTCCCCCAACCACCCTTCCGAACCGTCTGATAAACCGTTATCATTCGCCAGGATAACAACCATACCCACGGACGATATCTTCAAGGCGAATCGACTGTTCCGAGCCGGATTCAAACCCGGTGACTCAGAGTACCCCATTCGATATGAGTAGTGACAACACAGACGTCCGCACCCGCAAGGCAGAACTGCTGCTTGCCTTTATGCAACAGGTTCCGGGACGGGTTGCCGCAATCCTGGAGAACTGGCATCGGCTGGTTCAGAGTGACTGGGATCCAAAGATTTTCGCTAAACTGCGCGAGCGCATCAGCACCATTGCGGAAGCCGCTGACAAGTTTGGAGTCAAGCAGATAGAAAACAGCGCCCAATCACTACAGGCGCATCTGTCACAACACACCGGGACAATGAAAAAACCGGTGCATGACGAAATCGTTACCCTTGACGGGTTGGTACACGCATTCAAGGACGCGGCCCTCGACTCATGCAAACAACTGCCTGCGAAACCACCGACGGAGAGAGAGCAACCTGCCGCCCCTGCATCTACCGAGGCTTGCAGGATCTACCTCCTCGGCATCGATGACTCACAGATCCCAGGGCTAAGCAAACACCTGGAGGCCATGCAATACAAGATCGGCACGTTCGCCAACGCCACTGACCTGCTGGAAAAAGCAGCGGGTGGCACCTCTCAAACCTGCGCCCTCATCAGTCATATCCGCTGGTTACCTGAACTCTTTCCTGAATCCAGGCAGGGAGGGCTCTGGCGCGAAAAAGAGGGCAGCAACACCGGCATGCCTGTCGCATTCATCGCCGACTCCAGCGATCTGCAGACACGCTTGCAGGCGATGCGCACCAATGCCAGCGCTTTCTGGGCCAAACCGATCGATGCCTATACTGTTGCCCAGCGGATGGTTGAGCTGACGACACAGCAACGCCATGTCCCTTACCGTGTACTGGTCGTGGAGGATGATCCCGCTCAGGCCGTTTTCGCTACGTCCATCCTCAATAAAGCGGGATTTGAAACCCACTCGGTGACTGACCCTCTGCAGGTAATGGAGGTTCTACACGATTTCAAACCAGATCTGATCCTCATGGACCTCTATATGCCCGGTGCCAGCGGAGCAGAGTTGACTGCGGTAATCCGTGAGCAAAATGAGTTCGTCGATACCCCGATCGTTTTTCTTTCGGGAGAGCAGGATCTGGACAAGCAACTCAAGGCTCTCAGCTTCGGCGGCGAGGACTTTCTCTCCAAACCTATTGGACCGAAGCACCTGATCTCCACCGTGACAAACCGAATCCACCGGGCCAAGGAGGTTCACCACAGGCTCGGCATTCCCGACCGTCTGGATAAAGCCACTGGACTGTTTGCACGTCACTACCTGCTGGAACGGGTGGAGATGACACTCAGCACGGATACCCATGTCGCAGATGTTCCCGCAGTGCTCTACATCGAAATCGACAACCCTGAGAAGGCGCTGGACGTCGCCGGCATCGGCGGTATGGATGTCATACTTTCCGAGACCGGCAATATCATTTCCGGATTACTGCAACCCCAGGATGTGCTGGCCCGCTTTGGAGACAGCAGCCTCGGCCTGCTCGCCTGTCGGGACAAAAAAGAGGATATGGCCGAACTGGCTAAGCAACTCTGTGAAACTGTCGCGGACAAAATCATTGAACTGGAACGCAACACGATCGGCATAACGGTCAGTGTCGGTATCTGTATTGTCGATGGAAGTAACCAGGATGCCAGCAGCATTGTTTCCAAAGGGCAATGGGCAAGCCGCATGGCCCACAAAGCCGGCGGCAACCAAACCTATCTCTACAACCCGCCAAAGGTTGAAAAGGGAGATGAGGAAGATAATCTATGGCTGGCCAATCTGGTACAGGAGGGGATGCAGAAAAACCTCTTCCAGATCTATTTTCAGCCTATGGTGTCTCTGCAGGGTTCCGCCAATGCCCACTATCAAACACTGCTGCGTCTGAAATCTCCAAACGGACAGCTGTTGGCTGCCGCCACATTCATCTCTGTTGCCGAAGAGCTGGGCGTCATCGGAAAGCTGGATCAATGGACCTCGATGCAGGCAATTTCGATTATCTCTGAAAACAGAGGGAAATCTCAGGAGGTGCGCCTTTTCGTCTCCCAGTCCTCCGCCCTGTTGAACGATTTGGAGCGTATGTCCTGGCTGCAGGAACAACACAGGACCGGCCGTATTAAGGAGGATGAACTTACCTTTGAGTTCCGCCTCTCCGATATTATTCATCACCTGAAATCGGCCAAAACCTGTTTCGAGACGCTGCAAAAAATGGGCATAGGCACCTTGTTGACCGGAGTTTCCAATACGCCTGACGACTTACGGACACTCAAACATCTGGCGCTTCGCTTCATCAAAATTGATCGTGCGCTGTTGAACCGGGACAACAGTGATCTGAAGGAGTTGATTGCTACTGCCCATAGTCTGGGCATCAAGGTAATCGCACCTCAGGTGGAGGACCCCAGCAGCATCGCCAAACTCTGGAGTAGCGGCGCCGATTTCGTGCAGGGCAATTTCGTACAACGACCGGAAAACAACCTGATCTACGATTTCGACGAATCTGTGCTGCAATAGACTCGCACCTATACCTATCATGAGATTGCCGGTTCCGCTACGCTTGAACCGGCCTACGCTTCAAACAACCACTATTTCAGTAGAGAAGCTGTTATCGAAATGTTTATTGCAAATCCCAAAGCGATTTCACTGCTCTGCATACTGTTGTGCGGAATCACGATCTGCAATCTCTCTGTGGCTCAGCCGACTTTTCCGCTCTACCCTCATCCCGACCGCTTTGTTATTAACGAAGGGGACGATGCGAAAACCTGCCTGGATCTTGACAAAGAGATTGCCATGCTGGAGCGACGCACATACTCCTACAAACCGCTGTTCTATGAAGATCCCCTTCACGGCGGCGCCATCTGGGCCGGAACTCTCTACTTCCCCCCCGCCTATGGCTATCTCGCCTACTCTGGTGCAGCGGAATATACCGAGCACGCCCGTATTCTTGCAGCACGGCGCCGCATCGCGGTTTTACGTCAGATCAAGGCCTACCGCCGCTGCTACGAAGATTAATGGCTAACAACAGTGCTCAAACGGCAGTACGCAACCGGGACTACTCCTGGAATGAACTGACCGGCATGATCCTGCAGCACCGGCAGGAACTGATTGCTGCAAACATCATTGCCATCTTCGGTGCCATTGCTGCGGTACCTGTCCCTCTGTTGATCCCACTGCTCGTGGACGAGGTGCTGCTCAATCAGCCGGGACGTGCTATAGCCATTATCGACAGCCTCTTCCCTGCGAGTTGGCAGGGACCGACGCTCTATATTCTCGCAGTGTTGGGTCTTACCCTGATACTGCGCCTGATCACCCTGGTCCTCGGTGTCTGGCAAACCCGCCAGTTCACCTGCATCGCCAAAGATGTCATCTTTCAAATCCGACGGGACCTGCTGCAACGTCTTGAGCACATCTCCATGTCCGCCTATGAGACCCTCGGCAGCGGCACGGTGGCATCCCACCTGGTAACCGACCTGGCTGCTGTGGACAATTTTGTCAGCACGACCACCAGCAAATTTCTTGTGGCTGTGCTCACCATTACCGGCACCGCCCTGGTGCTACTCTGGATAAACTGGCCACTTGCCCTGTTCATCCTCCTGCTGAACCCAATTGTCATCTATTTCACAACGGTTTTCGGCCGGCGGGTAAAGCACCTGAAAAAAGAGGAGAACTCCGCCTTCCAACTGTTTCAGGAGTCTCTGGAAGAGACCCTCGATGCGATCCAGCAGATCCGCGCCAGCAATCGGGAACGGCACTACATTCAGCGCATCATCGACAAGGCAGAGAGTATTCGCCACCACTCTGCTGCCTTCACCTGGAAGAGTGACGCTGCGGGACGGCTCTCCTTTGTCATCTTTCTTTTCGGCTTCGATATTTTCCGCGCAGTGAGCATGTTCATGGTGCTCTATTCCGACCTCACGATTGGCGAGATGCTGGCTGTCTTTGCCTACCTCTGGTTCATGATGGGGCCGGTGCAGGAGGTACTGAACGTTCAGTACGCCTACCAGAGTGCACAGGCGGCGCTGAGCCGGATCAATCAAATGATGCGGGTCGACCTGGAACCCGTTTTTCCCCATCAGGAAAACCCGTTCAAAGGCAAAACAACCGTCTCCGTCGGACTGAAAAACATCCATTTTGCCTATGGCGAGGGGCCTTCCGTGCTCAACGATATTTCATTGCAAATATCCGCCGGAGAAAAAGTGGCACTGGTGGGTGCGAGCGGCGGAGGAAAAACCACCCTGGTGCAGATTCTGCTCGGACTCTACCCTCCCGCGTCGGGACAGGTACTGTTCGATGACGTACCGGTCAACCGAATCGGCATGGACGTGGTAAGAGATCATGTGGCAACCGTGCTGCAACACCCTGCGTTGCTAAACGACAGCGTACGGGTCAATCTCACACTTGGCCGCGATGTGCCTGAAGCAGAACTCTGGCAGGCGCTAAAAATCGCTCAGCTCGACGCAACAATAGAGAGAATGGATCAGGGACTGGAGACACTCATCGGCCGTTTCGGTGTGCGTCTCTCCGGCGGCCAGCGGCAACGGCTGGCAATTGCCCGGATGGTTCTGACCAATCCCTGCGTGGTTATTCTTGATGAAGCCACCTCCGCCCTTGACACCACCACCGAGGGAAACCTCCACTCGGCGTTGCAGCATTTTTTGGCTGGCCGCACCACTATCATCATCGCCCATCGATTGAGCGCAGTGAAACAGGCCGACAGGGTTCTGGTATTCGAAGACGGCAGGATTGTGGAGCAGGGAAGACATGAGGAGCTGATCGCAAACAATGGCCTCTACTCCTCTCTGTACGGCCGCCAGCAGTAAATCCATATCTGATTACCCCTGTTACTCAGCTGCTATTGGGATAGAGAAAAAACTTGTCCGCTAACAAAGCTAAAAACACAAATGCGTTGTTTTCGCATGAAAACCCGATTGCTATAATCACCCGGGACCAGCCACGGACGAGATAAGAGCGATAATGTTCAACCAAGCACTCTCTTCACAAGCAAACTGCGCATCTGCGATTCCGACTTTAACGGGATTGTGGCCGATTTTAATTGTTCTCTGTTGCAGTTCATTGGTGTTCGCAAACGACCCCCTGCCCCGAGCATCGGAACTGGATCTCTCCGTATCCGACATGGAGCCGGCCGTCACATTGGAGCAACACCACAACCGCACGGTGGAGGAGTATCGCGTCAACAATAATCTCTATATGATCAAAGTGACCCCGAATATCGGCCCCTCATATTATATGGTTGATCCGGACGGCAGCGGCGAAATGGAGATGAAGCGCGGCCCAGCCGATGTCAACGTGCCTAAATGGACACTTTTCAGTTGGTAACTCAGCGCAAACCAATAAAACGGCACATGAGCCAATCAAAACGAGAACACCATGAACAGTAATAGAATCATGCGATGGATACTGACCGGACTCCTGTTGGCAGCAGTCAGCACAACCGCACTTGCGAGCACGCTCGAAACCGTCAAAAAACACGGAACACTACGCTGCGGTGTCAACACGGGCTTGCCTGGATTTGCTCTGAAGAATAGTTCAGGTCGCTGGGAAGGCATGGACGCCGATTTCTGTCGAGCAGTGGCAGCTGCAGTCTTCGGCAATGCAGAAAAAGTTGAATTCATTCCCCACACAACCCAAACACGTCTGCAGGCATTGCAGAACGGCAGCATCGATCTACTGGCGCACAACGTCACCTGGACCATGAGCCGTGATCTCGGCACGGGTCTCGACTTTGCCGGTATCTACTATTTTGACGGCCAGGGTTTCATGGTACGCAAGGATATGAAGGTACGCAGCGCCCTCGCCCTGGATGGAAGCAGCATCTGCGTCATCGGCGGCACCACAAGTGAAGCCAACGTAAAAGAGTATTTCATCAGGCATCAGATGAAACTTCGCCTGGTGAACTCAGATACCTCACTGAGTGCACTGAAGGATTTTGAGCAAGGCAAATGCAACGTCCTCACCAGCGATCTGTCACAGCTCTACGCCCTGCGCACCAGCACAAAAACACCCGGCGATTATAAGGTGTTGCCGGAACCCATCTCCAAGGAGCCCCTCGGCCCGGTGGTGCGTGAAGGTGACGATAACTGGCGCGACATCGTCCAATGGACGCTATTTACCCTGATCAACGCCGAAGAGACGGGGGTCAGCTCCCACAACATCGACCGCGTTCTGGAGAACGCGCATACCCCCGAGGTTCTGCGTCTGCTGGGCAAGACGGGCGCTTCAGGCAAATCTCTAGGTCTGAAAAATGATTGGTCCTATCAAATCATCAGCAAGGTCGGTAATTACGGCGAGATTTTCGAGCGCAATCTGGGAAAAAACACTCCACTCAAAATGAAACGTGGATTCAATTCAACCTGGCAAAATGGCGGACTGCTCTACGCGCCTCCAGCGCGGTAATTACAATGTTCACGGGTATCGTTCAGGGGACAGCAGAGGTCGTCGAGATCATCGAAAAAAGTGACTTCCGCACCCACAAAGTACGTCTGCCAGACAAGCTTCTGGATGGACTGGAACCCGGCGCCTCCGTGGCTCATAACGGTTGCTGTCTGACGGTTACCGGAATCGAGGATGATCGGGTCAGCTTTGACCTGATGCAGGAGACCCTGCGGGTTACCAATCTTGGCGAGGTGAATGCGGGCGACCGGGTAAATGTGGAACGGGCCGCCCGCTTCGGGGATGAGATCGGCGGCCATCAGATGTCTGGCCATATTCTCTGCACAGCGGCTGTGGTCAATGTGGTCGCAACCAAAAACAATCATCAGATTCGTTTCAGACTGCCTGATGAGTGGGAGAAATACCTCTTTACCAAAGGATACATCGGCATCGACGGTATCAGTTTGACCATCGGTGAGGTATCCGGCAACGAATTCGAGGTCAACCTGATCCCCGAAACCCTGGCTCGCACCAACATCGGCAGTCGCAAACCCGGGGACAGGATCAACATCGAGGCCGACCCGCAAACCCAAGCTATCGTTGATACAGTGGAGCGGGTTTTGGCAAAGACGCCTAACCCGGTTGATTTTGGGGAAGCAGATTCCGGGAAGAGAAAACGATTGTAAAATCACGCGCAAATAATCGTCAAGAGTACCGCTCCCGCCTCACTTGGCCCTGTTCATTCATCGAATTGTGACGCAAAATATTGCCGATCTTAAACAAACAAAGTCTCGGCTATTCTCCGCGCTCCAAGTCGTCTTTGCCTTCGATTCCAGATAAGTACTTTGATGCAGGCACGTGAAACAACCATAGAGGCTCCACCCGTTCGCATCGCAGCTTTGGGCATCGATGAACGCATAAGGAACAGCCTGCGCCTGTTTTTCCATGATTCCTGCAAAGATCGTTTCCAACTGGTGGAAGAGGAGACGGCGGACGCGGTCATCATCGATCTCGACCATAGAAAAGGGGTAAGACTGGCACGGGAGCAGCGACAGCTTCACCCCACCACACCGGTCATAGTGATCTCCCGGGATCCGCGGGAGACAGGCAGCCTCATCAGCCTGCTCAAACCTCTGAAAAAACGCAGTCTCGCAAAAGCACTGTTACGGGCTGAAGCTCAGGCGAAAGAGCCGCAGAATCTCTCATCAACCCTGCCCAGCCTGCAAATTGCGACAGCGCCTGCCACGCCTGCAGAAGAGAGTGGTGACGATGTCGTCATGGAGGGTGTCCCCTCCAACAGCGCAGGCTATCAGATCGCCCGCCACCTTGCGGAAAAGGATATCCAGGCATTTCTGGGGTCAACCCCGGACATCGATACGAAGAGTGCCCAACAGCAGGCCAATATCCGCTACGACCCGGATAGTTTTTTCCAGGGAAAACTACGCCAAATCACTGCCATGATGAAACAAAAAGGGCAGGCGGTACGACTGCAGTTTTCCGATGAAGCCTTCATTATCCTCTACCCCGACGAGGAGATTGCGCAGATCAATATGAGCGAATCCAGGTTAGGGGCTCTCTCCGCTGTCCCCATATCACCGGGTGGTCTCTCATTCTCTTTTTGCGATGATCTCTTCTCACCGGATGATGTAGCTGCAGATTCACTCATGCGCCTCGATGCTCTTTTGTGGAAAACCGCACTTTGGGCCTCGCGGGGCCGTATCCCCTACGAAACCGATCTCCATAGAGCGGTTGCCCTGGATCGCTGGCCAAATCTGACGCGTCTGTTGTTACTGCCCAACACCCTTGAGATTGCCGCACTCTGGGCGGAACAACCCCACTCGCTCATCGAAACGGCCGCAAAACTAAAAATCCCGCAGCGCTATGTTTTCGGCTTCTACAGCGCAGTTTTTGCCTTGGGGCTGGCAAATACAGGAGAGACGTTGAAGACTCTCGACTATATCCCGATTGCTGCCGATACTGGGGAAAAACAGCCGGCCTCTGCCAGTTGGCTCAGCAACTGGATACCCTTTTTCCGCAGTAAAAACGGATGAAAAAAGACCTCAAAATCATCTTTACCGGGCCGGTGGGGGCAGGCAAAACCACTGCGATCAACGCCATCAGTGATACTGATACCGTTTCCACCAATGAATCCTCCACGGACGAACTCCGCTATCGTAAAAACTCCACCACAGTCGCAATGGATTACGGCATCATCAACATGGTGGACAGCAAACGGGTGCACCTCTACGGGACACCCGGTCAAGAACGTTTCGACTTCATGTGGGACATCCTGATTCAGGGTGGCATGGGTCTGGTCCTGCTGGTGGACAATGCCCGCCCCGATCCTCTGGAAGACATGCAGTTTTTTCTGCAGCGATTCGGGGACTTCATCCAGCGCACCCGAGTCGCTATCGGTGTTACCCGGATGGACATTTCCAGCACACCCAGGCTGAACGAATACCAGACATTGCTGAATGACCAGGCACGGAATATCCCTCTTTTCGAAGTGGATGCCAGAGTCAGGCAGGACGTATCCATCCTGCTGCAGTCGCTGCTTCATTCCCTGGATCATCAGAAGCGTTAATAATCCGAGTGCAGGCCGCTCAAGCGGCAGCCCGGCAATGCCTTTGTCACTCCAGAAATGCCCGATCCGCTACGCTTAATCGGGCCTATCCCATCCATTCATTGATTACCATATTAGAAAATATCGATGACTTTTGCGCCGTCTCGTGCTATTTTCCCGCATCGGTTTCAAGGTCGGATTCATCGCGTATCGGCACCCGTCGGCGCGTACTTTATCAGACCAAAAGGCGCACCGGTTTCCAGGGAAGTCCGGCGTGCCTGATATTTTCACCTTCCTGATTGGGTCGTGATGGGTTCGCTCACTCAACTACTGATTACACCTGTCGCCACAGCGGTGCTTATCGCCCTGCTTCCTGGACAGAATCAACGTCTGATCCGGGGAGTCGCCCTTTTCGGCTCAGCCATCGCCTTGCTGCTCTCCTGGCGCTTATTCGCCGGCTTTGATAACTCCCTTGCAGATCTGCAATTCATGGAGGTTGTGCCCTGGAACCCGCGCCTCGGCACCTCTTATGCCGTCGGCATTGACGGTATCTCCCTCTCCATGATCCTGCTGGCAACTCTGCTCAGCCTGGTCGCCCTGGCCGCTTCAGCCAGCATCACCAAGCAGGTGAAAGGCTACTACATACTGGTGTTGGTGCTGGAATCCGCCATGCTCGGGGTATTCATGGCCCAGGACTGGTCGCTGTTCTATGTCTTCTGGGAGCTGACTCTGATCCCGCTCTTCTTCCTCATCGATCGCTGGGGAGGCAAAAATCGTCAGGGTGCGGCACTCAATTTCGTGCTCTACACCATGGGCGGATCGGTCTTTATGCTGCTTAGCCTGCTGGTGCTTTTCGACACATTGCCGGGCCACTCCTTTGCCATGGATCAGATGCGCGCCGGCGCACATCTGATTTCCGAACAGAAACAGGTCCTGATCTTTTTGGGTTTTCTCATCGGTTTCGGCGTCAAGATGCCGATCTTTCCGATCCACGGCTGGCTGCCGCTGGCCCATGTCGAGGCCCCGAGTCCTATCAGCATCCTGCTCTCCGGCATCCTGTTGAAAATGGGATCCTACGGTCTGATCCGCGCCGCGCAGACCCTGCCCGATGCCGTCATCTCCCTGCAGGGGGTACTGGTTGCCATCGCGTTGGTAAGTCTGGTCTACGGTGGTCTGTTGGCCTGGCGGCAATGGGACCTGAAACGGATGATCGCCTACTCTTCGGTCAGCCACATGGGTGTGGTATTGCTGGGCATCGCGACCCTCAATTTCGCCGGTCTGACCGGAGCGGTCATGCAGATGATGGCACATGGATTGGTGGCGGGCGCCATGTTCCTGCTGATCGGACTGCTCTATGAGCGCACCCACACGCGCAACATCAATGACTACAGCTCTCTGCTTCGGGTAGCACCACGCTTTGCCTTCTTCACCACGATTGCATTTATCGGCGCAGTCGGCCTGCCCGGCACTTTTGGTTTTATCGCCGAACTACACGTCCTGATTGGCGGTTTCGAACGTTGGGGCTGGCTGGTGGTACTGCTGACCCTAGGTGTACTGATCAGCGCTGCCTATGCGATACGCACGATCGGCCGTCTCTTCACCGGGCCTGTGCGGAAGGAGATGCAGGGTATCGCTGACCTGCGGCCCAGCGAGATGGTGGCCGCCATCGTGTTGACTGGCGGCATTGTGTTATTGGGCGTCTTCCCTGCTCCGGCACTGGAGCTGATATCCGCCTCCATCACCCAGTTGAGCGCCACCTTCGCGGCCCATCTGTAATCAAGCGAGGAGAAAAACTTTGTCCGCCGCCAGCCATGAGACAGATTCCGCCGATATCCGCAGCCGCCTGCACCATGTTATCGAGCACTTCGAGCATGTACTGCCTGGACAGGCGCCGATCAAGGACTTCGTCCACCACAACACGCTGCACGGCTTCCAGCATCTGGAATTCACTGAGGCACTGGCCGAAGCGGAGCGCATTACCGGTGCAAGGGGCTACCTGCCGGATGACCGTTTCCGGGAGTTCTACGCTGAGGGGCGCATCACCCTGGAAGATCTGCGGGCCGTCATCAATGAGACCCCGGCACTGGAGCCCGACGAGGTCCTGCTGGAGAATATCGACGGCGCACTGACCTACCGTGATGTCACCATTGCCGCACTGCTCCACCCTCTGAAGACTGTCACCGCCTGTCAATTCAGCTGGCAGGTCGAGGAGTTGGATCTTCTGCGCCGTTTTCAGTCCGACGTCGATAACAACACCCGCCAACATTTTCTCGAAGCCGCCGCCGAACAGGGTCTGAGCGACGAAAAGGCCGCCATCTCCGATCTCTGGACCACCTGCCTCGAAACCCTCGGTCTGGAGGAGTTCCACATGCACCCGGAGGAGCTGGTTGATCTCTCTCCGGAGCAGGCGGAGCGCATGTTGCACACCCTGACCATTGAGGACGACAGCTTCAACAGCGTTCACTACCGGGTACGAAAAGAGTCCGCCAGGCAACTCGACCGGACGCTATCGCAGGTCGGATCGGAAATCACCCTGCGAGGCCTGTTGCTTGAATTGACCGGCAAGGATCTGCTGGATGAGATCCGTCCACTGCTCATTCGTTTCATCGCCAGTTTTCTCGACCAGGGTCAGGCTGCATGGCAGTTCCCCGAGCGGGATACAGGTTTTTACACTACCTGGCGCCGCAGTGTCGCCGTCTCTCTGACAGGCTTCTTCAACGAGATGCCGGAGTGGCAGGACGAGATAGCGATTCTCGACGAAGATCCAATGGAGGCCGTGATCTCCGAACTGCAGCGCATGGGGCTACCCAAGGAACGCTGGGAATCCTATCTGGAAAGACTCGCTCTGGAACTGCCTGGCTGGTCCGGCATGTTTCTCTATCGTCACAATCACCCCGGCTACGAAGGCTCTCACGATGTCTCCGTGGAGATGCTGGATTACCTTGCGGTACGATTGGTGATGGAACGCCTTTTCGCCCAGCGGCTGTGCGATCAGCAATGGCAGATTGCACCCAACCTGGACATGCTGCGCTGGTACTTCCGAAGACGCCGCTCCGAGTTCATGGTGCGCCACAGTCTGCACAACAACCGACTGCCGGAGTATCTCATCATCCGTGCGCAACAGCTTGAACTGCAGACGCCCACGCCCAGCGACGACTATCCCCAGTGGCGTCAGCTGGCTGACATGATCTGGACATGGCGTCAAAGCCCCGCCTCCGACCGCCCAAGCGGATATTCGGTCTACGGCAGTGCCTGGCGGCTCTTTCGTCTGAGCCAGCATCTGGGACTCATCGGGCAGGATATCGTTAACCTCGGCGAACAGGGCGTAAAAAAACTCTTTGATTACCTGCAACGCCTCACTCCCGATACCCAAAGTTTCCTCTGGCTGCAGGCCTACGAGCGCAACTACCGCGAGCAGATCTTCAACGCTGTCGTCAACAATGAGGGACGGGGACGCTGGAAGAGTCGCGAAACCACACCCGCCGCGCAAATCGTCTGGTGCATGGACGATCGTGAAGAGGGAATCCGCCGCCACTTGGAGGTCATCAATCCCGCCATCGAAACCTTCGGTGCTGCTGCCCACTACAACGTCCCGCATAACTGGCGGGGGCTCACCGACGAGAAGATTTCCGGACTCTGCCCCGTGGTCATGGTGCCGGCGCACGAAATCAGGGAGACAGTGCATCCCGGCGCGGAAGCCCAGGCAAATCAGCGCCAAAAACGGCACAAGAAACGGCTTCGACTGAAAGATCTCCTGCATCAGGAGACCCGCCGCAACCTGCTGGGTTCGACTGCACTGATCGCGCTGGCCGCCCCTGCAACTCTAGGGATTCTGCTAGCCAAGGTATTGGCTCCGCTAAAGGTTGGCAAACTCTCCGCCAGACTTCGTGATACTTACGAAACCGCCGTGCAGACCGATATCGCCGTTACCGCAGCGCCTGATGCACCCGAAGGTACGATCGAGCACAACCGTCTCGGATTCTCGGATGTGGAACAGGCCGACCGGGCAGAGACATTTCTACAAAACATCGGCTTGGTGGATGGCTTCTCACCGCTGCCCATCATCATGGGCCACGGCTCCAGCAGCGAGAACAATCCGCACCGTGCCGCCTACGACTGCGGTGCCTGCAGCGGCCGCCACTCCGGTCCCAACGCGCGTATTCTCGCCGCCATCGCCAATCGCCCGGAGATCAGAGAGATCCTGCGTCAACGGGGAATCGACATTCCCAAGAACAGCTGGTTCATCGGCGCCTTCCACAACACCTGCGATGAGAGCTTCGACTGGCTCGACATGGACAAGGTGCCTAAGTCCCATCAGCAGATTCTCTCGGTTATCCAGAGAAATGTGGACGAGGCCAGCCGACATTCGGCTCATGAACGCTGCCGCAAATTTTTCTCCGCCCCAAAGTATCCCAATCTGAAACAGGCGCTCGCCCATATCCAGGGGCGGGGTAACGACTTCAGCCAGGCGCGCCCCGAACTGGGCCATGCCACCAACGCCTGCGCCTTCATCGGCCGTCGATCCATTACCCAGGGCGCCTTCTTCGACCGCCGGGCCTTTCTCATCTCCTACGATCCCACCATCGATCCCAGCGGTGAGATCATCGAACGTCTGCTGTTGGCCAACGGTCCGGTGGGCGCGGGCATCAGTCTGGAGTACTACTTCTCCACCGTGAACAACGAAGAGTACGGCTGTGGCTCCAAGATAACCCATAACATCACCGGCCTCTTCGGCGTCATGGAGGGGGCCAGCTCCGACCTGCGCACCGGCCTGCCACGGCAGATGATCGAAATCCACGAGGCGATGCGTCTGCAGGTCATCGTGGAGCAGAAGATCGATCTGCTGACTGAGATCTATATGCGACAGCCTCCACTACAGGAGTTGGTGGGTAAAGGTTGGTTACTACTCAGTGCCAAAGATCCAGACAGCGACCGTATCGATGTCTTCTATCCCAATCGAGGCTGGGTGCGCTGGGAGGGCCAGGTCAACGAACTGCCGACAGTGAAAGACTCCGCCGACTGGTACGCGGGGCATATGGAACCTCTGACGCCAGTGCTGCTGAAACAACCCGGAGAGAGCCGTCATGCCTGAATTTAGCCACTCCGTCTGGTATGTCCCGCTGTTCGCACTGATCCCGATGATACCGCTGCTGCCCCTGCTGGCGGCCGGCTGGATTGGCCTCTCCTATGTCTATGAAGGTAACCGCGGCGAACCCGGCGAGAAAATCACCGCACGGGTGGCACTTGGCGCCGGTCTTCTATCCCTGGTCTGCCTGCTGCTTGTCGACCTCTATGCTCTGCTTACCGGACATGTGCCGGGACAGGTGCAGATAATGGAGTGGCTCAACAGCGGCGACTACCAGATCAATATCAGTTTCACACTGGACGCCCTGGGCCTATCCATGGCCACCCTGGTAGCGGTTATCTCGCTCATCACCCTGCGTTTCTCGGTCAACTACCTGCATCGTGAAGCGGGATTTCAGCGCTTTTTCATGACCCTCTGCCTCTTCATGTCGGCAATGCTGTTGATCGTGATGAGCGGCAGTGCAGTCATGGCATTCATTGGCTGGGAGTTGGCAGGCGTCAGTTCCTACCTGCTGATCGGCTATTCACTCGACCGTCCCACCGCCACCAACAACGCCACTCGCGCCTTTGTCACCAACCGTATCGGCGATGCAGGCTTCATTCTGGCGATCTTCCTTGCACTGACGTGGATCGGTGATGTCGAGTGGCCGGGTATCCTCTCGGGTGTCTCCGGAATGTCGACCCTGACTGCCGGCCTTCTGGCCTTTGGATTCCTGCTCGCCGCCCTGGTGAAATCAGCTCAAGTGCCGTTTTCGCCCTGGATCGCCCGCGCGCTGGAAGGCCCTACCCCCTCCAGTGCTGTGTTTTACGGCAGCCTGATGGTACATGCCGGCGTGTTCCTGGTAATCCGGCTGCAACCGGTCTTTGAGCAGACTCCATTGATGATGATTTTTCTCGTCATTTTTGGATTGACGACTGCACTCTACGGCTATCTGACGGGACTGGTGCAGACAGATGTAAAGAGCATGCTGATCTTCTCCACTATCGCCCAGGTGGGCCTGATGTTCCTGGAGTGCGGTCTTGGCCTGTTTGACCTGGCCGCCTGGCACCTGGCCGCCCACGCGATCTGGCGCGCCTATCAGTTCCTCAGTTCCCCCGCCCATATGCACCTGATGTCACATCCCACCCGGCCGGTTCCAGCATGGCTGGGCAGGCGCCGCTGGCTCTATACCGCCGCTGTCAATCGCTTCTGGCTCGGCTCCATCGGCGATTGGCTGCTGACGCGCCCCACCAAAAAATTGGCCCAGGACGCGCAGAATTTCGATGACCGGGTCATCATCCCGCTGGTTGGCTTGCCAACCCAGGCAGACGCTATCAGTTCGCTGGCGCAATGGGAGCAGCATAAAGGCGGACAGCGTCCTCTGGCTGAAGGCGACATTGGGCTGGGCCACGGATTGGCAGGAAAATTGATGGAAGGTATCGCCTCTCTCCTGCACTGGTTCGAGGAGCACCTGGTGCTGAAGGGCGGCGGCGAGGGACTGATCAATACGATTCAACGTGTCGGTGGCCAGCTGCAGAAGATTGAAGTGCTGCTGAGTCAGCCTCGTTACCTTTTGCTGCTGATCATGGCCACCTTTGCGGTGATTATCTGAGGAGTCCTGAATGATGATGACCGAAATCCATTGGACCGCCCAGTCGACCTACCCGATTCTCACCACGCTGCAGTTGCTGCCACTGGTCGTAATGATGGCGATCCTGACCATGCGGGAAAACCGGCTGGTGCCTTTGATCGGTATTGCCGGCGCGGTAGCGGAACTGCTTCTGGCCATCAACCTGTGGCTAAATTACGACACCCATCAGGGCGCCATGCAGTTTGCCGAAAAGACTGAACTGTTTGGTCCGCTTGCCTACCATGCCTCAGTGGACGGCATCAGTGTGCTGTTTATCCTGCTCACGGCGTTGATCACGTTGTTGATGGTAATTTATGGACAGGTGCGACAACTGCTGCCCCACGCCTGGTTTCTCTCTCTGGTGTTCGCGGTGGAAGCGGCACTGATGAGCATGTTCGTCACCGTCGATCTGCTCTGGTTCGTTCTGGTATCCGTTGTGGAGTTGGGACTGGTGGGCATTTTGCTCTCCCGCTGGTCTACCTCACCTGAATCGGAACTTGCCCAGACCCGCTACTACCAATTCATGAGCACCGGCATTCTGCTACTGCTGGTCGGTATCGTCATACTGGGTTGGAACCATGCAGACGCAACCGGGGGACGCTGGACTTTCGATCTGTTTGAACTCGCCCAGGCACCTGTCTCAGCCGGGTTTCAGTCGGTGGTCTTTTTCCTCTTTTTCTACGGCCTGGCGGTGCGTGTACCGATCTTCCCGTTACACGGATGGCTTCCGCTGGTCGCTGAACACGGCACCGTCGCCGCAGCACCGGTTTTTCTCATCGGCCTCAAGATCGGTATCTACGGCATGCTGCGCTTTATATTGCCACTGATGCCCGAGGCGGTGATGCAGTGGCACGAGTTCATCGTTACCATCGCCGTTGTGGGTATCTTCTATGCCGCGTTGTTGGCAATGCTACAGGTCAACCTGCGCCGGCTGCTGGCCTTTGCCGTGGTCTCCCATACCAGTGTGCTGGTAATTGGACTGTTCAGTCTCAATCAAATGGCTTTTGAAGGCGCTGTCATGCTGTCGATCAATTTTGGTCTGGCGATCACTGCGCTGCTTTTTATGCAGGGTTTCGTCTATCGACGTACCCGGACACTATTGATGGCACGCCTGGGTGGACTCTTCGACAGCATACCGGTAATAGGCATTACATTTCTGATCGCAGGTCTCTCCATTGTCGGCATGCCGGGAACCCCGGGCTTTGATGCGGCCCATCTGATGCTTGAGGGCGCCATTCACCGCTATGGCGCATTGATCACCATTGCTGCGGCCCTGGGCAATGTGGTGGCCGCAGGTTTCCTGCTCTGGGCATTCCAGCGTGCTTTTCTTGCACCTCAGGATGAGTCACAACCTATACGTAAGGTGGATCCGACAACATCGACGGAACTGCTCATCTCGGGCGTAATGATTCTGGTTCTGCTGGGTGCCGGATTTTACTCCGAACCCTGGCTCGATCTGATCGAGAAATCTCTGCAAGGGCTGAGCGCGCTCTACACAACGCCTCACGTTTAGACTGTTCATCGGTGGCTATCAGTCACTCAACACTGGAATCGAGAAACGATGGTTGAAACAATCCAGGCACTGACAAACGGCGTTCCGTTGATCAGTCTGCTGATCCTCTCGCTTCCGATCGGCGCAGCTTTGATCTGGCTGATTCCCGATAGTGGAAGGTCTCGTTGGGTGGTACTTGCGACGGCGCTTGTCGATCTGGTGCTCGCCACCCTGATACTTCTGGGTTTTGACGCGACACAGAACGGCTTTCAGTTTGTCGAAACAGTGAGCTGGATACCGTCTCTCAATATCCACTACAAAGTGGGCGTGGACGGTATTTCTGTGCTGTTCCTGCCTTTAACCGTGCTGCTCTTCCTCGGCGTGATTCTCAGCTCATGGACCAGCGTGCGCACCCTGCCCCGACTCTACTACACACTGCTGTTGCTGCTGGAAAGCGCGACCTTGGGCATTTTTGTCTCCCTCGACACCATACTCTTTTTCCTTTTCTGGGAACTGACGCTGATCCCGCTCTATTTTCTCATCAGTTTCTGGGGAACCGGTGCAAACCGCCGTTATGCCGCAGTGAAATATACCCTGTTCATGATGGCTGGCGGCGTGCCGCTGCTATTCGGATTCGTGCTGCTAGCCTTCAATCATGCCGAGCTCGCCGGAGCCACCTTGCCCGGCGGTTTGGTCTTCGACATGGAAGCCCTGCTCAGCCAGCCACTGCCCGCTGAAATGCAGACCCTCATCTTCCTGTTGCTGCTGGCCGGCTTTGCCTTCAAGACGCCGATCTTTCCCTTCCACACCTGGCTACCGGTGGTCGCCATGGAGGGTCCCATAGCCATCGCAGCGCTAATGACCGGCCTTAAACTCGGTGCTTACGGCATCATCCGCTTTGTTGTGCCCATGGCGCCGGCCGCCGCACAGGATTTTCACTGGTTGCTTGCCGGTCTCGGTGTCATCGGCATCCTCTACGGTGCAATGATGGCCATTGCCCAGACCAACCTGCGGCGCATGCTCGCCTACTCAAGCATCAGTCATGTAGGTCTGGTAATATTGGGTGTCGCCTCATTGAATATCCAGGGTATCCAGGGCGCGCTGTTCCACCTGTTGAACTTCACCATCGTGGCTGGTGGCCTTTTCATCCTGACCGGTTTTCTGCACCACCGCACCGGTTCCACCGACATCATCAGCCTGGGGGGTGTTGCCCAACGCATGCCACTGCTGACCGCGTTCTTCTTCCTTTTTGGACTCGCCAGTATGGGAGTTCCAGGCACCAATGGTTTCCCGGCTGAGTTTCTGGTACTAATCAGCGCCCTTGAAACTCACACCGGCGCCGGTCTGGCAGCACTCTTTGGGGTTGTGCTGAGCGCAGGTTACTTCCTGTCGATCTATCGACGCACCTTTCTGGGCCCCATCACCTCTCCTGTGGTTGACGAAGCCGTTGATCTCCGCCACCGTGAACTTTTGCTGGTAAGCGTCATGGGACTGCTTATCCTCACAGCAGGACTCTACCCGAATGCAGTGCTCGACCTGACCCGGGTGGCGAGCGAGCAATGGGTGGCAGGGGTGAGATAAGTTGGCTTGCTTCGTGCTCCTTCAACGATGCTAGAATCGTCTGGAGAAAGACTCATTCGGAGGAGAGCATGCGAAC
This sequence comes from Sedimenticolaceae bacterium, assembly GCA_963691905.1. GTDB lineage: Bacteria > Pseudomonadota > Gammaproteobacteria > Chromatiales > Chromatiaceae > QGON01. The sequence continues at coordinate 1,172,326 of OY829894.1, forward strand.
CGTTTCCACCATTACCCTTCTGCTTTTGGCATTTACTGCCCAGGCGGCCCCGTCGTTTCAACTGACAAGCCCCGATATCAAAACCGGAACCCTGTTGAACAATGCACAGGTTTTCAATGGATTGGGTTGCACCGGCGGTAATATCTCTCCTCAGCTCAACTGGTCGGGCGCTCCGGAGAACACAAAGAGTTTCGCCGTAACGGTTTATGACCCCGATGCGCCAACCGGCAGCGGCTGGTGGCACTGGGTAATTTTCAATATTCCCGCCAATGCCGTTGGACTGGCCCGCAATGCGGGTAACCCAACATCCCATCTGGCACCGGAAAGCAGCGTCCAGAGTCGCACTGACTTCGGCACTGCGGGATTTGGTGGCGCCTGTCCCCCGAAAGGGCATGGCAAACATCGTTACCAGTTCAAGGTTCATGCCCTGGATATTGAAAGGCTCGACATCGGCCCCGACAGCAGTGGAGCACTGGCCGGCTACTATCTCAACGCCCACCAGTTGGGCGTGGCGGAGATCGAGGCGATCTATGAGCGAGCAGCGCCACCACCTGTGCCACCGGCGAATTTCAGCGTGAAATGAGTCGATTCAGACAATTGGAGCAGGCAAGCGCCAAGACAATCGACAAGTTACAGCGAACCGTGCTGGCCCGTACCAAAGCCCTGCTGGAACAGTCTGGCCACCACTTTGGGCAGCCAGTCCCCGAGGTGGAAATCAATTTCGAACTGAAGGGCCAGGCCGCTGGAATGGTGCGTTTTCCCGCCTTTGGCAAGCCGCAAATCCGTTACAACGCCCTTCTCCTGAATGAAAATGCCGATGATTTCCTCAAACGGACAGTTCCTCATGAAGTGGCCCATGTCATCGCCCGCGCATATCACAGCAGAAATATCCGTCCTCACGGCACCGAGTGGCAGTCAATCATGCACTTTTTTGGCGCTGAGGCGAGCCGCTGTCACAGTTACGATACACAACGCGCCTCGACCAGGAAGCTCCAACAGTTTCGCTATGCCTGTAGCTGTAGCGAACATCTGTTGAGCAGCATCCGGCATAAGCGAAGCCTGGCCGGACAGCGTTATAACTGTCGAAAGTGCAAAAATCCACTAAAGTTGGTGGTAAGCACCGATGAGTGAGATAACCTTTTGAAAACCTTGCTGGCAGCCCTGCTTCTGACGCTATTTTCTGAGCAGACCTATGCTTTTTTCTGCTTTACCTTCAGTGGCGGAGAGAGGCATCACCGACAGAGGGCATGGTTACCGCCTGCCTATTTTCCACCTGCCCCCCTTAGTCCGAGCTATCCGTTGGAGAGTAATCCTCTGCCACCCCCGATCCGCCCGGCACAAAAACCCGTCGAGCAGGAGGTGGAGATCATCAATGGCTATCGCTTTCGAGCGCTTGGTAGAAACCGCACTAACGAACAGGCTAAAATCCCCCGTCTCAACCATTAAAATCATCTGATCATTTTTTAGAAAGCATACTTTAGGAGTTTTCCGTGGCAGAAAAGAACGTTGATGTTGCCATCATCGGTTCCGGCACCGCCGGTCTGAACGCAACCAGTAAGGTCGGTCCTGCCGGCAAGAGTTTTGTGCTGATCAACGGCGGAGAGCCAGGCACCACCTGCGCACGGGTCGGCTGCATGCCCTCGAAGGCACTGATTCAGGTGGCTGAGGACTACCATCGGCGCACCCATCTAGGCCGTTACGGGGTGGATGGCCACGAAGAGTTGACCATCGATATTCCCGAAGCGCTGGAGCATGTACAGGATATGCGGGACAACTTCGTCGACCGGGTACTCTCCAACAGCACCGACAACATGGGCGATAAGTTTATCGAGGCCTATGCAAAATTCGTCGACCCCCATACCCTGGAACTCGATAACGGCGACCGCATCCATGCAGAGAAGATCGTTATCGCCACCGGCTCACGTCCGGTAGTGCCAAAGGCCTGGCAGGCATTCGGCAACAAAGTGATGACCACCGACAGCTTCTTCGAGCTGGAGAATCTCCCCGAATCCATGGCCATCGTAGGACTGGGTGTGATCGGCCTCGAACTGGGTCAATCCATCAGCCGTCTCGGTGTCGATGTCACCGGTTTCGACCTCGCGGAGCAGATCGGTGGAATCACTGACCCTGAAGTCAGTAATGTCGCTTTGGAGATCATGCGTCGGGAATTCCCCATTCACCTCGGCAAGGCGGTGGAAATTAGCGCAGAAGGTGACAAACTGCAGGTCACTGCCGGTGACACCTCAGTGGTGGTGGACAAGGTACTGATCAGCATGGGCCGAAAACCCAACGTGGACAATCTGGCGCTGGAAAACGCCGGTATCGAACTGGATGAACACGGTGTCCCCCACTACAACCCCAATACCATGCAGATTGGCGACTCCCATATCTTTATCGCCGGTGACATGAACGGTGACCGTCAGATCCTGCACGAAGCCGGCGACGAGGGAAAGATCGCCGGTTACAATGCGGCCAATGACACGGTGCAGGGTTTCAAACGTAAGGTTCCCCTGGCGATCACCTTCTCGGACCCCAACATCTGCCTGGCGGGGGCGCGTTTTTCGGAGCTTGATCCGGAAACCACCGCCATCGGCGAGGTACGCCTGAATCCGGTTGGCCGCGCCATGATCATGGGGCAGAATCGAGGCATCATCCGGGTCTACGGCGACAAGGCCACCGGCCGGATGCTGGGGGTAGAGATGATTAGCGTGCGGGGAGAAAACCTCGGGCACCTGCTGAATTGGGCGATTACCCAGGAACTGAGCGTCGGCGATCTGCTACGCATGCCCTTCTATCACCCCGTGATCGAAGAGGCATTACAGGCAGCGCTCAACAACCTCTATGCCAAGGTCGAAAGCAAAAACGCAGGGCCGATCAAGGAGTTGATTCCGCTGGATTAGTCCTGGCGTAAAAGCGGGGTTGCCGGTTCCGCTACGCTTGAACCGGCCTACGCCCCCTTACGGTTTCATGCCTTTGAAATTCTGGAAAGTCACCGGCTCGACCTCCGGGTGTGCCTGCAGAAACGCTTCGAGTTTTTTCAGTGAATAGGGACTCATCGCCTTGGGGTGTCCCATCACGTTGAAGATCGGCTCGCGTCCGGAGGCCAGCAGACTCCTATAGGACTTCTCCAGCAGGCCAGCCTTTACGCCATCGATGGAGGTGACGGTGTTGGTGACCTTGGTCAGAAGCGCCCGGTAGTAAGCGGCATTGGCCACCATGGCAGCGCCATCGCCATAGGGCTTGAAATCCCCCCGCGCAAACTTTTTGATGAATACCATCTTCCAGTAAAAGGAGGGCCAGACCCTGCAGGCCGTGATGGGAATCTCCAGAAAACGTCCCCGCTCCACTTCTTTGACCGGATCACTTTCGAACCGCCAGAGAGTCTTTTTCGGTGCGCCACGAAAATCAAAACCCCGTATATCGTCCGGCGACATACCCTCTTCGTAGACTGTACTGTCGAGCCAGATACCCTGATTCTGGAGCGCGTCGCCGATATGGTCGAAGGGCTGCATGCACCAGCCGCCGGCACGGTAGGCAAAAATCGAGTCGCCCACGATATCGGTCAGCGCTTTTTTATAACGCACGACGATCTCTTCGACCGCCCCGGGTGCATAGTCATGCAGACGGTAGCGACTCGTGTCGATCCGCCAGCCGCCATCCACGTACTCCGTATCCTCCCAGTGGGGGTGGATATGCAATTGCACATCATGCCCATCCTTCGTGAGCCGGTGAAGTTGCTCACTGATAACAGCGTAATCCTGCTGCAAAACATCATCATCAGACGCTGCACGCTTCAGCTTGTCCAGATACCCGGCATCCACAAAAAGCGTCAGCTTGGCACCAAAACGATCGACCAGTTTTGCCAATTCATCGATGGGATGGATCATGCAATTGTGGACACTGCCCACTTCCCGACCAAAGAACAGCTCATAATCCAGGGTAATAAGCAGACGCGTGCCCATCAAAAACTATCCGTACCAACCAAATCGGTCATTATCGCAAAACTTACCGCTTCCTGGGCAAATTTTTGTCACGCGTCTGCCAGGAATATCGCCCGGCGCGGAGCAGGCAGGCCTTCAACGGTAAGTGACGCATCCTCTGGGTCGAGATAGTCCACCAGAGACTCAAACTGCATCCATTCAGTGGAGCGCTGCTCCTCCACAGAGGTTCGGCCCACATCGATCAGACGGATATTGCGAAACCCCGCGCGCCGCAACCAGCTCTCAAGGGTTGCAGGCGAGGGCAGAAACCAGACGTTGCGCATCTTGGCGTAACGTCCTTCCGGCACCAGCACCTCCCACGGTCCCCCTTCGATGACCAAGGTCTCCAGCACCAGCTCCCCACCCTTGCGCAGACAGCCTTTCAGTTCCGACAGATGCGCAAATGGGGAACGGCGATGGTAGAGAACCCCCATGGAAAAAACCGTATCGAAAGCCTGTAGATTGGGGGGCAGATCCTCGATACCCAGGGGTAGCACCTCCACCGGGAATTGTCGTCCCAGGAAGTGACGGACCGCCTCGAACTGTTTGACGAAAAGCTGTGTGGGATCGATGCCGATCACCTGCCGGGCGCCCTCCCCAACCATGCGCCAGCAGTGGTAGCCGTTACCACAGCCCACATCCAGCACCAACCGATCCCGCAAAGGTTGGATGTGCTCTTGCAGGCGCGCCCATTTCCAGTCTGATCGCCACTCTGTGTCAATCCTGATACCAAAAATATCAAATGGCCCTTTGCGCCAGGGATGAAGCTGTTTCAACAGACCTGCGATCTCCTGCCGAATCTCCTCGTCACAGACCTGCTCCGTCCTGATAGTCACTGCACTGGAGGTAAGATCGATCTGTAATGGTTTGATGGAAGGCAGTGCGGCGATCGCCTCAGACCACTTCTGCATATCACCGTGGGAGCGCTCCCTCCAGACAGATTCAACCTGTGCTGGCAACAGCTCCAGCCAACGCCCCAAGGGGGTTCTCATCAGCGGCGCCATCCACTGCCAATCGCTGTTCATTTGATCGCCAGCAGAGAGACAAAATTGAAACATTGAAACCAGACTTCCACGGTATTGAAACCCGCTTGAAACAATCTGTCCTGGTGGGTGGCCAGGGTTTCGGGAAGCAGCACATTCTCCAGGGCGGTGCGCTTCTGGCTGATCTCCAGATCCGAGTAACCCTGGCCTTTTTTGAAGGCATGGTGCATGTCGGTGAAAAGTGCCTGCGCCTGGGGTTTTCCCAAGGCAATCTTTTCCGACAACACCAAAATTCCACTCGGCAGCATACCGTCAAAGATATGTTGTAACAGTCCGGAGCGCCGCTCCGGCGGCACGAACTGGAGGGTAAAATTGAGCACTACCATGGAGGCTTTCTCTACCCTGATATCCTGAATATCGGCACACACAAAATCCACAGGCGCCTTTCCGGTATCGGCCTCAAGAAACTCTCTGGCCCGTGCCAGCATGGCGGGAGAGTTGTCCACTGCAATAACACGGCAATCCCTGTCACCGATGCCTGATCGCATGGCCAAGGCAGCGGCACCCAAAGAGCAGCCCAAATCGTAGCAAAGGCTTCCAGACTGTACCCGCCGGGCTGCCAGGGTGGCGATCATATTGATGATGGTTGCGTAACCCGGGACCGAACGCTGAATCATGTCAGGGAAGACACCTGCCACCGCCTCATCGAAAACAAAGTCGGTGACCAGTGCCTGGTGGGTTGCGTAGATTTTATCCTTAGCCATTACTGTCTTGTATTCAACCGATACACTCACTTTCCAGAGGCGCCCTTGGGACGACCAGAGTCATTGTGCCGTTGTCATCTCGACCGCAGGGAGAGATCTCAAACTACTCTGCTATCAACGAGTGACTATCAGGAGATTTCTCCCTACAGTCGAAATGACATTATTCTGAGGTCTCTGAAAATTTTCAGACCTGCATTTTACGCTGATTTCCACTTGAGTGATGCATTCGAATAGAATGCCTATAACAGTGGAAGGAGTATCCCATGGGCCTGTTTGACTTTCTTTTGACCAACCAGATGAAACGCGACAAGATCGCCACTGAGATAGGCCTGAAGACAGGCATCTTCGTTGAATGCCCAATTTGCCGGGATGTCACGGAAGCGCCAAATCACGAAGCCTTCAGGGAACAGACCGAGGTCTATGTCAGGACGCTGGTGGCGAATCGGGATGGACAGACGAAATTATTCGGCAATGACGAAACAGAGATGATCCGCACTATCGCAGAGGTCGGAAAAAAACTGCCTTACAACTGTATGTGTCACATTTAGCCCGCTGCAAATGAACGAGCTGCCGCCTCTCCCTCGGCTACATCGACCCGGCTCAATAGCAGTGCTCCCGCTACAAACAGTATTCCCACCGAGAGAATGGCTATGCGTGCATCCCCGGTAATCACGCCAACCCAGCCCATCAAGAGGGGACCAAATACCACTGCAAACTTACCCAGCATATTGTAGAAACCAAAAAACTCCGCAGCCTGATCCCGCGGTATCAAGCGAGCATAGAGTGAGCGGGAGAGCGACTGAATCCCTCCCTGCACCAATCCGATAGCCACAGCCAGTGCGTAGAACTCCCAGACCGAGTCCATGCGGTAGGCCCAAAGAAGAATCATTAGATAGACGAAGATCGCCAACATAATCCCTTGCCTGGGACCTTTTCTTGCACCCAGCCGACCGAACAGGATAGCCGCTGGGAAACCGACAAACTGGGTGATCAACAGGGCTGTCATCAGATTGTTGGCATCAAAGCCGATAGAGAGTCCGTAATCCACCGCCATACGCACGATGGTATCGACCCCGTCGATGTAGAGCCAGTAGGCCAACAGGAAGAGGAAGGTCATACGCAACTGCCGCAGCTTGCGTAGCGTCGACAGAAGCTGTCGAAAACCGGCCAGCAGATGACTGCCCTCACCACGTTTTTTTTGGGGTTCCTTAACGAACAGAAAGACCGGTATCGAGAACAGGCCCCACCAGATGGCGACCGTGATAAATGAGAGTCTGACCGCCTCGGCAGTACCACTGAGACCGAAAAACTCTGGATAGAGCGTCATCACCACATCGAAGGCAAAAAGCAATCCTCCTCCCAGATAGCCCACTCCAAAACCCAGTGCGGAGAGCCGGTCGTAATCCTTCTCCTCCGCCACCGAAACCAACAGGGAGTCGTAGAAGATCACACCCCCGGAAAAACCCAGAACCCCCAGTCCGTAGAGTGTCAGCGCCATCATCCAGCTGCCCTGTCCAACCAGATAGAGGGCTCCGGTCATGACTATGCCCATTGAGGTGAAGAAGAGCAGGAAACCTTTTTTCGCCCCGGCCTGATCTGCAATCGATCCCAACAGGGGCGCCAGACAAACAATGATGAGGCTCGCCAGAGAATTGGCCATGCCAAGGCGGAAGGTACTCTCTGTGGCTTCGACGCCCGCACTCCAGTACTGTTTGAAGAAAAGCGGAAAAAAACCGGCCATCACCGTTGTGGCAAAGGCTGAATTAGCCCAATCATAGAAGACCCAGGCGAGTGCGCCTGCACGAATCTTCCGCATGAATGTCTACTCTTCCTCTTTCACATGTTCCTTGACCATATTGGCCAGAACCGCCATGCGTACCAGCTTGGCCAGCGATCCCGCTTCCATCTTCTCCATCACCCGGGCACGATGAGCCTCTACCGTCTTTGCGCTGACACCGAGGGAGGAGGCAATCTCTTTGTTGGCCTTGCCACTGGTCACCATCTCCATCACCTCATGTTCCCTGGGCGTAAGCCGGGCAAGACGGGCGGCAATCTCAGCACGTTGAGACTGATAATCCCGCTGCTGCTCATCAAGTGACAGCGCATGCCGGATGCTCTCCAGCAACAGTTCATCATTGAAGGGTTTCTCGATAAAATCCACCGCACCCGCTTTCATCGCCCGTACCGCCATAGGCACGTCGCCATGTCCGGTAATGATGATGACCGGGATCGCAATCTGATGATTCGTCAGGTACTCCTGCAGCTCCAGCCCGCTCATACCGGGCATACGTACATCGAGTAACAGGCAGCCTGAGCGTCCCGGATAGTAGCTTGAGATAAAAGCACTCGCAGAGTCGAATGTCTCCACCTGCATGGCCACGGACTCGATCAGCCACTTCAGGGAGTTACGCATGGCCTGGTCGTCGTCAACAACAAATACCGTCGGTTCATTGCTCATAGATTTAGTATCCCGGTAGTTCCAGCTTTGGATCGGTCGGTAATATAACCGTAAATTCAGTACCATGTCCCAGCTCGGTAGTCACGAAAATATCACCCTGGTGATCCTCAATGATCTTGCGGCTGATGGCCAACCCCATACCCATCCCACTCTCCTTTGTCGAGAAGAAGGCGTCGAACAAGTGCTCCACAATATCAGGTGAAATGCCGGGTCCGGTATCACGAACCTGTATCTCCACCCGCCTCTCATCCAGTTTGCAAGTAACCAGCGTCAGTCTTCTCTGGCTCACCTCTACCTGTTGGAGCACCTGAATGGCGTTGCGCACCAGATTGAGCAGCACCTGCTCGATCTGCACCAGGTCGACCTTCACCGGCAGGCCTTCACTTGCGAGGTCGATAATGATTTCGACTGATCGCTTATTTGCCTCATACTCCACAAACGAAGCAACTTCAATGACCAACTCATTCAGGTTGACCAATATCTGCTCATGGGGCTTCTTACCCACCAGACTGCGCAGACGTTTGATGATCTCTCCAGCCCGTTCCGCCTGAACGGTGATCTGGGCCATTGCATCCACCAATTCCGCCTCACCGCCGATCCCCGCCTGTAGACGGCGTACGCAGCCACTGGCGAAATTAACAATGGCGGCAAGCGGCTGGTTCAACTCATGCGCCAGTCCGGTGGCCATCTCACCCATTGTACTGACCCGGCAAACATGTACCAGTTCCGACTGGTGCTGACGGCTTTGCTGCTCAGCACTTCGCACCTGGGTAATATCCCTGCCGTATATATTGACGTAACCCAATTCAACAATCGGCGCCAGCAGCAGGGAGAAAATCTGCCCATCACTGGCAAGTTCATACTCTCTGTTATGGCCCGCCTCCAGTGTCTCCAACACCAGATTGCGCCAATACAGCGGCAGCGTCTGGGCCAGTTCACACCCCCAATAGTCGAGCAGAGGTTCGCTTGCCGCATTGGCATAGGTGATCACACCACGGTTGTTTATGCGTAACACCGGACTTGGATTTTCACTGGTAAACTTTGCCAGGCTCTGAATCTCCCGTTCTGCCTTGCGCCGCTCACTGACATCCCTTAGATAGAGGGTAAAGAGCTTCTGTTCGTGCATGTAGATAGGCACCGCAGAGCATTCGACAGGCGTCTCGGCACCATTGACGTCCGTCGCCAGGAAACCCTCTGGGCTACAGGCGCTCGCACCTTCCGGCAGGTTGCGACAAGTTGCCAGCAGCTTCCTGAAACGTACCCTGTCGTCCGTGTGGATCAGCTGCTGAGTAATGGATTGCCCTAACAGATGGTCACGTTCAAAACCGAAGGTCCGTTCTGCGGTTGCATTCACCTCCACCACTGCCGCTGTGGAGTCCACCGTAATAATTGAGTCCAGGGCAGTATCCAATAGTGTGCTTTTCAGCACCTCGGAATCGTGAATCTGCGTCTCATATTCCCGCTGCACCTCATCCTGCGCCGCACCAACACGATGAAAATAGTCCCGAATCCAGGCTTCCAGCACCAACAACTGGTTACCCCTATCCTGCACTGGCTGTTCAATTCCCAAAGCACGCCTGCCAAGGCTGGATATTCGATGTAGAATGTGATTGAGTCGGGCGGAAACAAAGAAAAACAGCAGAGAGAACACCGCTACGAAAGCGGCGGCTTCAAGCAGCCGTTGGCGTCGTTCGCTTGCAAGAATTCGCTGGCTGGTCTGCTCCACCCGCTTACGGGATATTAGTGTGGCAAACTGGATATTCTGATCCGAACCCTCATAAACCGTGAAAGACTGCGAAGTAACGAGATAACTATCTTCCCATTGGCTCAATTTGGAATTACGCAAAACCCGCTTCTCATCACTGCTGGAAAGCAATACCTGGCGGTCTGCGTCAAGTAATCCGACGACGCTGCCGTCATCAGCGATAACCTGTTGGGATTCAAGCAGGAATTGCTCGTCGATAGGGATGACCAGCATCAATACCGGCTTCTTCTGTCCGCGTCCACCGTCAATGGACGCCCAGACGATCAGGTAGGGGGCTTGCCAGACATTTGTCACTACCGCTTCGTCTCTGCCTGAGTATCCCATTGCCGCCTTTGCTACCGGAAAAGGCGTATTCTGCTGATGAAAGACCTCCCGTACATCACCGTCGGCATCCAGCAACACCACCTGACTAGGTGCCATAGCAGCAACCTCTGAGTGTCCGCTTTCCAACCATGCCGGCCGCGAATCGATATAGGTTTTTGGATATAGCTGGCGCCTCTCCCAGTCAGGGGATCGAACATGTCTGACCAGACGCCAATGCTGCGACAGACCATGCGCGGAAATCTGCCACTGCCGCAGATACTGCTCGAACCGGTGGCGGGTGTCGCGTGCACGCCGATCCAGTTGCAGTTCGAGTTCGCTCTGAAAAATCTCGCCCAGCGCCCGGCTTTGTATGGGATCCAGCACCATCCAGACCAACAACCCACTGAGCACGCCCACAAGGATTGATATCCACTGCAACGGAATGCGCTCTAACCAGCGAAAAAAACTACCTCTGCCCGTGTGCGCCATCAAATACTCGAATGATCAATCCTGTGATTTCAATGATATACGAAATCATCATGAGACTGATCATAGGACTTTCACAGGCCGCTGGATAGTCCAAAGGGGTTTTGATCTCATATTGCCTCCCCCTGCCGGGGTACCGAAATCAACCCCCCAAAACCAAAACCGACCTCTTTCCCAAAAAAAAGAGGCGCTGTTTGCGCCTCAATCGAAGATTCCGGGTGTATCCCGGATAGAAAAAAGTATCAGCCAAATATGAGAGCTATCTGACCTGGATTTAAGTCAAATTCCGATTGCCCTGTCGGGACTTGGGCCAGACACCAGTCCAGGTCTTGTCATCGTTGTATCAGCCTGCTCATTCAGGACTCGCCTGAGCATCTGGCGGACATTGGTATCCAACTCACTGAACATGAGACCGACACCGTCCGCCCTATGGTGAACTACCAATGCCTTGGCTTTGCACTGTATGCTTTTCGTGGGACATTTGACTGGAAAAGTGATGTCTACCAGGGCATTAATTGCCAACTGGACACGCCCGACATTGATGAACATGCCACCCAATCCCACATCCTGGGTTTTCCCGCTGATCAAACCAAGCCCACGGTAATTGAGCGTTACGTTAAGCGCGATAGGTTTTCGCACGGCACAACGGTGTTCCACTGTCTCTGTCCTATATAGATTGCAAAAATCTGTATCAGGGAGTGGTAAGCGTAGTTCACTGATTAGAATTGGCAAGGCCGGGGCTTTGCCCGTCTGAGCAAGGGATTTTCCCTATCAAAAACCACTAGTGCTCCGGTAGAATCTCAGGATGCATGAACAATACCCTGTAAACCTTGCAGAGGCGGTATCCCCGGGTTTTTTTCGCCGGATTGCTGCAATGCTCTACGACGGCCTGCTCCTGGTGGCATTGATGGCAGTGGCCACGACACTGATTACGCTGCCGCTGGAGATGCCAAGCGGCAGCTTACTCGTCGTCTACCAGCTTTTTCTATTCGAAATCATACCCCTGGCGTTTTTCACCGGATTTTGGGCCTGGGGTGGCCAGACACTGGGCATGCGGGCCTGGCGACTGCGACTGGTGCGCACCGATGGCGGCAAACCCACTTGGGGCGATGCCCTGAAACGCCATCTGGCCGCCATCTTTTCCTGGCTGATCTTTGGCCTGGGTTTTTTGTGGATATTGTTCGACCCGGAAAAACTGGCCTGGCACGACCGGATGTCAGGTACCCGGCTGGTGATCGTTGCCAAGTCGCATTAGCATATTGTTGGGTTACGGCCAAAAAGACGGCCTAACCCAACCTACCCAAGTAGTTGATTGTTGGTAGTTCCAGGGGTCAGAGTCGATTCAGCTACGAAGCCACATCACTCGCATCGCATTTATCTCGCCTCATGCCACTTCCCAACGTATTCACTCTCGACTCCGACCCCTCAAGCTAATGCACCCTGCGAAAAAACCAGAACGCCAAAAACAGGCAGAGCAGTGTCGGGAAGGATGCCGCAAACAGCGGGTTGATATCATAGACCACCGCCAGATAGGAGAAGGCCCGGTTCACTAGGTAGAAAACCGTACCGATAACCGCGCCGGTAAAGACACGCTGACCAATACTGACACTACGCAGGGCGCCAAACACAAAGGGCACGCTCAGAAACAGCATCACCAATGTCACCAGAGGTGACACCAGCTTTCCCCAGAAAGCCACCTCGTAGGTCGAGGCATCCTGACCATTTTCAGTCAGATAGCGTATATAGCTCCAGAGATCCCAGGCCGGCAGCATGTGGGGCTGGACCGTCACCACATCCAGCAAAGCAGGTTCCAGCAGGGTTGACCATCGCAGACGCTCCAACCGATTCGTGGTAATCCGCCCGGCGCCAAATTCGCTCTGCTCCACACCATCCAGTTCCCATTCAGGATCGGCATAACGGGCAGTGTCTGCATGAGTGGCCCGCAGCAGTTTTCTTCCCGCGCCATACTCGTAGATCGAGATATCAGCCAACGTCGAGTCGGGCAGGATACGACGGATATTGATGAAGGTATCGCCGTCCCTCGCCCAGAAACCATACTTGGTCTGCAACGTTACCTGGTTCGACAGCGCGTCCATCTTCATACGCTGGGCACGTTGTTCCGTTACCGGAGCCAACAACTCCCCGACAGCCAGAATAACCAGCAACATGACAAAACCGGTCTTCAGAACAGCCCCCACAATGCGGGATATCGACACCCCTGCGGCGCGCATGGCGATCAGTTCAGAGTTGTTCGCAAGCGCCCCCAGGCCGATCAGACTGCCCAGCAGGGTGGCGACGGGGAAGATCTCGTAGGTATAACGGGGCAAAATCAGGAGCACATAGGTAAACGCCATGGATGTTGTGTAACTCCCTTTACCCACCTCTTCCAGTTCACCCAGCACGGAGAAGAAACCCAGCAGTACCAACAACAGCGCCAGGACCATCAACATCCCCAGTGCCACGGAGCGGCCGATATAGCGATCCAGCAGGTTTGTCATGTCCTGTCGCCCCACTTCAGACGACGCCGCCAACGGCGATACCAGACATGGTCAGGCAGCAACATAACCAGTGCCAATATCCCCATCGAAAGGTGTACCCACCACATGCCCAGCCAGGCAGGGGTCACCTGATCTTTCATCCAGTTCTCTGAAACACCCTGAAGGCTGAGATAGATGGTGTAGATCAGAAATGCCAGGGCCAGACGGCCAAAGGGTCCCTGGCGCGGCAACGAGCGGCTCAACGGCAGACTCAGCAGGGCAAAGGCCAGTACCCCCAGTGCCGGTGACAGGCGGTATTGAAATTCGGAGCGGTCGTAGATGTCCGGCGATGCCAGCAAAACATGGGTCGGCAGGCTGTTACGGGGACGATTGCCCACTGTGGGCACGACTTCCCCTATGCGCAGGGCATAGGCACCAAATTCACTTACCACATAATCCGCCCGACCCGGCTGACCTTTGTAGCGGAACCCATCCTCCAATACCAGAAACCGGTCACCCGTCTCCGGGTCCACCCGCTGAAAACCAGTAACGGCGGTCACCAAACCCAGGTCATCCCCCTGCCGGGTCTGCACAAAGATATTGTGCATACGATGGTCGCTCTCCGATATCGACTCCACATAGAAGACCAGATCGCCCTTGCTGTATTCGTTGAACCGCCCCGGGCTCACACCCGCCAGCTCCACCGACTGGCCCGTCTGTCCGCTGATGATCCGTGCAATCAGCTGACTCGACCAGGGCTGCACCCCCATGGAGAGCCAGGCCACCAGCAGGGAAACCGGCAATCCCGCCAGCAGGATGCTGCGAAAGATACGCAGGCCGCCTACGCCGCAGGACTCCAGAGCGATCATCTCGCTATCCCGGTACATCCGGCCGACAGCGTAGAGCACTGCGAAAAAGAAAGCAGGCGGAATCAGGCGGGCGAGATAGCGGAATACCTGCAGTCCCAGCAGTTGGAAGACCACATCCGCACTCACCTCTCCCACCGCCACCTGCTGTAAAAAAACGATAAAACTGTGGCTGACCAATACCAGCAGCAGTATCAAAAGGATCGCAAACAGCGCCTTGAACACTTCCTGTAGCAGATAACGGTCGATGAGGGATATCACGATGATGGCAAATCGTTGCTGTTTCGGTAGACTAATGACTATCTGAAATAATTTCGGAGCCCTATCCTACCAAGAAATGCGGCCTGGACAGACATCGCTCCACCAAAATATCGAGGACCGGTAATATATGGAATTCAGCATCAAGTCTGGGGATCCCACCAAACAACGTACCGCCTGCCTGGTACTTGGCGTCTACTCCCACCGTCGACTTTCACCCATCGCGCAACAAGTGGACAAGGCCAGCAAGGGATACCTCGCCAAGACTCTGCGGCGTGGCGATATGAATGGTGAGTCCGGTGAGCAGGTGATGCTGTACGACGTGCCCGGTAGCCTGGCGGAACGGGTGCTTCTGGTCGGCCTGGGAAAAGCCCGGGAGTTTACCCTTAAGCAGTACCGCAAGACCCTCTCATCTATTGTGAAAAGTCTGGACAAGAGCCACGCTGCTGAAGCCGTTTGTTGTCTGAGTGACCTGGAACTTCAGGACGGCAACCTCTATCAGACAGTACGCGACACGGTCATCTCTGCTGAGGAGGCGTTATACCGCGCAGACGAGCTGAAGAGTGAGCGTAAAACACCCAAGCGTCCACTGAAGCGCCTGACCCTTTTTCTCGGTGACCGCCGCCGGTTGAAAACTGCGCAAAAGGCAGTGAGCCATGGTCAGGGCATCGCCAACGGCATGAACCTGGCCAAGGACCTCTCCAATCTGCCAGGCAATATCTGCACCCCGACCTACCTTGCTGATCAGGCCCGCAAACTCAGCAGAAAATCCCGCCGCCTCAAGGTGCAGGTACTGGATGAAAAACAGATGGAGAAACTGGGCATGGGCGCCCTGCTCTCCGTCTCCCGCGGCAGCCGCCAGCCTGCCAAACTGATCATCATGGAGTACAAAGGCGGCAAACCCGACACCAAACCCGTCGTACTGGTCGGCAAGGGATTGACCTTCGACGCAGGCGGCATCTCCCTCAAACCCTCGGCGGGAATGGATGAGATGAAATACGACATGTGCGGCGGCGCCAGCGTCATCGGCACCCTGCAGGCCTGCGCCGAGATGGAGTTACCGCTGAATGTCATCGGTGTGGTGCCCTCATCCGAGAATCTGCCCGACGGTGATGCCAACAAACCCGGCGACATTGTCACCAGCATGTCCGGCCAGACCATTGAGATACTCAACACTGACGCGGAAGGCCGCCTGATCCTCTGCGACGCCCTCACCTACAGCGAACGTTTCGAGCCGGCGGCCGTCATCGACATCGCCACCCTTACAGGTGCCTGCATCGTCGCCCTGGGAAAACATGCTTCTGGTCTGATGGCCAATAATGATGCACTCGCCGATGAGGTGCTCAATGCCGGCAGCCACAGCGGCGACCGGGCTTGGCGTCTGCCGCTTTGGGAAGATTACCAGTCGCAACTCGACAGCAACTTTGCCGATATGGGAAATATCGGCGGCAAGGGTGCGGGAACCATTACCGCCGCCTGTTTCCTCTCCCGCTACACGAAAAAGTTCAAATGGGCCCATCTGGATATTGCCGGCACCGCCTGGCTTTCCGGCGGGGCAAAGGGCGCTACCGGCCGCCCGGTGCCATTGCTGACCCAGTTCCTGCTGAAACGCAGTGGACAGAGTGACTAGTGCGCTATCAAGGTAATAATTGCGGATTCAGCCAGGATGTAGGATGTGCCGTGCGCACCATGATTACGGCTTGTTTTGGTGCGCATGGCGCACCCTACAGGACAGTAGGATGACCCAAGTCGATTTCTACATCCTGAAAGAACAGGCCAGAGCCAACCGCTACATGCTCGCCTGCCGACTGGTGGAAAAGATCTATCATCAGGGGCGAAGGGTCTTTATCCACACGGTTTCCAATGAGGAGGCCCGACATATGGACCGCCTGCTCTGGACCTTCCGTCAGGGCAGCTTCGTGCCCCATGCACAGATACAGGATGCGAACAGTGCCGTCACGCCTGTTATTATCGGCTGCGGTGGAGATGCTGCGGAAGAGAGCGATGTGCTGATCAACCTCACCACAGATGTGCCAAACTTTTTCAGTCGCTTTGAAAGGGTGGCCGAAGTAATAGACAAAGAGCCTGAACTCAAAACCGCCGGTCGCGAACGATTCCGTTTCTATCGCGATCGGGGCTACCCACTCAAAACCCATGAGATCAGCTAGATGAACCCGACCGATCCTGAAAATATCGATCTGAATGAACTGGACATCCCCCTGCTTGATGATGTCGTCCAATCCGACGAACTCATCTCTCCAACGAGCGAGCCGTCAGCCGGAAGTATCGACGAGCAAGCAGATTTCCAGCCTCTACCTGATCACGACGCTATCATCAACATAGTTCGAGAGGGTTTGCAGGATCAGCTCAATCACGAACTCTCCTCCATCGTTCAACAGGCTGTTGAGCTGGCAGTCACTCAAGCCACCACCCAACTGAAACAGGTTATCAGAGACGAGGTGACCAGTTCCCTTGAACGGCGCATAAAGCAACTTGTCGAGCGGGCGCTTGATGAAAAGTTCGGAGACCTTTCACAATAGAGAAACATGCATTATTCAGCGCGTAGATTACAAACAAGAGATTGTAATTTCTCCACGACCTCTTTTCATTGGGACTGATCCCATGAAAAAAAATCAGATCATCAATCATCTCTCCCTGGAACCCCATGTCGAGGGTGGATTTTTTCATCGAACCTATCAGTCAGAACCTCGGACAACCCCTACTGATATTGGGAAACCCCGTCCACTGCTCACCTCGATCTATTACCTGCTGAGCGATGACAGCCCTATCGGCTATCTGCATAAAAACCGTTCTGACATCATCCACTACTTCCATTCCGGTTCGCCACTGACATATCACATCATTCATCCAGAGGGAAAAGTTGAACGCTTCGTAATGGGCAAAGATCTGGCGGCAGGGCAAAAACTACAGCTCATCGTCAAAGGCGGTTGCTGGAAGGCGACGGAACTTACCACAGGCGAATACGGATTGGTAAGTGAAGCGGTTTGCCCAGGATTTGATTATGCGGATATGACGATTGCTACCAGAGAAGAGATTCAACGCCTGTTTCCAAAAATCCTGGATGAGTTAGATCGACTGATCAAATCAGTCCAGGACTAAACCATTCACGAATCGCCATGCCCATGTGCATAGCAGTTCCAGTTAGGCAAATATTATTAGTTGTAGTTACCTGATCACCAGAAGTTTGCTCCTATATATTAGGCTAATTTTCATAATATATTTCTGCCACAAATGGCTCTCTTCTTTGGACTAATTCACTGATAATAGAGACCGCCTGTGAAAATTCACTATCAAAAGATTCTCTGAGAATGGCTTCTGCCTCTTCAAATTGACTTAGCTCTCTCTTGATTTCAGCCTTCATAAGGCGGTCATTGTCATCAGGTGTATCCAGCATTTTATCGAGTG
The DNA here is from genome assembly GCA_963691905.1 of Sedimenticolaceae bacterium. Taxonomy (GTDB): domain Bacteria; phylum Pseudomonadota; class Gammaproteobacteria; order Chromatiales; family Chromatiaceae; genus QGON01. The sequence goes on from OY829894.1 coordinate 1,190,092, forward strand.
CTTGTAAGTTTTCCTTTTCATCATCGGACAAGTTTTGTTTTATGCCAGATCCTCTCCTCTCATCATTTCCTGACCACCACGCACGGAGACGAAGGTATCGTTCTTTATTTTTACTAAGATTGCTTATTTTCAAAGCAGAAAAATAATCTTGCAATTCTGGCACGCTGTATGATTTTGCGCCCTTGTATATTCCACTATCGCTGAATGGCTCAACTTCCCCCAACTCCGCTTGTTCATCGATCCATATGAGTGCTTGGCAGTGAGGGCATATTACAAGCCAAGGTTGATCTGGAAGCATTGGGGCATCTCTTTTGCCATCCGTCCAAAATGTAGCACCAAATGTATTACCTGACGCTATAGTGTGTTCTTCTATAGAACCAGAACATTCTGAACATTTTTTGATTATTGTTGGACCAGGTAACAATTTTGTTCTCCTTTTTTAGCCATCGAAAATCACCGGAAGGCAAAAGCGTTAATTTGCCTTATTATGTTTTCTTTCTGCGTTACCTATCTTTAATAGTAAATCCTTTCTCATTTCTCTCATGTTTCTCATAATATCGTCAATTCTTGCCGTCGTAAGATTTTCATTGTCTTTGTAAACTTCTTTATAGACATCCTGTGCCGTTTCTCCAAAAATACGGAATTCTGAATGAATGGATTCATCGCCAGCGACTAACAGTTGTGCCTCTGCACTCAGAAGATCAAGAAAGCTTTCGTAGAGAGCAGATTCACATTCTTCTATAGATGTTAGGCGTTCACTGTTAATCGTTTCTCCAGACTTTTGGTCCTCGATGTAATTTTTGATGTTTGTAGTGTGGCTTGTAAGCCTTTTTGCGAATGAGTCCAATTTATCTATAAGAGAAGTATATCTTGCAGCTCTTCGTAGTTCATACTCTCGAATGAGTTCTGACTCATGATTTTTTCCGGCTATTTCCAGCTGAGTATCTTTCTGTGTTTTTGCAGTTCTGGTTGCTGTAAAGTAACCAATCCAAGCGATCAATATGGTACCAACCAATGGCAGCCCGATTTTAATAAGATCGCCCAAATAATCCGGTTTTTTAGCTTCGAGAAGAAGTTCTGCAATTTTTATTACAATTTCATTTTCATTCATATTTTACCCTCGATACTTAAAAAAAAGTGGGTTGTCGTTATCAGGTGTTGCTGGTGTTTCTCGCTCCAATGCTGACTGGCATGTTGCTGGCACTGTGGGCTGTGGCGGTGCGGCAGTCAGTGATGTGGCGGCAGACTTGCCGACGTCTGGCTTCCAGGGAATGGTCCCGGGTGTAGCCTGCCAAGTAGCGAGTGAATAGCCTTTGTAGGGTCACGGATTCATCCATGGCCCACCCCCAACCGGACGATCAGATCGGCGCCCGCCGCGATTTAATCGACAGCAATACTCTGCATGGCGAGATGACCTGAACGGCCTTCGAGTTCACCCCAACCGATTTGATGTCTCGGCAAGATGGCAAGATCCAGAGAATCATAGGTATCCCCCACAGCCTGGACAGTGCCCTCGAAGCCTTTCCACATCACCAACAGTTTCTCCATGGTCGACAGCAACTGCATCCCTTCCAGCTCGGCATGCAGTGTGTAGACGTGGCCATTGGGCAGGATATGCTGACTCTCCGCATAGATGTATTCGTGTACATTCTCTTCGGTGATGCCGTCACGACCGATTAGCTCATCGAGGGTGGGAAGCGTGGTGGGGATCTGCGGACATTTGGATTCGATGCCCTGTAACACAGGATAGAAGGCACTCTTGCCACGGACATCACTGGCGTACTTGAGACAGGCCTCCTCCTCCCATTTCAATGTATGGGCATTGAGTTGCCAGCCTGCGGCACCGTGAGTCGTAGCAGCATGACCGAAGACTTCCTGGAAGGTCTCTGCCGCCAGATCCAGCTCTCGACGGGTCCATTGCTCATCCTTGTGGGCAACATAATCCTGCCAACGCACATGATCGTAACAGTGAATGCCCACCTCGTGACCTGCCTCGGCCACTGAGCGCATCACATCACCTGCTTTGCGGCCGATGTGCGGTCCTGGAAGCAGCACACCGTACATCAGAGTTTTGAGGCCATAGTTGCTGGCCACTGAGGTACGCCGTACCTTCTGCAGAAACCCAGGCCGGAAGATGCGCCGCAGGGCACGGCCGGTGTGGTCCGGTCCCAAGCTGAAGAGAAAGGTGGCGCGTACTTGATATTCGTCGAACAGGCGCAACAACGCCGGCACCCCTTCCAGGGTGCCGCGATAGGTGTCTACATCAACTTTGAGTGCGACTGTCATAGGTGGCAAATCTTAGGCCGGTTCAAGCAAAGCGAAACCGGCAAGCACCGACCGCTGCACCAAGCCTTTTGCCTGATCCGCTGCGCTTGATCAGGCCTACAGATCCAGGTTACCAAACCCAGATCAATCGTCGAGCAGCGCGCTGGCTTCGGCGACCTCGTGACGATAGGCTTCGAAGATCTTGCGCAGTGCGTCACGTACCTCAACCTTGGGCGCCCAATCCAGCTCTGCTTTGGTATTACCGATATGGGGTACGCGGGTCTGAATGTCCTGATAACCCTCGCCGTAGTATTTTTCGGAGGAGACCTCCAGAAGTTCGACCTTGGCGGCACCAGGCGCATACTCAGGGAACTCTTTGGCAATCTCGACCATCATCTCCGCCAGTTCGCGCACCGACAGGTCGTTGGATGGATTACCGATGTTATAGATATTGCCAAGGGCACAGTCGTCCTTATTCTCGATGATCTTCATCAGCGCGCTGATGCCATCGCTGAAGTCGGTAAAACTGCGGCGCTGACTGCCACCATCCACCAGCTGAATCGGCTCACCGCGCGCAATGTGGCCCAGGAACTGGGTAACCACCCGCGAGCTGCCCTCTTTCGGTGTGTGGATGCTGTCGAGGCCGGGACCAATCCAGTTGAAGGGGCGGAACAGGGTGTACTCAAGCCCTTCCTGCTGGCCGTAGGCACTGATCACCCGATCCATCAACTGCTTGGCGCAGGAGTAGATCCAGCGTGGTTTGGTCAGCGGACCCAGCACCAGATTGGACTCATAGGGATGGAATTCACTGTCCGCCGACATGCCGTAGACCTCAGAAGTCGACGGGAAGAGCACACGCTTGCCATATTCGACACAGGCCCGCACGATTGGCAGATTGGCCTCGAAATCGAGTTCGAAAACCGACAGTGGGTTGGTGACATAGGTGGCAGGCGTTGCGATCGCCACCAGCGGCAGAATCACGTCGCATTTTTTAACATGGTACTCCACCCACTCATGGTTGATGGTGATATCACCCTCGAAGAAGTGGAAACGTTCGTGGTCAACGAACTCCTGCACCCGTTCGGAATGCATATCCATGCCGTAGACATTCCAGTCGGTGGTTTCGAGGATACGGCGGGACAGATGGTGTCCGATAAAGCCGTTTACGCCCAAAATCAGGATATTCATAGCAGATGCTTCTCCAGTTTCACTATATTCAAGGTCAGAGCTTCAGTTCATTACCGAACTGTTGGCTAAATGCGGATTCGTCCAGCACCTCGCCATCAATCTCCAAGCGGGTCAATTCGATTCGTTTTCCGTCGGCACAGTCCACATAACAGCGGCCAGCCTCCCAGTAAAGCCGGTTATTATCGCCTTTTCCTGTCTCATTGCGCCAGTAACTGCCCATCAACAGCAGTTTTTTTCCATCCGCATGGGTGAAAGCCCCTGGGTAGGGCGGCGCCACGGCCCGAATCAGATTGTGGATTTGCCAGGCGCTCCGGCTCCAATCCACCCGGCCATCTTCCGGTCTGCGACCGCCAAAGTAACTGCCAGCCTGAAGATCCATCGGGGTCCCTTCGGACGAGCCCTCCAGCAGGCCCGGCAGCGACCTGTGCAAAACAGTCTCCGCAACGCAGACCAGCTTTGAAAACAGATCCAACGCCGTGTCATTGGGCAGGATAGTCACCGCCTGTTGGTCGACCAGATCACCCGCATCAGGCTTGATCTCCATGCGATGCAGGCTGGCTCCGCTCTGGTTCTCACCATGGACTATCGCCCAGTTCACCGGCACCCGTCCCCGGTAGTGGGGCAGCAGGGAACCGTGCATGTTATAGGCACCCTGATGGGGGATCGACAGCAGATCGGCTTTGAGCATGTGCCGGTAATAGAAGGAGAAGAAAAGGTCCGGCTCACAGGTACTTATCTGCTCAACCACTTCCGGCATATTGGGATCATCCGGCGTAATCACTGGAATGCCCGCTCGCCCGGCCAGTTCGGCGACGGATTCCCACCAGATATTCTCGTCGGGACTATCCTGATGTGTCACCACCAGCCGTACATCCACCCCCTGAGCCAACAGCACAGAGAGACAACGCACGCCCACCTGGTGGTAGGCAAAGACCACCGCACTACGCGGAGTAACTGCCCCCACTAGGTTTCTTCCCCGGTTTCCGGCAGGCCGTTTTTCTCAAGTACCGTACGCACCAGATAGCGGGGGCGGCCACGGGCCTGCACATAGATGCGACCCACATATTCACCCAGCAGACCAATGCCGAAGAGCAGGATGCCGATGAGAAAGAAGACAATCGCGAACAGGGTGAACACACCCTCCACTTCCGGTCCGACGATAAGACGCCGCAGTATCAGAAACAGCACGAAGGCAAAAGAGACGATGGAGATTCCCATTCCCATCAGGGAGAAGACCTGCAACGGCATCAGAGAGAAACCGGTCATCAGATCGAAGTTGAGATGGATCAGCTTGTAGAGCGGATATTTCGACTCCCCTGCCGCCCGCTCTTCGTGCTCCACCACCACCTCAACCGGATTGCCGGAGTAGAGATAGGCCAGTGCCGGAATAAAGGTGTTCGACTCTTTGGAGTCGATGATGGCGCTGATAATGTCCCGGTCATAACCACGCAGCATGCAGCCCTGGTCGGTCATGTGGATGTTGGTGATACGTTCGCGCAGCCGGTTCATCGCCCTGGAGGCGATATCCCGCCAGGCGCTGTCCTGCCGGTTGCGGCGAATGGAACCGACATAATCGTGTCCCTTGTCCAGTTCGGCCAGCAGCTTGCCGATTTCCTCCGGCGGATTCTGCAGATCGGCATCCAGGGTTACCACGAAGCGGCCACGGCAATGCTCGAACCCCGCAATGATGGCGGCATGCTGGCCGGCGTTGGCGCGCAGGCAGACCACCCGGGTCTCCTCGGGGCGCACCTGATACTGTTTGCGCAACAGCGCGACTGAACGATCGCGGCTGCCGTCATCGACAAAGATGATTTCATAGCTGCGCCCCAATGCGTCCAACGCCGGGTAGAGCCTGGAAAACAGCGACGGCAGTACCGCCTCTTCGTTATAGACCGGGATCACAACCGACAGATCGGGACCCCCTTCCAAAGATTGCTCCGTCATGGAGTGACTTCTCCGCTAAGTAATTTATTCAGCGCATCGCATACCTGATCCACATCCTCATCGGACATCGCGGGAAACAGGGGCAGGGTCAGCGTCTGTTCACCGATCCGCTCTGCAACCGGAAAATCTCCAGAACCATAACCGTAGTGTCGATAGAGGGAGAACAGATGCATCGCAGGATAGTGGACACCGGTTCCGACACCCATCGCCTGCAGTTGTTCCTGAAAGGCCTTCCGGGAGGTACCCAGGGAGAGATAGTCGATACAGACGGCGAACATATGCCAGCTGTGTCCCGGCACATCTTTGGGAATCACCATCGCCGAATGTTTGGGGAGTCGCTCGATATAATGCAGCGCCAATTCACGGCGACGGTGGTTGAAGCCCTCCAGCTTGGGTAGCTGAACCAGACCCATGGCAGCCCCCACATCCGGCATATTCATCTTGCCGCCCCACTCCGGCACATCCATCCCACCCTCGTCATCCCGTTCGATTCCGTGGAAGCGAATGCGCTCGATGCGGCGGATAAACTGGGGGTCGCTACTGGCCAGCGCACCCCCTTCAATGGTGGTGATATTCTTGTTCGGGTGAAAACTGAAACAGACCGGATTACCGGAGGAGCCGACCTTATGGCCGCCGATACCTGTGCCGATCGCCTGGGCGGCATCCTCGATCACCAGCAGATTGTTCCGCTCCGCCAGATCGTAGATGGCATGCATCTCCACCGCCAGTCCTGCAAAATGGACCGGCATGATGGCGCGGGTGCGAGGTGTTAAAGCAGCTTCAACGCCCTTCACCGTAAGATTGCGACTCACCGGATCCACATCCACGAAGGCCGGGGTGGCACCCACCCGAACGATGACATTGGCACTGGCGGTAAAACTCATGGCGGGGAGGATCACCTCATCCCCGGATCCGACACCGGAAGCGATGAGTGCGGCTTCCAGGGCGCTGGTCCCTGAGTTAAAGGCACGGACCAAAACGCCGCCACCAATATAGGCCTCCAGCGCCGCTTCAAAAGCCTTCACCTTGGGACCGGTGGTAATCCAGCCGGACGCCAGCACTTCCTTTATGGCCTGCTGCTCATCTTCACCAATGGTAGGGCGGGTAAACGGCAACATAGTCAGCTCCTGGCCAGGATAAACACACCGAGGATAATGACCCCGATACCAGAGAGGCGCGCAATGCTCAGTACTTCACCAAACAGCGCCCAGGCGGCAAATGCATTCACCACATAACCGATGGAAAGCATTGGATAGGCAATTGAGACATCGACCCGTGAGAGCGCCAGAATCCATACGATGACGCTGATGCCGTAGCAGAAGAGCCCGACCCAGAGCCAGGGTTCTCCCATCAGCCGCAGGGCCACAGCGCCGGAGTCAGCCATTTTCAGTTCGATGGCCCCCATGCTGTTCACACTCGCCTTGAGTGCCAGTTGGGCGACGGCGTTGAGCAGCACGCCGGTCAAAATCAGGGAAAAACTTACCAGGTTCATCGGCGTATCACCGCTAGTTTGCGTGGATCTCTGTAGATAATCTGCATCGGCATCTCATCAAAGTTGAATCTCGAAAAACTCTCTGCATCGAAAACCGCTATGGCCTGCTCATCCTGCAGCCAGCGCGATTTAAACTCAGCGAAACTTGGAATCCATTTCTCGGGTTCCTGACGAATGCCCATATCCAGTTCACTGCGCATAATGGCCAGTTGCACAGGTTTTCCGAGATAGAATGGCAGTGACTGAGGATAGGTCTCCACAGTATAAACCGGGGCACCGGCATCGACATAAGGACGAATCTGCTCAGCCAACGTCCGACTGGAACGGGAACTGCTCAAGGTCTGATAACCCCAGGAGAGCAGTTGTACTGAAAGCAATGCGGTCAACGCCAGCGCAGTTATGGCCTTTGGTCCGGCAGCACCAAAATGCCTCACAAGCCAGAAACCACCAAACATCAGCCCTGTCGCGGCCAACCACCAGGGGCGATAGGTATGGAGCAATTCAGCCGGCAGCGCACTGGTTGCAACCAGATCGATCTGCCAGGCAGCAACCAGAAACACCAGACCCACAACCGGCATCAGCCAGATCTCCGGACCAAGACGGGGATTTTCCGCCAGCGTTTTTCCGATCATCAGGGAGAGCGCGGGAAACATCGGCAGCAGATAGGCGGGGAGTTGGGAACTGCCCATGGAAAAAAAGACAAAAATAAATACCGCGAAGACCCAGAGAAAGCGGATGGGATCGAAAATAGCGGCTTTGGCGGGCAACCAGGCAAAATCCGGTTTAAACAAATTTTTCGTCACCGCGCTGATCCAGGGCACTGCGCCCAGCAGCAGAATGGCGAGGAAATACCACCAGGGCTTGTCCCGCATATGAACCGTGGAGGTATAACGGTCGAAGTGTTCGTGGATAAAGAAGAACTCCAGGAATTCCGGATTCGCCAAACTGACGGCGATAAACCAGGGAGCGGTCACCAGCAGAAAGAGCAATAGCCCCTTGCCCAGATGAAGATGCTTCCACAACGCCCAGTCCCGCATCCACAGCGAGTAGAGTACAATTGCCGCACCGGGCAAAACCAGGCCGATCAACCCCTTCGTCAGGGTAGCGATGCCCAGGGCAGCCCAACCCAGCAGCATCCAGTTACGCACCTGGGTCAGATTATCCCGGTTCGACTGGGCGATCAGCAGCGCCCCAACACCAATGCCGAGAAACACGCTGACGGTCATGTCCAGCGTGATGATATGCCCCATTGCCACATAGAGCAGCCCACTTATCGACACTAGAAAAGCGTAGAATCCCGCCGCCTCTCCCCAGAGCCTGCCCGCCACAAACATCACCCAGAGCGCGCCCAGAAACGAGATCAGCGCCACCCAGAGTCGGGCTGTCGCGTTGCTCTCACCAAACAGGGAGAAACTGACCGCCGTCATCCAGTACTGGAAAACGGGCTTTTCAAAATATTTAAGATCGTTGAGCCGGGGCGTGGTCCAGTCGCCGGTCGCCACCATCTCCCGGGGGATTTCCGCGTAACGCCCCTCGTCAGGCTCCATCAGGTCGCGGTATCCGAGCAAGGAGAACCAGATCACCGCAGCAATCGCCACGATCATCCACTTGGTGCTGGAGGTAATAGAGAGATCAGACATCTATCGGACAGGGAAACCTGGAGGTGAAAAAACCGGGCATGATAGCGGTGATTGCGTAATAAAACCAGAAATTCAGTAGATTATGAGCTGACAAACGACAAATGCGGATTGAAACATCAATCCAGGTAGCGGCAGATCAACCCCAGATTCACCTCATCCACCGGCAGTTTTACCCGCACTTGATAACCACCACCCAGGGCCTCTGAGATCGGGTTTCCCTGGCGATCCTGCATCTCTTCAAGGACAAAAGTTGTGTTGCCTGCCTGGGTCATCAGCTCCAGGCGATCACCCACCCGCAGCTTGTTTTTAATATCCAGATCGACCAGTCCGCTTCCTTCATCGATACCGGTCACTTCAGCGACAAAGATCTGCCTGTCTCCTGTGGAAGCACCGATACGATAGTTCTGTAACTCGCTGGATTCATGACGCTGGTAGAAACCGTCGGTATAACCCCGATTGGCAAGCCCTTCGAGATCGGCCATCAATTCAGGCTGAAAGGCACGGCCCGCCACCGCATCGTCGATGGCCTGGCGATAGACCTGGGTGGTACGGGCGGTATAGTAGTGGGATTTGGTGCGTCCCTCGATCTTCAGGCAGTCGATGCCGATCTCCACCAGCCGCTGCACGTGTTCCACCGCACGCAGATCCCGGGAGTTCATGATGTAGGTGCCGTGCTCATCCTCAAAGATCGGCATCAGCTCACCTGGGCGGCCCTTCTCCTCCAGATAGTGAATCGCATCAGCTCCGGGTTGGTGCGTCATCTCAGCTACATCGAGGGGTTCATTTGGCCCCGCGACCGGCTGGCTAACCTTATACTCCCAGCGACAGGCGTTGGTGCAGCTTCCCTGGTTTGCATCCCGGTGGTTGAAATAGCCCGAGAGCAGGCATCGCCCGGAATAGGCGATGCAGAGCGCCCCATGCACGAAGACCTCCAATTCCATATCGGGACAGGCCTGGCGAATGGCCTCGACCTCATCCAAAGAGAGCTCACGGGAAAGAATTACCCGTGTCAGCCCCTGCTGCTGCCAGAAGCGCACTGCGGCGGCATTGGTGGTGTTGGCCTGTACCGAGAGATGCACCGGCATTTCGGGCCAGCGCTCCCGCACCATCATAATCAGGCCGGGATCGGACATGATCAGTGCGTCCGGTCCCATCTCCACCACCGGCGCCATATCGTCGATAAAGGTCTTCAACTTGGCCCCGTGGGGCATGATGTTGGTGGCCAGGTAGAAGTGCTTGCCCTGTCGATGCGCCTCATCGATGCCGATTGCCAGGTTTTCCGGAAGAAAGTCATTATTGCGCACCCGCAGACTGTAGCGGGGCAAGCCAGCATAGACGGCATCCGCACCATAGGCGAAGGCGTAGCGGGCGTTCCTCAGGGTGCCGGCAGGTGAGAGCAGTTCGGGCTTTTTCATGGTCGATTTCTGGAGCGAGGTTGAGGGAGCGGGCAAAGCTACCGCAATTCAACCTCTATTGTGTGATTTGCACTGCCGAGGATCGGCCAGGTCCGCCGCACTACCACATCCACCCTTTCACCAGGCAGGCTATCCATCAGTGCAATACGCACATCTGCGTAGCTTGTGATTTCATGTTCGCCAACCCGGAGAATTCTGTCGCCCTTCCGCACGCCCACCTTCTCGGCGCCACTATGAGGACTGAAACCACTCACCTTAACAGGTGATTCTTCAACATCCAGAAAGACACCCAGCTTACCGGTGGGATGCAGTCGGTTGGGTTTAGTCATCATCACAAAATCGCCCATCGCGGGGTCGAGTTCGCTGGCTGTGGAGGCGTTGATTACAATCGCGGTGGTCACCGGCACCCGGCGCTTGAGCCGATTGGGAATCCCGGAGCCATAGACGATGTGGCCGCCACCGGCGAGAATCACCATGTGTCCCTGCGGGTTTTCACGAAACCAGGCCGCTGCCCGCTCCGCCATACCTTCATCCCAGAGCAGCTGCACATCCATGAAGTGATCGAAATTTCGCTTCTCCGGATGAGGATGCATCTGAAAGACAGCTTCGAGCCGCTGCCGGTAAGCTGTATCACTGCGATCTATCTCTTTCGGAATACGCAGCTTCAGCGTTTTTTCAATGCTATCTATACCCCCGGCGGATGCCTGGCTCGTAATCTCCTTTTCAAGATTCAGGGCGATCAGGGGAATCCCCTTTTCCCTGGCGTAGCGAAAGATCGGCCGGTAGAGCCGGTAGTCATAGCGCCAGCGATCGAAATATTCCGACTCCCGGAGCAGTCCGTTTTCGTCGATCTCACCGCTGATATAACGATCCAGCACCGACTGAAACGGTTGCTGAAAGAATTCCAGACCGATCACCATATCCGGATGCTTTTTGTGCATTCCCTGGATGATCGCCAACTGGTTCAGGTGGTGTTCGTAGCGATCATGGGTCTCGCCGACAAAGACCGCCTGCCGATCTTCAATCTGCTCCATCAACCGTTCAACATTCATCAGTTCAGAGAGCGCCACTACTGTAGCCTGTTGCTGCGATCCATGAGCTGACTTCTCATCTGCCATAATAACCGTGGTGCCAAACAAGCCAACCACGCCAAAAACCAGCAATAAAACGCTATTGATGAGTGACTTCGCCAATTTATTCCCCTTGTATTAAACCGCTTCCGATCAGGTTGTGATGCCGTAGAATGGAAATCCATGAACAATACGACCAACAATCGCCTATTACGTTTCATCCTGCCGATGATCTTGCTACTGGCCTCCCGCACCCTCTTGGCACAGTCGGTAGTCGATCACCGGATCAAGGTAAGCATCGATCCCGAGGCCGGAAGTCTCAGCGTCAAGGATACCGTCACCCTGCCCGGCAGCGGCAACACCAGGTTCACCCTTCATGCCGGACTCAAGGCACGCATTCTAACCCCCGGCGTGCAACTCTCCCAAACGAGTCGCACAAACCGGGAGATTCCGCTGCAAGGCTATCGCGTCAGCCTGCCCCAAGGCGTGAAACAATTCACCCTGGAGTATACAGGGAAGATCGAGCACGGCTTCACCACCACCCATGAAAGTACCGGCCGCAGCCGACAGAGACTCGCAGGCACCATCTCGTCCGAGGGAGTATTTCTCGATGCCGGAGTTGCCTGGTACCCCCGGTTCGGCGACACCCTGAAAACCTTTTCTCTCAGTGTCGATCTGCCCGACGGCTGGCTGGTGGTCAGTCAGGGCAGTGGTCCCATAAAAGCGCAAGGCAGCAGTGCAACCATCTGGTCCGCCATTCTGCCCCAGGACGACATCTACCTCATCGCAGCGCCTTTCCACTTCTACTCGAAACAACAGGGAAGCACCGAAGCACAGGTTTTTCTGCGACAGAAGGATCTGAAGCTGGCAGACCGTTACCTGCAGGCCACCAGCCGCTATCTGACACTCTATGAAAAACTGATCGGCCCCTACCCCTACGCCAAGTTCGCGCTGGTGGAGAACTTCTGGGAGACCGGCTACGGCATGCCTTCATTCACCCTTCTGGGCTCACGGGTGATCCGCCTGCCTTTCATCATATACACCTCCTATCCTCACGAAATTTTGCACAACTGGTGGGGCAACGGTGTCTACGTCGACTATGCGCAGGGTAACTGGAGCGAAGGGCTGACCAGCTATCTGGCGGATCACCTTCTGAAAGAGCAGCGGGGCCAGGGGATGGCGTACCGGCGTTCCGCTCTGCAGCGCTATGGGGATTTCGTCCGCGACAGCAACGATTTTCCCCTCACCGACTTCCGCAGCCGCCACACCAGCGCGAGTCAGGCAGTAGGTTATGACAAGGCATTGATGATGTTTCACATGCTGCGCCGCAAACTCGGTGACGAACAATTCATCCAGGGACTGCGCCGCTTCTACCACGACAATCAGTTTAAGCAGGCCGGTTATGCCGAGCTGCGCAGCGCATTCGAGCAGGTCAGCAGCAGGGATCTGAGAGCCTTTTTCCAGCAATGGACGGAACGCAACGGGGCACCCAGGCTGGAACTCAGTGAACTCAAAGTGGCGGCACAAGCCGATGGTTACCGGCTATCCGGCAAGCTACGTCAGACTCAGGCGGCAGCCCCGTTTGAACTCGACATCCCCATTATCATCTATCTGGCAGATGCACCCCCGCTGCGAACCTCTCTGCCGATGCGAGAACATTCGCTGGACCTCGATTTCACCCTGCCGGTAAACCCCCTGCGTCTCGAAATCGATCCCTGGTTCGATCTTTTTCGTGAACTGCACCCGGACGAGGTTCCTCCAGTCTTCAGCAAACTCTTCGGCGCGGAGCAGTTGCTCATCGTACTCCCGGCAGATGCTCAGGAACCGCTGCTCGAAGGTTACCGGCGACTCGCTAACCAGTGGGCATCCGGGAACAACAATATAGAGATCAGACTCGACAGAGAACTGAGCCAGCTCCCGGAAGATCAGCAAATCTGGCTGATGGGCAGGGAGAATAAATTTCTAGATATATTCAATAATACATTGAATAACAAAGATTATTCTACGTTAGATGAGGCTATTTCTATAAAACAAAAAACCTTTTCCCGGTCCGGTCACAGCTTTGCCTTTGCCGGAAGATCCGACTCAGGAAACACCATCGCCTGGCTGACCAGCGACGACCCGGCAAGTCTGCCGGGCCTGGCGCGCAAACTGCCCCACTATGGGAAGTACAGCTACCTGGTGTTCGAAGGAGAGCGACCCGATAACCGCACCAAAGGCCAGTGGGATGTGAGCCGATCTCCGCTGCAACGACAGATCCACAGCGGATCCGTTGATCGTATCGCCCCTCCTGCATCCTTATTGGATGCCCTGGATAACCTTCCACACCCGAGCGCCGAGGGGACGGTGTCGACCTTGCAAAGGTTGAAGATGTAAATACTGTAGGTGCCTGATCCGCTACGCTTGATCAGGCCTACACCCCAGCAGCTATTCGGGGTCTTCCAGCAGAGGCAGGATCTTCTGTTCAAAGGTCTGGTCATCAATGACCCCCTTATGCGCTCCAGACAGTTTTCCGGATTTGTCGAAGAAAACAGTGTAGGGAATCAAACCGCTGGAGTTGCCCCACTTGGCAAGCAGTTTGCGGTTACTGTTAGGTTCCGCCACCAGCACCGGATAGTTGATTCCAAGAGTGCGTGCAACATTCTTCAGCTTACGCGCTTCATCCAGACCCAGGCCGATAATCTGCAAACCTTGTTTTCCATACTGTTCCTGGTAGTGAACAAACTCCTTGATTTCATTCAAACAAGGCGCACACCAACTGGCCCAGAAATTGAGCAGTACAACCTTCCCATTCCATTCGGTTAGTGAGTGCATCTCTCCGTCCAGCCCTTTATAACTGTAATCGGGCAGGCTGGGAGCCTGCTTTTCTTTTGACTCCGCTCCACTGCCCGTCGCCGAACCTGGCCCGGCAAAACTGCTGGAAGTCGCGGCAATCAATACTGCCCCCAGCAGAGTGACCCATTTCTGTCTATTCATAGACTAGTGCTTCTCAGTCTGCACCTGCTTCTCTCCAATCAGATTCCAGACCACCTTGTAGCGTTCACTGAGTTCATTGAAATATTCAGCAGACTTTTCTGAAATCAGGCTCTGTGCAACCTTGTCACGCATACTCGCAAATGTACGTTTGAGACTGGGACTGCGCTCAAGGATCATCACAAGGTGAAACCCTGCAGGCGTCTGCACGATCTCACTTAGCTGATTATCTTCGAGACCGCTGACGGCCTTCTCAATATCAGGGTGACCTGACCCCTCTTTGACCCAACCCATGTCGCCTCGCATACGTTTACCATAGGGATCAACACTCAATTCCCCGGCAAGAAGAAACAGACTCTCACCCGCTTCGATACGTTTGCGCACGGCCACAGCCTCTTCTTTGGCAGGCAGTACGATCTGGCCGATATGCCAACGCTCCAGAGTGCGACTGAATTCAGGATGGGCATCGTAGTATTTTTTCAGGGTATCCTTTCCTGAGATCCACTCTCTCTGTTTCTGTTCAATCATCATTGCCGGGAGACGCTCATCACTGTAACTGTTGAGTCTGTCGCTCAGATCAACACCTTCGTCGTCAGCCGCCTTGGCAATCACCAACAACTCAGCACGTTTGTAGAGCCGCTCCATGAGCCAGGTTTTGTTCTGTGGAGGATTGACCTGATTGCCCACTGCATGCTTATAGGTAATGAGAATCCCGTCACCCTCAAGCAATACCGTATCACCACTCATCCGATGTAGCTGAATCCGCGACTCATAGACCTTGACCTTATATTTTTTGCGCAGGTTCTTGATAGTGAGATAACGCATGGCGCGATAGCGATCAGACAGGTAGGCAGCCCTGGCAGCGGCTGCGCCATCTGTATCATTCGGATACTGTTGCTTGATACTGGCTGTCACATCCTTCGGCACACTGATGCCTTCACGCAGCTTATCCATAAAGTACCTGTAGAGCAGACCAAGACGAAACGTCTCAACGTCCTGTTGGAAAGCCCCGGTTTTATCGATTTCCAACCGCTTCGCCTCCTGGTAGAGCAGTTTTGAGGCGACCAGTCGTTGCAACAACGAACCACGAAGTAGCGCTTGGTCTTCCCGATCCATTGACGGGAACTGGGTTGCAAAAGGAGAGCTGGCCATTGCTGATTTGAGATCATCGGCAGTGACGTTCATTCCACCTGCAGTAGCAAGAACCTGGGACTCTGCAATGGCATAACTTTGTGGCGCAGTGAGGATGGTGACGAGCAACAGACTGCGCTTAATAACAGACAGCAACTTCATAGATCATTTCCTGGTGGCAAAAGATTTATTTGGTTTGGCAGGTTTATACCCGCTCTTTGAATTTAGTAAGTATTCGGTGATTACCCACTGTTTTTTCAGAAACACACTCAATTTTTACACCCAGGCGCTGCTGAAAAACAGCAGAGAAAAACGGGGGGTCAATCCCGCCGGACATCCCTGTCGCGGCAGATCAAGTGATGGCTATCACTCGTCTTCGTCCGGGATCATACCGCCCTGATCAAGGGCATTGGCATGCATCCAGGATACAGACGCATCGTAGTCATTCATGATGCCCTTGCCTTTCCAGTTGTAGTCCTCTTCATCATCGGCGAGGAAGGGAACACCTTCATCGTTGACCTCATGACAGGCGGCACACTTGAAAGGACCGTGGGAACCATCCGGGTTGTACTGCGGCGCCTGACGGTAGGTTGTCAGATCGGTACGCGGTGTCACCGGATAGAGACCGTGGATGGACTGATGACACGCCTGGCAAGCCAGACCCGCATGACCCTTGGAGTAACGCACGTTGGCGTATTTACCCGGCTGGGTGATCGGGAAGGCAACACCACCCTGACCTTCGACATAAGGCGCCTCGTGGCAGTTCGCGCAGTGCGGAACGCCAGGAGCCAGCCAGTAGTCGCGGCCGTGGGTTGCAGCATCGTAAGGCACTGCGGTAGCACCGGTTGCGCCTTCAGGCAGCTTCAGAGAGGCGACATCGACTGTCGGATTCGCGGAGAGCGGAACCACGCTGATGTCACCATCTTCGTCCTTGTTGATCATCGGACCATCGCCCTTCAGGGCAATCACCGCGAGGTCCGGTACCAGACGATCCTGGGCCCATGTCTCCAGGATACGGGACTTGCCGGGGGTGTCATGACCTTTGCCGTCGAGGATGACTTTTGGATCCATCATCTCTTCCAGCTCTTTCATGCTGACACCAATACCCTTGGCGATCTCAGACAGAGACTTGTTACGCAGTGTCTTGCCTTCCTGCTTGAACGCATTGGTCAGTGCATCATGCTGATACAACTCCCGAGAGAGCTGGGTGTGACAGTTGGTGCACCAGAGGCCTTTGCCCTTCCCGCCATTACCGATCTGGGAGACATTCTCCTGCAGCCATTCACCGATCGCATTCAGATGCTCAGGTGTCTCTACACCGTCGGTATCCTTGTCTGGGTTGGAGTGAACGTCACGACCGACGAAGCAGCCACCGGCAGCATCGCGGTTATCGGCATCCGCATAGGCGTTCTTGCCGTCCTGCGTAATTGGATAACCTTCCATGCTGCCGTCCTGACGATGGACAGGGTGACAACCCTGGCAAGCGCCTGTACGGCCCTGGGAATCAGGCATTGGGGTAGCTTTCAGATGAACGCCATGAATAGCCTGGGTCAGAGGCATGATCACCTTCTCTTTGCCGGTCTTGGGATCTTTGAACGACTTGGATTGAAGTACACCGATGACATTATCAGCATGACACTTCTGACAGAGCACCGGATCACGACCAAGGCGGTTCATGGTGGCGCGACCGCCCGGCTTGTAGTCCTTCATGAAGTCGGTGCCGTTGTTGTCGTCGTGCATCTCCAGGATAGAGACAGATGTCGCCTTCAGATTGGCGATCCAGTCCGATGCACCCAGAGCCTTCCAGAAAGCCTTCTCCTGCTTGTAGAGGGTGTACTTGTCACCATTTCCGGTCTCATTCGAGTGGCAGTTGGAGCAGTTGGGAACATCAACCGGGTTGGTACCCACGAAGGTGATCGGCTTGCCGCTGTGGCTATCCAGAACAGGTTCACCGGTATCGGCATCTACCATGCTTACCCAGGCTTCCTGGAATGGCTGAATATCAGACTCCACCAGAGTCAGCGGGTCTTTGGCGGCCACGCTGTCGGTAAATGGGGTCAGAGCTAGGCCGAGTGCATCCCAGATACCTGGGTGAGTCAGCATGATCGGCACATTCTCCAACACGGGAGATTGAGTGTAGACGATAGTGCCCACCTCTCCAGTGTAGTGAAGATGTCCACCCTGCATCGGGCTGGGTGCTGCCGCACCAGCAGGACCATTGTCCTTCGGCACAGGCACTTGCAGTCCTACACGCAGCTTCTCGCTGT
The DNA here is from genome assembly GCA_963691905.1 of Sedimenticolaceae bacterium. Taxonomy (GTDB): domain Bacteria; phylum Pseudomonadota; class Gammaproteobacteria; order Chromatiales; family Chromatiaceae; genus QGON01. The sequence continues at coordinate 1,207,477 of OY829894.1, forward strand.
CTTTACTGGTTCCCTTGGGATTGCTCCCTTTCAGATCCTTATAGACATAAAGATGGGGCCAGTAGGCATTGGCAACGTTCTCGTTGGGACCGTACTTGCCGTCCTCATTGACGTCATAGGGAACGTCCCAATACTTCAGCTTGTTGCCTTCGGAGAAGTTGTTATCGATATGGCCGTAATTGAGCTTAAAGCGTTTTTTGCCATCAACAACCACTGTCGGATCGTTTTCGTCCGCTTCCAGCATCTCCGGGTATTTCTTTTTACCGGTTGCCGTCTTGATAACCTGAGACTGGATCGAGTTGTATGGCGGCAACACGCAACAGTAGGTAAAATCGAAGCCGGTACAGTGCATGCCCAGCTCATAGTTGATGGTGATGTTGTAATCGTTCTTCGGTTTGTTGGGGTCTGCGGCAACCAATGGTCCCGCATAACGCTTCATTCCGCTGGGTGCTGCGGTCTCATGCGCCATCGCGGCCTGCCCCTTGGCTTTCGCTGCGTCTTTGGCTTTCGCAGTGTCTTCAGCAGGCTGCTGAGTGGTACAGCCTACAGCCGCAGCGACGGTGAGAGCTGTGAGCACAAAGGCATTTCTACCCATTAGGAACCCCCTTTGGTTTCTATTTTCTACTTAGGAAAACCCAATTGAATGGGATGGTATTAAATGAAAAAACCCAAATACTACTTATTATTAAATGGAGCTAGGGAAACTATAGCAATCACAAGGGAAAACCACAATTTTCAAGTGAAATCAATAGGTTATTAATTTAGAATATAATGATTATCATCATCATCTGACTGTAGCCTGCAACAAACCATAGAGAGACCAACATGCCGTCAGGATTAATTTTCAGAATGAAGATGATGGGCTGGGACGGGCTGACAACCTTCTTTCTCTCAACGCTGATTGTCCTGCTATCATTGGGATTGAGCCTGATACCATCCCTCCGCACAGTCTGCCTGACCGCAAGAAAGACGCCCTCAACCGCTCCCGACAAAGCACTGCTTATCGTGCTGGGTGCGCGTCTTGAGCAAGATGCCGTCTCTGCGCGTTTTATTACACGGCTGCGGCGGGCATTGAACCTGTACAATCTGGCACCACCCGGACCGATATTGATCCTCGGCGGCATTACCGGCAAAAACCATTTCAGTGAAGCAGAACGCGGACAGGAGTGGCTGGAATCCGAAGGAGTCAGCAGCAAGGATATACAAATGGAGATGCGCTCACGCAATACCCTGGAAAATCTGAAGCATGCCCGCGACCTGATAGATCAAAGCCAGCGGATTCCCGTTTTCATCACAAGCCGTTTCCATCTGGCCAGATGCGCAGCCATGGCCAGTGGTCTGGGGCTGGCGCACCAACTCTGTGCGGCAGAGGAGAAACTGACGCTAAAGCCATCACTCATTTTTTTATGTCTGCTGGAGGCCTTCTATCTGCATTGGTACCAGGTGGGGAAATTCTGGTCCAGGTTGACCAAAAACAGAAAAAGCCTGGAACGGATTAGCTGATGTTGTTGACAGTCACCACCCCAGAAAAGAGAATATCCGCCCATTCAATGGGGGATGTCACTCATCCCATCACTTTTTGCTATTGAGCCATACCCGAAATGCTGGAAAACGAAGTTGCCACGCTGATTATCGATACCCTCAACCTGAGGGTCGACCCTTCATCCATCGATCCTCAGGCCCCCCTGTTCAACGAAGGACTCGGGCTGGACTCTATCGATGCGCTTGAACTCGCCATGTCGATCTCGAAAAAATACGGCTTTCAACTCCGTTCCAATAATGAGAACAACGCCAACATCTTCGCCTCACTCAGTTCCCTGAGCAGACACATCGAATCCTGCCGCACGACGTGAGCGTCAACACCTCCCATGTCCGGGGCCTGCGGCCGCTCGTCATGGTGATGACCTTCAGTTATCCGATAACGCTACACCTCGCTATCATCAACGGTTTTTTGCAACTGGCCGTCTGGATACTGTTGGCGATTGCAGTGGCACACTCTCTTCTTATTTTGAATTCGTCGAAACGCAAACTGACCGACCTGTTCCCCCCATCCGTTGCGGCACTGGCGGTCATCTGTCTGTTGCTGAAGATCGAAACCGCCCTCTATCTGCCGCCGGTTCTAATCTCCAGTCTACTGTTCTATCTTTTTGGCCGGACCCTGTTGCCCGGACAGGAACCCCTCATCACCCGCATCGCCCGCAGAATGGGCGACAATGATCTACCTCACCGCCGCTACACCCATGTACTTACCTGGGTCTGGACGCTCTTCTTTGCAGCTATTCTCATCGAATCCGTACTGCTGGCCCTGTTCGCGACCATCGAAGTCTGGTCCCTCTTCACCAATTTCATCAACTACCTGTTGATCCTGGTATTATTCCTGCTGGATTATCTGGTCTTCCGGGTCATCTATTTCCACCGACCACCCTCTCTCAACGCAGTCAGACGCGTACTGCGGGAGAGAAACCTGCAACGGATAGTGCGAGATTGAACCACCTGCCTCTGACAACTTCAGCCGATCCGGAAAGAACCGTCGCCTGGCGTAATAATGAACCCCGCAGCCTGTCGCGACTGCTGATGGATGCAAGAAACCTGGCCGGACAGTTGCCGGATCGATCCTGCCTAATCAACCTCTGTGAAAACCGCTACCGATTTCTCGTTGGCCTGATTGCCGGCATTCTGAAGGGACAGAAAATCGTGCTGCCGCCAGGACGGGCAAATGAAGATCTCAAACGCCTGCAGCAGCGTTACGATTCTATCTATTGCCTGACCGACACAGATACACGGCAGGGAGATATAGAGATTCACCGCTACATCGATCCCGTCTGCAGTGACCCGATTGAACAAGCGATACCCGAGATACCCTCAACCAAACCGCTCATCGAACTCTTCACATCCGGCAGCACCGGCAGAGCCACTGCCCACCAAAAAAGCTGGGACACCCTCTGGGAAGGCGCCCGCCTGACCGGTGAACGGCTGGGACTCAACGACCTGACCCAAGCGACCGTACTCGCCACCGTGCCGCCGCAGCATATGTTCGGACTGGAGGCATCCATCCTGTTGCCGCTGCGATGGGGACTCTCAGTCTCATCCGAACAGCCCCTCTTTGCCGCCGACATCGCTGCATCGCTGGAAAAACTGCCCGCACCACGCATCCTCGTCACCACCCCACTCCATCTGCGTAACTGTGTTGAGGAAGGGATCAAGCTACCGCAAACCACCTTCATTCTGTCGGCCACATCAACCCTCTCTCCTACACTGGCAGCCCGGGCTGAGAAACTGCTCGATACCCAGGTACTCGAAATCTACGGTTCCACTGAAACCGGCGCAATCGCCACCCGCCGGCCAGCTATGGAATCGGACTGGTCACTACTACCGGGCGTAACCCTGAATCAGGAAACGAAAGGGTGGCGGGTGGCAGCAGCCCACCTCGCGGAATCGCTACTGCTCAGCGACCGGCTGAAAAAAACGTCGGAACACCACTTCATCCTGCTTGGCCGGGATAGCGACATGGTAAAAATCGCAGGTAAACGTGCTTCCCTTGAGGACCTCAACCTGCGGCTTCAATCTCTCGATGGCGTAGAGGATGGCGTCTTTTTCCTTCCCGACGAGAGATCAGCTTCGGTCCCCCGGCTCACCGCTTTTGTTGTCTCAGATATTTTGGACGAGCAGGAGATTACCCAGGCGTTGCGTGAACAGCTTGACCCGGCGTTCCTGCCTCGCCCGCTGTTTAAAGTCGACCGATTGCCAAGAAACGCAACCGGAAAACTCCCTCAGAGTGCATTGGTTACCCTGTTCAAACAGTGCGGGGCAAAGCAATGATCATCCCCGCAAGCCACCCTGCCCTGGCTGGCCACTTCCCGGATAACCCCCTGGTTCCCGGCGTGGTGATTCTGGATTTTGTGTTACAGAAGGCCAGAAAAAAGGGTCTGAAAGTAAGCGGTATCAGCCGTGCAAAATTCATCGCCCCCTTGCGGACTGAAACCCCCTTCGAGATTGAGATCACCCTGTTGAAACAGGAGTGCGAGTTTCGTGTTCTGGCTGCGGGCGACACACTCGTTCACGGCACACTGAACTGTCCGGATCACTTTTCATGAGTCGCCAGTGGCTGAAACAATCCGAACGCGGCAGCCTGTTTCTGATCCGTTTGATAACACACATCACCCTGCTCCTTGGTCGCCCGGCTGGCCGGCTGTTGCTCTACCCCATCACACTCTACTTCGTTCTCTTCTCCCGTAAGGCGCGTAACGCTTCGCGGAATTATCTTAAACGGGTGTTGCCGCAACCGATCGGTATGGGTCACATCTTCCGTCATTACCACACCTTTGCCGCCACCATCCTCGACCGGATCTATCTGCTCTCCGGCAGACAGGACTATTTCAACATCGATATCAGAGGTGAGGCCCTGCTTCTGGAGCAGTTGAAAGATGGCCGGGGCTGTATGTTGCTGGGTTCCCATCTGGGCAGCTTCGAACTGCTACGCAGTCTGGCGGCAACTCATCCGGATATTTCAGTAAAGGCGTTGATGTATGAAGAGAATGCGGAGAAGATCAGCCAGGTCATACAGACACTGAACCCGGAGATCTCCGACATGATCATCCCTATCGGCAGGCCGGACAGCCTGTTTCAGGTTCAGGAGGCCATCGAACGAGGCGAGATCGTCGGTATCCTCGGCGACCGCATCGCCCTGGACGACAAACAGGTCAAGGTTCGTTTCTTCGATCAGACATGCCGTTTTCCCGCCGGACCCATGCTGATTGCCGGCTTGCTGAAGATTCCGGTGGTACTGTTTTTCGGCATCCACCGAGGAGGTCGAGACTACCAGATTCACTTTGAACTGCTTACCGAAGGCTTTCATCTCGACCGGGAGCAGCGTTCGCAACAGATCACCGAATGGACACAGCGTTACGCAAACCGGCTGGAGTACCACACCCGACAAGCACCCTACAACTGGTTCAATTTCTACGATTTCTGGGATGAATCAGGGGATAGACCAAAGTGAATCCGGCGGCGAAAAAAAACGGCCTGATCTGGCTGCTGCTGGTGATCGCCTCGGTCTGGATCATTGTCACTGCCCCCCCGCTGGAAAACGATATGGGTCAGTTTCTGCCCACTGCGGTAACGCCGCAGCAGGCACTGCTGCTGGATGAGATCAGCCAGGGGACAGGATCACGTCTTTTCCTGCTGGCAGTCTCGGGTGGGGAACCGGCTCATCTGGACGAAACAAGCCGCACACTGAAACAGAAACTGTCAAATACCAGCCATTTCCAGCAAGTATTGAACGGCGAATCCCTGATCGACGAAAAAACCCGTCAACTACTTTTAGACTATCGCTATCTGCTGATAAAAACAGAGATCACCCAGGAAACCCTGCACAACGCCCTGCAGAAACGACTGCGGGAACTCACCTCTCCAGTAGGTATGCCCGGCAGACGTTATCTATCCAATGATCCCACCGCCGTTTCCCGGGAGATCTTGGCTCGATGGACATCAAACAATGGGGCTGTACAGACCCGGGGAATCTGGCGTTCTCCAGACAACTCTCAGATTTTGCTGATGCTGCAGAGTCACTATCCTGCAACAGCACTCGAGCAACAGGCGGCTGCAATCGAAAGCATCAGAACTGCATTCGACGCCCTGCCCAACCATGAGAGACTAAACCTGACCATCACCGGTCCCCCCTATTTTGGCGTGGAGTCGCGCCGCATCATCCGCCAGGAAGCGCGGTCGATGTCACTCTACGCCTCTATCGGCGTCGCCCTGCTGCTGCTCTTCTCCTTCCGCTCATTGCGGCTGTTGCTGCTGGCGGCACTGCCACTTGCCAGTGGTGTGCTGGCCGGAACCGCAACGGTTTTACTCGCCTTCAACAGTATGCACGCCATCACCCTGGCCTTCGGCATCACCTTGATCGGTGTAGCGGTGGACTACCCGATTCACCTCTTCACCCATCTGCGCCATGGCGAACGTGGAGAGGAAGCCATGCGAAGAATCTGGCCCATCCTCAGACTCGGACTGATCACCACCGCATTGGGATTCAGCGCCCTGCTGCTGACCGATTTCGGCGGACTGGCTCAACTCGGCGCCTTTGCGGTGGCCGGTCTGTTGGCGGCGGCCCTGGCGACCCGATATCTGCTGCCCACACTGACGCCGGAAAGTGTACAGCCCAATCCCTTTGAACGACCTGTCAGAAGGCTCTTTTCTGCCCAATCATCCACCCGCCACAGGTTGGCCATCCCTCTGGTTATACTGGTGTTGTCCGGCCTCACGCTTTTCCTCTCGGGCGAACAACTCTGGGAGCATGACCTGAGGCGGCTCAGCCCAATTTCAGCCGAGACACGGGAACAGGATCAACAACTGCGGCAGCAGTTGGGAGAGGCGGATGCTGGCCGTCTGCTGATCATTTCCGGCACATCCGCCGAAGATGTCCTGCAACAGAGTGAACAGTTGGAGGGTTTGCTTGAGCATGCCGTCAAGAAGGGGCTATTGAGCCGATTTGACTTGCCCTCCCGTTTGCTGCCGAGTCACCGCATCCAGCTTGAAAACCGAAATCGCCTACCTGATCGTAACTCACTGCAAAAAGATCTGGCGCAGGCAATAGCAGGCATGCCCTTCAAAGCGGGGCTTTTTACCCCCTTTCTGGATGACGTGGCCGACGCTCGCAAGCGTACCCCCCTCAGCTTCGAACAACTGGAATCCTCTCCACTGGGCCTGCGCCTCTCCGCCCAACTACAACGGAAACCGGATGGCAAATGGCGGGGGCTTATCCCCCTGACCGGCGTGAGTGACGAACCCGCTCTGGAACAGTTGGTAGAGCAAGCAGGCATCTCTATCGCCTATCTCAACCTGCACCGGGACACCTCGGATCTGGTGGGCAGCTACCGGGACGAGGCCCTGCGCCTCGCAGGTATGGGTGGGGTGGTTATCCTGTTTGTGCTGCTCTTCGCGCTGCGCAATCTGTCTCAGCTTGTCCGCGTGACGCTGCCGGTGGCCACTGCAGTTCTCACCACTGCCGCCCTGCTGGCATTTCTGGGAGAACAGCTCTCCCTCTTCCACATTGCCGCCCTGTTGCTGGTCTTGGGAATCGGTCTCGACTATGCGCTCTTCGTGGCGTACACGCCGACCTCCGACCCGGCATTCCCCGCCACCCTGAGTTCACTGCTGATCTGCAATCTGTCGACCCTGCTGGTTTTTGGATTACTGGCAGCAACCAGCGTGCCCGTTCTGAGCGCCATTGGTCTCACGGTTCTCACAGGCGCTGTTTTCAGCCTTATTTTCAGTGTATCGATGGTGCATAATGAGAGGCATTCATAGCCCAATGCCATTAGGCGCCATTTGAATCGTTGATGGACCCACTCCAGATAACTGCATACACCACCGTCAGTGCCGCTGGAGATGGAAAAGAGGCACTGCAAAGCGCACTGCTCGAAGGCAAAGGGGGACTTCAGCCCAACGACTTCGGCCATGCCCCTCTCGACACCTGGATCGGGCGCGTGGCTGATCTGGAAAACCGGCCGTTGGATGAGGGCGACCGGCAGTTCGAGTGTCGCAACAACCGTCTGGCCCTGATGGCACTCCAGCAGGACGGCTTCCTTACCGCAGTCGAGTCCCTCAAATCCCGCGTTGATCCGACCCGCATTGGCCTTTTTCTCGGCACCAGCACCTCAGGTATCCTCAGCACCGAGCAGGCCTACCTGGAGCTGCGCAAGAGTGGACGCTGGCCTGCTGGATATCACTTCAAAGGCAGCCACGATCTCTTCTCGGCAACCCAATTTGTGCGGATGAAACTGGGCCTGAAAGGCCCTGCATTCTCAATCTCCACCGCTTGCTCATCCAGTGCCAAGGTCTTCTGTGACGCCCACCGGTTCATCTCCACCGGACTCTGTGATGCCGCCATCGTCGGTGGTGTCGATACGCTTTGTCTCACCACACTTTTCGGATTCAACTCGCTGGAACTGGTCTCCGGGCAACCCTGCCGCCCCTTCGACCAGAACCGCGACGGGATCTCCATCGGTGAGGCAGCTGGTTTCATGGTTCTGGAAAAAAACAGCACAACCGATTCAGGCGTCGCACTGCTCGGCTATGGTGAAAGCAGCGATGCCTACCATATCTCCACCCCGAGACCGGATGGCGCCGGCGCCAGACTCGCCATGGAGCAAGCCCTGAACCGGGCAGAACTGACAGTGGATGAGATCGACTATATCAATCTGCATGGCACCGCAACACCCAGCAATGACCGGGCTGAAGCCAACTCGATCAATCGGCTCTTTCCGTCGTCAACCCCATGCAGTTCCACCAAAGGCTGGACCGGACACACGCTTGGTGCGGCGGGCATCACCGAATCGATCATCGCCTGCCTGGCGATTGAAGCAGGCTTCATACCCGGCACCCTCAACACCCAATCACCGGACCCAACGCTTGGGCTCAATATACAACGAGCTACTACAATAGAACCTGTAACCCGGGTATTGAGTAACTCCTTCGGCTTTGGCGGCAGTAACTGCAGTCTTCTCTTTGGACGAATCTCATGCTGAGTTTCTATCTGGAGGCACCCGCCGTTGCAGCCCCTGGACTGGATGGCTGGACAAACGCCAAACCAGTGTTGGCGGAAGAGACTGCCTATCGCCAGACCCCCCTGCCCGATTATGTACCGAAGATACTGCCGCCAACCGCCCAGCGCAGAGGCAGTAAAAGCACCCTGCTGGCCATCCAGGCGGCCCAGGAATCTCTGGGCACTACAGAGATCGCGCCAACGGAACTGGCCTCGATCTTCGCCTCTTCCATTGGTGATCCGGAGATCGTCGATCGGCTCTGCTCCGCATTGGCAGATCCGCGACCGATGGTCTCGCCTACCCAATTCCACAACTCGGTTCACAACGCCCCCGCCGGCTATTGGAGTATCGCCATCGATTCACTGCAGAGCACCAACAGCCTGGCGGCCAGCGACGCCAGTTTCGCTGCGGGTCTTTTGTCGGCAGCCGTTCAATGCCGGGCTGAGTCACGCTCACTTCTGTTGGTCGCCTATGACCTGCCATTCGCAGCACCAATGGATGCAACCCGTCCGCTCTCCGCGCCATTTGCCGCTTCGATGGTAGTAACGCCCTCCGCCACCAGACAGACCCAGCTGCACTGCACACTGGAAATCAACGCCCTCTCTGCTCCAGCTTCCCGCATGGCAGACGCCGAATTGGAACAACTGCGCGTCGGCAACCCTGCAGCCCGCGCCCTGCCGGTATTGCGACAGTTGGCCTCCCCGACTGATGAAGAAACCCTCACTTTTGATTATCTGCCCGACTGCCAACTGCAATTGAAGTGCAAACCATGTTGAATAGACGGCAAATCTGCGAGCGGCTTCCCCACTCTGGCAGCATGTGCCTGCTCGACAGCGTGGAGCACTGGGATAACGACGACATCCAATGCATTGCAACCAACCACAGAGAGCCATCCAACCCACTACGCAACCCTGAGGGATTGCCCACAATCAGCGGCGTCGAGTACGCCGCACAAGCCATGGCGGTTCACGGCAGTCTGCTTGCAGATGACGACTCGCCCCGCATGGGTTTTCTTGCCGCGCTGCGGGATCTCGAACTCAAAACAGAATGGCTGCATAATCTGCAGGGAGAGCTGGTTATTTCCGTTCACAAGCAGGCTGCTGATGAGGGTGGCGCCATCTATGATTTCCATTTGGAAGCCAACTCGGAGCCCTTGATGGAAGGACGGGCCACTGTGATCTATCAGAACAGAGGGATAGAATCTTGAAACGTGCACTGGTAACAGGAGGCAGTGGTACCATCGGCGGCACCATCTGCAGAAAACTTGCTGCCGATGGCCTGTTTGTACTGATCCACGCCAACAGCAAACCGGAGCGGGCCCGGCAACTGGCTGAAGAGATCAACAACCAGGGGGGATTTGCCGAAGCAGTCTGTTTTGATGTGCGGGACAACAGACACAGCAAGGAGTCCATCGAACACCTGCTGCACGGAGGACCGGTGCAGGTTCTGGTCAACAATGCCGGCATCCACGATGACATGCCGATGGCAGGCATGGAAGCCAATCAATGGCAGAATGTCATCGATGTTTCACTGAACGGTTTTTTCAACGTCACCCAACCCCTGCTGCTGCCGATGATGTCCACCCGCTGGGGGCGCATCATCTCACTCTCTTCCGTGGCCGGCATCATGGGTAACCGGGGACAGACCAACTATGCGGCCGCCAAGGCAGGACTGCACGGCGCCAGCAAGTCCCTGGCCATTGAACTGGCCTCCCGCGGCATAACCGTGAATGTGGTAGCCCCAGGCATTATCGAATCCCCGATGCTCGGAGAGCACTTTACACCGGAAGTCGTCGACCGGTTGGTGCCGATGAAACGTGCGGGCAGACCTGAAGAAGTGGCGGATCTGGTCTCTTTCCTTGCCTCTGAAAGCGCCGCCTATATCTCAGGGCAGATCATCTCCATCAACGGCGCAATGGCCTGAGTCAGGGACAGGATGTCGATTCCAGTAACAGTGGTCATACCCGCCTACAATGAGGCGGCCACCATTCGTGATCTGGCGAAACGTGTCTTGCAGCGTACATCCCAACTCATCGTGGTGGATGACGGTTCCAGTGACGGCACAGCTGAGCAACTTGCTGATCTGCCGCTGACACTAATCAGGCATCAGGAAAACAGAGGTAAAGCAGCCAGTCTGCACGATGGCATGCAGGCGGCGGTGCAACAGGGCGCCAAATGCGTAATCACCCTCGATGGCGACGGCCAGCATGTACCAGAGGATATTCCCAAACTCTATGCAAGCTGGGAGGCCAATCCAAAACACCTGATCATAGGCGCACGCCTGCAAAATCGTGAACAGGCCCCAAATGCACGGCGCCGCGCCAATAACTTTGCCGACTTCTGGATTTCCTGGGCGGCGGGCTGCCGTATCCGCGACAGCCAATCCGGGCTCCGGCTCTATCCTGCCGATGCGATTCAGTCAGTTTTCGTTTCTCACAGCAGGGAACGGGGATTTGTTTTTGAGAGTGAATACCTGATCGAAGCGGCGAAAAAGGGTTTTGGATTCAGCACGGTTCCCGTCGAGTCCCGCTATCCACAACAGGCGCGGGCAAGTCACTTCCGCCCAGTGGCTGATATTACCCGTATCGTCCTGATGGTAGCGGGAAAACTCATCGCCAACGGCATGTATCCCATGGGACTCTATCGGGTTTTATTCAGAGAGAATAACGAACCCGACAGGTTTCCTCATGAGAAATAAGCGAGTAAACTTTCAGCTGCAGGTTATGTATAAGCCTTTATCAACTTAAGGAGAGTTAGTGATGAAGCAGAAATTATTGGGCGTTCTGATCGTCGGTATGGTTACACTATTCCTGGCGGGATGCCCGCACCAGGCAATGGTCTACAACGTTGAGGACGCATCCGTTGTCGCCAACAAGGATGGGGTCACCATGGACGATGTCCGCAAGGCCATCATCCGTGCCGGCACCACTCTCGGCTGGAACATGAATGATAAAGGTTCAGGCCTGGTTGAAGGCACCATTCATCTTCGCTCCCACATGGCGCAGGTCGATATTCCGTATGATGCCCAGACCTACAGCATCAAGTACAAAAACAGCGACAATCTGAAGTACGATGGCGAAAAGATCCACAGCAACTACAATGGCTGGATCCAGAACCTCGATCGGGCAATCAGGGCGCAGTTGAGTACGCTCTGATATCCGGTTGTTTCCGGAACAATAAACCACCCCGCTGCATGTTGCGGGGAATTAAACCAGCCACCTTGTAGGTTGGGTTAGGTGCACATCGCCGATAAGATCAATTATTTCCGCTAAAGGCAGGTGTGCACCGTAACCCAACATTTCCGCAATCTTCTAACTCAACCGTTGGGTTACGATGCGCGCTGACATAGTCGATAAACGGAAAGTAGGGTGTTATTACGCATCTAACCCAACCTACGTTTTTCTATCTATCCCACCCAGGCACGGGCATTTCTGAAAAGACGCAACCAAGGCGCGTCTTCACCCCAACCATCCGGATGCCAGGAGTGTTGCACCGTACGAATGACCCGCTCGGGATGCGGCATCATGATCGTGACCCTGCCATCGGTTGTGGTCAACCCGCCCATGCCCACCGGTGAGCCGTTGGGATTTGCCGGATAGGTGGTTGCCACTTCACCACTGTTTTCAACATAGCGTAATGCCATCAGTTCACCTGCCTTTGACAGATGTCCCGCATCACGAAACTCTGCCCTGCCTTCACCATGCGCCACTGTGATAGGTAGCCGGGAACCACTCATGCCCTGCAGCATAATGGATGGAGAATCCACGACCTCCACTGTGACAAAACGGGCCTCGAACTGTTCGGAGCGGTTGCGTACAAAATGGGGCCAATGTTCTGCACCGGGAATCAGTTCATGCAGATTGGAGAGCATTTGACAGCCGTTGCAGACACCCAACGAAAAGGTGTCCTCCCGGTTGAAAAAGCGCTGAAACTGCTCTCTGGCACGTCCGTTGAAAAGGATCGATTTGGCCCAACCCTCACCTGCGCCCAACACATCGCCGTAGGAGAAACCACCACAGGCCACCAGCCCCTTGAACTGTTCCAGCGAGACACGCCCTTCGATAACGTCGGACATATGCACATCCACACACTCAAAACCGGCACGATGGAAAGAGGCCGCCATCTCCAACTGACCATTGACCCCCTGCTCGCGGAGGATCGCCATTGGCGGGCGAACCCCGGTGGCGATCATGGGTGCGGCCACGTCATCATCAATGTCGAAAGATAGCTCCACCTGCATGCCGGGATCATCCGCAGCGATCCGATCGAACTCCTCCTGGGCGCAGTTTGGATTATCCCGCAGCGCCTGCATCTGTCGGGTGGTCTCAGACCAGGCCTGCTGGAAGGCTTTACGGCCCCCCTCCAGAACAGTCTTGCCGTTACGCAGAAAGTCAAAACGGTCTGACTCGCTGAGACTGCCGATGACGTGACTGTGATGTCCCAGACCGGCATCATGTAACCGCTTCAGGACATCATCCGTATCATTATGCCGAACCTGAATCACGGCCCCCAGCTCCTCGCTGAAGAGGATGGCGAAATCATCATCGCCAAGGTCATTCAGCTCAATGCTGATGCCGCAACGCCCGGCAAAGGCCATTTCACTCAGGGTGGCAAACAACCCACCATCGGAACGGTCATGATAAGCCAACAGCAGGCCGTCCCGGTTCAACTCCTGAATCTGTGAAAAGAAACGTTTCAGTGCATCGGGATCATTGAGGTCCGCACCGCGATGACCCATCTGCTTATAGACTTGCGCCAGGGCGGATGCCCCCAAACGGTTCATGCCCTTACCCAAATCAATCAGAATCAGGTCGCTGTCCCCCAAGTCCGTGCGCAACTGGGGTGTCAGGGTGTGCCGCACATCGCTGACCGGAGAGAAGGCAGTGATAATCAGAGAGAGGGGTGCGGTAACCTCACGCTTCTCTCCCCCCTCATCCCAGACCGTCTTCATCGACATGGAGTCCTTGCCCACCGGCACCGCGATGCCCAGTGCGGGACAGAGTTCCATACCCACGGCCTTCACCGTCTCATAAAGTTTGGCATCCTCGCCGACATGGCCGGCAGGGGCCATCCAGTTAGCAGAGAGTTTGATATCGCTGATTTTTTCGATGGAGGCAGCGGCGATATTGGTGATCGCCTCGCCGACGGCCATGCGCCCGGAAGCGGGAGCGTCGATCAATGCGATGGGGGTTCGCTCGCCCAGGGCCATCGCCTCGCCGGTATGCCCCATGAGACCCGAAGCCGTCACCGCCAAGTCGGCAACCGGCACCTGCCAGGGACCCACCATCTGATCCCGCGTCACCATGCCGGTGATCGTGCGATCCCCGATGGAGATGAGAAAGGTCTTGTTTGCGACTGTCGGCAGGGACAGCACTCGCAGGGCCGCCTCTTTCAGATCAACATCGCTGAAGTCGAGTTCGGGCTTGTGGAAGGTGCGATGGTGCACATCCCGCAGCATGCGCGGCGCTTTCCCGAACAGCAAGGGCATGGGAATATCGATAGGGTTGTTATCGAAGTGAGCATCACCCAGGATCAGGTGCTCCTCGTCGATCGCCTCACCCACCACGGCATATGGACAGCGCTCCCGCTCGCAGATCGCCTTGAACTCATCGAGGCGGTCGACATCCACCGCCATCACATAGCGTTCCTGGGACTCGTTACACCAGATCTCCATGGGAGACATGCCGGGATCATCGTTGGGCACCGTGCGCAACTCGAATCTGCCGCCCCGTCCGGCATCATGGACCAGTTCCGGCAGTGCATTGGAGAGACCACCCGCCCCTACGTCATGGATAAAGAGGATGGGATTATCGCTGCCTCTGGACCAGCAGGCATCGATCACCTCCTGACAACGACGCTCCATCTCAGGATTCGAGCGCTGCACCGAGGCGAAATCCAGATCTTCCGCCGAGGTGCCGCTGGCCATAGATGAAGCAGCGCCACCACCCAGCCCAATCAGCATTGCGGGTCCACCCAGCACCACCAGTGGGGAACCACCGGGAAAGGTGGTCTTTTCGATATGCTCGCCACGGATATTTCCCAATCCGCCAGCCAACATGATCGGTTTGTGATAGCCCCGCAGCTCATCCCCATCCGGCCCCGAGACCCGCTCCTCGTAGGTTCGGAAATAGCCGCAGATATTGGGGCGCCCAAACTCATTATTGAACGAGGCCGCACCGATGGGGCCTTCCAGCATAATATCGAGCGCGGAGACGATACGGTCCGGCTTGCCGTGATCGGTCTCCCAAGGCTGTTCGGCGCCAGGGATTCGCAGATTGGAAACCGAGAAACCGCAGAGTCCGGCCTTGGGCTTGGAACCCTTGCCGGTAGCCCCCTCGTCTCGAATCTCTCCTCCCGACCCTGTCGCTGCCCCCGGATCCGGCGAGATCGCGGTGGGGTGGTTGTGGGTCTCCACCTTCATGAGGATATGGATATCCTCTTCGCCGAAGCCGTAAACGTTGCTTTTGGCGTCAGGAATGAAGCGTTCGGCCCTTGGGCCGCTGATCACTGCAGCGTTGTCCTTGTAGGCAGAAAGAACATCTTCCGGCGCTTTCTCTGTGGTATTGCGGATCATCTTGAACAGCGAAAGATCCTGCTGTTTGCCGTCGATGATCCAGTCGGCATTGAAGATCTTGTGACGGCAATGCTCCGAGTTGGCCTGGGCAAACATCATCAGCTCAACATCGGTGGGATTGCGGCCCAAGCCCTGAAAACTCTCCACCAGATAATCGATCTCATCATCCGACAACGCCAATCCAAGTTCCACGTTGGCCTGTTCCAGTGCCGGACAACCACCCCCGATCACATCAACACGGGTGAAAGGCTTGGGCTCTGCGTGGCTGAAGAGGCAATCGGCATCCCCCATCTCCAACAGCACCACCTCGGTCATACGGTCGTGCAGCAGGACCATCGCCGTGTTGAGCTCATCATCGCTGAGGCTGTTCTCCCCGACACCCAGATAGTAGGCGATACCACGCTCGATCCGGACAACCTTCTCCAATCCACAGTGGTGCGCGATATCCGTCGCCTTGGTGGACCAAGGGGAGAGGGTGCCTGGGCGTGGCACCACCAGCAACAGACTCCCTTCCGGCTCGTGCTCGGTCAAATGCGGGCCGTAGCGCAGGACGCGTTCGAGAACCTCCTGCTCGTTATCCGCAAGTGACTGATCCACCTCAGCAAAATGCATGTATTCCGCATAAACCGATACAGGTTTGCCAAGGCTGTTTTCCAGCCGTTGAGCCAGTTTATTCAGACGAGATTCGGAGAGCGCGGGTGCACCACGGAGAATGAGCATCGTCGGGCCTTTTCCTGCTTGTTGGGAGAAGGAGCAATGATACTCGAAAATGGGACAGGTAGCAGGATGAGCCATAACCGAAGGTCCAGTGGACCTTCGCAGCATGGCGAACGACCGTACAGGAAGTCCGGGCCGGGGTAAATTTAGAACTCAACGGTTTCGCCAGGGATGGCGAGGAAAGGAGACAGCAAGGTTATTGCTGGGACGTTTTCGGCGTCAAGGAAGTTTCATCATTTTTCTGCACATGCCAACCTTCCAAAATAGCCCCCTCTCCGTTGGGGTGAAGGGGGGAACCGATCAGTGCTGCTTTATGTTTCTGGACTACAATATCCATCCGGCGCATTATTTACCGATAATGAAAACCGTCGATATCCATACTCATCTTCTCAACCCAAGCGTCCGCTTTGATCGCCCAATTGATCGATTTATCGTCCGTTTTTTCGCAAAAAAGCTAGGTGTCGAAGTCAAACGTTTAAAAGCAAACCCCTATTCAGTTTATTTGGAGTCGATGGCACGCGCTATCAATGAATCACAGCACCTTGAAAAAACCTGTCTTTTTGGCGTTGACAGCCGGGTCGATCACAAAGGCAGGGATATTCACCGCGACGAAACAGTCTGTGCCTCAACCGAGGATGTTCTCTCGGCAACTGCGCAATACCCGGATAGCTTTATCCCTTTCCTCTCGGTTAATCCAGATCGTCCGGATGCGTTGGATCTCATCGACGAGTATGTCGAACGTGGCTGCAAAGGAGCAAAGTTTCTACAGAACTACTGGGGAATCGACCTCAATAACGAACGCTTTCTTCCCTACTACGAAAAGCTTAAATCAAAAGATATCCCGCTGATCATACACATCGGTTGCGAATACACTGTTCAGTCTGACCCTGATTTTGAGCGGATCAACATGATTGAGCTACCTTTGAAATCCGGTGTGACGGTCATCGCCGCGCATATGGGGTTGGGACGGCCAAATTACAAATTGAGATTTTGGCGGAACCTTTCAAGGAACCCTGATTTCTTTGACCGGGACTACTACACCCTACTGGAAAAACTGACTGTTTACGCTAATCTCTACGCTGATTTGTCTGCCATTTTAACGCCATTTAAAGCCCGATCTCTCAGACACATCTCACAGCAAACAATGACACATGAGAAGATTCTTTTTGGCACAGACTTTCCAGTGCCTTTTCCAATCGTCTTCAATACCTACGATCTGGACATTTCTACAAGACTCAGAATCAATGCTACGCAGAACCCGTTCGACCGCTACATTGAAGCTTTGTTTGAGTATTTCCCGGTAGGCAGCGCAATCTACAGCAATTACAAAAAGGTGCTTGGCGTCACATGACTCAATCACAATGGATCATTGTGAGCATTAATGCTGGCACTCATTGAGTCTGTCGTTCACAGAAGGAAATAATGACAGGAGCAGTGTGACAAGCAAAACCACTGGACTTGCTAATATTGCTGCAAACCCCGCAAAGTGGAAAAAGAGAACAGGGAGTTCCAGCGGTGCTGAAAAAATCACCGTTGGCGAAACGAATACTATGCCCAGCAACAACAGGCCTATCGAAACAACTACCCCAGCGCGCAATGTCCCACATGAAAATATCGACATGTCAACTACCTCTCATGACACGAAATTATATGATAAGTATATTAGTGTTTACTTATTATGAAGTCAACAACAATACTACTATTTCGTACAAAACCGACCGAAAACAGATTCTGTATAGAGTTTATCGGCCGGGTGCGGACCGACTTGAACCGGGAAGAGAATTCAGTAATTAATATCCTGTTCGTTAAACGCCATATTGGATGTTCTTAAAAGCTGACAGACAGCCAGCTTTTTCCAACCTCATTTATCCAATTCGATATCAGCCCGTCTGTTTGCAGCTCTTGCCTGCTCTGTACGGCCGCGCACTTTGGGCCTTGATTCGCCATAGTGATATTTGATAAGCAAATTACTCTCCACACCACTCGCCAGCAGGTAATCGGAAACACTTTTCGAGCGGCGCTCCGACAGTCTCAGATTATATTTTGTCGAGCCTTGATCATCCGCATGACCAAAGATCTTTATGCGTTTTATCTCCTTATCCTCCTTCACAAACTCTGCGAGTTTTCTAATGACCATACGGGAATCCTCATTCAGTTCATGAATATCCAGAGGAAAAAGGATTTCAGTAATTCGATAGTCGGCGAAACCTTTTGTGGATAGTTGCTTCAGGCATTTCCTAAAATCCTGATATGGCGCCTGAAAATAGACCGGTGAAAGCTGTAGATGCACACGTTTGCGCGCATCATCCCAGTCGGAAAAATCGATACTGGAAAGCATGCCTCGATCAAGTGAGGCCAATATTCTGGTTGCCTGTTTGCGTTTGAGCAGGAGTGGGCGCAATCCTTTGTTCAGCGTTACAGATTCGACCAACAGATCCGGTTCATCATAGACCCAGGTTGGCGAGGCTTCCCGCAACTCAGCGTCGACAGCAGATGGAGTCGGCTGAAAGCTGTCGATATGAAAGGAAAGCGTCTGACCCGCGCGCCGCAAAAAATAAGCGGTGCCAAATCCGGGAATCTCATGGCGCAGCTCACACTTCACCTTGGTACCGCTGAAATGCCACTCAGAGTTATGTTCGTCGGCTACGTAGGTTTCATCGCTGAACGGCAATGCAACAGCATTTATCGGCCACGCCAATAGTAAGATCAGAATTCCCGGCCAATTTCTCATTTGGATTTAGGCACCTCATATTGCACGATATTCATAGGCGTGAAGCATATCGGCTAATATTCAGAATTCTTTAAACGAGAAGGCAGCGTCCATGAACAAGACTGACGTAGTAGGGTGCGCCGTGCGCACCAGAATAAGCAATCATAGTGCGCACGGCGCACCCTACGCTCTTGGATTTACAGCGGCGTTTGGACGAACACCAATTAGTAAAAATCACTCATTGCCATGATCTGAAAGAAATTCGATAAGGCCACGAAACCGCGCAAAATCTTCCCGACTGAACAACTCATCTTCACCAAGAGGAACCTCAGCCAAAAGACTTTCCCAATCCTCTGCAGCCAAACACTTCTCCAACAGCGGGAAGACCTCCTGCTCTTCCTGGTCGATATGTTGCCGCTGAAGGGCAACAAACTCACGCCCGCGGACTTCTACCTCTTCCCGTGGCATCACCTCGCCCTGGATCACCCCCTCCAGGGTCTCCCTGAAACGGTGAGTCAATGCCTCCAGATCACGGTGCTGATCACCAATCCGCTCAAACAGCTCCCCATCTTCAGGGCATCTGCTCTTTGCAACCTGAAATATCAGGTCTTCAGTGGGATGATGAACCTGCTCAGCATAGTGTTCAATGAAGTCCAGCAGTTCGATCTTGAGATCAAAATTCGATTCACGGCCGGCAAAAAAAGCGTCCAGCTGACTGCTCAATAGATCAAGCAGACGACTCAATATGGCGTGATCGCGATGCAATCGTTCCAAAAGCGTACTCATGCCCTCTCCTTTCTTTTCAACCAGCGCCACAACAGACCCTGAGGACGAGCCTCTCCTGTCAGTATATAGCTCAATGCGTGTTCGTTTTGCAGAGTCCACTCCATCCGATTTGCAGCCGAGTGTGACCCGCAAAACAGAATCCGGTCATTCTGATGCAGCATTTCATCCATTTCCGGGAGCAGCACCCGTTCATTATTTCTCAACATCATCAAAGGTATACACTGAAGTAATTTTGAGCGATTCCGAGGGTCCGTCACCACATCCCGAAGCCTTACCGCTTTCCCCTCCAGGACAGACTGGCAGATGGCGTGGGTAGTCTCCTCAGAAAGCTCCACTTCCCATATGTCCGGCGCATGAGAGGTCACCAGTGCCGCAATGCGGCTAACCAGTTCACAGGCCCACTCATCATCCTGATACAGAACAAGCTGCAGAAACTCATGCAGCATTGGGGTTCCAAGTAATACACGGATGCGGTTCGCCACTATGGCACTGGGGTGCATCACCATATCGGCATGCAGCGCTTCGATGATTGCGTCGTTATCCTGCCGGTTCTGCCGCATAATCACGAACAGATCCGGGTTGAGCTTACGTGCCGTCATGATAATCGAGAGATTGTTGGCATCATGGTCAGTACCGGCAATCAGTCCCACGGCACGCTGAATATCGGCCTCCTGCAAGGTCTCTGCTTCAGTACCACGACCCGCGACACAGTGCTCTTTTGGCAGTCCGGTTTTCTCCGGCTCCGCCTCGACAATAACGAGCTCCAGCCCCTCCTTGCGCAACTGGTCATACACAGCCTTGCCAAAACGACCAAATCCGCATATCACCCACAAGCCATCACTTGGAGGATAGATAGGATCTCTGAGCTCACTCTCTTCCCTGCCTGTCAACCACTCCTGCAACAGGTTGAGACAAGGCGCCTGCAGTGCGGTGGCGAGATGAACAGCAAAGGTATCGAAAGGATCGATGATGTAGTCGGTGCCGAAAGAGGCCATGTTGGCTTCAATATCGTGGGAATCCGCGCGGCAAATCACTTTTATATCCGGGTGTAACAGTTTTGCGGTGATGGCTACCTTCAGATTAGCATCGTTGGAGTCGGTCAGGGCGACCACCCCGGAGCAGAGCGCATGCTTCAAACCTGCTTCCATCAGATGTATCGGCATGCGGGCATCGGCACACAGTGCCGGCACATACTGCCGCAGATTTTCCAGTTTAAGCAGATTGACCCGATCCTGAAGTATATCGATGGCCACAGCATGCTGATCGCGGTCGGTGAGCGCCTGGATCAGTGCACTGCCGGTCTCACCATAACCGCAGATCAAATAGAATTTTTCGCGGATTCGTTTGATCTGTCCCGTAAAACGACGTTCAGTCAAAGCCCGTTGGAAGGTGGGATCCTGAAACAGCGTCAGCAAGGTACCAATGGAGTAGAGCCAGACAACAACGGTAAAAAAGATGGAGAATGTCACCCAGAGGCGCTGGGCATTGGTGAACTCAAATGGAATCTCCCCAAAACCGATGGTGCTGGCCATGAAGCTGACAAAGTAGAAGGCATGAAAAAAATCCATGCGCCAGGGATTGCCATCTGCATCCTGCCCTGGGATCAGCACCAGTCCCAGCACTGCGATGGCATAGGTGAGGATCAGGGCCAGCAACGGCGCCCGCATGCGCCGGAAGATCAGAAAGATGATATTTTGCATGACGGATTAGCCGTCAGCGTCGCAACATGACCGTTTCGATCACCAGCAGCACAACAGAGACCACATTGGCCAACATGGCGCCACCGGAAAGGGAGACGATACTGGCGGTTACCACCGGCGTAAGTCCGATTGTTGTAATCTGCTCCGCCACAGTCCAAACCAGGGCGGCGGCAAAAAGCTGCAGCAGCGCCACCAGGCTGGTGGCAAGCAGCACTGCCCCCATCTGCGTCCGGTCACCGAATTTCAGCACGGTGGCGACCAGGTTCACAACGATCACCGCGAACAACTCGTACACATGATGGTGATCCGGGTTATCCAGGTCACCGACAAAAAAACCAAAGTTGAGGGTCAAGGCCAAAACAATGAAGAAACCGAAAAGGACTTTTTCAGGGTTCACGCAATGTCTCCTTTGTCATCTGGGTATTTCATGCTCAATGAGTCCAATGCTTATTGATTGATTCGTTGCACCGTCAGTTCGAGCTTTGTCCCGATGGGCGGCGCACGTTCAGCGTCGATGAAGACGAAACCCCACTGCTCCAATCCGAGACCCAAGCGATGCTCGATAATACTTGCGGGATCATGAACCACACCGATCAGCGTACCGTTCATCTGAGCAAAATAACGGTCTCCTTCGATGAAGGTGGAACCGGTGTAGCTCCATACCTGCTTTTTATCATCCTTGGGCGCTTCACCGCGCAACTTAACGAGATCGAGCAAATCGACTTCAACCCGCTTACCCTTCTCTTCCCAACTGACACGAATATCCACAGCATCACCCTCTACCGGTTTGGTATCGAAGTGATATTCAGGTAGTCGGACACCTTTGGCATCCAGGCCAATCAGGATACATGCCAGATTAAACTCAAAGGCATTGGCATCCAATTCAAGCACGCTCTCATAGGATTTGAAGCCGCCCTTCATCACTGCCATATATTCTATCGGTCCACCCTCTTCATAATAGAGCATGGCACCCGGGAGGCTGAAACGCCCTGCTTTCTTGTCCAACTGAATGTTGCCGATACGGTACTTGCCCCCACCAAGATCCTCGACCCGGGGTTTCTCTTTCATCAAACCGTCATCCATTTCACCGATTTGAGGCGGCATCACGGTCTGCCCCGCATCAGGCGTTTTGACTTCCGCCAAAATCACGCTGGAAAAGACAAACAGGCCAAGTACAAAAAAGGCTACTGCCGTAATTTGGATTCGATTCCCAGACATATTCTCTCCCTTCATGGTTTGATTCCCGTTACGATCCGATGAGGCATTGGTGGTGGAAAGGGACTCTTCTCTATATTAGTAAAACCCTGCTGCTTCATCCAATCCGCCACGTCGGCATCCGCATGCACACCACCATCCTCTGCTGTCAGCAACATGTTGAGACCGAACAGAGTGGCAAACAGGGGGCTGTTCCCGCCTGCATCGGTAAACACATCGTTCACCACCAGCATGCCTCCCGGATCAAGGGCATCAAAGGCCCTTTGAATGAAGCCACGGCAGGTCTGTTCGCTCTCACGATGAAAAACACCAGAGATCAATACCACATCGTTACCCACTGGAAAAGCATCCTGCATGTAATCCAGCGGCTCTGTTTTGACTCGCTCAGACATTCCCATGGATTCAACGATCTCGACCGCTATCGCCACCACATCAGGCAAGTCCAATACGCTGGAGTGCAGCGTCGGATTTTTTTGCGCAAACAGCGCCGAATAGGTACCCGGTCCACCACCCACATCGATCATGCGGATCCTCCCTGATAGATCGACCAATTCGACCATAACCTTTCCGATACCCAGTGCCCGATCATGCATACCGTAGACAAAGTCACGGGTCTGCGCCTTGTCGTTGCCGGTATAGGTCTCAGGGGGCATCGGCGGTCTGTCCTCTTTCAACGCCTGTTCAAGGTTGCCCCAGGTAGTATAGAGATTGTCGCTGTAACGGAGTGCATTGCCCAGATAGGCCTGGCTTCCGGAGGTAAGAAAGGTTTGACTCAAGGGCGTATTGGTAAAACTGTTTTCCCGCTCATCAACGAGATCCAATCCGACGCAGGCTTTGAGGAACAGCCTCGTCGGTCTCGGCTGAGTACCCAGCGCGACAGTGATCTCCTGTAACGTTTTCGCACCATCCGAGAGTAGATCGAACAGCCCCATTCTGTTGGCGGTAAGCAGGGTCTGCGAATCCCAATAGGCGGTCGACAACTGCATCAAGGGTGCGGGACTCAAACCCTGCATGTTTGTTTTGGACTGACTCACTCCATTCTCCTTGTAGTGGTGTTTACAGGATTTTTCCATCTGTCAGATTCTAACCCAATCCGCTAGACTGAAGTAATTTTCAACCATTCACAAATCCATGCGACTGCATAAACAACAGATCCTTGTCATCACCCTGGCACTGCTGATTCCCATCATCCCCTTCGCGGTAATCGGGGAACTTCCAGGGGAGCAGTGGCTCTCCGCCACCGATGACAACGCGCTCTACTTCGGATTGACCGGGGCGGGTCTGCTTGCCAGTGATATCCTGCTGCCGATTCCTTCGAGCATCGTAGGCACCATGCTCGGTGCCCGTCTCGGTATTATCCCAGGCTGGCTCTGGTGCTGGCTTGGACTGATGCTGGGAAATATGTTCGGCTGGCTGGCCGGGCGCATGCTGTTTTCCAGACCCGACAGAGCGTTGCCCGAGGCGCCAACGCTGGTCATACTCGCCATCAGCCGACCGGTGCCGGTGCTGGCAGAAGCGGTCGCCTTCGCCGCTGGTGCGGGAGGCATGTCACTTCAGCACTTTTTTCTGGTCACGCTCATCGCAAACGGACTGATCTCCCTGGTTCTGGCAGGTAACGGCGCCACCCTTCTGCCGGATTCATTTCTTGGGCCTGGCCTGTTGATTCCATTGGGTTTGCCGGTGGTGACATGGCTTGTCTGGCGACGCTATCGGAAACGGAGCAACGATAGCCGCAGTGGTGCGCACAGCGCACCCTACAGGGAGTAGAAACAGATCCCGGGAGACAGATTGAATGCCTGCTAATATTTAATTCCGCGTAGGTGTTCTTGCCGAACTTTCATCGATTCACGGATATTGAACATCTCTTGCTGGATGAGTTCCAACTTACGAACGGTCTCTTCAGGCAGACCCTCTGGATAGACCAGTTCGCCATCGGCATTATAGTAACCACCGCTTTGCAAAAAACGGTCTGCCAATTCCGATATCTCACCTTTGTAGCGCTCAATAGCTTCTTCGGCAATCTCCTTGATCTCGGCATCAGCCTGCACCTTTCCCAGGTAAGCCTCGAAGGAGGCCTCTTCAGACTCGCCACCCTTGACCTGCTCAGTTGCCTGGTCAATTACCTGCTGAGATGTCTCTTCCTGGTCTGTAACATCGGGTTTCTCCACCGGGGCTGGCGACTCCGCCTCCAGCGGCGACATTTCGACGACCTGATGCTTATTTGCTTCGGGGAAGGGAGCAGGACTCGACGGGGCGTCTGTCTGCAACTGCACCGGCTGAATACCCCCCAGACCGTCAGTCGATTCCTCATCCTCTGAGAAGAGATCAAGGAGCATCAGTACGGCCACAAACGTAGCCCCAATTGTTATGATATTTTGCATCTTCATAAGCAGGATAATGCGCCTATCTCCCCCTCATTGCCAATAAAAAACCCGCCCCGGCTCCAGCCGGGGCGGGTTTGTAGTTTCTCACTTGAAGGGCCTCCCTGGCCCCTGTTCATCCAGACTTACGGCGCCAGAGGCGGCAGGTTTGGAATTACATAGTGAGTGCCGTCTGAGTCGAACTCAGCCTTCCATTCCCAGACTCCACCGAAGGGAACTCGACGGTTGAGAACAGTCGATATATCGGCAGTCTTGGCGCCAGGATCACAGGCAGTTGCTGCTTGCGCAGCAGGAGCCAATGTACCCAAGAGCGACGTATCGTCAATGATCGTGCGGTTGTCAGGCACACCGGTCAGCGTCATCTCCAGGTTCTGGAGTTCTGCATCACCGATATTCTCAACCGTAATGATCATGCCGTAGTGGTAGGTGAAACGACCCGTGCGGGTAACCCAACAGTTCTCATAGTTGGTCACATAGGCCAGACCGACTGCGATAAACTCAGCACCGGAGGCATCAGAGGCACCATGATTATCGGTCACCCTCAATGTAGCCACGCCAGAGGTTGGAACCGGGAAGGTCTTGGTCACCACGGACCAGTCACCTGCTGTTACAGGGGTACCGTCGTCAGGCACTTCGTTGAAGGCAGCATTTCCGTTCAGATCCCACTCGTATGAGACGATAGTGTCACCAGGGTTCGGATCGAAGGATGCCGAGCCGTCGAAGGTTACCGGAACGCCAGGGATCGCAGCCCAAGGGCCGTTGGTTACTGGAACCGGTGGTACCTGGAAGGTACCCACTTCAACATTCAGCGAATCACTGTCTGTCATGGCCGGATCGGGATTGGCAGGCGTACCGCCATTATCCGTCACCTGCAGGGTCACCGTGTAGTTGGCGGTTGCACCCGTATCAGGATAGACATTGCTGGCGGTCACGCCAACCGCGCCTTCACCCGCTGCCGGGAAAGGTCCTGCTTCCCACCAGAGACCGTCGGTGGCATTGAAGTCCCATCTGTAGACAAACAGAGCCTTGGTCGGGTCAGTGTGTACTGAAGCGGAACCGTCAAAGTTCACAACAGTACCAGGCAGTACAGACTGGTCAGGACCGGCCTGTGCAACCGGCGGCAGACTGGCTACTTCAGGCGCCAAGATTGCCAGGGCGACATAGGTGTCGAAGTTCGAATCCCACCAGTTGGACTGACCACGGAAGTAGCTGCCCTTATAGGTGGTGGACGTGAACTGACGACTGTTGACCAGCCAATCGGTGTATGCCTGCACCCAGTCGATACCCCGGAAGTCATCATCAGGAATACCGTAGAGTTTCATTGCCTTGTAGAAGCCATACATGGAGTAGAAATTGGGCCTGTTGTCGCTGCTCCAGAACTGACTTTCGAGATAGTTGAACGCATTCTGGACTCGCGCATCCGTGACGGGTGTACCCACCCACTGATGAGAAATCACGCCTGCGGCGGTACGCGCATAGTTGGGACTACCGCAGTAGGTGTAGCAGAAACCACCCGAGTAGTGCTGAGAGTAGTTCAGCCAGCCCAACTGCTGGGTCTTTGCGACCGGATTGGCATCTATACCCCAACGGGTAGCAGCCTCAGCCAGCGCCAGTGCAGGCCACTGGTTGACGGAGTTATCGGGTCCACCAGAGTGTTCCCAGTAACGCCAACCGTTGCGGACACAGCTGCTGGCATCGCCCTGCGACCAGACCAGATAGTCCTTGGTATCGACGGCGATGTCATACAACGTCATGCCGTTGACTGCAGCATTGCCGTAATTGACCACATGGGACTGACCGGTCGCCAGACTGCCCGCATTGACGATAGCCATCATCATGAAGGGTGTGTAGTACTGGTTGGTGGACTGGAAGCGAAGACCCTTGTTGTCGTTGTCGGCATCCGTATCACCCAACTCAGGGTCTCCAACGCAGGCCTGGTTGGTCATGTTGACCGCCGTAGGATAGACCCGCAGGATACAGGCCAGCCCCTCTTCGACCACCGCCTTGTAGATATCCTCGTCGTTGGAGTCGAGGTTATGACCGTGGTTCTCAAAGGCAAGCAGTGCCATACCTGTGGACGCACCATACTGCCCACTGCCATAGAAGCAGCCGTGAACACTGCTGGCAGGGTTGGTCACAATGCGATTATAGGAGTAACGCAGACCATCATCGATCGCATCATTCTTCTGGCGGTTCAGGTTATCTGTTCCTATGACCAGCATGTTGATGGTTTCGGAGTCGGTGTCTGCAATGTTGCCGGGGTCCCGGCAGGTAAGCCGCGCCCAGTGAGGTGCAGCAGAAGTATAGGTGTGGGTTGTATTGATAAAGCGGGTAGCACCCGGAGCAGCCCATAGAGTGGCGGGGGTACCGTCACTGAATTGCCAGCGGCACTCATAGGCCGCTGCGCCCTCAACGTTGCCGAAGAGTATGCGCTGCTCATTTACCAGTGCATAGGCCGTCGTTACATTATCACCACTTGGCTGTACGCGTACGTTTACCGCCGCCTCCACGCTGGACATCGCCAGCATGGCTAACGGCGCAAGCATCGCCAGCCAACGCCATTTTATCGATCTCTTCATCGGATTCCCCTCCGTTACTACCTGAATTGGCATCCATGCCGACTTTTCATTCCGACTCAAATCTCCTTCTATCGCCACGTACGGATGGTTTGTCCGCATTCTCCCCGTGGATTCCAGACAGGCTATGAGCCCGAACTCCTTATTCCAAGTTTAGGAATCAAGACTGCGCCTTACCATGTTAAATCCAGACAATTCGATCAATAACAGCGATAACAATGACACTGATCAACTCGTTTATCAGAGAGGTGGGAACGATTCGACTCAAACCTTTTATAACTGCAAACCGCCTGGGTAAAAAGCCGGGAGACTGCCGGCTAAAGGGATAAATCCGACAGACTCACAGGCAATAAAAAACCCACCCCGGCTCCAGCCGGGGTGGGTTAGTTGTTTCTCACTTGAAGGGCCTCCCTGGCCCCCGATCATCCAGACTTATGGCGCCAGAGGCGGCAGGTTTGGAATTACATAGTGAGTGCCGTCTGAGTCGAACTCAGCCTTCCATTCCCAGGTCCCACCGAAGGGAACACGGCGGTTGAGAACAGTCGATATATCGGCAGTCTTGGCGCCAGGATCACAGGCAGTTGCTGCTTGCGCAGCAGGAGCCAATGTACCCAAGAGCGACGTATCGTCAATGATCGTGCGGTTGTCAGGCACACCGGTCAGCGTCATCTCCAGGTTCTGGAGTTCTGCGTCACCGATATTTTCAACCGTGATGACCATGCCGTAGTGGTAGGTGAAACGACCCGTGCGGGTAACCCAACAGTTCTCATAGGCGGTCACATAGGCCAGACCGACCGCGATGAACTCGGCATCGGAGGCAGCAGAGGCACCGTGGTTATCGGTCACCCTCAATGTAGCCACACCAGAAGTCGGAGCTGGGAAGGTCTTGGTCACCACACCCGGAGCTACGGGAGTACCGTCGTCAGGCACTTCGTTGAAGACGCCATCACCATCCAGATCCCAGTCGTATGAGACGATAGTGTCACCAGGGTTCGGATCGAAGGATGCCGAGCCGTCGAAGGTTACCGGAACACCAGGAATCGCAGCCCAAGGACCGTTGGTTACTGGAACCGGTGGTACCTGGAAGGTACCCACTTCAACATTCAGCGAATCACTGTCTGTCATGGCCGGATCGGGATTGGCAGGGGTACCGCCATTATCCGTCACTTGCAGGGTCGCCGTGTAGTTGGCGGTTGCACCCGTATCAGGATAGACATTGCTGGCAGTTACGCCAACCGCGCCTTCACCCGCTGCCGGGAAAGGTCCTGCTTCCCACCAGAGACCGTCGCTGGCATTGAAGTCCCATCTATAGACAAACAACGCCTTGGTCGGATCAGTGTGTACTGAAGCGGAACCGTCAAAGTTCACAACAGTACCAGGCAGTACAGACTGGTCAGGACCGGCCTGTGCAACCGGCGGCAGACTGGCTACTTCTGGCGCCAGGATTGCCAGGGCGACATAAGTGTCGAAGTCCGTGTTGAACCAGTTGTAGATACCACGGAAGTAACTGCCCTTATAGGTGGTGGACGTGAACTGACGGCTGTTGACCAACCAGTTGGTGTACTCCTGAGTCCAGTCGATACCACGGAAGTTGTCGTCTGGAATACCATAAAGCTTCATCGCCTTGTAGAAACCGTACATGGCGTAGAAGTTTCTGGTGTTGCCGTCGCTCGCGGTGGTGAAGAAGTTACGCTCCAGATAATCCAGCGCACGCTGTACTCTTGAATCACCGATTGGCGTACCTACCCACTGGTGGTCGATCACGCCCGCAGAGGTACGTGCATAGTTGGAGCTACCGCACGATGTGTAACAAAAACCACCGCCGTGCCCGGTAGTACCCGGATACTGGGAGTAAGTCAGCCATCCATCCTGCTGGGTCTTGGCTGCTGGATTGGCATCTATACCCCAACGGGTAGCCGCCTCTGCCAGTGCCAGTGCCGGCCACTGATTTGCGGAGTTATCAGGAGTACCATAGTGCTCTCCATAACGCCAGCCGTTGCGGGCACAACCGTTTGCGTCGCCCTGCGACCAGACCAGATAGTCCTTGGTATCGATGGCGATGTCATAGAGCGTCATGCCGTTGACCGCAGCATTGCCGTAATTGACCACATGGGACTGACCGGTCGCCAGACTGCCCGCATTGACGATAGCCATCATCATGAAGGGTGTGTAGTACTGGTTGGTGGACTGGAAGCGAAGACCCTTGTTGTCGTTGTCGGCATCCGTATCACCCAACTCAGGATCGCCTACGCAGGTCTGGTTGGTCATGTTAACCGCCGTAGGATAGACCCGCAGGATACAGGCCAGCCCCTCTTCGACCACCGCCTTATAGATATCCTCGTCGTTGGAGTCGAGGTTATGGCCGTGATTCTCAAAGGCAAGCAGCGCCATACCGGTGGACGCACCATACTGCCCGCTACCATAGAAGCAGCCCTGATAGCTGCCACCGGTAAGGATACGGTTGTATGAGTAGCGCAGACCATCATCGATCGCATCGTTCTTCTGGCGGTTCAGATTATCTGCACCTACGACCAGCATGTTGATGGTTTCGGAGTCGGTGTCTGCAATGTTACCGGGATCCCGGCAGGAAAGCCGCGCCCAGTGAGGTGCGGCGGAAGCATAAGTGTGGGTTGTATTGATAAAGCGGGTAGCGCCCGGAGCAGCCCATGGAGTGGCGGGGGTACCGTCACTGAACTGCCAGCGGCACTCATAGGCCGCCGCGCCCTCTACGTTGCCGAAGAGTATGCGCTGCTCACCTGACAACGCATAGGCTGTCGTTACATTATCACCACTTGGCTGTACGCGTACGTTTACCGCCGCCTCCACGCTGGACATCGCCAGCATGGCTAACGGCGCAAGCATCGCCAGCCAACGCCATTTTATCGATCTCTTCATCGGATTCCCCTCCGTTAATTGAGACTACTAGATTTGGCCATCCAGGCCGGTTTATCCATCCCGGCTCAAAGCCCGTCCTTTTCCCACGTACGAACGGCTGGTCCGTATTCTCCCCGTGGTTTCAGACAGGCTATGAACCCGAATTCCTTGATTGTCGTTTAAGCTTTGGCGCGGCGTTTTGCCATACCAAGCCCTGCCAGTCCGGCAAGCATCAGCAACAGTGCTGTGGGCTCAGGAACCGGACCACCACCGGTGTTGTCGACAACAGTCACATTGAAGTTGTCGATGCGGAAGGCATCGCCAACAGCTGCCGTATCGAACAGCCAAATGGTGTCGAATGCGAGATCCACCAGGGAGATGCTCATGGCTTCAAATGCTGTTCCGGACTGGGTGATAGTGTCAGAACCAACAACTGCACCGCCAAACAACGCCTGCATTACCAGCGTGGAGGCACTTGGCAGCGGGGAGTCGAACATGGCAACCAGAGAGATAGTGGTATCGAAACCGGTACCGCCAACCGATGCGCCGGGGGCGTCGATGTTGATAAAGCTCTTATCGGGACCAGCACCCATGATCTCATAGGTATCAGCGCCGCTGAGCAGGAACTCATTGGGATCACCGAAATCGGTGGTTACAAATGTGTCAGCCCAGGAAGTGAAATCACCCGCAGAGAACTGGTAACCTTCAACCAGCGGATCGGGAGTGCCGTCCAGACCCAAAAAATCGATCGGCATCGCAGATGCCGCCGAACCCCAAACCAGAAGAGCCGCGCCCGCCAGGGCCAGTGCGGTGCTCTTAAAGCCATTACCAATTACACGATTCATTATGAAAACCTCCAGGTCAACGAAATTGCAGTTTGTAAACTGACAACATTCTTTCAAAGTCGCATTACACTGAGCAATTTCCAGGCCAACAAATAATTAATACTTATATTTCAATTGGTTAATGCCATTCACTCAAATCAAAGGAAGTCTATTTATTCCCAATTGTAAAGTTATCCGGCACCTGTGAAATCTCTAAACCGGCACAAAAAAGGAATCTTGTTCCTTTATAGCAATTTACCTTACGAAGCAATCGTTTGAAGTTTGTTTTACCCACTGGTTTAAACTTGACTATTCAAAGACTTGCCACTGAATCTGGAGATAAAAATAAAAAATAAGCTTATTAGCACTTGCTTAATCAATGCTGTGCCGACAATGAAAAAAAGTGTAAATTTTTTCGACACATTTTTTTACTCTCCATTGAAACCAAAAGCTAAGATATGCTGTATTGAGACAAAAGTAGTGAGTTACATGTTTAGCGACAGCATCTACAAGCGACTTTTTATCCCTTATGTGGTCACTCTGCTCTTCAGTGCAGGTATGGCCTGGTGGATGGGCAGTCAACTCTTTTCCGAAACACTGGAAAAGCGTCTGCACGAACAACTGGTCCATGCCGTAGAGACACTCTCCCGCAGGGATTTTCCGCATACAAGCGGCATCGTAGAGCAGCTATCGCACCTGATCAGGGCCGATCTATCACTCATCGGCGCCGATGGTGAGGTTGACTTTACGACCTTCCGGGGAGAGAGAGGCGATCTGCAAACGATTATCACTGGATTGCTCGCCGATCACCCTGAGCTACTGAACTCCGAACAACGTCACAGCATCGATTTAATGGGGGCGGACTATTTGCTGGTGATGCGGCAAATAGAGACTCGCGGCAACAGAAACATATCTTACGTGGCCGCCCTCTCAAACCTGTCGGATATCCGCGCAACCTCACACCGAATGGCCTGGTGGCTGGGGCTGGGCGTCATCTCCGGGCTGCTGCTGGTGGCCTGGGTCGGTCACCGCACCAGCCGCAGCATCACCCTGCCGATTGGAGAACTGGCGGAGATGGCTGAGAAGATCGCCGCCGGACAGCGTCAGACATCAGTCACCATCCACCGCCGGGACGAAATCGGCCATCTTGCAGCCGCCTTGAATATTATGGCGGGCAGACTGCAGGAGTACGAAAAGACAGTAGCCGAACAGAGCCGCATGGCCACACTGGGGGAGATGACCGCCCGCATCGCCCACGAGATCCGCAACCCGTTGACCGCCATCAAGATGCAATTGCAGCTGTTGAAAGAGACCTCAGGCAAAGAGGATCTTGCCGTATTGCAGACACTGTTGGATGAGGTTGGGCGACTGGAATTGATCGTGGCCGGCACCCTGCAGCATCGCCTGCCTGCAAAACCGTCAAATACCACAATCGATGTCAATCTGTTGATCGGTGAAATCATCCACCTCACCCGACTACAGTTCGAGCACCAGCACATCCAGTTGGAGATGACGCCCGGTCGATCTCTCCCCCCACTCTCCGCCGACAGGGATATGCTGCGGCAGATACTGCTCAACCTGCTGCTCAATGCCAAGGATGAACTGCCGGATGGCGGCAAGATTTTTCTGAGTACAGGCCTGGAGAGCGGAGGCCACAGCCTGTGGATTGCAGTGGACGATTCGGGACCTGGCATTCCGCCGGACCGGCAGGCTACGCTGTTCGATCAACCCCGCAGCGACAAACCCGGTGGATTCGGTCTTGGATTGCGACTCTGCCGCGAGTTGGCCGAGCTTCATGGCGGACAGATTCGTGTCGAAAAGAGTAAACTTGGCGGCGCCAGATTTTTCCTCAGCCTGCCACTTCAGGATACCACCGCATGAGCAAGATCCTCATCGCCGACGACGAACGCGCCATCTGCGACGCCTTCTCCCGTCTGTTCGAGATGGAGGGACATGAGGCGCTGATCGCCAGCAATGGAAAAGAGGCCCTGCAGGTCATCCGCGAACAGCATCCCGACGCGGTTTTCATGGATGTCAGAATGCCCGGCATGGACGGCATCGAGACACTGGCTCAGATCCGTGATGAGATCGGCGGACTGCCAGTTGTCATCATGACCGCCTATGGCGCCATGGAGACGGCGATGGAGGCGGTACGTCTCGATGCCTTCGACTACCTGGGAAAACCAGTTGAGCTGACCCGCGTCAGGCAGCTGCTGCACCAGATGCTCGAACAGTGCGCCAGCGAGCCGCCCACCCCTGAAGCCGAAACTGAGCAGCCTGAACCGGAAACAGAGCCCAGACTCGTGGGTCAGAGTGCTCCCATGCAGGAGCTTTTCAAACTGATGGGACTGCTGACCACCAACAACATGACGGTGCTGATCACCGGCGAGAGCGGCGTCGGCAAGGAGTTGGTGGCGCGGGGCATCCACCGTCACAGTGGACAGTCTGAGGCCCCGTTTGTCGCCATCAATTGCGCCGCCATCCCGGAAAACCTGCTGGAGAGTGAACTCTTCGGCCATGAAAAAGGGGCCTTTACGAGCGCCGATACACGTCGTATCGGGCGGTTTGAAAGCGTCGGCGAGGGCACTCTGTTCCTCGACGAGATTGGTGAACTTCCCCTGCCGTTGCAGGGAAAGCTGCTGCGGGTGCTACAGGAGCGGAGTTTCGAGCGAATCGGCAGCAGTACCCCCATCCCCCTGCGAGCACGCCTGATCACTGCCACCAACCGGAATTTGGCCCAGGAGGTTACTGACAAACGCTTTCGGGAAGATCTTCTCCACCGCCTCAATCTGGTCACTCTACAGGTTCCGCCGTTACGCAATCGTCAGGAGGATATCGAACTGCTGGCTCGCCACTTCTTAAAACAGGTCGCCGGAGAGTTGAACAAACCCCTGTCCGATTTTGAACCCGGTGTCATCGAGCGGCTGCGCGCCCATCCCTGGCCGGGCAACGTCAGAGAACTGGAGCATGTCATCAAACGCTCCGCGCTAATCGCCAGGGGTACTAAATTAACCAATCATGACCTTGCACTGGAGAACGAGCCTCCCAAAACAATAACGCAAGAGACAGGTTCAACCTGTGACGACGCGTTCGGACAGCTGAGTGATACCTTGCGTTACGCCCTACGCCAACTGGCTGTGCAGAACAACCCCACGGAGAAAACCGAGGGGCCTTTTCATACACTGATCGGTTTCGCCGAGGGGGAACTGATCGATGAAGCACTCCGCCTCTGCGACGACAACCAGGTCTCCGCAGCCAAACTACTCGGACTCCACAGAACCACACTGCGCAACAAAATTCCGTCACGCGACAATTGAGTGACATCTTACTGCACAGCTGACCAATGCCTAACAAATACGCATAAAGCATTGATAATTAATGTATTATCATATTTTTCGCATCCCAGACGGGGGATCGACTGTACAGTTCATGTACAAAACGCGATTTTCTCCCCTCTCCCAATAAATTGCCCATATCAATTCTATCCTTTTGTTTTTTAAACATTTTTCAT
The DNA here is from genome assembly GCA_963691905.1 of Sedimenticolaceae bacterium. Classification (GTDB taxonomy): domain Bacteria; phylum Pseudomonadota; class Gammaproteobacteria; order Chromatiales; family Chromatiaceae; genus QGON01. Next base: position 1,241,890 of record OY829894.1, read on the forward strand.
CAGCACTGCTTAGCTGTAAATATTGGCCTCTTTTTTGCTTGATTATTACTGAAACCAAAAGTCAACGGAAACTGCCGACCACTCCCCCTCCGTGTCGGCAGTTACCATCCGATCCGCCTCTCCCCTTTGGATCGTGATGTACCGGGATGGTAAACTCAGTGTCGTGCCCGCAAGGGCACTCACTTTTTTCAAAGTATGGCAAAGGGCGGCTTCGAGTGATGTGATTTTGGGTTAAGTAGGCAATCTGCGACCCGGAAACTCGCTGACGCCATGTAACTCAAGAATCCTGCCAACAAGCCGATTAGGACTTAAACCAAACTATTTTTCGGACGCTTCACAGGGATCATGAAAAGAACCAGTTCCTCCAGAAAAATTGGCATCTGGCTCGCCGGCGCTCGCGGCGATATCGCAACAACCTTGATAGTCGGCACCCTGGCGGTACAAGCCGGACGGGTTTCCAGCAGCGGTATGGTCACCGAGATCCCGCCCATCAGCGATCTCGATTTGGCAGGCCTGGACTCGTTGGTATTCGGCGGCCTGGACATTATCGAGGGTTCCCTGGTGGATACAGCCCGTGTCGTCGCCAGGCGTTCCGGCACCTATACCTACGAGTTGATTGATGCCATCGAATCCGATCTGCAGGCCATAGATAAAGATATCGTCTACGAACCCACGGCGCTCTGGGGATCCGATTCACCGGTCGAAACACGCCCCAATATGTCAATGTTCGTCTCCAGGATTCGCAGTCATCTGAAACGTTTCAAGGAGCGGCACACACTCGAACATCTGGTAGTGGTCAATCTCACCTCATCGGAATCCCTGCCCGAGGAAACCGAAGCCCATGAGACAAAAGCGGGCATCGAGTTACTCATCGAAGAGAACCGCTCCGAATCACTGACCCCAAGCATCTGCTATACCCAGGCCGCTTTTCTTGAAGGCTGCTCCTATATAAATTTCACCCCCAATCCCGGTTCTGACCTGAAGGGTCTGCACGAACTGGCGGACCAACAGGGTGTGCCATTCTATGGCAATGACGGCAAAACCGGCGAGACACTGGTCAAGACCGCCCTGGCGCCCATGTTTGCCTACCGCAACCTGCGCATCCTTAGCTGGGAAGGCACCAACATGCTGGGTAACGGAGACGGCAAAACACTGGACGACCCGGATCACAAAGTGGCCAAGCTGCGAAACAAGGGGAATGTTCTCGACTCGATCCTCGGCTACTCCCCTCACGGAGGTATCGACATCAACTATGTCCCTTCACTGGGAGACTGGAAAACCGCTTGGGATCTGATCCATTTTCAGGGTTTTCTCGACGTCAAGATGACCATGCAGTTCACCTGGCAGGGATGTGACTCCATCCTGGCGGCACCGCTGGTACTGGATATGATCCGCCTCAGCGAGTTCGCCGCGCGGCAGGGTGAATCCGGCCCCATGTATCACCTTGCCGCCTATTTCAAGAATCCCATCGATTGCGATGAGCTGGCGCTCTACCCCCAGTTCCAGCTCCTGCTCGAATATGTCGATGCTCATCTGCAGAGGAATACCGGAACGGCTAACCTGGAGAGCATTGGCTGACGATGTTCCATCAGGCACTTGGTGAACGGATGAATCCAGTGCAGATAAAGGATTGGCTGCTGCGCTGGGCGCTTGCGGCGCTATTGGTGCTGCTGTTTCAACACACTATGCCTCTCTCAGGATCATCTTTCCCCTCTGATGCATGGCTGGTAGTCAACCTGGGGCTGGCAACCTCTCTGACCTGCCTGCTGATGCTGCCACACACCGGCGGCACATTTTCTCTTGTTTTCAACAGCATCGCCTCTACCATCGTATTTCTGCTGTTGCTGTTTACACACGTTAAAGGCACGGTCCCCAATGCCATTCTGCTGCAGAGTACGCTTGCGGTATTCACCACCACACTGCTGCTGCTCAGTCTTGCGGGTTTTCTGAGAAGATTTCGTGCAACCGCAGAGATCGCTCTGCCGACGGTATTTTTGCTGGCGCTGGTTGCCGGTAGCGCCACCCTCTGGCTTGGCCCCGTGGTTGAGCTTTTTGTTTTCAGTGACGCCGCGGTCAATGCAATCATCGCGACAAGCCCCCTGAGCTATATATCCGCCGCCGCTGAGTATGACTATCTGCGCAGCGAGTGGTTCTATCGCAATACACCCTTCGGCAGCCTGCGTTTCGCCTATCCCGATAGCCTGTTGCTAGGCGCTATCTATCTGGGGCTTGCGGCAGCGTTGCATACCCTAACCCTAAGACTTAAACCCGACCCGCATTGAATCGACAAATATTGATGGAGAGACATTACCCATGAAATTGATGACCAAGACACTCACATTTCTGTTCACATTGCTGTTGGCTTTCAGTGTCTCCGCCACGGATGCCAGCATGGATTCAGGGCTGAAGAGTAAGGCCAAGCGCGCCACCGATAACGGCCTGCGTTACCTGCGGGAACAGCAGGACGAAAACGGCTCCTGGTCGGACTCAGTCGGCATCACCTCACTGGCGCTACGCGCCTATCTTGAGAGCCGCCGCAAATATACCGAGGATGACGGCCCTTTCATCACCAAGCCTGTTGAGTTCCTTCTCTCTCATGTGAAGGAGGATGGTTCCATCAGTGAGACCATCAACAACCGCAATTACAACACCGCCGTTGCCATCACCGCGCTACAGGCCACCGGCAACCCAAAATACAAACAGGTCATCAGCAACGGCCAGAAGTTTCTGAAAGGTCTGCAACTGGATGAGAAGGACGGTTATAAATCGGACCACAAATATTTTGGCGGCATCGGCTACGGTGGTGACGAACGCCCGGATCTCTCCAATCAATACCTAGCCATCGAAGCGATGAAGGCCACCAGTCTCGATCCCAACGATCCGGTTTGGGAGAAGGCGCTGGTCTTTATCAGCCGTTCCCAGAACAACAGTGAAACCAACGATCTCAAATGGGCAAAGAATGACGGCGGCTTCGCCTATATGCCCAACTACAGCCCACATGGGGATGCCGTCTCCTACGGCAGCATGACCCATGCCGGACTCATCAGTCTGCTGTTTGCCGGTGTCGACAAGAATGACCCCAGGGTTCAGTCGGCCTTTAACTGGATCCGTGCCAACTACACTCTGGATGAGAATCCCGGTGCGAAGAAAAACCAGGGACTGTTTTACTACTACAACGCCTTCGCAAAGAGCATGTATGCCTTCGGTGAAGCAGAGGTCACGGATAGCAACGGCATCAAACATAATTGGCGCAACGACCTGACCGAAAAACTGCTCGGCCTGCAGGACAAAGACGGCTCCTGGGTCAACCCGGACTCCCCTCGCTGGTGGGAAGGCAACAAGAACCTGGTGACCGCCTGGGCCGTCATCTCCCTGAATCATGTCATCCGTTGAAGGGTGTCTGATTAGAAACCTGTTTTTTATGATCGAAAAGTAGGTTGGGTTAGATGCGCATTGCCCCAAATTTTCGTTTTACCGCTAAGTTTCATGCGCATCGTAACCCAACAGCAGTTTGTCGGTTTATGGCGCACGCAAGGTGCGGCGCTGCATTCCGGTATCTTGCTGTCGTGCGACTAACTTGATCGACTAAGCCAGGGAGAAAAATCTGATCCTCCTTTCGCGTTTCTCTCTTCTGCTGATCCTGCTGCTGTTCACTGTTCAGGTAGCAGCAGGGGCTTCAGCAGATCTGCGCGTGCGAGCAGGTTTGCTGGGGAAATTCCAGCCAGGAACAACCACCGAAATAGGGGTGGAGATCTCCTCACCTCAGGCCACCAGAGCCGACCTCTCAATCTCGGATGCCAACGGCAAAACAATCCATCATCTGCAATTAAACGAACACGACAGAAAAAAACTCTGGCTCGGCATCAAACCCAAAAAGGAGGGTTCGGTTACCGTCACCCTGACTGCGCCAAGTGATAAAGCGCTCACTCACTCCATCACCCTTACGGCCACCAGATTACCTATCACCCTGGTTTCCATCGCACCTAACGAGCAGATAAGGTCAACTGCACAGCTCAAAACAACGGAAGAGAGCGTTATCGTGATGCTCTCTTCCGCCGGGTTTCCTCATACCACACAGGGGTATGGCGCTGTCCAATCGGTCATCACCGACCTGGAAAGTCTGGCGGCCCTTGAGCAGCGACAGTCGGAGGCCTTGGGTCAATATCTGGCTGGATGCGGCATCCTGCTGCTGGATAAGGCATCTTCATCAGTGGTTGAACGCCTGGGCAGATCAGCCGGTTGCGGCGGGCAGCTTATCCGCAGTTACGACCAACTGTCGGAGATTCCCCAACTACTGCGGCAACTCGACAGGCTGCGTCCTGCAAAACTACCCGAGAGCAAAACTCTGGCATTGCTCAGCAGTCACCAGCCCCACCTGGCGGTGCCGTTATACCTTTTTGGTTATCTCCTGCTCATGGTGCTGTTGAGCAGTCTGCTCACGCGCCCCGCTCTACTGTTGGTACTCCCGCTTCTGACCGCTGCTACAGGTCTGGTGATCTGGTACGGTGCAGGGGGGCAGCAGCTCACTCTCTGGGCCGAAACGGAGGCAGGGGATTCTATCGCCAGGCTGGCTGCGATCCAATACAGCGGGGGTGACCGCAGAGGTTTTCAGGAGACGAACTTTACCGCTGATGTGGTTATAACACGTCTTGGGAACCCGCAGACATCCACACCGATCGAACACAGAGAGGGGAACGATCTCTATCATCTGACCAGCGGCACGACGTTGTTTGCGCCGACACGCTATCGCCTGGACGGCATCGTCCGGCAACCCCACCGGCTCTCGCTGATACTGGACAGCGGTCAGCCGATTGTCCGCAATACCGGAACCAGCGCAACCCCTGCCGGACGGCTGCTCTGGAAACGCCACAGCTATGCACTGCCCGCACTTTCACCCGATGAAACATGGCAGCCTGAACAGCAGGGCGAAGCCCCCACAACCCCTGCCGAGCGACTACTCAACCGACGGCTCTCATTCAACGGCGCCGCACTGCTAATCCCAATTTCCCAGGAGTGGGGAGGGTTCGCCCCCTCAGCCACTTCGACCACAGGCTGGCTGGTAATCCGCTCTTCCTCCACCGGGGGTCGATCATGAACCTGGTCCGGCTCGCCACCATATGCAGTCTGGCCTACCTGCTGCCACTCACGCTCTGGCTAACGGCACAGCTGGAACTCAATGACTGGGCTGCGGCCAGAGTGACGACACTGTTCGATCAAGCAATCCATGTCACGCTCATTGGACAGATCATTGGTGTGATATTGCTCTTCTTCAAGCCTGTCGAAAGCTCGCGGCAAAACGACATCATGGCGGTGGCGTTGGTACTCTTTTTTCCACTGCCGCTGCTGACCCTGAGCTGGCTCAGCGGCAGTCTGGAGATCCTCCCCATTGCGCTGGGATCACTTGCGGTCACACTCACCGGATTGACCGCATTCGGTATCCGGCAGGGTCTGAATCACATCCTGCCAAATCCAGTCGGCAGAGAGGGGATGATTGCTGTGCTGCAGATCGCGCTGCTTATTCTGCTCTGGCAGTTCCGTCAAGTCTGGTGGGGTTGGGCCGGACTGTGAGTGAAACACTATTCAAAATGCTGCCAAGACTCGTTCGGCGGCAACAGCGGCGACTCTGGTCGGCACAACTACTGACACGGACAGCACTGCCGCTCGGCTGGTTGGTCATCATCCTCTTCTTCAGCGGAGTCATTCACCAAGGATGGCTGCAGTTGAACAGCCCGTTGTTTTTCACCCTTGCCCTGCTGCCTCCCGCCCTCTATCTGTCAGTGGTGGCCATCAGGCGGATTCCCACGACGGCTGAAGGCGCAACAGCAGCGGATGCCCAACTCAAAGCCCATGCACTTTTCCTCTCGGCTTGGGAGATCACCGCTTTTCGGCAAACCCCCTCCAGCACACAAAAATTACTGCTCCTCCGTGCCTCCGCAGAACTTCCACACTGGCAGGAACAGTTAAGATCACAACCCAAACAACGCCCCGGCTCATCTCTCCTGCTTGGAATCACCCTGGCAATTCTCGGCAGTTTCCTGCTTCTGCTGCCAGGGAAGGTAACTCAGAAGGCATTGGAAAGCGGAAGCAGTGACGACGCGAAACAGCAGCTATCAAAGGACTCAGAAACAATCGACCCTGTGGCTGCCATCAATGAAGTACTCCTGGCAGAAAAAAAGGCTGCGGCACTAAAACATGAGTCCCAGGCTGCCACGCAACACGCCAAGGCAGAAGGCGCTCACCCTGAAGAGGAGCAGACCGGGAATCATTCGAACGGGCAATCCCCGGAGAAGGGGAACGAATCCCAGGTTGAACGCGGCAAGAACGAAAAAAACAGGAAAAATCCGGCGGCCCGGAATATCGTTGTCAGCGAAGTCGGGAAGAACCCTGGAGAATCCGCCAAACGACATAGCGGAACCGCCCCCGGCCTGGATGCTTCTGTCACAGCGGATCAGACAACCGGCCAGGCAGCGCCATTCACACAGCAGCGCTACCAGGATATCTCACTGGATTCTGACCGGAAGAGCCTGGCATTCGACCGACACACGGGCCAGCATCTGACAACTACCAGCCAGCCACTAAAAACAGGGTTATCATCAGCCGACCGGGATATCACCAGCGGCGGTGAACAAACACTCTCCACCTCCATGACACCAGACCAGCGTGTACTGGTAGATCGCTATTTCAAACAGTTGAGTCAATTCGATGCAAGCAAACCGTGAACTTACCGAATCCGACTTTCAGGACGCCTATAACGACCTCAGCGGTCTGAAGCAGGCACTGGAAAGCACCATCGTGGGGCAGGAGGGGTTGATCGATCGTCTGCTCATCGCCTTCATCTCGGGGGGACACATCCTGCTGGAGGGACTGCCCGGCCTGGGAAAGACCCACTTGGCCAAGGCGCTGGCCGGCGCCACCGGTCTCAAATTCTCACGGGTGCAGTGCACACCGGATCTAATGCCTGCGGATATTACCGGCAGTGAGATCCTGATCCGTGATGCGCAAGGTGAGCAGCGGCTCGATTTTCAGCGCGGTCCGATCTTCGCCCCGCTGGTGCTGGTGGACGAGATCAACCGCGCCACCCCGAAGACCCAGGCTGCACTGCTTGAGGCGATGCAGGAACATCAGGTCACCCACGCCGGCATCACCCATCCCCTGCCCTCGCCGTTCTGGGTAATGGCAACCCAAAACCCTATCGAGATTGAAGGCACCTATCCGCTGCCGGAGGCCCAGCTCGACCGTTTTCTGGTGAAGCTCAATGTGGAGTTTCCCAGCGAAGCGGCCCTGCTCTCCATGCTCGAAATCTCCCTTGACGACGAACCGTCCGAGCATCTGCAACCGGTTCTGGATCTGGAACGACTGGTTTCAATCATGGCGACCGGTCGGGAGATCGTGATCGCCGACAGGATCAAACAGGCAGCGGTAACCCTGCTGCTCGCCACCCATCCCGACACATCAGGCGGAACCAGCCACTTTCGCTACGGCGCCAGCCCAAGGGGTCTGCAGGCGCTGCTCAAAACCGCCAGAATCCACGCGCTGCTACAGGGTCGCCTGCAGGTCGATTTTGACGATCTGGCCAGGATGGCGTTGCCGGTGTTGCGCCATCGGGTATTGCTCACCATTGAGAGTGAACTGGACGGCATCAACTGCGACAGCATCCTGCGTCAGATCATCCAGGAGTGGCGGAGCCGGATCTGATGCACCCCCTCGAGGCCCTGAATGAGCAGGAACTGAGTCAGTTGACCCGTATCGCCGATCATCTGTTCAATACCCGTCTGCTGCTGGCCCCAGGCCACCGGCCCAACCGCATACGGGCCGGATTCGGGGTCGAGTTTCTCGATCATCGGGAGTTCGTCCCAGGTGACGACCTGCGCGATATCGACTGGCGCGCCACCGCTCGCAGCCGCCATCCGAAGATTCGTCGCTACTGGGACGAAGCGGCTGCTGACTGGACCATCTGCCTCGACCACAGCGCATCCATGGGATCGGGGGATAAATGGGCGCTGGCAGTTCAATGTGCCGCCGCGCTGGCCTATCTGCTGATCCACCTGGATCACCGGGTCGCAATCCTGCTCTTCAGCGGCCAGGTCGATCAGCGGGTACCCCTTGGACGAGGATCCAACCACTACTCCCGAGTACTGCAGACCCTGCGGAAAACCGCTCCCCTGACGTCGGGTGGCGGATCGGATCTGCGCGCCTGCATCTCCCATATCAAACGCCGCAGCCCGGTGTTCGTCATTAGCGATTTTCTGGTGGAGGATGGCATGCGCCCCGGCCTGGACAGGCTCAGACTGCTTGGGGATCGAATCCACGCCCTCCAGGTCCGGGCTGACAACGACTTCCCTGATGGTGGCGACGAGATGACACTCATGGATGTGGAGAGCGGCGAAACACTTGCTGTCACGCCTACCGAAACTGACCGGGAACATTTCAAGCTGACGCTGGACGCCTTCTCTGCCTCCCTCGAAAGCTATTGCCGCCGACGCCATATTCAGTTCTCCCATGCCACACCGGACATCCCCTGGAAAGCGGTGCTGACCCACCATTTCCACGCCAGAGGCAGAACCTCGTGATCGGCCTGGGCGCACCGCTCTGGCTCCTCCTGCTGAGTGGCCTGCCGCTGCTGCGCTGGCTGCACCGCTTTCAGCGGCAGGGCCGCATTCGACCCACTGCCGCACTCTTCCTCTGGCGACGCATTCAGACCGAAGGTGCCGCCGGGAACGCCCCCACCAAACCCGATCCGAGATGGCGTCTGCGGGCAGTGATTGCCACTCTTCTGGTTCTGGCGCTGAGTGATCCCTATCGGGAAACAATAAGCGGTATACCCATGGAAATCTGGCTCGATGATTCTCTGAGTCAATTCACTCTGGAAGGAGGAAAAACACGGTTACAGCGGGGCATCGACCGGCTCATCCAACGGGTGGAGAAGGAGCATCCCTCCTCATTGATTCTCCATTCACTGGGCAAACCCACCGCCACCCGGATATTAAACCCCCAGTCCGATAGCGATTGGATCAGCGAAATCGAACAGTGGGGCAGCGATCCACGGGGAGAACCCCACCCTCCCGCACCCGCGTTGATGCACCAGGGCAACAGGCATATCCTGTTAACCGATGGCGCGGATGTCCAGCTCAACCATTGGCTGAAAAGTGCACCGCTTTCAGAGATCATCCAGACCGGCAGCAGCACCGGCAATCTATCCTTGACCCGCTTGGCCATTCGCCCCTCACCGGATACCCCCTCTGCTGCACAGGGGCTGGTAGAGCTGCGGAACAGCGGTGAGTCTGAAATGAACGCCAGATTGATCCTGATCCAGCGAGGCCGTGAAATAGAGAGCTGGTTGGTCAAACTCCCACCCGGAGAGCGCAAGCTGCTGGATTTTACGGCAGACCTCAGTTACCCGGCCGACCTTATTGCCAGACTTCATGCAGCTGGCGATTCACTGCCTCTGGATAATGAACTGCGGCTCCCCCTCTCCAGCGCCTTGAAACCGATTGCCGTCGAGGTAACGGGAGAGTGCGGCCTTTATCTGTCTGCTTTTCTGCAGTCCCATCCAGGGCTTGAACAGTCCGGGCGCAATCCCGGCATTTTTATCGATTGCGACAACATCCAGACCTCTGCCGATACACCTCTGCTCCGCCTGCATAGCGGCAGGGGTCACCAAACGACCCATTCACGGGGGCACTGGCATGTGAAGGATGGGCTTCAACATCTATCGATCAATCGGGGCTTAACTTTCAGCCGGGAAGAGGGTGAAGCAACATCTTCAGGCGTCACGCTGCTGAGTGCAGACGGCCACTCCCTGATTCGGGAAACCCGTACACCCGCACAGACTATCGACGTCTATCTCGATCTCCAGCAGCCCGGCTTCGCTCACAGTCCGGAATACCCACTTCTTTTGTCAGCGCTGATCGAGCGCCTGCTGCAACGTCCCTTCGCTGAAAGCCTGATCTCCACCTCCCGTGACCCTGAGGCTTCCCGGATCACGCCGCTCGCCCTGTCGGAAGCCTCAAACAGACTCGTTGCTGATCACTCCAAACAGCAGGTATCCATCACCAGCCTGCCAATTATTGCAGCCCTTGTACTATTGCTGATCGACATGCTGTGGGGCTTCCGGACGCAACGCAGGAGCGGTGGATGAGAGAGGGTGCATTCCATAGATTGTTCCCCCTTTTCGGCTACCCACTTGTCGCGTTATTTCTGTTGTTCGCCTGGTGGAACCCCGATCTGCTACCCGCCAACGAGTCTCTGGACCTACTGGTAGTGATGGACGAATCCGAGAGTGTCGGACGGCAATTTTCGGACCAAAGTTGGCAGGAGCTCAGGCCCCTGCTGGCCGGTCTTCCCGCCAACAGCCGATTCAGTCTGATTCGTTTTGCCGATCGGCCGCAGACGGAGATCACCTGGAAGCCGATATCCGACAGCGAGCTGCAACAACAACTCCAGCAACCGGCACCGCCCCGAACCCTCTCCCTCGACAACAATACCAGCGCGATTGGAACAGCGCTGGAACAGGCCACCAATCAGCTTGTTCCCAGCCACAGGAGCGCAATTCTGCTGTTCAGCGACGGCCGCGAAAACAGTGACACGTCACCACCCGCACTTCCCGATGCCGAGGGTAACATCGCACTCTTCTGGTCCGCACCTCCAGCGCCGTATGCCGCTGGCCACCCGGTTATCGAGTCGATCAATCTTCCGGAGAAGGTAAAACCGGCGATGACGTTCCCCGTCAGCATCGCCATAACATCACCTGCTGCAAAAGAAGGCCTGCTGATCGCCAAACTCGACGGACATCAGCTGACAGAGACACCATTGCGCTTTACAGCGCAATCAAGCACCGTCCATCATCTGCAACTCAGTGCAGCAACCTCTGGGCCACATCTGCTGGAGTTGACGATTTTAGACCCGAATGGGGATCCATTGGATTCCAGACAGCGCTATTTTGAGGTCGTACGGGAACATCAACTGCTCTATCTCTCGCACCAACCCCCTTCCCTGCCGGTGCAACAGTTACAGCAAAGCGGATGGGGAATCACACAGTTGTCACCACGACAGTTGAATTCCCGGCCAGATAGCTTCAAAGACACCTCTCTCGTCTTGATTGACGATATTCCCGCCGACGATTTAGCGCCGGAAACCGTGACCGCGCTCACCGGGGCAGTGGAACAGCAGGGAGTGGGGCTCATTGTACTCGGCGGTCCCAACGCCTTTGGCAGTGGAGGATATCGTCACTCCGCACTGGAGCAGCTGCTGCCTGTCGAAGCGGAATCCGCCCGTCCTGAGGCGGCTGGGGCATTTCTCTTTCTGGTGGACAAATCGGGTAGCATGGATTCCGCAACCCTCCCCCAGAGCCGTCTTGCCACCGCATTTCGGGCAGTGGCGGAGAGTGCCGGATCGCTGCGCGCCGGAGATCATATCGGGCTGATCGCATTCGATCGTGATGTCCAGCCGTTATTGACGTTACAGGCCCATGCCGACCCACGATCAACCCTGAGTCGAAGGTGGAAAGTAAACCCCTCCGGCGGTACCAGACTGACACCCGCGCTCACTACCGCTATCGGGCAACTGGCGACTGCAGCGCCGAAAAAACGCTTTCTGATACTGGTCACCGACGGATTCGTTGAAGGGGAGGCCATCGAACCGTTGATCGGAAAAATGCAAACCGCCGGCATCAAGTTGATCGCCCTTGCAGTCGGTGAGGACGCAGATCTGTCGGTGCTGCAGCAACTCGCTGCCGCCACTGATGGACAGGTCCTGCAGGTTGCCGAAACTGCGGAGCTACCCCGCTTCATGCGGCACGAGTTGGAGCAGCAACGGCAGAGTTGGCAGCCGACGGCGGTAAAAATCCAATCCGTGTCGCCGCTGCCATTTTCCATCCCGAAGGAAACAGCCTGGCTACCCGTCAACGGCTACCAGGTAACCCGCACCAAACCCAACTCCACCGCCTATCTTGCCACCCCCAATGGTGATCCTCTGCTGGCCGTCAGGCAGACGGCAGCAGGACGGGTGGCCGCCCTCCCCGGCGGCTTGCTCCGAACAGTGGATAACACACCTTTTACTCAGAGCCTGCTGGCATGGCTCGACAGGCAGGGGCATAACCCTCACCTGCAGCTGGACTATCGAAGTATGGCAGGCGAGTTGCAGATAAACATCGACGCCCTAGATAGCGATGGTCGCTGGAATGATGCAAGGGTTGCCGAGTTGATTTTGGAAACACCTGCTGGAATCCGCCGGCAACACCACCTGACACCCTCTGCACCGGGACGATTTGAAGCCATTATCAAGGCTCCTCTCTCCGGCCTCTACCAGGCATGGGCCAGGGTTGGCAACGAGCGGACCCACCGGCTGCTCCAGCAGACCCGGAATAGTGAATCGATAGAGACCCCCGCTATCCCGTGGCTACTGGCTGGAGTTGACCAGGGCAGCATCCAAAACGGGTCAAAAGCGGCAATTACAAAATTCCTGAAATCAACCAGCAGAGGATCACCATCGCGTAAGATCTGGTTGCTGCTGGCGCTCTTTTTGTTCTTTTCTATCGTGCTGCACGAACGGCGTGCGGGCATCTTTGCGACACTCCCACAGAAAAATGGTGGAGACCAGAATGAATCAACCTGACATGATCCGGGTATGGGATCCTTTAGTACGCATCTTTCACTGGCTGCTGGTAGTAAGTTTCGCGATTGCCTGGTACACCCAGGAGGCGAATTACGAGCTTCATCTGCAGGCAGGTTACACCATTATCGGACTGGTCTGCTTTCGCATATTTTGGGGTCTTATCGGACCGACTCATGCCCGTTTTACCGATTTCGTCACTGGCCCACGCAGAGTACTGGGTTATACGAAGTCGTTGCTGCGACAACAGGCATCGCGCCACCTCGGGCACAATCCGGCGGGAGGCATGATGGTGCTGCTCCTGCTGCTTGGGCTTACGGTGGTGACAATCAGCGGCATCGCCCTGGACGGTGCAGAAAACTGGTCCGGCCCGCTTGCCGAAATGGAACTCTACCGCCATAAACAGATGATTCTCGATATCCACGTTTGGAGCACCAATGCCTTGTTGATCCTGATACCACTGCATATTCTCGGCGTCATCCACGCCTCTATTGCACACCGTGAAAACCTGATCAAAGCGATGATCAACGGCAACAAGCGAAGTTCGTAGACCTGATCAAGCGCAGCGGATCAGGCAGCAGCACTGGTGGAACATACTGCATTTGCCGGTTCCGCAAGCTTGAACCGGCCTACGGCCTTACCCGATTATCAGTGATGACCGATTGATCCATATAAATAGATGAAACTCGCATACAGCACTAACGCCTATACCCGCACCGACCTCCTCAGTGCATTGGCCAGTATTGCCGGTATCGGTTTTTCCGGCGCGGAGATCCTCTGCGACGCACCCCATTTGCGTCCTCATCGGACAGACGCCGATGAAGTGACTGCCATCTCCAGACTATTGCAGGAGAAACATCTTGCAATCAGCAATCTGAACGTCAATACAGCCAACACCTATTTCAACCCTCTGCCACCGGAAAATATTTTCGAACCGGCACTCAGCAGCCGCAGGGATGAGTGGCGGGAGTGGCGTATCGAATACACCCTAAAGGCACTGCAACTGGCGAAACAGCTTGGGGCAAAATGCATCAGTGTCACCTCCGGCCAACCCGGTTCTGGCGGCGATCCCACAGCTGGGCTGACACTTTTCGTCGACAGTCTCAAACAGGTCTGCAACCTTGCAGAAGCGTTGGATATCCGGGTGGGCATAGAGTACGAACCCGGACTGCTCGTTGAGCGCGCCACCGAAGCGGCCGATATCATCGACCGGGTGGGATCAGCCAGCCTCGGAGTCAACCTTGACATCGGTCACTCCTATCTTGACGGAGAGTCACCAGAGGTCTCGATCGAACGGCTCAGCGGCAGAATATGGAACGTGCATGTGGAGGACATCCTCGGCATGAAGCACTACCACCGTATTCCCGGCGATGGCGACCTCCCCTTCGAACGTTACTTCAACGCGCTGCATAAACAGGGTTATGATGACTTTCTGACGGTCGAACTCTACACCTATCCGCACAACCCCATCGAGGCGGGTGAAAAATCCCTCGCCTATCTCTCACGAATTCTGCCTCGATGAATACAACGCAGCGCCACCCATTGATCGACTACCTGCAACTGGTGCGGGCGCCGGCAATCTTCACTGCCTTGTCAAACATCCTTGCAGCCCATCTCATCATCACACAGGGAGAGATTGCCTGGCCGCAACTGCTGCTTCTGCTGGGTTCCACCGCCGCACTCTATACCGCCGGCATGGCGCTCAACGACTGGTTCGACTACAAAATCGATCTGCAGGAACGCCCCTTACGCCCACTGCCCTCGGGCAGGATCGAACGACAGAACGCTTTGTTTCTCGGCTTGGAACTGCTTGTGATAGGTATAGGTCTCGCGGCCTATGCAAATATTCAGTCGATGTTCATCGCCATCATCATCACACTGCTGGTGTTGCTCTATGACGGCCTGCTCAAACGCACCCTGCTCGGCAGCCTGAACATGGGGGGCTGCCGCTATTTCAACTGGCTGCTCGGGTTTTCCTTCCTTCCACTCACCGGAGATCTGCTGATCATAGCGCTGCCGGTTTTTATCTACATCACTGCTCTGACACTGCTCAGTCGCGAAGAGGAGCAGGCAAGGCACCGCTGGGTGCTCATACTCACCGCTGTGGGCATCATCGCCGCCGGGTTACTCATCATCCTGCTGGCGCCGGCGCCAATACAGGAACATCCACTATTGGCGCTGGGGCTAGCTGCAGGCCTGTTCATCGTGTCCCGGCAGTTACTTATCACCTACCGTGAATTTACGCCCGCAAGAGTCGCAGCCACCATCAAACTGCTGCTGTTCGGTATCATCCTGTTGGACGCACTATTGGTACTGGCCTTTGGTCCCTGGTGGGGCGCCCTGGCCGTACTGAGTCTGATGCTGCCGGGAAAACTGCTGGCAAGGTTCATGTATGTCACATGAGAAACCCTTGGTTCCAATCTTTCCTAACAGGCTTGTACAGAAAAGTCAGGACATGACGATACATCTACAAGATCACAGAAAAAACGGCTTTTAGATACTCACCGTAGCGATATAATCTCTATAATTCAGATGGGGCGAAACTATTTGGGACAATCCATGGAAGACCTTGATAACTTTCAAGCCCAGCTGACTGCGGCGATAGCGCCGGTGCTGACAGACAGTGGCAAGGCATGGTTCGACAAAACGTTGGAGAAACTGACCGCCAGCGATCAGCCTCTTGACGATCTGGGACTCTACTCAGCGATGGCTAAGCGCAAGCTGGGAAACAGGCGTTTGGAACATGCCCCTGCCATAGACGCCGTCTTCTCTCCTCTTGATATCCGCCGCTGGGGGGAAGCTGACGCCGCACGACTCGTTCTGCTGCTATCGGTGGTCAAGCGTCTGCCGGATCAAACCGAAGAGTTGGTGCAAGCCTATTACAGGATGGGTGACGAATCCGAACGCATCGCCCTCATCCGGGGACTGGTTCTCTTCGCACCAGCGGACTATCTGACCACAATCGCTCTTGATGCGGGGCGTACCAACAGCCTGGAGCTGCTCTCCGCCCTCTCGCTTGACAACCCCTACCCCGCTTCCTTCTACAGTGAGCAGACGTTCAATCAGATGGTTTTAAAGTGCCTCTTTCTCGGTCTTGCCATAGAGCGGGTGGTGGGGCTTGAACAACGGGCAAATCCGGATCTTACCCGCATGTGTGAGAATTATGTCGTTGAGCGGGAGAATGCCAGCCGTACCGTGCCTGTCGATATATGGCTGGCCATCGGGCCTCATGCCACAACGAAAGGGGAACAGCAGATCCTCGCCTATCTGAACCACGAGGAGACAGGACACCGCTACTACACGGCACTTGCCCTGGGACAGCGTCTGTCAGAAAACCCGTCGCTCAAGTCGCATCTGCAGGATCGGCAGAAACAGGAAGATAACACGCTCGTTCTCGACTTACTGCAGGATCTTCTGCAACAACAGCCGGGTTAACCAACAAATTCAGGGAGTCTTTTATGAAATATTTCGACCCACATATCCACATGATGTCACGCACCACCGACGACTACGAAAACATGGTGGCTGCCGGTATCCTTGGCGTGGTCGAACCCGCCTTCTGGCAGGGACAGCCCAGAACCAATGTAGGCACTTTCATCGACTATTTCGACACCCTGATTGGCTGGGAACCCTTCCGCGCCAGTCAGTTCGGCATGCGCCACTTCTGCACCATGGGCCTCAACCCCAAAGAAGCCAACAACGTACCCATGGCAGAAGAGGTAATGAAGGTACTGCCCCGCTTCTGTCAGAAGGATACCGTAGTCGGCATCGGCGAGATCGGTTATGACGATCAGACACCGGAAGAGGAGCGCTTCTTTGCCGAACAGATGGAACTGGCAAAGGAGTTCGAACTGCCGGTACTCATCCATACGCCCCATCGCGACAAGGTACAAGGCACAGAACGCACCATTGCGCTGGTGAAAGAGGTGGGAATCGATGAAGAAATGGTCATCATCGACCACCTCAACGAGCAGACGCTGCCGATGGTACTGGAGACAGGTTGCTGGCGCGGTCACTCCGTCTACCCTTTCACCAAGATGTCGGAAGAGCGCATGGCGGAACTGCTGATGCAGTACGGCACCGAAAAGATGGTGGTCAACAGTGCCGCAGACTGGGGGCGCAGCGATCCGCTAAAAGTGCCAAAAACCGGTGCAGCAATGATCGCAGCCGGGTTCAGCGAGGCCGAAGTTGAGAAAGTGCTGTTTGAAAACCCCATCAACTTCTTCGCCCAAAGCGGCCGCATCTCTCTGGAGGAGATGAACCCGAAGAAGGTCGACCAGACCAAACTTTGGGAAGAGAACTCGGTGCTGCGTGGCCAACAACCCATTGTGGAGGGATAACAAGCATCCATCCGAAAGCGGTTATCGAGGCAACGCGTATCTATTCAGGATGTAGGCCCGGTCAAGCGTAACGGATCGGGCACTGCCGAATTGCCGGTTCCGCTACGCTTAAACCGGCTTAGGACCTGCTAACAGTATGACGCAAGACACACCAGGATACGCAACGACCGCATGGCATCGATCTGACCTGACCTACTGCACCAATGTTCACCCCAGCGAGACATTGGAGCAGCTGCTCGCGGTCATCGATGGCCCGCTCGCCGCTGTGAGGCAGGAACGTCGGTTAGCCAATATGGGCAGCGGCCTCTGGCTGAGCCACACCGCCGCCACAAAATTGCTGGCTTCCGACAAGGCCTACCGCGCATTTTCCCGGACCCTGGATGCCAACGGTATCGACCTCTTTACCCTCAACGGTTTTCCCTATGGTGATTTCCATGCCAAACGGGTCAAAGAATGCGTCTATCTGCCTGACTGGTCCGATGATACAAGGCTTCTCTACACCCTCGACCTTGCCGTCATCCTTGCCGGAGTGATGCCACCGGAACAGCAGGAGGGCACCATCTCCAGCATCCCACTCGGTTTCGCCCCCGATTGGGGCGAGGCCCGTCAGGAGAGAGCACTGAATAGCCTTTGCCGTTGCATCGGCGCTCTTCACGAAATCCATCAGGAGACCGGCTGCAGCATCAGACTCTGCCTCGAAATGGAACCGGGCTGCGTACTGGAAACCACGGATCAATTGATCCCTCTCTTCGCCAGGGAAGTGCCCCGTGCACTGGAGCAGCAGCAGATGGATCCTAATCTGTTATTCCAACATCTCGGCATCTGCTTCGATGTCTGCCACCAGGCGGTGATGTTCGAAGACGTCTACGAGAGCCTGTCGCGGATTCATCAGGCAGGTATTCCTGTCGGCAAGATACAGATATCCAGCGCCCTGGAACTCTGCAACCCGGCCAGCCAAACAGCCAGGAATGAACTCGCTGAATTTATCGAGACGCGCTATCTGCACCAGAGCTGCCATTTGGATGAGAACAACCAGGTTCAACGTGCCTTGGATCTGAATCAGGCAATGGAGACCTTTCCCCAAACGACACCCTGGCGTTCCCATTTTCACATCCCGATCCAGACCCGGGAACTCGTCACTGGCTCACTCGGCACTACCCAGGATCAGATTCTTCGGACACTCGATTTTCTGCTGGATCACCCGGACTTCCATCCCCACCTGGAGGTGGAGACCTACACCTGGCAGGTCCTGCCGGAAGCCATCCGGCCCAAGGATGAACCGGCATTGATCGAAGGTCTGAGTGCTGAACTTGAATGGCTGGAACAGGCGATGCTAAGCCGCAGCCTGTTACAGGAGACATCACAATGAGCAGGCCACTGGTGGTTATCGATGTCGTTGGCCTCACCCCAGCGCTATTGGGAGAAGAGACCCCACACCTCAATGCATTGGTGAATGACGGTTTCATGGCCACCCTGGAAGGGGTCTTCCCCGCTGTCACCTGCACCGCCCAAGCCTCGATGCTCACCGGCCTGCCCCCCAGTGGCCACGGTATCGTCGCCAATGGGTGGTACTTCCGCGACTTAGCGGAGATCTGGCTCTGGCGCCAATCCAATCACCTGGTACAGGGAGAGAAGGTGTGGGATGCTGCCCGCTCGGCAGACGCAGAATTCACCTGCGCCAAGCTCTTCTGGTGGTACAACATGTACGCCGATGTGGACTGGTCGGCAACGCCACGACCGATCTATCCGGCTGACGGACGCAAGATCCCCGGCATCTACACCGAGCCGCCCGTACTGAAACAATCGCTACAGGAAAAACTCGGTCCTTTTCCCATGTTCAACTTCTGGGGACCCGCTTCTGACATCCGTTCATCAGCCTGGATTGCTCAAAGCGCCAAAGAAGTTTTCGATACCCACAGGCCGGGGCTTTCGCTGGTCTACCTGCCGCATCTCGACTACAACCTGCAGCGACTGGGGCCTGACAATCCTGCCATCCGCGAGGATCTGCGTCAGATCGATCAGGTCGCAGGTGAGCTGATCGAACATGTTCGCGCCCAGGGAGCTGAGGTCATGGTGGTCTCCGAGTACGGTATCGAACAGGCCACAGGCAGTGTCGATATCAACCGTATCTTGCGCGAGGCGGGTTTTCTGCGCATTCAGGAAACGCTGGGCTGGGAACTGCTTGATCCTGGCGCCTCACACGCCTTTGCGGTGGCCGACCATCAGGTAGCCCATGTCTATCTGCAACGCGCTTCCGATCTGCAAGCGGTAAAAAACCTGCTGGAGAAGACACCGGGCATCGAGCAGGTATTGGACGCGGCTGGAAAAAAGGCTTTCGGCATCGACCACCAGCGTGCCGGCGAACTGGTCGCAATCGCGGAACCCGGCCACTGGTTCACCTACTACTACTGGCTGGACGAAAACAAGGCACCTGATTTCGCACCCACGGTAGACATTCATCGCAAGCCGGGTTACGACCCGGCTGAACTGTTCCTTGATCCGAAACTGCATTTTCCCAAACTGCGCATAACACGCCGGTTGCTGCAGAAAAAACTGGGCTTCCGCACCCTGCTGGATGTCATACCCACTCAAGCGGATCAGGTTCAGGGAACTCATGGGCGTATGGTGGACGACCCTAAACAGGGTCCGCTGCTGATTGGTTCGGACAGAAGCCTGGCGGCAGATGCATACGCGATGACTGATATCAAGCAACTGATTCTGCGCGCACTCGCTTCGCAGGCCTGATCAAGCGTAGCGGATCAGGCACACCGGATTGCCGGTTCCGCTACACTTGAACCGGCCTACTCCCCTCCCCCTCAGATCAAGGCACCAACACCTGCTCCGACCAACTCCCGTCACTTTGCAAACGAAAGAGACGTCGGTCGTGCAGACGATCCTTCATATCGCCGTACCAGGATTCGACATAGTCTGGCTGAAAGCCCAGGCAGACCAGCTCTTGTGGCATCTCCAGACCGCTCTCGTCGGGAAACCTGGCGCGAATTTCCGTCGCCGTCTCAAGGTAGGCTTCCCGTGACGGCAGTTCACTGCTTTGCGATAGACCTTCTACCTGAAAAAGATCATAAAGTTTGCCGGTATAGGGCTTCTGCTCCCAGCTACGGCGCTGATCTTCATTTTCAAAAACCTCATAACTGCCACGCACCCGAAACTGCCGCAGTTGACTCGGCCAGAAGAAGAGCAGTTCATAGGCAGGATTGAGTTTCAACTGTTCGACTTTGGGACTCACGCGATTGATGTAGATAACGATACCCGCAGCCGATATCTCCCGAACAGTAACCGTCCGGGACATTGGAAAACCGAACTCATCCAGGGTAGTCATGGCGAAGAATGGCCCATTCGTATCGCCCGCAGCTTTGGCCTGCTGAAAAGAGTCTATCAACATGTCGATTGGATTATCCATCGCTCAACCTCTGTAATGGATATCTGACCATCCGCTCAAACGCCTCTCCAAACCACAGAGTGAATCCCACGCTATCGGAACGATACCAATCGAGCAGTTCCGAAACCGACACCCATCGGTAGCTCTCCAACTCTTCCGGATTCGCCACCACTGGCCCATCGTAGGGTAATACAAACAGAGAGCAATACTCATTTTCAGCACGGCCATCCAATTGCTCAAGATAGGTGTAGGAGAGCAGATAGCGAGGTACAAGCCCATCCGCAATACCGAGTTCATGGGAGAGGCAGCGCCTAATCGCTGCGGCGAAGGTTTCATTGGAACGGACGTGGCTGGTGGCAGAGACATCCCAACGCCCACCGCCGAGTTTACTTCCCTGGCGTTTCTGGATCAGCAGTCGTCCGCTCGGATCGCTCAGGAAGGTGACGAAGGCACGGTGCCTGACCCCCTCTCCAAGATGGCAGTCCCCTCGCCCGGCAGTGCCGGTACGGTTGCCGAATTCATCAACAAGTATCAACGATTCCTGCATTGTTACAACACGTTTCCTTACAGCGAAGAGACAGTATCCTCTATCAACACATATCTAATCCATAGGCGCAAGCCAAATCACACCCAGCCCCGAATGTTCTGGAAACAATTTCCTAAAGCTTTTTGTCTATTGACCGCTAACGTTGGTGATCCGGAGGAATAATCCCTCTTTGCATAACGAGGATGTCCCCTATCAATCCGCTTCCACATATGGACAACGAGTAATGGCAAATTTCATTAAATCAGTCGATGAGCGCACGCGTCTGGCGGGTACCAACCGACTGGAGGTGCTTCTTTTCAGCCTCGGACGTGATGTGAATACCGGCAGGGAAGAGACCTTCGGCGTCAATGTTTTCAAGGTCCGCGAGGTCATGCTTGTGCCCGAAATAACCCGCGCACCAGAGATGCCCCCCGCTGTGGAGGGCATGGTCAGTCTGCGAGGGAATATGATCCCGGTGATCAACCTCCCCCAATTTTGCGGTATCCAGACCGAGCAGGAACCCAGCATCCTGATCATCACCGAGTACAACAAGAACGTGCAGGGCTTCCTCGTACATGCGGTCGACACTATAGAACGACTGGCCTGGGAGGATGTCAAGGTACCACCACCGATGATGGTACAACAGCATGGAGGCCTGGTGACTGCCGTTACCGAACTTAAGGATGGACGGCTGGTGATGATCATGGACGTGGAGATGGTACTCGCCAAAACCTCCGGGTTTGGTGAGGGCGAAGACCTATTCGATGGCATCGAACACATCGGAGAAAGAGAGATCACCTTGCTGTTTGCCGATGACTCCGCCGTGGCGAGAGATCAAATCGTCCGCACTCTCAACCACATGGGCATAAAATATATCAGCACCTCCAACGGCGCCGAAGCTTGGGAAAAAGTAAAGGAGATCGCTGATCGGGCTGCTGTAACTAACCGCAAAGCCAGTGATTTCATCCAGATTATCCTCACAGACGTGGAGATGCCTGAAATGGACGGATATGTGCTGACCAAAAAAATCAAAGAGGATTCGAGACTGGCGGATATCCCGGTCATCATGCACTCATCTCTCTCCGCCGAAGCCAATCAGGAGCTGGGGAAAGGCGTGGGTGCAGACGCCTATGTACCAAAATTCGAGCCGACCGAACTCTCTTCCAAACTGCACGAAATCATCGAAAACCGCAACTAGGCACGATAATCTCAGACGGTACACTTCTAAGGGCGCCAGCCGCCAGCCCGCCGCTGAATAATTCCCCATAGAAGGTTGGGTTAGATGTGCATTACTGAAAACCATCAGTTTGTCGCCAAACAACACGCGCATCGTAACCCAACATCGGATCGTTGTAAGCGCCAAAGATTCAGCCTTCTTGCGCTTGTTCCCTCTGCATGTTCCACGGCAACAGCGCTTCGATCTTCTCAACGGTGTCGGCGCAGCAATGTGCTTGAGTACAGGATGCAGATAGTCATACGGCTCAAGTTCATTCACCTTGGCTGTCTTAATCAGGCTATAGATGGTGGCGCTGGCTTTCGCACCGCGTGAGTATCGGTGAACAACCAGTTACGGCAGCCGACCGCCGCTGCCAGTAGCGGGTACGGGCATCGGGTGAGGTCGATTGAGTCATGATGTGCTCCTGTGGTTAGTGACAGGAGACAGTGTTTGTCATGCGCGCGGGGAATAATAAGTGTCGAATCTGGGGCGCTTACCTCGTAATAGCGAAGGTGGCGGAGTTCCCGGTACCCCAGCAGAAGATGAACCACCAACAGCAGGACGATGTTGGCATGGCCAAAGATCGGACTGACATCCAAGTGTTTGAAGCATCGGCGCAACCGGTCTTTCAGGGCAAGATGTTCGAACCGTTTTTGAAAGACTACCAAGCCGAAAAAAGAGGTAAGTCGCTGGTCCTCAAAACGAAGGATGGGAAGGGCATGGATTTTGCGGTGAATCTCTGATCTGCTAGACTTCATAATAAGCGAGATTGTTATTGGGTAAGGCTTTGTTTTAACGAGCTTATTTTACCTCGACAACAATCCGCTTTCTCATTTTTCTCGCTTAAATGCAGGATTTTTCCTGGTTTCTGGATCTCACTAGCGGTGAATTCCAGAAATTATGCAAAATATTCATTTCACCCTGTCTTTTGCGATGAAACGGGTATTAGCACCAGTATTTATGCAACTACCGGGTTAATATTAAAACAACAAGGTTTACTTAAGGAGCATTTGTTATGCTGCCCTCCATTTCTTCATCAAAGCTTCTTATAATAATCCTTACATTGTCGATCCTGCCGGGGGGTTATTATTTTTATCTGCAGGTACATGAAGATAAGGATGTGTCTGCATATTTGGAAGAAAATAAGCTGATGAGTCTTCCGCTGACAATGGAGACAGCTATAAAGGTATCAGACCAGGTAAGAAAGGATTTCAATATTGATGAGAAGACATTTAAAACCCTGAGAATGGACGAAAGGCCATTTCTTCGAAATGACACTAGCTACCTTCTGAGGCATAAAGAAGGCCTATGTGGAGAAGGGACAAGAGTCATAGTCAATCTCCTTCGCGACATGGGTTTTGATGCCACTCGCGTAACCGTATATAACAAACATCTAGAGGCTTCACATACGCTTGTATCAGTAAAGTTAGATGATGGTGAATTCTTTGTTGACAGCATCAACACGTCTGACGCAGCAAACCAGTTACTCAGAAAAGAGTATATCTCAATCGACTCGTTTAACGTCCTTCACTACAATAGTAGCTATGCTGAACGGATGGAATTTGATCGACGGGCGAAGGTCATACCTGACCATGCAAAACCATTTTTTGATCATTATTGGTTATATTCGTACGAAGCCATGCCCTACGGGAAGATCCTGGCAAAACTTGGATTTGATGTGAGAATATTTAATTTTACTCGTCCACCACAATTTATTTCATCTTTGGCGGAAAAGCCTAACTTGATAGCCGCTGTTGCGATGGTTTTCATTTCGCTGACAATCGCCATCGCCTATCTTTTATTGCGGTTTTTTGGTAGGAGCACAGGAGAGATCCGTGTTGACACTGGTTTCTAGGGTCGCGAAAAAATTAAACGGCTCTTCGCCAGATAGGCGCGGTTTTTTACAGCCATTTACAACTGGTATGTCCACACTGCGGCAAGCCAGCCCATCTTTGTCACTGAGCTCTCCAATATCGACCCAATCCGCTAAATTTTCGTAAGGTGATAAAAAAAGAATCACTATAAATCAATGGGATATATTTTTAACTTTCCTGAAATCAGAAATGTAGTGACATAAAGTGACGTTTGCCTATTGGCGGCACACTGCCAAGATGGTTAGGGTGTCCCCATGTTCATTCGCCGCGTCAAAACCCGGACCACCGAAGACGGCAGTTGCTACTACAGCCACCGCCTGGTTGAGAACTATCGGGTAGCCGATCGCGTTCGCCAGCGTACCCTGCTCAATCTTGGAACTCAGTTCAGTTTTCCACGCGAACAGTGGCAAGCGCTGACACAACGTGTCGAGCAGATTCTCCGGGGCCAGCACGATTTGTTGCTGTCCCCCACCGGAGAGTTGGAGCAGCAGGCACAAACCATCGTCAACCTGCTATTGCACAAGTATTCCCGCGCCGAACTGCTGACGATTTCCGGTGCCGATGAAGAGAAGCAAGCGCTGGGTGATAAAAAGCAGGCAGGCGATGGCCGGGATCTACATACCATAGATCTGAATTCTCTGGAGCAAAACAACAGCCGCACGGTAGGGGGGGAAGCATTGGCCCTTTCCGCCCTGTTTGAGGTGCATTTGCCAGAGTGCCTGGACGCGCTGGGATTCAATCATAACCAAATACATGCAGCGATGGGTAACATCATCGGTCGCATGCTCCTTCCGGGTAGTGAACTGTCAACGCATGACTGGCTGCAAAAGCGGAGTGGGCTGGGCGATCTGCTGAATTTCGAGTTTGAAAAGCAGGGGCTTTCTGCACTCTACCGTGCGTCCGATCTGCTGTGGGCACACCATGAAGCGATTGAATATTATCTGTACAAGCAACATGCCGCCCTGTTCGATCTCGAGGAGTGCATCACCCTTTACGATCTGACCAATACCTTTTTCGAGGGGAGCGGGAAGTACAACGATCTCGCCGCCTACGGTCATTCCAAAGAGCGGCGCAACGACTGTCCTCTGGTGACCTTGGCACTGGTGCTGGATGGCAGTGGTTTTTCCAGACGCAGCCGGATATTTCCTGGCAATGTCAGCGAGCCGGCCACCTTGGAGCAGATGATCGAGCAGCTGCGTTCACCGCTCGAGTCCAACAAAGAATCGCCTGGGAAAGAGGGGGCGGATGATAGCCATCCATCGCTGGATCTACGACCTGCCCCGACCATTATCATGGATGCGGGAATCGCATCGGAAGAAAACGTCCAGTGGCTCCAGGAGCATGGCTACAAGTACATTGTCGTCAATCGCAAGCGCCATATGGAATTTGATGAAGCGCGCTGTGTGGCGGTCAATGAACGGGAGAACGATACCGTCCGTGCGATGCGGATAGAGCGGGACAATGGCGAGATTGAGCTTTACTGCCACTCTCAGCGCATAGAGAAGAAAGAAGCCGCGATGCAGCAACGCTTCTCCAGCCGCCTGGAGGCAGAGTTGCAGCATCTGGCAGAAGGTCTTGATCGGCCTCATCGACTGAAGAGCGCCAAAAAAGGTCTGTAAAAAAATCGGGCGCCTGCGGCAAAAATACAGTCGAGCGTCGCGCTATTATGACATCACTACGGAGACCGACGAGGCCGGGGAAAAAGCCATCGCCATCCACTATAAGCGGATCACTCCGAAATCCGATGACCCGAATGCGCACCCGGGTGTCTACTGCTTACGCAGTAACCAGGTGCAGTGGGATGAACAGCAGCTGTGGTCAACCTATACCCTGCTGACCGATTTGGAAGCCGTCTTCCGTAGCCTCAAGTCAGAACTGGGCATGCGCCCTGTTTATCATCAGAAGACGCACCGTGTTGAAGGGCACATCTTCATTACGTTGCTGGCTTACAACCTGGTGCATCAAATCCGCTGCCGGCTGAAGGCGCAGGGAATAGACGGCAGCTGGGACAAGATACGCACCACGATGAGTACCCAGGTGCGTGTAACCACCAGCTTGCACGGTGAGCGTGGCGAGCAAATACATGTGCGCAAGAGCTGCCGGCCAAATGCTGATCAGCAAATATTGCTGCGTGCGCTTGGGCTGGAGTGGCTGCCCGGCAGGACAGAAAAGACGGTGGTTACGCCATAAACCGACAAACCGTAGTGACATAACGACCGGCCTTTCAGTCTAACACATTGATTCTACAGACTATTATTTATACACCTGACAAAGATGGGCTAAAGTTAGGCAGTATATCCGGCATCAGGAAGGCGACTGCCTAAAACCGCGCATAAATGGCGAAGGGTTAATGCAAAAAACCACCCCGGTGGGTGGCTTCTTGGTCTCTTGATTTATTGCTTAAGGCAAAATTTCTGCTGTGAGGCTTGTAGGAGGTGGAGGTGCGCTTATCTCATATGCCCCCATCTCAATACCCGTCCCCTGGGGCACAGAGGTACCTGAGAAATCCTTACGTATATCAATACCGTAGAGGTCTTCAAACGTCTGATAAGCCGCAGCAATCTCCGGTGACAACGTCCCTTTGCTGGCACCTGGAAATGTGGTCCCGTCAATAGCCATGATATTGGGGTCACCCATGGTAAGTGAGGTAAAAAGCGGATCTGCATCAATGTTCCCTTCACCCATTCCTGTTGCAGAATTGAGTAAGGCACTGCTTTGATAAACAGGACCACCCCAATCGATACTTACATTCCCGCCAGGAGAATAGAGTAAATTATGGCTAAATGAGTTAGTGCCCCCTCCATCCACCTTTCCGCTGGAAATAATTACTTGAGAGTCAGAGTCGTTATTTGTATAGAAAATATTGTTATGGATTTTATAGGTTCCAGTGTTGAGCCCACTGCCGTTGTCCTCAAACCCTACAGGCGTCTCAGAGATTGAATTACCCATGAAGTAAATATCACTGGTATATCTGGTCTGAAATCCCATCTGTTCAAGATGATGCATTTTGTTGCCTATTACGTAGGCGATTGTAGGAACACCATCATTAACACGCAATCCTACCAGGGCATCATACATCTCGTTGAAAAGGAACCAGGAAAGCTTCGATCCTTCATGCCCACCAACAACGACAGTACCATCTGAGTCAAAACCAGGCACATATCCATGCATTTTGTTTTGCGATACGATTACATGTTTACTTCCTTTAATATCAATCGCATTTTCAACATCATTATTCATCTCATTGCCGCCTATATAGATATATTCTAAATTCAGGCCACGAGTTTGAACGGAATCGCCTCCGTTATGATGCATATGATTATTTATTATCCAAACATGGTTGACATCTGAACCCAGAGCCAGACCATGGTTATCCTTTGTGTGATTAACTCCAACTGCAGGATCATCATATTTATAGGCATGATGAATCTCATTATTATAAAAGACTATATTATCGTTAGAAAAACCATTCCAACCACCCGTACTTATCAAAGCTGAATGATATATGGCACTAAGGGTATAATCATGAATGTTATTTCCCCTAATTGAGATATGGTGATTTGGTGCACGGTAGATAAATACCTGGGTCTCGTTGATATCGAGATTTTCCAGAATGAAATACGATCCCTGAATGCGAAGGGCATCAGCATCATCGACCAGAGGAACTTTATTTGCGAAGCTGGTGCCACGGATAAAAACCGGCTTCTCTGCAGTTCCTTCACCAATAAGATAGTGAGTACCACCTGTCATGTAAGGTCCGCCATGGATTTCAACCACTGAACCTTCAGCAAGTGGCAGTGAGTTGTATGGAATAAAGCTGCATCGTGACGTCGCTGCTGTTCCATATTCATTATCAGTATCTGTACAATTTGGATCAGTATTATCTATATAATGAGTATATGGCCCGTTACCAGCGTCGCGATAGTTAAAACCACCTGCGGCATAGTACTGGCCCTGATACATCTCATGGGTCTCAACCAAACCGAAGGGAGGAGCGGGAATGCCTATTGGCATTTGGTAGTCACTACCGTTAGTGTAGGTGTCATCACTATTGTAAGCGTAGTTATTAGCGGACGCATAGGACATCGGCAGGCCAAGAATGCAGAGCATCGACGCTGTCTTGATTAAGTTCCACATTGATTTCTTCATGGGTAATACTCAATTGTTTAGAATACTAAAGACATTCACAATGAACATTTACGCGAAAGTCCACTTCTTTGGGGTATAGTCTAGTCGGAAAAACCACCATGTTATGTGATTCTATGCCCAAAACACAGACTCCTTACCCCACCAAACTCAACCTTGGTTAGTATCTGCCCTGAAAGCCATATCCAACCACAAAGAACACCAAGATAAGTAATTGATTAACAATGGTTTTCTGGGTACTCTTCGTGGTTAAAATAGCGTTTCCAGACGAACACTGGTATAAATTACGGCAATTGCGCCCGTTCCTGAAGAGAAGCTTGTGCGAAAAAGCACACTTTGTGCCTTAATCGACTTGAGCAAAATAGATTTATCACTTGTACTTGCGGATTCTCGCAGCGAACATCTGAACCAACTGCTCCCTAATTTTTCAGGGAGTAAAATTCCTGATACATCGCTTCTGTTTTCTCGGCAAGTTTCTGCGTCGAAAACTCTTCTAAGATACGCGCCCTGGCATCCTTGGCCATCTGATCTCTTCTGGATTCATTTTCCAGCAGTTCAATCCACTTTTCGGCAAGCTCCTCATACTCATTCAAAGTGAATAGATGCCCGCTCTTGCCATCCTCTATCACAAGACTGTTATCAGCGACATCAGATGCGATCACCGGCACACCGCAGGACATGGATTCCAGAATCACATTTGGAGTGCCTTCGTATTCCGACGGCAATACTGTCAGATCACACAGATTATAGAAATCCTCCACATTGTCCTGATTACCCAGAAAGAGGCAGTTATCCCTTAATCCAAGACGATCGACCAACGCCATTATGGAATTTTTATACTCATCTGACCCCTCCTTCGCTTGAAACAGGACGTCACCCACGAGAAGGAGTTTGATGTTGGGTATCTTTTTCAGGACCTCATTTGCCGCCAGAAAAAAAGTATCGTGGCGTTTTTGTTTTTTGAAGCTGGCAAACATACCGATAACAGGCTCGTCTCCAATCCCATTTTTTTGTTTAGCCTCTACCTTATTCTCAATCGGCTTGAATTTATCCATATTCACACCGTTATGGACTACCCGATATCTCTCATCATCGTAGCCAAGTAGAGAACGGTTGAAGGCTGCCCCTGCTCTTGAGTTGGCAACGATCCAATCCACCCAATTGCGGGTGATTTTATAGGCCAGCAACTGGTGTCCACCGTAGCGATGATAGCAGTTCCGTTCAGACCCCAGAATAATACGGGTTCCTGCAAGCTTACCTGCCAAGCGCACGGCGATTTCAGCATCGAAGAGATATCCATGGACAATATCAATAGCCTGCTGCTTTAGAATTTTAGCCAGCCTGGTAGCAACGGTCAGGTCAAACTTAGCCTTCTTCTCAACAACAAAAAAACCATTTTCTCCGTCAATTAACTCCTGCCGCATCGGGGTATAGGGCGATAACACGCAGATTGAAAGACTAAATCTTTCTTTGTCGATATTATTTGAGAGTTCAACAACCTGCCGTTGGGCACCGCCATACTCCAGGTTACTGATAACGATCATTACTTTGATTTTTTTCATTCTTCCAGTCATCAACGCAATTTATTGAATTTCCACTGTCTGCCGGTAACTCTCACGAATAACCAAGCGCACGGTTTTTCTCACCCGCAATCCCAGAGAATATGCGCAGATCCTCTTCAGTCAATCTCTCTTTCCAACGCTCGTCCAAACTGATTTCACTCCTGTCATCCAGGCGCATACCATTTCCGATGACATGATGTTCGACGCTGCGAAAGTTTGTCACTCTTTTGTCAGGATCGACACCGATAAAGGTAAATACTTCGCCAAGTATTTTGTCCGG
The DNA here is from genome assembly GCA_963691905.1 of Sedimenticolaceae bacterium. Classification (GTDB taxonomy): domain Bacteria; phylum Pseudomonadota; class Gammaproteobacteria; order Chromatiales; family Chromatiaceae; genus QGON01. The sequence continues at coordinate 1,271,840 of OY829894.1, forward strand.
GTCGGCGCAGAGATCCTCATATTTTATCTGCACAAGCTGATCAGTGCTCAGGCTCGCAGCAATAGCGTCGGCCTCTTCATTGCTCCGCAGCCAGCGCCTTGCCGCTTCCTGCATGCTAATCATATCTTCACGCCGGTCTCCACCCATACCACCACCGCGTAACTCGGGATTTGTCGCATCGGCAAAACCGGCGGGATCCATGTAGGTCAGGGCAACAGCCCTTCCATCACGATTAACTCGTACGACTTTTAGATCGATCGACTTGATCCGCTTGATGAATTTCAGTCTCAAACCGATTTTGGAAGAGTCGACAATAACCTTTTTGCCCGAAACCTCAGCTACGGAGTGGATCAAATCTTCATTTTTCTTGAGTATTTTCGGATAGTCTTTGCGCCATGTGGAATCCAGCATCAATGCAGTATCACGAACAAATTCCAGCATGCCACCCCTGTAGAGTGGGCGAAGCAGCCTCTTGACATAACTACTGCCAATGCCTCTGAAATCAGTTCCCGCTCTGGCAATCTCAAACTGATAGCCTTTATCATCCATTCGCTTATTCACTTTGTTCCAGAACGGACACTCTTTGATCAGTGCCTGACAGGAACAGCGATACCGATCAATATCCCCAAGCGCAGTGACTTTCAACTCACCTGTGGTATGAGTGTCAGGATGAGAGTTGAGCAGCATCGCTGTAAGTGTTGAGCCGGAATGGCTCGCCGCCAACAGATATACCAGCTTGATTTTTCCGTTTGCTAATTCAACCAAAGTCTTTCGTCCACTTCTTGTTTTGTACGGGTATCGGGAAATTGTTTGTTCATCTTCTTACGCTGGGTAAACAGACGTAACATCAAGAACATCGCGCTCAGCATCATCACACTGCTTTCCCGCGGATAAAATGTCTGGCTCCCCACTGAAGCGATAAGGTGGGCAGCTATAAGGGAAAAGGCAATGCCGCCAACTGCGGTGAAATAGTCACTCCGTTTATCCCGAAAAATACTCAATGAAGCCTTGATTGCATAGAGATAGAAAAACAGGACAACCGCAAGCCCAATATAACCATTGTCGAGCGTCCACTGCAGATAGGCATTATGCGGATGGGGGAAACCCTCGTGTAGATAGTCCCATAAAAACTCACTGATGCCGGTGCTTTGCATCGCCTCCCTGCCGTGTCCCCACCAAGGGCTCTCTTCGATCATATCGATGACAAACGGCCAGGCAACACTCCGTCCTGCGGTGATCGTATACCAATCCGGTTGTCCATCTTCCGAACCTGTTAAACCCTCTTGCTCCGCTTGCTCATTGGTATCGACGGAATCCTCGGTAAACCCCTGCATCATCCTGTCTCTTGTTGCAGGTATGAGCATAACTACCACAATAAGAAATATCGGACCCAGAACCAGTAGCTTTCTCCATTTGAAGATACCCATGACCAAACCGATCACCCCCCAGGTTCCGTACCCCGTCCGCCCACCTGTCAAGGCCTGACCAAAAAAGGCAATAAAACTGGCAAACCAGATAAACAGGGCTTTTGTTTTGCTTGGCATAAGCATTCGTGCAGAGAATATCGCCCAAGACCCTCCTGCCAACATCATGGAGACATCCACACGATGAAAGCCCACCTCTTTATTCATAATCTTCAGGCTCAATCGTGTCAGCTTGTCTCCACTGCCACTAGCAATGGCCATAACCGGCATCGCCTTGATCACCTGTATTGCAATCAGGAAGTAGACAATAAGAATCGCACCCATGGTCAATCGCATGCGCTCCTCACTGTTACAGCCATAAAAAACCAATACCGCAGGAGCCATAAACTTGAACGTATTGATAAAACGCTCGGAGATCACATCCATGGTGCTCAAGGCTTCCCGCCCAACAAAAAGCTGGTAGTTGTTGACGACGCTTAAATCAGTGATGAGTCGATAAAATCCAACCAGGACAAATCCCAGATAGACCCACAACAGAAAAGTGAGGAATTTTGACATATCCCATTTCAGCTTCTCCTCGCCCTTTTTCCCGAGAAAGCCCATCACGACAAAGATCAACAGCAAGTTCCACAGATTAAGTCCCTGTATGCCCAATATTGTTTTGGGCATATCGGGATGCTCGACAATTGCCATCAATGCAATAAGGACGCAAAGTGACTTGTACCAATCTTTGAAAGCGTAACCGCAAAAAAAGAGTACGATCATGTAAAGGAGGGTGATTCTGATCATCTGGCTGGCTCAATCCCCTACTTGAGAAGTCCCAGTTTTTCTTTTATCAACAACCCAATAAAGGCTAGATTGGTAAAGAGATATCTTTTCCATAGACGCCCTGGCTCCTGTTTGACCCGATACAGCCACTCCAGACCCAATTTCTGCCAGCGTTCTGGAGCACGTTCGACCTTGCCAGAATAGACATCGAACGAACCGCCAACCCCGTGACAGACTGAGACACCCATGTAGTCCATCCATTTGGCCAGAAACTGCTCTTTCTTGGGTGAGGTCATCGCCACCAGAAGAATATCGGCCTTAGAATTCTTGATATCGTCGGCAATTGACTGCTGTTCATCCTCTGAATAGTAACCGTGGTGCCTGCCGGCCAGTACCAAACCCGGATAGTCACGCGCGATATTCTCCTCGACCTTTTTGGAGACCTCTTCGGTCGCCCCGAGACAGTAGACACGATAGCCATGTTCCTTGCCTCTTTCGAACATGCCAAACATCAGATCAATCCCGGTGACACGCTCTGGTAGTGACTGACCCAATATTTTGCTTGCCAACACCACTGCCGCACCGTCAGCAAAAATAATGTCGGATGACAACACATCCTCACGCAGTGCGGGGTCACGGTGCATGTTTACGACCTTGGCGGCATTCACAACGCCAATCTGCAGCTGCTCATGTTGGGAAATCGCATGATGGACAGTATCAAGCGCCTCTTCCATGCCCATAGCTTCTACAGGAATACCAAACAGGTTTATCTTTGCGGGTGAGGTCATCTTCATGCCATTTCGTAATAATTGAACAAACAAGGCGGACGTTTATGAGTGGATGCAGCGTCTGCTTGGCTCCAGACAGTAACGCGGCACTCTTTTTTAGTATTAACAGACCCTAGACAGCACCACTTCCCTTGAGAACAACCGGTACGGTTAATAGGAGGATTTTCAGGTCAAGCCAGAGTGACCATTCATCGATATATTTCAGATCCAGCTCCAGCCATTTTTCGAATGGCAGGTTACTTCGACCTGAAATTTGCCAGATACAGGTCAATCCGGGTTTCACACTGAACCGCTTGCGCTGGATGCCACTGTCGAACAATTCAACATCGCGCTGGGACATCGGACGGGGACCTACCAGGCTCATATGGCCGCGTATTACATTCAACAGTTGTGGGAATTCGTCGAGACTCGTCTTGCGGATAAAATCACCTATTCGGGTTACCCTGGGATCCCTTTCTATCTTGAAGATGGGTCCCTCAGCCTCGTTCAAGTGTTCAATCTCTTTCATCTTGGCCTCAGCATCCACCACCATCGAGCGAAATTTGAGCATGGGAAACAGGCGTTTACGCAAACCCACCCGATGTTGGACGAAAAAAACCGGGCCGCCATCATCAAGTTTGATGGCAAGCGCAATCAATCCCATTACAGGAAGGATGACAGGCATGGCTGCCAGTACGATAATCAAATCCATCAGGCGTTTGGCAAGCAGCATGCCTTCATTCTGTGCAACAGGATCAAATGTCAGCAGAGGGATACCATCGAGATCCACCAGTTGTGTACGGGCAACTTCCATATCGAAAACATCCGCCATAAACCGAAAACGAACGCCCTGCTCTTCGCAGGCGCTGACGATCTCCTCCATATGACTCAAGCGGCTGCGTGGCACTGCCAAAATCACCTCATCAATGACCTGACTGGTCAGGATCTCCTGTATTTTATCTGCCGTGGCGAGCACCTTTGCGCCCATCACTTCCTCACCGACGTGCTCCGGGTCCGTGTCGAGGTAGCCCACGATATCAATGCCCCACTCGCTATGGCGATTCAACATTTCCGTCAGACGCTGGGCTCTCTCACCCACACCGATAACCAGAACTTTCAGAAAATTTTCGCCTTTCTGAATCGAACGTCTGAAATACCACCATTTGAGGCCCGCGCGGACGCCGACAAGAACCAATATGTCGAGCACGGCAAATGTCACCATCAGAGGGCGACTGACAAACTGCACCTTGAGCAAAAAAAGCAATCCGATTAGTAGTGCAAGACTGATCCCCAAAGCCTTTGCCACCATCCAGGCATAGGATGGAATGGTGACAACCCGCAGTCCTGTGTAGGCACCGAAGCGAGAGAGAAAATATCCCAGGGGCACCCAAACAAGTGGCACCAAGGCAAAATGGGATACCAGATCGGCACTGACACCGGGAATGAATATCTGACGCAGACGATATGCGAGCAGGAACACCAATAGCGTTAGCAGAATATCAAGAAGGTACAATAACCTACTTATTTCCCTTGATTTTTCGTCAAACATTAAAGTCTCTTTTCAGCACCTTATTCCATACCAGCCAATCATATTGATCGATATTGAATCGACAACCTCACCCAGCGCGCGCGGGCAATGATCAAGCTGTTAATAATCCCATGTACACCCGTAGAACATCAACTTCATCGGGGCAAGCAATAGTGACGAATTGTATTCCTTAACCAGCGGCAATATTGAGAAGACGATCTCCCATTCAGTTACTCGGAGTGACTATGGGTAAAATAGTGTTACAGAGCATCCCAAATACAAAGACCCGCACTCCTTCAGCGACCTGAAATCAAATTACTTTAGAAAAACTGCCTTTAGACTCTTTGGAATTCAGGTAGGCATCAAACTGCATACAGATATTTCTTATCAAGAGTCTTCCTCTCGGCAGGACATCGATGCCTCTCTCTGTGAGATCCACCAGCCCGTCTTCTGCCATCCCACTCAGGTTTTCGAGCTCTGAGGCAAAATAACTCTGGAAATCGACCTCCCACTGGGCGTTGACGGCAGCGAAATTGAGGGTGAAATGGCAGATCAGGCGTGTAATGACATCCCGACGAATCTGATCGTCCCGATTCAGCTCCACTCCGCGAAAAACCGCGAGTTTCCCCTGGTCGATGCGATCATAATATTCATCCAGTGTGCGTTTATTTTGTGCATAGGTCGGCCCGACCATGCCGATGGATGTTGCGCCTAGCGCCACCAGATCACAATCCGCATGGGTGGAGTAGCCCTGGAAGTTTCGATAGAGCGTACCGTTCCGCTGGGCTATGACCAACTCATCATCAGGTTTGGCGAAATGATCCATGCCGACATAGACATAACCTGCCCCGGTGAGCTTTTCGATGGTCATCTGGAGGATATCGAGCTTCTCCTGTGGGCTCGGAAGCTCAGCCTCATTGATACGCCGCTGGGGTTTGAAGCGTTCCGGCAGGTGCGCATAGTTGAAAACGGAGAGCCGGTCAGGGTCGACTTCCAGAATCTGATCCAAAGTCCCTGCAAAACTGCCGAGGCTCTGAAACGGCAGACCATAGATCAAATCAATGCTGATCGACCGAAAACCCTCATCCCTGGCCGACTGCAGGACACTCAGCGTATCCTCCTTCGACTGGATACGGTTGACCGCCTTTTGCACACTCTCCTCGAAATCCTGCACTCCCAGGCTCATACGGTTAAAACCCAGCTCACGCAACACCTTGATGGTATCGCCCAAGGCCTCCCGGGGATCTATTTCTATGGAGTATTCACCACTGTCATCATCGAGCAGCGTAAAGTGTTTGCGCGTCTGCCGCACCAGCTCACGCATCTCATCATGACTGATAAAGGTCGGGGTTCCACCCCCCCAATGCAGCTGCTCCACCTTGCGGGAGCGGTCAAAAAGTGCCCCCTGCATCTCCATTTCTTTGTAAACCCGCTGCAGGTACTTGTCTGCAAGGCTTCGATCCTTGGTCGCCACCTTGTTGCAGGCGCAATAGAAACATACCGTGTCGCAAAACGGGATGTGGAAATAGAGCGATAGCGGATCACCGGAAGCATTACTCTCCTGGGCAATCCGCCGGTAGTCGGCTTCTCCAAAACCCTCGTGAAACTGAACTGCGGTGGGATAGGAGGTGTAACGCGGCCCGCTCTGATCATATTTTGCGATCAGCTCAAGATCGAAGACAATTGATTGATCCATAGTTGTTTCTCGTTTTCAGCCAGAGGCTTTTTCAGTCGTTGGATGCATCCACATCGATCCCCTTGCGATGCGTTTCATTTATCTGCCGCAACAGCACGGCGAAGGGAATATCATCAGCGTGCCGGTTTACCATATCCATGAAAGGCAGATCTTCCCGGCCAAAATGGTATTCACCATCGACCATGCTCTGCTGGATCGTCTTGATCCCCTCCTCCAAGTGCGCCAGGAAGGCAGGAAAGCGTTCCATCTCCTCCAGCTCGTACTCCATACAGCTGCGGAGATCCTGCACCTCAAACACGGCTTGCCTGATCCATTCCACGTACTCTTCAGCACTCCGGGCGCGCTGCAAACTCATCGACTCTACTCCCTCACAAGCCGTCAAAACGTCTCGCGATATCTGACCAATTCTTCGGCTGTAAACAGAAAAACACCGTCTCCACCACGCTCGAATTCGAGCCAGGTAAACGGAATCTCAGGATAGCGTGCCATCAGCGTCTCCGCGCTGCTTCCCACTTCAATCACTATGATACCCCAGGACGTCAGATGACTGGAGGCCTCCCGCAGAATACGGGCGACCAGCGCCAGCCCTTCCTCGCCAGCCGTCAGCCCGAGCCGGGGTTCCCGATGATACTCCTGTGGCAATTGATTCATCTCCGACTCACTCACATAAGGCGGATTGCATACAATCACGTCGTACTGACGGCCTTCAAGGGCGAAAAATAGGTCGGACTGTATGACTTCGACCCGATCGCCCAAGTCATATTCCGCCACATTGCCCGCCGCCACCCGTAGTGCCTGGTCGGAGATATCCGCCAGATCCACCGCCGCATCCGGCAGATAGACTGCTGCGGCAATGCCGATGCAGCCGCTACCACAGCAGAGATCAAGTACCCGGGAGATGCGATCCGCCTCGATCCAGGGTTCAAATTCACGTTCCACCAGCTCGGCAATCGGAGAGCGGGGTACCAGTACATGCTCATTGACATTGAATCGCAGCCCGGCAAACCAGGCCTCACCGGTCAGATAGGCGGCTGGAAGGCGCTCATCTATGCGACGCTGCAGCAGCAGGGTGACATCTGTCTGCTCCGCCTGGGTGAGACGACTCTGAAACCAACTGCCGGGGAAATCGGGAGGCAGATGAAGCGCATGCAACACAAGCACTGCGGATTCATCAATCGCATTGTCCGTACCATGCCCGAAAAACAGATCCGCTTCATTGAAACGACTTGCACCCCAACGGATGAAGTCGGCTATGGTCTGCAAAGATTGCATTCGAGTGGCAGCGCCTGGAAAAAAGCGTGAATCATAGCCCATTAACCCGGATTTCTCACCAAGATTTAGATTTTTGGGCAATCTGAATTCTTGAATTATTTTCCACAAACAGAAACGGGCTGCCGAAACCGGAGGTTTCAACAGCCCGCTGCCGACTCTCCCTGACAATCTATCAGGGTTATCACATACCGGGGGCGAATCAGGCCGCGCGGGAACCCTCGTCGTTGACGACACTCAAGTGTGCTGCCTTGTCGGCTTTCTTGTGTTCCCCACGCCGAATCAGATCGCCGATGGAGATTTTGGTCAGAAAATCGAAGATTTCACTACTCAGGTCATCCCATAGGGAGTGGGTCAGACAGCGCTCACCTCCGCTGCAGTTCTTACGACCGCCGCAGCGGGTAAATTCCACCCACTCATCAACGGCGCAAATGATATTTGCAATGGAAATATCATCGGCACTGCGACCGAGATAGTACCCGCCACCAGGACCTCGAACACCTCGTACGAGCTCTTTTGCACGCAGAGAGGCAAACAACTGCTCCAAATAGGATAATGAAATACCCTGATTTTCAGAAATTTCAGCCAAGGTCACCGGGCCATCTACACCATTCAGTGCCAGATCCAACATGGCGGTAACTGCATATCGACCTTTCGTTGACAGTCTCATCTTTATCTCGCTCCTAAAATGCGCAAACACATTTCCTACTAATTTACTTGGTAATAAGATTAGCAGTAACCAAGTAATTTAGTCAACTTTTAAACCACACTTTTTAGAGAGATAAATCCCAAATTGCTTATAAACAGGGGAAAAGGCTAATCAGAACTGCGCTGCCGGAGGGCTTCGAAGAGACAAACACCGGTGGCAACCGAGACATTGAGGCTCTCTACAGCCCCCAACATGGGCATATGAACCAAGGCATCACACTGCTCGCGGGTCAGTCGACGCATACCCTTGCCTTCGCCACCCATAATAATAGCCAAAGGCCCTTTGAGGTCCGCCTGGTAGAGTCCGGCTTCCGCCTCACCCGCAGTACCGATAAGCCAGACCCCCTGCTCCTGCAACCACTTTAAGGTGCGCACAAGATTGGTGACCTGGACAAAGGGAACCGTTTCTGCCGCTCCGCTGGCTACCTTGCAGGCCACCGGCGTCAAGCCGACAGAACGATCCCGGGGAGTTATCACGGCATCTATCCCGGCAGCATCAGCGGTACGCAGACATGCACCAAGGTTATGCGGATCCTGAACACCATCAAGCACCAGCAGAAAAGGGACACTATCCAGGCCCTCCAGCAGGCGTTTGAGATACCCTTCATCCCGCACCGCCGGTGCCTGGGTAAAGGCAACCACGCCCTGGTGGTTTTCACCACGGGAGAGCGCATCGAGTTCGGCGCGTTCAACCTGCACGACATCGACCCCGCCCTGCCGTGAAAGGCCCAGGATCTCTTTTATTCTGCCATCTCTGCGACGCGCCTCGACGCGAACTCCGGTAACCGCATCGCCATGCTTGAGCGCGGTTCGCACTGCGTGCAGGCCGATGATCAGCTGGGATTGGGACACAGTCAGCTATTAGCCCTTTTGCGGGGTCTACGCCGGCGTTTCTTCGTGCTCTTCTCAGTCTTCTCTTCAACTGGCTGGGTCGGCTTATTCTGAGACTTATTGCTCTTGCGACGGGATTTTTTCGCTGGCTTCTGCGGTGTTTCCTCTTCCGACGCCAAGACGAAGTCGATCTTGCGATCATCCAGATTGACCTTCGCCACCTGGATGCGCAAGGGATCACCCAAACGGATCACCTTGCCGGTTCGTTCGCCGGAAAGTCGATGCCCGACCGGATCGTAATGGTAGTAATCATTGTCCAGAGCAGTGATGTGAACAAGGCCATCCACAAAGATATCCTTGAGCTCCACGAACACCCCAAAAGAGTTGACGCTGGTGATGATACCGTCGAAGGACTCACCCACCTTGTCCATCATGAACTCGCACTTCAACCAGTCAGTGGCATCACGGGTCGCCTCATCAGCTCGGCGCTCAGTGCTGGAGCAGTGTTCGGCTATACTTTGCAGTTCGGACTTGGTGTAGAGAAAGTCATTTGCCGCACCCTTCTCCCCCAAGTGCTTGAGTGCGCGGTGTATCACCAAATCCGGGTAGCGACGGATCGGCGAGGTGAAGTGGGTATAGGCGGGAAACGAGAGACCGAAGTGGCCCACGTTGTCGGAGCTGTAGACCGCCTGCCGCATGGAGCGCAGCAGCACGGTCTGGATCAGGTGGGCATCTTCCCGTCCCTTGATGCCATCCAACAGCTTGGCGTAGTCAGCCGCCGTCGGCTTGTTACCGCCCGGCAGACTCAGGCCCAGCTCTCCCAGAAACTCACGCAGGTCGGTAAGTTTCTCTTCCGCAGGCACCTCGTGGATGCGGTAGAGCGCCTGCAACTTTTTGCGCAACAACAAACGGGCTGATGCCACATTGGCAGCCAGCATGCACTCTTCGATCATGCGGTGAGCATCATTACGATAGACCGGCACGATACGTTCAACCCGGCTCATTTCATTGAACTCGATCTTGGTCTCGGTGGTGTCGAAATCGATCGCACCCTGCTCCCGCCGTCCTGCATTCAATGCCTGGTAGAGCTGATGCAGCTCGTGGATATGGGGCAGCAGTTCGGCGTATTGTCCACAAATCGCCTCATCCCCATCGAGCATTGCGGCCACCTGGTCATAGGTAAGACGCGCATGGGAGTGCATCACAGCCGGATAGAACTTGGAGCGGGTAATCTTTCCACTATCGTCAATATAGAGCTCGCAGGTCATGCAGAGCCGATCAACTTTAGGATTAAGAGAACAGAGGCCGTTGGAGAGTACCTCCGGCAGCATCGGAACCACCCGATCAGGGAAGTAGGCGGAGTTGCCGCGCTCACGACCCTCGACATCCAGAGCACTGCCCGGGCTCACGTAGTGAGAGACGTCGGCGATAGAAACCAGCAGTTTCCACCCTTTCGGCTTACGTTCGCAATAGACCGCATCGTCAAAGTCGCGAGCGTCGGCGCCATCGATGGTAACCAGGGGCAGTTTGCGCAGGTCAGTACGGCCTCTCCTTTCCGCCTCCAGCACCTCGCCGGAGAGTCCGGCGATCTGCGCCTCCACGTCATCCGGCCAGGCGACGGGTATCTCGTGGGCACGGATGGCAATATCCGTCTCCATACCCGGCGCCATGTGGTCGCCCAGAATCTCGGAGATGCGGCCAATGGGCTGAGTGCGCTTGGTAGGTTGATCGAGGATCTCAGCCACCACCATCTGGCCCTGAGCAGCACCACCGAGTTCGGTGCGGGGAATGATCACATCCTTGCTCAGACGTTTATTGTCCGGCACCACAAAACCGACCCCGGTCTCCTGGTAGAGACGCCCCACTACGCTGTGGGTATTGCGTTCCAACACCTCCACCACGGAAGCTTCCAAGCGTCCCCGCCGATCCATACCTGTCACCCGCACTACGGCGCGGTCACCGTGAAACAGGGAACGCATCTCTCTGAACGAGATATAGAGATCTTCGCCACCATCATCCGGCTTGAAGAAGCCAAATCCATCTGCATGTCCGATCACCCGGCCTGCGATAAGGTCGCGATTGTTGACGATGCAGTAGTTTTCCTTGCGGTTTCGCACCAGCTGACCATCCCGTTCCATGGCTCGCAGGCGGCGGCGTAACGCCTCCAGCTGATCCTCGTCATGCAGATCGAGCTTCTCGGCCACATCGGGAAGATTCATGGGGACGCCATGTTCCTCCATGGTCTCCATGATGAATTCACGGCTGGGGATGGGATTGTCGTACTTACTTTCTTCCCTGGCTTGATGGGGATCCATCTTACCGGCGGACTTATTTGGTTTGCGTCTGGCCACTATCTCGTTTCTTTACTGACTAAAAACGAGCATTTTAGCAGTATATGGCACTCAAACCCTATGGATAATATCAATCGGCGGTTTATTTAAAGTATCCTTGTGGCAGAAAAACTGAAAAGAAACCCCGAATGAACATCCATACCCTACAGATCATCCTGCTGCTGCTCGCCATTGCAGTGATCACAGTGACCCTTTTCCGGCGCTTCCACTTGCCGCCGATCCTCGGTTACCTGATCGTCGGCATTCTGGTCGGTCCGTTCGGCACTGGCTGGGTGGCATCCACTGAGGATACCCGGTTTCTTGCGGAATTTGGGGTGGTATTTCTGCTGTTTACCATCGGTCTGGAATTTTCCCTGCCGCAGATGATCGCCATGAAGGGCGCGGTGTTCGGTTTGGGCGGCAGCCAAGTCTTGGCGACCGGAGCACTGGCCACCGGCATCGCCTGGGCATTGGGCATCGATCTCAATGCCGCAATCATCGTTGGCGCCATTCTGGCCCTGTCATCCACCGCCATCGTCATCAAACAGTTGTCGGAACAGCTGGAACTCAATTCGGAGCACGGTCGGCTTGGCGTCAGCATCCTTCTGTTTCAGGATCTGGCGGTCATTCCATTACTGGTCGTGATCCCTATCCTTGCTGGAACCGGCGACCAGGGCATGGCGATGCCACTGTTGTTGGCGCTGCTCAAGGCAGCCTTGGTGTTCGTGGTCATCATGGCGGTCGGCCACTGGCTGCTGCGGCCACTGTTTCATGAGATCGCCAGGGCTCGCTCTGCTGAACTCTTCACCCTGACCGTACTACTGGTAACCCTGGCCGCAGCCTGGCTCACCCATGAAGCCGGGTTGTCGCTGGCCCTTGGCGCCTTCCTGGCTGGCATGATGCTGGGAGAGACCGAATTCCGCCATCAAATCGAGGCCGACATACGTCCCTTCCAGGACGTCTTTCTCGGCCTCTTCTTTGTCACAGTGGGTATGCGCGTCGACCTGCTCTCACTGCTTCCCATCCTGCATTGGGTGCTGCTGCTCGCCGCCGCACTTATTTTGGTTAAAGGCGCGATCATCCTTGGTCTGGTCCGTGCCACCGGCAATTCGATGTCCCCCGCATTTCGCACCGGCGTTCTTCTGGCGCAAGGTGGAGAGTTCGGTTTCGTGCTGCTGGATCTCTCCCTGGAGTCTTCCCTGCTGCCCGGCCCTGTCGGGCAGATACTTTTTGCCTCGATCATTGTCAGCATGACGGCATCACCCTTCCTGATCCGTAATAACGGCCGCCTGGCAAAGCAATTCTGCACCCTGCGCAATTTCAGTGATGAGGTTCAGATCATCGGCGATCTGGCGGAGGAGACAGAACAGATGGAGCAGCACGTCATCATCTGCGGATATGGCCGTATCGGACAGAACCTTGGACGTCTTCTCGACCACGAAGGTTTTCCCTACGTGGCACTGGATCTCGACCCAACAGTCGTCAGAGAGGCACACGAAGCTGGCGACCCGGTCCATTTTGGCAATGCATCGCGCCACGAAATTCTTGATGCCGCCGGCCTCGACCGCGCCAGCGTGGTGGTACTCAGCTTCGAAGACCACGCCTCAGCGATGAAGATCCTGCACCGTCTACAGGAATTCTATCCGGAACTCCCCGTGCTGGTGCGCACCCGCGACGATACGCACATGGACGAACTTGAGGCCGCAGGCGCCACCGAGGTGATGCCTGAAGCGGTCGAAGCCAGCCTGATGATGGGGGGACAACTGTTGCTGCTGCTCAAGGTTCCCGGCTCCCGCATCTTCAAGATCATGCGTGAGATTCGAGAGAACCACTACAAATTGCTGCGTGACTTCTTCCATGGGGAAGAGCCGGTGGATATGGAACACGATGAGGCGTTTCAGGAGCGCCTGCATACAGTGACCCTGCCGAAAAAGGCCTTTGCCGTGGATCACACTATAGAAGACCTCCACCTCTGGGACTGGGATGTCAGTGTGACCGCCGTCAGGCGTGGCGGTATCCGTGGAGAGACTCCCGCACCCGAAACCCGTCTGCAGAGTGGCGATGTGCTGGTGCTGGCAGGTACGCCCCAGCATCTGGAACATGCTGAGGGGCTGTTGCTCTATGGCCATTGAATACAGCAATCATGGTGCGCACGGCGCACCCTACCAAGCAGATTCAACGCAACTTCCAGATATTATCCGCTAAAAACGCTATTTTTCCCCGATGACAGAATCAACCCTCTTCTATATCCACGACCCGATGTGCAGCTGGTGCTGGGCGTTTCGCCCCGTACTCGCACAGCTGGGCGAACAGCTGCCACCTGGTGTGAAACTGCAAAAGCGACTGGGCGGCCTGGCTCCGGACAGCGATGACCCGATGCCGGAAGAGATGCAGCAGACCCTTCAGGCCACCTGGAAGCGAATTCAGGAGAAGCTGCCGGAGACCCGCTTCAACTTCAATTTCTGGCAGCAGTGTAAACCCCTCCGCTCCACCTACCCGGCCTGCCGGGCGGTGATCGCCGCAGGATTACAGGGCGCGGCTTTTACCGAAGCGATGATTCTGACCATCCAGGAAGCCTACTACCTCCACGCAAAAAATCCCTCCGACAGCGAAACCCTGATCCAACTGGCCGACGACATCGGGCTGGATGAACAGCAGTTCTCAGAGGCGCTGGAATCACCGGCCACCCATCGACTGCTGGAAGAGGAGATCGAAAGCAGCCGTTCAATGGGGGTTCGCAGTTTTCCGGCCCTGATCCTGCAGCAAGGCATGGGATTCTGGCCCATACCCGTCGACTACTATAGTGTGGAACCTATCCTGGAGACCCTGGATATGGTACTTGATTGACTTTCCCGCCGAAGAGGATAAAACTCCGCCGCCATGCTGGATCGAGAAACACTAGAAAAGTACCGCAGGGACATTGTCTTCGACGCCCGCCTGCGGGATTTGCCCTTTGTCTTCCACACTACCTGGGGGCTCTTCTCCCCTCGCGATATTGACGAAGGCACTCGCTTGCTGGTGGATCGACTGGAGATCGAGGCAACGGATAACTGTTTCGACCTCGGTTGCGGTTATGGTCCCATCGGTCTGCTGATGGCCCGCCTTGCCCCACAGGGCCAGACTCTGATGGTGGACAAGGATTTTATCGCCGTGGATTACAGCAACGGCAATGCCGAAAGAAACGGCCTGGACAACGCCAGAGCCAAACTCAGTAACGGCTTCGACCAGGTCGACCCCAATCTGCGTTTTGACGTTATCGCATCGAACATCCCGGCAAAGGTGGGCAAGGAGATGCTCAGTCTCTATCTTCACGACGCCCTGGCACGGATGAATCCCGGCGGCCGACTCTATCTGGTCACCATCAACGGCCTGCGCCAGTTTATGAAGCGCAATCTGAACGAGGTTTTTGGTAACTATAAGAAACTCAAACAGGGCAAGTCCTATACCGTGGCTTTTGCCCGAAAGGATGGTTAACCCCGTTTGCCGGATCCGTTGCGCTTGATCCGGCCTACGTTTTCTTCGCCGCCAGCACTTTAAGGACGTGGGACACCGCCACCAATCCGAAAGTGGCAGTCACCGTCATGGCCGAACCATAACCACCACAGTTGAGCGAACCCTCCCCCCTAGCCGGCTTGGTATCGCAGACACCTCCAGTCGCATCAGGATAGGTCAGGTTTTCAGTAGAGTAGACACTTGGCACATGGAAACGGCGTTTTGAATCGGCAGCCGGATAGCCATATTCCCGCCGTAACAATTTGCGGGTCTTGGCGAGCAGCGGATCCTGCCTGGTGCGGCTCAGGTCGGCAAGGTAGATACGGGTGGGATCAATCTGCCCACCTGCACCACCGATGGTAATCACTCCCACCCGCTGGCGGCGGCATGCAACAATCAGCGCCGCTTTGACCCGAAAGCTGTCGATACAGTCGATGACATAATCGAAGCCGCCGTCCGTAATCAGTTCGAGATTATCCGCCTCAATAAAAGACTCAATGATGGAAACCCGGCAGTCAGGGTTGATCCCAGAGACCCGCTCCGCCATGGCTTCGGCCTTAGCCATTCCCAGCGTGGTATCGAGCGCATGGAGTTGGCGATTGATATTGGATTCCGCAATATGGTCGAGATCGACCAGGGTAATGGCGCCGATACCACTGCGGGCAAGCGCCTCTACAGCCCAGGTGCCAACGCCGCCGATACCGATCACGCAAACATGGGCCGCAGAATAATTTTCCAGGGCCGACTGACCATAGAGCCTGCGAATGCCACCGAAACGGCGCGAATGATCCAAACGAACCTCCAGGATTCGAACAACCTTTACCTGGACATTTTCTCATACATATTGAATCGGGTTCGAGTCCAGATTGACATCATTGTCGCTTACACGCACTGTCTAATCCACGGTAACCACAGCACTGGAGACACAGATGCAATCCCGATTTCTCCGTCCCACCACAGCACTCTGCATACTTTTGGGCGGCATCTGTCAGCCTGCCCAGGCGCTGGAGCTGCGTTGGCTTCAATATTCGCCCGTCCGCTACTTTACCGACACGGACTGGGACATGATGAAAGAGACGGCCCGAGAGCTGTTGAACAGTGGAAAGGGTGGTGACAGTGCGACATGGAAAAACCCGGAATCAGGCAACCAAGGCAGTTTGAAGGCTCTGTCAACCATCGAAAAAGGTGGCACAACCTGCCGTGAAGCTGAAATCACCAACCAAGCCAGAAAACGCAGCGGCACTTCAAGATTCACCTTCTGCCGACAAACCGACGGCACATGGAAAATCTCTCGCTGAGGTAGTGAAAAAAGGCAGACTATGATATTTACCCGGCTATTCAGTATCCATCTGGATACACATACCTAACTATAAAGAATATGAAGGTAAGAGATTGATTAACAGTATATTTTCTTTGTTTACTTCGTACTCTTCGTGATAAAAGCAGTATTTTCTGACGGACACTAAATTTAGCGCAAGAATTCAGAATTAAAGTTTTTCGTGAAAGGGTCGAAAATAGTTTTGATAGCTATCTAAATGATAGCTGGTCGCAATATATCCAACAGAGGCAGGGTATGGAAACCATGAATTGAATTACAAAGAAAACAGCCCCTCTGTTTTGCATCGAAAGATGCCTCATCATATGGAAAGCTTGAAGGAAACAACCCAGCAATGCAGTTACAAACCAAAGTCCTGGCTGTTACTGCAATCGTCTTTTTAGGCCATTTTGTGACCGTGGAGTATATGGGTCACCGGCAGGTCGAGTCCCAAGTGGTCGAAAATATCCGCGACCACGCCCGGACCGTTCGCGGCATGCTGATGTCTTTGCGAAATGTCTACCAAAGACATTTTCTCACCCACAATATCCCCATTGATGAAAAAAACCTGGGATTTCTCCCGGCCCACTCCATCAGCCGAATTTCCAAAGAGTTCAAAAAATGGGTGGATTCCGGCCTGACCTTCAACAATGTCTCAGATCGCCCGAGAAACCCCAATAACAGGGCGGATGATATTGAGATGGAGGCTATCCGCCACTTTCAGGACAACCCGGAGGAAAAAGAGCGAATGGTGCCCTTTGCCGGACCCAACGGTGAACCCTTCTACCATTTTTCCCAACCGATTTGGATCAAACCCCACTGTTTGAAATGCCACGGCAAACGCGAGGATGCACCACCCAGCATCAGGGAGCGTTATAACCTGGCTTACGAATACGGACTCGGTGATCTGCGGGGCGTAATGAGTATCAAACTGCCAGGAAAGATCATCGAAGAGCGGGTGGCTGCCCAAACACGCCAGAATATCATCAGCCACTCCATCGGATTCATCCTCACATTTCTGATCCTCTCATGGTTACTCAGGCAGACCATCATCAATCGCATCGGCAAGCTAAAAAACGCCGCTCAGCGATTGGCACAGGGAAACTACACAGTATCCGCATCCATGCCCGGAGAGGATGAGATCTCCCATGTTGCTGCGGCATTCAACGAGATGGCTGAAAAGATCGGTCTGCGGGAACGTGACCTGACCGCCCAAAAATCCATGTATGCCGCACTTTCACAGACCAACAAAACCATCATACGGCTCCACTCGCCTGAACAGCTATTCGAAAAAGTCTGCCGTATTGCGGTAGAGCTTGGTGGCCTGAAATTCGCCTGGATTGGACTGGTTGACGCTCGCACCAGTTCGGTGGAACCCATCGCAAGCGCCGGCGATGATGTTTCATGCCTCGCACAAACCGAGTTTTCCCTGAACCCCGATCACACCAAGGGAAGCGGACCTCTCTCTATTTTGATCAATGAGCGACGGCATGTGGTTATCAACAACCTGCATGAAAGCACCATAACTGCTCCATGGCAGGACCTGGCCCGGAAGGCGCATATCCATTCGGCCGCTATCTTTCCCATCACGATGGATAGGGAAGTGATAGGCGCCTTCTGTGTCTATTCCGGAGAGAGCGAATTCTTCAATGCCGATATTGTTGACCTCCTGCAGGAGATGGCCACTGACATCTCCTTTGCCATTGGAAACTATAAACAGGCTAAGGAGCACGAACAGGCCCATAAAAAACTTTCAGAGTCCTCTGCTGAACTCGAAAAAATAAACAGCCAGATGCGTCTGTTGCTGGAGTCGACAGGCGAAGGGATATATGGCATTGACACCAAGGGAAACGTCACCTTCGTCAACCAGTCCGCGCTCAAAATGCTTGGATTCTCACGAGAAGAGTTGCTGGGAGGTGATATTCATGCACTGACACACCACACTTATGCAGACGGCACGACTCTCCCCATCGAGGAGTGCTCAATCCATGAAGCATTCCGCACCGGCATATCCTGCCAGATCAACAACGAGGTTTTCTGGCGCAAGAACGACACCTCCTTCCCTGTCGAGTATTCGGCCTATCCGATCAATGAAGAGGGAGAGATCAAAGGCGCCGTAACCGTCTTTCGCGATGTCACCGAAAGCCATGCAATCGCCCAGCAGATGAATTTTCTGGCAACCCACGATACCCTCACCAACCTGCTGAACCGTTACTCGTTTGAAAAACATCTCAGCCTGGCCTGTAACAATGCGCAAAGCGGTGACGTCAATTATGCGCTCTGTTACATGGATCTTGACCAGTTCAAGGTGGTTAATGATACCTGCGGGCATGTCGCCGGTGACGCACTGCTACAGATGGTCTCACGCCTGCTGCAACAAGCCATCAGGCACAGTGATATTCTGTCTCGGCTCGGCGGCGATGAGTTTGGCCTGCTGCTTGAGGACTGCCCGCTGGAACAGGCTATTCGGCTGGCCAACAAAATCTGCGAAAACGTAAAGGATTTCCGTTTCTCCTGGCAGGACAAGACATTCACCATCGGTGTGAGCATCGGTATCGTCAGCATCGATCATGAAAGCGAAGGTCCGGAAAGCGCCCTGAGTGCTGCGGATGCCGCCTGTTATGTCGCCAAAGACCTGGGACGAAACCGGGTGCACGTGCATAGAAGCCATGATGATGAAACCATTCGCCGACAGGGAGAGATGCAATGGGTCTCCAGAATTCAGCGCGCAATCGAGGAGAAGCGGCTCTGCCTTTACCAACAACCCATCGTTCCTTTGGATGACGATGAAGAGGCCGGGCAACATTTTGAGATTCTGCTGCGAATGACAGATGAAGATGGCCGGATGGTGCCTCCTGGCGCTTTTATCCCCGCAGCAGAAAGATACAACCTGATGCCGACTCTGGATCGCTGGGTAATCGATGCAACTTTCCAGTGGCTGGCAGATAATCCAACCCGGGTGGCAGATATTGAGCTCTGCGCCATAAACCTCTCCGGACAGTCCCTGGGAGACAACAGCCTCCCCGGATACATCACCGACAAACTCAATCACTACAACCTGGATGCCAACACCATCTGCTTTGAGGTGACCGAAACGGCCGCAGTCAGCCGCCTGGACCAGGCCATCCACTTTATCACCAATCTGAAACACATCGGTTGCCGTTTTGCGCTGGACGATTTCGGCACCGGAATGTCCTCATTCGCCTATCTGAAAAACATGCCGGTGGACTATCTCAAGATCGACGGCAGTTTCGTCAAGGATATAGCGGATGACCCGGTTGACCGGGCGATGGTGGAGTCCATTAGCGAGATCGGCCACCTGATGGGACTCGAAACCATTGGGGAGTATGTGGAGAACGATACCATCAGGAAGATCCTGACCAGCATCGGCGTCGACTACGCTCAGGGATTTGGCATTGCAAAGCCACAGCCACTGGGTTCACTCGACGAAAACTGAACGACAAAAATCGTCAGCCCGGCAGAGAGATGCCCGTCACCTTTTTATAGAGTGAAACGGCATATGAATCAGTCATGCCGCCGACAAAATCGGTCAAACGCAGCAGCCGGGTGTAAGCATCTTCCGCCGGCTTTCTATCGGGACCGATAAACTGATCCGGCACCAGTAGAATCATCATCTTGCTGCGGGAACTCGCCTGCAGGCCATGCTCGGCAACATCATCCACAACCTGAATAAAGCGCTCCAGCAGTTCGCTGATCACCTGAAAACCCGCAACCTCAATCTCAATCACCTCTGGCGCGTTGTAGATCTTCTCCACCGCCACCTCGATCAACTGGTTCATCTCATCCCGCTTGGGTATAACGCTCAGGAGGGGCTGGTCAAACCTGCCTGCCAGGATGTCACCCTCAGAATCCAGAAAACAGGTCATCGACTGACCGATCGCCTGATTGATCACCTTGGCGCGCAGAAACTCAATCTTCTCCTTATTTCCACTGATGCCACGCAGCCGTTTCTCCTGCCGCTCAGGTTCAGAAAGCACATGCAGAAAAAGCCCCAGTGCCTCATCGAAGGTAAGGTGCCCCAGACGGTAACCGTCTTCAATATCGATCACCCGATAGCAGATGTCGTCCGCAGCCTCCACCAGAAAAGCCAGCGGATGGCGGTGCCAGATCGCCAATATCGGATCCCGTCGTATCAGCCCCGTATTCTCCACCACGGCTTCAAACAGTTCCCGATCCGCAGCGGTAAAACCCGGCTTTTTAGCACTGACCCCATCAAAGCGCCCTTTGCCGATACAGGATTCACGGGGATATTTACTGAATGCCGCCAAGGTGGCGCTCGTCAACTGCAGGCCACCGGGATTGTCACGGTTCTGCAAACGTGAAAGCACACGAAAACCCTGGGCATTACCTTCAAAGTTGAGGAAATCCTCCCGCTGACTGCCGTGCAATACACCAACCCGCCCTTTGCCATAATCCCCCGCCTCGGCCCACAGACGGATCGCATCCTCGCCTGAATGGCCGAAAGGCGGATTGCCGATATCATGGGCCAGACAGGCCGCAGCGCATATATCACCAAAATCGGAAGCCTCGGCAGATGCCAAACCATGACGGGTTATGATCTGTTCTCCAACCAACGTCCCCAGAGAACGGCCTACACTGGAAGATTCCAGACTATGAGTCAGACGGGTTCTGACATAGTCAATCTTCGACAGCGGAAAGATCTGCGTTTTGTCCTGCATACGCCGGAAGGCAGAGGAGAAAACAATCCGGTCGAGATCCCGCTGGTAGTCGGTGCGGGCAGTCGTCTCGGAGGGCTCATCGTCTGATCCCAGGCGTTTGCGGGAGAGCAGTTGCGGCCAGTTCATCGCCATTCTAGCCTCTATTCCCAGCCGATGACTTCGTAACCGCGTTCACTCAGGCAGCGCTGCACAAACCGCTTGAAGGTGGGGTTGAGTTCCGCAGACTGAAAGGCTCCGCCGACAGCTCCCGTTGCCGCACCGGCCGCCGCGCCCGCGACCGCCCGCTCTCCCGCATCGCCACGAAACAGCCCCCACACACCGGAAGCAATACCGCCGACAACGGCGCCTTTGGCAGCCTTCTTTCCAACCTCGCCATCCTGGTTCTCACTCACACTGGAATCCATGGCCAGAGCCATGCAGGACTCGGTATCCTGTTGCGACTGACTCTTTCCCACAGTTTTCATATGATCATTGGGATAGAAAACCGGACGTTTTGGTCCCGATGCGCAACCGGCCAGCGTCAAAGCAAGAACAACAGACATGGCAAACATTGCTGGTCGAAATGATCGCATTCTTCTCATCAGGGCACGTCCCTATGGGCGGTTAGAATAATTCAAGGAGATGTTGAAATATACTGGAACACGGCACAAGTCTCCATCAAATCGGATTTCATCCGGCTTCTCACCGGCTGTGTCAGGAGAACTTGAATATGGCACAATGCCGCAGGATTTATCCAACAATGAGTAACTCTCTCATGAACTACGTTCGCACGACTTTTCTACTGTTTTCCCTATCGCTGATCGCTGGCTGCTCCACCGTCTACTACGACACCATGGAAAAAGTGGGCGTCCATAAACGTGACATTCTCGTAGATCGGGTGGAGTCAGCCCGTGACGCCCAGACTGAGGCCCAGGAGCAGTTCAAATCAGCCCTGGAACAGTTCGCCTCTGTCATCAAGGTTGAGGAGACAGACCTGAAATCGGCCTATGAAAAACTGAACGACGAATTCGAAGAGAGTCAGTCAGCCGCAGATGACGTTTCCAGCCGTATCGATAAAGTCGAGTCGGTGGCAGACGCCCTCTTCGAAGAGTGGCAGGAGGAGTTGGATCTCTATCAGAATAAAAACCTCAAAGCCGCCAGCGCAAAAAAAATGCGGGCCACCAAAAAACGCTACGGCCAGATGCTCAAATCGATGCATCAGGCCGAAAAGACCATGCAGCCAATCCTCGACAGCTTTCGTGACAACGTGCTCTTTCTCAAACACAACCTGAATGCACAGGCCATCGGTGCCCTGCGCGGCGAGTTCAGTAATCTGAAGTCAGATATCGGCAGGCTTATCAAGCGGATGAACCAATCCATAGAACGCTCGAACAGTTTCATCGAGTCGCTTCAGCAGCCTTAGCACCCAAGTTCGGCCAACATGGAACTCTCAAACATAAAGCAGATTGAAGACGCCACCCGTTTCGGCCGTCCAGAACTCTTACGTCTTGGCATCGGTATCATTTTCATCGCAGCCGTGATGCTCTTTACCGACTTCCGCTTTGGTAATACCACCGACAACACCATGTTGATCGTGGCAGCGATGATCGGCGGTTATATGGCGATGAATATCGGGGCTAACGATGTCGCCAACAATGTCGGTCCGGCGGTGGGTTCAAAGGCGCTGACACTGGCTGGCGCTATCATACTTGCCGTAGTCTTCGAAGGAGCAGGGGCATTGATTGCCGGCGGCGACGTGGTGGACACTATCAGGAAGGGCATTATCGACCCCTCCCTGATTGCCGACAGGGACACCTTCATCTGGATTATGATGGCGGCTCTGCTGGCCGGAGCAGTCTGGCTCAACATCGCCACTGCAATGGGTGCACCTGTCTCCACCACCCACTCCATCGTCGGCGGCGTACTGGGTGCAGGCATTGCCGCCGGCGGGATCGATATCGCCAACTGGAACAAGGTGGCAACCATTTCCGCCAGTTGGGTCATCTCCCCGGTTCTGGGTGGACTGATCGCCGCCAGTTTCCTCTACCTCATCAAACGCACGATAACCTACCAGAGCGATATGACCCATGCCGCCAAAAGAGTGGTGCCACTGCTGGTCGCACTTATGGTAATGGCCTTCTCAACCTATCTCATTCTCAAAGGGCTGAAAAAGGTCTGGCAGGTTGATTTCCAGACCGCTGCACTGACGGGTCTTTTCTTTGCGACTGCGGTCTATATGCTTGTCCATCCTGTCATCGAAAAAACCGCAGACCGCCTGCCTAACAGCAAAGTCGGCGTTAACAGTCTATTCACAGCCCCGCTGATCTTCGCTGCCGCCCTGCTCAGCTTCGCCCACGGCGCCAATGATGTTGCCAATGCAGTTGGGCCGCTTGCAGCCATCAACGAGGCAATTTCCGGATCCGGAATTGTCCAAAAAGCTGCCGTTCCTCTCTGGGTGATGATGGTGGGCGCTTTCGGTATCGCCTTGGGACTGGCGCTCTATGGCCCTAAGCTGATCAAAACAGTGGGTTCCGAAATCACCGAGCTGGACCAGATGCGAGCCTTCTGCATCGCCATGGCGGCTGCCATCACAGTCATCATCGCCACCCAGTTTGGTCTGCCCGTGAGTTCCACCCATATTGCCGTCGGTGCGGTATTCGGTGTCGGCTTCCTGCGAGAGTTTCTGAAGGCCACCTATGCCCGTACAGTGGAAGAGATCATGAGCCATCACGATGGACAGGACCAGGTGGTCGTTGAGGCATTTCTTGATGAGTTCCGCCGCGCCTCGATCACCCGCAAGGGAGATATGCTGACACAGCTCAAGGCACACTCCGCCGATGCCGACCTCACCAAGAAAGAACGAAAAGGCCTGCGCAAGATCTATCGCCAGCAACTTGTAAAGCGATCAGCCCTGTTAAAGATCGTTGCCGCCTGGTTGATTACCGTGCCGGTGTCCGGCTTGTTGGCCGCCGCACTCTTCTACGCTATCAGGGGCTTTATGCTTCCCTAAAGAGCCTCTCTGCGGTGGGCGTAAGAGTACCAGAGGCTTGTCGGGTTACGCTGTCGCTAACCCGACCTACCTATTGCCACACCCCTCAATATTCGCCATGCGCTGAATAGTTACGTGTAGGTTGGGTTAGCGTAGCGTAACCCAACAAAATCAGAGACTTGTCGGGTTTGCTTTGACCACCACGTCATCCGGCGGGGGGAATCTTTTCACCAATCCGTTGGGCAGTTCAGCCTTGGCAGCCATGAAGATGCCACTGGACTCCAGCACAAAGCAGACCATCACTGTGAGCAGGGCAGGTACGATTGCGACACGAAAGAAGGCGTCCGCCATGATCGCACCTTTACTGTCCCCGGAAGTTGCCATTGTGGTCAAGCCGATGATGGCGCCGGTAATCATATATCCTACCAATAAAATTTTGGTGCGGCTTGCCGCCAGCCGCCAATGCGCAGCCACGAACCAGGGATCCTGCTTCTCGGCACGGCTCGCACGAATCCAGAAAAACACAATGATCAGCAATGAGACCGAGAGCGGTATCAACAATCCCGGTTTGCCCATGAAGACAAATGAACCGGGAGCAGCCAGCAGATGAACTCCAGCCAGGTTCAACATGAAAATATCATGGGGGTTTTTGGCCCGTTTACGATCAGCCTCATCGATCTCGAACAGCATAATCCCTCTCAGATTAACCGGATTATTCCACACAGGAAACAAGATGAATTTTGCATGATGACATGGGTATCGTCGTTGATATTACGCAACCTGCGGCTGTTCGAAAGGCACGTTTGCCGCTTTTCACAAAAAGCCTATTGACCTGCCCCCAAAAACCCTTAAACTACCGCGCTTCTTCTTCGGAGCGGTAGTTCAGTTGGTTAGAATACCGGCCTGTCACGCCGGTGGTCGCGGGTTCGAGTCCCGTCCGCTCCGCCATTTTCCCTGTCCGGGTCAAGCCAACTGAAACCCGGCAAAAACCGATTCCCAAAATCACTCCGCCAAACCCAGTGGATTATTAGGGTCGATACCTTTCATGAACGGGTATTTCCGCTCCTGATGAGTGATCTGGTAAACCTTGCCGATCCAGTTTCCCAAGACTGCCTCAGCCGTATCGTGCCAGGTATTGTGGATGGAATCGCTGATCAACGCTTCCGGAAACTCAGGCAGTTCGCCTCCCTCGTCGAGTGCAGTCAACAGACGATCATGATATTCGCAGAGAATCGCCTTGTCCCTGGCGTGTAGATAGTTGTCGGGAAAGGGTGGGAAATCCATCCTTTCACCCGCAATAAAGTGCTTCACTTCGCGCTTGTACTCTTTGAAGAGGCTGATGGTGTCATACTCGGGATGCCCCTGAAAATAGACCACGCGAAAACCATCCTCACTGACAGCGAGATGCACCCCACCTTCATCACTCTCCACAAGCACTTTCAAACCCGCCGATTCAAACTGGCCGCGGGTTATCTCATTGAAGCGGGAGTGAGGGACATCGAACAGGGTGTTGACGTCGTTGACCAGCGGATGAGACCGGTCGACCACCTTATGGCCATACACGCCCCAAAGCTTGTCTCCCATATGCCGCCGTTTCTGGCCATGACGAAACTCCATCACCGCGTGGGTTGCCAGACATGAACAGAGCATGGATGTGACATTCTCGTGAGCCCAGTCGACCACCTCGATCAACGGCTTCCAGAACGGCTCCTGAGAGAGATTGGGATGGGTGACGTTGGCTCCGGTAATAATCAGGGCATCCAACCCCTCTTCCTTTAGCTGCTCGAAAGATTCATAGTACTGCCCGATATGTTCACGGGCCTTATCATCCCGAGGCAATCCTTCCAGTGTAAATGGATGAATGTAGAACTGCGCAATCTGATTCGCCTCTCCAACGAGACGAAAAAACTGCCGTTCAGTGGCGCCAAGCGCCGCATCCGGCATCATATTGAGCAGACCGATATGCAGTTCCCGGATGTACTGTTTCGCCGCGCGTTCGGGGGGTAAAACCGTCTGTCCCTCTTGCTGAAGACGCTGGAAGGTAGGCAGTGATGAGTGTGCGACCAGTGGCATGAAGGGCTCCTCAAACACTTGGTGAATTTCGTTCAATCACACCTTCAAGCATGACCAAAAAATCATCGACATTCTGGACCTGGGCAAGCTCGTCAGTGGTAACTGTGTAGCCATAATCCTGTGCAATCGCCTCATACCGGGGAATGCGGCTACGAAACAGTTTGGGAAAGACCCAGCGCACGAATTTAATGGGTTCGATCATCGCCACATAGGGCAGATCCTGCTCCTGCAAGTAGAGATCGAGCTGCTCATCGAGGAAGCTCTCCCGATAGTAGAGTGGCTTGGGGTCACGCACAGCCCGCTCGATCAGCGCAGTCTCATCAAGCTCAGAAGCCCGAATGTAGAGTATCAGCGTATGCTCGGAGAGCAGTTCGATGATGCCCGGTTCGTCCAACTCACACAGACTACCCCCTACATCGTTGATGAAATGGCGATACCCATAAATCCGTTGTGCCTTGCGGATAAACCCGGGCACATCTCTCATGGCCGCAATCTCCGCCTCGCGATGCAGATTCTGACGCCGCTTGAATTCACTCAACGGCATACCGCCAAGCTCAGGATTACCCAGCATACCCAGAAAGATCGAAACCGGCTTGAGATGATCGACAGTGATATTATTGCGAATATAGATGGAGTCGGAACGAAGCAGGTCCCGCAACACAGGCACCTGCATCGCCTGCTCCTTGATAT
Organism: Sedimenticolaceae bacterium; assembly: GCA_963691905.1. Lineage (GTDB taxonomy): Bacteria > Pseudomonadota > Gammaproteobacteria > Chromatiales > Chromatiaceae > QGON01. The sequence continues at coordinate 1,298,399 of OY829894.1, forward strand.
GATCGAGGATCGGCTCATCAAGATAATGGGTGCCAATCCGGTAATCTCCCGAATAGTGAAACCAGTCACTGTCACGCAGGATATTGGACAGACGCGTCTTTCCAACGCCTGACATCCCCATCAGCGTCACGCACTTGTGCTCCCATGTACGGAAGTCACCCACACTCAGTTTCACTGCAACCACACTCCTAAAGAAATCCGGCTTGATGCCGATACCCAGCTAGTCGATCGATTCTACGAGGGTAGACGAAGGGTGCCAAGCTGAGAACGCTTCACTTTGCCTTATATTATCGCCTGAGAAACCCGATGACTCGGTTTCAACCTCGATCATCCGGCCGTTTACTACATTTTTGACTGTATTACAGGATTCACATGAGCCAATTGGAGTTAAGTGACCTCAGCGTCATCCTCGTCGAGCCTTCGTTGACCCAGAGGCATATCATCGATGGCTATCTCTCTGACTTGGGCATCTCCAAGATTGAAACCTTAGAATCCGGTGAAGCAGCACTGGAGGCCATGCGCAGCACCCCGCCAGACCTGGTCATCAGCACGCTCTATTTGCCCGATATGACAGGGACCGACCTGGTCATTACGATGCGCAGCGAACCACTACTCGTGGATACAGCCTATATCCTGATCTCCAGCGAAACCCGGTTCCGCTTTCTGGATCCGATTCGCCAGGCAGGCGCAATCGCCATTCTTCCCAAGCCCTTTTCGGAAGATGACCTGAAGATTGCCTTGAAATCCACTGTTGACTATATCGAAACACCCGAAATCCATCTCGACAATATCGATACCGAATCATTAAGTATTTTAGTGGTGGATGACAGCCAGATGGCGCGAAACCATATTCGCAGGCTGCTGGAAGCCATGGGCATGGAACAGATCACCGAGGCGGAAAATGGCTCAGAGGGGGCACAACTGGTCAATGACCACTATTTTGACCTCGTCATCACCGACTATAATATGCCGGAAATGAATGGGCAGGAGTTTATCGACTATATCCGAAACAACAGCTTACAGCCGACCATCCCCATTTTGATGATCACGAGCGAGTCTAACCAGAGCCGTCTTGCTGCCGTGCAGCAATCAGGCGTTTCCGCCATCTGCGACAAACCTTTCGAGCCAATCATTCTCAAGCGCTATCTGGAAAAAACGCTGGCAGACGATAATAACTGAACATTACAAAACAAAATATTAAGCTAACACATTGTAAAATAATATAAATATGAGATCATCCACCTATTCCTGCCTGCAAATGCTATTTTTTTAATGAGTGGGATTTACCCTGAAACCAGCCTTCTATTAACAGAAACTCACAGTATCGTTGTTTGGTCGTGAAAAGATCACATGGTCAATACCTGATTTGTGATTTTAATTCTGCTAGGGTGTTGCCTGAAACCGCCCATCAGGTAAAGTTGGGTTTGCACTACTTTTCAATGAGTTGGCAATGAGGTTAGACTAAGACATGCCCCAGGTTCTAATCATCGATGATCAATCCATCAGCCGGATGATTCTGGAGGAACTCACCCGCTCAATCGAACCGGATGTCACCACGCAATCCTTTGCCGACCCTGTCACTGCGCTTGAGTGGGCCAAACACAACGAGTTCGATCTTGTCATTACCGATTTCAAAATGCCGCAGATGGATGGCGTGGAGTTTATCCAGTGGCTGAGAAAAATCCCCTCCTGCAGTGATATCCCCGTTGTGATCATCACTTGTGTCGAGGATAAGTCGGTGCGATACCGTGCACTCGAATCAGGTGCAACCGATTTCCTGACAAAACCGATTGACCATACCGAATGCAGGGCCAGGTGCCACAATCTGCTGACGATTCGCCGTCAACAGCAGATTATCAAGGATCGCGCCTCCTGGCTGGAACGGGAGATCAGGGATACCACCGAGGAGTTGCATCTGCGCGAGCAGGAGACTCTGCTGCGCTTGGCGAAAGCAGGGGAGTTCCGCGATCAGGAAACCGGGAATCATGTACTGAGAATGTCTCAATACAGTGAGATCATCGCCGAAGAGATCGGCATGTCCAAAGATGAGTGCCATCTGATCAGACACGCCGCACCCATGCACGATATCGGAAAGATCGCCATCCCGGACGCGATCCTGCGCAAGACAGGCACCTTAGCGACCGATGAGTGGCAGATCATGCAGAGCCACTCACAGGCAGGGCATGATATCTTATGTGAGAGTCCATCCAAATATCTGCAGATGGGCGCGATTATTGCTCTCCATCATCATGAGCACTTTGATGGCAGCGGCTATCCACACGGAAAAAAAGGAGATAGAATCCCAATAGAGGCGCGCATCGTAGCTGTTGCCGATGTTTTCGATGCCTTGATTTCGGAAAGACCTTATAAGCAGGCATGGAGCATAAACGAGGCATTGGCCTATCTGAAGCAGGAGAAAGGCCGCCATTTCGACCCAGACTGTCTGGGAGCATTTCTCACTCGCTTTGGAAGGATCATCGAGATTCACAACTCACTCGACGATGCTCCGAAACAGGCCACAGGTTTAGGAACCACTGAATGAATCTGAGTGTGCAGAATTGTGAGATAAAATTTTCCTGTGCGAGGCGGAAATTGCGGGCAATAGGCGGCCTATTACCCAAATTTTCAACGCAACAGAGGGGATTTTATTCAACGATTCCATGCGCCTCACCCCTTCGAGGCTGGCATGAGAAACGGCTCACGACCGTTTTTTTGGCCGCAAGACTGCCGTCCATACTTCGTTCAGCAGCACCTTAACGCCAAGGAAAGCAATATGCGTAATCAGCTCACCTTCCACAGCAGACATCCCTCCGGTTTCAATCAATTCCCCGATTTTGAAATCGAGCATTCAGGCATTCGCCTGCTGATCGCACTACCGCTTTTTTCCTGGCTGGTTATTCAGGCTTACCTCAGCCACACAGGTTCCGAACTATCTCCACCGTTGATCCTTGCGACTGTTTACGTTGTTTTTGCCGCTACCATGTTGCTCTTTATTATCAACGACCCACACCCCTCGTCTTCCCGGCGGATTGCCGGCATCATTGCCGATGTTGCCTTTCTCTCCTGCCTCACTTTTTTCAGCGGAAAAAATGGTCTGTTTCTGCTATTTCTCTATCCACTGCTCATCAGTAGCAATGGATTTCGGTTTGGCGCCACCTATCTCTACTTCACCCTCTCGGCCACTATTCTCGGCCTCGGTATCGTACTGATTACGAGCACCTTCTGGTCTCAGCATCTAATGCAGGGAATAGGCGCTTTAGCTGGAATAACCGGCGTCTCTCTCTACCTTGCATCTATCATTAAGGCCGTGGGAAGTGATAATTGGGATCCATTGGATTCAGCAGAGATCACCACGAAAGAAGCACTTCCGGAGACTCCGCAAGATACAGGCATCGAGAGTGCCCGGGATACCGCAGATCTGGCATTCCCTTTCACAGAATCCACACCAGAAGCCAAGTCAGGTGTACACAGCGAAAATCGCAAGGTACTACTGCTTTCCAGAAATCCGACCAATGCGGAGCGCATCGGTGCCTATCTTAAAGACTGGAATCATGCATTCGAGACGAGTCTGAACAGCATGCAGGCCTTCAACCGATTGATGGTGAACGCCGATGCCCAGGGCGTTCAACCCTTTGATATCCTGTTGGTGGATCATCGTCAGTTGGAATTGGATCCGCTACAGATAGCTGCGGCCATATCCGAAGAGCCGGCGCTGGCCAATACTTCCCTGTTTTTCCTAGGTCCGAAACAGCCTGAGCAATATCGCCAACAGCTTCTCCAGGCCGGCTATTCACAGATCCTTGAGACTCCACTCAACAAATCCATTCTGTTCGCGGCCCTGCGTGCCAACCCGGAGATTCAGGATAGTGAAAAGAGCGTTGTCAGCCTGATCAGCCGACTTAACCTCAAGGCCTCCTCTCTCCCACCACAAGAAATCCTCGTTGCCGAAAACAATCCTGTCGACCGAAGCAGCATAGAACGCGCGTTGAAACAGGAGGGCCATCGCGTCTACGCAGTCGAAAATGGAGAACAGGCGCTGGATGCACTCGAGAGCCACCATTTTGATCTGGCGATTGTCAATCTCTCCATGCCGGTCATGAGCGGCATTCAGGTCATCAAACTCCACCATTTCACCCACTCCATGCGCAGATGGATGCCGTTTGTCGTGATAACAGACGAGAACTCCCCCACAACAATCAGGGAGTGCGAAAGCGCAGAAGCCGATGCCTGCATATTCAAACCTATTCAACCAAACGAGTTGGTTAAAACAGTCACTGCGGTTATCTCGTCCGATCAGGAAAAAACCAGAGAAAAGGCTACTGCAACACTTGAAGACGGTGTCACCACCCGCTTCCATAACGCCGATACACTAGATGTCAGCGTTCTGAAAAATCTCGAAATACTCGGAAACGATCCGCAGTTCATCTCCAATCTGATTACAACCTTCACTCTCGATAGCGAAAGAACACTGCAACAGATGGAGCAGGCCTTTGCCGATAACGACAGTGAACTCTTTAAAGACCTCGCTCATCTGTTTGTGGACAGTGCAGGACACTTGGGGGCATTCGCCCTCTATGAATACAGCCTCAGCGCATCACGTATACTGCCTTCCGAATTCGATGCTCATGGAGCCAACATTCTGCAGGAGATGCGCACCACCTTCACCCGCACCAGTGACGCACTCATGCGATTTCTCTCCCAGGACGATGAAACCAGCTCCTATCTCAGCTAATCCATCGGCCGCTGATTAATGCCAAAACGACAGATTGACCCAAAGCTCCAGCCATTTGGTTCGGACGCGCTGAAACTGACAGAAAAAAGACTCAACCGTTTTTTTACCCGCGAGTATCAGGAACAGTTAGTCAATCCTGAAAAACTCTCCGACAAATTAATCCAAATCGCCTCTCATGGCCCCATGTGGGAAACTACAAGTCATCTGATGGCACAGCATTACGATGCGTCAGAAGCTTTTTTCCGCAGTTTTCTGGATAGTGAGTTCCTGGCCTATTCCATGGCGTTCTACAGCGAAATCGGCGCTACAGCCGCGACGATAGAGATATCACTGGAAGAGGCGCAGAGAAATAAATTCAAAACCATCTGCAAACGAGCAGGACTCCAGGGTGATGAGCAGATTCTGAACATCGGCTGCGGCTTCGGCTCTTTCGAGCGCTACCTGATAGAAAACTATCCACAACTTCAGATTACTTCGATCACAGCCAGCACAACACAGAGCAGTTACATCAACGAAGCAAGAGACAATCCTGCACATCCCCTTTCATCAAAACGTTTCAAACTCATCACGGGTGATTTCGCAGATCTCACCGAAAAAATGCTTGGGATTGAGAGTTTTGACATGGTTTTTTCCATTGGTGTTCTTGAACATGCAAGAAACCTCGCGGAATTATTTAAGAAAATAGCAATTTTGACCAAACCTGGCGGCTACGCATTCCACCATCTGATAGTTTCCCGCATCCCAATCCCCCGTTTCCTCAACCCGGAAAAAACACTGATTGGAGACTATTTTCCAGGGGGAAGAATCTGGCCTTACGACCTGATTGCCAAACAAGAGAGTGGTTTCTCCCTGGAACAGGGCTGGTTTGTCAATGGGATGAACTACTGGCGCACGCTGGATCAGTGGCACGAACGTTTCTGGAATAACATGGATAACGTCAGCCAGGATGAGCTTTCTACGGACGACATCCAGTACTGGAACGACTACTTCTCCCTTTGCAAAGCCTGCTTCGCCCCGATGGAGGGTGAAGTATTCGGCAATGGCCAGTTTCTCTTCAGGAAGACCTGAGGCACGCCGCATTCATTGTTACTGAAAGGTACGCACGGCAAGCACCGCATTCAACCCACCAAAAGCGAAAGAGTTACTGAGTGCGACATCTATGGGTCCAAATCTCACTTCATTGGGCACATAATCCAGATCACATCCATCGCCCGCTTCAGTAAAATTCACTGTTGGCGGTATGAACCCTTCCTTCACAGACAATACCGTCGCCACCAGTTCAAGCCCACCCGCAGCACCCAGCGCATGCCCGTGCATCGATTTTGTTGAACTCACTGCTAAAGAAGCGGCGTTTTCCTTGAAGACCTTGATGATCGCAGCCGTTTCCGTAACATCATTTGCCTGTGTCGCAGTGCCGTGGGCATTGATGTATTGCACATCCGCCGGACTCAATTGCGCATCCTGCAGGCACAACCCGATGGTTCTTGCCGCTCCATCCACGGAAGGATCAGTAATATGCCCCGCATCCGATGACATGCCGAAACCTGCAAATTCAGCATAGATATCTGCACCCCTTGCCTTGGCGTGACGTTCCGATTCAAGAACAAGGATACCTGCCCCTTCACCGAGCACCATTCCAGACCTGTCCTTGGAAAAGGGCCTGCAGGTATCCTTTGACAACACCCGCAGCATATCCCAGGACTTTAGCAGTCCACAGGTGAATGGCGCATCGGTACCACCTGCGATAGCAACGTCAACCAGACCATGTCGTATCATCAACGCTGCCTGAGCAATGGCATGTCCAGATGAGGAACAGGCGCTTGTTACGGAAAACACTGGCCCTTTGATCTTCATTTGCAGACTGACTTGGCTTGCTGCCGCACTCGGCATCCCTTTTGGTATCGTCAGTGGATGTACACGTGATCGCCCATCACGATAGAGCTGGGAATAGGTGGTCTCATCCGTCTCTTTTCCACCACAACCTGTACCGATAATCGCAGCAGCATTCTCATATTGCCCGGCGGTTAATCCAGAATCAGTCAAGGCTTCTTTTGTTGCAATCAAGGCAAATTGTGAAAAACGATCGAGATAGGGCAATAGCGCCTCGTCGAGAAAGTCGGCCGCCTTGAAATGCGGTACTTGAGCACCAATGACCACCCGCAAACCGCTGCAGTCTATTTTTTCAAGATTACGAATCCCGGCAGTTCCCGCAAGCAATGCCGAGCGAAACGGCGCAATGCCCACACCAAGCGCGGAAACAGATCCCAACCCGGTAATAACAATACGTTCGCCCACGGGACTTACTTACCCGCAAGCAGGCTGCCGATGCCGTCCACGATGTCGCCAACCGTTTCCAGTTTTTCAAGTTCAGCATTAGATATCTCGACGTCGAAAGCCTCCTCGACCTCATAGACAATCGTGATTGCGTCCAGTGATGAGACACCTAAATCCTGAAGACATGATTCACGTTTTATGCTGGCTGTATCCAGCTGCTTTTGCGTGGCGATCGCCGATATGACAACTGTTTCAATATCCAGACTCATCTCTCTGATTACCTTTACTAATACCAATCATATGCGAATAGAGGCCATGACTGAAAAATGCCTCAATGTCGTGTCCTGAAACAATCGCTGCGAAGAGATACAAAGCAAATATGAATTAATTATTTCACATCGAAATGCAGGATAATTATTGTTGTTCGTTATAATATCAGTGTTTCTTCGCATTCTCTGGCATAGATTTGGAATATGCTTATACGCGATCCTTCAGCCCCAAAGGAGGAAACACGCATACCATCATCAGACACTTCAATAAAGGAACAACACCTTAAACTCCGGCTATCGGCCTATTGACCAACTCTATCCGACCAAATCCCGCACAACGATATTATACAAGTTATGCAGTCTATTAAAGACATTTATCAATTTCTAAAACGCATATTTGTAAGCAGAGAAAACTCTGAGCAGGAGCAGGCGTTTGTCCGCATCCTCCTGTCGTCCGCCGTGCTTATCTATCTGTTATTTTCAGGGCCGAACAATCTGCCCCTGCAACACCCCCGGACACTGACTACGATCCTGATATCCAGTTTTCTCGTTTTTTCCATTGGAATCTTCATTACTACGTTGATCTGGAGGGGAGTATCCCATCCACGCCGCATCATCAGCATCGTGTCGGATATAGCTGGTTTCAGCATCGTATCAAGTTTTACCAGCGACCTCCTTGCACCTTGGGTTTGGCTTTATCTATGGGTGACGTTTGGCAACGGGTTTCGCTACGGAGAGAGGTATCTCCATTTTTCCACAGTCCTTTCCGTCGTTGGTTTCAGTATCGTCATTGCCACCAATGAATTCTGGCACTCCCATATCAACCTGGGATTGGGCCTGCTTGCATCTTTTCTGGTATTACCGGGATATGCCGCAGTACTGATCAGACGCATTCATAAAGAACGTAAACGTGCTGAGGACGCTAACAGGGCAAAAACTGATTTTCTCGCCCGTATGAGCCATGAAATCAGAACCCCTCTAAACGGCATCATTGGTATCAGTGAGCTATTGAAGTGCTCCGATCTTCCCGCAGAAGAGCGTGAGTATGCCGATGCCATCGCCAATTCAGGCCAAACGCTTTTCATGCTCATTGAGGACATACTCGACTTTTCCAAGATTGAAGCAGGAAAACTCATTCTCGAACAGACACAATTTGATCTGCATGAGCTGATTACTCACACCGTGCGCATGCTATCTCCGCAGGCGCAACAGAAAAATATACGTTTGATCAGCAATGTCAGCCTTGAAATTCCGCACCTGCTCATAGGCGATCCTTTACATCTGCGCCAGATTTTGATCAATCTGATTGGCAATGCGATCAAATTCACACCAACGGGAACCGTAGAGATACGCTGCCGTTTATCTCATCTCATTAAAGAACAGGCTTTGATCCATTTTGAGGTCATAGACAGTGGAATTGGTATTCCGCAAGAGAAGCAGGCAACCATCTTCGATAAGTTCAACCAAGCTGATGAAAGCACTACCCGACGTTTTGGTGGCAGTGGCCTCGGAACTGCCATCGCCAAGCAACTGGTCGAGTTGATGGGTGGACGGATTGGATTGGAAAGCACACCTGACGTCGGCACGACATTCTGGTTTGATATCGAATTCAAATCCAGTTCAACCCCCGCCAAAGCCGGCATAGACAGACAATTGGAAAGCTGCCGGGTAATCCGATTCTGCGAAAAAACCGGCGTAAAGACCATAACCGGAAATTATCTTCGAGAGTGGGGAGTCTCTTTTCAGGATGTCCAGAGTTTACGGGAGATGTTTCGGCTCATACTCGGAGAAAACCATCAGCAGGCACCCTATCAATTATTAATTATCGATCAAGTCCCTGTGGATGAGCAGATGCGGGAACTGCTTGAATCTTTCCGTGACGAACTTGCACTGGACAGTTTCGACATTTTGGTCGTACTGCCCGATGGTGTCCCGGCGTTCCCAATGGACGAGGTTACCAGACTTATCTCAACCCTCCCCTCTCCCGTTGACAAATCCACGCTCTTCAACGCACTGCATGCCGCCCATGCAAACCGTGCTGAACAAGGGAATATCGTAGACTTGAAGGAAAAAACCGCGAACAGCCAGGGCGACTCAAAACAACAGCGCATTCTTGTCGGCGAGGACAACTCGACAAATCGCATGGTGGTGGGAAGAATGCTCGAGCTTGCGGGACACCAATTTAAACTGGTCGAAAACGGTCAGGAGGTACTCGATGCCTTGGAGAGCGCACCATTCGATCTTGCCATCGTCGATATGCAGATGCCGGTTCTCGGTGGACTCGATGCTTTCAAGATGTACCGATTCGCCAATGGCGTGGATGCAAACGTCCCATTTGTCATGTTAACCGCCAACGCCACACTGGAAGCCAGGCAGGAGTGTGAAGACGCCGGTATTCAATTTTTTCTGACAAAACCTGTTTCTTCGTCGAAACTCCTGGACACCATTGATCAAGCTACCCATACAGGGCCAGAAAAAACAGCTTCCATTAAATTGAGTTCGATAGCACAGTCCCAAGCTGCGGATGCCGTTCCTGCCGTCATCGATCGCAGAGTGCTTGATGAGGTTGTCAACCTGGGTCAGGACAATGACTTTCTCGAACGCCTGGTAGACAACTTTCTGCACGACGGTCGGCAGCTGATCAGTGCCATGAGCAAAGCACTCTCTGCCAACAACCCCGCCGATTTCAAAGACTCGGCCCATGCCATGAAGGGAACCGCTGCCTATCTTGGCCTGCAAGAACTCACCAGTGCCTCAACTGATGCCAATCAAGTGGACGACTTGGCGCTCAACAACAGGGGAGCGCATACGCTGACGTCCATTGAAGAAGCATTCAGCCGCGCAGAATCAATCCTGCAACAGGAACTGATATCACGCTCAGCAACTGGAGATAACCGTTCTCAGCCCACAGCCTGACACATCAAATCTTCTTTTACTCCCCAACGCCGTTCTTGGGCGCGTAGCAGATAGTCCATGAGCCGCAGGTTTTTCTTACTCAGCCCCATCGCCGCATCTACCCACATCGTGGTGATCTTCATCAACTCTTCATAGGTAATCGGATTAAACTGGTCCATGATCTTATCGAGACAGACAAATCCCGCTGAGCGATTCTGCTGGTACTTTATATAGTTGTTGACCGCCTCCTCACCCTTGCCATCCGGGGCAACCACATCAACAAGCCCCATCTCATACAGTTCCCGCGCCGTGTAGACTTTGCCGGAAGCAATTACACGTTTTGCCAGTGCAGGCGCCATGCGCCTGGCAAGAAAACTGAAGGCGCCCATCCCCGGAAAGAGACCGAAAACCGTCTCGGGAAAACCAAAAGTTGCGCTCTCCTCGGCAATCAACACGTTGGTGGAAAGCGCCGCCTCAAAGCCACCTCCCAGCGCCTCTCCCTGTACCAGGGAAATTGTCGTAAATGGCAGGCCATAACCAATCGATGAAGGATAGAGAATATCGATACAGGATTTTGCATATGCCATCAGGGACTCACGGTCTTTACGCTCAATCAGGTCGATAAAATGAGCCAGATCCCCCCCCAGATTGAAAACCCCCGGGGTCGCCGAACTCAATACCTGATACCGCAAACGATTTTCGTCACCGGTATTATGTCCGTAGCTGGCATATTCACGAATCAGCTGCTGCGCCTTGGCAACATCATCCAGCAATCCCATACTCATGCAGGGGCGTCCTGGATACTGTAATTTCGCCCAAACCGCGTTGTACTCAGGCTCATATTTAACTTCAACATGATCATATGAGTTGTTAAGACGGATTTGAGGTTGCAGTTTATTCATCATCGTTCATCCCCTAAAAATATTGTCGTGTAGAGTATTTGTTCCAAGTCGCCGCCAAAATTGAAATCCCTCTCAGAATGCTGAAAAATCACAAACCACAGGACATCAACACCACTGCCCAGCACTGCCTTCACGCTTACTGACCCTAGAAACCCTATCATCTTGTGGGAATAAGGTGCAGATTAATAATAATGTAAAATGAAATATCCATCCTGGATATCACTATTTGATGTTAAAATTTGAGTAATATTGAACCAACACGCATTTCTGCTGTGGGCTTTTTACCCGAATTTGCTTCTTTTTACCCACTTGTCCAGCATAAAGCCAGCCCGCAAGTATGATAGATAACGTTTCCATTGCCGGCGTCATTCTCGCCGGGGGACAGGCAAGCCGAATGGGGGGGGAGGATAAAGGCCTCACCCCTCTCAACGGACGACTTCTGATCGAGTATGTGATCGAGGCGGTAAAACCCCAGACAGACCATCTGCTCATCAGCGCCAACCGAAATTTCGACCGATACGGTAATTTTGGATTTGCAGTAATTCCAGATCCGGTCGGCGGTTTTCCCGGCCCCCTGGCGGGCATGCTGTCCGCGCTGCAACATACGACAGCCGATCTGCTGCTTACGGTTCCCTGCGACAGCCCCTGGGTGCCCACAAATCTACTGGAACGGCTTTTCACGACATTGATAAATGAAAACGCCGATGTGTGCTGCGTTCATGATGGAGACCGAATGCATCCGGTGTTTTCACTGATCCGGCGGGAACTGACAACTGAACTTGCCGCCTACATTGATACCGGCGGACGGGCTGTCCATCGCTGGTTCAAACAACAGCGGCTGGCACTTGCCGATTTCTCTTCTGATCCCGAACTGTTCACCAACATAAACACGCCCGGTGAGTTGGAACGCATCGAAAAGCTGATGCAGGAACAGGCAGGGAACTAGGGCCTGTTAACACTATGCGGATGCCCAGCGTTGGCCCTCAAATAAGGCCAGGCAAGGCGCGCAGAGCGTAGTTTGGTTGTTCCAAATAAGCGATGTGCAACGCCGCATGGCCTTATTTGAGGGCCAACCCGGAGGGACAGGTCCCTTTTCCGCAGGCCTGCGTTGCACTTTCACTCATGTACCGCAAGTACACAACGCTCAGTGCGCCTTGTCCTGCGAAAAAGGGGCACTGTCGATGGGTATCCTCATAGTGTTAACAGGCCCTACAACTCATCTTCTTCGTGGTTTGGCCCTGGCAGTCGCCTGAGCCTGCCAGGGATCATCCGGCCAGTGGTGTTTTGGATACCGCCCTTTTAGCTCCTTTTTGACTTCGCTGTAGGTGCGATCCCAGAAACCACGCAGATCCTGGGTGACCTGAATCGGCCTCTGGGCTGGCGACAATAGGTGCAGCATGATCTGAATCCGGTTGTGGCAGATCCTTGGGGTATCTGCCAGCCCGAACATCTCCTGCAGCCGCACCGCCAGCACAGGCGATTTTCCCACTTCGTATGTCAGCGCCTTGCGGGATCCGCTGGGTACCGTCAGATGAGTGGGTAATGCTTCATCAAGCGCTCTGCGCTGCTCCCAGGAGAGAAAATTCTGAAGAATATCCGCCAGATTCAGTCGCAGCAGATGCTCCCGTCTGGTGACACCATCAAGCCAAGGCTCAAGCCACTCACCAAGATGCCCGGTAAGCCAACGATCCGTTAGATCCGGCCAGTTATCTTCAGGCATCCATGCCCGCATACAGACCACACGTGTCTGCCATTGCCGCAGTTTATCCGTCCAGGGCAGCGATTCCATTCCCATCTGTTCGATACCCTGCAGCATTGTCTGCTTAAGCGTTTCGGGATCTGGAGTTTCCAAGGGAAAACTGGCCAGCAGCAATGCGCCCAGCCGCTCTTCATCCCTGGCCACCACCCTGCACCTTACAGAATCCCATTCGATCCGCGCAACCCGTCGCAACCGCAGATCCGGCAACGCCCTGATTTCATCCTTATTCAAGGCTGCTGCAAGCTGTATGCGACCCTCGGTACGTCCTGCATCCATCTTCGCAACGACTATATATCGCTCTCCAGCCAGTACATCATTCTCGGCCAGTATCGCCCCTCTGCCAGAAGCCAACAGATAACTGCCGTGACTACGTTGTTTGGCAATCCTGTCCGGATAAGCCATCGCCAGCAGGCCACCGGGAGAGAAAACCTTGCCGGCCGCACTCATCCCCTCGTTTTTTGACAACTGCCGCCATTGACGACTCATCTTGTCCACCCGGCGACATCCTGCTCTGTCCAGATTCTGTTCGGACGACTGCCGGCCACTCTGCTCGCGCCAGTGGTTCAATGCAGTCAGGCGGCGTTCCACATCAACACTCCAGGTTTCCCTGGAACCGCGCCTGAAGATATCCTGTTCACTCAGCAGCGCAGCAATATCTGCAGCCATCGTACTCTCACCGTGTTCCACACCCACCAACAACATATGTCCAAGCCTGGGATGCAGGGGCAGTCTTGCAATCTGTTGGCCGGTCTTTGTTATTCGACCCTGCTGATCCAGGGCATCGATAGATTCCAGCAATTCACGGGCCTGGGAGAAAGCCCCGGCAGGAGGGGTATCCAGCCAGCGCAGTTGGGCTGGATCACAAACCCCCCACTGGGCCAGATCCAGTGCCAGAGGTGCCAGATCAGCCTCCTGGATTTCAGGGGGATGTTGGGCTGGAAGCCGATCCTGCCGCTGTTCACTCCAGAGACGGTAACAGTGTCCAGGACCGAGCCGCCCTGCCCTGCCGGTACGCTGATCAGCCGCTGCCCGTGAAACCGGAACAGTCTCCAGACGCGTCAAGCCAATACCGGGTAGAAAACGGGGCATTCGAGACCAACCACTGTCCACGACGCAGGTCACTCCCTCGATGGTAAGGCTGGTCTCAGCGATGGATGTGGCAAGCACGATCCGGCGTCGCCCACCGGGATCAGGGCGAATGGCTCGATCCTGTGCTTCCCTTCCAAGGTCACCATAGAGCGGACAGATCAATGGGGATCCAGTGCTGGTGAGAAGACGCTCCAGGCGCTCCACCGTCTGCTTTATCTCTCCAACACCGGGCAGAAACACCAGCAGATCTCCCTGCTGTTCCTGCAGAACCTGAAGCACTGCGGCTGTGACCGAGTCGGGCAGACGCTTCGCTGCAGGCGGGTCACCAAGATAGTGGAGTTCGACTGGATAACTGCGTCCTTTGCCCTCCACCACCGGCGCCCCCTCCAGCAGATCCGACACGGCACCGGTGTCCAAGGTTGCCGACATCACCAGGATACGCAGATCCTCCCTCAGGCCTGCCATTACGTCGAGACAGAATGCAAGGGCAAGATCCGCATGCAGACTGCGTTCGTGGAACTCATCAAAGATCACCAGCCCGACCCCCTGCAGTTCGGGATCATGCTGCAATCGCCGGCTGAGGATACCCTCAGTCAAGACTTCGATGCGGGTCCGCCGGGAAACCTTGTTGTCGAGGCGGATACGGTAGCCGACCTGCTCACCCACCCTTTCGCCCAACAGCTCCGCCATACGTGCCGCAGCGGCCCGAGCAGCCAGGCGGCGCGGTTCAAGCAAAAGGATTTTGCGACCCTGCAACCAGGGTTCATGGAGAAGTTCGAGGGGAACCAGCGTGGTTTTACCTGATCCCGTCGGTGATGTCAGAACGGCGCTTTGACGGCCGGTCAGTATCCGCCGCAGTGTGGGCAGTACGGCGGTAACCGGCAGATCATTCAACTCCCTTGCGGCAGTTTTGCCACACCGATATGCGCCTCAGGATGATGACTGAGGATCATTTTCTGAGTCTTGGCCACATCATGTCTGGGTACATCCACCATCAGGAGCACTTGCCCCGCTTCTATAGCACGCTGAAAAGCATCGAGATCGTGGTTGTGTTCGTGGCTGGAGAGCAGCGCAGAAACCACCGCGCCAAAACCCGCGCCGGCAGCAGCACCGGCCAACAGAGCCCCACCACCCAGGATGATACCTGCAGGAGGGAACGTCATTGCCAGCAATCCCCCTAATCCTCCGGCAACTCCGCCCAGCCCCGCACCCCACTCCAGACCGTGGGCCAACTCGGTCTTTTGCAGAATACCGGCCTCTGGCAGACCATCCAGCCGCTGCTCAATGCCTGCCACGGCATGCAGGTGTCGCTCGGGGATGCCTGTCTCCTCCAGTTCAGCGACCACAGATTGACAGGACTCCACATCCGGCATCAGAAAGAAGAGACGGCGCATAATCTGGTGCTCCTTCGATTACCTACTCTCGCCGGGAAAGGACATGTAGGATGTGATGAGGCGGTTTGTCGGATTACGTCGCGCGCAGGTTGCTGCACTGTATTTCGGCCTTGTACCATTGCACGACTAACCCGACCTACATTGAATTGCACTGAACAGTTACCGCGCTTTTTGCGTTTCAGAATCGCGCTTAGATGCTGTCCATATCCCTTTCACATTCGATATGCAGATCGAAATGAACGTCATCTGGAAACTCCTGGCCGATGATCCAGATTTGCGTCAGCTCTTCACTCAGCGTCGGCAATACCGTGAGTGAACTGCGAGTACGTCTTTGGTCAAAAAAGGCGAAGGGTTCATCGAGAAAGAGAAACTGCTCGGCATCAACGGTGCGCTTGATCAGTTCCTGGGAGAGCGCCAGCCGCACCGCCAGCATAATCTGCCGTTGGGTACCACTGGAGATCTCATCCAGATCCATGAAATCACGTTTTTCACTGGAAAATGCCCGCACAGTGAGATCATCTGCAATCTGCAAATGTTCATATCGGTGCTCGGTAAACAGCGGGAGCATCTTGCTTACCAGAGATTTGAGCTTGACGTTGAACTTGTTGGAGACCTCGCGGATAGCACCCTGAATCAGTTCGCTGGCAAGTTCACAGGTTGCGACCTGCTGCGCCTGTTCAGCCACTTTGTTTTTCAGGCTGTCGCGGATGGTGATCAGGCCGTCCGCCTTGTCAATCCTGGCCTGTTCCTGCCGAATCGCTTCATCCAGCACCCCAACCCGCTCCTGAGCCTTATCGATAGCATAGCGCAGCAGGTTTTGCTCGTTTCCGACCCCATCCCGAACCTCAGGGGCATCCGCCATAAACCCAGCCACACGCTGGCTCAGGCGTTCTCTTGCCGCCTTATCCACTACCACAGTTACGATTGATTGAGGCTCATCATCCGTGTCACCGGTAGTTTCGATTTCATCGACAACTTCAGGACTGTCTGATTCCTGCACGGCTTCAACTGGGTTTTCAAGACCATCCAGTTCGGCTGCTAATGTCTGCGCTACTGCTTCAAGACTGGTGGCACGACGATTGAACACGCCACGACGAATCCAGAAAAAGATGAAGAGAACAGCAAAGACCGCTACTGCGACAAGCAGCATCTCCACCTGCCACTGCGGTACATGCCCGGCAAGCCAGTCGGAGGCCTTCATCGCAAATTCATGCTCAGGCATCCTCACCAGCAGACCCCAGAGTCCAGCGGTAACCAGCGTCAGGATCAACAGGATGAAACGGAAAAAGGCGGCTCGCCCCCGGCCGCCGAGCGCTGCCTTGCGCACCGGCAGTGTGTCCTGATAGGCGTTGGACGCATCGTCGAGTGTTTCAACCTGGTGATTATGGTCACCGATCTGCCTGTTGAGCTGGGCTCGTTCATCCTCGAGCAGGTGCAGATATCCCGGATCGATACCGACATCGTCGATCTGTTCATTTAAATCAGAGATTTCCCGATCCGTCTCTTCAATAACGCCTTCAGCTTCGGCGATATCCTCCTGATTGGCAGCAGCGCAATATTCGAGCGTCACCACCCCTGCCATGGTTTTGACCACGTAGCTGTGAGGATGAGGAGTCGTGATTTCCCGCTGCGCCAGATAGAAGGATTCGATGAATTCATCGAATTCATAGCCAATCAAGTCGTAGAGTTTGTCGGCAACCGCTTCCACGCCACGAGCCAATGGCTCACCACCGGCATTCTCCTCCAGGATGGAGAGCATAGCGCTGTGGTTTCCCGCATCATCGAGAAAACGCTCCAGGTGATATCGCTTATGGTCACTTGCGGTGAAGTCCAGTTCCACGGAACAGTGTGTCTCTCCCCACCGAATAATCTTTTCGAGGTCAGAGTCGTCGAGGGAAAAACTGCGTCCGAAGAGCGCAAAACAGACGGTTTCACCGATGGTGCTCTTACCCGATTCGTTGGAACCGGTAATACCGATCAGACCATTTTCCGGCAGATTCTCAAGCTTGAGGCTGGAATATTTCAGGACGTTCCTAGCAACGATGCGGTGAACTATCATGACCATCCCTCGTCTTCAAGTACCTTGAGTTTACGCAGCACTCTCTCCATCGCGACTTCAAAACTCTCCTCATCGAACTCATCTCCTGAGTTTCGGCGGCGATCTCGTTCCGCTTCGCAATAATTAATGAATTCCCGGGCCGAAACAGAAGTTTCCTCGGCCTTTGTGATCTCTGTCTGGTCGGGCAAAGACATGAAAATCTCCAGCTTGTTTTATCTTCGGCTAGAGTATAAGGAGAATTTGCTGGCAGGTCATCACCTCACAGCGACCAATTTTTGACAATTCTCCAATCGATATACATACTGGTCGGTATGTTTCTGCTCTAAACAGTGGATTTTGAACATTGCAACCTGATACGACACGCCAGGTACTGCTGGACGCCGCATTTCATGAGATCCACCGCAAAGGCTTCCAGTCCGCCAGTCTGACGGCGATACTCCACAAGGCCGGGGTTACCAAAGGTGCGCTCTATCATTACTTCGGCAGTAAAAGAGAGCTGGGCTATGCTGTTCTGGAAGAGGTAATCAGTGACCATTTGCGTACCCTCTGGCTCGAACCGCTGGCTGGGGCAACGGCTGACCCGGTAACACAATTGAAGGATTGTCTGATCAAGGCCGGCGAACAGCTGAATGATAAGGACATCCGGCTTGGCTGCCCCTTGAACAATCTGGCCCAGGAGATGTCTCCCATTGATCAAGGGTTCAGGGAACGAACCGACGTTATGTATAAACTCTGGTTACAAACCATCTCTTCCGCACTGCAAAACGGTCAACAGCTTGGTAGGGTAAGGAAGGAGATCGATCCGGAGGAGACCGCACTTTTTATCGTGGCGACGCTGGAAGGCTGCATGAGCATGGCAAAAAATGCCCAAGACAAAGCAGTGCTGTTGCAGTGCGGGAAAGGTGTTTTAAATTATCTGGACAGTCTGGGAACCTGACCCATAAACAAATAAATCAAACAATAATCACAATTAACGGAAACAAAATGAAAGAGCGTTTTTTTCGCTTCATTCTGGACAGGAAGTATCTGGTCATCCTATTGGCCTTCATCGCAACGTTCGCCATGGCTGCAGGGATGAAAAATCTGCAGTTCAGCAACGACTACCGGATGTTCTTCAGCGAAGAAAATCCGCAGCTGACCGCTTTTGAACAGTTGCAGAACACCTACGCCAAAAACGACAACGTGCTGTTTGTGCTCGCTCCAAAAGATGGCAAGGTCTTCAGCCGTAAAACCCTGAGCGCCGTGGAGGAGTTGACCAAGGCAGCCTGGCAGATTCCTTACTCTCTGCGCGTCGATTCCGTTACCAACTTTCAACATACCTATGCCGAAGGCGATGATCTGGTGGTCGACGACCTGGTCCGCGAGGCTGACCGCCTGTCGGATAATGATCTGCTGCGCGCCAGGAAGATCGCCGTGAATGACCCGCTCCTGGTGCATCGCCTCATCTCACCCAAGGCGCATGTCACGGGTGTCAACGTAACGATTCAGTTGGCGGAAAAAAAACTCACCGAGGTACCTGAAGTTGCCGGGGCAGCCCAACAACTGGCACAGCAGATCGAGCAAAAATATCCCCATATCAAGATCTACCTCACCGGCATGGTGATGATGAACAATGCCTTCCCGGAAGCATCGATAAAAGATATGAAAACGCTCTACCCGGCCATGTTCGCCGCGGTATTGATCACCCTCGCGCTGATGTTACGCTCAATCCCCGGTACTTTTTCAACCCTGATCGTCATCATCCTGATGATACTCGGCACCATGGGAATCACCGGTTGGCTTAACATTAAACTCTCTCCCCCAACCACCACCGTACCCATCGTCATCATGACTCTGGCAATAGCCGACTGTGTGCATATCCTGGTCAATTTCCTGCATGGGATGCGTGTTGGTTTGGCCAAACGGGATGCCTTGCTGGAGAGCCTGCGCATCAATCTGCAGCCGATCTTTCTCACCACGATCACCACTGCTATCGGATTCATGAGTCTGAATTTCAGCGATGCCCCGCCGTTCCGGGATCTCGGTAATATGGCTGCTATGGGTGTCATCCTGGCATTCATTTTCTCCATCACCCTGCTGCCCGCGATGATGATGATCCTTCCAGTCAAGGCGATGAACGCTGATTCACGCGGAAGCAGAGCGATGGTGCACCTTGCCGAATTCGTAATCCGGCACAAAATCAAACTGCTTTGGTTGGTAGGTGGCTCAATTCTGTTCCTGATAGCACAGATTCCCAACAATCGGCTGGACGACCAGTTCGTAAAATATTTTGATGAAACCAATGAATTCAGAACCGCCACTGATTTTGCGACAGACAATCTGACCGGCATCTATTTGATCGAATACTCTCTCGATTCCGGAGAGGTTGGCGGGGTCAGCAATCCTGAATTTCTCCGCAATGTCGAAGCATTTGCCCAGTGGTACCGGCAGCAACCCAACGTCCTGCACGTCAACACACTGACGGATATCATGAAACGGCTCAATCGGAACATGCATGCGGACGACGATGAGTGGTATCGCCTGCCGGACAAGCGTGACCTGTCGGCGCAGTACCTGCTGCTCTATGAGTTCTCGCTGCCCTTCGGGCTGGATCTGAACAACCAGATCAACGTCAGGAAATCGGCGACACGCTTCATCGTCACGCTGGAGAGCATCTCCACCCAGCAAATGCTGGCCATCGAGGAGAGCGCACAGCAGTGGCTGGCAACAAACGCACCCGGTATGAAAGCAGATGGCGCCAGCCCCAGTATCATGTTTGCCCATATCGGCAACAGGAATATTCGCTCCATGCTAAAGGGCACCACCGTGGCGCTGGTGATGATCTCTGCAATCCTTATCCTTGCTTTCCGCTCTCTGCGCATCGGTGGACTGAGCCTGCTACCGAATCTGGTCCCCATCGGCACGGCCTTTGGTCTATGGGGACTCCTCGTAGGAGAGGTTGGGCTTGCCCTCTCGGTGGTCAGCGGCATGACCCTGGGCATAGTGGTGGATGACACAGTACACTTTCTCAGCAAGTTTCTGCGCGCCCGCCGGGAACAGGGCATGAATGCCGAGGATGCCGTGCGCTACGCCTTCTCCACCGTCGGTACGGCACTTTGGGTCACCTCGTTTGTGCTGATGCTGGGCTTCGCCATCCTCGCCCTCTCCCACTTTCAATTGAATGCCGGCATGGGCCTGCTGACTGCGATTACCATCGGACTGGCCCTGGTGGCCGACTTCCTTTTTCTGCCACCCTTGTTGATGCTCTTCGGAGGCCGTACAAAATGAAACGACTGCTGCTCATCGCTCTCTGTAGCATGCTACCGCTGGCCGGAAACGCCATGACTCCAGAGGAGCAAGGCCTGGAGATTGCTAAGGAAGTGGATCGACGCGACACCGGCTTCCACGATTTCAAAGCCACCATGACCATGCTGCTGCGCAACAAACATGGCGAGGAGAGCCTCCGCCACATGCGCACCAAGGCCCTGGAGGTTGAAGACGACGGCGACAAGACGCTGATCACCTTTGATCGTCCACGGGATATAAAAGGCACCGCCCTTCTGAGCTACTCCCACAAGGCTGGCGCAGACGATCAGTGGCTCTACCTCCCGGCGCTCAAACGAGTAAAACGCATCGCCTCTCGCAACAAATCCGGTCCCTTTATGGGTAGCGAGTTCGCTTACGAGGATCTGTCGTCACAGGAAGTGGAGAAGTACACCTACAAATATATCCGTGATGAACAGTTCAACAACAAGAATGCCTTGGTTCAGGAACGCTATCCCGTAGACCCCAACTCCGGCTACACCCGTCAGGTGGTATGGGTCGACAAGGCAGAATATATCCCATTGAAGATCGAGTTCTATGACCGCAAAAAAGCACTGCTGAAAACGCTGGAATTCAAGGATTACAAGCAGTATCTCGATCGTTACTGGCGGGCCAGTGAAATGTTCATGCAAAACCACCAGACCGGGAAGAGTACCTTGCTCACCTGGGAGGATTACAAGTTTCGCGCTGGCCTGAAATCCTCCAACTTCGGCAAGAACAGTCTCAAGCGAGCCCGGTGACCTCTAGGCGAGGATACCCATAGCAGGATGCAGAGTACGCAACAATGAGAAACTGGTTCAAGGCCCTCTGTCTCTTCCCTTCATTGGCCTGCGCCGGAGAGTGGACAGGTTATATCGAAGGCCAGGGGCGTTACTTCACCCAAGAGCCATTCGATTCGGCTCAGACCGACAGCACCCTCTCCCTGGCGTTCGAACCCGAGTATTACCACGCTTGGGACGACGACCGCCAAAGCTTCATCTTTCGCCCTTTTCTGCGCTGGGATTCCCAGGACAACAATCGCACCCATGCCGACATCCGCGAACTGCTCTGGACCCATGTCGGCGACGAGTGGGAGGTTCAGGCGGGGATCGGCAAGGTCTTCTGGGGTGTCACCGAGGCACGGCACCTGGTGGATGTCATCAATCAGACTGACTTGGTGGAAAACCCTGACGGCGAGCAGAAGCTGGGCCAACCCATGATCAAGCTCTCCTTCGAAAGGACTTGGGGGGTACTGGATATATACGCCCTGCCCGGCTTCCGTGAGCGGACTTTTCCTGGCGATAAGGGTCGTCTGCGCTCACATCCCAGAGTTGACGAGGATCTGGCAAGCTATGAGTCCAGCGCCGGGAACAAGCGTGTCGATCTGGCCCTGCGCTGGTCCCACTCGCTCGGCGACTGGGATATCGGACTTGCCCACTTCTACGGAACCAACCGCAATCCTCTCCTGCAACCCGTCCAAAACAGCGCCAATGAGATCGTATTGGCGCCCTATTACGAACTCATTCATCAGACCAGTCTCGACCTGCAGGCAACCAAAGGAGACTGGCTGTGGAAACTTGAGGCGCTCTACAGCACATCGGACAGGGAGGATGTCTTCTCCTACACCGGTGGTTTTGAATACACCTTCATCGGTCTGGGCGATAGCGATATGGACCTTGGAGTGCTGACCGAGTACATGTATGACGAACGGGGCGACAACGCACCCATTGCTTTCGAGAACGACACTTTTATCGGTCTGCGCCTGACTGCCAACGACGAGCAAAGCAGCGAACTGCTGACCGGCGTCATCAAGGACATGGATTCAAGCGCCTGGTTATATAATCTGGAAGCAAGCCGCCGTATTGGTGATGCCTGGAAGGCATCCGCTCAAATCCGCCTCTGGATTGATGTGCCGGAAGACGATCCACTCTACACTATCAGTCAGGATGACTACATTGAGTTCAATCTTGCCCGATATTTCTAACTGGTGTCTGTTAGGAAACCTGTATCGGGGCTAACTGTGTAATGCTTTGCCTGCTACAGAAATCGATCTGTGAACAAGGTATTTACAAGGTGAAATCTGATGGCTTCCAGACATTCCGAGTTTACCTATGGACCACTGCAGGCGACTATCGAACAAACCTATCTCGCTACGACGAGGATACCTGTGTACGGTCTCTTCGTTCAAAAATGGATATAACTCGATGAGTTCAGGCTCTTTCTGGCATAGCGCCAATCGTCGATATGATATTTAGTGAACGGGAGATCTGTTAATTCAAAAAACTGCTTCCAGCCGATGCGATCGATCCAGTCACTGATCCGTTCCCAATCCTGCGCACTGTTTTTATAAGCCGCAAGAATACGCTTTACGATAGTCGTGACCTCCGGCCAGCGGGGGGGATTGTTGGGGATGCCCGCCACTACCAGCTTTTGAAAAGTGGGCCGACTGCGGGCGTTCGAATGGTTACCCCCTACCCAGATTGCGAGCTTGGAGTGTTCGGGATCGTTGATCTGCATGGGTGGACAAGGTGGATAACACGCACCGCAGCAGATGCATTTTCTCTCATCCACTTCCAGTGAGGGTTTGCCATTTACCATCGCAGGCCTTATGGCAGCCACGGGACAGCGAGCCACGACCAAAGGCCGTTCACAGATATTGGCGACCTTACTATGATCAATTCTGGGTGGTTTGGTGTGTTGAATATTGATCGCAATATCGCCCTGGCCACCGCAGTTGATCTGGCAGCAGGAAGTTGTGATATGCACCCGGTTTGGCATCTGCCAGCTTTTGAACTCATCCACCAGTTCATCCATCATCGATTTGGCCACCCCAGAGGCGTCTGTAGCAGGGATGTCGCAGTGCAACCAACCCTGGGTGTGTGAGATGGAGGTGACAGAGTTGCGGGTACCACCCACTACGAATCCTTCACTCTCCAATGCCTGGATGAGGGGGGCGACTTTGGCACCATCCGCCACCATGTATTCAATATTGCTGCGGATGGTAAAGCGCACATAACCGTCGGCATAGCGGTCACCAATCTCACAGAGCTTACGCAGAGTGAAGAGATCAAGAATCCTCTGAGTACCGACCCGCACAGTCCAGATTTCATCGCCCCCCTTTGCGACATGGCGCAGAACGCCGGGTTGCGGGTCCTCATGGTATTTCCACTGGCCGAAATTGCTGCGCATCACCGGATGCATATACTGAATGCCGTCGGGGCAGCCGCTCTCGATGGGGGTGCGGGGGGAAGCTTTAGCCATGGTTGTCTCCGAGTTCATCACTCCAGGATCTGGGGAACGCCGCCATCAGGCTGCGTCAATGACCGTTTTTTCCTTCTTGGTCTTGCGTTCCTGCCACTTCTGCACCTCTTCGTCCCAATGATCAGTGCGAACGTAGGAGTTTTCCCGTGGATGCACAACCATATCGGGGTCGATCTCCAGGCCAATACCCTCCAGGAAGTTAACCAGGCCGATACGCTCGATCATCTCCCCGGCGCGCTCATGTTCCAGGGCGTTTTCGGCAAAAAAATCCACCGTCTCCTCTGCAAGCTGCTGGAGTTTCCGATAGTCCTCCTCGGTCTCCAGTTTCATGAAAGGCACCACGACGGAACCAAACAGGTCACCGATCTTCAAGGTGCGTTTACCGCCGATTAGGATAGTGACGCCTTTGTCATCACCCGGCGACAGCGCTTTTGGCATCACGTTCAGGCAGTGCATACAGCGGACGCAGTTCTTGTTGTCCACTTCCAGCGTGTCGTTTTCATTGAGGGAGAGCGCGTGGGTGGGGCAACGGGAGATGACATGGTCGTTGAGATATTTGCGTCCCTTCTTGGCGACGTAGTTCTTAACCTCCAGCTGATCCACCTTTATGTCGTCTCGCCAGGTGCCGATGACAGCGAAATCGGAGCGCTCAATGGCGTTCACACAGTCATTTGGGCAGCCTGAAACCTTGAATTTGAATTTGTAGGGCAGGGCCGGCCGATGCATTTCATCGATAAAATCGTTTATCAGTAACCGATGGATCTTGTGTTCATTGGCACAGGATTGTTCACAGCGACCTGAGCCTACGCAGGATTGAGCGGTACGCATACAGGGGCCTGCGCCACCCAAGTCAAATCCATACTCATTGATTTCGTTGAAGAAGCTTTGGGTGTTCTCAGTGGTGGCACCGATAAACATGATATTGCCGGTTTGGCCGTGGAAGGTGACTAAACCTGAACCGTATTTTTCCCAGCTGTCAGCCAGTTTCAACAGAATTTCGGTGGTGTAGTAGTTGCCTGCCGGCGGCTGAACCCGCAGTGTGTGAAATTCCTTCGACTTCGGATATAAATCCCCTACCTCGGAGAAGCGGGGAATAATACCTCCACCGTAACCGTAGACGCTGACGGTGCCGCCCTTCCAGTAGCCTTTGCGCGTTTCATAGGAGTGCTCAAGTTGACCCAGCAGATCATTCGTCATCTCATTGATCCGCTTATCCGGATGCTTATCCCGCAACCGTTTGATTCCCTTGACGAAACTTGGCCATTCCCCCTCTTCAAGCTGATCAATCATCGGCGTGTCATGGATCTTCATCAAAAGCCTCACACTTGACGGGTAATATGAATGCGAATCACTCTTATTACAAGCTAGCAGGTTTAATGGAGAGTTTTATATAACCAATGGGATAGCAAGGGGGAGATTGACCTTACTCTAGAGGAGGTTTACTTACAGCAAGTCAGCCATATTATTGGCTTGAAAATATCATCTGAATTTCGGGCACGACCTCCTCTCACCCCATTATTTAACAATCTGTGGATTACTCTGGAAAAATGAGATCGGCCTTATCACCCATGGCCGTCCGCATCTCCCGAATCGATGGAGGACGCGCCCAGATCATATCCTCCAACACGCCTCGGCAGGTCAGGCGCATGACCTCCGATTGAAGGTCGGAACTGATCCACATGTGTACGCCACGGAAAACCATCGGTACGCCGCCGTCGAGACCCGCCAGATTGTGACCCGCCACCATCAAGGGGGCATCCAACATAACGACCTGCGCCATCTCCCGCTGTAGCCGGCTGACGATGAACGATTCAGGACTAATCTCCTGTGCATCCTCCGAGAGCGTTTGAATCTCAAAATTGCAGTTGGGGACATAACGATCCATCTTCGCCTTGCGCACAACAGCACCACCCTGCAGATAGACACGGGTCTGTCCGGCAGGCACAAACAGGGACTCCTTAAGTACAATCGTGGTTCCCACCGGAGGCATCGCATAAACATCCGATTCACCACCGCTAACCCTGTCGAAACCTGCACAGCCCGCCAGTAATAACAGTACAGCTATAGCAAGTGACGTATTCATTCAAACCTCCCTATCAGCCCAGTGTAGACCAAAGGACTGGATCAACTTTAGCCCAGCACACTGAAATAGCAGGCCAGATCCGGCAGATCGATCTCCCTCGGCTTGAGACGGATCGTCTCATTGAGTCCCGGTGCGCTTTTCACCCTGACCTTGGTGTCCATGCCGAGTTCAGGAATCATTACCGTTGCCCGCTCACCCTCCCTGGCAACGACTACCGCTTCACCCTGCCAATCCGGATTGTCGCGCAAAAAAACCAACCGCCAGTGGCTGTTGGAAAGACGTTCCGACTTGCGGATTGCTTTACTGCCAACCTCAGCCAGTCCTATTCGCTCCGATATGGCGTGAATATCGAGTGGATCCTCACCCCGCAGGTGAGCCCTTAGCTGCTGATGAGTCAACAGATCAGAATAGCGTCTCAATGGACTGGTCGCCCGGATATAAAACGCCAGACCAAGGCCTGAATGGGGCTCGGGTTGCGTCTTGACCTGGCTGGGCTTGAACTTCCTCCGGTAGGCGAACATGGCCGCCATCCCCTCAGGAGTCGACGGCTCGTCAGGTGGCGCCTGGGTGGCAAAGGGTACCGGGATATCTCTATCGATACAGTAACGGCCCACCGCCTCTCCCGCCATCAGCATCAGATCCATCACCATCTCACGGCTCTTCAACGGGGGCAGCGGCGTCACCCGGACACCTGCGTTTTCAACCCTGATCTTCACCTCGGGCAGATTAATGAAGGCGGCGCCTGCTGCTGCACGACGCTTCCGGTAGATCTGTGCCTTGCGCTGCAATTCGGCAAAAGGTGCCTCAAGCAAAAGCTGTTCAGCATCCTGATAGCTTATTCGGGTCACTTTCAGGCGGGTGGGCTGGATCTCTATATCATCGATCTCTCCCGCATCGGAAAGCGAGAAACCGATCGACAGCGCCGGTGACTTAACCTCCAGTCCGAGCCCCAGTCGATGGGTCAGGCCGGGAGGCAACATGGAGATGACCTGTTCCGGAATATAGAGATTAGCGCCGCGATTACGTGCATCCAGATCCATCTCGCTATCGGGAGGCACCAGTGCAGCAACATCCGCCACATGCACCCAAATACGTTCGCCGGCAAGACTGACGGCATCATCCGGATCCTGATTGCCCTCATCGTCGATGGCGTATGCGGGCAGGTGGGTCAGATCGAGCCGGGACTCATCCGGCAACAGGGGTATCTCATATTCCGGTGTCTCCGGGTTGATGCCAAAACGGCGCGGATAGGGGTTCTCGTTCTCGCTCCAGTAACCGGTCTTCACCAGCAGCCGGTGCGCATTGACCGGTGTCTCCTGAAAACCCAGCGCTTTGAGAATCCGGCTGTTGCTGCGCGTCCCCAGGGCGAGAGCCTCCACCTCGCCCAGTCGCTTGCGATCCTCATCCACCAACTCGCCACGATTGACCCGATCGACAAAGGCAGTCCAGGCCATCTCCGCTGCCTCTTTGGCCTCGCGCCGTTCCCGCTCTGCCTGCACTTCTGACGCCGGTCTGGGGGTGATGGCCTGAGGCTCTCCCGCAAAATAGAGACCATCCGCCACCACTTCCCAGGCAGCCCAGGCGGTCGCCGGGGTGTAGTCGTCAAACAGCAGTTCAGTAAACTCCTGAATCTCGGTGGTACTCTCCTCCAGCAACTCCCAGTTCTCCTCGATCTCTCCCGCCTGGGGAGTGAGATCCTTCAGACTGGCAAGAGGACCGGGGTGCAGCAGGACGATATCCTTGGTCCTGACTCGCTTGGTTTTGCCCCCTTCCAACTCGATAGTGATCTTATCGCTGACTTCAACCACTTTAGCGGGACGTATTTTATACAGGACCAGACTGCCTGCGGCGGGACTACTCATACGGATTCCAATAGTCTTTGATGGTGTCGTACGAAACCACACCACAATGGACGTTTCGTACCTTTGATGATGGGGTATGATACGCACAGAACAGGAGCAAACCCAGGAGTCCGTCCACACCATGAACACACAGTGGTCAGCATTCATGCAGTCACGCCCGGCCTCGGCCGTACAGCCCGCCGCCGAGGCCTGCGTTTTGAACGATCTCTCTCACTTTGGCCTGCTGCGGGTCAGCGGCGAGGATGCAGAAGGTTTTCTTCAGGGTCAGATGACGAACGACATGCGCGAAGTCACCGCCGGGCACAGTAACCTCTGCGGCTGGTGCACAGCCAAAGGCCGCATGCTGGCAAGTTACCGGGCGCTGCGCCAGGGTGATGACTTTCTCCTGCAAACACCTACCGGGAATATGGCTGTAAGCCTCAAACGACTGCAGATGTTTGTGATGAGATCCAAGGTCACTATCACTGATGCGAGTGACGAACTGGTTCGTTTCGGGCTCACCGGAAACTGTGCAGAGGCGCTTCTGCAACCCCATTTCACCGACCTACCCGGTGAGACAAACAGTGTGGTGGAGCAGAACAACCTCATCCTGGTCCGTCTGTCTGGAGAGCTACCACGCTTTGAGATTATCGGCCCGGTGGATGAATCGATCAGCCTCTGGGAGGCACTGGAATCCGGGACCACAACGGGTGATAGTCACTATTGGGCGTTGCAGAATATCCGGGCCGGGATTCCAACCATCTTTCCGGAGACCGCAGAAGCATTCGTTCCCCAGATGACCAACATGCAGCTTGTCGATGGCGTCAGCTTCACCAAAGGGTGCTACACCGGCCAGGAGGTGGTGGCGCGCATGCATTATCTGGGCAAACTCAAGCGCCGCATGTACCTGGCCCATGCTTCGGGAGATATCGCACCTAAGCCGGGTGACGCGCTCTATGCGGCTGGCAGTCGGTCGGGCCAAGGCGCCGGCAAGGTCGTGGACGCTCAAGCCGCTGACGGTGGATTCGACCTGCTGGTGGTTATCGAGGTCGCCAACGCGGAAAACGAAAAGGTCACATTGGGTGAAGCCGGGCCCGCATTGGAGATTCGTAATCTGCCTTATGAATTTACTTCAGAATCCGAGTAACCCTGCCGCTAACAGAGAGGAACCGGCCACATCACCATGCGGCAACACATTGATCCGCAGTAAGCACCAGGAATAACAAGACACGGACATGATTGACGAAAGCGCCTTTCTAGACTCTATCTTCAAAGCCATCGACGAACATAGACTAACCCTGCCGACGCTACCGGAGGTTGCATTACGGGTCAGGGATGCGGTCGAAAGTGAAGACTCCACTGCCCAACAGATCGCCAAAATCGTTGCCACCGACGCTGCGCTCTCGGCCCGCCTCCTACAGGTCGCCAACAGCCCGCTCTATCGTGGACGCAACCCTATCGACAACCTGCAGATGGCAGTAGCCCGGCTGGGTACACGGCTGGTACGCAGTCTGGTAGTCAGCCTGATCATGCAGCAGATCTTCCAGGCCACCTGCGATATCCTCGACAAACGTTTTCGGCAGCTCTGGGAAGAGAGCGTACAGATTGCCGCCATCAGCAGAGTGTTGGCGCAGAATATCAAACACCTGGATAGAGAACAGGCGATGCTTGCAGGGCTGATCCACAATATTGGCGCCCTTCCTGTGTTGACCATGGCGGAACACTCTCCGGAATTGATCAGTGATCAGGAAGAGCTTGACCGTGTTATCGAGGCCCTGAGTCCCAAGATCGGCAAACGCATTCTCGAAGACTGGGATTTTCCGGAATCCCTGATCAAGGTGCCAGCACACTTCCAGGATCTTGGTTATGATGGGGGTACACAAGCGGACTATGTCGACGTCGTCCTTGTCGCCCGCCTGCAGACCGCCTTGGGTAACGACCACTCTCTTGACAATGAGGACTGGGGCACCATCCCTGCCTTCGCAAAGGTGGGCCTGGAACCCGAGATCAATGTCGTGGATATCGAAGGGGTCGAAGAAGAGGTGAAAGAGGTCGAAGTGATGTTTCTGTCCTAGGAGTCTGTCGGGTTTATCCGTTTGGAGCGAAAATCACTGGGGGCGAATCAAATCAGCTTATCGAACGAGGCGAATAGCGGGCCTATTCAACGAGTTCGATAAGCTGAGTTGATCGCCATCCAGGGATTTGCAGCCAAACAGTGTTAAATCCGACAGACTCCTAGTACTCTATCCAGGTGATAATTGAGGTAAAAGATCTAACCAAACACTATGCCGGTCTCAAGGCGGTGGATGGCATCAGCTTCACTATTCCCCAGGGCATCTGCCTTGGTCTGCTAGGCCCTAACGGCGCAGGAAAGACCACTACAGTAGAGATGCTGGAAGGCATTCTGCGCCCCTCCTCAGGCACCATTCTCTACAAGGGCGCGCCTTTGGGCGCCGAGTTCCGCAACGAAGCGGGCATCATGTTTCAACATACTGCCCTGCAGGAGCACATCACGGTCCGTGAGGTACTGAAGCTCTTCCAGCAGTTTTATCCCCGGACCCGATCTCTGGATGAATTGATTGAGATCTGCGCATTGGGCGAGTTTCTTGAACGGGACACCCGCAAACTCTCCGGTGGCCAACGCCAGCGACTGTTGCTGGCGATTGCCCTGATCAACAACCCCGAGATCGTCTTCCTCGATGAACCCACGACCGGACTGGATCCCCAGTCGCGGCGCAACCTCTGGGAGCAGGTCAGGCGGATCAAAGGGGAGAACAAAACCCTGGTACTCACCACTCACTATATGGAAGAGGCCTATGAACTCTGCGATGAGATCCTGATCATGGATCACGGCAAGATCATCGCCCGTGGCGTACCCCGGGAACTGCTCGCCGAACACTACAAAAATTCGATTCTCACCCTTCCCGCAGACGCGCTGCCGGCAGGTTTCAAACCTGACCCGGGATCCAGCCTCCTTCCACGGGGGGGCCGGGTGGAGATTCTTTCCAAGGAGGTGAACACCAGCATCGAGCATCTGATCAAACACCAGATCTCACTGACCCACTTGCTGGTCCGCTCCCCCACCCTGGAAGACCTGTTCCTTGAATTAACCGGCCACTCTCTACGATCCTGAACTATGTCACCACACCGTTTTCTTGCCCTTCTCAAGGCCCGCAATCAGGAGTTTCTGCGGGATCGCACCGCGCTTGGCTGGAACATCATCATGCCGGTGCTGATCGTCATCGGCTTCGCCTTTGCCTTTGGTTCCGAGGAACAGGATCTCTACAAGGTAGGCGTCCAGGGAGAAACAGCGGATGACAGCAGACTGGAAACCTTTCTTACAACCCGCCATATCCAGTTTATTCCCATCGAATCACAGACTGATGCGATCACCAAGGTGGACCGTCATCAACTGGATATGCTGATAGACATCCCAGGCAACCGCTACTGGGTCAACAGCAGCTCAGCCAAGGGGTATATCCTGCAACGACTGCTGGACGGCAGCGAACTGCAGAAAGAGTCGGTAAGCGGCAAGGAGATCCGCTACGTGGACTGGGTGATCCCTGGGGTACTGGGAATGAACATCATGTTCAGCTCCCTCTTCGGTGTCGGTTACGTGATCGTGCGGTACCGCAAGAACGGCGTCCTGAAGAGGCTCAGCGCCACACCACTGACAGCATTTGAATTCCTCCTGGCGCAGATCATATCCCGGCTGTTGATGATCGTCGCATTTACCACCCTGGTCTATATCGGCACCGATCTGCTCATCGGATTCCGCATGTATGGCTCCTACTGGCTGCTTCTGATGGTTCTCGTCCTCGGCGGCCTGAGCATGATCAGCGTAGGCCTGTTGATCGCGGCACGCATGACCAGCGAGGAGGCTGCCAACGGCTTGTTGAATCTGATCAGCTGGCCAATGATGCTGCTCTCAGGGGTCTGGTTCTCCCTTGAAGGCTCTCATCCACTGGTACAACAGTTAGCTCTTGCCCTGCCCCTGACCCATATGATCGATGCCGCCAGGGCGATCATGATCGACGGAGCAGGTCCGGCTGAGATCTGGCCCCAGCTCACCGCTCTCTCCGGCTTTAGTGTTATCTTTATCTGGATTGGGGCCAAAACCTTCCGTTGGGAGTAGTCACCATGGGTCATGGCGAGAAGGCGTTCATGCAGGAGGCGATAGATCTGGCGCGTCGGGGTGTGGAGCTGCATCACGGCGGCCCTTTCGGCGCAGTCGTTGTGCTGGATGGACGGATCATCGGCCGTGGCTGGAATCAGGTGGTCACTGACAACGACCCCACTGCCCATGCTGAGATCAATGCCATTCGCGAGGCCTGTGGACAACAGGAGAGCATGCATCTCAACGGGGCCACCCTCTATGCCAGCTGCGAACCCTGCCCAATGTGCCTGAGTGCCGCCTACTGGGCTCACATTCAAACCATCGTCTACGCGGCAGACGCCAATGATGCAGCCGGGATCGGCTTCTCCGACCAGTTGATTTGTCAGGAGCTGCAACGCCCCCCTGAAGAGAGGAAGATCCAATCCCGACAGCTGTTACGGGAAGAGAGTCTTGCTGTCTTCCAACTGTGGAAAAAAGATGAGCAACGTTTCAAATATTGAGGATCTCATCTGGTAGGGTGCGCCGTGCGCACCAGAATATGCAGCAATCATGGTGCGCACGGCGCACCCTACATTCTCGCTGGTGCGTAGATTGCACCCTTGTCACATGTCATGGGATCAACCAGAGGCAGACCCGATCAAGCGTAGCGGATCGGGTGCCCCGCCAACAGACGGATCGCGTCCCGATTGGTCCAGGAAGTTGCCAGCTGCGCCCCCCTCTCAAGCGTGGAAAGCCAGCTGTAGGTCGTATGTTCCGTCAGATTCAAATGAGGGATGCGACGTGAATTAAGGAGCAGCGCAAACCAGTGTTCACGGTTGGTTCTGGCGTTAGGGGCATAACGGGTGCGCCAGGGGGTGATGATCGGAAACTCCACTTGGTGATGCAAGTCGATCAGCGCACAACCCGCCATCAACCCGGTCTCCTCGTAGAGTTCCCGGCGCGCCGCCTGCAAAGGGGATTCGCCCCAGCGCAGACTGCCGGTAACCGACTGCCAGAAATCATCGGGGCTTTTGCGTCGCAGCATCAGTACCTCGCCGGCGGGAGTGTAGACCACCACCAGCACCGACTCGGGACGTTTGTATCGTCTATTGGTCATCTGGGTTCAAATCTGTATTGTCGGATTACGCTGCGCAAATCCGACCTACGGCGACTTGATTTACAACCTGCTCAGGAGGCCTCTTCACTCTGGGGTTTGCGCACACGGATTGAGAGTTCACGCAGTTGCGTCATACTCACTTCCGAAGGCGCGGAGGTCAACTGGCAGGCTGCGGACTGGGTCTTGGGAAAGGCCATCACGTCGCGGATCGAGGCTGAACCGGTCAGCAACATCACCAGCCTGTCGAGACCGAAAGCGAGCCCACCGTGGGGCGGGCAACCATATTTCAACGCATTGAGCAGGAAGCCGAACTTCTCCTGAGCCTCCTCTTCACCGATCTCCAGCAGTTTGAAGATCTTCTGCTGCAGCTCCTCGCTGTGAATACGAATCGAGCCGCCGCCCAGCTCCGTGCCGTTGACGACCATGTCGTAAGCGCGGGACTTGCATTTACCGGGGTCACTCTCCAGCAGATCGACCTGGTCATCCTTCGGCGAGGTAAAGGGGTGATGCAGCGGGTTCCAGCGGTTGTGCTGATCGTCCCACTCGAACATGGGAAAATCCACAACCCACAGAGGCCGCCAGGCGTCCTCCATCAGATCCAGATCCTCAGCAACCTTGACTCGCAGGGCTCCCAGGGCTTCATTGACCACATGCGTCTTGTCGGCGCCAAAGAAGATCAGGTCGCCATCTTTGGCGCCAGTGCGTTCCAGGATGCCATCCACCGCGCTGTCCGGCAGAAATTTCAGGATCGGTGACTGAAGCCCGTCACGCCCTTTGGCCAGCTCATTGACCTTGATATAGGCAAGACCTTTGGCGCCATAGATAGCGACGAACTTGGTATATCCATCGATCTTCTTGCGGCTCAGAGAGCTGCCGCCAGGTACATGCAGCGCGGCAACACGGCCATGGGGGTCCTTCGCCGGCCCGGAGAAGACCTTGAACTCCACCTCCTGCATCAGGTCCTGCAGATCGACCAGCTCCAGGGGAACCCGCAGGTCGGGACGGTCGGAGCCGTAGCGATCCATCGCCTCATCGTAGGTCATGCGTGGGAAAGGGTTCGGCAAATCGACATCGAGGATCTCTTTATAGAGCTGGCGGATCATCTCCTCGTTCAGCTCCATGATCTCATTCTCGTCCATGAATGAGGTCTCAATGTCGAGCTGGGTAAATTCGGGCTGACGGTCGGCGCGCAGGTCTTCGTCACGGAAGCAGCGCACGATCTGGTAGTAACGGTCCATCCCGGACATCATCAACAGCTGTTTGAAGAGCTGGGGTGACTGGGGCAGCGCAAAGAACTCACCGGGATGGGTCCGGCTGGGCACCAAGTAGTCACGCGCGCCTTCAGGAGTCGCTTTGGTCAGCATCGGGGTTTCGATATCGAGGAAACCCCGATCATCGAGAAAACGGCGCAGCAGCTGGGTCGTCCTGGCCCGGATGCGGATCTTCTCCTGCATCTCGGGACGGCGCAGATCAATGTAACGATAGCGCAGGCGAATCTCTTCGGAGGCCTTTTCGTGCTCATCAAGCTGAAATGGAGGAGTATCAGCCTTGTTCAGCACCTCCAGTTCCAGTCCCAGCACTTCCACCTCGCCGGTGGGCATCTCCGGATTGACAGTACCTTCCGGCCGTGCACGCACACGGCCTTTCACCCGCAGAACGAACTCATTGCGCACATGCTCAGCGGCGGAAAAAACCTCCGGCAGGTCTGGATCGTAGACTACCTGCACCAACCCCTCGCGGTCACGCAGGTCGATGAAGATGACCCCACCATGATCCCGGCGGCGGTGAACCCAACCGCAAAGTTCCACTTCCTGATCGATATGAGAGCTGTTGAGCTGTCCGCAATAATGGCTGCGCATGGGAGGATTGTCCTGTGAAAAAATCGCCCGGTAAAAAGCGGGAATGTTACGGCCTGATTCCGGCCGGTGCAACCAGGAAATCTTCTATGCAGACTCTGTTGCATCCGTTTGCCGGTGGTCCGGCACCACTGCCCCCATGGAGAGCAGCATTTTGAGGCCGTCATCAACGCTCATATCAAGCTCCTGCACGTCCTCCCGAGGCACCAAAACAAAGTAACCACCGGTAGGGTTGGGCGTGGTGGGAATATAGACGTTGATCACGTCGCGCCCGGTCTTCTCCTGGGCTTCACCCTGATCGGTGCCGGTCTGGAAGGCCAGTGTCCAGAGACCACGACGGGGAAATTCGACCAGTAGCACCTTGCGAAATGACTGTCCCCCATCGGAAAGCATGGTCTCCACCAGTTGCTTCACCGCAGAGTAAACAGAACGCACCAGGGGAATCCGCGACAACAGCCGTTCCCACAGACTGACCAGTTTACGGCCAAACAGATTGGCCGCCACCAGTCCGGTGAACAGCAGAATAATCAGCGTGAGCACCACCCCCAGGCCGGGAATGGCAAAACCAAGCAGGTTTTCAGGACGATATGCCTGAGGTACCAGCAGCAGGCTGTTGTCCATCCAGCGAACCAACAGCCTGACAATAAAAAAAGTGGCGCCCAGCGGTAACCAAACCAGCAGACCGGCAACCAGATAGCGCCTTAGTAAAACCATGTGAGGGGTCAGTTACAGCAGGAACTACCGCCACAGGAGGGTTTGGAATCCTTCTTGCCGGTATCGTGAATATTTTTCTTCTTGCCGCTCTTGAAGTCGGTTTCGTACCAACCGCCACCCTTGAGACGGAAACCGGCGGCAGAGATCAGTTTTTTCAGCTCTGGTTTATCGCACTCGCTGCACACAGTCAGCGGTTCATCGCTCATCTTTTGCAGCGCTTCAAATTCGTGCCCACAGGAATCACAGCGATATTCGTAGATCGGCATGGCAGGTGTCCTCGTAATCTCGTGTCTACCGTCCGGCAGCTGCAGACGGTGTTTAATTGCGAGGGATTCTACCACACCTTAAAAAACATGAAAAAACAGCCGTTTATTCCAGCCCAATTTCACCATTATCAGTCTCTTCCTCATCCCGTGTCTCCTCCCGGATGGACTCCAGCAGACGTACTATGCGGGCATGATCCTCTTCTGGCTGGCCAAAGCGGAAGTAACGTTCCGCCAACTCAACCATCCGTTCCAACTGCTCATTGCGGTGTTCCAGATATAGCAGGCATCTGCCGACAGCATCACCAGTGCCTTCCCCGCCAAGTAGGCCATGTGCGGCCTCCAGGGCCAGTGAAAAGTCCTCGTTAGTCGGTTTTTTCACTCATCCTCCAGCTGCTCCCGGTCCTCCCGTTGTTGGCGCAACACTGCAGCCTGACGACGCAGGATATGTCTGATCAGGGCATCTCTGTCCGCATCACGAATATGAGAAAAATTGACTCGCAGACTCCACGGGAAATCGGCATCATCCGGCACCGCGTCACTTCCCACCACCTCACCATAAATAAGAACACCGGTAAACGACGGCAGTAGCAGCATCTTGATCTCGAGCTGAGTGCCGATTTCGAGAGACTCGGTAGTGCACAAAGACATACCACCCGCGCTAAGATTGACCGGTTTTGCAGGCTGTTCTGTCAGATCGACCTCATCCGCCAGAAAACTCTGTCCCAGCAGTTCGACTTTTTTATCCAGCGATTTGAGGTAATCAGCCACATCAGGATCTTTCTGCTCGATACGATGCAAGGCTGCCGAAAGGTGCTGGCTTAACGCCTGCAAGCGCGTCATTACTGTAAAGCTGCCGTTGATACTGTTATCGAGTTTCTCCAACCGCAAGGATAATTCGACACTGTCTACAACACGGTAACTCAACTGAACCGAGTCATCGATACGAAAAAATTCACGGCGATCCGCCTGATCACCTGCTTGGTCTTCAAAGGCCATTAGTCACGTTTCCCTGGGGCTGCGCCGGCCCCTAATCTTGCCTACAGGACACCATATAAAAGTCGGTTCAGTTACGCTTTCATTCTGAGACATTGAGAACCTCTCCACTCTCCTCATCCTGTCCACGTTCAATAACCAACTCAACACGCCGGTTCTTCGCCCGATTTTCCCTGGAGTCATTGGGCGCCAGCGGATTGGAATCCGCGTGCCCCTCGATCAGCACGCGGGCTGGATCCAAGTCTGAATTACTCAACATAGCATGGACCACGGTCACCGCACGCGCCGACGAGAGTTCCCAGTTTGAACGGAAGCGTTGGGTGGAGATAGGTATGTTGTCAGTATGTCCAGCCACTACGATATTCCCGGGGGTCTCTGCCACGACATCTGTGATTCGTGTGATGACATCAAAAAAATCAGGATCCAGGCTTGCTCGACCAGAGGGAAACGAGCCCTTCTCCTGAATCCGGATGATGATCTTGGTCTGCTCGGTCTCGATCTCAAGCATGCCCTCCTCGATCTCCTCCTTCAACATCTCTTCCAGCTCTTCAGCCTGCTGCTCGACTTCCGCCTCAAGCTGCGCCTGCATCGCGGCTTTCATCTGTTCGTCCACCACGATTTCGTCGGCACTCTGCTTGCCGTCATGGAGATCGAGATTCTCCTTGGTGTCATCCGTCGTCTGCTGCCGGATCACCTCCATGAGTGTCTCTTCCGGCTTCCCGGGGCTGAACTCCTGCTTGATGACGCTGGTGCCTTTCACGATCTCATTGGTAGGAATCTCTCTCTGGACGCCGAAGGCATCCTTCATCGACTCAGCCATCTTTTTGAAACGGATAGCATCCATCTCCGCAAAAGAGAGCAGCAGGACAAAGAAGCACATCAACAGGGACATCAGGTCCGCAAAGGTTGCCAGCCAGGCGGGAAGACCCTCTTCACATTTTGGGCAATCGTCAGCCATCTTGATTGTCCCTGTTAATCGCTATCACCGGTTGGGCGCTTGCCGGCAGGCAGATAGGTGCTGAGCAGTTGCTCCAACACCCGGGGATTCATGCCCTCCTGAATGCCTGAAATCGTCTCAATTATGAGGGATTTATTGGTCTTTTCCATGGAACTGGAGCGAGCCAGCTTATCTGCCATTGGCTGGGCGAAGGCGTTGGCAATGACTGCGCCGTAGAGCGTGGTCAGCAGAGCCACTGCCATGGCCGGGCCGATGCTTGCCGGATCCGACATATTCGCCAGCATCTGCACCAAACCGATAAGCGTGCCAATCATGCCCATCGCCGGGGCCATGATCGCCATATTTTTAAACATGGTCTGTCCAACTTCGTGACGTTCGATGGTCAGGTTGATATCTTTCGAGAGCAGCTTATTGACCAGCACGGGATCGTGGCCATCGACGCATAACCCAACCCCCCGCTTTAAAAAATCGTTGCTGATCTCCTGGCCCTCCAGTGCCAATAAACCGTTTTTACGTGCGATATCAGCCAGTTCCACTGCCTCTTCGATCAGTTTTTTGGGATCATCTGTTTTGTAGAAAAAGGCCTTCATGCCAATTCCGAAAGAGCCCAGAAAATCACCCAGAGAGACCTGCATCAACGTCACCATGAAGGTGCCACCCACCACGATCAGGATTGATGGGACGTTGACAAACAGCATCACATCACCGCCCGTAGCAATTGCCGCGATGATTATGCCAAGTCCTCCAAGTAGACCTACCAGCGTTGCAATATCCACCTAATTTACTCTCCACGTTCCAACACTGCGCCAGTGCATCTGTATTTGTATGATTGTGTTTGGCCTGATTGTCATCATTTTTTATTGTTCAGGCGCATATTCCATGATCAAATTCCGACTCGCTAAAGGTAGCGGTCAGAGCCTGGGAAACTTTAATTTCCCAAAGAATAATTTTCCGCCCGCGATTTTGCTCCATTTAGCGCAAATTCACCTCGGGACTTAGACTAAAAAGATGCCAGAAAAGAAAAACATACTGATTACCGGCTGTTCCAGCGGCATCGGACACTGCGTGGCCCTCGGCCTGAAGTCGCGGGGGTATCGCGTTATCGCCACCGCCCGAAAAATGGAGGATGTGGAACAATTGAGGGAATTGGGGCTGGACGCACTGAAACTGGATCTGGACGACTCCGAGAGCATTGCGCAGGCGGTCGAGCAATCACTGGAACTCTGTGACGGCAGACTCTACGCCCTGTTCAATAATGGCGCTTACGGACAGCCGGGCGCGGTGGAGGACCTGACCCGGGATGTGCTGCGCGCCCAATTCGAAACCAACCTTTTCGGCTGGCACGAACTGACCTGTCGACTGCTGCCGGTCATGCGCCGCTGGAAAGAGGGAAGGATCATCCAGAACAGCTCGGTACTTGGGCTGGTCGCATTGCCCTATCGGGGTGCCTACAATGCCAGCAAATACGCCCTTGAGGGACTCACCGATACCCTGCGCATGGAACTGCAAGGCAGCGGCATTCATGTCTCCCTGATCGAACCAGGGCCGGTGGAGAGCCACTTTCGGGCGAATGCCCACAGGATGTGGAAGAGGAATATCGACTGCGAGCATTCAGTCCACAAGGCGAATTACCTTGCCATGGCAGCAAGACTGGAGAAAGAAGGCCCCGTCGTGCCATTTACCCTGCCGCCGGAGGCCGTATTGAAAAAGGTGATCCACGCGCTCGAATCCCCCAGACCCAGAGCCCGTTACTATGTCACCTTCCCCACTTACCTTTTTGGCATACTAAAGCGGCTGTTAAGCACACGCGGGATGGATCGAGTGTTGAGGAAAGTTTCAGGGGGAGGGGGAAGGTAACAGGTGCAGCACAGTCTGTGTCAGGGTCAGCCGAATGTAAACACTTTTTCCACACGGAATACAGGTAGGCCCGATCAAGCGCAGCGGATCGGGCACTCAGGCTTTGATGAACGATTGAGGTTGCCGGTTCCGCTACGCTTGAACCGGCCTACATACTTCCAACGATGGTAACGGTAACGTTCGGCCTTTCCTGTGGCACTGTTTCCTTTTTCCTTTTTCCTTTAACCTTTCGCCTTGAACCTGTATTACCTGGCCGACTAAGCATTGTTATGCAGATCAAGTATGGAGCGGCCCGCCGCATCCTCTTCACTTTTAGCGCTGTCATTGCGCAGCAGTTCCAGCTGCTCCAGATAACTCTCGCTGACATCACCGGTAACATAATCACCGTTGAAAACCGAGGTATCGAAGCGAGTGATATCAGTCTTGCCCTTCTTCTGCACGGCATTGATGAGATCACTGAGGTCCTGAAAAATCAGCCTGTCAGCACCAATATATTCACGCACCTCATCCTCCGTCCTACCGTGAGCCACCAGCTCGATGGCTGAAGGCATGTCGATACCGTAGACATTGGGAAAACGTACAGGCGGAGCTGCTGAGGCAAAATAGACCCTCTTCGCGCCAGCCTCCCTTGCCATCTGTACGATCTGCTGCGAAGTCGTTCCCCGAACGATGGAGTCGTCCACCAGCAGGACATTTTTGCCCTTGAATTCCAAGTCGATGGCATTGAGTTTCTGGCGCACAGATTTTTTACGTACGGTCTGTCCCGGCATGATGAAGGTCCGGCCAATATACCGGTTCTTGATAAAACCCTCGGTATAGCGAACATGGAGCTTTCCTGCCAGGGAGAGTGCCGCCGTACGGCTGGTGTCAGGAATCGGGATCACGACATCGATATCATGATCGGGCCACTCCCGCTCGATCTTCTTCGCCAGTTTTTGTCCCATCCTTGAACGGGCCTTGTGCACAAAGACATTATCGATGATCGAGTCAGGCCGGGCGAAATAGACAAACTCGAAGATACAGGGTGACCGCATCGGATTGGCGGCACACTGCTGTGAGTAGAGCTGACCGTCATGACTGATAAAGATCGCCTCACCTGGATCCAGATCCCGCACCCTCTCAAAACCCAGTGAATCAAGTGCGACGCTCTCGGAGGCAACCATATATTCCGTTCCCCGGTCGGACTCGCGGCGTCCATAGACCACCGGACGGATACCATAAGGGTCACGGAAAGCGATGACGCCGAACCCAGGTATCATAGCGATACCGGCATACCCGCCACGACAACGACGATGCACACCGGCCACCGCACGGAAAACATCTTCCGGAGCAATGCGCAGTTTGTTCTGCGCCTGTAACTCATGGGCAAAGATATTAAGTAAAATCTCCGAATCGGAGGAGGTATTGATGTGGCGCAGATCCTCACGAAAGAGGTCTTGCTTCAACTCTTCCGCATTGGTCAGGTTGCCGTTATGGGCCAGAGTGATGCCGTAGGGAGAGTTGACATAAAAAGGCTGCGCTTCCGCAGATGATGAACATCCAGCGGTTGGATAGCGCACATGGCCCAAACCCATATTGCCCCGCAGTTTGATCATGTGGCTTGTGCGAAAGACATCGCTCGCCAGGCCATTGCCCTTGCGCAGGTGCAGTTTGCCACCCTCGCAGGTCACTATACCGGCAGCATCCTGACCTCGATGCTGCAGCACCATCAAAGCATCGTAGAGTGACTGGTTAACCGCCGTTTTGCAGACAAGTCCAACTATGCCGCACATTT
This sequence comes from Sedimenticolaceae bacterium, assembly GCA_963691905.1. Lineage (GTDB taxonomy): Bacteria > Pseudomonadota > Gammaproteobacteria > Chromatiales > Chromatiaceae > QGON01. The sequence goes on from OY829894.1 coordinate 1,339,870, forward strand.
CCGGGTCTCCAAAGGCTTGATCTGCTCGAACAGGTGAGGAGAAAAGTGTATCGATACGCCGTTATTCATGCGGGACACACCGTCAATAGCGAAAATTACTTGCGATGTCGCTGGGCAGAAACTCCCTTAACCAGAGCGCAATCTCTTGGAAATAGGGGATCAGCTGTGATTCACGCCACCAGGGGTCATTCGGCATAGGTGTCAATCCTGCAAGCAGCACCAATATGGCTACAACAACAACACCCCTTGCCGCGCCGAAAAAGACGCCGATCAAGCGATCTGTGCCGGATAGCCCGGTACTGTCGACCAACAGACCCATAAAACGGTTGACCAGACCACCGACTATCAGGGTGGCCAACAATAGCAAACCGTAGGAGACACCCAGGCGTATCGAGGGGAGATCTATCCAGGGTACTAAATATTCGGCAACTGGCCGAAAAAAGAACCAGGCCACCCAGAACCCTGCCACCCAAGTCACAAGAGAGAGTGCTTCACCTATAAAACCACGCACCAAACTGATGGTGGACGAGAGGAGAATGATTCCGATGATGAGGATATCGATCCAGGACATAGGCAAGAAAGAGTCAGAGGCGCCGGAAATTCATCGAATTTTACAACAAGCATGGGACAGTTGCGAATTATTCAAAAGCCCACGAAAAGTGGCCGCCTCTCACAAAATCGTCACTTGCCAGAACGAAAAAACCCTGCTGCAATAATGCAGCAGGGTTTGATCTGGTGGAGCCAGGCGGGATCGAACCGCCGACCTCAACACTGCCAGTGTTGCGCTCTCCCAGCTGAGCTATGGCCCCGAAGAGAGGCGCATGTTAGGACAAGCATTAAGGTTTGTCCACCGGTTTTTTATTCCGATCTGCTATTTCAAATCATCCACCGAATCGATGACCCAAGGAGATCGAAAACGCTCTAACTTTATTGCGGTCGGAAAATTTTTACTGCAGGTACATCACCCACAACAGAGTGGCCGCACTCACGGCCGCCATTACCACCAAGGCGACTGTGATACAGGATGTACAAACGTTACCAAATAACTGCAAGCTTTTTTCACTCATGACTATCCTCCAGAAATCTTTATGTAGACAGCGAAACAGATTTTCTGTCGCTGCAAAAAATCAGCATTCAAAACCGAGGAGCTGTTTGCAGTCAGGCTGCAAAAGATTTTGTTACTGCTCCCACTTGCATAGAGTAAATAGCAGAATCGCATAATGGTTACAAGGATAAAGATACAGGTATCTCTTTTTTGTGTTTCTTTTTATCTGACAATTACTTATGAGGATTAGGGAAACCACCTAGAGCCCATATGGAAACACCCCGGATAAACACAGAGACAGTCGGAGCGTAAAGATTGCAGGAAAAAGAAGACAATATTTCTAGGGCTTCCCTGCTTTCGCCTGCTGTTCAATCTTAGCCCAAGAATCGCGGAGGGTAACGGTCCGATTGAACACCGGCTTGTCAACTGTTGAGTCTCCGTTATCCATGCAGAAGTAACCCTCACGCTCAAACTGGAAACGTTCCCCCGGCCTGGCTTCTCCCAGGAGCGGCTCAAGATAGCAGTCGGTCAGGGTGCGCAAGGCGTCGGGATTGAGATTGTCAGTGAATGAGCCGCCCTCCTCCACTGAGTCAGGATTGGGCTTGGAAAAAAGCCTGTCGTAGAGGCGCACCTCGCCCTTGACACCCAAACTGGCAGATACCCAGTGAACCACGCCCCGGACCTTGCGTCCTTCCGGATTTCTGCCAAGCGTATCCGGATCGTAGCTGCAACGCAGTTCAATAATGTCGCCCTGGTTGTTCTTGATCACCTCTTCGCATTTGACCACATAAGCGTTGCGCAGCCGCACCTCACCGCCCGTCACCAGACGCTTGTACTTCTTGTTGGCGGACTCACGAAAATCCGCCTGGTCGATGTAGACCTCGCGGGTGAAATGGATGGTGCGGGTTCCCTTACTCTCATCCTTGGGGTGGTTGGCTGCCTGCAGCGCCTCCTCTTCACCTTCGGGAAAGTTCTCGATCACCATCTTCAGAGGATGCATCACAGCCATGCGACGCGGAGCATTTTTGTCCAGGTCCTCGCGGATACAGTTCTCCAACACCCCCATTTCGACCAGATTATCTGACTTGGTAACACCAATGCGTGCGCAGAAATCCCGAATCGAGGCGGCGGTATATCCCCGCCGCCGCAGCCCGGCAATCGTTGGCATCCGCGGATCGTTCCAGCCCTCCACATATCCTTCATCCGCCAGTTGAGTCAGTTTCCGCTTGCTCATCACTGTATATTCCAGGTTGAGCCGGGAGAACTCGATCTGCTGCGGCTGACTGGAGATGGTGATATTTTCCAGCACCCAATCGTAGAGTGGGCGGTGATCCTCGAACTCCAGGGTACAGAGTGAATGGGTAATCCCTTCAAGCGCATCTGAGATCGGGTGGGTAAAATCATACATGGGGTAGAGGCACCAGGCCTCACCGGTTTGGTGGTGTACCACTCCGTGACGAATGCGATAGAGCGTCGGATCCCGCATGTTCATATTGGGCGAGGCCATATCGATCTTCGCGCGCAACACCTTCTCGCCGTCGGCGAACTCTCCCGCTTTCATACGTGAGAAGAGATCCAGATTCTCCTCCACCGGACGGGTACGATAGGGGCTCTCCTGTCCCGGTTCTTTGAGGGTTCCCCGGTAGGCACGCATCTCATCAGCATCGAGATCACAGACATAGGCTTTGCCCGCTCTAATCAACTCAACTGCAAAATCAGAGAGCCGATCGAAGTAATCGGAGGCGTAAAAGAGTCGATCCTGCCAGTCGAAACCCAGCCAACGCACATCTTCCTGGATGCTCTCCACGAATTCGACATTCTCCTTATGGGGATTGGTATCGTCAAAACGCAGATTGCACAGGCCGCCAGGATAGTCCTCGGCAATACCGAAATTGAGTGCAATCGACTTGGCGTGGCCGATATGCAGATATCCATTGGGCTCCGGTGGAAAGCGGGTATGCACCCTGTCCCCGTTTTTTCCCTGAGTCAGATCCTGATCAATAATCTGACGGATGAAATTGGTGGGTGTAGGTGTCTCTGAACTGCTCATGATCTCTTTATCCATCATACCTGGGCTTCACGCTGCCGAATAAACTCCAGCGCCATATCGATGCGCCGCAGGGTCGCTGCTTTGCCAGCCAACTGCAGGGTTACGTCGATCCCAGGCGATGCGGCCCGGCCGACCACCGCAACCCTTAGCGGCTGGGCGACCTTACCCATCTTCACGTCAAGGGCCTCGGATACCTCTTGCACCTGCTCATGCAGCGCCTCCGGGGTCCAATCCTGCACCCCCTCCAGTGCTTCACGCATCTTTTCCAATGGTTCCCGGGCAGCGGGCCGCAGGTGCTTTTTAGCGGCCTTCTCATCAAACGCTTCAAAGTCCAGATAGCAGAAGGCACTGATATCCGCCATCTCCACCAGCGTCTTGGCCCGCTCCTGTTGTGCTTGGGCAACATCGGCCAGATCCGGCCCCTCTGCCGGGTCTATACCCAGATTACCCATGTGCGGACTCAGCAGATGGGCGATCCGTTTGGGGTCGTCCGCTTTGATATAGTGCTGATTGAGCCAAAGCAGCTTTTCTGTATTAAAGCTGGAGGCAGCCTTATTGACCTGGTCGATATCAAACAGTTCGATCATTTCATCGATAGAGAATATCTCCTGATCACCGTGGGACCATCCAAGGCGCACCAGGTAATTGAGCAACGCCTCCGGCAGAAAACCCTCCTCCCGATATTGCATGACACTGACAGCACCGTGGCGTTTGGAAAGCCGGGCACCATCATCTCCTAAAATCATCGGCACATGTCCATATATTGGCGGCTTGTTGCCAAGCGCCCGCAGGATATTGATCTGGCGGGGTGTATTGTTGAGGTGGTCATCACCACGGATAACATGGGTTATCTCCATGTCCATGTCATCCACTACGACGGTGAGATTATAGGTGGGGGATCCATCCGTGCGGCGGATAATCAGGTCATCCAACTCTTCGTTGTTGAAGGCAACCCGGCCACGAATCAGGTCGTCTACCACAACAGTACCGCTCTCAGGATTGCGAAAACGAATCACATGGGGCTCGTCCGGATCGACATGCAGACTCTTGCAATGTCCATCGTAACGGGGTTTCTCCTTCCGCTTCATCGCCTGTTCTCTAAGGTCGTCAAGACGCTCACGAGAACAGTTGCAGCGGTAAGCCAACCCCTTCTCCATCAACTCTCCTATCACCTCGTTATAACGCTCGAAGCGGTGAGTCTGGTAGAAGGGACCCTCATCATACTCAAGCCCGAGCCAGGTCATACCCTCCAAAATCGCGTTCACCGATTCCTCTGTGGAACGCTCCAGATCCGTATCCTCAATGCGCAGCACGAATTTACCTCCGTGCTTACGGGCATAGAGCCAGGAAAAAAGGGCGGTACGGGCACCTCCGACATGGAGATAGCCAGTGGGACTGGGGGCGAAACGGGTGCGAACTGTCATCTTTACTCTGTCGGCTGATGGAAAAATAGGGAATTCTAACAGACCCGGCGCCAATGGGCAGAGTGGATTGACGGAACAACTTCCGATCTCTAGAATGGCCGCTCCTTACTGAACGGGCGTATAGCTCAGCTGGGAGAGCGCTGCAGTCACATTGCAGAGGTCACAGGTTCGATCCCTGTTACGCCCACCAAATTAATCAGTAAACATGGTGCGCAGGGCGCACCCTACGCTCTATCGAAGTTGCCAAGAGCCTTCGATGTTCTGGAATATCCATACTCCCGACATCCCACCCAGCGTATTCTTCAGGTGCCCCACACCTAACCACTGGGACTTGATTCAGTCAGACAGTACCACATGAAAAAGCAACCGGAAGAATCTGTTGTCACGTTAATCGGACATAGGTATTCTCCGAATTCAGCATACCTTGAGTAGTATCGTATTCCTTTTTCCAGCCACTGCGTCCGAGTAAAGGGTAATGATGAAACCATCTCGACCTGAATACCAATCTTCCCGGAATATCCTCAACCATCTGCTGAGGACGACCCTTGCAGTGGTATTGCTGGCGATTGCCTTTTTCGCATTCGCCGCGGAGTCGGGCGGCGCGATCGAATCTCCAGACTGGCTGCAGCTGTTCCTCGGCCTGTTCGGGGGCTTGGCCCTGTTTCTCGGAGGATTGCAGCTATTGTCGGAGGGGATGACAAAATCGGCTGGACAGACATTGAAAACAGTACTGGCCAAGCTCACCACCAACCGCTTGAAGGGCGCGCTTACCGGCGCCTTTATTACCGGTGTGCTCAACTCTTCGACGGTAACCACACTGCTGGTCGTTGGTTTCATAAGCGGTGGCATGATGACCCTCACCCAGTCGGTCGGGGTGATCATGGGAGCCAACATCGGCAGCACTGTGACCGCCCAGCTGCTGGCTTTCGATCTTGCAGCTTACTCCCTCGGCCCCGTCGCCATCGGTTTTTTCATGCTCTTTACCGCCAAGCAGGAGAAGGTGAAGTACTACGGCATGATGATCATGGGCATAGGTCTGGTGTTTTACGGCATGGGCCTGATGAGCGTGGCAATGACGCCCCTGCGCAGCTACGAGCCCTTTCTGGAAATACTCAAGGCTTTGGAAAATCCGATGGCGGGCATTCTCGCCGGCGCGGCATTCACTGCCATCGTACAGTCCTCCGCAGCAACGGTCGGCATCGCCATCGCGATGGCGAGCGAGGGGCTGCTGGCCCTGCCTGCAGGCATCGCCCTGGCGCTGGGTGCCAACATCGGCACAGCCGCCACGACAGCACTGATGGGCATCCTCAGCGCCAAGTCCACCGAAGCAGTGCAGGCATCGGCAGTGCATGTAATGTTCAATATTCTGGGCACCCTGATATGGCTTCCCTTCATCTGGCTGCTGGTGGATATGGCGGTGTGGATTTCCCCATCCAGTCCGGAGTTCGAGGGCATGGCTCAGGCAGCGGCGGAAGTGCCGCGCCAGATCGCCAACGCCAATACACTGTTCAACGTCATCAACACGCTTCTTTTTATCGGTTTTACCGGCTGGTTCGCGAAGCTGGCGGAGCGCATCGTACCGGAGCGCAAGCCTGCGGAAGGCATTATCATAGAACCCAAATTTCTGGACGAAGGGGTACTGAGGGCGCCCTCCGTGGCGTTGCAGCAGGTGCGGCTGGAACTGGGGCGGGTTGGAGCGATTACGCTCAGCATGCTGCAGGACATCGTGCCGGCCCTGAGAGATGGAGATCGGGGCCGCCTGGATGATATCGTCCGCCGCAACGATCAAGTCGATATATTGGACCAGGAGATACTCAATTATCTGGGCAAGGTTCGCGGGGGCACGCTGACGGAACAGGAGAGTCTGGAGTTTCAGGGACTGATGATGGCGTCAGATAACCTGCAGAGCCTGGCGGATGTCGTGGGTATCGATGTCGTCTCTCTGGCCCGCAAAGCGGTCGATCTGGATTCCGAATCGGGAGCGGAGACCCGCAAGATGTTGGTGGAATTCTATACCACGATAGTCGAGTCCGTGGGACTCACTGTGAAGGCGATTCGTGACAACGATCAGCGGGCAGCGGAATCCGTACTGATGATGAAAGAGAGGATACGGGATCAGTCGGAGCTCTTGTTGGCCCGGAAGGCATCGCGTCTGACGGCGGATGATCCGGATTACTTGACGCTGGTACGGCTGGAGATGTCGTTTGTTGATCAGCTGCGGCGTATCTACACGCTGGCGAAGCGCACGGCAAAGGTTGCTCTGCCACAGGTGCTTGCGCAACGCGATTGACCCTGAAACCGGGGGGCGCATAGGCTCAGAGAACAACTGCCGGGTAGTATCTGGGTAACTCTCCAGGCAATGCCCCCAGCCAATTCCCTGACCAATCAATAGGATGTGATGAGTGCGAGCGCCTGCAGCAAACTGCCTGCCAGTAGGATACCCGCCGCCACAATCACGATCACAGGCAGGGAGAAGGGTTGTCCCCGCAGCCTGCGCAGTACACTGGTTATGAGAATTCCGAGTACTGGCCAGAAGGCGTTGATCAGCACGCTATGGCCCAGTCCAATGCGCTCTATAGAGAAGAAGAAGAGCGAGTAGGCGATACCAAAACTGATAATGCCGTGGAAAAGGAACGGAGTCAGTGAAGCAAGTCCCCGCGGGCTGGCCGCAACTCGCCGCAATGGTGCAATGGCGAAAGGCACGAACAGCAACGCACCGGTCATCAACGCTGACAGATTAGCCGCCACAGGATGCGTGGTACGCACACCTGTCGCCATGAAGAACTCACCCAACGCCCATAACGCGGCGGTAGACAGCCCCAAGAGTACACCCCCGAAATCGATTTTGCGCAATCCCGAACCAACCAGCAACAGCAAGGTGCCAAGTGCAATAAGTGACACACTGCCCATGCTGCCCCGGGTTACCGGTTCATGCAGAGCCAGCGCCGCCAGTCCGAATGAGAACAGGGGTTTGACCTTGCTGAACAGTGAAGCTATATCGGCACGTCCGCTGAAAGCGACACCCGAGAAATAGTACACACCGGTCGCCAACGGGAAAGTAAAAACGCCAGCCAGCATGAGATCGGTGCTGAGCACCACCCTCTCATCCAACCACAAGACAATGCCGCCGAGTACGCAGACACCGGCTGTCATTGAGGTCATTAGCCCGGCCAGCACCTGCGTGCGTGCATCTCCGCAGGATGGATTGCGTATGCCGGAGTTGATTATCGGGGTCGAGATTGCCCACAGCAGGGCACTGGCCACCGCATACAGATAGTCAGGCATGCGCACTCCATGCGATGACCACAATCTGCCAGGCAAAGGGCGTGAGCAGAATTGCTGTCGCAAGCTTGCCACGGTGCTTGTAGCGCGGCTTGCCGGGTGGTGTGTCGAAAAACGGTTGGCAGGCGGCGCGGATATCCGGGAACCAGAAATCGTATCCAAATATGACTATGCAACCTATGGCGAAGGCGGACAGCACCTCGCTGTAGAACGCGAGCAGCAGTACCATTGAAACCAGCAGGCTGGCAGTGGCTATATAACGTGGGTTGATGGTGTATCGATAGAAATAATTGACCAGGACGTTTCGCACATTATGGGTGCGGAATCGATTGAACATGGTATCGAAGGCATCGACACACAGTACGAAACAGACGAAGGCCATGGCCGCAGCGAGCATACCGGCCCAAAGAATGCCGTGCTGCCACAGAGATGTCGCCTTGTCTGAACTCCATATGTCCCCAATCTCATCGAAGATCAGCAACGATACAGCGATAAGTATAGCCAGCACCTGCATACCTGCCGTACCTTTGTTGCGGTAGCTGGCGACCAGTTCAGCATTGTTAACGGCACTCTCGTCCCAATGGACGCTGGTAAAACCCAGCAGACGGCGTAGCGTCTGCACTTCCAACTGCGGATAGGGATGCGACTGACCGTTGCTGACTTGCAGCTTCGACTGGAAATATACCCACCACATCGCTGTAAACAGTGCCATATAGGTGATCAGCATCAGGCGGTTGAGGCGGGTGGCGAGGTCGACGACAAGAAACTCCTGGATATACGCCTCAAACGCAGCCAAGTCAGGAAATGCCCACGCAACGTATGGATACCAAGCCCCGGGACTACTGGGTATGGCGACAGCGAGCAAGAGGTAAAGAGCACAGGCAACTATCGCCAGCAGGAGGGTACGCTTCCCGATCCAAACCACAGGATCATCCTGGCTCAAATACCGAGCAAGGACCGCAGCATCCGTGATAACCGTATCAGTTGGATTGTCGTGAGCGTTTTTTGTGGACATTCGTTAGCTGCAGCGTCCCAGTTCCCATGCCGAACGGTGCTGAAAAGTATACCCTAACCCTGTGCACCGAAAGACCGGTTAGTATTCTTGTACTCTAGGGTGGCTCCCCCGGCAGCTAGGGCCTGTGAAAAAAGGGGACTCTGTCGATGGGTATCCGCTAGTGTTAACAGGCCCTTGCTCATTATAGCCCACACGGACTATCACTATCCCTTTTTGTTGCACGGAAAATGATCTGCGTGTCAGGACGTTCGCGTATCCTCATATCAGGAATTTTGACTCAACCGCTGAGGCTTTGGGCAGATCGCAATAAACGATTCTATCCCCTCCAAAAACAATGGCTACTTACAAGCAGAGCAGTAGCGACTGAAAGTTCCACTACCGCTAAAGCGATGAGCATTGGATAGTCACCTTGAAGCAACCTGGACAAGTAAGCACCAAGTAAAACCATAAGGCCTAGAAAGACGAAGAATCGGGGCCGGTAAAACTGCCATAGCATAGGCTGCTTCAAGGCATTGATTCGCTCTAGATTCCTCTTACACACCTTGATGAACAGGTATTTTGCCTTAATCCACCCAATCACCAATCCACTCAAAACAGCCAACATAATCCAAAGCGGATCAGCCCCGCTCCTGCCCGCATCAAGGAACAAACCAGAACTTTTAGTCAGGAGCACCACAACACCAATATACCAAACCAGTGCGGCCAGTCTTTTTAGGGTGAGAGAAGAAGTATTGAGCATTAGATTAACGGGAGATTGAAACATAGGCCGGGCAAGCCCGTTGGTTTTCGCATCCGGCCTTGTTGACTGCTCACATTGACATTTAAATCAAGCTGGTCACTATGAACATTTCCGAGCAAAACAGCAAAATTAATTCATACCGCAGGCATCGCAAGCAGTGGTAGGTCCACCGGTTACCCTGACTACCCCATGCAGACCTGGGCAAGCGAAAGATCGGACTGGAGAAATCGCTTTAAACCCGCATTCCCCAGACACCCACACCCGTCAACAATATGACAATAAAAAACCCAACGCTAGCCGTAAGCGGTATCTCTTCGATGAAATCCAATTGAATCTCACTCGCCTGTTTCGATTGTTCCTCTTCCCTGGACGCGGATTGCACATAATACGAGCCCATTTCAACATCGGGATAACCGCTCTGACCCGTCGCGCTGCTCCGACCCCGCGTACGCTTTTCACCAGTACTTCTTTCAAAATCCAGATAGAGACTGTTCTCATATGACGCTATTTTTTCTGTCATGGAGTTCGGCTGCACGTATACACCATTGCCTATGGACGGCGAATTGACACTCTGATCCCCGAACTCCGGCACGATGTCGGGAAAGAGTGACGCGGGTGCTGCATCAAAAAGTGACTCCGGTGCCACATCATAAAGGGAGTGGATAACAGGAAAGATATGTTCAAGTCCCGTCTCCTCTCTTGCCCATTCAGGATTGATCAGATCCACTATCAGGGTTGAGGTATAGAGGCTACGCCAGCTTGACCACCACAGCTGCCAGCTATCCAGCATCTGTAAATCCTGTTGGCCAGACCCACCCTTAACCAATAATTCTGATATTTCCGAAAGCATGACCGATTCTTCGACCACAGGCTTTTGAATGTCAATTTTCTCCTGAAGCTGCTCGTTACACCCGACCATGTAAAACGGTAGAAAAAAAACCAGAAGGAACGTCGAAACGATTCTCATAACACGGACACCTTATTGCAGCTGCACTATCGCGCAGCACTGCTCGTAAACACCGTGTCGATCTTAGAGCAAGGTGATTGCTCCGTATCTTTATAATCAGGTCTTTTAACAACTTCTCACAATGCCGAAAAAAAACTTCACATTCATGCCATGCTTGTTGACAATTAGTCCGTTATTTACGGTTGGATGTTAATAATTGTTAACGGAATCATTGATTCATCAGTTGGACGATCAGCTGATACGCCTCTTCAAATACATCACCGCCCTCTTCATCCAACCAATGATTTTCCTTATCGGCATTCAACCAGGTGAACTGCCTCTTGGCCAGTTGCCGGGTAGTGATAATGCCTCTTTCAATCATCTCTTCCCGGCTGTATTCACCTAACAGGTATTTCAACATCTGCCGATAACCGACAGCCCGCATGGATGGAAGATCCGGACCCAGATCTCCCCGGAGTTGCAAAGCCTGTACCTCTTCTTCAAAACCTGACGCCAGCATTTGATGGAAACGCTTTTCGATACGTTGGTGCAGGATTTTTCGATCTTTTGGTGAACGGACGAGTTTAAGTATCCGATAGGGCAAAGAGGCTCCACTACCACTTTGTTGCAGCTGAGTCATGGGACGACCGGTAATCTCGATCACTTCGAGGGCACGAAGAATACGCTGTGCGTCATTGGGGTGGATGCGTTCAGCAGCAACTGGATCGAGTTCCGCCAGGCGTTGATGCAACAACTCCAATCCAAGGTACTGCCGTTCCATCTCAAGCCGCTTTCGAATGGCAGGATCGGCTTCCGGCAGATTTGAAAGCCCCTTCTCCAACGCTCGAAAATAGAGCATGGTGCCACCTACCAGCAGAGGCACTTTTCCCGCAGCAGTGATCTCCGCCATCGCGTCCAGGGCATCCTCCCGAAACACAGCGGCAGAGTAAGCATCGGCCGGATCCCGAATATCGATCAGACGATGCGGCGCCTTCGCAAGCACCTCGGGTTCCGGCTTGGCGCTGCCGATATCCATCCCCCGGTAAACCAGCGCCGAATCGACACTGATGATCTCCATCGGCAGTCTCTGCACAAGTTCCACAGCCAGTTCCGTCTTGCCGGATGCGGTAGGCCCCATCAGAAAAACAGCAGGGGGCTGCTTCTGTTCCTCCATCAACGACCCCGTAGAAACAGTCTATCCAATTCCGTCATGGAGAGCTGAACCCAGGTCGGACGGCCATGGTTACATTGATCCGCACGTTCGGTACGTTCCATGTCCCGCAGCAGTGCGTTCATCTCATCCAGAGTGAGACGACGGTTTGCCCGCACGGAGCCATGACACGCCATGGTGGCAAGTACCTTGTCGATCTCCTCTTTGATTCGGCTGCTCTCACCGAACTCCGCCAAGTCGGAAAGTACATCACGCAACAACCGCTCGGCATCTGCTCCCTGCAGGATTGCCGGGATAGCCCGTACTGCCAGGGCATCTGCACCAAGCCGCGATACCTCAAGGCCAACACTCTCCAATATCGATGACTGATTCTCCGCTAGATCTGCCTCACGGCTACTCACCCTCACCGTCACCGGCACCAGCAGCGGTTGCCGGGTAATGCCCACATCGTTGTAAGTCTGTTTGAAACGCTCATAGGTGATGCGTTCATGGGCGGCATGCATGTCGACCAGTACCAACCCATCCTGATTTTGCGCCAGGACATAGACGCCTTGCAGCTGCCCAAGTGCATAGCCCAGTGGTGGCAGGGTTTCATCATCGCTCTGTGGCAGTGGTGCTGCAGAAGGTTTCTGTGCCTGAAAAGCCGCACCATAGGATGAAGGACGTTCGCCAACCCGCCAATCCATGGTGCGCTGCACACCGGGAGATGCTCCCTCAATCGGTTCACGAGATTGGAGAGAACCACTACTGGAAGAATCAAGGCCGCCTGTGAATGCACTCCCTGCCGGTGCAGCCACATCGGACTCATCCGCCGCTTGCGGGCGTGTCTCCGCCAGTGCGCTGTGCAGGCCACGGAAAAGAAAATCGTGTACCAACCGACCATCCCTGAAACGCACCTCGTGCTTGGTGGGGTGGACGTTCACATCGACCTTCCTGGGATCCAGCTCCAGAAACAGAAGATATGCGGGATGACGCCCATGATAGAGCACATCCTGATACGCCTGCCTCACTGCGTGGGTTACCAGCCTGTCCCGCACCATCCGCTGATTGACGTAGAAAAACTGCATGTCCGCCTGGGAGCGGGAGAAAGTGGGACGGGCCACCCAACCGAAAAGCTTCAAACCCACCACCTCATGCTCCACATAAAGCGCATTCTCAAGAAAAACCGCTCCCAGCAGGTCGGCGATTCGACGCTCTCTGTCAATCTGCTGGGTGCAGGGAGGCAGGGAGAGGATCTGACGGCGATTATGTTGCAGTGAAAAACCCACATCGAAGCGGGCCAGAGCCAACCTTCTGACCAGCGTCTCGATATGGCCAAACTCCGTCTTTTCCGCGCGCAGAAATTTACGCCGGGCAGGCGTATTGAAAAAGAGATCGCGAACCTCAACCGTCGTGCCCTGAGGATGCGCCGCAGGCCGGGGAGTCATCTCTGTTTCACTGCCGTCCCCACTGACCTCCCAAGCTGATTCACTCTCCTGATTTCGTGAGGTCATTTTCAGACGGGATACGGAACTGATACTGGGCAGCGCTTCACCGCGAAATCCCATGCTCTGGATTGCTTCCAGATCTTCGAGACTGCTGACTTTGCTGGTGGCATGGCGGGAAAGGGCCAGAGCCAGTTCATCATCGACGACCCCAACACCGTTATCGCGAACCCGCATCAATTTGACGCCGCCCTGCTCCACATCGATCTCAATGCGATTGGCGCCGGCATCAAGGCTGTTTTCAATCAACTCCTTGACCACCGAAGCCGGGCGTTCCACCACCTCGCCGGCAGCGATCTGATTGACCAGTTGTGGGGGGAGTTGTTGAATATGCATGGAGAGAACGTGGCCGTCATAAATAGTGACAGCTATTGTGCCACCACCCGCTCGAGTAAGCAGCTATTTAGGGGGCTGCTCCGTTGGGAAAAATCAACCGCCGGGGATCTGCAGCACCTGACCGATGCGAATGATGTCGTTCTTGAGTTCGTTGGTTCTACGCAGGCGATTGAGGCTGACGGCGTATTGCCTTGCGATTGCGATCAATGTCTCGCCACGAGAAATTGTATGGCGGCGGGGAGCCTCTTTCTCCTGTTTCGCTGCCAACCAGGTACCGGGAGGCGGCTGATAGTTAAAATAGTCGGAAATACCTGCCAGCAAGGCTTTGGCTACCTTTCTCTGGTGGGCCGGATTTTTCAGACGACGCTCTTCATCAGGGTTGGAGATAAATGCGGTCTCCACCAGCATTGAGGGAATATCCGGAGACTTCAGCACCATGAATCCAGCTTGTTGTACACGCTTTTTATGTGTCTTGCCCAGTTTTTTCAGCTGGCGAAAGACTCTATCCGCTGCGGTGGAACTCGCCTGCTGGGTACCAGTTTGCGAGAGATCGAGCAGAACCGTGAACAAATCCTCGCCCTTGCCCTTGCCTTCAAATAAAACGCCGCCAACGAGGTCTGCACTGTTTTCCCGCTCCGCCAGCCATTTAGCCGCCTCGTTGGACGCCCCTCTGCGGGAGAGGGTGTAGACGGATGATCCTCTTACTCTTGAATCCTTAAAGGCGTCTGCATGGATTGAAATAAACAGATCTGCATGGTGCTTGCGCGCCTTCGCCATCCGTTTGCGCAAACCCAGATAATAGTCACCATCCCTGATCAGCACTCCACGCATGCCCGGTTTCTGATCGATCATTTTTACCAGTTTGCGAGCGATCGCCAGCACCACGTCTTTCTCATAAGTACCGTGTTTCCCCCTGGCACCGGGATCTTCTCCACCGTGACCGGGATCGACCGCAACCACCACGTCTCTGCTCCCCGGCTTCATTGCCGTTTTCACCGGGGTGGTACGGCGCTTGCTGCTCTCCTTTTTGTCGTAGAGATCGACAACCAGCCGGTAACCATACTGGCGATTGGGCTCAAGCAGAAAACTTTTTTCCTTGACCGCCATGTTGAGGTCGAAAACCACTCGCACATCACGTTTGTTGCGTTCCGCACTGCGCAGCCGGTTGATGAACTTGTTGTTGGATTCAGGCTGAGGCAGTTTTGTTGAGAGCCGGGTATTTTTAAGATCCAGAACAAGCCGGTGCGGTTTGTCGAGGGTGAAGATATTGTGTTTGACCAGGGAATCGGTATCGAAAACCAGCCGCACATGATCCGGCGCAGACCAGATGCGCAGGTTGCGAACATCAGACTGTCCCGCATAGAGCGGCAGGCTCCAGAAGAGGGCCAGAATCAGAATTGTGATAATTTTTTGCATGTTCCCGATGACCCTGTTAGGCCTATGTCTAAAAATAGCACGAACTTCCATTTTTTCCAACCTTTTCGGCCAGATAGCCTGACTTCCTCGCTATAAGTTCAATGTTCCCATTAAACCCTTTGTAAATCCTTGATAAGTTGCTTTCCTTTCTCAGAGTTGGACGAGAGCTTGAGCACTCTGCCCGTTTCCTGATATTCAAGCCTGATCCGCAAATCAGCCGGAGGCAATACACCTTTACCCCGATCTGGCCACTCCACCAGCAGTATAGCCTTCTCATCCATCAGATCCTGGATGCCGAGATACTCCAGCTCCTCCGGGTCTGCCAGTCGGTAGAGATCGAAATGGTAACACGCCGCCCCTTCCAGTTCGTAGGGTTCAAGCAGTGTGTAGGTGGGACTCTTTACCGCACCCTGGTGACCCAATGCGCGGATAAAACCTCGTGCAAGGGTTGTTTTTCCCGTGCCCAGGTTCCCTTCCAGATAGATGGTAAGCGGCGGTCTGCAACGCTTGGCAAGACGGGCGCCAAAGGATTCCTGCTCCGCCTCGTCATGCAGTTCAAGCCTCATAACTGCCAGACTCCAAGTTGAGCAGCGGCCGCAGCTCGGGCAAAAGATCGCCAGCCAGCATACCCCGTTCACCCTGCACGGCAGCCCTGTCTCCAGCTGCAGCGTGTAGTGCGACGCCCAGTTCAGCGGCCAATCCGGGCTCAAATCCCTGTGCCAGCAATGCAGCGATGATACCTGTGAGTATGTCACCGCTACCACCGGTCGCCATGCCTGGGTTACCGTCACTGCATAGTGCCGGGGGGCGACTGCTGCCGTCAGAAATCAATGTCCCGGCACCCTTGAGTACCTGGGTACCGCCAAATCTCTCCTGCAACGACTTCAATGCCTCAAACCGGTTTGCCTGAATTTGGTTGGTTTTTTCTCCCAGCAGCCGCCCGGCCTCACCAGGATGAGGCGTCAAGATCCAATCAGGTCTTTTTATCGGCGCCTGCGCCAACAGATTGAGGGCATCTGCATCCACCACCAGAGGCAGGCCGGAGGCAAGTACCTGTTGATAGAGTGATCTGCCCCACTCTCCCTGGCCCAAGCCGGGGCCCAGGGCAATGGCATCCGCCCTTTCGATCAGCGGCGCAAGAGATACACCGTTCGTCACGGCGTGACACATCAGCTCGGGACGGCTGATATTGAGCAGGGGTGCATTGTCGGGATGGGTCGCCACGGATACCAAACCAGCGCCAGTGCGTGCAGCCGCTTCTGCCGCCAGGCGGATCGCACCGGAAAAACCCCGCTCGCCCCCAATGAGCAGCAGGTGGCCAAAATCCCCTTTGTGGGCGGTACGTCTTCTGGGAGCCAGCAGTTGAGACTGCTTTTTCCAATCGATACGGCGGGCCGCCAGAATCTGCCTGCCGTAGAGCCGGGCGGGCAACTCCAGGGCATCAAAATGGATACGCCCACAACAGTCCGGTCCTGCGCCGGTAAACATCCCCTGTTTCAGCCCGATAAAGCTAAGGGTTGCATCAGCCCGGGTGGCAATCCCCATGACCTGGCCTGTATCTGAATTGAGGCCGGAGGGGATATCCACAGCAAGGACCGGTGCCTGATGACGGTTGATCGACTCGATCGTTTCGGCCCAGGCACCCGTCACATCTCTCTCCAGACCAGTGCCCAACAGGGCATCAACAATAAGGTCGGTCTTCCGCGGCAGGCCGGGAAACGGGGCCGTCTCACCACCGACCTTTTCCCACTTCTGCGCCATTGTCAGCGCATCGCCACGGATACGCGCTGAATCACCAAGCTGCAGCAACAACACCTCCAGTCCTGCTTGCCTCGCCAGGCGCGCCACCACAAATCCATCGCCACCATTGTTGCCCGTACCGCATATGACAGTGATGTGGCGGGCAGCAGGCCAGATTACCTGCAGAAGCTGGAAGACACGGGAGCCCGCCCGCTCCATCAGATCGGCACCTAAAATCTCATATTCTTCGATCGCGATCCGATCGAACGCCCGCACCTGATCGGCGCGATAGAGGGCATAGGGCAGTGATTCCGTGTAGGGCATGACTCGCATAAAAAACGTCCTTTGGGATTCACGAAAACCATACCGCGAAGATGGTCCCGGATACCAGTTTAATCGCGGATCGGGGTATAGTTCGGGTTTATGGATCAAGCGCCTATTCCCAATCACGAACAACTCGCCGCAAACATCAAGATTTGGGGCGCAGAGCTGGGTTTCCAGCAGGTTGGCATCACCGACACTGAACTCTCACAGGCGGAGATGCGATTCAAAGATTGGCTGCAAAAGGGCTTTCACGGAGAGATGTCCTATATGGCCCGCCACGGCACCAAGCGCAGTCGTCCCGCAGAACTGGAACCCGGCACCCGGCGGATAATCTCAGTACGTTTGGACTATCTGCCCGAACCCACGCGGAAGAGCCGGGAGATACTGGACTCTCCCGCACAGGCATTCATCTCACGATATGCTTTGGGCCGGGACTACCACAAGTTGATGCGCAAACGTCTGCAGCAACTGGCCAAAAGGATCAGCAGAGAAATCGGTGACTTCGGCTACCGTGTCTATGTCGACTCAGCGCCGGTTTTGGAGAAACCGCTGGCGGAAAAAGCCGGTCTTGGCTGGATCGGCAAGCACAGCAACCTGATCAACCGCCAAGCCGGCTCCTGGTTCTTTCTTGGCGAGATCTATACCGACTTGCCGTTACCTATCGATCAGCCTGCATCCAACCACTGCGGCAGTTGTCGCGCCTGTCTCGATATCTGTCCGACCCAGGCCATTGTCGAACCCTATGTCGTGGATGCCCGCCGTTGTATCTCCTATCTGACTATCGAACAACAGGGTTCAATCCCAGAATCACTGAGAAGCAGCATCGGCAACCGCATCTACGGCTGCGATGATTGTCAGCAGGTCTGCCCCTGGAACCGCTTTGCAAAACTCGGATCTGAGCTGGACTTCGCCCCGCGCAACGGCCTCGACAGCGCCACGCTGACAGCGCTCTTTGAATGGGATGAAACGACCTTTTTGAAACGTACCGAAGGGTCTGCAATACGCCGCATTGGCCACCAATCCTGGCTGCGTAATATTGCAGTGGCACTGGGCAATGCACCGCATTCAGAGAATATCGAGGCCGTACTCAAGGTGCGCGAACATGACCCGGCAGAACTGGTGAGAGAGCATGTCCGTTGGGCTTTGGCCAGGCAGCGCAGCAAATCACCGGATTAAGCGGGTCTGCACCGCCATTATACTCCGTGCCGATAACAATCCGGCAAGGACACCCAGCATATCCACCACCACATCACTCAGCCGGGGCGTTCGCCCGGGCACAAAAAACTGCACGACTTCTGTCGATACTGCCAACATCAGCAATCCAATAAGCACACTGGGCAGACGCGCCCTTGAGTCAAGAAACAGTCCAGCGGAGAGCAGAAAAAAACCGAGCAGATGTCCCAGTTTTGAGATGTCCCAACTCGTTGGCCAGAATGCCAACGGGTCAAAACCATGATGGTAGCGGCCTATCTCAAGATGTATACCCAACCACTGCCCTAACTGCTGGATTTGCACTTCGATGGCCTGCTTAACCTCCTGAGGCTGCAGGATACCCGCCACGATCAGCAGCAACAGCAGCGCAATCATCCAGCCTTGGGGGGTAGACCAATAGTGCTGCAGCAGCAGTCGCAGAGCCCACATGCCAGTGACCAGCCATAGGGCTGCCAGTAGTAATTTTCCGGCACTGAAAAGCGTCTGAGGCTCCGCCTGGTGCAGCGCAAGTCCCCTGACCCAGATCCTGCCAGGCACATGGTAGAGACCGATCTCAAGACGCAATTCAACGGCCTCTTCAGGCACAGTGACAAGCAGCGAATAGCCCCGCCACTCGTTTTCGCCAATCAAGCCGGTGAGGATATAAGGTATATGGTAGAACCCTTGCCCGAAGCTGTCATAGGCGATCAACTCCACCCTCGCCTCATGCCAACTGCGTCTGCCACCCCCGACACCCGACGTCCTGACCTCTCCCTGCAACAGAAGTTGTTTGGGCAAACCTCGAGCATCCAGTTTCTGGATCACGCTGCTCGATTCACTTCCCGGCGTATTGTCGACAAGCAGTTCGGCCACAGCGGCGGGCTTTGATATTTCGCTCTTGCCTGAATCCAGCTGCCATCCCTCCAGGTCCTGCTCGAACAGGGGGTTGATCAACAGCTCTGGACCGACGGGTTTGACCGGTAAAATTGAAGTAAAAAAAAGCAGCGTCAGTGCCACGAGCAGCAGCACAACCCAGTTCACGGGCTTGATCAAGCGCTGTGGATCAGGCAACGGAGTCGGGCCAACAAATGGTGTTTGCCGGTTTCGCTGAGCTTGAACCGATCTACATCACAATCAGGAAAGACGCAGGAAATTATCACGGTAAAATTTCAGCTCGGCGATAGAGTCGCGAATATCATCGATCGCCAGATGCTTCGACTCTTTCGTAAAACCATCAGCCATATCAGGCGCCCAGCGCTTCGCAAGCTCCTTCAGTGTGCTGACATCAAGATTGCGGTAATGGAAATAATCTTCCAGATTCGGCATGGTACGGGCCATGAATCGACGGTCCTGGCAGATACTGTTGCCACACATCGGGGAGGCTCCGGCAGGGACATATTGCTGCAGAAACGCCAGCGTCTCCGCTTCTGCCGTCGCTTCATCATGTTCGCTTTCACGCACCCTTGCGATAAGACCGGAGCCACCATGCTGTTTCTGATTCCACTCGTCCATGCCATCAAGCAGGGCTTCTGATTGCCGTACCGCGATGGCAGGCCCCTCAGCCAAAATATTGAGGTCGGCATCGGTAACAATGGTTGCGATCTCGATGATCTCATCATTGACTGTATCCAGCCCCGTCATCTCCAGATCGAGCCAAATCAGGTTGTTGGGGTCTTGAGCCATGCACGAATCCTCATATAGATAGGGGTTACCATGATGCGCGAATTCTAGCAGGAAGCGGTCACAGACTGTATTCTTCCCACATTGACCCAATCCGAAAGACCCATACCAGGCTGAAGGAGCCAGTTATTCGATGCCGATTTTCACTCAACTCTTCCTGCTGGCCCTGGCCGCAGGCACGATTCTGCAACTCTGGCTGCTGGTCCGTCAGACACGCCATGTTGCTGGCCACCGGGAGAAAGTGCCCGAGGAGTTTTCCGGCAAGGTAGAACTCGACGATCATCAGAAAGCTGCCGATTACACCGGAGCCAAAGCAGGCATTGCGCGGCTAGAGGTTATCTTCAGCACCCTGCTTCTGCTGGTCTGGACACTGGGCGGCGGCCTCGATCTGTTCAGCCGATTCTGGGATGGATTGGGTTTCGACGCTCTCCTGACCGGCGTCGCTTTTATCTTTTCGGTATTTTTCATCTCCAGTTTACTGGATCTGCCTTTCTCTCTCTGGCGCACCTTCAATATCGAGGCTGCTTTTGGCTTCAACCGTTCCACCCTGGGTGGTTTTTTCAAAGACCGTCTGCTGGGTGCGGCGATAGGATCGGCGATAGGCGCACCCTTATTGTGGGTCATCCTCTGGCTCATGGATTCGGCGGGTATCTACTGGTGGCTGGCGGCCTGGGCTGTATGGATCAGTTTCACCCTGACCCTTACCTGGGCCTATCCTCGCATCATCGCCCCCCTGTTCAACAAATTCACCCCCCTGGAAGCAGGCGAGATGCGCGACCGGATTCAGGGTCTGCTCAGACGCTGTGGTTTCACCAGCGACGGCATCTTCGTGATGGATGGCTCCAAGCGCTCCAGCCACGGCAACGCCTACTTCAGCGGATTCGGCAAGCACAAGCGGATCGTCTTTTTCGATACCCTGATCGAGGCCCTCACGCCGGACGAGATGGAGGCGGTGCTGGCCCACGAACTGGGTCATTTCCGCCGCAAGCACATTCTCAAACAGATGGTGATGATGGCGCTGATCTCGCTTGCCGGCCTCGCCCTGCTGGGTTGGTTGTCACAACAGATCTGGTTCTATACCAATCTGGGTATGACTCAGCCCTCCAACGCGGCGGCACTGCTGTTGTTCATGCTGGCAGCACCTGTCTTCACCCTCTTCTTCTCTCCTATCGGCAGCTATATCTCGCGCCGACATGAATTTGAGGCCGACGACTATGCTATCGCACAAACTAAAGGGGAATATTTGGTACAGGCGCTTGTCAAACTCTATCAGGATAATGCGAGCACCCTGACACCGGACCCGCTCTACTCCATGTTTCACGACAGCCATCCACCAGCGCCGGTACGCATTGCCCATATAACAGAACAATCTTAGGACCGAGGATAATCAGATGGTTAGAACACTAATAATGATCGCTTTAATCTCCGCTGCATTCAGCGCCACCATACAGGCAGCCGACGTCAATGCAGGCAAAGAGCTGGTCAACGATAACTGCACCCGCTGCCACGGCGCGGAAATCTACACACGGAAAGACAGAATGGTCACTACGCTGCCGGGTCTGCACAAGCAGGTACGCCGTTGCGAGCAGATGCTGGGACTGACCTGGTTTGACGAAGATGTCGACAATGCAGCCGCCCATCTCAACGAACAGTTCTACAAACTGAAGTAGCACTCCAACAGGGTTATATTGATGAAGCCAGATGTAGGGTGCGCTGCGCGCACCATGATAAGCGTACATACCATGATTACAGCTTATTCTGGTGCGCATGGCGCACCCTACAAATCCTAATTTTATTTATTGGAGCACCACTAGTGTCTCGACGCCGCCTCACCCAGCAGCAACGGGCCAGGATAGAGAGTATCCAGGAGCGGCGACGAACAAAACTCGCTGAACGTGCTGAACAGAGCCTCTCTGATGCCAGTGATACCCCATCACAAGAAGGCAGGGTGGTTATCCGCCATGGCGCCACCCTCGGCATCATGGATGAGAACGGCCAGGTCTTTCAATGCCTGATCCGTCAGAACATCGGTCACCCGGTTTGTGGCGACCGGGTAGTCTGGCAGCCGGTGGACGATCATAATGGTGTGGTCACCGCCCTCCAACCCAGAGCGAGTGTGCTCAGCCGCCCCGACTACGGCGGCCGTGAGAAACCCCTGGCCGCCAACATCACCCAACTGGTCGTGGTGCTCGCGCCCGAACCAAAACCCAGCGGCTATCTGCTCGACCAATACCTGATCGCCGCCGAGACCATCGGGGTTCGGCCATTGATCGCAGTCAACAAGATCGATCTGCTTGAAAATGAGGGCAAACACCGCTTTCTCTCTGCCTACGATCTCTATCGCAGGATTGGGTATGAGTTGGTGGAGGTGAGTGCAAAACTGGCCCACGGTCTGGACAGCCTCATCCAACACCTTGCGGGAGAGACCAGCATCCTTGTAGGGCAATCGGGGGTGGGGAAATCCTCCCTGATCAACGCACTGCTGCCAAATCTGGAGATTGAAACCGGCAGACTCTCGGAAGCTTCAGGATTGGGACGACACACTACATCGGCCGCAACCTGCTATAACCTGCAGGAAGGGGGGGAATTGATCGATTCTCCCGGCGTGCGCAGTTTTCGACTGACCAAGTTAAGCAGAGGGCAACTGGAACAGGGATTTCCCGAGTTCCGCCCTTTTCTCGGCCACTGCCGTTTCAATAACTGCTCGCATCTGCATGAACCCGGATGCGCAATCAGGCAGGCAATTGAGACGGGGAAAGTCTCCCACCAGAGGCTGGATAACTTCCTCCATCTGGCACAATCCACCACTTCCGGGCAGGGTTGAGCACTGAGGCTGAAGCCGGAAATATCACGTTGATAGAGTACTAATTCGAGCCGCCAGAGGCCTTACTTGGTGCATCCATAACCTGGATGGTCGACGGGTCGTCACCAAATCCGGTGCCACCTCCCTTGCCTTTCCCGATGTTGTCGGGGGAGATCAACATCTCGGTAAAAGCCCGGTCATCATCAGCGTAGATTCCATCTCCACCTTCATCCGAAAAATCACCCTGGCCAAAATAGTCGGGAGACGCTGTCGGGTCTCCTGCCTGGCCAGCAAAAGCGCTGGGGATGAAAAAAACCAGCAGTCCGATGATCATTATCCTGGTCGATCGCTTCACTTGCCCCACTCCTGGTTTTGTTCAAAATCCGTATTCATCTTCCCGTTGCCCTAAGCACGGCAGTACCCTATTCCCGCTCGGCAAACATACTGAATTCTTGATCCGATTACCATATTTGTGTCTCTAAGTTCACATTTTTAGCTTGTTGCCAATGGTAAAAAGATGTTTCTGAACAGCAGCTAATGATTTGGTATCAGAGCAACCAGATCAGCCCCACCAAGCACCGATTCCCCGACAATCAACTCGCCTCCATAGGCACTGATGATATCGCTTACCACTGCCAGTCCAATGCCCTGTCCCGGCTGCTGCTCATCCATACGCCTGCCTCTCTGCAAGACACTTTCAGCCTGGGCTTGAGGGATGCCTGCCCCGTCATCCTCAACGTGCAATTCAATACCATCGCCGCTTGCGAGGCCGGATATCCGCACTTGCTGACTGCCATATTTCCAGGCGTTGTCCATCAGATTACCCATAAATTCCATCAGATCGCCCTCATCACCTGGAAACCCGAGATCGTCCGGCAGATCCAGCTCCCAGCGGATGCCCTTTTCCAGATAGACCTTACTGAGCATTTTGGCGATCCTTTCCACTGCAACCGCCACAGGAATTGTGCGGGAGAGTGTGGAACGCCCGGATGCCGCTGCCCGCTGCAACTGGTGACTGACGATCTGGTTCATGCGGTCAACCTGGTCAGCGAGTTGACGACTTTCATTCCGATCACCTGTTTCCGGCAGCTCGGCCATACCTTGCAGGATTGCCAGAGGGGTTTTGAGACTATGGGCAAGATCCCCCAGACTGTCCCGGTATCGCTGCTGTCTTGACTGAGCCTGGAGAATCAGAGAATTGATGCTATCTGTCAGCCCGGTCAACTCCTGCGGATAGACCCCTTTGAGTTGATCCGATCCCCCGGATTCAATATCACTCAGCTCATCGGATACCTTGCGCAGCGGGAACAACCCCCAACGCAATACTCCCCCCTGCGCCAGTAACAGCACCAGTGCCGCACCGCCCAACCAGTAGAAAAGTGTATTGCGGAAGGCGCTGATCTGAACCTGATGCGGCTGCATGTCCTCCACCACAGAAAGCACATATTGGGTTTCGACACCGTCAAAATCCTCCCAGGAGACACCGAAACTCAGGGCAACCACTTCGCCGCCATTACCGGAGCGGACCTGACTGAAACGCCGCTCACCAGGCTCCACCGACGGTTCCCCAATATTCAGATGACGTCCCACAGCTGAGGCAGAACGCCAGTCGAACGAAATATCGGGACTATGGACCTCTGCATAGAATCCGGAATCCGGCAGGTTGAAACGGGGGTCAGAGAGTATTTCCGGCATCGTCAGCCGACCCTGATCATCCTCACCCGCCGCTGCCAGCAGTGCATAGACACTGGCCTGCAAACTCTCCTTCAGCGCCTTCTCTGCGCTGGAACGAAAGGCCTTGTCCAGAGCCACCCCGGTCAACCCCAGGAAGGCTGTCAGCACCAGGCTTGCGGCCAGCAGCAGGCGGACGTGTATCGATAGATTCATCCCGATCTTGCAAGTACGAAACGGTATCCCCTGCCCCGCAGGGTCTCGATCGGCTTGTAGTGCTCTTCTGGATCGAGTTTTTTACGCAACCGACGGACAAAGACCTCTATCACATTGCTGTCACGATCCCAATCCTGATCGTAGAGGTGCTCGGTCAATTCGCTCTTTGAGACCACCTCGCCTGCGTGCATCATCATGTATTCAAGCACTTTGTATTCGTATGCAGTGAGATCGATGGGTGCGCCGTCGAGTTTGACGTCCTGACTGCGGGTATCCAACTCCACAGGACCACATGCCAATACCGGCTGGGACCAGCCTGCCGCCCGCCGCAGAAGAGCATTCAACCGCGCCAGTAGCTCTTCGACATGAAAGGGTTTGACCAGATAGTCGTCTGCACCCGCTTCAAGACCCTCAACCTTGTCCTGCCAGTTGCCCCGTGCGGTAAGGATCAGGATCGGAAAATGTTTACCCACTTTCCGTAGTTCGCGAATCACCTCGATACCTGACATCTCCGGCAGACCAATATCCACGATCCCCACATCAATGGCATATTCCCGTCCCAGGAAGAGCCCTTCGCGGCCATCCGCACCGGCATCCACGGTAAAACCTTCGCGGCTCAACCGTTCGGTCAGCGGCTCTCTCAACTCCGCTTCATCTTCTACCAACAAAACACGCACGATATAGTTTCCTCTATCTGCGGCGATTGCCCGCTGGCGCTTGCTTACGCCCCCTGGGAAGCTGCCGCCCACTTCTGCCATCGATCTGCATCCGTTTTACCCGTCCCTGATTATCCAGGATGCGGATATCGTAGATCTCCCGGCCTTCCCACTCACGAGTCTCGGCCGATATCACCCTGCCGTCACTGTCACGGCGGGCACTCTCAACCGCCTGATCCAGGGTTATGCGATTACCTGCCAACGAAGCATCAGCCCCAAGCAATATCAATAGCAGCCACATAACATTCAGCTTTCGAGTCAGACGCATTTCGGTTCAACCTGTGCCATGGAAGGAAAACCGTACTGCCTGCGCATTGCCTCGATCTTCCAGCCACGAATTAAATATCATCCACTGGGGTGACACCAACCCGAACACGAATCCGCTTGCCCGGATGGTGTTTGGTGCGAGTGGTGAACACCTTACCTTTATAACGATACTTTACACGATAGCCGACCAACTGTTCTTCATACTCGGTATAAGTTTCAACCTCGCACTGCCGTTCCGTGGTAGTGGTATAGTGCCCTCCACGTCGGTTCCGGGAAATATCATTGCCAATCGAGGCACCCAGCAGGGTACCGGCGACGGTCGAGGCATCGCGTCCGCGACCCTGACCGAACTGATTACCAACAACGCCGCCGATGATGCCGCCGAGCACGGTGCCGGTATAGGATTTACGCCTTGGCTGATAGTGCGTGACCTGCTCATCCCAACAGTGCTTTTCAGGACGTGAGATCTCAATGGTCTTGTAGATAGGGTCAACATCGACAACCTTAGCGGTGTCCCGGTAGTTGTGACCGTGCCCGCGGCCGGCGGTTGCACTCATGGAGGCAGCCAACAAAACGGTTCCGAGTGTGATGGCGATCTTTTTCATGGTTCTCTCCTAAACGATGTCTTAACCATTTGGACGAGACCTTTGGCTCATCCTTTGATTACAGACTACGCCCCGAAAACTGAACCTGGCCTTAACCGGAAAAAATGATCGCCTGGAGGCTACTGGAGACAGGCGTAGACCCGATCAGGCGCAGCGGAAGCGGCAACCCCTTGGGAATTTTATCAATTTCAGTTTGCCCGATCCGCTACGCTTGATCGGCCCTACTCAAACAGCGTTCAACATCAAACCTTCTGCGCCACGATCATGGCAACATCCCGAAGCCCCTTGTTGAGATCCCCCAAGCGGTTCTCCTCCCGGTAGCAACGGAGCGAAAGGGGTGACAGGAGGGCGATGAGTTCATTGTCGCCAAGCCGGTAAGCAGGGTTTGACGGGCCGGTGCCAGAAACCGCAATGCGGGTAAAGGTCTGGTAGAAGATGAGACCACCCGGTTTGAGCGCATCGACCAGGGCAGGCATTAACCCACGGTCAAGAAAGTAGCTGACCACGATCACATCAAAAGCGTTCTCTGTTAGCGGGTCTTGCGCCACATCCCTTTGCTCCGCATTGAGAGCCAACCTCTCTGAATCCGCCAGATGTTGTAACCGTTTCACCGCAACGCTGGAGAGGTCCCAGGCGCTGACCTCCAGTCCGAACCTGGCCAGTTCCAGTGCATTGCCACCCAACCCGCAGGCCAGATCCAGCGCATTTCCGGTTTGCGGCAGCAGATGAAGGTTCTCCAACAGCACTTCGGCTGCCGATGGCTGCTTGTCGGGATCAGCGTGGCGCTGATCCCACATCATCTTGAGTTCGGCTGTGGCCTTCTCCATCAGAGGGCATCCAGGCCACGAGCCAGGTCGGCCTGGATATCGGCGACACTCTCCAGCCCCACGGCAATCCTCAACAGTCCATCAGTAATACCAGAGGCAGCTTTCTCCTCATCGGAGAGGCGCCCGTGGGTGGTGGTGGCAGGATGCGTGATAGTCGTCTTGGTGTCTCCAAGGTTGGCGGTGATCGAAAGCATGTTCGTCGCATCGATCACCGACCAGGCCGCCGGCTGGCCGCCTTTGAGCTCAAAGGAGAGAATACCCCCCGCTGCCTGCTGTTGTTGCAGAGCTATCTCATGTTGCGGGTGGGAAGCCAGTCCCGGATAGTGGACTCGGGCGACCTGCGGATGCTGCTCCAGCCACTCCGCCAAAACCTGAGCATTTTGCGAATGGGCCAGCATACGCAGCTGCAGCGTCTCCAAGCCTTTAAGAAACACCCAGGCGTTGAAAGGACTCATGGTCGGACCGGCGGTACGCAGGACGCCAAACACCTCTTCCCCAACAAGTTTGCTGTCACCAACTACCGCACCGCCAACACAGCGGCCCTGTCCGTCCAGGTATTTGGTGGCTGAATGCACCACGATATCAGCGCCCAGTTCCAACGGCCGTTGCAGCGCAGGTGTACAGAAACAGTTATCCACCACCAGCAGGCAGTCGCGCTCGTGCGCCAATGCAGCAAGGGCCGGCAAATCAGAGATTTCGGTGAGAGGATTGGATGGGGTCTCAAGAAACAGCAACTTGGTCTCAGGACGAATCGCCTGCTCCCAGGCGCCCAGGTCACTGAGTTCGACAAAGCTGGTTTTTATGCCGAACCTGCTGAGGTATTTGTTGAAAAGTACCGTGGTGGTTCCGAAAACGCTGCGGGAAGAGACGATATGATCCCCCGCTTCGAGCAGGCCCATGCAGGTGGCAAGAATTGCCGCCATACCGGAAGCGGTAGCGACGCAGGATTCGCCCCCCTCCAGCGCTGCCAATCGCTCTTCAAAGGTACGCACTGTGGGATTGGTGAAGCGGGCGTAGATATTACCCGGCTCATCACCGCTGAATCTTGCCGCCGCCTCCGCAGCACTGCTGAAAACAAAGCTGGAGGTGGGAAAGATGGGTTCGCCATGCTCCCCCTCTGCTGTTCTTGCATGTCCTGTACGGATTGCCTGGGTGGCAAACTCCCAGAGAGTTGGATCATCTATCGGCATCTTTTACTCCTGTCGTAGTGCGATCAACAAGGGTGCTGCCGGATCTGGAAGTGTCCAAACAAAAAAACCGCCCAACGGCGGCTAAAGCAGATACCCTCGCTTTAGCAGTATTTATCAAGCGCCCGCAATTTGAGAAAAATCGGCGCTTCGGAAAGGTTAGCCCCGGCATGGATATGTGTCAATCACTGCTGGCTGAAGTAGTCGGCGAGAAATTGATCGAAAGAGATCTTGTCCGCTGCCTCAATAGCGCGCTGCTGCCCCCAGGAACGCTCAGCCTCTTCGACAAACATCCGCTGCGTTTCCACTGACAGCTGTTGCTGTGAAAAATAGTGCTGATGCCTGCGGGAGATCCGCTGGGAAAATTCAAAAAAACTCTCTCCATTTTCCCGCATCTCTGCCAACATCCTGGCAGAAGGGGTCAACTCGGGGTACCGCACCCGCTCACTAAACTGTTCGAGCGCCCTGCTGTAATCGCCTGCACCTGATTCCTGATCCAGAACTTCGCAAACTGCCTGCATCGCTTCACAGATCTCAAGCCCCCAGTCACGCAGACGTATCTCC
Organism: Sedimenticolaceae bacterium; assembly: GCA_963691905.1. Taxonomy (GTDB): domain Bacteria; phylum Pseudomonadota; class Gammaproteobacteria; order Chromatiales; family Chromatiaceae; genus QGON01. The sequence goes on from OY829894.1 coordinate 1,368,569, forward strand.
CGACCATTCCGCTGCAGAAAAAGTTCAGGATCTCTCCCGCGGTGAGCGGATGCCCCTTCGTTGCGATCGATCTCCCGCTGCTCGAAGACATTGATCGACGGGCTGTCGAGCAGTTGACAAAACAGCATGAATGCTTCCAGAAAATAGATCTGCTGTTCATCTATGCCCAGTGGATGGAAGGCATTGACATCCAAAGACCTGAGCTCGACATATCGCACCCCTCTGCGCTGCAGGGCGAGAATCGGCTTCTCAAGGCCGTCCGGGATCTGCTTTGGACGAACGGTGCTGTAGTACTCGTTCTCAATCTGCAGAATATTGGCGTTTAACTGTTCATAGCGGCCATCCACTTTGACCCCAATCGTCCGGTAGATTGGGCAAGCAGTCTCGGAGGCCCGTCCCAGGGTCTCGATATAGGCGTCCAGACAGTCGTAGCAGGCCTTGATGCCCGTCCCCTGTTCCTTGCTGTTCTGGTAACCGATATCCCCCATACGCAGGGAGGTGGCATAGGGATAGTAGTAGGTGTATTTATCGAAGGATTTGAGATTGGTCGCCCGGCCGCCCAAAAACGATTTACAGACAGCGGGAGAGGCACCAAACAGATAGGGAATCAGCCACCCGAAGCGCTGCAAATTTCGCAGCATACCGAAATAGGATTCTGTGATAAATCGTTGTGGATCCCCTTGGTTCCCCTCCTGTTCCTGAAACAGGGGCCAGAAGCGCTCAGGCACCGAATAGTTGAAATGCACGCCGGCAATGACCTGCATCACACGTCCGTAGCGATGCCCCAGTCCCCGTCGATAGACCGTTTTCATGGTACCCGCATTGGATGCGCCATAGCGGGCCAGCGGAATGCGCTCCCCACCCTCGACCACGCAGGGCATGCTGGTGGCCCAGAGCAATTCATTATCCAGATGATCGTAGACGAATTTCTGGGCATCGCGAAGAAATTCGAGGGGCTGTTTCCTGTCGGCAAAAGGCGGCGTAATAAACTCTGTCAGCGCCTCTGAGTAGTCCGTTGTGATATAGGAATGGCACAGGGGAGAACCAAGATTCAGTGGATGCGCTGACTGGGAGATTCCCCCGCTACTGGAAACCCGCAAACTCTCCTTTTCCAGGCCAACGAGTCCCCCACGCAGGAGATCTGTTGATCGGTCCCGCACTAGTTGAAGCAGCCGCTGTTCCAGTTTTTTGTACAAGACCCGCGCAAGCCTCAGGGTGTTTTAAAAGACCGGAGATTATAACTCGCAGTTTATTATCAAACACTGATATTTTTTCCGGTCATCACCACACTGCATTAAAGTAATAAACTGAAGTTTATTCCTCTTTGGCCGATAGAATTACGATAATAAGACGAAGATGGTTTCAGACATGAAAAATAATATTGACAGAGTACTGGTTTGGACAGCGATAACCCTGCTCATTATCGCAATTACCACGGCATTTCTTTCACCTGATTCAACTACCACCCGCTGGCTGCTATTGGTCAGTATGCCCCTGCTTGTGTTTGCAATCCTCTGGGGACAACGCATCAGGGCTCGATACAAACGCATGAGACGATTGGCCCACGAGTCTCTGACAGCCGCCATCCGGGACTATGAAATAAACTCCAACCAGGTAATGGGGAAAAGTTCACAGCAATTCAATACCTTGCGGGATTCCATTGATCAGGCTGGAAATATCATGACTAACGCTACCCAGCGTCTCTCCGGCAGTCTGGCCGGACTGGAACACGAATCCACTGGTCAACGTGAGAAGTTACAGGAGATGGTGGATGAACTCCTGGTGCTGGTTTCGAACGATGATCAGAAAGAGCAGACCGAAGGTATACAGAAATTCACCATCGAGACGGAACAGCTCATCGGCCGTTTCGTCACTACCGTGACTGACCTCAAGAGCGCCAGTGACCAGATCGCCGTCGAGTTTGGCAGAATGAACCAGCAGGTTGAGGGGGTTGGCAAACTGCTGAACGACGTGAATACCATCACCGCACAGACCGACCTGCTGGCCCTCAACGCCGCAATCGAGGCAGCCCGGGCGGGCGAGGCAGGTCGTGGGTTCGCAGTGGTGGCAGATGAAGTCCGGAGTCTGGCGCAGCGGACCAGCCAATTCAGCGAACAGATTCGCTCACTATTGTCGGAAATTGAAAGATCGATAAAAACCGTCGACGCTTCGGTGGAAAAAGCGACCAGCACTGATCTCAGTGTTGCTGCCAAATCTCAGGAGAGTGTTGCGTCAATGTGGGATGAGATCCAGGGGCTCAACAACAAGGCCACACATCAATCACAATCGATTGCGGGGATTTCCGAGAATATTCATCATCTCGTTAGCGAGGGTATCATCTCCCTGCAGTTCGAAGACATCGTCAATCAACTGCTGATCCAGATAGGAGACCGTTCCCGGAAGATGGAGCGCTATCTGCACGATGTGATCACAATTCAACGCCCGTCAGGGGATCTGGATGCAGCGGATTTCCAGCTGAAGACTCAGCAATTGCAGGCACTGCTCTCTTCCGCCGACAGACATTTCGGCGACATGGATGAGACAGCAATCACCCAGAGTTCAGTGGATGAGGGGGAGGTGCAGCTGTTTTAGGGGACTGCAGGGGAACGAACCGCCTCGACCATTTAGCGCATCACGGCTCTTGGCGCTAGCAAATGAATCGAATCCGCAAGTATTCTTGCGGTTTCATTGAGTTGGATCAGGCTGGCGGCTTCGCTCTCTGCTTTATCGGCTTCGTCATTATGGTCATCCCGGTCACGATCCGTTTTGATGGGCTCCATTCCGCTTGCGATACGGAAGCGGTTTTTATGATCCATCCGTTCCTTTTCGCGCTGATCCCACTCTAGCTTGCGTTGACTCTCCAACAAGGTAATTTCGGTACGTTCTTCAATCTCCTGGATGCGCTTCTCCTGCTCAAGCAGCATCTGGAAACCGGCATCTTCAGAGATTCGGCCCTTATGGCGATCCAACAGGTGGGAGACTGCATTAACCCCTTTTGGGACATAGCGGGCTGCCTTGATCTGCGCCCAAGGCAGCGCATTATCCAGAGAGCGCTCGCCATGTTTGGCCGAGTAGCTGGCCATTGGGAAGAGGATATCCGGAACCACGCCACGGTGCTGGGTACTACCGCCGTTGATGCGGAAAAATTGCGCCATAGTCAGCCTTAGTCTGCCGAGGTCTGCGTCATTGCTCGGTACAAAACGTCCCAGATCCACCAACGTCTGCACTGTACCCTTTCCAAAAGTCGGCTCGCCGATGACAATACCCCGCTGGTAGTCCTGGATGGCACCAGCAAAGATTTCAGAGGCTGATGCACTGTTGCGGTCCACCAAAACCGCCAGCGGACCATCGTATGCAATATCTGTGTCGGGGTCCCGTTCCACTTCGACCTTTCCGAAAGCGTCTTTGATCTGAACCACGGGGCCTGTGTCGATAAATATTCCCGTCAGCTCGGTCGCCTCTGAAAGGGAGCCGCCGCCATTCTGGCGCAGATCGATAACAACACCATCCACACCGGTTTTTTTCAACTCGGCAATCAGCTTACGCACATCTCTCGTGGTGCTGCGAAAATTCTCTTCACCGCGCCCTTCCGCCGCAAAATCCCGATAGAATGTCGGCACCTCAATCACGCCGATGCGCAGCTTTCCCATCCCTTCCAAACCTTCGATCACCGAACTCTTTGCAGCCTGCTCCTCCAGCTTGATCTTGTTGCGAACCAGTGTCACCAATCGGGTTTTGCCGCCGGAACCGGCATCTTTCGGCAGAATCCGCAGTCGTACGACTGTACCCTTGGGTCCACGAATCTTTTCCACTACGTCCTGCAGGCGCCAGCCAATAATGTCGAGGATATCCCCCTCAAGCCCCTGACCAACCCCGACGATCCTGTCTCCGGCATGCACATCTCCGCTAAATTTCGCGGGGCCTCCGGCCACTGTTTTCTGTACCACAGTGAACTCGTCATCCATGCGCAACACGGCCCCTATACCTTCCAGAGAGAGGCGCATACTGATATCGAAGTTCTCTGAAGTGCTGGGCGACATATAACTGGTATGAGGTTCCAGACTCAGGGTGTAGGCGTTGATGAAAGCCTGGTAGATGTCGTTTGAATCAAACTGGCTGATCCTGCGCTGAAGCCCTGCATAGCGTTCTTTCAGAGTTTTGCGGATTTCATCTTCTTTCTTGCCGGTCAAACGCAGGTTCAGAAAGTCATTTTTGACCCGTTTGCGCCAAATATTCTTCAATTCGGCCTGGGTTTGGGCCCAAGGCGCATCTTCCCTGTCGAACTGATAGGCCTCATCAATTGAAAAATCGAAACCGGCGTCCAGCAGTTTGAGTGCAGTTTCAACCGCCTCATCAACCCGCTTCCGGTAGATGCGGAATATCGCAAATGCCGGTTCCAGCCTGGCATTCAGCAGATAGTTATCGAGTTTTTCCCGGTACAGGGAGATCCCTTCGATATCTTTGGCAGTAAAAAAAGACCGGTTGGGGTCGAGCGAATCGAGGTAACGTTCCAGCAGCTGCTCCGACATCTCATCGTCCAGCTTCACTTTCTTGTAGTGATATTTGTTTATCACCTTCAGAATGATCATGGTGGACTGACGGTGTTGCTGAGTTGGCTCGAGGTCATCGAGTGGCAGGACACGTCTTTCACCCCACGCCTGAGAAGACGCGAGAAACAGCGCAAGCAGGGTATAGACACTCTTCCTAAAAAATATCATTCATCCACCTGTATAGGATTTAAATTCAGCAGGCCGCTGAAAAAACACAAATCAACTCTACGTTCGACCTCAATCCTGCGCTGCAGGTTCCTGAGAGTCCATTGTTGGCTTCAACAAAATCTTGTACCACTCTATGGAGGAATCAAGACGCTTTTCAAAAAGTGTTACAACTTCTCATGCAATCCCTCAACGATCTCCAGATAGTCCGGAGCACCGGGGGACAAAAAACCGTGCCTGATCATAAAATCAATAACGACCAGGTTACAGTTCAATTTGAACTCATCGGTTTGCCTCACGATCCGCGCCACCTCTTCCAGGTTCATGAGGTAGAAAGCCTCAACCTCGCCGTCCGTGTTTTGCGGCACGAAATCCTCCGGCAGCTCCAGATCATAGCAGTATAGCGTATCCGGTTTTAATCCTGTTTCCGTTTCCCGACAATAGGTTAGTGCGCCAACAGGAATCGCGCTGAGAGCCAGTTCACAGGGTACCGCAGCTTCTTCCCAACACTCCTTCTGCAGATTCTCCGTTAGACCCAGGCTCTGTGGCAAGCCGCCAGCCACCATATTGTCCAGTTTTCCTGGATAGATCTTGCGATCCGAGGCCCTCCGCGCAATCCAGAGTTTGATGCCTTTCCCGCTCCGCACATAACCATTCAGATGCTGGCCATAGGCTCGGAGACCAAAATAGGGGGCTGCTGTCCGGTCAATGGTTGCGAAGGCATCCTCCCGGCCAGACGCAGTAACGGGGTATCGCTCCCCGTGGCTATGGGAGATAACTCCCTGTTCCACAAGTGCATTCACTATTTCATCCAGTGCCTGGGTACGATCATCCATCTCACTGATTTCACGAGTGAAATTAACGCGATTTTCACTCACAGAAAACAGATTCGGCCACTGGGCGAGTGCTTTCACCATCTTGGGTTTCAGCCTGCCGACACGCCTGTCTTCGATATAGAGTGGCCGGAAATTCTCTGGATTCCAGTGATTGCAGTCTCTGATATGCCGCAGGTACCCGTCTACTTCCTTCATCTCACGCTTCATGTTGTTCTCTGTCCTGCGCCTGTCAATTTGGCTTCTTCCCACAGCTGGTCAAGCTCTTCCATTGAAAGCTGCTGAATAGCTTTCGCCTGCTCTCTGAGTCGGCCCTCCATGTAGGTAAAACGGCTGGAAAACTTGCGGTTGGCATGCCGCAAAGCACTCTCTGCATCCACGCCTGCATGACGGGCAAGATTGACGCAGCTGAATAGCAGATCACCGATCTCTTCTTCGATCTCCTGTTTCACCCCGCTTTGAAGTGCGACCTGGCACTCCGCCAGCTCTTCACCGATCTTTTCTCTGGCCCCCTTTATATCCGGCCAGTCGAAACCGACTCTGGCCGCGCGCTTTTGCAGTTTCTCCGCGCGCATCAGAGCCGGCAAGGCTGTGGCAACACCATGTAATGCCCCTGAGTCACTATCTCCGGCTTTTTTCTTACGCTCAAGTGACTTGTGGCCTTCCCAAGCCTGGCGTTGCTGGTGCCTATCCCCTGGCTTTTCTTCTGCAAAAACATGGGGATGACGCCGAACCATCTTGTCATTTATCGCACAGACAAGGTCATCGAAGACAAATTCACCTGCCTCTTCGGCCATCCTGGCGTGAAAGACGACCTGGAACAGCAGATCCCCCAGCTCTTCACAGAGTCCAGGCATATCCCCCTGCTGTATGGCCTCCTCAATCTCATAGGCCTCTTCGATGGTATAGGGAACCACGGTTTCGAAGGTCTGTTCACGATCCCAGGGACACCCCTTCTCCGGGTCGCGAAGCCTGGCCATTATTTTGATCAAGCGCTCCAATGAAGCCGACATCCGTACCTCTGCCAAGGAAATAGTTTGCTAACTACAGACACAAATTTTTACAACCGGCAGCATGAATTTCATGCGCATTTCAGGGAAAATTACAGGATATTTATTCATATAACCAGCTTGCGACTCTTGCCTAAGATTGTGAGCCAGTTCACAATACACAGCACATGAAGTAGTAGTAGGGGATTTAGGTATGAGTCCTTCAATGGCGCAAACAGCACTGGCATACGCTGCCGAAGATACGCCTGTCCACCCGATGGACCTGGCACCTGTTGATAAAATTCGCTATTACGAACATGAGATCACGCGTCTCACGCCCGCATTGACCCCCCTTGAGCGCAACCTGATTGAAACCTATCGCTATCTGCTTCGGGAGTGTCGTGAGCAGTTGAACCTCGCCTGACATCTTGCCGAATCACCCATCACCCAGTCTGATTGACGATCAAACCGCCTCTAGTTTTCTCAGCTGCTCCGGCAGCAAATTCAGATCAACCATTCCGCTCAGCAGCGCTGCAAGAAAAGTTGCCTCATCTTCATAAACCAGTTTGTAGTATTGGACCTTCATGGTCAGCGCACTGCCAAGAATAATGGAGGCCAACGCCAACATCGATCCAAGGGAAAGGGTTGAAACACCGGAGATTCCCTGGCCGATAGTGCAACCAACCGCAAGCACACCTCCCACCCCCATCAACACGGCACCGATGGCGTGATTGATGAAATCACGCAGATCATAAAACCACTCGATACGAAAACTTCGGCTCACCAGCGCATAGGCAAAACTACCCATCAACACACCCACCAAGGCGCCAACTCCGAAGGTGATCAGCAGACTATTTCCGGGATTTGCCATGTAGGCAAGCGTCTCTCCCATCGGATTGATAAAAGTAAATGATTGAACACCGACCCCCGCCGGGCGCTCGTCACCCTCCAACCACTCTGTTGCCTCCAGCCAGGTACCCTCTTCCCCAAACAGCAGACTGCCGGTGATATACCAGGCAAAAAGAACACAGACACCTATGACCAAACCGCTCAAGAGCACCTCCCCACTGCGTCTGAAATCAGCGGAGCGAAAGATGACAAAAGAGATAATCGTGGCCAGCAATCCCCCCATCACCAGACGCAGCATGCCGGCGTCTGCCCCGGTAATCACAGCCAGCAGGCTGCCCAAATCCTGGTTGGCGGGCAAATCCAATGTTAAATAGCGTGTCCAGGGATAGAAAAGGATGGAATATAGCGTTTTATCCGTCTCGGCAGAGAGCGTGTGGGTCATGAAGTAGGCCATGACACCGGCAATCAAAAAGACAATAATCGATTTGAGATTACCGCCCCCGATGCGCAGTAGCGTTTTATTACCACAACCACTGGCCAGCGTCATACCAACACCAAACATCAACCCACCCAGAATGTAGTCGACCAGAGGGAACATGCTGCTGCGATAGGGCGGGCGGGTGGAATCGAGGCTCAACAGACCGAAGCCTTCAAGCAACATCACACCAACGATGCCCACCACCATAGCCAAAAACCAGGTGCGCAGACGGTTGGTATCCCCCATGTTGATCCAGTCTGAGACTGCACCCATGGTGCAAAAATTGGTTTTGGCCGCCACAAAGCCCATGATGGAGGCGACGACACCTCCAAGCAGAATCACCTGAGTCGTAACATTGAGTTCCATCGCTTATCCTGGAAAAAGCTAAAATTTATCAAATTCAGCCTGGAAACCGGCTGCTATCGCTGGGCAAAGTTTATTGAAGACAACCAGTTAGCACAATCAAACAATCATTTTCGGCGGTGCCGTCGACTCATCCGCCAGACCTCCCCCCTACTCATGCTACTGTCTGTAGGGAGAACTCTGTTCCAAATTTGTCCTGTAGTCCTGGATAGCCGGTCCCTCCCGACCCAGAAAATCGCTGATTGCCTCCCTGAAACCCATATGGGTAATCCAGTGGCGCGACCGGGTAAAACTGGGAAGAAAACCCCGCCAGATTTTATGTTCTCCCTGTGCTCCGGGTTCGAACAACTGCAATCCCTCTCTTATGCAATATTCGATACCCTGATAGTAGCAGGCCTCAAAATGGAGGCTGTCGTACTCATGGCTACACCCCCAATGGCGTCCGTAGAGCACTGTGTTGCTGCGATACATCAACGAGGCCGCCACACAGCGTTCTCCATCGTAAGCCAACACCAGGATCACATGATTTCCCATGGTCCTGCCGATCTCAATAAAAAACCCTTCATTGAGGGTCGCCAGACTAAAACGCTCCTCGAAGGTCTTGGCATAAAAATGGGAGAAAATCCGCCACTCCTCGGCGGTCACCTCACCACCCTTCAACACCCGGAAACAGAGTCCAGCCTCTCTGACCAGACGACGTTCCCGCCTAATATTCTTCCGTCGTTTAGCCGTCAGCGATGCGAGAAAATCCTCAAAGCTGCCATACTCCCGATTATGCCAGTGAAACTGCACACCCAACCGCTCCATCATGCCGAGTGACCCCATCAGGCGGCTCTCTGTTTCTGTGACAAACAGCAGATGCAACGAGGAGGCATCAAGTTCAGCAGTGAGTTCCACTGCCCTCTGGTAAAATTGCGGCAATACCTGATCAAGCGATAACCCGGCCGCTGTCATGACCCTTTCCCCTGTTGCGGGAGTATAGGGGATAGCGCTGACCAACTTGGGGTAGTAACTCATGCCATGGCGCTGATAAGCATCGGCCCACGCATGATCGAAAACAAACTCCCCATAGGAGTTGTGTTTCAGGTAGAGCGGCATGGCAGCCACCAATGCCTCCCCACGCCATGCGACCAGGTGTTTAGGCAGCCAACCAAAGGTTGAACCGACACAGTTATGGTGCTCCAGTGCACTGAGAAATTCATGTTTCAGAAAAGGGTGGTTATCCCTGACGAGTCCATTCCATTGCAGCGCGGCAATCTCATCGATCTGCTCACAGACCTCGAATCTCAGAGGTATCTCATCTCCCTGCCCCAATCTATCGGACATATTTCAACCAGAAGCCTGTCGGATTTTGAGGGCCACCTGCCCCGATTGCTGTTTCATATCCTTACCAGGGCTTTAGAAACGAATTATCTGCGTATGCCACGCGACAACACCTTGATACCATATTTATCCGTTATCTCATCCATGGTGGAATAGAGCTTTTCCTCTCTCACCCGGCTCGATTCAAAAAGATCGGACATGGGTTCCTCACTGCCAAAGTCACTGATGCCGACTCCAATCAATCGAACCGAACGCCCCGCCAGACCACTCTGCTCATAGAGCTTCCAGGCATGTCCGAAGATCTCACCATCGGCATTTACCGCCCTGGGCAGCCTGCACTGACGGGTGTGGGTCTCAAAGCCCTCAATGCGTATCTTCAGGTTGACAACCCTACCCTTGAGGCCCTTGTGCCGGGCGCTACGCCCCACCTCTGCGGACAGTTGCCGCAGTTTCTCCCGCAGCTGCCGCGGACGGGTAACATCACGCTTGAAAGTCGTCTCCTTGGAGATAGACTTGCGCCCTTGCGTTCCCCCAACACGACTGGAGGCGATTCCACGCGCCTGATCGTAGAGATGGCGTCCCCCTTTCCGGCCAAAATGTGCACAGAGGATCTCCAGTGAGTATTGTCTGAGTTGGTGGACCGTCTGAATACCCAGTTTCTGTACGATTTTGTCGGTCTGTTTTCCCACGCCACGCAGATTCGACACCGGCATGGGGTCTAGAAAGGCCAGCACCTCCTCATGCCGGACAACCGTCTGACCATTGGGTTTGTGATACTCCGAAGCCAGTTTGGCAATCAGCCTGTTGGGACCGATGCCGACTGAGCACCCCAATCCCACTGTCTCGCGAATCTTCTGCCGGGTCAGCGATGCGATCGACCCCGGTTCTCCGTTCAGGCGCTCCAGCCCTGAGGCGTCGAGATAGGCCTCATCGATAGAGACAGGCTCCACCACCGGAGAGATGGATTGCAGAACCTGCATGATCTTTTGCGATGCCTCCACGTAGCGTGGCATATCCGGCCGCAGATAGACCGCACCGGGACAACGGCGCCAGGCCTCAGAGATTGGCATGGCGGAACGGATGCCGAAAGCACGGGCCTCGTAGGAACAGGTGGCAACCACACCACGACCACCCGGCAAGGCCCCAACGATCACCGGTCGATGGCGAAACTCCGGATTATCTCGCTGCTCCACCGAGGCGAAGAAGGCGTCCATGTCTACATGCATTACCCAGCCACGACTCTCTCTGTTCATACCCGGTATATCTCTCACTTAACTGCCTGAACTCAATTCAACTCATACGACCCATTGGTATACTCTTGCAATCTTCAGGAACCTCTGATCTATTCTGAACGAAGCAGATTGGAGATCAAAATTCGTCGATTTAAGGCGTTAATCGTACGTAATAGCTGGCTATTGCAAAGATTAACAACGAAAAAGCGGCGGGTTTTGGCTTCAAGATGCGAGTTCACGAATAGATCAGAGGTTCCTTCATTATAGTGGGTCGGATCAGACCCCTGAATATTTTGACAGGAGGTACCATGGCCAACTACGCCACCCATGACATCCGCAATATCGCTTTTGTCGGGCATGCAGGATCCGGAAAAACAACACTTATCGAATCACTCTTGCAGAAATCCGGAACCATCAGCAGTGCCGGCAGTGTCGAACGAGGGGACACTGTCTGTGACTATGACGATCAGGAACGATCATTCCAGCACTCTCTTGACATTGCCATTACGCATTTAAGCAGTGCTGGCAGACAGGTCAATATTATTGACACCCCGGGATATACCGATTTTATCGGGCGCAGCATCAGCATCCTGCCTGCAGTGGAGACTGCCGGTATCGTGATCAACGGCAGCAGCGGTATCGAATCAGTCAGCCTGCGCATGATGGAAGCCGCTAAAAGACGCAATCTCTGCCGTATCATTATCGTCAATAAAATTGATCAGGAAGATGTCGATTTTGAAACATTGATGGCGAGCTTCAGAGAGACATTTGGCGACAACTGCCTGCCTATCAATCTGCCGGCCGAGAAGGGTTCCAAGGTGATCGACTGCTTCTTTCAGCCGGGTGGGGAAGCCACGGACTTCTCATCTGTTGCAGAGGCCCACAGCCGCATCATCGACCAGGTCGTGGAGGTCGACGAGGCGTTGATGGAGCTCTATCTCGAACAGGGCGAAGAGTTGGCACCTGAGCAGTTGCACGACCCCTTCGAAAAAGCACTGCGTGAAGACCATCTGATCCCGGTCTGTTTTGTCTCAGCGCAAAATGGAGCAGGAATTGATGCACTGCTGGAGTTCTTCGCAAGGCTGATGCCCGACCCAACCGAAGGCAATCCACCAGAATTCATGAAGGGTGAAGGCGCAGACATGACCCCTATCGAGGTCTCAACCGACCAGGGAAAGCATGCACTGGCCCATGTCTTCAAAATCATCAACGATCCCTTTCGTGGAAAATTGGGGATATTCAGGGTTCATCAGGGCACCTTGCAACCCAACAGCCAGCTATTCATTGGCAACGCAAGGAAACCATTTAGGGCGAACCATCTGCTGCGCCTGCAGGGCAAAGAACAGAGTGAGATGGATAGAGCCATCCCCGGCGATATCTGTGCGGTCGCCAGAGTCGACGATATCCATTTCGATGCAGTCATACATGACTCGCACGACGAGGACCATTTTCACCTCCGCTCAATTGAATGTCCTCTGCCGCTGTTTGGCTTGGCGATCAGCCCCAGCAAGCGTGGGGATGAACAGAAGTTGAGTGACGCCCTGCACAAGCTAGTGGATGAGGATCCATGCTTTCATGTCGAGCACAATACCACCCTCAACGAAACCATCATGCGGGGACTCGGGGACTTTCACTTGAAGGTATTGTTGGAAAGACTGCACAACCAATACCATGTGGACGTTGTGACCCATCTGCCCAGCATTGCCTATCGGGAAACCATCACCCGTCCTGCCGAAGGGATGCATCGGCATAAAAAACAGACCGGTGGCGCGGGACAGTTCGGTGAGGTATTTCTGCGTATCGAACCCATGGAGCGAGACAGTGGGTTTGAGTTCGTCAACAAAGTGGTGGGCGGCGCCATCCCAGGACAGTTCATTCCTGCAATTGAAAAAGGGGTGCAGCAGGCAATCAGTGAAGGCGCCATCGCAGGCTTTCCCATGCAGGATATCCGGGTGACCCTCTATGATGGAAAATACCACGCCGTGGATTCCAAAGAAATCGCCTTTGCCACTGCGGGAAAGAAGGCTTTTATCGCTGCGGTTGAACAGGCCATACCTGTCATTTTGGAGCCGATCGTTAATATCTCGATCACCACACCAGGTGCATTCATGGGTGATCTGTCCGGTGATCTGTCCGGAAAAAGGGGACATATCAGCGGCACCGACAGCGGCAGAAATAATCAAATCATCATTAAGGGCGAGGTACCTCTCGCAGAACTACAGAGCTACGGTACCGAACTGCAGGCGATCACCGGCGGAGAAGGCAACTATAGCATTGAGTTCAGCCACTATGAGGCGGTACCCGCAAATATCCAGCAGCAGTTGAAGCAGGAAAGTAAATCCAACTCTGATCATTGATCAATACGATCTTCTGTAGCTTATAAAACGGCCCTGAACATCAGCTTCAGGGTCGTATCTCCGTCTGCTGTCCCGGATCTCAACTCATGGATTGGTCAGTACATCAGTATTCTTGAACGGACACCATTCAGCAATTAGTATAGACTCAGTTTTCAGATTCAACCAAAGCCCGTATTAAAGAGGCTCGCATAGGAGGAAAGTAATGAAAACGATCTATGGAATCATTGCGCACACACTATTTGCACTAACCCTGACACTTTCTCAAGCGGCGACTGCCTCTGCTGAAAACCCTAAAAATAATGCAGAAATCTCGGAAGCGGTGAAGCTCTATTCCCAGGCACTTCCGTTGGATATGGACTCCCCAAGGAAAGCCGAGCTGCTGGATCAATCTGCAGCAATCCTGAAAAAAGTCATCGCGAACGATCCCAAATCACTGGAAGCTCATCGTAAACTGATGGGAGTCTATCTGTTAAAGCAAGACTACAGTAATGGGATCCGCACCATGCAGGATGCGATCACCCTCTCCCCAGAGGATCCAAAGCTGTTTATTTCCCTGGCCTTCCTCTATGAGCATTCAGGCGCCCTCGAATACGCGATGGCAATGCTGGACCAGGCATTGACGCTGGATCCCAAACAGAAACTTGCTATGGAGTACAAGGTAGCTATTCAGAAAAAAATCGACGCGCTGAAAATGGAAGATGCGCATCAAGGAAAGAGTGTGATGGGAGCAAATCACGGACAATTGACTGGAGAGGCTGCTCGCCCCCCTACCAGTGCAAAGCAATAACAAGGCATCTCCGGCACGCCCAGAAACACCATATCTTTCACCTCTGAACCCTGCATTCGACAGGGTTCAGAATCCGCACCAATCTTCCTGATTAAAAAACCCAAGGGTTACCATGATGAATTTTCACATAAGTGAAGAGACCACCCCATGAACTCATTGAAAACACTGATTGTAGCCGTTGCCACTGTATTGATCTGCAACCCGGTGCTGGCGGATGAGAAGGTACTGAAGCAGCGCATCTCTGACTTGGAAAACCGGGTTACTGCACTTGAGCAACTCATGGAGGAGACAGGTTCAAAAAACCGTTGGAAAGATCCTATTCTCTGGCAACGGATCAAGAAAGAGATGAACAGCGACGACACCCGGAAACTGTTAGGCAAGCCTGGCCGGGTCGAGGAACAGATTTTTACCACTTGGTACTACCATCCAACCTCAAAACTCCACAGTTATGTCTGGTTCGACGAGGGCAAGGTACTGGGGTGGGAGGCACCGAATTAGTAAGTATCCGTCCGGAAACACGGTTTTTTCAACGAAGCACGCTAAGGTAATTTATTGTCACTTAATCTTACTTTCGTGTTCTTTATGGTTAGATACGGGTTTCCGGACAGACACTCGATAGGCAAATCACGGCGGGGCCGCTATTCGGCTCAATATAACGTAGGTCGGATTAGACGAGCAGTGGCACAAAACTGAAGTTTGGTACAACATTTTACGCGCGACGTAATCCGACAAAACAGCGTCAGGTTACGATGCGCAGCAAATCAGGCAGCATAATTCAAGCTTGGCACAGTGCGCATCTAACCGGACCTACAGCACTAAAATGCCCGATCCTCTACGCTTGATCGCGCCTACAGATTGAGCAATAAAAAACCCACCACCCCTTGCGGGATGGTGGGTTTCTCGTCTTAATAGACAGACGTTCGTCGAACGTTACTTAGTGCTTTATTTTGTAACGGTTCTTGAACTCTGCCTGACGGGCCTTACGCTTTGCAGCAGCAGCTTTGCTCATCTTACCGAGGAACCACTTGTGCGAATCGTGATTCAGCACTTCAGACATAACCCTTTGAAGGTTCTTTGCTGCCTTCACATCATCGGCACTGCCATGCATGCCGTGCTCAATCAGCTCTTTCAGCTCAGGAACCAACTCGGTGTAGAAGTTCTTACCCAGATCGTAAGTCCCTTCCCAGTGAGTGATATCCGGACCCATCATGGAAGCCGCCATACGTGCGCGACGTCCCTCATGGTGCCAAAGTTCGAACCAGATAAAGTCGATCTTGTTGGAGAACTTGGGGCCTTTGATCAAAGGCTTGGCCGCCTTCATCAACTTCAGACCAGGCTTACCATACTTACGGTTGTACATCTCAACCAGGCCGTCATACTGAACATAGAAGTTCTCAGTCCAACCCTCTTCATGACAAGAGTTACAGACATCTTTCATCTTGTCACGACGCTCTTCCCAGCCTACGGTGCCTTCTATCCAGCCCTGCTTCTTGGAGACAGGAGGACGGTTGTTCCAGCTGATACGGTCACCTACGTTATGGGTGATGCCCTGCTTACGGGTTTCACTCATGTGACAGGTGGCGCAGGTCGGAGCCGCATAGTAGTCTTCACCGGGGATCCACTTGGAGTTATCCATGTTCATCTTCTCACGGTTGGCGCGATAAGCGATGCCGTGTTTGGACTCGTCATAGATCTCCTTCTGAGGATGGTCAGGACCCATGTGACACTTGGAGCAGTTCTCAGGCTGACGCGCTTGCGCTACAGAAAACGCGTGACGTGAGTGACAGGCTGCACAAGTACCTTTCGAACCATCAGGATTGATTCGGCCGATACCCGTGTTAGGCCAGGTCGCCGGATCCAGTGCACCGTCTTTGAGTACCTTCACGTGGGAACCGTGACACTGCCAGCAACCAACGACTGCGGCTGCAGATACACCGTCAGGAAAGCCCTCGGTAACCATGCCCATATCACCCTCAACAACCTCTGCGAGCAGGTTATCCAGAGAACCCATGATCTTACCTGCTTCCGCATGGTGAGACGCTGTCATCTCTTTCTCTTCGTTTTCGTGACAGTTTGCACAGTCTTTCGGAGAAACGATGATTGAGATATTTTTCTTTACTTTCTTGTCATCGTGAATGAAAGCATCCAGATCTTTGGCATCCGCTTGATGACACTCATAGCAACCAACATTGGCGCCATAGTGCTTACTTGAACCCCACATTTGAACCAACCCGGGGTTGTTTTTCTTATGGCACTTAACGCACTCTTTGGTCTCTTCTGACATTTGTTTTGGTGGAGCTTTGACCGCAGCCATTGCAAACCCTTGGGTTAACAACAGTGCGGCGCCAATCCCCATTAGCCACCATTTTCGCATTTGTAGTCTCCTTCAATTGCGGTATTAAAGTTCCGACTCCGGTAGCCGGAAACCTGATCAGGAATGCGAAAGAATCAGAACTAAAAAAACAGCGTGATACCCCAACTCCCAAGAGAGAGGGAACTGCTATCCAAAAACAGGGTCAGAGGTAATTGGACACACCTCAACCCGGTTAACCGTGAATTTTTAGAATAATAAGGCAGGGAGAACTGCTACCCCATCCAACCCTTTGTGATACTGCAGTCAAGGGACTACATGGTTTCGCAAGCTGCGCGAAATCCGTATTTTTTCTTATTTACTATCGCGCTAACGATCGTCACATTGGCGCCAAATAATATCATTGACGTAAATCAAGTTTTCCACCATATCCTAAGGGTTTACCGTAATATCGACAGAGAAAACTTCCCCCTGACCCATCCTCCGGTATATGAGATAATTTCGTTTTTTTTCAACTCCCTTCCAGATGTCCACAACCCAAGACAATAGCCACACCCTCTTTAACCCAGCGCTACCGGCCAAGCCAGGTGAACAGCTGCAGTGGGGACAGCTCTATGGCGGCAGTTCTGCACTCGCCATCGCCAACGCCGCACAGGCTTTTAATGGTGTCGTACTGGTCGCAGTGGATACGGTGCAAAGGGCTGCGCAACTTGAAGCGGAACTCGGCTTTTTCCTGGGAGACCATAAACTGCCTGTGCTCAGCTTCCCCGACTGGGAGACACTGCCCTACGACCTATTCTCCCCGCTCCCTGAGCTGATCTCACAGCGGCTGCTCACCCTCTCCCGTCTGCCACAGATGGAGCAATGCATTCTGCTGGTGCCGATCGCAACGCTGATGCAGCGTCTCAGCCCAAAGGCGTTTCTCGACCACCACTCCCTGCTCGTGGATCTGGGACAGCAACTCAATCTGGATGAGACACGCCAGCGTCTGGAGAGAAGTGGTTATCAATGTGTCTCCCAGGTACTCGCCCACGGCGAGTTTGCAGTTCGCGGTTCCCTGCTGGATGTATTTCCCATGGGCAACCCGGTGCCCTTCAGGATTGACCTGTTCGATGACGAAGTGGACAGCATCCGCACCTTTGATCCGGAGACCCAACGCTCACTGGAAAAGATAAATCAGATCAGAATGTTACCGGCCCGGGAGTTTCCCCTGGATGAAGCGGGCATCTCTCTCTTTCGGCGCAACTACCGCAATCAGTTTGAAGGAGATCTGCAACGCAGCCTGATCTATAGCGATGTGTCTGATGGCCAGGTTCCCAGTGGTCTTGAATACTATCTTCCCCTCTTTTTCGAGACCACAAACACGCTCTTCGATTACCTGCCGGAGAATCATCTACTCTTCCAGACCGAGGACATCCGGGAGCAGGCAGACAGTTTTTTTGAGCAGGTCAAAGGCCGTTACGATGAGAGGAAACACGATCTGGAACGACCGCTGCTGCCTCCGGGGAAAATCTACCTCTCCACGGATGAACTGGTCTCCCGCATGAAGTCTCCGGCGGGGGTTTCGGTGCAAAAACACGAAATATCCAGCCGCCGTAAAGGTTATGCGGGATTCGCCAACTTCGCCACCCAACTTCCCCCCCCTCTGGGCATACAGGCACGCGCCCAACGTCCGGCTGCGCTGCTGCAGGACTTCCTCTCTTCCAACGATGGCATCACGCTCTTCGTGGCAGAGAGTGCGGGACGACGGGAGATGTTATTAGGCATGTTGCGGGATTTCGGCATCACACCCAAAGTGGTGGATAGTTGGCAGTCATTTATTGATGAAAAGCCCCCTGTCGCCCTGACCGTTGCTCCCATTGAACAGGGGCTTTGGTTGCAGGAGAGCGGTATCACCCTGATCACCGAGACTCAACTCTACGGTGAGCAGGTGCGGCAGACACGACGGCGGCAGAAGGCGACCCGTGACCCGGAGCAGATCGTCCGCAACCTGACGGAACTCCATATCGGCGCACCTGTGGTGCATGAGGATCACGGTGTCGGCCGCTATCTGGGACTGCAGACCATTGAGGTCGGCGGTCTCGCGACCGAGTTTCTGACCCTGGAGTACGCCAAGGGCGACAAGCTCTATGTACCGGTCGCCTCACTTCACCTGATCAGCCGATATGCGGGTGCGTCACCCGACAACGCCCCCCTCCACCGCCTCGGCGGAGAGCAGTGGGAAAAGACCAAGCGCAAGGCCGCCAAGCAAGTTCGGGATGTCGCCGCAGAGTTGCTGGAGATCTATGCCCGCCGTGCCGCATGCCAGGGTGTTGCCTTCCCTGAACCTGCTGACGAATATCAAAGCTTCAGCGCCACCTTTGAGTTTGAAACGACGCCGGACCAACAGCAAACCATCGACTCGGTGTTGGAAGATATGGCCTCGCCTCAACCCATGGACCGGGTCGTCTGCGGGGATGTGGGCTTCGGCAAGACCGAGGTTGCCATGCGCGCCACCTTCATGGCCACCCAGGGCAACAAACAGGTGATCGTGCTGGTGCCTACCACCCTGCTCGCCCAGCAGCACTATCAGAACTTTTCCGACCGCTTTGCCGACTGGCCCGTCAAGGTCGAGAGCCTCTCCCGCTTCCGCACCGGCAAACAGCAGCAGAAGGTCATCGACGGACTGGCCGACGGCACACTCGACATCGTTGTCGGCACCCACAAACTGCTCTCCGAGGGCATCAAGTTCAAAGACCTCGGACTGGTGATCATCGATGAGGAGCACCGCTTCGGCGTGCGTCAAAAGGAGAAGCTCAAGGCGCTGCGCAGTGAGGTCGACCTGCTGACACTGACCGCCACCCCGATCCCCCGAACCCTGAATATGGCGATGGCGGGGATGCGCGACCTTTCGATCATCGCCACCCCTCCGGCACTGCGTCATCCCATCAAGACCTTCGTCAGTCAGTGGAACGACACATTGATTACCGAGGCCTGTCAGCGCGAACTGAAGCGTGGCGGCCAGATCTACTTCCTGCACAACGAAGTCAGCACCATCGAAAACATGGCGGAACGGCTTGAGGGACTACTGCCCGGCATCCGCCTGCAAGTGGCCCACGGCCAGATGCGGGAGCGCGAGCTGGAAGGCATCATGCGAGACTTCTACCATCAGCGATTCAGCCTGCTGGTCTGCACCACCATCATAGAGAGCGGCATCGACGTCCCCACCGCCAATACAATGGTCATCAACCGGGCGGATAAACTCGGACTGGCCCAGCTGCACCAGATTCGCGGCCGAGTCGGGCGCTCCCACCACCGCGCCTACGCCTATCTGCTGACTCCACCCAGCGGGGTGATGACCGCCGATGCAAAGAAACGGCTGGAGGCGATCGAATCCCTGGAGGACCTGGGAGCCGGTTTCACCCTATCCACCCATGACATGGAGATCCGCGGCGCCGGAGAGCTGCTCGGCGACGAACAGAGCGGTCAGATCAACGAGATCGGCTTCACCCTCTACTCAGAACTGCTGGAGCGGGCAGTAAAAGCACTCAAGGCGGGTGAGCAGCCGACACTCGACCGTCCCCTGGACCACGGCACCGAGATTGAGCTGGGCATTGCGGCACTGTTGCCGGAAGACTATCTGCCGGATGTGCACAGCCGGTTGGTGCTCTATAAGCGGATCGCCAGCGCCGCGACCCATGACGAACTGCGCGAACTACAGGTCGAGATGATCGACCGCTTCGGCCTGTTGCCTCAAACGGCCAAGAATCTTTTTGCAATCACCGAACTCAAACTACGGGCCCATCCTCTGGGTATCCGCAAGATCGAAGCAGGGCCCAAAGGGGCGCGTATGCTGTTTGATTCAGATCCCAAGATCGATCCGTCAAACCTGATCCGCTTGATCCAAACCCGTCCCCAGATGTATAAAATGGACGGTGGCGATAAACTCAGATATATCCAGGATATGCCCGACCCAACCGAACGCGTGAACGAAATAGATGTCCTGATCGATAGACTGATAGACTAAGCTGGCAAGTCTTAAGAAAACAATATGAGTTTAAAAGTGCAGAATAGACACAAATATTGGTTGCCTGTAGCACTCTTCCTGAGCCTGGCCGGAACTATCGCTACAGCTGAAGAACAACCGGAAGAGAAGATACCACCCTGGTACCAGTTTGAGGTTCTGATATTCGAACGTATCAGCGCCGGTGCCGGCTCCACTGAGTTCTGGCCGGAGGATCCCGGTACACCATCACGGCTGAATGCCATACCATTAACCGAGACCCTGACTCAGAAAATCGGACTGCGGGAGCCGATCGAAACAGCGGCGCCACCAGCGCCTGAACCCTTTAGATCACTTGCCGAGTCTGAATGGCAACTCAGTGAACAGCATCAGCACCTCTCAAGATCCCGAAATTACAAGCCATTGCTGCATGTCGCCTGGCGTCAGCAGGTTATCGATCCTGACCAGTCCCAACAACTGCTGCTGGAGTTGCCCAGGTCTTCAAACCCGCAACCAGCCTTTGATGAACCCCTAAGACTGGAGGGCACGATCAGGGTCGGCGTCAAACGTTATCTACACCTTGAGACTGATCTGCTGCTGCGGCAGTGGGAGACGGAAGATGGAATAACGAGAGACAAAATAGAGTTTCGCCCCGCTTTTCGCACCTTTCGAATGCAGTCAAAGCGCAGAATGCGCAGTGGAGAGGTCCACTATCTCGACCATCCCATCATTGGGGTGCTTTTTCTGGCAAGTCGTTACGAACTCCCCGCTGAACCGGAACCTGTCGAAGAGGGGACACCTGTCGATGGAGAGGTTGAATCCCAACTGAAGCAAGAACCTGTGGGCACGTCGAGCTAACAGCATCCTATTTTAACCCGTAGGGATCGGGATCAAACTTGCGGGAATTAAGATAGAATTCGGCGGGCCGACACTCCCTCCCCTTCACCACTGCAGTCTATTTTCACAGCTGTTTTCTCAGCAACGCTTCAAGCTGTCTTGAGAGCTTTTCCAGTGCGCGACTCCCCGCCGCGACAATGGCCTCGGGCTCTGTCCCCTGGGTCGGCTCAGAAATTGTTACCTGTCGTGTATCGAGTACCTTGCCCTCTGCCCTATCCAGTAGCATCCAGCGCGCTTGCAGGATCACCTGCAAACCGTCCAGCGCATCGAATCGGCTGAAATAGAGCGAAATTTCATAATCAGGCTTCAGGGAGCCGTGCCATGGGTAGGCAACCACCCGGTTCTCTCCCAACGAACCTGAGAGATAATCGACCAGCACCTGGATGATATTTTCCTGCAGGGTTCCCGCCCATTGATCAAACTCGTTCAACTGCAATCGGTATAATCCCGTTCGATTGACGATCTGCGGACGATCGAGATAACTGGAGAGATGAACCGGGCCCAGCCCAACTTCGGGTAACCGGGCCTGAGCGGTTTCAGCCGTAGCCGGTAAATCCACGGCTGCGTTCAGACGATAGAACCGGGTTGGCTGAGATGGGCTGGCACAACCGGCCAAGTGAAGCATCGAGGCAATAGTCAGCAACACCACTGCGTATTTCCCTAGGGGTTTCATTACTGTTTTCCTCTGATCAATGCCTCGGGATGTCGTTCGAGATACTCCGCCATGATGCGGATCGAACGCGTGGCAGCCGCCAGTTCTCGCAGCGCAACTCCGACATCCCGCATGACAGGAGAGTCCTCCACCACTACCGATTCAGCGGATGACATAGTCTTGCTGAACTGGGAGAAGGCCAGCTCCCCACTGATGAGCGTCTTGTCCCAACTCGCCACTGCATGGTCCACTTTTTCGTCCATCCGGTTGATCATGGTTCGGGAATCCTGGGCTACAAGAGTCCACTCTCGAAGCAAAGGCCCAAGCTGCGTTTGCAACTGTTCCGCCAGTTTGCGGGTCTCGTCGATCATGGCAAGAGATCGGTTGGTCAGGTCCGGGGCAGAGGTTTCGAGTTTCCGGGCGAGACTATCGAATCTTTTTACGGCCGAAGCAAGATGGACAAGCATCTCCGGCAAATCCGGATCATTAACAAGCTTATCGATTCCAGCCAGGATCTCTTCGGTTCGTTTAGCGATTCGTTCGAGTGGAAGATCCTCCAGGACCCTGGCAATCTTCTCCATATTTGAGGGTATAGTCGGTATCTCAGGATACACGCTGTTCAAGCCTCGTCTTTTTGCCTCGCTATTGGGATGAAATCCCAATTCGACCTCCAGTTTTCCGGTCACCAGGCTCTGCATATTCAAGCGAGCCCTCAGGCCCTGTTCGATCAGACGATCCAGCAGCAAACCATCTTTTTCACTCTCCATTCCTTTTTCAAAGCCCAGCTTGGACCGTGTGACACTGATAATGACGGGTATATCGAATGAGAGGTCTTTGCTGTCGAAAACAACAGCAATATCCTCCACCTGGCCGATCCGTACTCCCCGCAAGGTCACCGGCGACCCCACATCAAGTCCTTTGACATCCCCCTCAAAAAACAGGATAAGCCGGGGCTTCTCTTCATTCAGGCCAGCATCGCCAAGATAGAAGATGGCAAGAATACCCAACGCCAGCGCACTGAGCACAAACATCCCGATAATTGATGGGTTGGCTTTTGCGATCATTGGCGGCTATCCCTCTTCGCCACGGGTAAGAAATTTCCTCACGATAGGATTATCTGATTCCGCAAGCAACCGCTTGGGATCCCCCTCCGAAATCATTGTTTTGCTCTCTGCATCCAGAAAGACGGAATTATTACCGACGGCAAAGATACTGGCCAGTTCGTGGGTCACAATCACGATGGTCGCACCCAGGCTATCCCGCAGCTCGATGATGAGATCGTCCAGCAGGCGCGCACTTACCGGATCCAGACCGGCTGAGGGCTCATCGAAAAACAAGGTTTCGGGATCCAGTGCCATCGCTCTGGCAAGGGCGGCCCGTTTCTGCATACCGCCGCTGATCTCGGAAGGATAGTAGTCTTCAAAGCCTTTCAGCCCTACCAGGGCAAGTTTGTATGAAACAAGCTCATTGACCTCCGTGGGCATGAGCGACGTATACTCCTCCAGTGGCAGGGCAATATTTTCAGCCAGCGTCATGGAGGTCCACAAGGCCCCGCCCTGATAGAGTACACCCATCCTTCGCATTAACACATTCCGCTCGTTCGGCGCCAATTGCCAGAATGAGCTTCCCTGATAGAGCACCTCTCCAGCAGCGGGGGGATGCAGTCCGACCAGGTGGCGCAGAAGTGTGCTTTTCCCGCAACCGCTGCCACCCATAATAATAAATATATCTCCTCGGTTTATAGTGAAATTCAGATCTTTCTGAATCAGAAAATCACCATATGCCATGGTCATTCCCCGCACTTCGATATGCGCCAATCCCGAACGGTTTCCTATCTCAACCTGGGCAGCATCCGCCATGATTCATATCCCCAGACGGTTGAAAATGATGGTTGTAAGCGCGTCCCAAATGACAATCAGAAGAATTGCCGTGACCATGGCAGAGGTGGTCGCATTGCCCACAGCTGCTGAATTACGTCCGCTCTGTAACCCCCGCAGGCAGCCTGACAAGGAGACTACAACAGCAAAAATCAGGCTTTTTATGAGACCGGTGGCGATATCGGTAAGGGTGATAGCTTCTTTGGTCTGCTGTAGATACTCCAGCAATGTGATATCCAATATCGAGACACCTACCAGCAATCCACCCAGGATACCCAGAGCATCTGACCAGAGGCAGAGCAGCGGCAACATCAAAATCAGCGCCAGGGTGCGGGGCAGGACCAGAAAATCCATCGGTGAGATTCCCATGGTACGCAGGGCGTCTATCTCCTCATTCACCTGCATGGTGCCCAACTGGGCCGCGTAGGCCGATCCGGTGCGGCCAGCCATGATGATAGCCGTCATCATGGCCCCCATTTCTCTGACGACACCAAGCCCCACAAGGTCGGCAACATAGATCTGAGCCCCAAACATCTGCAATTGCACGGCCCCGACAAACGCAAGCACAGCACCCACCAGCAGGCTGATTACACCAACGATAGGCAGTGCACCCGCACCGGCGGCCTGAAGAAAACGGTTGAAATCAACCCATCTAAAGCTCGCTCTGCCGGTAAAGAATCTGCCGATCGAAAGCAGCCACTCACCCAGAAATGTGGCTAAACCGGTAAGCTCTTCAACCCCACCCATCGCCCATGTTCCCAGACGATACACCAATGATCTGGTCCTTGTCCGTCTGCGGGCACCGCTTCTCTCAGGCACCTCCGTGGCCAAACGCAAGAGCCCTTTCGCCCCATCCGGCAGACCGTCCCAATTGACGGGTATATGGCGAGACTGAGCATAAGCGTCTAATTTAACCAGGAACAGCAGCAGTTTGCTGTCCCAGTTCTCAAGGTCTGAACTGACAAAATCTATTTTTTCAGGCGACTCTGGATACTGCTCAAACTGCGCCTGGAATGACTGCCACGTTACGACTTCACAAGTCAGGCACCAGTCGCCCGATAATGATATTTCTACTGAATTATCAGTAAGATAAGATATTGTTAAAGACTTGCTTTGCATCTGAATCTCAGGTCGCCCAGCAACTTCTGATGACAGAATCATCCTGTTCAAATAGTTTTCCGTCAAGGATTAAGTTTCCCTTTACGCTGCCGCTACTGTTTTGAGAACAATCACAACACTACAAATTGGCAGATTTCAAAAAACCATGTCAGCGACACAAACAAAACTTCGGACAAGCAAAACCATCGGCCGGGCCTTGATCGCGGACGATGAACTATCCAATAGGGTAATTCTGAAGGCTTTGTTGAAAAAACTCGGCTACGAAGTTTCTATGGCTGAGAATGGGGCAGAGGCCGTTGAGCTTTTCGAGAGAGAGTCAATCGATATGGTGTTCATGGATATCATGATGCCGGTTATGGACGGCTATATCGCCACTGAACGGATTAAAGCTTCTGCCGGTGAAAAGTTCATTCCGGTAATATTCCTTACTGCCATGACGGACGAATCAGCACTCTCACGTTGTATCGAGGTAGGGGGGGATGATTTTCTGACGAAACCGTTCAGCCATACGGTACTCGCTGCCAAAATCAAAGCGATGGAGCGGATTCAAGAGCTTCACCACGATGTCATCACTCTTTACAGCAGAATGCATCGGGATGAAGAGATTGCTGAAGAGGTCTTCAGCGGGGCAGTTATTGCAGGAAACGTAGCACTCGATCACATACGTCAACTCGTACGCCCAGCAAGCATTTTCAGTGGTGATATTCTGCTGACTGCCTATGCGCCATCCCATGACCTGCATGTGCTCATGGGTGATTTTACCGGCCATGGTCTGGCCGCTGCCCTGGGCGCACTGCCTGCCTCGGAAGTTTTCCGTTCGATGACGGCAAAAGGTTTTTCACCCCAACAAATTCTTCAAGGCATTAACAATAAACTCAACTCTCTTCTTCCGACAGGAATGTTTCTGGCTGCCCAGTTCGTCAAGATAAGTAATACCCTGGACCATATCACCGCCTTCAATTGCGGCATGCCGGATTTTTTTCTACTCGACGGAAAGACGAGGGCAATCAAACATCGCATTTCCTCTTGCAGCCTTCCATTGGGGATCACATCCGAAATCAGTTTTCACGATGCAGCGGTGCACATAAGAACCGAATATAATGACCATGTGCTTTTGGCAACTGACGGCGTTTCAGAGGCAAGAAACCCAGGTGGTGAATATTTTGGAATAGAAAGACTGGAAAATGCCATTACCCACAGTGATAACAATGACTACATCCTAAATACCGTTTCCAGCATTCTGGAAGATTTTTGTCTGGATGCTTCTCAGGATGATGACATCAGTCTTGCCGAGATACCTCTTGTACCGGAACTACTTCCTGCCTGGGATCTCAACAGTCTATATATCGACAACATTAAACAGACGTCTGCCGAATCTCCTCAGGAGCATACATCAGACAGCGTCGAATTTCATATCACGCTTCGTGGGAGCCAACTGAAACAGGCGGATCCAGTCCCAATGTTGATCAACTACATACAGGAGATGGTTGGTCTTCACGAACATAGACGCCCGCTCTTCACTATCCTGACAGAGCTTTTCGTCAACGCCCTGGACCATGGCGTACTTGGCCTGGACTCGAAAATAAAGACCGGTCCTGAAGGATTTACCCGCTACTTCGAAGAGAGAGAGAAACTTTTAAACGGCATCAAGGACGGCTTCATCCGTATTGGCTTGCGCATTCACCCGTATGAGCAGGGTGGAAGGATGGTAATACAAATCGAAGATAGCGGTATTGGTTTCGATTTTTCAAAGAGAACGTCAGCAGAAGACGCAGCATCAACAAAACTCAGTGGCAGGGGAATCCAGCTTGTTCAGGGCCTCTGCGAATCGATTCAATATGAAAAGCCTGGAAACAAAGCTGAAGCCATCTATGTATGGCAAGAGTGAATGAAAAATTTAAACCCCCATACACATAAGCCTGAATCTACTGAAAACAGTAGAGATCTAATCGCGCAGGAACAATTAAAGATCCTCTTTGAGAGTCTGCCAAACTCATTGGTTGCGACTATTGTCGCCACTATTCTAACAACGTTTCTTTTATGGGATATCAGTGACAGATCATCAGTAGTGGCGTGGACATGTTCGATGAACATCATCGTACTGATCAGGTGGTTAATCTACAGGGGGTATTTAAAATCACTGCCAATTTCCGGAAACCTCAAAACATGGAGGTTACGTTATGCCGCAAGCACTTTAATGGCGGCATTTACATGGGGAAGTATTGCAATATTTCTATTTCCGGAAAATAACTTAGCCTATCAAACCATGATAGGTTTTCTCCTTATTGGTATTGCAGCAGTTGGCATATCGTCGCAGTCCGCAATAAATACGATCGCCAGCGGATTCCTGTTCCTGACTCTTGCACCGGTTAGTTTTCGTTTCATCATAAATGCCGAGCAAACTGGCTGGTCACCTGGACTACTGGTTGGGCTGTTGTTGATTCTGCTTCTCAGTCTATCCAAGCATATTAATAAAGTTATCCTACAAAATATTACACTTAGATTCGAAAGCGCAAACAGAGAGGAAAAATGGAGAGATTCAGAGCAAAAACTTTCCCGTCACATTCATGAAACACCACTTGCCGCAATCGAGTGGACGCAGGATGGGATTATAACGCAGTGGAATCCCAGTGCTGAATCACTGTTTGGCTATACGAAAGACGAAGCACTTAAAAAACATGTCAAGGATCTTTTCCCATCGGCTGAATCTGTTAATGGAGATCCATCAATCGATTGGAAGAACCTGCTTGAATCAAATCAGTCTATCCATGACACACTTGAAATAAGGAGGAAAGACGGAAAGAAACGTATCTGTGAATGGTACAGCACATCGCTTTTCGACTTAAATAATATAAGCATCGGCGCCTCCTCATTTTTGATGGATATTACTGAGAGACTGCATGCCGAAGAGGATCAAAAGCGACTCACGGAAATCATTCAGAACTCAACAGATTTTATTGCGGTGTTCACGTTGGAAGGCAACATTCTTTTCATGAATGCAGCTGGACGAAAAATCATGGGCTATGGAAATACGGAAAGTCTCGGGGATAAAAGTCTTGCAGGAATGTTTCCCGCATCGGAAATCGACCGCGTTCTCAACGAGGGTGTTCCAACCGCTTTTATGAGCAGGACCTGGACCGGAGAAACCAGTCTGATATCAACCGATGGAGAAGTCATCACAGTCTCACAACTGATCATTCTGCACGATGAGTCAAAAAGTGGAACCCAGTACTTTTCCATGGTCATGAGAGACATTTCAGATAGAAAACGGGCAGAAGTGGAATTGATCAAAGCGAAGAATATTGCAGAAGATGCTGCCATAGCAAAATCAGAGTTTCTGGCAATGATGAGCCATGAAATCCGCACACCCATGAATGGTGTACTCGGGATGACCGAGTTACTAAAAGACACTGATTTGGACGATGAGCAGCAAGAGTTTCTCGGGATTATCCATCAATCCGGAAACTCACTGCTAAAAATTATTAACGATATTCTCGACTATTCCAAGGCCGAGGCTGGAAAGATTGAGTTTGAATTGATCTCTTTTGATTTGGAGAGAGCAATACATGATGTGGTTCGTCTCCTAAGTACAACTGCATCCAGCAAGGGAATAGAGCTGATTATTGATTACCCTATTGATATCCCCAGACAGGTTACAGGGGATGCGGGAAGAATCAGACAAATCATCACAAATCTTACCGGGAATGCAATTAAGTTCACATCCTCAGGACACGTTGCCATTTCAGTAAAATTCATACAGACCGGCTACGAACATGAATATTTTCATATAATGGTAGAAGACACCGGTATCGGCATCAGTGAAAACCAGCAAAGAAAACTTTTCAAGTCCTTTACTCAGGCTGACAGCTCAACTACCAGAAAATATGGTGGAACAGGGCTTGGATTATCCATCTGCAAACAACTTGTTGAATTGATGGGTGGTAGTATTGGTCTTGAGAGCACACCCGGAAAAGGATCTACTTTTTGGTTTGATCTATCACTTCCAACATCTCCACTCCCTGCAATATTACCTCATGCCGATTTGCATGGCACACGCGCACTGGTAATTGATGAAAACCGGTTGAGTCTCAGAGTCTACCATGACCAAATCATTCGCTATGGCATAAATATAGATACGGCTTCATCTCGGGAAGAGGCGATAAAACTCATCGAGAAATCACTGGACAATGATCTGCACTATCATATTATTTTACTCGACAGTAACTTTGAAAAAACCAATGGAGACTCCCTCGCAGCAGATATTTGTGGACGCAATGAATACTCAAAAACACCGCTTGTTCTATTGACATCATCCGGCAACAGGGGAGACGCAAAGTTTTTCGAAAATCAGGGTTTTGCTGCATATCTTGTAAAACCGGCTCATTCTAACCTGTTAAAAGAGACTCTCGAGAGCGTCCTGGCCCTTTCAATGGACAAATCAAACTCTTCAATCATCACCCGCCATAACATTGAAGAGAGTCATCCAAACACGGTATCCAAAGAGGTACAATTTAACGCAAAAGTACTGCTCGTCGAAGATGTCATTGCGAATCAGAAGGTCGCCAGTATCGTAATGCGCAAGTTTGGGCTTGAGGTGGATATTGCCGATAATGGACTCACTGCGCTGGAGCGTATTTCTGAAACAAATTATGACCTTGTATTCATGGATTGCCAAATGCCGGAGCTCGATGGCTATGAAGCCACCATCGAGCTTCGAAAACGGGAGAAAAACGGCAACCATCGACTCCCCATCATTGCACTCACAGCAAACCAGATAGAAACTGAAAAACAACGGTGCATCGCTTCTGGAATGGATGATTTTCTCGGGAAACCCTTTGAGTGGGGCGAATTGGTTGCAATCCTTGAAAAGTGGCTTAGCAAGCCCTCATCAAGGCCACCCGGCATATTGGAATCCAAATCTCCCGCACTCGTTGACCTTACTTCACGGACGGTTATTGATGAAAGTCGCCTCGCCTCCATGAAGGAGCTCATGGGTGATGACTACATGGAACTGTTCCCTGCTTTTTTCGATAGTTTTTCAAGCCTTAGGGCTATCCTTCCCAGTGCGTTTGAAAATCAAAATCACACAGAGGTGAGACGCATCACACATAGTCTAAAATCAGCCAGTAATAATGTAGGTGCGATAAGGCTTGCCAAGATTGCTCAGGATATGGAACAGGATGCTGCAGAGGAAAAACTCATCCAGGCGCAAGGTCGCTTGCCGCAACTGGACGCCGAGGCCCAAAAAGTTAAAGATAGACTGAATGAGATCTCCAGCGCCTACTGACCCTGAATTCGCCTCAAGCCGGGTCTAAGTTATAATCTTATCTGATTACCTCTATAACTCAGCGACTACGGGGAAAGAGATTGGTTCGCGAACAACGCAAAATCGCGTTATTTGCGGATTGAAAAACACTGTCCGATCATGGCCGAATTTTAGGGGTAATCAGGTAATCTTGTAGTTACGTTTAAAGAATAAATAATTGGGATGCCGCCAACACATGGCCAAAGTCATCATCGTCGATTCATCTGAAGGCACCAGAATCCCTTTTCTCAGAGGCATTCTCACGCGCTCGTTAAGCGAGGCAGGACTGACCTTCGAGCAGGCCTACAAGCTCGCATCCAATGTCAGAGATGATATCTCCAACGAATCTGAGGTTACTACTTTATCTCTGCGCCAGCGAGTCAGCAAGCTACTGAAAAAAATGGGATTTTCAGAAGTATTGGAGAATTATGAAAACTCGGACAGGGGACGCGTAACCATACAGGTCAAAGACCATCTGGGACAGACCAATCCATTTTCCATCTCGGATCACCAGCGCTGCCTGGAATCGACCGGTCTCTCTGCTGAAAAATCTGCATCCATCTCTCAAGAGATCTACCAGCAGTTGATTGACGAAGGTAGATATAAGATCGACTCGAACGATTTGGGCATGCTGACCTATACGGAGCTGAAAAATAATTTTGGTGCTGAAGCCGCCAGACGTTATATGGTTTGGGTAGACTACACACATAGTGGGCGTCCGCTGGTTCTTCTTTTCGGCGGTACCACTGGATGTGGAAAAAGCACCATTGCCACTGAGGTAGCTCACAGACTTGGCATCGTTCGCACGCAGTCGACCGATATGTTGCGGGAGGTGATGCGGATGATGATTCCAGAACGCCTGCTGCCCATATTGCACACTTCATCTTTTAATGCCTGGCGACTCCTGCCCGGGCAGAGCGAGCAAACAGAAGGCACCGAAAGCCAGATGATTTCTGGATATCTCAACCAAACTGAACTGTTATCGGTTCCATGCGAAGCTGTCATTCAACGCGCTTTGCGCGAACGGGTTTCACTTATCCTTGAGGGGATTCACGTACATCCATCGCTGATAGGGAAAATTTCTGACAATAGCAACGCAGTCATCGTCCCCATCATGCTCGCCGTTATTAAGCCGGACCAGCTGAAACGGCAACTGAGTGGAAGAGGGATATCGGCGCCTGCCCGCGGTAGCCAGAAATATCTCTCAGAGTTCGATTCAATCTGGTCGCTTCAGTCATTCCTGCTCTCAGAATCTGATCTTTCAGGAATACCCATCATCAATAACGATGATAAAGACAAAGCAACCAACCGGATAATGCGGACGATCATCGATGCTTTGTCAGAAAATTGCGATGCAAGCGTAAAAAGTGTTTTTGCTCAACGATCCGATAAAAAGGTGTAAACGTGCAGCAATACAAAGGCCTGATGATCATACTGGACGGCGTTGGAGACCGCCCTATTCCCGCTTTCGGCAACCGTACGCCACTGGAACACTCTTCTACACCCAACATGGACCAGCTACTTGTATCCGGTCAATGCAGCCTGGTCGACCCGCTCTTACCCGGCCTGCCGGTCGGCACTCATACCGGCACAAGTCTGTTGCTCGGTCTGCCCGTTTCAGAAGCCATAAGACTCTCACGCGGACCTGTAGAGGCAGCGGGTATCGGTTTGTCCAGTCAGCCTGGCGACCTGCTGCTGCGGTGTAACTTCGCCACTCTGTCCAGGCATTCCAGTGGCTTTGATGTTCTGGATCGTCGCGCTGGTCGTATTCAGGCCGGGACTGATGAACTTGCGGCCGCACTGGGTAACCTTGACCTGGGCAATGGAATCACCGCCATTGTACATCCGGCAACCCAGCATCGGGCTGTACTGAAACTTACCGGGCAGATCTTCTCTTCCCGGATTACCGACACAGATTCTGGCCACCGCTATGAGTCTCTAGGAGTCCGTCACTGCGAAGCCCATGATCCAACGGATGGCACTGCTGTTATCACTGCCGGAGCGATCAACCGTTTTACTGAGCTAGCTTTTGAGATCCTCGACAATCAACCGGTCAACAATCAGCGCCGTAAAGAGAATCAACCAGTAGCCAACGGCATCATTTGCAGAAGCCCAGGTACCGTTTCCGCCCTGCCATCGCTGGTCAGCCATTTGGAACTCAAAGCGGCAGTGGTTGCGGGTGAAGATACTATTCTGGGATTGGCCAATCTGCTGGGGTACCAGACGTTACGTGATGACCGTTTCTCCTCACTTCCGGATACCGACTTAGACGCCAAGGTGGAGTACACACTGAAGGCGCTAAGAGAGTACGATTTGGTATTTCTGCATATCAAGGGGCCAGACATCTGCTCTCATGACCTGGATCCCGTTGGGAAAATGAAGTTGATCGAGCGCATCGACAGATCTCTTTCCCCGCTGCTGGATGAAGAGATCGTGATTGGGATTACCGGCGATCACTCAACTGACAGCAACAGTGGCAGGCACACGGGCGATCCACTACCGGCACTGATAAGCTCGTCTCATGGGCGAGTCGATGGTGTAACCCATTTTGGAGAGAGGGAATGCGCGCAAGGCGGGCTTGGTCGGATCACGGCTACCGCCTTTCTAGCCACCCTCCTCGACCAGATGAATGTCATGCACAATCTCCGTTCAAACGAAGTCCGGTTCTATTTCTGACTCACCTGCCACTTCGCGGTCGTTTTAGTTTTCTCCACGACTTCTGGCTTGAAGCTATAATAACGGGTAGCCGATTAGTCCAATAAACCATTGCGCGTATCCGATATGTCTCAAATCAAACAACATCTTCTTCAGACGATTCCCGCTGACAATGACGCCTTAGCGACTATCGACGACACCAATCTCGACCAGCCGGAACTCTATCTGAACCGGGAATTGACCTGGCTTTCGTTCAACCGCCGGGTGCTTCACGAAGCCGACGATCCCCGCACACCTCTGTTGGAGCGGGTAAAATTTCTTGCCATCGTCAGCAGTAATCTTGATGAGTTTTTCATGAAGCGTGTCGGCGGTCTGAAACAGCAGATTGCAGCAGGTGTCACCAAACCCAGCGTGGACGGCAGAACCCCTGTAGAGCAACTGAAAGAGTGCCTGGAAGTCATCCGGGAGATGCAGATTGAACGGCAGCGCATCTATCGTGAAGTCAACGGCCTGCTAGCCGAGAACAATATACTGATCACCACCTACCAGGCGCTCAGCAGTTCACAACAGGAGAAACTGCGGGAGCATTTCCGACAGAATATCTTTCCCATGCTGACCCCGTTGGCAATGGATCCCAGCCACCCTTTCCCTTTTATCTCCAATCTCACCCTCAACCTTCTGGTAACTTTGCGTTTTCCCGGCGGCCATGAACTCCATATGGCACGCATCAAGGTACCGGTGGGTAAAAAGGTCTCGCCACGAATGATTCAGATTGATGAAAAACACACCTTCATCACCCTGGACGACCTGGTAGCAAATAACCTCGACATGCTGTTTCCGGGGATGGATATCGAGACTTGTGACTCTTTCCGTATCACCCGCAACGCCAATGTAGAACGGGATGAAGAGGTAGCCAGCGATCTGCTGGAGATGATCGAGATAGAGCTGCGGGAACGCCATTTTGCCCCCATTGTTCGCCTCGAAGTTTTCAAGGGCATGAACCCGACCCATCGGGGAATGCTGGCCGCCGAACTGGGGCTGGACGAGGAGTTGGACGTCTTTGAGATCAACAGTATGATTGCCACCCGGGATCTCTTTGAGCTGGCATCTCTAAACATCCCCGATTTAAGGGATCCTCCACACCATGTGGTGGATCATCCGCAACTCGCCCATGACCGACGCAACATCTTTCACATCATTCGTGACCAGGGCCCATTACTGCTGCAACACCCCTACGAATCATTCAACACTACCGTTGAGCGGTTCCTGAGGAATGCAGCAGAAGATCCCAAGGTGCTGGCGATTAAAATGACCCTCTACCGGACCTCCGGGGAGGGAAACATTCTCAACTCCTTGATTCAGGCCGCCCGCAACGGCAAACAGGTGGCTGTACTGGTCGAACTCATGGCCCGCTTCGATGAGGCCGCCAATATCCGCTGGGCCCGTCGACTTGAGCAGGCGGGTATTCACGTCACCTACGGCGTCATCGGTCTGAAGACCCACAGCAAACTGATCCTGGTGGTGCGGCGTGACTACGCAAAACTGCGCCGCTACTACCACGTTGGCACCGGCAACTACCATGCCGGCACCGCGCGCCTCTATACCGATCTGGGTGTGCTTGGCTGCGACAAGGATGTAGGCCAGGATCTCACGGAACTTTTCAACTATCTTACCGGTTACTCCCCACCCCCAAGTTACCGCAAGATCCTCGCCGCCCCCTACTCCCTGAAAAAGATGTTGTTGAAAAAGATCGACCGGGAAATAGGGCTGCATTCGGCAGAGCAGCCGGGGCTGATCCAAATGAAGATGAATGCCCTGGAGGACGCCGACATCGTCAAAGCCCTCTATAAAGCAACCACAGCGGGTGTACGGGTTGACCTCATCGTGCGCGACACTTGCAGACTGAGGCCCGGTATTCCGGGACTGAGCGAATCAGCCAAAGTGATCAGCATTGTGGGACGTTTTCTGGAACATGCACGAATCACCTATTTCCATAATGGCGGCGACGAAGAGTATTTCATCGGCTCTGCAGATTATATGCACCGAAATCTTGAGAGCCGGGTGGAGGTACTGATTCCTGTAGAGGCCTCCGCCCTGCGTCAGGAGTTGAGGCTAATCTTTGATGTGCAGCTAAGTGACCAGCGTTCCGCCTGGGACATGCTGGCCGACGGCAGCTATGTGCAGCGCAAGCCTGCCGACAATGAAAATTCACTCAATGCCCAGGACATCCTTATCGGGGTTGCCAAACGCCGCCTTGCTGCGGCAAAGAGACACAAAGAGAAGCGGATGCGTGAAAAACTTGTGACTCATTTTCAGTATCGACTGAAAAACAGTTGATCAGGAGATAAATCATGGCTGAATCGCAGGACGAGATGCCACAAAATGTTCTGGTCGCCGTCGACTTCTCTCCCCATGCAATGGCCGCCTTAAAATATGCGGCAAATATGTCCAAATGCATCGGCACCAATCTCACCATCCTGCATGTGGTACACGACCTGGCAAGCTCTCCTGGGTACTATGCCTCCAAGAAGATCAAGGGCGAGAAAAAGATCCTCAGACGCCTGGAAGAGATTGCTGAGGAGATGATGGATGAGTTCCTGGCCAAACTTATTAAAGAGAACCCGGAACTCAAAAGCATGATCAAAAAATCTGATGTCATGCTGGTATCCGGCCTGACAGTCACCAAGATTCTTCAGGTGGTCGAAAAACTTCAACCCCAGCTGCTGGTTATGGGGAACAAAGGCCGCAGCGGGCTCAAAAACATTCTCATGGGATCGAAGGCCGAACAGGTCATTAAACTCTGTCCTATTCCGGTCACAATCGTCAAAGGATGAAATTTACCAGACCTCTTTCCAGTTGGCTGATTGAACCAAACGGCATCCAGCAACTTGGGCTGGGACTGCTGCTCTTTTCCATCTTTATACCGGCTTTTGCCACCGACAGCTTCCTCAACGAGCCGAACTGGTGGGACATGTCCGTTCGGCTGCTGGGCGGGCTTGCACTCTTTCTGTTTGGCATGGAACAGATGGCCGGGTCACTGAAATTGGTCGCTGGCGAACGTATGAAGGTCGTACTCGCCCGGCTGACCACCAATCGATTCATGGGTGCCCTGACAGGCGCCTTCGTTACCGCAATAATCCAGTCATCCTCGGTAACAACCGTGCTGGTGGTGGGCTTTATCTCGGCCGGACTGATGTCGATGGCCCAGTCGATCGGGGTCATCATGGGCGCCAATATCGGCACTACAATCACCGCCCAGATCGTCGCCTTCAAGGTAACCAAATACGCGCTTTTGATGGTTGCCTTTGGTTTTGGCGCGTGGTTCTTCTCCAAACAGGACAAGATCCGCCACTACGGCAATATGCTGTTGGGGTTGGGTCTGATCTTTTTCGGCATGAGCCTGATGAGCGACGCAATGTTCCCCCTGCGCAGTTATCAGCCTTTTCTCGATCTTATGGCAACGATGGCAAACCCGCTGATTGGCATTCTGATAGCAGCCGTCTTCACTGCACTGATCCAGTCTTCCTCAGCCACAACGGGTATCGTCATCGTGATGGCAAGTCAGGGTTTCATCACTCTGCCTGCAGGCATTGCACTGGCCTTTGGTGCCAATATCGGTACCTGTGTCACAGCCATGCTCGCATCCATCGGCAAGAAACGCGAGGCAATACGCGCAGCACTGGTGCATGTCATCTTCAACATTGCGGGTGTCCTGCTCTGGGTTGCATTCATCGATTATCTGGCCGACCTGGTTCTGCTTATCTCCCCCACTTCAAGCGAACTGACAGGCACGGCAAAACTGGCTGCTGATACACCCCGCCAAATCGCAAACGCCCACACCATCTTTAATATTGCCAACACGCTTATCTTTATCGGTTTCATCGGCGCGTTTGGCCGCCTTGTGGAGAGACTCGTACCAGACAGGCCTTTGGAAGAGGAACGGATCACACGCCCCCGTTTTCTCGATGAGGAACTACTGGAAACACCAACGCTGGCGCTGGACATGGCCAGGCTGGAGATCGGCCGTGCAGGACAGCAGGTCAGGGAAATGCTGAATCAGATCATGCCGGCTCTGCTTGGCGGAGATCGCAAACTGCTCGCAGAGATAGGCGAAATGGACGACAAGATCGACGTACTTCACGAACAAATAGTGAGTTATCTGGGCAAATTAAGCGGAGAAAGACTCAACCAACAACAGACAGAAACCGTCTTAAACCTGATGTCCACCATCAATAACCTGGAAAATCTTGCTGACCTCATCGAAACCGATTTAGTGGGCTTAGGCTATAAACGTCTCGAGGAAAATCTACAGATAAGTCAGGAAACCCAACGCATGCTGAATCATCTTCACACACAGGTTTCTCAAGCTGTCGAACTCGCGCTGCAAGCCGTTAAACTGCAGGACACGAATCGTGCCGACCAGGTCACCGGCATGAAGACAACCGTACAGCAGTTGTTTGATGCGGCGACCAATCATCAAGCCACTCGGCTGGTGGCAGATGAACCCAACCGTCTGCAAGCCTATACCCTTGAGGTCGAGATCATCGAGAAACTCAGGCGCATCTACTATTTTGCCAAGCGAATAGCAAAACTTGTCGAGGAGAGCTCCGCCGATCCATTGACCGTCGAGACTGAGTGACCGGGAGAATCCTGCAGGCCGGTTCAAGCTTGCGGTACCGGCGAAATGCCGTTTGCTGTACCGAGTCCGTTGCCTGATCCGCTACGCTTGATCATGCCTACGAATCCAAGCTGTTATCGGCTTGACTTGCCTGGCAGGTGAATTAGGAGTCTTTGCTCGTTTGCAGAACGTAGGGTGCGCTGTGCGCACCAGAGCAATAATGGTGCGCACAACGCACCCTACAAGATGAATTAAACGATGTCCTGGCACTTGTCAGTTAGGTACTAGGAGGCATCTTTTTCCGTTTGCAGTTTTTGCAAAGCCAACTGGTGAATACGCCGTGACGAGCCAGCCTGCACCACTACCTCCAAGCCATCCAACTCGAATCGCTCTTCAACATCAGGAATGCGTTCGGTATGATCCAGCAGCCAGCGGTTAACCGTGTCTGTCGGTTTTCCAGGCAGTTCGATCCCGAAGTACCCTTCGATCACACGCAACTCTGCTGTGCCTTCCACCAGCACCCGCCCATTGTCGAGTTCCGTCAGTTCGTTAGGTTGCTCGTCGGACTCGTCGTAAATCTCACCAACCAGCTCCTCCAGCAGATCCTCCAGAGTCACAACACCGATCATAGTGCCGTGTTCATCAACCACTATGGCCTGATGACGGGACTTGTCCCGCAGCGTCAGGATCAGTTCATCCAGCTGAATATTCGCCGGCGTAAACAGAGGTTCCTGGGCGATTTCCTTGATCAACATGTCCAGTTTTCCCGCTGCCAGCGCCTCGAAAATTTCGCGCAACATCACCACGCCAACGATCTCATCCAGGTCATTTTCAAACAGCGGGATACGGGAGTAAGTATTCTTCAGGATCTCCGGCAGAACATCCTTCAGGGTACGACCGGCATGCAGACGAAAGACCTGCTGCCTGGGTGTCATGACATCCTCAGCCTTCAGGTCATTAAAATTGAAGACCCGCTCGATCATCTCCCGTTCATCTTTCTCGATGACACCCTCCTCCTCTCCATGTCCCACCATGGTGATGACTTCAGACTCGGTGACAAGAGGATCCTCACTCGCCCTGGTGCTGGCTTGAATCACATTGGTCAACTGGAGGAAGGTCCAGACAAGCGGGTAGATCAGCCGCATGAAGCCGACCATCAGCGGGGCGACAATGAGCGAGATCGTCTCTGAGTAGCGGGTGGCGATGCTTTTCGGCGTGATCTCGCCAAAAATCAGAATCAGGACCGTCAAAACACCCACGGCAATGCCGGGGCCACTATGACCGAATAGATCGGTAGCAATAACAGTGGCCATGGCGGAAGCAGCAATATTGACTACATTGTTGCCGATCAGAATGGTGATCAGCATTCTGCTGGGGTCTGTTTTTAGGATAAAGAGGGCGTGAGCACCGCGTCTTCCCTCTTTGTATATGGCTTCGGCTCGCGCCATGGAGAGTGAGACCAAAGCCGTTTCCGAGCCGGAAAATATGCCTGAAAGCACCAGAAGTGCAGACAGCATTAAAAAATCGTTCACAAAATTCCTATTGATACCCGTCCCAGACGGGACCCTCGGGCAATTATCTGTTCTAAGGCCGTGAAAAACAACCAATTCAAGATTTTTTTCACATCCAACCGCAAATTGGTTTCCCATTGTCATATAACGGTAACAATTATTTCATATAGTGTGCGGGCATTAATGGAGCCTCTGAACGAATACGGGATGGCAGTCTTGTGACCCGGATTCATTTGGAAGTTTCTCAAATATCGATACCAGAGGATTGATGATGAAAAAGAGAAACCTGTTCACCCTGGCATTTGCCGCCACCTCCCTGCTGGCGAGCCTGCCAGCTGCAGCCGATCGGACCGTGATTCAGAATAAGGGTTCTGACACCCTGGTCAACGTGGCTCAGGCCTGGGCTGAACATTACCGCGACGTCAAACCTGATGTCGCGCTCGCGGTCTCTGGCGGCGGTTCCGGCACCGGTATTGCAGCCATGATCAACGGCACCGTGGATATCGCCAATGCCAGCCGCAAGATGAAATCCAAGGAAGTGAAAGCAGCCAAGAAAAAGGGCCAGAATCCGGTGGAGCACGTGGTTGGCTACGACGCCCTGGCCGTCTATATCCATCATGACAATCCCGCCAAATCACTCTCCTTCGAGCAGTTGAAGCGCGTATACGTTCGTGGTGGAGATGCCACCAAATGGTCTGACCTCGGCCTGAAAGTCCCTGGTTGCAAGAGCGACAAGATCGTAGTGGTCAGCCGCCAAAACAATTCCGGCACCTACGTCTATTTCAAGAAGGCGGTTCTGGGTAAGAAGGGTAAGTTCCGTCAGGGCACCCTGGACATGCACGGTTCCAAGGACGTGGTGGATCTGGTCGAAAAGACCCCCTGTGCCATCGGCTACAGCGGTCTGGCTTACGCCACCGATCACATAAAGATGGCCTGCATCTCCAAGAAAGCCGGCGATGACTGTGTCAACCCCAGCGTCGCAACAGCCAGTGACCGCAGCTACCCGATTGCGCGCCCTCTGTTCATGTACACCAACGGCGAACCCACAGGTGAAATCGGAACCTATCTTGACTGGGTCAAGAGCGATAAAGGCCAGTGCATTCTCCTGAAGAAGGGTTACGCACCAATCCGCAACGTAAGCTGCAACTGAGCCGGCTGACCTGAAGGAGTGGGGCCTTGTGCCCCACTTGCCGTCACACAGCAAACAACAGAGTGTAGGATGCCGGTGACGACTGCATGGATGCAGGAGGTAGAGCGAAGCAGGAAGCCAGAGCCGAGCTTGCAAACCGCATCAGGCGAGTCGAGGAATCACGCAAACGATACGGTTCGCAAGCTCACCACATCCTACATGCTCTATTTTCATACTGTAGTTACTTTCTTTATCCTCCAGCGCGGAGTACCGGCAAATGTCCCATCTTGAAGAACGTTTGGAAAATGACCTCACTAAAATCCGCAACCGCGTGGAGAAGCAGGCAGAATTGGTTGAGGCGGCGGTAACCAACGCCGTACACGCCCTGCAGACCGGTAATAAGAAACTGGCCTACGCCACTATCCTGAATGATCTTCCGATCAACAGGACGATGCGCGAAATCGACAACATCTGTCATAAGTTCATTGCGATCCATCTCCCCAGTGGAAGTCATTTGCGCCTGCTCTCCTCGGTCATCCGGGTGAATGTGGAATTGGAGCGCGTCGGTGACTACGCAGTAACCATCGCCAGGGAGGCTGCCCAGTTGTCCAAGCCGCCTGAAGGCAACATGGCGCGGGAACTGGACCGAATGGCCAGCGAGACCCTGCTGATGCTGCGTCAGTCCATCCGGGCCTTCAACGATCTCAATGCTGAAATGGGCAAAAGCACCAAACTGTTGGCTGATCAGATGGAACATAACCTGGACAGCATCTACACCGAAATAATGGACAATCAGGAGCACGGCAAGGTAAAGGATATACTCGCCGTTTTCGTAGTTTTCACCCAATTGAAAAGGGTCGCGGACCAGGCCAAAAATCTGTGCGAGGATGCAATTTTCGCCAGCACGGGGGAACAGAAGGCACCCAAGGTCTACAAGGTGCTGTTCATCGACGAGGACAACGGCGGCAAGAGCCAGATGGCCGAGGCTATCGCCCGCAGGAACTATCCCGAGAGCGGAGAATACCTGAGCGCGGGCCGGCAGCCAGCCGCCAGCCTGAATCCCGACCTGATAGCCTTTCTGGAAAACCGGGGACAGAATGTAAGCAACATACAGACTTCCTCGCTGGGCGATCTGACGGAGCGCACGATCTCGGACCAGTATGTCATCGTCTGCCTGGAAGGTGAGATGTCATCCTATCTGCCGGAGATCCCCTTCCACTGCACCGCCCTTGAATGGGATATGGGTCCGGTGCCGGAGGCCGGTGACGAACAGGGTTTCGAAAATCTTTACCGCGCAATCTCATTGCAGGTCAAGGATCTGATGGAACTGCTGCGTGGCGAAGGGGCCTCCTGATATGTCCGCAGTCAACCCGGTACAACAAACAACAACGGCGGACTTCGACCGCCGTAATCTCGATTGGTATTTAGACAAACTGGTCCAGGTACTGGTCTTTATCGCGGGCATCTCCGCCATCATCTTCGTCATCGGGATCTTCTCCTTCATCACCGTGGAAGGTTTCGGTTTTCTGTTGGAGGATTTCACCTTCAGCGAGTTTTTCTTCTCAGAGTTCTGGGAACCCAGCGATGAGGATGCCCCGGAGTACGGCATCCTGGCGCTGGCTGCGGGTACTGCCGCCGTTACCGGACTGGCGATGATCGTAGCCATCCCGTTTTCACTCGGAGCGGCTATCTATATAGGCGAGTTCGCCACCGGCAAGACTCGCGAATACCTCAAGATCCTGGTTGAGTTGCTGGCTGCCATCCCCTCAGTAGTCTGGGGTTTCATCGGACTCTCCATCATGAACCCATTGATCATCGATCTGTTCGATGTCCCGGTGGGACTCAACGTGCTCAACGCCGGAATCATCCTGGGGCTGATGGCGGCGCCGATCATGACCTCCATTGCAGAGGATGCGCTCAAAGCGGTACCCGACCGCTACCGTGAGGCGGCAGAAGCCCTGGGGGCGACTCGCTGGCAGGTAATCTTTAAAACCGTCCTGCCGGCGGCCAAAAATGGCCTGCTGGGCGCGGTGCTGCTCGGCGTAGGCCGGGGCTTCGGCGAGACCATGGCGGTACTCATGGCCACCGGCCACGCAGTGAACATTCCGGGCAGTCTGTTCGACTCGGTGCGTGCCCTGACCGCCACAATCGCCGCCGAACTGGGGGAAACTGCTGTGGGATCGCCCCACTACAAGGTGCTGTTCACCATCGGTATCTTCCTGTTTGTCGTCACCTTCCTGATCAACCTGACCGCAGACCTGGTAGTCCGCGGCGTACGCAAAGGGTAATCAAGATGTTTGCAGAATCCGATCTCAACAAAAGAAACAAAAAGGTCCAGGGCCTCTACAAGACCCTGTTCATGCTGATGACTATCATCCTGATCGTACCGGTGGCCGTGATCCTGGGCACCCTTGTTGTCAAGGGTGGAGGCATTATATCCATTGACTTCCTGTTCACGGATCCCACCAACGGCATGACCGAGGGCGGTATCTTTCCGGCCCTGCTGGGCACCATCTGGATCGTCGCCGTCGCACTTCTGGCCTCAGTGCCTCTGGGTGTGGCGGCAGCCATCTACCTGAATGAATATGCGCCGGATAACGGATTTACCCGCATAATCCAGCTCGCCATCATCAATCTGGCTGGCGTGCCTTCTATCGTGCACGCCCTGTTCGGGGTGGGGGCCTTCGTGATCTTCTTCGGCTTTGGCACCAGCATCCTGGCCGCCAGTTTGACCCTGGCCGTGATGACCCTGCCGGTGGTGATTGTCTCCACACGTGAGTCCCTGCGGGCGGTTCCCCACGCCTTCCGGGAG
This sequence comes from Sedimenticolaceae bacterium, assembly GCA_963691905.1. Taxonomy (GTDB): domain Bacteria; phylum Pseudomonadota; class Gammaproteobacteria; order Chromatiales; family Chromatiaceae; genus QGON01. Next base: position 1,411,363 of record OY829894.1, read on the forward strand.
GCCTGCTGGAACATGGGCGCCACCCGCTGGCAGACCATCCGCCGGGTGGTGCTGCCCAACGCCATAAGCGGCGTCCTCACCGGCATCATCCTGGAGGTCTCGCGTACTGCGGGAGAGACGGCGCCGATCATGTTCACCGGCGCCGTATTCTTCATGCCGTTCCTGCCCCAGAGCGTCTTCGACCAAACCATGGCCATGTCCCTGCATCTTTTCGTGGTCGCCACTCAGGTTCCCGGCGTCCCTGATGAACTGCCCTACGGCGTGGCCCTTGTGCTCATTGCCATGGTGCTGATTATGAACAGTGTTTCCATCGCCTTCCGCATGCATCTGAGAGGCAAAAAGAAATGGTAAGTGCAACCCAAACCCCGGCCAAGACCCCCGTCAAGATGGCGGTTCGGGATCTCACCATCAGCTACGGTGGCACACCGGCCCTGAGCGATGTCTCGCTGGAAGTGCGGGAACACGAGATCTTCGGCATCATCGGCCCCGCCAATGCAGGCAAGACCTCGTTTCTGAAGGTTCTGAACCGCATGAACACCTTCGACTCAAATATGGGAGTCGAGGGCGATGTCCTGTTCAACGGGCTGGATACCAGCAAACTGAAAAATGTCTACGCCCTGCGCAGCCGTATCGGCGTGGTCTTTCCACTGCCCGTGGGACTGCCCCTGACCATCTACGAAAATGTGGCGCTCTCACCCCGCCTGCGCGGCATCAATAACAGGGCGGAGCTGGATGTAATCGTAGAGCGCTGCCTGACCCGTGCTGCTCTCTGGGACGAGGTCAAAGACCGCCTGGACTCCCTCGGCAGCCTGCTCTCCGGTGGCCAGCAGCAGCGTCTGACCATCTCCCGCGCCCTCTCCCAGGAGCCGGAAGTGTTGATGCTGGATGAGTTCTCCATCGCCGTGGACCCGGTCACCACCATGCGCATTGAGGATGTATTGAAAGAGTTGAAGTCAGAGATGACCATCATCCTGGTGACCAACCTGGTACAGCAGGCCCGGCGCCTGGCCGACCGCACCGCCTTTTTCCTGGAAGGCCGGTGCGTGGAGATCGGCGATACCGAGGACCTGTTCACCGGAGAGGTGAAGGACCAGAGGACCCAGGATTACATAGAAGGCAAGTTTGGGTAGATATCCAGACATGACTTTATCGGGCCCCTCACTCCAGATCAGTTTCGAGAACAAGCTATGAACACTGCCACCGCCGAAGTAATGAACGACTCATCTGCCGAATACGCCATCCATACCAATAATCTCAATCTCTGGTATGGCACCTTTCAAGCGCTGTTCGACGTCAATCTCAATATCCGCAAGGGCATGATCACCTCCATGATCGGCCCTTCCGGTTGCGGAAAATCCACCTTTCTGCGCAGCGTCAACCGGATCAACGAGCGCTTGGGATACGTCCGCACCGAGGGCACGATAGAGGTGATGGATCAAAATATCTATGATCCGGGAGTCGAACTGATCCAGGTGCGCAAACAGATCGGCATGGTCTTCCAGCGTCCGAATCCGCTGCCGATCTCGATCCGGGAAAACATCCTGTTCGGACACAAGATCCATAATAAAGGCCAGAAGTCTTCCAGTGCCGATCATGATGAAATCATCGAGGGCGCTCTGAAGCAGGTCCTGCTCTGGGACAAGGTAAAGGATCGTCTGGATATCAAGGCCACCGAGCTTTCCCTCGAGGAGCAACAAAAACTCTGCATCGCCCGCCTGCTCCCGGTAAAACCCAGCGTCCTGCTGATGGATGAGCCCTGTTCCGCGCTCGACCCAAAAGGCACTGCCGCTGTGGAAGAGTTGATCTGGGAACTGCGTGGCGAATACACTATCCTCATGGTCACCCACAACATGGCCCAGGCCCGACGTGCGAGTGAAGAGTGCATCTTTATGTTGATGGGGAAAGTGGTCGAACATACGGCAACTCAAGATTTGTTCGTCACGCCAAGTCACAAAGAAACTGCAGACTATATTGAAGGCCGCTACGGCTGATACGACAAAAAGCTATGCCCAGAATATTGATCGTAGAGGACGAAGCGGAAATTCGGGAGATGATTCGCTTCGGACTGGAAGTGGCGAATTACGAGGTGGATGAGGCCGGGCATGCCCAGGAGGCCAGGCAGTCGCTCACCCATTCGCTGCCGGACCTGATATTGATGGACTGGATGCTGCCCGGACGTTCCGGTCTGGAACTGACACGGGAACTGAAACAGAAACCGGAAACCCGCGACATCCCCCTCATCATTCTTACTGCCCGCGCCGATGAATCGGACAAGGTGGATGGACTCGAAGCCGGGGCCGACGACTACGTCACCAAGCCTTTCTCCCCCCGCGAACTGATTGCAAGGATCAAGGCAGTACTGCGCCGGTTCAACAAAGGTGGTGATGAAAAGCCGCTGGAGAGCAATGGACTGCGTATCGACCCGGCCAAACACCAGGTTACCGTGCAAAACAAACCCCTGGTACTCTCTCCCGCAGAGTATAAACTGCTGCTGTTTTTCATGTCCCATCAGGATCGAGCCTATAGCCGCTCCAGGATTCTTGATCATGTCTGGGACGACCAAACCTACGTTGAGGAGCGAACCGTGGACGTCCATATCCGCCGCCTCAGAAAGGCGCTTTCCCCTTCAGGCCATGACGCCATGCTGCAGACCGTGCGGAGTGTGGGTTATCGATTCTCCTCGATGCCCGATTGACCCTAGTGCTCTATCAACGTGATAATCGCGTAAATATCACATTGATAGAGCACTACCTCCCTCGGTAAGCACTTGATTCAGCCAATCCTCTACGAAATTCGTCTGCTGGGGCTGCTGCTGCTTTTCAGCGGCATCATCGGCTACTTTTTCAACGTACTGATACCTGCCCTAATCGTTGGAGTCGCCCTCTACCTGCTGAGAAACCTCTATCAATTGCTGTTTCTGTTCCACTACGTCGTCACTCGAAAGCGTACACCTTCTCTCACGCCGATAGGTTTTTGGGAACCGATCTACGATGAATTGGAGCGACTGCATACCCGCAGCCGGAAACGCAAACGCACACTCCATCGCTTCACCTCACGTTTTCGTGAGGTCTCATCCGTCATACCGGACGCACTGGTTCTGCTGAATGCTGCTGAAGAGGTCGAATGGGCCAATCCCGCTGCACGCCATCTTCTGGGTATCAGCTGGCCAAGAGATGAAGGCGTGGCACTGACAAAACTTGTCCACTACCCCGACCTGGACGAATACCTCGCAAACGCGGATTACAGCCAGCCGCTGGAGTTTCCCTCTCCCACCAACGAGACGGTTGTGCTCTCGATGCGCTTCACACCTTTCGGAGGGAAAAAACGCCAGCGACTGATCGTGGCCCGGGACATCACCAAGGTGTTCCATCTCAATCTGATACGGCGGGATTTCGTCTCCAACGTCTCCCATGAATTGCGCACACCCTTGACGGTAATCACCGGCTTCCTGGAAAACCTCAGTGACCATGAACTACTGCCGTTTCAGGAACGCCCTTTCGAACTGATGAACCAACAGGCAGCGCGGATGAACATCATCATCAGCGACCTGCTGACACTCTCCAGGCTAGAGATGGAAAACAGAATTACCCAGCAGGCTCCTGTTGCGGTTCCGGAGCTGTTAACCAAGATTTTTGAACAAGCCAATGCACTCGCGAATCAGAAGGGGGGGTATCAACTGGAGTTTGAAGCGGATGAGAATCTCTGGCTCGTGGGCACCGAAAACGAACTGCAGAGCGCCTTATCAAACCTCGTATTCAATGCCATCGTGCATACTCCATCGAAAACCAAAATCACCATCAGCTGGAAACGGGATGCCGATAATAATGCCTGTTTTACCGTTACAGACACTGGCCCCGGCATTCCACAACGGCACATCCCACGCCTGACTGAACGTTTCTACCGGGTGGACAAAGCGCGTTCCCGTCAGTCAGGGGGAACCGGTCTTGGGTTGGCGATCGTGAAACATAGTATTAATCGACACGAAGGCAACCTTAGCATCACCAGTAGAGAGGGTTTCGGCAGCTGTTTCAGCTGCTGTTTTCCTGATGACATGACCCTGGATGCAAGTCAGCTCAATCCGGCAAAACAGCTGAAATAACACCCGTCATCTGACAGCTTCAGGAAAACATCGGTAGAAATTTTCCGTCGTCTGCCTTGCCAGGGAGTCCAGCGAAATCCCCCGCAGTTCCGCGATGCATTCCGCGACCCTGGCAACATAGAGCGGCTGGTTCGACTTGCCCCGGTGAGGCACCGGCGCAAGGTAGGGAGAATCGGTCTCGACCAACAGGCGCTCCAGTGGCACCTTCGAGGCGACATCCCGAAGATCCGCAGCATTCCTGAAAGTGATAATGCCGGAGAAGGAGATATAAAAACCCATCTCCAGCGCCTGTTCGGCCATCTCCAGATCTTCGGTAAAACAGTGCATCACACCACCTGCCTGATTGGCCCCCTCTTCCTGCATGATCCGAAGGGTATCCGCCTTTGCCGCACGGGTATGGATGATGAGCGGCTTGCCGCACGCCCTGGAAGCCTGGATGTGGTTACGAAAACGGGTCTGCTGCCACGTCAGATCCCCTTCACTGCGAAAATAGTCCAGCCCTGTCTCCCCGATGGCCACTACCCGGGAAGTTTGTGCCAGTCTCACCAACTCATCCACCGTGGGCTCATGCCGGTCCTTGTCATTCGGATGCACTCCGACCGAGAGGGAGATTTCTGGATAGGGTTCGACCAGCGAGACCATATCCGGCCAGGATTCCAGATCGATGGAGACACAGAGCATGTGCTGAACCCCATTTTCCAGGGTTGTCTGCACCAGTCGTTTGAAATCGTTGTCGTAGGCTTCCAGATCGACACGATCCAGATGACAGTGGGAATCCACCAGCATGAAATTGTTGTCCTTAAATGTTGATCAATCTGTAGCTATTCAGCACAATTCAACGTAGGTCGGATTAGTCGCGCAACAGACAAGACCAAATACAGCACTGTACCTGGCGCGCGACGTAACCCGACAAACCCCTGTTGGGTTACGATGCGCCCGAAGCTTGGTGGCAAAACGAAAGTTTGGAGTAATGCGCATCTAACCCAACCTACAAAAAAGGCGCTAGAAAACTGCGGCGGGGGCACCGCAACGCAAAGGGATCAAAGCGTATGTGTCGGGCGATCAGACTTGAGCGCACCGGCAAGATAGGTCTCTATCTTGTTGCGGGCGGCACCCCCATCCTGATCACTGAACTGGACACCGATACCGGCAGCCCGGTTACCTTCGGCACCAACCGGGGTCACCCAGATGATCTTTCCGGCCACAGGTATGCGTTCCGCCTCTTCCATTAGAGTCAGCAACATGAAGACCTCATCACCCAACCTGTACTTCTTTGTAGTGGGAATGAATAAACCACCATTCTTCACAAACTGCATGTAAGCGGCATAGAGGGCGTTTTTGTCCTTGATCGTCAGAGAGAGGATGCCTTGTCTGGGTCCACCAGCCATAACTTAACCTGTCGTTGTCTCAGTGGCCTGCTTGTCGCAGGCAGCTAGCCCATTGAATCAGCAGTCTCTCCAGCACAAGCTGGGGATTGAGGTTCGTCTCGCCAAGGTTACGCGCCTCGTAGACCTGCCTCAAAAACCGCTGCAATAGACTAGAGTTTAGCCGCTCGGCAATGCTCTGCAAAGGCCGAACGCTATCCCGGTTGAAAAGCAGTGGCGGCGCTCCACCCGTCTGCAGCCTCAAAATATCGATCACCCAGCCGGAAAGCCAGTCCATCAGCAGTGGGATATCAGACTTCGACCAGCGCTCGGCCAATCTTACCGGATCGTTTTTTGCCTGCCCCAGCGCGAGGAAATCCCCCAGCATATCCTGCCGTTTTGACAATAGTTCCATATCATCCAACAGCAGCGCCTGTAAGGGGGCGCCACCGGCAAGAGAGAGCAAAACTTCAGGATCGCCATGAGTGACCCGCCCACTCAACCATTCGATGGCATCATTTGTATCGGGTTGCGCGAAGAGGATCTGCTGACAACGGCTGCGAATGGTTGGCAACAATCGGGAAGGACTATCAGTCAACAGCAGCAGCACCGTATCGGCGGTCGGCTCCTCCAACGTCTTTAGCAGACTGTTGGCTGCCGCGCTATTCATCCTGTCTGCAGGACGAATAAAAATAACCTTATGGCCACCCGACCGGGCCGTCAGACCGGCACTGGCTGTCAGTGCACGGATAGCATCAACCTTGATCTCCCCGCTTTTACTCTCCTGCTCCGGTTCGATCCGCTGAAAATCGGGATGGCTGCCGACCTGCACCAAGTGGCAGTGCCGGCATACACCACAGGGTTCACCCTGGTCATTCGGCGCTTCACAGAGCAGTGATTGCACAAAGGCCAGGGCAAAATTGGATTTACCAACCCCTTTGGCGCCGGCAAACAGAAGTGCATGCGGAAGACGCTGCTGAGTACGGGCGCTCTGTAACTGTTCCCACTGGTTCTGCTGCCAGGGGAGGCGGTTAAAAAGAGTTTCAGCCATCCTCTACCTCCAGAAAATCTGTAATGATCCGTTCAATCTGAGACTGCACATCATCAAGACTCTGGGAGGCATCGATGACCTTGACCCGCTCCGGTTCACGCGTCGCTATCTCCAGATAACCCTGCCTCACCGCCTCAAAAAACCGGTTCTGCTCACGCTCGAAGCGATCGGGTTCCGAGCGCGCCCCCGCCCTGGCCAATCCAATCTCAACCGGCAGGTCGAGCAGAAGCGTCAGATCCGGTCGCAGATCCCCCTGTACGAACGCCTCAAGTGCGGCAATGCGTTCCCGCCCCAAACCACGACCAGCGCCTTGGTAGGCATAAGAGGCATCGGTAAAACGATCACATAAAACCCAAGTCCCTTCAGACAGCGCCGGGAGAATCTTCTGATGGATATGTTCCGCTCTGGAGGCAAACATCAGCAGCAGCTCTGTATCGTCCGCCATACCGGTGTGTTTGTGGCCCAGCAGCAGTTCCCTAATCTCCTCCCCCAGTGACGTGCCGCCAGGTTCGCGGGTGAAAAGCACAGTTTTACCCGCCGCCTCCAGCACTCCCTGAATGAAAGAGAGGTTGCTGCTCTTACCCGCGCCTTCACCGCCTTCCACGGTGATAAATCTGCCACTGTTCCGCTTCATCGTTTCAACTGATACTTCCGTACCGCCTTGTTGTGCTCTTTCAATGTGGCGGAAAAGTAGTGACCACCATCCCCGGTGGCGACAAAATAGAGCGATTTTCCCGCCGCCGGATGCAGCGCGGCATGAATCGCTTCGCCACTGGGCATGGCAATTGGTGTCGGAGTCAGTCCGGCATGCACATAGGTATTGTAGGGCGTGTCCGCTTTCAGATCACGACGGCGGATATTACCGTCATAGTTGTTACCCATCCCGTAGATAACCGTCGGATCGGTCTGCAGACGCATGCCTTTTTGCAGGCGCCTGACAAACACGCCTGCAATGAGAGGACGCTCCGACGGCAGACCGGTTTCACGCTCGACAATAGAGGCGAGTATCAGGCTCTCATAGGGGGATTTCAGGGGCAATCCACTCTCTTTACCCTCCCACTCACGCGCCAGCACCTTCTCCATCTGCCGGTACGCCCGTTTAAGGAAGGCCACATCGGTGGTACCCCTGGGAAAATGGTAGGTATCGGGGTAAAAGCGCCCTTCCGGGTGTTGCTCAGGATAGCCGATGCGTCCCATGATCTCACCATCCGGAAGTTCTGTCAGGGTCTGTTTGATCGCTTCATGGCGATTCAGTGCCCCCATCATCTGCTTGAAGGTCCACCCCTCCACCACAGTCAGCGCGTACTGAATCACTTTGCCTGAAGTGAGAATATTGAGCACACCTTCAGGTCTTGTGCCTTCAGGAATATGGTACTCCCCCACTTTCAACTGATCTGCCTGGTGGCTCCAGCGGGCAAGCAGGCGCAGAAACAGCGGTCGCTCAAGGAGACCCTGTTGTGCCAGTTCCGCCGACAGCCGACGCATGGTAGTGCCGGGTTCAAGGTTATAACGCACACCCTCGGCCGGCAGTTGGAGTGGTTTCTCCATGAAATTCTCATACTCCATCCAGCCCCAGGCGCACAGGATACTGAGGACGAAGATCAGAATGCCGAATAGTTTCTGTAACATGCCGGGGATTCTACTCGAAACCAAAGCTGCCATGTAGGCCTGATCAAGCGTAGCGGATCGGGCGCTCAATATTTGACTGGCCCCATGGAATCGCCGGTTCCGCTACGCTTGAACCGGCCTACATTCATCCAGTGTTTCATGGTGTCGCCAACACCACGTTGTTACCTTCTGTAACAACTGCTAGGCTCTCAGCATGCAGCCGGGTCAGGAAAATCGACCGTTATACGACAAGACGCTCCTGCTCGTCCTGTTTATCCTTTTTCTCTTTGTCTCCCCTGTCGTCTACTGGTGGACCAACCCCGGCAGTCCCTGGTACCTGCCCTACCTGCTCTGGCTGGCAGCCATCCTGCTCGGTGCTCTCATCCACATCAGGCAGCACCATGAGTCATGACCTGGCACTCCTTTTCTCGGTCGGAATCGCCTATCTCGTCCTGCTCTTTCTGATCGCCTACGCGGCTGACAGCGGACGCTTACCGGAACGGCTGCTGCACCATCCCTCGGTCTATGTGCTCTCACTCGGTGTCTACGCCACCTCCTGGACCTATTACGGCAGCGTGGGTTTCGCCCAGACTCAGGGTTATCTTTTTCTCACCATCTATCTTGGGGTCACCATCGCCTTTGCCCTGACCCCGGTACTGTTTAAGCCCATTCTACGGCTGACCCGCGACTATCAGCTCACCTCCCTGGCAGATATCTTCGCCTTCCGCTACCGCAGCCAGTTTGCCGGTATCCTGGTAACCCTTTTCATGCTGGTGGGCACCCTGCCCTACATCGCCCTGCAGATCCGTGCTGTCACCGAGTCGATGCGTGTACTGACCCAGGAGGCGACGCCGCAGGTGCTGGCATTGGGCTTCTGTATCACGCTGATCCTGTTTGCCATCCTGTTCGGTGCCCGTCACACATCCCCAAGAGAGAAACACGAGGGGCTGGTAGCGGCGATCGCCTTTGAGTCACTGGTCAAACTGGTCGCACTGCTGGCTGTCGGACTCTTTGCCATCTTCGGTATCTTCTCCGGTCCCTCGGGCCTCAATCAGTGGCTGATCGAACATCCAGAAGCGATAGAGTCTCTCTACCGACCGGTACGTGAAGGCTCTTGGGGCACCCTGCTGTTTCTCGCCTTCGCCGCCGCCTTCCTGCTGCCGCGTCAGTTCCACATGCTCTTTACAGAGAACATGGAGCCACGGGCGCTCAATACCGCAAGCTGGGCCTTCCCGCTATTTCTCTTGCTTATCAACCTGGCCATTCCTCCAATCCTCTGGGCCGGTACACGGCTGGAGCTGGGAATCGATGCAGACTACTACGCCCTCGGCATCACACTGAACCAGGGACCAGGATGGCTGCCGATGCTGACCTTCATCGGCGGGCTCTCCGCCGCCAGCGCCATGATGATCGTCACCACTCTCGCGCTCTCATCGATGACACTCAACCACTTGGTTCTGCCCGCCAGCTATCCGGCACCGGAGGTCAACTTATACCGCTGGCTGCTCTGGGGACGCCGTCTGCTGATCGGCGCCATCGTCATGGCGGGTTACGGTTTCTATGTCATGCTGGAGCAGAATCAGGGGCTGGTTCAGCTCGGTCTGATCTCGTTTGTCGCCGTGGCTCAGTTCCTGCCCGGCATCATCGGCCTGCTCTATTGGCGCCGCGCCAATCGGAGCGGTCTTATAGCCGGTCTGCTTGCCGGTATCGGAGTCTGGAGCATCACCCTGCTACTACCCATGCTGGAGGCCTCAGGTTTTGTGCGAACTGAAATCGACGTCGAAGCCCTGCGGCACTACGCAGGCATGGAGAAGTGGCAGTTCGCCACCTTCTGCTCGCTGAGTTTCAATACGTTCTTTTTTATCCTCGGCACCCTCCTGACCACACAACGCCGGGGCGAACGGGAAGCCGCATACGCCTGCTGCAGCGAGACATTCTCTCCCCTTAGCGGCGTGGTCAGCGCCACCTCCACCGATCAGTTCATCAAGGAGATGTCCAGCGTGCTGGGCTTGGAGACGGCACAAAAGGAGGTGCAACAGGCCCTCGACGATCTCGGCATGCAGGCCAGTGAAACCCGCCCCACCGAGCTGCGACGACTGCGGGAGCGGCTGGAGCGCAACCTCTCCGGCCTGATCGGCCCACAGCTCGCTCATGTGATTATCAGTCGCCGCCTGCAGCTCGACGCCCATGCCAAGACCGCGCTGGCCGATTCGATGCGTTTTGTGGAGGAGCAGCTCGAGGACTCCCGCTCCCGGCTGCGCGGACTCTCTGCCGATCTCGACAGTCTGCGCCGTTACCACCGGCAGATCCTGCTTGATCTGCCACTCGGCGTCTGTGCCGTCGACCGGGAGCAGACGGTGGTGATCTGGAACCTGGCGATGGAGGTGATGACCGGGGTTGCGGCAAAGGATGTGCTGGGCGTACCGTTGCACCGGCTGCCTGAATCCTGGGGCCAGCTGCTGGCCGGCTTTGCCGCCGCACACGATTTCCATATCCATCATTTGAAGGTTGAACACGAAGGAAAACCTCGCTGGTTCAATCTGCACAAGGCTGCAATCCCCGGCCCCACCGCCCCTGACCATCCTGTGGTAGAGGCCCGCACCAGTCAGGTCATGCTGTTGGAGGATCTTACCGATCTGGAGATACTGGAGGCGGAACTCGCTCACAGCGACCGGCTCGCCTCTATCGGGCGACTGGCCGCCGGCGTCGCCCACGAGATCGGTAACCCGATCACCGGCATCGCCTCTCTGACCCAGAATCTGCGGGGTGAGGAGGATCGGCAGATCGTCGATGAGAGTCTGGATGAGATCATGAACCAGACCCACCGCATCACCACCATCATCCAGACCCTGATGAACTTCAGCCGCAGCGGCAAGGTCGGCACAGATTTCCAGCGCTTTCCCCTGGGGGAACTGACAGACGAGGCGATCCGGCTGGTCCAGCTCACCCACCGGGGTAAACAGATCGAGTGTATCAATCACTGCCCATCTGAATTGATGCTGTTGGGAGACCGGCAAAAGATATCCCAAGTGCTGGTCAACCTCTTCTCCAACGCCGTTGAGGCATCCTCTCCCGGTGACCGGGTGGAGTGCTTTGCCTGGCAGAAAGACGGGCAGACCGCGATCGAGGTATTGGATCAGGGAACCGGCATCCCGACAGAGAAGCAGGAGTACGTCTTCGAGCCCTTCTTCACCACCAAGGCCCCCGGCGAAGGGACCGGCCTTGGTCTGGCCCTGGCGTATAAGATCATCAACGACCACAACGGCAGCATCGAGATCGACTCGAAACCCGACGTCGGAACCCGTGTTGTATTGAAGCTGCCGACTAAAGGGAAGAGCAAACAATGAGTCGGATATTGATCGTCGAGGATGAAAGCGTCATCCGCAATGCAATGCGGCGCCTGCTGGAACGCAAAGGCTACCGCATAGACGATGTCGATTCGGTGGAGCGGGCCGAAACCGAGTACAGACTCAGTGACTACGACCTGATCATCGCCGACGTTCGTCTGCCCGGCCTGGCCGGCGTCGAACTGATCAAACCGGCAGCACCCGTACCGGTGCTGATCATGACCAGCTACGCCAGCGTACAGGCAGCAGTGGACGCCATGAAGCGCGGTGCAGTGGACTACATCGCCAAACCCTTTAATCACGAAGAGTTGCTGCTACTGGTGAAACGCATCCTTAAACACTCCAAGCAGTTGCGGCAGCAGGCGGTACTCAAGTCCGAACTCGAAAAGAACTATCCGGTACAGGGCATGGTGGGAGAGTGTCCCGCTATGGTGGAGATCTGCCGCCGCATCAGCAAAGTCGCACCGACCGATACAACAACCCTGATTCTGGGTGAATCTGGCACCGGAAAGGAACTTGTAGCCCGCGCCCTGCACGAACAGAGCAGACGCAACGACGCGCCTATCATCACCGTCAACTGCGCCGCCATCCCGGAAACGCTGATCGAATCAGAACTCTTCGGTCACGAGAAAGGCGCCTTCATCGGCGCCGATACCGCACACACCGGACTGGTCGAAAGCGCCGATGGAGGCACCCTCTTTCTCGACGAGATTGGCGAACTGCCGACGGCGGCTCAAGCTCGCCTGCTGCGGGTACTGCAGAACGGCGAGATCAAGCCCGTCGGTTCCGAACGGTCGAAACAGGTGGACATCCGTCTCATCGCCGCCACCCACCAGGATCTCAAACAGCGGGTACAAGAGGGAGAATTTCGCAGCGACCTCTACTTCCGCCTACGAGTGATGGAACTCAATCTGCCGCCTCTGCGTGAACGGGGACGGGACATCATCAAACTCTCCGTATTCCTGCTGCAAAAGATCTGCAAACAACTCAACCACACCACGATGGAACTCTCTCAGGAAACAATCAACGCCATCACCAATTATCCCTGGCCGGGTAACGTCCGGGAACTGGAGAATGCCATCGAACGTGCGGTAATTCTTTGTGAGAACAATCTCATCACACCCGACCTGCTTGCCATCGACACCTCCCCGGCTACAACCGCTCCATCTGAAGATCTTTCTCTGGAGGACTATTTCCGGCAATTCGTCCTACAACATCAGGAAGGCATGACCGAGACAGAACTGGCAAAAAAACTCGGCATCAGCCGCAAGGCACTGTGGGAGAGAAGACAGCGGCTGGGGATACCCAGACCGAAGAGATAGGCGGTTTACGTAAGAATGTAGGGGGGATCAAGCGAAGCGGATCCACCAACCTACTTGAGTTATTTGTTAGCTGATTTATCCACAAGCTGACCATCAACGAACTTGTGCAAAACGCTGGATACCAATGTCTGGTATGGAATACCTTCCTTTAAAGCCCGTACCTGCAACGAGCGAAGATCCCGGGAAGATAGACGGATATTGATACGGGCATCTTTCTTAAATGTCGCTTCAGCAGCAGCTTTATGTTGCTTAATCTCCTGCGTGACATTTTTTGCCCGTGTAAGCACGCCTTTTTCAAAGGCTTCAAGGATCTCTTTCTCTTCAGAATCAAGCTTACTCATTGGAATCACCTGAATATTGCTTAGTTGCTTTACGACTCGGAATGATAGTTTTCAGGAAGATTTCATCTTCATTTTCAACAAAAGGCACGAGATACGCGTAACCTTCAATGACAACAACAGAAATCTTCTGGCCTGGATAACGCCCCTGGTTGGGGTGGTCATAGATGTCCACCTCATTTCCGAGCTGAATATGGAGAACGACCTCTTCGAACGAAACCCCTCTTTCTTCTTTGAGCAGATCGTTCTTTTCCGGATTCCAAGCAAAAGTCTTCACCCAGAAATGATAGCAAGGCGTGTGCCTTTTGTCTTCACTCAGATAACAACGAGAATGTAGGAGGGATCAAGCGAAGCGGATCCACCAAAACACCACCAAACCCATATAAGTGTCGATTTTATTTACACATCAATATAAAGCCAGCAATCTTGTAACACTTTGATTCCCAGTCTTTTTGTTCCCTTCCTGTCTATTTCGTCCCTCTCTGAAATGTTACACCACAAAGAAAAACCTGACATAGATCAGCAAAAACCCCGTTTTTGTCGGGTTTCTTTACAAAACTAAAATTCGCAAACGCCAAATCTTTTTTCTGTTCCAAAAAGCGACATAAATAATGTCGGGATTTGATTTGTTAACACATTGTTAATGAATGAGTTTTTGAGGGGGATTTACGACAACTATTATGTCACCCTCGATTAAATTCACCTTTTTGGCATTGGAGTTGCGTGGATGAGGATGCGGAAATTCAAATACAAACATCACTTGGGAGCAACAGTCATGAAGCACACAAATCTATTTATTAAATTTATTGCCTTGGTAATCGGTTTACTCATTGTCGGTTCAGCACAAGCTGTGAAATTCGATGGGCTTGTGCGCATGGAGGGTTGGGCGAACCTCACGAATATACATGGAAATCATATCACCGATATGGCAACTGCAAGAGGACTTGACATTTTTACTGAAACAGATCCAGTAACTTTCGTTGAGACTGAGTTCACGGTCACAGGTGCATTCGACGACTTCGATACTCGGCTGGATGTAGGAGATAAAGGCACCTATGAGGATTTCATATTTAATCCTTTTATCCCTCCGATTCTGCCATCCACGTGGTGGGATGGTGGTAATCTTAGAGGCGGCTTCCACCTGGATACCCTTGATATAGTACTACAGTCAGCGAGCCATCTAATTCTAGAAGGCACAGGCCATCTTACAATACTCGGTTACAGCACCACTGACGCAAAATGGAGTCTGTCAACCGATGCCAGCAAGTATGATCCAGGTACAGGATTGTACGCTTTTAAGTCGGCGACGTGGACAGTTCCAGAACCCACCTCAATTGCACTGATGGGGCTTGGGTTATTGGGACTTGGCTTTCGAAAGTTTGTTAAGAAATAACCAGGATCAATAGAGTAGTTAATAGGAGAACAATTGAGTAATAGGGGACAGACCACGGTTCTGTCCCCTATCCTCAATCTCCGCTAAACAAATCCTTCGATTCCAGCTCACTCCTCTTTCCCGGCCGTCCAGATTTGCCTGGAGTCACCCGTCTCCCCAAAGCAGCGGCAATTTGTGCCTGGAACTGTGAACTACCCAAAGCATAGTTTCCAGTCGTCGCCAAACAGAAACAATAGGGGACAGACCACGGTTCTGTCCCCTATCCTCAATCTCCGCTAAACAAATCCTTCGATTCCGGCTCTCTCCTCTTTCCCGGCCGTCCAGATTTGCCTGGAGTCACCCGTCTCCCCAAAGCAGCGGCAATTTGTGCCTGGAACTGTGAACTACCCAAAGCATAGTTTCCAGTCGTCGCCAAACGAATATCATCAACCATCATCGGGTCAAGCTGAAAACGAAACAGTTCTCTGTATGCAGTTTGTCTTGCCATATCGTCTGTACTCAAAGCAGTGTAAAGCGAGTGAGGTGTTAACAGATCAGACACATCGTCCTGTGCGTTGACACGATAACTCGACCATGGATATTCTGCCGGATGCCCGACCATCTTCGCCCGAATAGGATTCAGCTCAATGTAACGGTAGCAGCTAAGGACATACGCCTCTTCCTGAGTCAAGCACGAACGAAAACGACCCTCCCATAGAGTACCACTACGCCGATAGGTTCGATTGACATACTGAACATAACGCTGACCAAGCTGTTTCATTAGTTGACCAGCAGCGCCCGAGGTTGAAGGCGTGATGAGCAGATGAACATGATTGGTCATCAACACATAGGCATGAACAGCACAATCGTATTTATCTGCGTACTCCTTTAGCCAGTGTAGGTACGTTTGGTAATCATCATTAGAAAAGAAACAGGCTTGGCGATTGTTCCCACGTTGGATCAGGTGGTGTGGTACGCCGGCAAGAGTAATGCGGGGTCTTCTTGGCATATTGAGATCATCCTTGATCAGTTGTCTGCTCATAAGATTAGCAAGGAAACCGTGGTCTGTCCCCGATAAAACCGTGGTCTGTCCCCGATAAAACCTCAGGAAGGCATGACCGAGACAGAACTGGCAAAAAAACTTGGCATCAGTCGTAAGGCACTGTGGGAGAGAAGGCAGCGGCTGGGGATACCCAGGCCGAAGCGATGACCTTTTACAACTCAAGCTTCGGCGTTCATGGTGATGGTGCTTCTCTGAATATGACAAACGTAGGGTGCGCCGCGCGCACCATGATTGCTGCTGCCCAACCTCTGTCGGGAATGTAGGAGGGATCAATCGAGCGGATCCACTAAAACATGACAAAGCCCAAAAATAGTGTCGGTTATATTTACACATCCATATAAAGCCAGCAATCTGGTAACACTTTGATTCCCAGGTATTTTTGTTCCCTTCCTGTCTATTTCGTCTCTCTCTGAAATGTTACACCGCAAAGAAAAACCTGACATAGATCATCGAAAAACCTGTATTTGTCGGGTTTCTTTACAAAACTGAATTCTGCAAACACCAAGTCTTTTCTCTGTTTCAAAATACGACATAAATAATGTCGGATTTTGATTTGTTAACACGTTGTTAATGAATGAATTTTTGAGGGGGGTTACGACAACTATTATGTCGCAGGCTAGTAAATAGTGTTTGTTGGTATTGATGTTGCTTGAATATTAAAGTGGATTTCAGAACTTATTGTTAATAATAGATCACGCAATCAATTCATTGGAAGTTGCACTGGAAAGGGGTCGGAAAACCGTGGTCTGTTCCCCGTTATGGATGGGGTAGATTATTTCAACGACTCACTCGGACAAAGCCTTTTTAAATGGGCACATTTATTGCTCTGACATGAAAAAATGAGGGTTAATCATGCGGCTCCATATGTATAAAAACATCTCTATCCTCGCCTGTACATTTTGCTTGTTTATCTTAACCGGGCCAGTACATGCGACACTCGTTAATGTCGCACCAGGGGGAACAGCAACTGCGAGTGGAACATACCTTACGCACACACCTGATCTTGCAATTGATGGCAACACTAGCACTCTATGGAATGCAGGCTCATGGCCAACACAATGGATTGAAATAGATCTTGGTTCCGTATTCCAGATTGTGGAAATCAGAGCCTCGGTTGCACAGACCCCGGCTGGGGTAACCCAACATGACGTTACTTTGGATGGTGCATCTGACTTTTCTTGGATTGGATTTACTAGTGATGGTGACATTTTAAACCATACTTATGCCACTGCAACCAGCGCCCAAACTGTAAGGATCACTACCACAACCAGCCCTAGCTGGGTTGCATGGAATGAGATTGAAATCTGGGCCGAGGTACCAGAACCTTCCACTCTCGCTCTAATGGGCCTAGCTCTAGTTGGGCTTGGCTTTACCAGCCGCAAGATGAAACAAGCATAAACAAATTGATAGTGGACAATAGGATACAGACCATGGTTCTGTCCCCTCAGTCCCCAGTTTCCTTGGAAAAACCATTGCCTGTCCCCCTATTGAATTCAGGCAGTGAAGAAGTAGCAACTATTTTTCCACGAACAATAAGGGACAGACCACGGTATTCTTGAAGTGAAAAGCAGAATATACAAGCCGAAAAAATGCCAAAGGAGAATGCGTAGATGAATTGTTGCACACCAAAATCAATATTTCTTGCCACTAGTTTGTTGCTTGGTGTTGCAGCACAAACCCAGGCAACCCCCATTATCCAAGTATTATCAGAGAGCTTGGATGTCAGTTACTATGTAGAAACTGAATCCAGATCGGGTACGACCATTCATTCAGACAGCGCGACAGGATCGTTGCTGGGCAGCGGCGCCTCTGTCTCTTATACGGAGTTTTATTACAGTCCTTCCGAAAATGAAAATTATGTTATCGATGCAAATGGCTCTGGTTCTTCCTCTGGTACGAACGGATTTAACCTGGATGCCGAGGCTGATGATTACCCCTTTAGTGGTTCTGGTCCCTTCAATCCGTTAACGTCAGTCACCAGTGTTAGGGGCGAAGCATCGACATCGTGGGTATTCAACGTGTTAAACGAAGACGCGGATTTCAGAACCCGGCTACTGAATGAAGTATATCCGGGTGGAACACCTCCACCAGCCCACACCGACTCTGTTGCAGAAGTGCGTCTTTTTGATGTAACCAGTTCTTCTATGGTGCTTGATGTAGCCGGTGGCTGGGGCATTGAACATACGCTTACATTGCTTGCGGGGCACCAATACCAGCTCTACGCTATCGCCGGAGACTATGGCCCCTCAGATGAGGATGTATCACTGTGGTTTTATTTCGATGATCGGGCGACAATTACATCGGTACCTGAGCCTTCGACTCTGTACTTGTTGCTGCTTTCCATGAGTGCTTTACTCATAGCAAAGAGGCGAAATAGCTGAGCATTTAGCATTAATTAGGTATAAGTTTAGCGAGCAATTGGGAGTTCGGGAACTGGAGAACGCAATCGAACGAGCAGTAATCCTGTGTGAGAACAATCTCATCACACCTGATCTGCTTGCCATCGACACCTCCCCTGACACAGAGGCTGCAGCCTCTCCATCCGAAGGTCTCTCACTGGAAGACTATTTCCGGAAATTCGTCCTACAACATCAGGAAAGCATGACCGAGACAGAACTGGCAAAAAAACTCGGCATCAGCCGCAAGGCACTGTGGGAGAGAAGACAGCGGCTGGGGATACCCAGACCGAAGCGATGACCTTTTACAACTCAAGCTTCGGCGTTCGTGGTGATAGTCCTTCCCTGAATATGACAAACGTAGGGTGCGCCGCGCGCACCATGATTGCTGCTGCCCAACCTCTGCCGGGAATGCAGAGGGGATCAAGCGAAGCGGATCCACCAACCTACTTGAGTTATTTGTTAGCTGATTTATCCACAAGCTGACCATCTACAAACTTGTGCAAAACGCTGGATACCAATGTTTGGTATGGAATGCCTTCCTTTAAAGCCCGTACCTGCAACGAGCGAAGATCCCGGGAAGATAGACGGATGTTGATACGGGCATTTTTCTTAAATGTCGCTTCAGCAACAGCTTTATGTTGCTTGATCTCCTGTGTGACATTTTTTGCCCGTTTAAGCTCACCTTTTTCAAAGGCTTCAAGGATCTCTTTCTCTTCAGAATCAAGCTTACTCATTGGAATCACCTGAATATTGCTTAGTTGCTTTACGACTTGGAATGATGGTTTTCAGAAAGATTTCATCTTCATTTTCAACAAAAGGCACGAGATATGCGTAGCCTTCGATTACAACAACAGAAATCTTCTGTCCTGGATAACGCCCCTGGTTGGGGTGGTCGTAAATGTCCTCTTCATTTCCAAGCTGGATATGGAGAACAACCTCTTCGAACGAAACCCCTCTTTCTTCTTTGAGCAGATCGTTCTTTTCCGGATTCCAAGCAAAAGTCTTCACCTTTGAATGATAGCAAGGCGTGTGCCTTTTGTCTTCACTTAGCTGACGACGAGAATGTAGGGGGGGTCAAGCGAAGCGGATCAAAAAAAACCCAGCACGACAAAATCCATAAAAGTGTCGGATTTATTTACACTCGCATTCTAAGCCAGGAACCACATAAGACTTTGATTCCTATTACTTTTGTTCTTGTTCCGGAAATCCCCTACCACATTCACAGTACTAGTCAGCACTGAAAAAAACTGACATAGATCAGTAAAAAGCCCGTTTTTGTCGGGTTTCTTTACAAACCTGAATTCTGCAAACACCAAATCTTTTCTCTGTTTCAAAAAACGACATAAATAATGTCGGATTTTGATTTGTTAACGCATTGTTAATAAATGCATTTTTAAGGGGGGTTTACGACAACTATTATGTCGCGGGCTGTTTTCCTCCCCAATCTGGCCCTTGATTTGCGTCAGCTAGAAGTACCGTTTTTGCGGACAACATGAAACACGAGGAAATGACTAAACGTGGTCTGTTCCCTGCAATAATTTCACAATAATAGGAAAATAGAGATGAAAGAATATTTTTACCTACCAAGAACTATACTTTTCATTTTTATTTTCGCATCGTTACCACTAGCAAAGGCTAGCGTAATAGGTGGATATCATAGTTTCATTAATGAAAGCGGACAGAGAACATCAGTGGACTACAGCGGCCTTGAATGGCTTACCTTGGATCATACCAGTAATAAATCACGAAATTTTGTAGAATCAGACATGCTGAGTTCTGGCAACATTTTTGAAGACTGGCGATATGCTACCCGTGCAGAAACAGAGCGCTTACTCGATTCAGTATGGCCGCGATTATCAGAAGGGTATCACGATAGCAACAAACCGGGAGCCGGTACACTATTAGAACAGTTTGGGGCACTAAACAACCGCACAACCTCCACGGGAGTCGAACACAAGGAAACTTGGTTTTGGTTCGGTGAAGATGGTTCCTGTGATACCGATATTAATAGGACATGTAAGGGTGGATTTGCTACTGAAGGCGACAATGGTTGGTTTTCTGATGGCGCAGGTCTGTCTACTGGGATTACCTCAGATAACATTAACTACCACCGCCCAAAAAGTGATTCATCCTCAATGTATGGAAGCATGTTAGTAAGGGAGCGAGAAATATTTGCATCTGCCAACATCGATATCTCAGGTAGTTTTATTGATATCTTACGCAATGAAAAAACACCTGACCCTTACTTCATCAATCTAACACAGGAAAGCAGATCAGTGGTTGGTGCAGGTCGAAATAATGACATAAAATCAGATGCAGAACTGCAAACAAGTAGCGAGAAGAATGAAAGCACTCTGGGTGTAGGATCGCAGGCCGCTGTAGACGTATCCTTTCTTCCTGACGGTAATATCAATCATGCAGAAGGAAGAACATCTGTAAACGTAAGGCGTTCAGATGGCATGACCGATTCACCAGCTGATTTTGAGTATTCTTTTGATATACAAACGAGCGCTTTACAAAAGAATTTCCGAGACGATAACTCATCTTATAACCGTCAAGATATATTACTTGAGCTAGGCACAGAAAATGGAATTATCACTGCTACTTCAGGTCCACAGATCCACTATTCAGTGGAGCTAAAAGGAGCGGTTAATTCAGCTATGACCGAGACCCACACTACTAAATTTCGGCTAAATGTGTGGAATGATGATACAAGTACAAACTTATTCAATGTCGAATATCAGATTCCGGAAACGATTGGTGACAACATTCTCATTACCTCATTGACGCACGACCCCACTACTTTAGGAACATTCTTTTTTGATCCTATTCATGAGATTTATAGTATGACTAATTTCTCTCCAATTCTAAACTGGAGTCATGCAGTCGATAAGAATATACGCATTCAAGCATGGACAAGCACTTATAGTAAAGTTCCAGAAGGCGGCGCTGCTGGATTGTTTGCAACAGGATTAATGATGATGTTTATTCGTAGGAGAAAAGGAGACAGATTTATTTTTCACGGAAAGTGGTTTGGTTAAAGGGGATGGAGGAATTTAAATTCACTCTCTCCATCCCCCTCCTCAAGTGAATCTATTCCTTGGAAAGGTCCCCCTCGAAAACCTGGAGGAATCCGAAATGGAACATCAACATACATTGCAGTCATCATTTGTACAGGCGGTATCTTTTCTTTTCTTCGCTTGTTCAGCAAGCGTTGCTATCGCTATTCCATTTTCAGATACCACTTGGACCCATGATGGGCATTACTACGGCATTGCTGACTACGATCAAACGTGGGATGTTGCCCAGGCAGAAGCAGCCAGTTATACACTTGATATAGGCGGTGGCGTTGAATTAAAAGGCCACCTGTTGACTATCAATGACGCCGGGGAACAAGCCTTTGTCGAAAACACTTTTATCAACAGTTCCTGGCAACAAACCTGGCTCGGTGCTTATCAATATTCAAATAGCTGCAGTGTTACGGACAACTGGTCATGGGTTACGGGTGAGGAAGTCGGATCTCTCAGCGACTGGTCCTTTACCAATTTCGATGCAGGCCAACCTGAACACGACTATGAAAGGGTTGCCCGCGCACTCAATTTCACCGGCGGAAAATGGCACGATTTTTCGGTTAGCGATCACGAGGGCACCGTCAAGACCGTTGTCGAATTTGATACCACTGGAGATCATTTTGTGGATATCGATCTACCGCCACTAAATTTCACCAAAACACCCATCAATCTGGCATCAATTGGTGAGCTTAGCATTGAGGCATCGGGTGGAATCATCGACCAACTGTTTGGGCTGGCCAACGTCCGCCGGGTTGATGATCGTCCTCTCGGTGACTCAGACCAGTTATGGGCTGCAGGCGCCAGTGCTGTTGAGGCAAGGGTGCTGGCAAAATTCACCGGATATGCTTCAGAAGGTTTTGGTGTGTTTGAGAATATTGCTTCAGATCCCTACCGCGAAACATTTGTGGCAACTTCAAACCCCTTTTACTCAGATCCACTTGATGACATGTTTATCGATCTTGGTATATCACCCTTCGATCTCTTTTCGTATGGTATGGAATCAAATCTCTGCGGCTCTCAAGTCAACTCAATTGAAAACAGGAACTCGTGTGTACGTGACCACATGGTTACCTGGGAAATCCTCAACGGCCAGAGCGCGGGAAATTTCATAATTGCCTGGGAGGATCTTACTGACAACGACTTCAATGATCTTGTTCTTGAGGTCCGTGGGGCAAAGCCGGTTGGAACACCCGAGCCTGTTGCTTGGTTGTTGTTTTCTACTGGTTATCTGATATTGGGGAGACGTCTCAGGAAAGTAGAGAAATAAGTTGAAATAAGGGACAGATTCATTTTTCGGAAGGGAGTAGCTGATATTGGATCTGTCACCTTTTTCACCGGTCACCTTTTTCACCTTTAACTATTTGGCGGCAGACAGTATGATTTGAGAAGGGAGGATTTTACCATGCCTGATTTGAAGGGTTTTCACGCGCAACCTGGTGGCTCGATGGTGTGCGGTGCCTATGCACTGACTTCCATCCTGGATGCTTTCAATCTGTTACCCGCTTCAAAGACCACCTTTTTAAAATATGGCAACAGAAAATCAGCCATCTATCAAGGGACTTCCGGCCTTACAGTGGCCCGAAATATCTATGCAATAACAGGTTGTGGACCTGGCGGGAATAACCTGCCTGCTGCCATGAGCTATGTGGCAGCGGAGTTCGGGCTGAAACCAACCGTCGGTTTCATGAAGGGATGCCCTCTTCTTAGTCATCCTGTCTTCGGTGCACTTTTCAAGAATGAACAGTCGGCCTGCCAGACATTAGGCGCCGGCGGGAAGGAAGGCGTGTTTTCGCCTGCAGCAACAAGTGTCTGTCAGGCTATCTGTGTGGATAATGGTGGGGGTGGATTCCATTGGCTGGCGCTTGGAGAAAACGGGTTGTACATGGATCCTGGAGATGGAAAGTTGCACAACTGGGCTTCTCTCGGAACTACCTCGTATACGCCTGTTGGTTTGTGGATTTCACTGGGTATTTAAACTCTCCATCAGAAAAGTGGATTTATTTTTCATTGGAGAACGTTTAAATAAATCGGTTACTTTTTCCCTGCTACTCCTTCGGTCGCCGTTGTTCAGGAAGAACCTTGTTGGCCAGGTAGGCATCGCCCTCCCCGATTGTCACCGGCAGATAGGCCTGATCCACCAAGGGCAACTCGTAGTCATTCCAACCGCGCAGTCCCGTCTTCAGGTTAACAACATTTTTAAAGCCCATAAGGGAAAGCGTTCTGGCTGCCAACAGACTTCGATTGCCTGAACGACAGGCGACAACCACGTAACGGTCACGTGCCTGCACCAGATCCGGTTCCGTCTCCTCGTAATCCCACTCGGCAGCAGACTCAAGTATTCCACGGGGAACATTAATGGAATCCTCGATATGCATCACGTCGAACTCATAGAGTTCACGTACGTCTACAACCAGAATATCAAGCCCTTCCTTCATCTGATCTTCCAGATCCCAAGGGTATATCTCCTCCACTTCAGGAAGGCACTCGTTCAACAGATCGATAAATCTTTTCATCACCTTAACCTGAATATCCTGGCTATTCCGGGGGCAGTATACCTACTCATCATTATTGAAGTGTATTCGATGCAGATGGGCGCCCCCTTATAGCATCGAATCTTCCAGCAGGCGCTGTAGTTTCTCCTGCATATGAGAATAGTGCGACCCCTTCCAATACACCTTTCCGCAATCTGCACATTGGTAAAATTTGTTGTAATAGCGGTTGGTCTTGGGCTCAAGCTGAGTAAGCACCACAGTCTTGTCGACGACGCCGACCAAGCCATTGCACTCCTGGCAACGGGCATAAGGCATGATTTGCCGGCGCAGATCGAAGCGCGTGAGTATCTCCTTGATCTGGCGCTCCGGATCTACCTCGCGCACCCAGTAGCCATGTGTCACTGCTTTGACACGTAGCAATCGCCGATCGCGTGTGAGGATGATACGCTGCTGCTTGACTGATATATCAACGATCTCCCGGTCTTGGTAGTCATTGCGATAGAGGGTATCAAATCCCAACCAGCGAAGCATTCGAGCCAATTTTCCCAGATTCACATCTACAACAAAGCGAATCACCCTCAACGGTTGCGGACGCAGTCGCAACAGAGGGGTGATATCAAGGGACTCAAACATCGGATAGATGGCTACGCGATCACCATCCTGTAGTGGGTAATCAAACCCTACCGATTGCCCGTTGACGATAATCAGATCCACTTCACTGTGGGGAACGCCCAATGCCTCAATGGAATCTTTTATCCCCGGATGATCGTGAAATGGGTAAACGATCTCTCTCTTGCGTTGCGCCTGGGGGAGAAAGTCGTTGAGTTCTTCGTAAAAGCGAAACGTTGCGCAGTTGTTGGCCATACCACCACAATAGCCCAGAAAAGGGGACAGATTTACTTTTCATTGGAGAAGGCATTAAATAAATCCGTTCCCTTAATTCCTAGCAAACTACTACAATAAAAAGATTCGATGGGAAAATCCAGTAGAGGTAATGGTGGCCAGATATCAATCTAACAGCAACAGCGCCTGGTCGATCCGCGAGATGGCGTCTAATCTGCTTCGTGCCACGTTCATCACCTTCATGGCGGCAGTGTTTCTGGCCCCGGTGGCGAACGCCGGTCAAGCTGGTACGGTTAATCTGGTTAAAACAGGAGTCTATGAGTCCTCAAAGGTCTGTTCGAACTGCCATGCACATTTGTACAACCAATTCGAGCAATCGATGCACGCCAGAGCATTCGCGAATCCGGTTTTCCAGAATCAGGTCTACAATGTGCTGCTTCCCCAAGTAGCGGGAGACCCCGATACCGCACATAAAGCAGGCTCATGCCTGGCCTGCCATTCGCCCACCACCTTTTTGACTCAGAACCAGCGTTTGCCTGCCCGCGACAGTCTGGGGGAGAGTCCGCCCGGAGTGACCTGCGACTTTTGTCATACCACTATTGGCCACATGGGTTTGGCGCCGGGTAATGCCAATTACATCCCATCGCCCGGCCCGATCAAGTATGGCCCCCTGAAGTTCGCGTCCGATTGGCACCGTGAATACTCTCCGTTTCAACGCAAGAGCGAGGCCTGTGCAGTCTGCCACGAAGCGACCAATGGGCAAGGCGTGCCAATGCACACCACTTACAGTGAATGGAAGACCAGCTTCTGGTCGAGGAATGGCATCGAGTGCCAGGATTGTCATATGAGTGCCGCTGGCCGCTTGATTGCGGGAAGCCCGGTCTTTGAATCGGGAACCGTCGCCGCCGGTACGCTCATCTCACCGCCAACGCGGGAACAGGTGTTTAGCCACCGATTTCCCGGCGCGAATGTGAAAAGTCAGCTCGAAGGGGCCGTCAAATTGCGGGTTCAAAGCTTCCCGGGAAAAGCCAAGCCAAGTCAAACGATATTTGTCGGCGTCGAACTGGACAACAGCGAGGCGGGCCACAGCATGCCTACCGGAGCCATCGAATTACGCCTGGCGTGGTTGGATGTCAGGCTCAGGATGCAAAGTTCAGGGCAGGAGTGGCAGCTTAAGGCAAAGCCTAATGCGCGCACCCGCTGGGATGTTGCCGGGCTGAACCCCACCGATGCAGCGTTGCTTGGCACGGAGATCGCAGATGGCAGCCGGCTCTACCGGGCGATTGTCGTGGACACGGAGGGTCAGCAGACACTCAATAACTGGGAGGCTGCGGACAAGGTCTTCGATAATCGGCTGAAGGCCGGTGAAGTACGCCGCGAAATGTTTCGCTTCACCCTGCCGGCTGACGTATCGGGTAGCCTGGAGGCCGAAGTGACACTTCGATATCTTCGTTATCCCCCCGGATTCGTGACACGCCTCGGAATCGCTCCAGCTGACAGCGTACTGATGGCAAGGGCCAGTAGAATTATTGAGATTACCGACTGATCCTCTCTTTGCGTTCTGGATCTGAGAGGAAACCGTGATCTATCCCCCATAAACCGTAGACTGCGATAGCCACATAATCGTCTGGATATCGCTGTTCTGTTATCGTTCTACATCCCGTCAAAATGATTTTGCTGGAATATGCTGGGCGCTAGTAATACGCAACAGTTTGATTAAAAGGAGAATTTATGCATTTTCGTTTGTTAGTTCTACTCATACTTTTGTTCTCGTTGTTTAATGCTGAGGCCAAAAGTCAGTCGCTGCGTATCCATGGTTCAAATACTGTCGGCGCCCAACTCGTCCCCGAGCTGGCTCGTGCCTGGCTGAAAACCAATGGCTATCAGTCTATCCGGATTTCGCAACGGGAAGAGGAAAGCATCGTACAAGCGAATTCAGCCGATGGAGACAGCATACGGATCGAGATTATCGCCAAGGGCTCGAGTACCGGTTTTAAGGGGCTGAAAGGTGGCTTGGCGGATCTGGCCATGTCGTCGCGGCGAATCAAAGAGAAAGAGATCCAGGCGCTCGCGCCACTCGGAAATATGACTGCACTGGAAAACGAACATGTCATTGCACTGGATGGCATTGCGGTTATCGTTCATCCTGAGAATTCCCTGTCGACTCTAAAAAAATCCCAGATTCGGGATATCTTTGCCGGAAAAATAACCGACTGGAAAATGCTGGGAAGAGCACCAGGCGCAATCCATCTGTATGCCAGGGATGACCAATCCGGAACATTTGATGTCTTCCGTAGCCTGGTCTTGGGGAAAAAGACTCCATTGTCAAAAAAAGCAAAACGTTTTGCAGAGAATGCCGACCTCTCCAACAGCGTTGCGGTAGACAAAGAGGGAATAGGCTTTGTCGGCTTGCCCCACATTCTACAATCCAAGGCCCTCGCTATATCCGATGGGGAGGCGCCGGCCATTAAACCCAATAATTTCTCAGTTGCAACTGAAGACTATGCATTGTCTCGCCGACTCTACCTCTATCTATCCAACCCGGACGGCGCCAATCCCCTGGCACAACAATTCACCGAATATGCACGTTCAGATGCCGCTCAGGAGATGATAGAAAAGGTAGGTTTCGTTTCACAGAGAGTGTTCGCCAGCACATTCGAACTGGGCAAACAGTATCCGGAAGAGTTGAGGAAGCTCGCGCAGGGTACGAAACGGCTCTCCGTCAATATGCGATTTTCTGAAAGCACAGTCTTTCTGGACAACAAGGCAAAACGGGATGCTGACCGTATCTACCGATATTTGGATGAGAGAAACAAACTGAAGAGTGGGATCCTGCTTTTCGGCTTCACCGAGAAAAAACCGGATGGCATACCGATGGTCAACTACAATCGCTCAGTCCGGCGAGCTGACCAGGTTGGGAAATACTTGAGAGAAAAGGGGGTTTGGGTAGTGACCAGCCGTGGTTATGGCAACGCTGTTCCAGTGGCATCCAATGAATCCAAATTGGGGCAGGCAAAAAATCGTCGGGTTGAGCTCTGGTTAAAGTAGGACTAGCGCCCCGAAAGTCTCTTGCTCAAACCCGAACTGATCAAATCGGTGGATCGATTGGCGCTTACCTACACGCTTGGCGCTCCTCCCCTGGCGATGCCCGTATTTCTGCGGTTTAGCCTGCATTCCAGGGGAGTAATAGTGATCTGGAACAGACCAATTACATTGTGACATTTCATCAAGTGGTTAGTACTGTCTAAGACTGGGGAATATATTTTTCGCTATTTATTACGGAAGGGAGTTGCGAATAATAAATCCCCTTGCCATTTCACCATCCATTCCTGAAGCCAACTGCCTCAATAAAGTGTTTGAAACGCAAAAATTGTAATCAATGGCGTAATTCTCATACTTTAGTATGAGCTTTATGCTTCAATTTTCAGAAAATATCAGCCTTTTTTCCGATGGCATTCCCGCTACTTCTGCCAGACTTAAATCAGGGCCGCTGGTGTTTGCCCGCGGGTGAGATTCGTGGAGGGGGTCGAAATGAAAAGCAGGCTATTGCAAATCATGGCGGCTGCGGGACTAATGCTGCCTTTGGAAGTTATCGCTGACGGTAACACTGCCATCGTAGAACAGGATGGCATCGACAACGTTGCTACAATTATTCAGCAGGATGCCACCACATCGTACGCCGGCATCTATCAGACCGGCAATATGAACCTGGCTACCATCGACCAGACCGGCATGACGGATGCTTATGAGGAGATTCACCAGACTGGCCCTGGTAACGAGTTGATAATCGAAATGGTCACCCAAGATCTCTTCGCAGAGCAGATTGGGGAGGGCAACTTTGGCCATCTGGTCGGAGACGTTACACATGTCTTTTTCAGACAGAATGGAGATAACAATTCAGCCTATTTCGGCATGCAATATGGGCATATCCTTGTAAGTAAGCAGGAGGGGAATGACAATCAAATCTATCTTGGCTGGCCCTCCGATGGTACTGGGATTGCGTACGACATCACCTACCTCCAGAATGGCGAGGGAAATGAGATCCTTGCTTATCTGGACGGTGCCGAATATCAAGACATCGTTCAGGCAGGTGACCGTAATTACCTCAAGACACAGGTCACCGACGGTTACCGCAACGAATTGGTAGCCAGTCAATATGGTGACGATAACTGGGTGGACTCAAGCATTGGTTGGGGTGCAGATCAGCATCTCCTGCTCTCACAGAAAGGTATGTTTAACCGGGTCACCACCAGTCAACATCGTGGTAGGAATGAGTTAAGCTTGTTACAAATAGGTGATGACAACTTGATTAATGTCTATCAAAATAGTGACAATACCGGGTTTGTAGAACAGACCGGTAACAATAACCAAGTTGATCTGCACCAGTGGACACATTCATCCGCAACCGTTATGCAATCCGGTAACTTCAATGTAGTGAATCTGGCTCAGGAAGGAGATGGAAACACAGCTGAGGTAACCCAGCGGTAATACCGACACAGGTTCTCTTTCATGCCGGTTGCGCAAAACGACCGGCCTTTGAGTGAGCCTTCACATAGCAATCAGGCGCCATCTTTTTACTGAGTCTATTGCCTGATCCGCTGCGCTTGATCGTGCCTACGCATCCAACATGTAATTGGTATTGTGGGTCACTCACCTTTTCAATTTCAATTCATACCTAAGAATAACGTGAAACAGTTATTCACACATGAAAAATACTAATAGGAATTAAACCTCTACCTCATATTTGAACTCAGCTATTCCTGACAATTCGATGATTATTCAGGAATATTATTCTTTACTGTTTTTGGCATTTCTCACTACTGATCAGCGTAATTTATCATTCCACCTCCCGCCAGATATTTCTGCAAACACTATTTATAACAGTCACTTGTATATTTTCATAAAGTATCTAGACTTCTAATAGGCATAAAATTCATGGAGGGATTTAGAAGCCTCATCGAGCAGAAAAATGAAAAATAAAACTGCCTTCAGGGAACGAGTTGAGATTGGTCTATTGGGTGTTGCCGATCTGCAAACCGCTCTTTTGTGTGAACGGATTTCTAAATCTCTCACACTCTGTAACATCATTGACACAATTGAGGAGCTAACTCCCTCCCACCATCTGCTACTGCTCGACTGCCGCAGCGTACTGGTCGAAGATATCCCACTGCTGTTTGCCGACCTGCAATCACTCCGACCCGAAGTTGTGACCGCTTTACTGAACGCGCAGGGTGATACCCTGGCATCTGAGCTGATCAGTTGGCCTATGTTTAAGGGCTACTTCAGCATCAGAACGCCCGTGCAGCAGCTCATACAGGGGCTGAATGAAATACTCACTGGCGGATACTGGCTACCGAGGCAGAGCATCAATCACTATCTCGACCAGTTTCGACAACCGCAATCATCTACCTTTGAGCAGACATCACTTACCCCCCGGGAAAAACAGATCCTGCATTTGATGGCACCCGGCCTCAGTAATAGCCAGATCGCCAACAGGCTCAAAATTTCGGAACACACAGTAAAGAGTCACATTTATCACATCTACCGAAAGATCGGTGCAAATAATCGATTGGAGGCTCTCAACCGTATTTCCACCCAGCAGATCCAGCCTCTTCTGGAAGCCGGTGTTGTATGACAAGAATCCAGTCAACCTGTATCCTGCTCTATCTTTTCCTGTTCAGCCAAACCGTCTGTTCGCAGGCCGATACAGAAGCCTTTCGTATCGAAAATGAACTGAGTGGCGTGGTACTTGACCACACAATCACGCGAACCGGCCACGAATTCGCCGATCACCTGACCCGATTCCGCCAGAGTCTCTACCCCGGTGCCGACTACAACCTAGTGGTGCGTGAACGACCCTCTGCACGCTGGGGCAGTCTGTTATGGATCACTTCAAACCGAAAGATCGTCTTCAAGACATTCATTCACCCAGGCAGAGCCAATATCAAAAAGACAGCCAGGCAAGCCATCAGCAGTGTCAATGAAACGCTGCGAAAAACCCGGCTTCGGCAGCTTTTCTCCGACACCTTTGACTTGGAGCGGGATGAATTCTGAACGGAGATAAACCCATGCGTTATTCACTACTGGCAATTGCACTCCTGACACTGGCTGTAAACGCCTCAGAACTGACCTATAAACCGGTCAACCCAAACTTCGGTGGCAGCACACTCAATGGCGGTATGTTGCTAAACAACGCCCAAGCACAAGACACCTTCAAAGACCCAAACGCCCGCGCCTCCAGCTACACCCAGCGCAGTGCATTAGACCGTTTTACTGATGCGTTGGAGTCGCGTTTGCTGAATCAACTGCTCACAGACGTGGGCGCAGGCAATACCGGCAGCCTCGTTACCGAGGACTATATCGTAGACATCATCGATAACGGCGATGGAGGTCTCTCGATTTCGATCACCGATCAAGCTACTGGCGATACCAGCGTTATAGAAGTGAATGGCCTCGATCCGGAGAACTGACATGACCCAGCGTCATCTGCATCCAATACTATTCTGTGCCTTTCTCAGCTTGGGAATTGCGGGATGCACGAGTCTGAAGAACATCGAAACTATGCCTGCAAATGAATCAGAGACCACACTGACTCCCCGGGCCAGTACCTATCATGACCTGACCAACCTGCCAAAGCCCAAGGGACGTATTGTAGCCAGTGTATACAATTTCAAGGATCAGTCGGGACAATATCGCCCCTCCCCTGCCAGTTCCTTTTCCACCGCAGTCACCCAGGGCGCTACTGCTATGTTGGTGAGCGTACTCAGCGATTCCGGCTGGTTCATCCCGCTTGAGAGAGAGGGCCTTCAGGATCTTCTGACTGAACGAAAGATCATTCGCGCGGCGCTGAAAAAAAACAACACACCAAAGAACAATGATGAACAGCTTCCCTCATTACTGGCCGCAAATGTGCTGTTGGAAGGTGGAATCATTGCCTACGATTCCAACATCCGAACCGGTGGACTTGGCGCGCGCTATTTTGGGCTGGGCGTATCCGGACAATACCGGCTCGACCAAGTCACAGTCAACCTGCGCGCAGTGGACATTCGTACAGGACAGGTGCTCAGCAGCGTCATGACATCCAAGACAATCCTCTCTCAGGAGGTTCAGTCCGGCCTTTTTCGTTTCATCGAATACAAAAGGCTACTTGAACTGGAAGGCGGAATGACCACCAACGAACCCGCACAGCTTTGCGTACTTTCTGCCATAGAGTCTGCGGTGATTCATCTTATCAGTGACGGTCTGAAGAAGAATCTCTGGCAACTTCGCAATTTAGATGCAATGGATCACCCGGTACTGAAGAAATACCGCCAAGCCCATGCTCCAGCTCAGCTTACGTCCACTAATCCCTGAAAACTCATACTTTAGTATGAGAAAACAAGACGGAATTCTTTAGTTATCCCCTACTTTCTGCTGATGCAACACTCCCACCCATGATCCAAACTTATAGCAGGAGTCCACAGGGAGTGGCCGATGTGCGCGCAAACTCTAATCCTCAGGTTAAGTCCTCTCCAGCAACACCTGTTGTTGCTGGCAGCGCTGATTTTCTCTTTATCCTGGGGTCCAGTCATCGCTGATGATCTCGACCCGCAGTCTGAACTGAGTGTTGGCAACCATATCGAACTGTCCCAGTCCGGCGAAGACCATATTTTTCAGTCGATACAACAAGGTTACGGCAATCTTATCGCTGCCATCCAGGCTGACAGCGCCAATGGAGCCGTGATCACATCAGTCGCTGATGAGAGTCAAATCCAGATCAACCAATCGGGGTCAGCCAACCAGACCAATTTGCAGCTCGAAGGGAGTCTGCACAGACTGGACATTAATCAGACTGGCGTTGGCAACTTGCTGGAAGCTGATATCAGCGGTAATGCCATGCAACTGAACGTCGAACAGGCAGGGATAGACCAGAGCCTCGCAGTTAACCAGAGCGGTATTCAACACATTGCCATGATCACTCAGGCAGGCGCTGGCAATGAAGGGACACTCATTCAGGCAGGTGATAACAACTTTGCAGAACTGAGTCAGGATGGCATTGAAAACCTCGCTGCGATTCTACAAAGCGGTTCCGGAAACAGGGCCAGCCTGATTCAGACAGGTACGGGAAATCATTGCGATATCACACAGAACGGCGACTTCAACCTGGCCGAGGTACTTCACCACGGCGATCACAATTTCACAAGTGTCGAACAGCAGGGAAGTTTTCTGAATACTGTTGTACACATTTTCGGCGATAACCAATCGATGCAGATCAGGCAGATTCAATAGGTATAGGGGGAACGGGGAGTATTTCGGAAAAACACAATCTTCACACACCCCAAAACATAGGAGCGACACATCATGAAACCAACAATCATCACACTGTTATTCATCACAGCGTTGCTGTTCTCGTCCACTGGGTTCGCGGGTAACAATACGGTAAATCTGGTTCAATCCTGCAATGACAATACCGCAATGATCACTCAGGGCAACTCAGGTTCCTGTGTTGATCTGACCCAGATCAACAGTACAAACGTAACTGCCATTATTCAGCAGGACAGTGGTGGTGACCCTGGCTATAAGCCTCTCTTACTCCATCAGGAG
Source organism: Sedimenticolaceae bacterium (assembly GCA_963691905.1). GTDB lineage: Bacteria > Pseudomonadota > Gammaproteobacteria > Chromatiales > Chromatiaceae > QGON01. Next base: position 1,444,315 of record OY829894.1, read on the forward strand.
GGTAGCGGCCTGCTGTTCCAGGCAGCGATGAGTGGACACAACCGCATCTTTGCAAGAGATGATGGAAGAGGTCAATTTGGTGCAAACAACTCTGCCCATCTGATCCAAGGAGGAATTGATGTAAACACCATCTACTTCCGTCAGGATGGTGAATTCAACAATGCAGTGCTGACACAAACCTCTCTGTTCAGTGAAATCTGGTTTGATCAAAATGGAGAGCAAAATAGCACTTTTTTTGAGATTGATAGTCCCGCATACGCAGACATCCAACAGGCTGGAACATCCAACCAGATCGACCTGTTCTTGACAGGTGACGACGGAATCTTCATCAACCAGTTCGGAACAGCCAATGTTTTGATGGGTACTGCACAAGTGCAAATGATGATGTCTCCTGATGATTTTAAAATTCCACAAGGAGGTAATCAGAACATGATGATGTTGGATATTAATAACTGGGTTGGACAAATCCATCTCACTCAAACGGGCGACAGTGGAATCATGTCACTGATGCAGCATGATGGCGGCGGACTTACTGCTGAGCTGACCCAGTCCGGTGTCAATAACGTCATGACTGTAAGCCAAACAGGCACAGGCAACCACGTAATTGTGACTCAACAGTAATCATCTACAAACCAAGGGCGAAAATGAATTTTCTGCCCTTCACGATCACAATAAGCGCAGATTACAGTTTAGATCTTGATAAGGGACGGACTGATTAATTATTAATCTATCCATCCCATTATTAAAAATATGGGAGTGGTAATCATGAATAGGATTAATCTCTGGAGTTATTTTTTTGGACTGCTTTTCCCCCGCCCCTTTGCAGGCACTGGAATCATCGAGGTTATAGAAAACCATATCCACCTCCGCACCAGAGCTTGGGCAGACGGCTTTCTTAGCGAAACTTCTGAGAGTTACAACGGGCGCTTTCTCGGAGTCGATAGAGCGCTACAGTCAGATCATATTGTTGAATATGACGCAGAGGGCGATGGTTACCTGTCGACTGCCGGCCACACTGCTATTGCGAAACTTTTTGGGACCAACAGTAAAGACAGCGATCTTTCATTCTCCATAGTAAACAGGGTTTCTCGCTATGCCGCGCCTCCATTTTCAACCTGGGGAGCCTCCGAGACGCATCTGGCACTGGCTTTTATAGCTGTAGGTGCCGGTATGCATTTAGAGGTTAAAGGCACGACCCCACCAAGCTATATCCGTTTGCACCTCTCACTGTATGACAAAACAGATAACCACGAACTGGTCACTACCAGCAACTCTCTCGGCACGCTTGATCTCCTGGATGGACACAAATATTTGTTGCGATTTTACACCAATACAATCTCTGATGGTGATCCGGATCCGGAGACACAACGCGGTTTCTATTTTAACGCCTCCATGAGTGCCTGATCCATCTATCAGCGTTTTGATGCCGATGGCGCTTTTTCTTATGGATATTAGGGGGAACATATTTATTTCTTGCAGAAGGAAGTTGCTGGTAATAAATCTGTCCCCTTATAGCGCCGTCCCCTTATAGCGCCTATAGCGTTATACGAAGTCGATCTCTTTATCCTTCTCTGGCAGCCATATCTTCATTACCGCCTGTAAAGCGTTCTGAGAAAAGGGCTTGCTAAGATAATCATCCATACCGGCGATACTGCATTGCTCCTGCACACCTTTCTGTACATCTGCAGTCAAGGCAATGATAGGGATGTGGATACCATCAGTTTCCCGATTCCGAATTGCTGCTGTCGCTGTAAAACCATCCATCTCAGGCATATGGCAATCCATCAAAATCAGGTCATAGTTATTCTGCTTCACGCATTCAATAGCAATCTTTCCGTTATCTGCCACATCTGTTTGGCAGCCAAGCAGTTCCAGCATAATCTTTGCCACCTCCTGGTTTACCAGATTGTCCTCAACCAGAAGGATGCGCCAGCCACTTTGTGTGGTTTCTGCTGGTTCAGCGGGCAACACCTCAACCTCTTCCTTTTTAGGAGGTTTTTCCGCCAATAGGGACAACAGCCGGTCGCGCAGTTCTGTAAGCCGTGCGGGTTTGCTCAGATAGGCCTGGATCCCTGCCTCACGCCAGGCTGCACCGCCAGCCTCCTCATGAAGTGCCGAATACATCAGGAGCTTAATATCTGCAGTTTTCGGATCCGCCTTGATCTTTCGTGCCAGGGTGATCCCATCCATACCCGGCATCATCCGATCAAGAATCGCCAGCGCATAGGGTTTGCCGCTGGTGGCAGCCTCCTGCAACAGCAACAGCGCTCGATCACCACAATCTGCACCGGTTGCCTGCATATCCCACTCATTGATCTTTCGTAACAGCAAGCTGCGGATAGGCATATTGTCATCCACTACAAGCACTTTGGTTCCCACAAACTGATCGAGCGACGCGGTTACCAGCTCCCGGCCTCCAGCCTGTTTTTCAAAGCGCACTGTGAAATGAAATCTCGACCCGTGGTGCTTTTTGCTCTCCACGCTGAGCTCACCCCCCATCAGGGCGACTAGCTTTCTTGAAATGGTCAAACCCAGCCCAGTACCACCGAACTGGCGGGTGACAGAACCGTCCTCTTGGGTGAAAACATCAAATACACTGGCCAATTTATCTGCACTGATACCGATGCCGCTATCTTGCACCTCGAACAAAATAAGAATCTCGTCGTCGGTTTCCTCCAACGGAGTGACGCGAACAACAATTTCGCCCTGTTCCGTAAACTTAACCGCATTCCCAACCAGATTGATCAACACCTGGCGCAGACGAGGCCCATCGCCAATCACGTTACCGTGTATTGCAGTCGGGATATCACTAAACAGCTCCAAACGCTTTTCACGGGCCTGCTCCGCCACCATCTGCAGCACGGCTTCAACTACCTCCTGCAGGTCAAAGGGCGACTGCGCGATCCTTAGCTTATTGGCTTCAATCTTGGAGAAGTCCAGGATATTATTGATGACATCAAGCAGAACCTGACCTGAATGGTGGGCAGTCTCGGCATGACGCCGTTGAGAGTCCGTCAACCCCGAATCGAGCAGCAGTTCGGTCATTCCCAGAACCCCGTTCATCGGAGTACGGATCTCATGACTCATGACGGCCAGAAATTCACTCTTGGCACGGCTGCCCGCCTCTGCAGCCTCTTTGGCCTGTTGCAGTTTCTCTTCCTGAGCCTTGCGTACGCGGATATCGCGAATAAATGCACTCTGCTGATAACACTTTCCATGGGCGGCCACTGAAATTGCCATCTCAACCGGGAATGCGGTTCCATCCCGGTGCCGTGCTATGGTTTCAATGTGATCATTGATCAACATCTCTTCATCGGATACAGAGCAACCTGTCAGCTTATCTAAATAGTTTTCTGTTGGAAGCAGCCCCGGAGGCATCGGCATACCGATCATTTCCTCACTATTCCAGCCAAACATCTGTTCGGCTCGCCGATTCCAGGTGATGATCTTTCTATTCTGATCGGTCATCACTACGGCATCAAAGGCTGTTTCCACTACATATTTGAAGCGTCGCTCATCATCGCGGATCGTCTCTTCAAGTTGCTGCTCCTGATCCTGCCGAATGCGCTGGTTTCGCCAAGCCCATGTCATAGCCAGCATCACGGCGAGAGGGCTCAACATGGTCATCAGCAGCCAGCCAGCTGTGATATTTTCCATGCCCGCCTGTTGCGAGATCTCCAATACGACGGGCTGTCCATAAACATCCAGCACTCGCCGATAGCTGAAAACGGGGAGATATCTGGCGGTGTCTGTTTTCTCCACATCCATGCTCTGGCGTGTAGCCTGATCAATCGATTCACTCCCAGGGTAGCGCAAAAAGACATCCGCTCTACTTGGGATGGGAATGATGCCTTTCAGAATCGCATCTGTATCCAGCGCAATAGCAATAGCACCATCCAACATAGCCCGCCTCTCCCCCTCTGTATTTGGAGGATAGCGTCCCTGGTAGCGGGCCTTAAAAACCAAGAGTCCTGTGCTGCCACGCAACAGCCGCGTCGGCATGGAAGCAGTAACCTGCCTCGTCCTGACAGATGCATCAATAGCTGCGGACAGTTCTGGGTTCGACTGCGCATCGTATCCCAGTAGCTGGCTGATTTTTGGTGTCAGTGGTTCGATCTGATCAATAATGAGATATTCCGGGCGGTCACCTGCCGGTATTAATTTACCCTGCTCTGCAAGCTCGCTGATTTGGAACTGGAAATACCCACTATCCTGCTTCATCTCTTCCAGCAGAGTCCGTTCCGAAGCGCTTACCCGACGCAAGGATAAAACTGAACGGATATACGGATATGGGTCAAGCAGTTCTTCTGAAAAGGTGGAAAACTGTACGTCGGCAACTTCATCACTCGCCTGATGCAGTCCAACCAAGGCAGTGAGGACTACTTCCAGCGACCCTATACGCCGCGACAATACTTCCTGAATGAGTGAAGCTTGTTTCGTGAATTCACGTTCCGCCTTGGATAAGTCCATAAATACCGAGACAACACCGGCAGCCAGACACAGAATAATACCTATCAACCACAGCAGCACCCGCTCCCTGGCATTGAAGACTGATCGTGATCGATATCCTATGTGAGTCATACCAGGCTTGTCAGTATCACCGACTGTACCTCAAGCGCCCATAAATAACGCAAAAATACGTCTTACATGTATCTCAAAATTCCATTTATTGAATATATTAATCATGCTCAATGAGCTTTCTTTGACTTCCTTAGAAGATTTTTTGGCAAGACAATTCCACTGGCAGCCAAAAGTTCACTATTTGTCCATATATCCCATTTTTTATTTGGTACGATCGCAATATCTGATGGTTTGGTCCCATCCATAATATTCAGTGCCAGCAAGCCAGACCACTCCCCCTGCTCCTCTGGCACCTTGGTAAATCCCAGCATGGTGTAGGGCATCATCCAGCCATGACTGGTAACACTCAATCGCCTTGTCTTCGGAAGAATGTCAGCAGTAATTTGTTCTTTATCCCACCCCTTGATCCCGGAATTGCTACCCATGATTATGAAGTCATATTTCTGCGCGTCACGGTAAGCAACCAACCACTCTTCCGCTGTATTAACAAGCCTTGAGTCCAACTGAATCCCGACTCTTTCCGTAGCCTTTTTAAACCGGGTCAGATTCTTTGTTTCAGTGAGAGTATTGGCTCCGATATAGATTGCCCGTTCATGGTTTTCCTGCAATGCAATAACCTTACCCAACAACGGCTTAATCGGCGCAATCTCCACCATTCCTGTCACATTGCTATAGGGAAAACCGTACTCCTTGACAGTCCAGTTGACTCCGCAAAAGACAAACGGGATCGCGTGATCCTTGTAATACGCCTGTATGACAAATTTAGCTGCATTATCGTCGGCAGTAATCACCACATCCGGCTGCCAATTATCGATCAGATTCTTGGCTTCAAGGCCCTTAGCCTTTTTGTACTCAAGATCCTTGTTGCGCTTGGTATCCATATCGAATTGCTTTAAGTCGCATTTCCCTTCCAGAACCGATCGCAGCCCCCTTTCCACACCATCTGACCATGCATATCCTTTATGGTAAGAAGAGATAAATAGACACTTTTTCGCCAATACGGCTTGGGGCAGCAACATGCCCAGAAAAAGGAGAACCAGAAGTGACCTGACAGAGAATGAGTTGCGCAGGGTATGGCGTGTATCCTCGTGTTGCTCTGGTCGATATTGAGATCGGTTCATTTGAATCATGGCAGATCAGCCTCTTCTAAGTTACATTGCATTATTTTGGATACAGACCACTTAATACGCACCCGATGGTTAATCATCAGGCGGCTTGCAGATCCGTACTCATGAGCCAGATCACCTTTAATTCTCCCGCCTCTGCACTTCTGAGGCGGATCAGATTGATTGGAGGATTTGACCTGGGCATCACAGCGTCCGTATGTCATCTCACGCACAACAATTCAGATTGTCTATCAAAAACAACACGGAATTTGGATCACCAGTCAAGATGGGATACAAGCATGCATTGCTATTTATAGCGTCAGAACAATCTGGATCTTTACTAGTCCGGACGTCGCGCGAGCATGGTTTCTGCTCGATACAGCGGCAGTACCGGAACCTTTTTCAGCAGAGTATGTGAATAAATTGCATTCCATAGGGATGGAAAGCACCCAGGATCGACCATGCATGAGTAGAAGATCACGACATAACCACTCAGAAAAAGAAGAAAAAGAGATGTTTTTTGCGGAAGTAAACTCCCAAAGCCCACCCCCAGGGCTATAGGTTATTATTTTCCATATATAGACCCTACTTATGGGAAACCCGTTACTCCTGGCACCTCGGACTTCAAGTCATCACCACCAGCTTCCTCGTTTAATATCACTGCCACGAGTGCGCCTTTCCCCGCGTGCCAATATCGGGATCTCCATGGTTACCGCACTTTCTCAATGTCAGGGTCGATGCCAGACCCGTGGTTAGCGGTCACCCAACCTAAACCAAGCCGCTGCGTCCTCTTTTCACGATGCTGGACAATTATCAATGCCAACATCAATCTGTTGTGAGAAATTAAATAAATAAAGAAGGATTCTTACATTGATTTTGAGGGATAAAACCATGCACATCTTCTTCAAAAAGAAAATATATAACGACCGTTTTGTTGAGGCATTGAGGACCTTTGGGCTGGATCAGGGCGATATCGATCCCGCCGCCTACAGGAAAATCACCCAGGGCATTCGCGAACGCTCCAACAGTGTTCACAAGAAATTCCAGATGCCGGAAAGTGAGATCATCGAAGAACATACACATACCGCTGCAATCGCCGCAGCCTATTGTCTGCTAGGACCCAACGAAGCCGTTAAACAGTATCCGGAACTTCAGGATGAGTTTGAAGAGGTGGAAGAAGATCTGGTCAATGCAAGAGAAGAAGCGAACAGCCATAGTATCCATCTCATGGTCTTTTCGATCTTGAGCGATCAACTACTCTGTCATCCTGATACGCTGCTGTCCCATTAACGGGCGAATAAAAGGATATTTGGTAGACTAGAGAACAGGCAACATTGAAAAACTCCCCACACGAAAGTGCAGGGAGTAACGCCAAGCTAATAAGCGTTTTTCGGCGAGAGGTTTTTGGCTACATCTGAAATTCCATGTTTAAGAACGAATACGTTCTTAAACCCGATATGACGCAACCCTGTGGCAATCGCCATTGCTCTATGGCCAGCCTTGCAGACAATAATAACCTTTCCAGTCGTAGGGATTTTTGCCAAGTTGGCTGACGTGAAAACCTCATTCATCGGGATAACTGTACTGTTGGCTAAATTGAAGCCATAAACTCCAGTTTCTCCTGGTGTCCGAATGTCCACGATAAACAGCTTCTCGCCCTTTTTCAGGGATTCGACGAAGACCTTCGTCGGAATCATCTGCAACGCCTTTCCGGTGCCTTTGCCTGAGAATGAGCTGAAATACTGTTCATAGCTCTTTGCCAACCCTTGATCATAAGAAAAGACTGGGCCAACAAAGAATACGAACAGGATTACTAACAGAAATAATTTTTTCATACACACCTCCTCTAACAACGCACTGTCAACCTCGATGGTCGTGCATGAGGAGGTTTACTTACCATTTGTTGAGCCCCCTCCTGCTACCCCGGGTGCTCATTCCTTCTACTGGTAATTATAGTACCTAAGGGCTGCTTTGAGGCTAGTTCCCTGGTCTCTCCCAGTTTTTTTATATCTGCTTTCACTGCTTTAGCGAAATTAGGTGGCACAGCAGACAAGGCACAGAGACCGGACTTCCGGCAGAAAAAGAATCACGTCCTATCGTTTTTCACCCTGCGGCAAGCCGTACTGCCACGACCTTATACTCGGGCGTCATACTCTCCTGGTCGCAGATGCCGCTGGTAAGATGATTGATGGCAATCTCCGGAAAATGAAAGGTCGTGAAAAGAACACCCGGTCTCACCTCATCACTGACCTGCACATTAAGATGGGTCACGCCGTTGGATGACTGAATTTCCACCCGTGAACCGCCCGTAATCCCCTCTCTTGCCGCATCGGCCGGATTGACCAGCAACACATCATGATCGACCAGTTCCAGGTTGGGTGTTCGCCGAGTCATGCTACCGCAATTGTAATGCTCCAGCCGTCGGCTGGTGGTTAGAATATAGGGAAACTCTGCGGAGTGATCGAGAAGCTCCGGGGTCTCCTGAAACTCGAAGAAACGGAACCTGCCCTTGGGCAATGCGAACTGCTGCTGATGGAGAATTTTAGTGTCAGTTCCATCTGCCGCTACTGGCCATTGCTTGCCGTTACCATCGAGATTTTCCCAAGTAACACCGGCAAAGAACGGCACTACCTGGGAGATCTCCTTCAGCAGTTCGGCAGGATCATAGTCTCCTTGGGGATAACCCATGCGTTCCATCACGTTGCAGACGATCTCACCGTCCGGCCGGGTGCCTCGTAAAGGCTCGATAGCTGCGTTGACTTTCTGAATTCTCCGTTCACCGTTGGTGAAGGTTCCGCTCTTTTCAAGAAACGATGAGGCCGGCAGAATGACGTTGGCCATACTGCATGTCTCGGTCATGAAGAGTTCCTGTACGATCAGAAGATCAAGCAGACCGAGAGAATGTTTCACTTCGCAGGAATTAGGGTCGGTCTGCAGTACATCCTCGCCCATGATCCATAACGCCTTGAGATTGCCATCCCTCGCCGCGTTGAACATCTGCGGAATCTTCAGGCCTGCCTGGGTTGGGATTTCGGTGCCGTAGATCTTCTCGAATTGGGCCCGGATCTCCGGCTGCTTGTAGTCCAGATAGCCTGCGCCCAAATCCGGTTGAACCCCCATGTCGACGGCTCCCTGGACATTATTCTGCCCTCGCAGTGGATTCATGCCGGTACCCGGGCGGCCGATGTTTCCAGTCATCATAATCAGCGAAGCGAGCATCATGATTGCCCGGCTACCCTGGTAATGTTCGGTAATCCCAAGGCCATGAAAGGCCATGGCCCGCTGGGAACGGCCATAGATTTCAGCGGCGTGTCGGGCATCTTCGCGCGAGACGCCGGTTGTCTTTTCCAGTTGATCAAGATTCTGCGCCATTACCTTCGCACTGAATTCCTCGAAACCCTCGGTCCGGCTGGCAACGAAAGCCTGATCGACATAACCCAGCTCGATCAGGTAACAGATAAGCATATTAAGCAGGGCTACGTTGCTGCCCGGGCGCGGTTGCAAATGACATGCGGCATACTTTGACAGTTCAGAGCGGCGTGGATCAACGATGATCAGATCCGCACCCTGGATTGCCGCTTGTTTCAACCTGGCCCCGGTGACCGGATGAGCCTCAGTGGGGTTAGCGCCAAAGATGAGCAGGCAGTCGGCCAGCGGAATCTCATCGATTGAATTGGTCGCGGCACCCGTACCGTAGACCTGCTGCATACCAAAAGCAGTTGGTGAATGACAGACCCGTGCACAACCGTCAATATTATTATTGCCGATCACCGCACGCATGAACTTCTGCATCAGATAGTTCTCTTCATTGGTACAACGGGCCGACGAAATGGCTGCGATGGCATCCGGACCATGTTCATGCTTGATAGCATCAAGCCGTTGAGCGATATAATCGAGCGCCTCATCCCAACTGACCTCGATCAGCTCGCCATTGCGGCGAATCATTGGGCTCGTCAGACGGTCCGGATGGTGCACATATTCAAAGGCGTAACGCCCTTTAAGGCAGGTGTGTCCCCGATTGACCTCTGCGTCTTCAATGGCACTGATGGCGGACACCTGACCCTGCTTGACCATTACCTCCAGATTACAGCCAACGCCGCAATAGGTGCAGACGGTCTGGACTGAGTTATCTGCTTGCAGAGTCTTGGCGCGGTAGCGGTCACTGAGGGCGTTGGTCGGACACGTCTGCACACATCGACCACAGGAGACACAACCGGCCTCGCCAAAGTCGCCCACCAGACCCTGGATGATATGGCTCTTTATGCCACGATTGGCCATGGATAATACGAACTGACCCTGCACCTCATCGCAGGCGCGGATACAACGATAGCAGTGAATACACTCGGCCGGATCGAATCGCAGATAGGGATGAGGTTGCGCCGTCTTGCCGGGTTCCTGCCCCAGTGGATATCGGCTGTCGGTGACAGCGTACTCGCGCAGCAGTTTTTGAAACAGCGATGGATTCTCGTCTGCCGCAGGTTCAAGTTTATCCTGCGGATAGTTACTCAACAGCAGTTCGAGTATGCCTTTGCGTACCCGGCGCAAACGGTCTCCGCAGGTCGAGATATGCAAACCATCTAATGCGGGGGTATGGCACGAGGCCAATAAGCGACCAGCTTCTCCCTGGTCGCGCGCCACTTCAACCAGACATATGCGGCAGGCGCCAAACGGTTCCAATGCCGGGTCATGGCAGAGCACGGGAATCTCGTTGCCCCCAAGGTGCCGGCTGACACATTCATAGAGGGTTTCTCCCGGTTCGAATGAATAGGCAGTGCCGTTGATAGTGAGCTGACTCATGCTGTGAAATAGGGGGAAAGTTCATCATGAAAATGCGCCAAGGCATTGCGCATCGGTAGTGGAACACCGCCTCCCAAGGCGCACAATGAACCGGCCTCCAACAGTTCCAGCAGCTCATCAAACAATTCGCTGTCCAACGGGTTGTCCGCTGATGAGTTTGCCAGCAGGTGACTGCCCTTCGCTGTCCCAAGCCTGCAGGGAGTACATTTCCCACAGGACTCGTCGGCCATGTATTTGAAGATATGACGCATGAAATCGATCATGGGATAGCGCTTCGGGATGGCGATGATTCCAGCATGCCCCAAGGCGAAACCGGCTCGCTGGAAACTCTCGAAGTCCACTGTCAGCGAGTCGAGCGCGGCGAGCGGGACAATGGATCCAAGCGGTCCGCCCACCTGTAACGCTTTCACCTCAGCCTTGAAACCCCCAGCATTGAGGAGGACCAGATCGCTGAACCGATAGCCGAAATCCACTTCGTATAGTCCCGGTTTCGCAAACTGACTATCGAGGGATATCAGCTTGGTCCCCTTGCTCTCCCCGGTGCCGATAGCGGCATAGGCTTCGCCACCCTGCTGCAGTATCCAGGGAACATTGGCAAAAGTTTCCACATTGGAAATTAGCGTCGGCTTGCCCCAAAGACCATGGGTAGCAGGAAACGGGGGACGTACACGAACTTCAGGACGCTGCCCCTCAATCGAGCTGAGCAGTGCTGTCTCCTCACCGCAAACGTAAGAACCTGCGCCTTCGATGATTTGAAAAGAGAAATTACGACTGATCTGATCCGGCAAGGCATCAAACTCGGCAATGGCCGCTTCCACCCTGCGAATCGCCGTAGGGTATTCGCGACGGATATAGAGCACTCCGATGTTAGCGCCTACTGCGACTCCGGCGGCATACATGCCCGCCATCACCTTATGTGGTTGCTGTTCCAATAGATAACGGTCCGAGAAGGCGCCGGGATCGCCCTCGTCCGCATTGCAGACGACATATTTTTCGCTGCTTAGAGCATCGGCTGTAGCGCGGCATTTAAAGGCAAAGCCAAATCCCGCACCACCTCGGCCGCGGAGTTTTGAGCGCTCCAGTTGAGGAAGTATCTCATCGCGCTTGTCTAATGCGATCCGATAGAGTTCGTCCAACGAATCGACCGGGCCGGTAAGTATGGCTGACCGGGAGAGGCAATAGACCGGTATTTCCGGCTGGCTTAAATCGTCATCCCCCTGATGGTATCCATCCAGTCGGTCGTCAGCTTCGCGTTTCAGCAAACCCGCTCCACGATAGCAATATCCGCAGCACATGACTTTGCCAGCATGTGGATGGCACGTTGTGGTTTCTGCGGCAGAACCGTTTACCAGACAAGCTGTGCCGTGACACACAAACACTTCGCTGTTCTTCGTCTGTTCGTTCAGAAAGTCATAGAAACTGGCGGTTCCCTTGATAACCGAAGCCGACAGACGAGCCTCCTCCGCCAGCAAGGTCATTGCCGCATCGGTCTTCTCTGTGTCTGGCTGAATCGTTGCGCTGACCAAATCGAATAGATTGTGTTCAAGGCCCTGGCGACTGCTTAAAGCACGGATATTTTTTGACATGCCTTCTCTCTCAGCGCCTTGGTTCCGCAAGTTGGTATGATCTCGGCATCAATAGACTGCACCGGCAGTTGGCAAGAATGTGATTTCAGGTTCATTCTTATGACACTGATTCAGTTTTTTTCGAGGATAATATAGCGCATGGCTCCTTGCCAACCGCACTGGAGTCTAACAGTTTGCCCACTTCGGATTACTGACAATTAGCTCTTCCCCTTGAGACATCCCGGCCTTACTTTTCTTGCGGGGCCAGGATAGTCTAGCCATATCAGATTTATCATCGGTTATTGTGAATGCACTAACGTTAACACCGCCCGACAATCAACTGAACACCTCCAAAAAGTACTGATCGTAACCCCGGTTGGCGTAGATGGCTTCCATCTTCTCCTCCCAGAAGGTGCCGAAATCCAAAGCGTCGGTGAAACGAACCTTACCGAGATTGGGATCAAGAAAGAGTACCGGGCCGTCCGGCACCACCGCCGTGAACGCGGTTGCATGCTGCCCCCCGGTGGATTTGCGGATGCGGCTCATTACCGTCAGGGTAGCGGTGCCGTGAAGTGGCGCCGAGGTGGTCAGCAGATCATCGATCGCCGTCGCTACCCCAGCCCCCAGCCCAAACAGATCGGCACTTCCCTTGGCCACGACGCGTGAACTGAGTCCATCCCGTTTCATCACCGGTGCGATCGCCTCGCCAAAGCTCTTGCCCCCTGAACCTTCGCGGATCTTCGCCTCCAGCAACGCCTGCACAAAACGGGCAGAGGCAGTGGAACGCCCACCCTGGATTCCTTTGGAGCGCTGCATACCGTTGGGCTGTACCAGATCGTGCCGCAGAAACGCATAACAGATACCGGCACAGATCCCCTCCCCTTGAGCAAACCCTTTCACCAAGGGATCCTGGCCCTGTTGGTAGGCCATGACCACCTCCCCGTTTATCCCGGCATCATCAAGGATCTGCTGAAATTTGGCCTTCGTCCACGCCATGGTTCCGTCTCCTGTGGAATCGACAGGTGGAAACCCGGCAGGCATACGCCGGGGCTATTTTTAAGTATAGATGGGAAAAGATTACATTGAGTTAGGGTCTGTCAACACTATGCGGATGGCGAGCGTTTTCACCAGAATAGACACATATCGTACTCACGATTAGAGAAAGTAATTCGGCTTATCCTGACTGTCGGCTGGCCTTACACTGTTTTCATGGCTTTTCTAAAAAAAAATCAGATAGTTACCTTTGATCATGCTATTTCATCAACCCATGGCCGTCGGATTTATTTACACTTGGCTAATCATCCATTACCTAAGTCGTTGATTTATAGTGGTGGCGCGAATATTGCGTAGGTTAATAGGAATCCAGGCTGTTTGAGCATGGAATCAGGAGTCAACCATGAACGGCGCGATTAAATCTGCTTCGCTTGGCGAAAACAAATTCCAATCCCTTCTTCTATCCGCACTTGGCGGAGCCTGTAGGAATGCGAGAGCTTATTCTGTCGCTCGTAGAACCCTCCACCCTGACTCTTTTGGGATTAGATCCCGCTGGTCTCGGTTTCTACAGAGCAGAAAGGTTTAGTTTGAGGGCACCTGGGGGCCGTTAACAGTATGTGGATACTCATCGACAGTGCCTCTTTTTCGCATTACTCAGTCTCCGATAGGGCATAATATGTCCGAAGACCTCAATTTATGCACGGATCAGTTTCTCAACACTGTCATAGGATTGGGTTATTGGTAGGGACAACCCGAAATGCAACTGATTCGATTATGACTGGATGCCATGAATCTAGCGAAAGCTGAACAGGCGATTGTCAACGGCATCTATGCCGCGGTAGCTTGGCTGATTCTCGATTTTGGGCTTCTGCTCCAGGTACACGGGGAACAAACGCTTTCCTTTCTCTTCTCCCGGCCGGAAATGGCTGCCGGAGCGATCATCGTTATCGCCTGCATAGCGGGACTGTTTTATAAATCCCGTTTGGCGTCCATATCGCTTTTCCTGCTCTTCTTGTTGCCTCTGGTATTACGTGCAGTACAGGGGGATATTCCCTCCACCATGTTTTTGCTGTTTTCTCTCATCCTGCTCTACTTTTTCCTCACCGCCGTAATAGGCGCTTTCAATTACCATCATCTCAAGACATTGGATCGGGATGCAAACAAACTGGATTGACTGAATTGGAAAGATGAGAAACTGCTGGGGAGAAAGGACGTAGCCAGCTTCCACGCTCAGGCCTTCTGGCGCGTTTCAGCTGATGTGATATCCAGTCAGGGTTGAAAAAGCATCTCCAAACAGATGGCCGTTCATGGCAAAGCAACATCATGGTAATGAGTTGCCGACACCGGCTTCTACTACTGAATGAACTGATCTATACTGGTAAACGGCAAATTAGGAGCCCTGATTTGCTTATTCTGATATCGAGACAAGGAGCGTCAAATATCTATTAAAACTATATGTTAAGAGAGCCGTAATAAGGCAGCTTCATCAGGAGAAGAGCTTGTGAAGGATATAATTTGGGACAAAGCGCTAAGTGTTGATGTCGAGGAAATAGATGAAGATCACCGCAAACTTGTAGAGCTTTTTAATATTCTCACCCATTCTATAGTGGAAGGGGATGCGGCAGACTATATCGAGGCGGTGTTGGAAGAGCTGATAAGTTGTACTGTCTGGCACTTCAAACACGAGGAGCGGTTGATGCTGAAGTATGATTATGAAGGTTTTGTGGAACACAAGACGGAGCATCAGGAATTAATCGATAGCGCCAAGGCGCTGCAGCAGAAATTCCTGAATGAGGGCAAGCTGCTCTCGAATGAAGATATTGAGTTTCTGGAGATTTGGTTAACCGAGCATATCCTCGTTGCCGATATGAAGTTGGGCTCTTATCTTGTCGAAGTGATGTAGGATCTGGACGCACACCTTCCAACCTTTCGTAATGATGATGTAGACCATCGACTTCTGGAAATTGCACTACCTTTCCAAAAGCAGGTAGCTGCACCGATCGCGATTTGGGTATTGGTTCGCTGTAAGGGGCAAAATGCGCCGACTCGTCAAGCACATCCTGTTGATTAATTTAGCATTCTTGGATCGTCTCAGGAGACTTTACAGAGAGACCAGACTATTTGGCGGATGAGGGAGGGATTCGAACCCTCGGCCTTTCCTTATTTTTCAATTGGTTATAAAGGCATCGTGTCCATATCGTGTCTAACTGTACTTATGAAACCCGAGCATCGACCAGTGTACCCCCCGATTGAACCAGTTATCACTCCAGTAATGCACTTGAAATAACCCCATGCCATCGGCCATCTGGTTCGTAGTATTACAGATTAACCTATGTTAACCATTGTATTTACAGAGATTTTAGATTTCTATTTGTCCAATAGTTTTTGCTTAAACGGCCTTTGACCCTTTGAATTGAGCTTATTCACCTTCGTTTATTGGACACATATCACAGTTATTCCTGTCGCTCAATTTCATAACCAGTTCTCCACTTGTAATCCAGGGACACGGGAGAATTCACGCACATTAGCAGTTATCAATATACATTCCACCGCGAGCGCATGGGCCGCAATGAGCATATCATTTGGCCCTATTGTTTCTCCCCGCTTTTCCAGATAGGTCCGCAATTCGCCATAGCGACGATCAGCCGGTTCCTCCAAGGGCAGTATTTCTAAGGCTGAAAGAATGTCTTCCAGTTGTGTTGTCACTCGCTTGGAGCCACGCTTTTTAGAACCGAAATGCAACTCTCCAGCCACAACGATACTGGTGCAAATACTTTCCTCTCCCTCTGCTTCAATTCTCTTTGCTACCAGCCCTTGAGGGTGGCGCACTAAATCAGAGAGGATGTTGGTATCCAATAGAAAACGGGGCATCAAGATCAAAGCTCCACGTCATCTAATGGCAGTAACGCTTCATCCATATCGGGAAAGGTCTCATCAAGTGGTTCCAGGGTGGCAAGCAAGGCAAGCAGCCGACCTTTCCTGACGGGTTCCACTATAAGTCTGTCACCTTCTTTATGAATAATTGCTTCATCACCCTCCAGCTCAAACTCGCGGGGAATACGTATCGCCTGGTTGCGGCCATTACGAAACAGACGAACATGTCGTTCGGATTGCATAGTGTTTACCCCTTCACTTCAGGCATATGCCTAAGCATATGCCATGAGCAGAAGCATGTCAAAAGGAGAAATCAAAAGCCCCGTATGGTGTACCTATCAAATTCCTAATTCTCGCTTGAAGACAGACTGTGCCTACCAAAACCATCCTACGTACTGACTTCGTTAACTTTTTTGCCAAAGTTATCGTACGGTCTCGGCATGAGAACTATCGCCCTCCCCGTCCTGTCCACACTGCTCGGCCCGCTCCAAAGCCGCACCCTCCTGCACCTAGAAATCTTGATGCTTCGCCAACAACTTTCCATGGCAAACTAAACGCCGCGTAAACGACCATTATAGTGGCGGTTAATTTTGTAATAATCAGGTTCTATGAACTTTATCTACGCTTGGTTTCTATCGCTCCATGTTTCGACAAGATAGTCAACGAATGTGCGGACCTTCGTGGAAACGAGCTTGCTGTACGGATAAATCGCATAGAGACCCACAGGGGAGCAGGAGTAGTCCTCCAATACCGTTTTCACCTGTCCCCCATTCATAGCTTCGTCGATCATGTAGGAGGGTCCTATCATTATGCCCTGTCCATCGATGACTGAATCGAGTAGTAAGTTTGCGGCATCCGAGCGGAGATTCCCTTTGACTTTGACGCTAATGTCCTTTCCGTTCTTGTCTTTGAAAGTCCACGTATCTGGCCGCGGGCTTTGGGAATAAACCAGACAGTTGTGGTTCTTAAGGTCATTTGGGTGATTAGGCACATAATGTTTCTTCCAATAGTCCGGCGATGCACATACATAGAAACGGCAGGTCATGAGGCGGCGGGCGATCATGCTGGAATCTTCCAACTCCCCAACTCGTAGCGCCAAATCAATACCTACTTCCACCAAATCGACAAAACGCCCGGAGATATGGACATCCAGATCTACTTTCGGAAAACGTTGCTGAAAACCAAGCAGCACCTCCGGTAGCATGGACATGGCCAGACTCTCGGGTGCTGTGATACGTAACGTTCCCTCGGGTTCACTTTGCAAAGGCAAGACGGACTGCACCGCCTCCCTTGCGTCAGCGACGATCCGTTGGGAGTAGCTGGCAAACACTTCACCCGCTTCCGTGAGGTGCAAGCATCGAGTAGTGCGGTGTAGAAGTTGCACTCCCAGATACCGCTCCAATTGTGAAACCTGCTTACTGACTACTGGCCTGGAAATATCCAGAGCTTCTGCGGCGGCCGTGAAACTACCTTTTTCCACTACGGCGGAAAATGTTTCGAGATAGGGAAGTACGCTCATATTAGTTAATATATAGAAACAATAAGTTTCTTTATAGGCTAATTATCTCGAAAAGAAAAGGTTATAAGCTTGTTTCCAACATGTAATCAAACCTCGGACCGGTGGTGAGCCGAAGCCGGCAACCAAGATCAGAAGGCGACTGATATGAAAGGTGAATTCATCCGAAATGAGTCCCGATTCAGGAACTGGATCACTATAGGAGAGGATTCTGAGCGAAGCGATCAGGGCAGCTTTCCGGCGGAGCCGGGGCGTTATCACCTCTACGTCTCCTATGCCTGTCCCTGGGCCCACCGCACGCTCATTTACCGGATGCTGAAGGGGCTGGAAGATGTGATTTCAGTGTCGGTCGTACACCCCTTGATACCACGAGAGAGCTGGGTGTTTGGCGAATACCCCGGTGCAACCCCTGATCACGTTCATGGACTAGACAAGCTCAGTCAGCTCTATGAGTTGGCAGTGCCCGATTATGACGGTCTCGTTAGCGTACCTGTCTTGTACGACAAGCATCGCTCCACCATCGTCAACAACGAGTCCTCCGAGATCATCCGTATGCTCAACAGCACCTTTGACGCTTGGGGGCGGTCAGACCTGGACTTCTATCCCAAACCGTTGCGCGCCGAGATCGATACCGTCAATGCTCTCGTTTACGAGAACGTGAACAACGGTGTCTATCGTGCCGGGTTTGCTACCACTCAGGTGGCCTATGAAGACGCCTATAACCGATTGTTTGCAACCTTGGACGAGTTAGAAGCGCGTCTGTCTCGACAACGTTACCTGGTGGGTAAGCAATTGACAGAGGCAGACTGGCGGCTATTCTCCACCTTGGTTCGTTTCGACGCGGTTTACTACACCCATTTCAAATGTAACCGGCAACGTTTGTCGGATTACCCCAGCCTGTGGGACTACACCCGCGATCTTTACCAGCTTCCCGGCGTGGCACGTACTGTGAATATGGACCATATCAAACGTCACTACTTCGGGAGCCACAAATCCCTTAATCCTTCCGGCATTGTGCCCAAAGGACCTGTCCTCTACTTCGACAGTCCCCATTGCAGGGACCAGTTCGAAAACAGATTCTGTGCCTGAAACCTTAACCAAATGAATGGAGAAACCTCATGTTTAAGAACACCGAATCGAGCTATGGAATCGTCGCCAAGGGCTTTCACTGGCTGCTTTTCCTGATGCTGACCTTCATGATCGTAGCCGGCAACTTTCTTGCCTCCATGCCCAAGGGGCCGGAGAAACTCCAGGCCGCGGGAATGCACAAGTCATTCGGGCTCGTCGTGCTGGCGTTGATTCTGTTGCGCCTGGTATGGCGGCTGATCAATGGGACGCCGAAGGACCCGGAGGGGACGCCAGCGGTACAAAACCTCATGGCCCATACCATGCACTGGGTGCTCTATGTGCTGATGTTCGCCCAACCCCTGGCCGGCATCCTTATGTCCCAGGCGGCCGGTTACCCGGTGAGCTTCTTCGGCCTTTTCGAGCTGCCTGTTCTGATCGACAAAGATCCGCCCCTGGCCCAGTTCTTCCGTGGTGCCCACGGTACGGTGTGGATCCTGTTGCTGGTGGCGGTGATCGGCCACGCCGGAGCGGCCTTACATCACCACTTCATCAGGAAGGATGACGTCCTGAAGCAAATGAGCCTCTGGGCGAAGGCATAAACCGCCATGAGCATCGTGCAGATGTTAGGAGGAGGAACAACGCATAGCGAAGCGATTGCAGCTCCCCGATCACACCGATTCATCAATATGGAGAACTCAAGAATGAAACGCATCTTCTTACAATCAATGGTAATAGCCAGCTTGTTGTTTTCAGCCATCTCAATCGCCGCACCAACGTTCCCGACTCAAGAACCCATGGGAGGGAAACCTTTCGGCCACAGCGTAAAAAATCTCGGCGATGGGCTGTACGTATTTCGCTGGTGGGTCTACCGCAATATCTTTCTGGTCACCGATGAGGGCGTTATCGTGACCGACCCGATGAATCCCAAGGCGGCCAAGATTTTACAAAGCGAAATCCGCAAGATCACGGACAAACCGGTCAAGTATGTCGTCTACAGCCACAATCACCATGACCATATTTCGGGTGGAATCATCTTCAAGGAAGAAGGCGCGAAATTCGTTGGCCATAAGAACATCGTGAAAGAACTGGGAGACCATCCGAGTCCTGTAACACCATTGCCGGATATTACCTTTGACGCATCGTACAAACTGGAGCTGGGGGGAAGAACACTGGAGTTGACCTACTTCGGCCCGAACCACGGCGACAGCCTGGCAGTCATGCGGCTTCCCAAAGAGAAGATCTTGTTCATCGTGGATATCGTCACGCCCCGCAGGGTGGCCTTTCGAATCATGCCAGACTTCTGGCCCGATGAATGGATTCGCTCGCTGAAGGAGATAGAGAAAATGGATTTCGACTATGTCATCTCCGGCCATGGTCCTGAAACCCAACCGGCAATCGATCCGGCCTCGGTCGTTGCAGAACAACGCATCTACTTGGAAGACTTGATGGCGGCTGTGAAAGAGGCCATGGTCTCTGGTACCCATAGTCCTGATGCCCTGAGAAAAACCGTCAAACTTCCCAAGTACAAAGACTGGCGTTACTACGACGAATGGCTACCCATGAACGTGGAGCGCATATGGGCTTACTACCATATGGGTTGGTGAGTCCGACGCAATCCGGGGGAGACGCTGAAAACCTCAGTGTCTCCTGTTTTAAAGATTTGAGGGGCATCCAATGTGGGACCAGCGATACAGCAGCGAAACCTATGCCTACGGCACCGAGCCCAACGAGTTTCTCGCGACCATGTTCGAAAATCTGCCCGATGGCAGGGTGCTGTGCCTGGGGGAAGGTGAAGGGCGAAATGCAGTCTGGCTGGCTCAGCAGGGCCACGAGGTAACGGCCGTGGATTCATCCAAAGTCGGACTGGCAAAGGCCCGACGGCTCGCTGAAGCACGCGGTGCCAAAATCACTACCGTGCATGCGGATCTTGTGGATTTCGATATCGAACCACGGCACTGGGATGTCATCGTTTCAATCTTCTGTCATCTACCGCCCGAACTGCGACGTGACGTGCACCGACGCGGTGTGGAGGGCCTGCGCTCAAGCGGCGTGATGCTGCTCGAAGCCTACACACCACAGCAACTGAAGTACAAAACCGGAGGCCCCCCAACGGCCGATATGATGATGGACATGCAATCCCTCTGCGCCGAACTTACCGGTCTTGAATTTCTGCATCTGCAAGAGTGCGTGCGAGATGTGCACGAAGGCGAGTTTCACAATGGACCGGGGGCGGTGGTGCAGGCACTGGCCAAGAAACCATAATTACTCCGCTTAAAAAGCGTATAGATATCAATTACCAATCACGGGAGAAGATTAGATGCCCAAGCCGATCATCGCGGACAACAAGCCGATTGCCGTAACCCTGGAGAGGAGTAAAGAGTACTACTGGTGCTCCTGCGGCCGCTCGCAGAATCAACCCTTTTGCGATGGTTCTCATAAGGGCACCGAATTCCAACCCCTGGCGTTCACCGCCGAGGGGGATGGTAAGGTTTTCCTTTGCCAATGCAAACGCTCGTCAAATCCGCCGTTCTGTGATGGTAGCCACAAGGCCATCATCCAGGAGGAGCTGGATGTTGACCAGGACCTGGAGGTTGTCTGGTACAAGGTGGCGGAACCGGGTGTATTGCAGGCCGGGGAGGTCCGTTCGGTACAGGCCGGATCGAAAACGGTCGCACTTACTTACTTTAATGGTGAGTACGGGGCGCTGGACAACGCCTGTCCCCACCAGGGCGGTCCGTTGAGCGAAGGCTCCATCGAATGTGAGGGTGATGAGTGCTGGTTACGCTGTCCCTGGCATGGCTGGGATTTTCATCCGTTGAGCGGAAAATCACCCGGTGGGTTTGATGATGGGGTTGACACCTACCCGGTAGAAGTACGCGATGATGGGGTCTATGTGCAGGTCAAGGAGCTTCGCGAGCGGACCCGTACAGTTTCCGACCTGATGGTGGAGACCATGGTGAACTGGGGCGTGACCCACGTCTTCGGCATGGTGGGTCATTCCAATCTCGGCCTGGCGGATGCCATGCGTGAACAGGAGGAGGCGGGGCGCATTACCTATATCGGCATTAGGCATGAAGGTGCTGCTGCATTTGCCTGTTCCGGCTTCGCGAAACTGTCGGGGAAGCCCGCCGCCTGCCTCACCATTGCGGGACCAGGAGCGACCAATCTGCTCACCGGTTTGTGGGATGCCAAGGTGGACCGCGCTCCGGTGCTTGCGCTTACCGGTCAGGTCAATACACAAGTCTTCGGCCCCGGCGCTTTTCAGGAAATTGATCTGGCGTCCGCTTTTCAGACGGTAAGCCGCTTCAGTCAAACCGTCCTGCCGAGCAGCCGCCATGCGGAACTCATGACTCTGGCACTCAAGCATGCCGTCGTCGAGCGGGACGTTGCACATTTGATATTTCCTGACGAAGTTCAGGTGATACCGGCGGATGAGGATGCGCAGACCTCATCACCCGACGGCCGTTTGGCGGCCGCCGACATCTCGCCTTCCGAATCCGCGATCCAAAATGCGATGGAAAAAATGTTGGTTTCGAGACGCCCCGCCATCATTGTGGGCTTCGGTGCACGGGATGCGATGAGTGAAGTCATGGGGGTGGCCGAGCGACTGAATGCCCCGGTTCTCACCACCTTCAAAGCCAAGGGACAGATCGCCGACAGCCATCCTCTGGCCGCTGGCGTACTGGGTCGCAGTGGTACACCCATCGCCAGCTGGTGTATGAACGAGGCCGATCTGCTGATCGTGTTCGGTGCGTCTTTTTCCAACCACACCGGCATCACCCCGAAGAAGACCATCATCCAGGTGGACTTCGACCGTATGGCGTTGGGCAAATTCCACGCAGTCGATGTACCCATCTGGGGCGAGGTGGGTATCACTGCCCGCAGGCTGCTGAGTGACATTCCACCCGATCTGTCCTTCGTCAATCAACGGCCTGACCTGCAGCAACGCTGGAAGCTGTGGCACGAAGAGAAACAACGCCGCACCATGCATGAAGGAGGCGACGGGATAAATTCCGCCACGATATTCTCTGTACTCAGCCGGGAATGTCCGGAAAACGCCGTGATCGCGGTGGACGTCGGCAACAATACGTACTCGTTCGGCCGTTATTTCGAGTGCGCCAATCAATCGATCCTGATGTCCGGCTATCTAGGCTCCATCGGTTTCGGCTTCCCCGCAGCTATGGGGGCCTGGGCTGCCATCCAGGCATTCGAAGAGCACGAGAAGCGCCCTGTGATCTCCATCAGCGGTGATGGCGGCTTCGGTCAGTACCTCGCTGAATTCACCACCGCCGTCAAATATGAGATGGACATTACCCACATCCTGCTGAACAACAGTGAACTGGGAAAGATCTCAAAGGAGCAGCGGGCGGGGAACTGGAAGGTGTGGCAAACATCGCTGCACAATCCTTCCTTTGCCGATTTCGCCAATAACTGCGGTGGTCTTGGTATACGGGTTGAAGAGCCGGGGCAACTGGAGGTGGCATTGCGCAAAGCCATTGCGCACGAAGGTCCCGCGTTGGTCGAGATCATCGCTGATCCAGAACTGATTTGAACAATAAGGTGTAAAAATAATGAGTAAACCTATCGTTGCAGACAGCAAACCGGTGCCGGTGAATCTGGAGAAAGGGAACGAATACCATTGGTGTGCCTGTGGTCGCTCACAGAGCCAACCCTTCTGTGATGGATCGCATCGGGGCACGGATTTCACGCCGGTGGGTTTCAAGGCGGAAGAGACCGGAGAAGCATGGCTGTGCATGTGTAAACATACGGGCAACCCTCCGCACTGCGACGGCACCCACGCCAAGCTTTTATCGGACCAGAATTCTATCCCCGAAGTGCAAGCCGGAACGCAACCAACACCTGAAGAGCCCACGCTCAAGCGCATCCATGACATGGCGCAACATGGGCTGGACCACACGGGCCATCATGGCGAGATGACTGCCATGGGTGTACCTCGCACGGAATTGCCCCGATGGGATGAGATTCAGATCCTCACTGCACAGTTCGCCACCAAGCCGTTGATGGAGGATGTCCCGGTGGGGACGGAACTGGTGATCGGACCCAATGCAAAGAAACCACTGGTACTGGATATCCCCCTCTTTGTTTCCGACATGAGCTTCGGAGCACTGTCCGAAGAGGCCAAGATCGCCCTGGCACGGGGTGCCGAGTTGGCGGGCACCGGCATCTGCTCTGGAGAGGGAGGTATGTTGCCAGAGGAGCAACAGAAAAACAGCAGCTATTTTTATGAACTGGCCTCGGCCATGTTCGGATACAGTGAGGATCAGCTCACCAAGGTTCAGGCTTTCCATTTCAAGGGCGGTCAGGGCGCGAAGACGGGTACGGGCGGACACCTGCCGGGAGCCAAGGTGACGGAAAAGATTGCCCAGGTACGGGGACTCGAAAAGGGACAAGACGCCATCTCACCACCCACCTTCGCCGATCTTGTAACACCAGACGACTACTTGCGATTCTCGGACAGGGTACGGGAGATCACCGGCGGGATTCCAATCGGCTATAAGATGTCTGCCAACCACATCGAGGCGGACATAGATTTTGCCTTGAAGGCCGGCGCGGATTACATCATCCTGGACGGTCGCGGTGGCGGAACAGGGGCGGCCCCACGGATCTTCCGTGACCATATCTCCGTTCCCACTGTCCCGGCTCTGGCACGGGCGCGGCGTTACCTAGATGAGCAGGGTCGTCGGGATATCACACTCATCATCACCGGCGGCCTGCGGGTTCCCGAGGATTTCATAAAAGCTATGGCACTGGGTGCCGATGGTATAGCCTTGTCCAATAGTGCCCTGCAGGCGATCGGCTGTGTCGCGGCACGTATGTGCAACACAAACAACTGCCCGTCCGGGATTGCCACACAGAAGCCCGAGTTACGACAGAAATTGGATGTAGATGAAGCATCGAACAGACTTAACCGATTTTTTACTTCGTCAGTGGAGCTTATGAAAGTCTTGGCAAGAGCCTGTGGCCATGACCATCTAAATCAACTCAACCAGGACGACATTACCACTTGGAATAAACGAATGGCCGAGCTTGCTGGTATTACATTTTCCGGATCTTAAGGAAGATACAGTTAAAACTAAAATCACCGATACTTTCCGGCATCACCAGTAAATTTCATAGTTTCTGTTTTAGTGCTGGTTGCTGAATAAAGCAGTGGGGTTAAATAAAATCTAACCAATGCATCCAGTATGCCCCTTCGGGGCAGGGACGTGGCAAACTACACCGTGCCCCTGATGCACAACGTTCCAATGTCCGTTTTCACTGGATATTCAGATCGCTGAAGGTCGTGTTCTGGCCGAAGCCTGGATTTTAACCCCACCGGTCTCAATGTCCGTTATCGCGGCTTATGGAAAGTTGTCGATTATGTATAGTCCTCCGGCTCAAAGATCCGCGGTTACAGTGATTTCAACAGGTTAGCGCAGGTATGTAAGCGGAAAGCTTTGCATAATTTCTGTGGTCTTCTGGAGTGGATAACCCACTTTCGGAGACGGCCGTGAACTCGAACCTTCACATGGAGTTCGGTATCGACATCAGCACCATCACATTGTAGCTGGGGCACAAGAGCCCGACGGCCACGCACATGTATGCCGAAGTGGCTTTGGCAATGAAGGAGAAAGCCCTTGAAAACTCCAGGCACCCACCTTCCAGACTTGCCTGTAGCAGGCCCCGGATATGTTGATACAGTTCCCCAAGGCCATGTAATTATGTAAAGGTCACAACCACTTTCGACGCCTGTATAGTGGGCGTCAGACTCGGTCGTGACCTCTATGCTTTCCATAATCGACAACTTTGCATAACACGGCATAGCTGCCGCTCAGTAGAGACGACGCTAACGGCAGTCGCATTTCGTTATTTATCCTTCGTTAATCGAGTCAAACTGGCCGGAAGCCGCCGTCACTGGTCGTTCTGTTACGGCTGATCTATCCCTCTGACTCCAACGACACACGCGACGAATTGCCGTCGTGATACGGCGCAGTTCTCGGGAAGTGACGTGCACTCGCGCATCAATAGTGCTTGCCCAAAGAAGCAGAGGTTCTCAGATGGGAGAAATATGGCTGGGCCGAGCTTTTAGGAGTGATCGTCGGAGCCGATCATAAAAACGATGCCCGAAATCGTGTCTAACTGGCTGCGAAAAACCGCTAGGCTCAGCGAGGCAGGAATGACTAACCGGCTGTTTTATTGAAGTTTTACTGCAGTACACCCTGACCGTACCGAGGGTTCTTTAGAATTGATAACTGATTGTATTAATTACTAATTTGGCGGAGAGGGAGGGATTCGAACCCTCGGTACGGGTTAACGTACACACACTTTCCAGGCGTGCTCCTTCAGCCACTCGGACACCTCTCCCGATTTGGGAGGCGCAAGGTTAAACCAGATCGGCATCAGACGCAAATCGAAATAACCTGGATCCCTTACATGTGATTGCTAAGCCTGGAAGGCTGCGCATCATCCATCAGGGAACGGAACTGGGCGCCGCTGACATGGATAACCTTTGTATG
Source organism: Sedimenticolaceae bacterium (assembly GCA_963691905.1). Taxonomy (GTDB): domain Bacteria; phylum Pseudomonadota; class Gammaproteobacteria; order Chromatiales; family Chromatiaceae; genus QGON01. The sequence continues at coordinate 1,470,332 of OY829894.1, forward strand.
GTCACCCGTCTCAAAAAAGACGTCTGGCTGATCAACCAGACATGTCTCCACCAAAGTCTCGATACCATAGGGCTTGCCAACGGGTGGTACAGCCCCCGGCTCACAGTCGGCAAAGGCCTCAGTTAACTCCTGCTCGTCGATAAGCTCCAGATCCCGGCCAGTCATATCACTCAATTCCCTAAGCTCCAACCTGTGGGAAGCAGGGATGACCACCATCAGATAACTTTCATCGTCACCCAGTAGTATCGACTTTGCCATCTTGTCACCCGGAATATGTGCTGCTTCCGATGTCCACAAAGTCGAGTGAGTCCGCCGGTGATCAATGACTTCGTAATCGGTGTCGTGGCTCTCCAGAAACTCTCTCAATGTAATCGCTATACCCACTCTCTTTCTCCTCTCACACATCACCTTTACTTTGAAGTATAGTTCGCTATCTGTTTTTTCTTCTGATCAAGCGTAGATCTCAGTATGGCCAAAAAACTGAACAAAAAAAGTAAAAAAAGGTCGACGATGGCCGAGTTGGCCGACCGCCACCATCTCTACGAGCTTTCTGTGCAGTGTGCTGAGTCAGAGATCGATTTTGTCGATGACGCATATAAGAGACTCCGTGGACAGCGGGCAAAACTGCTGCGCGAGGATTTCTGCGGTACCGCAAACGTCTGTAGTGAATGGGTGCGTCGCCGCAAAACCAATCGCGCCATCGGTGTCGATCTGGATGAAGAGGTGCTGAACTGGGGTAAAACGCACCAGATTGACCAGCTCAAAGCCTCTAAAGCCAAACGGATCGAGCTGATTCTGGATAATGTATTAACCGTGCAAACAGAAGCGCCGGACATCATCTCGGCGATGAACTTCAGCTATTGGCTTTTCAAGGAGCGCGACCAACTGCAGAGTTACTTTAAGCAGGTACACAAGCAACTGGCTGAGGGTGGCATCCTCTTCATGGACGCCTATGGAGGTTACGACTCTTTCCGCGATATCGTTGAAGAGCGTGAGATCGAGGACGGGGACAGCAGCTTCACCTATATCTGGGAGCAGGAAAAATACGATCCCATCAGCGGCACCCTGATCTGCCACATCCATTTCGATTTTCCGGATGATTCGCGCCTGGAAAAAGCCTTCAGCTACAACTGGCGTCTCTGGACGCTGCCGGAGATCCGGGAACTGCTCGATGAAGCGGGCTTCAGCAAAGTGACCTTCTATTGGCAGGGCTTCGATGAAGAGGGTGAAGCGGATGGCATTTTCGAGCCTGTTGAAGAGGGCGAAGCGGACGCTGGGTGGATCGCCTACATTACGGCCGAAAAATAGTGCCACTTCCCGCCTTCCCCGGCCCCACAGCCGGTAGCAGCTCTGGGGTCAGGAATGGACCCAGGCGATGCGGAAGCGTCCCAACGCCACGCCCAGCAGTCCAATAAGCATCAGCCCCAGTGCCGTCGGCTCAGGCACCACTTCGTGCATTTGAGCAGCAATGATCTGGTGAGTGGCCGACGTGGGATGAAAACCGTCCCACGAGAGATATTCATCCGGGTTGGCACAGGTGGTTCCACCAGCTAATACAAACTCGCTGTAACAGGCATCTGTGGCATTGGTGAAACCAAACGAAGCAGGATCGGCATAAACCTGGTTGAGCAGCCCAAAGGTATCCAGCCGCATCAGCTCAACGTCAGCAAAAGGGGCTATTGCCGCCAGCAGGGCGGCATCGAGGGCGTTATTGAAGAGATTGGTCAGAAAAGACGCCCCGGCCACCGGCGCTCCACCACCGGTTACAAGTGGCACCAAACCCAAGTCGGGGACGTTGGGTATGAGGAAATCTTTTGCTCCGATGGCGGCGAGTTCCCCCACCACCAGCGCGATTCCGCCAACTGCAATGGTTATATCGGCAGTGGGATCGTATAAGGGATTTACCAACGCCTGGTCCAGGATGTCGCTCATGTCATTGGAGCCGGACCAGACGATAAAGAGAGCGTCGGCATCCGCCGGTGTCATGCCCAGTCCGCCCAGATAGAGATCTTTCTGTTCATTGAGACTCAGTGCACCGAAGACGCCGAGTGGATGGGTGAAGCTGCGCGCACCGCCATAGGCGTAGTTGTTGCCGCCCAACACTGAGCTGCTAATGGGAAGACCCAGTCGGTCAGAAAAATAGTCGGCGTAGTTCAGTCCGTTGGTGAAGCGTCCACTGTTGATTCCGTCAGTATATTCCGGCGGTGGTATCAATCCGCCTGTAATTGTGGAGACGTTACCCTGATCCGACAGGCTGTCACCAAAAACATACAGGTCGCTGAAGCGACTGGCAAAGGTCGTCAGGGGCCATAGCAACAACAGTAAAAGCAATAGACTCCAAAGTCCGTATCTTCTCATTTTTCACTCCTGGCTCCGGAAAACGGGATGCAATGAACCTAACTATAGCTTGCCAAGACAGGAATAAAAGGTGACCTGATCAGAACATCCGTCGGAGCGGCGCCCCCGCCGCGAGACCCAAAGCCCAATCGCCGTTCCTACTCGCGACTGATCGGCTGCAGGTATTTGAACAGGATGAAATCCCGTATTGCCGGCACATCGTTGATGTCGAACTGAGGCAGAGTCAACGACACAGGTAACGACTCATCACTGGCCACAGCGACGATCGAGGAATCCTCCAGACAGAGCAGAGGACGCCCCATGACAGGCCGGTGCAGTTCGATCTTGGGGAAACGCACATGACGAAAACCCTCCACCAGAATCAAGTCTAGTCGGGAGGCGTCCAGGCGATCGAGCATGGTCTGCAGGTCAGGATCGCCCTCGATCTCCTCCTCCACCATCAAGGCCCAGCGCTGGGCGGTCGCCAGCAACACTTGACCGGCACCGGCCTTGCGAAGTTCATAACTATCCTTGCCGGGTTTGTCGACATCAACTTTATGATGGGCATGCTTGACCACACCGATGCGGATTCCCTCCGCCTTCAACAGCGGAATCAATCGGGTCAACAGGGTGGTTTTTCCGGTGCCGCTGTATGCGGCAAAGCCCAGTACGGGAACGGCTGCCTGAATCATCTTTCTACCAGCGTGGGAGTTGGGGGATACCGGGATGGGGGTCTCAATCGATGGGGGAGTTACTTCGCTTCATGCCGTGCAACATAACGATCAGATCCGCCTCACCCCGACTGATGTTCAACTCATCCATCAACCGATCGGCCCTGGCGCCCTCCTGAACCAGACGAATCGCCTCAGCGTAGGGAGGCTCACCGGTCCGTTGGTACTCCATGCTCTCCTGCCGCTCTTCCAGATCCCGCCCATGGCGTTCAATGCGATTGACCCGTTTATCCACACCGACGGAGCTGGAGCAGAGCGCACCGACCGTCTGCTTGAGAATCTCCACTTCACGCATGGCTTCAGCGAGACGTTCTTGAGTGCGATGGGTTTGTTTATACGAGAGTACGATAAACACCAAAACAGCGATCACCAGTACTGCAAGGGTTATCCATAGGTTGAGCATGGTGCTATCCATCATGCGTATTCATCGATGTGCGGCTTGCCGTTGTCATTTTCCTGGGCGGGCTCTTTTTTCCTTCCTTGTTTGTTACGCTCTTCCTGGGGCTTCGGACGCTCACGACGCTCTGGCCGCCGACTGGGATTCACGGGGTAGAGTGGATTTATCGGGCTCTGCTCACCGATTTCTGGCATTTCGGCTCCGTTGGATTAGGGGACGGAGTCAAACCGCCCACCCAGGTTTAATTACCCATCCCTCGTTGTAAGGTTTGACTCCAAGCCCTGGAGTTCCTGATCTGATTGAAAGGAGTGTAGCAGGGATTGCCATTCGGCATCAGAACATGCTGATCTCAGCCCACTCCTCGTCTGTCAGCAGTTTATTCAGATCCACCAGGATCAGCAGACCGTTCTCGCGGGTTGCCACGCCCTGGATATAGCGTGAACTCTCGTCATTGCCGACATTGGGGGCTGCGTCGACTTCGTCCTCATTGAGTTCCACCACTTCCGCCACCGCATCCACCAGGATGCCTACCACCTGCTTTTCGGATTCAATGATCACGATACGGCTTGAGTCGTCCAGTTCGGCTGAAGGCAGACCAAAACGGCTGCGGGTATCGATGACGGTCACCACGTTGCCACGCAGATTGATGATGCCCAGTACGAAGGGGGGCGCACCAGGAACCGGCGCGATCTCGGTAACCCTGAGAACCTCCTGCACCTTCATCACATTGATGCCGTATGACTCATCCTTCAGCCGAAAGGTGACCAACTGAAGCACCGGATCATTCGCATCGACTTCTGCAGTATTTGTGTTCATTTACGCACCTCATCCCACCTGATACACCCCATCACGTCAAAAAGTGGACGGGAATTATGTTCTCTGAATTAATTAAGCACTAATCATGCCCAACATGCCGTCAATATCCAGCAGCACCGACAACTGCTCTACCATCGTTCCGGCCAGCCAGGGATGTTTTCCCTGAGCGGTGCGCCAGCGCACACCTCCAGCATTCAGCATGATCGTCTCTGCAATACCGTCCACAGCAAGGCCGTATCCGCCGTCACCGACGACCAATACATGGCCGCCGCTCTGTCGTTCACCCGATACCCTGTCACTGACTCTCTCCGGCATCACCAGACGGGCGGTGTCGACCACCACTATCTTCTGCCCGCGATTGACCAACACACCCAGATGCCAGTCGGGTTGGCCCGGCATAACAGCGGCCTCATCCCGCCACTCAAGAATACTCACCAATCCGGTCAGAGGTATTCCCAAATTCAGCCCCCCCACCTTGAACACCAACACCTGAAAAGGCATTTCGGCCCAGGACGGAATAATCGGTTCATTGACTGTCTGTGTGACCTCAAGGGTCTGACTGATGACCTCGGTCACCGGCCCGGCGGTCACCACCTCACTCACCTGTGTGGCGGAAACAGACTCCGCCAGCGACTGTTCCGTAATATCGGCTATTTTGCTGGCAACTTTAGTTTCAGCGACCGGTGCCTCGACAGGAATCTCACTGATCTCCTGCAGCAGCACATCCAGATAGCTGCTGAGGGCAGCATCCGGCTCCGCAAGACGGGTGGAGGGCTTTTCCTGTTGTCGATTCAACGTCCAACTCCGGCACTGACCGGCTGTCCCACTTCCCGTTGCAGGTCTTCGAGTAGATCAGTATAGGCGCTCACACCGCGACCACCAGGATCGAACATTGCGGGGGGAATACCTGCCCTGCTCGCTTCGCGCAGAAGGGTGTCAACCGGAATCAGGCCTCGCCAGAGATGTTCCTGATAGGTCTCACGCAGCACCTTAAGACTGTCGACGGAAGCACGGGTACGCTGATCATACATGGTGGGGACGATGGTATAGGGCAGCGAATTCTGTCGCGCCTTGAGTACCATCTTCAGGGTGTGCAACATCCGCTCCAACCCCTTGAGGGCAAGGAACTCTGTCTGCACGGGGATAATCAGCTGCTCGCAGGCCGCCAGCGCATTGATCATCAAAATACCGAGGACGGGTGGACAGTCGATCAATACATAGTCGAAACGATCTTCCAACCGGGCAAGGGCGTTTTTGATCACCAGACCCATGCCGTCCAATCTGCCGGCCTGACGATCGAGGGTCGCCAGCGCCATGGCGGCGGGCATCAGTTCCAATCCGTCGGTACCGGTCTTGTAGAGCAGTGTCGCCGGATCAACATCCTGTTTGTCCGCCACCGCCTTGAAGAGCGAGTAGACGCTCTCTTCGATGGAGTCAGGGTCGTAACGAAAATAGCTGGTCAATGAACCATGGGGATCAATATCGATCAGCAGGGTTCTGAGACCCCACTGTGACAGCAGGCCACCGAGACCGACCGTAGTAGTGGTCTTGCCCACTCCGCCTTTCTGGTTGGCGATGGTCCAGATCTTCATCGGCTACCATCAGGCAAGATAATGGTCCTGTCCGGATCGCCGTTCATGCCGAGGATAACCAGGCTCACCCGGCGGTTCTTCTGCCGGCCGGCCTTACTGCCATTGTCGGCAATCGGGCGATGTTCACCATATCCGATGGCGGCCAGGCGGCCAGGGGCCACACCCATGCGGGCGATCAGATGCACCACACTGGCAGCGCGTGCTGCGGAAAGCTCCCAATTCGACGGATATTCAGGCGTATGGATCGGCTGGTTGTCAGTATAACCTTCAATCTGCAGCTGATTTTTCAATGGTCGCAGAATGCTGCTGATATCCCGCAGAACCTTTACTGCGGCACGGGAGAGTTTGGCACTGCCACTGGGGAAGAGCATCTTGTTCTTCATGTCCACTATCACCCGTGTATCGCTGTGGGATACATCGACCAGATCCTTTTCGATATAGGGTTCGAGCATGTCACCAATGGTGGCTGCAAGATAGCTCAGGCGCTGCGCCTCATCCACTGCGCTGTCCAGCGATCCTTCATCATCGTAAGTGCCAGGGCCGAAACGTGTCTCCGTCTGGATCAGCGCGCTGCTGCCTTCGGCGCCTGTGGGATCTCCGCTGGAGCGGCTGATCTCGCCGATCTGGATAGGGTCCTGGCTGCGGGCCGGTTCCTGAAACGCATTGGTCAAGGTTTGGGACAACACCCGGTACTTGCCCTCATTGACTGAAGAGATTGAGTACATCACAACAAAAAATGCAAACAGCAGGGTGATAAAATCCGCATAGGAGACGACCCACCTTTCGTGGTTCTCCTGCTCTTCATGCCGTTTACGCCTGCGCGCCATTTTGCCCTCGTTATAAAAGAAAAGCCTTCAGCTTCATCTCAATATTGCGTGGATTTTCACCCTCGGCTATCGCTACAACCCCTTCGACCACCATTTCTCGGTATTTCGTCATCCCCAACGACTGGGTCTTCAATTTTGCCGCTATCGGCAGTAGAAACAGATTTGCCAGTCCCACCCCGTAGATGGTGGCGACAAAAGCCGTAGCAATACCGCTGCCCAGCTTGGCGGGGTCTGCCAGATTTTGCATCACATGGATCAAACCCATAACCGCGCCGATGATACCGATAGTGGGCGAGTAGCCACCCATGCCTTCATAAACCTTGGCCGCCTGCAGATCGTAGTGTTCCGTGGCATCCACTTCCATCTCGAGGATATCCCGAATCACTTCAGGTTCGCTGCCGTCCACCAGCAATTGCATGCCTTTACGCAGAAAGTCATCCGATTCCTTCTCGGATATGGTTTCCAGTCCGAGCAGACCCTCTTTGCGTGCGATATTGCTCCAGCTGACAAGTTTCTTGATGGTCGGGGACATGTTGATCCTGCCAGGCAGAAACACACGCCCTGACAGTCTCAGCGCGTGTAAAAAAACCGGTACAGGCGTCTGTAAAAGGATCGCACCAACGGTACCGCCAATCACGATAATCATTGCTGGGCCGTTGACCAGCGAGTCGACGTGTCCGCCTTCAAGCCAATTACCGCCCAACACCGCCATAAAGGCGATGATGATGCCGATAAAGCTGAGGAAGTCGACTCTCATATTCTCTACTGTTCTCTACCCAGATTTTCAAGCATGGTCCCGATCTCATCGAGTGAGACAACACGATCCACAAGACCCGCTTTTTCAACCGCCCGGGGCATGCCGTAAACCACACAGCTCGCCTCATCCTGGCTCCAGAGTTTGGCGCCTGTCGACTTCAACTTGCGTGCCCCCTCCAAACCATCCGCACCCATGCCCGTCAGAACCACGCCCAGTGCCTGTGCACCAAAAACCCTGGCCACCGAATCAAGCAACTGGTCCACACTGGGATGGTAGATCTGTCCCCCGCGCGCATCTTTGATCCTCACCACTGAACCCGAGGGTCCCTTACCCACTACCATCTGCCTGCCGCCTGGCGCCAACAGCACCCTGCCAGGACGTAGCGGATCACGATCCCTCGCCTCCTTCACTTCAATAGCACAAACGGTATTGAGACGGTCAGCATAAGCCGAAGTGAATGCGGCAGGCATATGTACCGCAACCACCAACGGAATTGGAAAATTCCGTGGCAATCGGGTCAAAATATTTTGCAGCGCCACCGGACCACCGGTTGATGCGCCGATAGCGATCACGTCAACAGACCCGGTCTCCTGCCTGTACCCAACCGGCAACCTGCTTGTCCCGAGTCCTGTGGTTTTCGCTGATTTTGGCGGCAATCTCCCATGCCCTACAGCTCTCACACGCTGCCGGAGTTGCTCAGCGAAAACCTCGGCGGATTCACCCGATTTCAGACCGTCCGGCGTTTTGGCAAGAAAATCCACCGCCCCGGATTCCAAAGCATCAAGCGTTTCCTGCGCACCAGCCTTGGTGAGTGCCGAAAACATCAGGATGCGGGTCGGGGATCTCGCCATGATATGGCGAACTGCGGTAATGCCATCGAGTACAGGCATCTGCACATCCATGGTGATGACATCAGGATGTAGTTGTTGCGCCAGCTTGACCGCCTCTTCGCCATTCATGGCGTAACCGGCTATCTCAAGATCCGGGGCAACCTCCAGCATCTCACCAATTCTGTGCCGGTAAAATGCTGAATCATCGACGACTAAGACTTTCAGCCTGGCCTGCATTTCTCACCATCCATTTCTGAGAGACAGTTGTTTCCGAAACCCTCTGCAGATCACTGGCCCACTCAATATTTTCTGGCGTACTTGCGCATCAGCCCTGGGACATCCATGATCAGCGCAATTTTTCCATCGCCGGTTATCGTTGCACCGGCCATGCCTTCCAATCCCTGCAACATGGCGCCAAGGGGTTTGATAACCACCTCTTCCTGGCCAATCAGTTCATCCACCACCAGCCCCACCTGGATGTTGCCGACATTGACCACAACGACATGTCGACTGCTCTTTTCCTCTCCCGCCATGGCGCTGTTCTGCACCAACCATTGACTGAGATAGAAAAGCGGCAGCGCGCGTTCCCGTACCATGATCGTCAGTTGGCCATCCACCACATTGGTACGATTGAGATCCAGATTGAAGATCTCCACCACGCTGGCCAATGGCAGGGCAAAAGGCTGCTTACCCAGCACGACCATCAGCGTGGGCAGGATCGCCAACGTAAGCGGTAATTTGATAGTGATGGTGCTGCCGCGCCCTTTTTCTGAATCGATCTCAACCGAGCCGTTCATCTGCGAGATGCGTGTTTTTACAACATCCATACCGACACCGCGGCCAGAGACATCGGAGATCTCGGTCTTGGTTGAAAAACCGGGCTGAAATATCAGGTTGAAACACTCTCTGTCATCAAGACGGGCGGCCGCCTCCTGATCCATCATGCCCTTCTCCACAGCTTTCTGCCGCAGCACACTGGGATCCATACCTTTGCCGTCGTCACTGATTGACAGCAGAATGTGGTCCCCTTCCTGGGCAGCGGTGAGCAACACGGTACCGCGCCGTGGCTTGCCGGCTTTTTCACGCTCGTCCGGCATTTCAATACCATGGTCAACCGAGTTTCTGACCAGATGTACCAGCGGATCGGCAAGCGCCTCCACCAGATTCTTGTCCAAATCTGTATCTTCACCCTCCATCTCCAGGTCGATCTCCTTCTTCATGGTACGGGCGAGATCACGCACTACCCGGGGGAATCGGCCAAAGATCTTTTTGATCGGCTGCATACGAGTCTTCATCACCGCCAACTGCAGATCCGATGTCACCACGTCGAGGTTGCCCACCGCATTGCTGACATCTTCATCATTCAGAGTCGCCTTGAGTGTCGCCAGACGATTCCTCACCAACACCAACTCACCCACCATGTTCATGATGTCGTCGAGGCGCTGCGTATCGACACGAACTGTCGTCTCGGCCGATTGCGGCTTGGCCGTTCCCTTTGGTGCAGGAGGAAACTTGGGTTTTGCCTTTTGCGGTGCTGGTGGTGCCGGTGCAGTTTCCAGTTTGGGTTTAGGTTTAGGTTTAGGTTTGGGTTTGGGTTTGGGTTTGGCCTCAGCGGCAGCTTCATCACCAGCGGATTTCTGATCCGGTTCTATGCCAGGTTTACTGGAAAACTTACCTTTTCCATGCAAATCATCCAGCAACGACTCAAATTCGTCTTCGGAAATCTCATCAGAACCGACTGGGGATGTTTTTTCCGTCTCTTCTCCAGGTTCGCTGGAAAATTTCCCCTTTCCGTGCAGATCATCCAGTAAAGATTCAAACTCATCTTCTGTAATTTCATCACTGCCTGCCGTTGCTTCAGCAGTATCGGGGGTCTGAATTGCATCGAGCAACTCTTCAAACTCATCGTCGCTCAAGTCACCTTTATCCGACGGAGACTCAGGGGTTGGTTCCGATTGTGGCGCAGGAGTTGCCTCGGCCACGGGCTCTTCTTTCTCTTCCCCCTCAGGAACAGTAAAGAATTTCAGCTGCCCGATCAGTTCAGAATCGGCATGCTCCGGCATCTCTCCGCCCCTGATCTCATCAAACATCTCATTAACCACATCCACGACCTGTAACACTGCATCCATCAGATCCGGTGTAATCTTTCGTTGTCCCTGCCGCAGGATGTTGAATACGTCTTCTGCCTTATGGCAAATCTCTACCAATGAGTCGATAGCAAGAAACCCTGCACCACCCTTGATGGTATGGAATCCACGAAAGACAGCATTCAGCAGATCGTAATCATCGGTCTGCTGTTCGAGATCCACGAGTTGCTCTCCCAGCAGTTCGAGAATCTCTCCCGCTTCCACCAGAAAATCCTGCAGTATCTCGTCATTGAGATCTATGCTCATCTTTCTACCCCTGTCTCTATCCTTTGGTATAGATTTGATTCATTCATTTCTTTCATGTTTTCGGCAGAAAGTGTAAAAACTAAAATCCCAAGCTCGATAGCAAGTCGTCCACATCATCCTGATTGGTCACAACATCGCCCTGTTCTATCCCAGGCACTACCGGCCCTTCCAATACCGCCGGGTCGCTAATTTTATTGCTGACCTCCAGCTTACCGCCGGTAATCCGAACCAACTTGACCAGCTTTTCTTCAACATCGTGAACCAGATCGATCACTTTACGGATAATCTGGCCGGTCAGATCCTGAAAATCCTGTGCCATCAATACAGTCGAGAGGTTTTCGTGCAGACTGCTGGAGTGGCGTTGCGTCTGCTGCAGAAATGCAGCCAATTCATCGCTGAGACCCCGGAAATCATCCTTGGTCAACAGGCGGGAGCGGAATTTGTCCCACTCAGCCAACAGCGCATCCGCCTGTTTCTCCAGTTCATTCACCATGGGCAAGCTCTGTTCTACAGCCGTCAACGTACGATCCGCAGACTGTTCTGTCATGGTGATGACATAGTTCAGCCGCTCTTTTGCGTCGGGTATATCCACCTGGGTCATCTCGGAGACCCGTGAGTCGAGCAGAAAACCGTTGATCGCTTCATGCAACTCCCGGGTCAGCCTGCCAACCTCCGTAAAAAGCTCGTTCTCTTTTATCTCGGCCAGTTCTCCGATGACACGGTCGGCATCCTTATTTTCACCGACTTCCAAATGTGCCACGAGAGCACGCGCCATTTCGAGGCGAGTCTGGTCAGTCTCTGTCTGTTCCTGCATTCGGGGTCTCCCGTCCCTGTAACCTGTCAGCCTTCGACACGTTCAAAGATCTTGCTTATCTTCTCTTCGAGCGTACCTGCGGTGAATGGTTTGACCACGTAGCCGTTGACGCCGGCCTGGGCCGCTTCAATAATCTGCTCGCGTTTGGATTCAGCAGTCACCATCAGCACCGGTAATCCCGCCAGTTTTGCATCGGCACGCACCGCCCTTAGCAGGTCGATACCCGTCATACCCGGCATATTCCAATCGCTGACCAGAAAGTCGAAATTTCCTGTCTGCAACATGGGTAGTGCAGTGGTTCCATCGTCCGCCTCCTGAGTATTGGTAAACCCCAGATCACGAAGCAGATTTTTGATGATGCGCCTCATGGTGGAAAAATCATCCACAATGAGAATTTTCATATTTTTGTCCAAGGCAACCTCCAATCACTGTGCCGCCGTATCAAATTGACGATTCCATCTGTCGCCATACTTACTCTTCATCTGCCAGGCTGAGCCATTCCGTCAGCCGCGAACGCAGCCTCAATGTCGCCTGACTGTGGATCTGGCAGATCCGTGATTCACTGACACCCAGTACCAGCCCGATCTCACGCAGATTCAACTCATCGTCGTAGTACATCGCCACTACCAGTCTCTCCCGCTCGGGAAGACCTGCAATGGCATCCGCCAACGCCTGTTTGAAGGCGTCCTTCTGATAACCTTCGAAGGGTCCCTGCAGTGAGTCCAGACTCCTCTCAGGGGCAATTTCACCCACCGCACTCAACTCATCCAGACTAAAGATTCGGCAGCCTGATGCATCCTTGAGGATCTGGTGGTACTGCTGTACCGACATATCCAGTGCATCGGCCACTTCTGAATCACGGGCGTCCCGTCCCTCCTCGTTCTCAATGATGCGCATCGCATCCGCCACCATTCTGGCTTTGCGGTGCACTGAACGTGGCGTCCAGTCACTACGCCGGATCTCATCCAGCATGGAACCGCGGATGCGAATTCCCGCGTAGGTTTCAAAGCTGGCGCCCTGGGTAGGATCGTAGTTGCGACTCGCTTCCAGCAACCCCAGCATGCCCGCCTGAATCAGATCGTCAGCCTGCACATTGGGGGGCAGGCGATTCATCATGTGATAGGCAATACGCTTGACCAGCCCGGCGTGCCGGATCACCAGGTCATCATGCCCCTGTCTTTCCTCTATGGCGCAATATGTAGCCAAACCGTTCACCGTCCCATCTCCCCGTATTGACTTGAAAACTGGATCAAGCGTTCAACGAAAAATTGCAAATCGCCGCTTGCATTGGCGGGTACAGGCCAGTTATCGGCCTTCTTCGCTAAATTCTTGAATGCCTGTGCAACTCGAGAGCGGGGATAGGCTTCAACCACTGGTTTCTGCCCTTTTACCGCTTTGCGCAGTTGCTCATCGTAGGGGACGCTGCCCATGTAGCTGAGCATTACGTCCAGGTACCGGTCTGTTACCCGGCACATCTTGTTATAGAGGTCTCGCCCCTCCTGCACACTCTTAACCATGTTGGCGAGAATGCGGAAACGGCTGACACCATGTTCACGATTCAGCAGTTTGATGATGGCGTAGGCATCGGTTATCGATGCCGGCTCATCACAAACCACCACCACCACCTCCTGGGCGGCACGGCTGAAACTGACCACCAGATCGGAGATTCCTGCTGCGGTGTCGATCAGCAATACGTCAACATCATTCGCAAGCTCACTGAAGGCGTGGATCAGTCCCGCGTGTTCAGCCGGGCTGAGCTCCGCCATCTGCTGCATACCGGAAGCGCCGGGAACGACCTTCAATCCCTTCGGCCCCTCCACCAGAATCTCTTCCAGTGTGCGTTCACCATTGATGACATGGGAAAGGTTGTACTCGGCGTGCAAACCCAACACCACGTCGATGTTGGCGAGTCCAAGATCGGCATCCAGCAGCATCACGCGCCGTCCCATACCCGCCATGGCCACGCCGAGATTCACCGCGACATTGGTCTTGCCAACCCCGCCCTTGCCGCCAGTAACGGCGATCACCCGCACGGGATCCGGATTCACCATGCGCCTTAATCCTGAAGCCTGATCTTCAATAATGTCAGACATGAGCATGTTCACCTGTGCCTCCAAACGCGAACGCCATATATCCCTCATCCGGGGATGCATTCGCCTCCTGGGCCATCTCCATCGCCCGACTCACCAGACTGTGGGCTCTGGCAACATGCAGGTCCTCCGGCACCCGTTGTCCATCGGTGACAAAAGCCAATGGCAGGCTTGTGTCGATCAAAGTACTGAAGACGCCACCCAACGATGCCGCCTCATCCATCTTGGTCAGAATGCAACCTACGGGACGGGCAATGCTGAAGGCACGAATCGCATGCGCGAGTGCCGATCGCTGAGTAGCGGCTGACAACGTCAACAGGGTTCGTACAGGGTGATTACCTGAGGTAATCATCGAAAGTCTTTGGCTCAACTGGATATCCTGCTGACTCATGCCAGCGGTATCGATGAGTACCAGGCGTTTTTCCGAAAGGGCGCGCAGCGCGGCATCCAGCTCCTCTGCTGTCGAGGCCGTGCGAACCGGCACATCCAGAATGCGACCGTAGTTGTGCAACTGCTCCTGGGCGCCGATGCGATAGCTGTCTGTGGTGATCAGCGCCAGCTGGCGATTACCATGGCGCAGGCAGAATCGGGCCGCCAGTTTGGCGATGGTGGTCGTCTTGCCGACCCCGGTCGGGCCAACCAGCGCCACCACGCCACCCATGTCGAGGATTTCCTCCTGGACCACAGGCAGTTCACTGATCAGGTGAAACAGCGCCTTGCGCCAGGCCTGATCCTCCGATTCCATATCCTCCACCCGGTTGGCCAGATCACGGCACAGGTCTGCGCCCAATCCCATTCCCATCAGACGACGAATCAGTTCCTGGGTCTGGGGACGGCGTTGACCCATATCCCGCCAGGTCAATTCGGAGAGTTCGTTCTCCATCATACGGCGCAGCGCCTGCATCTCCTGGCGCATCTCCTGCAACACGGGATCCTGGCTCCACTCCACTTGGGGCTGTGGCTGGGAGGATTGGCGGCGGGCGCGATCGATATGAATCGGTTCGGCAGATTTTACCGGTTTTTCGCAAAATTGGGGTTCACCGGCAGGGGCTCTGGCGGCATTTTTTCGTTCTGCTGCCACGGGAGGTTGAAGCTCATCCTGACGGGGGATCTCCGTTACCCTGTCGGTCGCTGCATCATTGAAGGCCGCCACGTCATAATCCATGGCCGCCACCAGTTCCACACCGCCCTCTACACTCTTGTTGGAGAGGATGACTGCATCGGAACCCAATGTATCCCGCACCGATTTCAAAGCCTGACGCATATCAGGCGCAAAGAAACGCTTTATCTTCATTGTGGGCAATCCCCCGCAGCAAACCGAGAAATTTTCGGATTACTTCCGGAATCGAAATCAATCTGCCAATTAAGTCTCTGCATTCGTGTTGCCGATAGTTGAAATCACCTTTATCTGGCGATTGTCGGGTATCTCGTTATAGGAGAGGATGTGCATGCCAGGCGCCGCGTGTTTCGCGAATCGCGCCATCCAGGGTCGGATCGGCGCAGCCACCAGTAGTACACTCTCCTGTCCTGCCGTTTCCATATTGGCTGCCGTCTCCGCCAGCGCCTGTTGCAGCCTCTCTGCCAGTCCGGGCTCGAACCCAGCCTGGCCATCTTCCGAGGCTTGCAAGGTCTGTTGCAATATCTGTTCCAATTGTGGATCCAACACGGCCACAGGAATTTCCTGTGTAGAACCAATGAGTTGCTGAACAATACCCCGGGATAGGGCAACCCTGACGGCAGCCGTCAGAACGCCGGGGTCTTGACTCCTGACAGCATGATCCGCCAAGGTTTCGGCAATCGTGCGGATATCGCGGATCGCAATATGCTCCGCCAGCAGATTCTGCAGTATCTTCAGAAAAGCGCTCAGGGAGATCGATTTCGGGATCAGATCCTCCACCAGTTTGGGGGCCGTTCTGGAGAGACTGTCGAGCAGTTGCTGCGCCTCTTCGTGGCCCAGCAGTTCATGGGACTGGTTGTGCAGGATCTCGCTCAGGTGGGTTGCGACCACCGTGCTGGCATCCACCACGGTAAAACCGAGCGTCTGCGCATGATCGCGCTGTTCATGTTCGATCCAGACCGCATCCAGGCCAAAGGTGGGATCCTTGGTGGGTGTTCCCTGCAGTTCACCAAAAACCCGGCCGGGATTGATCGCCAGGTCGCGGTCGGGAAAGATCTCTGCCTCAGCTGCCGTGACACCATTGACAGTAATGCAATAGGCATTGGGAGAGAGATCCAGATTATCCCGGATATGTACCGATGGGATCAGAAAGCCCAACTCCTGGGAGAGCTTGCGCCGCACGCCCTTGATCCGATTCATCAGCTGGCCGCCCTGGTTACGATCCACCAGTGGAATCAGGCGGTAACCCACCTCCATACCGATCAGGTCAACCGGCTGCACATCATCCCAGCTCAACTCACGCTGCTCAGGCGGCTGCTCTTCAGGCAGTGGCGCGGCCACCTCCTCTTCCACCGGTTGCTGCTGGCGTTGCCAGATCATCCAGGCGCCAGCCCCAGCAGCAGCTGCCAGGGTAAGGAAGGCGAAGTTGGGCATACCGGGAATGACGCCCATAAGGAGCAGCACCGCTGCCGCAATCCCCAGCGCCTTCGGGGTGGAGAAGAGCTGACTGACGATCTGCCCGCCCACATCCTGGGTGCTGGCGACCCGCGTCACGATGATCGCCGCCGAAGTGGAGAGCAGCAGGGAGGGAATCTGTGCCACCAGACCATCACCGATGGTCAAGAGCACATAGTTTTGCAGGGCAGTGGCAAAATTGAGATCATGCTGCACCATGCCGATGCCGAGTCCGCCGACAATATTGATAAACAGAATCAGGATACCGGCAACGGCATCGCCCCGCACAAACTTGCTGGCGCCATCCATCGCTCCGTAGAAATCCGCCTCTTGTGCCACTTCCTCGCGCCGGGTTCGCGCCGCATCCTGATCGATCAGACCCGCATTGAGATCCGCATCGATCGCCATCTGTTTGCCGGGCATGGCATCCAGTGTGAATCGCGCGCTCACCTCTGAGACACGCCCCGCACCCTTGGTCACCACCACGAAGTTGATAATCACCAGGATCAGGAAGACCACCAGGCCCACGGCGTAGTTGCCGCCGATTACGAATGAACCGAACGCCTCGATCACCTTACCCGCAGCATCACCGCCGGTATGGCCTTCAAGCAGTACGATTCGGGTCGACGCAACGTTCAGGGCAAGTCGCAGCAAGGTCGCAATCAACAGCAGACTGGGAAAGACTGCAAAATCGAGTGGCCGGCGGGTATAGACCACCACCAGCATCACCACCAGAGAGAGGGTGATATTGAAGGTAAAGAGCATGTCCAACAAGATCGGCGGCAACGGAATGATCACCATTACCAACAGCATGACCAGGACCAGCGGTGCACCCAGTCCCACAGTGCCGACACGTTTTACATTTCCGAGAATCGCTGTGGCATCCATTTAGTTCGTACCTGGTTTGAGTGCTGAAAACCGATCAGTCATGGCGCAGATCCTCCGGCACCGGCAGTTCATCGGGAACCTGCGGTATATCGCCACCCTCGGTTCGATAGACTCTGAGCTGGAAGACATAGGCCAGCAGTTTGGCAACCGCCAGAAATAGTCCCGCCGGTATCGCCTCGCCCAATTCGCTGTGAAAATAGATGGCGCGGGCCAATACAGGAGATTCGACGATCGGCACCTCCGATTCCAGACCGATACGACGAATATTGGCCGCCACCAGATCGGCGCCTTTCGCCACCACCTTCGGTGCGCTCATACTCCCCTGGTCGTAACGCAGAGCAATGGCGTAGTGGGTCGGATTGGTGACGATCACATCAGCCTTGGGCACCTCTTCCATCATGCGGCGCTGGGCCATCTCCCGTTGCAGACTGCGGATTCGGTTTTTTACCTCCGGACGACCATCGGTCTCCTTCATCTCGTCCCGTATCTCCTGCTTGGTCATCTTCAACTGACGCTTGTGCTCCCAGAGCTGGAACGGTACATCGATGGCGGCAATGAGGATCAGGGTGGATGCGAGCAACGTCACCGACCAGCCGATGAGGGAACCCAGCTTGGGCAGCGCCTGTTGGAACTCCATCCCATGCAGGTTCAGGTAGCTGTCCAGCGTGTTCCACAACAGAATTGCGGTAGCGCCGCCGATGAGTACGAACTTGGCCATGGCTTTGAGCAACTCAACCAGTGCCTTGGCGGAGAACATTCGCTTCAAACCCTTGGCCGGACTGAGCTTGCTCAATTTAGGTGTCATGGCCTCGGCACTGACACTGAAACCGCCCAATGCAATGGAACTGCCAATGGCCACGACGATCATCAATCCAAAGAAGGGGACCAACAGTATGAAGGCACCCTGCATGGCGGCACTGAGGTGGGTGAACAGGGTGCCGATATCAAAGATTTCCTCCCGACTGAGGGTAAAGCTCGTCTTCATCAGATCCTGCAATCCACCACCCAGCTGACCGCTCGCCATCGTCAGAAAAATTACGCCGATCAGGGTGATCGCCATGGTATTGAGCTCTTTCGAGCGGGCAACCTGCCCCTTGCGCTTCGCCTCATTCAGGCGTTTCGCTGTCGGTTGTTCCGATTTTTCCTGGCCGTCCTGATTTTCGGCCATGATTCACCTCGTGATCTGAAAAATTTGCATCATCAGCTGAAAGCCTTCATTCAACAGATGAGTGAAGAGTTCCAAAACATTGGGCAGCGTCACGCTGATCAATAGAAAACCCAGTAACATGGTGATGGGAAAACCTATCGAGAAAATGTTGAGCTGGGGCGCGGCCCGCATCACCACACCCATGCCCAGGTTGACCATCAACATTGCACCCATCATCGGCAGTGCGATCATCAATCCACCGGCAAACATACGACTGGCCCAGGCAACGATGTCGTGGATACCGGTGCTGGAGAGTCCGCTCGTCGCCACAGGGATGGTCTGAAAACTGTCGACAACCAATTCAATCAGTATCAGATGGCCATTGAGCAGGAGAAATACCAGGGTCGTAAGTATCAGATAGAACTGAGCCACCACCGGCACCTGTACGCCATTCTGCGGATCCACCATACTGGCAAAACCCAACCCCATGCTGTAGGCCATCGCCTGTCCGGCGAAGACCACCGCACCAAACACCATCTGCAGGATAAAACCCATCGTCACACCGATGGCGATCTGCTGCAGCAAAATGATGAAACCGCCGTGACTCAGCACATCCATGGGCGGCATACCGGTCGGCAGCGAAGGCATTGCCACCCAGGTGATCAGCAGCGCCAACCCCATGCGCACACGCACCGGAAACTGGCGTGAGTTGAATACGGGTGAAGCCATCATCATTGCGCCGATGCGTATCAGCGGCCAGAGATAGGCCCCTAAGAAGGCGTTGAGTTGTGCTTCGCTGAACGACATTTGGACAACCGGAACTGATATCGTCAGATAGCCGACACGCCCAACTGAGGGACGCCGTAAATACTTCCCTGCAGGCTTGACAGCGGCATCCCTGCCGCTGACACCCTCACTTGGGCATATTGGCCATCCAACGGCTTATTCAATAAATATCCCACCATCCGTGGCAGGACAGCAGCCGCACCCGCGACCGCACGCACACCTCTTTTGGAACGATCCATCACTGGATCAACTCCGGAATTGATTCGATCAGATTCTGCGCAAAAGTCATCAGCAACTGCAGCATCCAGGGACCTGCAAACATCAGGATCAGCCCGACTATCGCCAGCTTGGGGATAAAGGTCAGCGTCATCTCGTTGATCTGGGTGGCGGCCTGAAACATTGCCACCAACAGACCAACCGCCAATGCAGGCAACAGCACCATACCGGTGAGTACGCCGATAACACCCAGGGTCTGCTGCCCGATAGCGATGATTGTGTCCGGTCCCATATTGAGTACCTAAACCTGAAAACTGCTGGCCAGGGTGCCGAAAACCAACGCCCAACCATCGATGAGTACAAACAGCATGATCTTGAAAGGCAGGGAGATGATCATCGGAGAGAGCATCATCATGCCCATCGACATCAATACACTGGCCACCACCATGTCGATCACCAAAAAGGGGATGAAGAGCAGGAAGCCAATCTGGAAACCGGTCTTCAGTTCACTGGTGGCAAAGGCGGGCAACAGCAGGGAGAAAGGAACTTTGTCTGGACTCTCAAGTTCGCCGAAATCTCCGATACGGGCGAACAGACCCAAGTCATCCTCCCTGGTCTGCGCCAGCATGAATTCACGCACCGGTTCGCTGCCCGCTTCCAGTGCTTCCATGGTCGTCATCTGATCCTGCAGATAGGGCTGCACTGCAACCTCGTTAACCTCGTTGAAGACAGGCAGCATGATAAAGACGGTTAAAAACAGGGCCAGACCGATCAGTATCTGGTTGTTGGGTGTGTTCTGGGTGCCCAGCGCCTGCCGCAGGATCGCCAACACGATGATGATGCGGGCAAACGACGTCATCATCATCAGGGCACCCGGCAGCATCGTCAGGGCAGTCATGAAGAAGAGGACCTGTATGGTCAGGGTATAGGTCTGCCCACCTTCCGGATCCTGGGTCACCGTCAGCGCATCCACACCTGGGGCTGCCTGGGCCACCAGGGTAAAAAGCATGCCCGCAATGATCAGCCAGATTTTCATGTCGGCAGCTCTTCCTTGGCCTCTGCCAACTGCTCATCGAAGGTAACTTCATCTTCGTTCTGATCCAGCACGTGCAGAGTCTGCACCCGTCCAGGCGCAACCCCGAGCAGCAGACGAATATCATCCACCTTGACCACCACGACCCGCTCCCTAGGGCCGACAGACGTGCCGCCCAGCACGGTCACCATGCCCTTTCCAGACATTTGCAGCTGCCCGAACCGTTTGAACAGCCAGCCTGCGGCAAAGATCAGGAATATTACGAACAGCAATCCACCCGCCGTTCCCATCAAATTCTGCGTACTCAAGGGGGAGACTTCGACCTTCCGCACGGCGGTTTCAGCCGCCAGCAGGGGGCCGGACCAGATGACTGGAAAGAGCGTAAAAACACGCATCAACTCAGCCTCTTTACCCGTTCCGAAGGACTGATGATATCGGTCAGGCGCAGACCGAATTTTTCATTCACCACCACCACTTCACCCTGAGCGATCAGTGTACCGTTAACCAATACATCCATCGGCTCACCTGCCAGGCGGTCGAGTTCCACCACCGAACCCTGATTGAGTTGCAGCAGATTGCGGATATTGATCCTGGTGCGGCCGATCTCCATGGATATCACCACCGGCACATCGAGAATCGCATCCAGATTGACAGAGTCATCTTTCGCTCCGTCCTCCTTCAACTCCTCGAATTCAGCTGTCTTTGCAGCATCCGCCTCACCATCGGCCTGAGCCTCCAGCGCATCCGCCCACTCATTTCCCAGGGCTTCATTCGGATCTGTCGTTTTCTCTTCTTCGCTCATGATAACGATCCTGTTACTAACTGATTATTCATCGCTCTACTGAACTCCCGCATCTTCAATATCCAGATATTCATGCAGTGCGGACTGACGGCTATTGCGCATCCAGTTAGAAATCTTGACTGAATAGTTCCCTTCGGAAACCCCTAACTTAGCGGTAAACACCGGCACTTCCGCTGCCTTCACTTCTACCTCTTCAGGCATCTCAATAGGGATGATGTCACCCGCCTTCAGACCGGAGAGTTGTTGTAGTGTCATATTCACCTCGGTCAGAACGCTGGAAAGCTCCACGGATGCCCCAAGGATCTCTTCACGTAGTGAATGTTCCCATCGTTCGTCACGCTCACTACTGTCACTCTGCACACCGGCGTCCAGCAGTTCACGGATCGGCTCCAACATCGAATAGGGCATACAGATGTGCATGTCACCACCGCCGTTTTCCAGATCCACATGGAAGGTCGTGACCACCACCACTTCTGACGGACTGACTATATTGGCAAACTGTGGATTTACCTCAGAACCACAGGACTCAAAGGAGACATGGAAGACCGGCTTCCAGGCCTCCTGAAGATCGGTGAATGCCTGGTTCAGCAGCAGTTGCACCACCCGGTTCTCAGTAGGCGTAAAATCCCGGCCCTCGATCTTGGTGTGAAAGCGGCCACTACCGCCAAAGTAGTTATCCACGACACTGAAGACCAGCTTAGGGTCAATCACAAACAGGCCCTTGCCACGCAGTGGCTTGATCTTCACCATATTCAAACTGGTCGGCACGAACAGACTATGAACAAACTCGGAAAACTTCTGCATCTGTACGCCTGAGACGGATATGTCGGCGGTACGGCGAAGCATATTAAACAGAGTGGTGCGGAAATGACGGGCAAAACGCTCGTTGATCATCTCAAGGGTGGGCAGACGCCCACGGACAATGCGATCCTGGCTGGCGAAATCGTAGCCGGACACACCATTGGCATCGACCTCGACCTCTGCTTCGGAGGCGACATCCCCGCTATCGACGCCATGCAGCAGCGCATCGATCTCTTCTTGTGAAAGTAAGTCGTTGGCACTCATAGCGTTACTGCATCACAAAGCTGGTAAAAAAGAGGGCTTCAATGTCACCGGGACCTTCCAGCTCCTCTGCAATCCTGTTCAATTCATCGAGCATCTCCTTCTGCAAGGCCTCTTTGGCCGAACGCTCCTTGAGCGACTTGCCATCCTTTGCAGAGAGAAGATCAAGCAGATGATGACGGATCATCGGGTCGTTATGTTTGAGGAATTCGACCATCGCATCACCACGCACTCGGACATTGACACCCACCTGCAACAGCTTGGGTTTGCCGGGCATATTTGCGACGAATACAGGCTTCAAATCGTGATAGAGGAGAGGCCCTTTTTCAGCATCTTCAGCAGCAGCTTCCTCTTCTGACGCCGCCTCTTCCGTCACGGCCTCCTCGGTCTCATCACCGCTGAAGAGCAGGAAATAGGCCGCCGCGCCGCCGCCAAGCAACACCACCGCCACAATGGCGATGATGATGATCATCTTTTTTTTGCCGGATTTCTCTTCGCCGAGATCCAGATCGTCAGCTTCTTCTTTGGCCATATTGCAATCCCCAAACAGTTTCGTGTTCAGTAATGCAAAATAAGTGCCATAAATATTATTTCAACATATTCAATGAGTTAAAATGCGGCGTTTGTTATTCGTCGAAACTTTGACGAAAAAACGGAGGGCGTACAGGCAGATTCCCGACAGCAGGGCTATCGAGAAATATCAAACGAGGTAATTAGGTCCATAAAGAGGGTTTCAAGGGAGGGAGTACACGCGCTACAAACGGCAGTATTACTAATGAATAGTAACTTGATTGTTTTCATCGGCATTTAAACCTAACGAGACCGCAGAAAAACGTAAGCGCTCAACGAACCACGTACTTGCTCAGCAGCTCCTGATCTGATCCGGATCAACATTACCCGGCAACAACGCCTCAATGACCTCAACCGTATCCGCCTTCGGCAAGGCCGTGAACAGATAACGTAGATACGCATAAGGCTCCAGGCCGTTGGCCTTGGCAGTCTCGATTAACGAGTACAGATTGGCGCTGGACTTAACACCCTTGACCGACGCACTGAACAACCAGTTTTTGCGGCCCACCACGAATGGGCGGATGGCATTCTCCGCGCCGTTGTTGTCGATCTCGATGCGGCCATCATCCAGATAGCGGATCAGTTTCTCCCACTCGCGATGCAGATAGGTCAGCGCCTTGCCGGTTGCACTTGTCGGGGGCACCAGCGGCAAGCTGTCATCCAGCCAGCTGCGCAGTTCATCCACCACCGGACGCGCCTGTTGCTGGCGACGGGCATAACGTTCTTCTGAGCTCAGTCGTCTGGCCTGCTTCTCAACCCGATACAGCTTCTGGATCAGAATCAGCCCCTGATGCGCTTTGCCCTTTTTCTTGTTTTTACCCTGTGCTTTGACCGCCTCACTAAACTTGCGTCGTGCATGGGCCAGGCAGCCGACATGGATCAGACCATTGGCCGCAACCACGGCGTTATAGCCATCATAGCCATCGGTTTGCAGGTGACCCGTAAAACCGGCCAGCAAGCGTTTCGGTACCCCGGCACCGCGACCCGGATCATAGTCATACAGCACAACCGGTTGATCCGGTGGGCCACCACGCTGTAACCAGAGATACGACTTCGATTGCGCTGTCTTGCCCTGTTCATTAAGGACTTGCACGGTCGTCTCATCCATTTGCAGGATATCGTAATCCAGCAAACGATCACGTAACAGATTGATCACCGGTTGGATCAGCTTGCCCGCCTGGATCATCCAGTTGGCCAGTGTCGCCCGCGGGATATCCACGCCAATACGCTGCAAGATGGTCTCTTGCCGGTACAGGGGTAAGGCATCCTGATACTTCGAGACGGCAACATGGGCCAGCAGCCCCGGAGAGGCCATGCTTTTGGGGATCGGCTGGGCCGGCAAGGGCGCGGTCTTGATGCATTGACCACACGAACACGCATATTTCTTGCGGATGTGCCGGATGACCTGGATTTTTGCCGGGATAATATCCAGCTGCTCGGAGATGATCTCACCGATCTCAGCCAGTAACTGCCCATCATGGTCGCAATGGCGTTCTGATTCGGGGATCTCGTGGATCACGTCAACCCGGGGCAGCGTATCCGGCAACGACTTACGGCCACGCTTCCTGCGTGTGTGTGCCGGCACGCTGATGACCTCATCATCGACCTCTTCAATGTCAGGAGCGTCGGCTTCGGCCTCGTTGAACATACAGACTTGATCGGGTGAGATCTTCTCGCTGCTGGCGGCGTAACGCTTGGCCAGCGCGAGGTTGAGTTGTTCTTGAAGAAGGATGACTTTGGATGCTAACTGTTCGTTGCGAACAGCCTGCTCAGCGACCAGAGACTTCAGGGCATCAATGTCATCTGGTAACTGATCTGGTGCAATCAACATGCATGGCATTATACCGAACGCGAAGGTAATTCGCCTTATAATACACTGGAATAATGCAGACGATCATGCGGTTGCATGCGCATCACATCATAACCATCGAGTAACCAGTTCAGTTGCTGGCCGCTTAGTGTGACCACCTCATCAGCAACCCTGCGAGGCCATTTGAATCGCGCCCGTTCCAGGCGTTTCTGCCACAGGCAAAAGCCGTTACGCTCCCAATACAAAATCTTCACCTTGTCGCGCTTGCGATTGCAGAACACAAACAGCTGTTCAGAGAAGGGATCATGCTGTAGAACTTCTTCTACCAGCACAGCAAGTCCGTTAATGCCTTTGCGAAAATCAACGATATCCCGACACAGATAAACCGCCGGTAGATCACTCGATGGCCGCATCATGAAATAGCTGCCGCCGTTGTCAGTACGGTGCTTAATGTCTTGCTATCCACGTTGCCGGAAAATGTTACCGCCACACCATTGGGCAATCCGATGCGCCAAGTGCTGTCCGATACAGCGACTTCTGCTTGCGCTCGCGCAAAGCGACGTCGGCGAGTCATCGGCAACACCCCTTTTTTGACCAACGTCTTCTTGCCTGCGTACATGGCTTTGGCATCCAGTCCATGCTCAGCTGCATAGGCGGCAATACCCTTGCCTGATGCTGCGCAGGCCTGAAGGTGCTCAAGCCAGTGGCGCTGAAGGTCTGTCAGTGGGATCTGCTGTGAATCATCCATCGATGGTCTCCGCTTATCAGAAAAGCGTAGCCTGCGATGAATGAGGTCAGGCGAATAGGGTGTGGTTTATTTGGCGCTTACAGAAAAACCATCATTTTGCCAACAGTATCAATTTGCCTCATTAGGTGACTTTTGAATCATCGAATGCGATAACCTGAATGACATACCACGCAAGCAGAAGTTACTTCAGAAAGGGCATAATAAGCTGGCAATGCCTCTCCTTCCTGGGCTTTTAGCGCGAATCGACTTGCCGCCCTATGCATACTTGTACCAGCTTGACGCATTCCTTCCGGCATGAACTTGGCCATATGGTTTGCCCCATGTGATTCCAGCGAACTCA
This sequence comes from Sedimenticolaceae bacterium, assembly GCA_963691905.1. GTDB lineage: Bacteria > Pseudomonadota > Gammaproteobacteria > Chromatiales > Chromatiaceae > QGON01. Next base: position 1,495,890 of record OY829894.1, read on the forward strand.
TTCCCAGACGTGACTCTGCAACTTCTGCTGCTTGGTCTAGTTGACCATTAGCCATATTTATCAGTATTTCATTTATAGCCACCAAATGATCACGCATATTTGACATCATGTGCTGTTGCATCATTTCTGGCAGCTCAACTAACTGCCTTGAATCCTCATCAGCGATTGTGATGTTACTTGCAAAGATCAGAAGGATCGGTGCAATGAAATGTAGCCTTCTACTCATGTGTATTCTCTCTCTTTAGAATGGAAGCGTCGCAGTAGGAACACCGGTTACCCGGCGTCCCCTGCACAGATCCCTGGGTACGCTTCACCTCTCTTGTTCACGCCCCAAAAGCCGTAGCGATTTTGGGGTCGGCTGGATGGCATTGTTCGGCTTTTCTCGTTCTGAAATCTCACACTGGTTTCACCGCAGCGATTTGGTAATGGCGAGCCACCACTGTTCAGCCCAAGTTAAGCGACATGTACCGTCATTAACTATAGATCATCGCAGGTGTATTGATACCGATTTCAGATGCAAGAACAATGTCTGGCGTTGGATACGGATTTACCATCTAGTATCAATTCATGCGCGAAGCTCTATAAACTAGCAAGCAGAGACAAAGGTCTATTCCATTTACTAGGCGTACGTACGCTCCACCAACCAGTAGGTTCCAAGACCTATGGTCGAAGCGGAGCCAACCTCGATGACAACCGCTCCCCAGCGGGCCACTGCCAGCCGAAGTAATGGCCACGCCATCGCAATGAGTACGAGTTGGCCGAACTCGACCCCTAGGTTGAAGGTAATGAGCATTCCTGGCAGTTTTTCAACCGGCAAGTCGGCCGCCTGCAGCACTGAAGCAAATCCGAACCCGTGGATGAGCCCGAATAACAGAGCTAACGCCCACCGCGCAGACTCCGCCTTGGGGGAACGGCGAAGAAGCGGATAGTAGCAGGCCAGAAAAATGGCTAGTCCTAGGAAACTCAAGCTAGAGACTAGCCCCGCACCGAGCACCGACCCAAGGGCGAGCAAAATAAGCAATACGGCCATTGTTGTAGGCAAGAAGTAGTCACGTGGCCCAAGCAGCCAAACGTTCTCGACTGATACCAGCACAATCGACAAACCGATCAATGCCTCAATTGGTCCGAGTTCCGGCCGCACTAATCCGAGTGTGGCGAGTCCAAGCGTTACGCTGTGGCCCACAGTAAATCCTGTAATGACCTTCACAAGCGACATGAATGTGCCGCCCGTAAGCAGAAGCGCGAGTAGAAAGACGAGGTGATCGTAGCCGGTCGCGATGTGCTCCACCCCCAGTAGCCAGTAACCTGCTGTGCTTGTGGACGATGCCCCCTTAGCTGCGATGTCACCTTCGTCCCCCAGATTCCACGACCGTTCCGTGTCAGAAAGGACTCGCTCGGCGCTGCCCTTTTCGTAGTGCAACCTAACGAAATGGAGGTGACTTAAACGCGTGTCAAGAAGAAAATCGCTATGTATACTGAGCGGGCCATCGCGCACGCAAGACACGCTCCATCCGAGGGTTAAGCGTCCGGTCGGTGCATCCATCCGATGGGGTTCAACAATGACCTTGCATGCTTGCTCTCCCACCAGCATGACCAAGTTTTCGACAGCGTAGCGCGCTAGCGCAGCATCAAAAGCGGAGGACTTCCTCACCGCCCCTGGAAAAGTCGGCAAATCGACCTCGCTCATGCGAAGAACGATTTTAGCCTGCCATTGTGACAGGTACCACGATGAATAGGACGTGGTGCGGTCATGGGCGTGCGCGTACGCGGGTAACATTAACGCCGTGACGGTTGCGACGACTAACGCTAAAAGGCGAATATAATAAGCAGTGCGTCCACTGGCCATTACAGGGCCTTAGTCCGCTGAATATTTGCAGTCTTGCGGAGTTCGGCGGCATTAATCCCCAATGCACGGTCTGTGCGGGCGCGCCAGTACTCGGCTTCCACGTCTAAACGAGAGCCTTCGAAACCAGCACCTTCGTTCACCTGTCGCTCTAGCACTTGGAGCACGTGGAAACCGTCGTTGGTTCTTATCGGGTCGGTGACTTCACCGGTTTGAAGCGTAAGTGCTTCGTCTAACGCTGTGCGTCCGACGTATGCGGCCAGATCGATCGGGTGAAGTAACGCGTCGGGAATTGGACGCGGTATCTTGTTGCCTAGCAACTCTTGTACTATCTCAAAAGCTTCCTTCTTACGTAGCAGATTTGTTGCTGCTCGCGCACGGCTGTATGCCTCGCCGAGGTTGCCTGCCACGATCCCGACCCAGATCTGTCGCACACGAAGCGGCCCGCGCTTCGCGAAGTAATCGCGTCTTTCTTCAAAATAGGAGCGCAGGCAATCCTCGTCCGGTGGTTCATGCTCAGCTTGTGCTACAGCAGCTTCAGCAACGGCGGACGCAAGATCCATGCGAACACGCGCGTCGGTGAGATGTAGGTTGAGTTCGATCGCCCGCTGTACCCGTAGCTCTTCATCGATCATTTCTTCCAGAATTTGGTGCCTGGCAGGCAGGTCAGGAGTCATACCGCCTTCCATTTCCCGTGCCACTACTCCCTCGAAGTCTCGAGCGCGTATCAAACGACCATTGACACGAGCAACGGCATGGTCGGGTAATGGCTCGGGGGTGTTTTCTTGCGTTGCCGTTACAGAAGAACCAACTAGCTCAGGTGCACTGCCACGAAGTACGCCCGTTGTGGCCAACACAATGCCGGTCGCTGCACCAAATAAAAGCAACCAGTGGGCACGGCGCGTGGACTTACTGCGTTGCTCATACTGTTCGCCAGATAGAGTCATTTCTTCGCCAAACTAGTGTTAAAGAAGCTCTTTATCAAAACTACGACATTATCGGCTGGTAGTGCGGCGACTGCGCCGATCAGCACGTTGTAGCGAACCTTATCGATAAGGGTGAGCCGAGCCATGTTCAACACTGCAACCATGCTGACTAGCGATCCCCCACCGAATATCAGCTGATACGCGCTTGGATTATCACGGTGGTAGAACAATAGGAAAAGCCCTGAAACGAACAGAAGGAGGCATGCCAATAGAATTCCAAGCAACATCCATTTATGAACGTCGGCCTCGCGAACGAGCCGTTCGAGCAACTGTTCTCGCCAGCCCTCGATATTTAGCGGCTCCGTGGTCTTCTTTTTTGAACCCAAAGCCATGTCGGCCCGCTCGCTCAACTCGTTCAGAGCGTGTGCAATCGTATTGTGCAATCTCTTCATGCAGTATCTCCATCCTGCGCCTCCCCGATCAGGTTTGACCGGGTTCGTGCCAACGCATCTGGATAGCTCATTGGTTTTTCATGCAAGAGCTGAAACAGCTTTGCGTAGAAGTAAAGCCAAAGATCCGGCTTCGCATCTTCTTTTTCCGTGTACTTCAGGCGACACCGTGAGCGTGCATACAACAGCGCGTCGATAAGATTCGGGGGGGAACAGGTGCAGAGGTCGAGGAAACCGTCATAGTCTTGCGGCACCGCTTCCACTATCGTGTCGATGTCCACCAGCCCCTCACCCAGTTCCACCGCACCAAGGGGAAACTCCGGGTCGGCGTCCGTCCAGTGTGAGAAGAGAATCACGACTCGATATTGCTGAAACAGCTCGGTCAAATCCCAGGGTGTCACGTCGTAGGCCAACCTAACGCCGATATCCTGCAAGCCAGGTTCCAACTCATCAAGGAATCGCACGAAACCCGAGTAGTATTCAGTGTATTCGGGATACTTGGAGTAGCGAACATAATCATGTTCACGTTTCATATTGTCACGTTGATCAACGAAAACATGCTGGCAGGTAGGAATCCCAAACGCGATAGCACAATCTTGGGGGCGGATGATGCACATTGTTTCAGCCTCATGAAACTTAGCCGTATCTTTCATGGACACGGAATAGCGCCTAATCGGCGATGCTATCGTTGCTATGTAACGCGTACGGATGTGGAAGTAGGAATACCCATGAGCTCGATCGTCTCGCCGAACTCCTCCCGCAGTAGAGTACGCAAGTCGCCGTCCCTCTTGATATACCCAGGTTTTTTTAAATCTTTCCGTATCTGATTGACTGCGCCACCAAGCGTTTTCTTCGTCGGCTGCCCCGAGAATGCTGCGCCCAGCCGATCGACAAACTTAGACGTCAGTTCCTTGGTTTTTCCAATTACGTCGATGAAAAACCTGGCAGTCTTGGAGCTTGAAAACTCAACTGTGGATTGCCAGTAGCCTGTGGTATGTTTGGTAAGAGGTGAGACTTTTGTTACATTGAGAGACTGGGAAAAAACCAGATTACGTAAGTTCGCGCTCTCCAGCAGTTGAACCGAGGATTTTGGTCGCAGGTTGAGCGTTTCTTTGATCGACCTTACCTGCTTCGGCGACAACTTAGCTACGTCGATGAAAACCTTCTGCATCCCTCTCTTGCTCAGAGTCTTATCAACGAGGGCGAGGACTTTTCCGGCGTTTCCCGCTTCGTAGATATAGTCTCCGTTGGCCGTGCGTAACCGATACCCAGCTTGGCGTTGCGAAGCAATTATGAGTACAACACCATCACCGTTGGCGCTTTTTATCCACCTATTCTCAGCGTGGGCTTCATGCAGTGCTGAACGGGAGCGGTCGTTAAGCCTCGCGTTGCCCCTGTCCAAGCCACCATCTCGTTTGAATTTGCGAATCGCTGCACGTGTCTTTGAGCCCCCAATACCGTCGACGGCTCCGTTGTAGTAACCCAGATCGGCCAGAGCTTGTTGATCAGAACTAATCTGGTTTTTGTTGCGGCCAAGTTCTTTCACTGATTTTGGAAGTGCCTTGTCGCTGTAGAGAACCTTGCGGCTATCCGCGTCGAGCCTTGTTCCGATTCCTAGATTGTGAGCCCTTCGAAAATCGCCAATAGCGGCTTTCGTGGCTGGACCTGGAAGGCCATCCAACTTGCCGCTGTAATAGCCATGTTTCTGGAGTACTTTCTGGTTTTCCATAATCTGCTGGCGTTCTGCGCGTTTTTTTTCACGCTGGTCCGGCATTCTTTTTGCGTTTCCGCTATCCAACAACCGACGACTTGATGCGTCCAGATTACCGGTAATGGGCAAGCCGTTCTCTCGCTGGAAATTCCGGATTGCGGTTTTTGTGGCTGGACCCCGATAGCCGTCCACCTTACCCTTGTGATAGTTGAGCAGCTTCAGAGCGGTTTGATCCGACCTCACCTGAGTGCGCTGTCGCTCCCACTTCTCCCGCTCTCTAGCCTGGGCTCTAGCCTGGGCTTCATAACTGGAGTACCCCCCCATCGCCCTACACCATGCAAGCAACTCCGGCTCTTGAAGTCCCGTAGCCGACCCATATAGCGCCGATTCCTCGGTAGTTATCAACACCGTTGCCAGATCTTGTTCTCGGCTATCAGCATCACCTAACGCGCCATCTGTCCAATAACCTGCTCCAACCGGTGTGGCGAACACAGATATGAAGGTCGAAACTGCCGCTGCTAATACCAAAGTTTTGTTCTTGGTCATGTTGCAATCCTCTGTGAATATTTTCAGCAAAATATAATCTAATCAATATTCTCGTCTGGCGTTTTTCCGTCGGGCACGCATCTCAATGTCCTTTTTCCTTGTACCGTTGGTCATGGCAGTTCACCTCTTGGTGCGATAACTACAAAGCTTCCGAATCCACACACCTTGAGGCTTCAAAATAAGATCTTAAGATCTATCGTTGAATGCCGAACGATTTGGGTAAGAGGCGCGCAACGAAGCGGAGCGTCCCAGTGAGCGATAGCGAACGAACTTGACCCACTTGTTATGTGCTTTATTTATTGTCATTCGATAGCTTTGGCGCATAAAACGCCTTTGAGCAAGTAGTATTGCCAAATTGATCTTGCACAGAAGCCATTATTTTTCTGCTAACCGCCTCCTCTAGCACTTCGTCAACAACGTTATCAGGTATCAGTACTTTATGTGCGTGCCCAGGCTCTATTGACACAGGCAATCCATCATCCATTCCGTACAGTGATAGGCTCGAATGTATCCACCCATATGTAGTAAACACACGCCTGTGTTTAACCGAATTGCTAATAATGTCAAAGAGCCTTGTATTCTTCCATGGGCTCAAAACTGACATACCCGAGACATGAACAACGCTAGAAGAAGGATTTTGAATGAATACGTACACTCCTGATTGAATATCCTCACCTTCTCCTTCAATCCCATACATGAGTTTTACTCTAATTCGTCGCTTTGATTTCAATACATTCCAAAAGAAAACGAATGTAGAAAGTAGCGCTCCATATATGGCCAATAGTTCTGTTAACTTCAATTCGTTTTCCACTTCCCTAGATTATTTATCGCCGTATTTATTCACATAACTATATATGGGCGTCCTAAACGACGTGACAAAACACGTCGAAACTGACGTCTAATCCGCACAAAATAATTTCAACTTGTTGATTTTACTTCCCACTAACATAATATAGATCACCTAACAAAAATATGGAAATACATTATGGCTAAAGAAGGTAAACCTCGTCTGCTGGGTCGTGTTCGACATAAAATCCGAGTTAAACACTATAGTATTCAGACTGAACAGGTATACGTCGACTGGATCCATCGCTTTATCCTCTAACATGGAAAGCGAACCCCAAGCGGATGGGCGTCAAGGAGATTGAAACCTTTCTGTCTCATCTTGCCGTCGACAAATTTGTTACTGCATCGATTAAGAATCAGGCGCTTAGTGCCATTCTCTTTCTATACCGGGTAGTGATTGAAAAAAAGTGCTGGTGTCAAAGGAGAAATTCCAAGGGATCATGACCCCCTCCGGCAACACCGGCACCCGACACGCCAAACCATTTCGAAGCCACCGTCCCATAGTAGCGCCTATAGTCGACAGTAAATCTGAGATCCCCTCCATCGAGTGACGTGAGAGAGGGCGCCTCACCAAACAGGCCTGGCTTTACCGCTCCTCCAAGTACGAAGTATGGCGCTGCGGTTCCATGATCTGTACCCGCGCTGGCATTCTCAGCCACCCGGCGCCCAAATTCCCCATAGCTCATTACCAGTGTGCGGTTCCAGTCCCCTGAATCGGTCAAAGCCGACCGAAACGCAGCAAGTCCCTGCGCTAACTCAGTGAGCAGGCGGCGATGTTTGGCAGACTGATGGCTGTGGGTGTCATAACCGCTCTGGGATACTTTAATGACCGGCACATCCACTCCGCTGATGATAAGCCGTGCCGCGAGGGCAAGTTCGCGACCGAAGCGGCTGCTGGGGAAGCGATCAACAATGCTGTGTGTCTGCTCCGTCAAACGCTCCCGCAGGGCAGCTGCAGCATGACCAATCTCCCGCTGCACTTGCAGAATATGTTGCAAGGCCAGGTTACCCGATATTTGACCAATCGGCTTAACGGAGGCGGCTCGCCGTAAAAAAACATCGCTGTCTGAGAGGGAAACCACCCTCATCCCCTCCCCTGCCAATGGTCCGCTATTACGTCCGATCACTATGCCATCCAATGGTTTCTCATCACGTAATGGCAACGCCTTCACCACAGGACTCAACCAACCTTCACTCTGGATCTCATCGCTGGCTGATGCACTATCCCAGATCGCAATGGAACGAAAATGCGAGCGGTTAGGCCTCGGATAGCCCAATCCCTGTATCCACGCCATCTCCCCCGCATCCCACAATGACATCAGGGGTTCAAGCGCCGGATGCATACCTGCCTGCTCATTGAGTTGAAGAACCTGATCCACCGGCAATGCCAGTTTCGGTCGTTGTCGATAGTATTCTGACTCACGATAGGGAATCAGAGTATTGATCCCATCGTTGCCTCCATTCAACTCCAGTAACAGCAGCGTCCGGCCACTGACCGGCTTTTCCTGACGACTCCAGACCGGCAGCACACTCCATACCGGTGCGACAGCCACAAGTCTGAGAAAATCTCTTCGGTTCATCTCAGCACCTCACTTCAACTGATAGCCGGGTTCGGTCAATAACGCGGTGAGACCTTGATGGGGATCGTCACTCTGCAACTGCGCACTGAATGACGGAAACGGCAACAGCAGGCGTTCCAATTCAGACAAGTCCGTGTACGCCATACTGCTCGTTATCTTTTTACGCAGGGGGGAGCCTTCCGCTGTCAGGCGCTGCATCATCCAACGACGCTTCAACAGTGTGTCGGCATTGATCCAGTACTCTCCACCAGGCCAACCTTTGACGTTGGGCGGATTGAACAGATCCTGGCCGAGACGGCGACTCGCCAGTGCCAGCAAGCGCCCACTCTCCACACTGATTTCCAACTGATGCAGGGTGCCGATCAGCAGTTCAACCGGTGATTTGATCAGGCTTCCACGATTCTCTCCAGCACGAAACTGGTCAGTATTGAAGAGCGCCTTTAACAAAGGGCGCAACTGATAGTCACTCTCCCTGAAAAGCTTTGCCAATCGTTTGATCTCATAGGGATCAGGCACAGGTGAAATGAACTCACGCCAGAGTTTGTCTGTAATGGTAATCGCGGTTCTGGGATGATCCAGCAGAATGCGCAAAATATCATCACCATCAAAACGGCCTCTTCTGCCTAGAAACAGCTTCTCCCCATCATCGTGCCAGCGGCTGTAGTAGCGGAATTTTCCGCTGCGTCGATCGATGCTCCAGCCGGTAAACGCCCTGGCCGCGGCCTTGATATCCGCCTCAGTGTAGTAACCTTCACCCAGGGTAAAGAGTTCCAGCAGCTCCCGGGCAAAGTTCTCATTCGGATTCTTGCGCCGATTTACCACACCATCGAGATAACGCAGCATTGCCGGATCCCGAGCCATCGCCTGCAGCAGGTCACGAAAATTACCCAATGCGTGTCTGCGCACCGTCTCATGCTGCCTGAAAATCAGCGGAACCCACTTCACCTTCTTCATCGAAGAGGTAAAGTGGTTATGCCAAAAGAGCACCATACGTTCCGCCAGAGGCGATTCGGATGCCAACATCTGCCGCATCCACCAGGCCTGAAGTGCAATACCGCGCTGCCGCCACTGTTTCCGCATCGCCTTTTTCTCAGCACTATTCAGACCGCGCAGATACTGGCGCTCGGGGGGTGGGGTATCGACCCATCCAGGCGGCACCAGGATGATGGCTGTGTCAGCAGCCGCCACCAACTGCTCCACCGCAGATTCGTGGGTTACACCAGCCAGTTGCTCAATCTGCACGGCTGTACCGCCGAAGCCACTTCGTTGAAGCAGGTGCCTCGCCTCATCGAACGACATGGCATGTAACATACTTGGCAGACAGAGCAGCAGAAAAAGGGTTTTGTAGGATGACATATGATTTCCTCTCTGTTCATCAAGGAGTAACGCAGATCTCTGCCATCGGTTGACCAAAGTCATTTATTTCTTATGGTCACTGCACAATTGGATGAGCCAGCTGATCGATTGTGAGAGAATGATTGTTAAATTTCGTCTCTGTTTGCCACAAAGAAGCTAAATCACACAATGGCCCAATACATCTACACCATGAACCGGGTGGGCAAGATCGTCCCACCCAAACGGGTAATCATCCAAGATATCTCCCTCTCCTTTTTTCCCGGCGCAAAGATCGGAGTGCTCGGCCTCAACGGGGCGGGTAAATCGACGGTTTTGAGAATCATGGCCGGTTTGGATACGGAATTCGAGGGCGAAGCACGCCCCCAGCCAGGCATCAAGATCGGTTATCTGTCCCAGGAACCCAAACTCGACGAAACCAAAGACGTGCGAGGTAACGTGGAGGGGGCACTGAGTCATGTGAAAGAGGCGTTGGCAGAGTTGGATACGGTCTATGCCGCCTATGCGGAACCCGATGCCGACTTCGATGTCCTGGCCAAACGGCAGGCGGAACTGGAGAACATTATCCATGCTGCGGATGGCCACAATATCGAACGCCAACTGGATGTTGCCGCGGACGCCCTGCGGCTGCCGCCCTGGGACGCGGACGTGAGCAAACTCTCCGGTGGTGAACGCCGCCGCGTTGCGCTCTGCCGGCTCTTGCTGGAACACCCTGACATGCTGCTGCTCGACGAACCCACCAATCACCTCGACGCCGAGTCGGTTGCCTGGCTGGAGCGCTTCCTGCACGAATATAACGGTACTGTCGTTGCCGTCACCCATGACCGCTACTTTCTCGACAATGTTGCCGGCTGGATTCTTGAACTGGACCGTGGCCACGGCATCCCCTGGGAGGGTAACTACTCCTCCTGGCTGGAGCAGAAGGAGCAGCGTCTCGAACTGGAGCAGAAGCAGGAGGCCGCCAAGGTCAAGGCGATGAAACAGGAGTTGGAGTGGGTGCGCTCCAATCCAAAAGGCCGTCACGCCAAGAGCAAGGCCCGTCTGCAACGTTTCGACGAACTGCAATCCCAGGACTTCCAGCAACGCAATGAAACCAACGAGATCTATATTCCGCCGGGTCCGAGACTGGGCGACCTTGTCATAGAGGCCATAAGCCTGAAAAAGTCCTATGGCGACAGGACGCTCTATGATGACCTCAGCTTCAATCTACCGAAAGGCGGTATCGTCGGCATTATCGGCCCCAACGGGGCGGGTAAGACCACCCTGTTCCGCATGCTCACAGGACAGGAGACACCGGATGGTGGCGAACTGCGCATCGGCGACAGCGTCGAGATATCCCATGTCGATCAGAGCCGGGATGCACTCGATGACGACAAAACTGTTTGGGAAGAGATCTCGGACGGCCAGGACATCATTACAGTGGATCGTTACGAAACCCAGTCCCGCGCCTATGTCAGCCGCTTCAATTTCAAGGGCTCCGATCAACAGAAACGTATCGGTGATCTCTCCGGTGGTGAACGCAATCGTGTCCATCTGGCCAAGCTGCTGAAAAGCGGCGGCAACCTGCTGCTGCTTGACGAGCCGACCAATGATCTGGACGTGGAGACCCTGCGCGCACTGGAACAGGCGCTACTCACCTTCCCCGGCTGTGCTGTTGTGATCAGTCATGACCGCTGGTTCCTGGATCGTATCGCAACCCACATCCTGGCGTTTGAAGGCGAATCTGATGCAGTCTGGTTCGAAGGCAACTACGCTGACTACGAGGCAGACCGTAAACACCGCTTGGGGGCGGATGCCGACCAACCACATCGCATCAAATACAAGCGAATCTCAAACTAAGGGGTTCGATCAATCACGAGCGGTTCATGACTTTGGAAAAGCTTTCAAGGCGAACAAATCATCCATTGAAATTTCTGCTGTTTGCCAACATGGCTGCAGCATTGATTCTGCTCGCCCTGGGCGTTCGTGAGTATCAGAACTTTCACACGTTTCATAGACAGCTGGCGGAAACCCAAGTCACGGATGGTGCGCGGGAGATTGCGCTCCGGTTACGGGAAATCCACACCAGCGTAGCGCTGTTTATCCTGCAGGAGACGCAACTTCTCTCCGACCTGTCTGATGATCCCTTATCCGACGAGCAGTACAATCGCACCCGACAACGCATCAAACTACACTTCCCCGATACCGAAGGATTTATGCTGGCGGATCATGAAGGTGTTTCGCTGCTTGACGACCCTTCGGCGACGCTCGACGATCAAAGACTCTTCGACCTCAAGAAGTTCGCGCAAGGCAGACAGCAAGCCACAATAATCAGAAGGCTCAGTATCAACAGCTATCAATACGACATCATGGTTCCCTGGAGCGGGAAGAAGGGAAACCGCGGCATCTTTTTTGTCGCCTTCCGTTGCAAGGCGATCTGTCGGCTGCTTGCCACCCACCAAGTCTATGGGCACACGCTAAACCTCTATCCATTGAATCCAGACGATCCTGTGGACAGCCCCAAACAGAAGGCAATCGCAGCTGAAGTTCCAGGTGTTGGCTGGATATTGGCAAATAGCTTCACCCCATCCCTGTTCTTTAACAAATTCGCTGAAATTTCGTTTGTAGGGATATCCATTCTGCTGGGATTCTTCACCCTCTCCCTCATTTTGTATCGCAAAGCCCGCAAAGAGGAGTCAGAAAGGGAAGTCACCGAACAACGGTATCGCGACTTGCTGGAGACATCGGAGGATCTGATCTGGAGCATAGACAACAAAGGCTATATCACACAGATCAACGATGCCGCCTGGCCAATCCTCGGCTATTCTCAGGAGGAGTTAGTTGGCCGGCCTCTGGTGGAGATGATACCGGATGATGAACTCAAAACGCAGTTCAAGGCGATTCGCGAGCTGTTGAAGGGTACTCCCTGGAACAACCACATAACACGCCTCAACTCAGGTGACGGACGCGAGGTACACCTAAGATTTAACGCCCTGCCAGTCATCGATGAAAACGCTTCATGCGTTGGCGCAACCGGTACCGCCAGCAACATTACAGAACAGGTGCACGCCATGAAGGTACTCTCAGAAAAGGAGTCACGCTACCGCCAGATGTTCGAAGTCAATCAGGCCATCAAGCTGATCCTGGACGCCAAGAGCGGCAAGATCATCGAAGCCAATAGTGCTGCTGCCAGATTTTATGGGCATTCGATCATCAACCTGAAAAAGATGAACTACAGCAAACTGAATCACCTGCCCACCAGTCAACTGCGCAAACAGCTGAACGCCATAAGCCAGGGCAACATCTCCAGCTATCAGGAACTTCATACCAGCGCCTCAGGTACCCTGCATGATGTTGAGATCCAGGTCAGTCCCACCGGCACAAACGGCAACACCCTGCTCTACCTGATAATCACCGACGTCACAGAACGTGAGAAGTCTCTGCGCGCCCTGAGGGATAATGAACAGAAGTTGCAGGGCATCATCGAGACTTCTGTCGAAGGCATTATCATGTTCGATACCGTCGGTATCGTGCAACTCTTCAACCCTGCAGCTGAGATGATGTTCGGCTATCTCGAAGAGGATATCGTCGGCAATAATATCAGTCAGCTGTTTTCACAAAAACAAATACGCTCTCCCAACACAAACATTCTTGATTCCCTGGGACTCTCTCCAAACAGCAATGCCCACGAACTCGTCGGCATACGCAAGGACGGCAGCAGCCTGCCGGTAAGACTTTCGATCAGCCGCCTTGAGCTTGATGATCAGACTCACTACGTCACACTGATACAAGATATTTCGGAATCACAACAAGCCCACGAAAGACTGACCTATCTCGCACAACATGATGTACTCACCGGCCTGCTCAATCGCGCCGAATTCGAACGACGGCTGGCCGTACTCATTTCCGTGAAGAAAGCACCAAAGGAGCATCATGTACTCTGCTTCATGGATGTCGATCAATTCAAGTTGATCAACGACACCTGCGGCCACAAAGCCGGTGATGCGTTGCTGCAACAACTGGCCATTATCATCAAATCACAGTTGAAGGAATTCGAGTTGATTGGGCGTGTCGGCGGCGATGAATTTGGTGTCCTGCTCTCCAACTGCAGTATGGAGCGTGCCGAGACAATCTGCAGCAATCTGTTACAGACCATCCGCCATTTCCTTTTTACCTGGGAGGACCGTTCTTTCGATGTCGCTGTCAGCATCGGGCTTTCCGGGTTCAGCCCAATGGAAGAGAGCACATCGAGTATCTTGAGTACGGCGGATGTTGCCTGCCACATGGCAAAGGAACAAGGTCGTAATCGTCTGCATATCTATCACAGTGGTGATGCGGAACTGATTCGTCATCATGGAGACATGCATCTGGTTGCTGACATCAACCAGGCGTTGAATGAGGGGCGTTTCCATCTCTATGCACAACCTATCGTCTCGGTTGGCGACAACGGAAAGCGGCACTACGAGGTGTTGGTCCGCATGTTTGGTGAAGCGGGAGAGCTGATCATCCCCGATAACTTTATTCCTGCTGCCGAAAGATACATTCTGATGCCTGCCATCGATCGCTGGATCATCAATGAACTCTTCTCAACTCAGGGTGAAAATCTCAGGCACTGGTCAAAACTGCACCCTGAGAAAGGACACTTTCTATTCGCCATCAATCTTTCCGGCACTTCATTGACTGACGAAGGATTCCTCAACTATCTGGAGCGACTCTTCAAGGATTGGGACATCCCTCACCATGCCATCTGTTTCGAGATCACTGAAACCGCAGCCGTGGCAAACCTGGATCGGGCACAACATCTGATCGAGCGCATGAAATCGCAGGGCTGCTCTTTTGCGCTGGATGACTTCGGCACAGGCCTCTCTTCCTACACCTATCTCAAGGATCTGCCCGTCGATTATCTGAAAATTGACGGCAGTTTCGTGCGCAATATGGCCAAGGATCCGGTTGACTACGCCATGGTGGAGTCGATTAATCAGATCGGACATATCCTCGGCCTGAAAACAATCGCTGAATGGGCTGAAGATGAGGCCACACTGCTTCAGCTACGTGTGCTCAATGTGGATTATGCTCAAGGCTATGGGGTTGGCGAACCCAGGCCATTGAATGAGTTCGAACTCTGATTGGCCTAAAAGTGGCATCGGCTCAGCCCCTTTCAACCTCAACTGCCCCGACCGTAGGCCCGATCAAGCGTAGCGGATCGGGCGATCGCACTGGTAATCCTTCAATAAATACAATCAGGATTTGTAGGGTGCGCCATGCGCACCAAAACAAGCCCTAATCACGGTATGTACGCTAAATCATGGTGCGCACAGCGCACCCTACATCCTAGCTACATTCATTCGTTGGCTGTAATGGATCAGGAACTGCACCGAAAAAAAAGCGGGGCCGAAGCCCCGCTTTAATTTACGCCTAAAGTGTTACTGAGTTATCAGACGATGTTTCGCGGTGCGAAAGACATGCTGCGGAACTCTTTCTTATACTCGGACGGCCCAAGATTCTTGACCTTGCACACACCGAGCTTGTAGTTGTAGTTACCACTGATGTTATCCACCACACGGCCCTGCAGTGCATTGGATGCCTGCTTTTCAGTAATGAAGTAGGAGTAAAGCGCACCCTTCTTCACGGCTGGGGTTACGATGGCGATAGCGGTGACAGCGCCCTTCTCCAGTGCGATATGGCCGTTCTTCATCAGTTCCGAGAACTGGAAGTCCTTACCATGCACACCTTTGATGGTGTTCTTGTGCACCGGCACCCGGTTGGAGAAGAGCATCACCCGATCACCGGACTCGATACCGCGTGCTGCGGCGTCGTCCGGATGGATCTCGGTGAAGTTCTCAGGCCAACGCTGAGTGATGTAGGCACGACGCTCGATATCGTCAAAACCTGATTGCCAGATCTCGTTGATACGACCGTTGGTGTGCCACAGCTCGTCTTCTTTCGGGCTCATCCACTCCCAGTAGTCGGCATAGAGGCTCCAGGGGTGTTTCTGGATGTTCACACGACCGGTCTGGGAATTGAAGTGCGTTCCCTTCTTGTTGATCATGTTGGCACCCTTGGTGCGTCCTTCCCGCTCAATCTGCTCCTGGGTCATGGTGGTGTTGTGCAGCCGCACGGTACCCAACAATTCTCCAGTCTCGTAGTTGAGGAAGGTCGGACCCTGGATACCCTCGGTACCCAGCTCTGCCAGCTTCTGATGCAAGGTCTTGCCTTCTCTATGTGCGGCGATCTTGATCATGTGGTAAGCCTTGCGGTTACCACGGCTGGAGCGGGAAGACTCCTCGCAAACCTGGTTGGAATCATTCCAATCATAACCTTTGAAGCCCATCTTCTGGGCCAGCCGGGAGATGATCCACCAGTCAGGCTTGGCGTCGCCAGGGGCATCGTAGAACTTCTGGTAGAGACGGATACGACGCTCGCCGTTGGCGCGGGCAAAGTCCTCTTCACCCCATGTGGAGGCAGGAAAGACGATATCCGCAAAACGGGCGCCGATGGGATCACGCAGGTAGATATCCTGATTGATCACCACGGTACCACCGGAGTCGGCACGCGCCTTGAGGGTCTTGATGATCTCATCCTTATCCCAGGAGGTTACCTGGTTTGGATTATTGGTCGTCAACTCCTCGAACTTGTTGTGCAGACCATTGGCGCCAGCCATTGCCTGGATCCAGGTAGTACCGATGACATGCGCCATGCGGGTGTGACCTGAATAGAGCCAGCGATCCGTATCCAGGGAGCGACGACGACGGCCCGGCACCTTCTCAGGTGAGCGGTTACGGGGATAGCTACCACCACCTGCGCCACCACGCTGATGACCACCGAAGCGGCCTACCACCTGACCCGGACGACCGCCTGCACCGCAGATAGTTGCCAGAGAGGAGATGGCGTTGGTGTTGCCGGTGTTGTTTGACCAGTAGAAACCCTTCTCGATACCGAAGGATGCCTTGGGACGATCACCACCACCACCGGTCAGCCACTTGGCCGCCTTATAGAGATCGTTCACATCGACGCCGGCGATCTTGGCTGCCACCTCGGGCTCATGTTCCTTGCGGGACATGACCCATTTCTTATAGCCTTTTTTGCCATATACGCCACCAGTCTGGAACTTGCCCCAGGTGGTGCGCCACTGCCATGGCGTGTTACGGGTGCCCTGGCCGAAACCGGAACTGGAACCCCACTTGTCGTTGACCCAGTGCTTGATCCAATCCTTATCTTCCCAACCATTCTCCAGAATGATGCGGGAGATAGCACCGAGTACCGGGGTATCGGTACCGGGATTGATTTGCAGATGGATGGTCTGATCGTCACCCTTGCTCTTGGCATATGCCAGACCAGCAGTCTCACGCACGTTCAACCAGATGGTCTTTTGACCACGGTCGATAGCAGGCTTGATGAACTGGGTAAAGATCATGGTCTTGGTTTCATACGGGTCGGTACCGCAGATCACCAGGACGTCTGCATCCCCCCAGTCCGTATAGGCCGGACCGAAGTTGTCGAAACCTGCATCCCGGAAACCGGGAGTGGAGGTCACATCGGAAGGCGTGTCGTGGAAGGTAAAAGCCGCTGTCTTGATGGAGCGGCGGGCAAACTTCTTCACCGCATAGGTGTTCTCGAAGAACTGATAAGAGAAGGTCTTCACACTGTATGCGTTGGCGCCATGCTCTTTGAGAACATGGTTACCCACGTCGGCCGCGATATCGAGGGCGAAATCCCAGGTCACCGGCTGCAGGGTACCGTTGATTCTCACCAGGGGCGAGGTCAGACGGTCGTTGGTTGGTTTGTTGGGGTTGTAGCACTTCTGCGCAATACAGCCACCACGGATGGAGGAGTCACCGCCGATATTGACGACCTTGGCATCCTTATCCGGGATGATAACCACATTGTGAGGACGCCCTTCATGCATCACCACGTTGTGCTGAGTGGGTGCCACCCAAGCCTGTAGCGGACCGGACGGAAAGTTGGTATTAAAGGCATTCTCAGATGCCTTCGGACCGCCATCCGGGGTACCTACCGGCCAACGATAGACCTTGTATCCGCAAGCGACGATGCAATAGTCGCAGCAGGTGGTCTTCACGTCCGCATTTTTCGGGGGTAGCGGTGCATGATCCTCAGGGAGGTAATATTTAGTTGCCATTGTCTATTCTCCTCCTCAGGATTCCAGCAGATTTTCGTTACGGCCAAAGATCAGGCCCATCATGCCCACGGCATAGATATCGTCGCCGTCAACTTCCAGCAGAACCTGAGGCACGCTCTGGTATGCCTGTCCGGAAACGATGATGCCGTGACGCGTCAGATCATAGGTCGAGAGATGCAGCGGGCACTGGCCCAGTACACGATGGTTGCCCACCGCCTGGTACTTGCCGATCATGTTGCCGCCCTGGTGGGTGCAGAGGTAGCTGAAAGCCACCACGTCACGCTGATCACCAACGCCGCCACCGGCCTTCACACCGCCCATCTTGACCAGCATGTTAATCGCACCGTCATCAGGATAGGTGAAGTTCACCGGCTGATCGTCCTTAAGGGCGCTGAGCTGGCCAATCTTCTTACGGGGATAACCCACGACGCGGGCCTTTGCAGCGGCCTGGCCTGGGAACAGACTGATAGAAACAGTGCTGGCCGCGGCTGCCGCGGATCCACTGTACATCAGGAACTGACGACGATTGAGCATGCACTTACCGTGATCTGCTGCAGTCTCGTCTTTTTTCTTGATATCAGACATTATTTTGCCTCCTGTGCCGCTTCAAGCTCTGCCAGGGTAAACAGCGGCGCGTATTCGGGCATCGCAGGTTTATCCATCAACATCTCTTCGCCGGACATGGATTCGAGGAACGCTATGAGGGCGCTCTTCTCATCATCAGTCAAACCAAGAGGCTTGATAAGCGAACTCTTGTTCTCTTTGAACAGTGTGGTACGGCCATCTTCGTCGAAACCACCGCGGTCATAGAAATCAACCACCTCTTCCAGGGTGTAGAAGACACCGTTGTGCATATAGGGTGCGGTGTATTTCAGGTAACGCAGAGGGGCAGTACGGAACTTGCCCTTGTCCCATGCATTCTTGGAACGGTAGTAGAAGCCCCAATCGGACTTGGCCTTGCGGTAACCCTCCTGGGTCTGTCCCTTCGCATACTGCTCGAAACGGAATGTAATCTGTGCCAGTCCATCCTCTTCCCAACGCTTGTTCGGCGGGATTCCAATATTATGGAAGTCCTGATCAGAGGTGATGGCGCCGTTGTGGCACTGAATACATCCTGCCTTGCCTTCGAAGAGCGCCTTACCCTTGAGCTGATCTTCGTCCAGCGCACTCTTGTCACCCAGGAGGTACTTGTCCAGGGGAGTATCACGCTGTACCAGGGTACGTTCAAAGGAGGCGATTGCCCGCCATGCGTCCCGGATGATAGGCCACTGGGTACCGAATGCTTCACGGAAACGCTCTACATATTCAGGAATCACCCTGAGTCGCGCCTCCATGATGTCGGCTTCGCCGTTGCCGGCTACGCCACCTCTGGCTGCGCCCCTTGCCTGCGACTCATTGGAAGAGGCGGAGCCTGCCCAGAATTGGCGGGGAAAGTAGGCGCTATTGATAATGGTCTGACTGTTACGCCAGTGGACAGTGCCGGGATAACCACGGGAGAAGTCCTCGGCCCATGCCCAGCCCTGATCCGGCTCATGGCAGGTGGAGCAACCGGTGGAAGCATCACCACCCAAACGGGGATCAAAAAAGAGGATCTTTCCCAGTTCGATTTTTGCAGCACTCTGCAGATTATCTGGCGGAATTGGCGGTTCGCCAAGCGGCGCCAGAGGCGCAGGACCGGCCATCGCCATTGGTGCTGCTGCCATCGACTTTTCAGCTGCAGGTGCAGCAGTGGATTCCGAAGTCGCCTGGCCAGCACAACCTGCCAGCAGCGCCGTCGTGACGGCAGCGGCCAACAGGGTCGGAGTCTGTATTACATTACTCATCGCTGTCTCCTCGACGTTTAGTTCTTGACCTGAGTCCAGTTTTCAATAACCGGATACTCAGCAGGATAGGAATCTTTCCAGACGTGCTTACCGCTGGTCAGAGGATCACCCGACATCGACTCGAGGAAGGCAACCAGGTCTTTGATATCCTGTTTACCCAGCTTCAAAGGCTTGAGACGGGAGTCCTTACGGCTGTCCTTACCGCCACCCCGGTTGTAGAAGCCAACCACGTCGTAGAGGCTCTTGATCATGCCATTGTGCATGTAGGGCGCGCTGTACTTCAGTTCACGCAGGCTTGGGGTCACGAACTTGCCCGTATCAGCCGCATCCATAGTTATATTGTAATAACCGGGGTCGCGCTTCAGGTTCATGTAGTCTTCGATACCCTGAAACATTGCGAAGGCGATGAAGGCATGATGGTTCATGGGATCAAGGAAAATATCGAAGTTCTCCGGCACACCGGTGTTGTATGCCTTGCCGTCGGTGGCAAGCGGGCCGTTGTGGCACTGGATGCATCCGGCCTTACCTTTGAAGAGCTTCTGACCACGCTTGGCGGAGGCAGACATCTTGCCGGTATCGATGGGGGCATTCTCGGAGGTCAGGGTCTTCAGGTATTCCGGGATAGCCTTACGTATCGAACCGTTGGATGGTTCGCCATATCCGGCATCCTTGAACATCTGAACATATTTTGGATCCTGCTTCGCACGCTCCTGCATGACCCGCATGTCCATGTTCATGATGTAATCTTCCGTGAGCATTTCACGGGTTACGTCATTAAGGTTGGTGCCCAGACGACCGTCATGCATCCAGACTTTTTTGTGCGCAGCGTTTACCACGCTGGGGCTGTTGCGGAAATGTCCGTTGCCGGGATAACCCGGGGACAGCGCATCGGGATGCGCATAGCCGTTTTCAGGTTTGTGGCAATCTGAGCAGGCTATGCCTGCATCACCCGAGATACGGCGATCGAAAAAAAGTCGCTTTCCCAACTCAGCCTTGGCCGCATTGATCTTCAGATCAGGCAAAGACGTGATGTCGGGATACTTGCCGGCTTGCGCACCGAAAGCCATACCCAGCCCCAGCGTTGCCGCCAGAAGAGTATGTCCGGTTTTGACTCGTACACCCATTGGATTTCCTCCAGGTCAATTCTTCATTTATCGGTATTCCAACTCGAGAATCAGGACAACGGAACCAATATGAATACCGATAGTCCAATTCGACCTCATTCACTGCATTTTTCAGGCCAATCAACGGGCAAAAAATAAATACCTGTAGTTACGTGGGGTTAGAAAAAACTTATTGATTCACGTCAATTTGTTTTCTGAGGCATCCTGAATGAATTGTTCTATCAAAGCAGCATTGCCAACCTCACTTCGATCAATTTGTTCAAGAGAAACACTACCCACTCGGGAATAGCTCCACTCAATAAAACCTCTCTAAACACTCGATATTTTTTCGTACAATTCAACTTGTTACGTGATTATTAAGTAACTTTTCAATAATCCGTGCAAATGGGTAGAGCGGATCATAGTGTTCAGCGGAAACTTCCCTAACTAGTGTCCATATGGAAGCCCACATCTAACCACAAAGGACACGAAGAACACGAAGGTAAAAGATTGATTAACCATCAATTTTCTTCGTGTTCTTCGTGCGCTTCGTGGTGAAAACAGTGTTTCCGGACGGGCACTAACTATGCAGACTTGGTTGATCCCCAAGTCATTGGCGTTTATCCGAATAGCGTTTTGCGCAAATACCAGACACAAAAAAACCGCCTTGCGGCGGTTTTGCATGTGGATCTGTATGCCTTCAGTTGCCGGCCATCAGATAGCGTATTCCTTCAAGCATCACTTGCGGCGGCGTCTCGTGGGGAAAGATAAAACGTAACTGCCCGTCCGGCGCTATCAGGTAGGTTGCGGCGGAGTGATTCACCGAATATCCAAAAGCTGAGCCTTCCAGTTCCACCTGGTAATACTGAGCTCCGTACATCTTAGCCACCTCGGCTACTTTCTCCTCACTGCCGGTAACCCCGATAAAGCTCTCATGGAAGTACTCCACGTACTCTTTCAGTTGCTCCACCGTATCGCGTTGGGGATCGACACTGACAAAGATCGATGTCAATGATTTCAACTCTTTTCCACTCAATTCGTTCAGGGCCTGGGTTGCAAAAGAGAGTGAAGTGGGACAGACATCCGGACACTTGGTGTAACCGAAATAGAGCAGTATGACCTTGCCTCGGAGATTACTGGTTGAAACCGGCCCAGCAGCAGAATTGAGGGTGAAATCGCCGCCAGCCGGGGCACCGCCCTGATCCAGAACTTCATCCTGACTAGGTGCATTCCCTCCGGCCTGAGTCCCAAAGGGAAGAAACATAAGAAAAAGAAAGATGGAGACCATCCGTTGAATCATAAAAAAATCACTCCTGCGAATAACCTTTTGCCTTTAACCTTTAGTCTTTCTTCTTTGCGACCTCACCAACATCAGACCCGCAAGAAAAACCAACAGGGCAATGCCTGCCGGGAGCCCATAGACCCGCTGATAGTCGAATTCCGGTGGCAGGAAGAGCCAGTACCAGGTACTCAAAGTGTGTTTGGATCCCACCTCGCCATTACTGCCGTCCCAGTTGGCGAAGGAGATAGGCATGAACTGACCCTCAACAAAGTCGATATCTCCAATCGCACCACCACTGCGCGGACGCGTCATGATGACACGCCACTTCCCGTCTTTCCACTCACCCCCCGCGCTAAAGGTACCGTCCGACTCACGCAGCTTAGGACGTTTGTTCGGGCCGACACCTTCCATCAGCACAGCACTGGCATCACGCTTGGGCTCGACACTGCCCGCATTCCAATACCAGATGGTGGTGTGGCGGCGCTTGTCGCCATGTCGATAGAGGGGCTTCTCCACCATCGGTGACGACATATAAGCGGCCTCCATGGGGAACTGGATCGCCACCGCATCGGCGTACATCTCCTTGTTCTCGTCCTGCAGATCGGTAAAGTATTCGATTCCGGGGCGGCTTTCTGTGCGGTCATCCACTTCGAGCAGGAAGGCGATCTCCTTCTCGTTATAGATGGCGCGTACGGTCACTGCATCGTTGAGCGGCGTGAACAGGCGCTCTTCCTTGATGATGTTGGGCACCAGGCTCAGGGTAACCGCGTCCGCGCCATTCCAACGCTCATCATCCAGCGAGGTCGGCACTCCGCCGCTTACCTTGGTGCCGGTTACCACCGCACCATCTTTTGGCTGCACCGCTGTATCACGCAGGCTGTAGACGAAGTTGGAGATATGCCAGCGATCCTCCAGACTGATTGGATCCTTGTTGCCCTCCTCCACTGCGCGGTGAGCCGGCATCGGCGTACCGGGAATACCGATGGAGAGACGGGTATAGATCGCCTTGACGGTGGCATCCCGCCCCTTCTCGGCAGACTCAGTGGACTGAGTGGCGCGCCAGGTCCAGGGCTTGGTCAGATCCCGCGGCCAGATGCGGAAACCCCAATCGTCCTCCAGTTTCTTGCCGGAGATGATATTGCCCCGGCCCGCTTTGCCGTGGCACTCCTTGCAGGATTTGATAAAGGCATCGCGTCCCTTGGTCACCGACTCCTCCGAGAAGGGGATCTGGCCGCCCAGTGGTTCAACTTCTGTAGTCTGGCGAAAATCAGTCTTGATATAGTGGCCATCGTCATCGAAGGATTCGTCTTCCGCATCATCCGGCGCCCAGGCGGCGGTGATATCAAAACCTTTGATCACCGGGATCAGGCTGCGGATCTGCTCATCACTCATCAGCGATGCCCAACCTGGCATGCCGGTTCCTGTCAGGCCGTTTTTGATGGTATTGAACAGGTCATCATCCAGCGGCAACAGAGTGCCGGGAGAGGTCTTGTATTTGAACAGAGCCAAGGTGAAATCCCGGGGCTTGGGATACATCAACTCCGCCGCCACGCCGTCTCCGGCACCCTGCTCTCCATGGCAGACCTCACAACGGAACTTATAGAGATCCTTGCCCTTGATCTCCCTGCGTTTGGCCTGCACCTCGTCTTTCATGCCGGTCACAACCCGGGAGATCTCCGGATCCCAGATCCTCGGGACCTGGCCGTTATAGTCGAAGATGAAGGTGATGACGTTCCATACATCCTGCTCACTCAACATTTCATGCCACACAGGCATAGCTGAGTTCCAGGGGGTGCCCTCCTTCGGTAGGCCGGGACCACCGGTGGTGATGCGCCAGAAGAGGAAGGCCTCCTGCAACTGGGGGATGATGGTAGGATCCTGGAAGTTGATCGGCTGTGGATTGAATCCGGACCCATAGTGACCCTGGCCGTCCAGCAGGTCGCCATGACAATAGAAGCAATTCTGATAGTAGACGTCGCGCCCCGCACTTACCGCCGTCTGGTATTTGTCCCAGCCCGCCGCTTTGTCGCCGGCAATGGTCCTAAGAATATCCTCTCGAATGGGGTTTTCCAGGGTCGCCAGATCAAAACTTTTGCCAAAGACCTTGACCGAGGCGGGGGGTGCGGGGTGTACCTGACGCAACTCCACCGGTGCGTCATTACTCGGCTTCACCATGTTATAGAGGGTGTAACCCACCACCAGAGGAATAGCGATGAGGAAGAACCAGCGCACCAGCGCCAGATTATCGTTGCGCAGGGTGGCAAGTATCGGTGCCTGGAACTCCGCCCAACGCTCGTCATCGAAAGAGAAGTAGAGCAGCACACCAATGATGGTGATAATCATGTACTGGATCATCAGCGTCTGCGGCAGCAGCGGCGGAAAACCGAACTTGAACGCCAGATAGGCTGCCGCGATGATCAGCACCGCCTGCAGGAAAGCGGGAATCCTAAAGCTCTTCATTATTTTTTCTCCGCCAGATGCTGCACCAGCATCTCCAGCTCTTTGACCGTCATCTTCTCCGCAAAGTCAGCAGGCATCGCCGGAGGAAAACCCTCCGTAATCACTGCGGCAGGATCAACAATGCTCTGTCGTATCTCCCCCTCACTCAGACGTCTCCCCACGGTTGCCAGCCCCGGTCCCACCAGGGGATCCTCGGAGTCCATCGCATGGCAGGAGCTACAGGCATATTTACCCAGCGCCTCCTCCGCAGTGGCCGCAGGTGCGGGTGCAACACCACCAGCTGGCGCTGCGGCGGCAACTTCCGCAGCCGCCTCCGGTGACGGCAGGGATACGGTCACCTCATTGCCATCCTTCGCCTGCAGATAGGCGATGATCGCATCCATCTCCATCGCTGAAAGCTGGATCGGAGCCTTGTCGATGGCGGGCATCGGTGACACCGTATCGTTGGAGCCCTTTTTGCCCCAACCGGCGACTACGAACTTGCTCGGATCAATCATCGATTCAAGGAGATAACCCGCCGCATCTTTCGACTCACCCTGGTAGCGCTCATCGGCGAAACGTTCGGTCGAGGTCCTCACCATATCCATGCCCTGGATGTCAGGAGCACGCCCTATAGGCGGCGGCTTGTGGCAGAGGGTGCAGGTACCCTTGTTCATAAACAGGTCTTCGCCCATGGCGACAAAGTCGTCCATGGTCAGGGAAGCCAGATCGACCTTCGTCTCCACCGGCGCTTCGCCCTCCACCTGTGGCAGCAGCTGCGTCACCAGGGTGAAGATCAGGGCCAGACCAATACTGAATCCAATGGTTTTGAAAAAGACGCTCATGCCACGCCTCCTTCAGTCACCGTTTCCGGTTTGGCTTGTTTGGTTCCACTAAGGCTGGCGACCCAGAACATAAACAGCACGAACAACAGGAACAGTACGGTCACGATGGTGATCATGTTGCCCGCATAACCAATAGTGGGAATAAAATTGTCCGGCGAGTTGTCCTTCATCACCGTATAGACATGCCAGTGGGTCTTTACCGAAGAGCGCACATAGCCCATCAGACCCATCAGCCAGGTGAAGGCAATCGGCAGGGCAAACAGAGCATACTGCGCTCGATCTGGAATCCTGCCCCAGTGCGAAGGCAGGGTCTTGGCATTTTTGAACATCAGGCTATCGATAACGATCCCGGCAATGATCACCACCAGCGTCGAGCTCACCTGGGCCACCGACGAACCCACCTTGTAGACCGTGTTGGTGAAGTAGCCAAAATAGACACCGAGGAAGATGATGTTGACGATCGCCACCACATAGATCGCCACCATCAGTGCGTTGCCGATGGGCGCCCAGGAGACGGTCGCCACCTTGTCCGAGCGACGATATAGCTGGAACGAGAGAAAGGTGACAATCAGCATCAGGTTAACGGCGATATTCTTCGCCGGCATGATGCCCAGGGGGCCGAGGATATGGTGGTGGCTGCCTCCCAGCTGCGCGATCTCCGACGCAGACAGCATCAGGGTGTGGGGGGTAACCCAAGTCAGGAAACAAACCACCAGTACGAAAGCGATAAACCCGATGAAAGGCTTGTAGCGTTTGGAACCTTCGGTGCGAGACATACCCGCCCAAAGGTAGTAGTTGCCAGCCAGCAGGATGGTGCCGATCAGCACCGCCTGCACGATGAATAGCCAGGCCAGGATACCGCCCATGGCGGTGATGCCCATCTGCTGGGAGTAGGCGTAGATCTCCGCCATCAGCCAGTATCCAGCGAAAGGCAACGGCAGGAAGGCAAGGATAGCGATGAAGTTGGAGGTGTAGCCCATCCAGTCGTAGTGGGCCCGCTTCTCCATATCCTTTGTGCTCAGGAATTTATACGCGGCATAGGCCCCGACAACGGCACCGCCGAAACCGATATTGGCAATAAACCGATGCAGGTTGATCGGATTCCACAACGGCCCCTTCATCACCTCCCAGATATTGCCGATCACCGCGCCCACCTCGTTGACGCCGGAGGGGGCCATCATGAAGGTGGCCCAGGAGTTGGCCATCACCATGATGGTCATGCCCGCACCGTTGAGCAGCAAACCAAGACTCAGGTGCACCCACTTCAGGTTGCCGTAGCGCATGGCGTTCCAGCCATAGTAGTAGGTATAGAGGAAGAAGCTCTCGAGGAAAAACAGCCCTGCATAGACCAGCCACTGAGCACCGAAGACGTGCATCATGTAACCCATGAAATCGGGATAGAGCAGGAACAGCGCCAGCGCCAGAGAGCCACCGAAGATAGCGGTGATGGAGAAGCCGGTGAGACTGATCTTCATGAACTCATGGGCCATGCTGTCGTAGCGCTCGTCACCGGTCATCAAGCCGACCAGTTCGATCACCAGGACAAACAGGGGCACCGCCAACACCAGGGCGCCGAAAAAGAGGTGTAACTGGGCCAGAATCCACACCACTGCCCGGCTGCTGACGCCGATATTCGGGTAGTCCTTGCGACTCGTCCGGGGTGCCGCGATCAGCTCCGGCGCTTCCGCCTCGCTAGTCGCACTATCCGCTGCGGGAACAAAATCCTGGCCTGCAATATGAACCCGGCCGATCGGTGCGATGCGTTGCTCGGCACCACCCATCCCCATATCGGCAAAAACAGGAGTTACGCTAAATACAAGCAGAACTGCCAACAGGGACAGCAGCCAACCAAGCCGGTTTGAAAAACCTTTTCGACGTATCGATTGTTGTCTGTTCGACCTCATCTCTATTCTCTCTCCCCTACCCGCTCAACCCGCAGGGGTCAGGTCAGCATTCAGGGGCAGTCCCTGCATGTTCATGATCAGATGATCCAGGCCGTAGAATGCAACAAGGGAGATGGCCAGTGCAGCAATCCAGATGACCAGCAGTGCCGCACCACCAATTTTATTTTCTTCACTCATTTTTCCACCCCTTAACCGTGATGCACTGTGACGCCGCCCGAGTAGATCAGCAACCAGTAGAAAAACAGCAGGATACCGATCAGCACCCCAACAAACAGCTTCGGCCCCCAATTGGAGTGCCCGGACACCTCTGTGCCCTCCTTTCTTTCAGACTCGTTGATTTTCTCTGGATCGGACATTAGCTGCACCTTTGGCCGCGATTGATGAAAAGTGCTTATTCCAGGCACTGAGTGCAAAATCCAGGCCAAGTGACCATTACAAGCCGAACCGATAACGGCCCGGACTTACCTTGCAGAGTCATACAACCCTAATCCCTTGTATTCATTCCATGAATCGGCGGTCAGTGGCCAAAAGCCACCCATAGAGACCGCTTCGTTTTCTACTATTTCCATTAAGGCGTCTCACAAACCAACCTGAACATTTCTTTCACTCAATAAAACCGGTATGTACCATTCGTTTCAACCCCCCCCTCATGCGTATTCTCCAGTCCTACATTCTTTTTCTCCCCCGCTTAAAACCAATATGGAACAGGGGATATCACCCAGAACAGCACAAAACGTTCAATCATGTCTGCGTTATTAGACCTATTTGAACGTATCGTTTAAATCTTCATTTTTCATCCATCACAATTCCAGCGCCAAGTCAGGCAGTTAAGGACCGGCTCGTGTTGGTACAGCTCTTGCTTTGCATAGGGGGATCTCCATCCCAGACGGGTATTCGATGAATATGAAAGAAAAGACCGAACAGTCTCTGACAGACCTTCTTAAGACAGGCGATGAGGCGGACCGCTGCTACGCTGCCCGCACCCTGGGAACCCTGGGCAGCAGAAGTGCTGTGGAGGCCCTGATCGAGCAGCTGACGGATGAGGATATAGATGCCTGCGTGGATGCCGCCGAGGCATTGGGAAGGATCGGTGACCTGCAGGCTGTACCTGCACTGATCAAATCTCTCGAGAACGAAGAGAGTGGAGAGGTCTGTACCGCCGTGACCGTTGCCCTGGGCCAACTCGGCACGGAGGATGCGATCACCATCCTGAAAAAGGTTGCGGTAGATCGACCCGAAAGAATCGAATGGGAAGACGATTGGGATAGATGGTGGGACATACAACTCGCAGCGGTAGATGCCTTGGGAAAATTCGGTGTCGAAGATGCCACCAGTACCCTGCTGCAGATCTTGGAGGACGAAATATCCCAGGATATCGACCCGGAAATTTTCGCTGCCCTGGCCAATATCAAAGAGAGCGGCATCACCGCACTACTCGAACTGTTGGAGAACGGCTCCATCATGCAACGCCGCCGAGCCGCCCGTGCATTGGGACATTCAGGTAACCCCGAGGTGACCAAACCCCTGGGGCAGGCCCTGCGCGACGAATCACCGGAAGTCCGTGCGGCCGTTGCCACAGCCTTGGCAGATATCGATGCCCATCGTTATCTGCCCGCTCTGCTCCTGCTGCTGCGCGACCCTGAAGACGATGTTCGCTCTGCGTCCATAGAAGCCTGCAACCGTCTGATGAAATCCAGCTCTGCCGATAACGACATTATCGCCGAGATCACTCCCCTGCTCAGCGACCCCAGCAGTCTGGTACGTGCAATCGTTGCCACCACCTTGGGCAGTTTGATCCAGCCCCGATCCCTGGATGAAGAGAGCCTCGCTGCGGTGGCGGACTCACTCACGGACAAAATCTATGACACTGCAGCGTCTGCCTGTGACCTTTTGGGTGTCAATGGAGACCCGGCTTCGCTGGACACGCTTATCGCCACCGTGCGTAACAAAAATATATACAGCATGGTTCGACGACAGGCCACCCTTGCCATAGGCCGTATCGGCATACTCAACGCCGACACCATCGATCTGCTCAAGGAGGCGATCGCCGACAAGGAACAACCGGTACGCCTTGCCGCCCTCGACGCCTTGACGGCGCTCGAAGCCGTTCCTGCAACTGAGGAAGAGACATCAGAATCGTTGCAACGTCCCCTCGACATCGTGCTTGCTGCCATCGCCGGCGAACTGGAACTTTCACCGCAGGAAACACCGCAAAAGGTCAGTCAGGCGGTGGAGTTCGATCCCACTCCAATAAAAGAGCAGCATCGCAAAGCTGAAGACACCACAACCGAGACGCCCGAGACTCAGAATGCGGAGACGGGATCCGAGTTGGCAGAAGGCGAATCCCTGGTACTGCCGGAGACCCCTGGCCGCGTTGTGGAACCTGGCGAAGTGAATGCCGCAGTCTCCACCCTCGATGCCATCGCCCTGAACAATGCGGAGGTTGCCTTCGGAGTCCACGAGGCGTTGCCGGAACCCGAGGTCGAAGTCGAGATCGAACAGGAGATCGAGGATTTCCTTGAGGTCGTGGAAGAGAACAAGCGCATCGGCGAACGGATGACCCGCGGCCGTCGCAAGATCAGCATCGAAGACGATGTCCGCCGCCTCGGTGTGCGCGTGCTCATCGGTAATACCGACGATGCCTCAGTAGCAGGACTGATCCAGGCCCTCAACGCGGATGATGGCGTACTGCGTTATGAAGCCGCACTGGCCATCGCGGAAACCGCACGCCTGCATCCCGGACTGCCAAGCCTGATGAATGCCTTCGGCTCCCTGACAACCCAGCTGGGCCTTGGCAACGAAGACCAAAGGGTGGCCTGTGCCCGCGCAATGGGTCTGCTGCACAACAAGGCAGCCATGCTGCCTCTACTTGACGTCATGAATGACCCACAGACTACCTTGCGTGCCGAGGCCATCTCCGCTTTGGTTGAATTGAGCATCAACGGTGACGACCCCGACAAAGCCGGCCACATGGTGATCAAACCCGTCTCCCCCAAAACCATCCTGCGCAAACTCAGCAGTGCTCTGGAGGATTCGGAATTCAATGTGCGGATGGCTGCGGCCAAAGGCATCATTCAGTTACTGAATCTTGAGGGACTTGGCGAGTCCAAAACCGAAATAGTGGAGCAGTTGATCGACACAGGTTTTCTCGGTGCCGGAGCCCAAGCCCGGAATATCGGCAAACTGCTGCGTTCCATCGATATCCAAGGTAGCGCCGAGAGGCTGCTCAGCCAACTGGAAACTGTCGATTCAAGTGCTGAACGCCGGTTTGTCATCGAGATGCTCGAAGAGCTGTTTATTTCCACCAACGACCGGTCGCAACAGGCGGCTTGAGTTGAGTTGCATTTTTTCCATCACACCGAGTTATGTCACATCGCTGTTAACACTAGGAGAGTCAGCAAAATGAAGAAGTTGATCATCGCCCTCAGTCTGGCCGGCCTCTGCGCCCTGCCTGTCGCTGGTCAGGCCGCTAAATACAAAGAGGTCTCCGTCAGCAACGGCGGCACCATCACCGGCAAGGTAAGTTTTGCCGGCAAGGACAAAGCGCCCAAAACCTACAAGATTTCCAAAGACAATGATGTCTGTGGCAGAGGCACCCGCGAAATCGACTACGTTCGAGTCAACAATGGCTTACTGATGGACACAGTTGTCTATCTGGACAAGGTCAAAACAGGCAAAGCCTTCGACGCCTCGATTTCCAATGCAGTCCTGGATCAGAAAGGTTGTGAGTTCAAGCCCTTTCTGCAGGTAATGAAGAACGAAACCAAGATCGCAGCCGTCAATCAGGATCCTATCCTGCATAATATCCACACCTACGAGATCATCGGACGCACCAAGAAGACTGTCTTCAACGTAAGTCAGCCCGAGCCCAACACCGTCACCAAAACGGTCAAGCTGAAACGCGGATCCGCCATGAAGGTGGAGTGTGATGCCCATGATTTCATGCACGGTTTCGTCTTCGTCGCCAAGAACCCCTACTACGCCATGGTGGCGGAGGACGGCACTTTCAGCATCGACAATGTACCCCCGGGCAAATACACCATCAAGGCCTGGCACGGCACCCTGAAGGACCAGAAATCCAAGGTTGAGGTTGCCGCAGGCGGCACCGCCAACGTGGACTTCACCTTCAAGTAAAACCCTGGGGAGACTGTCGGATAGCCTATTCCGGCAGTCTCCCATGGAGACCGGACTATGATATTTTCAAAACGGCTGAACCTGGCGCCGCTCGACTATCTCGCCATCGTCGCCGGGATCATCAATGCATTGGTGATCGGAGCCATCGTCGTCTACTGGTTTCTTAATAACTGAAGGTGGCAGGTTACAGGTGACAGGCAACACGTCTGAATCCTGCGGCCTGTAACCTGTAACCTGCCTCCTTTTTATCTATGTCCGCACAAACTCAAGCCAGCTCCTCTGCACCAGTAACATTGCCCACCTACGACTCCATCCTCCTCGCGGTGGACTCTTCCGATCATTCAAACCGCAGCATCACCGAGGCAGTCAATCTGGCTGGCATCTGGAACAGCGCCCTGACCGCTGCCCACGTCTATGCGGCAAAACTGCACGATGTACGTTTCCGCCAGATGGAGGGGGGACTGCCGGAACAGTTTCGTGAAGAAGAGGAGTTGGAGCGCCAGCGGGACGTGCATGACGACCTGATCACACGTGGCCTCTCTATCATCACCGACTCTTACATGGATCAGGTGGAAAAGGAGACGTCACAACAGAACATCGAACTCAAACGCCGCGCCCTGGAAGGCAAGAACTACCGGGAACTGGCACGTGAGACCAACAGCGGAGACTACGATCTGCTGGTAATGGGTGCACTGGGCCTGGGCGCCGTCAGAGGCAGCCGACTCGGCACTGTTTGCCAGCGCGTCGCAAGACGCTGCGACATCGACATGCTGGTCATCAAGGATCCTCAAAAGTCCATCAAAAATGGCCCCATTGTGGTCGCGGTGGACGGGTCCAGCCACGCCTACGGCGGGCTGCTCACCGCCCTCGCGTTGGGCAAGAAGTGGGACGTCCCCGTGAAGGTGATCTCCGCCTTCGATCCCTATTATCACTACGTCGCCTTCAATCGTATCGCCGGCGTGCTCTCCGAGGAGGCGGGCAAGGTGTTCCGTTTCCAGGAGCAGGAGAAACTGCACGAAGAGATCATCGATTCCGGTCTGGCGAAGATCTACCAGGGTCATCTCGAAGTGGCGCAAAATATCGCTGCCGACCAGGGCATGCCGGTGGAAATCAAACTGCTCGATGGCAAGCCGCACGATGTCATCAGCCGTTATCTGAAGCTGGAACAACCCTCACTGCTGGTGATCGGCAAGCTCGGCATCCACGCCGACGACGAACTCGATATCGGCGGCAATGCCGAGGCCCTGCTCAGCGACGTGGATTGCGCGGTATTATTGAGCCAGCGGGAGTACCGCCCGCCGGTGGAAAGCATCGCCGAGGTCACCACCTCATGGACCAACGAGGCAGAGGTTCGCATGGAGCGGGTTCCCTCCTTCGTGCGCAACATGGCGCGCATGGCGATCCTGCGCTATGCACAGGAACACGGCCATACGGTCATCACCGAAAGCATCGTCGAAGAGGCTACCGCCCAGTTGATGCCGGGACACGCCGAACAGGCGATGTCCGAGATCGTCGAGGCCTACGACAATGGTGAGCTGAAACGCAAACCCTCTGCAGAAGAGGCCATGCGCTGGGATGAAGCGGCCAAACAACTGCTGCTCACGGTGGACGACCTCAGTCTGCGGGGCAACCTGAGCATGCGGGCAGAGAAGAAAGCACGGGCCACCGGCCTGCGTATCGTCTCCACAGAACACATCGAGCCGTTTCTTGATAAGGACTTTGATGAGGGCCGAGGGCCAAGGGCCGAGGGCCAAGGAAAAGAACGCTCTGCCTCGGCCCTTGGCCCTGATTCCTCGGCCCTGATACATTGGCAGGCAGCCGCCCTTGCCCGTCTGATGCGGGTCCCAGAGGGTTTCATGCGGGATTCATCAAAACAGCGCATCGAAGCCTATGCCAGTGACCAGGGACTCAGTGAGATCTCCCTGCAAACCGCCGAAGCGGGGCTGGCCAAGGCCCGGGATGCCATGGCGTCAGCCATGCAAGGCGATGCTCAACCCTCGACCCCGGCGGCAGAGAAAAAGAGCGCCTGCCCCTTTGCCGAACTGGTGCAGCCCGCACCTCAACCAACTCCCTCCCCTGAACACAGGCTGGATTGGGACAGCGATGCTAAGGCGATGCTTGCCAACGTCCCTGCCGGTTATTGCCGCGATATGACGGTGAAGGCTGCTGAGACCATTGCCGGTCAGAGCGACATAAAACAGATCGACGCCGACTTCCTGGGCCAGGTCATGCAGACCTTCACCCAAGGTTCAGCAACCGTAGAGGAGACAATGCCCTGGAACGAAGATGCCCGTGAGCGCATCGCCAAGGCACCTGAGATGGTTCAGGGCATGCTGGTGAAAGAGATCGAGGGTTGGACCCGGCGGCAGGGGCTCGACTCGGTCGATCACGATGCGGTGGACGCAGTGAAGGCAGAGTGGGCCGAACGTGGCGTATTCCACCTTGATCCCAGCGACCCCCGCAACGGGAACACCTGACCGGGCTACCTCTATGTCTGATCGCGACCTCTTTCTTCTGGCAGTCAATCTCACCCGCCGCTGCAATCTGGCCTGCGACCACTGCTACATGGACGCCGACGCCCGGGAGAGCGGCGGTCAAACCGAACTCACCACCAACGAGGTCAAGGGACTGCTGGATGAGATCGCCAGCCGCAGCAGCGAGACCATGGTGGTGCTCACCGGCGGCGAACCCCTGTTGCGCCGAGACCTGGAGGAACTGGTGAGCCATGGCAGTTCACTGGGACTCTCCATTGTGGTCGGCACCAACGGTGTTTTGCTCAACGAGACCCGAGTGCAGCAGTTGAAGGCGGCAGGCGCCATGGGTTTGGGCATCAGCCTCGACTCCCTGGATCCCACTCAGCACGACGGCTTTCGGGGCTGCCCCGGCAGTTGGGAGAAGACCCTCGCAGGCATGGAGACCTGCCGCAAGCTCGATCTGCCTTTCCAGGTCCACTTCTCGGTCACCGAACAGAATGCCCACGAGGTCCAGGGCATGATCGACTTCAGCAGGGCTGCCGGCGCCCATGTGCTGAACATCTTCTTCCTGGTCTGCACCGGTCGTGGCGAGTCGATGAGCGACATCACCCCGCAACGCTACGAGGCCGTGCTAAAACAACTGGTAGAGGCCCAAGCCGCCACCAACGACCTGATCATCCGCGCCCGCTGCGCACCCCACTACAAGCGCATCGCCTACCAGCTCGACCCGGAATCCCCTTTGACCCGGGCCCAGGGATACGAGGGCGGCGGCTGCCTTGCAGGCATTCACTACTGCCGCATCACCCCGGAGGGCGGTGTCACCGCCTGCCCCTACATCGCCGATGAAGAAGGAACTATCCGGGAGACGCCTTTCTGGCAGATCTGGGACAACTCCCCCACCTTCGCCCAGCTGGCCCACCCAAAACTGGGCGGCAAGTGCGGTAAGTGCGAATACCAACAGCTCTGCACCGGCTGCCGTGCACGACCCAAGGCCCTCGGCGGCAGTCTGATGGACGCCGACCCCTGGTGTTCCTACCAGCCGCAGGGCAAGCCGATAATCCAGCCACTGGTCCCCGCAATAACCGATGATGTGACTTGGTCGTCCGAGGCGGAAAATCGTCTCTCCCGCGTTCCCGGTTTTCTGCGCAAGATGGTACGCAAGCGGGCCGAAGACCACGTACGAAAGCTGGGGGAAACAGAGGTTACCCCGGAGCATATGGCGACTTTGGCGAAAAATCGCTTCAAAAACGGTATGCCCTCCCGTCCACCAGGTAACGTCAGTTCCATCGCCGGGGCGGGAGCGCAACCCATCAGCGACGCGCCTCCACTGCCCTGGACCGCTGAGGCGCAAACCCATCTCGACACCATGCCCCCTTTCCTGCAGGAAGGCGTCCGCCAGGTGGCTGAAGACGTCGCGCGCAACGAGGGCCGACTGGAAGTCAACATGAAGCTTCTGCAACGCCTGGAGGATGAAGACGAACCCAGGCGCGCCTTCCCCTGGGATGAAGAGGCAGACCACCTGCTGAAAATAGCCCTGTCGGGCCGGGGACCCCAGGTCAGCCTCTTCGTCCAGCCCTCGATGGAGGCCGCAGTGGAACGGGAGGTGAAGCGCCGTCGTGCACAACGGGTGGCCGTCGAGGATGTTCTCAAGGTACTGGATACCCTGATGGCAGGCGTTGAATGGAATCCTGAAGCCCTTGCAAGAGTGAAAACTGCCCCCGAATTCGTCCGTGCCGGCATCAAAAAGGCCGCTGAATTCGCTGCCCGCCGGGAAGGACTTGAGGAGATTACCAGCGACGACCTGACCCGCTTCCGCAACCGCGCCATGATGCGGGCAGTCAGACGCATGAAGGGGTTCGATATGAAGGCCCTCGACTTCGACGCCTTCAGTATCGCAAAAGAACGTATGCCCCGTCTCAAGGACAACGAACAGGCCGCCAGACGTTTCGCCGAAATTCGCGAATACGTCGAAAACCACCAGAACCCGGACGGCAGCGGACTCGGCACCTTGGGGCGGGATCTGATAGAGAAGATGCGGCGGGAATTGAAAGAAGGTGACAGGTGACAGGTTTCAGGGAACAAAACCGGCTCTTCGGCTTGGTACATAAGTCTGTAGGCCCGATCAAGCGTAGCGGATCGGGCGCTCAGAGCGTGGCGAAGCTTTCGAGGGTGCCGGTTCCGCTGTGCTTGAACCGGCCTACAACTCGTTTCCTGTTATCGGTTCAGAGCAACGGTCAACCTGTCACCCGTCACCTGTTTCCTGTCCCCTGCCACCTGTAACCTGAATATGAGCGAAGCGAATATTCTAATCATCGGCGGCGGTATCTCCGGCCTCTCCACTGCATGGTGGCTGGCTGAGGGTGGCGCTCGACCCGAGATCTGGGATGCAGCACCACGCCTGGGTGGCAAGATTCGCAGTCATAGTGAATCCGGTTATCTGACCGAGGATGCCGCCGGTATTCTGATGAACTTTCACCAGGAAGTGGACCAGTTGGTTGAGGCATCTGGCCTGTCCGACAGGAAGATTTCACGCGGCACTGATATGCGTCGCTATGTGGTACACAAAGGTGAACTTCGACCGGTCCCCATGAAACTGCCCGCCTTGTTGGCATCGCCCATGTGGAGCCTGCGGGGCAAACTGCGTATGGCGACGGAGTTGTTGGTTGCAAAAGGGGGGCACGAACGGGAGACTGTGAGTGAGTTCATCAGGCGCCGTTTGGGCAGCGAGATTCTGGAAAAGGTGATGGACCCTTTCATCGCCGGCACCCTGGCCTCCGATCCCGACAAGGCAAACGCCTGGGCCGTACTGCCACGACTGACGGCTCTGGAACGTCGCTATGGCAGCTTTACCAGCGGGATGTTTATCAACCGGGTACTGCATAAAAAAGGCCGCGCCAACATGGCAGAGGCATTTTCATTCCTTGGCGGTATGACACAATTGACGGAACAGATGGCGGCACACCCAGCTATCAATACGCGCAGAGACTTCAAAGCGGTGGATATTGAACCCGCAGACAAGGGCGGCTGGCGCGTTACCGGCGTGAACAGTCAAGGCATCGAGATCACCCGCCGTTTCGAGCAGCTTGTGATAAGTACGCCGGCACCCACTGCCGCGAATCTCCTAAACCCCATTAACGGGGAGCTTGGAAAATTGCTGCAGGGAATCGAGTATGCGCCGTTGACGGTGCTCCATCTGGGCATGGCGCGAGATAACATCGCGCATCCGCTGGATGGAACGGGATTTCTCGCTCCCCGTCAGGAGCAGCTCAGTTTCAATGGCAATATGTGGATGAGTACACTTTTTCCGGATCGGGCGCCCAAAGGTAAGGTGCTGCTCACCAGCTACATCGGCGGAGCCCGCCATCCCCATCGTTGCAGTTGGAACGAACAGCAGATGGTGGACAACACCCTGCACGATCTGCGGCAGCTGGTGGGAGTGACCGGTGAACCGGAATATATCCGTAGCGTAAAACATACGCAGGCACTGCCGCTCTATCACGGACACTACCATGAGCGCACCGAATCGATCAGATCACAATTGGGCAAACATCGCGGCCTCCATCTGGCAGCAAACTATCTTGATGGGGTTTCGGCCAGGGATCGCATCATTCAGGGCGCTATTACAGCCCGGCGTTTACTCAACAGCAAGCAATCGGTCAGTCGAAAACCCGCTGCTCACATTAATCCGGCAGTGGCCCACTAAGCAATGAACAACACTTCCTTACCCATGCAGGAGAGAAAAAATGAATTCAGGCTCTGGCGGCTGATCGCTGCTGTATTGGTGATCCTGCTGGTCATATCGGCAAGCGCGCAGTGGTATGCACGCAACATCACCCTGCCAAGACACTGTGAAAATCCCCAGGAGACCCTGACCCTGGCGCGGCGGGTGATCACAGAACGCACACCCGCCGGCGAAGGCTCCCGCACACCCTATATCAAAGCGGCCCGGCTGACATTTCTGCTACCCAGAGAGAGCGATGAGCCCATCGACAGTTACATGGAACGGTTGCGTCACTACCTGGATCAACAATGCCGCTGAGCCCCCCACCTTCACCACTCACCCGATTGAGCCTGGTCAAAGGGTTCCTGCAGATTTTTGTGCCGCTGCTGTTGGTATTGGTCGTGGTGGGGTTCATGCACTATTACACGCTCTACACTACCGAGCGGGTGAGCCGGGAATCGAGTGAAACACTCAATGTCGGCCTGGCGCGCCGCATGATCGCCAGCGATATCAGCGCAGTGGTCAGCGATCTGCTTTTTCTGGTGGAACATATCGAGCGACAAAAGATCTTTCAGATGGATCTTTCAACCATGCGCGATCAGATCGGCCTGGAATTTCTCGTATTTGCGGAGAAAAAACGGCTCTATGACCAGATACGCTTCCTCGACGAGCAGGGCATGGAGGTGGTGCGGATCAATTTCAACGACGGTAATCCTGCTGCCATTCCCATTGCAGAATTGCAGAACAAGGCCACACGTTACTATTTTCAGGAAGCCTCTCAGCTGGCGTCGGGCAGTATCTACGTTTCACCACTCGACTTAAATATAGAAGCAGGAAAGATTGAATACCCTTTGAAACCGGTAATGCGATTCGCCGCTCCGGTTTTTGATATCCAAGGCAACAAACGCGGCATCCTCCTGTTGAATTTTCTCGGCGATCGTCTGATCGACAACTTTACCCATGCAGCCGCCAATATTGGCGAACATATTGAACTGGTAAACAAC
Organism: Sedimenticolaceae bacterium; assembly: GCA_963691905.1. Classification (GTDB taxonomy): domain Bacteria; phylum Pseudomonadota; class Gammaproteobacteria; order Chromatiales; family Chromatiaceae; genus QGON01. The sequence continues at coordinate 1,533,989 of OY829894.1, forward strand.
AAAGGATATTGGCTCAGCAGTCCAATCTCCAAGGATAATTGGGGGTTTATGCTGGGAAACGATGCCACGTTTGGCAACAGGCACCCCGTTGCCTGGAAACAGATCAGCGCCTTTAACTCAGGCCAGTTCGAGTTGAAGGATGGTCTTTTTACCTTTGCCACGGTGTTTCCTAACCAGGCTGCGCTGGAGACCAGTACAACATCAATCGACTCAGTCAGACAGGGCGCACTCAGGCAGGATAATTATTGGAAAATCATCTCCAGAGTACCGCCCAGCGAAATCTACTCAAGCATGCCTTTGTTTCTGCGCACGCACCTTGCCTTGTATCTCGCCACCTTCATGTTGATCGGTATCGGGTCGGCATTTCTCGCTTACTCCCACCTCCGCCACCGCCGTGCCGAGGCACAAAGTGAGTACGAACAGCGCTTCCGTCACACCCTGGAAAATATTGAGCTGGCCGCAGTGGCGCTGGACAGATCAGGCAATATCCGTTTCTGCAACAATCACTTTTTATCCCTGACCGGCTGGCAACGCCATGAGGTGGTTGGTGAGCACTGGGTGGACAAATTTGCGCCTCAGGACAACGACCAAAACGTCAGGCAAGTGTTGGAGAGAATGGCCAACCCGGAAGACTTCCCTACCCATCTCGAAACCCAGGTATTAACAAAGTCCGGCAGCCTGCGCCTCATTACCTGGAATAACACACTCTCCTACGATGCCGAGGGCGAGGTCATCGGCGTCACCGGCATCGGCGAGGACATCACGGAAAAACGCCATGCAGAGAATGAATTGCGCAAGCTTTTCATGGCCGTAGAGCAGAGTCCCAGTATCGTGCTGATCACCGATCGACAGGGAAAGATCGAATATGTGAACCCGAAGTTCAGCGAAGTGACTGGCTACCTGCAAGATGAGGTCTTCGGGGAATACCCAAGCCTGTTGAAATCCGGCGAGACTTCGAACAGTGAATACGACGCATTATGGCAGGCAATCACACACGGGGGAGAGTGGCGGGGAGAGTTCCACAACCGGCGCAAGAGTGGTGAGCTCTACTGGGAGGCAGCAGTCATCTCCGCCATCCGCGATACGAATGGGGACATTACCAACTACCTGGCGGTGAAAGAGGATATCACCGAGCGCAAAAGGCTGGAACAGGAGGTCGAAACCCGCAACCGGGAACTGGCCCACACCCAGACCCTGACGGCGATGGGCCGCATGGCCAGCATGATTGCCCACGATCTGCGCAATCCACTCTCCTCCATAAAGATGACCCTGCAGATTCTGGGAAAACGGCCGGATGCAGCCGACGATGACAAGGTCAACGAACTGCGCCAGATATCACTGAGCCAGGTTCGATATATGGAAGAGATTCTGTCGGACATGCTTACCTACTCCCGTCCCGATGCCATAAACCCTGAATGGATTTCCCTGGAAAAGGTCATCGACACCGCAGTGGGTCTCGCTCAGCGCAAAATCGAAGAACATAGTGTAAAGCTGCAGACCTTCTATCAACCCGGTCTGCCAACCATATTCGGTGATGCCAATAAACTGCGGCAGGTTTTTTCCAACCTGATCGTTAACGCTGCGCAAGCCACGGACGGTGCCGAGAACCCAAAGATTGCTATTGAGGCAATGGTGGAACTCGGCGCCAAGGGAACAGGATTACGCATTGAGATATGCGACAACGGCTGTGGTATCGACAGCATTGATCGAACCAAGATCTTCGAGGCCTTCTACACCACCCGCGCACAAGGCACAGGACTGGGACTGGCCATCGTCAAACGCATCGTCGATCAGCACCACGGAACAATAGAACTACACCCAAATGAACCCAACGGCACCTGCCTCTCCATTATCATACCGACAACACCACAATCACCGGAGATGGTCAGCAATCGGCCGGTGGAGGTAACAACATCATGAGCAAGATACTCATCGTGGATGACGACATGGCAAGTTGTCGCACGCTGCAACTGCATCTGCAAACCCAGGGATACGATGTCAAGGTTGCTCACAGCGTGGAGAGTGGACTGGCGCAGGCTGATGCCGACACCCCGGAACTGGTGATACTCGACATCCGTATGCCGGGGATCTCAGGCCTCGAAGGACTGCCAGAGTTCAAAAAGCGTTTTCCAGTGACCCATGTCATCATGATCACCGCTTTCCATGACATGGAGAGTACCATCGAAGCGATGCAGAAGGGTGCAGATGACTATATTCACAAACCCCTCGACATCGACGAGCTGGAAGCGGCTATCGAGAAACTGCTTGCCTTCAGGGACGGTGCGGAGGACATGGTGCCTGCGCAGGCGCCACCAAAAGGCAGCAACCCACTCACCATGGTGGGCAGAAGCCGCGCAATGAAAGAGGTCTTCAAAACCATCGGACTGGTGGCCAAAAGCCCGGCCACGGTATTGATCACTGGTGAATCCGGCACCGGCAAGGAGTTGGTGGCGCGCGCCGTCCACCGTTCCAGCGCAAACCCCGAAGGTCCGTTTGTGGCAATCAACTGTGCCGCACTGGTGGAAACCCTGCTCGAATCCGATATGTTCGGACATGAGAAAGGCGCCTTTACCGGTGCGGTCAGTCGCCAGGAGGGCAAGTTTGCCCTGGCCAGAGGGGGCACAATCTTTCTCGATGAGGTAGGTGAACTCTCCCCTTCAATGCAGGCAAAACTGCTTCGGGTACTGCAATACAAGGAGTTCACCCCGCTCGGCGCCAAGATGCCGCAAAGTACCGATGCACGAGTCATCACCGCCACCAATCTCGACCTGAGTGAGCAGGTTAAACGGGGGAACTTCAGAGAGGATCTCTACTATCGTCTGCAGGTAGTGAACGTCCATCTGCCGCCGCTGCGTGATCGCAAAGAGGATCTGATGGATCTCATCCAGACACTGCTCGGCCGCATCAACAAAGAGCTGCGCAGAAATGTCTCTCATATCTCCAAGGATGTGCTCCAGTGTCTCGAATCCTACCAATGGCCGGGCAATGTGCGTGAGTTGGAAAACCTGCTGATGAAGTGCGTCGCGCTCTCCCCCGGTGACAACATCACCCGTGATCTGCTGCCCGACAACATTCGCTGCTGCGGCACGACAGCAACTGCCGGAGATTCCAAAGAGAAACCAATGGACAAGTGGAGTCTGGAAGAGATGGAGATGGCGCATGTGGCGCGCGTCCTGAACGCCACCCACTGGCACAAGGGCCGGGCCTGTGAAATTTTAGGGGTTTCAAGACCGCGACTGCGGCGCATGATCAATCAGTTCCAACTCGTCTCACCCGCAGGTGAAATCGATGAAGATGAGGAGTCGACAACGATCAGCAATGTCTGAGTGTCATGGTGGCAGGTTGCACGTGATCTAATCCCGCAAATCACTGTCGGGTTACAATGTGTATCTAGTGCTCCTTTAAAGTGATAATTACGGATTCAGCCAAGATGTAGGGTGCGCCGCGCGCACCGTGATTACGGCTTGTTTCGGTGCGCATGGCGCACCCTACAAATCCTAATTTTATTTATTGAATAACTACTACCTTAGTTTTTCAACAACTCCAGCAATGCTGCCGCCTTGTCATAGGTCTCCTGATATTCCGCTTCAGCAGTGGAATCCGCGATGATGCCGCCACCCGCGCTGAACTGCAGCGTGTTGCCTGTCTGCAGCAACGTCCTGATTGCGATATTGGTGTCCATGTCGCCATTGAAGCCGATATAGCCAATGGCTCCGCAATAGACGCCCCGCCGTTGTGGTTCCAGCTCCTCGATGATCTCCATCGCCCGCAACTTGGGGGCCCCGGTAATGGAGCCGCCGGGAAAACAGGCACGCAGCAGGGTGAGCGCGTTCTCCCCATCTGCGAGTTCACCTTCGACAGTACTGACCAAGTGGTGAACCCGGGCAAAGCTCTCGATCTCAAACAGGCGGCTCACCTCGACACTGCCCGTTGCACAGACCTTGCCGATATCGTTGCGCAGCAGGTCGACGATCATCAGGTTTTCGGCCCGATCCTTTGCACTGTTTTTCAGCTTCACCAGAGAGAGTCGGTCTTCGCCAGGATTTTCATGGCGTGGCGCCGTACCTTTGATGGGACGAGTCTCCACATGCCGTCCCGTAAGATGCAGAAAACGCTCAGGCGAAGAGCTCAGAATTGCAGCATAAGGAGACTCCAGGTAGGCACAGAATGGCGCCGGATTGACCTTGCGCAGGCGCTTATAGACATCCCAGGGCGCACCCTGCACCTCTGCATCGAAACGCTGGGCAAAGTTTACCTGATAGCAGTCACCATCGCGGATGTAGCGCTGGATACGTTGAAAAGAGTCGTGGTAGGCACTCTCCGTCAGATTTGAGCGGATATCCGTCACATGAAAGGACTCGGATGTGACGTTTGAGGGTCTGCTCAATTCATCGACCAACCGATCCCAGTTCTCTCCGGTTGCCGCATCCCTGCACTGCCCTGCTAACCAGGTACTCTCCGTTTGATGATCAGTGACCACCGCCCAGTCGTAGATGCCGATAACCATCTCCGGCAGGCCATCGGTATCTTCCGCCAATACCGGCAGCTTTTCGAAGCGACGCGCCAGATCGTAGGCAAACCAGCCGATGGCACCACCGGTGAAGGGCAGATCAGTGTCGGGGGTTTGTCGTCCGGGCGCAAGATAACGATGGAGCAGTTGCAACGGATCCTGGCTGGAAACCGTGGAATCGTTGCGGGTAAATATCTCTGTCGTCTCCCCACGCGTTACCAGTCTCACGGTGGGATCGGCGGCGAGGATATCGTAACGCCCCTGAGACGTCATTGGATAGGCGCTGTCGAGAAAGACCGGCCAGGGGAGATTGCGGATCGACTCGAACAGCCGCGCACTGTCCTTGAAAAATGGCAGGCGTTGAATTCGAGGCGTCATGGGGGGAGTGAACCGTATGCAACCCTAGGCCGGTTCAAGCTTGCGGAACCGGCAAACACTGTCTGTGTTACCAATTTTTCTGCCTGATCCGCTACGCTTGATCAGGCCTACGGATTTGTACCGAATTGTTTGCCGGTCTCCTGTTTAGACCTCGAACGGGTGACGACGAATGATCGTCTCTTTGCGATCGGGTCCGGTGGAGACGATATCGATCGGGGTATCACACAACTCTTCAACCTTAGCCAGGTAGTTGCGCGCCGCCACGGGCAGCGCCTCATAGTCTGTACTACCGACCGTTGACTCCGTCCATCCCGGCATTTCGATATAGACCGGTTCGCACTCTTCAAAACGATCCGCGCCGACCGGTGGCGTTGTTACCTCTTTGCCGTCCAGTTTGTAGGCAACGCAGATCTTAATTGTCTCCATGCCATCCAGCACATCGAGTTTGGTGATGCAGATGCCGGTGACACTGTTGATATCGAGGGAGCGCTTCAGGGCGACCACATCGAGCCAGCCGCAACGGCGCTTACGTCCTGTTGTGGCGCCGAATTCGTGTCCTTTGACGCCGAGATGCTCTCCATCGTCGTCAAACAGCTCCGTCGGGAAGGGTCCTGCACCTACACGGGTGGTATAAGCCTTGACGATGCCCAACACATAATCGATGTAACGTGGACCGACGCCGGTGCCGGAAGCGGCACCGCCGGCAGTGGTGTTCGATGAAGTCACATAGGGGTAGGTGCCGTGATCGATATCCAGCAGTGCGCCCTGGGCACCCTCGAACATTACGCTCTTACCTTCACGGCGCATCTGATGCAGGGTGCCGGTAACATCTTCCACCATTGGCTTGAGTCTCTCCGCCTGAGAGAGCAGGGTATCTAGAACCTGCTGATAGTCGACGGTCTCGTACTCAAAAAAATTCTTCAGTGCGAAATTGTGGTAGTCCATCACCTCAAGCAGACGGTTGGAGATATGGTCGGCATCGAAGATCTCGCCCAGACGTATGCCACGACGAGAGACCTTGTCCTCGTAGGCGGGGCCGATACCACGACCGGTGGTGCCGATCGCCTTCTTGCCGCGCGCCTTTTCCCGGGCCGCATCGAGAGAGACGTGGTAGGGCAGAATCAGCGGGCAGGATTCAGATATGCCCATGCGGGAGGCAGCCGGAATACCGCCTGCTTCCAGCATATCGACCTCATTCAGAAACGCATCGGGGGAGAGCACCACACCATTGCCCACCAGGCAGCGGACATTTTCACGCAGAATACCGGAGGGAATCAGATGAAGCACCGTCTGTTTACCATCGATCACCAGTGTATGACCCGCGTTATGGCCACCCTGAAATCGCACGACGGCTGACGCCTTGTCTGTGAGCAGATCGACGACTTTGCCCTTGCCTTCATCACCCCATTGGGTACCGATAATTACGACATTTTTGCCCATGGCTGTTCTCAATCAAACCTAATAACCGGGTTTTTATACCCGCAAATCACTCACCGGAAAACCACTTATGTTATTCCGGCCATACGATCTCTCGGTCTCGCAAGACCGAGAGGTAAATCTTTACAGGGGGTCGGAGTCAAACCGCCCAACACAATATCAATTGCAGACAGCTCTATCCGGTTTGACTCCGACCCCTACTAGCTAAATCTGGACCAGTTCCCAGCTATCCCCATCCAAACGCAGCGCTTCGCTGCAACCCATCTCGCTGGGGCCACCCTGCTGTCCCGGCAGAGCGCAGATAACGCGTCGTCCCGCAGCCCGCAGAAAGGTAATCTTCTCTTGCAGCACCAGATCCCCGGACCAGGGCGCAAAGATAGCAGGCTCATCCAGAATATCTTTTTCCTGGTTCGCCATCAGCATCAGTGTTTTCAGATCGGTGCTGAATCCGGTCGCCGGGCGCGCCCGGCCGAAGACCTTTCCGATATCATCGTAACGTCCACCCCGGGCAATCTCTTTGCCACGCTCAGGCACGAAGGCGGCAAACACCACCCCTGTATGAAAATGGTAACCACGAAGCTCAGCCAGATCGAAATGCACCGGGACATTGGGCAGCCAGACCGCGATCTGTTCCGCCATTTTAGTAAGATAAGCCAAGGCTTCGCGTACCGGCTCATCTGCCGCCTGCAAGGCTTCGGCTGCCTCGGCAAGCGCACCGTCACCGTTGAGCTCGGCCAGCTTGGAGAGCATCGCGGCGTGGCTATCATCCAGCTCGAAGGTGTGCAGCAACTCATTGATTTCAGGCAGCGCCTTGCGCTGCAAGACATCAAATAGCGCGGCCTCCTGATGTTTGTTCAATCCTGCCTGTCTGGCCAGACCTTTGAAGATGCCGACGTGGCCGAGATCGAGATAGACGTTCTGCACCCCGGTCATCTCCAGGGTCTTCATCATCAAACGCAGGATTTCGATATCACTCTCGACGCCGGCATGACCGTAAAGTTCGGCACCAATCTGCAATGGGCTGCGGGTACCGGCAAAACCATCACTGCGGGTGTGCAGAACGGTACCCAGATAGCAGAGCCTGTTCGGTTCTTCGCTGCTGAAATGGTGGGCATCCATGCGCGCCGCCTGAGGCGTGATATCGGCGCGCACCCCCATCATGCGACCACTCAACTGGTCGGTGAGTTTGAAGGTCTGCAGATCGAGATCGCTGCCGGTACCGGTCAGCAGGGAGTCGAGAAAATCGACAAACGGCGGGATAACGAACTCATAACCCCAGCTATGGTACAGATCCAGCAGTTCCCGGCGCTTGCGTTCGATAACGCCCGCCTCCGGGGGGAGTACCTCTTCAATGCCATCAGGCAGTATCCAGCGCTCGTTTTCCATCGGTTTCGTCAATTTACCAGATAGAGCAGGGCTACTCCGCAGAGCATGCTGATAAAGCCGCTGACCCGCAGGGAACGGCTCTTCTGCTGTGCGATAGCCGCCATCATTCTACGCATGCCGTCCGGATTGATAAAAGGCCAAATACCTTCGATTACCAGCAGCAAGGCCAGTGCAACCCACAAATCATGCCACATCTGTTTTCCATAAAAAAACCGGGATCATCCCGGTCCTGTCTGGCGATCCACTGCATCTTCCCAGTGGACCGCCGGTCATTGTCCCAAAGCCAGGGAGTCTTGTCTATGTATGAGGCGTTTGCGCTGGGATGGATTTTTTGCCGGAGCAAGGCAAAAAACGGCGAAAAAGCGGAGTTTACAAATAGTAAATGAGCATTTTAAGCCGTTTTTTAACGCAGCTATGGCGAAAAAGACGCACAGCGTGAATGCCTCACTCCCCTTGGCGGTTCTTAAGATAGCGGAAAAAATCAGAGTCCGGTTGCAATACCATCACATCGGATCGGTTATTGAAGCTGTTCTTATAAGCGTTCAGGCTGCGATAGAAGGCATAGAACTCGGCATCCTGCTCATAGGCCTTGGCATAGATCTCCGCCGACTTACCATCACCCTCGCCTCGCAACTGCTCCGCTTCACGATAGGCATCGGCAACTATGACCACCCGCTGCCGGTCCGCTTCGGCACGGATTCTCTCCGATGCCTCGCCACCCTTCGCCCGCAGATCCCTGGCCACCCGTTCACGTTCAGCACGCATACGCTCATAGACAGACTCACTGACTTCCGGCGGCAAGTCGATCTGCTTGACGCGCACATCGAGGATCTCGACGCCCAACTCTGCCGCCTTGGCATCCGAATCCTTGGTCAGAAGCGCCATGATCTCCGTACGATCACCGGAGATTACCTCCTGAATGGTCCGTTTACCAAACTCGTCGCGCAGACTGGTATTGATGCGCTCCGCCAGCAGACGGGAAGTCTTGGCATCGCTGCCGCCGGTAGAGCGGTAAAACTGCGCCACATTGGAGATACGCCACTTGGCGAAGGAGTCGACGATAACGTCTTTCTTCTCGACGGTCAGAAAACGCTCGGGCCGAGCATCCAGTGTCTGGATACGGCCGTCGAACTTCTTCACATTGTTCAGCACCGGCACCATCCAGTGCAGGCCCGGCTCATAGTCGCTGTCGATGATCTGACCCAATCGCAGTTTGAGTGCCATTTCCCACTGGTTGATGACGAATGTCGAAGCGTAAACAGCGACGGCAACCACGGCAATCAGCGGAACCAACAATTTAATGTTTTTCATTAACGCACCCTCCTGCCACGGCTCTGGTCACGGGTTTCTTGTGTCGGCGCCTGCTTTCTGGCCGCCTCAGACGTGTAACCGCCACGACCGCCGGATTGATAGCCAGTGTCGGTCCCACCCATCATCTTGTCCAACGGCAGATACATCAGGCTGTTGCCCTCTTTGGTATCCAGCATGACCTTGCTGCTTTGGCTGAGTACAGTTTCAACCGCGTCGATGTAGAGACGCTCCCGGGTAACCCTGGGCGCCTTTTCATACTCTTTCAGTACTGCCAGAAAGCGGCTGACCTCACCTTCCGCCTCAGCGATGACCCGATCCCGGTAGGCTTTACCATCCGCTACCTGACGTGCCGCTTCACCACGTGCCTGTGGCACGATCTCGTTGGCGTAGGCCTCGGCCTTGTTTTCCAGTCGTTCCTTGTCCTCGCGAGCCTTGATAGCATCATCAAAGGCGCTCTTCACCTGCTCCGGCGGCTTGGCCGGTTGGGTGTTCACACTGGTGATCTCCAGACCGGTCTTATAGAAGTTGAGCATATCCTGCGCTTTGAGTTTGATGTCAGCTGCAACTTTGCTACGCCCTTCGGTCATGATGAAATCGAGATCGCTTTTACCAATGACTTCGCGTACCGATGTCTCAATGGCATCGCGGATGGTCTTCTCCGGATTCTGATCCTGAAACAGATAGTCACCTGCGTCCTGGATACGGGACTGCACCGTCAGCTCGATATCCACGATATTCTCATCACGCGTCAGCATCGTCGCCTTATGCCGGAATGAGTTGATCTGATCGACATTGACCTTGTAGACCTCTTCAATCGGATAGGGGAGATGCCAGTGAGGCCCCGGTTGAGTCGTCTCGGCATAAGCGCCAAAACGCAAGATCACGCCACGTTCCGCCGGTTCGATGATGTAGATGCCGGTAGCCATCCATATCACCAGCAGAACCAGAGCAATCGCCCCGATACCCACACTGCCGGGACCACTGATCCCACCGCCGGAATCCGAGCCGTTGGACTTGCCGCCCTTGCCGCCCCCGCCACCAAACATGCCACCGAACTTGTCCTGAAGCTTCTTTACCACTTCATCCAGATCCGGCGGACCCTGGTCGCCACCTTTACCGCTCCAGGGATCTTTATTACCACCACCCGGTTCATTCCAGGCCATCGGCCACTCCAAATATATCAGTAGAAAAACGTTCGCCACACTCTGTTCCAGACAGAGTGTCTGAAACCCTTACATCGGGACGAAATAAAATAAATTCAAGGCAATAGTTTATGAAATCAGAAATAAAAGTGGCTACAGGCCACTTCCATCGAGACTCATACCTACCACACACTTCAATAGTCTGGCTGGCATTCTACCAGCCTGCCGGACCCAGGGGAACGAAGATAATTAGTGCTCTATCAATGTAATAATTACGGTTCAGCAATTATTACATTGATAGAGCACTAGGTTTGAATCCGTAACTCAAACATAGGCTCTTCCTTCAAAAGACGTGCAAACTCCCGCTTTGCGATAGAGAACTCCATCTCCCACCCACCTGCATCGGTGCCAGTTTCCAACAGGACCTCGGCACGCTGGTGGAGTATGGCATGCAGACGTCCATCCCTCGCATCGAGTACCACCCGTTGCTGTACATGCGCTTGTCTGAAAGATTCAGCCAGTGCCTGTAGCAGCAGATCAAGCCCGGCGCCGGTCTTGGCAGAGAGCCAAACCCGCAGCACATTGCCTTCGTCGTCACGGTCGATGCGAGGCGTCACGCTCTCCAACAGATCGATTTTGTTGTATATTTCGATCTGCCTGATCTCATCGGCACCAATCTGCTGCAACACATTATTCACTTCCGCCAGACACATATCCCGTTGATGGCTGGCAGCATCCACCACATGGAGCAGTAATGAGGCCTCCGCCGTCTCCTGCAATGTGGATTTGAAGGCCGCAACCAGATCGTGGGGCAGATTACTGATAAACCCCACGGTATCTGCCAGCACAATGGGACCTTCTCCCTTCAACTCCAGTCGCCGCAACGTAGGATCAAGGGTGGCGAATAGCTGGTCTGCCGCATAGACACCCGATCCTACCAGTGCGTTGAAAAGGGTGGACTTTCCCGCATTGGTATATCCTACCAGCGAAACCGTGGGAATATCGGCCCGCGCCCGCCCGCGGCGTCCCTGGGCACGCTGGGATTCCACCCGGGCCAGCCGCCGATTGATCTGGTCGATACGCTGATTGAGCAATCGCCGATCTGTCTCAAGTTGCGTTTCACCCGGTCCGCGCAGACCAATACCGCCCTTCTGCCGTTCAAGGTGGGTCCAGCCTCTAACCAGTCGCGTTGTGAGGTGCCGCAGTTGGGCCAGCTCAACCTGCAGCTTACCTTCGAATGAACGGGCGCGTTGGGCAAAGATATCAAGAATCAGACCTGTTCGGTCCACCACACGGCAACCGAACTCCCGCTCGAGGTTTCTCTCCTGACTGGGAGAGAGGGTGTGATTGAAGATAACCAACTCAGCGTTGGTCCCCGACACAACATCTTTGATCTCATCCCCTTTGCCGCGGCCGACAAACAGACGGGGATCCGGGCTGCGCCGACTGCCGGTGATAAATTCCACCGGATCAGCACCAGCGGAAACGGCCAGTTCAGTGAACTCGTCGATTTCATCGGGGTCACTTACGCCACCCAGATCGATGTGCACCAGAACTGCACGTTCTCCGGACTTTGGACGTTCAAACATAAACGGCGGAGACAAACCTTACGGCGGGATATATGGCCTGAAGGAAGAACCGGGCAATCACCACAAAACAGCCTGCCCGGCCTTTTTTCGTGCAGAAAAAATCAAAAATTACCCACAGGCGACGCTGGTTGATCTACAGGCGTTGTACCGTTTTCGTTGTGCTGGATACGAACGTTCCGTGCAGGAACCACCGTCGAAATGGCATGTTTGTAGACCATCTGGCTCACACTGTTCTTGAGTAGTACGACAAACTGGTCAAACGATTCGATCTGTCCCTGGAGCTTGATGCCATTCACCAGAAAAATGGAGACCGGTACTCGCTCTTTCCGCAGTGCGTTCAAAAAAGGGTCTTGTAAAGTTTGCCCTTTGGACATCACAGTTCTCCTTGTTATCTTTAATAGTCTTTGAATAGCCGAAGAGATCAACAATCACCACGGATCATCCCGCTGGTAAAAATAAACACACAAACAGAAACAACCGCTATCCGGACGATACAGCTGTGTGTCCTCCCGTTACAGCGGAATTGTAGCACATTGGGAAACAAGCAAATTCGCTACCGCTGTTTCAGTCCGGATTGTTTCAGAAACGGCTAATCAACCAAAGAATCGAGGCCTCCCTCGATCCTCTGGGTGGTGAAGCCTATTCGCCCTCAGATTGAGTCAAAGTGACTTCCGCCCGTTCACGCAGATCCTTAACAAGATCATCGAAGGACTGTCTTCCGGAAAAATTGCTCAAAGTGCGTTTTTCCTGGGCAATCTGCTTCTGGTCAAGCGAATCCACTGAGCCTTCCACGACTGCAGACAGGCTAAAGACAGCGAAATCGCCATCACCAAGCCGGGTTACACCCGACACAACTTCGCCCGCTGCAGGTTTAGGCGCACGAAACACCTGAGCCAGCAATTTCAACGGAACCTCTGTACCGCGTCTTTTCACAGCACCGGGTTTCTTGAGCTCAAATTCACCCGCCACGGCGTCGATCGGCTCACCAGCCTTCAATCGTCCGACGCGCTTCTCCGCCTCTGCTTTCGCCAGCGTCTCGGCCTGCTCATTGCGGATTGCAGCAATTATCGTTGCCTTCACCTCATCAAGCGCCTGATAGGAGGCCTCTTTGTGATCAAGAACGCGCAGCACCACCGACTGATTCTGATCCAGTTCAATCAGCTCACTATTGTTGTGTTCGGCCAGAACATCGTCGCTGAATGCAGCACCGAGCAATTTAGGGAAAGCGAGTATACCTGCCCCACCCTCACGTCCGATCCAATCACTCTTCTTGATATCCAGCCCAAGTGTGGCTGCCGCGGGCTCCAGACTGCCGGGATCTTCGTAGCTAAGGTCTGCAAGCCGCTCTGCATACTCATAGTAGACACGCTCAGCCTCACCCCGTTTATAGGCCTTGGTAACCTCATCCCTGACTTCTTCAAAAGATTTAACATCACCCGCCTTGATACCGGTGAGTTTAATGAGATGAAAACCGAAGGCACTGCGCACAGGCGCGCTTAACTCTCCATCCTGCAATGCATAGGTGGCCGCTTCAAAAGCAGGATCCATGATGCCTTTGCCGAAAAAGCCGAGATCACCGCCATTGGTCGCAGAACCGGGATCCTGTGAAGCGCTCTTTGCCAGTTCGGCAAAATCCTCGCCCTGCTCAGCACGCACTTTCAACGCTTCGATTTTTTCGCGTGCTGCGTCGACTTCACTCTCATCGCCAGACGCCCCTACCAGTACCAGGATATGGCTGGCGCGACGCTGTTCTGGGCGGCCATAATTCTCCAGATGATCGTCGTAGTAGCCGTGCAAGACTTCTTCGTCCGCCTCAATCGTTGCACTGAGGGAATCTGCGTCGAGCAAGATATATTCGAGCTTTACCTGCTCAGGGACGCGATAGCTCTCCTGATGCTTTTCGTAGTAAGCCTGGACAGATTCATCTGAGACAGGTTCATCCGAGGCAAATTTCGTCCAAGGCACCGCAAAAAAGGCAAATTCGCGAGCCTGATCCTGCAAACGAATCTTCTCTTTAAGTTCGAAGTCGGTAACGAATGCGGTGCCGTTGACCGCTTGTGATAACTGCTCCGAAAGCAGGATGCGACGGATTCGTTCTTCGAATCCGGCTGCGCTGGTGCCCTGCAGTCTCACAGCCCGCTCGAAGGTCTCCTGGTCAAAGCGGCCATTCTTCTGGAACGTGGGTATGCCGAGAATCGCCGAGCTTACCAGCTGATCACCCGCACGAAGCCCCATATCGTAAGACGCCTGCAGAATGACCTCGTTGCGGATCATCTCCTGCAGCACTTCCTTACGCATACGCGCATCATCGAACAGTTCCGGGCGGTAAGCGGCGCCAAGACGCTGACGCAAATCCTGACGGAAATTTTCGTAGCGGCTATTGAGTGCACGGTCGGTGATCTCCTTACCATTGACCGTGGCCACTACCGGCTCGGCACCGACACCCAGATACTCCTGGATACCCCAGAGTGCGAAAGGAATACTAATAAGAATGACTATGCCCCAGGCAAACCAGCCCTGAGCCTTATCCCTAATTGCCTGTAACATATCGGCTTATCGTTGAATGCTAAAGTGGATACAAAAACGGGGTATCAGATGATACCCCGCGTTTGCTTCGATATTGGCGGAGCGGACGGGACTCGAACCCGCGACCACCGGCGTGACAGGCCGGTATTCTAACCAACTGAACTACCGCTCCATATATGGTGGGTGCTGAGGGGATCGAACCCCCGACCCTCGCCTTGTAAGGGCGATGCTCTCCCAGCTGAGCTAAGCACCCCAAGTGAAGGCGCGCTAGTTTACGGCATCCTTCAACGCTTTACCAGCCTTGAAAGAAGGGATGTTAGACGCCTTGATCTGAATGGTCTCACCTGTCTGTGGGTTGCGGCCCTGACGAGCAGCGCGCGCCTTTACAGAGAAGGTACCAAACCCAATCAGAGAGACCTGATCACCACTCTTCATGGCTCCGGTAACGGCATCAACCATGCCATCCAGCGCACGACCTGCCGCCGCTTTGGAAATATCAGCGGCATCCGCCATAGCATCTATCAATTCGGCTTTGTTCATTAATCGTTTCCCCTTTGGCTGACTCCGGATTACACCGTCGTCGAAAAATATCTGTTATGGCTCCTTACCTGGAGCATGCAATCGCCGGGATTTTATACCGGCTGCTCATTGGCCTGTCAAGCCACAGGAACCGCTTTATAACCACGGTTCCCGCTTAATTTGGCCAAGTTTAGTGTTTTGTCAGGTCGGCGCCCTTTTTTTGCGCATTTTCATCCTTGACCGCACCCTTCCCGGCCACGGGCGCCTCCTCTCGATTCAGCGGCTTGGGCATCTCTGTCAAGGCTATCTGCAGCACCTCATCGATCCAGCGAACCGGCTTGATCTCAAGATTCTGCTTGATATTTTTTGGCATCTCCACCAGATCCCGCTCATTCTCTTCCGGAATAATCACAGTGGTGATACCACCACGAAGCGCGGCCAGCAGCTTTTCCTTCAACCCCCCAATGGGTAGCACTTCCCCCCGCAGAGTGATCTCGCCGGTCATCGCCACATCGGCGCGCACCGGAATCCGGGTCAATGCGGACACCAGCGAGGTGCACATCCCAACTCCCGCACTGGGACCATCCTTTGGCGTCGCCCCTTCCGGCACGTGAATATGCACGTCGTACTTCTGGTGAAACTCAGGCTCAAGCCCCAGACCGTCTGCCCGGCTGCGGACAACCGTCATAGCCGCCTGTATCGACTCCTGCATCACATCACCCAGTTGCCCGGTGTGACTGAGCCGTCCCTTGCCAGGCATCAGCGCTGCCTCAAGTTGCAGTAGCTCACCGCCCACTTCAGTCCAGGCAAGTCCTGTCACCTGGCCGATTTCATCGTGTTCATCCTTGCGTCCATAGCGAAAACGCTGGACGCCGAGATACTGCTCCAACCGTTTAGGCGTGACTGTGATCTTGCCTTTAGGCTTCTTCAGCAGAATCTCCTTCACCACCTTGCGGCAGATCTTGGCAATCTCGCGCTCCAGGTTACGCACGCCCGCCTCACGGGTGTAGTAACGCACGATATCACGAATGGCACTCTCCCTGATCACCACCTCATCAGGTTTGAGTCCGTTGTTCTCCATCTGTTTATCGACCAGATAACGTTCGGCAATATTGACCTTCTCGTCTTCGGTATAGCCGGAGAGACGAATCACCTCCATCCTGTCCAGCAACGCCGCCGGGATGTTCAGGGTATTGGCTGTCGCCACGAACATCACTTCGGAGAGGTCGAAATCGACTTCGAGATAGTGGTCGTTGAAGGTATGGTTCTGCTCAGGGTCCAGCACCTCCAGCAGCGCCGAGGCCGGGTCACCACGAAAATCCTGCGCCATCTTGTCGATCTCATCGAGCAGAAAGAGCGGATTTCGGGCTTTCACCTTGCTCAGATTATTAATGATCTTGCCCGGCAAGGCACCGATGTAGGTGCGCCGATGGCCACGAATTTCGGCTTCATCACGCACACCACCCAGGGCCATACGGGTAAATTTACGATTGGTGGCGCGGGCGATGGACTGTCCCAGCGACGTCTTGCCTACACCGGGCGGTCCGACCAGGCACAGGATTGGCCCTTTCAATTTGCGTACACGCTGCTGTACCGCCAGGTACTCCAGGATACGCTCCTTGACCTTTTCCAATCCGTAGTGATCCTCATCCAATACGCTCTCGGCGGAGTCGATATCGTTACGAATCTTGGAACGTTTTTTCCATGGCAGTCCCACCAGGGTATCGATATAGTTGCGAACCACAGTAGCTTCCGCCGACATGGGCGACATCAGCTTGAGTTTGTTCAATTCGGCCTGAGCCTTGCTCTTGGCCTCTTTGGTCATACCGACAGACTCGATCTTTTTGGCGAGATCCTCGATCTCATTGGGCGCCTCGTCCAGATCACCCAACTCTTTCTGAATCGCCTTCATCTGTTCGTTCAGATAGTACTCACGCTGGTTCTTCTCCATCTGACGCTTGACGCGGCCACGGATGCGCTTTTCCATCTGCAGGATATCGTTCTCGCCCTCCATCAGGCCCATCAGATGTTCCAGACGCGTACGCACATCCGCCATCTCCAGAACCTGCTGTTTCTCTTCCAGCTTCAACGACATATGCGCCGCAATCGTATCCGCCAGGCGACTGGGGTCGTCGATGCTGGTCAGGGAGGTCAACACCTCCGGCGGCACCTTTTTATTGAGCTTCACATATTGATCGAAAAGGCTGGTGGCTGATCGCATCAGCACCTCGGTCTCCCGGGCATCCAGTTCCAGGGCATCTCCAAGGGTCTCAAGTTCGGCGGTAAAATACGCTTCGGTATCGACAAACCGAATGATCCCGGCTCGCTCTCCCCCTTCGACCAGGACCTTGACCGTGCCGTCGGGAAGTTTAAGCAGTTGCAGGATATTCGCCAGGGTGCCAATACCGTACATGTCGTCGATACCGGGATCGTCCACATCCGCGCTCTTCTGGGCAGCCAGCAGAATCTGCTTGTTACTGGCCATGGCAGCATCCAGCGCCTGGATCGATTTATCACGCCCCACAAAGAGTGGGATCACCATGTGGGGGTATACAACAACATCCCGCAACGGCAGGACAGGGACACTATTCATAGGATCTTCGATCATTGCTGAACTCTTCTGTTCTTGACCCATAACGGCTCTTTTCCTCTACGACCAATGCGTAACAAAGGGCCGTCTGGTTAAATATTGGTATAAATCTCGGGCGGCTCAACAGCGGCTCACCCATTTTAGAAGGCTCTCCTGCCTTTGATTATTCTATTCCTGATACGCAAACAGCCTAATGTTTGCAACTAAAATTCAGGGAGATCAGTCGACTGAACAGACCGGGATATCCCGGTGCATGTTCAGGAGGGTTGGGGCTGCCGGGCAGAACTTCAAGGCCCGCCCGGAAAAAATGAGGATTCTGTGAATGCCGATCGGATTTGGCCCGAAAAGAGGAATCTCAGTCAGAAGAGGCGGCGATCTGTTGCTGCTCTCCACTCTCGTAGAGCATCAACGGCTCGGACTCACCGGTTATCACTGACTCATCCACCACGACCTTGGTCACTTCATCCATGGAGGGCAGATCATACATGGTGTCAAGCAATACCTGTTCGAGGATGGTACGCAATCCCCGGGCGCCTGTCTTTCGCGCCATCGCCTTGCAGGCGATGGCAACCAGGGCATCCTCCCGAATCTCAAGTTCACAGCCCTCCATCTCAAACAGTTTGCCGTACTGCTTGGTCAAGGCATTCTTGGGTTCAGTGAGAATCCTGACCAGTGACTCTTCATCCAGCTCCTGGAGCGTGGCAACCACCGGCAACCTTCCCACAAACTCGGGAATCAAGCCATACTTGATCAGGTCTTCCGGCTCCACATCGACGATGATTTCGCCGATCGAGCGACTCTCATCCTTGCTGCGCACCTCGGCAGAAAAGCCAATGCCGCCTTTTTCGGAACGATCCCTGATCACCTTCTCCAGGCCGGAAAAAGCACCGCCGACGATAAACAGAATATTGGACGTGTCGACCTGCAGAAACTCCTGCTGGGGATGCTTGCGCCCCCCCTGGGGAGGCACCGAGGCAACGGTTCCCTCGATCAACTTCAACAACGCCTGCTGCACACCTTCACCGGAGACATCGCGGGTAATCGAAGGGTTGTCCGATTTGCGGGAGATCTTGTCGATTTCATCGATATAGACGATGCCTGTCTGGGCCTTCTCCACATCGTAATCGCATTTCTGCAGCAATTTCTGGATGATATTTTCGACATCCTCACCGACATAGCCCGCCTCGGTCAGCGTGGTTGCATCTGCGATGGTAAAGGGAACATCCAGCAGTCGGGCCAAGGTCTCGGCCAGCAACGTCTTACCTGAACCAGTGGGGCCGATCAGCAGAATATTGGACTTGGCCAGCTCGATGTCGCTGTCCTTACCGATGGACTCCAATCGCTTGTAGTGATTGTAGACCGCCACGGAGAGGACTTTTTTGGCGCGGCCCTGCCCGATCACATATTGATCGAGGGTCTCATTGATCTCATGGGGTTTCGGCAGTTTGTCAGAGGTTTTTTCGCCAACCTCCTGCATCTCCTCACGGATGATGTCGTTGCATAGATCCACGCACTCATCACAGATGAAGACCGAAGGACCTGCTATCAACTTCCGTACTTCATGCTGACTTTTTCCGCAAAATGAACAATACAGCAGCTTGCCGTCGTCATTTTTGCCGTTGTTGTCACCACTCATATCACTCTATCTCCTGCGAGGACAGCCTGCTTTGTATTCAAAGCCAGTCATTCCAAATCTTAATCCTACTGTACCCTTTATAACAAACCCTCGGATCTTGTAACAGGGCTAGCCAGGACTGTCAGCCTTTATCTGTTCAACCTGAAATCGAGGTCCGGTTTTCAAGCCATCCACACGATCAAACGTCACTCTTCAGCCTGTCCGGAACGATTCTCCAGCACATGATCGATCAACCCATAGGCAACCGCATCCTCACCGCCCATGAAATTGTCCCGCTCTGTATCTTCGCCAATCCTCTTCAACGACTGCTCCGTGTGTTCGGCCATGATGGTGTTCAGTCGCTCGCGCAGCAGCAGGATCTCTTTGGCATGGATCTCGATATCTGAGGCCTGACCCTGGAAACCACCCAACGGCTGATGAATCATCATGCGTGAATTGGGCAGACAGTGACGTTTGCCTTTAGCGCCACCCGTCAACAGCAGCGCACCCATACTGGCGGCCTGGCCAATACACATGGTGCTCACGTCGGGCTTGATAAACTGCATGGTGTCGTAGATCGACAGCCCCGCTGTCACCGAGCCGCCTGGTGAATTGATGTAGAGGTGAATATCCTTGTCGGGATTCTCTGATTCCAAAAAGAGCAACTGAGCCACCACCAGGTTGGCCATGTAGTCTTCGACTGGCCCTACCAGAAAGATCACCCGCTCCTTGAGGAGCCTGGAGTAGATATCGTACGAGCGTTCACCGCGCGCTGTCTGTTCGACAACAATCGGCACCAACCCCAGATTCTGCGTTTCAAGACCACCCATGTGGTGTATATCGGTCATATCACCTGATTCCTTTAGCCCTATCGGAAAATCTTAGCTTACTTGTCAACTCGGCCGAATTACTCCAACCACCCAATTCTAGCAGCGGAACAACCCCACTTTTCGCCTCAGCCCTCGTCGGTCAGGGCGGAAAACGAGGTGTTTTCATCTTCGACCTGGGCATTTTCCAGCACCCAGTCAACCACCTGATCCTCCAGCACTACATTCTGCACCGCAGCCAACTGCTCGTGGTTGGCATAGTAGTGCTCGACTACCTCTTCAGGCTTTTCATAGCTGGCCGCATACTCCTCAATGGTCTTGCGAACACGATCGGCGTCCAGTTGTATCTCATTCTGCTTGATGATCTCTGCAATCAGCAGCCCCAGGATCACCCGGCGTTTCGCCTGCTCCTCGAACATCTCACGGGGTAGTTCCATGGAGGAACCCGGTACACCGGTGGACATACGGTTGCGGGTCTGTTCCTGCAGCGCGACAATTTCCTCGTCGACCAGCGCCCCCGGCACTTCGGTCGCATTGCTTTCCACCAGCAGATCCATGGCCTGACTCTTGATCCGGGCCTTGATGCGCTGTTCGAGTTCGCGCTCCATATTCTCCCGAATATCGCTCTTCAACTTCTCGACGCCCTCTACAGCCCCGAACTCTTTGGCGAAATCATCATTCACCTCGGGCAGATCCGCTTCGGCCACTTCGTTGATCTCTACCTCGAAGGTTACCGGCTTTCCTGCCAGCTCTTCCACCCGGTAATCTTCAGGGAATTTGAGTTCCAGCGCGAGGCTGCCGCCCTTTTCCGCACCGACGAGACCACTCTCGAAGCCCTCGATCATGGATTTGGAGCCCAACACCAGAGGCACATCATCAGCGCTGCCACCTTCGAAGGCCTCTCCGTCCATGATGCCCTTGAAGTTGATCTTTACCTGATCGCCATCAGCGGCGGCCCGTTCGACCGGATTCCAGGCGATACGCTGGCCCCGCAGTTTTTCGATCATCTGATCCACGTCACTGTCGGCCACGTCCGCAACCGGCCGCTTGAGGGTACCCTCTACCTTCGGCGAGTCGATTTCCGGCATGACTTCCAGCGTTGCGACGTAGGAGAAGACATTCTCATCATCGGAGGTTTTCGGTTCGATCTTGGGCTGACCGGCAGGGTTCAGGCCCTCCTGGAGGATCGCATCCCGGTAACTGGTCTCAACCAGCTCACCATACACTTCCTGCAACACATGGCTGCCATACTGACGGCGCAGCATACTCATCGGCACCTTACCTGGACGAAAACCATCCACCTTGGCAGTCCGGCCGATCTGCTTCAGGCGCTTGGTCACCTCCTGTTCAACCTGTTCAGCAGGCAGTTCCACGGTTACTCGCCGCTCGAAACCTTCACCCGATTCAACCGAAACTTGCATCTATCTCTTCTCCTGCAGACTGAACTGCCAATGATTTTCAAAACAGTTGGGTAATGACAACGTCACACCGCCGGCCGGGTTCCCGATTAAAGGCACACGACTCCCGGATCAGCGGCAGGACTGAATTTGGTGCGAAAGGGGAGACTTGAACTCCCACGGGTTGCCCCACTGGAACCTAAATCCAGCGCGTCTGCCAATTCCGCCACTTCCGCATTTTCCCAGTAATGGAATTTCCAACCGTTCATTATACCGACAGAACCAATAAGTCTCCAACCATGATTCAGCACTACCCTCCTTGTCGTTTTCGGTTCCATCCCCAACCAGCGCGCCGATTACTGCGACACTGCCAATAGTGTCTATCCAGAAACATCGATATTTCTCTCGCAGAGGCGCAAAGACGCCAAGGAAGCATTAATTGTCCCTTATTAACAATGCGTTATATCTTTGCGATCTCCGCGCCTTGGCGAGAGTCGTTGTCTCTGGACGGACACTATTTAGGGGGGAAGCTGTACAGTCAATGCGAATTTTCTAATAATGGCTGACGGTTTGAGTCGTATTCGAGAGTTCGCCATTTTGCACCGGCACAACCCTATCCGCTTTCTGCTGATCCTGTCGCTCCCTGCGTTCAGCGCCCCTGCGTGGGCCATGCAATCCCCCTCCGCAGAAAACCTTGCGCTTCAGTGGCCTGGATTGGCCGTCATGGCTATTTTCGTCGTTGCCATTCTCGCGGTGACCTTCGAAGAGTTCATCGACATGCGGAAATCCAAGCCCATGCTGCTGTCGGCAGGGCTTATCTGGGGACTCATCGCCTGGAGCGAAACACACTTGGGGCTTGCCCACGGGGCTGAAGCCGCAGTTCGGGACTATCTGCTCAAATATGCTGAGCTGATGCTGTTTCTGCTGGTGGTGATGACCTACATCAACGCCATGAACGAACGCCGCGTGTTCGCCGCCCTGCGAACCTGGGTGGCCGAACGCGGCTACACCTACCGCTCACTCTTCTGGTTGACCGGCCTCACCACCTTCGTCCTCTCCCCGCTACTCGACAACCTGAGCACCGCTCTACTGATGGGTGCAGTGGTCTTTGCCCTCGGTCGCAGGGAGGTTCGGTTCACCTCGCTTGCCTGTGTCAATGTGGTGGTGGCCGCCAACGCCGGCGGCGTCTTCAGCCCTTTTGGGGATCTCACCACGCTGGTGATCTGGCAGCACCAGATCATCACCAGCCAGGGGCCGCTCGATTTCTGGTCCTTCTACAATCTGCTGATCCCGGCGCTGATCGGCTATCTGTTGACCGCTCTCCTGCTCTCCCGCGCCATCCCGCATGGCACACCCAAAAGCCGAGTCGACAAAATAGACATGCTCCGGGGCGGCCCGGTGATTCTGTTGTTATTTCTGCTCACCATCGCCACCAGCGTGACTTTTGAAACCCTGCTGCAACTGCCGCCGGTCATCGGCATGATGACCGGACTCGCCTATCTGCAGTTTTTCGGCTACTACCTCAAAAAGAGCCACAATGACGAGGAACATACCGGTGAAGAGGAGTGGATCGGCGGTCCGCTGCCCAGCCTGAAGAAAACACCGTTCGACGTTTTTCAGCGCATATCGCGCGCGGAGTGGGACGCTATCCTCTTCCTCTACGGCATCGCACTCAGCGTGGGGGGGCTTGCCTATATCGGCTGGCTCTCAATGGCAGAGGCAGTGATGTACGGCCAGTGGGGCACTGACGTGGCCAATCTGATGGTCGGCTTCTATTCCGCCATTGTGGAAAACACCCCGACGATGTTCGCGGTACTGGCGATGGATCCGCAAATGGCGCTCGGTGACTGGCTCACCGTTACCCTTACCACGGGCATCGGCGGCAGCCTGCTCTCGATCGGCTCGGCGGCCGGGATCGCGCTGATGGGACAGTCCTACGGGCGTTACACCTTTTTCGCCCACCTGCGCTGGACACCGGAGATAATGCTGGGTTTCTTCGTCTCTGTGTTGAGCCACTACTGGATCAACAGCGCTCTGTTTTAAGAAAAGGGCAGGCTCAAAGTGTAGGTCGGGTTAGTGACAGCGTAACCCGACAAGTTTTTGATTTTGTTGGGTTACGCTGCGCTAACCCAACCTACGTAGAACGTAGGGTGTGCCGTGCGCACCATGATTGCTTATTCTGGTGCGCGCAGCGCACCCTACCAAACTGAGATTAAGTGGGCACCTGAAGGCTGTCGACTCTCTGAAAACCTCTCGGCAGCTTGTTGCCACGCCGTCCCCGCTCTCCCTGGTAGCTGTCCAGATCAGCAGGCTTGAGGGTGATATGGCGTTTCCCGGCACAAACCTTGAGATGGCCGCCCTCCGGCACCACAGTGAGCGCCACGACAAACTCCTGCCGCGACTCCACTCGCTTGCCGGGAATGCCGATGATCTTGTTTCCTTTGCCCCGGGAAAGCTCCGGCAGTTCGGCAACAGGAAAAACCAGCATGCGGCCTTCGTTTGTCACGGCGACCACCCGATCTGTTGCAGGATTTTCCAACACAACCGGCGGCAGCACTTTCGCCCCTTTGGGCAGCGTGAGCATCGATTTCCCAGCCTTATTCTTGGCAAACATGGCTTTCATCTGTACCCGGAAACCGTAACCCGCATCGGAAGCCAGCAGATACCAAACCTTGGGATCTCCCCCCAACACGGCGGAAAACACCGATCCACCTGGAGGAGAGAAACGCCCCGTTAGCGGCTCGCCCTGACTGCGGGCGGAGGGCAGCGTATGCGCCAACAGAGAGTAACTGCGACCACTGGAGTCGATGAAGATGGCAGACTGATTACTGCGCAGCCGAACGGAGGCAAGGTAACTGTCACCTGCCTTGTAGTTGAGTCCGGCAGGATCAATATCGTGTCCTTTGGCGGCCCGGCCCCAACCCTTCTCCGAAAGAATCACGGTCACCGGCTCACTGGGCGTCAGTTCGGTCTCATCCAGCGCTTCCGCCGCTTCACGCTCGACGATGGGAGAGCGTCGCTCGTCACCATACTTCTCCGCGTCGGCCTGGATCTCCTTGCGAATCAGGGTACGCAGGCGCTGCTTGGAGTTCAGTGTCTTCTCCAGCCACTCCCGCTCAGTCTCCAGCACCTCCTGCTCTCCGCGGATCTTGATCTCCTCCAGCTTTGCCAGGTGGCGCAAACGCAGATTGAGGATCGCCTCGGCCTGGCGATCGGAGAGACCGAAGCGGGTCATCAGCTCCACCTTGGGATCATCCTCATGGCGGATAATCGCGATCACCTCATCGATATTGAGGTAGGCGATCATCAATCCTTCCAGGATATGCAGGCGATCCAGCACCTGATCCAGACGGTATTGCAGACGCCTTGTGACCGTTGCTGTACGGAATGCCAGCCACTCCGCCAGCAGGGTGCGGAGACCCTTTACCGCCGGCCGCCCGTTGGTGCCGATCAGATTGACATTGACCCGGTAGGTGCGCTCCAGATCGGTGGTGGCGAAGAGGTGGGACATCAGGCGAGGCACGTCGACCCGGTTCGAACGGGGCATGATCACCAGCCGGGTGGGGTTTTCATGATCCGACTCATCCCGCAGATCCTCCACCATCGGCAGTTTTTTCGTCTGCATCTGCTGGGCGATCTGCTCCATGATGCGTGAGCCGGAGACCTGATGCGGCAGTGCGGTCACGATGATGTCGCCATGTTCCTGTTCGAACCGGGCGCGCATGCGAATCGATCCGTTGCCGGTTTCATACATCTTGCGCAGATCTGCCGGCGGGGTAATGATCTCCGCATCGGTGGGATAGTCCGGTCCTTTGATATGGACCATCAGATCCTCAAGGGCCGCCTTCGGCGTCTCCAGCAGATGGATGCAGGCGCTGGCCACCTCCCGCAGATTGTGCGGTGGGATATCGGTCGCCATACCCACCGCAATACCGGACGCGCCGTTGAGCAGCACGTTGGGAAGACGCGCGGGCAGCAGAGACGGTTCTTTCAGCGTGCCGTCAAAATTGGGTTCCCACTCCACGGTTCCCTGACCCAGCTCCGCGAGCAGCACCTGGGCATAGGGGGTAAGGCGCGATTCCGTATAGCGCATGGCGGCGAAAGACTTGGGATCATCCGGCGAGCCCCAGTTGCCCTGCCCATCCACCAGCGGGTAGCGATAGGAAAAATTCTGCGCCATCAGCACCATCGCTTCGTAGCAGGCGCTGTCACCGTGGGGATGAAACTTGCCAAGCACGTCGCCCACGGTACGGGCGGACTTTTTGAACTTTGCGGTGGCGCTCAGACCGAGCTCCGACATTGCATAGACAATGCGCCGCTGCACCGGCTTGAGGCCGTCACCGATGTGGGGCAATGCGCGGTCGAGAATGACGTACATGGAGTAGTCCAGATACGCCTTTTCGGTAAAGTCGCCGAGGGGAACCTGTTCCACGCCCTCAAGGGTTGAATCGATGGTGTCGCTCATGGAGGCAATTCAGTTGCGGGCATATCCGCCCAAAAATAGCCTGAGGATAATACGGAAAGTAGCGCCCTTAGGGAATATGTAACGCCTGGGAGCCTCTGAATAAGTCTGGGCCGTTCAGATTGTGAGATGAAATGCGCTGATTTGAGGCGGGAATCGCACGTAATAGCCAGCTATTGCGAAGATTTCCAACGAAAAAGCAGCGTATTTCAGCCGCAAGCTGTAGGTCCATGACTTGTTCTGAGGCTCCCTTTACCCGGCCGCAAAAGCGGACGGAGAGCGACAAGCAGCAGCGACGGCAGCAGCCAGCCCCCCAACCCCAGCCAGAAACCGGCATCCGACAACGCGAACTTCCCCAGCACCAGGCCTAACCCAGAGAGCAGCAGTCCCGCCACGCCGATATAGAGCAGACCATTGATCCAGCCCTCAGAAGTGCGATGGCTATCCAGTGCGAAGCGGTAGATTCCAACCAGGGTGGTGATAGCGAGATACCAACCAACCGCCAGCAGCGCGAGATAGAACAAACCCGGTTCGCCACCAGTCTGCCGGGAGAGATGAAAAACGGCCTGCGCTGCGGTAAAGAGAAAGAAAAGCGTCCCGTAGCGGACATAGGAAACCGGCGAACGCTTCAGCCATTCGGGATAGCGCTGCAACAGATAACCGAAAAACGGCAGTGGCGCGATGCCGAACAACAGATTGAGACGCAGCCAGACAGACACCGTCTCACCCAGCAGATAGTCTCCAGCGGCCAACAGCAGAAAAACCACACTGGCACTGCCCAGGAGCCGCAGAGGCGTCCGGGTCAACCATTGCCAAATTTTGGATTTTGGCCGGGCGTTGGCAGAATTTTTCGAGAGTACGGTGATACACATGGGCAGCGAACGGGAGATCTTCAAAGTCGAGTCTCATTCGATCACCCCACTCGATGAACCGCCATGATAAATATCAACGGTCCGCCTCAGGGCTGGAAACATAGACATGACTCTGGGGATGGAACGCCGTCCAGGCAAACCAGAAGGTTGAAACAGCAGGCACCTGGCCACCTTGATGATCCTCCACCCAGGCAGAACGGCTCTGGCGATCGTAGCTGATTATGTAGTCGCTCCCGGCAAAGTGATCCGTGACCCGCCCACCGGCCTTGTCCAGCTCTGAGAAGGGATAGGCCTTCCAGGCACCATCGACCTCCAGCCCAATAATGCGAGCCTTGGAATGATAGCGCGGGTCGGGGTTGGAAACCGGAAAATAGAGACCCTCATCATTCTCATAACCCGCATAGGGATCGACCCCGTAGCTCCGCAGATAACCGGTATCCTCTGAAAGCACCAGGGTTTCGGGATGCAGTTCCAGCCAGCGTCCCCAAGTCGTATGCTCCAAAGTCAACATCTTCAATCGGGTGCCCTTCTTCTTTCCCGATACCGCCTGATGTTTCAACTGCGACCAGAGGGATTCAGTTTCACGGTCATAGAGCAGCACGTCGCTATTGTAGAGCAGGCCAGAGACGCCAAAATGCAAAACACTTCCCCCTGTCCTGGCGGAATAGGCCACCCCGCTACCGCACAAGGGACAATAGGTAATCACCACCGGTTCGCCGCCAATCCGGTCATTGACGATCTCGTGCCAGTTGAGAATCGAAACGGGATAGGCCTTGCTCACCCCGTTTCGGCTGATACCCAGCACCCGCACCTCCGAGCTGAGATTCACCGCCTCGTCAGCCTGTTGAAATCGGGGATTATCGATGGCAGGGATACCATCCTTTGCCGGACCGCCATGATAGATTTCATCGACCGGTATCAGCGCATCTTTCAGATTGAAGCCATTGTTTTCGCTGCCGGAACATTGGCTCAGTATGAGCAAACCCAACACAAATAGGATAAAAGAGGTTTGTTTTATCGATACCGGACCGGCCATTGAAATAAAGACGCTCTATCTTATTTGGAATATATAGAGATACGCCGGTGGGATACTGGTGGATTCATTACGTGAGTATCTGGTAGGGTGCGCCGCGCGCACCATAATTGCTTAATCTGGTGCGCATGGCGCACCCTACGTTCTGATCCACTGCATTTGATCAGGCCTACAGTTACTCCCCACTTTTCAATTTGTTGAATATCCGCTGGCATTGACGTAATCCCAGCTTGATGTGGTATCTGGATTGCAGGTGGTTCTGCAGCAGATGGCTATCCCAACGCGCCTTGAAAAAACCAAACTCCCTTGGATGACGCTTGATCGCCCTGCCGAGGGCCGCGAGCGTTCCTGCATCCAATGTAGATGGGCGACCAAGCCGCTTCTCATCAAGCAGTCCCTCCTCGCCCTGCTGCTTGAATTGTTCTACCCAGCGTTCAATCGAGCGTGGATTTTCATCAAAACATGCAGCAACCTGATCAAAATCCAGGCCATTGTTCACCAACAATACGCAGTGTAACCGATGAAGATAACGATAGTCGGATGACTGTAACAATGAATCCTTTAATCGCTCCTTCAATACCTCGGCTTTAGCACCTTCCCGATCCTGGTTCACGTTCCCGCTCCCAAGGAACACCGCCTGATTTTTTCTAAATTCTTATAGTCTTCAGGTGAAATCCCGTCCGTGTTTACCCGCAATCAACGACTCTCTCCTGTCCTTGTATTGACCCTTTTCCCAGGAATCTATCGCCTATCCATAGTATGGATGATTTTCTGCCCCTTTCTGACGCCACACATTAAAAATGAGGGAGATTGATGATCCAGATCAGCAAATCAATGTGATTTCCAACAAGCAGGATCAAGCAAGTCAAAGCGCATCATTCGGTAACACCAGCGAACCACACCTGTTACCAAACACCCCAAAGCCCACTCCTTTGAAATAAACACCGGCAACAAGCCTTTGTTTTGTTTGACTTTCACGAGAGCCAGAAAGGAGAATCCAAAGTGCAGTATCCGGCCTTGCGGGATACGGAATAATAACGACGGGCACCATGGCCAATCCTTCTGATCCGGATCACACCCGTTCAGACGGACTGCCGACAGGCAACCCCGTGCAACCCTGGAGTGATCACAACTATGAGTAATCGCGCAGAAGAGTATTGGCGGGCGAACATCCGCCTGGTAAGCATACTGCTGGTGATATGGTTTATCGTCTCGTACGGATTCGGCATCATCCTGGTGGAACCTCTCAACACCATCAAAATCGGCGGTGTGGGTCTTGGATTCTGGTTTGCCCAGCAGGGCTCCATCTTCACTTTCCTGGTATTGATCTTTATCTATGCCAAACGCATGAATGCGTTGGATCGTGAATTCGACGTTCACGAAGACTAGGAGACGGTGACTGATATGGATCTGCAAACACTGACTTATACCGTTGTGGGCATCACCTTTGCCCTCTACATCGGCATCGCCTTTTGGGCACGCGCCAGCACCACCGGCGAATTCTATGCTGCGGGACGCGGCATTCACCCCGTCGCCAACGGCATGGCAACCGCTGCTGACTGGATGTCGGCTGCATCATTCATCTCCATGGCTGGACTCATCGCCTTCAACGGTTACGGCGCATCTGTCTTCCTGATGGGCTGGACCGGCGGGTATGTACTGCTTGCCCTGCTGCTTGCGCCCTATCTGCGCAAGTTCGGCAAGTTCACCGTGCCGGAGTTCATCGGCGACCGCTACTACTCACGCACCGCCCGCATCGTGGCCGTCATCTGTCTGATCCTGGCTTCGGTCACTTATGTAATCGGTCAGATGAAGGGTATCGGCGTCGCCTTCTCCCGCTTTCTGGAAACGGACTACGACACCGGCCTCTACATCGGCATGGGCATAGTCTTCATCTACGCCGTCATGGGTGGCATGAAAGGCATCACCTATACCCAGATCGCCCAGTACTGTGTACTGATCTTCGCCTATACCGTACCTGCCGTGTTCATCTCTCTGAACATCACCGGCAACCCCTTCCCACAACTGGGTCTGGGAGGCACCATGGCGGACGGCTCCGGCTTGTATATGCTGGAAAAACTCGATCTGGTGGTGACGGAGCTCGGCTTCAAGGAGTACACGACCCAGGTCATGGGCAGTAAGCTGAACATGTTCGTCTACACCCTGTCGCTGATGATTGGCACCGCGGGCCTGCCCCACGTCATCATCCGCTTCTTCACCGTACCCAAGGTTGCGGACGCACGCTCCTCCGCCGGTTGGGCGCTGGTCTTCATCGCCATCCTCTACACCACCGCTCCTGCTGTGGGCTCAATGGCTCGCCTTAACCTGATGAACACTATTCAGGTGGGTGAAGTGGGTTCCGCCGAGGGCAACCTCTCCTACGCCGAACGCCCCCAGTGGTTCAGGAACTGGGAGAAGACCGGTCTGCTGCAGTACGAGGATAAGAACGGTGATGGCCGTATCCAGTACTACAATGACAAGAGTCCCGAGTTCGCCGCAAAGGCCGAGGCCTTCGGCTGGAAAGGCAACGAGATGACCAAGGTCGACCGTGACATCATGGTATTGGCCAATCCGGAAATCGCCAATCTGCCCAACTGGGTTATCGCCCTGGTGGTGGCTGGTGGTCTCGCCGCAGCGCTCTCCACAGCTGCCGGTCTGCTGCTGGCCATCGCCTCCTCGATCTCCCACGATCTGATCAAGGGGGTCATGAACCCGAACATCTCGGAGAAGAACGAGTTGCTGGCAGGACGTTTCGCCATGGCGGGCGCTATCGCACTGGCGGGATATTTTGGACTGCATCCACCAGACTTTGCAGCAGGCACCGTGGCCATCGCCTTTGGTCTCGCCGCCAGTTCGATCTTCCCGGCACTGATGATGGGCATCTTCAACAAAAAGATGAATCGGGCAGGCGCAATCTGGGGCATGACTGCCGGTATCGGTATCACCATGCTCTATGTGTTCCAGCATAAAGGCATCATGTTCATCCCCGGCACCTCCTTCCTGGGTGACATGGATCCCAACTGGTTCTTCGGCATCTCGCCGAACGCCTTTGGTGCGATCGGCGCAGTGGTCAACTTCTCGGTGGCAATCGCCGTATCCAAGATGACCGCTCCGCCTCCGGATCACATCCAGCACCTGGTGGAAGACATCCGTATTCCCAAGGGTGCCAGTACCGCTATGGAGCACTGATCACAGATCCTGTAAAAACCTGAAACCGGCCCCGCTCACGCGGGGCCTTTTCCTTGAAAAGCTGCTTTAAGCAGTGTCCGTTATGAAACCCATAGAACGTAGGGTGCGCCATGCGCACCAAAAAAAGCAGTTACGGCAATCATGGTGCGCACGGCGCACCCTACCAAATAAATTAAACGTCGCCCTTCATCTTTTCAGGATGGCTTGAACTAAGAAACTTGAGTTAAAACCCCTTTCCCCTCCACATTCGGTTAGTATTGCCCCATGGAAATCGAACTGGTCGAAATCAGAGATTTTCTTGCGCAACGCCCACCCTTTGATGCGTTGCCGGAAGAGGCGCTCAATCAACTGCCGAAATCCCTGGATATCCGCTATCTGCGCCGCGAAAGCGACTTTCCGCCTGCCGACAGCGATGACAGTTTCATCTACCTGGTACGCTCCGGGGCCATTGAGTTGCGGGGCAAAAACGGCAAGCTGATCGAGAAATTGGGTGAAGGCGATATCTATCCCGTCCCCTGCCAACTCGTCGACCTGGAACAGGGCCACAACGGCTCTACCGTTGAAGACACGCTGCTCTACCTATTACCCTGCGAAAAACTCAGAGAACTGAGAAAAACCTCCGCCACTTTTGACCAGCACTTCAGCGAATCGATGCGGGAACGGCTGAAGCGAGCTGTCGGCGGCACCCGGCAGACGTCCTCAAACAACGCCGCCGACATGTCGGTGGAAATCCATGAATTGTTGAAAAAACCTGCGGTTTTCATCAACGTCCACTGCTCGATCCAGCAGGCTGCCCAGCGCATGACCGAGAATAACGTCTCCTCCGTCATGATCCGCGATGGAGACAAACTGGTAGGCATTATCACGGATCGCGATCTGCGCAAACGATGCATTGCCGAAGGGCTGTCGAGCGACCAACCTGCCAGACTCATCATGTCGACCAACCTGGAGAGTATCCCGCATAACGCCCTGATGATTCACGCCCTGTTGCTCATGACGCGGCTGCACGTCCATCATCTGCCGGTGTTGAAGGATGGCAAAATCTTCGGCATGCTGACCGCCAGCGACCTGGCCCGACAGCAAACCACCAATTCGGCTTTTATCGCCACCGACATCCGCAAATCAAAGACCATCGAAGATCTGGCGCTGGCCTGTAAACGGCTACCCGACCTGCAGCTACACCTCAGCAACGCCAGCGCCTCTGCCCTGCATATCGGAGAGTCGGTCTCCTGCATCACCGATTCTGTCACCCGCCGCCTGATAGAAATGGCAGAAGAGAAACTCGGCGCGCCGCCCGTTCCCTATGTCTGGGTTGCCGGCGGTTCACAGGCGCGACGGGAACAGACATCACACTCGGACCAGGACAACGCGCTGATCATCTCCAATAAGATGAAGCCTGAGCACGAGACCTATTTCACCGCCTTCGCCAAGTTCGTCACCGACGGGCTGAACGTCTGCGGTTACGTCTACTGTCCCGGTAAAGCCATGGCCAGCAACCCCAAGTGGCGGCAGCCATTGCGCGTCTGGTGTGAATACTTCAACGGCTGGATCGACAAACCCGATCCCATGGCATTGATGCTCTCCAGCATCTTTTTCGATCTCAGCCCTGTCTATGGAGACGACAACCTGTTCGAAGCACTGCAGGGGTCGATTCTGGCAAAGACCAAAAACAACGGCATCTTCATCGCCTATATGGCCTCGAATGCCCTGCAGCACAGGCCACCTCTCGGCTTCTTCCGCACCTTCGTACTGATCCATGACGGTAAACACGATGACACCTTCGACATCAAACATCGGGGTATTGTGCCGATCACCGATATCGCCCGTGTACTGGCTCTCGCTGAGGGACTGCCCGCAACCAATACCACTGACCGGCTGCGCACCGCCATGCAGACCCCTGCACTCAGCGAAGAGATGGGGGAGAATCTGGAGGATGCATTGGAGTTCATCGCCATCCTGCGCATGAACCACCAGGCGGAACAGATCCGCATTGGAGCCCCTCCGGACAACTATCTGCCGCCTGACAGCCTCTCCGAACTGGAGAGAACCCATCTAAAGGACGCCTTCAAGGTCATCCAGAGCATGCAGGAGACTCTGGAAAGCCGTTACCAGCTCGGACGTTTCGGATGAGCTATGTGGGAACGCTTCCTCAACAAGGAGTCTCAACGCAAGCGGGCGCTGGCCAAAACCCAGCCTGGTGTCATGCGGGATTTCCTGTCGACACCGCAGGTCGAAAAAAACAGCCGCTGCAGTGAAGCCAGGATCGTCTCACTGGATCTGGAAACGACCGGACTTGATCCTGCCAGGCACAGCATTCTGAGCTATGGATTGGTGCAGATCGACAACATGACCATCCGTCTCGACTCCACCCACCATGAGATAATCAGCGTGGTGGAGGATATCCCGGAGGCCTCGGCAGTGATCCACCAGATCACCGACGACAGATCCGCTGCCGGTACACCGCTGGAAGAGGTCCTGCCTGATCTGCTGCGTATGCTGGCAGGCAAGGTCATGCTGGTCCACTATGCCAGCATCGAACAAAATTTCATCGACGCCGCATGCCGCCGATTATATGGAGCGCCTTTTGTGATCCCCACCATCGATACCCTGATCCTTGCGCAAAGACGTTTCGAACGGCGCAACCACACCATTCAGATCGGTGACCTCAGACTCTTCAATCTGCGACCGCGCTACAATCTACCGATGTATAAGGCGCATAATGCCCTCAGTGACGCAGTCGCAACCGCCGAACTGTTTCTCGCCATGGCCGCCGAGACAGCGCCCCGGCCGGAAAACTGCACCATCGGCCAGTTCCTGTGGCATTGATGAAATGGATATTGGTTCAACCGGTAAAAGCGGGATATGTCTGATTCTTTGTCATCTCTCCCTACGGTCGAGATGACAACAGTAGAAGCGGCGCCTCGCCGCGACTGCTCCGTAGATGGGCAAATCGCGGCGAGGGTGCCGCTCCTACAGTCGCTAAAATACACAATCAATATAGGGCTATAGACAGTGCTGCTGGAACTCTACAAAAAACTCATCCTGCTGGGCATAGTCATAGGTCCCATCTTCTGGCTGGTATTTACCGATGATGGACAACGCCGCTCCGATTCGGTCTTTCTCTGGCTCAAAGGCGAGAACTCAATCGAATTCAATCTCAAGGAACTGGATGCCGCACTCACCGAGTCCGAACTGAAAACGGTCTATCCTGATATCACTTGGCAGTGCGAAACGCGGGAAACCAGCTTCGGCGATCATCTCTGCCTGACACGGATCGGCACCTTCAACGGCATCCCGGCAAAATATCTGACACTCTTTTTTGCCGACCAGCGCATCAGCGCCCTGAAACTGATATATCATCCCGGCTACCATGAACAGCTACAGGCCCAACTGCTCCAGCAGCTGGGGGACGCCGAGGACGAAAGCAGAGCGGCGGTGACCTCCCCTGCCCCGGGCAGCATCGTTCGCTGGCGCACCAACCACGGAGAAGTCGTCGTCAAACGCAAACTTGCCGAAGATGAGGAGGCTGCCCTTTTCTGGCTCTCACCCTCGCGCCTGATGAGCTACCGGCAACCAGATTCATAAATCAGTAACACGGTTGAGCGATACTATCCGGAAATATGGACCTTTCGGACAAGGTACTTTATAAACGCAATGAAAGAACCACTGAATCGAGGAGAAAAAGATGGCTGATGAGAAGGTCTACCCAGTTCCTGCCGATTTCGCCGCCCAGGCGAATGTCACCGCAGAACAGTATCAGGAGATGTACCAACACTCCGTGGACGACCCCGAAGGCTTTTGGGGGGAACAGGCCGAAGAGTACCTCACCTGGTTCAGCAAGTGGGACAAGACACTGGACTGGAGCTTCGCGGAAGACGATCTCCACATCGAGTGGTTCAAGGGCGGCAAGCTCAACGTCTCTTACAACTGCCTCGACCGTCACCTGGAGACCCGGGGCGACCAGACTGCCATCCTTTGGGAGTCTGACGACCCCGATGTCGACAAGAAGATCACCTACAGTGAACTGCACGCCGACGTCAACAAGTTCTCCAACGTACTGAAATCCCGTGGCGTAAAGAAAGGTGACCGGGTCTCTATCTACATGCCGATGATCCCCGAAGCGGTTGTGGCCATGCTGGCCTGTACCCGTATCGGCGCAGTGCACTCCATCGTCTTCAGCGCCTTTTCACCGGACGCACTGAAAAATCGTATCCTTGATTCTGACTGCCAGTGCCTGATCACCGCCGACCAGTCGATCCGTGGCGGCAAGCATCTACCCCTTAAGGCTAACGCCGACGCTGCTCTGGCCAACTGCCCTGACGTACACACCTCTATCGTGGTAAAGCACGGCGGGGAAGCCGTCGAGTGGACTGATGGCCGCGACGTCTGGTACCACGAAGCACTTGCGGGGGCCGATCCGGTCTGCGAGCCGGAGCAGATGGACGCGGAAGACCCACTCTTTATCCTCTACACTTCCGGCTCCACCGGCAAACCCAAGGGCGTATTGCATACCACCGGCGGTTACCTGCTGCAGGCGGCAATGACCCACAAAACCGTCTTCGACTACAAGGACGGCGAAGTCTACTGGTGTACCGCCGACATAGGCTGGGTCACCGGCCACAGCTACATCGTCTATGGACCGCTCACCAACGGCGCCGTCAGCCTGATGTTCGAAGGCATCCCTACCTACCCCGACGCCGGCCGGTTCTGGCAAGTCTGCGACAAGCACAACGTGGCCAGCTTCTACACTGCTCCCACTGCCATCCGCGCCCTGATGGCTTGCGGTGAAGACCTCGTAAAAGCCACCAGCCGCAAAAGCCTGCGTCTGCTCGGCACCGTCGGCGAACCGATCAACCCGGAGGCCTGGGAGTGGTACAATCGGGTGGTAGGCAACAGCCGCTGCCCCATCGTCGATACCTGGTGGCAGACCGAGACCGGCGCCCACATGCTGACCCCCCTGCCCGGCGCGACTCCGCTCAAACCCGGCTCCGCCACCCAGCCTTTCTTCGGCGTGATACCGGTGCTGCTGGATGACGAGGGCAACGAGATCCACGGCAACCCCGCCTCCGGCAACTTGGCAATCAAACACCCATGGCCGTCCTCGATGCGCACACTCTACGGCGACCATCGACGCTTCTACGAGACCTACTTCCAGATGTACCCCGGCTACTACTTCACCGGCGACGGCGCCAAACGCGACGAGGACGGCTACTACTGGATTACCGGCCGTGTCGACGACGTACTCAACGTCTCCGGGCACCGCCTGGGCACCGCCGAGATCGAATCCGCACTGGTACTGCACGAAAAGGTCGCCGAGGCCGCAGTGGTGGGTTATCCCCACGAGATCACCGGCCAGGGCATCTACGCCTACGTCACCCTGATGGGCGGCGAAGCGTATGTCGAGGAGCTGAAAGCCGAACTGGTCGCACTGGTACGCAAAGAGATCGGCCCCATCGCCAAGGTCAACATCATCCAGTGGGCGCCCGGTCTGCCCAAGACCCGTTCCGGCAAGATCATGCGCCGTATCCTGCGCAAGATTGCAGCCAATGAGATCGATGCTTTGGGAGATACCTCGACACTGGCTGATCCTTCAGTGGTTGAAAACCTGATCGAGAATCGGGCTAACAAGTAACCTGTAATTTTGGAATGAAAAAGAGGCGACATGAGCCGCCTCTTTTTGTTACCCAGATTGATCCACCAGACATGGAACAAACCATGAATAATTCCACCCCAGATTACGCCTTGAGCAATACCTGCCCTGCCGTGGTAATCGACAGCCGGCGCATCTCGCCCGACGATACCGATGAAGTCAGGGTCATCAGGCTGGGTATCGCCGATCCAGCCTTTCGTTTCCAGGAAGGACAAACCATCGGTGTGCTGGTGCCAGGCCCCCACGCCTTTGGAACCAAACCCCATCATCGCTACTACTCCATCGCCAATGCACGTGACAAGCAGGCCGACGATGAGATCGAGATTCAGATCATTGTTCGTCGTTGCTTCTATATCGATGAGATCTCAGGCGAACAGTTTCCGGGCATCGCTTCAAACTACCTTTGTGATGCAAATTCCGGCGACCCGATCACACTCACAGGTCCATACAAGAGTGTCTTCAACATGCCGAAAGCGCGCGATAGCAACCTGCTGATGATCGGCAGTGGAACGGGCATCGCACCCTTTCGCGCCTTTATCCAACATATCTACAGCACGCACCAGGGATGGGATGGAAAAGTCAGACTCTTTTTTGGCGATAAGAACGGACTTGATCTGCTCTATATGAACGACGTCGACAGCGACTTGGCCTACTACTATGTGAATGAGACCTTTGAAGCTTATCAGAGCATCAGCAACAAATATGGTGTAAATGCCGATGAAGCACTGGAGCTGACACTGGAGGAACACGCAACAGAAGCCTGGGCTATGCTGCAGGATTCGAAGACCCATGTATTTCTCGCGGGCACCCGCAAGGCCAATGAAGCACTGGACAATATTCTGGTCCAGCTTGCAGGCTCCACGGAGACTTGGGATGCGATGAGACAAAAAATGAAGGATGAAAATCGCTGGTCAGAATTGCTCTACCTCTGAGACATGGAATCAGGAAGCCAACAAATCGACCGGACTGCGGACACCTTTTCCACCACGCTGAAGCACATGAGTATAGATTTCGGTGGTAGCCACATTGGAATGGCCCAGTAACTCTTGTACGGTTCGAATATCGTAACCATTCTCCAACAGATGGGTCGCAAACGAGTGACGAAAAGTATGGCAGGTTACTCGTTTGTTGATCTTCACCTGAATTGCCGCACGCTTAACCGCTTTTTGCAAAACCGACTCATGCAGATGATGCCTTCTCGTCAACCCCGACCGGCGATCCGTTGACAAGCGTGTGGCGGGAAAAAGATATTGCCAACGCAACTCCCTGCCGGCATTGGGGTACTTTCTCGCAAGCGCATGGGGCAGATAGACCAGACCAAATCCACCAGTCAGATCCTGATCATGTATCTCCTTCACCTCATCGAGTTGATTTTTTATCTGGCTGATCAGTGAGTTGGGCAAGGGAACCACCCTGTCCTTCCCCCCCTTCCCATCTCTGATGGTGATCTGCTGGTAGGCAAAGTCGAGATCCATTATCCGCAACCGCATACACTCCATGAGTCGCATACCGGTGCCATAAAGCAGCGACGTCATTAAACGAGGTTTCTCGGACATTTTATCAAGCAGCGACTTGACCTCAACGACAGATAGGACTGTGGGTAGCTTTCGTTTTGGCCGTGCTCGGACAAATCCTTCCATATCATCGAGGTTCCGGCCCTCAATCTCACGAAATAGAAAAACCAGCGCGTTTAAAACAAGATTCTGGGTGGAAGCCGACACATTACGCTGTATTGCGAGATACTCGAGATACTGGGAGACAGCATCAGCATTGAGACTCTCAACGGCTTTCCAGTGATGAAATACCAGAAAGCGGGCAATCCACTCACCGTATGTCTGCTCTGTCCGAATCGCCATACCCCTCAACCTGATCGTAATAACATAGCGCCTGTACAGATCAGGGAAATGCTGGTAGAAACTAGTAAGCAGTGAATTACCTGTGGGCACTAGTAGCTTAGGATCGTCCGCTGCCGCAACTTCACGCGCCAAGGTAGGATGGTCAAGATCCAGACTTCTGGCAGTTGTTTTCCAATAGGCCCAGTCAAAATCGTTACAGCACCCTGATTTGACGTGGTGACAAAACAGTAATTGCAACGCATCAATCATCTGCGAAAATCGCCAACCTTCCAGACCCGGCTGTTGCCCTATTCTTTTGAAATAGGACGCCAAGTGCTCAGGAGAGTGCGTACGCAACCTGACAGAATCATAGTGTTTAAGATATGTTTCAACATATCGCACGTACCACGTTTGCGCACGTTCTGAAATCTTATGTTTTTCTAATGTTTTCTGGTAGTTACGCCAGAACAGCGTAAATTTATCGGTGTGATCTGTCGCTGAAAGGTCATTCATTCCAGGCCCTCCATGGCAAGGATTTTATTTCTCTTTAAAATAACGCTAACCTATCGTCTTGTAAAATACAATATGACGCCGCGGCCTATCACCCCAAACACTGCGGCAGTGTTCACCGAGATAGGCGGTGCCGCCTATTTCGATGTTATGCATAAATAGATATGAAAGATAATAATATACTCGAAGTCATAAACCGAATAAGTGCGGAAAATATGTTTTTCAAGCAAATTGAAAAACTCGAATATCCTTTTCTTCGGAAATTATCGAGAAAACCGAAAATTCTAAGAAATGAAATAGGGTATATAAGTGCTTTGGCGCACCAAGCATTCTCAGAAGGTGAGTCATTGGAATCTGATGACATTGTAGTCCAATGGCAAAAGGCATCTCCTGCATCTTGGTTGGTCGCGGAATTTGAAGGAAGGGTTTGTGGCTATATACACGTGGAGCCAATAAAAGGTGAAATTGGTGATCTAATAAGAACCGAGAAAGCTCATGAAGGCGACATTACAAGTGAATATATATTAAAAGATGGAACATCAGAAAAAGAAGATTATATCCATATTGGTAGCATTGTGAGTAAAAGGCAGTCAAACACAGAAAAGAGAAATATTGTTGCACTAAAACTATTAGCCGGTGTGGCAGATAGGGTGCTTGATTTGATGTTTATGAACAATACACCTACTCAGCGTGTGTTGGCGGTTGACTATCCAGATTCAGATGGCAATCATCATGCAATAAACCTATTCAAAAGATATGGCTTTCTACATGAGCACGGCGAGCAAACATCTGAGCGGCCTCCAAATGATGTGTATGTTCTGCACTTAAATAAAAATGAAACTAATTCATTTTATCAACTTAAAGAGGCTGTATTGGCTAAAAGATTACAATTCTTATTAACAAGAAAGAATATATTAAATAATAAAGTCGTATTGGTAGGTATGGTTGCAGTTACTCTGATTGCTGTGTTCTTATTGCTTGGGAAACCAATTATAGCAAGCATAACGATTATTGGATCTATCGCATCAATTGTCACTTATATAAAGCAAAAAAACCATGACGAAAAAAGAATAGAAAAGGTGTATGAATTGGTCAAATAAATCATTTGCATAACAAGGCAAATTCACTCGGACAGTCAAAAGCGTCGTTTGGTTTGTGTATTCCGCTGCGCTCCATTTTACACAAACCAATCGCCTCTTTTGCCTTCCGGTGATTTGCGGCGTTAGGCCAAAAACAAAATGGCAATTCATCATCAAAAATCCACCAACTTTCTTGGTCTTGCGCATCAAGACTATCTAGCTGCTCGTTTGCTGTTAAGAGAAGGTCTTCTTTCTTCAGGTGTGGTTTTAGCTGCTACTGCGGTTGAAAAGCATTTAAAAGCAATATTAGCTTTGAAGAAATTCCACCCGAAAAAACAGCATCTCGACGGAGCTGTCCTTAATTTAGTTGAGAGCTATTATCCAGACCTGCACTCTGAACTCGACATGGACTTCATAAAATATTTAAAACGAGCATTCAAGCTGAGGTATGCAACAGCGGAAAGTCCAGGCTTCGGTATAGTAATCAATCAATATCGTTCTTTAGTCGCCCTAGATACAATGCTTGCAGCAATAGATAGAGGATTCAATATTACAAAGAATGGCAAAACAACAGACACTCCTCTCCGCGCATCAGTCAAGAATAATGATGAGCGCGTTCTTGTTGATAATATTATTTTTGGAAACACAAGCATAGATCAATTATTGTTACGTAGTAACAAAGTACATGAAATGAAAGTAAGTAATAATTTACAAACTCTTTTCGTTCAATATGAAACAGATGGCGTGCAAATTGAGGGGTCATTTTGCAAGAAAACAGATGTTTCGTTTAAAAAAAAGCAATGGCAGTTAACACGGGGCTAATATGGCCTAACAAGGCCCATCAACACGGACAATTTACAGCGTAGTTTGCTTTGCGTATTCGCTGCGCTCAATTTTACGCAAAGCAAACTACGCTGTAAATTTCCGGTTATGGGCAACGTTAGCGCTAATAGGTTTCAAGCAATATAAGAGAGATCAGATAAACGGAAAGCATGAAAAATAAAATTTCGTAAAGCAGTTGGCCATGGCGTCCTACTTTTTACGTATTGTTCTGAAAACCTGAAATATTGATGTAGCTCTGTTGGTGGAAGGTACCTTTATCCGGGCAAAAAGAATGAAAATTACGTCAATTCATAAAGCGCATATACGATTGATGGCAAGTCCAGAACAACAGCAAGTAACTGGTAGTTCATTGCCAAAATGATTGCTTTTACTTTTTACCAGTCTAAGAGCCTCAAATTAATTGCGGCCCTGAAGAATGAAATCGGATTCCGGAAGTTCAGCGCAAATGCGAATCGATCGAATTATCAAACAAAAGCATTCTATGTAAATAAAAAAAACAAAAAACCCACTATAAATTGGGTTTCAAGTAAACTAAGGAAAAAGCCTTTTTAAATAAAGTGCACAGAAATGAAACCGTACGAACCCATCATCGGAGTGAAGGCATGCGCTAACAAGCGCATTAACTCGGACAGCCAAAAGCGTCGTTGGTTTTGTGTATTCCGCTCCGCTCCATTTTACACAAAACCAACGCCACTTTCGGCTTCCGGTTATGCAAAACGTTAGCGCTAATAGGTTTTGAGCAATAAAAGAGAGATCAGATAAACGGAAAGTATGAAAAATCAAATTTCGTAAAGCAATTTGCCCTGGCACCCTACTCTTTACGTATTGTTCTGAAAACCTGAAACAATGATATAGCTCTGTTGGTAGAAGGTAGCTTTAGCCAGGCATAAGAATGAAAATTACGTCAATTCGTAAAGCGCATTCCAGATTGGTGGCAAGTCCAGAACAGTGGCAAGTAACCAGTAGTTCATTGCCAGAATGATTGCTTTTACTTTTCACCAGCCTGAGAGTCTCAAATTTATTGCGGCCCTGTAGAATGCAATCGGCTTCTGTAAATTCAACGCAAATACGAATTGATTGCATTACCCAGCATAATCAATCTGGAAAAATAAAAAAAGAGAAAAAACATTAAAAATTAGGTTTCAAGTAAACTAAGGAAAAAGCCTTTTCAAATAGAGCGTACAGCAATGAAAGCGTATAAACCCATCATAGAAGTGAAGGCATGCGCTAACAAGCGCATTAACTCGGACAGCCAAAAGCATCGTTGGTTTTGAGCAATAAAAGAGAGATCAGATAAACGGAAAGTATGAAAAATCAAATTTCGTAAAGTAGTTAGCCCTGGCGTCCTACTCTTTACGTATTGTTCTGAAAACCTGAATCAATGATGTAGCTCTGTTGGAAGAAGGTACCTTTATCCAGGAAAAAAGAATGAAAATTACGTCAATTCGTAAAGCACATACTAGATTGGTGGCAAGTCCAGAACGGTGGCAAGTAACCGGTAGTTCATTTCCAAAATGATTACTTTTACTTTTCACCAATCTGAGGGCCTTAAATTAATAGCGGCCCTGTAGAATGAAATCGGATTCCGGAAGTTCAACGCAAATGAGAATCGATCGAATTATCAAACAAAAGCATTCTGTGTAAATAGAAAAAACAAAAAACCCACTATAAATTTGGTTTCAAGTAAACTAAGGAAAAAGCCTTTTTAAATAAAGTGCACAGAAATGAAACCGTACGAACTCATCATTGGAGTGAAGGCATGCGCTAACAAGCGCATTAACTCGGACAGCCGAAAGCGTCGTTGGTTTTGTGTATTCCGCTACGCTCCATTTTACACAAAACCAACGCCACTTTCGGCTTCCGGTTATGCAAAACGTTAGCGCTAATAGGTTCCGAGCAATAATAGAGAGATCAGATAAACGGAAAGTATGAAAAATCAAATTTCGTAAAGCAGTTGGCCATGGCGCCCTACTTTTTACGTAGTGTTCTGAAAACCTGAAACATTGATGTAGCTCTGTCGGCGGAAGGTACTTTATCCGGGCAAAAAACAATGAAAATTACGTCAATTCGTAAAGCGCATACCAGATTGGTGGCAAGTCCAGAACAGTAGCAAGTAACCCGTAGTTCATTGCCAAAATGATTGCTTTTACTTTTCACCAGCCTGAGAGTCTCAAATTTATTGCGGCCCTGTAGAATGCAATCGGCTTCCGTAAATTCAACGCAAATACGAATTGATTGCATTACCCAGCATAATCAATCTGGAAAAATAGAAAAAGCAAAAAAACATTCAAAATTAGGTTTCAAGTAAACTAAGGAAAAAGCCTATTTCAAATAGAGCGTAGAGCAATGAAAGCGTATAAACTCATCATCGGAGTGAAGGCTTGCGCTAACAAGCGCATTAACTCGGACAGCCAAAAGCATCGTTGGTTTTGTGCATTTCGCTACGCTCATTTTTGCACAAAACCAACGCCACTTTCGGCTTCCGGTTATGCAAAACGTTAGCGCTAATAGGTTTTGAGCAATACATAAAGAAATCAGATAAACAGAAAGAATGAAAAAATCAAATTTCGAAAAGCAGTTGGCCCTGGCGCCCTACTCTTTTATGAATTGATCTGAAAACCTGAAACAATGATGTAGCTCTGTTGGTAGAAGGTCGCTTTATCCAGGCAAAAAGAATGAAAATTACGTCAATTCGTAAAGCGTATACCAGATTGGTGGCAAGTCCAGAACAGTGGCAAGTAACCGGTAGTTCATTGCCAAAATGATTGCTTTTACTTTTCACCAACCTGGGAGTCTCAAATTTATTGCGGCCCTGTAGAATGCAATCGGCTTCCGTAAATTCAACGCAAATACGAATTGATTGCATTACCCAGCATAATCAATCTGGAAAAATAGAAAAAGCAAAAAAACATTCAAAATTAAGTTTCAAGTAAACTAAGGAAAAAGCCTTTTCAAATAGAGCGTAGAGCAATGAAAGCGTATAAACTCATCATCGGAGTGAAGGCTTGCGCTAACAAGCGCATTAACTCGGACAGCCAAAAGTGTCGTTTGTTTTGTGTATTCCGCTCCGCTCCATTTTGCACAAAACAAACGCCACTTTCGGCTTCCGGTTATGCTGAACGTTAGGGCCGGAAAATTAAAATGAGCACCGATAAAGAAACACACCAATTAAAAGTCGATATTGCAAATACGCATGTGAACATGGGTACTGCACTCTACATGGATCTTGCGCAGTCTTTGGTGCCTATTATCACAGCGTCAATAGGAGTCGCCGGCATTGCTATAAAAGGCCTACAAGTATGGCTCGAAGAGAGGAAGAGCCGAAAAATAAAAATCAGAAAAGGCGATGTTGAAATAGAGCTTAATGGAAAGTTATCAGACGAAGAAATATATCAGAAACTTGAAATCTTTAATAACTTTCAAGATCGTCAAACCTATAAAGACCTCTTAAAAATGGACATAAAGGTGATGGATAATGATAGTTCTACATCAGTTGATATTCAGAAAGAGATTATTAAGCA
Source organism: Sedimenticolaceae bacterium (assembly GCA_963691905.1). Lineage (GTDB taxonomy): Bacteria > Pseudomonadota > Gammaproteobacteria > Chromatiales > Chromatiaceae > QGON01. The sequence goes on from OY829894.1 coordinate 1,578,210, forward strand.
ATATCAATCGGCTATAGACCACCTTGATAATGAAAAGCCCTAACAAAAAGCTCCAGCGGACTTTTGGTACTGTGCCGTTTTTGTGCATGCCTTCGGCATTCTTAGCACAAAAACACCACACCACCAAAAGCCGCTGAGCTAGGCGTTATGCTTAAAAAATACCATTCTCATTTTTAGGGTATCTATGACGACAGACAGCGAAAATTCTCAAGAATTACAGCCTACCATTATTTCCTTTGTAAAGGATCTTCCTAATCTGTGTTCACTTGCTGGTTTAGCTTGCACAATATTAGCCATTTACTTCAGTATCTTGGGCGTTTATTACGCAGCAATGATTGGTATGATTTGGGCTGTTGCATTTGACTGGGCAGATGGACTTATTGCACGAAGGATGAAAGGGAGAACAAGTAAACAGGGATTCTTTGGAGGACAACTTGATTCGTTAATAGATATTGTAAACTATGGTGTAGCTCCAGCCATTCTTCTTTTAAGTTATGGAAAATTTGATCCTATATTCTTACCTGGGGCATTTATTATTATTTCTGCTAGTGCAATTCGATTAAGCTATTTTAATACTTTCGGTCTTAGTAATGGAAAAAAATACACAGGAATGGCTCTTGATAATAATAATATGATACTCGTTTTCATATTTCTATTTGAAGGTGTTTTTAGTGGAGGAATATTTTCAGCTATCCTGTATATTAGTAGTTTAGGGCTTGCTGCTTTAAATGTTTCACAAATCAAAACACCAAAACTTTCTGGGCAACCTATCAATGTTTATATTCTTGCTATTTACACGCTTGCAATGACGGGCATCTATGGTTGGAAGCTTCTATAGAAAATGCATAATAATAAAAATCACTTTAATCTAGGAATTAAATGGCACAATGGTTGTATATACGGTAGGTACCTTTGATTTATTGCATGTTGGACATCTAGCATTGTTAGAATATTGCGCCACTTTGGGTGATACAGTTGCTGTTGGCGTTGCTTCTGATGAAGTCGTCAAATTATACAAGCCTAATGTTCCTGTTATTCCGCTTGAACAACGTATTGAAATGCTTCAAGCACTTCGTTGCGTAAATATTGTTCTTCCATACCATGAACTGGATTACATATCTGTTTGCAAGGAAGTCAAAGCCGATATTTTTGTTATTGGAGAAGATTGGGGTAGAAAACCACATAATCAAGGTGTAGAAAATTATCTTAAAGAACAAGGCAAAAAGATTGTTCAAGTTAAATATAACCCACGAACTTCATCTACTAAAATAAAACAAAATATCGTAGATCAATTTCAAAAAGGAAAACATACAGAGCAAGAAATTACGCAAATATAATTAGTATGATCTAGATTAAAAATAAGCATAACAAGGCAAATGCACTCGGACAGTCAAAAGTGTTGTTTGGTTTGTGTATTCCGCTACGCTCCATCTTACACAAACCAAACAACACTTTTGCCTCCCGGTGATTTGCGACGTTAGCTGTAAAAAAATATTGTCTAGCGCATGAAAGAAGCTATTTTAGGTGCATGTTAATGAGTGATTATCCAAAATGGAAAAGTTTTTTGTGGCAACTTATATTTTTATACATGGCAGCAAATGCTATTTACGTTATCTTTTTTAAAGAGCATCAACCTAAACAACGACAATCTCGTCAACTTAGTGGCTACCAGCAATTGGTTATTGATGCAAAAACATATTGCCATGATGAACTGGGTGGGGAGTTTGGTGAAAATTATGACTGCCAAGCTAAAATGATTGACAAGTGGTCTTCTGAGTAAGTAACCGGCACTATCTGATGATTATTTATATAACTATTCGCTATAATAATTGAGTAACGGCAATGAAAAATGAAAAGGTAGATTGGTTTTCATGGTTGGGGATACCTGAAAGCAGTCATGAGAAATTGTTGTCGGAGGCAAAGAGTCATGGCGTCCCTGTTTTTGACTCGGATTCATCAAAAGATATTTTTAATCGAATCCTTGCATTACGTACATATAAAGCTAACAGACAAACCGTAATTATTAATTTAGCTCTAACTATCATCACTTTGTCGTCTACAGTAATTGCAGTTTTTAATTTACTGGACCGATAATGGCTAAAACAGCTAACAAAGCAAATTCACTCGGACAGTCAAAAGCATTGTTTAGTTTGTGTATTCCGCTACGCTCCATTTTACACAAACCAAACACCACTTTTGCCTTCCGGTGATTTGCGGCGTTAGCTGTAAAAGAATTCAGGCATCGCACAAACAAAGCCTTATCGAAACGGCTGATCAGTTTGAAGTTCAAAGATCGGCACCTGGTTGAATATTTGTCAGAAAGGCGAAGGTACTGATTATTATTTTCGTGGTGAATTCAAGGTTCATAACGCGCTGATGCGGTCAGGCTGGTCAGAATTACGAAAGTACGAATATTATTTTCGGGGTGAATTCAAAACCATCATGCGCTGAAGCGATCTGGTTGGGCAGAATAACGAAAGCACGAATATTATTTTCGGGGTAAATTCAAAGCCATCACGCGCTGATGCGGTCATGTTGCTCAGAATGGCGAAAGCACGAATTATTATTTTCTTGGTAAATACAAAATCTGTCATACGCTGAAGCGGGATAGTTGGTCACCAAACCAAACAGGCGTAAACTGGTGAATCATCACCCGCCTGAAAGCGGAAAAAGGAAAGCATAAAACAAAAGAGCAAAAGGAATTCTTAGGTAATGAAGAAGAAATTCAATATTATTTCAATAGCTTATCTCCCCTCTTCCCTGTTTTTTCTATTTAAGTGCGGAGTTCAGCTAACAAACACATTCACTCGGACAGGCAAAAGCGTCGTTGATTTGTGCATTCCGCTTCGCTCCATTTTGCACAAACCAACGCCACTTTTGCCTTCCGGTGATGTGGGGCGTTAGGGCAATATAAATAGGAATTAGCGATGACAAAGAAGGTTACCGAAAGGATTAAAGATGCTGCGATAAAGTGTCTAAGAGATAATCCTGATGGCTTGCGATATTCTGAATTGGTAAAACTAATTTCGGCAGAGGATGAAAAGTTCAACATAAACACAATTAATGGCAGCATATGGAACCTTGATGCCACATATCCAGAAATAGTTTATAAGCCATCGAGAGGGTTGTTTCGCCTAGTTGAATTCAAAGATCCAGAAACTGATGAACTAAAACCAGGAGTTCAACCAAAAGAAACCAAAAAAATCAAGGAAGAATATTTTTATAAACCATTCTCTAATTGGCTCCAGAATGACATTGAGGACGCAACTCATGCAATTCCCCTTGGAGGAAATAGATTTAAAGATAAATGGGGAACACCTGATGTAATTGGCAAAAGAGAGTCAAAAAGGAGCGATATAATACAAGCTCCAATAGAAATAGTATCAGCTGAAATAAAAACTGAAACAACTCAGCTTATTACTGCATTTGGACAGGCTTGTGCATATAAATTATTTAGCCATAAATGTTATTTGGTAGTTCCTAAGCAATCATCACAGGATGAAATAGCCAGGCTTGATTCGCTATGTCAGCTTTTTGGAATAGGATTGGTTTTATTTGATGTTACTAATCACGAATCACCCGATTTTACGATTCGTGTTCGCCCAATCAAGCATGAAACAGATTTATTTTACACAAACAAGTATATGAGCAGAATTGAGCAAGAATTATTTAAGTAAAAGCCCTAACAATGCAAATTCACTCGGACAGTCAAAAGCGTCGTTTGGTTTGTGTATTCCGCTACGCTCCATTTTACACAAACCAAACGACGCTTTTTCCTTCCGGTGATTTGCGACGTTAGGATTCAAAACAAACAATGCCTGAGCCATTAAAAAACTTATATAGCGTTGAGCTTATCGAATCCTTGTGTGAACAAGTATCAAACCTGTATGAAAAATTTGATGAAGATAGCTTTTCCGCCCATGTAATTGATGATGAATGGGAAGATAAAGAACTAAAAGAGCGTATGAAGCACATTTCAGAATCATTGCACCAATATTTACCAATGGAATATTCTGATGCTATTCAAGTGCTAATGAAGTCATCTTCAAAATTTAGCGGATTCCAGTATATGTTTTTCCCTGGTTTTGTTGAGCTGTATGGTTTGAGTAAATATGAAGAATCAATTCAAGCATTAGAACATTTCACTAAACACTCAAGCTCTGAATTTGCAGTTCGCCCATTCATAAAAAAGCACAGTCATAAAATGATGGCACAAATGGAGGCATGGGCTGAATCAGAAAATCACCATGTACGCCGTCTTGCATCTGAAGGGTGTCGTCCTCGTTTACCATGGGCAATGGCACTTCCTGAATTTAAGCAAGACCCATCCCAAATCTTGCCAATTTTGGAAAAACTAAAAAATGATGATAGTAAATATGTGAGAAGAAGTGTCGCCAATAATCTTAACGACATATCAAAAGATAATCCGCAAATTGTAATAGAAATAGCCAAAAACTGGTTGGGTAACAATCAACAAATGGATTGGGTTGTTAAACATGCCTGTCGCACCCTGCTAAAACAAGGAGACCCAGAGATAATGAATTTGTTTGGCTTCTCAAAGCCAGGGCATATTAAAATCATAAACTTTATAGCCCAAAAGACCGTTGAAATGGGAGAAAATTTGGACTTTTCTTTCAATCTTAAATCGCAGCAACAAAAACTCGGTAAACTTAGAATCGAATATGCGATAGGCTTCGTAAAGAAAAACGGTACTGTATCAAGAAAAATATTTAAAATATCCGAATCAGAAATTAGTGGTAATAATATAACGGTTATGAAATCTCATTCGTTCAAGAAAATTTCAACAAGGAAGTATTATTCGGGCAAGCACTCAGTCAATATTATTGTAAACGGGCATGAATTGGCAGGCATGGAGTTTCTATTAAATGAAAAATCCTAATCGGGTAAGGGAGGGTCTCTAGCCCTCCCTCCCCACACCACCTGGCATGCGGGTCCGCACCAGGCGGTTCATCAAGCATAGTGAAACTTGATCCACAGTTCTCTAACAGAGACGAGCCCCTGTTTCCCCAACCATTTATTGGTCATTCCGGATTGTGTCGCCAGCGTTCTGGCTAAACGATAAGGGCCTTTAGAGCTTAAACCAAGATACACAGCTGTTCGTGACCTGGTGCCCAACCGGATTAGATTGCGGATACGAGTGCGCGGTTTACGCCACTGCTTCAGATAGCACATGCGTATGCGTCGCCGTATCCATTCATCCAGCCCCGGTAAAGGCCGATAATATTCTGAAAGACCGAAGTAGTTGATCCACCCCCGGATATAGAGTCGAAGTTCACGGTAGCGACGTTGCATTGAGATTCCCCAGGAACGCTTCGTCAATCGACGAATGTTTCGCTTGAAGTCACTCAGTGCTTTTTCACTCCAGCGGATCTTCTTCCCTCGGAAGGTAAAGCCAAGAAAGTGGAGGTCGTTGGTTTTCACCACCTTGCTCTTCTTCTCATTGGTCACTAGCTTTAGTTTGGTGATCAGGAAACGCTTTATCCACTCCATCACACGGAAGCCTGCCGATGTCGATTTTACGCTGATGACAAAGTCATCGGCATAGCGGGCAAAACGCATTCCTCGTGATTCCAGGAGTTTATCCAGATCATCCAGCACCACGTTGGCCAGCAACGGTGAAAGTGGACCTCCTTGCGGAACCCCTTCTGGTGTGGGATGGAGATTGTCATCGATCACTACACCGGCACGTAGATAACGCCCAATCAATTTGAGTAGACGTTTATCTTGGATATGCCGGGATAGCCTCGTCATCAGGATGTCGTGGTTCACTCTGTCAAAGAACTTAGAGAGATCGACATCCACGGCAACGCGGTACCCCTCTTCTATATAGGCCTTGATCTGTCTCACTGCACCGTGGGCATTTCGCCCAGGCCGGAAACCATGGCTTGAATCAGAGAAGGTAGGATCGATGATCGGTAGTAGCACCTGGGCAATGGCCTGCTGTATCACGCGGTCATTAACGGAGGGAATACCCAGCAGGCGGCTGCCGCCACCCGGCTTGGGGATCTCCATGCGCTTTACTGGCTGCGGGATATAGTAGCCATGTTCCAGGGCTCGTCGAGTCGCGGCCCAGTGCAGCCTGGCCCATTGAGGGTAGTCCTCAATGGAAATCCCATCAGCACCGGGTGCCCCCTTGTTCCGCCGTACCCGCTTCCATGCGGTATGGAGGTTTTCCGGGGACAAGACCCGTTCCAGTAGATTTTCGTTCAAGGCTGGTTGCTGCATCACATCGCCAGTCTGAGACTTTTCGTTTAGCACGAACTACGCCTCCGCTGAGATGAGTGAGACTCCTCCTTGGTTGATGTTCGGCCCTTCCCGATAGCCCCCTGCCTTGGGTTCATCAATACTATGGCCTCGGCTGACTTCTGCTCAATCACTCGGTGGGTTGCCCCACAGGGCGCTATCGGTTTTCCATCTGATTCGCTCCTATCAGTCGATGGAGGCTGATAAGCCCAGGCTTGATCGACCAGTGGCCTGACTGGCGCTCTACCGATCGCATGTTGAGCAGATCTCCCCAGATAAGAGCATGAACTGTCACGGCACAACCGCGTCATTTACCTTATCCCCCGAACCACAGGGCTTTGCTGTCTTGTGCCAGCTCGCCCCAGGGAAGTAGGCCTTATATGACGTTTCTGTTCGTCGGCTCGCCGTTTTGCGCTTAGGCTTCCTCCAGACCCCACCTCACGGTGGCGCCCTTGCCCTCGGCGGGTAGTTGGTGTCAAATGGACAGGAATGAAAGGAGTCACCCACAGAGAGGGAATCCTATGTATCTCATTTCCGATCATCGACAGTGGTTCTCCTACAGGGGACTTTCACCCCATAAGTTCATGCCCATGCTGGGCGTACACAAAAGCATACACGCGGACTGCCAAAAGCGGCGCGGCTTCCGCTACGCTACAGCCACCCCACTTTTGGCAGCCGGTGATGCTAGGCGTTAGAAAGCGTAAGGAATAAAAACAGAAGCATAAAAAGACAAAAATAAATAATCAGGTTGCGGCTTGAGAACATTCAAATTATTTCAAATTCAGCATATCGTTCATCTGAAAAACATCGAAAATAATTATTAGCTACAAAATCGTAAAACCTTAAAAATTCCTGGTGTCTTGAAAAATATGCAACTCATTAAATCTGGCACATCGTTAATATCAAAAACCATATTATTAATTATCGGCAAAGTTTAGCTTTAAAAAAACCATATAAAAACAATCCTTTAACCTCTGGCTAGTATCAAGATTGCAGTTGAACAAATTAAGATCGAGCTTTGCTCGGTATTTTATATTTCAATGGCTAATCTGGTTTTAAAAATAAACCCTGTCATTTTAAAACTTGATTTCATTTCAAATCAGCAGTAGTTTTACAGCAACGTAACAATTTAAAAACTAAAATTTAGTCAGTTATGCGGTTACGCTCTTCTAACAATAAAATGCACTCGGAAAAAGCAAAGCTACGGTCGTTCCTCCCTACGCTTCGCTTTCCCGGTGATTTTGGCCGTTAGCGCTAATAGGTTTTGAGCAATACATAAAGAAATCAGATAAACGGAAAGAATGAAAAAATCAAATTTCGGAAAGCAGTTGGCCCTGGCGCCCTACTCTTTTATGAATTGATCTGAAAACCTGAAACAATGATGTAGCTCTGTTGGTAGAAGGTCGCTTTATCCAGGCAAAAAGAATGAAAATTACGTCAATTCGTAAAGCGCATGCCAGATTGGTGGCTTGTCCAGAACAGTGGCAAGTAACCAGTAGTTCATTGCCAAAATGATTGCTTTTACTTTTCACCAGCCTGAGAGTCTCAAATTTATTGCGGCCCTGTAGAATGCAATCGGCTTCCGGAAATTCAACACAAATACGAATTGATTGCATTACCCAACATAATCAACCTGGAAAAATAGAAAAAGCGAAAAAACATTAAAAATTAGGTTTCAAGTAAACTAAGGAAAAAGCCTTTTCAAATAGAGCGTAGAGCAATGAAAGCGTATAAACTCATCATCGGAGTGAAGGCTTGCGCTAACAAGCGCATTAACTCGGACAGCCAAAAGCGTCGTTTGTTTTGTGTATTCCGCTCCGCTCCATTTTGCACAAAACAAACGCCACTTTCGGCTTCCGGTTATGCTGAACGTTAGCGCTAATAGGTTTCGAGCAATAAAAGAGAGATCAGATAAACGGAAAGTATGAAAAATAAAATTTCGTAAAGCAGTTGGCCATGGCACCCTACTTTTTACGTAGTGTTCTGAAAACCTGAAACATTGATGTAGCTCTGTTGGTAGAAGGTACCTTTATCCGGGCAAAAAGAATAAAAATTACGTCAATTCATAAAGCGCATATAAGATTGGTGGCAAGTCCTGAACAACAGCAAATAACTGGTAGTTCATTACCAAAATGATTGCTTTTACTTTTCGCCAGTCTGAGAGTCTCAAACTAATTGCGGCCCTGTAGAATGAAATCAGTTTCCTGAAGTTCAACGCAAATGCGAATCGATCGAATTATCAAGCACAAGCAATCTGAGAAAATAGAAAAAACAAAAAATCCATTATAAATTTAGGTTTCAAGTAAACTAAGGAAAAATCCTTTTCAAATAGAGCGTAGAGCAATGAAACCGTACAAACTTATTATCGGAGTGGAAGCCTGCGCTAACAAGCGCATTAACTCGGACAGCCAAAAGCGTCGTTTGTTTTGTGTATTCCGCTCCGCTCCATTTTGCACAAAACAAACGCCACTTTCGGCTTCCGGTTATGCAAGACGTTAGCGCTAATAGGTTTTGAGCAATACAAGAGAGATCAGATAAACTGAAAGAATGAAAAATCGAATTTCGTAAAGCAGTTCACCTGGCGCTCTACTCTATTACGTGTTGTTCTGAAAACTTGAACAGTAATGTAGCCCTACTGATAGAGACTAGCTTTATCCAGGCAGAAAGAATGAAAATTACGTCAATTCATAAAGCGCCTACCAGATTGGTGGCAAGTCCAGAACAGTGGCAAGTAACCGGTAGTTCATTTCAAAAATGATTGCTTTTACTTTTCACCAGTCTGAGAGCCTCAAATCAATTGCGGCCCTGTAGAATGAAATCAGTTTCCTGAAGTTCAACGCAAATGCGAATCAATCAAATTATCAAGCACAAGCAATCAGCGAAAATAGAAAAAACAAAAAATCCATTATAAATTAGGTTTCAAGTAAACTAAGAAAAAAGCCTTTTCAAATAGATCATAGCAAACTCATCATCGGAGTAGAATCCTGCGCTAACAAGCGCATTAACTCGGACAGCCAAAAGTGGCGTTGGTTTTGTGCATTTCGCTACGCTCATTTTTGCACATAACCAACGCCACTTTTGGCTTCCGGTTATGCTGGACGTTAGCTGTTCAAGGAAAGCAGATGAGCTATGTAGCTAAATTCGAAATGATTAATGGACATCTGTTCAGATTCGACACGAGAATTTATCTTGGTGAATATGATCTAGAAGCCAATGGTAAGTGTGTAGGAGCCATCATCGGAAAAAATCCTGGTTCGGCGAAACCAACTAAGCATGGGAGATTAGAGTTACTAGATTTAGATGGGGATAAAATGCTTCCATTTGTGAGAAATCGTTTTACTGCTGCCTTTCAACATCTTGGCAAAACCGCATCACAAAACTCATTCATTAGGGTTTGGAATCTTTTCTACCTGTGCAATGCAAACCTAGAAGAAGCAAAGAAAGTTTTTTCCGGTTACACGTCTCCACCGTTTTGCCAAACAGAGGCGGAGGAATCACCATTCGTCTGGTTCGGTTGGGGTGGAAATGACAAGTTCTTAAATCCGTTCAAAGAGCGCTTTATTAACAGAAAACACGATAAGCCTTTTTTCTTTGACAACAAAATACGCAAAATACATGAGGCGATACCATCTGTTATGGATTCAGCCAAACATACGCAAGGAATGCCCGCACACCCTATAGAGAGTTATTTAGCAAAGATGCTTTGAGTGGACACAAAAAACACAGCTAACAAGGCAAATTCACTCGGACAGGCAAAAGCGTTGCTTGGTTTGTGTATTCCGCTGCGCTCCATTTTACACAAACCAAGCAACGCTTTTGCCTTCCGGTGATTTGCGGCGTTAGGCTAATATGTAGCGCATGAGAGATGCTTAATTGACTGACAAAAACCCCTTAAGGCCAGACAAGACGATTCATAAAGTCTTAATATCAACGACTAGTAGACTAGTTGGTGAATATGAAAGCAATGCTATTTTGATTAGTCATGCTTGGCAACATTCCAACAATAGAAATGGAATTACAAGAGAAGAAGAAAGTCCAGTATCTAGAAATGCGTTTATTGTTGCATTTAAAATTGAGTCTGAGGATAAGCTGGTAATTCCTGATTACTCTCCTGTTGGTGATTTGATATGTTCTTTTTTATCTGTTCTTTATGGTAAACGGTTCGATAATCATGGGCTAACAGAAGGCAGCGGTTTTTTCAATATACCTAATTTAAGCGCATATAACAGTATGTGCAATCATCGGCTAGTGTTTAACAACCATCAACCAAGAAAGTGCCTTCCTGTCCCTCTCAATCTTGAGCATGTATTAACTTTTGAAAGACTATTTACTGATCAAGCAATTGATAATAATTTCAGGTCAACATTTGAAGCCGCTAGTAAATTTTATTTACAGGCAATACAAACTTCAGAAGTTGAGCCTGAAATAGCTTATTTACACCTTATTACAGCAGGCGAAATAATATCAGGTAACTTCACCTATGATAGTGCAGACCTTCTTGATGAAGTGATGTCTAAGAATATATATGCAATTAGAGAACATTTAGATAATGGAGAAAAAATAGCGAATCAAATAATGAGTAGAGTCTTATCAATTAAAAGGCGGTTTGTTAAATCATTGTCATCCTTAATCGATGGTGATTTTTTTAAACATCATGAACTTGAAACAGAGTATGGATTTTTTAAGCCTGAAGATTTTCAAATGCGGATCGGTGCTGCTTATGATCTGCGTAGTAAATATGTTCATACAGGGGTTCCTTTTGGATCGTGGGTTAAACCTCAAAGAAGAAATGGTGATATTCAATTTGGAAAACCTGTAGTTGAGGATAAAGAATATGCAAAAATTCTTGCAAGAGCACCAACATTCTGCGGACTTGAAAGAATAATACGTTATTGTCTTTTAAGGTTTTTAGAGTCTAATGGTTTTGATTTACCTGAAAGTATAAAGAGAGCCTAACAAAGCAAATTCACTCGGACAGTCAAAAGCGTTGTTTGGTTTGTGTATTCCGCTACGCTTCATTTTACACAAACCAAACACCACTTTTGCCTTCCGGTGATTTGCGACGTTAGCGCTAATAGGTTTTGAGCAATAAAAGAGAGATCAGATAAACGGAAAGTATGAAAAATCTAATTTCGTAAAGCCGTTAGCCCTGGTGCCCTACTCTTTATTGTTCTGAAAATCTGAAACAATGATGTAGCTTTGTTGGTAGAAGGTACCTTTATCCAAACAAAAAAGAATGAAAATTACGTCAATTCATAAAGGACATACCAGATTGGTGGCAAGGCCAGAACAACAGCAAGTAACCGGTAGTTCATTGCCAAAATGATTGCTTTTACTTTTCACCAGTCTGAGAGCCTCAAATCAATTGCGGCCTTGTAGAATGAAATCAGATTCCGGAAGTTAGATGCAAATGAAAATCGATCGAATTATCAAGCAAAAGCAATCTATGAAAATAGAAAAAACAAAAAATCCATTCTAAATTGGGTTTCAAATAAACTAAGGAAAAAGCCTTTTCAAATAGAGCTTACAGCAATGAAACCATACAAACTCATCATCGGAGTGGAAGCCTGCGCTAACAAGCGCATTAACTCGGACAGCCAAAAGCATCGTTGGTTTTGTGCACTTCGCTACGCTCATTCTTGCACAAAACCAACGCCACTTTTGGCTTCCGGTTATGCTGAACGTTAGCTGTGAATATCTTTGAAAACTCACTTCGTCGATTTGATCGAGGTAAAATCGAAGGTAATGGTGAGAATGTTTGGTTAGTTCCACAGAACAATGGAAGTGCCAACCTAGTGGTTCAAATTAGTGATGCGGGAATTGTTCAAAGGTTAGAGTGGAAATCAACTGCATCCCATTCGTAATTGCTTTTAGGTGAGTGGTTTCCACAAATAGGCGATTGAAGTATTGGAAAGGTTTTGGTGTGGCAGTAACTGGAAAGAATTTCACGCTGATCAAATGGCGGAAAGCACTTGGATTGGGAGTCCATGAATGGTGTATTCAAAAACAGCTAACAAGAGCATTAACCGGAAAGCCAAAAGCGTCGTTTGTTTTGTGCTTCCGCTACGCTCCATTTTGCACAAAAAAACGCCACTCTCGGCTCCCGGTTATGCTAAACGTTATGTGTAAAATAGATCTCCAAATAAATAACATGTGCTCTCTACAGAATGAACAAAGTTAACGAAGAATTATTATTGGCAGTTATATTTGTTGGTAAGTGGATTGCACTTGGGTTTGGTGGCGTTGGAATTTTGTACTTTGCTATACACCTTGCATACCACTCGACATTCTATGATCCTAATATGGCAGCATTTGATCTTGAAATATCTGAGATACGAGCAAAAAGAGATAAAGCAAATAGTAAAAAAGAAAAACTAAAACGAAAGTATATTTATATTACGAACGAAATCAATCAAATAGAGAAAAACTCATTACCTAAGGCAGAAGCACGAATTGAAAGAGCTCGTTTAATGGTTAAGTACCAAGGCGCTGAGTGTTTGATTGATTTATTAATACCTTTTTCTCAAGTCGAAAAGCCAAACGATGATCCATGCAATGTACTAAGTAATGCAAAACAAGAAAGGGAAAATATTGAAGAAAATCATAGTGAGCTCGCAAAGTCAGCTAAAGATATTAAGTCAACCATGCTGATACTTGATGATGAAATACAACAATATAATTCAGATATTGAAGAAGAAGAGTATAGCAAACGAAAGGCTGAAGTAGACATAATTGCGCCATTAGCATGGCTTGCAGGTGTGCTTGGTCTTACTTAAATTTATGAAATACTCACATAACAAGGCAAATTCACTCGGACAGTCAAAAGCGTTGTTTGGTTTGTGTATTCCGCTGCGCTCCATTTTACACAAACCAAACACCACTTTTGCCTTCCGGTGATTTGCGACGTTAGGGTTCAAAAAATGAAGCACCAAATTAGAAGGAGAAATATTCAATGAATCAAAAGGTAGCACTATCAACTTTGATCATGCTTATCGTTATAAGCGGTTGCGCATCAAATTCTGGTGTTATACCTATGGGAGAAGATACATATGTAGTATCACGCCAAGCAGCTACGGGCTTCTCAGGGTCAGGGACATTAAAGGCAGATGCTTTTGCAGAGGCTAGAGAATTCTGTGAAAAACAAAATAAAAAACTGCAAGTGGTAAATACAACAGAAGCACAACCACCATTTATCTTTGGAAATTTTCCTAAAGCAGAAGTGCAGTTCATGTGCTTAGTTAATAGTGACCCTGAGCTATCTAGACCAAAACTAAGAAAAGATGCAGGTGTTTCCCTTGAAATAAAAAAAGATATTACACCTCATAAAAAAGATATCTACACTGAGCTAAAAAAATTGAAAGAATTACTTGATGAAAAAATAATTACTCAACAAGAATTTAACTCAGAGAAGAAAAAGCTATTATCACAATAATGAAACCCTAACAATTAAAATGCACTCGGAAACAGCAAAATTGGCACGCCATTTTGCTGTCGCAAAAGCCCCGCCAATTTCGCTGTTCCGGTGATTTTGGCCGTTATGTTCAAAATAAATGATCAATAATTCACTCTGCCCGTATTGTCGAAATACAATGATAAAAGCAGAGAATCAAAGTAACAGCCGATCAGTTGAACACTTGATTCCAAACGCTGCTTTAACAAGAAAAAGAAATAAAAATGAAGGTGATTTTTATGCTTGCAGAGAATGTAACTCAAGAAAAAGCAATATAGACTATGTGTTAGCTGTTATAGCGAAGTGTCAGGCTGAAAGTAACGAGTTAGCTGCAAATACACTTATAGAAGCAGTTACAAAAAACAATGGTGCATCTAGTGCAGTGTCCTAATTTGATTGTATATTATCAAGGGTTATTCGCGCACGGTTTACTTTTTCTAAAATGTCTTCAGCAGATTTTGTCCAAACAAAAGGTTTGGGGTTTTTGTTGTTCTTATCGATATACTCAATAATCTTTTTTTCCAGCTCAACTACCGAAGTAAAAATACCTCTTTTAAGTTGCCTCTCTGTAAGTACGCCAAAAAATCGTTCTACCAAATTCAGCCATGATGAACTGGTCGGTATGAAATGCAGAAATACACGTTTATTCCGCCTCAGCCAGTTCCGTACTTTTTCATGCTTATGCGTGGCATAGTTATCAACAATAATATGCAAGTCTTTATCTTTTTCAGTTTGACCTTCAACCTTCTTCAGGAATTTAAGAAATTCTTTGTGCGTATGCTTTTGGTAACATTCACCCGTCACACTTCCAGTAGCAACATCAAGCGCTGCAAAAAGTGTACTCGTACCGTTTCTTTTATAATCATGCGTTATGGTTCCACAGCGACCTTTCTTCAATGGAAGACCCGGTTGCGTGCGGTCCAACGCCTGGATTGATGTCTTCTCATCAACACAAAAGACAATAGCGTTTTCAGGTGGATTTAAATATAAGCCCACTACATCACACAATTTCTCTTCAAAACGAGGATCATTGCTGACCTTGAATGTCTTCTCCAAGTGAGGCTTTAAACCAACCGACTGCCAGACACGATTAACAAAGCTGTGCGTTGTTTTCAGTTCTTTAGCCAGTGTCCGGGTTGACCAGTGCGTAGCATTGTCTGGCTTATCTTGCGTTGTTTTCTCAATTATCCTTTTGCGAAGTCTGGCCTGTTTTAATGTATCCTTTCCTCCATGATTTGCCCCTCTGGGCTTATCTTTGCTGATTGACTGGATGCCACCTTCAGCAAATCTATTTCTCCATAGTCCTACTTTGTTAGGTGCAATATTGAGTCTTTGTGCAATGTCTTTGTTCTTCAAACCTTCTGCGGATAACAGGACTATTTTAGAGCGCTCTGACAATCGAATTGAGACAGCCTTGCTCTTTGTGTTTTTCTCCAGTATCTGCCTATCGGTTTCAGATAATGTGATTTTTGCTGCTACTCTCATACATAATAATCCTGCCATTCATGAATAGCAGGATTATACCAATAACCACTTAATATGCCTTCAATTTAGGACGCTACACTAGAAGGTTTATAGAAATGGTTCAATCCGCAAGAGAAGAGCCAACTGAAGTTAAAATGACACTTCCTATTGACGGAAAAGAACTTGTTGAATATATGCACTTCCTGGGGAAAGGCCAATATTTTAAAAAAAACAATATAGCTTTCAATTCAGATAGATTTGTAATGGTAGTTTTGTATGCAAATAAGCAAGTTACTAAATCATTTCAAGACGCATATATTGTAAAACACAAAACAAACCCATACAGAGATCTCGAAATAAATAAGTATTCTGAGGTAATCAATAACGGCGAGTGTATAATCTACTCTAAAAATAATAATTTCATGTTTGTTTTTCATGACTTTACTATTATCACAATAAAGATATTGCGAAAAAATAAAAAAAATACATTAGTCGCACTTAAAAAAGAGCGTGAAATGTTTAATGATTTTAAAAGAACATAACAATAAAAATGCACTCGGAAACAGCAAAATTGGCACGCCATTTTGCTGTCGCAAAAGCCGTGACCAATTCCGCTGTTCCGGTGATTTTAGCCGTTAGCGCTAATAGTTTTCGAGCAATAAAAGAGAGATCAGATAAACGGAAAGTATGAGAATTTAAATTTCGTAAAGCAGTCGGCCCTGGCGCCCTACTCTTTTATGAATTGATCTAAAAACCTGAAACAAGGATGTAGCTCTGTTGGTAGAAGGTCGCTTTATCCAGGCCAAAAGAATGAAAATTACGTCAATTCGTAAAGCGCATACCAGATTGGTGGAAAGTCCAGAACAGTGGCAAGTAACCAGTAGTTCATTGCCAAAATGATTGCTTTTACTTTTCACCAGCCTGAGAGTCTCAAATTTATTGCGGCCCTGTAGAATGCAATCGGCTTCCGGAAATTCAACGCAAATACGAATTGATTGCATTACCCAGCACATCAATCTGGAAAATAAAAAAAGAGAAAAAACATTAAAAATTAGGTTTCAAGTAAACTAATGAAAAAGCCTTTTAAAATAGAGCTAAAAGCAATGAAACCGTACAAACTCATCATCGGAGTGGAAGCCTGCGCTAACAAGCGCATTAACTCGGACAGCCAAAAGCATCGTTGGTTTTGTGCACTTCGCTACGCTCATTCTTGCACAAAACCAACGCCACTTTTGGCTTCCGGTTATGCTGAACGTTAGGAATCAAAAATGGAATCATGGATTGGTGTGCTCGGAACTATACTAGGTGTCTTGGTCGGCGGCGTAACAACTTTCTTTGGCTCTTCCCCTGATCGAGTGGGTAAGGATCACCTAACCACTCCTTCAGGGTAAAGCTTTAATCCACCAAGGTGGAAGTAGATTGCATTGGCAAACCGCGCCTTGTTGCGGAAACCTCTACTACGAACCTTGATCATCTTTATCCGGCTGTTGAGACCTTCTGCCGGACCATTACTTACCTTCAGGATTATCGCATTCAATATGCCCCACAGGTGCTCCTTGATGGTTTTGGCCACTTCCTTGATTGGATTAAGCCGACTACGTACCGCCCAAGATAACCACTGCTCCCAACCTTTCTTCGCCCACGTCTTGCTGACATAGTGCCAGAGTGACATCGCCAACTCTTTTATTGCCCAAGCACGAGCTGTTTTCAGTGTACTGTCGCGCAATGCCTTGAACCGACTCTTCTGTTTGCGCGTCATATTCTCAGGGTTGTAGAGCCAGCCATACTTGCTTCCTTTGAGGTCCTCGTAGCCTTCTGCCATCAGAGCCTTGTGTTCTTCGCGGCGAACTTTGTCTACGGCTTCACCGAGGTATTTAGCAACATGGAATTTATCAAAGGCGATCTTCTCCTCAGCCCCGGGCAGGCTTTCCAGTGTGGCATTGATAAAGGCTGGCCACATATCCATGGAGACACTCTCTATCGCCTCTTGCTGCTCTTCTGTCAAACTGTCATACCACGCCTTGAGTGTCGCCTTTTTACGGTCGCTACCAACGTGTAGCACTGTACCTGCCTCTTGGTCTGATACGACTGTCACGTAATCATGGCGCTTCTTGAAAGCCGTTTCATCAACGCCAATATGTGTCGGGTGGATCTCTTCTCTGCGGGCCAGTCCCCGCTTAACCGCTCGCTGCATGATCCCATCAATGGCATTCCAGCTCAGCCCCATCAATCTGGAGACGGCAGAGATGGATGCCTCTTTCAACCAATCAATCACCAGCGCCTCAAACATTGCTGTGAAACCAGAGCCTGGTTCGGCCCAGGGAACCGACACAGTGATCACACCATGCTCTTCACACTTCACTCGGGGCACATCTGCTACCAGAATGGTCTTATACTGACAGGTATCCAGATGTCGCCAGCGGCGTTTGCGTGAATCATAGCCTGGTGAGACCTGTCCGCAGGTTGGACAACACGGCTTGGCACCTGACTCCTGCCCTACGTGTACCGTTACCTCTCCTTCTGATACAGCCAACTCTACACTGGTAACCTGCCAGGGACTCTTGATACCCAAAATCTGGGCGTATAGATCTTTATCTCTCATAGGGTGTTACGCTAACCTACCCACCTGATTTGGGGAAGAGCCCTTTCTTTATAACAAAGCTGTCAATTTCTCATGAGCAGACAAAAGAAAGGAATAGAAGGCAATTAGAAAAACTTGAAAAAGCACATGAATTAGTAACTCAGATTAATGACCGATTTAAGTATCATTTGGGTATTGCACGATCATTTTTATCTACAGGCAAAAAAAGAATGGAGGAACCAAAAGGTAAGATTCCATTTGATGAACTTGAAATGATCATTTCTTTTTACTGCCCTGCAATATTAGAAGATTATCTTGAGCACAAAAGCATTTGCCAAGATTTAGGTTCGAGAACATTACATGCTCAGTTATTTCCTCCAGATTCAGGCGGTGAAAAAGCAGACTTAACTGAGAGCTTAGAAATTCGGCTCTTCCCCTGATCGAGTGGGTAAGGATCACCTAACCACTCCTTCAGGGTAAAGCTTTAATCCACCAAGGTGGAAGTAGATTGCATTGGCAAACCGCGCCTTGTTGCGGAAACCTCTACTACGAACCTTGATCATCTTTATCCGGCTGTTGAGACCTTCTGCCGGACCATTACTTACCTTCAGGATTATCGCATTCAATATGCCCCACAGGTGCTCCTTGATGGTTTTGGCCACTTCCTTGATTGGATTAAGCCGACTACGTACCGCCCAAGATAACCACTGCTCCCAACCTTTCTTCGCCCACGTCTTGCTGACATAGTGCCAGAGTGACATCGCCAACTCTTTTATTGCCCAAGCACGAGCTGTTTTCAGTGTACTGTCGCGCAATGCCTTGAACCGACTCTTCTGTTTGCGCGTCATATTCTCAGGGTTGTAGAGCCAGCCATACTTGCTTCCTTTGAGGTCCTCGTAGCCTTCTGCCATCAGAGCCTTGTGTTCTTCGCGGCGAACTTTGTCTACGGCTTCACCGAGGTATTTAGCAACATGGAATTTATCAAAGGCGATCTTCTCCTCAGCCCCGGGCAGGCTTTCCAGTGTGGCATTGATAAAGGCTGGCCACATATCCATGGAGACACTCTCTATCGCCTCTTGCTGCTCTTCTGTCAAACTGTCATACCACGCCTTGAGTGTCGCCTTTTTACGGTCGCTACCAACGTGTAGCACTGTACCTGCCTCTTGGTCTGATACGACTGTCACGTAATCATGGCGCTTCTTGAAAGCCGTTTCATCAACGCCAATATGTGTCGGGTGGATCTCTTCTCTGCGGGCCAGTCCCCGCTTAACCGCTCGCTGCATGATCCCATCAATGGCATTCCAGCTCAGCCCCATCAATCTGGAGACGGCAGAGATGGATGCCTCTTTCAACCAATCAATCACCAGCGCCTCAAACATTGCTGTGAAACCAGAGCCTGGTTCGGCCCAGGGAACCGACACAGTGATCACACCATGCTCTTCACACTTCACTCGGGGCACATCTGCTACCAGAATGGTCTTATACTGACAGGTATCCAGATGTCGCCAGCGGCGTTTGCGTGAATCATAGCCTGGTGAGACCTGTCCGCAGGTTGGACAACACGGCTTGGCACCTGACTCCTGCCCTACGTGTACCGTTACCTCTCCTTCTGATACAGCCAACTCTACACTGGTAACCTGCCAGGGACTCTTGATACCCAAAATCTGGGCGTATAGATCTTTATCTCTCATAGGGTGTTACGCTAACCTACCCACCTGATTTGGGGAAGAGCCAGAAATTCTGTACAGAAAAGTAGAAAGCAAATCAAAAGACCTAAAATCACAACTTTCAGCTATAGCGCAAAATCATGCACAGTAATTTCCTAACAAAGCAAATTCACTCGGACAGTCAAAAGCGTTGTTTGGTTTGTGTATTCCGCTGCGCTCCATTTTACACAAACCAAACACCACTTTTGCCTTCCGGTGATTTGCGGCGTTATGCAATAAAAATCATAGTGAGAGGTAATGGGAAAATGCCGGAATATGGTTGGGGTCTGTTTATAGATATTGAGGGGTTCTCAAAACAATTCGAAACTGACAATAATTCAAAAACTCGGGCAATTATGGCTCTCCGTGTCCTGATGGAGGCAATAATAAATATTGGAGATAAAGTATATCCAGGCGATGCGAGTACGAATTATTCTGAGCGCTTGTTCGCACATCAATTTGGTGATGGTTTTGTTATAACTTCTATTTTATCTGAAGGTGATATAAAAAGGTGTATTGCAATAACAGTTTCTTTAATGCGCCATATGCTATTGAGCGGCTACACATGTAAAGCAGCAATAGCAAAAGGACATATGGCAGGAATTAATGGCTGCTACCCAGATAAAGTAAGTGAGTCAGATTCTGGAATAATAAATATTGGAAACGGAGTAATGACTACAACTCCAGCTATGGGTACAGCTTTAATTAGGGCATATAAGTTATCTTCTAAAGCTGAAGGAAGTGTAATTATCATAAAGGATGATATATTGCCACAGCATTACAAAAATCTGGATACCGTAAAAATAAATGATAATATCCTTGTAGATTGGGTTTCATCAGAATCAACCTTATCCAAGGAAATTTCACATGCAGCTAATTTAAAGTATGGATGTAGAGAAGAGTTATTGGAAAGTTTTTGTGCTTATATCTCTCAAGAGCCTATTCCAAAGCCAGGTTGGGTGAGTGCAACACGTCGTTCGTGGCGCAGCTAAAAATGCATAACAATCCGCATCAACTCGTACAGCCCTCCGCGTTGTTTAAATTCTGCTCTTCGCTTCGCTACGTTAGCACAATTCAAACAACACTCCGGGCTTCCGGTTATGCGGGGCGTTATGAAAAAAAGGGATAGGGAGTAAATCATAATAATGAAGGCTATAGAAACTGAATATAATGGTTTTCGTTCCAGGCAAGAAGCTAGATGGGCGGTCTTCTTTAATAGTATGGGTGTGCCTTGGGAGTATGAAAAGGAAGGTTATGAGTTAAGCTCAGGCCAAGGAAGTAAGGGCTATGTCAGATAAGGCTCACAAAGAAATAGATAAATATATAGATATTGGATCCTTCATATTTTCTGATGCATTTTATAGTAAGTTAAAAGAGTATCAAAAAGAGTCAGATGAGGTTTTATCTGATACCCATGGCTGGATAGACTTCCTCATAAACGACAATCAAATAACTGAAAAGTATCTAGAAAATTTGATCACCTTGGCGAAAGATGATTTGAATCATTGAAATAAATGAATTTAATCACTATCAAGTAATACATAAATGGGGGAAGAATAATGTTTACACATAAACTTATTTGTTTATTAGTAGTGAGTTTATTTACCATGCCTTCTATTGCAAAGGACATGCGAGAGTCCTCGGAAAGATGGGCATGCGTGTTTCCTGTAAATACATCAGGTAACAAACCTACGGGTAATTTTTTTCCATGCGGCATAACTGGCTGTGGAGATATCAATTCTATTCGCTATAAACGTCCTGAAAGTTACCTTAAAATAATAAATTTTATAATCGATTTTAAATCAAAGAAGGTGGTATATGACTGGGGCTATATGATGACCACTAGAGAAATAGTGCAGTCGAAAAGCAAAAGAGACGAAAAAGTCCACTTCATTGAATCAAATATTGCAGTCAATAGTGTACAGAATCTAACAAATAACAGCGGGAAATCAGCAGATACAATTCTTACAGCTAATTTCATTACGCCTAAAACAGTATTGGATGATGGCGTGGTGCAATCAATTAATACGCTTAATTTTTATGCTGGCGGCACTAAGGTCCTTTGGACAGAGGTAAGATTATTTGCGATAGAATATAAACTTATAGTTTCAATTGCTGCTTTTGGGCAGTGCGAACCCTTGTAAACATAACAAAGCAAATTCACTCGGACAGTCAAAAGCGTTGTTTGGTTTGTGTATTCCGCTACGCTTCATTTTACACAAACCAAACTCCACTTTTGCCTTCCGGTGATTTGCGGCGTTATGCTATATAGCCGAATTACCAACACCAATAAACTAATGGAGAATGAATATGCGTCAAATATTGCCAATTTGCATTGGGTTATTCTTTGTGTCCCAATCTAGTTTTGGAGGTAAATTATCACATGATGAGTGGACAAACTTGAAAGAAAAGTCATGTCAAGAGGTTGCAGAAATACTGAAGTTTAAGACATTAGAGCCGATGTTTTCGCCAATGAAAGGAGCATGTGTTAGCGGGCCACGTATTGCCCCAGATGGTTGTTACATATGTGGTTCAGATATGGGGCCAGTGCCAATGTGCGATGTTGAAGGTGTGGATGGTCCTGTTCAAGTGTGTGAGCCCTAGATTAGATGTATAAGTGCACATTAAGGTATAAAACTCTAATCAATAATTCTGATTAATATAGCAGGAGTAAATAATGCGCTATTTCATAAGCATAACGTCATTTTTTTTATTACTTTCATCAATTGCATATGCTGAGTTATTTCTTACCGCTAAAGGAGGAATGATTGGGAAAATCAAAGGAGGCATGGGAACTCACAGAACCATTACTGTCACATCAGTAACCCCTGATATATTAGAGGGAAAAAGTGAAAAGGGAAAATCGATTGTATATGTAATCACACCAAGTACTAAATTGTGCGACAAGAATCATGGTGTAATCTCGATAAATGAATTTCAGTCGGGAGAAGTTGTGACTGTTTCCACTTTAAATGATTCAAATAAACACGAAGCAGTAGGTATTAGAAAAGGTCTTATCTTAATTAGGGAAAGTACGATGTCGCCAGTAGCACCATGTGAATAGCCCAGAATATATTGTCGAAATGCAACGTATAGAAAGGTACTGCATAACAAATGCATCCAGCGGACAGGCCTTAACGCAAAAAGAGGGAATAATGATGTCAGATTTGGAACAACAATATCAAAAAATGAATATTGAAGAGCTTGAGAGCTTATTAGAAAATGCAGTGCTGACAGAAGAGGCAGAGTATTTATGCAAATTAACTATCAACAAAAAAAGCAGGCGGCTAAAGTATAGCCTAAATAAAACAAAAGACACTTCCAATAAAAAACTATTTCATCCAATCTACATAATCGAGTTAGTAATATGGATATTGCTAACTGGATTTATAGCCTTTCAAAAAATGAGGTATGGCGTAGATACTAAGCAGCTTTTCGATCTGTGGGGAATTCTGATGGTGGCGGGCTATGGTGGTTACTGGGGAGGCCAGTACATGATAAGTGATGACTTCTTTAGGGTATTAGGACAACTATTTGCCCTCCCATTCTTCTTGTTGGGTGATTCAGTTAGGTTTCTTGCATATCAATTCTACAGCGGTTCACAGCCAGTTAAGTTCATGATCTTTAAAGATAGATAATAATTTATCCTATGTCTTAAATAATTAAGGCAGCAATCATTTAGCATATGAATTCGCGAGGCATAACAAGGCAAATTCACTCGGACAGTCAAAAGCGTTGTTTGGTTTGTGTATTTCGCTGCGCTCCATTTTACACAAACCAAACACCACTTTTGCCTTCCGGTGATTTGCGACGTTAGGCGAAAGGAGAAAAACATGAACAACAGAAATTATGTGCTCGTACTTATTTTGTGTGCCAGCATGTTTACACCCCAAGTAGGAGCAACCCTCAAAGAGACTGGGACACAAGCTACTTGCTCATATCTTAACGAAGCAGGCATGAGAACACGGGGTTGGAAAAACTTCTATGGCTCTGAATATGGCTGCTCAAGTCCGTATAAAGAATTCGGCTCTGGATTTCCACTTAAGAATAACTTGGCATACTACGTTGATGGTGGGTCAAATAAAGCCAGAATATTGAAGCTTGTGCTTAATGTAAATAACAAGGCGGAAGCAAAATCGGCTCATGCAGAAATGTTAAAGGCAGCTATCACCTTATCAAAGAAAGCAGTTGCTTCGGATTTACCACAAAGCATCAAAGTAGCGATAAATAGAGGTACTAAAGCGAAAGCAAAAGTTGGTAATGTATCTATTGAGTTAATACGAATCGATTGGCCCACTGGCAAAGGTTATGAGCTTAAGCTCTTTATTGAGTGAGTCGCCTAACAAAAGCCTCCAGCCGACCCGCTGGGTCGGCGTCGGCTTCAAGCTCATTGCCTCCTGCTAATCGCGTCGTGGCTTGGTGCTCTTGTGCTTTCTGCCCGCGGGCGGCTGAGGCTAAACGTTAGGTGCGTGATGAAACATAGCATGGAAAATACAAATGGAAAAATAACCATAACCGGTCTAATTCAGATGATATTTCGTACTACAAGTTTGGCTATTGCTGTGACAATAATCACCATATACATTTTGCAGGGTTATGAGGTAATAAGCATTGTAAAATCATTAGTTGTTAATTTATTCGTAAGCGCCAAATAAACCACACCCTATTCGCCTGACCTCATTTATCGCAGGCTACGCTTTTCTGATAAGCGGAGACCATCGATGGATGATTCACAGCAGATCCCACTGACAGACCTTCAGCGCCACTGGCTTGAGCACCTTCAGGCCTGCGCAGCATCAGGCAAGGTTATTGCCGCCTATGCAGCTGAGCATGGACTGGATGCCAAAGCCATGTACGCAGGCAAGAAGACGTTGGTCAAAAAGGGGGTGTTGCCGATGACTCGCCGACGTCGCTTTGCGCGAGCGCAAGCAGAAGTCGCTGTATCGGACAGCACTTGGCGCATCGGATTGCCCAATGGTGTGGCGGTAACATTTTCCGGCAACGTGGATAGCAAGACATTAAGCACCGTACTGACAACGGCGGCAGCTATTTCATGATGCGGCCATCGAGTGATCTAACGGCGGTTTATCTGTGTCGGGATATCGTTGATTTTCGCAAAGGCATTAACGGACTTGCTGTGCTGGTAGAAGAAGTTCTGCAGCATGATCCCTTCTCTGAACAGCTGTTTGTGTTCTGCAATCGCAAGCGCGACAAGGTGAAGATTTTGTATTGGGAGCGTAACGGCTTTTGCCTGTGGCAGAAACGCCTGGAACGGGCGCGATTCAAATGGCCTCTCAGGGTTGCTGATGAGGTGGTCACACTAAGCGGCCAGCAACTGAACTGGTTACTCGATGGTTATGATGTGATGCGCATGCAACCGCATGATCGTCTGCATTATTCCAGTGTATTATAAGGCGAATTACCTTCGCGTTCGGTATAATGCCATGCATGTTGATTGCACCAGATCAGTTACCCGATGACATTGATGCCCTGAAGTCTCTGGTCGCTGAGCAGGCTGTTCGCAACGAACAGTTAGCATCCAAAGTCATCCTTCTTCAAGAACAACTCAACCTCGCGCTGGCCAAGCGTTACGCCGCCAGCAGCGAGAAGATCTCACCCGATCAAGTCTGTATGTTCAACGAGGCCGAAGCCGACGCTCCTGACATTGAAGAGGTCGATGATGAGGTCATCAGCGTGCCGGCACACACACGCAGGAAGCGTGGCCGTAAGTCGTTGCCGGATACGCTGCCCCGGGTTGACGTGATCCACGAGATCCCCGAATCAGAACGCCATTGCGACCATGATGGGCAGTTACTGGCTGAGATCGGTGAGATCATCTCCGAGCAGCTGGATATTATCCCGGCAAAAATCCAGGTCATCCGGCACATCCGCAAGAAATATGCGTGTTCGTGTGGTCAATGCATCAAGACCGCGCCCTTGCCGGCCCAGCCGATCCCCAAAAGCATGGCCTCTCCGGGGCTGCTGGCCTATGTTGCCGTCTCGAAGTATCAGGATGCCTTACCCCTGTACCGGCAAGAGACCATCTTGCAGCGTATTGGCGTGGATATCCCGCGGGCGACACTGGCCAACTGGATGATCCAGGCGGGCAAGCTGATCCAACCGGTGATCAATCTGTTACGTGATCGTTTGCTGGATTACGATATCCTGCAAATGGATGAGACGACCGTGCAAGTCCTTAATGAACAGGGCAAGACAGCGCAATCGAAGTCGTATCTCTGGTTACAGCGTGGTGGCCCACCGGATCAACCGGTTGTGCTGTATGACTATGATCCGGGTCGCGGTGCCGGGGTACCGAAACGCTTGCTGGCCGGTTTTACGGGTCACCTGCAAACCGATGGCTATGATGGCTATAACGCCGTGGTTGCGGCCAATGGTCTGATCCATGTCGGCTGCCTGGCCCATGCACGACGCAAGTTTAGTGAGGCGGTCAAAGCACAGGGTAAAAACAAGAAAAAGGGCAAAGCGCATCAGGGGCTGATTCTGATCCAGAAGCTGTATCGGGTTGAGAAGCAGGCCAGACGACTGAGCTCAGAAGAACGTTATGCCCGTCGCCAGCAACAGGCGCGTCCGGTGGTGGATGAACTGCGCAGCTGGCTGGATGACAGCTTGCCGCTGGTGCCCCCGACAAGTGCAACCGGCAAGGCGCTGACCTATCTGCATCGCGAGTGGGAGAAACTGATCCGCTATCTGGATGATGGCCGCATCGAGATCGACAACAACGGCGCGGAGAATGCCATCCGCCCATTCGTGGTGGGCCGCAAAAACTGGTTGTTCAGTGCGTCGGTCAAGGGTGTTAAGTCCAGCGCCAATCTGTACTCGTTAATCGAGACTGCCAAGGCCAACGGCCTGGAGCCTTATGCGTATCTACGTTATCTGTTCACGGCCTTGCCGAAGGCGGATACGGTTGAGGTCATTGAGGCGTTGTTGCCGGGTAATGTTGATCCGGATCAGATCAGGAGCTGCTGAGCAAGTACGTGGTTCGTTGAGCGCTTACATTTATTCGCGGCACATATCATATTATTAGCCATAAAAGTCATGAATGAATCCATCATAGAAGATGCCACTAAAGCAATAATCTTCACGTTAATAATGTTGCCATTATGGTTCATGGATTTTGAATACATGCATTATATAAGATGTTTGTCCCTGAGTATTACACTAGGCGCATGGTCTCTAGTTGTATTAAAAACATTATCCTCTTCAGGCAATAATTCAAATACAAACTTCAGTTAATAGAAATCAGAAAATATATCAAAATAATGCACCTAACAAAGCAAATTCACTCGGACAGTCAAAAGCGTCGCTTGGTTTGTGTATTCCGCTACGCTCCATTTTACACAAACCAAGCGTCACTTTTGCCTTCCGGTGATTTGCGGCGTTAGGGCAATATAAATAGGAATTAGCGATGACAAAGAAGGTTACCGAAAGGATTAAAGATGCTGCGATAAAGTGTCTAAGAGATAATCCTGATGGCTTGCGATATTCTGAATTGGTAAAACTAATTTCGGCAGAGGATGAAAAGTTCAACATAAACACAATTAATGGCAGCATATGGAACCTTGATGCCACATATCCAGAAATAGTTTATAAGCCATCGAGAGGGTTGTTTCGCCTAGTTGAATTCAAAGATCCAGAAACTGATGAACTAAAACCAGGAGTTCAACCAAAAGAAACCAAAAAAATCAAGGAAGAATATTTTTATAAACCATTCTCTAATTGGCTCCAGAATGACATTGAGGACGCAACTCATGCAATTCCCCTTGGAGGAAATAGATTTAAAGATAAATGGGGAACACCTGATGTAATTGGCAAAAGAGAGTCAAAAAGGAGCGATATAATACAAGCTCCAATAGAAATAGTATCAGCTGAAATAAAAACTGAAACAACTCAGCTTATTACTGCATTTGGACAGGCTTGTGCATATAAATTATTTAGCCATAAATGTTATTTGGTAGTTCCTAAGCAATCATCACAGGATGAAATAGCCAGGCTTGATTCGCTATGTCAGCTTTTTGGAATAGGATTGGTTTTATTTGATGTTACTAATCACGAATCACCCGATTTTACGATTCGTGTTCGCCCAATCAAGCATGAAACAGATTTATTTTACACAAACAAGTATATGAGCAGAATTGAGCAAGAATTATTTAAGTAAAAGCCCTAACAATGCAAATTCACTCGGACAGTCAAAAGCGTCGTTTGGTTTGTGTATTCCGCTACGCTCCATTTTACACAAACCAAACGACGCTTTTTCCTTCCGGTGATTTGCGACGTTAGCGCTAATAGGTTTTGAGCAATAAAAGAGAGATCAGATAAACGGAAAGTATGAAAAATCAAATTTCGTAAAGCCGTTAGCCCTGGTGCCCTACTCTTTATTGTTCTGAAAATCTGAAACAATGATGTAGCTTTGTTGGTAGAAGGTACATTTATCCAAGCAAAAAGAATGAAAATTACGTCAATTCATAAAGGACATACCAGATTGGTGGCAAGTCCAGAACAACAGCAAGTAACCGGTAGTTCATTGCCAAAATGATTGCTTTTACTTTTCACCAGTCTGAGAGCCTCAAATCAATTGCGGCCTTGTAGAATGAAATCAGATTCCGGAAGTTAGATGCAAATGCAAATCGATCGAATTATCAAGCAAAAGCAATCTATGAAAATAGAAAAAACAAAAAATCCATTCTAAATTGGGTTTCAAGTAAACTAAGGAAAAAGCCTTTTCAAATAGAGCTTACAGCAATGAAACCGTACAAACTCATCATCGGAGTGGAAGCCTGCGCTAACAAGCGCATTAACTCGGACAGCCAAAAGCATCGTTGGTTTTGTGCATTTCGCTACGCTCATTTTTGCACAAAACCAACGCCACTTTTGGCTTCCGGTTATGCTGAACGTTAGGCGTGAAACATATGGGTGAACACCAGAAGCTAATCGATAAAACTATGCCGTATAGGATGCAATCCGCATCAATATTAAACTTGGCTTTACGATATGCCATTCAATGGAATGCTCCAAAACCAATGGAGATATATTTCGATGGCAAATTGAGCATTGAAGGGTTATCGACAGGCTTTACTAACTCGGCAATTGAGGCTGGAATTGTTCACTGCCGCTCAATTCTCGAATTCCTTGGTATAAAAGGAAATCCGAGCAATAACTCGAAACTACTCATCAGGTCCAATAAAAGGAAGAATGATCTCGTTATTGAAGATTTTTCAGGCCCGGATGGCGTACTTTCCAAAATAACTATCCAAGAAGCAGTTCGTCCCTATCAGGGTGCTACGGATGAGGCGGAGGTGGCATTAGCAAGACTAATATATGTAGCTAATAAAGGTATTGCTCATTTCACACTTGGCCCGATTGAAGACACTGAAGATATGAGACTATTGGAAATAGCGAGTCGTGGAGTGCCAACGCTCGCTGTAAATTATTTTTATAGCCGCATGGGTTTGCCGGCCCCTGCTTATGAAATAAGTGGGAGAGGGCGGAATGACAAATAGAAACAATATACTTAAACAGTCTCTCCTGTGTTTAGCATTTTTATGTGTTCATATCTCGGCATATTCAGCATGCAATATCATCAATGGTAAGGCCTATGGAGATTGCGCTGGTGTAACAATAAATACCGCTCCTGAAAAAATCGCCGTAGTCAGTTCTTACTCATCAGAGCCAGGTATTATTACGGGTGCCAGAATCAAGAATAGCGGAACGCTTTATTTGAGTGGGATTTCAAACGGTAACGTATCGGTCGATAATGGTGGAAAGCTATATGTAACAGGAATCGTGAATGGATCTGTTACTAATAATGGCGGTGTAGTCGAGATAGAAGGCGATGTCTCTCTTGTAATAGCAAATGCAGGTACTACAACCATATCCGGTATAGCAGACAGTGTTACGGGAAAAGGCAAGGTAATTTACGAGAAAGGAGCTGTTATCGGAGGAAACCCGGTTGAGTAATGCTGTGAATACGCCTAACAAGGAAAATTCACTCGGACAGCCAAAAGCGTTGTTTGGTTTGTGTATTCCGCTGCGCTCCATTTTACACAAACAAAACACCACTTTTGCCTTCCGGTGATTTGCGACGTTAGCGCTAATAGGTTTTGAGCAATAAAAGAGAGATCAGATAAACGGAAAGTATGAAAAATCAAATTTCGTAAAGTAGTTAGCCCTGGCGCCCTACTCTTTACGTATTGTTCTGAAAACCTGAAACAAGGAAGTAGCTCTGCTGGTAGAAGGTAGCCTTATCCAGGCAACAAGAATGAAAATTACGTCAATTCATATGGCGCATACCAGATTGGTGGCAAGTCCAGAACAGTGGCAAGTAACCGGTAGTTCATTACCAAAATGATTGCTTTTACTTTTCACCAGCCTGAGAGTCTCAAATTTATTGCGGCCCTGTAGAATGCAATCGGCTTCCGGAAATTCAACGCAAATACGAATTGATTGCATTACCCAGCATAATCAATCTGGAAAAATAGAAAAAGCGAAAAAACATTAAAAATTAGGTTTCAAGTAAACTAAGGAAAAAGCCTTTTCAAATAGAGCTTACAGCAATGAAACCATACAAACTCATCATCGGAGTGGAAGCCTGCGCTAACAAGCGCATTAACTCGGACAGCCAAAAGCATCGTTGGTTTTGTGCATTTCGCTACGCTCCATTTTGCACAAAACAAACGCCACTTTCGGCTTCCGGTTATGCTGAACGTTAGCGCTAATAGGTTCCGAGCAATAATAGAGAGATCAGATAAACGGAAAGTATGAAAAATCAAATTTCGTAAAGCAGTTGGCCATGGCGCCCTACTTTTTACGTATTGTTCTGAAAACCTGAAACATTGATGTAGCTCTCTTGGCGGAAGGTACTTTATCCGGGCAAAAAGAATGAAAATTACGTCAATTCATAAAGCGCATACCAGATTGGTGGCAAGTTCAGAACAGCGGCAAGTAACCGGTAGTTCATTGCCAAAATGATTGCTTTTACTTTTCACCAGTCTGAGAGCCTAAAATTAATTGCGGCCCTGTAGAATGAAATCGGATTCCGGAAGTTCAACGCAAATGAGAATCGATCAAATTATCAAACAAAAGCATTCTGTGTAAATAGAAAAAACAATAAACCCACTATAAATTTGGTTTAAAGCCTATTTAAATAAAGTACACAGAAATGAAACCGTACGAACTCATCATTGGAGTGAAGGCATGCGCTAACAAGCGCATTAACTCGGACAGCCGAAAGCGTCGTTGGTTTTGTGTATTCCGCTACGCTCCATTTTACACAAAACCAACGCCACTTTCGGCTTCCGGTTATGCAAAACGTTAGCGCTAATAGGTTTTGAGCAATAAAAGAGAGATCAGATAAACGGAAAGTATGAAAAATCAAATTTCGTAAAGCAGTTTGCCCTGGCGCCCTACTCTTTACGTATTGTTCTGAAAACCTGAAACAATGATATCGCTCTGTTGGTAGAAGGTAGCTTTAGCCAGGCAAAAGAATGAAAATTACGTCAATTCGTAAAGCACATTCCAGATTGGTGGCAAGTCCAGAACAACAGCAAGTAACCGGTAGTTCATTGCCAAAATGATTGCTTTTATTTTTCACCAGTCTGAGAGCCTCAAATCAATTGCGGCCCTGTAGAATGAAATCAGATTCCGGAAGTTTGATGCAAATGCGAATCGATTGAATTATCAAACAAAAGCATTCTGTGTAAATAAAAAAACAAAAAACCCACTATAAATTGGGTTTCAAGTAAACTAAGGAAAAAGCCTTTTCAAATAGAGCGTACAGCAATGAAAGCGTATAAACCCATCATAGAAGTGAAGGCATGCGCTAACAAGCGCATTAACTCGGACAGCCAAAAGCATCGTTGGTTTTGTGCACTTCGCTACGCTCATTCTTGCACAAAACCAACGCCACTTTTGGCTTCCGGTTATGCTGAACGTTAGCGCTAATAGGTTTTGAGCAATACAAGAGAGATCAGATAAACGGAAAGAATGAAAAAATAGAATTTCGAAAAGCAGTTGGCCATGGCGCCCTACTCTTTATATATTGTTCTGAAAACCTGAAACAGTAATGTAGCCCTACTGATAGAGGTTAGTTATATCTAGGCGATAAAAATGAAAATTACGTCAATTCATAAAGCGCATACAAGATTGGTGGCAAGTCCAGAACAACAGCAAGTAACCGGTAGTTCATTGCCAAAATGATTGCTTTTACTTTTCACCAGTCTGAAAGTCTCAAATCAATTGCGGCCCTGTAGAATGAAATCGGATTCCGGAAGTTCAACGCAAATGCGAATCGATCGAATTATCAAGCAAAAGCATTCTGTGTAAATAGAAAAAACAAAAAACCCACTATAAATTGGGTTTCAAGTAAACTAAGGCAAAAGCCTTTTTAAATATAGTGCACAGAAATGAAACCGTACGAACTCATCATCGGAGTGAGGGCATGCGCTAACAAGCGCATTAACTCGGACAGCCAAAAGCATCGTTGGTTTTGTGCATTTCGCTACGCTCATTTTTGCACAAAACCAACGCCACTTTCGGCTTCCGGTTATGCAAAACGTTAGGTTTAAAAGACATGGACAAAGAAACTCAATATATCCACCCAATTGGCATTCCATCAGAGGAAAGCGTGGGTGAGCCAATAATTGAACACGCATCAAAAGTCGTTCAATTTGTTAATGAGCAAGATTCTCCATTAGAGGCGGCCAAAATACTCCATGCCTATTTGATGAATGAGTATCAAATATTGGGAGGAAAGCTTGTTATTGCAGATTTTACTTTCCCGATAGAATGGACTCAGGAAGAACCTGCAAAACAATCAATTAAAGATGTGATTATAAATGAATTCACTAATAACTTTATTCCCAATTCAATTGAAAGAGTTGCCGCTTATGTAGCTATAATCGGCTTTATATTGCACATAATGTCGAGCAATCCAACTACAAAAGTGGAAATCAATAATTATTTCCATCAAAAAGTGCAGGAAAACTATCAAATTAATATACAAAACATTTATAACCAGAATTCAGAAATACAACCAGATGAAAATCCTAATAAATAAATCAAGTTTGGGGTTATAAATGTCAGCCCGAAAGGTAAATTGTGCTAATTGTGGAATCGTTGTTGCTGATGACACGCAGAAATCTGAACGAGATCCATGTCCAGAGTGTGGCTCGAAAGACAGAAATGCCCATGTGACAGTTCGAGATTCTGTTAAAGCATATGATTCATTACGGGCAAAACAAAAAGACCCTTCACGTAGAAGCAAAGATAAAACCCGTGTTGATACATTTGCGGGCTACGAGCACAGCCATAAATTGAACAAGGTGGTTGAAAAATTACGAACAATAGACAAAAACAAAGACCAATACATTGAGCGTGTAACTGACCCTGATACGAAAGAAGTTATTCATGAGTGTAATGAAAAATTATCCGACCACCGTGGGCATGGGTATGCAAAGTTCAAGCAAAAAACCTAACAAAGCAAATTCACTCGGACAGTCAAAAGCGTTGTTTGGTTTGTGTATTCCGCTGCGCTCCATTTTACACAAACCAAACACCACTTTTGCCTTCCGGTGATTCGCAACGTTAGGCAAGAAAAAGATTGGTGATGTATATGATTCAAACCTTACCCGGATTTTTTTTCGCAACGGGGATATTTCTCTTTGTGTTTAGTTTGTTTGATGGGGTTTTTAAATTCAAAGGAGCAGAAATTCCATCTCTAGATAATAGAGGGAAGCTCACAATAAAAATCCTTGGTATTGCACTATTTATAACAGGGATAATCATATTTCTAACAACCAAGAATCCATCTCCGTTAATATCATCATGCGATGAAACTAATGGGAGACCACCATGTTTGATTCATTCCTCTGATCAGGCTTTTAAGAAATACCACCCAACCCCAAATAAAGCTTTAAGTTTGGAAGCCGAATTACTTATAAAGGGTAAAAAAATAAGACCGGAGGATTGCGCGTGGTTATGTGAATATGCCCCTTTCATAGGTTGCAAGTCATTTAATTACTATAATAATGGGTCTGCATGTGACTTGAGTAGATACACGCTGGGTCATCCTGACACAAAGGAAATACCATCGCCTGATAATATGAAATATACTTATTATGAAAAGAAATAGAATACGAATATTACTAATTAGTAAGCTTTCGCAAGTCGGCATGAACATACAATGCCTAATATTATGCTCAATCAGAATATGAAAATGCCTAACAAAACAAATTCACTCGGACAGTCAAAAGTGGCGTTTGGTTTGTGTATTCCGCTACGCTCCATTTTACACAAACCAAACGCCACTCTTTCCTTCCGGTGATTTGCGACGTTAGGCAATATCATAAGGCAAAGATGATGAGAACACATTTACCTCCCAAGGTCTTATCTCGTGGCATGCACTCTGGTGGTTTCGATATTTGGTCAACATCAGACGTCATAAAAGAGATCTCAAATTGGCAAAAAAAGGATCTCTGCTGGGAAATATTCAGCAGATCCAAAGTATCTAGAATGGAACCAGTGTTTTCTTTTCATGTAATTGAAAAAAACAATTGGTCATTACGTTATCATCATGATTCTAATTGGGAGGATGGAGAACTATTTTTGCATGTTTTCAAAAAGAATTATGATTTATTTATCTCTCCAGTGGAGAATGAGATAATTTTAATTGATGGGGTCATTTTTCCATCTATAGATATTTCGCTGCAGCTTAAGGCTGAAGAGGCATATACGAAGGCCTCCTCTTTAAAGGGATATTCATTTATTGATAAGCTCTTTTCTAAGAAAGAGAGGAACCCTTCCGTTTTAAAAGGATACTCTTGTGTCCAATGGATCCTTACTGGAGATTTGAATGATCCTTCAATTTTGGTATACGTTGTGCATTTCACATAATAGCAAAACACCGCACAACACCCATACAATGAAAAAACTTCATTATTTGCAACAAAGAATCTTAAGAGTAAAAAGGACCAGAGAGACTCTATACAGCCTAATAATACGATCAAGCCAAATACCGTTGAAATGAAATACAAACGAAACTAACGGCATTAACAACCACCAAAGATATCAATAGATTTAACGTGCCTAACAAAGCAAATTCACTCGGACAGCCAAAAGCGTTGTTTGGTTTGTGTATTCCGCTACGCTCCATTTTACACAAACCAAACACCACTTTTGCCTTCCGGTGATTTGCGGCGTTAGGCCAGAGAAAAGGGAATTGAGTAAGTACCGACTACAACGATGGATAATAGAAGTTTGGCTCTGGTTAGCAGAAGCCAAATTGGTATTTATGGGGATTTTCGTAGTCTTGGCGGCAGTACTACTTGGTTTTGTTACGTGGCATAGCGAAGAATCTATTAGGGTGGCTGGTTATGCGCTTCAATTGATCGGAATGATCTTTGCTATAAGGGGTCTGCTTGGGGTACGTGAACATTTTGGCCAACCCTTATTGAGGCAGCTTCTCCTGAAATGGGTCAAACAATTCCCAAAATGGAAAAGAAGCGTTGTCATCGGGGCTGGTGCCGGCCACATGACTATGGCAGGCATGAAAGGTCGTGCGGAGGTCTGGACGCCAGATGACCCTAAAAAACCAGTAGAGCAAAGAATTGAGGGAATTATAAGAAACCTAGACAGAGTTCGAAATGAGCAACGAGAGCATGCTCAATCAATAGATGAATTGAATGAAAGCCACGAAGAACTTAAGAAGCATGTTGCCGAAGAAAACAGGAAAATGAAGAAAAATATCCATACAGATTTAGAGTCACTTCATACGAGTGATTTGATAACTTCACTTGTAGGTTTAGTTTGGTTAACAGTAGGAATCACAATGAGCACTTTGGCTCCTGAACTCTCAAAATGGTTGTATTAGGCCTAACAAAGCAAATTCACTCGGACAGTCAAAAGCGTTGTTTGGTTCTTGAAAAATGCACAGAGGAGTATGAAATGGAGAATAAGAAAATTCTTTCTACCTATATTATATCGGTAGTTATTCTTTCCAATACAGGATGTGCATCGCTCGAAAAAAGCTGGACAGATAAATGTTACAGTATATGTTCTGATGAGTTTTCAACGTACAGTTCAGAATTTAGGCAATGCATGGCGCAAACAAATAAACTTGGGTGGCCACTTCCACGAAAATGTAATAATTATGTTGCCAAATACCATACTTGCGATAGCTATGGTTTTTCTCGTGAAAGTTCGTCTTTTTCTAGCTGTCTAATGCAATTAGATATTGCAGAGTCTAACTTGGAGGCCCAAGACGACTTAAAACGTCAAATAAATAAGGAAAATCGGAGAACAAGGAGAGATATTCAGTCAAATGAATACCGCCGACAAATGGAAAGCATTATGAATGATCCAATAAATAAGTATTAAATGGCTTACTTAAAATGAACGAGCTTGTAAGCCTTATGAAAGAATTAGATATTGTTAGAGGCGTAGCTTTATTGGCAGTTCTCGGCTTCGGCGTATTTGCGTTACTCCGTATTTTCGGACATATGAAAGAAGGTTTTGGTATATTTAATGTCAGAATTACCGGCCTTGTGATTGTTGCAACATTTGCAAGCATCTTAGCTGTTTTAAATCCAAATGCACACTGTGCAGCAATTGGTATTCTCGGCACAATTGCAGGTTACTTATTTGGGTACAGTGCCAAAGAATAACCTAACAAAGCAAATTCACTCGGACAGTCAAAAGCGTTGTTTGGTTTGTGTATTCCGCTACGCTCCATTTTACACAAACCAAACACCACTTTTGCCTTCCGGTGATTTGCGGCGTTATGCAATATAAATTTAGGAGTAAATATGCCTAAACCATACACAATTCGTTTATTTGTACCTGATGGAGATCCAAATACGTTTAAAATAATCGATAAAATGAATTGGACTGGAATTGGATTAGAGATCTCTCGTGATGCTTGGGATAATCATAGGAATCGAAAGGAGCTTGAGCAGGCAGGAATATATTTATTGGCTCTTCCCCAAATCAGGTGGGTAGGTTAGCGTAACACCCTATGAGAGATAAAGATCTATACGCCCAGATTTTGGGTATCAAGAGTCCCTGGCAGGTTACCAGTGTAGAGTTGGCTGTATCAGAAGGAGAGGTAACGGTACACGTAGGGCAGGAGTCAGGTGCCAAGCCGTGTTGTCCAACCTGCGGACAGGTCTCACCAGGCTATGATTCACGCAAACGCCGCTGGCGACATCTGGATACCTGTCAGTATAAGACCATTCTGGTAGCAGATGTGCCCCGAGTGAAGTGTGAAGAGCATGGTGTGATCACTGTGTCGGTTCCCTGGGCCGAACCAGGCTCTGGTTTCACAGCAATGTTTGAGGCGCTGGTGATTGATTGGTTGAAAGAGGCATCCATCTCTGCCGTCTCCAGATTGATGGGGCTGAGCTGGAATGCCATTGATGGGATCATGCAGCGAGCGGTTAAGCGGGGACTGGCCCGCAGAGAAGAGATCCACCCGACACATATTGGCGTTGATGAAACGGCTTTCAAGAAGCGCCATGATTACGTGACAGTCGTATCAGACCAAGAGGCAGGTACAGTGCTACACGTTGGTAGCGACCGTAAAAAGGCGACACTCAAGGCGTGGTATGACAGTTTGACAGAAGAGCAGCAAGAGGCGATAGAGAGTGTCTCCATGGATATGTGGCCAGCCTTTATCAATGCCACACTGGAAAGCCTGCCCGGGGCTGAGGAGAAGATCGCCTTTGATAAATTCCATGTTGCTAAATACCTCGGTGAAGCCGTAGACAAAGTTCGCCGCGAAGAACACAAGGCTCTGATGGCAGAAGGCTACGAGGACCTCAAAGGAAGCAAGTATGGCTGGCTCTACAACCCTGAGAATATGACGCGCAAACAGAAGAGTCGGTTCAAGGCATTGCGCGACAGTACACTGAAAACAGCTCGTGCTTGGGCAATAAAAGAGTTGGCGATGTCACTCTGGCACTATGTCAGCAAGACGTGGGCGAAGAAAGGTTGGGAGCAGTGGTTATCTTGGGCGGTACGTAGTCGGCTTAATCCAATCAAGGAAGTGGCCAAAACCATCAAGGAGCACCTGTGGGGCATATTGAATGCGATAATCCTGAAGGTAAGTAATGGTCCGGCAGAAGGTCTCAACAGCCGGATAAAGATGATCAAGGTTCGTAGTAGAGGTTTCCGCAACAAGGCGCGGTTTGCCAATGCAATCTACTTCCACCTTGGTGGATTAAAGCTTTACCCTGAAGGAGTGGTTAGGTGATCCTTACCCACTCGATCAGGGGAAGAGCCTATTTATTATTTGGATATCAAGAAGGAGATGATCTTCCTACTCTATATATTGGTCAAGGCGATGGCATTAAAAACCGTATTGATTCACATGAAAAGAATAAAGAGTTCTGGGATAAAGCATTAGTTTTCGTTTCTAGTAATGGCGGCCTAAATAGGGCGCATATTACATGGCTTGAATGGGCGTTAATACAAACAGCAATAAATGCTGGACGTTGTAAGTTAGATAATACTGCAACACCAAATGAACCAAAATTGACTGAATCTGAAAAAGCCGATACAAAAGAATTTCTCAATGAGATATTGAGTATATTGCCCTTAGTAGAAATTAGAGTATTTGAAAAAGCAAAAAAGATTAAAGTCGAGCCTCCCATAGCAAGCTTAAAAAAGAAAAAGAGCATACAAGACACAATTATAGTGCCTGCCCAGGAAGAAGGATTTAATAAGGTTTTTCTTGGCGAGAACTGCTGGTACGCCATTCGTATCGGTGGAGGAAAACTCAAAGACATCAAATATATAGCAGCATATCAAACATCACCAGTATCTGCTGTTACTCATTTTGCGGAGATAGAGTCTATAGAACCTTACGGTGGTGGAGGAAGATATCGATTAAACTTTAATGCTAAAGCCAAGAAAATTGGGCCAATTAAATACGGAAAAGCAAAACAAGGTGTATTACAAAGCCCAAGATATACCACCTATGAGAAATTAAAATCAGCAAAAGATTTAATGGATCTATTCATCTAATGCATAACAAAGCAAATTCACTCGGACAGTCAAAAGCGTTGTTTCGTTTGTGTATTCCGCTACGCTCCATTTTACACAAACCAAACACCACTTTTGCCTTCCGGTGATTTGCGGCGTTAGCAATTTAAAAAAATGAAACCAGGTATCTTTCTCAGTCACAACGTTAACGATAAAGAGTTCGTTCGAAAACTTGCCCATGATTTAGATTGTCATGGCTGTAGAGTATGGCTTGATGAGGCTGAGTTGAAAATTGGTGACAGCCTCATTGAAAAAATACGCGAAGGTATTGATGGTGTGAATTACGTCGCAGTTATTTTATCTCCAAATTCGGTTCAATCCAAATGGGTGCAAAAAGAAATAGATGTAGCAATGACATTAGAAATTAGTGGCAAAAATATCAAAGTTCTACCTTTGATGCTCGAGAGATGTGAGTTACCAGGTTTCTTATTAGGAAAGTTTTATGCTGATTTCACAGATGGCACAAAGTACCTAAATACTTTTGAATTATTGATTAATACAATGGGGCTAGTCTTTAATAAATCTGCCGTAACAGGGAAGTCTAAATCTTCAGGTTTAGGGCAAGCAATTGATAAAGCATCAAATTTACTATTGTTTTTTTACCCCAAACCATTTCATAGACCTTTTCAATACATCGGAATGAGGGTTTCTGATGCAGCAAAGGAGACTGGTGGCACTCCAAATGAGGTTGGAAATATAATTATTGAAAATGATGAATGTCGTATGCTTTTGGAAGCAGAAGGAAGTTTCGTTAACTATGTCGAGGTCGATATCAAGAAAACAGCTCCTTGTAATCAAAAACATGAGTTCGACTCAGAACCAATACTGGGTTGTCTCAGTATAAACCCTTCAGAGTTAGATCTTGTAAGACAGCAACCTCATTATCATCATTATTTAGATCACAAAAGGAAATTAAAAATTAGTGTTTCATGTCTGTATGATGGTAGCCCATTAACAGTGGGGTTCAGCGTTAAGTACTATGGTACGTAAAATATTGCTAACAAATAAAATGCACTCGGAAACAGCAAAATTGGCACGCCATTTTGCTGTCGCAAAAGCCCCGCCAATTTCGCTGTTCCGGTGATTTTGGCCGTTAGCTGATGAAAGAATTTATTCATC
Organism: Sedimenticolaceae bacterium; assembly: GCA_963691905.1. Classification (GTDB taxonomy): domain Bacteria; phylum Pseudomonadota; class Gammaproteobacteria; order Chromatiales; family Chromatiaceae; genus QGON01. Next base: position 1,617,847 of record OY829894.1, read on the forward strand.
GCATGAATTAAATCCTGATGAATCGGCTTTACTGAGGATGATTGTTATTCGTAGTTGGTCATGAGCTGAAGCGGTCATGCCAGTCAGAATGCATAATTTCATATCCTTACTGCATTGCCATCGCATAAACCAAATTCAATTGGCTGGACGTTATTAGAAAGTTGGTCACTCGCTGAGGCGATCAAGTTAATCAGAATTGCAAAGGTACGAATTATTATTATTTTCGTGATGGATTCAAAGACCATCATGCGCTGAAGCGGGATAGTTGGCCGCCAAACCAAACAGGCGTAAACTGGTTAATCATTTCCGCCTGAAAGCGGAGAAAGGAAATCTTAACAAAAACTGGTAAAAGGAGTTCTTAGGCAATGAAAAAGAAATTACCTAACTTTTCAATGGCTTATTGCACCTCTTCCCTGTTTCTATAGTTAAGTACGAAGTTCAGCTAACGAGCGCATTAACTCGGACAGCCAAAAGCGTCGTTTGTTTTGTGTATTCCGCTGCGCTCCATTTTACACAAAACAAACGCCACTTTCGGCTTCCGGTTATGCAAAACGTTAGCTGTAAAAGAATTCAGGCATCGCATAAACAAAGCCTTATCGAAACGGCTTAGCTGAGAATAATTGTTATTGGTAGTTGGTCATGCGCTGATGCGGTCATATTGGGTAGAATAGCTAAAAACCGAATTATTACTTTCTAGGTAAATTCAAAGCCCATCATGCGCTGAAGCGATCATGTTGGGCAGAATAGCTAAAAGCAGAATTATTATTTTCGTAGTGAATTTAAAGGCCATCACGCGCTGAAGCGATCATGTTGGACAGAATAGAGAAAACCAGAATTATTATTTTCGTAGTGAATTCAAAGGCCATCACGCGCTGAAGCGATCGTGTTGGTCAGAATGGCGAAAAAGCGAATTATTATTTTCTGGTAAATACAAAATCCGTCATACGCTGAAGCGGGATAGTTGGTCACTAAACCAAACAGGCGTAAACTGGTAAATCATCACCCGCCTGAAAGCGGAAAAGGAAAACATAAAACAAAAGGACAAAAGGAATTCTTAGGTAATGAAGAAGAAATTCCATATTATTTCAATAGCTTATCTCCCCCTCTTCCCTATTTTTTCTATTTGAGTGCGGAGTTCAGCTAACAATCACATGCACTCGGACAGGCAAAAGCGTCGGGAACCTACCCCAGTTTTGCACACATCTAATTACTAATTTATTAGAGGTGAGCAAATGGCTAGAAAAACACAGTATGACTATTACGATGATGGATTTAAGGCAACAGCAGTTGAATTAGGTGGATTACCTGGCGTCTATGCCAAGGACGTGGCAAAGGTGCTCGATATTCATCCCATCATGCTTTACCGTTGGAAAAAAGAGGTTCGAGACGGTGACATTATGGGCAAGCCAGAGAAGGGATCATTGGATAACGAGGCAAAGCTAGAGCGTGCGCGTGTTAAGAAGCTCGAGAAAGCCTACGAGACGCTCAAGATGGAGCATGAGCTTCTAAAAAAAAGCATCCAGTTTTGTTCGAATCAAAAAAAGAGGTCTTCGCGTTCATAGATACACAACGAAAGACCTATCCACTGAAGTTGATGTGTCGTGTGTATGACGTAAGTCGATTTGGATACTATTCGTGGAAGCGTCGGGGCCTATCAGTACGGGCCCAACAAGATATTCAGCTGAGTGACAACATCGAACGGTTATTTTGTGATGTTGACGGGATCTACGGGAGTCCAAAGATCCACAAATTACTCAATAGGGAAGGAATTGAGGTGGGTAGAAACCGAGTTGCGCGCCTTATGCAGGCAAATGGTTTAAAAGCTCGTTGTGCCTGTATTTATAGATGCCATGCGAAGTTGGATCGGTTCTATGCCAGCATAGGTAATGAGATACGGAATGTTGAGGTATCTGCACCCAACCAGGTTTGGGTGGGCGATGTCACCTACCTCCGTGTGAACGGCCAATGGCGCTACTTGGCGGTAATCCTGGACAAGTACTCTCGACGGGTTGTGGGGTGGTCATTGTCAAAGAAAAGGAATGTGGCTTTGTCGCTCACCGCTTTTAAGAATGCAGCCAAGAAACGATTAGTACATACTGGCCTTTTTTTTCATTCAGATCGAGGTGCTGAGTATGTTGCGATAAAATATCGAAATTGGCTAAAGAAGCATGGCATCATCCAGAGCATGAACCGCAAGGGTGTGATGAATGATAATGCGGAAATGGAGTCGTTTTTTCGTCAGTTCAAGGCAGAGCGAACACATGGAAATGAGTATTTTACGGATAAGGAGTTGAGGTCCGTAGTTATAGAATATATGGGCTTCTACAATCGAGAAAGACTGCATTCATCATTAGATTACGTGACACCTGACGAATATGAAGCGCATATAATCTAATATGTATTATTATAACAAGGCAGTGTGTGCAAAATCGGGGGAGATCCCTCGTTGGTTTTGTGTATTCCGCTGCGCTCCATTTTACACAAAACAAACGCCACTTTCGGCTTCCGGTTATGCAAAACGTTAGAGCTAAATAGTAATTAAAATGCTCAAGAAATATATTGAAGGTCTAGAAATATGGCTGCACTCAAATAATCCCAATTCAAATTGGAATGACGTACTGATTGTTGACGAAGCAGATTTATATAAAGAAGGGAAAATAATAAAAAATTTTAGTGAAGTACTTTCCTCACTGAATGATTATGAACATAACTTTATTCAATTGATTCACGAAGGGTATTCTTGGTTAAACCTTTCAGCTGTAGGCATATTTAAAGGTAATTTAGTTGTGTGTGTTGAAAAACCTGCTCATCCTTCAGGTTTAAAAAAAGAACAGTTGTCTGTAAATTATTCAGGTAATACAAAAACATTATGAGTTTTACAAAAAATAAAAGCTCTAACAATTCAAATGCACTCGGAAACAGCAAAATTGGCATGCCATTTTGCTGTCGCAAAAGCCACGGCCAATTCTGCTGTTCCGGTGATTTGAGACGTTAGGGCAATTAGTCTATGGCGACAGAAATGGAGCAAACTATGACTCTACTTATGAGTGGCGGTGCTTTAATTATCGCTATTTCATCGTTTATTTTTGCCGTGATGTCATGGCGCGATACACATCGCCCAATTGTTACGGCATTTATAAGATGCCCGGTTTCTGGAAATTCAGGTACAGGTTTAGAAATAGTTGTTTCAAACTCCGGTAATCGACCCGCAAAAGATGTCCAGCTCCATGCCTTAAAAACTGATTTACAAAAATCAATAGCAGCTCCAGTTGGAGACAAAATGCGGGAAGCAGTTGAACGGTGTTTTTCCAAAGAAACCTTTATTCCTGTTCTTGAAGGTGGGAAACAAGTAACAAATTCCTTTGGTATATTTACTGTGGGTGACAACAATCATGATACATGGCATTACAAATCTATACTTGAAGTTGTAATCACCTACGAAGGTATAACTGGCAGAAAATACAGTAATCGAAATAAATTACAGATCGTGTGCAATAAAGGCTTTGCTTTGAGCTACTTTGAACACAGTGAAAAAAATCCCTAACAATGCAATTTCACATGGACAGCCCAAAGCTGGGGCATTTGTGCATTCGCTACGCTCATTGTTGCACAAATGCCCCAGCTTCGGGCTGCCAGTGAATTGCGGCGTTAGGTGCGCACATAATTAAGCTATGAATGATCTGAGAAGCATAGGATATAACGACTGGTTTAAAAGCCGAGTTGATGGTGAATTAATTGCTGCACATGGAGTGGCACGAGTAGTTTCTGTGCATAAAGATAGCTACACCGTGACAAAGGGAGAGGAAGAGATATTCGCTGAGTTGGCAGGAAACCTTCTTTATTGCACCGAATCCGCAAGCAATCTTCCTACTGCTGGTGATTGGGTATATGCTGATTCTTATGATGATGATACCCATGCAATTATATATGGTGTCTTCCCAAGAAAGACTCTTTTGAAAAGAAAGGCAGCCGGAAAGGTAGTAGATTTTCAATTGATAGCAGCAAATATTGATGTTGCTTTTATCATTCAGTCTTTGAACGATAACTTTAATCTACGAAGGTTGGAGCGTTATTTAGTTATGGTCAATGAAAGTAATATTGAACCTATTATTCTGCTAAGTAAATGCGATCTAATGCCCAAAGAAGAGATCAATGAAATTAAGAAAAAAGTTTTGGATGTCGCCCCTAAAACTACTGTGATGGAGTTTAGCAAATTAAACCAAGATAATATTGATTCAATTATCAGCTTATTAAAGAGTGGGGCATCCTATTGTTTGTTAGGTTCATCTGGTGTTGGTAAAACCACCTTACTTAACAGCATAATAGGTAATCAAAAATATGACACAAAAGAAGTAAGTAAAATACAAAGCAAGGGCCGACACACCACAACAAGCCGTCAATTAGTTCGCTTGGAAAGTGGAGCGATGATAATAGATACACCGGGAATGAGAGAGCTTGGTAGCATGTCCGTTGATGATGGTCTGAATGAAACTTTCTCAGAGATACCTGAGCTTTCACAAAGTTGCAAATTTTCTAACTGTTCCCATACTAATGAAAAAGGTTGTGCAATCTTGGCCGCTATAAAGGCCGGCGATCTATCTGAACAACGCTATCAAAATTATCTGAAGATGAAAAAAGAGTCAGAATTTAATCAAATGTCCTATATAGAAAAAAGAAAGAAGGATAAGAGTTTTGGTAAGCTAGTTAAAACAACCATGAAAAATAAGCAGAGATAATGCACCTAACAATTCAAATTCACTCGGACAGTCAAAAGCGTCGTTTGTTTTGTGTCAGTCGCTATCGCTCCATTCTACACAAAACAAACGACGCTTTTGCCTTCCGGTGATTTGAGGCGTTAGAAAAAAGAAGAAAAGATGAAGTGCCTCATAGTTACAACACATCCGTTAGATGACAGCCTCTGCAAACAGCTGGGTAGGCATGTCGAAAACAAGCTAACTCAAATTGGCCACGAGGTTACTATCGAAGACCTCTACGCCGAGAATTTTGAGCCTGCATTAACAGTGATTGAAAGAAAATCATATTATGGTGAGAGCTACGACTCATCAAATATCGCAGAGCAAGTGCATAAGCTCCAGGATGCAGAGGCGTTGGTGCTTTTGTTTCCAACATGGTGGTTTGGTTTTCCAGCCATGCTCAAGGGATGGTTTGACCGGGTTTGGGGTCCTGGTATCGCCTATGACCATGCAAGTGATTATGGGCCAATTAAGCCTCGGCTAAATAATCTAAGAAAAGTCTTAGTGGTAACAACACTGGGTTCCCCTTGGTGGGTTGATCACCTAGTATTGTGGCAACCAGTGAAACGAATAATGAAATTAGCATTGCTAGGAGCCTGCACCAAGAAAAGCAAACTCCAATTCTTGTCTCTGTACAATAGCGAAAAACTGAATGAGCAAAAAATTGCTGTGTTTAAAGACAGGATTGAAAAAGCAATCGCCACTTGGGGAGAATAATGTTTCTAACAATTCAAATTCACTCGGACAGCAAAAACTGCCGTTCGTTTTGCGCATTTCGCTGCGCTGCATTTTTGCACAAAACGAACGGCAGTTTTTGCTTCCGGTGATTTGAGGCGTTAGCTGTGAATATCTTTTTGAAACTCACTTCGTCGATTTGGTCGAGGTAAAACTGAGGATTGCGGTTTGAATATTTGGCTAGTTCCACAGAACAATGGAATGTGCCACCCTGACAGTTCAAGTCAGCGATGCAGGAATTGTTCAAAAATTGAAGTGGTGATCAACCGCATCCCATTCGTAATTGCTTTTATGTGAGTGGTTACCACAAATAGGCGACGGAAGTGTTGAAAAGATTTTGGTGTGGCAATAACTGGAAAGCGTTTCACGCTGATCAAATGGCGGAAAGCACTCGGATAGGAAGTCAAACAATGGTGTATTCAAAAACAGCTAACAAACACATTCACTCGGACAGGCAAAAGCGTCGTTGATTTGTGCATTCCGCTGCGCTCCATTTTGCACAAACCAACGCCACTTTTGCCTTCCGGTGATGTGAGACGTTAGCGCTTATTAAGGAATATGAAATGTCATCTGTATTTTTAAGTCACAATTCAAAAGATAAACCGTGGGTAAGGGAATTAGCAAGAAAATTAACTTCTGATGGCGTATTAGTGTGGCTGGATGAAGCAGAATTAAATATTGGAGATTCATTAATTGAGAAAATCTCAGCCGGTATAAGTGACATGAAGTATGTCGCTGCTGTAATTTCCAAAAACTCAATTGAATCAAATTGGGTTCAAAAAGAAATCAGTCTTGCTATGTCAAAAGAGCTATCTGGACGTCGTGTAACAGTATTACCACTTCTAATAGATCGATGTACTTTACCATCATCATTGGCAGATAAATTATATGCTGATTTTACTCAAAAAGAGAATTATGAATTTGAATATTCAAAATTATTACGCGCTTTAGGTGGGCATTCCAGTTCCCAATCAACTACCACGGAAATACAACAAACAAATTTTAAAAAGTCTCAATTTAGTGAAAGAAAGGTGGAAAAAGCCCCGACTGTTGATATTCGTATTATTGGTGTAGTAAAAGAACGAACGCGCCAAGATCAAGAGTTTTCAGGCCTTCAGCATTATTATTTGCAACTTTCTTCGAGGCCACCCAGTGGGTGGGGTGCTTATTTTACGCAAGCTAGGCAGTTTCCACGTCATAGTATGTGGCGAGATGCCTGGTTAGATGGAGATTGCGTTGTGGTTAAGTGCGCCTTAGATGAGCTTTCAAGGCATCACGTTAAAGATTTAAAAGAAGATGTTGCTTCGTCAAATGCAAACTATAATCAGGCTCAAATAAATCTAGAACGTAAAAGACAGCAAGAAAGAGAGCAACAGGAGATAGAAACGAAAAAACGTAATGATGCTCTTGATCAACTCAACTTTGATTAACCATGCGCTAACAAAGTAAATCAACCTGACATTTTGTTCGCTAGCGCTCTCAAAATGACAGGTTATTTACGACGTTAGCGCTAATAGCTTTTGAGCAATACATAAAGAAATCAGATAAACGGAAAGAATGAAAAAATCAAATTTCGAAAAGCAGTTGGCCCTGGCGCCCTACTCTTTTATGAATTGATCTGAAAACCTGAAAGAATGATGTAGCTCTGTTGGTAGAAGGTCGCTTTATCCAGGCAAAAAGAATGAAAATTACGTCAATTCGTAAAACGCATACCAGATTGGTGGCAAGTCCAGAACAGTAGCAAGTAACCAGTAGTTCATTGCCAAAATGATTGCTTTTACTTTTCACCAGCCTGAGAGTCTCAAATTTATTGCGGCCCTGTAGAATGCAATCGGCTTCCGTAAATTCAACGCAAATACGAATTGATTGCATTACCCGGCATAATCAATCTGGAAAATAGAAAAAGCGAAAAAACATTAAAAATTAGGTTTCAAGTAAACTAAGGAAAAAGCCTTTTCAAATAGAGCGTACAGCAATGAAAGCGTATAAACCCATCATAGAAGTGAAGGCATGCGCTAACAAGCGCATTAACTCGGACAGCCAAAAGCATCGTTGGTTTTGTGCATTTCGCTACGCTCATTTTTGCACAAAACCAACGCCACTTTTGGCTTCCGGTTATGCAAAACGTTAGCGCTAATAGGTTTTGAGCAATACAAGAGAGATCAGATAAACTGAAAGAATGAAAAATCGAATTTCGTAAAGCAGTTCACCTGGCGCCCTACTCTATTACGTGTTGTTCTGAAAACCTGAACAGTAATGTAGCCCTACTGATAGAGACTAGCTTTATCCAGGCAGAAAGAATGAAAATTACGTCAATTCATAAAGCGCCTACCAGATTGGTGGCAAGTCCAGGACAGTGCAAAGCAACCTGTATTCATTGCCAAATTGATTGCTTTTACGTTGCACCAATCTGAGAGCCTTGATTTTATTGCGGCCTTGTAGAATAAAATCAGTTTCCGGGAATCCAACGCAAATTAGAATTGATTGCATTACCCAACATAACCAATTTGGAGAATAGAAAAAACAAAAAATCCATTATAAATAGGGTTTCAAGTAAACTAAGGAAAAAGCCTTTTCAAATAGAGCTAAAAGCAATGAAACCGTACAAACTTATCATCGGAGTGTAAGCCTGCGCTAACAAGCGCATTAACTCGGACAGCCAAAAGCATCGTTGGTTTTGTGCACTTCGCTACGCTCATTCTTGCACAAAACCAACGCCACTTTTGGCTTCCGGTTATGCTGAACGTTATAAGTTAAAGAACAAAAAAATAAACAAGCAACATATTTGTTTTCAATCCTGAAGTTTTCGCGCATTCTCAATTTAAAAATATATAAAATATTAATTCCTATTCCAAATCAATTTTATTCTCAAAACGAGAGGCTCTTTCTTCGCTCACTCTCTTTTATTTCAATCAGTCTCAATCTTATTCTGGGAAATTTTTCTCATCATTTGAGTTCAACGGTAATTCACAAAATAATTAAAAAGCCCCTTCCTAAAAATCAATTCTCAAAGCAAGCAACCAGGTTAAATAAAACCCAGCAACAAAATAATCAATTTCCTGTTTTTTAAATCAAGACCTATCATTTAAAACCCTTGCATTGAATCCATATCAACGGTATTTTTAATGCATTAAATAATCACCTTCAAAGCAAATGGCATCAAAACTTATAACAATGCAAATGCACTCGGAAACAGCAAAATTGGCACGCCATTTTGCTGTCGCAAAAGCCCCGCCAATTTCACTGTTCCGGTGATTTGCGACGTTAGGCTTCGCAAAAAATATAACCCCATATAAATAACTGCTTATCTATCAAGTAGTTAGTCGTCTCCATTAAATGTCATCTTGATATTCCTTGCATCATAAGTACACTGTATGTATGAAGCAGTTAGAATTTGAGTGGGATGATAGAAAAGATAAGGCAAACACCAAAAAGCATGGTGTGTCCTTTGATGAGGCGCGCACAGTCTTTTACGATGAATATGCTATTCAATTCTATGACCCACAGCATTCTGAATGTGAAGATCGATTTCTTCTACTTGGTACAAGTTTCAAATTAAAAGCACTTGTTGTTTGTCATTGCTTTAGAGAAGAAGAGACAGTAGTCAGAATCATCTCAGCTAGAAAAGCGGATAAAGATGAAGAACAAGTGTATTGGAGTGAAAGACAATGAAAGATCATTATGATTTCTCAAAAATGAAAGGGAAAAAGAATCCCTACATTAAATATCTTAAACAGCCTGTCACTATGCGCCTTGATTGTGATTCTGTTGAATATTTTAAGTCATTAGCAGAAGAAAGCGGTATTCCATATCAAACACTTATTAATCTTTACTTGCGTGACTGCGCTATTCATCACCGTAAATTGCATATGCAATGGGCTTCATAAAAAAGCCTAACAATGCAAATTCACTCGGACAGTCAAAAGCATCGTTTGTTTTGTGTCAGTCGCTACGCTCCATTTTACACAAAACAAACGCCACTTTTGCCTTCCGGTGATTTGCGGCGTTAGGTTAACAATTTTAATTGGCACTGATGTAGACTAAGTAAAATATGATAGATGTTTCAAGGTTCTGTCTAAAGCATGTAAATCAAGGTAAGAATGTTGCTATTCTCCCCGCAGGAGGATTGCTTGCATTTGGACATTTGGAACAAGACAATGTGTTATTTATCCATCCTGAGTCAGTAAATAATTTGGAACCACTCTTAGCTATCGCCGAAGGTGAAAGCAGCTCAGCTAACATAGCTGACTTTTCAGCAAGATTTACAGGAATTACCCCTGAAGTCTTTTTGGAAAATGAAATAGCTGTCTTCGCTTTTAATGCTGATGAAATTGAAATAAATATAACAAATGCCTTTGAGGCTATTGATCTACTAAATGAATTGTCAGAAAAGGCTTTTAATGCATTAAATATTATTCGATTTATTCATTGCAGATTCAATGTCCCAGAAACGCTTCCATTTATTCCGGGGCAGTGGAGGAATTCAAACGGTTTCATGGGAGCAATAATTGTTACATCAAAAACAGCACGATTAATAGCAGGAAAAAAGGGTGGGGCAATGATGGTTGGTGGCCTTGGACTTGGCCTAGAGGCCTATGAAGGTTCAGGCTATCAGAATCATGAGTATATGTTCTTACTAGATGAAAATAATAAAAAGGTAGGTGAGGTTGGAAGAATTGTAAGGAAGGCTTTGCATATTTTAAATAAAGCAATGTATGCCAATGACGAAACACTAAAATTTATAACACTTATGGCTCTCTTTGAATACCTTGCAACAGGATGTAAATATACTAAGTTTGAAAAAGTTCGATCAAAAATTCAGGTTCATATAGCAAAAAATGAAAGCGAATACCATTTTTTGACGAATAGATTTAGACAATTGACAAGTAAAGAAGATCTTGATGGTATTAAAACTGGTTATAGAACCCGAATTATCCATGGGGGGGCGCTTATCGATGAAATGCTGTCATCAGAAGAAAGAAATAAATTATTCTATGAGCTATTTGGTTATGTTGAAAAAGTGATAAAGGATATGATTAAAGATTCATATCTTTCACTTGATTCACTTCAAGAAAAGCGAGTGGCAATGATGGAGAATATTGGAATAAAAACCTAACAATCACATGCACTCGGACAGGCAAAAGCGTCGGGAACCTACCCCAGTTTTGCACACATCTAATTACTAATTTATTAGAGGTGAGCAAATGGCTAGAAAAACACAGTATGACTATTACGATGATGGATTTAAGGCAACAGCAGTTGAATTAGGTGGATTACCTGGCGTCTATGCCAAGGACGTGGCAAAGGTGCTCGATATTCATCCCATCATGCTTTACCGTTGGAAAAAAGAGGTTCGAGACGGTGACATTATGGGCAAGCCAGAGAAGGGATCATTGGATAACGAGGCAAAGCTAGAGCGTGCGCGTGTTAAGAAGCTCGAGAAAGCCTACGAGACGCTCAAGATGGAGCATGAGCTTCTAAAAAAAAGCATCCAGTTTTGTTCGAATCAAAAAAAGAGGTCTTCGCGTTCATAGATACACAACGAAAGACCTATCCACTGAAGTTGATGTGTCGTGTGTATGACGTAAGTCGATTTGGATACTATTCGTGGAAGCGTCGGGGCCTATCAGTACGGGCCCAACAAGATATTCAGCTGAGTGACAACATCGAACGGTTATTTTGTGATGTTGACGGGATCTACGGGAGTCCAAAGATCCACAAATTACTCAATAGGGAAGGAATTGAGGTGGGTAGAAACCGAGTTGCGCGCCTTATGCAGGCAAATGGTTTAAAAGCTCGTTGTGCCTGTATTTATAGATGCCATGCGAAGTTGGATCGGTTCTATGCCAGCATAGGTAATGAGATACGGAATGTTGAGGTATCTGCACCCAACCAGGTTTGGGTGGGCGATGTCACCTACCTCCGTGTGAACGGCCAATGGCGCTACTTGGCGGTAATCCTGGACAAGTACTCTCGACGGGTTGTGGGGTGGTCATTGTCAAAGAAAAGGAATGTGGCTTTGTCGCTCACCGCTTTTAAGAATGCAGCCAAGAAACGATTAGTACATACTGGCCTTTTTTTTCATTCAGATCGAGGTGCTGAGTATGTTGCGATAAAATATCGAAATTGGCTAAAGAAGCATGGCATCATCCAGAGCATGAACCGCAAGGGTGTGATGAATGATAATGCGGAAATGGAGTCGTTTTTTCGTCAGTTCAAGGCAGAGCGAACACATGGAAATGAGTATTTTACGGATAAGGAGTTGAGGTCCGTAGTTATAGAATATATGGGCTTCTACAATCGAGAAAGACTGCATTCATCATTAGATTACGTGACACCTGACGAATATGAAGCGCATATAATCTAATATGTATTATTATAACAAGGCAGTGTGTGCAAAATCGGGGGAGATCCCTCGTTGGTTTGTGCATTCCGCTGCGCTCCATTTTGCACAAACCAACGCCACTTTTGCCTTCCGGTGATGTGAGACGTTATGTGTCAGAAACTGCGTTACGCAATTTTAGGTGCCGATGAAAAGGCTCAAAGTCTTTATCTGAATGAAGTAATGGAAGATCATTATTAATGCAAAATGTCGCAATTAAAACGTCAATGGTCTTTCGTACCGTCACGCCTTTCTTGCGAAGAAAACGGAAATTATCAGCACTTTTTATTGCAATATCTCGGCCGCCAAGTTCAAAAATAGTTAATGAAGTCAGTAACTCCTTAGCAGTGTCATAGTCTCGATCATGTCTAAATCCCTGCAACACTTCAATAAGTACCAAATCTCCAAGCCCAACAGGCTCTATACCAAGCAGGCTATCAAGTCTGTTTGTTTCAGCAGACGGCGTACCGTTAAAAAAATCAATCCAAACGCTAGAGTCAACAAAAATCAATTATCAGACCTCATCTCTTCAAGGTCGCCGTCCCAATGTAATTTACCTCTAAAACGCCGGATATCCTCTTGTTTTTTTAATTTAATCAACGTCTTGAGTCCAAGTTCTACAGCTTCTCGCTTTGTTCTTAAGCCTGTCATTTTCATAGCATTAGCCATAAGATCGTCATCAATTACTATGTTCGTACGCATGGCGGCATCCTGTGTGTATAATGTGGTTACCCTATACACATTTAAGCCGTTTGATGTGAATAGGTCAAGGGAAAAAACACATAACAAAGCAAATTCACTCGGACAGTCAAAAGCGTTGTTTGGTTTGTGTATTTCGCTACGCTCCATTTTACACAAACCAAACAACGCTTTTGCCTTCCGGTGATTTGCGGCGTTAGGCTTCGCAAAAAATATAACCCCATATAAATAACTGCATATCTATCAAGTAGTTAGTCGTCTCCATTGATGATGTCTAAAAATGTCATCTTGATATTCCTTACACCATAAGTACACTGTATGTATGAAGCAGTTAGAATTTGAGTGGGATGATAGAAAAGATAAGGCAAACACCAAAAAGCATGGTGTGTCCTTTGTGAGGCGCGCACAGTCTTTTACGATGAATATGCTATCCAGTTCTATGACCCAGAGCATTCGGAATGTGAAGATCGATTTCTTCTACTTGGTACAAGTTTCAAATTAAAAGCACTTGTTGTTTGTCATTGCTTTAGAGAAGAAGAGACAGTAGTCAGAATCATCTCAGCTAGAAAAGCGGATAAAGATGAAGAACAAGTGTATTGGAGTGAAAGACAATGAAAGATCATTATGATTTCTCCAAAATGAAAGGGAAAAAGAATCCCTACATTAAATATCTTAAACAGCCTGTCACTATGCGCCTTGATTGTGATTCTGTTGAATATTTTAAGTCATTAGCAGAAGAAAGCGGTATTCCATATCAAACACTTATTAATCTTTACTTGCGTGACTGCGCTATTCATCACCGTAAATTGCATATGCAATGGGCTTCATAAAAAAGCCTAACAATGCAAATTCACTCGGACAGTCAAAAGCATCGTTTGTTTTGTGCCAGTCGCTACGCTCCATTTTACACAAAACAAACGCCACTTTTGCCTTCCGGTGATTTGCGGCGTTAGCTTAAAAATATGATTTACAAATATCGTTCTTTTTTGCCTTCATACAAATATGAAGTCTTTACAAATGGGTTGGTTTATTTTCCAAAGCCTAGCGAATTTAATGATCCATTCGAATGTAAGCCTAGTATCAAAGGCATTGAAACTTTAGATGAACGCCAAAAGTGGGCAAAACGATATATAGGTAGAGAGAAGGGAAATCTTAGTCATACCAAAAGAAATAAGATGAAAAGAAGAATATTAACAAGACTTACTAACCCTAATAATGTTTTGAGTGACATTCATAAAAAGATTGACACATATGGCATTTATAGCGCCGCAAAAAAATGGGATCAATGTTTAATGTGGTCCCACTACTCTGATAGTCATAGAGGTTTTTGCATTGGATTGGAATTTAATGAAGGTTATGACATATATATGGGTTTGTCACATGAAGTAGTTTATTCAGATAGTTATCCCATACTTACCCCTGACTCATTTAAAGAAAATAAAGAAAACAATACTGCTCTTCTTGAAACCACTATTGCTACAAAATCTAAAGAATGGTCTTATGAAGAAGAAATTAGATTTATTAAAATACCAGCAGATGGGGGAAGCAAAAAATATCCCATAGATAAACATAATATTAAAGAAGTTACATTTGGTGCATGCGCTGACAAACAAAACATAAATGAGTTGACGGACATCATCAAAGAACATACACCTTGGGTGAAGATATATTTTTCCAAACTTTCATCTTCAAAATATGAATTAACGAGAAATGAACAAAGCTAACAAAGCAAATTCACTCGGACAGTCAAAAGCGTTGGGAACCTACCCCAGTTTTGCACACATCTAATTACTAATTTATTAGAGGTGAGCAAATGGCTAGAAAAACACAGTATGACTATTACGATGATGGATTTAAGGCAACAGCAGTTGAATTAGGTGGATTACCTGGCGTCTATGCCAAGGACGTGGCAAAGGTGCTCGATATTCATCCCATCATGCTTTACCGTTGGAAAAAAGAGGTTCGAGACGGTGACATTATGGGCAAGCCAGAGAAGGGATCATTGGATAACGAGGCAAAGCTAGAGCGTGCGCGTGTTAAGAAGCTCGAGAAAGCCTACGAGACGCTCAAGATGGAGCATGAGCTTCTAAAAAAAAGCATCCAGTTTTGTTCGAATCAAAAAAAGAGGTCTTCGCGTTCATAGATACACAACGAAAGACCTATCCACTGAAGTTGATGTGTCGTGTGTATGACGTAAGTCGATTTGGATACTATTCGTGGAAGCGTCGGGGCCTATCAGTACGGGCCCAACAAGATATTCAGCTGAGTGACAACATCGAACGGTTATTTTGTGATGTTGACGGGATCTACGGGAGTCCAAAGATCCACAAATTACTCAATAGGGAAGGAATTGAGGTGGGTAGAAACCGAGTTGCGCGCCTTATGCAGGCAAATGGTTTAAAAGCTCGTTGTGCCTGTATTTATAGATGCCATGCGAAGTTGGATCGGTTCTATGCCAGCATAGGTAATGAGATACGGAATGTTGAGGTATCTGCACCCAACCAGGTTTGGGTGGGCGATGTCACCTACCTCCGTGTGAACGGCCAATGGCGCTACTTGGCGGTAATCCTGGACAAGTACTCTCGACGGGTTGTGGGGTGGTCATTGTCAAAGAAAAGGAATGTGGCTTTGTCGCTCACCGCTTTTAAGAATGCAGCCAAGAAACGATTAGTACATACTGGCCTTTTTTTTCATTCAGATCGAGGTGCTGAGTATGTTGCGATAAAATATCGAAATTGGCTAAAGAAGCATGGCATCATCCAGAGCATGAACCGCAAGGGTGTGATGAATGATAATGCGGAAATGGAGTCGTTTTTTCGTCAGTTCAAGGCAGAGCGAACACATGGAAATGAGTATTTTACGGATAAGGAGTTGAGGTCCGTAGTTATAGAATATATGGGCTTCTACAATCGAGAAAGACTGCATTCATCATTAGATTACGTGACACCTGACGAATATGAAGCGCATATAATCTAATATGTATTATTATAACAAGGCAGTGTGTGCAAAATCGGGGGAGATCCCGTGTTTGTTTTGTGCTAAAAAAGCCTAGCACAAAAAAACACCACTACATCGGTCAGGTTATTTGCAACGTTAGCGCTAATAGGTTTTGAGCAATAAAAGAGAGATCAGATAAACGGAAAGTATGAAAAATCAAATTTCGTAAAGTAGTTAGCCCTGGCGCCCTACTCTTTACGTATTGTTCTGAAAACCTGAAACAAGGAAGTAGCTCTGCTGGTAGAAGGTAGCCTTATCCAGGCAAAAAGAATGAAAATTACGTCAATTCATATGGCGCCTACCAGATTGGTGGCAAGTCCAGAACATCAGCAAGTAACCGGTAGTTCATTGCCAAAATGATTGCTTTTACTTTTCACCAGTTTGAGAGCCTCAAATCAATTGCGGCCCTGTAGAATGAAATCAGATTTCGGAAGTCCAACGCAAATGCGAATCGAACGAATTATCAAACAAAAGCGATCTGTTAAAATAGAAAAAACAAAAAATCCATTATAAATTGGGTTTCAAGGAAACTAAGGAAAAAGCCTTTTCAAATAGAGCTTACAGCAATGAAACCATACAAACTCATCGTCGGAGTGGAAGCCTGCGCTAACAAGCGCATTAACTCGGACAGCCAAAAGCATCGTTGGTTTTGTGCATTTCGCTGCGCTCATTTTTGCACAAAACCAACGCCACTTTTGGCTTCCGGTTATGCTGAACGTTAGCGCTAATAGGTTTCGAGCAATAAAAGAGAGATCAGATAAACGGAAAGTATGAAACATCAAATTTCGTAATGCAGTTGGCCCTGGCGCCCTACTCTTTACGCATTGTTCTGAAAACCTGAAACAATGATGTAGCTCTGTTGTAGAAAGTACCTTTATCCGAGCAAAAAGAATGAAAATTACGTCAATTCATAAAGCGCATACAAGATTGGTGGCAAGTCCAGAACAACAGGAAGTAACCGGTAGTTCATTGCCAAAATGATTGCTTTTACTTTTCACCAGTCTGAAAGTCTCAAATCAATTGCGGCCCTGTAGAATGAAAACGGATTCCGGAAGTTCAACGCAAATGCGAATCGATCGAATTATCAAGCAAAAGCATTCTGTGTAAATAGAAAAACAAAAAACCCACTATAAATTAGGTTCCAAGTAAACTAAGGAAAAAGCCTTTTTAAATATACTGCACAGAAATGAAACCGTACGAACTCATCATCGGAGTGAAGGCATGCGCTAACAAGCGCATTAACTCGGACAGCCAAAAGCGTCGTTGGTTTTGTGTATTCCGCTCCGCTCCATTTTACACAAAACAAACGCCACTTTCGGCTTCCGGTTATG
The DNA here is from genome assembly GCA_963691905.1 of Sedimenticolaceae bacterium. GTDB lineage: Bacteria > Pseudomonadota > Gammaproteobacteria > Chromatiales > Chromatiaceae > QGON01. The sequence goes on from OY829894.1 coordinate 1,634,745, forward strand.
CAAAACGTTAGGCATTCGAGGCAGGAAAAAATGGCTCATCCATTAATGTACTTACTTGGTAATACACAAGAACGATCTTTCCCATTGATTCTTGTTATCGGAAGGGAACCAAATTATGACGATAATTTATCTGAATTTAGATCAATGTCAGGTGGCGTTTGGGTAACAGCCTATACTCAATTAGCAAAACAATACATTGGTAGTAGTGCTACAGCAAGGCAATTAAAAGAGTTATGTTTTGAAAAACACTCATCTCCAATAGTTTTTACTAATGCTTTTCCAGTCGGTATTAAAAGTTCAGTTAATAATAAAGTAGAGCTTCGAGATAAGTTAATGTCAAAAATACCAAGACATATTGCATCAATATTCTCAAAATCAATAATTAAAAGGGTGAAACTTGTTATTCAGCATGGTGCCGAACAAACAGAGTCATCTCTCTTAGCCACACAGATGATAAAAGAAGAATGTTTAAATAAAGGTATTACATACTGTAAGACACCATTCTTTTATAATGCGAACTCATATGAAATACAAAGTATCCTTAAAGAACAACAAGTCATAATAAATGATATATTTTCTGATTATGAAACAAATGCCTAACAATTCAAATTCACTCGGACAGGCAAAGCTACGGGAACCTACCCCAGTTTTGCACACATCTAATTACTAATTTATTAGAGGTGAGCAAATGGCTAGAAAAACACAGTATGACTATTACGATGATGGATTTAAGGCAACAGCAGTTGAATTAGGTGGATTACCTGGCGTCTATGCCAAGGACGTGGCAAAGGTGCTCGATATTCATCCCATCATGCTTTACCGTTGGAAAAAAGAGGTTCGAGACGGTGACATTATGGGCAAGCCAGAGAAGGGATCATTGGATAACGAGGCAAAGCTAGAGCGTGCGCGTGTTAAGAAGCTCGAGAAAGCCTACGAGACGCTCAAGATGGAGCATGAGCTTCTAAAAAAAAGCATCCAGTTTTGTTCGAATCAAAAAAAGAGGTCTTCGCGTTCATAGATACACAACGAAAGACCTATCCACTGAAGTTGATGTGTCGTGTGTATGACGTAAGTCGATTTGGATACTATTCGTGGAAGCGTCGGGGCCCAACAAGATATTCAGCTGAGTGACAACATCGAACGGTTATTTTGTGATGTTGACGGGATCTACGGGAGTCCAAAGATCCACAAATTACTCAATAGGGAAGGAATTGAGGTGGGTAGAAACCGAGTTGCGCGCCTTATGCAGGCAAATGGTTTAAAAGCTCGTTGTGCCTGTATTTATAGATGCCATGCGAAGTTGGATCGGTTCTATGCCAGCATAGGTAATGAGATACGGAATGTTGAGGTATCTGCACCCAACCAGGTTTGGGTGGGCGATGTCACCTACCTCCGTGTGAACGGCCAATGGCGCTACTTGGCGGTAATCCTGGACAAGTACTCTCGACGGGTTGTGGGGTGGTCATTGTCAAAGAAAAGGAATGTGGCTTTGTCGCTCACCGCTTTTAAGAATGCAGCCAAGAAACGATTAGTACATACTGGCCTTTTTTTTCATTCAGATCGAGGTGCTGAGTATGTTGCGATAAAATATCGAAATTGGCTAAAGAAGCATGGCATCATCCAGAGCATGAACCGCAAGGGTGTGATGAATGATAATGCGGAAATGGAGTCGTTTTTTCGTCAGTTCAAGGCAGAGCGAACACATGGAAATGAGTATTTTACGGATAAGGAGTTGAGGTCCGTAGTTATAGAATATATGGGCTTCTACAATCGAGAAAGACTGCATTCATCATTAGATTACGTGACACCTGACGAATATGAAGCGCATATAATCTAATATGTATTATTATAACAAGGCAGTGTGTGCAAAATCGGGGGAGATCCCCTCCTCGTTCCTCGTCGCTCTGCTTTTTGCCGCCGGTGATTTGCGACGTTATGTGTAAAAAACCACCACAGAATCAATAATTCCGGTGAAATATTTTATCGATTACTCGAGGCCTCAAGATAATTACATGAAACTATCAGTGTACAATAAATCTGATATTGCAGAAATCGAGCATTTATTTACAAAGGTGTTTTCTGACTCTGAAGGTCAGGTAGAAGGCTCGTTAATAGGAGGGTTGGTTCTTGATTTAATAAAAACCACGGACACTCAAAATATTTATGGGTTTGTTGCCATTGAAAATAATCAAATACTTGGAAGCATAATATTTACAAAGTTAACATTTGAAAGTGGCATCAATGCATTTATCTTGTCGCCTGTTGCTGTCCTTACAAACCACCAAGGTAAAGGTATTGGTCAAAAGTTAATAAAATTTGGTATTCAGCAGTTAACAAAAGAAGGGGTAAAGCTAGTATTTACATATGGTGACCCAAATTATTACTCTAAGGTTGGATTTAGAGCCATTACTGAAGAAATAGCCAAGGCACCACTAGACTTATCTCAACCTGAGGGGTGGCTTTGTCAATCATTGGTTGGAGATGAAATTGAACCAATTGCGGGAAATTCATATTGTGTTGAAGCGCTCAATAAGCCTGAGTATTGGTAAGGAAGTACTTGCGGTGATAAAAACACATAACAATGCAAATTCACTCGGACAGTCAAAAGCGTCGTTTGGTTTGTGTCAGTCGCTGCGCTCCATTTTACACAAACCAAACGCCCCTTTTGCCTTCCGGTGATTTGCGGCGTTAGCTGTGAATATCTTTTTGAAACTCACTTCGTCGATTTGGTCGAGGTAAAACTGAGGATTGCGGTTTGAATATTTGGCTAGTTCCACAGAACAATGGAATGTGCCACCCTGACAGTTCAAGTCAGCGATGCAGGAATTGTTCAAAAATTGAAGTGGTGATCAACCGCATCCCATTCGTAATTGCTTTTATGTGAGTGGTTACCACAAATAGGCGACGGAAGTGTTGAAAAGATTTTGGTGTGGCAATAACTGGAAAGCGTTTCACGCTGATCAAATGGCGGAAAGCACTCGGATAGGAAGTCAAACAATGGTGTATTCAAAAACAGCTAACAAACACATTCACTCGGACAGGCAAAAGCGTCGTTGATTTGTGCATTCCGCTGCGCTCCATTTTGCACAAACCAACGCCACTTTTGCCTTCCGGTGATGTGAGACGTTAGCGCTTGAAAAGAGGAAGTTATGTCTATTTCAGCTGATGAACTTTATAAAGGAGCCTATGATGCACATTACAAAGAATATGATATTGCAAAAGCAAAAATAGACTACAAGAAAGTTATTGAGAAATATCCGAAAAGCCCAGAAGCTAGATACGCACAAAATCAATTATCGAATTTAGCGAGAGATAAAGAAAAACTAGAGTATAAGCGTGAACAAATAATTAAAACTAACACTGATGAAAGTCTCCCGATACAACAGCGAAGTCTAAAAGAATTTTCTAAATATTACCTAAGTAATTTAAAAAGCAATCTAGAAGATTTCGGAAGTTTTTTTTCGTTTATAAGTTTCTTATTCTTGATTCAAGTCTTAATCTCAGCGTTTGTAGCCTTAATTATAATATCAAAAGCTGGCTTTACGGGGGCAATACAGATAATACTTCTTGCAGTCAACTTCGCCATTGTTTTTAAGCTTGCCTCTTTAGGTGAACGATTTGTTAAGCTTCAGACACAGAAAGTAGAAAACGACATTCAAAGCACAATTGGATTTCGATCGGAGTCAGTTAAGATGGCTAAAGAAATACTAAAGAAGGCAGAGCAAAGGGCTGAAAACAACATAACCGTAAGTGGCGGTAATGCTGTTTTTGCAATTAATGGAAGCACAGTCTCAGGTGTCACACAAACCATAACTGTTGAAGGTGATAGCGAACTTGTAAAATCGTTGGCATTATTAGTGAGCTTCTGCGAAGAGTCAGAAAATTCTGAAGCACTCAAAATGTCAACCCAATTATCAGAAGAAGCCACCAAAGAAACTCCGAATAAAGGTATTTTGTTCGACCTCTGGTCTGGGATTACTGCTGCTCTACCAGAAATTGCAGGAATTGTTAAAATAGTTCAAGGAATCAAGAGCTTATTGATTTAATCGGATATATTCGCTAACAATACCATAAACTCGGACGTCAAAAAGCTGCGTCGTTCGTACCTCACTATGCAGCTTTTTGCCTCCGGTTATGGCCGTCGTTAGCGCTTATTAAGGAATATGAAATGTCATCTGTATTTTTAAGTCACAATTCAAAAGATAAACCGTGGGTAAGGGAATTAGCAAGAAAATTAACTTCTGATGGCGTATTAGTGTGGCTGGATGAAGCAGAATTAAATATTGGAGATTCATTAATTGAGAAAATCTCAGCCGGTATAAGTGACATGAAGTATGTCGCTGCTGTAATTTCCAAAAACTCAATTGAATCAAATTGGGTTCAAAAAGAAATCAGTCTTGCTATGTCAAAAGAGCTATCTGGACGTCGTGTAACAGTATTACCACTTCTAATAGATCGATGTACTTTACCATCATCATTGGCAGATAAATTATATGCTGATTTTACTCAAAAAGAGAATTATGAATTTGAATATTCAAAATTATTACGCGCTTTAGGTGGGCATTCCAGTTCCCAATCAACTACCACGGAAATACAACAAACAAATTTTAAAAAGTCTCAATTTAGTGAAAGAAAGGTGGAAAAAGCCCCGACTGTTGATATTCGTATTATTGGTGTAGTAAAAGAACGAACGCGCCAAGATCAAGAGTTTTCAGGCCTTCAGCATTATTATTTGCAACTTTCTTCGAGGCCACCCAGTGGGTGGGGTGCTTATTTTACGCAAGCTAGGCAGTTTCCACGTCATAGTATGTGGCGAGATGCCTGGTTAGATGGAGATTGCGTTGTGGTTAAGTGCGCCTTAGATGAGCTTTCAAGGCATCACGTTAAAGATTTAAAAGAAGATGTTGCTTCGTCAAATGCAAACTATAATCAGGCTCAAATAAATCTAGAACGTAAAAGACAGCAAGAAAGAGAGCAACAGGAGATAGAAACGAAAAAACGTAATGATGCTCTTGATCAACTCAACTTTGATTAACCATGCGCTAACAAAGTAAATCAACCTGACATTTTGTTCGCTAGCGCTCTCAAAATGACAGGTTATTTACGACGTTAGCGCTAATAGGTTTTGAGCAATACAAGAGAGATCAGATAAACTGAAAGAATGAAAAATCGAATTTCGTAAAGCAGTTCACCTGGCGCCCTACTCTATTACGTGTTGTTCTGAAAACCTGAACAGTAATGTAGCCCTACTGATAGAGACTAGCTTTATCCAGGCAGAAAGAATGAAAATTACGTCAATTCATAAAGCGCCTACCAGATTGGTGGCAAGTCCAGGACAGTGCAAAGCAACCTGTATTCATTGCCAAATTGATTGCTTTTACGTTGCACCAATCTGAGAGCCTTGATTTTATTGCGGCCTTGTAGAATAAAATCAGTTTCCGGGAATCCAACGCAAATTAGAATTGATTGCATTACCCAACATAACCAATTTGGAGAATAGAAAAAACAAAAAATCCATTATAAATAGGGTTTCAAGTAAACTAAGGAAAAAGCCTTTTCAAATAGAGCTAAAAGCAATGAAACCGTACAAACTTATCATCGGAGTGTAAGCCTGCGCTAACAAGCGCATTAACTCGGACAGCCAAAAGCATCGTTGGTTTTGTGCACTTCGCTACGCTCATTCTTGCACAAAACCAACGCCACTTTTGGCTTCCGGTTATGCTGAACGTTAGCGCTAATAGCTTTTGAGCAATACATAAAGAAATCAGATAAACGGAAAGAATGAAAAAATCAAATTTCGAAAAGCAGTTGGCCCTGGCGCCCTACTCTTTTATGAATTGATCTGAAAACCTGAAAGAATGATGTAGCTCTGTTGGTAGAAGGTCGCTTTATCCAGGCAAAAAGAATGAAAATTACGTCAATTCGTAAAACGCATACCAGATTGGTGGCAAGTCCAGAACAGTAGCAAGTAACCAGTAGTTCATTGCCAAAATGATTGCTTTTACTTTTCACCAGCCTGAGAGTCTCAAATTTATTGCGGCCCTGTAGAATGCAATCGGCTTCCGTAAATTCAACGCAAATACGAATTGATTGCATTACCCGGCATAATCAATCTGGAAAATAGAAAAAGCGAAAAAACATTAAAAATTAGGTTTCAAGTAAACTAAGGAAAAAGCCTTTTCAAATAGAGCGTACAGCAATGAAAGCGTATAAACCCATCATAGAAGTGAAGGCATGCGCTAACAAGCGCATTAACTCGGACAGCCAAAAGCATCGTTGGTTTTGTGCATTTCGCTACGCTCATTTTTGCACAAAACCAACGCCACTTTTGGCTTCCGGTTATGCAAAACGTTATGTGTAAAAAACCACCACAGAATCAATAATTCCGGTGAAATATTTTATCGATTACTCGAGGCCTCAAGATAATTACATGAAACTATCAGTGTACAATAAATCTGATATTGCAGAAATCGAGCATTTATTTACAAAGGTGTTTTCTGACTCTGAAGGTCAGGTAGAAGGCTCGTTAATAGGAGGGTTGGTTCTTGATTTAATAAAAACCACGGACACTCAAAATATTTATGGGTTTGTTGCCATTGAAAATAATCAAATACTTGGAAGCATAATATTTACAAAGTTAACATTTGAAAGTGGCATCAATGCATTTATCTTGTCGCCTGTTGCTGTCCTTACAAACCACCAAGGTAAAGGTATTGGTCAAAAGTTAATAAAATTTGGTATTCAGCAGTTAACAAAAGAAGGGGTAAAGCTAGTATTTACATATGGTGACCCAAATTATTACTCTAAGGTTGGATTTAGAGCCATTACTGAAGAAATAGCCAAGGCACCACTAGAATTATCTCAACCTGAGGGGTGGCTTTGTCAATCATTGGTTGGAGATGAAATTGAACCAATTGCGGGAAATTCATATTGTGTTGAAGCGCTCAATAAGCCTGAGTATTGGTAAGGAAGTACTTGCGGTGATAAAAACACATAACAATGCAAATTCACTCGGACAGTCAAAAGCGTCGTTTGGTTTGTGTCAGTCGCTGCGCTCCATTTTACACAAACCAAACGCCCCTTTTGCCTTCCGGTGATTTGCGGCGTTAGGCAAATCAAAGGAAATAAAAGCATGATCAATAGAATGTCTGCTGAGGTTGAATCAGTATTAAGAGACCATCAAGCTCTCCTTAGTAAATTTAGTGAATTAACTTCTAATGCAAATGATGCACTATCGAATATACAAGGTTTAAATATCGAAATCATTGATAGTGACTATCTTCTGATTAATGTTCTTGGTAAAACAATAAAAATACAGTTCTGCTCGGTATGTCGAACAGAAGGCTATCTTGTTGGGCAAATTACTTCTTTACTAGTAACAAACAAAGGCACTCTATTAGAAACAGAGAAAATAATTTTATCAAGTTGGTTTGATGATCTAGGGAACGTCAATTACCCCACAATCGAAAAGAACTCAGGGTGCAATCTTACACACAACAACTATTTAAATACGTTTGTTTTTCAAACAATCCAACGATTGTTATCATGTGAATATATGGCGCCTGATTCCAGTAATTGTTAACAAGGAAAATAACTGGGTGTTAGGCATACAAATAATCACGGGGGTTGAAAATGGGAGTAAAAATTGTCATCGGATCTAGTGAGAGAGATATTAAAAATATTGATCCAAATTGGATAAATGAGCAGGTAAATAGAAGACGGAATGAAGGCGTTCCAGTTTGTATCAGAATCCTTATTGATGAAGGCGATATAAATTTATCTCTAACAACGTCAGATTGCCCAAGCTCAGGCGGCGTTAGACGAACACTGACTGGTTCTGAGAATGAAGTGCTAAATTTATGGAATAAGCTTCACCTTAGTGAAACTGATTTTTCGTCCGGTAATCTAGTCGCATTTATCAAGCAGCTGAGAATTTAATATGGCAAACCTATTTTTTTCATATTCCCATAAAGATGAAGAGCTTCGTAATGAACTAGAAGTGCATCTTTCAATGCTTAAAAGACAGGGGCTTCTTCGAGCTTGGCATGATAGAAGAATAGGGGCTGGAAAAGACATTCACACAAACATAAGTGCGGAGCTTGAAGAAGCAAATATTATTTTGCTGCTGGTAAGTGCAAGTTTCCTCGCATCTGACTATTGTTATGAGAAGGAGATGGCGAGAGCTCTGGAAAAAGACAGCGAAGGGTCTGTTAGGGTGATACCGGTAATTCTTCATCCTTGTGATTGGCATAATGCCCCCTTTGGACATTTAAGGGCTACACCCAAATGGCACTTACTTAAGCTTTTTGGGATGTCCATTTTTCCTGACTTCCTCCCTCGCTGCATGCCTGGGTTTAACGAGTAGAGGAAAGGGTTTCGGTCGTCGTTTGAGCGCCCTCGGTTCAATGCGTCCTGGTCGCTTCCCAACTTGCTGTTGTGCAATCAGAATGAACAGGCGGCCAAGTTTTTCATCATCGTAATTTCCAGGATCGCTCTGCCTCCAGGAAAGCCACAACTGCAATGTGTGCTTGAAACTCAGTTGGCGGGGTAGCAGGTCGGCCAACTGAGCGGCCTGAGCCATCAGAAGTCTGATTAGATTATAGGCCAACAGATAGACCCAGATCTCCTTTTTCGTCATAGCCGGTGTGCGGCAACTCAGCGTCTCCATGCCCAGGGTGGTCTTGATGTTGCGCAAATCCAACTCGACATGCCAGCGGTCTCGATAGAGTGCTTTCAGGGCTGCTTTGCTCGTGTCCTTGGGGCAAGTCAGCGTCGTCACAAGTAGCTTTCCACCCGTATATAATTCTCGCACTGTCAGTGTCTCTGGCGCCTGATCGAATGCCTCTCGGCTCATCCAGTCAGGCTTTTTCTTCGGTTTCTTCAGTGCGATCAAGTGGTCACGCTGCCCCAACCGCTGACCACGGCGAAAATCTGTACTGCGTCGCCGGGAGCCATGTTGTTCGAAAACACCATCCATGCCTTTTTTCTGCAATGCACACAACAGGAAATAGGTTGCGAAAAAGGCATCGCCTAACAGGATGTCACCCGCTTCCAGGGTATCCAGCATTGATCTAAGCAATGACTGCTCATCGCTTCCCTTTCCCCGGCAAGGCCCCATGGCCGTATCAAGTACTGCACCACTGGCAAGGCAAATGATACTGACCAAACGGCAGAGAGGAAAACCCAAACCAGGTTTTTGACTGCATGACTGAGGGTAGGCTTCCTGATTCTCCGCTGTGTCCGGCAAGGCAACGGTTGCCCCATCCACTAGCCTGACAGGCCGCCCTCGCCAGTGCCATGCCTCTGGGGTGCACTCGGTTATCATACGCCCAGTGTAACAAGCCAATGTAGAAACCATTTCCAATGGCAGCCGTTTCCGCGCCAGGCAGTATCCGCCTGTATGGGTGCTACAGACTGACAGCCCACCCATCAATCGTTTGATTGCCGCATCATCTACCACGCTCTGGCAAGAGCGATCAGCACTCATTGCCTGTGCCAGAAACATTGACAGTGTCTCTGTCGGGGGGAATAGCCGCTCCCGATGATCAGGTAGTAATGATTCCACTTGATCCAGGAATTCCGGGCCAGTCAGGAGATTGAAGAAGGCGTATGAATCGCTGTTGGATGCGTGGGTTCTGATGCGTTTTTGTTGATGTATGCGGGCGCGTTGATTAGGATGCATTAAGGCTGGTTCCTGAGGTGATTGGTGTGGGTTTGGTGATTTGCATCTTATCACCTGAACCAGCCTTTTTTTATTGTTATATCAATATGTTAATCCTTAAGTAAGGTAACTTCTCAAAAACCCGTGGCAAGCAGTAAATAATTACAAAAAGCACTTGACAGGGTTTTGGGGCAAAAAACTAAAAATCCTATCATGGCACAACTCTGGTTTGGAAGCTGTCATGGCTGATCTTGTAGCGCGCACTATGCCATTTTCATTCTTATTTCGTACAGGCTTGAGGAATGCTTTTTTTATCTCCTTAAAATGACTCCTGTGAAGTCAAATTTGAGTTTCAAAACCGGTGGTAGAATAAGGCTTATTCAGTGATTACTTTAAAAGTCCGTGAAAAAGCTGCCTCCTCTACCCGACATTCCAGAACAAGATCAAACGCCTGTTGTTAAGGCGTTACTCGGTCTGGTTGAGCAGTTAATTGAACGTGTGCAGCAACAGGATGAAGAAATAGCCTTGCTTAAAGATGAAGTCAATATTCTTAAGGGTGAGAAAAAACGGCCCGTCTTTAAAGGTAGCAAACTGGACAAAAACACCGAACCCGATACCTCATCAGAATCACCCCCTAAAAAACGTCCAGGGTCTCGCAAAAAGAAAAAGACCCAAAAGCTGGTGATTCATGAAGATAAAGTGATTAAGCCTGATGTGCCCGTTCCACCGGGTTCACGATTTAAAGGCTATCGAGATTTTGTTGTGCAGGACTTGAATATTGGTACGCATACCATCCGCTACCGGTTGGAACACTGGGTGACACCCCAACATGAATCCATCACAGGGCAGCTTCCCGATGTGCTGAATAACCAGCATTTTGGTCCGCAATTGATCAGCTATATTCTTTATCAATATCATCATTGCCAAACCACACAGCCCTTGTTGCTGGAGCAATTACGTGAGTGGGGTATTGATATATCATGCGGGCAGATCAACCGGTTACTGTTGCAAGGACAAGAAGCTTTTCACGCAGAAAAAGACGACTTGTTACAAGCCGGTCTGGCCGCTTCTTCTTATGTGACCGTGGATGATAGCGGTGCGCGTCACCAGGGTAAGAATGGTTTTGTTACTCACATGGGTAATGACTTATTTGGATGGTTTCAGAGTACCGATTCAAAAAGCAGGATTAACTTTCTGGAATTGCTCAGAGCAGGGAAAACGGATTATTATTTGAGTGAAGCGGCTTTGGTTTATATGAAAAAGCAACAGTTGCCAGAAAAGTCCTTCAAACTGCTAAGCCAGTTAAAAGGAGCGTCCATTACCGATAAAGAAGAATGGCTGAAATTACTTGAACGGCTGTCCATAACAAACCCGCGTCACCAACGCTTTACTACCGAAGGAGCCTTGCTCGGCAGCGTCTTACGACATGGTCTGTGTGATGATCTCACCATCGTCAGTGATGATGCCGGGCAGTTCGACATCTTATTACATGCCTTATGCTGGGTGCATACCGAACGACTCATCCATAAAATGCTGCCACTCAACGAGACACACCGACAGGAAATAGCTCAGATTAGAGATCAGATATGGCGCTTTTATGCACAACTGAAGCGATATAAAAGCAAGCCCGATAAAAGTCAGCAAAAAATACTCCGTCATCGATTCGATGAGATATTTACCCAGAAAACCAGCTACGCCACCTTAAACCAGACATTAAAGCGAATCCATAATAATAAAGCTGAACTATTAGTGGTTCTTGATCGACCTGAAATCCCTTTGCATACCAATGGCAGTGAAACGGATATCCGTGATTTTGTGAAGAAACGAAAAGTCAGTGGTGGAACCCGCAGTGATGAGGGCAGGCGTTGCCGAGATACTTTTGCCAGCTTGAAAAAAACCTGTCGTAAGCTGGATATCTCGTTTTGGCATTACTTAACAGATCGTTTGGGTATTGGTGAACAGACCATTGCTCCATTACCCGATATCATCACCGAGCGGGCTGCTCTTGCCACGGGTTTTTGAGAAGTTACTTAAGTAAGTGCCATTTGGCTACACCCCTAGATGGAAAGCCTGTATCAATGTTTGCAAACAGAGATGAAGCTCTTACACAGGTAGCAAAAGATATTAGATCTGCTATTGAAGAATTAGGTTATCCCGCACGGGAAGAAGGAGTCTCTCAAGAGGTTGCGTCAACGCAAGAGCCAGGATTGAGTGCTCCTCGTTCAAGCAACCTAAGAGTAAAGAAAAAATTTACGGATCAAGAGGTCGATGAATTCTTAGAGTCTTCTTTTGAATACATATCTAGGTACTTTGAAGCTTCATTAAGCGAGCTACAATCACGAAATCAAAATATAACCACCAAGTTTAAACAAATTGATGCGAATTGCTTTACTGCTTCAATTTATGATGAAGGAGCAAGAGCTTCAGAGTGTACAATTTGGTCAGGAGGCGACCAATCATTTATTGGAGGAATCGCATATTATGGTGGTATCACGACTTCAAGAAATCAATACAATGAATCTCTATCAGTAGAAAATGACGGTTACTCTCTGCATCTCAAGCCGATGGGTATGTCTCATTATGGTATGAGCGAGAAGAAAGAATTATCACAAGAAGGCGCAGCTGAGTTTTATTGGGGATTGTTAATTGAGCGCCTACAGCAATAAATGCCTAACAAGGCAATTTCACGCGGACGCCAAAAAGCGCCGTTCGCTCTCGCTCACTCTGCTTTTTGCCGCCGGTGAATTGCGACGTTAGCGCTAATAGGTTTCGAACAATAAAAGAAAGATCAGATAAACGGAAAGTATGAAACATCAAATTTCGTAAAGCAGTTGGCCCTGGCGCCCTACTCTTTTATGAATTGATCTGAAAACCTGAAACAATGATGTAGCTCTGTTGGTAGAAGGTCGCTTTATCCAGGCAAAAAGAATGAAAATTACGTCAATTCGTAAAGCGCATACCAGATTGGTGGCTTGTCCAGAACAGTGGCAAGTAACCAGTAGTTCATTGCCAAAATGATTGCTTTTACTTTTCACCAGCCTGAGAGTCTCAAATTTATTGCGGCCCTGTAGAATGCAATCGGCTTCCGGAAATTCAACACAAATACGAATTGATTGCATTACCCAACATAATCAACCTGGAAAAATAGAAAAAGCGAAAAAACATTAAAAATTAGGTTTCAAGTAAACTAAGGAAAAAGCCTTTTCAAATAGAGCGTAGAGCAATGAAAGCGTATAAACTCATCATCGGAGTGAAGGCTTGCGCTAACAAGCGCATTAACTCGGACAGCCAAAAGCGTCGGGAACCTACCCCAGTTTTGCACACATCTAATTACTAATTTATTAGAGGTGAGCAAATGGCTAGAAAAACACAGTATGACTATTACGATGATGGATTTAAGGCAACAGCAGTTGAATTAGGTGGATTACCTGGCGTCTATGCCAAGGACGTGGCAAAGGTGCTCGATATTCATCCCATCATGCTTTACCGTTGGAAAAAAGAGGTTCGAGACGGTGACATTATGGGCAAGCCAGAGAAGGGATCATTGGATAACGAGGCAAAGCTAGAGCGTGCGCGTGTTAAGAAGCTCGAGAAAGCCTACGAGACGCTCAAGATGGAGCATGAGCTTCTAAAAAAAAGCATCCAGTTTTGTTCGAATCAAAAAAAGAGGTCTTCGCGTTCATAGATACACAACGAAAGACCTATCCACTGAAGTTGATGTGTCGTGTGTATGACGTAAGTCGATTTGGATACTATTCGTGGAAGCGTCGGGGCCTATCAGTACGGGCCCAACAAGATATTCAGCTGAGTGACAACATCGAACGGTTATTTTGTGATGTTGACGGGATCTACGGGAGTCCAAAGATCCACAAATTACTCAATAGGGAAGGAATTGAGGTGGGTAGAAACCGAGTTGCGCGCCTTATGCAGGCAAATGGTTTAAAAGCTCGTTGTGCCTGTATTTATAGATGCCATGCGAAGTTGGATCGGTTCTATGCCAGCATAGGTAATGAGATACGGAATGTTGAGGTATCTGCACCCAACCAGGTTTGGGTGGGCGATGTCACCTACCTCCGTGTGAACGGCCAATGGCGCTACTTGGCGGTAATCCTGGACAAGTACTCTCGACGGGTTGTGGGGTGGTCATTGTCAAAGAAAAGGAATGTGGCTTTGTCGCTCACCGCTTTTAAGAATGCAGCCAAGAAACGATTAGTACATACTGGCCTTTTTTTTCATTCAGATCGAGGTGCTGAGTATGTTGCGATAAAATATCGAAATTGGCTAAAGAAGCATGGCATCATCCAGAGCATGAACCGCAAGGGTGTGATGAATGATAATGCGGAAATGGAGTCGTTTTTTCGTCAGTTCAAGGCAGAGCGAACACATGGAAATGAGTATTTTACGGATAAGGAGTTGAGGTCCGTAGTTATAGAATATATGGGCTTCTACAATCGAGAAAGACTGCATTCATCATTAGATTACGTGACACCTGACGAATATGAAGCGCATATAATCTAATATGTATTATTATAACAAGGCAGTGTGTGCAAAATCGGGGGAGATCCCTCGTTGGTTTTGTGTATTCCGCTGCGCTCCATTTTACACAAAACAAACGCCACTTTCGGCTTCCGGTTATGCAAGACGTTAGCTGTAAAAACGAATTAGTTCATCGCACGAATAAATCCTGATGAATCGGCTTTACTGAGGATGATTGTTATTGGTAGTTAGTCATGCGCTGATGCGGTCATATTGGGCAGAATAGCGAAAGCTCTAAGATCATTTTCATGCTAAATTTAAAGCCCATCACGCGCTGATGCGGTCATGTTAGTCAGAATAACGAAAGTACGAATTATTATTTTCGTGGTAAATTCAAGTAAGCGCTCAACGAACCACGTACTTGCTCAGCAGCTCCTGATCTGATCCGGATCAACATTACCCGGCAACAACGCCTCAATGACCTCAACCGTATCCGCCTTCGGCAAGGCCGTGAACAGATAACGTAGATACGCATAAGGCTCCAGGCCGTTGGCCTTGGCAGTCTCGATTAACGAGTACAGATTGGCGCTGGACTTAACACCCTTGACCGACGCACTGAACAACCAGTTTTTGCGGCCCACCACGAATGGGCGGATGGCATTCTCCGCGCCGTTGTTGTCGATCTCGATGCGGCCATCATCCAGATAGCGGATCAGTTTCTCCCACTCGCGATGCAGATAGGTCAGCGCCTTGCCGGTTGCACTTGTCGGGGGCACCAGCGGCAAGCTGTCATCCAGCCAGCTGCGCAGTTCATCCACCACCGGACGCGCCTGTTGCTGGCGACGGGCATAACGTTCTTCTGAGCTCAGTCGTCTGGCCTGCTTCTCAACCCGATACAGCTTCTGGATCAGAATCAGCCCCTGATGCGCTTTGCCCTTTTTCTTGTTTTTACCCTGTGCTTTGACCGCCTCACTAAACTTGCGTCGTGCATGGGCCAGGCAGCCGACATGGATCAGACCATTGGCCGCAACCACGGCGTTATAGCCATCATAGCCATCGGTTTGCAGGTGACCCGTAAAACCGGCCAGCAAGCGTTTCGGTACCCCGGCACCGCGACCCGGATCATAGTCATACAGCACAACCGGTTGATCCGGTGGGCCACCACGCTGTAACCAGAGATACGACTTCGATTGCGCTGTCTTGCCCTGTTCATTAAGGACTTGCACGGTCGTCTCATCCATTTGCAGGATATCGTAATCCAGCAAACGATCACGTAACAGATTGATCACCGGTTGGATCAGCTTGCCCGCCTGGATCATCCAGTTGGCCAGTGTCGCCCGCGGGATATCCACGCCAATACGCTGCAAGATGGTCTCTTGCCGGTACAGGGGTAAGGCATCCTGATACTTCGAGACGGCAACATAGGCCAGCAGCCCCGGAGAGGCCATGCTTTTGGGGATCGGCTGGGCCGGCAAGGGCGCGGTCTTGATGCATTGACCACACGAACACGCATATTTCTTGCGGATGTGCCGGATGACCTGGATTTTTGCCGGGATAATATCCAGCTGCTCGGAGATGATCTCACCGATCTCAGCCAGTAACTGCCCATCATGGTCGCAATGGCGTTCTGATTCGGGGATCTCGTGGATCACGTCAACCCGGGGCAGCGTATCCGGCAACGACTTACGGCCACGCTTCCTGCGTGTGTGTGCCGGCACGCTGATGACCTCATCATCGACCTCTTCAATGTCAGGAGCGTCGGCTTCGGCCTCGTTGAACATACAGACTTGATCGGGTGAGATCTTCTCGCTGCTGGCGGCGTAACGCTTGGCCAGCGCGAGGTTGAGTTGTTCTTGAAGAAGGATGACTTTGGATGCTAACTGTTCGTTGCGAACAGCCTGCTCAGCGACCAGAGACTTCAGGGCATCAATGTCATCGGGTAACTGATCTGGTGCAATCAACATGCATGGCATTATACCGAACGCGAAGGTAATTCGCCTTATAATACACTGGAATAATGCAGACGATCATGCGGTTGCATGCGCATCACATCATAACCATCGAGTAACCAGTTCAGTTGCTGGCCGCTTAGTGTGACCACCTCATCAGCAACCCTGAGAGGCCATTTGAATCGCGCCCGTTCCAGGCGTTTCTGCCACAGGCAAAAGCCGTTACGCTCCCAATACAAAATCTTCACCTTGTCGCGCTTGCGATTGCAGAACACAAACAGCTGTTCAGAGAAGGGATCATGCTGCAGAACTTCTTCTACCAGCACAGCAAGTCCGTTAATGCCTTTGCGAAAATCAACGATATCCCGACACAGATAAACCGCCGTTAGATCACTCGATGGCCGCATCATGAAATAGCTGCCGCCGTTGTCAGTACGGTGCTTAATGTCTTGCTATCCACGTTGCCGGAAAATGTTACCGCCACACCATTGGGCAATCCGATGCGCCAAGTGCTGTCCGATACAGCGACTTCTGCTTGCGCTCGCGCAAAGCGACGTCGGCGAGTCATCGGCAACACCCCCTTTTTGACCAACGTCTTCTTGCCTGCGTACATGGCTTTGGCATCCAGTCCATGCTCAGCTGCATAGGCGGCAATAACCTTGCCTGATGCTGCGCAGGCCTGAAGGTGCTCAAGCCAGTGGCGCTGAAGGTCTGTCAGTGGGATCTGCTGTGAATCATCCATCGATGGTCTCCGCTTATCAGAAAAGCGTAGCCTGCGATAAATGAGGTCAGGCGAATAGGGTGTGGTTTATTTGGCGCTTACGATGGAACAGCACCTTTTTGCGGCCCTTTTTTTAACTTGGTTATGTACCAAAAGCCTGTTCCACGGGGTGATTTGTCTAACTGCAAAGCACGCTAACTCACTGTTTTTAAAGGCACTCGCCAATCGACGTTGTGACGATCAGCTTTAGTTTGCGCGCTTCGCGTACTTTGCGGTTACCAAAAGTCACCCATACGGAACAAGGCGTTGTGGAGCAGTAGGCTTATGCAGAGCCATTTTTTTTAATGCTCAGTAGCGCCCATGCTGGTGGTTGATATAATTACTCATTTCCACGTACTGCATGTTCATGCGCTTCGTGATCTCGTGTACCTCGCGGGCAATGGCGCGCATCAATTTGTAAACTATTTGCGGGTGCTTATCCAACAGGTTTTCAAGGTGTTTTCTCTTGATTTGGAGGACATCCGTGGTTTCGTCCGCCTGTAGTGTGGCGCTGTGTTCCGAGCCGTCTAGAAATCCCATTTCGCCGGCCATCTCCCCCTCTCGGATACACGCCAAGGTGACATGACCCCCACCCCCAGTCACCCTATTTACCTGCATGCGTCCCTTGATTAACACGTAAAGGGAATCGTCTTTTTTTCCCTGTTTAATCAGGATTTGGCCTTTTTTCAGGGTAACAACGGTAGCAATTCCCGCCAGACGAGCACATTCCCCGTCATCCAGTTCACTTACGAAGGGTAGCTTGCAAATCGCATCCATATATTTTTCTATGTTTCTTGCTCTTTTTTTCGTTCCCTTTATTGTTTCGGCTTGCGTTTCTTTCTGACTGCTTTTTTCTGCCATGATTTAACCCTCGTAGGCTCAGCTTTAAATATAGGTATCGATAAAACACCTGTCTATCCCAAAGGCGGCCTAGTGGCCGTCACTATCATGGCCACCCACTGTCCCGCACTGGGATCCTTGCCGTAGTTTCGTCCTTCAGTACCTATATCCGAATAGCACCAGCGGGTGTTTTTTCCCTTCCGCCAGTGAGGCTTGGTCAGGCCGGTGAAGGAGAACACCGCGTCAAACTCCTCCATCAGTTCCGGAAATTCCACACTGGTATCATAGTGGATGTTTATTACAAAAGAGAGGACATAGTCGAGTTGCTCGTAGGGCAGACGGTAACTCGTCACACAGAAGAGCAGCCTGCCAAGCTCATATTCCTTTTTTTTGTTACGGTATTGTTACTGCAATGCCAGTATAATTGCCAAATTTCTAGTATGGGTATCTGTAGTGGAGCATGGATGGCCCCTTCTCGGGTGCGCTCATGCCATTTTTTCCCCTGTCAGCCTTGTCCAGTGCATTCGTGCATCGCTGCCGGGATTTTTTTTCAAGGGAAGGTTTGCGTGCTGCGTTCGGTTTCTTTATGGTATTTCTGCGCAAACCGTAAGGGTGATACCTGAACAGGCTGACTTTAGCCGCATTGATGGTGGAACCTGCCCAGACCACCGACGATAATAAATTAACGAATTCCTAAGGAGGAACCAAATGAAGCCTTTGAATTTGACGGAGAAAATCCTGCTCGACCACCTAGTTGACAGGAATGAACTGCCCGCGCCCGGTACTGTGATCAAGATCAGGGTGGACGAGGCCTTCACTCAGGACGCCACCGGCACCATGTGCATGCTGCAGCTGGAGGCGATGGGCATCAATCGGGTCAAGCCGCTCTCCGTCAACTTCGTCGACCACAGTATGTTGCAGGTCGGGTTTCGTAATCCGGACGACCACGAATATCTGAAGACCGTGGCTCAAAAGTTGGGCATCGTCTACTCCCCGGCGGGAACCGGCATCTGTCACTTCCTTAACATCGAAAACTTCGTCAAACCCGGCATGACCGGCGTGGGCGCGGACAGTCATACCGTGAACGCCGGTGGCTGCGGCGCCATCTTCATGGGCGCCGGCGGTTACGACGTAGCCTTGGCCATGGCCACCGGCGAGTACAGCATGCCGATGCCCAAAGTGGTCAAGGTCAACCTCACCGGTTCAATACAGCCCGGCGTAATGGCCATGGATGTCATCCTTAAGATGCTGGAGATTAATGGCGTCAAGGGCGGCAAGGGCACCATCTTCGAATATTCCGGCACGGGTGTAGCCAGCCTCTCCCTCACTGAACGGGCCACCATTACCAATATGGGCGCCGAGATGGGCGCCACCACCTCCATCTTCCCCAGCGACGAACGCACCCAGGCGTTCCTTGAGGAGCGTGGACGCGGCCAGGACTACCAGCCGCTGGCGGCTGACGAGGGAGCCGAGTACGAGCACGTCATCGATATCGACCTCTCCGCCCTGGAGCCGCTGATCGCCATCTACCCCTCTCCCGGCAACGTGCAGAAGGTGTCAGACCACGCCGGCGCCAAGATCAACCAGGTCTCGGTAGGCAGCTGCACCAACAGCTCCTATGAGAACATCGCCTCCTTCGCCGAGTTGCTGAAGGGCAAGCGCGTCTCTGTGGACACCCTGCTCTACCCCGGCTCCCGCTCCGTGGCCATGCAGCTCGCCGATTCCGGTTACATGACCTCACTGCTTCACTCTGGGGTACGCATCCAGGATAACGGCTGCGGCGCCTGCATCGGTCAGGGCGGTTCCCCGGTGAGCAAGGGCATCTCCCTGCGCACCTTCAACCGCAACTTCCCCAAGCGATCAGGCACCGCTGACGCTGAGGTTCATCTGGTCAGCCCATTGGTGGCGGCAGCCAGCGCCATCACCGGCGAGATCACGATCCCTCAAGGGGATGTGGAGATCAAACAAACACCGGCGATCCTGGATATGGAATCCTTCATCATGCCCCTGCCCCAGGAAGAGGCGGAGAAAGTAGAAGTCATCCGCGGCCCCAACATCATGGCCCTGCCGAATTTCGACCCGCTGCCCGACACCCTGAAAGGCGAGGTTCTGCTGAAGCTGGGGGACAACATCAGCACCGATGACATCCAGCCCGCAGGCACCTTTCTGCCGTTGCGCTCCAACGTCAAGGAGTACGCCATGCAGGCCACCTTCAACCCGGTGGACCCGAGCTTCTCCGCCCGCGCCTGCGAACATCGCGATGCCGGTGGTCATGGCATCATCGTCGGTGGCGAGAACTACGGTCAGGGCAGTTCCCGCGAGCATGCGGCGCTCTGCCCCCGTTGGCTAGGCATTCGCGCCGTGGTGGTCTCACAGTTTGCCCGCATCCATGTGGCCAATCTGGTCAACTTCGGTATCGTGCCACTGACCTTCGCCAATGAGGCGGATTACGCGAAGATCAACCAGGGTGATACTGTCTCCATTGATGTCTCCAACCTTGAAGGGGATCTCTTTCTGGAGGTCAACGGCGAGCGGCTTCCGCTAAACCCGGCCTTCGAACCTGGTGACGTCGCACCCCTGAAGGCCGGCGGCTCACTGCCCCTGTTTAAATCAACCTATAAAGGCTAAGCAATCATGGCGATGAAGATTGGTATCCCGAAAGAGTGCCACGAAGGGGAGCAACGGGTTGCTGCCACCCCCGAGACTGCTGAGCGGCTGCAGAAGCTGGGCTTCTCGGTGGCCATCCAGGCGGGTGCCGGAGCTGAGGCAAACTTCAGCGACGATGCCTTCCGTGAGGCGGGCGTTGAGATCGTGGATGAGGCCAAGACCCTGTGGGCCGAGTCCGACATCGTACTCAAAGTGCGCGCCCCGGATATCGATTGTCCAACTTGCCGGGACGAGACAGTGCTGTTGCGCGAGGGTGGCACCCTCATCAGCTTCATCTGGCCGGCCCAGAACGAGGAGCTGATGCAGAAGCTGGCCGCACGCAAGGCCACAGTGCTGGCCATGGACAGTGTTCCCCGCATCTCCCGCGCACAGAAACTGGACGCACTCAGTTCCATGGCCAACATCGCCGGTTACCGCGCCGTGGTGGAAGCAGCCAACCAGTTTGGCCGCTTCTTCACCGGCCAAGTGACCGCTGCAGGCAAGGTGCCGCCAGCTAAGGTCATGGTCATCGGTGCCGGCGTAGCCGGTCTGGCCGCCATCGGCGCGGCTGGCTCCATGGGCGCTATCGTACGCGCCTTCGACACCCGCCCTGAGGTCAAGGAGCAGGTGGAGAGCATGGGCGCCGAGTTCCTGATGCTGGAATTCGAGGAGGAGGAGGACGGATCTCCGGGAACCGGCTATGCCAAGACCATGAGCAAGGAGTTCATTGAGGCGGAGATGAAGCTGTTTGCCGAGCAGGCAATGGATGTGGACATCATCATCACCACCGCCCTGATCCCCGGCAAACCAGCCCCTGAGCTGATCACTTCCGGCATGGTCGAATCGATGAAGGACGGCAGTGTTATCGTCGATCTGGCCGCCGAGCAGGGCGGCAACTGTGCCCTGACGGAACCGGGTAAGGTGGTGGTGAAGCACGGTGTCACCCTCATAGGCTACACAGATTTGCCCAGCCGCCTGGCGACGCAATCGAGCCAGCTCTACGGCACCAACCTGCGGCATCTGCTGACCGATCTGACCCCTGAGAAGGATGGTCAGATCGTGGTGGATATGGAAGACGACGTTATCCGCGGCGCCACGGTTATCAAGGATGGCGAGATCACCTGGCCACCACCACAGATCAAAGTCTCAGCTGCCCCTGCCCCCAAACCGGCAACTGCAGCCCCGCCGCAGCCGGTGGAAGAAGAGGTGAAAAAGAGTGGCTGGGTCGGCGCCGTCGGCCTTGCCGTCGGTGTATTATTGCTGGCCGCTCTGGGCCAGGTCTCTCCGCCGGAGTTCCTGTCGCACCTCACCGTATTCGTATTGGCATGCTTCATCGGCTATATGGTGATCTGGAACGTCACCCCCGCCCTGCATACACCGCTGATGTCCGTAACCAACGCTATCAGCGGCATCATCGTCATTGGCGCCATGCTGCAGATATCCAGTTCGAGCGGGCTGGTGGTAATACTGGCGTTCGTCGCCGTCCTGATCGCAACCATCAACATCGCCGGCGGCTTCTGGGTCACCCAGCGCATGTTGAAGATGTTCCAGAAGTAGAGGTTTGATAGATGACTTCAGGTATGCAAACAGCTTTTTACGTCGTTTCCGCCATCCTTTTCATTCTGGCTCTGGGTGGCTTGAGTAACCCGGAAACAGCCCGGCGTGGCAACGCCTACGGCATCACCGGCATGGCTCTGGCCCTGATCGCTACCATCTTTATGGGTGATCAGGTCCACGGCGACGGTTACACCTGGCTGGCAGCGGCCATGATCATCGGCGCCAGCATCGGTCTCTTCCTCGCCATCAAGGTGCAGATGACCGAGATGCCGGAACTGGTGGCCATGCTCCACAGCTTCGTCGGTATGGCGGCAGTGCTGGTCGGTTTTGCCGGCTATTTCGGTCCGGCAGAGGATCCGGTCCACGCCCTCACCGGCGCGGCATCGATCATCCACGAAATCGAGATCTACATCGGCGTTCTGATCGGTGCGATCACCTTCACCGGCTCCGTAGTCGCCTTTGGCAAGCTCAAGGGAATTATCACCAGCAAACCTCTGATGCTGCCGGCGCGTCACTGGCTCAATCTTGGGTTGGGCATTGCCACCATCTTTCTCGCGACCCTCTTCGTCGGCGGCGAGCACAGCAGCATGGCCATTACCGCACTGGTCATCATGACCCTTATCGCCTTTGTCTTCGGTGTGCATATGGTGATGGCCATCGGCGGCGCCGACATGCCGGTCGTGGTCTCCATGCTCAACAGCTACTCGGGTTGGGCGGCGGCGGCCACCGGCTTCATGCTGAACAATGACCTGCTGATCGTTACCGGCGCTTTGGTAGGCTCCAGCGGCGCCATCCTCTCCTACATCATGTGTCGCGCCATGAACCGCAAGTTCCTGGCGGTAATCGCCGGTGGTTTCGGTACAGCGGGTGGCACGGTGGCTCCGTCGGGAGACGGCGAGCAACAGGAGTACTCCCCCGAGACCTCCGCCGATGAAACGGCCGAGATACTGAACAATGCCAAGGAGGTGGTCATAGTACCCGGCTACGGCATGGCTGTGGCTCAAGCCCAGCACACCATCAACGATATCACGCGCAAACTGCGCGCCAAGGATATCAACGTGCGCTTCGCCATCCATCCGGTTGCGGGCCGCATGCCGGGCCACATGAACGTGTTGCTGGCCGAGGCCAAGGTACCCTACGACATCGTGCTGGAGATGGATGAAATCAACGAGGATCTTCCCAAGGTAGATGTGGTGCTGGTAATCGGCGCCAATGATATCGTCAACCCCAGTGCCCTGGACGATCCCAACAGCCCCATCGCCGGCATGCCGGTACTGGAAGTCTGGAACGCGAGTTCCGTGGTGGTGATGAAGCGCGGCAGGGGCGTCGGTTATGCCGGCGTGGACAACCCGCTGTTCTTCAGGGACAACACCCGTATGCTCTATGGTGACGCCAAGGCAAGTGTCGACGCCATCCTGGGTAATATCTAGAAGGTTGTCGGAAACCCGACAGCCTCCTAAGCCTATGGATATCTCTTTAGCCCTCTCCTCAAAATTCTCAGGGAGAGGGCTTTATAAAGCTGAGTTGAGCAGCTTGCCTGCTCAAACGAAACTTATGCCCTGTGGGTATAAAGGGACGCCACGGCGCATCAATGCGCCGAACAGGCGGCTGTTTCAGAAATTGAGCCGTTTCAATAATCCACTCTGCACTGATTGAAGGAGCACCTTATGGCCAAAGCCCCCGTTCGAGTTGCCGTTACCGGCGCCGCAGGCCAGATTGGTTACGCACTGCTGTTCCGTATTGCCGCCGGCGAGATGCTGGGCAAGGACCAGCCTGTCATCCTGCATTTACTGGAAGTGCCGCACGAACGCGCACAACAGGCGCTCAAAGGCGTCATGATGGAACTGGAAGACTGCGCTTCCCCCTTGCTGGCAGGCATGATCGGTACTGATGATCCCAAAACAGCCTTCAAGGACGCTGACTATGCCTTGTTGGTTGGCGCCATGCCACGTGGTCCTGGTATGGAACGCAAGGATCTGTTGCTGAAAAACGCCACGATCTTTATGGAGCAGGGCAGAGCATTGGATGAGGTGGCGTCGCGCAACATCCGCGTGACCATCGTCGGCAATCCCGCCAACACCAACGGACTGATCACCATGAACTCGGCGAAGAGCCTGGCACGGGAAAACTTCAGTTCGATGATGCGCCTGGATCTCCATCGGGCTATCTCCATGCTCGCCAGCAAGGCCGGCGAGCCGGTGGACTCCGTCGAGCGGATGGCACTCTGGGGCAACCACTCTCCAGCCATGTATCCCGACATCCGCTTCGCTACCATCGCGGGTCAGAAAGCATCCACGCGAATCGACGAGACATGGTACAGAGACGAGTTTATTCCCAATGTCGGCAAGCGGGGAGCCGCCGTCATCAAGGCACGTGGCCTCTCCTCCGCCGCATCGGCCGCTAACGCCATCATCGCCCACAATCGCGACTGGACGCTGGGTTCTTCTGGGCGCTGGGTCTCCATGGGAGTCGCCTCTGATGGTTCTTACGGCATCCCGGAAGGCCTGTTTTACGGTATGCCCTGTACTTGTGACCAAGGCAAATGGGAGGTGGTTAAAGGGCTTGATATCGACCCCTACTCCCGCCAGATGATGGATCGGTCACTGGCCGAGCTCCAGAAGGAGCGCGACGCCGTCAAGCATCTGTTTGCCTGACAGGGTTTGACCGGTTACATTGCTGGTCCAGAACGACGAGAACCGCTTCCAGCGCATTCTGAGTCTTCATGCTCAGTAAATTATCACTAACCAGTGACCGCCCGGAAACGCTGTTTTTACCACGAAGAACACGAAGAGAATTCATGGTTAATCAATCTCTTACCTTCGTGTTCTTCGTGGTTAGGTATGACTTTTCGGACAGGTACCAGAGCCTGTTAACCGCTACCTTGCCCAGCAACATCAGCTGACATTTACTGGTCAGCCATCCTCAGCCCTTTACGGGATCTGCCGTAAACCAGAATATTGCAACGTTCACACTATTAATCCTACTGTTTCCACCCCACTTGCATATACCGTACAACCCTCACCCCGGCGGTAGTGTTGTAGCCGAAACATCTACATTGGTTGGTATATAGGTCAAAAGCGTTTTATTACGTAGCCTTTCAATTAAGCGTTATCACTTGCTGAAAATTTGTGTTTAACGATGGCTCCAATGTTCAGGCAAGTTGGAGAAAGCTAATGGGATCAGGAGACTGGAATTGATCTGCCCCCATCAGTCGAAGCTCAATATGCTCTGCCATGAAGACACCAAAGTGTGATCGGTTAGAGTGTTCCAAGCACTGGACCTTCTTGGATTGTCGCCTGCAACACCAACTGCCAAGGCCAAGATCACTATGCGATCACCTGAAAAGATGAAATTATCCATATTGGGCACACGCGGCATTCCAGCCAAACACGGCGGCTTCGAAACCTTTGCCGAGAGGCTCGCACTCTATCTCACGGAGCGTGGGTGGGAAGTAACGGTCTATTGCCAGTTGGATGGTGCCGGCCAGACTTATGAAGATACATGGAGAGGCGTTAGACGGGTGAATATCCCCGTCAAGTTGAATGGTGCGATCGGCACAATATTGTTCGATTGGAAATCAACACTGCATGCTACCGGCGAGGATTCTCTCAAACTGACTCTGGGTTACAACACAGCTGTATTTTCTCTCCTCTACCGTCTGAGGGGGAGAACGAATCTGTTCAATATGGACGGAATCGAATGGAAGCGCCCGAAATGGTCGCTGCCTGAAAAGATTTGGCTGATGATGAATGAGGTGTGTGGCTGCTACCTGGGCAATCACCTGATCGCGGATCATCCTGGTATCAAACGCCACCTCGAAACCCGGGTCTCCAGTGAGAAGATCTCGGTACTCCTCTACGGCAGCGACGCGCTCAAAGAAGCCTCCAGGGAAATGCTGGACCGATTTGGGGTCGAGCCGGGAAAATATGCGCTTCTGGTCGCCCGGCCGGAACCGGAAAATTCGATCCTGGAAACGGTACGCGCCTTTTCCGCATCAGCGTCCGGCATGAAACTGGTAGTACTTGGAAACTATTATCCAGACGGCATTCCCTACCACAAAGCCGTCCTGGATGCGGCCAGCGACCAGGTTATCTTTCCAGGTGCCGTCTACGAGCCGGAAGTGATTAACGCACTGCGCTTCTACTGCGGGTTCTATATCCATGGCCATACGGTGGGCGGAACCAATCCTTCCCTGGTAGAGGCGTTGGGGGCGAAATCCCCGGTACTGGCCCATGACAACCAGTTCAATCGCTGGGTGGCAGGGGACGGAGCCACCTATTTCCGTGACGAAGCAGAATGCCGGGACCAAATTGCAGACCTGGTCGGCGACCAGGCGAAACTGAAAGAGATGGCAACATCGAGCCGTCTTCGCCATCAGGAGGCATTCACGTGGCCTGCTGTCCTCGGCGCCTACGAGAGTCTGCTTCGATCCTGGGCATACGGTCCGGCATCCCAATCGTCTTCAGTCCCATCCAGGGTTCAGTGGGCGAAACCTTTACAGGAGAATGAAGAGTAATAGACTGTAATTGGAGTCAAATTTGTCTATCCTGCTGGATATCAAATGAAGATAAAAAGGCAGATTTGACTCCCTGAATGCCTTCCTCAATACCTGCGCGAAAACACGGGAACGGAGGATGTGCTGAGCGTAGCGATACGCATCTGTTGCGATTGATGCGGTTCGTTATACTCACCACATCCTACACGTTACCTCAGTGTCAACCATACGCTGAAATAGATACAATCGAGTTTGGAAATTCCAAGACCTAAAATCCTGATCGATAATAGTAGTTGTAATATAGATTTGTTACGCTGGCCGTAACTTCGGCCAAAGGTGATTGAGACGACTGGCCGGATCCCAGCAGGACACCAATAATAACTTGTGGGCATGTGGATCACTGAAATGCGAAACATTCAGACAGTCGGATTAATGGCGGTCATCCTGTACCTTGGCGGATGCGCGATAGCGCCAGGCATGCATATGCAGGATTTGGCGGGGGGAAGCACTGTCAGTGTGCCCGTTCGTTCCTCTGATGGAGAATACACCCAGGAAAAACTGAACATACATGAAATCACCGGCGAACTGATAGTCAATCAGGAAGCGCTTCTCTATCCGCAGCTGACTGGTTCAGCATCACCCGAACAACCGGAATATCAGTACCACATCGGTCCTGGCGACGTTCTCAGTATCATTGTGTGGGACCACCCGGAGCTAACCATTCCCGCCGGACAGTTTCGCGACGCGAAGACAGCCGGCACATTAGTCGGACCGGACGGGATGATCTTTTATCCCTACGCAGGAAAAATCGACGTCAACGGCCTGACCGTCGAAGAGATCCGGGATGCGCTGACCAGGAAACTATCCCACTTCATAGAGAATATTCAACTCGACGTGAGGGTTGCGGACTACCGGAGCCAGCGCGTCTACGTGGTCGGCGAGGTCAACAATCCAGGTATCTACCCGGTGACCGATGTGCCGATGACCGCACTGGAAGCGATCAACCGGGCAGGTGGTTTTACGTTGGATTCCGACCGTCGCCAACTGACGTTGACGCGCCAGGGCGAGACCTACCGTGTCGACATGCTGGCCCTGTACGAGAATGGAGATGCATCGCGCAATCTTCTTCTGCAGCACGGCAATGTGCTCTACGTCCCCGATAGGATCAACAACAAGATCTTTGTTCTCGGTGAAGTACGCAATCCATCCTCCTATCTGATGAACAAGGGCCGCAAGACACTGGCCGAGGCACTTGCCGATGCCGGCGGCGTCGATCAGAACTCTTCAAATCCCGCGCGGGTCTATGTCATTCGCGGCAGTGATACTCCGAAGGTATTTCATCTCAACGCGAGTTCGCCTGACGCGCTCATCCTGGCGGACAGGTTTCCGTTATTTCCACACGATGTTGTCTATGTGGACACTGCCGAAGTGGTGCGCTGGAATCGCGTAATGTCCCAGATCCTGCCTACGATAAAGATTCTGGAGATGGCCAGCCGGACAGCTTT
This sequence comes from Sedimenticolaceae bacterium, assembly GCA_963691905.1. Taxonomy (GTDB): domain Bacteria; phylum Pseudomonadota; class Gammaproteobacteria; order Chromatiales; family Chromatiaceae; genus QGON01. The sequence continues at coordinate 1,662,634 of OY829894.1, forward strand.
CCCTCTGTTCCAGGGTAATGGCAATTGAACGAATCCTGGAGCGGTAGACCTTGAGTAGAGATCCGTGGCCACCGCAGCCAGGGACGCGTCACACCCTGCCCTACCCCCCCACAGAACAGGAATTGAGCCTGCACGATTACCTCGGCATCCTGATCGGCGCGCGCGGGATGATAACTGCGATTGTTGCAATCTCGCTTCTAATTGGGTCTGCCGTGGCTCTTTTGTCATCTCCAGTGTTCGAGGCCGACGCATTGGTCAAGGCAGAGGAAGAGGCGAGCACCCTATCCGCTCTGGATCAAGTCAACTCCCTGTTTGCAGACCAGACCCCGGTCAACGCTGAGATAGAATTTCTCAACTCCCGGCGAGTCCTCGGCAGAGCAGTTGACCATCTGCGTCTCGACGTAAAAGCGACTCCCCTCTATTTTCCACTGTTTGGCGAGTTTCTGGCCCGCCGTTTCCAGGGGGGGGAAGGGGATCTGGCCAAACCGCTGTTCGGCCTCGAGGGCTACTCCTGGGGTGGTGAATGGATCGAAGTCGCAGAACTTAATGTGCCAGCGAACCTGCTCGATGTCACCCTGACCCTGGTAGTGCTGGATTCCCAGCGTTATCGACTGTTCGACCCGGACGGTGAACTGCTGCTTGCGGGAAAGGTGGGCGAGAGCCCGCAGCCACTCCCCGGGACAGCCGAACTACGGCTCAGGGTCAGCGGGCTACAGGCGCATCCGGGAAGCCGGTTCAACCTGGTTCGACAGGCACGGCTGACGGCAATCAAGGCGCTGAAGGATCGTTTCTCCGCGAAGGAAACAAGCCGTCAATCGGAATTGATTCGGTTGACTCTATTGGGCTCGAATCGGCAGGAAACCGCAAAGATACTGAATGAGATCATCCGTATATTCGTGGAACAGAAGTCGAGATTTCTTTCCGTGGAAGCGGAAAGGACCCTCGATTTCCTGCATGACCAGCTTCCCGAGCTGCGGGCCGCAATGGAAAGGGCAGAGTCTTCTCTCAATGACTTCCGCCTGAAACAGGGTTCGGTGGATCTGCCGTTGGAGACACAGTCCGTCCTGAAAAGCTCCGTAGCGGTTGACGCACAGACCACTGAACTGCGTCAGAACCGGGACGAGCTGCGACAAAAATTCACTGAGGCTCATCCCAGTATCGTGGCGCTGGACGCCCAACTGGCGCGCCTGCGCAAGGAGAAACGCAGCCTGATTGCAAAAATCAAGGATCTGCCAGAAACACAGCAGCAGATGTTGCGTCTGTCCCGCGACGTGGAGGTTACGACAAAACTCTACACCGAGCTGCTCAAAAGCGCCCAGGAGCTACGCGTAGCCAAGGAAAGCAGTGTCAGCAACATACAGATCATCGACCCGGCATTGACGTCGGGCGAAGCGGTCAAACCCCGCAAAGCCCAGATTCTTCTCATTGCCCTGCTGAGCGGGTTATTCATCGCGATACTGAGCGCCTTCATTCGCCGGGCACTGGAACTGAGCGTGTACGATCCGAACCAGATCGAAGCCAGGCTCGGCATTCCGGTATTTGTGACACTGCCCAACAGCAAAGCACAAAAACGTCTGAAGAGACCGCAAAAGAAAGACAGTGAAGAGGCGTCACTCCTGGCAGCAATGCAGCCTGACGACCCAACAGTGGAGGGATTGCGAATCCTGCGTTCGACCCTGAACCATGTACTCACAGAGGTACCAAACCAGCTGCTCCTGGTGACGGGACCCAAGAGCGACGTCGGCACAAGTTTTGTGGCGGCGAACCTGGGCGTAGTACTGGCCAGTGGGGGAGATCGCGTCTGCATCATCGATGCGGATTTGCGTAATGGAAGGCTCAACCACCACTTCGGAAAAAAGAGAGACCCGGGTTTGACAGAAATCCTGCTCGGGAACCTGACACTGAACGAAGCATTGCAGAAAACCAGTATCGATCACCTGCATCTCCTGCCCGCTGGCAGATCAGTTGAAAACCCGTCGGAGCTTCTGATGAAGAAGCGCTTTGCGAAAGTGTTGGATACAATGCAGACCCATTACGACCGCGTGATCCTGGATTCCCCGCCTCTGCTTGAAGTTGCCGACGCGGTGATATTGGGCCAACACGCCGGCGCTGCCCTGCTGGTGGTGAAGGCCGGCGAACATAACCTGTCGGAACTGGAGCACTCGGTCAAACGCCTGTGGCAGGGCGGGGTTGAGCTGCGCGGAATTGTCGTCAACGGGACAAACAACGATCAGCGTGGCAAACACCATCCCCGGGGATGATGGGTAATTTGCACATGAATTTCCATCATCTCAATGAACACCTGATGGAGATCATCCGAGGCGCGACGACCGCCTTCGTATTAAAGGTCATAGCCGCAGGGCTGGCCTTCGTACTGAATATTCTGCTTGCACGTCAACTCGGCAGCGAGGGCGTGGGTATCTATTTTCTCGCCTTGGCTCTCATCACCTTCGGCAGTACCCTGGGTAAGTTCGGCACCGACATTCTGGCCATGCGGGAGGTTGCCCGACAGGCAGCAAGGGGCGACTGGTCGATGATATCGGTGCTGCACCGCCGCTGTCTGCGCATCCTCCTGACTGCTGCGCTGCCGGTAGCCCTGTTGACAGCCCTCCTCTCCGACACCATTGCGTCGGATCTTTTCGGCAAACCACAACTGGCAGAGCCTCTGTTATGGATGTCTCTCGGCATCATCCCCCTGGCTATGTTCAACCTCTATGCCCATTCACTGAAGGGACTCAAACGGATCAAAGCGGCAGTGTCTGTGCAGAGCGTCTGGCTACCGGCGCTCGCCATCCCCGGAGTCCTGATCCTGACCCCGGCTTTCGGCGTAGTGGGAGCCGTCTGGGCCTATGTGGGAGCTGCACTCCTCACCACCGCCATCGCCATATTATTCTGGAAGGGTGCTTTGCAGGAATCCCCTGTCTCAGGCGGACAGTCACTCCCCCCTGCCCTGCTCAGCAGCGCCCGACCATTGCTGGTGATTGCCCTGCTGACCCTGGCGATCAAATGGTCATCGACTTTTTTTCTCGGATTATGGGGGACAACGAGCGATGTCGGCATTTTCAACATTGCCCAGCGCACGGCTCTGCTGACAAGCTTCATCCTGATTGCGGTAAACAGTATCTCCGCACCAAAATTCGCGGAGCTGCATCAACGTGGCGACATGCAGGCACTGGAGGCCACAGCAGTGGGCGCAGCGCGGCTCATGACACTACTCGCACTGCCGGTTCTGGCGGTGTTTCTGCTATTTCCTGACTGGGTACTGCGGTTGTTCGGCACCGAGTTCGCAGAGGGCGGCACAATTCTCTCCATCCTTGCCCTTGGCCAGTTCGTTAACGTGGCCACAGGTTCCGTCGCCTATCTTCTGATGATGACCGGCCACGAAAAGCTGATGAGAAATAATATTATTTTCTGCGTAGCGATCAATCTGGTATTGAACCTGATACTGGTGCCGCGATACGGGATTATGGGGGCGGCGGTGGCAACGTCCGTCACCATGGCAAGCCAGAATCTCGTTGCCGCAATCTTGGTATGGAGAAACCTGGGTATTGTCACCCTGCCCTTTACAGCACGAATGGGTAAACGGGATTCACAAGTGTAATGGATTCCAACAAGTGAACGCACACACTGTGAAACCGATCGATGTAATGATAATCGGAGCCGAGAAGTCGGGTACCACATCGCTTGTTCGATATGTCGGAAGTCACCCCCGGATCTGCACCCATGACAAACGGGAAATGAACTACTTCGTCAACGACGAGGAGTTCGAGGAGGGATATCCGGCTGCCCATGCCCGCTATTTTTCCTCCTGTACAGAAACCGGGATCAGGATTATTGCCAAGAGCGTCGCGGTCAGCGGAAACCCCACCGCCGTGCAGCGCCTTCATGCACACAATCCCGACATACATGTGGTGTTGGTGTTGCGCAACTCAATCGACAGGGCCTATTCCGCCTTTTGGCATGCCAAACGCCGAGGCTGGGAGGATGCGGCAGATTTTGAGACAGCCATCGAGCGGGAACTGTCGACGGATTATGCTGAAGCCAGCGAGGGCGATGACGGCACAACCTACCTCCGGAAAGGGATCTACGCTGATCAGATAGCGGCGTTACAGGAGATTTTCAACCCTCGGCAGGTACATGTATTTACCTTTGACGAATTAAAGGAAGATCCACTGAGCATCTGTCGTGCGCTGTTTTCAGTGATCGGCGTGGATGAAACGTTTGAACCTGATGTCGCAGTACGCTTCAACAAGGCAGCCCAGTCCAGGTCACCGCAACTGGCCAAAGTGCTCTCATATCGCGGAAAGATTAAAAAAGTCATCCGTCGTCTGCTGCCTCGCAGGGTATCCGACAGACTGAAACAGCGTCTTGTGGCCTGGAACGAGAAACCGCTGCAGACCCCAGCCATGAAAGCGACAACAAGACGCAGACTCGAAACATACTTCAACCCGCACAACAGACGCCTGGAGGAGTTGACCGGTCGCTCTTTTGACTGGTAATTGCAGGCCAATGATCAACAATAAACAGGGCGTGTATTGCCCATTGCCAATCGGACAGGAGGATAGTCGCACACTCATCCAACATTGGCATTTATCCAACAATAAAGGTTTGTAACATGTATCTGAATGAAATCATTCCAATAGCGATCGAAGCGGGCCGGGCCATCATGGATGTCTACGCCAAAGAGATCAACGTACAGACGAAGTCGGACAACTCCCCGCTCACCGAAGCAGATCTTGCATCGCATAACATCATCGTAGAATCGTTGCACAGGCTTGACCCGGATATTCCGGTGTTGTCAGAGGAGTCAGATAGCATCCCCTTCGAGGTGCGCGGTTCCTGGACGCGCTTCTGGCTGATAGACCCATTGGACGGCACCAAGGAGTTCATCAAGAGAAATGGTGAGTTCACGGTTAACATCGCACTCATCGAGAACAGCCAGCCTGTGTTGGGTGTGGTCTATGCACCGGCGCTGGATCTGCTGTTTTACGGCAGCCTGGAAACAGGCGCATTCCGGCGCAATGGTTCGGGGGAGGCTCATGCGATTTCCGCCACCCGGACCCGACAGAATCCCGTGCGGGTAGTGGGCAGCCGTTCCCACGCTGGAGAGAGCTTAAAGCACTTTCTCAACGAACTCGGCCCCCACGAACTGATCAGCATGGGCAGTTCCCTGAAGCTCTGCCTGGTCGCTTCTGGTGAGGCGGACATCTACCCCAGATTGGGTCCCACCTCTGAATGGGATACGGCTGCTTCCCAGGCGGTAGTCGAAGCGGCAGGAGGAAGAGTGACTGACACCGCAGGCAACATGTTGCGCTACGGTAAAAAGGAGTCGATGTTGAATCCCTATTTTCTGGTATTCGGTGATAGTGGATACCCCTGGCATGAACACTGCGGGCAGTCGTGAATAGAAACCAAAACAAGCGCCTGAACACCGTGATGAATTGATTTTGGACCAAAAAGGCACAGGATTCAGGACAAGGGTAAAGTCAGTGGGATCTGCTGTGCTGGCTTCCGCACTGTTGTTGGGATCATTCGCCAAAGCGCAGGCTGAGATCATCATCGATGTGGACAGCCGAACACAAGTGCCATTAAATCGCGATGTCTACGGATTTAACACCAATCTTGCCCCAGGCCATTTCGGGTTTCTCGATGACGAATTCATCAGGCATATCGGACCGCTACAACCGGTAATGTTGAGATTTCCTGGAGGCACCGTAGCTAATTTCTACCACTGGGCAGAAGAGGGATTCCGTCTTGAAGAGATGGATATTACGCGCGCGGCAAGTCTCAATCGGGAGAATCTCGACAGATACCAGTCGCTGCAGAATTTGCGCAAAGGGCGCCTCTCGTTCGACGACTTCATGAGGCTTTGTGAACGCTTTGGCATTGAGCCGCTGGTGGTGGTGAACCTGTCTACCGGCACACCGGAAGAGAGTGCAGCCTGGGTACGCTACGCCAAACGGAAGGGATACAAAATCAAACGCTGGGAACTGGGCAACGAGTTCTATATCCGTATATACCGTGACCTGATCGGCGGCCCCGGAAAATATCTGCAAATCGCACGCAGACATGCCGATGCCATGCGCAGGGAGGATCCGGAGATCCAGCTGGCCGTCCCGGCATCAGGGACCGGCTTCTTTGCCGATTCGGGATCCAAAGGGGATTATCGCCAACGATGGGACCAGGCCATGACGCAGGCCGACTTCGCTGATGCCATAGCCGTGCACGCCTATTGGCGGATGCCGGATACGGACGACCTTGACACCCTCTACCGCGATCTCTTCTCCAGGCTCGAACAGCAGTGGGATCCGGCGATGAAATACTATCGGGATCTATACGGCGACATGCCACTGTGGCTGACGGAATGGAACATCCGCGGCTTCGGCAATCGCACCATAAACAATACACAGCTGCATGCCATGTTCATAGGTGATCATTTTATCCGCATCCTCAACAGCGACACCATTACACTCGCCGACTATCATCAGATTGCGGCCAGAGGCAAGTGGCCTTCACTCTTTTCCAAAGCGAAGAAGGTGGATATGGCGCCAAAAGGTGCAATAGTAAAGCGGGCAGCATACTTTCCATTTCAGCTAATCGGTGAAGTCCTTGCCAAAGCAGAAAGCCGCTACGATTTTACTATCGGCAACAATCCTAAAATCAAGGGAAGCCAGGAATTCCCGGCAGGATTTTCTGCGGTCAATACTTCGGTCCTGGGTGGTGCGGGATCGCGATGGTATTTCCTGCTGCTCAACCGTGGCAACACCGGGCAGGTCCTGAAGATACAGATCAACGGAACAAGGCTTGCAGGACGATGGCAGTTGGATTGTGTTGCCAACAGGGATCTCGCCGCTACCAACGGAGGGAGCAAGACGTCCCCCTCTACCGCTCCGCCAGAGGTGGAAATCTCGCGCCAGGCAGGGAGCCGGGACAGGCTCCTGTTACCGGGCAATTCATTCTGTTCAGCTATCTTTGATGATACGCTGACAAACTGACTGGGAATTAGATCGTCGAGTGGACCGCCTGATATTCAACGCAGCACTGATTCTCGGCGCCTATCTGCCCTTCGAATCGTTGATGATGCGTTACCTGCCGGGCGCTGAGTCCCTGCACTCCATTCTGTTCGTGGCGGTGGAAGTCTCGATCTATCTGCTGTTCGTTCTGCTGCTGACCACTCGCCTTGGAGACGGACGACCCTTCAGGCGCACCCTGGTCGATCTCCCACTGTTGCTGTTCGTGGCGGTTGCATTTGTATCGTTGGTAAAAAACGGGTCTGACCCCATGCCGGCCGTTACCAACCTTCGCTCACTACTTCGCTATGTGGTGCTCTTTTATATCCTGGCTAACCTGAGATATAAACCGGAGCAGATCAGAATCGTCTTTCGGCTGATCATCGTTCTGGGTCTTATTCAGGCCACCATCGCAATCGTACAGTTCCTCGGTGGCGAGGGTATCAAGCAGTTCTTCTATCTACGTCTGATGGATACCGAAATCGCCGGCAAGACCCTGCTCACCAGAGATCCGACAACGGACCGGATCGGTGCCGGTATCGGCACCCTGGGGCAACCGGGTATCCTGGCGATGTTTCTGCTCGTTTCCCTGTCGGTTGCCGCCAGCGATTTTTTCATGGAGAGGTCACGCCCGCTGCGGGAGACGCTTTTTCTCGTCGTGGCGATAGCTTTGCTGCTTCTGGGCATACTCACCACCTACAAACGGGCAGCGATAATGCTGGGGGCCTTCATCCCCATACTGGCACTGCTGCTCTCCGGCGACAGGCGCCGGATAGTACCGGGCATGTTGTTGCTGATGATTGGGGGCGCCCTGATGATCGCCGTGGACAGTGCGATGGAAAGTGGAAACATCGTCTCCGGGCGCGAAGCACGGGAACACCAGGTTGCGGTGTTTGAACTGATGCGCCACCTCATGTCTGAAGAGTATTGGGCCAGGTCTGCAACCGCTTCCCGGCTCTGGTTCTTCAGAGAAGCGGCCGTTAGTATATTCGGATCATTCAACCTGCTGGGGTTCGGGCCTGATCCCGGCCACGCCATCCAGTTGTTTGTTGCAGACCGTTCCGGACTCAGTCAACTGCTCACCTACAACTCCTACAGAGATGTCTACTGGATGGCGCTGCTGGTTTATTTCGGAATCCTGGGATTCAGCATCTGGATGTTCCTGCTCTGGCGACTGGGACGCGATGCAAACCGTATTCGCAGGTCGCAGCTGCCCGTAACACCGGTCGTGCGAAAGCTTGCCGTCACCGTGCTGATTCTTATTGTTGTCACTTTCATCTACACATTTGTCGAACGGACGCTCGTCATCCGTGCGTATGCGTTTTATTTCTGGTTTCTCGTCGGGTTGCTGTCGGCTTCCGGTTATGGGTGGAACAAAGATATCGCCAAGCCCCCCATCAAACATCATGAGTAGCATTCTGAGCATCTCGCAAATCAATTTTATCCGTGGCGGTTCGGACAAGTACCGGTTCGAACTAAACAAGCTACTCTCTGATAATGGTTATGAGATTATCCCGTTTTCGGCGCAGCATCCGAACAACCAGGCAAGCACCTGGAGCCGATATTTTCCCCAAGGCGTCAATTTCGACGATCCTTCAGCGGCGGATCTTCTGCGATACATCTACTCAAGACCTGCGGCCAGAGCCATCACCAGACTGCTACAGGAAAACCGAATCGACCTTGCCCATCTTCATATCTATTACGGACAGCTTACCGCCTCCATTCTTGCACCACTGAAGAGACGGGGTATCCCAATCGTGCAGACGCTGCACGAGTTCAAGCTGGTGTGTCCGACTTACGGACTGGTGACGGCTGACGGCCCCTGCGAAGCCTGTGCCGGCCGGCATTTCTGGCGAGCAGTGCAAAACCGCTGCAACCGGGGTTCGCTGGCCCGCTCCTGTCTGAGCGCGGCGGAGTCGTACGTCTCCCATTGGTTTGGCGCCAGAGATAAGATAGACCACTTCATCACTGTGAGTGATTTTCAGCGCAAAAAGTTGATCGATCTCGGCGCACCGGCCGACAGAATCTCCACCGTACACAATTTCATCGATGCAGGTTTGCTTCAACCCAGCTTTGAACAGGGCTGTTATTTTCTCTACTTTGGGCGCCTGGAGAAGAGCAAAGGTCTTTGGACACTGCTCCGTGCGGCAGAACAGTTACCAAAAGTACCGCTGTACATTGCAGGCGACGGCAGCGAACAAGAGGCGCTCAGGCAGCACCTGTCCAAGCCGGGAATGGAACATGTACATTATGTCGGTTTCAAACAGGGAGAAGAACTCAGCGAACTGATCCGCGGCAGCATCTGTACCATTACCGTGTCAGAATGCTACGAAACCTTCGGCCTGGCATTGATCGAGTCCTTCGCCCACGGACGGCCCGTGGTGGCCAGTCGCATGGGTGGTATGCCTGAAGTCGTGACAGAGGGTGAAGACGGTTTTCTCATCGAAGCAGGCGACCACCAGGCACTGGCAGTGTGGATGAAATGGATGTCAGAGCATCCGTCCGAAGCGATCGAAATGGGTCGCAAAGGCAGGAAAAAAGTTATTGAACAGTTCTCACCACAGCGTCATCTAGCACAGATCGAAGCGGTCTACGGAAAGGTCCTGTAGCGGCACTGGTCCTTCAGGATATCGGGGATAAAAACATGGCATTGCCCAATCTGATCATTACAGGCGTAAACAAGGCGGGGACCACCTCGCTCTTCTCCTATCTTGCTCTCCACCCGGAGATAGGTGCGTCGAGGATCAAGGAGACTTGTTACTTCCTGCCTCTGCGCTATGCTGAACCGATGGCACCACTTGAGGAGTACGAGGCGCAGTTCAGTGACACCTTGGGTGAACGCTACATCATGGAGTCGACACCGGGTTATTTCTACGGTGGCAAACCCGTAGCGCAGGCGATCAAAAAGACCCTCGGCGATACGCACATAATCCTGATGCTTCGTGAACCTGTCGGTCGTCTGCTCTCCTTCTACCGCTTCAAGAAGACAATGCTCGAACTGTCTGCCGATCTTTCGCTGGAGTCCTACCTGGAGCACTGCCGCAGCATGACCGAAGAAGAACTCTCCCTGCGGGAGAACAATATATGGTTCGGCATCGAGGGAGGACATTATGCCGACTACATCGAACCCTGGTTTGAAGTGTTTGGAGAACGTCTGAAGGTGGTTTTTTTCGACGATCTCCGCACAGATGCACCAAAACTCATGCAAGAGATCTGCCGGTGGCTGAAGATCGACGAATCAGTATATAACGACATCAGTCTCGGCGTGGAGAACAAGACGGTGCAGTTTCGCAACCGGACGCTACAGCGAATCGCACTCTGGGTAAACGATAAAGGTGAGCAATTCTTCCGCGGCAGCCCTGGAGTAAAGCGGATGCTACGGCGATGGTATCAGTCAATGAATACCGCGCAGCGGCGCGAGATCATAAGCGATGAACAGAAAGCCCGCGCGAAGGCTCTCTTCATGGAGTCCAATCGACAGCTCAACAGGATTCTCACTGATCGGGGATACACAAATCTCCCTACCTGGCTCGAACAGAACCCAGACAAGCATGGATAGGCAATGAGAGACGCGGAATGCCAATTGCTATTTGTTGTCGGTGCCTCACGCAGCGGAACCACCATGCTCAATCGAATTATGGGGCAACACCCTGCGATTCTTGCACTGAACGAACTGCACTTTTTCGGTGAACTCTGGGATCCCCGTCAACCGGATCCGAACTGGACTCGCGCTACGGCTGAAGATGCCACCGCCGTTCTGCTGCAACGCGTCAGGCATGGTATCTTCTCCGGAATGCCGGATGCTGACACACGGGAAGAAGCCGGGAGACTGATCACAGACTTATACCAGCAGCAGCCGACTGATAACTTTTCTGCGGCAGCCCTGTTCCGCCATGTGTTGAGCCATCTTCCGGAGCGGGATGGCGAAATTCTGATTACCGATCAGACACCACGCAACATCTTCTATGCGGCGGAACTGCTTGAGCAGTTCCCGGGATCACGCGTGGTACAGATCGTGCGCGATCCCCGTGCGGTGCTCTTCTCACAGAGAAAACGCTGGACGAAAAAATGGCGAGGGGCCGCAAGCATGCCTTGGAAAAACGTCCTGCGTGTGCTGGTGAACTATCACCCTCTCACTATGATCAAACTGTGGAGCAAGGCAGTACGGCAGGGACACAAACTGAAGGACCACCCGAGATATCACGAACTGAAATTCGAGTCCCTCACCCAGGAACCGGAGGAGCAACTCACGGCGCTCTGTTCCTTCCTTGGCATTCCCTTTGACGAGCGGATGCTCGACGTACCCCAAGTCGGCTCTTCCCACTCTCAGCATAATTTCGAGAAACGAGGCATCTCAGCGTCGTATTCAGCAGATTGGCGCAACCATCTTCCGAAAGGCGACATCCTGATCGCAGAAAAAGCCGCCGCCGGATTGATGCAGGAGCTGGGTTACGACGCCATTGCCCGTCCCGGATGGTATCCCTGGCTGTTGCTGCCGTTTCTGCGCTTGCCGTTCCACGTTCTCGGTGCTGTTATCGCCAACCCGAAGCGTACATTGATCCAGATGAGGGCCCTGCTGGGCGGAGGTAAAGAGACGCAATGATCGCTCAGATCGACAAACACTATGTAAAGACAAGGCCGGGCCGATTGCTGCCGCGTCTGATCAGCTATCTGCTCTTCGAGGGGCGGCCACTGACGACAAAGGGACGCTGGATCAATCCACTGGTCTTTGGCATCCACGGTACAGCGAAAAGGCTTCCGCAGTTGAAGCCGGTAGAAAAACCCGTCTACATCATCGGCACAGGACGCAGTGGCACAACCATCCTCGGAGTGCTGCTGTCGATGCACAGGGAGGTGGGCTTTCTGAACGAACCCAAGGCCCTCTGGCACTCGGCCTATCCGAATGAGGACCTGATAGGAAACTACAGCAGCCTGCCGGCCCGTTATCGCATGAACGAGACGCACGCGAGTGATGAACTCAGGATCACCCTGCAAAGGCTCTACGGGGCCTACCTGTGGATGACAGGATCGCGCAGGGTTGTCGACAAGTATCCGGAAATGATCTTCCGCACCCCGTTTATCAAGGCACTGTTCCCAAACGCACGTTTTTTATTCCTTGCACGCAATGGGTGGGATACCTGCACCTCCATAAACCGTTGGTCGCAGCGGCTGGGAGTTCACAAGGGCGATGAGACCCATGACTGGTGGGGAAGAGACGACCGGAAATGGCAACTGTTGGTGGAACAGCTGCTGCCGGAGCATCGGGATCTTGCCGTCCATCAGGACGAGATAATGGCCTTTGACAAGCATACCGACAGGGCCGCTGTGGAGTGGATCATCAGTATGCGGGAGGGACTGCAGCTGTGTGAGATAGACCCTGATCATGTCATGCGAATCGACTACGAGAAATTGACGGCAGATCCGGACACTTGGCTATCAGACATACTCAACTTCTGCGAATTACCTGCTGACGAAAAGTTTCTCGAATATGGGAAAGATACCCTGCGTCCCGTACCGCCCCGCAAACCATTTGAATTGGCAGCCGTGCTGCGCGGACCGTTCGAAGAGACGCAGCGAAAGCTCGGTTACGAATAAAGATCTACAGCCAGAGAAAAATTCTCCGGGGTATTGCAGGAGCCTCTGATCAAGTCTGGACGAAGTAGATTGTGAATCAGAATATTCAGATTCAAGGCGCAAATCGCACGTAATAGCTGGCTATTGCGAGGATTTACAACACAGAAGCTGGATATTCTGGGCGCAAGATACAAGTTCACGACTTGACCTGAGGCTCCCTAACAAGATGTCGGAATATTTTACAGCCGCATAATCCACTAACTGCTTATATGAATAATTTGTTTATAATCAATATGTTGCAAGGTTTCTAAAGAATTTGTCAGAATTTATTTCCCATATAATTGTAAATTCTGCGTAACAAACACCCGACATTTATGAACACTCTTCCTTTTTCTGTCGGAATCCTTTACATGCACACAGCATCTGCTGGCTGTCGGTCGTAAATACATCCTATTTTTTCATAGTTTTTAGGCAGTTAGACTACAACAGTAATTCTGGCATGTGACTTGCATATGTTCTTGTAAACCAACAAGAATGAAGTGCATTTCACTATATTCAAGTAGCGTGCACTCTCCTTACATTACCAACGACTAACATACGCCGGAGCGGGAACAAGACATGAAACTATCACAAGCAATGTACGGAATCGTGTTAACTCTCGGATTACAGGGAGGGGCCTACGCAGGGGCGGTCACCTGGGATTTCACCGGAACCTCTGCATGTGATGAATCGTTGAGCACCGGAGGTGTCAGCACCGACGCTGTGAACTGCACCACCTCTGGTGAGACGGTGATCCTCGATGCTTTCGCTCAGGTGAAAAATCCCGACGGCAGTTTCTCCCCGACCTTCAATAATGCGAAACTGACCCGTAACGAAATCAATGGCCTCGGCGTCAACAAGGAAGTGAGCGATAGCAGCGCCCAGATCGATAATCAGGACAACATTGATCTGATACTCTTCGATTTCGATTTTTTCCTGGAGGAGCTGACCATAGAATTCGGCAGCGTCTCCAGCAGCGATCACTTCTCCCTTTGGCTTGGCAGCGGCCTGGACGCCCTCTACGCCGACGCAGGCAACGGTATCGACAGCTTTACGGATCTCAACTTCGTCACCCTGGAGAGCATCGCCGGGTTCACCAAGACCACTGGGCAGATCAGCCTTAGCAATCCCTTCAGCCTCTCCGGACTTAGCGGGGTCGACCAGATGATCATAGCGCCTGCCATTGGCCAGACCGACGACAAATTCCGCATCAAACAAGTTAGTGTCGTGCCGGAACCTTCAAGCCTGTTTCTGTTCTTCGCCGGACTATTTTTACTCACCGCATTCAACAGCAGGCGTAAAATGGTAGGACAGCGCTTCTCTCCCCGCCTTAAATAGCACTCGATTGCGGACCCACGCAGGGATTCGACTCAGTCCGCAATCATCCACCACACTCTCCGGCAATTGGCAGGGCTTCATCCAGGGGTCTGGGCAGCTGTCGGATTTAACGCGGTTTGGCTGTAAAGAATCCCGAATCACCTTGTGGAGTGGAGTACGCATCACTAACGCCTACTCATACGTTTGCATCAGTATGCCGGGGTCAAACCAAGTGAAACCGGAGCTTATTCCAGGATTTCACGAATCCTGAAGTGGTCGCCTGCAGCCGTGGAACGATAGAGTAACGCCCCCAATTGTACGACGGCAGCTGCGCCTGCCAGGAGTGTCCAGGCCAATACGGCCGCGGCTTTTTCACCCGCACCAGAAGAGGTGCCAGATGCTTCCTTCATGGAACCGTGGGCGTGCAGGTTGATCCCTGTTGTCAGCCTCGTGAAAAGCCGGCAAAAGCTGCGTTTTATGGAAAAACTTCGCAGAAAACCTGCGCTGAAGCAAAGCAAGCGCCATGCAGTGTATTCCGAGCGCCCGTGCTCCCTCTCGCTGTGCCCCACTTGTATCTGGGCAATGCAAGAAGCCATCAGGGCAGCATCCGCTTTTGGTAGTGCGGGCGGCGGATTCTGAGCAGAGATATCCATGGCCAGCACCGACGTTATCGCGTTCAACCCACAACCCCAGTCCCGTAAATTGACACCTAAAGCATGACCGACCAGCCGATTCACGAGCCAGGACGGTCCCCTCCTGGTGAGCAGAGAATCCTGCCGGTTGAGACGGATACCACAGGCAAAATCGGCGCCATTGCGTATCGCTGCGACCAGGGCTGGAATGTCCTCCGGATGATTTTGCAGATCGGCATCAATGGTGACAATGATATCTCCAGTGGTTTTACTTATGGCAGCCAGGATAGCTGCACTTTGTCCATAGTTTTTCACTAGATCCAGGATCTTCACCCGCCCCTCCCCGTCGCGCAAACCAGCCAAAACTTCGTAACTGTTGTCCGTACTTCCATCATTGGCGTAGATGATCTCGTGTTCCAATCCTGCGGCACGAAGGGTCGAAACCAGGCGTTCATGCAACTGGGGCAGCGAAGCGGCGTTGTTATAAACGGGTACTGTAATAGATAGGGTCGGGTTGTCCGACACACCCACGGGACGCCTGCTCCAACCCTGGTCAGATTCCTTATGACAGATGCAGGTGGTAGGTGTACTCAGCTCGTACATACTCGAGTTTCAAGTCCTGGTAGATGCGATGTACAGGGTAGTTGTCTATCTGGGTGTCAAATTCCGCGCACTGCCAGGACATGTCCTCTGTGTGTGTCAGTGCATATTGCAACAATCCATGGTAGTCACCCCCCCTGGAGCCGCCAAGCCCAGAACCGTAGCATCCGATCCCGAAGCTCCGATATAGTCTCCTATCGTATCGAAAGGCGAGATACCCAACCACCCGTCCATTCAATTCCGAAACCCAAATTTTATCAGCGTCTCCGTCCAAATATTTCTCTGCCCAACGCACATAGCGATCCACTGCGTGTTCACGAAGACTTGGGTCGGCGGAGTATCGCCCCGGATAGTGCGCATACAGTTGGGATGTGAGTTTCAAGACTCGGTCCCGGTCAAGCGGCTCGTATTCACGGTATCTGCGTCTGCGTGGCTTTCTGGAACGGGTGACTATCGGTTGTTCCGGCGGTTCACCGGAAGTCGGGTGATAAAGATAGGTAAGAATGGAATCCGCCATGAAGAATCCAGTCTGGGTAAGCATCCGCTGTGTGCACAAGTCAGAGGCATCGACGCGCACCGAAAGATGGTCAAATCCAGTCTTCATGAGAAGACCCCGGAGTCCTCCAGCAGTCAGATCTCCACAGAGATGGCTGATACGTCCAATTCGGCGTTTGTACAAGGCGCTGTCCCAGGGAAGGTCGACGGTACGCACCAACCCAGTCGGCATCAACCCATCCCGACACCATAACAGGAGCGCTGTTGGTTCTGGCTCAAGGATGGCATCGGCAAGAGTTTTCGTGGCTTGAACCCTGGAGATAACCGGATAATTCCGATACCGATTATACGGATAGGAGCGAGCCCAATTCTCTACGAATGTCAGATCTCTATTTGCCAGGGAAACGAGGCTCATGGGATTTCTGTCACCCGCTTCGGTAGATTTCTTGCTCTCACCCGGATATTTCACCTGCATGCCCTAAGAGAAGATTTTTTCTGTGCCCCAGAAGGCTGTCGGATTTAACACTGCTTGGCTGTAAATCCCTGGATGGAGTTCATCAAGAGATGCCTAGCCCTGACTCGCGATTGTCGCGAGTACTCTTTTGACTTCCTGAGTCCAGGGCGCGTGTGCCTGATGATTGAGTGCCTCTTCAAGCTCGCGCTTTGCCAGTTTACTAGCGCCCATTTTGAAGTAGCCAAAACCCAAATGGTAGCGATACAGAGACGATTTTGGATCTCGATCCACTGCTCGCTCCAGATAGCGAACAGCCTTTTCGGGGTTCCCAGTCTGCAAATGCACCCAACCAACTGTATCGAGGACATTTGCTTCCTGGGGAGCCAGCTCCAAAGCTCGGTTCGCACGGGTGAGTGCGCTCTGGTACTCACCCAGACTCAGGTAGAGCAGTGCCACATTGTTTAGCAGAGGTATGGAATCGATATTTGCGGCAAGACCTTCTTCATATACCGCTGCACTTTTCTGTACATCCCCTGATCGCTGATAAATCTGGGCAAGCGCCAGGTAATAACGAATAACGGTCGGTTCGATACCAATTGCCGACCTCAACAACTTGGTCGCTGTTTCCGCATCACCCTTTACCAGCTTAATCTTTGCGAGCTGGTAGAAAGCAGGGGCCAAGCGACTTCCTTCGCGGGTGGCACGTTCCAGGGCTGCCTCAGCCTTGCTCGTATCCTGCCGACGAGTCCAACTCATCCCAAGAACCGCGTAGGCACGAAACTCAACATCGCCAGCGGAATCGGATCCGTCCCCGAGCCGATCCAAGACATCTTCAGCCAGCTCAATCGCGCGCCTTGTATCGCCTTTTTTGAGGTAGATGCGCGCCATCTGTGTATGAAACAGCAACTTTCGCTGGGTTTTTGCTGCTCCTCTTTTATAGGTCTCTATCGCAGCGTCGAAGTCACCCAGAAACTCATGGGCCTCGGCGAGGGCATGGTATCGTGCCGGATCATCTGGCTTGGATTGCAGTGCCTCCTCCAAAGATTCCGTATGTATCGCCAACCGCAGTTCGGCCCTCTGTTTCTCCACTGCCTCAGCGGATACGCCTGATTCCAAGGCGCTGTCGATATATTCCTCGGCCTTTACCTGGTCGCCGTCCGCAATATAGCTTTTCGCCAGCAAAAAGGCTGTATCCGGATCCGCCGGACTCAAGCTGCTCTGAATCACTTCCCTCGCCAGACTGGTGCTTCCGAGTTCTATCAATTCAGTGGCATATAATTTCTTAAGTACAGGGTCAGCCAGTCCAAACTGCATCTCGTGGCGTTGTAGGTAATGCACAGCCTTTTCATGCCAACCGTTCACCCTTGCCAGCTTCGCGGCCAGACCGAGCGATTTGCGACTATCACCAGCTTTCTGTAATCCGGTGTCGAGAGACTCGATCGCATCCGCAGCCCTGCCCAGGGATGCAAAGACCTGACTCTGCAACAGGAACCCATCGAACAGGCTGGGGTATTTGGTAATCATGATCCGGGCATACTCGAGCGCGGCCATGTGCTCGCGTTCGCGGGTCTTCAATAAGACCAACTCCCGCAGCAAGAGCTGCGCTGGGGGGACGTCGTCCTTAGGGCCGCGGAGTACTCGCTCCGCCGCATTGTAGTTTGCGGTCGCCTGATAGACTCTACCGAGGCGGAGTCGGGTCTGCACATGCAGAGGATCCTTCGTCAGGATGTTTTTCAGCTCCGCCTCAGCTTTACTGTATTGTCCTTTTCTGAAGTATACCCCCGACAGGTTTAGACGGGCCGGTATTGCATCCGGGTCACTTTCGAGAGCGGCCAGCAGCGCCTTTTCCGCCTCTTCAAGATCGCCTGCACCCAGCTTGGCTTGGGCCAAAAGGTTGAGCAATAGTGCCTGCAGATTGGGGTGAAGATCCATCCCGAGCCGCGCTTGTCGGGCGGCGCCCTCGAACCTGCCCTGTTTGAGCAGGTTTGCAATCAACAGAATACGTGCATCCAGTGCGTTTGGAGTCGTCTTGAGCGATTCCCGCAGGGCGATCTCCGATTGCTCCAGATCGCCGCCGATATAACGGTAAAGCCCCTCGAGTGCGAACTGCGCATCAGAATTCAAATCCGCGCTCACCAACGACTTCAACAGCTCGTTTACCCCGTCTTCCCTCCGATCCTGGAGTAGATAGGCCTTTCCCAGAAGATGATGCAGTTCGGGAGATTTTTTAATGGAGAGTGCCTTTTCCAGATACTCCGATGCCGCCTTTGGTTGCTCCGTCCGCAATGAAATAATCCCCAGCAACTTGAGCGCCTCGAAGAAGTTGGGATTCAGTGCTATGGCCTCCTTCAGCCGGTGCACGGATTCCTTCGTTCGCCGTTCCTTCATTAGCACGTAACCAAGGGTGTATAGCACCTGGGTCGAGCTGGAAACATCCAATGCCTTTTCCAGAAGATCAACCGCGGCATGGTAGTCGGGCTGCTCCCGTCGGATCAGCGCCAGTGCCTCGAAATAATACCCCAAGCCCTTGCTAGGGGAACCTTCAGGAATTTCCTTCGCCACGCGGGCGATGGCAGGGTAATCACGCCGCTCCATGTGGATCTGGATCAGTGCTCTGAGGGCCGTTTCCTGTTCAGGTTCGATCCTGAGAACCCGCATAAAGTAATCTACTGCCCGGGGCAAGTCATTGGTACGGCGAAATAGCAGTCCCAGCCCCAGCAGCGCTTTGGTATTGGTCGCATCACGTGCCAGGAGCGCCTGGTAGCTTCTTTCCGCTTCTTTCGAGTCTCCCATATCCATCAGGATATTGGCCAACAACAATCGCAATTGGTCAGCACGTGCCGCAGGAACCAGTTGAATGGCCCGGGTGACGCTCCGCCGGGCTAAGCGCCAATCCCCAAGCCCCGCCTGCGCATATCCCAGGATTGCCAGCATTTCACCGTCATCCGGCTTGTCCCGGAGATGGGTCTGGGCCAGTTTGAGCACTTCCCGGAAATGCCGGGTCTCCAAAAGCTGACGAATTTTCGTACTGCCGGAAAACTGCACGAAACCCGGTGGCGAGATGTAGATCGCGTGGGCTGTATTCCAGAAAACCACCAATTGCAAACATATGCCGACAACAACCGCGAGACCGAAACTCTTCTTTAATGCCATTTTATTTATCTCATGACCCATCACGACTTTTTGTATCGGCGCAGGTGGCTGTGCAGACACCACCACTCAGAGCAGGTTGTTCAAAACGTCATCATACACGTTTCAAAATCCACCACTTATTCGGCGGACAAAATTGACGCTGCAGCAAGGATGCGCATCCAGGCGCCATAAAGAACAGGAAGGACTTTTCCAGGTGTTTCGATCGCTATATAAACCTGTATTTTGAAAATCGAGAAGCAGGAAGGAGGCCCCAATCGGCCTCCTTCCTGCTGTGAGGGGAAAGACAGTCTATGCGTTGTATCTGGCGGGCATTGTACGCCTGCGCCGTGATACGGCTACGCCGAGTAGACCGGTGCCCAGCAATATCAGCGTGCCCGGTTCAGGTGTCCGGATGGTAAAATCGGCTGCCATGACCTGGTCAAATGGCAGTGCCCAAGACCGATCAAACACCGCAATGTCGGGCCCGGGCGTCGTCAGATGCTGTTCGAACAGGGGCCCTAAGTTGATATTAATGTCAGGGACACCCAAAGCATTCACTATGCCAGGCAGATCCAGTCCCAGATGGGCAGAGAGGATCTCCAGATCGAACGTGGGGTCGATCCGCAGGGAAGTGGTATTTGTAAAGGTGTTGTCGAGGAAAAAAGTGGGTGTGACGGTGGTTTCCTTTGCCACTGGTGTGTTGAACAGGACGCTGTCTCCCACTGCAACAGTCTTGGACTGCCCGTCACTGAGATCCAGCTGTACCATCAACGTCGGATCGAAGGTAAAACTCTGGACAATCTGGACGTTGGCGCCAACCAGGACATCGAGCAGCTCGTAGCCGGCCGATGCGCCGAAAATCCCAATCTCCGCGCCCAATGGCGGCAGGCCAAGCAGGGTTGTCGCGATCAGATCAAGGTCTACATCCACGTCAAGGAGGGGGTCTGAGCCTATGCCGGAGGAAACGAGGTCTCCACTGGCGTTGGTCCCCGCGGTCGAGGTGTCGAGGTCAGGAATCTGAGCCGTGGTGGTGATTGGTCCAACATCAAACGTGACGGCGGTGGTATTCGAGTCGATATCCACCAGATTGATCGTCTCGTCAATATCAATAGTCGGAAAATCCAGGGCGCCGCAAAATGCGACACAAACTTCAAACCCCCCCTCCGCATGTACGTCGAAGACGAAATCGAGAGTCAACGAGGCCTCGGGGAAGTTCGTGCTCATGGCGGCGGCACCCTCGGCGAACGAGGTGGAAAGAAGGAGCGGCGCACCCGCGCTCAGATCCTGCTGGTCAGGCCACTCGAACGTGGTGCCCACCGGGTACGCCACGTTGACCGAGCCGGAGTCGGCGGCGAGGGCGAGATCAAAACCGATCTGGCCATCCGTGCTGCCGGAAATCTCAGCGCCGTAGTCCCCGAGATCGGCGGAGGGAATCGTCACCGCAGGTGTACAGACGCCCCACAAGCACACTTCTGGAATCAGGGTGATCGAAGGTGTCGTGACTTCAGCGATACCCCCGATCGAGCCGGATTCGTTCCATTGCGGACCAATGAAATGGTTTATATCCAGGATTCCCGCCGCGCCCGGCGCCCACATGCTCTGGTCCGTTGTCTCAAACGCTACGTCACTTGCGTACATTGCCGCTTGGACCGGGGCCTGCCAGAAAGTAATCAGGCAACCACCCCATAGTGCAACCAGAATACCCCTCACTCTTTGCATGCCCATTTTGATATCCTTTTAGTGTTCGTCCAGCGAAGAATCGCGATCAAGTTCTAAATCACTGCAAATTTATTTTTCCTGATCATCATATTGAGTTGCTGCGGATATAAGGCCACGACCTTTAGCGTTCATCAATAAAAATCGGCACAAATAACATGGGAAGTCAAGCATGTTTTATGCCTTAAAAGGTATCTCTTTGTTTTTGCAGAATAATGTTTATTTCAAAAACCCTCGGATTGTAAAGGAATGTAAAATAATCCGACACATTATTATGAATATTAATCCTATTATTAGGGTGCACTCCATAGGAATTATGACCTCCTGCCGGCCATTTTTTATTCCAGATCTCCACAGCGGGTTATTAACTTGCTGTAATAAAAGAAAATATCAAGGATCTGCGGTTCAGGTGGAAGGTTGAATCCGCAGCTTAGGACAGGCCGATTGCAACTGTAAAGTTTTTCGACAATGCGGCGAGTTAGAACCTGTGATTCGTGAAATTGACAACTCTGCGACCATTCGGTACTTTGCTGGCAGGTAGAGTAATGGCGTTTATTTCCCCCTGCGCCACATTAGACTTTCTTGTCAAAAGATTCACATTCTAAAATACAGCTCCCGGAGACCCTCCATATTTATCGCATGGCCCAGCAATGAGGAACCGTCCCTTTAGGCACCTTGTCTCGCGGGATCTCATATGGATGTGCCTGGTGCTGCTGGGTCTACTCCTGCTCGCAGTGCCATTCCTCACAAGCGGTCCAAACGTTTGGCTGGAAATCGATTGGATCGACGGCAGGAAGCTTTTTTCCATTGACGATGCGTATCGTTATTTCGCCGCCAAGAACGCCTTCCGTGTGCCTACGATTTTCCTCTGGAATTATGTTATGCCACTGGCACTGCTGTTTGATGCGATAGTGGCCGCGCTGTCTTTCGACAATCTGCTAGTCATGCGACTGAGTCACGCCCTCGTAGGAATACTGACTCTCGTAGTGATCGCCCGTGCCAGCCTTAGATCCGGATGTCACCCCATCCTGGCTGCTGCATCCGTTCTGATTGTAGGACTAATGCCTCTCTACGTGATCCTCTCTTCCAGTTTCTACGCAGAGGGCCTCTTTGGCTTGATGCTGGCCTTGGCTTTCATGCTCCTCATTGAGGAGAGAAACACTTTGCTTGCCATCATCGTGGGACTGTTGCCATTGGTTCGACCAGAGGGAGGAATATACTGTCTTCTATTTCTAGTCTACTTCGGGCTTCGTCGAGATACCAAACAGGGTGCACTTGTTGCGTTGCCCAGTTTGATTTACCTGGTTGTTTTTCTTCTTATGCATTCGGGAGACGGGATGTCCTTTCTCGGGTGGCGACTCGAATTGAGAAACATACTGTCACCGACACTGGGCCAACAATCCGGTTCAGAGATTTCGCTGGATCGACTGTTAAATCCACTCTGGTGCGGTCTGGCTCTAGGCTCGCTGTTGATTCGCAGATACAGGAAGTGGTGGCCGATTCTCCTTGGACCCTGGGTTCTGATTGGGATACAGGCATTGGCTATCACTCGAGGAGTGCAGGATTTTGAGCTCAGATACCTGTTCTCTGTCATCCCCATTTTCGGTATTGCCTGGGCATTCCCGATCCACTACTTGTTTCAGGCAAAACCCAAGTTGCGTATCCACAAGCGTCTGATCACCTTCCTTACAGCCGCGATTTTCCTTACCACCCTGGCAGGGCACATGTCGCAGTCTGAATGGTTACGCCAACTTTACGATCAGCTGGGATCCTCTGAGCATAATTTGGCAAACGGGCAGGATATAGATCGAAATCCGGATCAGGGTCTCAAACGATTCAACCCAAGGCCATTGCGCGCCTTCGCTGGCAGAGTCGATGCCTATGCGGGTGTCCATAAAGACGTTCAAACCATCTTCGTTGCGAATTCAATCCCCCTGTATTTCCTCGACTTTTTGGAAAATAGGCCGCACATCGAGACCGTGTTGATTCCGCATAACGCAAATATAACGGCCAATTCCAATGGTTATTTCTTTGGATTCAGCCTGACAACATTGTCGTATCGCTATTTTAAGTTCGCTCCACCAGACTCAGCCCAGCCAGCCTCTGCGATGCTGATCCTCAATGATTCCGGCTATAGCCCCTTCACTCATTTGACCTTCGGCGAAAAAACCAGCCCTGGCATGTCTTTAGCACAGAGCAAGAAGGGCATTGCAGCAAATATACAATCCGGATCCATGCAGGCTTTTGCAGTAACATACTCGTCCCGGGACTCTGTTCAGTGGTCGTTCTCCGAACCGTAAAAGTTTCATAGGACTCGCGTAAAAATAGCTTTCTATTTTTTGCATCTCCAGATCTCAAGGCTTGTACGCTATTAAAAAGTAATAAATATGTGTAATCACCAGCGCCCTGTTAAATCATCAAACATACTCAACTGGTGAGCATTGCTGGCATCTTGCACCATGGAATTGCCTTTAGCGTTCGCCTTGACACCGGAAGACCCATCGGCGAAAGGTGAACATGAGCAGGTAATCCATAACCTGTAAAAAGACGGGCATCATGAAGACGATAATGATCGCTGCGGGACGCAGCTCCTACCAACGTTTCGCTGCAAGCTGCGGGGAAAAAACCTAAAGGAATTGAATGAGAACAGGGATAGACTTCAGCTAGCCAACAGCCAATTCGCGCTGACCGCAGTGCCACGGTCTTGATCGGTCTCAATGAAAAATCTGCCGCCCAGTCCTTCAACCCACTCAGGCATGCTATACAAACCCAGCCCACCGTTTTTATCGGGAAAACCTTTTGCATAGACCTCGGTAAGGTCAAAGCCCTGCCCATCATCCTCGATCGACAGCAGTAACTCATCCCCCTCTCTGTGCAGGGTGATCAGTATCCGCGTGGCATCGGAATATTTGACGGCATTGCTCAACGCCTCCTGCACCACACGAAAAATCGCAGTTTTGTACTTGTCTGGAATCTGATCCTCCGACACTGTAAACGACGTGTCGAGGGTAAATCCCGGCTTCGTCTCACGCAGGCGCCTGCAGTGGCATTGAATGGCCAGAAGAACGCCAAGGTCGTCCAGCACAGAGGGACGAAGCGCCATGCAAATATTACGAACTTCGGTAAGCGCCTCCCTCACCAATAGGGGCAACGAGCAAAGATTCTCCCATTCATCACCCAGATTTTCCTCGGCAGCTTTCCGCTCGACGTGGGTAACGCAGCGTTGTACGCGCAGACTGATTTCAGTCAGCGACTGGCAAACAGAGTCGTGCAGTTCCCGCGAGATCCGCTTTCGTTCCGCCTCCTGGGCATTGAGCAGGGAGAGTGGAAGATTTTCAGAACCCGAACTGAAGTGGCTCCTGCCACAACCAGCAGTGCGGGCATCGGCCAACTCTACCGGACTGAAGTCGAGGCTCTCGTACCGCTTGGCCATTCCAGGCATGCTGTTGGCGCCTGGACGGCCGATCCGTCCACCAACAGATTCCTTAGCGACTTTCAGTCTTTCCATCCAATATACCCCCGTAATATATGGTCAAGTGCTATGTTTTTTGTCTCACGCCCGTTTGCCGTCCGCTGTGCCAGGCTGTTGTTTAATTAAAATATTAAGCAAACCCTGTGCCACAATAAAAAACTAGCGCCACGAGTATGATATATGTCACGTTTCCTGAGACCCATCCAGCTGGAAATTACTTAGTGGAAAGTATCCCGACACCGTAAATACCCTAGGTTTTTTTACTAACACATTGTTTTTTCTTGTTTTTTTATTTTTTTCTTCTGTTGCCACGACGAATATCTGTAAAAAATACCGACACCGTCCCTCTTGATAGCTATAATCCATTGTTTTTTATAGATTTTATCTATAAGTCAGTGACCTATCCGCAAGCGGTTCACCCTGTTTCTTAAGATAAAACTAAGGATCACCCTACCCATCATAGTAGGGTTTCACCAAATTGATCAATACCTCCAACGGTATTTAAATATAGCGGCAGTGGGCAAGCACGATTCAATGGTAATTTCAATGCGCTGCTTCATGATTTAGTCATTTTTTTAACCTTAATTGGCGATTTTAGGGTTTTGGCCGGCAAGTATATAGATGGGGAATGGTCAGCCAGGATTTAAAATCAACCGCATGAAGCAGAATACGGGACTGTCCCACTGGTCCTGATTAATATCGAGGAGAAAAAAATGAAGAAGAGGATCTTATTGTTAGGGCTCGCGGTCGCGATGCCGTTGTTTAGCAGCCAGGCTTCAGCGGCGGTGAGACACCTGCACCTCGCTGCCACCGACGGCATGATGTATCTGCCTAACCACAACGGGTATGCGCCAAATACGCCGACCACAGGGGGTGTCGACCAAGCTGCGGCAGACTATCGCAAGGTCTATATCCGCGGCTTCTGCGATGACGTGGACGGCACTGCAGCCCAGCCGGGCTGCGCCAACATGCCGGCGCCGATCATCGACGTAAATCAGGGCGACGATGTCTTCGTCCACCTGCGCAACATAGGCAACGCCAACCCTCTGGCCCCTGTAGATCCACACACCATCCATCTGCATGGTCTGCACGTCTCCACCCAAAACGACGGTTTCAACGAAACCTCCTGGGAGGTACCTACCTGCAATGATCCGCTCTTGAATGCTGATCCAGTAGCGCAACAAGCCTGCCTGGACGCTGGGAGCGACGTCGGCACCTACTACTTCAAGGCCCAGAAACCCGGCACTTACATGTGGCACTGTCATGTGGAAGCCTCCGAGCACATTACCATGGGCATGTACGGTGCGATGATCATCCGTCCACGCGGGAAAAAAGCCCAAGGAAAGCGTGTCTACGGTTTCGACAAGGATCGCTATGATCGTGAGTACATCGTGCTGCTCTCCGATATCGACACTGCGGGTCACGATGCCATACAGACCGACTTCGATGGAGCTGCGTTCGCCGGTCTGCCTTATGGCCCCAAGACACCCGCGGAGATCGCCGAGGTCGAGAGCTACAATTTTGCCGACCACCAAGCCGATTGGTGGATGGTGAATGGTCGTGCCTTCCCTGATGTCCTGTTGCCGCTGAAGGATATGGCCGCCTGTGATGCAACCAGCCGAACCGCCGACCCGGCAACCGGTGACTTCGAAGGCTGTAACGGCCGTGCTGAAGGACCGCCCACCGGCATGCTCACGGGCAGCAACAACGATCCTGCAATGCCATTCAGGGGTAAGCGCTCCAGCTATGCCGCCACCATCGAGGCCAACTGGGACGAACGGGTGCTGATGCGCATCATCAACATGGGTTACCAGGAGGTTCCCTGGCATATCCACGGCGCCCACTTCTCAATCGTCGGTAAGGATGCAAATCCCTTTAACTCCGACGATCAGAAACGGGAGCAGTACACCGTGCACGTCGGCTCTGGCGAGACCTACGACGTTATCCTGCCGACCACCAGCCTGGCCCGGGTGGGTATGAACCGCACCCAGTCATTCACCAATGGCCAGGGTGGTGGAGTCAACGAGTTCGGCTTGGATTGGGGCGCAATCGATCCCAACAATGTCGACCAAAACCTGCTCGATCAATGGTACCCGGCGCATAGCCACAACGACTACACGGTGACCAACAACGGGCTCTACCCCGGTGGTCAGGCTCAGTTGATTCACATCAGCAACACGATTCAATAACCTAAACCGTAATCGTCAACATGAAGAGAGCAGCGCAAGCTGCTCTCTCTTTTCAGGCGATCGTCCTACAGGGATCTATTCTCAAATCGGGAATTCGTAGAAAGCAAGTGAGGTATCCCATGAGTTACAACAAGTGGCCTTCAATCCTGATTGCCGGCAGCCTCGCCCTGCTGCCTGTGACAGTTCCGGCACAATCCGTTCATCATCACGCATCACATGCCGATGAACATGCCACAAACAAGAGCGGCAGCGAAACAGAGACGAAGTTCCACAGGGGACTCAACGTGGAACGCTTGCTGATAAAGCAACCCACTGCCAAAGGGGTGGAGATCGAGCTGAGCTATCGGATCGTGGAGGTGGAAGAACTGCCGGCACATCCTATGGCGACATTTATTATCACTGAGGAGAGAGAAGCCGAAAACGAAAAGCACCTCGAACAGAACGAAAACAGTGAGACTGAAAAGAAAGAGATTACAGAATTCGTAAAACTCAGCCGTCTGCAGATGCTCGCCATGAGCGTATCTGTGGATAAGGCGGCCGAGACACCGGCATCCAAACTCACTTTTTGGGATAAAAAGGGACTGGTAACGCCAGACAAGCCTGTAGTGGTGGTTGTCGCTGGTCTGGAACAACATGATATCGTGCCGAAAAAGGGCGTCGGTTATATCCCTGGAGGCGCACTGGAAGCAGTGCGGCTCAAGGCTGAACTGGAAAAACCACCGGCGGGGGCATCGCTGCAGGTCATCGATGCGAAGCTAAGCGGCAACGGAGGCCTGTTAAATGTCCAGTTCCGTTCCAGGGGCATCAAATCGATGGATACGGCAGGCAAGAATACTTACGTACTCGACCCGACTACGGGCAATCGCTACCCCGTACTTCGGGTACCCAGGCTCGGCCTGATGGCACCTAAAGACCTAAACCGACTCGGTTCCTCTTTCATGGTGATCCACAACCGGAACAATGAGATAAAAGCGGGCCAGAAAGTCAGCGTAGTCGTTGCCGGCGCGCGTCAGGACAATATAATGATTTTGGAGAATTAGACGATGGTTAAGGTAAAAAAGGCAGCTTACTGCCTGCTGGGTCTCGGCCTCTATGCGGGCATGCAAACCCCCCTACTGGCAGAGGAGCAGAAAGTAGACGACCCGGACAAAAAACTCTATCCAGGCGCGATTTATGTCACTAACCAGGGCATGATCACCGATTTGGCGGTTCCACTTGGGGCACCGGTAAACCAAAGCAAGATCGATGGAGTCGATGTTCGCCTGTTTGTACTCAGGGCCGAGTCACCTGCACGGCATCAACCAGGGGCCAGGGGACCCACCCACCTCTTCAACATCACCTTCTCGGAAGATAATAGTGGAGGACTCATCAAGGAGGCACTGGGCGCACTGGTCATCAAGGGCCATGGCAAGCCACAGCACGTCGCCCTGCGTTCCCATGAATCGCACCATCGCGCCTTTGCCCGTTTCGATATGGAAGGCGATTACCAAGTCAGCGTCGAATATGTTGTGAAGGGCCGAAAAAACCAAACCAAACCGTTTTCCTTCACCTATAAAAGAAAGACTCTGAAGGCTGACCAAAATAAGTCGGATGAGCATGCAAAGCATCAGCACAATGGCTAACCAACGTCCATCTACGTCCTGTTTTTCCCTTGCCCCTCTCCCACTGGGGGGGACGGCCAATTGCCGCATCCTTAAGCAAATACAACAGCTTCTTGCACTTTTACTGATCATGGGCATGGCAGGTGGTGCATTGGCAGATACTGTGGATGAGCATGGGTTGAAACATACTCAAATGCACGCTACTCCTGCTTATGTATGCCCAATGCATCCTCAGGAAACGAGTCATCAGCCAGGCAGTTGCGCAGTCTGCGGAATGTTTCTGGTGAAGACAACAGAGGAAAGCAGTGCACCAAAAGCCACGCCGGCCATGTCCGATCACAAGATGATGATGAACGAACAACCAGCAATACAGCCGGCACCGGAACACGAAGGCATGGTGATGAATAGCGGGATAACACCCGACAAGCAGGAACACACTCAAGCAGAGACTGCCGAGGAGCATGCCCGGAAACATCTTGACCCGAACTACGTCTGCCCCATGCATCCGCAGATTGTGTCCGGTAAACCTGGGAACTGCCCGATCTGTGGCATGGATCTGGTGCCGGTAGCTGCAGCGCAGTCTGTCGATGAGAGCCTGCCGCCGGTGAGTGTCAGACCCGAAATCATCCAGCAACTGGGCGTTCGTACTGCAAGTGTGCAGAAACGCACCCTGTTGCATCGACTGGAGACCCTGGGTTACGTGGGGTACGACCGTGACCGGCTGGTCAAGGTGTATGCACCTTCCGAGGGTTTTATCGAAAATCTGTCGGTCAGTTCCGAAGGGGAACGGGTGAAGAAAGGCCAACTCCTGTTCGGTATCAAGACACCGCTGCTTTCAGCCTACTACGACAAGACCTTCGCCAAGGATGCAGGCATCATTTCAGTCCTGAATGTGCTGGAGGGTGATTTCGTAAGAGCGGAAACCCCGGTGCTTACTCTCGCGAGCCTCTCCACAGTATGGGTGCTGGCTGATGTGTTTGAAAACGATGCAGTCAGGGTAAAGGAGGGTCTGCATGCGGAAGTTCGCCTGCCTTCAGTTCCCAGCCGGGTGTGGGAAGGCAAGGTCGACTACATCTACCCCAACCTTGACCCCGAGACCCGCACCCTCAAGGTGCGCATGCGCTTCGACAACCTGGACGAATTGCTCAAGCCCAACATGTATACCGAGATTTCCATCCATACCCCTCCCAGGCACAACGTGCTTGCCATCCCTCGTGAAGCGCTCATTGAGACAGGCAGGCAACAGCGTGTTATCGTCGCCTTGGGAGAGGGTCGTTTCCAGCCACGTAAAGTCGCAATCGGCGAGGAACGGGGTGAGTGGGTAGAGATAACCAATGGACTTAAAGAAAACGAGCAGGTGGTGGTTTCAGGCCAGTTTCTCATCGACTCTGAGTCCAATCTTCACGCCAGCCTCTCCCGCCTCGCTCTGCCAACACTGCCTTAGCCTACGCGAGAAAACGCCCCCCCGATGATCGCCTCAGTCATCCGCTGGTCGATCCAGAATCGTCTGCTGATCCTGCTGCTCACGCTGCTGTTGATTGGTTGGGGTATCAACGCCCTGCGCAACACACCGATAGACGCTATCCCCGACCTCTCCGACGCGCAAGTAATCATCAAGACCCAGTTTCCAGGTCAGAGCCCTGGAGTAGTGGAGTCGCAGGTCACCTACCCCCTTACCACCGCAATGCTCTCGGTACCCGGCGCCATAGCGGTGCGTGGCTACTCCTACTTCGGAGACTCTTTCGTCTATGTGGTATTCGAGGACGACACCGATCTCTATTGGGCCCGCTCCAGAGTCCTCGAGTACCTCTCCCAAATCAGCGACCGCTTGCCCGAAGGGGTAACCCCTGCTCTGGGACCCGACGCCACCGGAGTCGGTTGGATCTATCAATACGCGCTGGTAGACCGGCATCACAAACACGATCTGAGCCAGTTACGATCGATCCAGGACTGGTTCCTCAAGTATGAGCTGCAGACCGTCCCGGGGGTGGCGGAGATCGCCACCGTGGGCGGCATGGTGCGGCAGTATCAGGTCGTCCTGAATCCCAACTTACTGCGCATATACAACATCCCACTCTCCAAAGTGAAGCAGGCCATTCGCGACGGTAATCAAGAGGTCGGTGGGTCGGTGATCGAGCGTGCCGAGGCGGAGCACATGGTCTACGCCACTGGCTACCTGCAAGGGGTGGAGGATCTGCGTGAAATCCCTCTGGGGTTGAGTTCCAAGGGTACCCCCATCCTGCTGAAGGACGTGGCCGATATCCGGCTCGGTCCTGAGATGCGCCGTGGCATTGCAGAACTTGACGGACTCGGCGAAGTGGTCGGCGGCATCGTGGTCATGCGCTGGGGAGAGAACGCCCGCACCACCATCGACGGCGTAAAACGCCGACTGGAATCCCTCAAGGCGGGTCTGCCTGATGGGGTGGAGATCGTCGAGACTTACGACCGCTCACGGTTGATCGACCAGTCGGTGGAAAATCTGCAACAACGGCTGGTAGAGGAGTTCATCATCGTCTCCTTGGTCTGTGTGGTGTTTCTCTTTCACCTGCGCACCTCTCTCGTCATCATCCTTAGTCTGCCGGTGGGCATCCTCGCCGCCTTCGGCATCATGCAGTGGCAGGGTATCAACGCCAATATCATGTCCCTGGGCGGTATCGCCATTGCCATCGGCACCATGGTGGACGCCGCCATTGTCATGCTGGAAAACATGCATAAACATGCCGAGCGGGATGGCGCAGGGATCACGGCGCGCGATCGCTGGAAGCAGGTCGAAGCGGCAGCACTCGAGGTTGGTCCACCGCTCTTCTACTCGCTCATCATCCT
Source organism: Sedimenticolaceae bacterium (assembly GCA_963691905.1). Lineage (GTDB taxonomy): Bacteria > Pseudomonadota > Gammaproteobacteria > Chromatiales > Chromatiaceae > QGON01. Next base: position 1,693,688 of record OY829894.1, read on the forward strand.
TACCCTGAGCTTTCTGCCCGTCTTCACCCTGCAAGGTCAGGAGGGACGGCTCTTCTCGCCTCTCGCCTACACCAAAACCTACGCCATGGCCGCCGCCGCAGGTTTGTCGATCACCCTGGTGCCGGTTCTGATGGGTTATCTCATTCGCGGGCCACTGCCTGCGGAGGAGAGAAACCCGATCAACCGTTGGGCCATCCGCGGCTACCGCCCCCTCATCGATATCGCCCTCCGCCACCCTTTTTCTATCTTCCTGGTCAGTATCCTGCTGACGCTCACGGCGGTCTGGCCCCTCTCCCAGCTGGGTTCCGAGTTCATGCCTGAACTGGATGAAGGCGACCTGATGTATATGCCCACCACCTTCCCCGGCCTCTCCATCGGCAAAGCCCAGGAACTGCTGCAACAGACAGACCGCATGATCCGGCAAACCCCAGAGGTGGAGCGTGTCTTTGGCAAGATCGGGCGCGCCGAAACAGCCACCGATCCGGCACCCCTGACCATGATCGAAACCACCATACGCCTCAAGCCGAAGGATCAGTGGCGGCCGGGCATGACCCTGGAAAAACTCAAGCGCGAACTCGACCGGCGGGTCGATATCCCCGGCGTTACCAACGCTTGGGTAATGCCGATCAAGACCCGTATCGACATGCTCTCCACCGGCATCAAAACACCGGTGGGGGTGAAGGTGGCTGGACCTGACCTAAAGGTGATCGAAAGAATCGGCGCCGAGATTGAGGAGGTGCTGCGGGAGGTACCGGGTACCACGTCAGCCTTTGCCGAACGGGTCGCCGGGGGGCGTTATTCCCGGGTCGAGATCGACCGGGTGCGAGCCGCCCGCTTCGGCCTCAGTATCAAGGATGTGCAGGAGGTGGTCACAACCGCCATCGGCGGCATGAATGTCACCGAGACGGTGGAGGGGCTGGAACGCTATCCGGTGAACATCCGTTACCCCCGAGCCATCCGCGACAGCGAGGAGAAGCTGCGCAACCTGCCCATCGTCACCCCGGACGGCCGCCACATCACTCTCGGTCAGCTGACGAGGATCAGCGTGGAGGAAGGACCGCCGATGATCAAGAGCGAAAACGCACGTCTCAATGGCTGGGTTTACGTCGACATCGGGGGTCGGGATCTGGGCTCTTATGTGGCAGAGGCGCAACAGCGGGTCGACCAGGCAGTGACACTGCCACCAGGCTACTCGATCACCTGGTCGGGCCAATACGAACACTACCAGCGGGCCAATGCGCGGCTTGCACAGGTGGTGCCGCTGACCCTGATCATCATCGTGATCCTGCTCTACCTCGCCTTCCACAACATGACTGAGGTGGCGATCGTAATCGGCACCCTTCCCTTCGCGCTCACCGGCGGCGCATGGATGCTCTGGCTACTCGACTTCAACCTCTCCATCGCCGTCGGCATAGGTTTCATCGCGCTTGCCGGCATCGCAGTGGAGACTGCTGTGGTGATGATCGTCTATCTCAATCAGTCCTATGCCGCCGCTGCGGACACTGCTGCCACTCAAGGACGAAAGATGACAAAGCGTGAGTTACGGGAGGCAGTCATCAAGGGGGCAGTACTGCGAGTGCGGCCAAAAATCATGACCGTGGCCAGCGTTATCCTTGGTTTGTTGCCGATCCTGCTGGCGGGAGGAGCCGGGTCAGATGTGATGCGTCCGATCGCCGCCCCAATGGTAGGTGGCATGTTGAGTGCAGCGCTGCTCACCCTGGTGGTGGTTCCCGCCGCCTTCTTCGTCTGGAAAGACCGGCAGAGAAATTAAACCACCCTGCTTCAAGCAGACGGGACATTAAAGTGTAGGAGGTAGAGCAACGCCTGGAGCTGTTGCCGAGTGACACGAACCGCATCAATCGCGACAGATGCGCATCGCTACGCTCAGCACATATATGAACCCATCCCGTTTGCAAGATAAAATTTCATTATTTAACAAGAAGTAAGGTTGCTACCATATATCCGGCCTGTTTATGAGGTTGTAGTACCTCTGGCCCTGATGAATTCCGCCCGTTTCGCTCTAATCATCCTAGCGGCTTCTAGGAGCCCATGTGCTAAACAGATTCTCAAAACGTCGGTCCGACCTATCTTGTCATCAAATGCTATTTTATCTTTTGCAACCTGTGAATAGATGCCTCTCTTGCTAAACCTGTCTGCTTGATATGCCCACTTGATTACGCTACCTGGTACTGTTCGCCACGCCTTAGTAGTGCCCAGATCGTCCGAGCATTCTTGTTGGCCAAAGCCACCGCAGCACGGTTAACACCTCGCCGCTCAACCAGGTTGCGAAGCCATCGGCTGCGTTTGTCCTGCTTGTCGCCCAGGTGCGTAATCACCGCCCTGGCGCCAAGTATCAGCAGTGTGCGGATATACTTGTCGCCCCGCTTGCTAATACCCAGTAGTGTCGGCTTCCCTCCGGTGCTGTGTTGCCTTGGCACCAAGCCGATACTCGCTGCAAATTGACGGCTGTCACTATAGTGACCGGCATTCCCGTAGGCTGCCACTATGGCCGTTGCACCTTGAGCTCCTAAACCAGGTATGGCCTTGATGCGGCTGCTGGCTTCATCTTCATGGCAGATCACCTCAATCTCTCGGCTGAACGCCTTGATCTGACTATCCAGAGCACGGAATGCCTCAAGTTGCTGTGACAGCCACCCCCGAAACCGCATGGTCAGTCCATTTTCGCCATCTTCCTGTATCTCAGGTATGCGGGTACGAATTTGGCTCAACCCCTTCCTTATCACGATGCCATATTCTGCCAATAACCCTCTTATCTGATTGCCCAGTGCCGTTCGAGACTTAACCTGTGACTGACGAATTCGGTGCAATGCCTGAATATCCTGCTGTTCAATCGTCTTGATCTCTACAAAACGCATGGTGGGCCTGCCGACCGCCTCACATACCCCTTCCGCATCATTGTAATCATTCTTGTTACCTTTAACGTAGGGCTTCACAAACTGCGGGGCCATCAGCTTGACTTCATGCCCCAGCTTGGAAATCTCACGAGCCCAATAGTTCGATCCACCACAGGCTTCCATCCCAATTAAGCACTGGGGCAATTGAACCAGAAAATCCAGTAACTTCTTCCGCTTCAGCTTTTTCCTCAATACAGGCTTTCCAGCCTGGTTAACACCGAAGAGGTGGAAAAGGTTTTTGCCCAGATCGATTCCAATTCTGCTGATTTGTTTGCTACTGTTCATGGTGAACCCCTCTCACTTTTGTTGGATGGTGTATCAACTTTCATCCTGGCTCGTTAGAAGCCGATTTAAAAGTGGGATGGGTTCATTTCATTATCCTACAATCCCAGGTTTTTCGTACTTTCGTAGGGTAGCTGAATAGTTACTTATCGCTTTTAGAAACTCCAGCGATATCCGAGGGTGAAAAAGTAATCGAGAAAGGTATCGGTGGACACCGAGGTCTCCTCTTTATGCCAGTTTCCGCCACCCTCCACCTCGAATACCAGATCGCTTCTGAAACGGTAATCCGCCTGCAGGGTACCGCCGGCAGTGACACGGGTTCCACCATCGTTATTGTCGCGGTACGAGAGATTGAGCCGTGGGTTGATTCTCCAGAGATTGGTAATCGGATAGCGACTGTTGGCGCTGATGGAATAGGTATTGGAGGTACTGGCATCTGAATAGCGCAGGCTGAGGATACCGATATCTCCCTCCTTCAACAGATTATTCTTGAGTACCTGTAAGGTATAGAAAAACTCATTTCCTGTCGAAGGCGTCGCTTCCACCCCTCCTGATGCCGGTGTATCGCCCACATTGGAGATAGTGAGATCTCCACTGAGCTGAAAATCTTCCGCCAGCGAGCGCGTACCACCCAGAGAAACCACATGGCTGCGGGCAGAGCGGTCCTCGGCCAGAGCGTAGATCTCGTCATCGGTATGGGTCTGACCGAGTTCTTCGATGGTCTCCTCGGTCTGCCCCTGCAGGGCATTGAAGGTGGTCAGGATCGGACTGGTGCGATAGTCATAATTGAAGTAGAGCTGGGTATCGCTGTTCAACGTCCAGTTGGTCTGTGCCAGAAAGGTCGTCAGCCGATTATGGAAGATATCGTAATCCAGCAGACCGAAGAACGAGCGTTGATCGTCGAAATAGCGTGCCTCACCACCCACTGCCCTGCGATCCACCAGGTGATCGACCCGTTGCTCGATGGCGAACAGGGTGATGTCAACATCGTAGAAGAGTGAGGCCAGCTCTGCATTTCCGCCGACGAACCATTTGTCGTCGCGGATAAAAACATCGCTGGACTTCTCCACCGGGATACCCGAATAGACGTTAAGCCTGATGTCCTCGGAAAACTGGTAACCGATGACGCCCCCGTCAAACCGGTTGAGGATACCGCTCGAACGGAAGCGTTGGCGACCGAAACGCCCGACCACGCCCTCGGCGCGTCGCTCCACCTCGAAAAAAGCATCGGTCAGCGCCTCCTGATTGCCCGACCCATTGCCCAACAGATCGATGTCATAGGAGCCGTTCAACTGCAGCCGCATGTCGACATCGGCACTGGAACGACGCACACTCAGATCGATGCTGTTATTGACCTGAGAGCGGGTGACACTCTCGTCATCCTCAACAAAATCACTCTCGATGCCGTCCCGCTGGTAGGACTGAAAAAAACTGCCAAAAATCTCCCACTCCGCTTCCCGCTCGGCTGCAACTGCCCGGGTCGGCTCGCGCAGCTTATCCTTGGGTTGCTCAGCCGCCGAAATCAGGCCGACGAGACGCTGGTTCACTCGCACAGAGTCAGGGCCCTCGGGATACTGCTCCAGATAACGGCGGTACTCTGCCTTGGCATGAGCAATCTGACCATTGCGCTCCCGCGCCAGACCGAGCAATTCGAGCGCCTCCTTGGCAAACAGGTTGTCCGGTTCCTCCAGGATCGCCGTCAGCATGCGGATAGCCTTCGGGTAGTCCTGGGCAGTCATGATCTCCCTGGCCTTCTCCATCATCAGGGCAAGCCGTTCCGGAACCGGTTTCACCTCCTGCTTCGGTAACATCAGCGGTGCCTCCCCTGCTTCGGGTGGCGCACCGGTGTCTCTCTGAATACGGGATTTCTCTTCGGCCGATGCACGGTCCACCCAACTATTGGGATAGAAGTGACGGATCTCTCTTTTGAACCGTTCCGCCTCGGCAGCAGACCGGAAGAAACCCAGACGCAGCCGGTACCACTGCTGGTCGTTGACCTCCGTCTGCGTAGTATAGAGCCGTCGCCCGGTTGGAACAGGCACCGGCGCAACCTTTTTAAAATCGATCGGCTGCTGCTGTGAGTGCAGGTTCAGGGCAAAGTCTCCGTCCACAAATTGCGGTTTTTCCCCCGGCGGAACTACAACGGCAGGAAGTTCGGAAACTGCCGGAATCTCCGTGGGCGGCACATCGAACAGCACCCCTCCCTTCGGCTCCTCAAGCTTTATGCTTTCAACCTTTTTCTCCTTTTTCAGCACCACAGAAATAGAGAAAAAGCCTTTGCCCTGGGTAATCTCATATTCACCAATCGAAGTGGAGAATGAGAGCAGCAGAGTGGAGTTGCCGATCAGCTGCCCGTTGAAGACGACCCGCTCCAATGGGATCTCGGCACTCGGCTTCCAGGAGAGGGTCTCGTCACCGGCGAGAAACTCCTCTTCCGTACCCGGGGTGACGACCGGTTTCACGCGAATCGCAATCTCGTTTCTGGCACTGTTGACCAGATCGCTGACCACGCGCACGGGGAGATTGAAAAAGATCGAGATCCGATTCTCCTCCTCCCCGAACCCGGCATCGATCCGATCCATAACCCGCGACTTGGCCATGGCTCCGGTGGTTATCGATAGCGACAGCAGCATCAACAGAGTGGCTGCCCAAAACTTTCCCGCTATTTTTTTCATTACATACCTTTTGTCTATTATTGTTTTGGAAACAGGTTGGTCCGATACAAACCTCGGGAGGCGATGAATCACTTGGCGAAGATTCACCAGCCTCCCGGCCAATTACTGGATTGTAGAATATAACGCAACGGGCCGGGCACCATTCCCTGGTAACCACTCCCGAGACTCATCGTTAATCGAAATCCCCGTCGCTCACTCTGTGCTCACGCTGTCTGTACTTCTTTATCGTCGTCATTGAACTGTCAGTATAGACATGACATGGACCGCTGCAGTCGCGCAGTTCGGTAACCGTATACTTGCGGTCAGGGTTCTCATGCTTCTTGTGCGGACCCGATTCATAATCCCCGGCGTGGCAACCCGCACAGTCGGGGGCATAACCTGCGTTACGCCAGGTCACCACCTGACTGTTGCTTGCATGGCAACTGGTACAGGCCAGGTTGGAACGGTGATCCCCCGGATAACTTCCCGAGTTATGGCGATAGACCAGGGTCGGCAGCCAACCGGTGGTGCGGTGACAGCTATCGCACTGCTGTGTGGTCTGGAAATGACCAGCGTGCTTGCCCTCCGCCTGATTGCCGTTGTGGCAGGTGGAACAACTGCCGGTCACCGTGTTGTGATCGAAGCGCACCGAAGTCCAGGTAGTTTGCGACAGGTGACAGCTATCGCAAGCCGCCGTGGTCTGGACGTGACTGCTGTGCTTGCCGGTGGCGGTGGTGCCGTTGTGGCAGCTCTGGCAAGTTCCCGTGACTCCTCCGTGATCGAAACGCACCGCAGTCCAGCTCGTCTGCGAGATATGGCAGGTATCGCAACCGGCAGTGGTCTGAATATGACTACTGTGTTTACCGGTAGCGGTGGTGCCGTTGTGACAACTCGCACAGCTGCCGGTGACTCCGGAGTGGTCGAGGCGCACTGCTGTCCAGCTCGTCTGCGAGATATGACAGGTTTCGCAACCGGCAGTGGTCTGGATATGACTGCTGTGCTTGCCGGTGGCAGTAGTACCGTTATGGCAACTCGCACAGCTGCCGGTGACTCCGGAGTGGTCGAGGCGCACTGCTGTCCAGCTCGTCTGTGAGATATGGCAGGTATCACAACCAGCGGTGGTCTGCACATGACCACTGTGCTTGCCGGTCGCAGTAGTGCCGTTATGGCAGCTCGCACAGCTACCGGTGACTCCGGCGTGGTCAAAACGCACTGCGCTCCAGCCCGTCTGCGAGATATGGCAGGTTTCGCAAGCAGCAGTGGTCTGCACATGACCACTGTGCTTGCCGGTAGCCGTGGTGCCGTTGTGACAGCTCGCACAGCTGCCGGTGACTCCGGCGTGGTCAAAACGCACCGCGGTCCAGCCCGTCTGCGAGATATGGCAGGTTTCGCAAGCAGCAGTGGTCTGCACATGACCACTGTGCTTGCCGGTAGCCGTGGTGCCGTTGTGACAGCTCGCACAGCTGCCGGTGACTCCCGCGTGATCAAAACGCACGGCGGTCCAGCCCGTCTGCGAGATGTGGCAGGTTTCGCAAGCAGCGGTGGTCTGCACATGACCACTGTGCTTGCCGGTAGCCGTGGTGCCGTTATGACAGCTCGCGCAGCTACCGGAGACTCCTGCGTGATCAAAACGCACTGCGGTCCAACCTGTCTGTGAGATGTGGCAGGTTTCGCAGCCGGCAGTCGTCTGCACATGACCACTGTGTTTACCTGTAGCCGTGGTGCCGTTATGACAACTCGCACAGCTGCCGGAGACCAGACCATGATCGAAGCGCACTGTATTCCAGGCGTTGGTCGAGATATGGCAGCTATCGCACTGGCCAGTGGTTAAGACATGGCTGGAGTGCTTACCCGTAGCCGATGTACCGTTGTGACAGCTGCTGCAGGTTCCTGCCACGCTATCGTGGCGGAAGGTACCCACGAGCCAGGTTGTAGTGGTGGTATGACAAGTATCGCAGGCAGCAGTTGTCTGAATGTGAGTGCTGTGCTTGCCGGTAGCGGTGGAACCGTTGTGGCATGATGCACAACTGCCGGTCACGTTGCTGTGGTCGAAGCGCACACTGCTCCAGGAGGTCTGGGAAGTGTGGCAGGCATCGCACTGGGCGGCGGTCTGCACATGACCGGCGTTCTTACCGGTGGCCGTCGTCCCATTGTGACAGGTGTTGCAGGAGCCATTTGCCGCACCGTGGTCGAAACGCACGCTGGTCCAATTCGAGTTGGAGATATGACAACGACTGCATTCGCCACTGGTCTGAACATGCCCTGAGTGTTTGCCGGTCGCAGTGGTACCGTTGTGACAGCTGGAACAGGTACCGCTCACACTCTCATGATCGAAGCGCACGCTCTTCCAGTTCGCCTCCGAAGTATGGCAGACATCACACTGGGCAGCGGTATTCACATGGCCGGCATTCTTACCGGCTGAAGTAATACCATTATGACAGCTGGAGCACCTGCCGGCAGCATTCTCGTGCCTGAAGTTGACCGAGGTCCATGCCTTGGTCGATATATGGCAGGTGTCGCACTGGGAAGCTGTGGTCACATGGGAGCCGTGCTTGCCGGAGGCGCTGCTGCCGTTATGGCAGGAGCTGCAGGTGCCGGTGACATTTGCATGATCAAAGGTACCGGTACGCCAGGTTTGCGTAGTGTGGCAGGTGTCGCACTGTTCCGCCGTAGCTATGTGTGTTGAGTGCTTACCGGCGGCGTTCGCCCCATTGTGGCAGGAGGTGCAGCTACCCGTTGCATTGGCGTGATCGAATCTGCCGCCGCGCCAGGTCTGGATCGTGTGGCAAGTGTCACACTGTCCCGTCGTCACAATGTGCGTGGAGTGCTTGCCGGTGGCATTCGCCCCATTGTGGCAGGAGCTGCAGCTACCCGCTGCGTCAGCATGGTCAAAGCTGCCCCCAAGCCATGTCTGGGTCGTATGACAAGTGTCGCACTGGGCACTGGTCTTGATGTGTTTGCCGCCCTTGCCAGATGCATTGACGCTGTTGTGGCAGGAGGAACAGGTACCGGCAACATTGGCATGATCAAAGACGCCGCCACGCCAAGTCTGGGTCGTGTGGCAGGTATCGCACTGTTCGGTAGTCCTGATGTGTCTGCCCGGTTTGCCGGTGGCCTTGGCGCCATTGTGGCAACGTGTACAGGAAGCGGTGTCAAGTTGGGTGTGATCGAGCTTGGCGATCCCCCACCGACCGGTGGAATGGCAGGTGTCGCATTGCGCAGTGGTCTGCGGGTGGTCGCCGCCCTTGCCCAGAGCACTACTTCCGTTATGGCAGCTGGTACAGGCACCAAGAACTGCCACATGGTCGACCCTTCGAACCTTGCGCCAACTGAAGGATGAGTGACAGAACTGGCAGTTGTTGGTAGTACTTATGTGGGCAACCGTCTTGCCCGCAGCTTTGCTCCCGTCGTGGCAACGTTCACATGCGTCTGTGACACTGCCGTGATCGAAACGGGCTACCCGCCAGGTTGACGAAGTATGGCAGTTATCGCAGGTATCTTCGCTCTTGATATGGTTCGCCCCCTTGCCTTCCGCCCGGGCGCCGTTATGGCAACTCGCGCAGCGGGTGGGCGTCCCTTTGAAGATGGCGTTGGTGTGGCACTGTTCGCACTCGACCCGCTTGTGACCGCCAGTCAAGGGAAAACCGGTCATGAAATGATCGAAGGACTCAGCAGCAGACGCACTGTTCCAAACGGTGTGGAACGCCGTCAGAGAAAGGGTAAGTAACAGCATCGTCACCATTCTGCCGATCGATCTGCTTCTCATCAGTTTTACCTTTGCCATTAGTCTAGTCTCACCGTTTGCGTTTATCGCAATAATCATTTCATTTTCACTTCACTGAAGGAGTCGCTGTTATGGCAGCGTTTGCATTTTCTGCCGTAGGCTCCGCGGTGTTTATCTTGCTGCCGATGACAGCTGTAACAATTCTTGCTCAACTTTTTGTCCGAGATTTTTTCCCGATGGCAGGCGTGGCAGTTCAGCCCTTCGTGGCTGCCTTCGAGCTTGAATTCGGTTTGAGCATTGTGATCGAACATCCATATCGTCCATCCGTTCGGCGAATGACACGTTTCACACTGCTCCGACAAACGCCCATCGTGCGAGTCATCACCGGTGTGACAGGCGACGCACTCGGTCTTCGCATCCTTATATTCGCTGGAGAGATGGCACTCTTCACAGGCCAGCACGTTGTGCTGGCCGATCAAGGGGAAATGGGTCAGGTCATGGTCGAAAAAAACTTTCGCGTCCCAGCCATCAGTGTTGTGGCACCGGACACATGCCTTGCCCTGTTGCTCCTTATGCACGTCATCATCGACATGACAGGCGATGCAGGTGGTTTCCAGCGCCTGTTTCTCTTTCTGCGCAGAGGTATGACAAGCCTCGCAAGGTAATTTTGTATGACGCCCGTCAAGGATGAATTTTGTATCTTTTGCGTGATCAAAACCGACCTCAGCCCATCCCTTGGTAGAGTGACAGTTGTGACACTCCCTGCCGTTCACGCCTCGATGCACGTCATCCAGACGGTGGCAGGCGTAACAATCCTTTTCCAGTTTTTTCTTGTACAGAGGCTCCTTGTGGCAACTGTTGCAAGCAAGCTTGCTATGCCGGTATTGCAGCTTGTATTTGGTATCGCGGTCGTGATCGAACCTGACTTCGTTCCACTTCTCGGTGGTATGGCACTCCTTGCACTTTTCACCAAACTGGCCGCCATGGATGTCATTGATCTGATGACAAAGATGACACTCCTTAGGTGTCTTCTTATAACGCTCACCGGGGTGGCAGAGCTTGCACTTGAGATCCTGGTGCTTGCCTTCGAGCTTGTATTCAGTGTCTTTGTTGTGGTCGAAATCAAAATGCTTCCAACCACGCTCCACATGACATTTATCGCACTTCTCGCCCAGACCGCCGCGATGAGGATCAGCCTCCTTATGGCAGTCGACACATAAGGAAAACTCTACAAAATACTTTTTGCCCTGTTCATGACAGGAGTTACAGGGAACCTGTTTGTGCAGCCCCTTCAGTTTGAAATCCGCCGCTTCGTGCAGAAAGGAGCCCTCGTCGAACAATACCACCCGTGCGCCGCGCCCCTTATGGTCAGTATGACAGTGCTTGCAGGCGACCTTGTCGGGTTGCGCCTTGCGACCGTGGTAACCCTCCTTCAACTTAATATCACTGGCGATATTTGCGTGGTCATGGCAGCCAAGGCAGAGCTGACTCTGTTTTTTCTGTTCAAGCTTTTCGTGGCATTTTTCGCACTCATCCTCGAACGCCGCATGTCCCTCAATCACGTCACCCGGCATCAACAGACGATCGAAAACCCCAAAGGCCTGAACGGTTGTATTTGGCACGAAAGCAAACATCAGCAGAATAAAGGTATATGGAAGCCGCAAAACAATGTCACAGAACCGGTCAAGGCTCTCTCTCAGTAGGTGTGGACTGCATAGATATGGATGACTCCAGTCACCAACATCATGAAAAACAGCGGCAGATGCAGGACATGCCACAGGGAAAAGAGGCGCTCATAAAAATGCAGCTCAAGAATACGAACCGAAGCACGCTTGTGTGTACCGATGAGCAACCGCACTGTTTTTCTATAGCTGCGGGTTCGCTGTGGCTTCCAACCCAACTCTTGGGCAGACTGCTTCAGCTGCCGGTTAAACTCCCTTTGGATGTGCCTGTAGAGTAAAGGGGCCTCGATACGGATGCGCAGCCAGTTGACGAAGCTCTTGAACAGGCTTTCCTGCACGTTGACGACCCGCCCTTCGAACCGGGCCAAGCGCTCTTTGGTTCCCGGTGCCAGTTCGAACAACCGGCCAAGCTTACGGGTCAACAGATCAGAATCCGATTTCAGTCTGTCGAATTTGATTTTGCCGCCATGCAGTCCGTAGTGGATCCTGGAATAGACAAAACGGCCCGCCAGACCGCTGATCGCCACAGTAATCATACTGAACAAGGCCACCCGGCCATTGAGCGAACCGAGATGAAAATTGCTGTGAAGCAATACCAGAGTCGGGCCGAGCACGCCCATTAACATATGGAAACGAAACCAGAATTTCACGGTAAGCATTCGCTTCATCCACCCAACCCGTTTACGCAACGAATAGAGCAGCAGCAACAGCATCATGCTTCCGCCAACAATGCCGAGCGCGTATCCCAGTCCCTCTTCAGGCGTCAGGATCAGTTCATCGCGGTTGATCCAGCCTGAATAGAGCACTAACGTAACAATTAGCGTAAGTAACCAGCCCCCAAAACCTGAAAACTGACCATTTTCTGGCAGCACATCGCTACCGTCGGCCGCAGCCCGTTTTTTTTCTGTCTGTTTCACAGAATTCAACAAAATTCCACTCATCGCGACTTCGCCTGTCTATAATTGCCTGGTGTTTCCATATCGATAGCGTCTTGCTTCTGTGTAGAAACCGCCTTTTTGGCGACGCCGATTCGGCTGCCCGAAAAATCCACCGTCAATATTGGGAATTTTTTACCAATTTACGGTTGAATTGTAACTGACCCGATCTTCCCTGCCTACACCTGAGCGGCAACAAACCCCAGAACATGAGCCGTTGATCACACCATGATTGCTATGCAGTGCTAAAACATGAAACAGTTCGCATTGTTCATGAGCGACAGCTTCTATCTGCGGCCGAAATAGCAAATTAACGCCGCGCGAAACTGGCTGGGTGAATGAGCCACTTGACAAGGATTGCCCGCCCCCTCCCGCTGCGATCCCAGGCCAAACAGCGAAAATGCCTATTGATAAGCTGTATTTGGATGCAAAAAGCTCATCATGTGCACTCCGAATCCTCGACTATCACCGTCTGCACCTCTGCAGTGGTAACAGGTACAGCTGCGGTATTCTCAAAATAGTAATTAATGATCACAACGACGACACATACGAGTAAAAGCGAGGCTAGCGTATAGAACGCCACCGCTGTCGCATCATCGTTGACCTTTTCCGGTCTACCAATTCCCGTCATCTTCAAGCACCTCTTGGCTTCTCTTCTCTATACAGTGAAAATTTAGGCGATAGAAAAATAATAACTGCCGGTAATATTGGGCAAGATCAGAGTGAAAATCTCCTAGTTTCCCAATCGGAAAAGATGAATTTGATAGGTAGGTAAACACCGTAGTTTCCTTCTAGGGGAGTAGCCAATAGCACATCCAGTATATTACTGACAAACAATGACTTACCTTAATTTTAGGACTACGAACATGTATATTTCTAGTTGACATCCCATTATCAGGGCTGCCCTGAACAGCAAACTGAGTAATAACGTCGAATGAATCCAGAGAAAGTTTGGCTATAATCCCTAGTGCATAAGGAATACCGGCAATTCTGCCAACTTGAGGATCGGGTAGAAGGGGATCGTTTCCGCACAGTGAATCAAGTACTAAATTCCGTTATTGCAGCGCATGGGGGGGTGCATGGAAAAACAATTACGAGTCATTATCGCTGAAGACCATACAATTCTGAGGGCAGGATTAAAATCGCTGCTGGAAAGCACTACGGATTACAGTGTTGTCGGAGAAGCTGAGAACGGACGCGAAGCCATTCGCTGTGTCGCGGACAAGAAACCGGACTTGGCGATCATGGATCTGAATATGCCCAGCATGAACGGGATGGACGCCGTGCAGGAGATACGCAAAAGGTTTCCTGAGACGAAGATCCTGGTATTAACCGTCCACAATGCGGAGGAGTATGTCCTGGCAAGCCTGAATGCGGGTGCTAATGGATATATCCTTAAAGATGCAACCCATTCTGAACTCCTGGTTGCGGTTGAGCGGGTAATGAATGGCAAGACCTACCTCAGCCCCGACATTACCGACAAAGTTGTACAGGGTTACCTGGTCGGTCAAAAGAATTCTGAACCTGCAACCGAATGGGACACCATCACCAAGCGGGAGAAACAGATCCTGAAATTAGTGGCAGAAGGACACACCAACAAGAGCATGGCAGAATTCCTCTGTATCAGTATAAAAACAGTGGAAAAACACCGGGCCAATCTGATGAAGAAACTCGATCTGCACAATGCATCGGCGCTTACCACTTATGCATTGAATAAAGGTATCGTCTCCCACTAATCGTTACTTTTGGACAGCCGGATCGAGGGAAAAGTGTAATCCAAGCGGTTGCAACGATTCACCCTGACAGGCAGAATTGTCTCCGGCCCTATCCTGCCGATGTACAGCGCCACCCGTAAATAGCTACTTTCCGGCAAGAGCCTGGGACCATCACATAGCTTCCACAAACCCCCTCTATTCCTGACCCCTTTTGTACAGAATTCAACATAGTTCCGCTCATTTCGACTTCACCTCGTATATGATTATTCAATATTTCCATCAAACCGCCGATCACATCGTAACTGCCCTACAGCTACGCTAAAATATGAAAGAGTCCGTATTGCTCCTCAGCTACTACCTGCCCCCGCTGCTTCTGATCTGGGGTATCTACCTGGGTCTGAAGAAGCTTAAACATCGTCACAGCCGCTCAATCTGGCAAGAGGAATCTGAAGCCGGTCTGACCGAGCCCGCCTCCCTGCATCCGGTAATAGATCCCAAACGATGCATGGGGTGCGGTACCTGCGTCATCGCCTGCCCCGAACAGAACAACCACCCTGTCCTCGGACTGATCGGCGGCAAGGCCAAGCTGATAGCCCCCACCAACTGTATCGGCCATGGCGCTTGCAAAACCGCCTGTCCTTTTGATGCCATCACACTGGTGTTCGGCACCGAACGGCGGGGGCTCGATATCCCGGTACTCAAACCCAATTTTGAAACCACCATGCCCGACATCTTCATCGCCGGGGAGCTGGGAGGCATGGGCCTGATCCGCAACGCCATCGAACAGGGACACAAGGCGCTCGATGCACTGATGGAACGCCACGACAAGCACCACTCCCATGACTACGACATTGTCATCGTTGGGGCCGGGCCGGCGGGTTTCTCCGCCGCGCTTCGGGCCCACGAATTGGGCTTGAATTACCTGGTGGTGGAGCAGGATTCTCTGGGAGGCACTGTGTTTCAGTTCCCCCGTGGCAAACTGGTGATGACGGCACCGGTGGAACTTCCCATAGTTGGCAAGGTAAAGTTTACCGAAACCACTAAGGAGGAACTCCTCGATTTCTGGAGCCAGGTGGAAAAGGAGACCGGGATCCACATCAACTACCAGGAGAAGGTGGAAAACATCGAGCCAGGCGGCAAGACTGGATACCAAATCACCACCTCGAAGGGCGAGTACAACACACTCAAGGTATTACTCGCTATCGGCCGCCGCGGCACTCCACGCAAACTCGGCGTACCAGGTGAGGAACAGAGCAAGGTGGTCTACCGATTGATTGATCCGGAACAATACCGGGGAGAACACGTCCTGGTGGTGGGTGGCGGTGACAGCGCACTGGAGGCCGCCACTTCCATCGCGGAACAACCGGGGACTACGGTCACCCTCTCCTACCGCAGCGGCTCCTTCTCCCGGGCCAAAAAGAAAAACCGGCAGAAGGTGGAAACAGCAGACGAGAATGGAACCTTGCAGGTCCTGATGAACTCAAACGTCAAGTCATTCACCGAGAAACAAGTCACCATTGAACAACAGGAAGCGCTCATCGAAATACCTAACGATGCGGCTATCGTCTGCGCCGGCGGTATTCTGCCGACCGGATTCCTGAAACAGATAGGCATAGAAGTCGACACAAAACATGGCACCGCATGATTACAGTCTCCGGCATTTCCCGGGTTTTACCGTTACCCTGCTCTGCTCTCTTCTGCTCTCCATCACGCCCCTGTCGGTTGCTGCGGAGACACTGGAAGAGGCACGAACCGCAGTGCGAATGCGCCAATTCGAGAAAGCGGTAGATATCTACGAGCAACTGGCTGAGGCCGGGGATACAAAGGCTCAATACGCCGTTGCAGGCATGTACCGGGCTGGAAAAGGGGTAAAAAAGGATTTTTCCAAAGCCTTCTTCTGGTTCGGCAAAGCAGCGGAGCAGGATTTTGCCAAAGCCCAATACAACCTGGGCAATCTTTACGAGTATGGCTGGGGAGTCACCACCAACCGGGAACAGGCCCTGCGCTGGTACCAGGCGGCAGCGGAACAGGGGCATCGCCAGGCAAAGCGGAAAGTTGAGAAACTCAGCGCAAGCATGGCCGCAACAAACGGCGAAGGTATTTCTGAACGCATGATCGATGCATCGGCCTCCGGCGATCCGGGGCTTGTGCGTGAACTCCTGCGGCAAGGGGCGGATATCGACGCCACCGACTCAGATCTGCGCACCGCCCTCTACTCTGCGGTACTCAACGGGCATACGCAAACTGTCGCCGAGCTATTGAACATGGGTGCCGATATCTCCATCCGCGACAGACTGGACAACACACCACTGCATACCGCTGTCCGTCTCGACCGGCTTGAAGAGACGCGCCTGCTGCTCGATGCCGGCGCCGACATTGAACAGCGGGATCCGGCAGGCAATTCCGCCCTGATTCTTGCCGCCGGCAAGGGGCTGACTGCCATCACAACATTGCTGATCAAACGGGGCGCCAACCCAAGAGCCAACAACAAAAAGGGGCAATCAGCCATGCAGCTGGCTTGGCAGCGGAAACACCAAAAAGTGGTAATCCAACTGGAACAAGCTGGTATAACCCCCCCCACCCAAACCAAACAGCGCATCAGCAAGCGGACACCGCAACTCTCCGCCTTCTCTGATGGCCTGGTAGTCGCGGGCGAGGAACAGCCCTTTGCAGGCTGGCCAACCCTTAATATCGCAGCCTGGCGAGGCAGCGACTCCCTGGTCGACGCCCTGCTGAAACAGGGTGCCGACATCAACGCCCAGGATCCCGAAGGCCTTACCGCCCTCGCCCGTGCTGCCTGGCAGGGGCAGATAAAAATCGTGCAGCGGCTGCTGAATGCAGGGGCCAATCCCGAAATCGCCACAGAAGAGGGAGCCACCCCCCTATTCCATGCGGCAAAAAAAGGACAGATCAAGATTGTCCGGGAGTTGCTCGCCCAAGGTGCAAAGGTTGATACGGCGCTGAGCGACGGCACCTCGCCACTACATGCGGCAGTGACGAACGCGCATCGAGAGATTGTTTCGTTACTGCTCGGTCATGGTGCAACGGTCGATAGCAGGAAACGTGACGGCACAACCCCCCTTATGCTCGCCGCCAGCATGGAAAAGGCTGACTTCATCCGATTACTGCTTGGCGCCAAGGCCAATCCCAGTAACGTCGACGATGCAGGACACGATCCCCTTTGGTTCGCGGCCAAACGGGGAACCCTGGAAGGCCTGAAACTGTTATCGGCAAAGGGAGCCAACCTCCATCGCCAGTATCGGCAGAAAGAGACTCTGTTGATCCTCGCTGCGTCCCGGGGCGAGACAGGCATGGTCGGTGTCCTGATCAAGGACAACGGCAACATCGACCAGACAGGGAATACCGGCAATACGGCGCTGATGATGGCATCCCATCTCGGACACGAAAAGATCGTCGGTATGCTGCTGCAAAAGGGCAGCAATCCCGATCTGAGAAACCACAACGGCGACTCAGCCTTGATGCTAGCGGCACGGGAGGGGCATCCAGCAGTCATCAAGCGGCTGCTTGCGGGCAATGCCAATCCCAATCTGAGGAATAAAAAACGCGAACAGGCAGTTGATCTGGCCCGGCTCAATAACCACGCGGCCATCGTCGAACGGCTGGAGCAGACAGGATCCGGGGCAGAGTGGCTCGATATGTTCCGCTTCTCACGCTGACCTGTTCAGACAGGGTTCGCGCCAGCGCCGCCTCCAGAACCAAGTAGTAGAAACACGTACAGACAAGTAGTAGTTGGCGGTATAAAAACTCACTCCCCCACTGCCTATAATCCCTACTCAGGCACTTTTTTCCGGTTTGAGATGGGTCGCCAAAGGGCGAAAGCACTATTCCCGCCCATCACCCATCTTGAGCCACACAGGCACGAAAAGTCGTAAACCATGGTTTTGCGGATTACATCCAACCCTCCACTCAACCTGCTGCTACTTTTGTGGCTGGTGGCGCCCTCTATTCCAGCAGCCACGCTCACCCCGGTCTTGCAAAACACTTTGACCGCCGCCCGCTCTACCGGGGATCTGCCGGTAATCATCCAGTTCAGTGACAAACTGAATATCCGTGCGCTTCGAAAAGAGGTAAAAACAATCCTCGGCGCTGAACGCCAGGAAGGTAGACGAGGGCACCGGGTTAAACGGCAACATGCCAAAAGAACGCTGATTGTCGATACCATGAAGCGCAAGGCGCACCGGACCAATCGTCTGCTCAGACGCTTTCTCAAGGCAAAGGGAGAGCCACGGCCGCTGAAATTGCTATGGGCTATCAACGCCATGGCAGGAGAGATCCCGGCATACCTGATCGAGGAGATGGCGGCCCTGCCCGGCGTGGAGCGCATTTCTATCGATACCGTCTATACCCTGGCCACCCCCGAAAGCAACCGCATCTCAGGACTCCCCTTGTGGAACCTCGAGAGCATCAACGCGGTGCCGCTTTGGGAGACAGGGCTCGAGGGGCAGGGGATCGTGGTTGGGGTCATGGACTCCGGCGTCGACATGAATCACCCAGACCTGATCGATAACTGGCGTGGGGGTGACAATAGCTGGTTCGATCCCTACGGCCAGCACAATCTGCCGGTGGACTTTACCGGTCATGGCACCCAGGCCACCGGGGTGATTCTTGGCGGGGACGCCAGCGGTTACCAGATTGGCGCCGCTCCCGAAGCCGAGTGGATCGCCGCCCGGATCTTCGACGACAGCAATCAGGCAACACTGAGCGCGATCCACCAGGCGTTTCAGTGGATGCTGGATCCCGACGGCGATCCCACTACCGACGATGCGCCAGACGTGATCAACAACTCCTGGGGCTTCGCCAACACGATCAACGAATGCTACCAGGAGTTCGCCGAAGACATCCGGCTACTGAAAGAGGCTGACATCTCGGTTATCTTCTCGGCGGGCAATTTCGGACCCAATGCCGAGTCGAGCATCAGCCCGGCCAATGATCCCACTGTCGTCTCCGTCGGCTCAGTGGACAGCTATAACGATATTGCCATCTCCAGCAGCCGGGGTCCCGGAGCCTGCGACGGCGGAACCTTTCCCAAACTGGTCGCCCCCGGTGAGAATATCTTTACTGCCGATAGGTTGCCGCTCACCTATAACGTAGTCTCCGGCACCTCCTTCGCCGCACCCCATGTGGCCGGGGCTATCGCACTTCTCAAGAGCGCCTTCCCCTCTGCCACCGTCTCCCAGCTCGAAACTTCGCTGCTGGAATCCTCTATCGATATTGGCCCGGCAGGCGCAGACGGCGACTTTGGCTATGGGCTGCTCAATGTGGCCGGCGCCTATGACTGGCTAATCGACGATCTCGGCCTGAGCGGGGCCGGCATCCTGATGTTTGGGGAGAAGGCCTACAGCATCGACGAAACGACCAAAACCCTGACCCTGACTCTATACCGCATTGGTGGCAGTGTGGGTGAGATCTCCGTGGACTTTCAGACCAGCGACATCTCCGCCATCGGCGGCCTGGGCCACGACTACCTGGAAAGAGTCGACACCCTGGTTTTCAGCGACGGGGAGACCGCCCGCAGTTTTGACATAACCATTCTGGACGATAGCGAAGACGAAATGGATGAGGGTTTCCAGGTCACCCTCTACAATCCCCTGGGAGGGGCAATGTTGGGTGGGCGCAGCAGTGTTCCCGTCACCATCCTGGATGATGACGGCCCCGGGAACCTCGTGTTCGAGGCCATATCCTATGCGGTCAACGAGAGCCACCCCAAGGTCACTCTCAACGTTCTGCGTCTGGGGGGCAGCTCCGGGCGAATCACTGTTGATTTCACCACCCTTGGTGGATCAGCAACAGCGGGGGGCGATTTTGAACCAAAGACGGGCACCCTAACCTTCGAAGAGGGCGTAACCAGCAGCTCGATCTCGGTAGACCTGCTGGACGACGACACATACGAAGGTAACGAAACGTTCGATCTGATCCTTTCGAATGCCACCGGCGGAGCCACGCTGGGAGTCTCGGCTACGACCACGGTAAGCCTGTTGGATGATGACGCCGGAGAGACCTTGCCGACTTTCACCTTCTCCGCCTCCCAGTACAATGTTGCTGAGTCTGACGGGCGAGTCGAAGTCACGGTACAGCGCCTGGGGGACAGTTCAGGTTCCTACTCGGTGTATTACAAGAGTGCGGCCGGCAGCGCCGTGGAGGGGAACGATTTCATCCAGATAGACGGCTCCCTTACCTTTCTTGGGGGAACGAACAGCCGCACTTTTGAGGTGGAGGTTCTGGATGACGGCACCTTCGAGTCTACCGAGACCTTCTCCCTGACGCTCTATAATCCCTCCAGCGGGTCTGCACTGGGACAGACCTCCGCAACCCTGATCAGAATCGGTGACGACGACGCCCAACCCGGCGTCGGGCTCTCCAGTGCCGGCGTAAGCGGCGGTCTTTCCGGCGGTTCCACCAGCGGGAGCGTAGGGACACAGAGCCGCATTGCAGCCGGCGGCACGGCACAAGAAGCTGACGGGAGCAAGGGACAGGCAGGATCCTTCAGCTTCTCCATCGGCAATTTCCTCGGTGTATTGGATGTCTATATTGAAGAGTTTTTGAAGCCTGACGATGAGACCGAACTGCACTCATCCGCCGATGCTGACGAGCCTCTACCCGGTACTGATTGCAGTAAGGCTGAGACACACCTCCATCCCGACGATATCGAAACAGTGGAAGACGGCATCACTCAGGACTGCAAAGGACAAGACCTACAACTGGATCGCCAGAGCAAAACTTCAGATCCTGCAGAAGATGGAACGACACCCTGACACCCCTCAACAAGATTAGCAATCATAGCGCGCAGGTTGCACCCTACTCCTGATAATCAACCACTTGGGTAGGTTGGGTTAGGCCATCTTTTTGGCCGTAACCCAACAATATGCGCTATCGCTGTCGTGTTACGCTACGCCGACATGACCTACTGTTTTCAGGTATTTGGCAAGGCATTGACAACACGAACATTGCTACCTTAAGTCAGTGCCTTTCAGCGCACACCCCACTCCATGATCGGGACAAGTCGACCCCGTTCACCCGCAGCCACCCTGGCAATGTAGTACCCTTTGGAGAGGAAACGCTGCCCCGGGGCAAGGCTAATACGTGGATAGACCGAGGTATACGGGGCATTATCGACCATGTGTTCGATGCGTTCGATGAAGTAGTCCCTGAAGAAGTAACCACGAATATGTGTCATGGCGTCGCCCGCTGCCTTGAGTGCGAAAAAGGCGTTTGCCTGAATCCGCTGCTGCTCTGAAGCATAGATCCGCTTTGCCCGCAGCCATCCCGTTGACCTGACAAGCAACCGCCGCATGCGGGACGGTAGTTCATGGGGATGAACGAATCGCGTCTTCCCCTTCAACCCCTCAGGCAGGCTGCTGGCCCGATCCCGGTAGAGGGTGGTAGAGAGATAGATCTGTTCAGGTCCATTTTCAGCTTCCAGCCAAGGCTGGTATGACTGCAGGGCTTCATGGGACAACCAGAGAACGGCTACGCTTCCTGCCCGGCCCTTCTCGGAGATCACGTCCACATCGCCACCCCCGGCATCGACATCGATAGACGTAATAGCGACACCCGCCTTTTCCAACTGCGCGGCGAAGGCTTTAGCAGCCGACTTCGACAATCGGTCAGCACCATTATAGAGCTGGACGATCTTTTTCCTTTCCGGTTCTGCATTTAGCAGATAACGAGCCACGCCCTCCCCTTCCAGGATCACGCCTCTTGAAAAATAGAGGGAGTAAAAATCCTGATCGGAATCCACCGGAAGATCAGTAGTCGGAAAGAGACATGGCAGCTGTTCGGCCTCGCAATATTCATGAATCGGCCGCCAGTCTCCGTTGACCGCGCCGCTGATCACCGCAAAGACAGGCTGACTGCGATAGTGTGCAGCCAGTTGCTCCGGCCAGGTGCTCTCCTCGCCTTTGAGTTCCCAGACGTGGTGGCGCCACTTCCGATAGTTACCCATGATCCACTTCTTGTGCCAGGGCGGGTTGGCTGAGCGTTTACTCTCGTAACGGGTTTCAGTGTTTTTCTGCTTGAAGAAAACCCGCATGACATCAAGCAGCGCCTTGCGATCCGCTTTCGGTAGCCTGTCGGATATGATCGTCGCGAAGTGAACCTCGGTTTCGTTGACGCCAGGCGAAGATTCACCGGACAGTCCCTTCAGGTATTCGAGCAGGACATTGAGTTCATCATCCGTCAACAGATAACGGGGCATATTGGGATCCAGCGCAGCACCATTGGCATCGATCCCTCCGATGAGGGCTGCCTTCAGCATCTCGTCGTCGTAGGCTGGTCGCAAAATCGGTGCGGCGGGCGGCCTGCTGGTGGGGATCTGCAGCGGGTTATAGAGCAGTTTACCGGTAACTGCCGGTACCACTTGCTGCCCCTCACTGGAACCCATGCCGCTACGCCGGTGGCAGGCGCCACACCTGACCTGCTCTCCGGTAACCTTGACGTCACCCTGAATATAAGCGGTCATCGACTTCCCAGACGGCAGCACCCCCTCCAAGAACATCCTGCGGCCAAGTTCTCTCGGATCCACATCGTCAGCCAAAACAAGTTGGGCCTGAATCAGCAGTAATAACGGTAGCAGGCCCAGCAAAAAAAACAGAGTTGGTTTATACATCAAGAAAAGTTATCTCGCGGCTTCTTCAACGTGAAACCAGTTGCTCATACTCCTTGACGATATCGTCAGCACTGGCAATTCCTTCAATCCTGACCCAGGGTGAATCTCCATCAGCCCGCAGGAAGGTCAGGGGTTCATGACTCATCTTCGTACCCCGGTAGGCATCGAATGCCTTCTCGATAGCGATGATGTCTTCAGCCCGGCCGGTGAAAAACCGCCATTGATCATCCGCGCCATAGAGACGGGCATATTCATTCAGTCTCTCCGGCGTATCATATTCCGGATCGATGGAGATCGAAACCATTGTCACATTCTGGCTCTCAGATCCCAACGACTCCCGAACCTGGCTAAAGGTTGCCGACAACACAGGACAGATAGTGGTGCATGTGGTGAAGATGAAATTCAGCATCACCGGCTTGTCACCCTCCAGTTCTGTGGCAAGTGATGTGGCCTGACCATCCATAGAGACCAGCTTACGCTCCGGCATCCGGTAATTATGCTCTGTACGACTGTAGCCTTTGGAACTGGCAATAACCTGACGATAACGCAGTTGATTTTCCTCGCTCCGAACACCGCCAACGATAGTGGGAAACTCACGCTCTTTATCAGCCGCCTCCCCCTGCGCGTGAAAGGCGCAATCCGGCTTCAGGGTTGCGGCCACACTATCTGCACTCGCTTCGTATAGAGACAGCAGGCCGTTCGCCGATGACACTGTGGAAACCATGCCGGAACTCAATAGCCCAGCCAAAAATAACGTTCTGAATCCACTACCCATCAATTTTTCCTCACTTAATCTGATTCCTGTTTTCGACTCTCTCCTGAAGTTCCGCAGCCATACCCATGGCAGCAGAACCAATAACCAGCCTCCAATGCCACCACCGCCTCCCGAAGAAGTCTGGGGCGTTGTGGGAGTCGAAGTGGGCACGATGGCAACGCCGCTGGGATCCACGATCTTACCATTGGCGCGACGGTCAGCATCATTAAGACCACCATCCTCAATCAGCAGTTGTACGCAGTAGTGCCCTTCATGCAGTCCAGCAATGTAAGTCACATCCCCCGGAGCCGGGCAAATTCCCAACTCTCCCGGTGCTGAGGAGACGCTGTTTCTGTCATCGACCACGAAGTCGTGCCAACCCACATCATCGGTATAGAGGCGATAGACCGCATTGGCGGGAATCACCTGATGCACAGGTATGACGATACGCACCGACTGACCGACATAGGCAAGTCCTTCGATTTCGAACTCGAAGATACCGCCTACATGAGTGTAACTATCCTGCGGATCCGCGACACCACCACCGGAACCGTTGACCCGATCGATGAACGCCTGCTCATCCTGATAGGCGGAGTAATCTTCATCTCTGATCTTCTCCTCGGAGAGCCTCAGCTTGAGACCTGGTTCGGTAATCAGCAGATAAGTATCAGATTCACCATCCTGACCAGCGAGAATGTAGTCGTCGTCATGGGGATCGAGATAATCCGGAATACCATCCTCATCCTCGTCTTCCGCGCCTTCGTCAAAGTCGCTGACACCATCACTATCAGAGTCGGAACCGTCGTCGTCGAAAATCGGGGCAGTTGCCAGTACCTTGACCGACTTATCCACCGTGGTGGTATTGCCAGCGGAATCGGTCACACTGACCACCACCTTATAGGTTCCCTCCAGCAAACCTGACGGATCAAAGACAACGGTATTGGATTGCGCCCCAAGCTGTAGGGCCAGTCCATTGTCACTTTGACTCCAGTCGTAGGTATGGATATCAGCCAGATCAGGATCATTCACCAAAAAGGTGATTGTCACCAGGGCAGCATCAGCAAATACCGTCGCTGTGGTCACATTGTTCTGCGAGCCGGTAATGATGACCACAGGCGGCAGGTTCATCTCTGTCACATTCACATTGATGGTATGCACGTTATGCGCACCGAAGGTGGCATTGGCACCTGTATTCAGCAGCGTAACCTCTACCCTGGCGACACCGGCATTCTGAATCAGATATTGAATGCTCGCCTGATTTGAAGGCGCTGCGCCGGCGGCGATATTTACCGTTCCAGTAGTAGTAGTTTGCGCCACTATCCCGTCGGTTGTGTCAAAATCCTCGATCTGATATTCGATCACTACCGGATACTCGGGCGCATCGCCGTTGAGAAAGACGGGAATGTCGACTGTCGATCCCGGGTTTGCCACTTGGTCGACACCGAAATTGACCATGGGCAGCACATCAACCGTCTGTGCTTCAGAGGCCATATTTGAACTGCTGTCAATGGCGCGCCAGGTGATCAGATGACGTCCCGGAGCAAACGGCCCGGTCAGATCAGCCACTGGAGTCACAGCACCATCAACGTCATCCACTGCTGTCACCACCCCGAGATCAACCGAAGTGAACGGTCCCGTTGAGGGAACGGAAATCACCGGTTCCTGAATCGTGACGACCGGTGCAACCCCGTCATCATCATCGGTTATGGTCACAGTCGCGGAGGCCAGACCCAGGGAGGCATCCACCGGGTTGGAGAGATTAAGGGTGAAGGTCTCACTCGGTTCCCAAACGGTATCGCCGGTTGGGGTGAGTGTAAGAGTCTTGCTCAGTTCACCATCAAGGAAGGTCAAAGCGCCGTTGATTGCCGTGTAGTCACCAGGCGCGGTGGCGGTACCATCCGTCGTGGCATAGTCCACACTTACCGTGCCGTCCGAGCCACCAGTGCGGTCCACAGTCAAGGTGATAGCGGGACCGCTCTCGGAAAGGGTTGCGATGGCGTTGCTCAGGTCCAGGGTACCGGCACTGCGTGGATCATCATCGGTGATGGTCACTGCGGCAGTGGCCAGGCCCAGGGTGGCATCCACAGCATTGCTCAGGGTCAGGGTGAAGGTTTCACTCAGTTCCCAGGTCGCATCATCGATTGAGCTCAGCGGGATCGTCTTGCTGGTCTCTCCGTTGAGGAAGATCAGGGTGCCGTTGATGGCAGTGTAATCACCAGGCGCGGTGGCAGAACCATCCGCCGTGGCATAGTCCACACTTACCGTACCGTCAGAGCCGCCTGTGCGGTTCACGGTCATAATCAACGCAGGACCACTCTCTGGCAGGGTCACTGTAGTGCTGTTCAGGGCCAGGGTGCCTGCATTTCGCGTATCGTCATCACTGATGGTTACTGTGGCAGTGGCCAGGCCCAGGGATGCATCCACCGCATTACTCAGGGTCAGGGTGAAGTCTTCACTTGGCTCCCAGGTCGTATCACTGGTCGGGGTCAAGGTAAGGGTCTTACTCAACTCACCGTCAAGGAAGGTCAAGGTACCGTTGATGGCAGTGTAATCAGCAGGCGCGGTGGCGGTGCCATCTGCTGTGGCGTAGTCCACCGTTACCGTACCATCAGAGCCGCCTGTGCGATCTACAGTCAGCGTGACAACGGGACCACTCTCTGACAGGGTCGCAGTGGCACTGCTTAGGGCCAGGGTGCCTGAAGTCCGTGTATCGTCATCACTGATGGTCACAGTCGCAGTGACCAGGCCAAGGGTGGCATCCACTGGATTGGAGAGGGTCAGGGTGAAGGCTTCACTCGGCTCCCAGGCTGTATCATCGGTTGGAGTCAGCGGAATCGTCTTACTGGTCTCTCCGTTGAGGAAGGTCAGCGTGCCGTTGATGGCGGTGTAGTCACCAGGCGCGGTGGCGGTACCATCCGTCGTGGCATAGTCCACACTTACCGTACCGTCTGACCCGCCAGTGCGGTTCACGGTCAGAATCGCCGCAGGACCACTCTCCGGCAGGGTCACTGTGGTGCTGTTCAGGGCCAGGGTACCTGCATTGCGGACGTCGTCATCGTTGATGGTCACTGTCGCAGTAGCCAGGCCCAGGGTGGCATCCACCACATTGCTCAGGGTGAGAGTGAAATCTTCACTCGGCTCCCAGGTTGTGTCATCGATTGGGGTCAGCGGGATCGTCTTGCTCGTTTCTCCGTTGAGGAAGGTCAAGGTGCCGCTGAGAGCGATGTAGTCACCGGTCGCGGTGGCAGTGCCATCCGTCGTTGCATAGTCCACGCTTACCGTACCATCCGAACCGCCAGTGCGGTTCACGGTCATGGTCACATCAGGACCGCTCTCGAACAGGGCTGCAGTGGGGCTGCTCAGGGCCAGGGTGCCCGCATGGCGCGGATCGTCATCGGTGATAGTTACCGTGGTGCTAATCTGTACGGCCAGGGTGGCATCCACTGGATTGGAGAGGGTCAAGGTGAAGTCTTCACTCGGCTCCCAGGCTGTATCATCGATGGGGGTCAGCGGGATCGTCTTGCTGGTCTCTCCGTTGAGGAAGATCAGGGTGCCGTTGATGGCAGTGTAATCATCAGGCGCGGTGGCAGTGCCATCTGCTGTAGCGTAGTCGACCGTTACCGTACCGTCCGAACCGCCAGTGCGGTTCACAGTCATGTTTACAGCCGGACCACTTTCCGACAGGGTCACTGTAGTGCTGTTCAGGGCCAGAGTACCTGCATTGCGGACGTCGTCATCGGTGATGGTCACTGTCGCAGTGGCCAGGCCCAGGGTGGCATCCACCACATTGCTCAGGGTGAGAGTGAAATCTTCACTTGGCTCCCAGGTCGTATCACTGGTCGGGGTCAAGGTCAGCGTCTTACTCAGTTCGCCATCAAGGAAGGTCAACGTGCCATTGAGGGCGGTGTAGTCACCGGTCGCGATGGCGGTGCCATCAGCAGTGGCGTAGTCAACCGTAGCCGAGCCGTCCGAACCGCCTGTTCGATCTACAGTCAGTGTGATAGCGGGACCACCCTCCGACAAGGTTGCAGTCGCACTGCTCAGGGCCAGGGTACCGGCACTGCGTGGATCATCATCGGTGATGGTCACTGTGGCAGTGGCCAGGCCCAGGGTGGCATCCACTGGATTGGAGAGGGTCAGTGTGAAGTCTTCACTCGGTTCCCAAGTTGTGTCATTGATGGGGGTCAGTGCGACTGTCTTGCTGGTCTCTCCGTTGAGGAAGGTCAGGGTGCCGTTGAGGGCGGTGTAGTCACCCGGTGCAGCGGCGGTGCCATCTGCTGTGGCGTAGTCAACCGTTACCGTGCCATCCGATCCGCCGGTGCGATTCACGGTCATAATCATTGCAGGACCGCTCTCTGGCAGGGTCACTGTAGTGCTGTTCAGGGCCAGAGTGCCGGCATTTCGCGTATCGTCATCGGCGATGGTTACCGTGGTGCTGGTCTGGGCGCCAAGGGTGGCATCCACCGCATTGCTCAGGGTCAGGGTGAAGTCTTCACTCGGTTCCCAGGTCGTGTCGTTGGTCAGGGTCAGCGGGATCGTCTTGCTGGTCTCCCCGTGCAGGAAGTTCAACGTGCCACTGACCGCAGTGTAGTCACCAGGTGAAGCGGCTGTACCGTTAGCAGTGGCGTAGTCAACAGATACCGCACCATCGGTGCCGCTAGTGCGGCTTACTGTCAGCGTCAAACCACCCGCCGCATTCTCAGCAACGCTCTCCGTAGCAGTACTCAGGGCCAGGGTACCGGCATTGCGGGTGTCGTCATCGGTGATGGTTACCGTGGTGGTGGACAAGCCCAGGCTGGCATCCACCACATTACCCAGAGTCAGGGTAAAGGTCTCACTTGGCTCCCAGGTCGCATCATTGGCAGGAGTCAACGTCAGGTTCTTGCTCAGTTCACCATTGAGGAAGGTCAGGGAGCCGTTGAGGGCAGTGTAATCACCGGGCGCAGTGGCGGTGCCATCCGCAGTGGCATAGTCCACACTTACCGTACCATCCGAGCCGCCTGTACGAACTACAGTCAAGGTGATAGCGGGGCCACCCTCCGACAGGGTTGCAGTCGCACTGCTAAGGGCTAGGGTACCTGAAGTCCGTGTATCGTCATCGGTGATGGTTACCGTGGTGCTGGTCTGGGTGCCAAGGGTGGCATCCACCACATTGCTCAGGGTTACGGTGAAGTCTTCATTCAGCTCCCAAACGGTGTCGCTGGTTGGAGTCAGCAGGATCGTCTTGCTGATCTCTCCTTCGAGGAATGTAAGAGTACCGTTGATAGCCGTGTAGTCGCCCGGCGCATTGGCGGTGCCATCTGCCGTGGCGTAATCAACCGTTACTGTGCCGTCAGAGCCGCCCGTGCGATCGACGGTCACTGTGATAGCGGGACCACCTTCCGACAGGATTGCAGTTGCATTGCTCAGGGCCAGGGTACCCGCATTGCGGGTGTCGTCATCGGTGATGGTTACCGTGGTGCTGGTCTGGGTACCCAGGGTGGCATCCACCACATTGCTCAGGGTTACGGTGAAGTCTTCACTCGGCTCCCAGGTCGTGTCGTTGGTCAGGGTCAGCGGGATCGTCTGGCTGGTCTCACCGTGCAGGAAGTTCAACGTACCACTGGCCGCAGTGTAGTCACCCGGTGAAGCGGCTGTACCGTTAGCAGTGGCGTAGTCAACAGATACCGCACCATCGGTGCCGCCGGTGCGGCTTACCGTCAGGGTCAGTCCACCCGCTGCGTTCTCCGCAACGCTCTCCGTTGCAGTACTCAGGGCCAGGGTGCCCGCACTGCGCGGATCGTCATCGTTGATGGTCACTGTCGCAGTGGCCACGCCAAGGGTGGCATCAACCGGGTTAGAGAGATTCAGGGTGAAGTCTTCACTGGGCTCCCAGGTCGTATCACTGGTCGGGGTCAAGATCAGGGTCTTGCTCAGTTCACCATTGAGGAAGGTCAGTGTGCCGTTGAGCGCGGTGTAATCTCCCGGTGCAGCGGCGGTGCCATCTGCTGTGGCGTAATCAACCGTTACTGTGCCGTCAGAGCCGCCCGTGCGATCTACGGTCACTGTGATAGCGGGACCACCTTCCGACAGGATTGCAGTTGCATTGCTCAGGGCCAGGGTACCCGCATTGCGGGTGTCGTCATCGGTGATGGTTACCGTGGTGCTGGTCTGGGTACCCAGGGTGGCATCCACCACATTGCTCAGGGTGACCGTGAAGTCTTCACTCGGCTCCCAGGTCGTGTCGTTGGTCAGGGTCAGCGGGATCGTCTGGCTGGTCTCACCGTGCAGGAAGTTCAACGTACCACTGGCCGCAGTGTAGTCACCCGGTGAAGCGGCTGTACCGTTAGCAGTGGCGTAGTCAACAGATACCGCACCATCGGTGCCGCCGGTGCGGCTTACCGTCAGGGTCAGTCCACCCGCTGCGTTCTCCGCAACGCTCTCCGTTGCAGTACTCAGGGCCAGGGTGCCCGCACTGCGCGGATCGTCATCGTTGATGGTCACTGTCGCAGTGGCCACGCCAAGGGTGGCATCAACCGGGTTAGAGAGATTCAGGGTGAAGTCTTCACTGGGCTCCCAGGTCGTATCACTGGTCGGGGTCAAGATCAGGGTCTTGCTCAGTTCACCATTGAGGAAGGTCAGTGTGCCGTTGAGCGCGGTGTAATCTCCCGGTGCAGCGGCAGTGCCATCTGCTGTGGCGTAATCAACCGTTACTGTGCCGTCAGAGCCGCCCGTGCGATCTACGGTCACTGTGATAGCGGGACCACCTTCCGACAGGATTGCAGTTGCATTGCTCAGGGCCAGGGTACCCGCATTGCGGGTGTCGTCATCGGTGATGGTTACCGTGGTGCTGGTCTGGGTACCCAGGGTGGCATCCACCACATTGCTCAGGGTGACCGTGAAGTCTTCACTCGGCTCCCAGGTCGTGTCGTTGGTCAGGGTCAGCGGGATCGTCTGGCTGGTCTCACCGTGCAGGAAGTTCAACGTACCACTGGCCGCAGTGTAGTCACCCGGTGAAGCGGCTGTACCGTTAGCAGTGGCATAGTCAACAGATACCGGGCCATCGGTGCCGCCGGTGCGGCTTACCGTCAGGGTCAGTCCACCCGCTGCGTTCTCCACAACGGTCTCCGTTGCAGTACTCAGGGCCAGGGTGCCCGCACTGCGCGGATCGTCATCGTTGATGGTCACTGTCGCAGTGGCCACGCCAAGGGTGGCATCAACCGGGTTAGAGAGATTCAGGGTGAAGTCTTCACTTGGCTCCCAGGTCGTATCACTGGTCGGGGTCAAGATCAGGGTCTTGCTCAGTTCACCATTGAGGAAGGTCAGTGTGCCGTTGAGCGCAGTGTAGTCTCCCGGTGCAGCGGCAGTGCCATCTGCTGTGGCGTAGTCGACCGCTACCGTGCCGTCAGAGCCGCCCGTGCGATCGACGGTCACTGTGATAGCGGGACCACCCTCCGACAGGGTTGCAGTTGCATTGCTCAGGGCCAGGGTACCCGCATTGCGGGGGTCGTCATCGGTGATGGTTACCGTGGTGCTGGTCTGGGCGCCAAGGGTGGCATCCACCACATTGTTCAGGGTGACCGTGAAGTCTTCACTCGGCTCCCAGGTCGTGTCGTTGGTCAGGGTCAGCGGGATCGTCTGGCTGGTCTCACCGTGCAGGAAGTTCAACGTACCACTGGCCGCAGTGTAGTCACTAGGTGAAGCGGCTGTACCGTTAGCAGTGGCGTAGTCAACAGATACCGCACCATCGGTGCCGCCGGTGCGGCTTACCGTCAGGGTCAGTCCACCCGCTGCGTTCTCCGCAACGCTCTCCGTTGCAGTACTCAGGGCCAGGGTGCCCGCACTGCGCGGATCGTCATCGTTGATGGTCACTGTCGCAGTGGCCACGCCAAGGGTGGCATCAACCGGGTTAGAGAGATTCAGGGTGAAGTCTTCACTTGGCTCCCAGGTCGTATCACTGGTCGGGGTCAAGGTCAGGGTCTTGCTCAGTTCACCATTCAGGAAGGTCAGCGTTCCGCTGAGTGCCTGATAGTCTCCC
This sequence comes from Sedimenticolaceae bacterium, assembly GCA_963691905.1. GTDB lineage: Bacteria > Pseudomonadota > Gammaproteobacteria > Chromatiales > Chromatiaceae > QGON01. The sequence goes on from OY829894.1 coordinate 1,724,992, forward strand.
GGTGCATTGGCTGTGACATCCGCGGTGGCATAGTCGACCGATACCGTGCCGTCCGAACCGCCGGTGCGATCGACAGTCAAGGTGATAGCCGGACCGCTCTCCGACAGGGTGGCACTGGCGGCACTCAGATCCAGGGTGCCCGCATTACGGGTATCGTCATCGGTGATGGTGACGGTTGTAGTGGCCTGTCCCAGGGCAGCATCCACCACGTTACTCAGGGTGACGGTGAAATCTTCACTCGGCTCCCAGGTCGTGTCGTTGGTCAGGGTCAGCGGGATCGTCTGGCTCAGCTCACCGTCGAGAAAGGTCAGGGTGCCGGTAGCCTGGGTGTAGTCACCCGGCTGCAGTGCGCTGCCATCTGCTGTGGCGTAGTCAACCGTGACGGTGCCATCAGAACCGCCGGTGCGGCTGACCGTCAGCGTGATACCGCCCGCTGCGTTCTCCACAACGGTCTCGGTGGCAGTACTCAGGGCCAGGGTGCCCGCATTGCGGGTGTCATCATCGGTGATGGTGATGGTCGCAGCGGACTGGCCCAGGGTGGCATCCACCACATTGTTCAGGGTGACGGTGAAATCTTCACTCGGCTCCCAGGTCGTGTCGTTGGTCAGGGTCAGCGGGATCGTCTGGCTCAGCTCACCGTCGAGAAAGGTCAGTGTGCCGGTAGCCTGGGTGTAGTCACCCGGCTGCAGTGCGCTGCCATCTGCTGTGGCGTAGTCAACCGTGACGGTGCCATCAGAACCGCCGGTGCGGCTGACCGTCAGCGTGATACCGCCCGCTGCGTTCTCCACAACGGTCTCGGTGGCAGTACTCAGGGCCAGGGTGCCCGCATTGCGGGTATCGTCATCGGTGATGGTTACGGTCGTAATAGCCTGTCCCAGGGAGGCATCCACCACATTGTTCAGGGTGACGGTGAAATCTTCACTCGGCTCCCAGGTCGTGTCGTTGGTCAGGGTCAGCGGGATCGTCTGGCTCAGCTCACCGTCGAGAAAGGTCAGGGTGCCGGTAGCCTGGGTGTAGTCACCCGGCTGCAGTGCGCTGCCATCTGCTGTGGCGTAGTCAACCGTGACGGTGCCATCAGAACCGCCGGTGCGGCTGACTGTCAGCGTGATGCCGCCCGCGGCATTCTCAGCAATGTTCTCTGTTGCAGTGCTCAGGGCCAGGGTGCCTGCATTGCGGGTATCGTCATCGGTGATGGTGACGGTCGTAATAGCCTGTCCCAGGGAGGCATCCACCACATTGTTCAGGGTGACGGTGAAATCTTCACTCGGCTCCCAGGTCGTGTCGTTGGTCAGGGTCAGTGGGATCGTCTGGCTGGTCTCACCATCGAGGAAGGTCAGGGTGCCGGTAGCCTGGGTGTAGTCACCCGGCTGCAGTGCGCTGCCATCTGCCGTGGCGTAGTCAACCGTGACGGTGCCATCAGAACCGCCGGTGCGGCTGACCGTCAGCGTGATACCGCCCGCTGCGTTCTCCACAACGGTCTCGGTGGCAGTACTCAGGGCCAGGGTGCCCGCATTGCGGGTGTCATCATCGGTGATGGTGACGGTCGTAATAGCCTGTCCCAGGGAGGCATCCACCACATTGCTCAGGGTGACGGTGAAATCTTCACTCGGCTCCCAGGTCGTGTCGTTGGTCAGGGTCAGTGGGATCGTCTGGCTGGTCTCACCATCGAGGAAGGTCAGTGTGCCGGTAGCCTGGGTGTAGTCACCCGGTTGCAGTGCGCTGCCATCTGCTGTGGCGTAGTCAACCGTTACGGTGCCATCAGAACCGCCGGTGCGGCTGACTGTCAGCGTGATACCGCCCGCTGCATTCTCAGCAATGTTCTCTGTTGCAGTGCTCAGGGCCAGGGTGCCCGCATTGCGGGTATCGTCATCGGTGATGGTGACGGTCGTAATAGCCTGTCCCAGGGAGGCATCCACCACATTGTTCAGGGTGACGGTGAAATCTTCACTCGGCTCCCAGGTCGTGTCGTTGGTCAGGGTCAGTGGGATCGTCTGGCTGGTCTCACCATCGAGGAAGGTCAGTGTGCCGGTAGCCTGGGTGTAGTCACCCGGCTGCAGTGCGCTGCCATCTGCCGTGGCGTAGTCAACCGTTACGGTGCCATCCGAACCACCGGTGCGACTGACTGTCAGCGTGATGCCGCCCGCGGCATTCTCAGCAATGTTCTCTGTTGCAGTGCTCAGGGCCAGGGTGCCCGCATTGCGGGTATCGTCATCGGTGATGGTGACGGTCGTAATAGCCTGTCCCAGGGAGGCATCCACCACATTGTTCAGGGTGACGGTGAAATCTTCACTCGGCTCCCAGGTCGTGTCGTTGGTCAGGGTCAGTGGGATCGTCTGGCTGGTCTCACCATCGAGGAAGGTCAGGGTGCCGGTAGCCTGGGTGTAGTCACCCGGTTGCAGTGCGCTGCCATCTGCTGTGGCGTAGTCAACCGTTACGGTGCCATCAGAACCGCCGGTGCGGCTGACTGTCAGCGTGATACCGCCCGCGGCATTCTCAGCAATGTTCTCTGTTGCAGTGCTCAGGGCCAGGGTGCCCGCATTGCGGGTATCGTCATCGGTGATGGTGACGGTCGTAATAGCCTGTCCCAGGGAGGCATCCACCACATTGCTCAGGGTGACGGTGAAATCTTCACTCGGCTCCCAGGTCGTGTCGTTGGTCAGGGTCAGTGGGATCGTCTGGCTCAGCTCACCGTCGAGGAAGGTCAGGGTGCCGGTAGCCTGGGTGTAGTCACCCGGCTGCAGTGCGCTGCCATCTGCCGTGGCGTAGTCAACCGTTACGGTGCCATCCGAACCACCGGTGCGACTGACTGTCAGCGTGATGCCGCCCGCGGCATTCTCAGCAATGTTCTCTGTTGCAGTGCTCAGGGCCAGGGTGCCCGCATTGCGGGTATCGTCATCGGTGATGGTGACGGTCGTAATAGCCTGTCCCAGGGAGGCATCCACCACATTGTTCAGGGTGACGGTGAAATCTTCACTCGGCTCCCAGGTCGTGTCGTTGGTCAGGGTCAGTGGGATCGTCTGGCTGGTCTCACCATCGAGGAAGGTCAGTGTGCCGGTAGCCTGGGTGTAGTCACCCGGTTGCAGTGCGCTGCCATCTGCTGTGGCGTAGTCAACCGTTACGGTGCCATCAGAACCGCCGGTGCGGCTGACTGTCAGCGTGATACCGCCCGCGGCATTCTCAGCAATGTTCTCTGTTGCAGTGCTCAGGGCCAGGGTGCCCGCATTGCGGGTATCGTCATCGGTGATGGTGACGGTCGTAATAGCCTGTCCCAGGGAGGCATCCACCACATTGCTCAGGGTGACGGTGAAATCTTCACTCGGCTCCCAGGTCGTGTCGTTGGTCAGGGTCAGTGGGATCGTCTGGCTGGTCTCACCATCGAGGAAGGTCAGGGTGCCGGTAGCCTGGGTGTAGTCACCCGGCTGCAGTGCGCTGCCATCTGCCGTGGCGTAGTCAACCGTTACGGTGCCATCCGAACCACCGGTGCGGCTGACTGTCAGCGTGATGCCGCCCGCGGCATTCTCAGCAATGTTCTCTGTTGCAGTGCTCAGGGCCAGGGTGCCCGCATTGCGGGTATCGTCATCGGTGATGGTGACGGTCGTAATAGCCTGTCCCAGGGAGGCATCCACCACATTGCTCAGGGTGACGGTGAAATCTTCACTCGGCTCCCAGGTCGTGTCGTTGGTCAGGGTCAGCGGGATCGTCTGGCTCAGCTCACCGTCGAGAAAGGTCAGTGTGCCGGTAGCCTGGGTGTAGTCACCCGGTTGCAGTGCGCTGCCATCTGCTGTGGCGTAGTCAACCGTGACGGTGCCATCCGAACCGCCGGTGCGACTGACTGTCAGCGTGATGCCGCCCGCGGCATTCTCAGCAATGTTCTCTGTTGCAGTGCTCAGGGCCAGGGTGCCCGCATTGCGGGTATCGTCATCGGTGATGGTGACGGTCGTAATAGCCTGTCCCAGGGAGGCATCCACCACATTGTTCAGGGTGACGGTGAAATCTTCACTCGGCTCCCAGGTCGTGTCGTTGGTCAGGGTCAGTGGGATCGTCTTACTCAACTCGCCGTCGAGGAAATCCAACGTACCACTGGCCGCAGTGTAGTCACCCGGTGAAGCGGCTGTACCGTTAGCTGTGGCATAGTCAACAGAGACCGGGCCATCGGAACCGCCGGTGCGGCTTACCGTCAGCGTGATGCCGCCCGCTGCGTTCTCAGCAACGCTCTCCGCTGCAGTACTCAGGGCCAGGGTGCCCGCATTACGGGTATCGTCATCGGTGATGGTTACGGTCGTAGTAGCCTGTCCCAGGGAGGCATCCACCACGTTGCTCAGGGTCACGGTAAAATCTTCACTCGGCTCCCAGGTCGTGTCGTTGGTCAGGGTCAGCGGGATCGTCTGGCTCAGCTCACCGTCGAGAAAGGTCAGTGTGCCGGTAGCCTGGGTGTAGTCACCCGGTTGCAGTGCGCTGCCATCTGCTGTGGCGTAGTCAACCGTGACGGTGCCATCCGAACCGCCGGTGCGACTGACTGTCAGCGTGATGCCGCCCGCGGCATTCTCAGCAATGTTCTCTGTTGCAGTGCTCAGGGCCAGGGTGCCCGCATTGCGGGTATCGTCATCGGTGATGGTGACGGTCGTAATAGCCTGTCCCAGGGAGGCATCCACCACATTGTTCAGGGTGACGGTGAAATCTTCACTCGGCTCCCAGGTCGTGTCGTTGGTCAGGGTCAGTGGGATCGTCTTACTCAACTCGCCGTCGAGGAAATCCAACGTACCACTGGCCGCAGTGTAGTCACCCGGTGAAGCGGCTGTACCGTTAGCTGTGGCATAGTCAACAGAGACCGGGCCATCGGAACCGCCGGTGCGGCTTACCGTCAGCGTGATGCCGCCCGCTGCGTTCTCAGCAACGCTCTCCGCTGCAGTACTCAGGGCCAGGGTGCCCGCATTACGGGTATCGTCATCGGTGATGGTTACGGTCGTAGTAGCCTGTCCCAGGGAGGCATCCACCACGTTGCTCAGGGTCACGGTAAAATCTTCACTCGGCTCCCAGGTCGTGTCGTTGGTCAGGGTCAGCGGGATCGTCTTACTCAACTCGCCGTCGAGGAAATCCAACGTACCACTGGCCGCAGTGTAGTCACCCGGTGAAGCGGCTGTACCGTTAGCTGTGGCGTAATCAACAGAGACCGGACCATCGGAACCACCGGTGCGGCTTACCGTCAGCGTGATGCCGCCCGCTGCGTTCTCCGCAACGCTCTCGGTGGCAGTACTCAGGGCCAAGGTGCCCGCACTGCGCGGATCGTCATCGGTGATGGTTACCGTGGTGCTGGTCTGGGCGCCAAGGGTGGCATCCACCACATTACTCAGGGTGACGGTGAAGTCTTCACTCGGCTCCCAGGTCGTGTCGTTGGTCAGGGTCAGCGGGATCGTCTTACTCAACTCGCCGTCGAGGAAATCCAACGTACCACTGAGGGCGGTGTAGTCTCCCGGTGCATTGGCGGTTCCATCAGCCGTCGCATAATCAACAGAGACCGGACCATCAGAACCGCCGGTGCGGCTGACTGTCAGCGTGATGCCGCCCGCCGCATTCTCCGCAACGCTCTCGGTGGCAGTACTCAGGGCCAGGGTGCCCGCACTGCGCGGATCGTCATCGGTGATGGTGACGGTCGTAGTGGCCTGTCCCAGGGCAGCCTCCACCACGTTACTCAGGGTGACGGTGAAGTCTTCACTCGGCTCCCAGGTCGTGTCGTTGGTCAGGGTCAGCGGGATCGTCTTACTCAACTCACCGTCGAGGAAATCCAACGTACCACTGAGGGCGGTGTAGTCTCCCGGTGCATTGGCGGTTCCATCAGCCGTCGCATAATCAACAGATACCGGACCATCAGAACCGCCGGTGCGGCTGACTGTCAGCGTGATGCCGCCCGCCGCATTCTCCGCAACGCTCTCGGTGGCAGTACTCAGGGCCAGGGTGCCCGCACTGCGCGGATCGTCATCGGTGATGGTGACGGTCGTAGTGGCCTGTCCCAGGGCAGCCTCCACCACGTTGCTCAGGGTGACGGTGAAGTCTTCACTCGGTTCCCAGGTCGTGTCGTTGGTCAGGGTCAGCGGGATCGTCTTACTCAACTCACCGTCGAGGAAATCCAACGTACCACTGAGGGCGGTGTAGTCTCCCGGTGCATTGGCGGTTCCATCAGCCGTCGCATAATCAACAGATACCGGACCATCAGAACCGCCGGTGCGGCTGACTGTCAGCGTGATGCCGCCCGCCGCATTCTCCGCAACGCTCTCGGTGGCAGTACTCAGGGCCAGGGTGCCCGCACTGCGCGGATCGTCATCGGTGATGGTGACGGTCGTAGTGGCCTGTCCCAGGGCAGCCTCCACCACGTTACTCAGGGTGACGGTGAAGTCTTCACTCGGCTCCCAGGTCGTGTCGTTGGTCAGGGTCAGCGGGATCGTCTTACTCAACTCACCGTCGAGGAAATCCAACGTACCACTGAGGGCGGTGTAGTCTCCCGGTGCATTGGCGGTTCCATCAGCCGTCGCATAATCAACAGATACCGGACCATCAGAACCGCCGGTGCGGCTGACTGTCAGCGTGATGCCGCCCGCTGCGTTCTCCGCAACGCTCTCGGTGGCAGTACTCAGGGCCAGGGTGCCGGCATTACGGGTATCGTCATCGGTGATGGTTACTGTCGTAGTAGCCTGTCCCAGGGCAGCATCCACCACGTTGCTCAGGGTGACGGTGAAGTCTTCACTCGGCTCCCAGGTCGTGTCGTTGGTCAGGGTCAGCGGGATCGTCTTACTCAACTCGCCGTCGAGGAAATCCAACGTACCACTGGCCGCAGTGTAGTCACCCGGTGAAGCGGCTGTACCGTTAGCTGTGGCATAGTCAACAGAGACCGGGCCATCGGAACCGCCGGTGCGGCTTACCGTCAGCGTGATGCCGCCCGCTGCGTTCTCAGCAACGCTCTCCGCTGCAGTACTCAGGGCCAGGGTGCCCGCATTACGGGTATCGTCATCGGTGATGGTTACCGTGGTGCTGGTCTGGGCGCCAAGGGTGGCATCCACCACATTACTCAGGGTGACGGTGAAGTCTTCACTCGGCTCCCAGGTCGTGTCGTTGGTCAGGGTCAGCGGGATCGTCTGGCTGGTCTCACCATCGAGGAAGGTCAGGGTGCCGGTAGCCTGGGTGTAGTCACCCGGTTGCAGTGCGCTGCCATCTGCTGTGGCGTAGTCAACCGTTACGGTGCCATCAGAACCACCGGTGCGGCTGACCGTCAGCGTGATACCGCCCGCCGCATTCTCCGCAACGCTCTCGGTGGCAGTACTCAGGGCCAGGGTGCCCGCACTGCGCGGATCGTCATCGGTGATGGTGACGGTCGTAGTGGCCTGTCCCAGGGCAGCCTCCACCACGTTGCTCAGGGTGACGGTGAAGTCTTCACTCGGTTCCCAGGTCGTGTCGTTGGTCAGGGTCAGCGGGATCGTCTTACTCAACTCACCGTCGAGGAAATCCAACGTACCACTGAGGGCGGTGTAGTCTCCCGGTGCATTGGCGGTTCCATCAGCCGTCGCGTAGTCAACCGTTACGGTGCCATCAGAACCGCCGGTGCGGCTGACTGTCAGCGTGATGCCGCCCGCCGCATTCTCCGCAACGCTCTCGGTGGCAGTACTCAGGGCCAGGGTGCCCGCACTGCGCGGATCGTCATCGGTGATGGTGACGGTCGTAGTGGCCTGTCCCAGGGCAGCCTCCACCACGTTACTCAGGGTGACGGTGAAGTCTTCACTCGGCTCCCAGGTCGTGTCGTTGGTCAGGGTCAGCGGGATCGTCTTACTCAACTCACCGTCGAGGAAATCCAACGTACCACTGAGGGCGGTGTAGTCTCCCGGTGCATTGGCGGTTCCATCAGCCGTCGCATAATCAACAGATACCGGACCATCAGAACCGCCGGTGCGGCTGACTGTCAGCGTGATGCCGCCCGCTGCGTTCTCCGCAACGCTCTCGGTGGCAGTACTCAGGGCCAGGGTGCCGGCATTACGGGTATCGTCATCGGTGATGGTTACTGTCGTAGTAGCCTGTCCCAGGGCAGCATCCACCACGTTGCTCAGGGTGACGGTGAAGTCTTCACTCGGCTCCCAGGTCGTGTCGTTGGTCAGGGTCAGCGGGATCGTCTTACTCAACTCGCCGTCGAGGAAATCCAACGTACCACTGGCCGCAGTGTAGTCACCCGGTGAAGCGGCTGTACCGTTAGCTGTGGCATAGTCAACAGAGACCGGGCCATCGGAACCGCCGGTGCGGCTTACCGTCAGCGTGATGCCGCCCGCTGCGTTCTCAGCAACGCTCTCCGCTGCAGTACTCAGGGCCAGGGTGCCCGCATTACGGGTATCGTCATCGGTGATGGTTACCGTGGTGCTGGTCTGGGCGCCAAGGGTGGCATCCACCACATTACTCAGGGTGACGGTGAAGTCTTCACTCGGCTCCCAGGTCGTGTCGTTGGTCAGGGTCAGCGGGATCGTCTGGCTGGTCTCACCATCGAGGAAGGTCAGGGTGCCGGTAGCCTGGGTGTAGTCACCCGGTTGCAGTGCGCTGCCATCTGCTGTGGCGTAGTCAACCGTTACGGTGCCATCAGAACCACCGGTGCGGCTGACCGTCAGCGTGATACCGCCCGCTGCGTTCTCCACAACGGTCTCGGTGGCAGTACTCAGGGCTAGAGTACCCGGACTGGGTGGAGGTTCATCGTCGGCGATATCAATGGAAGCCGTCGTCGTGGTGCCAAGTGTCGCTCCCCCCCCCGGGTTGGAGAGGGTAATCGAAAAACTCTCACTACCTTCGTAAACTGTATCGTTAAGCAGGTTTACGGTAATGACTTTGCTGTATTCGTTCTCGGCAAATGTCAGAGTACTATTGACTGCCTGATAGTCACTCCCTGAGGTCGCCGTCCCGTTTGATGTGGCGTAATCCACGGTTATTGCACCAAAACTGCCCCCCGTGCGGTTTACCGTGACGTTTACGGTGCCGTCATTTTCGTTAACTGGGTAGTTTGCTTCACTCAAATCCAACGCGCCTGCCGGGAAGGTTCCCACAGGGGCGCCGATAGATGCAGTGTCGGCAAAGATAAGACGTACGTCAGTGTTAGCAGGATCGTCTACAACCCGGACGTCAAGTGTTGTAAACCCGGCATCATCGATAAAACCCAGAAACTTCCAGGTCGTCAGCACTGTCGATTCTTCACCGGTAAAACCAACTCCCCCACCGTTGGTAGTGAAAGTCAGCTTACTGCCGTTCTGGCTCCCTTTGTACCAGGCACCAAAGCCATTGAGACTGTTGGGAGTCGTCGCAGTATCAGTCTTCAGATAGAAGCCATCTGGATCAGTATGACCTGTGGCAGTGCTATTTAAGGTGCGCAGAGCAGATCCGACAAGACCACTAGTCGTTGTCATCAGAAAGGTGTTTGTGCTGCCGTTACTCTCCGCCCAGGTCAGGCCGTTGTTAGTGAGGCTTAGCACAGGAAAGGTTTCTGTCGCCAACCAGTCGGGACTGTCAAACCCTTCGTTGGCAACTTCGTAACCCAGGGTTGCCAGATCCGCAAGGTACGTTGCTTCGTCGGTATAGGTGGTTACCGCTGCCTGGGCATTGGATGCACCAAGCAATAGAGCAGCTGCCAGCAGAGTGAAAATTATTCTTTGGCCAATCACGATCGAACCCTCACGCTTTTCACCCCACCCTTCCGCAACAGTATCTGAACGGAGATGGATACTTAATTATGAATTCATGCACCGCCGCAATTTGGTGCGCTTCTTACAGAGTCCCAACTGGCACTCTGCCGGTATCTTGCTATTTATCCGGTGCCTTAATAACTTCCGGCTATCCGAAAAAAACTGCGCGGAGAAGAAGCAAAAGCTTCAACCCCGCCGTACAGTCAATGGCAACACTCTTTTTTAAAAAGATTTATTTGTTGCCCATTCCATTTGCGCATACTTGTATCGCATGCTTACTCGCGCCTCCCATTGGCGTCGCTATTCCTTTTTCTCTTTACAACACATTTACAGAGAACGTACATCAATTGACGCTAACTCCATCAACGCGAAAGTCACCAATCACGATCGCTACCGTCTCGCCAGATTTAACATGACGATCAGGATTGCCGAACATAATGTAGTAGTTGCGATCAGGCTTGATATTCTTACCGCGGTTGGTTGGACGAAATGCCCCGACTTTTGCCGCCATCGGAACCGGCAGTTTGATGTTGGTACGATCGGTGATGATATGAGGCTTGATACGATGATCGAAAAGTAGAATTGACTTCTCCGCATCCAACACACGGAAACGGAAATCCATCATGTATCCGCCCGCACTCAGGTTGAGGCTGATAAGACGAACCCCCCAGCGCTCTTCCAGCATTTTTGACTGCTTTTCATCGATGATCTGTGGTTGTACAACTACCGGCGCAACAGGTAGCTTCCAGTCAATTTTCCTCTCCTTTATCACCACCGCATTATTGTTTGCCTTCACCACTCCGGCATCACCCGTCTGTTGCCCGGAGGACAACGTGCCGGCTTCAGCCAAACCGGGAAGGTTGTAGAGAAGAACCAAGACAAATATGACCAGAGCCAGAACCATAAGAATCAACGCAGCAGATCCGCCATCATCCTTAAATTCATTCGACTTCTGGAGTTCCGCCGATATAGAAGATTGTGGCATTTCCGACTCCTCTTTCTTACTCATGATAAAAATCTCATGGATTGATTGGGCTATTGTTCCAGCCATATTTGCAGTTTATACCCGCCCCCGCCTTGCGGCGGGGGCATGCTCCTTTAGAGTGGGAAGAAGACCGGATAGCCGATATGGACAGCGTTCTCGGTTCCCGCACCAAGGACCTTCAAGGTGACGGTATCACCAGGACTGGCTACCAGAGTGGTATTGTTGACGTTGATGTTGAACTTACCGTCTCCGCCAACCACTGCGGTTCCGATCAGTACTCCGCCAGGACCATTCAGTCTGGCCTCAGCTGTTTTGCCTACATGAGCAGGTATCGTCACGCCTTTAACTCTCCAGCGATCCAATCCAGCGCCACCACGTTGGAGGTAATTCGCCTTCCGGGTCGCTACCTCGCGAATGATAGTGGCATTGGCGACGTTGCTGTCGGCCGCACCATCGTTCACATGATAGGTGAAGGTGGCAAAGGTACCGATTCTGGCGTTGCCTTGAATGATCTGATAATCGAATGAACCATCATCTATCAGATTCAACACGGACCCGCGGTTGGGCAGTGTATCAAGCACTGCTGCGATGCCGGGATTTGGCAGCGAGTCAACGTCGTGGGCATTGGACTCAAGGCCGTTGGCAGCAGTGATCCCATAGGTACGTGCTATCACGCTCTCGGCATCAGCGACAAAAGATGTGATCTCCGTCAGGTAGATAGTGACATCACTAGCAACCGGTGCATCGTTGATCGAGTTGACAGTAATGTCCACGGTTACCGGACCAGTGACGTTACCCAAGGCATCCACCACTTCGTACTGGAAGGAGTCGGCGCCGAAGTAATCCACATCCGGTTCATAATGGAATGAACCATCTGCATTGAGGTTGAAGGTACCGGCGCGTCCATTGACGGGGCCAGACCCGGCTACCAGTTGCGCGGTCAAAGCATCACCATCGGGATCGGTGTCGTTGGCGAGTACACCTGGTGCTGCCACATCGAGGATTGCATCCTCGTCGATGCTATAGGCGTCGTTCGTTCCAACAGGCGGACTATTGGGTGGCACCGCCAGAACGGTGACAGTGACCGTACCGGGTACTACGTTTCCGTTGCCGTCATCCACGTCATAAGTAAAACTGTCGCTGCCGCCAACAAAGCCGGCTTGCGCAGTATAGGTTACAGTCGTGTTATCGGTCGACGTGGTTGCCTGACCTGATGTCGGTACGGAAACAGCAGCTACGCTGAGCACATCTCCATCAGCATCAGTGTCATTTGCCAGGACATCAATGATCAGCGGTGTGCCCATAACAGCGGTAACATTTTCACCGGTGACTACCGGTGCGGCATTGGGTGGGAGTACATCCACCGAAACCTGTACACCAGCAACAATATTGACGCCGTCAGTCACGGTATAGGTAAAACCATCCGGGCCTATATAACCAGGACCCGGCGTATATTCAACAGCCGAGTTGGGCACCGTGGCGCCTCCGAACGTGCTGGAGACGATCGCGACTGAACCACTGGCTGGCGGAGAAACTCCGAGAATACTCAGGGCATCCCCATCAGGATCGATATCGTTGTCCAGCACCGTAATAACCACCGGAACATCAACAGTCGTGGAGGCCGAATCGACATTAGCAGTCGGCGGATTGTTCACCGCCGGACCGCTCACCGCGAGGAAACGCAGCATGCCACCAAGACCGTCACCTACGGTATCGTCGAGGGGATCACTGGGATTGGTCATGTATCCGTTGCCGTCATAAACAGCATAACGTCCAGCACCGGGGTTGATAATGGCATCCTTTGTCTTGAGGGGTGGCACCTGCACAGAGTATTGCTCACGGGGAGCATAACCGGGTGCGCCGGTTGCCACATCCTGGTAGTTGTACTGCAGGCCATCCTCCGCATGGATATTTGCATGGAGACCCTGCAGGGTCGGTACGTGAGTCTCGGCGGCCGCACTCAACATACGTAGCAGTATTCGATCACCTTGAAAGCCGGCAGCTATATCTGGCGTCACGCCACTCTCGTAGGGTTCACCGTTGATGAGAAACCAGCGTGGATGATAAGCGATCGATGTCAGATGAGTCCCGGCAGTGACGGCAGCATTGTGCTCTGGATCGATATCACTATAGAAGAGCATCACCTCATTGTCATAAGCAACGCCGTCATAGGCTTCTCCCAACGGAGTATCACGGGTCATCGCACCGTAAAGCCCCATATAGACCTGCTCTTGAGGGTGAGTGCCGCTGTGGTAGATGTAGGTGCCGGTGCGGGCAATGGCGTTGGCGGTGGCGCCGCTCCAGGAATAGAGCTGATTGCCACCAGCAGACCCGGCTTCCAGGCCGAATGAGCGCACCCGTTTGGTCAGGTTACCCGCTCTTCCACCCGTGGTGTTATCGTTCCAAGTCGGCCCCATGCCTCCAGTGGAGACCGGCAGTTTCTGTCCCTGAATCATAATGGATGTCGGATCCGGCAAACCATTGGAGAGATAGATATTCAGGGTACTGTCGGCAGCAGGGAGATCTATTCTCCGGTCAGCCGACGTCGGGTCGTTGGAAGGATCCAACAAGCCATTCACGCATGCCAGGCGATCCACGTCAAAGGTTTCGTTGTAGCAGAGACCACCTGGATCAGCGGTATAGCCCCACACTGTAATAGGCGTTGTCTCACCCGGCATTGTCCTTGTATAGACCTTGGCTGCCAGATAGACATCCAGTGCGTAGACATTCCCAGTGGCGAGGACCATGGCACTGGCCAGAGCCCCCATCTTGAAATACGTCTTCATTTTTATTGACCTTTTCATTGTTATCCCTCCCCGTCACTGGATCGGCACGTAAGGCGGTACAACCACCATCGTGCTCAGGCTGCCACCAGGAAAAATATCCCAGGTTGTCAACTCCTTCTCGGCATGTGAGTGCCAAACCAGAAAGTAGCCACCAAAGGGATTGAGACCACCCTCACCCGGAGGCAAGTCGCCGGTATCACCGAGGAATGGGCTACCGCTCCACCAACCGCCCAAGGTCAGATCCTGCACGCCGGGAAGCGATACTGGGATAGCCTTGCCGTGATCGGCGCAATACTCGTGATTGACATCATCAAAACCGTCGACAGGATTGACATCGTTACAGATATTGTCGTGGCAAGCCGCGCCGGTGGCGTCATCTAGCATGTTGTGATCGCTGTCAGTACATCCATTGGTGGCGACCGGGCCGTAGATATCCCAGTTGAGATCCTTGCCCGTCCAGGTCCAGATCATGTCAACGGTCTGTTTCGGCGCGGAATTGAGGGTGTTATCAGAGCGCCCCAGATCCGCTGTTACACCACCATCCGAAGACAGCAGTCGTCCATCTCTGGCGATGAAACGCAGATTCTCGCCGTGGAAGTGAAACGGATGGCTGTCGTGCCCCGTATTGACCGCACGCACCAGCACCCTGTCGCCTGCATGGGAGAGGGACAATGACTGGTAGGGTTGATGGGGGAAGAGTGGATTGTAGTCACCCTGGAACAGGTCAGGAAAGACCCGGCCATTGACAAACCAGATCGCGGCGTGCCGATCAGAGTTTGTGAAGTGGCTATAGTGACCCCGTTCCATCTGCACATGGATGTCAGGGTCTATCTCGCTCAGCAGGTAAAGAAACTCCTGCTCATACTCTGTCGTGGCACCATAAGCGATCCGGTTGCCGGCAGAATCGAAACCAGTCGGCCGGACGATCAGCGCACCCACCAGGCCCATCTCAGAGTGCAGGCCGGGATTGATACCGCCCATACTGTGATAGAGATAGGTGCCTGCTTTACTCGCTGTAAAGGTATAGGCGACCGTCTCATTGAGCCCGGCCTGACGGGTCACCAGTCCAGGGGTACCACCCACCGCATTGGCTTTATGTCCGGCAATCACCATCGAGACCGGCTCCGGAACACCGAAGTTGGTCACATTGATAGTGATGGTGTCGCCCTCATTTACGATCAAGGTCGGCGCCGGATATTGTGGCAGGCTGTAGCCGTTACCCTCCGGATGGCTGGCATTGGCCCCTCCATTCATGTCTCCGAAGCCCCACATATGCATGCTGGAGCCATCCGGCAGATTCATGTTGAAGGGAAAGGCATAGAGATTGAAGGTAGTCCCCCCCTGAGGTTTAATTCCCCGAATGTCGTGACCCGCCGCCATGGACTGGGACACGATCGTCGTCATCGCCATACCCAGCAATAGCATGCTGAGCAGGCGGACGGTTTTTTGTCTTATCTTTATCATTTTGCTTATCTCCTTTGATCGTCTTCCGGCTTGACGCTATTGCACGACAATCTCAGTCATCATTCCGCCGTCCAATTGCGTCAGATTACTCATCTGATGCAGTTCTGCGGCATGAAGAAAGTAGGTACCCGGCGCCACGCCAGTGGTATCAACCAACACATCGTGGGTCTCACCACCACCGAAGTTGACCGAGGCAACCTCACGGTAGAGGTTCTTATCTCCCGCTGCGTTACGCATGTGCCGCGCACCGGTACCGACAATCTTCATCGTCAATCCGGGGGCGGTCAGGGTATAGAAGCGATCGAGACCCACATTGGAGAGCCGTAGCAGCAGGGTCTGACCTGCGGTTACGGTCGCGTTGGAGTCCAACAATTGGACTGGGGTATCGTTATTGAGTGTCTCACCCGGGTTGCCGGTGACCTTACCCGCAGGATGAATCTCACCATCCGCACCGACTATCGAGGCCCAGTTATCCGCTGGTGGCGGCATAGTCCCAGGATTAATCGTATCGGGATAGCCGCGGCCGTTGATCTGCGGATAGTCGCCCTTGAGCGCTGCAAAAGGCAGCGGCTGAACAAAGAGACTGGCATCGTGGAACTCACTGTCGAAGGCGGACACCTGGAGCGGCTGTTCTACGTCCCAGGCGGTAGTACCATCACCGTCATTGTATGTATAACCCGTGGGCGCACCCGGATCGGTACCGCCCTTGCGCGTGGCCACTGAGCAGTTGCCATTGGGCGCACCCAAGGCATCCACACAACCCGTCACATCCTGAAGAGGATGTACATAGAGGTTGGCCAACATGCCCATCTCCATGTGCTCGGTCGCCTCCACATGGCAGTGATAGATATAAGTGCCAGGCTCCACCACGTTATAGTAGTAGGTCAGCGTGGCGCCCATATTGATGGAGACCGAGACCTCCGGCACCCCGTCGAACACTGCCGAGGCATTGGGAAAGCCGTGGAAGTGGATGGTATGGGGATCAAACAGGTCGGGACGAATCACCGTGCCGACATTGGTCAATGAGAGATAGAACTCATCATTCTGCTCAAGTTCTACGGTAGGACCTGGCCACTCCGCATCAAGGATACCTTCCTTGATCACTTCCGACGCCAGGGTACCGGTCTGATCTCCATAACCGAAGATATAAAGAGGATTGTCATCCGACATTACGGCAAAGCTGTCACCGGCGATCAGATGCATACACTTGGTGTTCTCTGCAGGCTGGACCTCCTCCTCATCCCATATCGCGTTTCCATTATCGTCTCCAGGACACTGCACGAAGACTGCTGCGTTAACTGTTCCCACGCCACCTGACAAAGCCAACAATAGGGCCGCGGGCAGCAATTTTATTTTGAAGATTTTCATCGGCGTTACTCCTTATGAATATGTAACTGCCATTCTGTTATTTCGAATTGCTTTTTCACGTATCCGTGACCCTCATACGAGGGCCACGGAAGCGCTTAACTACTGCAGTTCGTCCGCACCTATATCGTTGTTTCCTCCATCCGGTCGAGGCTCATTGTCGAAGTCGAGTTCCAGTTGGAGCGGTACATTGGCACCGTTGTCGATACCCACCGACGCCGGGGTGACGTGGTAGTCACCCGCAGTTATCGTCAGTGGCCCGTAGCTCACCTGCAGCCAGTTGCCACCCTCATCGAAGGCACCTGCTACCTGGAGAACCGTCGTCTCCTGAAACACCAGGGTTTGGTCTCGGGCAATGTTGACATACCCCATCACGAAGGCAGGATCACCCATGACATTGGTGGTGGCATAACCCGCGGTATCGGTCAGCAGTGAGTTCTTAGGCTCCAACTGCAGATCGAGACGGGTAACCAGACCATCCAGCACTCCCAGATCAACGCTGTAGAGATCCACGTTGGCCACGTCGCAACCAGCCCCCCCTGCTACAGGATCAGCGCAGGATGCGGGGAAGATTCCGAAGTTCGTCAGCGGGGTTGCTACAGGATCCTGGTTCAGCCAGTAGAACGAGCGGTTGTGATGGACGATGTTGTTTTTCAACTTGGCGTCTGAAAAGGTAATCCAGTCACTGGTTGCACCACCGGGAAGTACCAGCGGGTCCACATGGCCACTCATTACATTGGACAATTCGGCGCTGTGGGTCCGCGAAACGATACCTGCCGGCATCGGAATGGACTCATTGACGTTTCCAGGCGCAAAGGTCAGGATCGCCGCAGTCGCTGTACTGTCGTTGTTGGCAACGGTGTTGGCACGAATATCGGCCTTCAACACGTCCTGCAAAGAGATGCCACCACCGGCGGCGCCAGCCACGTTGTTAGCGATCATGTTGTTGTAGATCCGCACCTGACTCCACTTGCCTTTACGGTCGGGGAAGCGCGCCACATCATGACCATTGACCAGGGCCAGACTGATACCACCGCCGTCACCCGCGCCAGCCAGGTTGCCGCGAATCCGGTTGGAATCCACAGTAACATTGCCGGTACCGGGGGTGAGAAGCTCACCGGTGAAGGTCTCAGGCACAAGTGCCGCCTGGCCGAGGATGGCGATGCCGCCACCAGTCCTGGGACCGGCCTGGGCGAACGACTCATTGAAGAGAATATCGTTATCCTCGATCAAACCATTTTCAGAAAAACCCAAGTGGCCGATACCGCCGCCGTCACCCTGCGTGAAGTTGCCGCAGATCCAGTTCTTCTGGACCCGATAGTTATCGGCACCTGTATTCAGGGAGACACCGCCACCAGCGCCGCCAAACCCACCATTGGTAGAGATCTGGTTGTGGTGGACACGGATATTATCGTTGTGGGAATCATCGTAGACGAAGTCACCAATATCAGCGTTAGCCAAACCTGTATAGGCTGGGTCGTTCACACTGACAATCTCGTGACTCAGTTGAGGATGGCCGATGCGGATACCGCCACCGAAGAAACCAGAGTTGGCGGTGATCCGGTTGTTGCTCACATCCATGAAACTGGCATTGCCGTTGACCACAATGGAACCACCGCTACTGGCGCCAATGATAGTAATACCATCCACGCGGGAGCCTTTGTTGCGGTTATGGCAGAAGGCCAGCTTGTCAAGATCCTCCAGGCAAGTAGCCGAAGACGCCAGGCCGGCAACGAATATGCCAGCACCCTCACTGGTGGGGAAGATATTCTCCGCCAGTGCTGCGAATGGAATGTTGGCAACGATCTGCCCTGGCAATGGATCGATAAAACCGTTGTCGACCAAAGCCTTGGCCCGTGTGCGCCAATCGATGATCTTCTCGGTCGGCACCTGGCGGGCGTTGATAGCCACGTCTCCAGCACCCCAACCCTGGAGTTTGACGGGCTTCCACATCATCACCATTTCGTCGTAGACACCAGGAGAGATCAGGATCAGATCCCCGCGGTTAGCTGCATCGATTGCATCTTGAATGGTGTTATGGACCAGCGGACCGGCTACGGCTACGGGATCAACTGAGCGCACCTCATAGGCGTATTTGAGCCGCTTGGTGTAGTTGGTGCCAGCATCGGTCCATTTACCCAGGGTCCAGTTGTTCCGTGCACCCCAGCCCTCTTCGATGCCAACCGTAAGGGAAACACCGATAGGCGATTCAGTACCGTCCATCCCGGCCACAACAACCTGGTAGGCGCCGTGTGGGATTGCAACCAGTGGATCCATCGCTGTGACATCGGCTTCGATCCGGTTTTGTCTCCAGAGGCCAACCGTCAGTTCGGTACGGATACCAGCGTCATCTTCCAGGAAGACTCTGCCCTGGCCTGCACCAAACCTGTAGTCACGCTCGATGTTTTTCGGAATGTTGCCGGTACCGTCCCAATCGGGATTTGGCACCAACATCCTGCCCATCGATTTGATGATGATCGTCTGATCCGCCAGTGCAAAGGGACCACCACCACCATCACCCAGATGCCGCCTGACCGACGCGATTGTCGGTGTGAAATCAGGACTCTTGCAATCCAGCGGGAACTTGCCGGGGCCAGCGAATGCGGCTACAGGCAATACCGGTGTATCCAGATAGGTAGTGGAACCCGGCATGTACTGGAAGGTGTAACAGAACTGGCTGTACTGGGAATCAAAGAAGGGATCTATCACCTCTGCAGGTACGTCACCCGCAGTGATGATCTGCCCTGGAACACCAGTGATATCACCGCTGACATCTACCGTGCCGATAAGCGGATTCGAAACCGGCCCCGCATCGTTCATGCATGCGACCAGCATATTGGGTGACATACCACTGGGCTGTGGCAGATTGGCGCTGAAGGTGGAGGGAACCACCGTGTCATAGCGACCAAACTGATCGGCATAGACCCGGCTAACCTGAACACCGTTCCAGTCGTAGAATGCGACAGGCGTCCACGGTGGTGCAAACTTCTCACCGAAGGTCGGTGAATTCGGATCGAACTCGTTGGCCAGATCGTTGAGAATCATACCGGTTACGTTGGCCGCGATCGGCACATCGGTGAACAGGTGGAACTCGGTAGCGGCATTCTGACCGGACGAGAGCGCTATCTTCTTGCGATCGCAGAGCGGACGCGTCGTACCCGCAAACGGTGCCGGGTCGTTCACTGCAGGATCGATCAACATTGCCGTATCACCACTGCCATCCTTGGTCAGCATGGAGAAGTGTTGCGGTACCAGATGATCGTCACCCACGCAGGTGACTGCCAATGCCTGCGCAGAAGGCACGAACACTTCGCCAAAGTCGACGTTGCGGTCCTCCTCCTTTACGAGCTTATAACCCGCAGGGGTATTCGCCTCCACGATATAGTCACCGGGCAGCATGCCCGTGAAGCCAACCGAGGCAACAGCCGGAGTGGCATAGAAGGCATTGAGCTTGGTCTGGATTGCAACCGGCAAAGAGCCATTGTCATATCCTTCGAAGGCCCAGCCACCGTCAAACACACCGGGGCGGATCTGGTTAAAATTGCGCAGACCATCGTAGCAGTCGGGGGTCGTACCGGTGGCCGGGTCTGCCGGGTCAGTAAAGAAAGTGAACGACTCACCCTGGCAACCTGTAGGCAGGCTGTCATCCCAACTGTCGGAGTAGCCCACATTGAGCGCATCGCCCAGATCGAATGTGGAATTGCCATTCCGGTCGATGTCCTCGGGACCGGGGAAGTTACCCTGGGGATAGTTGTCTGCATCCGCCAGATCGACCAAGCCGTTCATATTGACGTCATCGATCAAGTTGTCGTCTGCATCGAATACGCCATCACCATCCCAGTCGATATCGCAGGAATCAGCAGGAAAATTATTCAGCGGAAAACAGTCGATGTCGCCATCAGCGTAGAGGTTCAACTGAACCCGGGGAATACCGGGCTCCCAAGTCTCAACAGCGGTAAACCGGGGATCATTCTCTGCGCGGGTAATCGCGTAGTGGACCATACCGGAGATGCCACCGTTTTCACCCACGAAAGTCGTGGTGAAGCCGTTCGCAATGCTCGGGAACTCAAAAGTTTTGTAGTCGGCCTTGCCGAACTGCATCACGCTGGTCTGACCCAGAAATTGCTGGAAGGCCTGGGTCAGCACCACACCCGTATCCGTACGGGAAAGGTTGTTACCGGTATTCGGATTATTTTCTTCGCTCCCTGCAGGACAGGTACCGGTGACAGGATCATAGCTGACGCCAGCCGCACACTGTGTCTGTGGAGTGAGTTGATCGAAGGAGGGGTAGGTCCAGCCATTATCGGGCAGGACCGCACCACCGGCGTCGACCACGAAGGTAGCACCGGTCGCTTTCTTGTTGGTGAAACTCGCTTCCGCCACTAACCAGTGAAAGAAGGGGAAGACCGTATCGAAAGGCGCCTCGCCGCCGTTGTCGGTGGGGAAGCTCTGATAGACGGTGCCGTCGCGCCAGCGGATGGTGACGCTCTGACTCTCAGGGCCGATGCCCGCCTCATTCGCATCCCAGAAACCATCCTGATCGGAATCGCTGAAGACAGCGGTGTTCAGACGGCCAAACCAGTTGAAGACGGAGACATCACCAAAATTACAGGATAGACCACCGTTACAGGTACCACCGGTCGTGTCGACAGAAAACGCCGTCTGGGCGAATACCACCGTCATATTGGCGTCCCATATCGCAAGCTGGTAGCTGCCTGGCGCGAGATTAGGAATCGCAAAGGTTGAATCTGCAGCACAGGGGGCAGCATAAAGACCTTTGCCCAAAGCGCCGTTAACCATGCTGTTCAAAGCCACCCAGCAGGCCGGAAAATCGCGCCCACTGAAAAAGGTGAAATTAGGCGGACGTGACATGTGCTGATCAGTCACCTTACCTAAGATATTTGCGGTCTGTTCACCAGGTAGCGGCGGCTGCAGGGGTGGGAACCCACCCGCTTGCCCCGCGACGTACTCACTGCTCGCCTTGGTAAAACCCACGAAGACGTGCGGACCAGGCAGACCAAACTCAACGAAAACCGGTGGCTCGTTGGCCTTGACCCAGGCGTCGATAACCTTGGTGCCCTCAATGGTGGTGGTCTGCTGCCAATTGGAACCAGTTGGCGGAATCATGATGGTGCCGTACTTGCCCGGCGCCAGATTCTTCACCGTGAGGAAGCCGTCCTGATCGGGGTGCATGGTACCGTCACCCAGCGTAGCCACCACGGGTGCGCCAGCAGTCATGCAGACAAAATTGGTCAGCGGATTGAGGTCCGGATTCCCGTTGATATCGCAGGTCCGATCATAGGTCGTACCCAACGGGTTAGCGAATGCATCCTGGATGACCTGACCGCCATTTTGACCATACTTACCGGCTGGCTCTTCCAGGAAGAGCGAGAAGCCGCTCCAGTCCACATGGCCCGCATTCCCTACCGGAGGATTAATCTCCTGGGGCAGATCGGGATTGCCGTTGACCGGGTAGTGGTCGTGGAAAAGATAGAACGAAATCTGCGCGGTGGGAATCGGCTGCTGCTGAACCGTAACAGTGACGGTCTGCTGATCCGTGCCTGTGGCATCAATAGCGACTGAACCACCGGAGAGACTGTGTCCGGAGAACGGCAGGACAGAGATATAATAGTTCTTATTATCCTCAACATCCGCAACCACGGCCTGGGCGGTATCAGAATAACCGCTCAACCCGGCACCAGTAACCGAATTGATCGCTGGTGGATGATTACTGCGATGAAAGCCCAGCGAGAGCATATCGCCAGTGCTCACATCAGGCGTTACCGCGTAGGTTGTGTCTTCTTGAATTAACCAGCGGAAGCCATTCACAGGAGTTCCGCTTTGATCCTGCACATTTAGTGTGACTTGCCCTGCATGGGCCGCCGAAACGGCCAACATAGACAAGGCAATGGCGAAGTTAAAAACCCCTGTTTTGCCTTTTCTCATCTTATTGTTCATAACTTTCACTCTCCGAGCTATGAAAGACCCTGAAATCAGGATCATTCCCCACGCCATAACGGCGCATCTCCCGTAAAAAAAGAAATTTGTTGGACTACGGTGATAAATTTAGGCTGAACAAGTCCCGGAGACTACCGGCAGAACTAAGAATGATTGACTGCACGATTCCCCAGTTCAAAGCAGGTAAAAATGCAGACCGTGGGCAGGTGAACCCCTACCCTGTAGCTAGGGTATCCACGGGAGGAAATACAGTCTTCCAATCAAAACACAAAGAAAAACAGTAGCTTTGAGTGGTAGGGTTGAGTCGATAGAAGGGAGGGTTGGGCAAACGACCGGTACTTCTATAACGGCAGGAGGGTTGAAAACTTTAGCTTGTCAACGCATTGCATTCTGTCTGGGGCAGCCATACCAGATCTTGTCCACTGCCCTTTACCCACCAAAAAAAGCACCCAAAGAAAAACCCGCGTGCAAAGCAACGCGGGTAAAGGGGATTGGGTTGAAGAGACTGTTTATTTATTTACAGTTCATTTTCATGACAGTGCGTGCAGGTCACCGGCTCTCCTCTGGCAAGAGTGATCGACTCGCCCTCGTTGGACAGGGTGCGGTCTGTTGCTGCACGGGCGAGTACCGTTCCCTCGCCGTTCACACCATGACAGGCACGGCAGGCATCGGGGTTTTTCTCGGCCAGGTCTTCATGCCCGCCATCAGAGAACGAAGTGTCTCCAACCGGGTGCATGCCATGAGGACCTTCCAAGGTGTTGCCCAAGTCACCCGTGTGACAGGTGCTGCACTCGGAGACCGTGCCGGTGTGTCCCTGCAACTGAACGGCGGCGACATTATCATTGGCATCTGGGTTCTTGTTCGGCCATATACCATGAGTGGCGCCGTGGCAAGCCTCGCAGAAGATACCTTCGTGGCCGGTGCTGACCCGGTAAAGCATTGGGTTGCCGATACGAGGATCACCAGGATCAGACACTGCGGGATTGTTCTCCTCGATCACATTCTCAGCAAAACGCTTGTTGCTGGGAACAATCGGGGTGGCCTTGGCATCGTCGCTGCGGAAGGCCTGGAACAGACGGATACCATCCACATTCGCATCGGCATCAACATTGTTGACCACCGTGCCGACAGTACCTGACAGACTATCCATGGCATCACCGGTATGGCAGGAGCCGCAACCGGGTTCGTTGGCCCAGGGAACACGTGGCTGGTTTTTGCCTACATCATCTGCTGTCAGCTCCGGCGTCTTATAGAAACCGCCGCCCAACTCGAACTCACCCGGTGTCGCGGGAGAGACACCTCGGGTGAAGTCATTACCCACCTGTTCCATGTTGCCGTGGCAGTCTTGACAGAGCATGCCGCCATTGGACATGGCACCGCGCAAACAGTCGGTGCGTCGGCCAGGGTGACACTGGTAGCAGGTTGCTTCCAAAGCATCCCGGCGCTCTTGGAAGTTCTCAACTATGCCCATATCGTTCTTGATGGCTGGCGGCATATCGGGGAACAGCTTCTCGCCATTGGCATCGGTAACGGTACCATGGTGGCTGTGCATCACATTGGACATGGATTTGTGTTTGATCTGATCACGACCGTTGGCGAGAGAGTCCGATACGGTCACGCCGTTGAGTACCAGCGGTCCGTCATTCTCAGGTCCGAGCGGACCCAACTGCGCCAGATCAAGCGCCGGCGTGTAGTGACAGGTCTGGCAGACCACCGGCTGGGAGTTCTCCAGGTCGGTGAGATGCTTCTGGTCATGCAGTCGGACCAGATTTAGATCCGCCGCATACTCCAGGCTGACATCCAGGGGTACTGCATCAAATTGTGGGTCATCGAACTCTGCTATCGCTACTTTTGTCAGATTTCTGGTTGCCTCGCCATTTCCGCCATTCTCAGGCGCGTTGTGACAGGAACCACAATTGGCCTCACCGGAGATCGGAACAACTGTATCGTTGGATGCCAGAACAGTTCCGCCTGCATCGATTGCCTGAACCCGAAACAGCGGCCAGGGATTTTCACGGCCGTAATCATCATAGGCAGTCAAAGGTATGCCTGGCGCTTCATACCAGTTCACCCCTTCCTTTACATAACCGAATTTAAAGGCTGGGTTGGTAAAGAAGGGCTGATCGATCACAAAGGCTTCGAACAGCTCGGTGAGATTGTCCGCATAAGCGCCATGGCGACCGGGCATGGACTGTTGATCCGCAGTCAAGTTGCCATCACCCAGATAGAGCTGCTCCACATTCGGCATGGGCAGGCCCAGATCCAGGATATTGGCACCTGGCGGATAGAAGGCCGGCAGGATTCCCTGTGGGTAGAAGGCATCGTAAGCCGCTAGCGCGCCTTCCCAGAAGTTGGTTTTATATACACTGCCATCGGGCAGCATGCTGGAGGCAACAGGACCTGAGCCGGCTGAGTTCTCACCGCTAAGGATAGGATCAAGCGGGTTTGAAGATGCCGAATAGACAACACTAACGCCATCAGCAGGCAGCATGACTTTCGGGTCATTGCCTTGTTGGATAACCGTGGCATGCAGTACATTGAAGGGGGGCAGAATACTGGATACACGGGTATCCAGGTCGCCGCAGTGCATACCCAGATCGTTGATGGCGAAGATCTTATAGCCATTCTGATTGACCAGAGGTTGCTCGGCTACCGGAATGTCAGGGGTTCCATTCTGGCTGGTGGAGTTGATCGAGACCTCGGTCCCAACCGGTGGAGGTATCACAACCGGAGGAGGCGTTCCGCCACCGGTATCACCCGTATCGCAATCACGGGGGGCATGCTTGACTCGTTTCTCGGCAACCAGCCCATCGGATTGAACTGCCCGCACACTGCAGGGAACCACAGCCAGATCGTACTCTTTGAATTTCCATTCGTCGTCATCGATAGTCTTGCTATTGATCACGGTCTGGTCAGATGCATACATCAGGGTGACTGTTTTGTCCCCCATTCCCTTGCCTTTCACGTTAAGCCGGGATATTTCACTATCCCATTTGGCTTCCTCGATTTTGAATCCGTCACCGCCTGCAGAGGAGATCCCTGGTAACGAAAGGCACAAGACTACTCCGGCGCTGGTTAAAAATCGCACGTAGTTTGTATACATAATTAGCTATTACCCCTGGTAAATGTAGTCAGTCGTCTTCGGTCGCTGAGTGCCGACCGCAAGCTCTGTATACCAAGGTAGCCAGTGAATCTTAAGAATTGCTTAAGTATTTGGGAATTATTTCACATTTTTGCATCCTAGGGCAGGAATGCGCTTCTGATAGGAATTTTAATCACAACCCGGAGACCTGTACCCTCCTTGCCATCTTCCAAAATGACTGTCCCACCGTGCAGTTTGACCACGTTGTGAACAATCGACAAACCCAGTCCGCTCCCATGGCCAGTAGTGCCAAGGAGGCGGTGAAACCGACCGAAAACCAATGCCTTGTTGTGGTCGGGAATACCCGGCCCGGAATCGATTACCACAAGGGAGGCAAAATCATCATCGGCCAGGAGATTAACCTTGATCACTCCGCCAGCAGGGGTAACCCGGACTGCGTTATCCAAAAGATTTCTCAAGGCAATGGCAAGCAACTCCCAATTACCCTTGAGTTTCACCGAATGCGGAGCCTCAAGTTCCAGGGTAACGTCCCTTTCAAGGTAGCCAGGCGCACAATCCGATACCACCTCGACCGACAGCTCCTTCAAATCCAAGGTGGCAAACTCCAACATTGCCACTTCCGGTTCCATACGAGAAAATACCAGCAACTGCTCCACCAGACGATGGAGTTTTGACAGACCTTTCAATGCCTGATTTAACGAATGCTTCCATTCACTTTCATCGCTGCTTTCAAGTGCCGCATAGATTTGAACAACTGAACCCGCGAGTGGGGTTCTCAGCTCATGGGCGGCATCGGCGGTAAACCGGCTGTAGCGTTCGATGGAAAATTGCAGCTTCTGAAACAGATCGTTGATAGCATCCACTAACACCTTTGCTTCCGCCGGCGCAATCGTGGTGTCGATTGCTTCAAGATTGGTGGCACTGCGCGCGCCAATTTGGTGAACCAGCCTATCCAAGGGATTCAATGCCCGTACCACAACCCACCAAAGCACCCCAATCATCGGTAGCGCCAGCAGCAAGGGGGATAAGATATTCACCACAAAACCGAGCATTCTGACTTCCCGGCTCGCGCTCTCCTGCGCCACCTGGATTCGATGTTGTTTATCGCTTGTATAACGGGTGTAGACGCGCCATTGACGCCCCCTCATCACCTCATTGCTGTACCCCTGTTCGATGTTGAGAGATAGGGGTTCCCTGGGGGCATTAGGGCCGTGTACCAGCAGTTGGCCATTGGAGGACCACACCTGGAACACTGGGGGGTCGCTATAACCGTTTATCTGCATGTCCTCCGCAAACTCTTCGAGATCCTGCTCTTCCGCCTCATGTGAAGTCACAACAGCCAGCAACGTGGCGAGTTGAAAAAGTTGTTCATCAAACAGGGCATCAGCCTCAGCCGTAGCACGCCACCAGGTAAATCCGGAAATCATCAACCAACCAATAATAAAACTGGTAAGGACAAAGAAAAGCAGACGAAACCGTAGAGATTGTTTCATTTTTCGATAATGTAGCCGACACCACGCACAGTACGAATAATGCAGCTGGTCAACTTCTTGCGAAGGTTATGAATATGGACTTCGATGGTGTTACTCGCCACTTCTACATCCCATCCGTAGAGTTCCTCTTCCAACTGATGACGCGACATTACTCTCCCCCGGTTCTCCATAAGCGTCCGCAGCAAGGTAAACTCCCGTATCGATAGATTGACGGGTACACCTTCCAACGACAGAGTCAGCGCCGATGTATCCATCACCAGTTCCCCACAACGCAACCGACCTTCGTTCTGACTGGTAGAGCGGCGTCGCAGCGCACGGACACGGGCACACAACTCTTCGATATCAAAGGGTTTTACCAAGTAGTCATCAGCACCGTTGTCAAGTGCAAACACCCGGTTGGTGACGCTGCTACGAGCGGTAAGAACCAGTATCGGCACATCATTTTCCGCTGAGCGAATTGCTTTCAGAATGTCGAAGCCTGATATATCGGGAAGATTGATATCGAGCAGCACCAGATCCGGCTCTCTCTCAGATATCGCGGTGAGCGCAGAACGTCCATCACGAACCCATTCCAACTGATCACCCCTCCGAGAGAGAACCTTACAAATACCGTCACCAAGGAGTTCATCATCTTCCACTAAAAGAAGTCGAGTCATGGCATAAGTTACCCAAAATTCAGAGAACAGTGAATTTAACATGGACCCAAATCCATAATTAGGCAAGAAATGGCAGTCCGTCGGACTTCCGGGATCAAGTGTTCGGGATCCTGAAATATTCAATATAAGTGGCGTCTTCGACTGACGAAGCAGACGGGAAGTTAATTGTTAATCAAACTCTTACCTTCGTACTCTTCGTGTTCTTTGTGATTAGATATGGATTTCAGAACAGACACTAAGTGGAATGGCACTGACTTAAGGCAACAATGTTCGTATTGTCAATGACTTGCCAAATACCTAAAAAACAGTAGGTCGTGTTAGCGTAGCGTAACACGACAACAATGGCGCATATTGTTGGGTTACGTCCAAAAAGACGGCCTAACCCAACCGTAACTTCTCAAAAACCCGTGGCAAGCAGTAAATAATTACAAAAAGCACTTGACAGGGTTTTGGGGCAAAAAACTAAAAATCCTATCATGGCACAACTCTGGTTTGGAAGCTGTCATGGCTGATCTTGTAGCGCGCACTATGCCATTTTCATTCTTATTTCGTACAGGCTTGAGGAATGCTTTTTTTATCTCCTTAAAATGACTCCTGTGAAGTCAAATTTGAGTTTCAAAACCGGTGGTAGAATAAGGCTTATTCAGTGATTACTTTAAAAGTCCGTGAAAAAGCTGCCTCCTCTACCCGACATTCCAGAACAAGATCAAACGCCTGTTGTTAAGGCGTTACTCGGTCTGGTTGAGCAGTTAATTGAACGTGTGCAGCAACAGGATGAAGAAATAGCCTTGCTTAAAGATGAAGTCAATATTCTTAAGGGTGAGAAAAAACGGCCCGTCTTTAAAGGTAGCAAACTGGACAAAAACACCGAACCCGATACCTCATCAGAATCACCCCCTAAAAAACGTCCAGGGTCTCGCAAAAAGAAAAAGACCCAAAAGCTGGTGATTCATGAAGATAAAGTGATTAAGCCTGATGTGCCCGTTCCACCGGGTTCACGATTTAAAGGCTATCGAGATTTTGTTGTGCAGGACTTGAATATTGGTACGCATACCATCCGCTACCGGTTGGAACACTGGGTGACACCCCAACATGAATCCATCACAGGGCAGCTTCCCGATGTGCTGAATAACCAGCATTTTGGTCCGCAATTGATCAGCTATATTCTTTATCAATATCATCATTGCCAAACCACACAGCCCTTGTTGCTGGAGCAATTACGTGAGTGGGGTATTGATATATCATGCGGGCAGATCAACCGGTTACTGTTGCAAGGACAAGAAGCTTTTCACGCAGAAAAAGACGACTTGTTACAAGCCGGTCTGGCCGCTTCTTCTTATGTGACCGTGGATGATAGCGGTGCGCGTCACCAGGGTAAGAATGGTTTTGTTACTCACATGGGTAATGACTTATTTGGATGGTTTCAGAGTACCGATTCAAAAAGCAGGATTAACTTTCTGGAATTGCTCAGAGCAGGGAAAACGGATTATTATTTGAGTGAAGCGGCTTTGGTTTATATGAAAAAGCAACAGTTGCCAGAAAAGTCCTTCAAACTGCTAAGCCAGTTAAAAGGAGCGTCCATTACCGATAAAGAAGAATGGCTGAAATTACTTGAACGGCTGTCCATAACAAACCCGCGTCACCAACGCTTTACTACCGAAGGAGCCTTGCTCGGCAGCGTCTTACGACATGGTCTGTGTGATGATCTCACCATCGTCAGTGATGATGCCGGGCAGTTCGACATCTTATTACATGCCTTATGCTGGGTGCATACCGAACGACTCATCCATAAAATGCTGCCACTCAACGAGACACACCGACAGGAAATAGCTCAGATTAGAGATCAGATATGGCGCTTTTATGCACAACTGAAGCGATATAAAAGCAAGCCCGATAAAAGTCAGCAAAAAATACTCCGTCATCGATTCGATGAGATATTTACCCAGAAAACCAGCTACGCCACCTTAAACCAGACATTAAAGCGAATCCATAATAATAAAGCTGAACTATTAGTGGTTCTTGATCGACCTGAAATCCCTTTGCATACCAATGGCAGTGAAACGGATATCCGTGATTTTGTGAAGAAACGAAAAGTCAGTGGTGGAACCCGCAGTGATGAGGGCAGGCGTTGCCGAGATACTTTTGCCAGCTTGAAAAAAACCTGTCGTAAGCTGGATATCTCGTTTTGGCATTACTTAACAGATCGTTTGGGTATTGGTGAACAGACCATTGCTCCATTACCCGATATCATCACCGAGCGGGCTGCTCTTGCCACGGGTTTTTGAGAAGTTACCCACTGTCTTTGCAACATCTTGAATTCACAAGAAAAATCACACTCCTTGACCTGGTGGGTATAATGCCTACAATTACTAGACATATTAGCAAATTCCGCCGAGGTTTTTATGAAGGCATCTATAGTAGATCTACGGTATAAAACAAATGATATTCTGAAGGCACTTGATAGAAATGAGAGTGTTACCGTTCTCTATCACGGGAAGATTAAAGGTGTAATCAAGCCTGCTAGAGAAAAATCAGAATTAAATATTAAAGATCACCCATTTTTTGGCATGTATCAGGATTCTGAAGAAACAGTATTAGAAGAATTAGAAAACCTGCGGAAGCCTCGACATGATCTATGATACGGATATTTTGATATGGGTTCAGAGAGGAAATGAAAAGGCAGCCAAACTCATTGAAAAAGACGAAGATAGGTACCTTTCAATTCAGAGTTATATGGAATTGCTTCAAGGAGCGAAGAATAAGCCCCATCACAAATATGTAAAGGATTTTATAAACGAGTTTGAGTTTTCAATTTTGCCGTTCACCGAGAATATAGGGCACCGGGCACTTATATATGTAGAAGAACATGCTCTTTCATCAAATATGAGAGCCGGTGATGCCATTATTGCAGCCACAGCAATTGAAAATAATATGACACTTGTTTCCAGCAACGTAAAACATTTCAAGGTTGTGAAAGAGTTGCAACTCAAAACATTCAAGCCATGATACACATAACAAAGCAAATTCACTCGGACAGTCAAAAGCGTTGTTTGGTTTGTGTATTCCGCTGCGCTCCATTTTACACAAACCAAACACCACTTTTGCCTTCCGGTGATTTGCGACGTTAGCGCTAATAGGTTTTGAGCAATACAAGAGAGATCAGATAAACTGAAAGAATGAAAAATAGAATTTCGTAAAGCAGTTCACCTGGCGCCCTACTCTATTACGTGTTGTTCTGAAAACCTGAACAGTAATGTAGCCCTACTGATAGAGACTAGCTTTATCCAGGCAGAAAGAATGAAAATTACGTCAATTCATAAAGCGCCTACCAGATTGGTGGCAAGTCCAGGACAGTGCAAAGCAACCTGTATTCATTGCCAAATTGATTGCTTTTACGTTGCACCAATCTGAGAGCCTTGATTTTATTGCGGCCTTGTAGAATAAAATCAGTTTCCGGGAATCCAACGCAAATTAGAATTGATTGCATTACCCAACATAACCAATTTTGAGAATAGAAAAAACAAAAAATCCATTATAAATAGGGTTTCAAGTAAACTAAGTGCATATTCTGGCCCATCATGAACACAGATTCTGATCCATCGTGAACACCTATTCTGGACGAACGTGAACACCCATTCTGATTGATCGTGAACGCTTTTGGCATTTCACCAGAATCACCGTTCACGATGCCAGAAACCCTTTCCACACATTGATAAAGCCTTGCTAACCTTGCCCGTTTTGACCGGGGAAGACGATGCCAACAAAGAGACTATCAATGCGTAAATTAAGAGAGATATTAAGACTCCGGCTGTCCGCCCGACTCAGCATGCGGCAAATACGGGATAGCCTGCGCCTCAGCTTGGGAGCGGTGCAGAAAATCACCAGCAAAGCCCATGAACTGGGGCTAGACTGGGAAGCTATCGAAAAGCTGGATGATCGTCAGTTAGCCAATGCCATTTATCCTGAATCAGACACACGAACCTCTGGATCGTTACAGTTGCCAGACTGGAAAGATGTTTATAAGTAACTGCATTTCAAGCATGTAACCAAGCACCTACTCTGGGAAGAATATGCCCAGCAATACCCCAACCGCAGTTACAGCTATCCGCAGTATTGCCACTTATACAGTGAGTGGCTAAAAAAACAAAAACGCTCCATGCGCCAGACCCATAAGGCCGGTGACAAGCTGTTTGACGTGGTCAAGGATTTTGTTACACCCAGTTAAGCCGCTTTTTTCTGCCTCATCATTTGCCGCTCAAAATCATTCGGACTCATATATTCCAGGTATGAATGCAGCCGTGTGCTGTTATAAAACATGGAAATATATTCCAATATGTCCTGCTGGGCTTCGTAACGTGTCTGGTAATTTCTCCAATGCACTCGTTCTTGCTTGAGACTGCCGAAGAAGCTTTCCACTACGGCGTTATCCCAGCAGTCGCCCTTCCTGCTCATGCTGCCGTTGATGTTATGGGCTTTGAGTAAACGCCGAAAAGCCTTGCTGGCGTACTGAGAGCCACGATCCGAGTGGTGAATCAATCCGCCCTTCGGTCGACGTCGCCAGATCGCCATTTGCAATGCATCACAGACCAGCTTTGCCTTCATCCGGGAACTCATGCTCCAGCCGACTACTTTACGTGAATACAGATCTATCACCACCGCCAGGTATAACCAGCCTTCCTGGGTCCAGACATAGGTCACATCCGCCGCATAGACTTGGTCAGGCTGGGCCACAGAAAACTCACGCTTGAGCAGATTATCGAAAACCGGCTGCTGGTGGTTACTGTTTGTCGTAACCTTATATTTCCTGCGCTGACGCGCCTGTACATTGGCTTCACGCATTAACTTCCTTGCCTTATTCCGACTCACCGGATAGCCCAGAACATTCAAGGCTTTTTTCATTCTGCGACTGCCATAGGTATAGTCTGAACTCTTGGCGATATCCTCAACCCACTCCAGCATCTCCTTATGTATTCGGTCTGGCCTGTTACCCAAGCCCCTTTGATACTGGTAGTAACCATTACGACTCACACCCAAAACCTGACATTGCAAGCTGATTGGATAGGCATTCTTATGCTGGGTGATGAACGAATATTTCACTTCGTTTCTGCTGCAAAGAGTCGAGTAGCAAAGTGGAGCTTCCCCACAATGCTCTCCCAGAACCGTACGTGACATTCTCATGTCATACGGCTCCTATTGTTCAACCGCAGGCAAAATGCCTAGCGACCAATGATAAAGCAGACCTGGCTGTCTCTCTGAGATGCCGCGCAGCCATTTCCTGGCTTTGTGTTTGCTACCCCTGAATCGCTTATATTTCCTTGCCGCCCATTTCACCAAAATAGTATTCAGGTGAGCCAGTACATGTTTGAGGGAACTTGGATAAAACCTTCCAAAGTAGTTCCACCATCCACGTAATGAGGCGTTGCACTTTCCTGCAATATCCTCCAATTCAGCATTCGTCCATCTACCAAGGTTCCACTCACGCATCCGTTGCCGGATATGTTTCGCAGAGCAGCGGCTTACTGCCGGACTGAAGCTGTTGAAGTATTTGCCGGTTCCGCTCTTGGCCAGTCTGCCTCGAAATACGTATCCCAAGAATACGAACTGTGTATTAGGATATTTACCTCTTCGGTTAGCATCCCGACAATACACAATCTTCGTTTTCTTCGGATGTAGATCGAGTCCACATTCACGCAGTCGTTTACCAACTGCTTCTTGTAGGCTTGCGGCTTCTACCTGCGAGTTGCAGTGCAAAAGACCGTCATCAGCATACCTTGCAAAAGGAATTTCCGGGAAATGCTTTTCCATCCATACGTCAAAGGTGTAATGGAGATAGAGATTGAATAACAGTGGACTAATAACACCACCCTGTGGCGTACCTCTATACCGATCCAATCTTTCTCCATTTGCCTTCACCAACGGTGCCTTTAACCAGCGCTCGATGTACTTCACAGTCCAACGACAATTTGTATGATGACGAACTGCTTTCAACATTAGTTCGTGATCGATATTGTCGAAAGCCCCTTTGACATCGAACTCCAGTACCCAATTGTATTTCCAGCAACGCTGCCGTGTAACTCTAAGCGCGTCTATCGCAGATTTACCTTTGCGATAGGCATAGGAGTCAGGATGAAAACAAGGTTCTACTTGAGGCTCTAGGCGATTGCGCACCAGAGTTTGTGCAATCCGATCCGCGACCGTCGGTATGCCTAGCTGGCGTATCTTTCCATCCTTCTTGGGTATTTCTACCGCTCGAACTGGGGGTGGAAAGTAGCTCCCCGATGAGAGACGGTTCCAGAGCTTGTAGAGGTTATCTTTCAACCTCTCTTCAAACTGAGTTATCGTCTGTTCATCTATTCCATGAGCACCGCGGTTCACCTTCACCTGACGCCAAGCATCCACTAACTCATGCTTGGGTATTTCAAACGGTTTTGCTCGACTCACTGGTTCCTCCCATATAGGTTGACCAATTTGTTTCGCTGAACAATGCACCACCTTCGCTCCACCACCATTACGATGGATTCATTACTACTACGAGGTGCTCCGCCCCTGTGCCCTGCATCGGTACTCACACCTTCCTGGGTCTTCCAGTTCGGCTGCTCCCTTCGCATCAGGACGACAGGTTCCTATGTTCCACATAATCGCCTGGATATAAGTTCACGCCACCTTTATGCCGGTCGCCATCAAGTCAGTAAACAGGTTGCTTCTTGATTCGTCCCAGAGAACGGCATGGTCTCTGGTTTTGACAACATCTGGTAAAAGCTATCGACACCTTATCAGTGGTTCGCTTGCGCTCGTCTCCTTTTTTCCTTACCTGCCATATTCGCTATGACTTTTCCCAAACGCTCACTACCATGCCTCTTAAGCACAGCAGCTTTGGGTGGTTTGGCATCTCCTCCTGCAAGGCGATACCGAGGGGCCTTCCCTCATCAATTATGCAGCTTCATAGAACACATACCGTTGCTTTTTTTAAGATATCTTTCTCCATCTCAAGGCGTTTAACCTGGGCCTTGAGCTTCCTGATCTCTTCCTGTTCAGAATTTAACTTCCCATTACCTCGAAATGCCTGCCCATCTTCTACCTGATGTTCTTTCACCCAGCGTCCCAGCATTTGGGCATTGATACCCAGACTGTTTGCTGCTTCCCTTCGAGTATATTCCTGCTCAAGAACCAGACTGACCGCATCTAGCTTGAATTCCTTCGAATATTTCTTTCGTTCTTTCATTTCTCTACCTCAGTTAAGTCAATGATGCTTAACTGGGGTGTACAAGTCCATTAGACCACTTCAGTTTGTAGATTATGCAGGACAGACTGTACCGATTGTTCAAGGCGATACTGGTGAGGTGCGCTTTGCCCAGGTCTTTGTTGCCGTACTCGGTGCATCCAACTATACGTTCGCAGAAGCTACCTGGACACAGGGCTGGCCAGTCATGCAAGAGCATTCGCATTTATCCGTGGTGTTCCAAAATTAGTGGTTCCGGATAACTTAAAAAGCGGCGTTACCAAAGCCTGCCGTTACGATCCGGACCTCAACCCCAGTTACGAACAACTGGGTGCACATTACGATACCGCCATTATGCCGGCTCGCCCCAGAAAGCCACAGGATAAAGCCAAGGCAGAAGTGGGTGTGCAAATCATCGAACGCTGGATATTGGCTCGCTTACGCCACCATACCTTCTTCTCCCTGGCCGAGTTGAACCAATGTATCGCTGCCTTGTTGGCTGACGTTAACAAAAAACCTTTTAAACAACTGGAAGGTTCACGTCAGGAATGGTTCCAGTCAATCGACAAGCCTGCTCTGTCTCCATTGCCGAAGCACGCCTATGAATATACCTATATCAAAAAGGTGAAGGTCAACGTGGATTACCATGTGCAGTATGAAAAGCATCTGTACTCTGTGCCCCATCAACTGGTTGGTGAACAGTTGGAAATCCATGCCAAAGACAAACTGGTAGAGATCTTCTTCCACAACAAGCGGGTGACCAGCCATGTACGAAAATACTGCCATGGCATGACCACCGTTCCTGACCACATGCCCCAAAAACATGAGAAACATCATCAATGGTCTGCTGGACGGTTGATGAACTGGGCCAAGGATCTGGGTGATGAGGTTCTAATCTGGGTAAAAAGCATACTGGCTCAAAAGCAACATGAGCAGCAGGCATACCGTGTCTGCCTGGGTCTGCTCAATCTATCCAGAAAATACGAACCTGACCGGCTGAATAAAGCGTGTGCGATTGCCAATCATCACCAGCTTTATCGCTTAAAGCAGATCAAATCCATCCTGCAAAGCAATCAGGATCAACTGCTGCCGGCATCAAAAGAGCAGCTCTCTTTATTACCCCAGTCACATGAAAACATCCGTGGTCCGAAGAGCTTCCACTAAACCCAAAGGAAACCATAATGTTAGATCAAACCATTACACAGTTACGACAACTCAAGCTCAGTGGCATGGCCAACGCACTGGTGACTCAGCAGGAGCAGCCTGGCACTTACGAGGGCCTGTCCTTCGAGGAACGCCTGCAAATACTGGCAGATAATGAACTCAATGACCGGGAGCATCGTAAACAACAGCGATTATTAAAAGCAGCCAAGCTCAAAATAGCCGCCAATCCTCAGGACATTGATTACCAGCACCCCCGAGGGCTGAAGAAATCCCTGGTGGCCAGTCTACTGCAATGTGACTGGATCAATAAACACCAAAACCTGCTACTGACCGGTCCTTGTGGCAGCGGAAAGACTTACATTGCCTGTGCGCTGGCTCATGCTGCCTGCATGAAAGGTTACCGGGTCAAATACTATCGGTTATCCCGGTTGCTGTTGGAACTCGCACAGACAAAAGCCGATGGCAGTTACAACAAAGCACTGCAAACCCTGGCCAGACTCGACTTGCTCATCCTTGATGACTGGGGACTGGAGCCGCTCAACGCTGCACAGCGAAATGATCTCATGGAAATAATGGATGACCGAAATGGCAGCGCATCAACGGCCATCCTCAGCCAGTTGCCAACGAATCAATGGTATCAGTCCATCGGTGATAATACGTTGGCTGATGCCATTCTGGATCGGCTCATGCATAACGCCCACCGGATCACGCTGAAAGGCGAATCATTACGGAAGCGACAAGCCATAACTTGACTGATCGTGAACACTGAAGTAAAAATACACCGAGCCCAATGTGTGGTTAGGTTGGGTGTTCACGATCACCAGAATGAGCGTTCACGTTCGCCAGAATACGCAAACTAAGGAAAAAGCCTTTTCAAATAGAGCTAAAAGCAATGAAACCGTACAAACTTATCATCGGAGTGGAAGCCTGCGCTAACAAGCGCATTAACTCGGACAGCCAAAAGCATCGTTGGTTTTGTGCACTTCGCTACGCTCATTCTTGCACAAAACCAACGCCACTTTTGGCTTCCGGTTATGCTGAACGTTAGCGCGCCGCGCAAAGCGTGGCGCATCTGGTCGGGTGAAAGTCCCGACATGGAAAGGGTTAACCACCCACCATTACCAAGTGTTGCGCCTCTGGCGGAACGGTGTTCCGGTTATGAAGACTGGAGCATTTGTGAACAAGAGAGGTGAAGCGTACACAGGGTATGTTGCAGGCCGTTTGGTCACGTAGGACCTTAGAGATGGTATCGCTTCGAAATGAACAGTTCCGGTTGGCCAGCGCTGTAACGTACGCGAAGCCCACACAAATCAGGCGCACTGGTAAGCCTGTGGAGAACCGGCGGAGTTCTCAAGCTACGGCATGTAACAAGAGATGCGTTATGAACGCGGGAGATCCCACTGACTCCA
Source organism: Sedimenticolaceae bacterium (assembly GCA_963691905.1). Taxonomy (GTDB): domain Bacteria; phylum Pseudomonadota; class Gammaproteobacteria; order Chromatiales; family Chromatiaceae; genus QGON01. Next base: position 1,762,292 of record OY829894.1, read on the forward strand.
AAGGAAGGGTGAAGCGCACAGAACCGCTACAAACGGGGATGGTGCTAGATGGTCACTGGGAAGTCGGATCACTTCATAGTACTCGGAGACGGTAGGGCCGATCACATGGGGAAGGGAGTGACAGACATACGCAGTTCGCAAAGGCAACTCGCGCCGGACATTGTAGGGCCGGATACCGCTGAGCCAACCTTCTTGCGAGCACTATCCACCAAGGCGAGCGCTGCGAAAGCTCACCGATTCCAAAACCTCTACGGCTATCTGAATGAAGCGCTGCTACACACCGCATGGCGAAAGCTTAATAAGCGAGGTGCAGCGGGCGTGGATAGGAAAACGGTTGCCCAGTACGGACAAGAACTGGACAGCAACATCAGACAACTTGTAGAGCGTCTGAAACGGGGGTGAATATCGAAGTCGGCTGGTCCGGCGGAAGTACATCCCCAAAGGAAACGGCAAAGAACGCCCACTGGGTATTCCGGTTGTCGAAGACCGATTACTGCAAAGCGCCGCACGACTGCTGCTCGAAGCCATCTTTGAGGCCGATTTCCAACCCATCAGCTATGCCTACCGGCAAAAGATGGGCGCGAAAGATGCCGTCAAGGATCTTACTTACGAGCTTCAGTTTGGGCGTCATGGCTACGTTGTTGAAGCCGACATCAAAGGCTTCTTCGATAACATCGACCATGACTGGCTACTGCGGATGTTAGGTGAACGGATCGACGACAAACCGTTTCTTGGACTCATCGACACCTGGCTCAAAGCCGGGATACTGGAAACCGACGGCACGATTCTCCACCCTCACACAGGCACTCCGCAAGGGGGCGTGATCTCGCCGATGTTGGCGAATATCTACCTGCACTACGTGCTGGACCTGTGGTTTGAAAAGGTGGTGAAACCGTACTGTCAGGGGCAAGCACACATTATTCGCTACGCGGATGACTTTGTTTGTACCTTTCAGTATCGACGCGATGCGCAGGCTTTCTACAATGTGCTGCCCAAGCGATTAAATAAATTCGCCTTGGCGGTAGCCCCAGAGAAGACCTGCATCCATCGATTCAGTCGATTCCACCCGGGCCGCAACCGACGGTTCACCTTTCTGGGCTTCGAGTTCTACTGGGAAGCCGACAGCAAAGGAACCCCGAGGGTGTGGCGGCGGATGGCGAAGAAGAAACTACGCGGTGCAGTGCAAGCGTGCAAGGACTGGCTCAAAGTCAATCGGCACAAACGTCTACCGGTCTTGCTCAAGACCCTGATGCGGAAAGTGCGCGGGCATTACAACTACTTCCGCGTCGTGGGTAACAGCCGAGGCCTGTGGGCGTTCTACAAGGAAGTGGTGAAATTGCTGTACAAATGGTTAAATCGACGGAGTCAAAGGCGAAGTTTGACGTGGCCGAAGCTGAAGCGGGTATTGGAGCGTTTTGCATTTCCGACGCCTACCCAGCAGAGTCGTCAGGCAGTGAATCGGGGGGGCTTGCGTGAGTGCTAGTCTGACTACGCGAGTGAGTATGTTTGAAGAGCCCGGTGCGGGAAAATCGCACGCCGGGATCTGTGCAGGGGGCGCCGGGTAACCGGTGTCCCTACTGCGACGGCATAAAAAGAAAGGGATGGGGATATGAGCAAGCAAGAACCAATTTTATGGCTTCGATTCATTGGAGAAGGTCTAGATGTCAAATCTATACCAATTTACGAGCTTGGAACTGTGTTGATTTCATTCCAGAGAATCATTAATAAAGCGTATTTATTTGAAAAACAATCCCTTGCTAAGGGTGCAAAGCTTAGCCCAGTAGAAAGGCAAAAGTGCGCACTACAAATTGGTGCCCATCAAAAATCTTCTGATGAATATGGTTTTATTTCCTTCGTCACCGATCCAGTCATTATTAACCACCTAAAAACTTTGGCAGTTGATGGTATTGTTGCACTTGGAGCATATGCATTAGGGAAGGCAGTTTCAAAGAAAGACGTTAACCCCCCTTCAAATCAATACTTTATTGGTTCTATCTATAATGAGGTCACCGCAATAAATGATCGAATAAAAAATATTGGTGGTGTTGAAAAAATAGAAATACGAGGAGGAAATGGAGTTGATGTTGATCCAATAACTTTCACTACTAAAACACAATCATATGTACGGCAACTTGCAAATGAAAAATATCTTGGAGAAATGCAGGAACTAGAAGGAACAATAACAAAACTATACCCCAACAGGCTTATATCAGAAATTAAAATCAAGCCAAATTATTATACAAAAGTTTTTTTAAATGACGCAGAGTTTGATGTTGTTCGCTATCAAACAAGAACGGGGGATGTAATAAGATTTATGGGCCGCCCTATATATAGGCTCTTCCCCAAATCAGGTGGGTAGGTTAGCGTAACACCCTATGAGAGATAAAGATCTATACGCCCAGATTTTGGGTATCAAGAGTCCCTGGCAGGTTACCAGTGTAGAGTTGGCTGTATCAGAAGGAGAGGTAACGGTACACGTAGGGCAGGAGTCAGGTGCCAAGCCGTGTTGTCCAACCTGCGGACAGGTCTCACCAGGCTATGATTCACGCAAACGCCGCTGGCGACATCTGGATACCTGTCAGTATAAGACCATTCTGGTAGCAGATGTGCCCCGAGTGAAGTGTGAAGAGCATGGTGTGATCACTGTGTCGGTTCCCTGGGCCGAACCAGGCTCTGGTTTCACAGCAATGTTTGAGGCGCTGGTGATTGATTGGTTGAAAGAGGCATCCATCTCTGCCGTCTCCAGATTGATGGGGCTGAGCTGGAATGCCATTGATGGGATCATGCAGCGAGCGGTTAAGCGGGGACTGGCCCGCAGAGAAGAGATCCACCCGACACATATTGGCGTTGATGAAACGGCTTTCAAGAAGCGCCATGATTACGTGACAGTCGTATCAGACCAAGAGGCAGGTACAGTGCTACACGTTGGTAGCGACCGTAAAAAGGCGACACTCAAGGCGTGGTATGACAGTTTGACAGAAGAGCAGCAAGAGGCGATAGAGAGTGTCTCCATGGATATGTGGCCAGCCTTTATCAATGCCACACTGGAAAGCCTGCCCGGGGCTGAGGAGAAGATCGCCTTTGATAAATTCCATGTTGCTAAATACCTCGGTGAAGCCGTAGACAAAGTTCGCCGCGAAGAACACAAGGCTCTGATGGCAGAAGGCTACGAGGACCTCAAAGGAAGCAAGTATGGCTGGCTCTACAACCCTGAGAATATGACGCGCAAACAGAAGAGTCGGTTCAAGGCATTGCGCGACAGTACACTGAAAACAGCTCGTGCTTGGGCAATAAAAGAGTTGGCGATGTCACTCTGGCACTATGTCAGCAAGACGTGGGCGAAGAAAGGTTGGGAGCAGTGGTTATCTTGGGCGGTACGTAGTCGGCTTAATCCAATCAAGGAAGTGGCCAAAACCATCAAGGAGCACCTGTGGGGCATATTGAATGCGATAATCCTGAAGGTAAGTAATGGTCCGGCAGAAGGTCTCAACAGCCGGATAAAGATGATCAAGGTTCGTAGTAGAGGTTTCCGCAACAAGGCGCGGTTTGCCAATGCAATCTACTTCCACCTTGGTGGATTAAAGCTTTACCCTGAAGGAGTGGTTAGGTGATCCTTACCCACTCGATCAGGGGAAGAGCCTATATATAGACTTGGGCAAAAAACAAAGAAAATACGTGAGTTTGAGGCAGTTTCAATTGAAGATATCCGTAATGAAGAATGGTAAAAATGCCTAACAAAGCAAATTCACTCGGACAGTCAAAAGCGTTGTTTGGTTTGTGTATTCCGCTACGCTCCATTTTACACAAACCAAACACCACTTTTGCCTTCCGGTGATTCGCAACGTTAGGCTTCGCAAAAAATATAACCCCATATAAATAACTGCATATCTATCATGTAGTTAGTCGTCTCCATTGATGATGTCTAAAAATGTCATCTTGATATTCCTTGCATCATAAGTACACTGTATGTATGAAGCAGTGAGAATTTGAGTGGGATGATAGAAAAGATAAGGCAAACACCAAAAAGCATGGTGTGTCCTTTGATGAGGCGCGCACAGTCTTTTACGATGAATATGCTATCCAATTCTATGACCCAGAGCATTCGGAATGTGAAGATCGATTTCTTCTACTTGGTACAAGTTTCAAATTAAAAGCACTTGTTGTTTGTCATTGCTTTAGAGAAGAAGAGACAGTAGTCAGAATCATCTCAGCTAGAAAAGCGGATAAAGATGAAGAACAAGTGTATTGGAGTGAAAGACAATGAAAGATCATTATGATTTCTCCAAAATGAAAGGGAAAAAGAATCCCTACATTAAATATCTTAAACAGCCTGTCACTATGCGCCTTGATTGTGATTCTGTTGAATATTTTAAGTCATTAGCAGAAGAAAGCGGTATTCCATATCAAACACTTATTAATCTTTACTTGCGTGACTGCGCTATTCATCACCGTAAATTGCATATGCAATGGGCTTCATAAAAAAGCCTAACAATGCAAATTCACTCGGACAGTCAAAAGCATCGGGAACCTACCCCAGTTTTGCACACATCTAATTACTAATTTATTAGAGGTGAGCAAATGGCTAGAAAAACACAGTATGACTATTACGATGATGGATTTAAGGCAACAGCAGTTGAATTAGGTGGATTACCTGGCGTCTATGCCAAGGACGTGGCAAAGGTGCTCGATATTCATCCCATCATGCTTTACCGTTGGAAAAAAGAGGTTCGAGACGGTGACATTATGGGCAAGCCAGAGAAGGGATCATTGGATAACGAGGCAAAGCTAGAGCGTGCGCGTGTTAAGAAGCTCGAGAAAGCCTACGAGACGCTCAAGATGGAGCATGAGCTTCTAAAAAAAAGCATCCAGTTTTGTTCGAATCAAAAAAAGAGGTCTTCGCGTTCATAGATACACAACGAAAGACCTATCCACTGAAGTTGATGTGTCGTGTGTATGACGTAAGTCGATTTGGATACTATTCGTGGAAGCGTCGGGGCCTATCAGTACGGGCCCAACAAGATATTCAGCTGAGTGACAACATCGAACGGTTATTTTGTGATGTTGACGGGATCTACGGGAGTCCAAAGATCCACAAATTACTCAATAGGGAAGGAATTGAGGTGGGTAGAAACCGAGTTGCGCGCCTTATGCAGGCAAATGGTTTAAAAGCTCGTTGTGCCTGTATTTATAGATGCCATGCGAAGTTGGATCGGTTCTATGCCAGCATAGGTAATGAGATACGGAATGTTGAGGTATCTGCACCCAACCAGGTTTGGGTGGGCGATGTCACCTACCTCCGTGTGAACGGCCAATGGCGCTACTTGGCGGTAATCCTGGACAAGTACTCTCGACGGGTTGTGGGGTGGTCATTGTCAAAGAAAAGGAATGTGGCTTTGTCGCTCACCGCTTTTAAGAATGCAGCCAAGAAACGATTAGTACATACTGGCCTTTTTTTTCATTCAGATCGAGGTGCTGAGTATGTTGCGATAAAATATCGAAATTGGCTAAAGAAGCATGGCATCATCCAGAGCATGAACCGCAAGGGTGTGATGAATGATAATGCGGAAATGGAGTCGTTTTTTCGTCAGTTCAAGGCAGAGCGAACACATGGAAATGAGTATTTTACGGATAAGGAGTTGAGGTCCGTAGTTATAGAATATATGGGCTTCTACAATCGAGAAAGACTGCATTCATCATTAGATTACGTGACACCTGACGAATATGAAGCGCATATAATCTAATATGTATTATTATAACAAGGCAGTGTGTGCAAAATCGGGGGAGATCCCTCGTTGGTTTTGAGCAATACATAAAGAAATCAGATAAACGGAAAGAATGAAAAAATCAAATTTCGAAAAGCAGTTGGCCCTGGCGCCCTACTCTTTTATGAATTGATCTGAAAACCTGAAACAATGATGTAGCTCTGTTGGTAGAAGGTCGCTTTATCCAGGCCAAAAGAATGAAAATTACGTCAATTCGTAAAGCGCATACCAGATTGGTGGCAAGTCCAGAACAGTGGCAAGTAACCAGTAGCTCATTGCCAAAATGATTGCTTTTACTTTTCACCAGCCTGAGAGTCTCAAATTTATTGCGGCCCTGTAGAATGCAATCGGCTTCCGTAAATTCAACGCAAATACGAATTGATTGCATTACCCAGCATAATCAATCTGGAAAAATAGAAAAAGCGAAAAAACATTAAAAATTAGGTTTCAAGTAAACTAAGGAAAAAGCCTTTTCAAATAGAGCGTAGAGCAATGAAAGCGTATAAACTCATCATCGGAGTGAAGGCTTGCGCTAACAAGCGCATTAACTCGGACAGCCAAAAGTGTCGTTTGTTTTGTGTATTCCGCTCCGCTCCATTTTGCACAAAACAAACGCCACTTTCGGCTTCCGGTTATGCTGAACGTTATGCCTAAAAAAACCTTCCGCTATTCATAGCAATGTACACAACATTGACGCACACACTTTCGCGACGTACTATTTAGATATAAATGCACGTCAAGAGGTTCGCGCTATGCAAACGAAGTTAACACTCAGGTTAGAAGACGCACTGATCCAGCAAGCTAAAAGCTATGCAAAACAACATGGTAAGTCACTTTCACAGGTTGTTACTGATTATTTCAAAATATTGACAAAAAAAACGGAAGGTAAAGAAACACCTCCTATCACTCAGTCATTAATCGGAATTATGGAGTCTAGAAGTGTAGATATTGATGATTATAAAAGGCACTTGGAGGAAAAATACCTTTGAGAGTCTTATTCGATACAAATATCATTCTTGATGTATTGCTAAACAGAAAAGAATTTGTTGAGTATTCGGCAAATATTGTTGGAATGGTTGAAAGCAATCAAATTGAGGGCTATTTGTCTGCAACCACAATTACTACCCTTGATTATCTTATATTAAAAACAAAAAATAAAAAGCAAGCAAAAACAGAAATAATAAAATTGCTAGCCATCTTTAAAATTGCTGAGGTCAATTCAAAAGTCATAGAGTTATCAGTAAACTCAGAATTTGATGATTTCGAAGATGCTGTTCAATATTATTCTGGTGAATGTTGTGGGGCTGAAAGTCTTGTGACAAGGAATACTAAAGATTATAAGAATGCTAATTTGCCTATCTATACTCCTGAGGAATTATGGGGTGTAGTCACAATTAATCAGCATGGTAAGGCATAACAAAGCAAATTCACTCGGACATTCAAAAGCGTTGGGTTTGTGTATTCCGCTACGCTTCATTTTACACAAACCAATCACCACTTTTTCCTTCCGGTGATTTGCGGCGTTAGGCCACAAAATTAACGAAGCAATAATTAGAGGAAGTAATGCAAAAGCGACATCGAATTCAATTTCCAAAACCAGAATCATCCGATCTCAATCAAAATGAAGCTTATTTCTACCTTCAAGGCTCCGGTGGTCAGCGAAAAATCAAGTTTCATGACTATGCTGAAATCTATCAAGTACAAGGATTGTACGAGCAGGTATTCTACGATCGTCTGAAATGCACATCCCCAACTAAAGTAACGTCTATTCTAGAATCATCCGTAAAACAGTCAGAAGACAACTTTACTGAACTTCGCGTGTTAGATTTAGGTGCGGGTAATGGCATGATGGGTGAAGAGCTGAAGAAGCATGGAGTATCACGTCTAATCGGAGTAGATATTATTCCAGAAGCGTATGATGCCACGGTTCGAGATAGGCCAGGATTATACGATGCATATTATGTAGAGGATTTCACCAAATTAACGGAAGAGAAAAAAGAAGATATAGCATCATGGCAATGTGATTGTATGGTAACGGTTGCTGCCTTAGGCTTTGGTGATATTCCAACAAAGGCATTTATTGAAGCCTTTAACATTATCAAACAACAAGGTTGGGTGGCATTCAATATCAAGGAGACATTTTTTGATAGCAGCGATGAAAGCGGGTTCTCGAAAATGATACGAGAACTAATTTTCTCAGAATATCTTGATGTTTATCATGTTGAGCGGTATAGACACAGGCTCTCGATTGATGGTGAGCCACTTTTTTATTTTGCTATTGCTGGCCGTAAGAATGCCGATGTCCCGCCTGAATTTTTAACGTCAAAAGGAATATTGGCCTAACAATCGCATGTACTCGGACAGTCAAAAGCGTCGGGAACTTCCCCTGATTTTAGGGTCAGGTGAGCTTTGGCGTTAGCTGCAAATAGATTTCAGTCATCGTATTGAATATGCACCGAGCAATCGGCGAAACTGAGTAAAGAGCAAGGGAACTATTTTCAAACTTGTTCAATTCCGAAAAATACAAGATTTGGACACCAAATGTCAGTACCTCCGCTCATCGCGGTAGCAAGTTAGGAGCGGCCCAAAACAGTAATAGCATTAACGTGGTCAATCCATTACACAGTCGTAAACTGGAGGATCAATTTCTCCATGATGCAGCCTCGCAAAATGGAGAGTGACTCAAGAGATTTCACCGCTGAGGCTGAAGCAGGTTGGCAGCCGCCCAAAACTAAAACAGCATTGACGCAGTTGACTGGAAGATCAATCGTTTCATGATCCGCCAATGGAAAATAGAAAGTTTATCCATGCCATGTACCCCCTCACGTGGCAGGAAGTGGGCAGGCAACAAATTAATCAGTCACCTTCGGAAGCTTCAGTCAGGCCTAAAGGCGGCAAGTTGGTAGCCACCTGAAAAAGGTGTAACCTGAAAGCTCAATCAGCCGATTAATGGCGGGAAAAGAAAAGCAGGGAATAACGCAGGTACACGGAGTTCCAGCACGATGACATTAGAATCAACCATAAAATCAAAGAGCTATCGTGGTTCCGTCCTGTTTGGTGTCCTACCAAAACAGCAAATTGAAGTGGTCTAATGGACATGGTCGACATTATCAAAGAAGCCCTTTATATCTGCCTCGACAATAAATCGTGTTCCATGAAATTGGACGGTCTGGTTCAAGACACGCAGGGCGTCATGACAGCTACGGTTTGGGCGAAACCCGTACGAGTCCTCTATGAAGTCTTGCTCATCGCAGCCTGTACCAGTTTGTCCTCAAGAACAGGAATGCCTAGCGGCCGCATCTTGTCGCTACCAGCCTTCGGAATGTAAACCCGGCGAACTGGTTGCGGGATATATGCCATCCTGTGAAGTCGCCCGATAAGATCATTCAGGTTGTCCATCAGATTCGCTGCATATTGCTCTTTGGTGATTCAGTCAATGCCACTGGCGCGACTGTCCTTGAGCTGCCAGAAACATTCCCACAGGAGCTCATGATTCATCAGATGAAATAAACTGCTGAACCGACACTTCGAGTCTCTGCGGGCCTTGCTGGTTATACGTTGCAGTTTCGTTTCTACACTTTCTTCATTACTGGGCATGATATGTATGTCTCCGCAACGCAGCTACTATTGCAATGGCCTTTCCTCTTCCGGCATTACCCGGCCTCAGCGGTACTACGCCATTGTCCGACTCCCTGCAGCGTATCGATGGTTCTTGCTTTGTTATCGCTTGTTCCACCTAACTCACAATCATTGCAAAAAGCTACAGGGTCTCCCGGGTTGCCGCCTATTCTCAGTTTTCAACATGCAGTCGCCTTCGACCCCGGGGAAGCAGCACAGCACTTGCCATCATGCCCTGCGCTATATGGTTTCCACGAGTTCAACCGTGTCGCCCTTTCCGTTCATGAATCCTATCGAGGCTCAATCCGTTCAGCTTTCGCTTACGGCCTGTTGCTTTGATTACGCTGTGCTTAACCTTTGGGATTACTCCCGCCGGCCCAGCGATCTCTACCCGGTGGCTGGCCTGCCTTGCCGGAGCGGGGTCTCCACCCGCTAGAATACGGGACCTTGCCCGGCCGTACTGAACACCGATTCCGGAAAATTCGTAAAAGTGTTCACGTTGAAACCAGAATCAGCGTTCATGTTCCGCCGGAATAGGTGTTCATGATGGGCCGGAATATGCGCTCCCCGATTCTGGCCAATATCTACCTGCACTATGTGTTTGACCTTTGGGCGAATACCTGGCGCGACAAGATGGCCACTGGCGATATGGTTGTCATTCGCTATGCCGATGACAGTGTCGTAGATTTTCAGAATAAAAGGGATGCAGACCGTTTCCTGCAAATGTTGCAGGACAGGACGAGCAAGTTTGACTTGGCACTTCACCCAGACAAGACCAAACTTATTCGATTTGGGCGTTATGCGGTGGCACAGTGCCGAGTGCGGGGAAAAGGAAACCCAGCCACCTTTGATTTTCTCGGTTTCACGCACTACTGTACGGCATCGAGAAAGGGCGGGTGGTTTGTTATAGGTCGCAAGACTGTGAAGAAACGTATGCGGGCGCAATTGCAAGCTATCAAGGACGAGTTGCGGAAGCGGATGCATGCTCCCGTAGCTAAAGTCGGGGCATGGTTGAATCGGGTGCTGATAGGGCACTTGAACTACTATGCGGTACCCGGCAATGGCGCAAGCCTGTACGCGTTCTTCTACCAAGAAGATCGGTTATGGATACGGATACTGCGGCGACGCAGTCAGCGTAGCCGAATGACTTGAGAGCGGTTTAGGCGACTGAAGGGGTACTTCTTTCCACCGGTACGTATCCTGCATCCGTGGCCTTTTCAGCGCTTTGACGCCAGAACCAGAGACAGGAGCCCAGTGCGTTAGTAGCGCACGCTGGGATCTGCGCGAGGGGTGCCGGGTAACCGGCATTCCTATCGCGACCATTTATTAGTGAGTTAAGAGGAAAATATGGTGACCAAGCAGACGCCACAGAAATCGAAGGAACAGGAGAATTCATTGGAACCTTTGGCACCCGACCTGAGGGAGTCAGAGAGTACAACAGAATCATCGACGCCTATGAGTCTCAGAGAGAAGCGGAAGGCGTTCGCCGAAGAAATGGGGATCAAGAATATAACGAATGAAGTAGTGGGCGGGGGGATTCATATCCTGATCGAGGGAATGAACCCCAATACCACTCACAAGTAGCAGACCTTACCCTATCCGTAGAGGATGAGTACCAATCCTCACGGGGGGTGAGAGATCCACGCACTATTCCTTATCAAAGGGGTCAGTTTGGATAGATAGACAGCCCTCACTCCCATTCAATCGTCGCCGGCGGCTTACTCGAAATATCATAGGCCACCCTCGCAATCCCCTGCACCTCGTTAATGATGCGGCGGGAAACCTCTTCCAGAAAATCGAAAGGCAGATGGGCAAACTTGGCTGTCATGAAATCCACGGTTTTCACTGCGCGCAGTGAAACCACATACTCATAACGTCGCGTATCACCCACGACGCCAACGGACTTCACGGGAATAAAGACGGTGAAGGCCTGACTCACTTCGTCATACAGCTTGTGTTTGTAGAGCTCTTCGATGTAGATGTGATCCGCCTGGCGCAGCAGATCCGCATACTCTTTCTTCACCTCACCGAGAATACGCACACCGAGTCCCGGTCCAGGGAAGGGATGACGGTAGATCATCTCGTAGGGCAGGCCGAGTTCCACACCGATCTTACGCACTTCGTCCTTGAAGAGTTCACGCAGAGGCTCGATCAGTTCCAGCTTCATATAGTCAGGCAATCCACCCACATTGTGGTGGGACTTGATGACATGAGCCTTGCCAGATTTTGCGCCAGCGGACTCGATCACATCAGGATAGATAGTTCCCTGGGCGAGGAACTCGACATCGTCCAGTTTGCTCGCCTCCTCCTCGAAGATATCGATGAAGAGATTGCCGATGATCTTGCGCTTCTGCTCGGGATCAGAGACACCCTTCAACGCCTTGAGGAAGCGATCCTCCGCATTGACCCTGATCACCGTCACACCCATGTGTTCGGCGAAGGTCGCCATGACCTGATCACCTTCGTGCAGCCGCAGCAGACCATTGTCAACAAAGACGCAGGTCAGCTGATCACCGATGGCTTTGTGTAACAGCGCCGCCACCACAGAAGAGTCGACGCCACCGGAGAGTCCCAACACTACCTGTTTGTTACCCACTCGTTTCCGGGCATGGTAGATGTTCTCCTCGATGATCTGCCCTGAGGTCCAGAGTGCCTCGCAGGCACAGATCTCAAACAGAAATTTGTCGATAATGCGCTTGCCCTGATGCGTATGGGTCACTTCCGGGTGAAACTGCAGGCCGTAGAAGCCACGCGTCTCGTCCGCCATACCGGCCAGTGGTGCGTTGCTGGTCTCACAGATGACATGAAATCCTTCCGGTAGAGTATCGACCCGGTCGCCATGACTCATCCAGACATCGAGCAGACCATAACCCTCTTCGCTGGTGTGATCCTCGATATCCCGCAATAGTTTGGAGTGCCCCCGTGCACGCACCTGCGCATAACCATATTCATGTTTGTCGGAAGGGGTCACGCTGCCGCCCAGCTGTGCCGCCATGGTCTGCATACCGTAGCAGATGCCCAATACCGGCACGCCCAGCTCGAATATCTCCTGGGGAGCGCGGGGCGATTCGTCCGCAGTGGTCGTCTCCGGCCCGCCTGAGAGGATTACCCCAGCAGGTTTCTTCCCGGCCAGACCCTCATCTGCATTGTCATAGGGATAGATCTCGCAATAGACACCCGCTTCACGTACACGTCGGGCGATGAGTTGGGTGTACTGGGAGCCAAAATCGAGGATCAGGATTCGATGGGCGTGGATGTCTGTGGTCATAATTACTTAATCCGGAAAATGAGAAACCGTGAAGGGCGCAAAGCACCCTTCGCGGTTATAAGTACCTGCTATCAGTCGCGCCGGTAGTTCGGTGCTTCCTTGGTGATGGTGACGTCATGCACATGAGACTCGGTCATGCCTGCATTGGTCACCCGCACGAACTCCGGCTTGGTGCGCATCTCGTCGATGGTGGCGCAACCGGTATAACCCATACTGGAACGGATACCGCCAATAATCTGGTAGATGATGCTCAAGGCAGTCCCTTTATAAGGCACCCGCCCCTCAATACCCTCAGGCACCAGCTTCTCCTTGTCCTGGGTATCTTCCTGGAAATAGCGATCGCTGGAGCCCTGCTTGCCCGACATGGCGCCCAGAGAGCCCATGCCGCGATAGGATTTGTAGGAACGCCCCTGGAAGATCTCAACGTCACCAGGTGATTCATCGGTACCGGCAAACATGCCACCGATCATCACCGAATAAGCACCGGCTGCGAGTACCTTGGCAATATCACCGGAGTAGCGCAGGCCGCCATCCGCAATCAGCGGCACACCGGTGCCCTCCAGTGCTTTGGCGACATTTGATACAGCCGTCACCTGGGGTACCCCCACACCGGCAACGATGCGGGTGGTGCAGATCGAACCGGGACCGATACCAACCTTCACCGCATCCGCACCGGCATCCACCAAGGCACGGGCCGCAACTGCTGTGGCGATGTTGCCGCCGATCACCTGTACTTGTGGATAGTGCTTTTTCACCCAGGCCACCCGGTCGAGCACACCCTGAGAGTGACCATGGGCAGTATCCACAACGATGACATCGACTCCGGCCGCAGCCAACAGTTCGACACGCTCCTCAGTGCCGGCACCCACCCCGACCGCAGCGCCCACCCGCAGGCGCTCCTGATCGTCACGGCAGGCATTGGGATTGTCTTTCGCTTTTTGGATATCCTTCACGGTGATCATGCCACGCAGCTTGAAATCGTCGTTCACCACCAGCACCTTCTCGATACGGTGTTTGTGCAGCAGGTTGAGCACTTCATCCCGGTCAGCACCCTCTTTTACCGTGACGAGATCCTCCTTACGGGTCATGATATTGCGTACCGGATCATCCATCTTGCGCTCGAAGCGCAGATCGCGGCTGGTTACGATGCCGACCAGGTCATCGCCATCCACCACCGGCACCCCGGAGATGTTGTTGGCCCGGGTCAACTCCACGACCTCGCCAATACTGATATTCGGCGCAACGGTGATCGGCTCGCGGATAACCCCACTCTCATACTTCTTGACGCTTGCGACCTCCTGGGCCTGATGCTCTGGCGTCATGTTTTTGTGCACGATACCGATGCCGCCCTCCAGCGCCAGTGCGATGGCGAACTTGGCTTCGGTAACCGTGTCCATCGCCGCAGAGACCAGTGGGATGCTGAGCTCGATTTCGCGGGTAAGCTTGGTGCGCAATTCCACATCCTTGGGCAGGATCGTGGAGTGCGCCGGTACCAGCAAAACATCGTCAAAAGTAAGGGCTTCCTCGATAACACGCATAGTTTTCGTTTCCGGGTCGGGTGAACTTAGCCGGGCATTATAGAATTTGACGCCAGACCGGTAAACTGGATAGCCTGACGAATGATAAAAATAGCGGAAAAATTCGGCTATCGAATGATTTTTCCTCTGAAATCCGGGATTTTCGGCTGGCAAAACCCCATCCCGTCTCAGTTGGAGAGCGCCGCGAGGTAAAAATGCAGCCAGAACTCAATAATCAACGCGACATCTACACCATCTCCCGCCTTGTCCGGGAGACCCGTGCTGTGCTGGAAGGCAGCTTCCCGCTGCTCTGGATCGAGGGTGAGATATCCAACCTCGCAAAACCGGCCTCCGGGCATATCTACTTCTCCCTGAAGGACGAAGCAGCCCAGGTACGCTGTGCCATGTTCCGCATGAAACGACAGCGTCTGCGTTTTCAACCGGAGAACGGACAGCAGGTGTTGATCCGTGCCCGCATCAGCCTCTACGAGGCAAGAGGGGAGTTCCAGCTCATCGCGGAGCATATGGAACCCTCCGGTGAAGGGGCGCTGCGGCTCGCCTTCGACCAACTCAAACAGAAACTGGCGGATGAGGGACTTTTCGACAGCCGCCACAAGCAGCCTCTGCCCAGCCTGCCGGCACAGATCGGCCTCATCACCTCACCTTCAGGAGCCGCCGTGCGCGATCTGTTGACCGTGCTGCAACGGCGCTTTCCGGCGATACCCGTGGTCATCTACCCGGTGGCTGTACAGGGCAGAGAGGCTCCGGCACAGATCATCCGCAAAATCGAACTCGCCAACCGCCGGGCCGAGTGCGACCTGTTGATCCTCAGCCGCGGAGGCGGTTCCCTTGAGGATCTGCAGGCCTTCAACGATGAGCAGGTGGCCCGAGCGGTCTATGCCTCCAGAATTCCACTGGTTACCGGCATCGGCCACGAGATCGACTTCACGATTGCCGACTTCGTCGCCGATCAGCGGGCCGCCACACCTTCGGCTGCCGCCGAATTGGTCAGCCCTGATCAAGCGGCCTGGCGACTTCGGCTACAGCGCCTACAGCAGCAGATGACCCTGCGCTGGCAGCAGCAGTTCACGACTCTCCAGGCACGGCTGCGCAGTCTGTCGGGACGACTGGAGCGTCAGCACATCGGGCAGCGCCTGTTGCAGCGTAGCCAACGCCTGGATGAACTGACTCAACGGCTGCATCAGACTCAAAGACAACTGCTGGAACGGCAACAGAGCCGCCTGCAGAGCCTGCAGACCCGTCTTCTGGCCCAGTCACCGGAGCGGCAGATCGAACGTCTGAGGTTCAGCCACAAGACACTGCAGTCACGATTGCGCCAGCAAATCGAAGGGAATATCGCCGGACAACACAACCGTTTGAGCCAACTGGCAAGGGATCTGCACACCCTGAGTCCACTGAATACCCTGGAACGGGGTTATGCCATCGTCTCCCGCGAGAAGGACGGGCAGATCATCCATGCAGCCGACGAGGTGGCAGTGGGTGATACAGTCAAGGCAAGAGTCGCCAAGGGACAACTGATCTGTCAGGTAACGTCAGTCGCTTAACCCGGTATCGGAATAAAACCGCTCACCCCCCAACCGTGTGACCAGACAGGGACAACCTCAAGGCAAACCACTCTGCCAGCCGCGCCTGAACCTTGCCGTTGAGCGTCTCCTCTGAATAGATCCCTTGATCATCCGCCACTCCGGCGGGTAACCCGGTCAGCAGCTCCAGCGCCTGCTCCACATGTTTTACGGCATACACATGGAATTGCCCTGCCTCTGCCGCCTCCACAACCGCACGCTTCAACATCAGATCACGCACATTCGTCTCAGGAATTATGACGCCTTGCGTACCATCCAGGCCACGTTTGTCGCAGATATCGAAAAAACCCTCGATCTTCTCACACACCCCACCAATCGGCTGCATCTCGCCATGCTGATTGACGGAGCCGGTGATCGCCAAAGACTGGCGGATTGGAATATCCCCCAGCACGGATAAAAGCGCACAGAGTTCACCGGCGGAGGCGCTGTCTCCCTCCACTTCCCCATAAGTCTGCTCGAAAACCAGGGTGGCGGCCACGGAGAGTGGTTGATAACGCGCGTAGCGGCGATTGAGGTAGGCCGCCAGGATGAAGACACCCTTGCTGTGAATGGGACCACCCTGATCGACTTCCCGCTCGATGTCGATGACTTCACCGCTGCCGATTCGTGCAGTGGCGCTGATTCGATTTGGCAGGCCAAACGCGTGATCACCCACCTGAACCACAGCGAGACCATTCACCCGCCCCAACTGAATGCCGTCAGTATCGATCATCAGGATGCCATTCAGGATCTCCTGCTGCAGCAATTCACAATATTGACTCACCCGGCGCAGCTGCTGCTGTATGGCCCATTGCACATGCTCGGCTCCGATCGATTCACTGTCGAGCGCTTCTGCCCTGTAATCCGATTCTTTAAGCAGATCCAGCAGACTGCCGATATGCAACGACAACTTTTCACCGTTCCCGGCATTTCTGGCGGCCTCTTCGATGAGGCGCTGAACCGCGGCCTTGGTAACGGGATGCAACCCCTCCTGTCGCTGTAACGTCGCAATGAGCCGCGCAAACCTCTCATCGTTACCGTTTTCCCGTGGCAGTGACTCGGAAAAATCAGCCACCACCTTGAAGAGCGTGCCGAAGTCAGAATCGTAGGCCTTCAACAGATGGTATATCTGACGATCACCGATCAGCACCACTTTAAGATCAATCGGGATAGGATCGGGTTCCAGGGTGATCGTGTTGAGCATGCTGAGTTGCCGCTCCAGCGGTTCAATACGAACCTCACGAGCGTTCAGTGCGCGCTTCAGTGCATCCCAGGCAAACCCGTTCGACAGCAACTTCTCGGCATCCAGCACCAGAAACCCGTCATTGGCCCGGTGCAGCGCACCAGACTTGATGAGGGTAAAATCGGTGGCCAGCGTTCCCATGCGGGCCTGGTGTTCCACCCTGCCCAATAGATTCTGATAGGTGGGATTGGGTTCGTAGATGATCGGCACCGCCGGCCCATCCCGGTTGTCCACCAACAGATTGATCCTGTAACGCGTAAAACGGGGATCATCTGCCTCGATGAGGTTCCCCGCTTCATCTTCGTTGTTGAGAAAGCGTTCGAGGTTGTCGAGTACGTCCGACCTGACCTGATCGAGATAGCTGACCAGCTCCGCCTGTTCCACATATTTGCGGGTCAGTTCACTCACCAGCCGATTGACGACCAGTTCGGCCACCTCCTGCTCCAGTGCCTTGTAACGCACACGCATCTCGCGCTGCCATAGTGGAATCTGCCCCAGGGTATCCCTGAGCTCCCGGTGAAACGCCTCAATTTTGGACTCTATCTCCGCACGTTCTTCTTCCGGCAGTTCCCGAAACGCCTCGGCACTGAGGATCTTGTCGCCCTTCAGCGGCACCAGCGAGTAGCCGTTGGGCGAGTGGAGTAAGGCAATGCCCTGCTCCCGGGTCCTTTCACCAAAATCCGCAGCTATCTTCTTTTCCTGCTCCTGCAACGAAGCGGTGATCTCCTCGGCCCGGTGACGAAACTCTTTGCTCTGCAGTGCCGCCGGAATTGCACCCAACAGGTCGCCCACCAGAATCTCCATATCCTGGCGCAGCATCCTGCCCATACCTGGAGGCAGGCAAAGGGTCTGCGGTTGATTGGGATCATCAAAGTTGGCGACGTAACACCAATCGAGTGAACGTTTGCCGGCAGGCTGACTGAGCCTGTTCAGGGTGTCGGTAACGACCCGGTGACGCCCCACGCCGGTGGAACCCATGACGTAGAGGTTGTAGCCCTCGTGAGAAATACCCACACCAAAACGGAGTGACTCCAATACCCGCTCCTGCCCGATGATTTCAGGGAGGATATCAAGGGTTTCAGTGGTGTTGAAATCAAGCCCGCCAAGATCACATGCATGATAGAGAAGGGAAACATCAAGGGACTTGATATCCATCGTCAGAGATATTCGGGCAGATGTTTCCTGATCTGTGCCGGATCCATTGCCGCGAGGTTTTTATCAACCTCGCCGAGAATCAGCTGTTTCAGGGAGTCGCTTTCATGCTTGCGCAGCATGCCGAGAAAAGCGGGGGCAGCCAGCAGATAGAGCTTACGAAACTCGCCGGTTTTACGTCCTGCCTCAAGGGTGGCGCATACATGCGCGGCAAAACGATCGGCACCGTCCTGCTTGTGTTCATCCGGCTCCCCTTCAGGTTTGTCAGAAATGAGGTCACCTTCGTGCAGACGAGCCTCAGGGTGGCTTAGCGTCTGGATCTCCTGCAAAGACCCGGCGGACTTTTCTACTGAAAAAATTCTGGCACGGCTTGCATCTGCTGCAACTACCCAAGTTATCGACATATTGAACTCCCCTGTTATTTTAATTGAGCGACTGCCTACTACCTTCAACCAGACCGTATCAATATGGCCCGATCAAGCTGCTTCTACTTAAAGATTAAACCCGTTTGCATCAACTGGCTATTGCGCGAAATCAGGAATCACTCAGATTTCCGTTGAACGAATCACCATCATCTTCTCCACCTGCATATCCCGCATGGTGTGAGGGATGCCGCCAACCCCCATCCCCGACTGCCGCAGACCCGCAAACGGCATCCAGTCAACGCGAAAGGCAGTAAACTGATTGACCATCACGGCAGAGGCGTTGAGGCGACGATAGGCCCGCAGCGAGGTCTCAAGGCTTTTGGTGAAGATTGCGGATTGAAAGGCATAGGGGAGAGAATTTGCCCGTTCGAGAGCCTCATCGAGGTCGTCGTAACTGTAGACGCAGATTACGGGAGCAAAGACCTCCAACGTACTGACTTTCGCATCGGCTGGAGGATTGAGCAGCACAGTGGCGGGATAACAGGTCTCGGAGATCGGCTCGCCGCCGCAGAGCAGTTCCGCCCCTCCCTGCACGGCTTCAGTCACCCACTCATGGATGCGCTCCACTTCACGGGGACGGATCAAAGGCCCGATGGCTGTTGCCTCCTGCACCGGATCACCCACCGTCATAGCAGAGCCCTCTTTCGCCAGACCCTCAGCCAGTTGCCGTGCTATCGATTGCTGGGCGAACACGCGCTGCACAGAGACGCAGACCTGGCCGGCATGGTAGAACCCGCCCTTGGCCAGCAGCGGCAGGGCATCATCAAGATCCGCATCCGCCTCGACGATTACCGGTGCCGCTCCCCCGTGCTCCAGCGCACAGCGAGTGCCGGGATAGAGCTGTGAACGCAGCCACCAGCCCACCTTTGCGCTACCGATAAAGGAGAAGAAATCGACCCGGGGGTCGGTCACAAGCTTGCTAGCCACCTTGTGGTCACTTGTCACCAGGCCTTGTACCCATCCCTCGGGCAGTCCCGCTTCCAGCAGGATCTCGATGAAGTGCATGCAGGAGAGTGGCGTATCCGCCGCCGGTTTCACGATCACAGGACAGCCAGTGGCCACCGCCGGTCCCACCTGATGCACGATCAGGTTCAATGGGTGGTTGAACGCGCTCAACGCCACCACCACGCCGATCGGTTCACGGCGGGTAAATGCGAGATGTCCCAGGGAAGCAGCGTTCACCCCCATCGGTATCTCCTCGCCACCCTCGGTGCGCAGGGTCTCGATACATATCTGCATGCCGTCGATGGCGCGGGCCACCTCGACCCTGGAGTCCAACAGCGGCTTGCCTCCTTCCCGTGCGGCCTCCAACGCCAGCTGTTCGGCCCGATCCTGCATTATCTCACCGGCACGTCTCAGGATGATGATGCGCTCGGCAGCCGTCAGCCATCCATCCCGGTTCTGAAACAGGGCGTGGGCCTTGGCCAGCGCCTGATCGACGCCCTTTTCATCCAGCGTGTCGATGGTGGCAATAGGTGACTGATCGTAGGGGGCAGTGATCTCCAGGGAACCTGCCGGCTCAATATGACCTGCAATCATGTGGGGAAAGTGGGGTAGCTGATTCACGTAATCTCTCCGTATATTCTACTATTGTTCAGGCCGTTTGCGATTCATATATGCGGTCAGTGCTATCGCACCGAAGAGCGCATAAAGCACTGCATCCTGCACCTCCGCACCGAACCAGATCGCGCCATAACCGGCCACCGCCGCCCCCAATCCGCCAAAGGCAAAACCACGCATGACGCGGCAGAGGGTGCAATTCCTGTAGTTGGTTGTCGGCATTGAGCGCTATATTTTGATTTTCGGGATCGGAGTCGAATTTGCAATAAATAAAATTAGGATTTGTAGGGTGCGCCATGCGCACAAAAACAAGCTGGAATCACAGTATGTACGCTATTCATGGTGCGCACAGCGCACCCTACATCCTGACTGAATCCGCAATTGTTACATCGATAGCGCACTAGATAACAAGACGTTTGACGCATTCGATATAGGCCTGCTCATCCGGCATCCGCTTGTTGACCTGAGCCTCCCAAAGCATATGTGCAAGACACTCCATCAATTGGTGTTCCGCCTCGTGGGCATCTCCAATACGTTGGGTCAGCCGCTGGTAGAGTCCGGCGATCCCGTTCGGACGATCAGTGGAGAGTTGCTCCTGCAGACTAATGTGCATACCCATATGCAGAAACGGATTGCTCTCACCGTCTTCCGGCAGAAACTCCCGGCTTAACGCCGCTTCATGGTCACCCAGCAGTTTATGGTATTCCGGATGCTCGGCCACAACAGCAGCGATCATCTGCTCAAGCGGCTCCAGTGGTTTACCCTGAATCCGCTTCTGCCAGGCATCCACAAAAACCTGCCGAATCTGATTTCTATCGCCGCCAAACACAGAATAGGGATTCCGGATCAGGGCCTGGTCGCCACACGGGCGAACTTGGCCAATATGCCGGTCATCTTCTCTTTGACCTTGGGTCGATTATTGATCCCAAAACGGTTGAGCATATAACCCGGACGGGTATAGCTGAGCCAGACATGGCCCTCGGCATCCTTCCAGACCAAAGCTTTGAGCGGCAGATCGATGCCAACCCGCTGGTCGCTCATCATCAGGGGAGTCCCCGCCTTCGGACTGCCGAAGATCAAGAGTTGGGTCGGACGAAGTGTTTTGCCGATTTTCTCCGCCCCTTTGGCGTGGTCGATACGCGCAAAGACCCGCATGCCTGCCGTTTTAACCGTCTTCTCAAGACGATCCATCGTCTTCTGTACGCCGAATTGACTGCGCACGTTTACCAGGCCGTTACCGGCCTCGACATTGGCTACAAAAAAAAAGAAAAAGGCGAAAAGAGAGAGCACAATTCGATGCATTGTTAAAACTCCTAAAAAGATTTCAACCCCGTAGGTTTACGAAGTCTTCTCCTTGAATTCACAAAGATCCTCAATCACACAGCTGTCGCAACGTGGTTTTCTGGCGACGCAAGTATAACGCCCGTGCAAAATAAGCCAGTGGTGGGCATCCTGCAGGAAGGCTTTCGGCGTCCAGCGCAGCAGTTTTTTCTCCACCGCCAGCGGCGTCTTTCCCGGCGCCAGCCGGGTCCGGTTCCCAACCCTGAAGATATGAGTATCCACAGCCATTGTGGGCTGTCCGAAAGCAGTATTCAACACCACATTTGCAGTCTTGCGGCCAACACCGGGCAGCGCCTCCAGTGCCTGTCGCTCATTCGGCACTTCACTGTCGTGAATATCGATCAGCATACGGCAGGTCTGGATAATATTTTTCGCTTTGGAATTGAACAGGCCGATGGTCTTGATGTACGCCTTCAAACCCACTTCGCCAAGTTCGAAGATTGCTTCCGGCGTATTGGCAACCGGAAACAGGTGCGCTGTTGCCTTATTGACGCCCTTATCCGTCGCCTGAGCAGATAAGATCACCGCCAGCAGCAGCTCAAAGGGGGTCCGATAGTTGAGTTCGGTAGTCGGATTTGGATTAGCCGCCTGCAGACGCTCGAAGATGGCCTGCCGTTTTTCCTTATTCATGAGGGGATAATAAAGGTTCAAGGTAAAAGGCTAAAGGTTAAAGGTGGCCGTACCAAATAGACAGACCGAAATTCTTCGTCATTCCTGGCTCTTTTCGCCTTTCAGGTTCCAAAAATCTTACTATGACCCAGAAACGCATCAAACCATAATCTGAAAACGACTGTGAATTCGTCCTTTAACCTTTAGCCTTTAACCTATCCCTTAATTAATCCGCGTCAGAAGATCCAGCACCCGGTGTTCGATCTCATCCCTGACCACGTTGAACTCGTCCGGCGGCAGTGTTTTGGGATCAGGAAGATCCCAGTCTTCACGGATTAACGCCGGAATATGGGAACATCGATCACCGCACCCCATGGTGATAACAAAATCGAACTGCGCATCGGGCAGGTCACTGAACGATTTGGAGTGGTGTATCGTCAGGTCGTATCCCTTCTCCTGCATCGCGGCAATCGCCTTGGGATTGACCTGACCACTGGGATTGGAACCGGCACTGAAGGCCTCCAGATGGTTACTGCCATGCAGCCGCGCAAAGGCCTCAGCCATCTGACTGCGATTGGAATTCTCCACGCATACAAATAGAACAGCTTTCATAACTCCCCCTGTTTTATTATTTCCGATCGGACTGCTGCCAGGCTCACGAATGCCGCGGAAAACTGGCAGGCATACCTATTGCGTATATTGACAAGCCTGTGGCTCGATTGTTCCTATTACCTTGGATTCAGGTCATATCGCCTGACACGCTGCAGAAATTCATCCAGCGCATCCGCTGAATCCAGATCCACATCCTCAGCAACCGGTAGCTCCGGAAACTCGTGCTTGAACATACCGGCAAACACCCCGGCACCCAGCAGGCCACTCTCCCTGAATGGGGTACTTTTCAAACCACAACTGGGGGATCTGCACTGCAGAATAAAACCGCTGATCCGTCCAAGATTCTGTACTTTTTGTCTTGAATAATCGAGCAACGTGGTGGTTACATCCAGCCCTGGATTTTCTACACCAACAACCCGGAAGCTGTCGGGCGAACCAATCAGCTCCACTGGCGGACGCGGCACACCCAAGCCAGCTTCTGTCTCAGGGCAGAGCGGCACCCAACTTACGACATCCGACAGGGTTTCGACGATTTGTGCGGCGTATTTGTGCCGACCATCGTAGCGCACGGGTTCACCCAGGAGACAGGCGCTGATACCAACCCTCGGCAGTCGTTTTTTCACTTCATGTCCGGCACTGCTGCCAGGATCTCGTCAGTTACCTGTTCGACCAGCGCCAGGGTGTGCAGATTCCAGTAGACGCCGTTCAGGTTATAGAGGCTATGATTTTCAAGAGCAAAATGGCTATGCCCCGCTCCAGCTGTCTCGCGCACTTTCCAATCATCCCACAAGGTTTTTTCTGGATGTCTGAATATAGCAGGCTGTAGTGTGCTTGTCCCAACGGACGATTCTCGGCCACGCCCCTGAACATTCTATTGTGTTGAACAACAAGCCTATGCAATCGATGCTCAGGCAACTATATTTCTTTAATCAGGAAAAACAAAAAAGGAGATCGATATCATGAGCAAAGTCATCATCGGCATTCATGGGCTGGCCAACAAACCACCGGAGAAGACGCTGGCCGAATGGTGGGAACAAGCCATGCTGGAAGGACTGCGGAAGAATGCGGGCATCAACATGGATTCCCTCAATTTTCACTCGGTCTACTGGGCCGATGCCATGTATGCCGAACCAGACCAAGACCCTGATGCATACCACGAAGCAGAAAGCAGCGCACTGAAACGCTACGATGACGGCTGGCTGGACATTGTGAGAGCCAAGGCATCGTCGATCAACGGAAAAATGTGGGACTCGGCAAAAACGTTCTTCGGCATCGATAAAATTGCCGATAAGGTGCTGGAGGTAAAACTACAGGATCTGCATAAATACTATACGGACAGTGAACTCCGCGAAGAACTCAGGAAACGCCTGAAAACCGTTATTCTCGACAACAGAGGGGATCGCATCATGCTGGTCGCCCACTCCATGGGCACCATCATCGCTTACGATGTCCTGCGGCAGCTCGGCAAAGAGGATTCCAGTATCAAGATCGACCATTTCGTGACCATCGGCTCACCCCTTGGCCTGCCCCACGTGAAATATAAAATCAGTGAAGAGAGTCCGCTGGTGCGTACCCCCAGTATCGTGAAAAAATGGACCAACCTCGCAGACCGGCGTGATCCGGTTGCCATCGACACCCATCTCGCAGACGACTACGACTCAAACGAGGATGGGGTCAAGGTGAGGGATGATCTGGTGATCAATGGCTGGGGTAAGATCCACCATAAATCATACGGTTATCTCAGAACGCCGGAGTTTACGGAGCTGTTGAAAAAATCGGTGTAAAACAGCCTTTCCGGCTTCTTCGGCACTCTGCATGTTCTTTGTGGTCAGCCATCATGGTGCGCACAGCGCACCCAACGTTCTATCGTTATTAAACGATAGCAACGATTTTCTTGGCGTCTTTGCGAGAGGAATAGTGGCAATTCTAGACGGACACTATTTTAGGGTCGGGATCGGTTAGGCTATCTGGTTTCAGTCGAGTGTCGAGTGGTGTAGTCTTCCCACTTGATAAATCCACCTGCAGTCTGCACCCACACTCAGTCAGTTCTGCGAACAACAATCAACACCATGAAATATAAAAACCACTCGGACCTGGCGCGCCCCGGTACAGGCTGCCTCGGCATCTTACTGACCAACCTCGGCACACCGGACAGCCCCACCACCGCTGATGTGCGGCGTTACCTGGCGGAATTCCTCAGCGATCCCCGCGTGGTGGAATTTCCCAGACTGCTCTGGAAGGTCATTCTGCACGGTGTCATTTTGCGCATCCGTCCAAAGCGCTCCGCAGAATCCTACCGTACGGTCTGGACAGAGAGTGGTTCACCGCTCCTGGACATCTCCAGGCAACAGACGGACAAACTGCAGGCTGCACTCAGCAAACGGTTCGACAGCAAGGTCAAAGTCGTCCTGGCAATGCGCTACGGCAACCCCTCCATAACCGACGGGTTGGAAACGCTGCTCCGTGAAAACGCCGAGCGTATCCTGGTGCTGCCGCTCTATCCCCAGTACTCCGCCACGACCACCGCCTCAACTTTCGATGCGGTGACAAGCGAACTGCAACACTGGCGGCGACTGCCGGAACTGCGCTTCATCAACCACTATGGCCATGAAGCAGACTACATACAGGTGCTGGCAGACTCTATCCGACGCTTCCGCGAACAGCATGGCGCGGCGGAAAAGCTGCTCTTCTCATTCCACGGCATTCCGGAAGATTACGCCGCCGCAGGTGATCCCTATCCCGGCGAGTGCCGTTTCACCGCCGAACAGGTTGCCGAAAGACTCCAGCTGGAAGACTCACAGTGGCAACTCTGTTTTCAGTCCCGCTTCGGCAAAAAGGAGTGGATCAAGCCCTATACCGATCAAACCCTGATCTCCTGGGGCAAGGCAAAGGTACAACACGTCCAGGTGGTCAGTCCTGGTTTCTCCGCCGACTGTCTGGAAACACTGGAGGAGATCGCGGTGGAGAACAAGGGTTATTTTCAGCAAGCCGGCGGCGGCGCCTATGAATATATACCCGCCCTCAACGCACAACCCGACCACATCGAAATGCTGGCAGACCTTGTGGAAAAACACTCCCAGGGCTGGCCTGAATCAAACACCGGTAAGCACTAATGGAAAAAAAACCCCGCCCTGTCGACATCAATGTGCATCAGCAGTCCCGCTTTCTCGATATCGCCTTCGACGATGGCGCCCACTTCTCGCTGCCCTGTGAATATCTGCGGGTCTACTCACCCTCTGCCGAAACCCGGGGTCATACCCCGGCACAGGCAAAACTGGAGACCGGCAAGGAACTCGTCTCCATTACCGATATCAAACACGTGGGCAGTTACGCGGTTAAAATCATCTTCGATGACGGGCATGACTCAGGGCTCTACGACTGGAAGTATCTCTACAACCTGGGCAAGTTCCATGACGAACTCTGGCAGGCCTATCTCGAAAAGCTGGCCGCCATTGGCTATACGAGAGAGGATCCGGATCTGCCGGAGCGGGAGGAGTGAAGGTTAAAGGCGAAAGGTAAAAGGAGAAAGGAGGCCGTGCCATTAGATGGGCCGAACCCTGTAGTTGGATGCCCGATCCGCTACGCTTGATCGGGCCTACATGCTTGGCACAAAAGGCTGGCAAATCTTTGATTTGCCAGCCTTTTGTCTTTAGCCTTTAGTCACCTATCACTTCTTCGCCGCAGCCACCCGCAAACGCAGCGCATTGAGCTTGATAAAACCTTCCGCATCCTTCTGATCGTATGCGCCCTCATCGTCCTCAAAAGTGGCGATGGACTCGTCAAACAGACTGTTGGTGTCGGACTTCCGTCCGACCACGTAGACGTTGCCTTTGTAGAGTTTCAGCCTGACGACACCATTGACCACCTGCTGGGTCTGGTCGATAGCGACCTGCAGCATCTCCCGCTCCGGCGCGAACCAGTAACCGTTATAGACCAGCTTGGCATAGCGCGGCATCAACTCGTCCTTCAGGTGGCCTGCCTCGCGATCCAGGGTGAGCGACTCCATGGCACGATGCGCCTTCAAGCAGGATGGTGCCGCCAGGTGTTTCATAACAGCCACGGGATTTCATGCCGACATAGCGATTCTCCACAATGTCCGCACGACCGATGCCATTATCACCGCCCAGCTTGTTCAGGGTCGCCAGAACCGTCGCCGGTGACATGGCCTCACCATCGATGGCAACCACGTCGCCCTTATCGAATGTCAGCTCGATATACATCGGCTTGTCCGGGGCCTGCTCCGGGGAGACAGACCAACGCCACATATCCTCCCCGGCTTCGGTCCAGGGATCCTCCAGATCGTAACCTTCGTAGGAGATGTGCAGCAGATTGGCATCCATGGAATAGGGGGATTTCTTGCCCTCCCGTTTCATCTCAATGGGGATACCGTGTTCCTCGGCATAGGTCAGCAGCTTTTCACGGGAGTTGAGATCCCACTCACGCCAGGGGGCAATGATATGAATATCAGGACGCAAGGCATAGGCGCCCAGCTCAAAACGCACCTGGTCGTTGCCCTTGCCGGTGGCGCCGTGGGAGATGGCATCCGCCCCGGTCTCGTTGGCAATCTCAATCAGCCGCTTTGCGATCAATGGCCGTGCGATGGAGGTGCCCAGCAGGTACTCGCCCTCATAAATGGCATTGGCGCGAAACATGGGGAAGACATAGTCCCGCACGAACTCTTCGGTGAGATCCTCGATGTAGATCTCTTTGATGCCGGCGGCTTCCGCCTTGGCGCGTACAGGTTCCACCTCTTCGCCCTGACCGATATCGGCAGTAAAGGTCACCACTTCGCACTTATATTCGTCCTGCAACCACTTGACAATAATGGAGGTATCCAGACCACCGGAATAGGCCAATACCACTTTCTTGACGCCCTCTGTCGACATCGTTCATCTCCAAATTCTGTAATTCAGTCCGGAATCCCGGGAAACGGGTTAGTATACCGGATTATTCGCCTGTTGTTGCCAACGGAAGATACTGTGCACTATCTGCTTCTCATCACCCTTGTCCTTGCTCTGATATACGCACCCCAATGGTGGGTGCAGCATATCCTTTCACGTTATAACCGGCAGGATGAGGACTTTCCCGGCACGGGAGGAGAGCTGGCCCGCCATCTGCTTGACCGCTTTGAACTCGAGGACATTCGTGTTGAAGCCACCGAATCCGGTGACCACTACGACCCCCTCAGCAAGACCGTTCGACTCACCAGGGACAAAATGGAGGGCAGAACACTGACCGCCATCACAACCGCAGCCCACGAGGTCGGACACGCCATTCAACACGCCAATGGTTACCGCCCTTTTCGTCTGCGCATGGGACTGGCCAGGGTAGCAATAGTCAGCCAGAAACTGGGATCATTCCTGCTCTTTCTTGCCCCCCTGCTGGCGGGCGTTACCCGAGCTCCGAGCAGCGGGGCAATTATGCTGTTGGCAGCGATCATCACCATGGGAACCGGGCTCATCGTTCAGCTTATCACCCTGCCGGTGGAGTGGGACGCCAGTTTCGGCAAGGCGATGCCGATCCTCACTCAGGGAAACTATATCGATGCCTCTCAGGAAAAGAAGGCCAAGCGGATACTGAAGGCCTGCGCGCTCACCTATGTCGCCTCATCGTTGGCCGGACTTCTGAATTTTTGGCGCTGGATGCAGGTACTGAGACGATAACCTTTCTATCTTTAGGAGATGATAGAATAGCCGTTGAGAAATGTCGGTTCATAGAAGAAGCAGACGTATCAGAAACAGGGCCGAGACGCCTGCCACACAATAGCGAATAGAACCATGCAACTTCGAAGACATCCGTTACGATATAGACGACTTCTCTCTTCTCTCGTGATGCTCCCTGCAATCTGTTTTCAGATTGGAAACGCCGCTGAATCCGATCCAGTCTCTGAAGACTATTTTTTCGAAGAGCTGCCCGTGGTGCTCTCCGCAACCCGTCTCTCCCAATCCCTGGCCGATACCCCCACGGCAATGACGATCATCGACAAAGAGATGATTCGTGCATCCGGCTCCAGGAATATTCCTGACCTGCTGCGACTGGTACCGGGTTTTGCAGTGGGCTTCTATTCCGGCTCCAGGGCCACTGCAACCTATCACGGTATGGCCGACCAGTATGCTCGTGACATGCAGGTGCTGATCGATGGACGATCGGTTTACGACCCCGCATTTGGTGGCGTCGCATGGGCCGACATGCCGATCGAGATTGACGAAATAGCGCGTATCGAGGTGATCCGGGGACCCAATGCCGCCGCCTATGGTTCCAACTCATTTGCCGGCGTTGTCAACATCATTACCGACCACCCGGCTGATCGTCCCGGCGCAATGTTGAAAACCATCATCGGCGAAGGCAATGCGCGCAAGATATATGGACGATATGCCGGATCAGTTGGGGATTTCGCCTATAGGATTTCAGCCAACTACGATGAGTACGACGGCTTTGAAGAGCGCGAAGACAGCGCCGACACCCGCTGGTTCAACTTCCTCGGAGAGCAAACATTAGATAACGACGACACGGTGGAGTTTCGTGTCGGTTTCAGTCAGGGCAACTACGGCGAAGGCTGGTCGGATATCTTTCAGCAGACCAGGGTATTGAACAATCGTTACCACTACCAACAGATAACCTGGAAACACCAGCAATCCCCAACGAATGAGTTTCAAATCAATTTTTATCACAACTACCAGCAAATAGAGGACAGCTACCGTTCACCTATCCTCTCAGACATCATCAAAGGGTTGGACGACCTGCAAGGTTTTCCCGAGCCGATACGACCAGACATCTTCGCCCTTGGGCTCTCTGGTGGGAACTACAACTTCCAGATGTTTCTGGATGAACTGAAACTCACCGACTCACCTCTGACCCTCTCCTGGCTGGGTTTTGAGTCAGATAGGTACGATCTGGAATTTCAGCAGACTCTGCAGACATCAGATAATCTACGGTTAGTGTGGGGGGCGGGTGCACGTCAGGATCAAGGAAAAAGTGTCTGGATCTTTCATCAGCACGACGCAATCACAAGAGATCAATTACGCCTCTTTGCCAATGCAGAGTGGCATATCTCTCCCGCGTGGGTTGTCAATGCCGGCGGAATGGTCGAGCGTTTTGAAGATAAGGATCCCTTCTTCTCCCCCCGCCTCGCAATCAATCACCATATGGATCAGAACAATACCTTCAGGGCGAGCGCTTCACGCGCCTACCGCATGCCCGCACTGCTGGAGGATCACGTCAACCTCGTGGTCTTTCTCGATGAACCGCTCAATGACGTGAACACCTGGGTGTTGGCGACCGGAGACCTGGACCCGCAAACCATCGACAGTTTTGAGCTGGGATACCTGGGCAGTTTCCCTGAAGCTGGCCTGACCCTGGATCTCAAACTGTTTCATGAAAAAATCGACAATGTCATTAATGAATTCCGTAACCTCGATATTCCAGACCCGGACCGCGGGCTGACCGACCCCATCGCCATCGCAACGTTGAATAATTTCAACGATCTGGTTCAGGCGGGTGCGGACACCTACATAAACGCAGGTGAAGCGACAATCAATGGACTGGAGGTAAATCTTGACTTCAGGCCGACCCCCCGTGATTTGATTTTTCTCGGCTACGGCTACGCCAATATTTACGGCCAGGAAGCTTTCCTGATTGTGGATGGCGCGGTCCAATCCAGAAATGATATTAGTGATAATGCTGCAAGTCATACCTTCAGCATCCTCGGCAGCCACCGTTTCGACAGTGGCATTCAGATCAGTTCGGCCTACTACTATGTCGGCGAAATGGTTTGGGGTGGTGAAGGCGACCTGATCCCAACCTTCAGGCGCTGGGATGTGAGGCTGGGAAAACAGCTCACTCTCCCGGGGATGGACGGAGAAATAGCGCTTATCGGACAAAACCTCAACGGTGGGCATGTGGATTTTTTCAACGCGCCGAATCGTGACTTAGTCAACCGATGGGAAACCCGTTTCTTTCTCCAAGCCTCTTTAGAATTTAGATAATTATTGTCTAATCACGGTTGTTACAACGGATTAAAAACCGCTTAACCGATAAAGCGAAAAGAAAAGGAAGCCGAGACTTGTTTACTAACGGCGAATTGACAGCCCTGCGGACAGGTGATGCCCTGCCCGTATTGGGGCGTTTCTGCCGTATATTATTGTTGCTTTTTCTGGCACAGCATTTTATCGCTGGATATGTCTATTCACAGGAAATCGAAAGACAGCAGAATATTCTGATCATAAAAAGCGGAAACGCAACCGTTTACGATAAGGTGGTCAGTGCCATTGAGCACTATTTTATTCTCTACTGCGGAAATCATTCAGACATCTGCACTGAGATAGACATAACATCATCAATCCCAACAAATCTGAAACCCGAATGGTCCAGACATAGCGACCTGATCATTACACTAGGAACGAAAGCCGCAACATTTACACGGAATCATGGCGTTTCCAAAAAGACCATCCACGCTATGATACCGATGCTGCCGAATAGAAACTCAAACATCAGCGACAGTATTTTTCAGGAAACGGATACGATCTATCTCAATCAACCACTCGAACGCAGCCTCAGGCTGGCAAAACTCTCTACCGGCGGAGGGAAACGTATCGGAATATTGGTCCACAAGAATAACCGTCCTTCTGAATCCATCTTGCGAAGGAGCGAAAAAAAGCTGGGAGTAGCTATAACACTGGCGGAAGTTGGGGACAGCAAAGAACTTGGCAGCAAGCTAGGAAAATTATTGGGAAGTTCAGACGTTCTTCTGGCGCTGCCCGATGCCAACATCCATAACAGAAAGACCATCTCTAATATACTCACATCCACTTACCGCAAACAGGTGCCCGTTGTGGGATTTTCAGCCGCCTATGTAAGGGCCGGTGCCATTTCCGCTGTTCATTCCACCCCCGATGATATTGCGCGTCATATTGTCGATCTCTCCGCCAGCCATCTCAGCGCAAAAAACGATCTTATAAAAGGGCCGAAATACCCGAAATATTTCTCTGTCGGCGTCAATAGAAAAGTAGCAAGGTCCTTGGGGATTAAACTTCCTTCAGAAACTCATCTCAGAGATCAGATCAGTGCAGGTGAAACACCATGATCCTGAATCAATTTAAAACTTTCAGGACACAAGCATTGATTGCAGGATTACTGCCCGCAATCGCCCTGGCAGTGCCATTGATCACCTATCTGATCAATACGCAATTGGATAATCTCTTCGATGCATTCAACGAACGTGGACAGGCTATTGCCAATGAAGCCGCCGCGTTAAGCACTACGGGATTGTTTACCCGTGACTCGACAACCCTGAAAACAAATCTAAAATCGATCCTTCGTCATAGCGACGTTAGTGAAATTCGGGTACTCGACGAATCAAATAACACACTTGCCACAATAATTAGTCATTCCAATAATCCAATGGCAGGAAATATCAACTCCACCGACAACCATCTTATTTTTCGCGCACATGTCGGCAGAGAAATCATGCCGATTGATGTCTCGGACTATCCTGAACAAAGCAATGAACCTGAAATAACCACCTTGTCAGGTACTGCATCATTGGGCAGCATTGCCATCACTATCAGCACGACAAGACTGCTGGCCAACAAACGCCGAATTATTCGCAACAGTCTTCTTATGCTGTGGTTCGGATTAATTGGAACCATTCTCTTCTCACTTGCACTCAGCAGGCGGGTTACAGGCCCCATTTCACGCCTGACAGAGGCAGTTGTGCGGATGCGAGCCGGTGATTTCTCCACCTTGATTCCAGAAAAATCTTACCGGGAAATCGCCAGTCTTGAAGAGAGTTTCAACACAATGGCCAGAGAGTTGAAACTGTCACAGGAAACCATGAAACAGCAGATTGACCAGGCAACTTCAGACCTGACTCAAACAATGGAAGCACTGGAAATACAGAATGTCGAACTCGACCTGGCAAGAAAACGTGCTCTCATGGCAAGCCATGTAAAATCAGAATTTCTCGCCAATATGAGCCATGAGATCAGAACACCCATGAATGGCGTTCTGGGTTTTGCGAACTTACTCAAAAAGATGGACCTTGATAAAAAGCAGAAAGATATCGTTAACACAATCACCAAATCTGCTACCAACTTACTGGAGATCATCAACCATATCCTGGACTATTCAAAGCTTGAATACGGCAGACTGGAGCCAGACAGCTCAAGTTTTTCTGTGACCGAATGTTTTGAAGACCCAGTTGTACTGCTGGCACCATCTGCCCAGGATAAAGACCTGGAACTTGTTCTGATGGTCTACTCAGACATTCCTGACAGACTGATCGGCGATTTAACCAGAATCAGGCAAATTCTTGTCAACCTGTTGAGTAATGCGATCAAATTCACTCACTCAGGTGAAGTCATTGTTCGGGTCATGCTTGAGCATGAAACAGATAGCGAGTGTACACTGAGCTTCACGGTAACCGACACAGGCATTGGTATCGACCGTGATGCACAAGCGCATCTTTTTCATGCATTTCAACAAGCTGATACATCTACCAGCAGAATGTATGGCGGCACCGGCCTTGGACTGAGCATTTCCAAAAAGTTGGCCCAATCGATGGGTGGCAGCATCAAGGTGGACAGTGCACGCGGACAGGGTTCCTGTTTCCGAGTCACGCTGACTCTGAAAAAAGATGCCACTGAAAGCAACAAACCGCAAACAGCACAATTTTATAACAAAAGCTGCCTGATCATTGATCAACATAAACTATCTCGCCTATCCATCAAACATCAATTTCTTAAACGAGGATTTTTGACCAAAGATTTGGAGACTGTTGACACTGAGGAGCCGACCCTCTCTCAAGTGGATTTGATCGTATGCGGCTTTACAAAAGACGAAATCATCTCAGGTTCCGCAGATATAACAGCAAAGGGTTTTCTGACTTCTTTCAATCTTCCTGTGCTGGTACTTCTCAGCACATCGGATCGAAACACCATAGAAAATTTCCACATCGACAATACTACCTGGTCTCTTTCCAAACCCTTGGGCAGCGAGACTCTCGACAACATCCTTAAGGAAATTTTTTCCACCGGCGAAGTTCACGCCCACTCAACAATTCCTTCAAACATTGATAGCGATACCTCATTGAAGGGGAAAAAAATCCTTGTCGTGGATGACAATCACATCAATCTGGAACTGATGAATATTCTCCTTTCTGAAAAGGGCGCTATTATTTCAGAAGCAAATACCGGCATCGACGCCATTGATCTGGCTGCAAAGAACCAGTTTGACCTGATACTAATGGATGTCCACATGCCGAAACTAAAAGGTACGGACGCCGCAGCAATAATTCGTGAGAACTGTGCGAATCGTCCCAACTCACCGCCGATCGTCGCACTCACTGCAGACGTTGTACCAGAGACACGAAAGGAGGTAATAGCTGCCGGCATGGATGGTTATCTGCTAAAACCACATACCGAATCTCAACTGCTTAACGTAATACTTCCACTGTTAAGGGGGGAAAAACCTCAACTGACTCAGGCAATGGCAACCGCAAATGAGTCAGTTGACTCAGACGTTGACCTCCCAATCAGGGATGAAGATAAAGCGTTAAATATCGCAGGAGGCAATGCAAAACTTGTTGCTGAAATGTTCAACCAGTTTTGCAACGAACTGCCGGAACAGGCCGGGATTATCCGTGAGAATCATGCTGCCCGGCAGTGGGACGATCTCAGGGAGAATGTTCACCGCCTGCATGGAGCCACTTCGATCTGCGGGGTTCCTGCATTGAATCTTGCTGTTACACAGCTGGAAGCGGCTTGCAAATCAAGAGATGAAGCAGAAACCCTGGAAAAACTGCAGCGATTCAATCACGAAGTCAAACGTCTCCTTGATTTCAGTAGCCAGGAGCTGCACAGCGATTAATAGGACGTAGGATGCTGGTGAGCTTGCGAACCGCATCAGTCGAGTCGGGAAATCACGCGAGCGATGCGGTTCGCAAGCTCACCACATCCTACTTATCCGCCTTACTGATCACCGCCGTGCAGTTTGTTCCACCAAAACCAAACGCATTCACCATGGCAGTACGACTTCTGGACAAAGGCTGAGCCTTGTTTGCCACATAGTTCAAGTCACACTTGGGATCCGGGTTATCCAGGTTAATGGTGGGGATGGCGATACCCTTGTTGAGACTCAACAGTGCCGAGATCAGTCCGAAGACACCCGAAGCACCCAAAGTATGCCCCAGCATCGACTTGCCTGAAGTAATCGGAACATCGGCGGCACGCTCACCAAACACCGCTTTTATGGCGTCGGTTTCTATCACATCGTTGGCCTCGGTACCCGTGCCATGGGCGTGGATATAATCAACATCATCAGGGGCAATACCTGCACTTTTCAGCGCGTTCCCCATCACATCAACCTCATGTTCCATACTCGGCCGAGTGATGTGACCATGACAGGTATTGGAGGCATATCCATCCACAAAACCGAGTATTTCAGCTCCACGGCTACGCGCATGCCCCTCGCTCTCCAAAATAACGTAGGCGGCGCCCTCCGCCAATACCAAACCACTACGATCACCACTGAACGGGCGCGAGGCAGCTGCGGGATCACCCTCCCAAGACGACATGACGCGCATGCTCTGCCAGGCAGAGTAGAGAGGGCGCGAGAGAGGTGCATCGCTACCGCCTGCCACAATCAAGTCTGCACGATCATCACGAATCGCGCGGCAGGCTTCCCCCAAAGCCTGCAGGCCAGCGGCGCAGGCGGTCGAGACAGTAAGTGACTCGCCGGCAAAGCCAAAATGCATCGCAATCTCAGAGGCGCCTGCATTATTCATCACCCGCACGATGGCGAGCGGACTGATACGAGGATCATCAGGCTTGGCAGCATACTTCAAGCAGGCGGTTTCATGGGTAGTCACACCACCGATACCCGTACCGGAATAGACACCATAGCGAGCCCGCTTTTCACTACCCATCTCAATGCCGGCCTGAGCCAGAGCCTGGCTGGCTGCAACCAGCCCCATTGCACTGCATGGGTCTATCCTGATGTATTTTTTCTTATAGAAAGGGCTCTCGGAAAGTCCCTCGACCTGGCCGGCAACCTTACAACCGAAATTAGCTGAATCAAAACGCTCGATCGGTCGAATGCCGCTGACGCCGGCGACCAGACTCTCCCAGAAAGAGTGGATGTCATTACCAACCGGCGACACCACACCAAGGCCTGTAATCGCTACCCTGTCGTCAGCGCTCATGAAGCCGACTTGGCAGCAATTATCAGGTCGGCAATATCGTCTGTGGTTTTAATCTCTTTAAGCTGTTCATCACTAAAACCACCATCAGACTTAACCTCGAACTTGTCCTCTATTTCAAAGATGATTTCAACAAAAGAGAGCGAGTCGATCTCCAATTCGGTGAGATTGTCCAGATTGTTCTCGTCGTACTCGACCTCGTCGACCTCCAACTGCTCCTTGATAATCTCACGCAGCCTGGCCTTGATCTCTTCCCGATCCAATTGTTGCTCCGGGTTCCCCATAAAATAACTCCTGACTCTTATCCTCTGTTTTATTTTCACGCCAGCTGACGCTCATTTTTTGGGTGTCACTTTCAAGATGGCTCTGCCCAATCCGGTGTATCATCACCAGTTCGCGCCATTATCCACCCAAAAACCCTCCAATTTCCAGAATATATGCACTGTCCGTAAGGAGCATCTGAATCGTTCAGGGGTTCCTTAATCCTCCAGGAGGCGTCTGACCGGCCCGAATGAACGACGGTGGATCGGCGTGACACCCAATTCCCTGAGCGCCTCCAGATGCATCTTGGTGGGGTAGCCTTTATGCCTCGCCAGACCATAACCGGGATAGCGCTGATCCATCTCCACCATCTCCCGGTCACGGGCAACCTTGGCAATGATGGAGGCTGCGCCGATCGCTTTGACACTACTGTCGCCGCCGATGATCGCCTCCACCTCACAGAACAGGCTTGGAACATGCTTGCCATCCACCAGCGCCTTGTGCGGTGACATATGCAACGCTTCAACCGCCCGCTGCATAGCCAGCAGACTGGCCTGAAGAATATTGATCTCGTCGATCTCCTCGACCTCAGCACGCCCGAGCGCCCAGGCCAGAGAGCGTTCACGAATCAACCCGGAGAGGGTTTCACGGCGTTTTTCACTGAGCTTTTTGGAATCCGCCAAGCCCTCTATCGGGTTTGCCGGATCGAGAATCACCGCAGCAGCCACCACGGGGCCCGCCAATGGCCCGCGTCCCACCTCATCCACGCCGGCAATGAAAAAGTCCATCTCAGAACTCCTCTTTTTATTGATCGATAAGTGCCAACACTGCATCCGCGGCACGGTTTGCAGCATCACAACGCAACCCTTCGTGCAGCTGCCGATATCTGGCGACGACGCCAGCCCGCCTGGCCGGTGATTCGAGAAAATCGAGCAGCGCCTGTCCAAGCGCCTCCGGTCTGACCTCACCCTGTAGAAACTCCGGTGCGAGGCGCTCTTCAGCAATCAGATTGGCCATCGCCATGTGGGGAATCTTCACTAGATTGAAGGTCTTTACCAGCCAGTATGTCAGGGCTGCCAACCGATAACCTACAACCATTGGGCGTTTCAATAGAAGTGTTTCCAGCGTCGCAGTGCCCGAGGCAGTCAGCACAACGTCAGCCGCCTGGATCGCCTTGCGCGCCTCGCCATCGAGCAGGACGATGGGTAGATCCGGTGCAACCTCAGCGATCTGTTCAGAAAAAGCCGCCCGAATTTTCGCGTTCACCATCGGCGCCACGAATTGCAGCTCAGGATGACGCTGCAAACACCAGTTCGCAGTCTGTAAAAAAGGCACCGAGAGCATGCCGAGTTCGCTCATGCGGCTGCCGGGCAGAATCGCAATAACAGGGCGGTCGGGAGCAAGCCCCAGCTCGGGCCTGATGCCTTCCGGCTCCGTCGACTCAAGGGGAATCTCATCCGCCAAAGGATGCCCCACATAGTTGGCGGTTACACTGTTCCGCTGGAGAAAATCCACTTCAAAAGGAAAGATGCATAACATCAGATCCACTGCCCGGCGCAGTTTTTTTACACGCTTCTGACGCCAGGCCCAGACGGTCGGACTGACAAAGTGGGCAGTCCGGATACCGTCGGCTTTGAGCCGGGTTTCCAGCGCCAGATTGAAATCCGGCGCATCCACACCAAGAAAGATGTCCGGGGGGTCGGTCTGAAAATGGTGGAAAAGCCTGCGCCGCAGGGCGAGCAGCCCCGGCAGGTGCTTCAGCACCTCCACCAGCCCCATCACCGGATCCATGCGTGCCAGACTCTTGCAGCCTTCAGCCTCCATTGCGGGACCGGTCATGCCCTCAAAGCGTAATTCAGGCCGTTTTGCCTTCAGTGCATGGATCAGGGAGGCGGCGAGTTGATCACCGGAGACTTCATTGGCGACTATACCAATTCGATTCATTAGCGGAGGATGCTGCGTCCGCCCTGCGCGATGAAATCCACCATAATGCCGACTTCAGGCGCCTCGCCCGCCATCTCACGAATCGATTCGATCGCCTCTTCCAGCCGCAACTGGGACTTGTAGAGCAGTTTGTAGGCACGCTTGATCTGACGGATCGCCTGTTCGCTGTATTGACGGCGCCGCAGCCCTTCGGTGTTGATGCCGTAGGGTTTCGCCGGATGCCCCGAGACCATGACATAGGGAGGCAGATCCTTGGAGATCACCGAGCCCATGGCACAAAAGCTGTAGGCGCCGATACGACAGAATTGATGGACGATAGTAAATCCGCCGAGAATCGTGTGATCGCTGATATGCACATGACCACCAATAGAAGCGGCGTTGGCCATGATGACGTCGTTGCCGATCTGGCAGTCGTGAGCCACATGAGTATAGGCCATGAAGAGGTTGTCATTGCCAATGCGGGTTGTTCCCGCATCCTGCTGCGTACCCCGGTTGATAGTGACGAACTCGCGGATGACATTACGGTCGCCGATTTCCAACCTTGTCGGCTCGCCTCCATATTTTCTGTCCTGTGGATCCTCGCCGACCGAGGCAAACTGAAAGATACGGTTCTCTTCACCTAGCCTGGTCGGGCCTTTGATAACGACATGAGGGCCGATGGTGGTACCCCGGCCGATCTTCACATCGGCCCCGATCACCGAGAATGGACCGATAGAGACCCCTTCGCCCAATTCCGCAGAGGGATCGATCACCGCCCGTTGATCGATTTGACTCATGCCTCAGTGGCGTCTCTTGCGGTACAGATGACCTCTGCAGTAGCCGCAACCTTCCCATCCACCCTGGCAACGCCTGAGAAGATGCCCATACCACGTCTCATCGCAGTCTGGGTCACCTCCAGTTCAAGCTGATCACCGGGCACCACCGGACGTTTGAAACGCGCCTTGTTAATCCCGACAAACAGATAAATGGTATTTTCGTTAGCGGTCTCAGGATGGGACTCACGGGCCAGCAGACCGGTGGCTTGGGCCATCGCCTCGACGATCAAAACCCCTGGCATCACCGGTTTAATCGGAAAATGTCCGTTGAAAAAGGGTTCGTTATAGGTCACATTTTTCAATGCCAACAGACGTTTGTCCTTCTCGAACTCCAATACCCGGTCTATCAATAAAAACGGATAGCGGTGCGGCAACAGGCTCAGCACCTTCTCGATGTCCATCACAACCAACGTTCTCTCCCCTTGATCAATGCGTTATCCATCCTGGTCTGTGGAAACAGTTTCCACCTTTTTTTCCAGGCGCTGTAGACGCTTCGCCATCTCATCCAGTTGGCGGATACGCGCCACGGCCTTACGCCACTGCTTGTTGTCCATGGCGGGCAGATTGCCACTGTAGTACCCCGGCTCAGAAAAGGAACGGGTAACCATGCTCGCTCCCGAAAAATGTACATTATCGCCGATATCCAGGTGGCCGACGAGTCCTACCATACCCCCCAGGGTGCAGTTGCGGCCAATATGGGTCGAACCCGCTACCGCCACCCCACTCGCCATTGCGGTATTGGCGCCGACAATAACGTTGTGGGCAATCTGGATCAGGTTGTCCAGCTTGACCCCGTCCTCAAGCACCGTGTCCTCCAGTGCACCCC
The DNA here is from genome assembly GCA_963691905.1 of Sedimenticolaceae bacterium. Taxonomy (GTDB): domain Bacteria; phylum Pseudomonadota; class Gammaproteobacteria; order Chromatiales; family Chromatiaceae; genus QGON01. The sequence goes on from OY829894.1 coordinate 1,802,023, forward strand.
TGTCGATGGTGGTATTGGCACCCACTTCCACATCGTTCCCAAGGCGGACTCTGCCTGTCTGGGGTACCTTCTCCCATCGACCATCGTCGTTTGCCAGGCCGAAACCGTCACTCCCCAGAACGGCACCCGGATGGATCAGGCAGCGCTCCCCCACATGAGTCCCGTGGCAGAGCGTCACATTGGCTACGAGGCGTGATTCATCAGCAACGACACAATCATGCTCAATGATACACCCAGGTCCGATATATACACCTGCCCCGATACGGCTGCCCGCACCCACGACAGCGCAGGGACCGACAAAGGCTGACGGGTCGATACTGGCTAAGGTATCCACTACTGCAGAAACGTGACAGCCCGGCTCAAAGGCAGGAACGGGATTGAGTTGACGGGAGATCCTCGCATAAGCAAGGTAAGGGTTGTCACTCAGTAATACAGCGGTACTGCAGTATTCGGCATCCTCCGGTCTCAGTATCACCGCAGCCGCAGCCGTCTGTTTCAGATGACGCCGATATTTCGGGTTCGCCAGAAAACTGACCTCATCCGGCCCGGCCTGTTGCAGGGTCGCAACCTTTGAGATCAGAATCTGCGGATCGCCACGCAGTTCAGCTCCTGCAATCTCCGCCAAGACTCCCAGTCGAACCGCCAATCCCCAGACTCCTACTTCGCTTGGATCTGTCCCAGCTTCTCCAGGACTTTGTCGGAAATATCGATCTTTTCACTGAAATAGACCACACCATCGGACAGGATCAGGTCGATCTTCTCCTCTTTGCCGACCTGCTGAATCACTTCCCGTACCCGTTGCCGCAGTTTCTTGAATTCTTCATTCTGTCTCAGGTTGAGATCCTCGCGAAATTCAGTCTGCGCATTCTTGAGCTTACGGCGACGGGAGAGGATATCGCGCTCCAGGCGCTTCACTTCTGACTCACTCATCACGGCACCATCACGTTGCAGCTTGTCTTCGAGCTGCTTCAGCTGCTTTTTACTGGAGAGCAGATCTTTCTCACGACGGGAGAACTCTGCCTGCAGACGTTTACGGGCCTCTTTGTACTGCAACGACTCCTCAAAAACCTTGGTTGCGTTGACAAAGGCAATGCTATAACTCTCCGCCAGGACATTGCCCGCGAAAAAAGCCAGCAACAACAGAAAAACACCAAACTTACCCAATCTTTTCACAAAATCACTCCCACTTAATCAATATGTGGTTCCGAAGCTAAACTGCAGTGTCTCCACAGAATCACCGACCTTATCGTTCAAAGGATACCCCAGACTAAAAGCCAAGGCTCCTACCGGTGATAACCAGGAGAGCATGAGACCAGTAGAGTAACGTACCTCATCCAATTCGAAACCATTGCCAAACTTTACATCAAAAACATTACCGGCATCCAGAAACGCGCCCCAGCGCATCGTGCTTTTAAATGAGTCGACAGGAGGAGGTGCCAGCAACTCTATTTGACCCGTCAATTTTGAATTTGCTCCCAACGCATCACCAAAAGAGTCCTGCGGACCGAGGGTATTTTCCTCAAAGCCGCGTACTGTGCCAATGCCGCCTGCAAAAAAGTTACGGTAAAACGGCAGTACCGGGGTATCTGAGTAGCTGTCTCCGTAACCCAGTTCGCCGTTGAACCTGAGCGTAAGGGCTTTTGTCAGAGGAAAATAGCGCGTGTGTTTGTAGTGGAGGCGATAATACTGCAGATCACTGCCGGGCACGGTCACCTCCAGCGCGGCCACCTGCTTACCCCCAACAGTGGGAAAGATGGCACGATCCCGGGTATCACGGGTCCAGCTGACGAGCGTCTCCAGATCCCGAAAGTGGTCGCCGTTCACCTCTTCGAATTTCAGCACCTCATCTGATGGAGAGTCACCCAACACGAACATGGTATCCTCAAAGGCCAGACTGAAACGCAGCCTGTCGTATTCCGTGATGGGCAGGCCGAAGTTGACCCCTACTCGACTGACATCCGTCGCATAACTGGAAATATTGAGTTCACCAAAATCAGTGGCGCGGTAGGAAAACTCAAACCCGCGACTAATGCCGTTAATAGTATAGTAGGGGTTGTTATAGGAAATATTGAACTTCTTGTTTGCCTTACTGGTGTCGAAACCGGTACTGACCCGCTTGCCGGTACCGAGAAAATTGTCTTGGGTGATGCTTGCATTGAACATCAGGCCCTGGGTCTGAGAGAAGCCGATACCCGCCGACAGATTACCGGAAGCCTTCTCCTTCACCTTGAAGTCAACATCCACCTGATCTGTCCGCCCAGGAACGGCAGGCGTCTCGACATTCACCTCTTCAAAATAACCCAGGCGCTGCAGGCGTTCACGGGACAATCGCACCTGTTCTCCCGAAAACCAGGCCGATTCCATCTGCCGCAACTCCCTGCGAAGCACCTCGTCCCGCGTCGCTGCGTTACCACTCATATCGATATGGCGAACATAGACCCGTTTACCCGGGTCGACAAAATAGGTGATCGCCACCTGGCGGTTTTCACGATCGATATCGGGAATGCTGTTGACGTTGGCGAAGGCGTAACCGGCATCCGACAGAAGGCTGTTGACCCGCTCCGCGCTGGCGGTGGTCTTTTTACGGGAGAAGACCTCACCCCGCCTGAGGTGAATCAGCGGAAAAAGCTCTTCCAAAGGTACGATCAACTCCCCCGCAAGTTTGATGTCACTGAGGGTGAACACCTCACCTTCAGAGACTACGACCGTGACATAGATATCCTTCTTGTCCGGCGTAATGGAAACCTGGGTGGAGTCTATCTTGAAATCGATAAATCCCCTATCGAGATAGTAGGAGCGCAGTTTCTCCAGATCACCCGAAAGCGCCTGTTTCGAGTATTTGTCTCTATCGGAGAAAAAGTCGTACCAGCTCGGGATACCAAGAGCAAACTCATCCAGCAGCTCATCATCTTCAAAAGCCTGATTGCCGATAAGGTTTATCTTCTTGATGCGGGCGGTGATGCCCTCTGAAATTTCGATATCCACCGACACCCGGTTGCGTTCCAGCGGCGTAACCGTGGACTCGATCCTGACACCATACTTGCCACGGGAGAAATACTGGCGATTCAACTCCTGCTCGACACGCTCCAGCAGCGCGCGCTTGAAGACCCGGCCTTCAGCCAGACCAATATCTTTCAGGCCGGCCTTCAGCCTATCGGAATCCAGGTCTTTGTTGCCGCTCAGGTTGATCTCCGCAACTGCCGGCCGCTCACGCACGAACACCACCAGCACTTCATCCTCCCGTTCGAGGCGCACATCCTTGAAAAAGCCCGTTTTGAACAGCGTCCGGATGATGCCGGCCGTATCCCCCGAAGATATCTGCTCGCCCACTCTTACCGGCAGGTAGTTGAACACTGTACCCGCGGAGATACGCTGCAAACCTTCAATCCGTATGTCTTCCACGACAAACGACGAAGCGCCCATAACGGAGGCCGTCATCAGCAACAAGACCAGACTGGAAAGGAATCTTTTCAGGACACCCAGCAACGACATAATATTAGATTTTTTATACCTGCGACCATTGCCGCCTGTGGCGATTGTCCCAAACATGAGGGATCAGCGGGAGTGAAGACCGGACTCCACATAAGCGGGGTAGTATAAGTGATATTTTGCCGCTAGCCCAGCAAACGACTGAGATCCACATAGAAGGCAAGACTCATCATTGCCAATAGCAGAATCATCCCAATCTTCTGTCCATGCTCCATAAAGGCTTCTGACAAGGGTCCCCCTTTGATTGCCTCAAGCAGAAAAAAGAGGAGGTGCCCACCATCCAGAACCGGGATCGGCAGCAGATTCAGCACACCGAGACTGATACTCACCACAGCGAGGAATTTAAGGAAATCGATCAGACCATAACTGGCGGTTTTACCCGCATACTCCGCGATGGAGATCGGACCACTGAGATTCTTGACCGAGACCTCGCCGATCACCATCTTGCCGAGCATTTTCAACATCAGCAGAGAGAGATCCCAAGTCTTGTACAACGACTTGCCAACGGCCTCCAGAGGGCCATAACGAATCTCTATCTGGTAGTCATCCATCAGGTGAGGCGGCACATACACGCTGGCACCAATTCGACCGATGCTTTCACCCTCACTTTCAATCGCTGCCGGGGTCAGTTCAAGGCGGATCAGACTCCCTGCACGCTCGACCTCAAGAACCATGCGCTGCTCCGGTCGCGCCCGTACATACTTCACCCATTCGACCCAACTCTCCAGGGATTGGCCATCAACCGAGAGCAACAAATCGCCGGTTTTCAACCCATCCCTGTCTGCTGCTTCCCCCGGCAACAGTGTGCCGATAACCGGCGCGACTACGGGACGCTTGGGCGTAATTCCCAGATTCTGCAGAATCTGAGCCTCCTCAGACATCTCCTGAAGCCGCCCGGCGTCAAGCCATCGAACCGCCTCCCGGCCACTCTCATCTTCGACCCTTACCGCGATCTGCCCGACATTCAGTGACTCCGCCAACAGCATGTAGACAGCTGTCTCCCATGTCGGAGTGGACGTCTGATTGACGGAGAGTATGCGGTCTCCCGTCTGAAATCCAGCCTGCTCTGCAATGGATTCGGCCTTGACCTCCCCCACCAGCGGCTTGATGCCGGTATCCCCCGTCACGAAGATCAGCCAGAAGGCGAAGACGGCAAACAGCAGATTGAACAGAGGGCCCGCCAGTACAATTGCCGTCCTGGAAGCCAGCGTCTGTCTATTGAAGGCCCGATCCAGTTCACCGGGATCGACCGGCGCCTCCCGCTCATCCAGCATCTTCACATAACCGCCCAGGGGGATGGCGGCAAGGACATATTCAGTGCCGTCAATCTTGCCGACACGCGTCCAAAGCGGTTTGCCAAAGCCGATGGAGAAACGCAGTACCTTCACACCGACCCTGCGAGCCACCCAGAAGTGGCCGAACTCGTGTACGGTAATCAGAATACCCAGGGCAACGATGAAAGCCGCGATTGTAAAAAGAAGGGAGTCCATATTTGAAAAACGGTAGCCTATTCGACGTGAGACAGTGAACTAAAGCGCTTGTTCCGCAAACGCACGGGCCTGACGATCGAAATCCAGCAACAGCTCCAGACTGTCGGCAGAATTGACCTCCAGGGCATTCAGCGTTTTTTCCACCAACGTGGGAATACCAAGAAAACCGAGGCGACCCTCAAGAAAGGCCTGCACCGCCACCTCATTGGCAGCATTCAGCACTGTGGGAGCGGTCCCACCCGCCTCGATCGCCTCATAGGCAAGTCGCAAACAGGGGAAACGCTCAAGATCAGGGGCCTCAAAATCGAGTCTGGCAACCTGAAACAGATCCAGGCGGTCCACGCCGGAATCGATGCGCTCCGGCCAGGCAAGGGCGTGAGCAATGGGTGTGCGCATATCGGGATTGCCCAACTGTGCCAGCACCGAGCCATCATTGTACTCCACCATCGAGTGAATCACGCTCTGTGGATGCAGCACCACCTGAATCTGCTGCGGTGAAGTGTGAAACAGCCAGCAGGCCTCGATCACCTCCAGCCCCTTGTTCATCATGGTGGCGGAATCGACGGAGATCTTGCGCCCCATATCCCAGTTTGGATGGGCGCAGGCCTGCTCGGGGGTAACCGCCTTCAACCCCTCAAGCGGCATAGTGCGAAAAGGCCCGCCAGATGCAGTCAGCAGAATCTTGCGTACCCCAACCTGTTCCAATCCGCGCTGAAAGTCAGCCGGCATGCATTGAAAGACCGCATTGTGTTCGCTGTCTATGGGCAGAATCTCCGCCTCATGCGCCTCAGCAGCCTCCATGAAGAGGTGCCCGGAAACCACCAATGCCTCTTTATTCGCCAGCAGGATCCGCTTGCCCGCACGCACTGCCGCCAAGGCAGGCAACAGACCGGCAGCCCCGACAATCGCCGCCATCACATAATCAGCCTCCGGCATGGCGGCCACCTGCTCAAGACCGGCAACACCGGATAACACCTCAACCTCACTGCCATTTTCGGCCAACCGCTTTGCCAACTCCGCAGCTGATGTTGCATCCGCCATCACCGCGATCAGCGGTTTGAAGCTGAGACACTGAGCGAGCAGACCGCCCACATCGCGGTTAGCTGTCAATGCAACCACGCGGTAGCGCTCAGGGTGACGGGCCACCACATCCAGGGTACTGAGACCGATAGAGCCGGTGGAACCCAGCACGGTAAGCCCCTTCATCCGATCTTCCCCATCAGCATCAACCCCAGCACAAAAACAGGGGCGGCTGCAGTCAGACTGTCGAGGCGATCCAGCATCCCCCCATGGCCAGGCAGCAAAGTGCCGCTATCTTTCATGTTACGCAGGCGTTTGAGCACGCTCTCAAAAAGATCCCCAATCACCGAGAAGATCACAGTTAACATGCAGAGCAACAGCGCCAGCGGATACTCTGCAGGGGAGAATCCCTGCCACCAAGCAAAAAATAAGCCACATACCAGGGAGCCTGCGATAGCGCCGTAGACCCCTTCTCGGGTCTTACCCGGGCTGACCTCGGGCGCAAGTTTGGTACGACCAAAGCGACGACCTGCAAAATAGGCGCCGATATCGGCAGCCCAGATCAGGATCAACAGAAACAACAGCAATTGCGGACCCTGTTCAGACACCTGATGGAGAGTGACCCATGCCAACCACGCCGGCACCAAAACAATGATACCTTCCAGACTCTGGGTCAGACTAAAACCCTCTGCAACGGCGCCACTGCGAAAGTGTCGTAACCGAATCACCACAACCGACCACCATAAAACCACCAGCGCAAACAGCCAGAGCAGCAGTGTAGGTGCCTTCAACAGCATCGCTACTGCAGCCATGAAGAGTCCCAAAACCAGGACATAGCCAAACTGGCCAACGGGGCCGTTTGTGCCGGAGAGGCGCGCCCATTCAAACCCGCAAACAGCCAAAAACAGGGCCAACGCCAGTGCGAGGTAGAGTGTAGGCGACCAGAGAACCCCGGTAATAATCAGAGGAGCCAGAACCAGTGCGGTCAGAACACGCTGTTTTAGCATCAGCGACTCAGGAGGCCTCAGCCTTGTGATCCCCTACCTGCTCACCAGTGCGACCAAAACGGCGCTGGCGTCCCGCAAAATCGGCGAGCGCGCTTTCAAAAGCCGCCGTATCGAAATCGGGCCAAAGCAGATCAGTGAAGTAGAGTTCGGAATAGGCGGCCTGCCAGAGCAGGAAATTACTTAACCGCTGCTCTCCGCCGGTACGAATAAAGAGATCCGGATTCGGCAGATCGGGAAAAGAGAGCGCGCCGGCCAACGACGCTTCATCGATATCCTCGGGAGAGAGCTCGCCTGCCGCAGCTGCCCTGGCCAGGGATTTGGCCGCTTGAGTAATATCCCAGCGACCACCATAGTTGGCGGCGACCTGCAGGGTCAGGCCACGATTTTCGGCCGTCAGCTCCTCGACTTCATGGATTCTGCGCTGCAGCTTTTCGGAAAAGGCCTCGCGCTCCCCAATAATCTTCAGTCGAACACCATTTCGGTGCAGGCGACGCGCCTCTTTACCCAGGGCGCGAATAAAAAGATCCATGATCAGGCCGACTTCTTTCTTGGGCCGGCGCCAGTTTTCACTACTGAAGGCAAAAAGGGTAAGGACCTGGATCTTTTTCTGCACACAACATTCGACAATATTGCGCACCGCATCCACGCCGACGGGATGACCTGCATAACGGGGCAGACCGCGGCGTTGCGCCCAGCGGCCGTTACCATCCATGATGATTGCGACATGTCCAGGCAGTCGGCTTTCGGTCGCCGGACTATCTGATTGGGTTCCGTTCATCATCACCTTGATTCGCTCTAAACGAACTGTCACCGGGCAACAGTGATCAGGGAGCCTCTGAATAAGTCTGGGCCGTTCAGATTGTGGGATGAAATGTGCTGATTTGAGGCGAGAATCGCACGTAATAGCGCGCTATTGCGAAGATTTTCAACGAAAAAGCAGCGCGTTTCAGCCGCAAGCTGTAGGTCCATGACTTGTTCAGAGACTCCTTTAGATTTCCATCAAATCCTTTTCTTTCACCGCCAGTGCAGCATCCACCTCTTTGACGTGCTGATCGGTCAACTTTTGAATGATCTCCTGTCCACGACGCTCATCGTCTTCGGAGATCATCTTCTCCTTCATGTGATCCTTGAGATTATGATTGGCATCACGGCGAATATTGCGGATTGCAACCCGCGCATTTTCCGCCTCATGGCGTACCACACGAATCAGATCCTTGCGTCGCTCCTCCGTCAACGGAGGCATGGGAACCCGGATCACCGCGCCGGCACTCATGGGATTGAGGCCAAGATCAGAGGTTAAAATCGCCTTCTCGACCACTGCGATCATCGGCCGTTCCCAGGGCGTCACTGCAAGGGTACGGCCATCTTCCACATTGATATTGGCAACCTGGCTCAGCGGCACTTCGGAACCATAATAGTCAACCCGGATATGGTCCAGCAGACTTGGATGGGCTCGCCCGGTACGCACTTTCGCCAACTCGTGGGAGAGCGCCTCAACGCTCTTGCCCATACGGGTGTCAGCATCACTCTTGATATCGTCGATCATGTTACTCGCCTTTTTCTACCAAGGAGCCGATGACTTCTCCGCGCATCAGGCGCAAGAGAGCTCCGGAATCATTGATGTTCATAATTCGTAGCGGCATATCGTTATCCCTGCAGAGCACAATCGCGGTTGCATCCATCACCTGCAGGTTCTCCGCCAAAGCCCGATTGTAGGTGAGGCGGGGATAGAATTCAGCATCGGGATCCTTCACTGGATCTGCTGAGTAGACGCCGTTTACCTTCGTCGCCTTGATCATCATGTCGGCCTGGATCTCGATCGCACGCAGACTTGCGGCGGAATCGGTGGTGAAATAGGGATTGCCGGTACCTGCAGCCAGGATCGCCACCCGGCCCGCATCCAGGTGCCGCCTGGCATCCCTTGCGGAGAAAGGCTCACAGACATCCGGCATGCTCAGCGCAGAGAGCACTCTGGCCTCGATGCCGATCTTTGTGAGAGCATCCTGCATCGCCAGGGAGTTCATCACAGTGGCAAGCATGCCCATGTGATCGCCGGTTACACGATCAAGACCACCCTGCGCCAGACCGGCGCCGCGGAAGATGTTTCCGCCACCAATCACCAATCCCACCTGTAGCCCGGCCTCAACGAGGTCCCGAACCTCACCCGCAGTACGCGCCATCACCTCAGGTGCAATCCCAAAGTCGCCCGCACCCATCAGGGCTTCGCCACTAAGCTTGAGCAGGATACGCCGACAGATCAAATCCGACATACTGAACCGATTCCTAAATTTGAGATTAACCGAATGATAAGACGCAGAGAGGAAATATTCCATTACCCACGGACATTTCAGCTCCACAGGTTCCCTGCCCGCATCCGCCCCCTCTGTCATCGAAGCAATCGCTCCGGTGCAGAATGTGGGGCGACATAAGTTTACATCTTGGCTTGCGCCCGAACCTCTGCGGCGAAATCTTCCTTCTTCTTCTCGATGCCTTCGCCAACCTCAAAGCGGCTGAATTGGGCAATAGCGGCACCCTTGCTCTTCAACAGCTTCTCGATGGTGAAATCCGCATCCTTGACGAAAACCTGGCCCAGCAGGGTATTTTCCGCCAGATATTTACGCATCCGACCATCGACCATCTTTTCGACGATGTTATCCGGCTTGCCACTCTCACTGGCCTGGGCGGTGACGATTTCTCGCTCCTTTTCCAGCATATCCTGGGGCATATCGTCAGCGGAGAGGCAGACGGGGTTGGTCGCAGCTATATGCATTGCCAGGTCCTTGCCCAGATCGCCATCGTCGCCCTCAACCTCGACCACAACGCCGATACGCACACCGTGGCTGTAGCTGATCAGGGTACCCTTGCCGGCCTGCAAACGGGCAAAACGGCGCACGTTCATGTTCTCGCCCAGCTTGGAGATCAGCGCCTCGCGGGCCTGATTTACCGTGGTCTCCTCACCTTCGTGAAGAGATTGCCCCATCAACGCCTCAACATCGTCCGCACCCCCGTTGAGCGCCCTCTCTGCCACAGCGCCGGCAAAGGAGGTGAAGTTTTCGTCTTTGGCCACAAAATCGGTTTCACAGTTAACCTCAACCATCGCCGCCTGAGTGTTGTCAGCATTGAAGCTGATCGCAATCACACCTTCCGCCGCGGTACGGCCCGCTTTCTTGGCGGCCTTGGCCTGACCCGATTTGCGCATCGCCTCGATTGCCGCTTCGATATCGCCATCGGACGCCACCAGAGCCTTCTTGCACTCCATCATGCCTGCGCCGGTACGCTCGCGCAGCTCCTTAACCTGAGAGGCTGTAATCGCCATCTTTCCTACCTCAAAATCGTATCTTCAAATATAGATCGACCGAATCACGCTGCAGGCATGATCCGGCCGTTAATCCAGAAAACCTGTCGACTGCTTCAGGACTTGTCGCCTTTGACCTCGACAAACTCCTCTTCGCTGCCAGCCGCCACATGGGCCGCGCTCGTGCGACCTTCAAGGATCGCTGCAGATGCGCCCTGCGTGTAGAGTTGGATCGCCCGGATTGCGTCATCATTTCCGGGGATCACGTAATCGATAGCCTCGGGGTTGTTATTGGTATCGACCACACCGATAACAGGGATGCCCAGCTTACGAGCCTCAGAGATTGCGATGTCTTCATGCCCCACATCGATCACGAACATGGCATCGGGCAACTTGTTCATATCTTTGATGCCGCCGAGGCTGCGATCCAGCTTCTCCATCTCGCGGTGGAGATTCAGCGCCTCTTTCTTCTTGAAACGCTGTTCGACACTACCGTCCTCGAACATGGCTTCCAGCTCTTTGAGGCGTTTGATCGACTGTTTGATGGTCTTGAAATTGGTCAGCATGCCACCGAGCCAACGATGATTGACGTAGGGCATGTTGCAGCGCACTGCCTCTTCACTCACCGCGTCACGGGCTGCACGCTTGGTGCCGACAAACATGATCTTGCCGCCGTTCGCCGCAAGTGAACCGATAAAGTTCATAGCGTCGTTAAAGAGGGGGAGGGTCTTTTCAAGATTGACGATGTGAATCTTGCTACGATGACCGAAGATGTAGGGCCCCATCTTGGGGTTCCAGTAACGGGTCTGATGCCCGAAGTGTACGCCCGCCTCCAGCATCTGGCGCATGGATACTGCACTCATGAGTGACTCCTGATTGTATTGGGTTAGGCCTCCATACATCCCATGAATCGACCTCCCCACAAAAGCTGGGAGGCACCCCGAACCATGTGCCGATGTATGTGTGGATTAGTTTTGCTCCCGCACGGGGAAAACCCCGTAAAGTGAGCAGTGCGAACCGTTTGCGATTCAGCGGGGCGTTTTATACCATACCCGGCGGATTGCGACAAATCCCTGACACTTTGTTCCCAACCCCCTTTTCCCTAAATTTTCATGACCTTTTAAGAATTATGAGCGTAACGATCAAGACAGCGGACGAGATAGAGAAGATGCGGACCGCTGGCCGCCTGGCCGCCGGGGTACTGGAGATGATCGAACCTCATGTCAAACCCGGGGTCACCACGGAGGAACTGGACAAAATCTGCCACGACTACATCGTCGACGTGCAGCAGGCCATCCCAGCCCCGCTAAACTACCGGGGGTTTCCAAAGTCGATCTGCAGCTCGGTCAACCAGCAGGTCTGCCACGGCATTCCCGCTGACAAAAAGCTGAAAAAGGGGGACATCGTCAACCTCGACATCACTGTCATCAAGGATGGCTATCACGGAGATACCAGTAAGATGTTCTGCGTGGGGGAGACCTCCATCCTCGCCAAACGTTTGATAGAGATCACCCGAAAAGCCCTTTGGGTCGGCATCAACGAGGTTCGTCCCGGCGCCCAGCTTGGCGACATCGGCCACAAGATTCAGGATTTTGTCGAGAGACACCACTACTCCGTAGTGCGCGAATATTGCGGTCACGGTATCGGCAAGGAGTTTCATGAAGACCCCCAGGTTCTCCATTATGGCAGCCCGGGTTCTGGTCTGGTGCTCCAACCCGGCATGTGTTTCACCATCGAACCCATGGTCAACGCCGGCAAGCGCCAGATAAAACTCCGTCCCGACGGCTGGACCGTGGTCACCAAAGACCGCAGTCTCTCCGCGCAGTACGAGCACACCCTGCTGGTGACTGAAACCGGCTGTGAGGTGCTGACCCTGCGTGCTGAAGAAGCCGGTGCCACACAGTGATCCCGGCAATAAAATCAATGTTCGACTTCTCGGCGCTTGACCAGGCACTGGCCAGCGCCTCATCCACCCCGATACCGGTTTTTCGCGACTTCTTGAAGCAGGGCGCTGAAACGATCAGGGAAGGATTCAATCAGGAACAGCCGATAACCGAGCTGGTGGCCGCCCGCGCCCATCTGGTCGATGCCGTCCTGGATCGCGCCTGGAATCTCCACTTTCAGGATTCCACTGACGCCGCACTGGTCGCCGTAGGTGGGTATGGCCGGGGAGAACTCCATCCGGCTTCAGATATCGACCTGCAGATTCTGCTCGACCACGAAGATCACTTCGAACAACTGCAGGAACCCCTGGGCCAGTTTCTCAGCCTGCTCTGGGACATCGGACTGGAAGTTGGCCACAGCGTACGCACCGTTGATGATTGCATCCGGGAGGCATCAAACGACATCACAGTTGCCACTAATCTGATGGAATCCCGGCTGCTGGTCGGACCCGAGGCCCTCTTCCAGGCGATGCGGGAAGCTACCAGCCCTGCAAAGATTTGGGACAGCAAACGTTTTTTTGAAGCGAAATTTGCGGAACAGCAGGCTCGGCATCAAAAATTCGAGGACAGCGAAAGCAACCTGGAACCCAATCTGAAGGAGAGTCCTGGAGGATTGCGGGATATCCAGATGATCGGCTGGGTGGTAAAACGCCACTTCCAGGCCGATACTTTGCGTGATCTGGTGAGTCACGGCTTCCTCAACGAGGACGAATACCAGACACTGATCGAAGGTCAGGATTATCTCTGGCGCATCCGTTTCGCCCTGCATACCCTTACAGGCAGACACGGCGACATTTTACTCTTCGACTATCAGCGCACCCTGGCTAACCAGTTTGGTTACGATGACAATACCGGCAATCTGGCGGTGGAGCAGTTTATGCAGCTCTTCTACCGGACAACGCAGGAACTGAACCGCCTCAACGAAATCCTGCTGCAGCACTTCCAGGAAGCGATCCTGCTGGAGAACAAGCTGGATGCCCCCGTTTCTCATGGCAACCGATTCCAAAGCCGCAACAGGTTTCTTGAGGTCACCCGTCCGGATGTCTTCTCACGCACCCCCACCGCACTGCTGGAGCTCTTTCTGATCCTGCAGGAGCACCCGGAGCTAAAAGGCGTCAGAGCCAGCACCATCCGCCTGCTGCGGGACAATATTCAGCTGATCAACAGCGCCTTTCGCGAGGACATCCGGGCGCAGAGCCTGTTCATGGAGATCCTGCGCCAACCCTGGGGCATAACCCGGGTACTGCGCCGCATGAATCGTTATGGCATCCTCGCCGCCTACATTCCAGCCTTTGAAAATATTGTCGGACGTATGCAGTACGACCTGTTTCACGTCTATACCGTGGATGAACACACATTGATGGTACTGCGTAACCTGCGCCGTCTGTCAGTTCCGGAACTGGCTGAAGAGACCCCCTTCTGCACCCAACTGTTCCACACCCTGCCGAAGAAAGAGCTGATCTATCTGGCCGCCCTCTTCCACGACATCGCCAAAGGACGTGGCGGCAATCACTCCATACTCGGTGAGAAGGACGCGGTGGACTTCTGCCACCAACACCATCTCAGCGAATACGACAGCCGCTTGGTCGGCTGGCTGGTGCGCAACCATCTGGTCATGTCCATGATCGCCCAACGCAAGGACATCAACGACCCGGACGTCATCCAGGCGTTTGCTGAAAACGCCGGGGACACAATGCACCTCGACTATCTCTATCTGCTGACGGTCGCTGACAGCCGGGCTACCAATCCGAAACGCTGGAACTCATGGAAAGAGTCACTGCTGCGCGATCTCTACAAATCCACCCATCGCGCCCTGCTGCGCGGGCTGGACAACCCGCTGGCGCAGGAGGAGTTGATCCGGGAGACAAAATACGAAACATTGGAACTGCTGGCCAAGGCCGGACACGACGAGAGAGAGATTCTCAGACTCTGGCAATCCTTCAGCCCGGAGTATTTCCTCTCACACTCTCCCAATGCGATCTGCCGGCAGATTCAGGCCATCATCACCGCGCCGCCGGAAGACCTGCCATTGGTCGCGATCCATGAAACCGCCGAACACGGCGGCAGCGACGTACTCTACTACGGACCGGATCGCGACAATCTGTTTGCTGTCATGACCACCCTGCTGGACCAGTTGGGTCTGTCCATCGTCAACTCCCGCATCATGAGCACGACCCAAGGTTTTTCTCTCGACTCATTCCTGGTCATGGAGGAGGATGGCGGCCCTGTCCAGCCTGGCCATCGCACCGAAGAGATCATCACCACCCTGAAAGCCGGATTGACCCAGAAAGACGACAAGCCACTCAAAGTGCATCGCCGCATGCCCCGCCAGCACAAGAGCTTCGACACTCCAACCCGCATCTTCTTCTCCCAGGATCCTGCTTACAACCGCACAGTGATGCGTCTGATCACCCTTGACCGGCCAGGACTGTTGTCGGAAGTGGGACAGGCTTTCGTCGCCTGCAACATTCGTCTGCAGTACGCAAAGATCGCGACCATCGGCGCAGAGGTGGAGGATATCTTTTTCATCACCGACAGGAAGAACCAGCCGTTAATGGAGAAGCATCAGCTGGAGTGTGTGGAAACCGCCGTCACCACACGGCTGCCCGAATAGCATTCAGCAGGGCAGCCCCCGCATGTGGGATCAGCGCTTGCTGCCCAACTTACCACCACTCCCCTGCAGTGAGAGCAGGTTGGAGTCGAAGACATAGGTCCGCCTGCCCTTTTCCCGAAACCTCTCCAGCGCCAGCTTGATGACACGGGTGGTCAAGGCTGCAAACGAAACGCCGCTCGCCTCCCAGAGGTAAAACGCCAGTGACCCGGGGATGGTATTGATCTCGTTGACAAAGACATCACCGCTCTCCTCATCAACAAGAAAGTCGATACGAACCACTCCACTTGCGCCAATCAGGCTGAAGGTCTCTTTTGCCAACTGGCGGATCCTGTCCGCCAGCTCCTCGGGTATCTCTGCCGGCAGCACGCGATCAGTGGAGCTGATGCCCTTGGTCTTGCCACCCTGGTATTTGTCGGCAAAATTCAGGATGCCACTGGAACGCAGTGGCTCCTCCAGTGCCGCAACCTCCGACTCATCCCGGTTACCCAGCACCGAGGCATTGATCTCCTTGAGTTGGGTCACCATACGTTCCACCAGGATCGAAGGGTCGTACTGGCCGGCGTTTTCGATCGCCTCCTCCAACTCAGCTTCCGAGGCAGCGACACTGATGCCGATGCTCGACCCAAGATTCGCAGGTTTGACCACTACCGGGTAACCCAATTTTGACTGGATCCGGTCGATAATCCCCCGCCTGTCCTGATACCAGGCTTCCATTCGGCAACTCTCCGACTCCACCACCGGGATGCCGTTACCCCGCAACAGGGTCTTGGTCAGGATCTTGTCCATGCCGATGACCGACGCAGTGACGTCACAGCCTGCATAGGGAACACCCGTCATCTCAAGCAGCCCCTGAAGGGTACCGTCCTCGCCATTGGTGCCATGAATAACGGGAAAGACGATATCAAGTTTATCGACAAGGTTGTTCTTAAGACGGGAAGGAGGAACACGGTAGAGTTCAAGCTGCCCGCCATTTCCGTGAGGCATAACTTCTGTACTTGCGGAGAGCAGGGTTTCCAGTTGCTTGAAGTTGTCGATTTCAGCCAGCTTTGCACCGATGTACCACTCACCCGTTTTACTGATGTAAACCGGCGTCACGCGGTATAGATCGGCATCGATTGCATGGACAACCTGCAGACCGGAAATGATGGAGACCTCATGCTCTACCGAGCGGCCACCAAAAAAGACGCCAACATTGGGTTTCATCGACTATACCTTCAACTCACGCAAATTCGAAATACCGCTTTCACCACGAAGAACACAAAGAGCACGAAGGTTTGAGATCTCTCCCTACGGTCGAGATAACAATAATGCAATTAATCAAATCCTCCCTGACCATACATTTTCTTCGTGTCCTTCGTGTTCTTCGTGGTTAATTATGTTTTTTCAATCGGAGACTAATTATAGGTATCCGGCAGATCATTTTCATAGAGCACCACATCACCCTCTCGCGAGATCTTCGCAAAATGGTCATTGGCCTCATTCAGATGGGCCGCAACATAGATCTGATTCTCCGGATAACCTGCCGAAACCAGCCCCTCATGGATCGGTTTGGCCTGCTCGATACCCACCAGAATGACATAGTCACACCGGCTTGCCGCATAAGCGCCAAAAAGACGGTTCTCCTCCGCCTCCGTTTCGCCAAGCTCAACCATACCCGGAGTGATCAACACCTTTCTGTTGCCCTCGATCTCCCGCAGCACATCCAGGGCGGCTCGCGCCCCCATTGGATTGGAGCTGAAGGCATCGTCAACGATAGTGATGCCCGCGGCGCTCTGTTTCACGTTCAATCGGTGTGGCGCCGGCTGCAGCGAGCGCACCGCCGCCTTGATCCGGTTTTCCGGCACACCCAGCTCCATCGCCACTGCGACTGCAGAGACGATATTGTAGATATTGTTTTTTCCCAGCAGACGGGTCTCCAGCAGCAGCGTCTCCCCGTTCGGTAAAGAGAGCGTGAGCGCGGTCAAACCATTGGCCAGATATTTGATCTCACGCGCGGCATAATCCGCTCCGGGTGAATCGACACCGAAGCTGACTACCCTCGCCTGGGTCCTGCCTCGCACTTCAGCAAAACTCTCATCATCCGCATTGAGAAACGCGATGCCATCTGACGGCAGGGATTCGACCAATTCCGATTTGGTCTTCACAATATTGGCAAGACTCTTGAACATCTCCAGATGCTGTTTGCCGATGGTGGTGATCAGACCATACCTGGGGTGCACCAACTCGCAGATCTCCCGGATATCACCCGGCTGTTTGGCACCCATCTCCACCAGGAAAAGATCATGAATTGGTTTGAGCTTCTCCCTGATGATACGTGTCACCCCAAGCAGGGTATTGAAACTGCCCGGCGTCATCAATGCATTGTATTTGGCCAGCAACAGTTCATTCAGAATGAATTTGGTACTGGTCTTGCCATAACTCCCGGTGATGCCGACCACCTGGAGCCCCGGCACGCCGTCTATGATCTTTCCGGCATCGCCGATATACCACTTGGCGATGGCCGACTCCACCGGCGCTGCCAACAGGTTGGCCACGACCAGCAGCCAGGGCAGCAGCAGCAGGAGCAGACCCAGCATGAGAAAGAGAGAGAAATAGGGGATCGGTGACAACCCCGTCGCAGCCGGTAAAAAAGTCGGCAGCGATAGCCCCACCCAGATCAGGAAGATTGCCGCCATCAGGCGCTTGACCCGTCCTGTCACCACCAGTGGTTTTTTTACCGGCACTTTGGGGCGTCTCAGACTGAGCAGCAGGAATCCCCCGATCCAGATGCCGAAAAACAGCCCGCTGTTCCAGTAAAACAGAAGCGCCACAAGCGGTAGCAGTGAGACCAGGCCAATACGCTTAAGCAGATCCTCGTTCAGCCAACGCAGATAACGTTCATTGCGATAGGAGTTGAGCTGCAGCATGTGCAGGTAGTGCAGAACGGCACGCACGGCAATAACAGCGTAGAGCGTCAGGGCAAGCAGCACGGCAAGCGTCTGGAACAGGGCAGCCCCCATAGATCAGGTTTCCGTTTTCAGAAAATAGTCGACGATGATCTGGAACTCGCCAGGCCTCTCCAGATAAGAGAAGTGTCCCGCCCCCTTGATGAGGGCCAGGCCACAATCGGGTATCTGTGCCTCCATCACCTTTGCCTGATAGAGTGGCGTATCCAGATCGTTCTCTCCCCAGACCAGCAGGGTGGGCGCCTTGATCCCGGATAGCAGGGGCGTCAGATCTTCATTCACCACCTTTACCAGGGTCTGTCGCATGATGGGGGAGGCATTGCGGTAATCTTCTGAACCGGCACGTCCGCGCATCTTTTCCAGTAGTGGTGGATAGAACCGGCCCAGGACATTTTTCATCAGTTTGTATGAGTAGACCTTGAGATAGTAGTTCAGGCTGCGGCGGGGTTTGACCCCGGCACTGTCCACCAGGATCAATTTTCTGACCGGCATCCTCACTGCCAGGCGGATCGCCAGCCGACCGCCGAAGGAGTGACCGATGATCGCAGGATTTTCGATCCCCATCTCAGCGATAAAACGCTCCACCAAGGCTGCATATTCCGTGGTTCCCCACGGGGATTCCGGCGCCTGGCTTTCACCGAAACCGGGGAGATCCAAGGCGTAGACACAATATTTTTTCGCCAGATGCTGCCTGACAGACGCGAAACTTCCGAGATCGCTGCCCCAGCCGTGCAGGATAAGCACACGACTCCCACTGCCCATAACATCATAATGGAGACGAATATTGTGGATAGTAGTGTAAATCGTTATCTCCCGACCAGACAGTGAGGTTGCCGGTTCCGCTGCGCTTGAACCAGCCTACAGCTGCATCCGTCAGGGTAACGCTGAGTCACTAAGCAGAGGTATCCGCAGGCCGCAGGGGGTCCGCACCGATAGTGCCGACCAGACTCTGCAGATAGTCATCACTCCGCGCCGCAACAAGCCGCGCTTCGGCCACCTCGAGTCGCGACGCTATACCCATCTTTTCAGCCACATCCGCATAACCAGGCCGGTTGAGGAAATCCTGCAGATAATCGGTGTGACGTTGCCAGAGCGTTATTTCACGGGCCTGTTTCACCCGCAGACGCTCCTGGTACCAATCCGATGCCAACAGGTAGTCGCTGGTGAACATGGCGCGAATCTCCGGGTCATGCACTGCCTTACCTTCGTACTCACCCGTCGCCATGATATGCAGCACAGCCTTCAACGGCGGACAGGCATCCTCAACACTGCCGTCATCCAGATACTGCTGAGCAACTCTCTGTTGTGCCTCTACGATATTGTCGATGCCATCCGCAAAGACATCCAGGCCCTGCAGTTCCGGTTTCAGGATACTTTCGGTCAGCACCGTGTTGGCATTATCGAAAATCTTGCCGAGGAAGCCGTGTACAAAACGATCTGTAATACGATAACCCAACCGACTCGCCAAAACCCGATGACCGTTATGCTCAAAGTCTTCCAACGGTTCAAGGTAGCCGTTCTCGATAAGATAGACCGGGTCACGTTCATGTTCGTCGAGCCGTGCCCAGACCTCTGGGATCAACAGGCTGATATCGTGGGCAACCCGCACGTTCGGACCGACATAGCCGGCAGAACTGGAAAAACCCGGATAACCCGTAAGAATGAACGAGACCAGCGCATTATTGAGATCCGCAGTGGCACGCAGGGCATTGAAAGGCCCCTTGGTCAGCGCACCCTCACTCCCCGCCCCGGTGGTAGAGGGGGACTTGCCGGTGAGACTGCAGACAAAGTCCATGAACAGTTCGGGCAGCTCCTGATAATGGATCGGGTTATAGACCGCCAGGGAGCGAATACCGGTTTCAGGCGGGTTGTTGCGGCGTCCGGCCAGCACCGCATCGACCGGATGACAAACCTTCTTTCCCAACGGCAGCTTACGATGGAATCGCGCGCCAATCTCGGCCACGTAGGCGCGTATCGGCTCCACCAGATCCTGCCGGGTCTGCAGATAGCGGGGATTCTTGCTCGGCTTTCCGTCCACCAGCCGCGGATGGGCAGATGAGACCACATAACCGCTCTGCGCTTCGTGGGCACCCGTAAGCAACTCTCGCATGGGCGGGGTGAAGTTGCAGAGATTCAGCACATCCTCCACCACCTCGGTCAACTTCTCTCCGTTCAGCGGTTCAAAATTGGCAAGAAAATTCCCAGGCTGTGCCATATCAAATTCGGTCTGCTTATCGAAACCGGGTATGACGGCATCATCCGGACGCTGGAACAGACGATATTCGCAGTTGCTGGTCAACTTGACGCTGCGATCATTGTCATATCCACAACGGCAGTCATCAAGGGATTTCGCTCTGACCACCACAGAGGTGGTGATGTCGTCCTCCATCTGAATCTTGTCAGCGGCGATGAAATCCTGTCGCACCTTGAAGATGCGCCACTCACCGCGCTCATCGAAACCGACGCGCAGATAGGAGGCGATGATGCGGCGATCCAGCAACTTCAGTTCATGGCCTGCCGCACCGTCAATCTCATCCACTGAAATATATTTGCGCCAGTTAGTGCCCCAGAATGGCCGGTAGAAGCGTTTGATGACAAAGGCCAGCGCCAGGATGCGCGGTGGAATCGACTCCAGCCAGGCATTGTACTCATCCGTGTAGCTGGGAGAGGGGGTCATCAATTTGATGAAGGAGCCCAGGCTGCGTTCCTTACTCAGCGGCTTACGGCTGGGATCCCGGTCCACACTCTCAAAACTGGACTTCAAACGATCACTGTAGTCCCGCTCGTAGATCTCCTGCACCCGGTCGAGATCGACCTGCAACTCATCGACGAAGAGGGGGCCGTAGATCACCGCATCGTCGAGAGACTTGGATATCTCCGACTTGCCGCCACCGGAGACGGTGCTGGGTTTGTGACAAAAAGTCCCCTCGGGGTCGGTGCCGATCAGACGCCACGAGGGGGCATCCGGATGCTTTTGCATCTCTATTTTATAACCGTTGGGCTGGATATAGATCTTGCCCGGCTGCAGACGAATAACATGGGACTCGCCATCTCGCAGGAAGGCAATGCTCTGCTCCTGCAGATCCATGCGCAGGTCCTGAGGCACGTAGATCACATCGGGGAAGCGCTTGTCGATGCCGTGCCCCTCAGGCTGCAGATGCATGATATCGCCGTAGCGCTCCACCACATCCTGAAAGCTGTAACCCGGTTCCCGGGTCGTGGAGTCGACACCATATTCAATGCCGTGGTTACGGCGTGGGAAGGCCAGTGCTCCACCGGCATGCTCCTCCTCCGCCAGGCCAAAAAGATTGGCGGCGAAGCCAATCTGGGTCTTGACCTCTTTCTTGCAATAGCCGTAGTAGTTATCCGCAAGAATGGTGACGATCACGCCGCTCTCATCACGGGCAGTGATCTTGAAGGCCTGGCCATCGTTGTAGCGTTCGTCTTCCGACTGCCAGCACATGCCTTCCGCCCGTTGACGCTCACTGGCATCGTCGAAGTGGGGCAGTCCCACAGACTTTTTGGTGAGCTGGGTGAGATGGGGTGCGAGGATGACGCAGCCAGTCTGTCCGCTCCAGTGGTCCACATCCAGGGCGGAATCAAACTCCGGCAGCAGAGGGTTGCCGCCGTTGCCGAAGATGCTCTCGACAAAATCGAGGTTGCTGACCAGGTTACCCGGCGCGAAGAAACGGATCTCCATGCTCTTCTCGCTATCCTGGCCGGGGATCTCTGGGCAGACGGTAGGGCGCAGTAGCAGGGAGACAAACATCTTCGCCTGCTCTTCCAACCGTGAGGTAAAAGGTATCTGCAGCAATTCATCCGGCGGATCCATTGCAGCTGTCAGCATGAAGGCAAAACAACGCTTCGGCACCGTCTTCTTGTCACCAGGAATCGGCAGGCCGCCATCGGCGATATGAAAAGAACCCTTGGTGGTCCGGCGATCGCTGGCGGGATTGTGCAGCACACCCTGCTTCACCCGGAAACTGTTGACGATATCGGAGTGGAACTCATCCTCGCCCAACGGCAGGGAGAGCTCCCGGGCTACGCCATGCCTGTCAAGGATGAAGGTCATGGCCGGTAGCTTGGGCATCTCCCCTTCAGGAAGACCCTCAAGATAACGTTCCAAAAAAGACTGGATACGTTGATCAGCGGGACAGAGGTAGTCGGTGAGTAGCCGGTTCTTCTCCCGGTAAGTCTTGAGCAGATCCTGGGCGGTGGAAAAAAACGCCTCATCTCCGCCGGCAACTGTGGGCTGACCCGAAGACGCCAGTTTCAGGTTGATATAGAGCTGTAGCTTTTTGCTCTCTTCTTCCGGATCTGCCGGAACATCTTTAAGACCGAGGGAACGCTCGAAGTCCATGACTTCTCCAAATCTGTTAACCGCGCGCATCCTGCCCGATGCAGCGTCCAGATTCAAGTCTGACACATCTCAAACCGGACCAATACAACCCTTAAAAATAAGTTTTTTTACTTTAACAAACAGTCTGTTACAGAAATTTCTCCATATTTTTCCGGGCATTCAGAAAGCCTGTGAAATCTTTCATTGCCTGAGGCAAACAAGAGGAAATCGGGTAGGAGCACCTACCCGTTGACAGAGCACTAGTTAGCTGCCGATTGCATGCAGCTATCCATCTCGGTACTACTGGCACTCTTTCCCAGACAGCCTTTTATCGCCTCGCTCCGCTTGATCGACAGTTTCAGATCTTTCACCATCTGGACCTTCATTTCCGGACTCCACTCGATATCCTTCGGGTCAGGCACGGGTGATGCTTTGCCATGAGAACTCTCCTTGCCTCCGCCCACGGAGCGCATAGCCTGCTCCCTGGCCTCGGTCATAATGGCAACACACTTCATCAGATCATCCTTGCTGGATGTCCCTTCCAGACAGGTCAGGGTCTTTCTCATCGCAGGTATGCTCGTCTCCATCACTGGAAGCATCCTCTGCTTTGCCATCTTGAACATCTGTTCCCTGTCCACCTGTTCCTGCGGGGACTGTGCAAAGACGATCGCCGGCAGCAGCAAGATCGGTAACAGATATTTCATTGGCTTCTCCTGGAGATTATTGGGACAGCCATACTACCCTATCCTGCGACAGGAGGCTTTTGTGCATTGCCTTCACTGCCTGGCGACCCGGCCACACTGGAGGGCCTTTTCCCGACCGAGCGCAGATCGACCAATTTGTTGAGCAGGTCAAACCAGAAGGGTGCGCCCATGGAGATCGCAAGGATAGTGATCAACAGACCGGTCATCTTGACCAACACCGCCCAAAGTCGGCTCTCTCTGTCTCCTTTTGCATCGTCCCGGTTCTGCCAGAATTTTATTACCGACTCGCTATCCCAGCCCAAGGGCAGAGAGAGGCCTTCAATTTTCTTAACAACCTCCTTGTAATCCTGGTCCTTCGTCAGGACATCTTTGTCACTCTTTGCAAGCTGCTCTGCCTGCGCCACCAGGGCCGTACGCACACCGGAATCATGCCACAGCGCATGGGCGATATGGATAGTGTCGATGTTCATCGAAGTGACGACCACGGCGGCGACAAGGAGGATAATCATCTGCGACTGACGTCGATACCAGCCCGACGCCCGATCCATCGAGGTATCAAACCACGCCTCGATATTGGACTGAATCTTCTCCAGATCATCTCCCGCGTTATCGAGCAATGGCAGGAGGGAGCGTTTGAGGTGCTCGTTCTCCTCCTTGTTGATCAGACTTCGGATCGACGAAACCGTTTTCATCCTGCCATCCATGCCCCTGGCCCCGATGGTATCGAGCAGGGTAATGGCAAAGCTGTGAGGCGGGATATAGTTCGGTACCTTCTCATCCCTCTGCTTACCGAAAAAGCGTACCGGAGGC
This sequence comes from Sedimenticolaceae bacterium, assembly GCA_963691905.1. Classification (GTDB taxonomy): domain Bacteria; phylum Pseudomonadota; class Gammaproteobacteria; order Chromatiales; family Chromatiaceae; genus QGON01. Next base: position 1,825,679 of record OY829894.1, read on the forward strand.
TGTTTCAGGACACTGATGAAGGGATGTGACGTGACCTTGCTGATCAGAGTGGCAGCCGCCGAATTCTCCACAGGCTTTGCCTCATTCGTCAACAATTGATTGAGCGCTGTCAGCAGGTTCTTGGAGCGCAGATTGAAAAAACCAGCGATCATCTCATTGAGCGAGGAGCAGAGCAGGCTCAGCAAAACATAGATGAATGCCAAGCCAATGGCGACCTCAAGCATGACTGATCCAAACATAGCCCCATCCTCCTGGAGTAACGAGCGTGGACAATTTCAAATAGTATAACGATTCAGCTTAGCCTCAGAGGTTAATCATTTCCGTAGGCCGGGTTAGATGCGCAAAAAGGGGACAGATTTATTTACCATAAATAAATCTTTTTTCACTCTACGCGCGCGCGACCTGATAAGCACCTTGTTGTCGAAACTCCTATCCAAACAGTTGGTCGCAGAAACCTTTGGCCTTCTCTGCGTCCCAGGTCTGCAGTTTGTCTACACTGATCATCCGGGCTGGGGGGAGATTTCTGCAGACTGAGGACTCTTGACGCTGTAAAACACAGCATAAATCACGGGTACGATCCCCAGTGTCAAAATGGTGGAGAGCAAAATTCCTGCAATGATGGCGACCGCCATTGGCTCCCACATTTCGCCCCCTCCCAGGTAGAGAGGAATCAGGCCCAACACGGTGGTGGCTGTGGTGAGCAGGATGGGACGCAGGCGGCGCTGGGCGGCTTCGATGATGGCCTGTTGCGGCGGTAGTCCGTTGACATCCAGTTCAAGCTGGATGCGTTCAAGAAGGACGATGGCGTTGTTGATGACGATGCCGGCCAGGGATATCACGCCCAGCAGGGTCATGAAGCCGAAGAAAGAGTCGGCGAGAATGAGTCCGTAGATCACACCAATCAGCCCCAGGGGGATGGTGAGGATCACGATGAGTGATTTGCGCAGGGAGTTGAACTGGGCCACCAGCAGCATGATGATGATGAAGCCGGCGATGGGCAGTTTTTCGGCGATGGATTGGGTGGCGGCGCCGGAGGATTCAGCTTCGCCGCCGAGTTCGTAGCGATAGCCGGGTGGCCAGCCGGCTTGTTGGGCCGTCAGCCAGGGCCGAAGCGCGGCGAAGGCTGTGGCAGCGGTGCTGCCCTCTTGCAGTTGGGCACCGATGGAGACGGTCTTCATGCGGTCTCGACGCAGAACCTTTGAGGCCCCCCACAACACCTCCACGTCCGCGACCTGCGTGAGCGGCACCGCCTTGCCGGTGGCCTGCGAATAGACCGACAGGGCTTCGAGCTTGCCGATGTCCTGCCGGTCGGCGGTGGAGGAGCGCAGCATGACCGGAATCACCTCGTCGCCCTCGCGGAACTGGGTGAGTTCCATACCGCTGAGGCCTGTCTGTAAGGAGATGGCGATGTCCTCGCTGGTGACACCGGAGCGCAGGGCCCGAGGCTGGTCGATGTTGATGGCCAGTTTCTTGATCCGCTGGCCCCAGTCATCGTTGATGTTCTGTAGCCCGGGGATCTCCCTCATTTTCTCTTTGACCTGGGCGACCAGAGAGAACAGTTCGTCCGTGTCGCGGCCGGAGAGGCGGACTTCCACCGGGTTGGCGATGGCTGCGCCGTTTTCGAAACGGCGCATGGTCACCCGCAGATCGGGAAAATGCTCGAAGGTGTAGCGGTCGAGCTTCTCCATCAGCCCTGTGATCGCCTCGGCGGAGGTCACATGCACGATGATCAGGGCATAGTTGGAGCTGACCGCATGGGGCGAATGGGTGAGCACGAAGCGCATTCCGCCAAAGCCGATGTAAGCCACGGTGCGGGTGACGCCCATGGCTTGTTCCGCCAATTCATCAGAAGCCGGTTGTGCGGTTTTCAGTTCATCCTGGATGAAACCCTCGATCTGACTCACCATCGATTCGGTGGTTTCAATGGAGGTGCCCAGAGGCAGTTCCAGTTCGAGCTTGAAGTAGGTCCGATCCGAGGGAGGGAAGAAGATGTTGGGAATGAAACGGAAGCTGTAGAGTGCGCTGGCGAACACCAGGGCGATGATCAGCAAGGTGGAAAACCTGAACCTGAGCAGCAGCTTCAGCATGCCCCGGTAACCTCGGTAGAAGGCGCTGTCGAAACTCTCCTGCTGCTGATCCAGCTTGAGGAAGTTGACCGCCAGCATGGGGATAACCGTCAGAGACAGGATCCAGGAACAGAGCAGGGTGATGGTGACGACCTTGAACAGGGATGCGGTGAATTCACCCGTGGTGGATTCGGCCAGAAAGATCGGCAGAAAGGCGGCGGAGGTGGTCAGGGAGGAGGTGAGCAGTGGCACCCGCAGCTCGGCGGCGGATTCGATGGCTGACTTGACCGGCGCCATGCCACTGGCCATGCGTGTCATGATGCTCTCGGACATGACGATGCCGTTGTCCACCAGCATGCCCAGGGCGATGATCAGGGCGGCCAGCGAGATCTGATCCAAGCCGATGTCGAAGAAGGACATGACCAGCATGGTGATGATCATGCTGGCGGGGATCAGGGCCGCGACGATTAAGCCGCTGCGCAGCCCCAGTGAGATGATCATCACCGCCGCCACCACGGCGATGGCCTGCATCAGATTGGAGATGAAGCTGCTGACCTTGTCCTGCACCTCATCGGGGGTGAAATGCACGATATCCAGATCGAGGCCCAGCGGGTAGGCTCCCTGCAGGTCAGCCAGGACTTCCGATACCTGTTTGCCAAGCACGATGTTGTTGCCGCCCTCGCGCATGGAGATGCCCAGGGCCAGGGCGGGTGTGCCGTCGGCGTGGACCTTGGTGGCCGGCGGATCGATGTAGCCGCGCCAGACCTTGGCTACGTCCTTCAGATAGATCAGTGTACGATTGCCTGGCACCTGGATGATGGTGTGGCGAATCTCTTCCAGGGTTTCGTAGTTGCCGCTGGGTTCCAGGTCGATGCGCTCCCGGCCCAGGGTGACCGTGCCACCGGCAACGATGATGTTGCGGCTGGCCAGCATCTGGCTGAGTTGCGCGGGTGAGATGCCCAGTTCCGTCAGACGTGCGTTGTTGTATTCCACAAAGATACGTTCGTCCTGGACGCCGTAGAGCTGCACCTTGGCGGCATCCGGCAGGCGCAGCAGTTCATCGCGGGTCTGTTCGGCAAAGTTATTCAGCTCGGCATAGCTGAAATCCGGCCCGGTAACGCCGATGACAATGTCGAACACGTCGCCGAATTCATCGTTGACGATGGGGCCTACGATGCCGTCCGGCAGATCACCCGCCGCGCTGTCGATCTTGCGTCGAAGATCGTCCCAGATCGGTCGCATGATCGCATAGCTCTCGCTGATATTGACCGAGATAATAGAGACACCCGCACGGGATTCACTGCTGACGAAATCCAGCTCCGGAATCTGCTGAATGACTGTTTCCAGCTTATCTGTCACAAGCTGTTCGACACGTTGCGGACTGGCGCCAGGAAAATAGGTTGTTACCTGGGCGGTGCGGATGACGAAGCCCGGATCGTAGGCGCGGGGCATCTTGGTGAACGCCTCTACGCCTGCCAACAGCAGAACCACCAGCAGGACCAGGGTCGTGCGGTTGTTCTTCAGCGCGAACTCGGTGATGCTCAAGGCTTAGTCCCCGGATTCCAGCGAACTTTCATCTCCGGTTGCGCCTGGCTCATGCCGGCGGTGAGGAGGTGGTCGCCCTGTTTCAGGCCCGAGGTGATGAGCAGGCCACGGTTGTCGATCTCGCCGGTGGTGACGGCACGGCGCTGGATCACGCCGACGCCACGCTTGCCGGTCTCGGCGGCTGTCGGGGTATCGTCATCTGCTCTGGTATCAGATTCAGCCAGCGCCTCCACCACATACACATAACGTCCTTGCATATCTTCCAGCACCGAAGAGGCGGGCACATGGAATATGGCGCCGTTATCCTCTGCGCTGCTCTCGGTCTCGATGATAACCACCGCGCTCATGCCGGGGAGAATGGTGTAGCCCTTCACACGGGGCATGGTGAAGGTCACTTCATAGGTCTGGTTCTCCTCGTCCGCGCTGGTTGCCGCCTCCTTGAGTTTCAGCGGGAAGCGCTGTTCGGTGATGGCATCGAAATGTACGAAGTAGGAGTGGGTCTGGATCCTCTTCCGGGTGCGCAACATGATGCTTTCCGGCACATTGATCTGGATGGTGAGCGTGGAGATATCCTGCAGGGTGACGATCTGGGTCTGCGGGGTGACTTCCTCGTGTATTTCGACAAAACGCCTTGCGAGGCGGCCATCGAAGGAAGCCCGCAGCACCGTGTAATTCAGGTTCTGTCTTGTCCCCTCCAACTGGGCCTCTGCGGTGACGTACTGTGCGTTGAGCTTGTCAAAATCGGATTGGGAGATATGGCCGGGGCCGACGAGTTTCTTGCCGCGCTGGAAATTGGATCGGGCGGTCTCATAACTGGCCAGGCTGGATTTCAGCTCGATCCGGGCATCGGTCTGATCCAGCTTGGCAATGACCTCGCCCTTTTTGACCTTCTCACCCTCCTTGACCGGCATCTCATTGATGATGCCTGTAACGCGGAAACTGAGATTGGCGCTACGGGCGGCGTCCACCACGGCAGGAAATTCGCGGGTGGCCTTGGTGACGGTGGGTTCGACCTCCAGGGTGCGAACAGGACGGAGAATTTCCGGCGGCACAACAGGTTCGGTCTCTGTTCCACAGGAGAGCAACAGGGGGCTGAAGATCAGGCTCAACAGCAGCGGGGTAATTTTCATTATTACTATTTACAGTCCGTGTCTATGAAATCAAGTTCAGCCGAAAGCTTACTCCAAGCCAGATAACAGCAGGGATTTTAGCACCTGAAAAGGCAGGGGCAAGGAGACAGATGTATTTATGGGAAATTGAAAATAAATCTGTCCCCTTTTTGCCTTTTTTGCCTTTTTGAGTTGTCATCCCCTATCCTCTCCCGCGCAGTCAAGCAACATAGCGGATATCCCATCGGCACCGCCCAGATAGGGGGCAATCCGGACCCTGACCTTGGGATGTTTACGTTGGGTAGCCTCCACTTCCTGTGGAATATCGAGGCTCACATGCCGGCCTGCAGAGAGAAAATAGGGCAGCACGACCACCTCTTCCGCACCCTCTGTAATGCACTGCTCGATCCCTGCTGGAATGGAGGGATCGGTAAGTTCCAGGAAAGCACAAATCACAGAATGATAACTATTCCCCGCCTCTGCTCTCACCCGCTCCGTCAGCCGCCGGATCTCTTCGTTGGAGGCCTCCCGGCGACTGCCGTGCGCCACAATCAGCAGCGCCCTGTTCACTTGACCTCCAGACTCTTGGAGGCGATCTCGAAGAGGTCCCGTGAGATATCGGGCGTTGAGAGCACCCGTCGAAATTCGCGCTTCATCAAGGTCTGACGCACCTCGTCATAACGCTGCCAGCGGGTCATGATGCGCATCATGCGGGCCGCAACCTGGGGGTTGAGCCGGTCCAGTTCCAGAACCCTGTCGGTCAGAAAACGGTAGCCGGAGCCATCCACTGCATGAAACCCGGTGATATTGCCGCTGCAAAAGGCGCCGATCAGACTGCGCACCTTGTTGGGATTCTGCATGGAGAAGGCCGGATGCTTCATCAACCCTTCCACCACATCCAGTGTGGCGGGTAATCGGGAAAGCGCCTGTACAGTGAACCATTTATCCATCACCAGCGCATCGTCCTGCCAGCGGTTCTCGAATGTCGCAAGTACGACCTCTCTCTCCGGTGAGTCGGTATTGGCCAGCGTAGAGAGCGCCGCTATGACATCGGTCATGTTGTGCGACGCTTCAAACTGGGTCATGCAGAGGTCACGGATAACCTGCTCATCGAGCAGCATGAGATACCCGAGGCAGACATTCTTCAGGCTGCGCCGGGCGATGGCGGCAGAGTCGATAGTGTAGGCGCCCGTCTCTGTATTGGCATGGTAGACCTCAAGCAGTGAGGTTTTCAGCGCCACGGCAAGTTGTCGCTTCACCGCCTCCCGCGCTATGTGAATTCCATCGACATCCACCTCCGCCATCTGGTCTCCCAACTGGGATTCGGATGGGAGAAGCAGCACCTCGGCCAGCAACGCCTTGTCTGCCTGCTGGTCGGTCAGCGCCTTATGAAAGGCATCAATAAATCCTTGCGGCACCTCCAGCCGATCCCCCGCCCGATGCGCATCCAGCAGTTGCAGAATGATGCGCTGGGCCAGTGTCTGGGCGGCATCCCAACGGTTGAAGTCATCGTTGTCGTGGGCCATCAGGAACGTCAGTTCCGCATCGCTGTAACCATAATCGATCTTCACCGGTGCAGAGAGTCCCCGCAGCAGTGAAGGCACCGGTCTGGACGGCACATTGACGAAATGAAAAGTCTCCACCGCCTGGCGCAACTCAACGACGCGTGTCCCTCCACCTGGCGCCGCCTCGCCCTTCAACTGCAGCGGAATATCCTCTCCCGTCTCATTGAGTAGTCCCATGGCCAGAGGGATGTGAAACGGTGGTTTGTTCTTCTGTCCACTAGTGTCGGGGCAGTGCTGGGTGACCTGCAGACTGTAGACTTGTGCTGAGGCATCGTAATCCGCCTTCACCTGCAGTCCGGGGGTACCGGCAAGACTGTACCAATGTTTGAATTGAGAGAGATCCCGTCCGCCGGCATCCTCCATACATCGTACAAAATCCTCAGTGGTGACCGCCTGGCCGTCATGTCGTTCAAAATAGAGGTCGGTGGCCTTGCGGTAGCCGGCTTCGCCCAGCAGATTGTGCTGCATGCGCACCACTTCCGCACCCTTCTCATAGACAGTCACGGTGTAGAAGTTGTTGATCTCCATATAGGCATCGGGACGGATCGGATGGGCCATGGGTCCGGCATCCTCGGCAAACTGGTGGGCGCGCAGCAACCGCACGTCGGCGATGCGCTTGACGCCCCGGGAACCCATATCTGCCGAGAACTCCTGATCCCGAAACACCGTCAACCCCTCTTTCAGACTAAGCTGAAACCAATCTCGACAGGTGATGCGATTACCGGTCCAGTTATGGAAATATTCGTGGGCGATAACCCCTTCAATACCCTGAAAATCACGATCGGTGGCACTGTCTGGGCGGGCCAGCACGAACTTGGAGTTGAAGACATTGAGGCCTTTGTTCTCCATCGCCCCCATGTTGAAATCGTTGACCGCCACGATCATGTAGATGTCCAGATCATACTCACGACCATAGTGCTGCTCATCCCAGGCCATGGCGTGCTTCAGGGATTGCATGGCGTGATCGCACTTCTTGATATTTTCCGGTTCCACGTAGATACGCAGATCCACCTCGCGTCCCGAAATGGTGGTATAGCTGTCTTGAATAAAGCGCAGATCCCCCGCCACCAGGGCAAAGAGATAACAGGGCTTGGGAAAGGGGTCTTCCCAGCGAACCCGGTGGCGACCCTGATCAAGTTCCTCTTCCTGAACCCGGTTGCCGTTGGAGAGCAGTACTGGATAGCGCTTTCTGTCTGCGCTGATGGTGGTGCTGAAGCGGGCCATGACATCGGGCCGGTCAGGAAAATAGGTGATGCGGCGAAACCCTTCGGCCTCGCATTGCGTACAGAACATGCCACCGGAGCGATAGAGCCCTTCCAGGGCCGTATTCTCCTGGGGGCGTATCAACACCCGTGTTTTCAGTTCAAACTGTTCAGGTGGATGATCGATAGTCAGGGATGTGTCATCCAGCCGGTAGGCATCAACTCCCAGCACAGCCTCATCGAGCTGCACGGATTCCAGCTCGAGCAGCTCGCCATTCAACAGGAAGGTGCGCTCGTCGCCTACATAGGCTGGGTTACGCCGTACCTTCAGACGGCTCTCAACACGAGCGTAGTCCTCGTGGAGATCTAAATTCAGGTCGACCTGATCCACCAGGTAAGCCGGTGGCAAATAGTCCTTCAAGTGGATGGTAACAGGGGTATCGGAGCGCATGTGTAGTCCCGGAAAACGTTCAAGGCGCTCCATGTTATAGCCAAACCGGAGAATCTTAAAATCCACCGCCGGTAAAGTTCTTCTGTACTTCCACATAAAACCATTCTCGTGTCATGGTGTTCGTGGAACTCTGACGATGTGGCTGTTAAGATTGAGGTATTAAACGAAACCGATTTTTTCCATGATTTACTGAAGACTCAAAGAGTTACATAACAACTTCTGAAAATCATCTCTGCCCCGCAGCCCTCTTACCAGGGTCCGGAGCCATGCTGATCATTTATTACCAAGAGGAATTTACCCCATGCCTAAAGTGGTGATGTATACCACGGCGGTCTGCCCCTATTGCGTACGCGCCAAGTTCATGCTGAAAAACAAGCTGGTGGACTACGAGGAGATCCGCATCGATACCGACCACGAAGCGATGCAGGTCATGATGCAACGCAGTCGGCGCAACACAGTGCCGCAGATCTTCATCGACGAGTACCATGTCGGCGGTTATGACGATATGGCCGCCCTTGAAATGGCTGGTCGCCTGGACGAACTACTCGGTCTGGCGGAAAGCTGATCCGCATGAATGAAACGGCAGGCAAGGTCCGACTCGACAAGTGGCTGTGGGCTGCTCGCTTTTTCAAGACTCGTCAACTCGCCTGCGAAGCAATCAATGGCGGCAAAGTTCATCTCAACGGCCAGCGCACAAAACCTGGCCGTGAGCTCAAGGTCGGTTCACATCTGCAGATCCATAAAGGCTCACTTGAATGGGATGTGGAGGTACGGGTACTGGCCTCAAAACGACGTCCTGCCAGGGAGGCACTTGAATTCTACGAAGAGTCGGCAGAGAGTGAACAGCTGCGACAGAAGATTACCGAAGAGCAGCGCTTGCAGCGCGCCATGGAACCTCGGCCCGTTCGTGGAAAAATGAACAAGAAAGATCGCCGTATGATCCATCGCTTCACCAACAAGGTTAGCTGAATCTGTCATGGACCAGGATGCATACCATCGCACATACCGGGAGATCAACGACCGTTACTGCCCCTTCGAGCGGAGCATTCTGAACGATAAATGCAGCTGCGGTGAGTCAAAGCGATTCTACCTGGCGGAGCGTATCGGGGTGCATTGCGAATCAGACCAGGGACAGGCCCAGTGCATGGAACTGCTCGAACTGCTCCGGCATCACGCCCGCTTTGCACTGAAATCCAATGACAGGAACGCAACACTGCCTCATGGCCAGGCGATGCGCCTGCAGGTCGGTGGAGTACGAGGACTGTTTTCCGAGATCTATCCGCAAGAGCCTATTCCTGAACCCGTCGGCGACATATTCACACTGGTCAACAGCGCCATCGAAAAATTCAATTCATTGGATGAATTGCCGTTCCAACCCATCATCCAGCAGGTTGCCGCCTATCGAGGGCGCCAGCGATCAAAACCCAATAAATAATGTAACTCTTCAAGACCTAGGCTCGATCAAGCGTAGCGGATCGGGCCTGCCACTTTAGCTTCCCGTCCCCTTCAGCACGTTTAGATATGCCATCAATGGTGTCAATACCGGTTCCAACTTACGGCGCATCAGAGAGCCGATCGCGTCAGAATGACTGAATACAGGACGCACGACGCCATACCCCATGCCGGAAAAAATACGCATCGCCTTTAACTCTCCCGCCAACTCAGGCACAGCATCCAGGCAACGCTCAAAAGCGTGACAAGCGGCCTTTCCGGCAAGCAGCTGTTCCGCTTCCTCTTCCAGCGCTTCAAGGGTCAGATCAGGGTTTCCTTCAGGCCTCAGTGGCGCGAAATAGTCTCGCAGGACATCAAGCAGCAGGGTAACCACATCCTGATTAGCAGGTTTGACCATCACCCGCCCGACTGTATCGATAAAACTTTGGCCCGGGGCAGAGAGTATCTTCAACACTATTGCCGCATAAGGGTTTCCAGCCTCTGAAAGCGCTGCGAGCGTGCCTGCATGGCTATCCCTGTCTCCACGCGGTAGCAGCTGGTCCGGCAACTGGTCCGGTATGCTGGCAAGAAATCCGAGATAGTAGACAGTTTTGCGACTACAACGTTTCCATAACTTCTGTCTGACTTCATCCGAAACCAATCCCGGTTGAAGTACGAGCTTCAGGCTTTCCACCATTATTTCCGGTTCAGTCTCAAAGGGGAGGTATTCGATCAGAAACTCCGCCAATTCGGCACCCATCTCTCCGGCAACCACGGCCGGATTAGCCAACATACGCCGAGCATTTTCCGGCTCCTGTCCGGACCACCAAGCCAAGCGTGCCAGCTCATCCGTCAGTCCACTGGCACAGGTGACGGCGACAACCGCTTCCGGTTCTCCAAGCAGGAGCAGTTGTTCAAGATTTTCACCCCGGGTCTGACCCATCCGGGTCCAGCGTTTGAGAAAAAGCGGGTAGCCACCGGGTGATCCCGTCGCATGACCGGACAGGAGTTCCCGCACCCGACCAAGATATTGGTCGTCACGGCAGTTGGGATTGAGCTGAATCCTGGCCTCACCCTTGTCGGAGAGACCGTAAAGCGTCATTGAAGACTCATTGATTCTGATGGCGCGGGGTTTAGTGGCAAGCAGCACATTCAGACGCAGCGCGTCTTCATTGGATAGATCCATCAGAAGGTGGCTCCGGGAGTGGTTGAGTGCTTTTATCCTGTTAAAGGGGACAGGCTGTTTTGGTCTAGGCAGTACCGCTACTCGATGAGTGGAGAATCACTCCCCTTGATCGGTGTTCTCAGCTACAGGAGGAACGTAATTGGCGTCTTTTGGATTGATGAAGATGAATTGTTTCTCGCCATCTTCCGTCTCCACGTAATCCATGGTCGTCTCATTTAGCATCGGAACATATTCGGGTTCCATAACCAAGTCGATGCCTTCTGAGACAAAGGTTATATCATCATCCTTCACCTCGTCGAATCCCATCAGATAGTCAAACGCCCCATCTTCCTTCATACGGGTTGCAAAACGCAGCACCATACCCTCTGTTCCGCCCTGCTCTGCTGCTTGGGCAATCTGTTTAGCTGCCCTTTTGGTCAATTTAAACATCGTTATTACTACCTTGATTTCCCATTTCCAGTGCTTTCATCGCCCTGACATGCGACAAAAAGCGCTCTACCCAGTGACATCCACCCACATTTCGCATGTGCGTGTAGTTGGCGAGCAGGTTTTTGTAGATATAACCATCATGCCTGCTGTCGATTCCTGTGCCTCGGATCACTTCATAAGCAAAATCGCTACTTTCAGCATCCAATCCCTCGAGAGCCGAGTAGTGGAACTCATGAGCATTGATGATGCCATCGCCATCTTTTTCGGCGACTTCTCCCCAGCGAGAGTTGCCTGATTCCGTGAGACGAACGTAACCCCGACCCTGTGGTCTTTCATGCATGACCGCATCAGCAGGAATTATACCGACCATTCTACATTTTTTGCCTTGCCAGGTCAGGCTTCTGCAAAGGTACATCAACCCTCCACATTCTGCGTAAACCACCCCACCCTGTTCGATATAGTCTCTGATTGCCCCTCGGATCGAAACATTTGCCTCAAGTTTATCCATCGAGGTCTCGGGAAATCCCCCACCGATAAAGAGCCCATCGACCTCTGGCAGTCGTTCATCGTTCAGGGCGTCGAAAGGAACCAGTTCAGCCCCATGATGCTGTAAAGCCTCCAGGTCATCGGGATAGTAGAACCCAAAGGCCATATCTTTCGGGTAACCTATTCGCAATGCGCCATCTTGACGTAAAGTCTCCTCCACAGCAGCCAAACGGGGAACACTTCGGGCTTCTCCTGCAATCTCTATCAACCTGTCGAGATCGACACAGTCGGTTACCGTCTTTGCCAGATAGTCGATAACCTCTTCTGCCTGCGAGCGCTCATTATTCGGCACCAATCCCAAATGCCGCTCATCAATTCCCAGTGACGGATCATTGGCGACAGCCCCCAACACGGGAATGTCAGTATAGTGCTCTACGACATTTACCAGCTTCGATTCGTGGCGGCTGCCACCGACTTGATTGAGGATGACACCTGAGATAGAGATGTTGTGATCAAAAGCCTGGTATCCCAAAAGCAGCGGAGCAATTCCGCGGGTCATGCCCTTTGTATTGATAACCAGAACAACAGGAACATTCAGCAGGGCTGCCAGAGCGGCATTGCTGTTGCTGCCTTCAATATCCAAGCCATCGTAAAGTCCCTTGTTACCCTCGATGAGGCCAATATCTGCCCCCTGCATTCGACGGCGATAGAGCGCTTCGATCTCTTCCCGATGCATGGTGTAGAAATCGAGATTGTAGCAGCCACGCCCGGTTGCCGAGTGCAACCATAGCGGGTCAATGTAGTCGGGGCCTTTTTTGAAGGGCTGGACCGTCAGGCCGCGATGGGCAAGGGCACGCCCCAATCCAATAGAGAGGGTGGTCTTCCCGGAGGACTTATGCGCAGCAGAGATATAGATAGAGGCCACAGGCTTTTTCTTTCGTGCAAAAAAATACCCACCGTCAGCACATGCTGACGGTGGGTATTCTTATTGTCTTACAGCCAGATTACAAGCTGTAAATCAGGCACTCTCCCCTGGATCTTCCAGGGATTCAGGGAACACCTTGAACATACGGGCACCGACAGCAACCATCGTCATGGCGATGGCGATGCCACCAATGCCAAGCAGCATTTCCGGAAGGCTGGGCGCATAGGCGCTCACGGTTCCATCATAAAAGCTGCTCTCAAGCACTTCCTTACCCGGGAAAATTGGCATCGGGAAGGCCTGTCCACCTATTACGATCACATAGATCTGGAAGAAACCACCGATCAACACCATCACTGAAGCTGCAGCAATAGCCCAGCGTGCTTTATCAAACGCCGGAGAGTAGATCAGGAACAGTGGAATAACACCGCCAATCAACACCTGACCAATCCAGAACATTGCGGTATACACCCCGCCATTGAGCAGAATAAAACTCTCCACGCCATGGTGCTGAGTCACATACAGGTTGGTGAGGTGATAGGCCAGTGCAAAGAAGAGTACCGCACCGACAAACACACCCAGCAGATTTTTCAAGCGCGCCAAGCGCAGATCACCCAATTCACGATCACCCCACATATAGGCTGCAATCAGCGTGATGATGAAGAATGCCAAGCCATAACTAAAGGACATGATAATGAACATCGGCGCCATGATCGCAGCATCATATGCCTCGCGGGCGACCAGAAAACCAAAGATGGAACCGGTACCGGTAGTCAGTGCAAGTCGCCAGAAGAAAGCAGCGAAACCAATCGGACGGTAGTAGCGGTTGGCCTTTCTGTCCATCATGGCCCAAAGATAGAGGCCCACGATAGCAAAGAAACCTGAATAGAGAATAATATTCCAGGCGAAGATCGACTTGAAATTATAGTAGGTCATGGCAATGATCAGACGGTCGGGACGCCCCAGATCCAGCAACAGCACTACCAAGCCCCCTGCCAGTAAACCAATCGCCAGCAGACTTGAAAAACGTCCGAGGGGCTTGTACATCGGCCCGCCGAATACTGAGCCAATCGACGCCACATTCAAAGCGCCAGACGCAGCAACAATCAGGAAGATTGCAAAGACATGCGGTAATCCCCAAACAATCTGGTTGGACATCCCGGTCACCCAGTGACCATTATGCTCCATGTAGAAGGCTGCCCCCAATGCGATTGCTACAATCGTACCGAGCAATGCCAACCCAGCCCAAAAGCGGACTGGTGTTCCGCAGTAGAGCTCACGATAATACATCTTACTCATGTTCTATACGCCCTCTGCTATCACAGATTCGAATACCGAACACCGGTATTCAGTTTGAGATCAGCGCGAATCTGCCGACTATTCTGTGATTTAAGTGCCTGACTGATTTCGCTATCGGGATCTTTCAGGTCGCCAAAGAGAATCGCGCCATGTCCATCCTTATGACAGGCTTCCTGACAGGCAGTCATTGTCTCTCCACGATCAATACGGTGTACGCACATCGTGCAGCCCTCAACACACCCCTTACCTCGAGGAGCATTGACGGATTGATCCTTGAGGTCTTCATGCACGAAAGAACGTGCCTTATAGGGACAAGCCATCATGCAGTAGCGGCAGCCGATACAGATATGACGGTCGACCAACACAATGCCATCTGTGCGCTTGAAAGAGGCGCCCGTTGGACAGACATCGACACAAGGTGGATGTTCACAGTGCTGACACATCATTACCAAGCGGTTGATATGCCCGGTATTGAGATCCTTCAGTTTGACGGTTCGAATCCACTGGGCATCCGTCGCCGGTCGATCATGCCCGGTCAAACCGTGTTCACTGTTGCAGGCGTCGACACAGGCACTGCAGCCCTCTGCGCATTTATTCGCATCGATCAACATCCCCCAACGATGCTTGGCGGACGCACCTTGGGATTCAGGATCAGCGCCGGCCACTGTATGCAGAAGTACACCAGGAGCGACAACAACCGCTCCCGCCGCTGCAACTGTCGTTCCGACAAATTTGCGGCGATTCATATCCGGCTGGTCATTTTTAACACTCACGATCAGTCTCTCCGCATATTACCTGGCAGACTCGCTGCCGGCATGGATAACAGGATGCCACTCTTTCAACGATGAGGCGTTGAGGCTCTGGAACTTCATCTGTTCAAGGTCTACTGCGCCAAGGGAGTCCTTGCCCTGCACAGGTGTCGTGCGATGACACTGAAAGCAGGCAGGACTCACGGCCATGTAACCATGACAAGCCTGGCAGAACTGGCCTTCATCATTCACCGGAACCGCATTGCCATCATTATCTTTGGATGCATGGCATTCAACACAGTCAATAAGGCTGTACTTAGCTCCACGAATACCGCCACGCACGGTCTCAACCCGCTGGTGCTTGAGGTAATCCATGTGGTTTCGACGAATATCACTCGTCTCCGCCACACAACTCTCCATCGAAGCCGCCTTCGAGCCCTTGATTACGGCGGTATCACCTGTAACCTGCAGGCTGGTCACTGCAAAAGCAGCACCTGCCAACAGGTAGGTGAAACGCCTGATGCTGTTGAAAGAACTTCGCATCACAGCTCCTATTTATTCGCCGAGACCCATCTGAATGTAGCCTGTAGGACAGACATCGGTGCAAACGTGGCAGCCAATGCACTTGGAATAGTCGGTATCTACATAACGACCGGTGGTTGATTCGCCACGTTTGACACGGAAGACCGCATCCTGGGGACAGAAAATCACGCAGTTGTCACACTCGAAGCACATTCCGCAACTCATGCAACGCTTCGCCTCAGCCTGAACCTGTTCCGAATTCAGAGGAATCAGACGCTCTTTGAAGTGGCCAAGCACGTCGTCCGAACTGGGAACTTCCTCACTACGAATATTGCGGGGCGTCGGCGCGAAGTGACCCAGAAAGAGTTGATCGGCGGGGATGATCTCGTGCTTGGAACGATCCTCAAAGTTATGCACTGCATACTTGGCAGAATTGGTGCCGCGCAGGTCACTTTCGGTTCTGTCGAAGTGCTCGGGTTCCATGTGAGCCTCTTTCAGCTTCTCCAGGAGGCTGAAATGGTGAACATCGACCTTCGGACGCTTGCCCTGTTGTTCGTGCTTGAGGAAGTGATCAATACTTTCGGAGGCGATGGAGGCCTGACCAATCGCAGTCGTCAGTAGATGCGGGCGGATGATGTCGCCTGCCACGAAGTGACCCGGCTTCCCTGGTATCTGATAAAGCTTGTCGGAGTCTATGAGACCACGACCATTATCGAAATCCTCAAGGCCAGTCATGTCACCACCCTGACCAATCGCTGCAACGACGAGATCCGCTTCGAGAACACGCTCGGTGCCCTCTGTGGGGATGGGCGTCATGCCATCCATGGTACAGTCGCACACTCTCAGCGCCTTTGCCCGGCCGTCTTCACCCTTGATGACTTCCAGGGGCATCACGCCGTCGAGGATGGTAACACCCTCTGTCGTCGCATCACTGATCTCGTGTTCTGCGGCCATCATCTCAGGTTTAAGGAAGAGAGAAGTCAGAGTTACATCAGAACCCTGCGCTGCAGCGGCACTTGCGGCATCGTGAGCCACGAAACCATCCTTCACAACCAGCTCAGGGCGGTCAGTAGGATTGGTATGTTCGATGTGACCAAGACGGCGGGCAACAGACACCACGTCGATAGAGGTATCACCACCACCGATACAGATCACCTTGTCGGCGGTCACTTTCATGCGGCCTTCGTTAAAGGCTTTCAGAAAAGCAACACCGCTAACGCAGTTGGGTGTATCGTCCCAACCGGGAATAGGCAGGCCCCGGCCACTCTGACATCCCAGTGCCCAGAGAAGCGCATCATATTCTTTCTCGACATCCGCAACCGCCACGTCTTTACCAACACGTGTCTCCATGCGCAATTCAACACCCATGTCGACAATACGCTGAAGTTCAGCGCCCAGCTTGTCACGGGGAATACGATAGCCGGGAATACCATAGCGCATCATGCCGCCGAGCTCTTTGTTCTCGTCGAACAGGGTGACGGCATGGCCCAGGCGGCGCAGCTGGAAGGCTGCCGCCATACCGGCAGGACCACCACCGATGACCGCTACCTTCTTACCGGTATCTTCACCTGCGGTAAACGAGTAACCCTGCTCGATGGCGTTGTCGCCGATGAACTGCTCAACAGAGTTGATGCCGACGAAGTCTTCAACCTCGTTACGATTGCAACCATCCTGACATGGGGCGGGGCAGACACGTCCCATCATTGACGGAAAAGGATTGGAGCCGGTGGCACGTTCGAATGCGTACTGTTGCCACTCTTCACCCTCTACCGGCTTCTCCTGTTCGCGAGCAATCGCCAACCAGCCTCTGATATCGTGTCCGGAAGGGCAGCTGCCCTGGCACGGTGGTGTGCGGTGGATATAGGTAGGACACTTATGGGAGGTATCCTGAACAAAGATCATATCTGTCCAGTCATCCCACTGATCGTCACCCTCTTCATACCGACGCCAGGTGATATCTTTTTTCATCTCTTCACTAGGAGTAGCCATTTTTGTCTCCTTAACCTATATCTAATTTTTTGAATCGCCGGTCAGCATCACAACTTACCGGTGAATATTTAACCGCTAGTCTAAACCTTAATCGTCGTCATCTTCGCCATAACCGGGAGCCTCTTCCGGCGGCGTTTTTCTGTTCAGCACGATGGCATCGCTTACCAACTGGTGAACACTGACAATCTGATACATGTCCATGCCATAGTAGGGCAGAACCTTGGTAAACTGGCTCTTACAGATGGCGCATATAGCCGCCATGTGAGTAACACCTTTCTCGTTCATGACGTTCTGAAGCGCAGTCATGCGGGGCAGTGCGCCCTTGACCCGAATTTCCATCAGGTCATCAGTCAGCAGACCACCACCACCACCGCAGCAGAAGGTCCGTTCATGGATCGTATCCCACTCCATGTCATGGAAATTGTTGCAAACCGCCTTGATGACATTACGTGGAATATCGAACTGGCCACCCGGGGTGTCCCCCATGCGGGTGGCACGCGCCACATTGCAGGAGTCGTGGAACGTGAGCGTCTTGTCATCGTTCTCGGATTTATCCAGCTCCAGGGTACCCTGCTGGATCTCATTCCAGGTAAATTCGCAGATATGCTGCGGCACCGGGTAGTCAGGATCCAGAAAGTCGAATGGGCCAGCCAAGGTGTTCAGGAAGCTATAAGCCACGCGCCAGGCATGTCCGCACTCGCCAAACACGATGCGTTTGACACCCAGTTCCAGTGCGGCCTCACGTACCCGCAGGGAGATACGTCGCATGTTTTCGTAGGAACCGATAAACATACCGAAGTTGGCCGCCTCTGACGCCGTGGTACTCAGGGTCCAGTTAACGCCCGCTTCGTGAAATACCTTTCCGTAACCGATCAGGCCGTCTACATGGGGCTCTGCGAAGAAGTCGGCAGAGGGGGTAACCAGCAGGATATCCGCGCCCTTGACATCCAGGGGAAATTTGACCGCGACTCCGTCCTCGTCGTAAACATCCTCTTCAAGGCCCTCGAGGGTATCGGCCAATGCGCGGCCCGGCAGACCCAAATTATTGCCGATTTTGTATACCTTCGCGATGATCTCGTTACAGTATTTCTGTCCAATACCCACGCTCGCCAGGATCTCACGGGCAGCCATGGAGATTTCTGCGGTATCGATACCGTAAGGGCAGAAGACCGAGCAACGGCGGCACTGTGAGCACTGATGGAAATAGCTATACCAGTCGTCGAGCACCTCTTCCGTCAGATCTTCCGCACCAACCAGTTTCGGAAAGTATTTACCTGCAAAGGTAAAGTAGCGACGGTAGACCTTGCGCAGCAGATCCTGACGCCCGACAGGCATGTTCTTGGGATCCTTGGTACCCAGGAAGTAGTGGCACTTGTCCGTGCAGGAACCACATTTTACACAGGAGTCCAGGTAGACCCGGAACGAGCGGTAGCGACTAAGCAGATCGCCCATCTTCTCGATGGCCTTATCATGCCAATCCTCCACCCTCTCACCTGGAAAGTTCAGTGGTTCCTGGTGCTCAGGTTTGGCCACAAAGCACGTGGAGTGCGCCATAGCCCCTTCTTCGATATTCGGAACATCAACATATTCTGAAAGTTCCGGTGTTTCAAATTTCGCCTTAGCCATCTGCAGCCCTCTTAGGCCAAGTTGATATACTTAGGATTCTTCAAGTTTTTTCGCCCAAGGAGCCAAGTGTCGTTTCTCGCGTGGATTATCGACCTGGTTTCTGGATGGGCTGAAGAATATGCCAGGGATATGCAGCAATTTGCTGAAGGGCAAAATGATCATCAGCACAACAACAAGTGTCAGATGCATGATCAGCGCAAAATCCATCGGCAGTTCACCACCACTGAAGGTAAACAGTCCATCGAAGAACTGCTTGACCATAACGACGTCAGTGTGGATGAGGAATGTCATCATCAGGCCGCTAAAGCCGATGAAGATGAGCAGTAGCAACATCAGGTAATCTGAAGGTGCTGAAATATAACGTACACGATCAACGAAAATACGACGCAGGAAGAGACCGCCGAGTCCGGCAACCATGGCAAATCCTGCATAGATGCCAAAAGGCTGGATCAGTGCAATCGGAAGCGGAACGGGATCGACAAAATAACGGACATGCCGCGCCAACACCACAAACAACCCCATGTGGAACATCCAGGAAAAGATCCAGGTCCACTTGGTGCTTTTGAAAAGGCTTTCAAAGAAAACCACTTCACGGAACATACGCATTACCACACCGGCCTGAGTCACGGGAGCCGGGGTAGTGGGAATCTTTAGTGGTGCAGGTGTCTTGGCGTACTGCACGATTTTCCGTGCCAGACCAAGTACCAGAACGATGGTCGCTACGATAAACAGTAACGCGTAGACAGTTGACATGTTCCTGCGTTCCTCTGAAGGATTAAATGACCGGGAGGAAAAAACTCCTCCCGGGCTTCAGCTACTGCTTAGATGCAACCAGTAGGCTTGGGCAGACCGGCAAAGCGGCAAGCCTGCTTACCAGGGCCGTAAGGGAACAGGCCGTACAGGTACTTGCTGTTACCCTTCTCTTTACCCAGTTTCTTACCAACAGCCTTGGTCAGAACGCGGACAGCAGGAGCAATCTGATACTCTTCGTAGTATTCACGCAGGAAGTTGATGATATCCCAGTGCTCATCAGTCAGCTCAAGGTCATCTTCCTTCGCCATCTCTTCTGCAACTACGGGCTCCCAATCAGCCAGAGTTACCAGGTAACCCTCTTCGTCAGTCTCAAAAACTTTACCGTTGGCTTCGATAGCCATAGTATTTCTCCAATTAGAGTTAAATTATTCAGTTGGGATTTATCAAACCCAGGCCGAAACTTTATCGTTTTCGACAGCCAGGCTGACAAAACCCGCGTAATCCACAACTTCAATGCCTTCAGCAAGCTTCTCTTGCGAGATGCCGCGGGCCTTCAGGTCAGGGCCAAGGGCATAAAACTTGACACCCGTTGCTGCAGCCACCTTCTCAGCAACGGTGCTACCCTTCATTGCCCCATAAACACCGTCTTCATACATCAGAACGGCGCTACCCTCTTTTGCATAACCCAGGCAATCTGCCAGTGAGTTCTTCTCAAAGGGGGATTTGTTAACTGTATGCAAAGTACTCATATGATCTCTCCGCCTTTAGAAGCTATAGATAATATCCTGGTCATCCAGAACGTCCGCCAATTCAGCGCGACTGACGAGACGGATGGAATCCTTCTCTGCCCAATCGTCATCTTCGTCTTCCCAGGTGAGAGGCATCAGGTCATCAAGGGTCAGACCCCGCTCTTCCAGAGACTCTTTCTCCACATAGAGCTTGGTAACATCATAATCACCCAGCGCCTTGTAAGTGGTGGAGAAGTTCTTCATATCGGACTCAGAGGTATCCTGACCTTCGAGCAGCTGATAGACCCCATCTCCGATAAACGCCAGACTGACATCCTGATCGAATGCAGCACCGATCAGCACAACCTCCAGTGACTCCCACGCATAGATAGTGCCATAGGGGGCACGGCGGTTGAGATACATGAATTTCTTGATAGTTTCAGACATCGTTCAACCTCTATACTCAATCACCAAAAACCATGAGACGTTCGGACTGTATACCCGCCTCGATCAACTGACCAAGACCGGAGATCCGGAATCCGTCAGCGATATTCTGGGCATCTTTACCGTTACGCTGCATCTCGCCCTCGTCCACGATACCGCGACGTTGTGCGGCTGCCACACAGACAACCATATCGAGATCGTGTGCCTTACCCAGTTCTGACCAGCGGTTGACGATATTTCGGTCATCCTGGGGAGGAGTGGTGAGGTTGGTGCCGTTGTTCACGCCATCGTGATAGAAGAAGACACGCATAATCTCGTGCCCTGCATCCAACGCGGCTTTGGCGAACTGGTAGGCCGAATCAGTCGCTTGATGCTGATAGGGCCCTTCGTTTACCTGAATCGCAAATTTCATCAGTTATAACCTTTCTGTTGAAAGTCTTGAGCTTCGATCCGAATCAGAAGCGGATATGAGCAGAAGCGTTCAGGTTGGCACGACCGCCACGCCAGTTATCGATATGATACTTGGTGAAAGGCAATCCGGTCTTCTCGAAGAAGCTCGGCCATCCGATACGATCAGCCCACTCGCCGATACGCTCGTAGTCTTTTGCGTCTGCCTTGTAGGCAGCCAGAATCTGCTTGACGATCTTGGAGACCTCAGGCCAGCGCGGAGGATTGTTCGGAATACCAGACGCAACCAACTTGTGGAAGGTAGGTTTGGAACGCGCGTTGGAGTGTTTGCCACCAACCCAGACTGCAAAATTGGAGTGCTCCGGATCGTTGATCTGCATCGGAGGACATGGCGGAAAGCATGCACCGCAGCAGATACACTTCTTCTCATCAACTTCGAGAGAAGGTTTGCCGTTAACCATTGCAGGACGAATAGCCGCTACCGGGCAACGCGCCACAACTGTAGGACGTTCACAGACGTTACCTACCTGGGAGTGATCAATCTTCGGCGGCTTGGTGTGCTGAATGTTGATCGCGATATCACCCTGACCACCGCAGTTGATCTGGCAACAGGAAGAGGTCAGACGAACCCGGTTCGGCATCTCTTCATGGGTGAACTCATCGATGATCTCATCCATCAGCGCTTTAACAGCACCGGACGCGTCCGTTCCTGGAATATCGCAGTGCAACCAACCCTGGGTATGGGATACGGTGGAGACGGAGTTACCGGTACCACCAATCGGGTTGCCATGAGCTGTCAATGCGTCGATCAGCGGCTGAACCTTGGATTCCTCGCTAACCATGAACTCCATGTTGGAGCGAATGGTAAAACGGACATAGCCTTCCGCAAAATCATCAGCGATATCCATCAACTCGCGAATCTGATGGATGTCCATCTGACGGGACGTGGCCGCACGGACAGTCCAGATCTCGTCACCACTATGAGCCACGTGATGCAAAACACCAGGACGCGGACGATCATGATACTTCCAGTTGCCGTAATTTTTCTTCATCACAGGATGCAGGAACTCCTGTATATCACGTACGCCTATCTCATCTGGCATGCGAGGTGCTTCAGCCATGCTAACCTCCAAATTTCAAAAATCGAATTCTATTCTACGCAATAGCGTTGATGTGTGGTTGACATGAGACAAGTCACCGGAAAATATCCGGTGACTTGCTCCATCAGCTTGCTAAGCTTTTCGCTCTTCCCACTTGGCCACCTCTTCATCCCATTCGTCCATACGGACATAAGGGTTGGTGCGAGGCTGGGCGATCATATTCGGATCGATCTCGATACCGATACCTTCCAGGAAGTTGGTCAGACCGATACGCTCGATCATCTCACCGGTACGCTCGTGCTCCAGTGCGTTCTCTGCAAAGAAGTCCAGAACTTCGGTACCCAGCTCTTCCAGCCACTCAAAATCCTCATCGGTTTCCATCTTGTGGAAAGGCACGATCACGGTACCCATCAAATCACCGATCTTCAGGGTGCGCTTACCGCCGATCAGGACGCTAACGCCACCATCATCGCCCGGAGAGAGAGCCTTATTCATGACGTTCAGGCAGTGCATGCAGCGCACGCAGTTGCCGTTATCAACAGCCAGGGTATCGTCGTCGTTCAGTGAGAGCGCCTGGGTCGGGCAGCGGGTGATGACATTGTCGATCACATACTTGCGACCTTTGTTCTCCACGAAAGCCTTGACCTCAGCCTGGTCAACCTTCATGTCGTCGCGCCATGTACCGATGACAGCGAAATCAGAACGATGGATGGCATTCATGCAGTCGTTCGCGCAGCCGGAAACCTTATACTTCATCTTGTAAGGCAGAGCCGGACGATGCAGATCGTCAAGCGCATTGTTCACCAGGGTGCGCATTGCCCGCCCTTCGTCGAAGTTGGACTGCTCACAGCGGGCAGCACCGACGCAGGACATGGAGGTACGCACGGCGGGACCCGCGCCACCCATGTCAAAGCCCATCTCATTGATTTCATTAAAGAAGGGCTGAACGTTCGCAGAGGAGCAACCCTGGAACATAATATCGCCGGACTGGCCGATACCGCAGATCAGGCCGGAGCCGTACTTCTCCCAGATATCGCACATGTTGCGCAGTGTCTTGGTATCGAAGTGAGAGCCTGGAGGTGGCATGATGCGGATGGTGTGAAATTCAGCCGCGTCAGGGAATTTGGGGGTTCCGTCCTCGTTCTTCAGCTCGGTAAAGCGGGGGATGACACCACCACCGTAGCCGACAACACCAACGGTGCCGCCCTTCCAGTAACCCTTCTTGGTCTCGTAGGAGGTCTCCAGCTGACCCAGCAAGTCAACTGCAATGTCGTTATCTTTCGCAAGGCGCTTGATACCGCTGATAAAGCTCGGCCAGGGGCCGCTCTCCAGCTGATCAAGCATGGGGGTGTCATGCATCTGTTTTGCCATCACTCTTTCTCCCAATGGTCGTTTGTGTAGGGTGTTTGGCCGGTTAATATCCTGTTTTAGTTAGCCCGGCCATAACACCGAGCGCAGGAACAGCCCTTTCCCCTGCAATACAATTCCGTTGCAGGTGAAGACCTGCTCCTACTGGCGGCCAATTTTAGGAGTTCCTAATGCAGCACCATATCCTTCCGATGGGGGAGGAGGGCGGCATTCTTCTATCCCATATGGGATAGTTGCCACTTGCTCCACGCCCTATTTTTTACCTATCAGCTCACTAAATACCTAACAATTACAATCAGTAAGAAAATATAATTGAGTCGCAGACATATAAAGCACCGTAAATCCTAATTAAGCTATATCCCCATTAATACAATACGATTGATTCAACAGCCTGGACCGTTGACTCCAAATACCTCACGAATAGTTGAGTAAATTACTATGTAATTACGCTCTCCAATTCGTTATAATCTCACCCCTGAAACAATTTTGACCCGACGTGGCCTAAACAATGCTCTATTTAAGTGAAGTAATGATTCAGAATCCTGACCTCGAAACTTTTGAACAGCTTCAGACCGTTGTCAAAGAGCACTCAAAAAGAGAGATGTTTTTCCGCATTGACGTAAAGCCGCCCTATCCGGACACACCGGAGAACTGGGAAGACCGACTTGAAGCCAGCTTTACCTAGGGCCGGTTAACACTATGCAGATACCCACCGACAGGCCCTAATACTTGCCACACAACGAGAAGTACCCGTGAAATATCTCGAATCAGAAACCTTCATCGGTGATGCGGAATGTTCAGATGATGCCGTCAAACCGACCCAGCAGCTTGAGGAACGACTCAAAAAGCTGCTTGGAGAGATCAACGCACTTCCAAATGACGTCACTGTCGAGCAACGCATCAAGCCCCTCCTTGAAAGCGGCTATATCATGCTCGATCTTGACCGTTTGGACGAAGCCTGGGAGATAACCCGCCCCACACTTGACCAGGCCATCTCAGCCGGACTGTGGCTACAGGCGGTCGAAGCCTGCGACATTCTCTACCAGACTGGCAATGACGAAGCCCTCAGAGCGCTGGCCCACGGCATCTGGCTCGGCGTCACCTTCCCCATCGAACCTGGGCTTAGCGTCGCCATGCTGCAACACCTCATCGACGAAACACCGGACAATTCCGATGGCGCGGCTGTTGCTGCCGCCACTGCCGGCTATATTGCCGACATGCGCTCCGAGGGGCCGGAAAGGGAGGAATTGAAGTTTTTCACCAACCAGTTGATGGGCCAGGTTGCCCGCCGCCACAGTCAGGTCGAGGAGCAGGAGATCTTCGACTTCTGGGTGGAGCGCATGGAACTGGATGACCCGTCCAAGTTTTTACCCCGACTGGCCCAGGTGCTGGACATCGTCAACGAGAACGGCTGGTGGTTCGATCGCGATGAACTGAGAGACAGGATCCCAGCGGATCAGTAATTCAAGAGTTATCCATCATGCACTGGCAAGAAGAAATCGATGAAACCGCCTACATCGTTCCCGACGATGTAATGGACCTTGCCTACCAGATAAAATGCCGGACACTGCCGGTCGACCACGCCTGGCCGCTGGCTGCAGCGATACATCAGGCACTGCCCTGGTTTGCAGAAGAGCCGTTGGCAGGATTACACCTCATATACGGCGCCGACTCCGGCAATGGCTGGGAGCGCCCCCGGGATGCCGCTGATATCCTCTATCTCTCACGCCGCACCCGCCTTGTCCTGCGCCTGCCCAAACACCGCCTCCCCGACGCCGAGACCCTCACAGGACAGACACTGGAGGTAGCGGACAATCTACTGGAGATCGGCAAGGGCACACCCCGGCTGCTCGGCATGACCACCACCCTCTACTCCCGCTTCGTCGTGGATGAAACGGACGGCGATGAGGATCAGTTCATTTCAGCTGCAGTCGAAGGCCTGCACGCCCTTAATCTGCGCTTCAAGAAAGTACTCAGCGGCAGGCGCTTTGCCTTCTCCACACCTGAAGGCGAGATTTCGACACGGAGCTTGATGGTAGCCGGTCTGCCCCTCGATGACGCAGTGAAGTTACAAGAGAAGGGTCTCGGTTCCCTCCGAAATCGCGGATTCGGCTTGTTCGTTCCCCAAAAGTCTGTTTAATATATAGCGTTTTAATGATTTTCATGATTGGCGGGTGTACGCAAATCATCCGTCACAAATGCACACGAAGGAGAAATCAATGTCGTACGAAGTTAATGGTGCAACCGTCGAGGCCGACGATCACGGTTACCTGGTCAACACAGCCGACTGGAACGAGGATGTCGCCAAAGCCATCGCTGCTGCCGAGGGTGTTGAACTGACCGAGAAGGGTTGGGATATCGTCAACTACCTGCGTGATGAGTACATCAACAACAACGGCAACCAGCCCAATGAACGAAACATGGTCAAGCACTTCAAGAAAGTCTGGACCGATCTCCCAAAGATGGACACCAAGGCGCTCTACAATGAGTTCCCCACCGGCCCCGCAAAGCAGGCAGGTAAGATTGCCGGCACGCCCGAGACCAAACGTAAAGGCGGATATTGATTTGTAAAAAATAGGTTAAAGGTCAAAGGTTTCGACTGGAACACATCTGTTCCAACGGCGCGCCTTTAACCTTTAACCTTCAATAGGTTAGTTCCCCGTTACAACGCCTCCAAAACCGCCTCCACATCCGACTCCCGAACAGGAAAAGCGCAAGCTCCAAACAGTGGATAGCGCTGCTGCACCTTGTCGAGCCGGTATTGGTGGCTGGGATCGTATAGAACGATGACCCGGCTATCAGGACTGTATTTCTGCAGGGTCGCCACCAGCGATTCCAGATTACTCATCCTGTCACGGAATTCCGCATCGAAATTGAACTCAGTGACTACCACTTCTGGCGTGTGTACTTTTAGCCAGGCCTGCGCCTTTCGCACCGAATTGACTGTCTCGACCTGATAGCCGTGACGTTGATAGAGCGACGTAAAGTTGAGATAACCACCAAACTCCACCACCGCAAGTAATTCCCGATCTTTCATGTGCTTGATTTTGTCACCTTAGGAAACGAAGATTCAGACCGAAGTTTAACTGCCAAGGCGAGTTTGTTCATGCTACTTAATCTGATTATTGGTGAATATTCCATGGAAATGGAGATCCAGGAGAACTACCTGGAGACGATGACTGATTCCTTCGACAAAATGGACCAGGACATGAGTCGGGGTGTGCAACTCGGTCAGCAGTGGCTGGAAAAACCCACTCAGCTCCAGTGTTGCCAGGTCGCAGCGGACAAACTGCTGTCTGCGATTGAAAACCACAATGAAACCCTGGCGATGTTGACGGGGGGGTATATCGTTTCACACCTTTCCGGCATCAAGCAGATCAAGATCAACACCAGCGGCGAACCGGCGGAGACTGAATTCCACTAGAGAGCTTACAGTCCGTAGGCCTGATCAAGCACAGCGGATCAGGCAATGGGTTCGGAGCAACTATTGAGGTTCGCCGGTTCCGCTACGCTTGAACCGGCCTGCATCTCTGTTCTCTCATAGTTTATTCTGCTCGACCAATACCGCCATCGGCTGGGCGGACTCAGTACCATGTTTGTCAAAAAGATTGAGCAGACGTGTTCCCAGATGCGCCCAGTGCTGTTCCCCACTGGCGGCTATACGCGTCAATCTTGACAGATCCCCGGTTGCGACCCATCTATCATAAGCTTTGATCAAGCTGGGAAAGATGGTCTTGCGCATCCCCCCGAGGCTGCCAACATAGAAGTGCAGTGAGGCAGCATCCGCCTTTTTCACAAGCGCCGGGAGGGTCACAAGACAGTCGGCCCAGTGATCTCTCACGGCACGGGCCATCAACTCCGCCGGGGTGTGGATCACAGACATCACCATCTCATTCCAGGCATCGCCAACCACCCTGCCAACCCGATACTCACCCTGCTCATGCAACAGCACAGCGTTCAGCTCATTCTCAACCATGGCATCGAGTGAAACATCCAGTGCATCCTCGAAATCGTAACAGGCAAAGGCCCGCCCCAACGCATTTTCAGGCCGGCGCCAACGCCAGCTCTCCAACTTCTCCCACAACAGCCGCCGGAAAGACTCGCGGCGGATATAGATTCGGTCACCCTGAGTCATGGCCGCCGGCGCCGCCAGATCCCGGGCCAGTTCCCGGCCCGCCACCAATACGGAGACTGCCCCCGGCTCCTCCCTGCGTTCCAGGTGACCAAGAAAAAACAGCGGCTTGTTTTTGACCCCATAGCCGGCACTGTAAACCAATCCCAGAGGTTCCAGCGCCTGATTGATCTCCTCCACCGCAAAGGGATCGAAAATCCGCCCACCCAGGGACAGATCGGTAAAAGCCACATCATCGAGTTCACCCCAGAGGGCCTCCCGCTCGCTCAGCCAATCTCCAATCTCGGCTTTCGGCAGCTGGACATCGTAGGCCAACCCCTTCTCCCAACGGTAGAACTCCCGCATCTTCATAAGATAGGTGCACAGGCCGTACTCCGCACCGTGACGGGCATCGGAGATATGGCAGTTGGTCTGCACCGCAGCAGTAAACTGTTGCAAAGAATCACGCATAAATCTGGCCGTTGAAATTCACCATTTTCCCAGTAAAATAATTGGGTATTCGTTGAAGGTAGCACGCCCACCGAACGCATCCAAGTCGGAATATCCCGCGAAAAAGTGCCTTATCTCACCGCCACACAGGCAGTTGAGATGTGGACGCGTGCAATTACAGGAGAGACCATCTTGGGCATCCGCATCAAAAGCCAGTGGCACCGCGAGGAGACCGACCGTTCTCCCAAAGAGATCGGCGGCGCCATCGCCTTCATCGCCTGGAGGATCGCCCTCGATAAAGCGATCACCCTCCACGGTGAAGACTATGTTTACCATAATGACCAACAGCGCCTCGGCGTCATCGCAGAGTACCTGGCGTTCGAGACACAGATCGCAGACCGCATCGTTTACGAACAGATGAAACCGGAAGAGCGCCAGGAACTGGTAGCCGAACTGGTACTGAAACTGGCTAATCACTATCAGGACAATGCACGAGAGATGGTAGGTCCAGGCGATCACGCCGACCAGTTCATCAAGCTGTTCAACCAGCGTTCCGGCGAATATGCCGAATTCAAACTCACCGACGACGGCCCCAGCTATCCTTTCTTCCGCCATCTCGGCTTCGAGATCCAACAGGTTATGGGCGGGGAGCAGGAGAATCACTGGGTCATCGATCAGGTGATGGATAGAGATGCGCCTGACGTCTACAAACAGCTGTCCCGTGCAGTCAAAAACCTCTTTTATTAGGATTCAAAATGCGTCCCACACAGTTGTTGACCATTCTTGAGCAGGAGTTCACCAGCACCCGTTTCGGGCACCACACCCCGGTCATGCTCTGGGGACCACCCGGCGTCGGTAAGTCCGATATGGTGCGACAGGTGGGCGAAAGCCACTCTGTGCCGGTGATCGATATCCGCCTCTCCCAGATGGAACCCAGCGATCTGCGCGGCATCCCTTTCCGGGTGGAGAGCCGGGTCGACTGGGCGATCCCCTCGATCCTACCGGATGCGACGCGTCACGGGGAGGCGGGCATCCTCTTTCTGGACGAGATCACCTCTGCCCCACCTACCGTCTCCGCCGCCGCCTATCAATTGATCCTCGACCGCCGGTTAGGGGAGTACCAGGTGCCCGATGGCTGGGCCATCTTCGCTGCCGGCAACCGCCAGGGCGACCGGGGCGTCACCTACAGCATGCCTGCGCCGCTGGCCAACCGCTTCTCTCACTTCGAGGTGGAGGTAAATCTCGACGACTGGGTCGCCTGGGCCTATCGCAACAACATCGATGAGCGGGTCATCGCCTTCCTGCGCTTTCGCCCGGAACTGCTGTTCGACTTCGACCCGGCCCACAACCCGGTGGCCTTCCCCTCCCCCCGTTCCTGGGAGTTCGCCCACCGGGGACTGCACAAATTCGACAACCACCCCAGCTTGCTGCAGGGGGCGTTGCAGGCCTGTATCGGTCCCGCTGCGGGCATAGAGTTGAAGGCATTCGTGGACAGTCTCGACAAGATGCCTGACCTCGATGCAATCCTTGCTGGTGAAGATGTCCCGGTACCCACCGAGATCGACCTGCAGTACGCCGTCGCCGCTGCCTTGGTGGGACGCGCCATCCGCGCCCAGGAGGGAGACGACCGCAAGGAGATTCATGGCCGTATTCTCGACTATGCCGGACGTTTCCCACAGCGCGAGATGGGGGTGATGCTGGTCTCAGACATGCATCGCGCCCTCGGTAACGAACTCTTCGAGGTGCCGCAGTTTTCCACCTGGGCGCAGGCAATCTCTGATGTGATGTTGTTTGAATAATTATTACCACAAAGGGCACAAAGGTAGAATTTTGCCGACCTATCCGTGCCGAGCAAGGTAGGTTGGATTAGCGAAGCGTAATCCAACAACCCTTTTTCTCGGGTTACGCTTAGCTAACCCGACCTACTTTACGTCCTTTGTGGCTAAACAGGGCTTATGGACATAGAACATATAGAAACCAAACTGGCCGCAGCCCGTACCAAGCTGATCCTGGACAAACCGTTCCTGGGCGCGCTGGTCTTGCGCCTGCCCATGGAAGAGGCCGATGAAGCATGGTGCCCCACCACTGCCACGGATGCGCGCAAGTTCTACTATAACCCTGAATACATCGACGGGCTGACCCTGGACGAAACCCAGTTCATGCTGGCCCATGAGGCACTGCACTGTGCCCTCTCCCACTTCGCCCGCCGCCAGCATCGCCACAAACTGCACTGGGATATGGCCTGTGACTATGCCATCAATCCGCTGCTGATCGGCGAGGATCTGAAACCACCGCCAGGCTCTCTCATCATGCCCATGTTCAAGGACATGACCGCCGAAGAGATCTACCCCTGTCTGGACGAGAAGGACGACGACGTTCCGCTGGACAACCACGTCTACGACAAAGAGAACACCAAGGGTTCCGGCAGCAGCAAGACCGAAAGGGATCTATCCTCCCGCGAGCCGGATACAGAGACCTCGGAATCGGGGGAGGGCGGCCAGGGCGACCGTGACGGCAACGGCGGCGCTTCCCAGCCTCCGCCCCTGTCGGCAGAGGAACAGGAGACCCTCAACATCCAGTGGCAGCAGCGTCTCGCGGGAGCCGCCCAGCAAGCGATGCAGGCCGGCAAACTGGATGGCGCCATGGCCCGTATGGTGGACCATCTGCTACAGCCCCAACTCCCCTGGCGGGTTCTGCTGGCCCACTACATGACCGCTGCGGCAAGGGATGACTTCAGTTATATGCGCCCCTCCCGCCGCGAGGGGGAGTTCATCCTGCCCAGCCTGCGCAGCAACCAGGTGGAACTGGTGGTGGCGCTGGACACCAGCGGCTCCATCCAGGAAAAGGAGATGGGAGAGTTTCTGGCCGAGGTCAACGCCCTCAAGGGACAGATACGCGCCAGGGTCACCCTGCTCGCCTGCGACTCGCAACTGGCGGAGGAGTCACCCTGGATCTACGAGACCTGGGACGAGTTCGAGCTGCCGGAGGCCATCTCCGGCGGTGGCGGCACCAGTTTCCGCCCCGTGTTCGACTGGGTAGACAAGCAAGGACTGCAACCCGATCTGCTGGTCTACTTCACCGATGCAGAAGGAGCCTTCCCTGAACACGAGCCGCCCTATCCCGTGATCTGGCTGGTCAAGGGCAAGGAGAAAACCCCTTGGGGGCAGCGCATTCAGCTGAACTAGGAACGACAGCGCAACGTACCAAACTGGCACCACCGACAAACAGGCGATATTATTAAGGGAACTCCAGCCGCCAAATACAATCCACTATGGGTATGGATAGACGCAGCAGCACCCCGATTTTTCCACTCTTCGCCCTCCTCATCTCCCTCTGCATCGGCTTCACCGCTACCGCATTCGGCGCAGTGGCTGGCAATGGGACAAGCGAGGAGAAGATCCGCCTGCCGGAACTGGGATCACCATCAGATCAATATCTGACGCCAGCCGACGAGGCCCGTCTTGGACGCGCCTTCATGCAGAGCATCCTGGAAACGCAGCCGGTTCTGGATGACCCGCTGATCACGGAATATATCCAGACGCTGGGCAACCGGCTGCTCAATAAAAGTGAAGCTGCTGGCCAGGAATACCGCTTTTTTGTCATCGAAGAGCCGATGATCAATGCATTCGCAGGGCCCGGTGGCCATATCGGCATCTACACCGGCCTCATACTGGCCACCCAGAGTGAAAGTGAGCTGGCTTCTGTCATCGCCCACGAAATCGCCCATGTCACGCAGAAACATCTACTGCGCGCATTCGATGCAGCCAACCGCATGAGCGGCAAGACCGCCGTACTCATGCTTGCCGCCATCCTGGTGGGCATCGCCGGTTCCACCGATGCCGGTATCGCCTTGGCCTCGGGCGTTCAGGCCGGAGCACTGCAGGAGCAGATCAATTTCACCCGCAGCAACGAGCAGGAGGCTGATCACGTCGGCATCAAGATCCTGGCAGATGCCGAACTGGACCCCCGCTCCATGCCGGTCTTCTTCGAGCGCCTGACCCACGCCAACCGGCTCTTTGACAGCGGCATCCCGGAGATGCTGCGCACCCATCCGGTCACCACCAATCGTATTGCGGACGCATTGGGACGCGCCGAGACCTATTCCTACAAGCAGTACAGCAGCGACCTGCGCTACTTTCTCACCCGTGAGACCCTGCGCATGCGGCAGTTCGAAAAGTCTGACGAGGCTGTGGACCATTTCCGTAGTGGCCTCGAAGAGGGACGTTATCTGAACAAAGAAGCACACCAGTTTGGTTATGCCCTGGCACTTGCCAAGGATCGCAACTTCCCGGCTGCAAATAAACTGATCACCGAACTGCTGAAAAAACGGCCTGACCAAGTCGAATATATCCTTGCGGAAGCTAATATCGCCCAGCAGAGCGGGGGACGCCAGAAGGCCCTGAGATCTCTCGAAACGGCTCATGCGCTGCTTCCCGACAGCTATCCCATCACAATCGCCTACAGTGAAATCCTTCTGGAGACAGGCAAGGCGGAAGAGGCGAAAAAGACCATTGATCAAGCCCGCTCATTTCGCCCGAATGACCCCCGTCTCTTTCGCCTGCTTGCAAAAGCGGAGGAAAACCTGAATAACAGCGCCCAATCACATCGACTGCTGGCAGAAGCCTACGTCGCTGAAGGCAAGCTGGGTGCCGCAATTCAGCAACTGGATATCGCCCTGAAACAGAAGAAGACGCAGGATTTTTATCAGGCTTCGCAAATTGAGGCCAGACTCAGGGAACTCAAGACACTGAAAAAGCTCGAAGATACAAAGGATAATAAGAAGAAGAAGTGACGATTTTTGACTTAAAAAAAAACAGGGATTACGGTTTACCCCAAGGAGAGATCAACTAAACCCAAGCTGCCAACACAAGGAAACCCAAGCAGCGATAGGAGAAGTAGCGTCAGAAACATTATAAATCGCTAATTGATAGGCAATTTTTGCTTGCCATAGCCCGGCTTTTCGGTATTCTAACGGCCTACCTGTTACAGGGTACAAGTAAGCGCACCGAATATAGACATTATAATGAGCGCTGCTTGTGTGGAACCAGGAGGATTGAATGCGGGCAACCGCAGCTCAAACAGCCTTTGCTGTCTCCTCCTTTGTATTGCTTAGCGGATTTACTGTAATTTCATCTGTCCATGCAACGGATATTTCAAATATTGCCGAAGGCAAGAAGATTGCCTTCGACAAAGAGCGAAGTAACTGACTTGCCTGCCATATGATCGATGATGGGTTCAGCCCGGGTGACATAGGTCCCCTCTGATCGCCATCAAAGGCCGCTGACACGGATAACTAAGAGCTTCGAGCTCAGATCCGGGATGCAACAAAAAAATAAACCCGACAGTCGGATGCCGCAGTTTGGCAGACTCAGGATTCTGTCGGAAAGTGATATCGATAAAGTAGTCGATTTTCTTTACACCCTCTGAGACAACCTATTCTCAATCTGGAGAGTATTTGATGAGTACTGACATGAAACGCAGGATCTTCCTTAAAGGATCTCTGGCCGCAGGTGCGGTCAGTGTTGCTGCAGGCGCCGGTCTGCTGATGCCCCAGCAGGTGCTGGCTGCATGGCCTAAAGCCGCTTTCGAAGCCAAATCGATTCCCGATGCGCTAACTGCGCTGATGGGTTCTGGCGATACCAGCACTTCCGACAAAATCAAGATAAAGGCCCCGGATATCGCGGAAAACGGCGCAGTTGTACCGATCACCGTCGAGTCTTCCATGGAAGGCATCGAGTCGATGGCCATCATCGCCTCTGCCAATCCGGTTCCCCTGATTGCTTCTTTCAACCTGTCAGGTAGCGCGATGGGTTTCGTCTCCACCCGTATCAAAATGGGTAAGACCGGTGATGTCGTCGGCGTCGTCAAGGCTGGCGGCAAACTCTACAGTGCCAGCAAGGGCGTAAAAGTCACCATCGGCGGTTGCGGCGGTTAATCAACCTCCGGACAAAAACGACCCGAATATTCTAGAGGTAAACTGAACATGGCAAAATCTAGCATTAAGATCCGCGCCAAGACCAAGAAAGACGTCACCACCGTAAAGGCACTGATGACCCATCCTATGGAGACTGGCGGCCGCAAGGACAAGAAAACCGGCAAGCTGATCCCCGCCCACTACATCCAGGAAGTCGTCTGCAAGCACAACGGTGCGACTGTACTGACTGCTAACTGGAGCGGCGGTGTTTCCAAAAATCCCTATGTGTCATTCAAGTTCGCAGGCGGCGCCAAGGGCGACTCCGTAGAGATCACCTGGAGTGACAATAAGGGTGGTAGCGGCACTCAGACTGCAAAGATCAAATAAGGCACGTCTGAAAGGCGCTCTATCAAACCTGCTTTGATGAAACGCCGGTCCGGAACACCGCAAGGTGTTCCGGATCCCAACACCACAGATCTCCTCTGAGGAAACTCCTGTTATCCTCCCTGGTCCTTTCGATGCTGGCCAGTTCCCACACTGCTGCGGCAAGCTGCCCAGCAAACGGCTAAGCTTTGATCCAGAACTTCCTTCTCAAACATTTTTTTGGATGTGCATCTGGGCTGAAATATTGTCTCACCTACATGAGCAACGGCATCCCTTACAACGCCCCATCACCGCGCAAGTAACCCGGATCCCACTATGCAGCAGGAACAATTGATCGCACTGGATCGCGAGATCGTCTGGCACCCCTACAGCGCCATCGGTGCCGACCTGCCCATCTATGCCGTCGAATCAGCTCAGGGTGTACGATTGCGGCTGTGCGACGGCCGGGAACTGATCGACGGCATGTCATCCTGGTGGTGTGCCATCCACGGCTACAACCACCCGCAGATAAACGCCGCACTGCAGCGACAGATCGCATCCATGTCCCACGTCATGTTCGGGGGCCTCACCCACCAACCTGCGGTCGAACTGGCGGAAAAACTGGTAGCGATCACGCCCAAGCCGCTGCAATCGGTCTTCTTCGCCGACTCGGGTTCCGTCTCTGTCGAAGTTGCCATGAAGATGGCGATCCAGTACTGGCACGCCAAGGGTAGGAGAGAAAAACAGCGTTTTCTGGCCCTGCGCCAGGGTTATCACGGTGATACATTTGGCGCTATGTCGGTCTGCGATCCGGTCACCGGTATGCACTGCCTCTTCAGTGAAACACTGGCACAGCAGTTTTTCGTGGAGAGCCCGGCATGTCGTTTTGGCAAACCCTGCGCTACGGAGGATATCGCGCCACTGGCCGACAGCCTCAAGCAAAATCATGAAAAGATCGCAGCGATTATTTTGGAACCGATCGTGCAGGGCGCCGGTGGTATGCGTTTCTACTCGGCGGATTACCTGCGTCAGACAAGGGCATTGTGTGATCAATATGGCGTACTGCTCATCCTCGATGAGATCGCCACCGGTTTCGGGCGCACCGGCAAACTGTTCGCCTGTGAGCATGCGGGCATCTCGCCGGATATCCTCTGTCTCGGCAAATCACTGACCGGTGGATATATGACTCTGGCAGCAACCCTGACCACCAGGGAAGTCAGCGGCACCATCAGCCAGGGAGATCCCGGACTCTTTATGCATGGCCCGACCTTCATGGCCAACCCCCTCGCCTGCTCCGCCGCACTCGCCAGCCTGCAACTGCTGCTCGAATCTCCCTGGCAAGAAAATATTGTCCGATTACAACAAGGTCTGGAACAAGGACTGGCGCCCTGTCGTAACTTCAAGCATGTTGCCGAAGTCCGGGTTCTGGGTGCAATTGGCGTTGTCGAAATGAAGGAGCCAGTAGATATGAAAGATATCCAGCCCAGGTTTGTGGAGGCTGGCGTCTGGGTTCGTCCCTTCGGAAAACTCGTCTACCTGATGCCGCCCTTCATAATGGAACAAGAAGATCTGGCGACACTGACCAGGGCTGTGGTTGAGGTGGTGAGAAGCACATCCCCGTCATGAGAGTGGGTATGTGCTGAGTAGCATTGCCTGGCAGCAAGCAGCCAAGAGTTGACATCCAGGATAGAATGATAATGATGACTATTCCGACTTCTGATGCGGCACTCGCAGGATTGCCCTCTTCAATTAAGCGTAGCTGGATATTACCTACTGCTCTGGCTATCCTGCTGATTGCCATCAGTTTTCATAACTATTTGTTATTCCATACCCTGGTGGAGCTATTTAGCGTTGTGGTTGCCGTCCTTGCTACGGTAGTGGTATGGCAGACCTATCCGTTTTCGCGCAATAACTACCTGATGTATCTTGGATGCGGCTATATTTGGATCGCGGCATTGGCTATCGCCCATACCGTGGTCTACAAAGGAATGGCTATTTATCCCGATGCAGGCCCTAACTATCCCACGCAATTCTGGATTGCAAACCGCTACCTTGAGGCATTCCTTCTACTCTCTGCACCTTTCTTCATCAATAGATCGTTCAACAGATATGCTGCAATTTCTCTGTTCGGATTAGTTGCCGTCACCTTGTTCATCCTGATCGTGCTGGGTAAGTTCCCGGACGCCTATATCGAAGGGCAGGGGCTCACCCCCTTCAAGGTAACCAGCGAGTTTGTGGCTAACACGCTTCTTCTCGGCGCTATAGTTTATTTGTGGAAACGTCGGAGCTTAATTGATCCAAGTATTCTTTTCCTCATGACGGCTTCCATAATCCTGACTATCTGTGCCGGGTTCGCCTACACTTTTTATGTGAGCGTATATGGCCTTTCTAATCTGGCGGGACATATCTTTGTGCTGTTCTCTTTTTGGCTTATCTTTAAGGCTGTCATATCCACCACCCTGAAAGAGCCTGTCCGGGTGATGAGTCGCAATCTGCTAAATGAGATCGAAGAGCGCAAACAGGCTGAGACTGAATTGAAGTATTTGGCAACCCACGACTCCTTAACCGGGCTGTACAACCGTAAAGTAATGGAGCAACGAATAACCGATGAAATACTCAGGGCCGCCCGGTATAACCATGTTCTATCGGTCTTCATGCTGGACATAGACCATTTCAAACAGACCAATGACACCTATGGTCACAAAGCCGGGGATACTGCACTCAGCAAAATCGCATCGATTGTAGAGAGTTCAATCCGTAAAACAGATTATGTGGCACGTTACGGAGGCGAAGAATTTGCCGTTGTCTTACCAGAGACTCCCCTCTCCGAGGCTGAAGAACTGGCGGAACGACTGCGTAGTCATATTGCCGATCACGCTATTTCAATATCGGGTGACCACGAAATCAATATTACCGCCAGCATAGGCGTTGCCACCTTTCCGGAAAATGCCCAAACCTGGGATGAGTTACTGGAAGCGGCGGATAAGGCTATGTATTCCGCAAAGGAAAAAGGGCGGAACTGCGTTCAAACAGCAAATAGTGCAGGATAACGTCTGAACTAATACATCTGAAGATTACAATTTAATTGAGGCGATTTTTCCTCTGACCCAAGTGACATTCCGCGAAAAAAAGGTCACTTTGTCCCACCTGCAATTTCATCACCCAGAGAAACCGCATCCGCCTCTTCTTCGAGCAACTTTGCCCACTCATCTTCCAGTGACCCCACGTCGGCGACGCTCTCTTCAACCTCCAGATCAGTGACGTCCGGGATTTCTATATCAACGGGGTCAAGCCCATCAACCAGGGCCTCGTCACCACCATCAGCCAGCACCAATACATCTTCCAGTTCTGGCTCTGGCTCTGGCTCTGGCTCTGGCTCTGGCTCTGGCTCTGGCTCTGGCTCTGGCTCTGGCTCTGGCTCTGGCTCTGGCTCTGGCTCTGGCTCTGGCTCTGGCTCTGGCTCTGGCTCTGGCTCGGGTTCAAGCTCTGGCTCCAACTCGTCTATATCAATAATCACCTCATCCTCAGATATTTCCTCCTCTACCTCGTCTTCAATAACAACATCCCGCTCATCTTCAGTTTTGCCTTCTTCTTGTTCTTCCGCACTTTCGCTCTGAAACTTGCCGAGAATATGTCCTTTGTCTACATTGTTATCCGAACCACCAGCATACATGGATGAGTATTCATTGAGCATGCGCCCCATTGTGTCCATGGTCACCCTAAGCTCATCAGAGAGTCGTTCGTTCTCCGCCTTCAGGTGTTCTATCTCACCCTCCTCGGCTCCATCCGTTCCTGAAACTGCGCCACCCGTCGCTCCTGCACCCTCCGGCAGTTCCAAAGCCTGGTAGCCTACAACCAGATTCTCCATATCGATGTCGATTTGCTCGAATGCCACCACGTCCCGTTTGAGAAAACCGTTGATGATATTCTGATAGAGTTTCATCTCAGCTTGAGTCAGATCGTGCACCGCCTGATTCAGTGTCTCTCCTTCATACCTGAAATCATTTGAGAGCCGTTTTTGCAGCCGCTCCTTACGCATCTTTTTATCTGTCTGAATCTTAGCCACCAGGATCTGTGCGGCCTTTCTCTCCTTCCCCTTTTTGAATATTCCCAACGCAATGAGGACGCCACTGAGCAAAAGAAGTCCCAGCATCAACTCACCCAATAACAGGACAGTCAGACGACTTAATTCGGTCATGCTGCCTCCTTCACTTCTGCAGCAGGCAGGTTTTCTGGCAGCCCCTCATCCAGCAGGCTCACCAGGCCTTGCTGGTTGCGACGACGCATCCACCAAAAACCTCCACCCAGGGCCAGCAACAGGAGCAAGTTGCCTCCGCCAATCCAAACAGCGGTCATC
The DNA here is from genome assembly GCA_963691905.1 of Sedimenticolaceae bacterium. GTDB lineage: Bacteria > Pseudomonadota > Gammaproteobacteria > Chromatiales > Chromatiaceae > QGON01. Next base: position 1,864,252 of record OY829894.1, read on the forward strand.
AGCCAGCTCTCATCCTCTTCCTCAACAACCGGTTCAGGTTTTTCTGCACGTTTTTCCTCTACCACTTCAGCAGGCGATTCTGCCACTAGCATGGGTGCAGGCTCAGCTATCTGTTCGGGTTTTGGCTCAACCACAGCGGGTGGCGGCATGATGCCTTCCACCTCAACCGGCGCATCGAGATACTCGATGGACTCTCCCGCAACAGTTTTGGCATCCACGCTGACGACGACTTTTCGCGCACCGGAAAAGGTTGTGATGTCCAGGTTTCCCAGGCTGACACCCCCTGCATCTTGTTTCAGGTCGAGAGGTATCTGATCACCCTCCGCCGTTTCAAGCCAGACTTGGCTCTTCACACTGACAGGGTCGATAAGATCCTCTGCTGGCGTCAGGATCACCGACAGCTGATTGGGAATATCTCCGGGTTTTACCACCAACGTCACCGGCGGAACCACTTCATAACTCATGCGCTTTTCTCGCACGAAGGTTCTCCCTTTGGCACTGATGATCAATTCACCGTTACCACTACTGAGGGACTCTCCGCCGAACCGCATGGAGAAAAAGCCGTCACCTGCCTTGGGATCGGGACCCTTGCCATCATCAAGCAGAGGCCTTGGCTCCGATTCGCCGTTATCATCACGCTGTTGAGCCGTCGCCTCGACCACATCCAGGAAGGCCTTTTTCCTGATACGTTTACCGTGATCTGTAAAGCTCGTCAGAAACGGAAGTGACTGTCCGTGAATCAGTCGATTGGGCAGATCCGTGGTATTCATCTTGAGATCGGTGACTACCATCACCCGGTTGTCAGGATCGACCTCGGCCCGAATACGCCACTCCCCGGATTTAGGATCACTGATGGTCAGCATGTCGTAACCTTCATCACGATGCCAACTGACTGAATCCGGTGCTGACTCAGCATCGATGGGCTTGCCGTCCGGAGGGATAAGCTGTGTGGGCTTGGCGCCTGGCTTGTGAAACACCAGCACCGTGGTCTCGGTAATGCTGTCGTCGATAGTGAATTTGTTGTCTTTCAGAGGCACTGCATCCGGCTTGCCCACCTTCTCGAAGATACGCAGAAAGACTCTCTGCAGCTGATTGGCGTCATTGACCTGCTCGTACCAGCCCCCAGTGGCCTCTGCCAATTTTCGCATCAGTTCGTGATCGGCATTTTCAGAGAGCGCGATGGTATTGACGGCGACCCCCATTTTTTTCAGCCGTGGAAGTATCTTGGTCAAAATTTGTTTGCGGGACGCCTTGTTCTTCGCTTTGTTACGCGAGACATCGACCATGCCGTCGGTAAGTAGAATCAGGCTGCGGCGATAGAGTGTGGGTGGCCCTTCCCAATCTTCGCTGGCCCGTTTCAGGGCCATCTCGATATTGGTTCGCTGGCCTGGAGAGCCTATCTTTTTCGACTCACTCCTCGCCTTCCGCTTCCACGCAGCATCGACCTGTCCCAGTGGGATCTGCATGTTGACGTACTGACCGAAAGTCCATACTCCGGCACGCGTATCGGTGGGCAGTAATCCCACCAGGAGCCGCAAGGCGGGACGACGCAGATTCCCGGGATCGTTCTTCTTCATACTCCCGGAGATATCGATCAGGATACGGACATCCGCCTTCTCTCCCATCGCCGGTTTTGCCTGCGTGGGTGGTGCCCCCAGCCCCAACATCGCCAATATCAAAACTGGAAATATCCAACCGCCGCGCATCTTCATGCCTTTTCTCTCTTGCCGTGAAAGTCTGTCTACTCCCTGTAGTAGCGGCAGATTCCGTTAACACTTTAATTCTTTGGGGCGAACAGGCGCATTGGCCGTATGGCTGGCGCCGGAGTCAAACCAGGCGCAATAGCGGTCAATCAGTATAAGGCGTGACGGTTCGGCCCCGACACCTACGAACGTAGTTGATTATAGGGAGAAGGTTTGCCGTCAGGCTGCATGTCAAAGCGCTTATAGGACCAGAGGTACTGCTCAGGACTGATCCGCACACAAGCCTCGACACCTTGATTCAAGGCGGCCACGGCTGTCTCTGGATCCGGGGAATCGATCCCTTCCGGAACCGGAACGATATGTATGTGATAGCCCTCGCCTTTCGGCAGGCGTTCGGCGAATCCCAAAACCACGCTGGCGCCACTCTTTCTCGCCAATCGGGAAACCAGCAAAATCGTCAACGCCGGCACACCAAAAAACCGGGCAAAAGCTGCGCCTTTGGGTGACTTTGGCTGCTGATCCGGCAGGATGCCGACAATATTCCCCGCCTTCAGGGTCTGATAGAGACGTTTGATCCCATTGGGGGTCGTCGGCACCAGTTCCGCCCCCGTCCGCGAGCGGGCCTGCGTAATCAGTAACTCCAAGGCCTGATTTCTGGGTGGACGGTAAAGCGTCGTCACCTTCCCATAGGTCGCCAGGTAGAGTCCGGAAATCTCCCACGAACCCAGATGTGGGGTGAGCACGATCAAACCCCGTCTCGGCTCACACTTTACATATTCCATCCCGGAGACCTCTTTCACCAGTCCCAGCACCTGCTCTTTGGGCCAGAACCAGAGCGGTGACATCTCGGCAAATCCCTTTCCCGCCTCCTCCAGAGAACGATTACGCAAAACCAGACGCTCCTTTTCACTAAGGTCTGGAAAACAGAGCTGTAGATTGATATCCGCATTTCGGCGCTCCCGGTTGGGCAACAGGATGAAAAGTCGGCCCAGCAGCCGACCAAGTCCATGCACCCTGCGTAGCGACAGAAAGGTCAGCAAATGTAACAACGCTATGATGATTTTCGTACCCATGCCGGGAATTCTACACTGAATGATTTTATGCAGTGACTCTCTTTCCAGGGGTGGTTGTTGTTTTCGTCTGAAAACCCTCTACCATGAAGGAAAACCGCCACACTCCACAAAAGACGGGAACCAATAATGACTGAGACTCTACCCCACGGAATGACACCCCAGCAGGCACTGCAGATGATGCAGGATGATCCCCGCACTGTTTTGGTGGATATCCGTTCCAGCATGGAGTTCCTTTTTGTCGGCCATCCCAAGGGCTCGGTGCATATCCCCTGGATCGATGAGCCGGACTGGACCATCAATCCCCATTTCGTCACTGACATTCGTAAGTTGTTGCTGGGCGGCAGTATCTGCACCATCGATGAAGGCTGCGCCCCGGTCATCCTGATCTGCCGCAGCGGCAAACGTTCGCTGGAAGCGGGCAAGGCCCTGCTGGAGGCAAACTTCACCCGCGTCTTCCATGTTGACGAGGGGTTTGAAGGAGACCTGGATGACGACCACCATCGCAGTTCTATCGGCGGATGGCGGTTCCGTGGACTGCCTTGGGAGCAGTGTTAGAAAGGTTAAAGGAGGCCGTGCCAGTGGATAGGTCGGACTCTGTCGTGGCTGTCGTTGGTTGTATGTAGGCTGGTTCAAGCGTAGCGGAACCGGCAACTTCAATCGTTCATAAATGCCCGATCCGCTACGCTTGATCGTGCCTACGCCTTGAGCAGCTGCAAGCCCGTCTTCACAATTGAACGGGATAGAAACCGGTTCGTCGAACCAACACCCTGTCAGCGTCGACTTCTGGATCTTCTTTCTTGCGGCATAGCAGCAGCCTCGTTCGAAGACAACGACTCAGAACCGTCGCTGACTGATGTAACCACATAGAAATAGGTCACGCCGTTCGTCAAACCTGGATCATAGTAGGCGCAATAATCACAGACATACCCGCTTGTAATCAGCGTGTAGGCTCCACCGGATATGGTACTGCGATAGACGTTGTAGCTGTCCGCGCCTAGCACAGGTGCCCAAGTCAAGAAGACTTCGTTCGGCTTGGGACGGGCCGACAGGTTGAAGATCGTCTGCACCGCGCCAGCCTGCACGGTCACCGTCAGGGTATCACTGCCGACACCGCCGTCTTTGTCTGTGACTGCCAGGGTCACTGTATAGACGCCGGCTGTCGGATAGGTGTGGCTTGGGGTCAGAGTGCCGCTCAACGGCGCGCTGCCGTCACCGAAGTTCCACTCGATGGTATGAGTATCGACCGATCCAGGATCGCTGAAGCTGCCGCTGAAGCTGGCGGTATCCCCTTCGTTGAACATCTGATCCGCTCCGGCATCCGCAGCCGGTGCAACATTGTTCACCGTCATCGTGGCGGTGGCGGTGGCTGTTAACAGGCCGTCACTGACTTCGAGTCCAACGGTGAAGCTGGTGTTGTCTGGCTGGATCGGCAGAGTCACGGTGACGCCGGTGGCATCATCGTACTGGCCGTCGCCGTCCAGATCCCAGGCGTAGCTGAGTGGGCTCGGGCCGCTGTCAGGATCGTTGGAGCCGCTGCCGTCGAGGGTGACGCCCTGGCCTTCGTTGATTGTGTAGGGACCACCTGCATTGGCAATGGGGACAACATTGGCTGTGGTGAGGTTCACCTGGAAGCTATCGCTGCCACTTGCGCCATCATCATCGGTGACTGTGACCGTTACGGTATAGTTGCCGTCTGCCGCGTAGACATAACTGCCTGCCACGCTGCCGCTGCCTGTGCCCTGGGTCACTGTGCCGGGTTCGACGGTGCCGTCACCCCAGTCGATGGTGGCTGTGTGGGTATCCTGCAGGCCGAGATCGGTGAAAGTGGCCGGGGCCAGGGCGATGGTGTCGCCCGGTGTGCCACTCTGGTTCGGACCGGCCTCGACTATTGGTGCAACATTGTTCACCGTCACGGTTAGCGTATCCGTGCCCACACCACCATCCTTGTCGGTAACCGTCAGGGTGACCGTGTAGACGCCGTTGTCGGCGTAGGTGTGGCTTGGAGTCAGAGTGCCACTCACAGGTACGCTGCCGTCACCGAAGTTCCACTCGATGGTGTGAGTATCGACTGATCCAGAATCACTGAAACTGCCGCTGAAGCTGGCGGTATCACCTTCGTTGAACATCTGATCCGCTCCGGCATCCACGGCCGGTGCAACATTGTTCACCGTCACTGTGGCCGTGTCGGTGGCTGTTAGCAGGCCGTCACTGACTTGGAGTCCAACGGTGAAGCTGGTGTTGTCTGGCTGGATCGGCAGAGTCACGGTGACGCCGGTGGCGTCATCGTACTGGCCGTCGCCGTCCAGATCCCAGGCGTAGCTGAGTGGGCTCGGGCCGCTGTCAGGATCAATGGAGCCACTACCGTCGAGGGTAACGCCCTGGCCTTCGTTGATCGTGTAGGGGCCACCGGCATTAGCGGTTGGTCCGACGTTGGCGGTGGCGAGATTCACCTGAAAGCTGTCGCTGCCGAAGAGGCCGTCATCATCAATTACCATGACCGTTACGGTGTAGTTGCCGTCAGCCGCGTAGACATGACTGCCTGCCACGCTGCCGCTGCCTGCGCCCTGGGTCACTGTGCCGGGTTCAGTGGTGCCGTCGCCCCAGTCGATGGTCGCTGTGTGGGCATCCTCTACACCCGCATCGGTAAAGGTGGCGGGTGCCAGTGTGATGGTGCCGCCCGGTGCGCCGCCCTGGTTCGGACCGGCCTCGACTACTGGTGCGGCGTTGTTCACAGTGATGGTGAGGCTGTTTCTGCCGACTGCGCCGTCATCGTCTGTTACGGTGAGGGTGACCGTGTAGCCGCCGTCTTCTGCGTAGGTGTGACTTGGAGTCAGGCTGCCGCTGGCACTGCTGCCGTCACCGAAGTTCCACTCGATGGTGTGGCTGTCGGCTATGCCCGGATCGCTGAAGCTGCCGTTGAAGTTTGTCGTATCCCCTTCGTCGATCGTCTGGTCCGTGCCTGCATCTACTGTCGGAGCGACATTGAGAACTGTCACGGTCAGGATATCGCTGCCTGATGCGCCATTGCTGTCGGTCACGGTCAGGGTTACTACGTAGGTTCCATCATCTGCATAGGTGTGTGATGGCGTCAGTGTCCCGGTTACTGTTGCGCTGCCGTCACCAAAATCCCATACGATGGCATGGGTGTCACTAGGATCGGGATCGGTAAAGCTTCCGGTAAAGGTTGCTGACTGCCCTTCATTCAATGTCTGGTCAGGTCCGGCATCCACAACAGGCGGACTGTTGGTAACGACGACGTTTACCGTCACATTAAAGGTATCATTGCCGACTCCGCTGTCATCATCCATCACGGTTACGGTTACCGTATAATTGCCTGCTGTCGGATAGGAATGGCTGCCTGCTACTATCCCGCTTCCCGCTCCCTGCGTGACGGTTCCGGGCTCTACTGTTCCGTCTCCCCACTCGATTGTGGCTGTATGGGTGTCCTGAACACCAGGATCGGTGAAGCTGCCGGCGAAGCTGGCGGTGTCACCTTCGGTGATCATCTGGCCAGAACCAGCATCTACAGTTGGCGCTACGTTGTTTACGATAACTGTTGTTGAATCCGTGTCACTCAACAGGGTATCCGTTACTTCAAGGCCTACGGTGTATGTACCGTCGTCCGGGAAGGCATGACCGACCTGTACTCCGGTTGCGTCATCATGCTGCCCGTCATTATCGAGGTCCCAACTATAGGTTAGCGGGTCTCCGTTGGGATCGTTGGAGCCGCCGCCGTCGAGATTTACGGCGGTTCCTTCATTTACGGTATAGGGGCCGTTGGCGTCCGCAGCCGGTGCTTGATTGGCTTCGATGGTGATGGTGGTAAATGCCTGGTCGCTCAGTCGCTCGTTCTCATCCACCTGGCCATCGTTATCGAGGTCATTGAGAACGGCGTTGTCCCAAACCCGCAGACCGACATTGAAGGTACCCAGGTTGCTGAATACCGGCGACGGGTTGCTGCCGGTCGCTTCGCCGAAGTCGAACGGGAAGATGCCGTCCAGTTCCCACTCGAAGCGGGCGATGAAGTCGGTGGGATCTATGTCGAAGGAGCCGGATCCATCCAGTGTGCAGGGCAGACCCTGGGTACAGGTGTAGGGGCCACCCGGTACGGATATGGGCGCATGGGGCGGCACGGCTATGATTACCTGGACGGTATCCGTGTCTGTTATTGCAGGGACGTTGTTGTCCGTTACCCTGAGGCTCACTGTATAGGTCTTTGGCAGGGTTGCAGGGGCATCGGTATAGGTATGGGTGACAGTTGGGCTGCTGCCGGTACTGTCGAATACGCCGTCTCCGTCAAAGTCCCATTCGTACTTGACGATCTGTCTGAAGGGGTCGGGATGGAATGATCCGGAACCGTCCAGGGTGAGGGGCAGGTTGACCGCCCAGACCATGTCACGGCCTGCGTCCGCTACCGGGGGCTGGACAAAGAGAGTCTGGCTGAGGATGATCACACCCCAGGCGGTACGCAGTTCCTCAGCCACCCAGCTGCCTAAACCACCGTGGCCCTGGAACATCCCGCTTGGCAGCTGGTCATCTATGATAATGCGCGCCAGTCCCCAGGACGGGTCATTATACCAATCAAGGCCAGTTGCTTTGAGTTTTACAACAGGCTCGGGATTTGCCAGGCGCATCGCCTTGGTAAAGGCAAAGAAGGCATAATAATTTTTATTGGTCGTTACTAAATCAATCCAATTATTCCAGTCATTGGCCAGATCGGCTTCAGCGGTTTCCCAGCGGCCATCATTTGTGGTCTTGTCGTCAAAGGCCAACTGGACCAGCCCTGAAGGTGTTGTTGACGAACCATTTCCCGCGTAGGAATAGCCGAAACCTGTGCCGTTGTAACTGTAATTTAGCCAGACGCCGTTTCTATCCTTCACCCATTGGGGAACGGGGATGCCAAAGATATCCTCAGCAGCTTGCAAACCGATTGCCCCCCACTGGGCCGCCGAGTTATCAGAGGCTGTATTCCATGAATACCTCCAGCCGCCGCCAAACGTATCATGGTCATATTGACCCCAGTTATACTGGTCTGCCATATCTGTCAGGATGTCAAAATAGCTCCTCCTGAGTACGTCGGCTCCCCCTGTTATCGTGCGTGTAAGGGGGCTGCCGCTGGAGGCGATGGCATCCATGACCATGCCGCCTATATAACCAACATTATTGCCCCCGGTATCTATTCCTATACCGTTGCCGTTTGTATCCGGCTCACCGTATGCCTGGACGCCGATGGCCTGGGAAGCCATCTGTGTAAAGAGATACTTAAAACCGCGATCTACGGTCTCCACATAGGGGTTCTCCCTGTTGTCCCCTCCCTCAAAATGGCCGTTTACCTCAAATGCCTGTATGGAAGACGCTGTGGCAGCGACTGAGTTACCACTTCTCCAGTTGCCCAGGCGATAGCCGCTATCGGTCGTTCGTGTCTGCTGCTGGTGGAGATACCAGAGGCCCTCGTCAATGGCTATATTCGTCTCAACACTCGGATCCCTGGTTTTGACCACCACATTGTAGGTGTCGGAGCCGGACTGCCCCAGGCTGTCCCATACGGTGAGGGTGGCCACAAAGGGGGTCCCCTGTAGCGCATTCGGATAGAGATGGGTCACAGAGAGGTCATAGGAGTCTATGACATCTGTCACTGCCGACTGTGATCCGTCACCGAAGTCCCACTGGAAGGTTGCCGGGTCTACGTCCCTCACAATCCCTTTCAAACGGACCGCTTTGCCGTTGTAGGTCTCATGGGGCACGGTCGGGTCGTGGGCCACCCAGGGCACGGTGATGACGTCGGGCGGCAGGTTGGGCGCTACCGATACGGTGGTTGAATCAACGCTGGTCTGGCCTGCGCCGTCCTCCACGGTAAGGGTGGCAACATAAGAATCAGGGATGCCACCGGAGAAGTTATCGAACTCGAAGGTGCCATTGAGGAGCGTTGCGCCAATCTTAAGGGGCGTCGTTGTTATGGCGGCTGCGGAATCATGGAGCTTTGTCCAGGCGCTCTGACTCGCTTCCTTTATAAAGTAACTTGCACCTTCGGCGCCTTTAAGGACGATCCTGACATCGTAAAGGAGACCCCGGGTATAGGCACCGAAGGTTCCGCGATTGATTCCGTTCTCATAGACACGGATGTCTCCGTTACCAAAGTATATCCCATGGGGCAAATGGTAGTGGCCGTAGTAGACGCTGTCGTTCTTCAGGCCCCACGCCATATCCTGGAGTCCGCTCAGGTTGACCGGCAGCACCTGGCCCTGGAAGGTCGCGCGCCCCCGGTCATAGTTGGCGGTACTGAAGATATATTGCACACCCCATCCACTGGAAACACCATGGCCGGTGATGGATATTTTGTCATCCTGGGTGGTGACGCGGCCGGTGAGCCAGGCTGTGCTGTCGATGACCGTGCCGTCAAATGGCTCGTTGAAATAGGTCCCGGTAGCGGCAGTATAGATATGGAATGTATTTGGCCCGACAGCATCGATATCATTCGTGGGATCACCGTCACCATCACTGTCAAAATTGTCATAAAAATCCCAGCGGTATTCTACGATGCCGTAATCATCGGTAGAACCGGCGCCGTCAAAATAGGCCGGCGGACCATTGACCCCTGCCTGGGAGGGACCGCCGGCGTTGGCCACCGGGGGATTCCCGACGATCACGTCCACTGTGGTCGAGTCGGCATCGGACTTGAGGGTGTTGTCCGTTACGGTAAGGTCAACATTGTATGTGCCTACCTGCCTGTAGATGTGCCGCGGCGTGGCCCCTTTACCTTTGTAAGGCAGGTCTGCGTCTGCAGGGCCGCCGGTAGAATCGCCGAAGGTCCAGTCATAGGTCTCTATTCCATTGTCATCTGTCGAGCTTGTCCCGTCAAAGTTGATTAAGCCACCCACCTCAGCCGTATAAGGCCCGCCGGCATTCGCCACCGGCGGTGCGCCGTCAACAATCTCAATCGTTGTTGTATTACTGTCTGCCTGAAGGGCATTGTCTTTAACGGTCAAGGTTACCGCATAAGTGCCTGGTGTTTTGAATCTAAAGTCCGGGTTAACAGTGGTAGCGCCTTTTTCCATGATCAGTTCATCCAGGCGGAAAGTACCTGATAAAACGGTCACCCCTGCCTTCAGCAGGGAGGCGCTGGAGTAGTCGGAATCATAGAGAAGCGTCCATGTACTCGATGTAGCAGGCTTAAAGTAGTATCCGGCCCCTTGATCCTTTAAGACAATCTTGATGTCATAAAGGGTATTTCTTGTATAACTACCCTTCGTCCCTCTATTGCTGCCATCCTCCAGGATCCTGATGCTACCATTGTTAAAATAGATGGCATGAGTCATCTGGTCCCAATGGTAATCGGTAGATGTATTCTTAAACCCCCAGCTGGCGGTTTGATTGCCAGACATGTTTTCAGGGAGGATGCGGGCCTGGAAGGTCGTCCCATCTCTCCTTAAAGAATCGGCCTGGCTGAAAAGGTAACGGCCGCTGCCGACGCCTACTATAGTGACGCCGTTATTCTGGGTCACATCTGTAACGCTGAATATCCATTGTGAGTTGTCCAGGACGGTACCGGCAAAGTCAAAAGTCGTAGGCTCTAAGAACCATTCGTACTTATAGATAGCAATGTCATCCGTGGAACCCGTACCGTCCAGGTTGACGGTCCAGATACCGTGACCGGCGTCGCTCTCATCGAATTCATAGGGGCCGCCGGCATCCGCTACCGGTACACCGCCGGCTGTTATGCTGACGATTGTGGTCACCTCAGTCATCTGCAGGGCATTGTCATAAACTCTCACTGTCACGGTGTAGTCACCGACGCTTGTATAGGTAACGTCCACAGCCTCACCGGTTGCATCGACCTGGATGCCGTCCGAGGCGTCGAAATCCCACTCGTAGAGGAAGATGCCGGAATCGTCTGTGGAGGCAGATGCATCGAGTGTCACGCTCCAATTGCCGCCCACAGCATTATCTTCGGTCTGAGCGTAAGGACCGCCATGCGAGGCGTCCGGCGCAGCTCCCATCACCACCGACACCGTTGTCGTGACCTCGGTCATCTGCAGTGCGTGATCATAGACACGCAGCGTCACTGTATAGTCGCCGGGAACCGTGTATGTCACTTCAGGCGCCACCCCGGTCGCATCCACCTGAAAACCGTCGGCAGCGTCCAGATCCCACTCATACTTCTCGATGCCCACATCATCCGACGAAGCAGAGGCATCCAGGTTCAGCGTCCAGGTGCCACCAAGCGCAGCGTTTTCGCCGATGGTATAGGGCCCACCGTGCTGTGCATCAGGCGGTATGGAACGGGTTATGGTTACCGTCGTGGTGACCGTATCCTGCTGCCTGGCATGGTCGGTTACAGTGAGGGTGGCGTTATAGATACCCACGGCATCGTAGGCGTGGACAGGCGCGATATCCGTTGATTCGACCTGAATGCCGTCGCTGTCGTCGAAATCCCATGCGTATGTTTCAATGCCCTGATCATCGGTCGACCCGCTACCATCAAGCGTAACCGTATAGATGCCGTTGGCCGCAACCTCTTCTCCAAAGGTGTAGGGTCCACCTGAATTCGCGACAGGCGGTGATCCCTCGATGTATACCTGGGCAAAACCATAAGCCATCTTCCCCTCATCGTCGGTAACCTTCAGTCTTGCCAGGTAGTTCTCTTCCGTTACGCCGTAGGTATAGGTGACAGTGCTTCCCGTTGCCGTACCGCCATCTCCAAGCTCCCACTCATAGCTGGTGATGACGCCACCATCATCATTGTCATTGGAGTCACTGCCATCGAAGTCGACAGTGCCACCCAATGGAAGATGAACCGGATTTGGCCGAATGATCGCATAGGGCATGCCAGCGGCACGATAGGGTGGCGCCGAAACGGCCAATACATAATGAGTGGTCGTGCTGGCGGGATTGATCTCGACCCGACTGTCGAAGGTGCTGTCACCGTTCCCGGGATAGTACCAGAGGCTTCTGCCGGTATGGTCCGTAAGCACGACATCGACGTTTCCGTCGTCGTTGTAATCGTAACCGTCATAGGCACTAAAGTTGTTTGGGTCGAGAGATGCCTCTATACCCATGTTGAGAAAAGTACCGTCTCCAAAGCCCTTGAAGAAGGTTGCATCTCCGGTGTTGGAATTGTTGGCAAAGATGTCCACGACCCCATCATTGTCGAAGTCAGCGGCAACCACGCCATAGGTATATCCACCCGCATCACCGACGATCTGCGGCGGATCGAAGCTCCCATTGCCCTGGCCGATATAGACCTCGATCTGACCACTGCCCATCTGGCTGCGGATCAGGTCAAGTTTCCCATCACTGTTCAGATCGGCAAGATCCACTCCACCGCCAGCCACCCCAAAGTCCAGAAGAGTCGAGGTAAAACCGCCATTCCCATCGCCGAACGCGACCACTGTATATTGCGAATTGGTAGTACTGACAAAATCCGCATTGCCGTCATTGTTGAGATCACCCGCGGACATGTCGTATACCCAGCCACCTGATACGCCATGACCAACAACGATTCCTCTGTTCAGGAAGTTGTCACTGCCGTCATTATTGAAGAGATAGAAGTCGACCTCGGTGTTTGTTGCTCCACCCGCAACGAAATCGAGATGACCATCATTATTGAAATCGGCAATGGCGATGCCCCTGGAACTATAGGCCCCAATATCTTCCAACTCTTTGTAGTCACTGAAGGTTCCATCACCATTACTCTTTGCAAAATAGATATTCCCCCCCTGATCGATCATCACGACAAAGGTCTTCGCATGGCTGTCCGGTGTGGCGGCATCACAATCATCATCGATACCGTTGAGGAGAATCTCATCGGCCCCCGGATTTACCCGTGGGTTGTCATCATCGCAATCCGCTGGGGTCGGATAGTCGGGCGTCTGCTCTGTGTAGTAACCATCCCCGTCGTCGTCAACGTAATCCAGGGTGCCCGGATCGCAGTCGTCATCCAACAGGTTGTAATGAATCTCCGTTGCGCCGGGATTGACAGCCGCATTGGTGTCATCGCAATCCGTAACGTGCAGGTAACCATCGCCGTCCAGATCGTCATCCCTCGTCGCTGGGTTGCAGTCGTTATCTATGCCGTCATAGGGTATTTCCAGCGCACCGGGATTGATCAATGGGTCGTTGTCATTGCAGTCGAGACGACTCTCGTAACCGTCGTTATCGAGGTCCTTGACAACATAGATACTGAAAGACTGGACACTCTTGTTTCCTGAGGGATCCCGCGCTTCCACTGTCACATCATTTCCGGTCTGAGGCTGACCGGCAGGTGGTGTCCACGCGATCAGGCCGCTATTCAGGTCGATCGTCATGTCGGCGGGCGAGGTCGTGAGATGATAGGTTATCGGGTCACTGTTGGGATCCCATGCATCCACGTCGTAGCTGTAGTTTTCGCCGTCGTTTACCTCCAGGAGTGGCGTTGATGTAATGATCGGGCTGATGCCAAGTACGGTGACTGGCACAGTGACCTCACCAAGGGAGAAGGCGGAGATTCGGATCGTGGCAGTGCCATCCATCAATCCGGTCACGTCAACGGATGCCGTACCATCACTGCCTGTTTGTACAAGCGAGGCACCAAGAGATGCGATGGACGGGTCATCGATAGAATACCGCAGGGATACGCCAGGGATGGGATGTCCATCTCCGGTTACCGTCGCTATTACCGCTTGCGATTGACCTTCACCTACTGTGATATCGGCAGGAGCTGAAAGGGTATCAGGGAAAGCTGTCACACTGCCGACAGTCAGTATTCCCCCGTAGACGCCGACCGGAATACTGACACCACTTGCTCCTACAAGTGTAAGGTCGCTCAGCTCAAGTTGATAGCTCTGCCCGATTGTTGCGTCAAGCGGAATAGTGAAATTGATATCAGCAATGGAACCCGATCCATCAAAACTCTGGATAGGATCAGTGGGAGGAAACGCTACAAACGACCCGATTAGAATCGGGGCTACCGTAGGAGTGCCGGGTTGTGTTTCCAAATCTGCCGACATACTTACCGCACTTCCACTATTGACAGATTCAATAGTCGGTACGGGAGCGCCTGCCGATGGAATCACATCCAGGTCGAATTGATATCCATGAACGCCGAGTACATCCGGTGTTATTTCGACAGGGATGGAAACGACCTGCCCTGGAATAACGATCGCTGATCGAATCTGTAATTGCTGAGCAAAATTCCAGGGTGCAAAGAAGCTCCCTGCCAAGAAGATGGCAATCAATACCTTTTTAATCGATATTGCCATTTTACTCATATCCTCACTTTCGCCCGATATTCAACCTTCAGGCTAAGCCTCTTGTACTTGATACGTCTGTCACTTTACCACTCTCACACAACCTTATTGTCCACATGCCGACAACACCTTTGCATTTTTTTCAGTTGACATTCCTGTGAATATTCCTAGGCTCAACACTGTTGTAGTCAAATCGGGGGGCGTTGCACCCCAGCCTCGCGCATTCCCTGACTCGATGACTGTAAGGCCCACACCAATGCCACCAACTGGCAATGCTACAGCGGCATCAAACATGAGGAAATTCCCTGCAAATGCCTGCGCAGTCAACCCAATGTCTCCTGGCGTTATCATCTGCAGGCCTCCGCCGGAACCACCAATATCCAGCTGACCGTCAAGATCCACGATTGCCTCTGCCCACTTTTTGAATCTCTTAGCAAGAGAATGAATAGCACCAGAAGCACTTCCAGTGCCTATACCCACACCCACCACTATCGCTTCCCATGTCGCCTTGTCTTTTCCTACCCAGCTGTCTCCCCGTGGAATACAATCCGATGTTGCTTCTATTTGAATCCCACCTATCGAGAATGCTCCCCAACCAATGGTTTCGTTGGTAAGTTTGACATCCCAGAATAACCATGCCGGGACTCCATAGCCCAACCTGGGTATACTATTCATCATGTAAACTGCTGTGGAGCCTTGAAGAAGGCCTATAATGACGGAGGATATCGCCATTTCAAGCATTGTGAACTGCCCAGTCGGATCTAGATAGGTGACAGGATTTGCGTTGGCATAGAGATATTTGTGGAGTGATACCGGGTCATTGATCTTGCCATAATAGGGATCCCTACCCAGGAACCTCCCGGTATTCTGATCATAGTAACGTGCCCTGAGATAATACTTCTCTATGTCCGAGTCCATCTGCTCACCACGATAGAGATAATTATTGACAGTCAGACCGGCACTGCCAAGAAGCCTTCCATAGGCGTCGTAGTCATAGAAATCCGTAATACTGCCAGCAACGTCTGATAGTTGCCGGACACCACTATGCATGTCCTGCAGATAATAATGCTGTTGCGAGCCTTGCCGCTTGGAAACCAGATTGTTTCCGTAAACGTAAGACGCCAGGTTACTCCCATTAGCCGCATATTCTTCCACCACTTGTGGAACGGTCCTCGTCGTATCAAGGAGAAACTTCTTGACCACACCATCCTCTTCCGTCGACACCCGCAAGCCTTCCTCGTTATAGGAAAAACTTAACGCTTTGGAATTGCCTACGTCATCCGTAACCGTAGCAGCCGCCAACCTGTTCTCTGCATTCCACGAATACTCAATGGCGTAATTGACCGCATCCCCCTCACTAAGAATATTGCCGTTCTCGTCATATGAGTAATCAATTATGGCGACCGAACTCTCCTCTCGTGTCAGGCGATTGTTTTCATCGTAATTATAGGTGGTGACACCAACTTCCGAATCATTACGGGTCAGTCTGTTGCCGACCGAATCATAGGTGTAGCTGACAGCTCTTACACCGGAGAAAGGATCTGTAATAGTCTCTGACACCAGGCGATTAATTGCATCGTAGACATAGTCGACACGTCTCCCGGTATGTTCTATAACCGATGTCCGGTTGCCACGACCATCAAACGTATATGCATAGCTTGAAACTACGGCACCACCACTGTCCCTGTTCTCAAGCAGGGTTACCCTGTCCATTGCGTCGTAAGTACGGGTCTCTACAACTCCGTTGGGCCTGTCTATTCTTGTCAGATTACCGACTGCGTCATATTCAAAAGTGGTGGCATTCAAATCATGATCTATAACTGAATTCATACTCAGATTAGTGTCGTATGTGTATCTCACGACTCCAACAGGGGTGGTTACTGTCGCTATGGTTCCATTTTCATTGTAGGTATAGGTAATCGATGATCCGTCAGGCTCAGTCCGTGATAGCATGCGATCATTCACGTCATAGCTGAAACTGGTCGTTCCCCTGCTATCGAGCACCGTCTCCTTTTTACCCGCAGGCGTATAGGTATATTCCACAGCGGTTCCATCGGGATAGTTGGTAGCGGACAGTCTGTTGAAATCATCGTACTCGTAACTGATTTCGTCTTGATTGAAATCGACCATTCTCAGGAGACGACCTGCAAGGTCATATTGATATTCTGCACGCTGACCAAGCGGGAGAACCATTGCCGTTTTCTGTCCGTAAGCATTGTATTCGATACTGGTCGAATTGCCGTTGGCGTCAGTCTGAAGTATTACGTTGCCAACTTCGTCATACACATAGGAAGTACGATTACCCAATGGGTCTATCACCGCTATCAATCTATTGAGGCCATCATATTCATAGCGAGTAACATTTCCCAATTGATCGATCGTTGCAGTGACATTATCGTTTGCATCGAACTGCTTTCTGATCGTGGTGCCGTCCGGCAAGACAAGCTCCGAATTGCGACCAAGCGCATCATTGACAGCCGTCGCTGTCCTGCCCAGCGCATCCCGCAATCCTGTTGAGTTCCCGTTCTTGTCGTAAAACAGTGCTATCTCACCTCCCAATGGATCACGAGTCAATGTCCTCCGACCAGCCAAGTCATATTCATATTGAATTTCAGTACCGAGATATAATTGAGACAGTATCAATCCTGATGGGTTATAGGCTACGGCATATTTCGGATTGTCTGCGTCATTTCCCGGCGTACCATCAGGCAGCAGAATTTCAACAGGCCTGTCCGCCCGGTCATAATTGAACTTCTTTACCCGCCCGGACCTGTCCTGATGCTCCTTTATCAAACTGAACCGCTCATAGGTCAGGTTGTCACTCAGACCATCATTGAATACAACCGAAGTTGTCTTGCCAGCCGCGTTATAATCGATATCGGTTCTTTGACCGATCGGGTTTATCACTGCGACTCTCTTTCCCCCCGTATTATATTGATAATTCACCTGATTGTTATCAGGACCGATAACGGCAAGCACGTTACCGTTTGCGTCATATGACCATGCAGTTGTGCGGTTCTCCACGCCTGATGGGGTGGTTACGAACCGGGCATGAGAAAGTCTGTTGCCGTTTAGATCATAGGTAAGAACGACTTCATTACCCAATGCATCAGTGACTTTCGTCTTATTACCCGATGCATCATATTCATACTGAGTGGCATTCCCGTTCTTATCCGTCAGGGACAAGACATTTCCACTTGAGTCATAGGCATAGGTAGTCTTGTTGTTTAGGGCGTCCTCTATCTCAACCAGGTTTCCACTAGGGTCATAGTCATAATTTGTTGTATTCGATAACGAATCAGTCACCGACAGCAATTTTCCAGCAGCGCTGCGTATATAGCTCCAGACATTTCCGAGAGGATCTGTCTGCGAAACGAGGTACCCGTTCGTATCATAAGTGAAACTTGTCGTTCCGTTGATAGGACTTGTTTCTGAAAGAATGTTGTCGTTGGAGTCGAAGGTCCATCTTGTCTCGCCGCCCTCCTCATCCACCCTTCTGGTGACATTGCCCCTGTTATCATATTCAACAACCTGTACATAGCCATTTTCGATGATTATTTCAGTCTGGCTATCAAGGTCATGAATATTTTCAACACGATTTCCATCACTATCTACAACAGCGACGTGCCTGCCATTTTCGTCATATTCGTTCCTGACCACTTGGACACTGTCAGCGATAATATCCACGAGGTAGTGGTCACTGTCATACACGAATTCAGTCGGGTTATCCTCACGATCACGAAACTCTATGAGATCCCCATTGACATCATATTCGTAATCGAGTGCATTTCCGACAGGATCGGTTATCCGCGTGATCCGTCCCATCGAATCCCGGGTAAAGGATATCGCCTTGCCAGAAGAGTGAAAGACCCCTGTCGAGGTGATCGTCAGGGAGTTACCTGTCTTGTCCTGGATACGAGTCAGTCCATCATCGATATCAAAATCAAAGACTCTTCCGTCAAGCGTTGCCAGCCTGACATTCCGTGGGCTATAGAGACTGCCATCCAGACTATCCACGATCCTGTTGGAACCGTTCTGATACAGCACTTCCGTATTTCCGACAATTTGTAGTACAGCCCCCTTGGACGTACCATTCACGAATTCAAAATTCGCATCCGCATAGCACCCACCGAGCGTGGCATACATATTCGAAAAACCGAGCGCAAAGTAGTAACTTTCAAAATCCGAAAGTCGAACTTCCGTTATATGGGGAAGGGTTTCCGAGACTCTCTGGCAGGGTTGCGGAAATGGCGGGGGCGAAGATCTAAAATACCACCCCTCTCCCGGTGTACGATTGTGACTGAAGGAACCTGTACTTATGTCAAGATCCCATCCTACGCCAAAATCCCCCTTGGTTTTATTCCGACTGTCATAAATGCGATTAAGCATAATCGGCACACCACTTACCGGGATATGCAGATCCATAAATGACAGGGTAAAGGCACCCGGTTTGTTCTTTCCTGTGATCAAAAAGTCCTTGGTGACCGTCGAGGTGTTCGCATTCTCATCCCAGGCAGTGAGACGAAGTGTGTAAATACCGTTCAGTTGCAGCGTAGGGTCCAGTTTTCCCAAGACGTCGTCACTGACATTGTCGAGTCCACCGGCGATGGAACTGAACTCCCCACCGACCCTTGCAATCTCAACCGTGTAGGCTGCCAGATTGACATCCTCGACTGTGCCGATAATGTCCGTGATGGCGATAACTTCATCCTTATCATCCGGCGTCTCAATGGCAAGCACAGGTGGTTCATCAAGCGTAAACATGACACCGTTGCTGGTCTCTCCTGCCGTTGTAACCGTTACCAGACCGCTTGAAACGCCTCCCGGCACGGTCACGATCAGTTCATCGTAGGCACCACCTGTATCGGCACTGAATACTGTCGCAGGGATGTTATTGAAACTGACTTGGTTATCACCAGGCGCAAAACCGAATTCATATCCCCTGATATGAACACTATTTCCAGGCGCTTCCAGGTCTGGTGTAAGGATTGTTATTGTCGGTGAACCTTCAATGGCAAAGTCACTGGTATTGCTGATTAATCCGCCCTGCTCAATGTAGATTGAGACGAACTGTGTCCCAGCAGGCACCGTTACCAGCAGTTCACTTCCATCTGTATTGACCGACTCTGCATCAACTGCAATTTCGGAGCCGTCTGCTTTCACAAAGCGCACCGAATTGTTTCCTGCAACCCTATCGAACCCACTACCCAAGATGGTCAGTGTTTCTCCTGAGTTTGCAGTTATGTAGGAGACATCGGATATGAGGGGATTCAGATCCAGTCGACGCATGACTGCATCGACCAGGCGGGTATTGTCCTGTCCATCGATAACACCGTCACCAAAAGCCCTGCCGTCGGCTCCTGGGTCGGGCGCAAGATCTGACAGCGAGAGCATTGGAGAGGTGTTCAACGCCAGGTCGCCAAGATACTGCCTGGCGAGAAAATACTGGTCATTGACAGTCAGCATGCCATCACCATTCAGATCACCAAGCGGTCTGCCCTCCTGATGGGCATTGCCGGCCAGCGTAAAGCTGAAAGCACTGCCACTGGCAATCGTGCCATTCTGGTTGAAGGCTAACTGCTTGCCCTTGGTACCATCGATATTCTCAATACCGATAGAAGCGGAACTGCCGCTGACTCGACCCGCACCTGTGGTGCCAGAGCTGTCTGTCATTGAGAGATACTGATATTGGATCTCGTTGCTGCCTTCAAAGAGGATCGTTTGAAAGGTGAGCCTGGAGGCAGGATCCGCTTTCAGCGGTATCTCTTTCCAGGTAACAATAAATCGCCTGTCAGGTGCTGCACCCTGCGTTTCGTAATAGATGTCAGCACTGGGATTCAACGAAGGATCGAGATCATCCCAGAAGACAGCAATCAGGCTGTCCGGGCCGGCAGTGGAAGGTAAAGGCGTGTTGCCTGGCTCTATGTCGATACCGAAGGTGAGATATCCGTTTGAGGTGATCGTGACTGAGTTGAATGGCCTGCCGAAGTACTCAATATCAAAACCGATGGGCACTGCCCCTTTGGCATCCTCATCGACCAGCTGAGGCAGCACACGGGTACCGGTGGTGGAAATATCGACAAAGTAACCAGGGACACTATTTACCGTGTATTCAGCAGGATCTGGAGGTGTCGATGCAAAGGCTTCACGGGGAGCAATGGAAGAGAATATCCAAGCAGGGAATACAAGGGTGATGCTGACAAGGTAGGCCAGAAATGCACGCAGAAGGCCGTGGCGCTTCCAGAATGAACGCCCCCCCCTGCCGTCAGCTATCAACGATGGATAATAGCCCATGACTATTCTCCCATCCTAGGAAGCCTGCCGGGTAATTCGGACTGACCGATTACCTCGGTAAGTTACCGGTTCTGTCGGTGGTCAACGCAATCTTTTGCGTAGCACCAACTCCCTTGAGTCCTTTCTTTATTCTTGTTAGCGAATTTTAACATCATTCTGATGTTCGCTCCCTGACCCATATCAGCACTTCCCTCGCTTCCACACGGATCCTGGCATCCGGATCAGCGCCTGCTTCTAGAACTCCTGGCTTGCGGCGTAGCACTGGCCTCGTTCGAGGAGAGGGACTCGGAGCCGCCATTGACCGAAGTGACCACGTAGTAGTAGGTCACGCCGTTGGTCAGACCCGGATTGTAGTAGGCGCAATAGTCGCAGACATGCCCGCTTGCAATCAGCGCATAAGGGCCACCGGGCGTAGTGCTGCGGTAGATGTTATAGCTATCAGCCCCTGCCACAGGCGCCCAGGTCAAGAAGACTTCATTCGGCTTGGGACGGGCCGACAGGTTGAAGATCGTCTGCACCGCGCCAGCCTGCACGGTCACCGTCAGGGTATCACTGCCGACACCGCCGTCTTTGTCGGTGACTGTCAGGGTGACCGTGTAGACGCCGTTGTCGGCGTAGGTGTGGCTTGGGGTCAGACTGCCGCTCACTGGTGCGCTGCCGTCACCGAAGCTCCACTCGATGGTGTGGGTGTCCACACTGCCCGGGTCAGTGAAGCTGCCGCTAAAGCTGGCAGTATCACCTTCGTTGATGGTTTGGTCCGGCCCGGCGTTTGCTGTCGGTGCGACATTGTTGACCGTCACCGTTGCAGTGTCGGTGGCCGTGAGCAGACCGTCACTGACTTCGAGTCCAACGGTGAAGCTGGTGTTGTCGGGCTGTACCGGCAGGGTCACGGTGATACCGGTGGCGTCATCGTACTGACCGTCACCGTCAAGATCCCAGGCGTAGCTAAGTGGTGATGGGCCGCCGTCAGGATCATTGGAGGCGCTGCCGTCGAGGGTGACGCCCTGGCCTTCGTTGATCGTGTAGGGACCACCTGCATTGGCAGTGGGGCCAACATTGGCTGTGGTGAGGTTCACCTGGAAGCTGTCGCTGCCACTTGCGCCATCATCATCGGTGACCGTGACAGTGACCGTGTAGTTGCCGTCTGCTGCATAGGCATGGCTGCCGGCCACGCTGCCTGCGCCCTGGGTTACTGTGCCGGACTCGACGGTGCCGTCACCCCAATCGGTGGTGGCTGTATGGGTATCCTGTACACCGGTATCGGTAAAGGTTGCCGGGGCCAGAGCGATGGTATCGCCCGGTGTGCCACTCTGGTTCGGACCGGCCTCGACTATTGGTGCAACATTGTTCACCGTCACGGTTAGCGTATCCGTGCCCACACCACCATCCTTGTCGGTGACCGTCAGGGTGACCGTGTAGACGCCGTTGTCGGCGTATACGTGGCTGGGTGTGAGACTGCCGCTGGCAGTGGCACCGTCTGCGAAATTCCATTCAATGGTATGGGTGTCGAGCGTGCCGGGATCGGTGAAGCTACCGCTGAAGTTGGTGGTGCCACCTTCGTTGACTGTCTGATCGGCACCCGCATCCACGCTCGGCGCCACATTGTTGATCGTTACTGTGGCACTGTCAGTGGTTGTGAGCAGGCCATCGCTGACTTCGAGTCCAGCGGTAAAACTGGTATTATCGGGCTGGACTGGCAGGGTCACGGTGATACCGGTGGCGTCATCGTACTGACCGTCACCGTCAAGATCCCAGGCGTAGCTAAGTGGTGATGGGCCGCCGTCAGGATCATTGGAGGCGCTGCCGTCCAGGGTGACTGCACTGCCCTCATCCACGCTGTAGAGCCCACCTGCAACCGCAACCGGTGGCTGATTGGCCGCTGAGACATCAACGTAAAAGCTGTCAGCACCCTCTCCGCCATCCTTGTCGATCACGGTCACCGTGACGGGGTAACTTCCTGCCACTGCGTAGACATGACTGCCCGTTACGCTGCCGCTGCCACCGGATTCGGTGACAACACCGGGATCCACGCTGCCATCGCCCCAGTTGATACCGGCGATGTGGGTATCCATGATGCCGTCATCGGTGAAATTGGTGAACGCCAGGCTGAAGGTGTCACCCGCGACGGCTGAGCGGTCGGGGTCGACTGTCACGGCCGGTGGCACGTTGTCCACGGTGACGGTCAGTGTATCGCTCGCCGCTGCACCATCGTCATCGGTGACAGTGAGGGTGACTGTGTAACTGCCGTTGTCCGCGTAGAGGTGGCTGGGCGTCAATGTACCGGCTTCGGTTGCCCCGTCACCAAAATCCCAATGCACGGTATGTGTATCCTGAACGCCGGGGTCGCTGAAGCTGCCGCTGAAGGCTATCGTCTGCCCCTCGTTCGAGTCCTGGTCAGGCCCGGCCTCTACGACTGGCGGCAGGTTGGTGACGACGACCGTGGTGGGTGCGGTGTCGTAGAGGGTACCGTCGCTGACTCGCAGACCGACCGGCCAGGTCCCGTCTTCAATACCCGGATAGGCCGGTGACACACCGACAGCATCGTCGTACTGTCCATCTGCATCGTAATCCCAGGCATAGTCCAGTGGATCGCCGTTGGGATCGCTGGAGGCGGAAGCGTCCAGGTTGATGACCCCGCCCTCTTCCACATTGTAGGGGCCATTGGCATCAGCAACCGGCGGCTGATTGGCCGAGGTTACTTGTACCCGGAAGCTGTCGCTCCCCACGCCGCCATCATCGTCGGTGACGCTCACGCTGACTGTGTAGGTGCCGACAGCCGCATAGACGTGACTGCCGGAAACAGTACCGCTGCCGTTGCTCTCACTGACCGTACCCGCCTCCACACTGCCGTCGCCCCAGTCAATCTCTGCGCTGTGGGTGTCGAACACACCCGCGTCGGTGAAGGTGGCGGGTGCCAGGCTCACCGTACCACCTGCTGCGCCGTCCTGATCGGGCCCGGCCTCCACGATGGGCGGTGCGTTGTCGACAGTGACGGAAAGCGTGTCACTGCCGACACCGCCGACACCGCCGTCATCGTCAGTAACAGTTAGCGTGACGGTGTAGGTTCCGCTGTCGGCATAGAGATGGTCGGGCGTCAGGTCGTCATCCGTAACTCCGCCATCTCCAAATGCCCAATGGATGTTGTGGGTGTCGAGCGTGCCCGGATCGTCGAAACTGCCGTTGAAGCCAACACTCTGCCCCTCGACCGCACTCAAATCGGCCCCCGCCTCCACTGCCGGGGCGACGTTGCTCACGGCAACCGTGGTGGTGGCCGTATCCTCCAGCAGGCTATCGCTGACCCTCAGGGCTAAGGTATAGGTGCCGTCATCGACGCCGACATAGGGTGTTTCGACACCTGTGGCATCAAAGGCGCCGTTGTTGTCCAGATCCCACTCGTAGCTGAGCGGGTCACCGTTGGGATCGCTGGAGCCCGAACCATCCAGCAAGACAGTTGCCCCCTCATCGACGCTGTAGGGGCCGTTGGCATCCGCCGTGGGCGTCAGGTTCTCGTAGACGGTTACCGCGGTGGTGAAGGTCTGGCCGGAGAGCCGCTCATCCTCGTCCACCTCGCCGTCGCCGTCGAGGTCGTTGAGTACGCCGTTGTCCCAGACCCGCAGTCCGACGTTGTAGGTTCCAGTCGTGTTCCAGATATAGGACGGCGTTACACCCGAGGCCTCGTTGAACTCGTAGGGGAAGACCCCGTCTAGCTCCCACTCGTGGCGGGCGATGAAGTCGGTGGGATCGATATCGTAGGAGCCACTGCCGTCCAGTATGCAGGGGATGCCGGCGGTGCAGTCGTAGGGACCGTTCGCATCAGCCATCGGCGGATGGGCCCCGATACTGATGGTGACATCCACCGTGTCGGTGGCCGTCAGCGTCGGCACATTATTACCGGTCACCCGCAGCGTTACCGTCACGGTCTGTGGCAGGCTGGCTGCGGGATAGTCCACCGAGGCGTAGGTATGGGTGGCCGTGGGGCCGCTGCCCGATGTATCGAAGACACCGTCACCGTCAAAATCCCACTCGTAACGGACGATGGAGCGGAAGGGATCGGGATGATAGGAGTCGCTGCCGTCCAGGTCGAGGGGCAAGTCCACACTCCACACCCTGTCACTACCGGCATCGGCTACCGGGGCCGCCTCGAACAGGGTGCGTGAGAGCATGATCACACCCCAACCTGTGCGGAAGGCGTACCGGCTATGGTGGGAACCCCGAAAGCGCCCGTCTATCAGCTGGTCATCCACCAGCAGCCGCGCCAAGCCAAGCTCATCGTCCATAAACCAGTCAAAACCGGTGGAGCGCAGGTAGGTCAGGGGTTCCGGCAGGGCCAAGCGCATCGCCTTGACGAAGCCGTAGAGCGAATAATAGTCACGAGTCGGCTCCCAACCACTTGAACTGGAGGTCCACTGGTAGATCATGCTTTTCTGATTTTCCACGTCGGACCACAGACCGTCGATGTAGGATTCCGGCGCCAGCCAGCGAGGATCGTCGATAGTCTGTTCGTCGAAGGGGAGCTGTACCATGCCACCCGCGGTGGTGGCGCGGGAGTGGCTACCCGACGACGAATAGCCAAAGCCCTCGGGGGATTGGCTGTAATCCAGCCAGACCAGGTTGCGCTCCTTGACCCAGGGCGGCACCGGGATGTCGAACAGGTCTTCTGCCGCCACCATACCGATGGCGCCCCAGGAGGCCGCGGAGTTATCCTGCCCGCCATTCCAGCCGTATTGCCATCCGCCACCGTGGACCCCATCCAACTGTCCCCAGGCATACATATCGACCATGTCGGTGAGGATGTCGAAATAACTGCGTCGTTCGACATCCTCCACTCCGGGCAGCGTTCGGGCCAGCGGGGTGGCGCTGCTGGCGATGGCGTCCATCACCATGCCTTGGACATAACCGATACTGCTCTGGGTGGCCTCGATGCCCAATCCATTGCCGTTGCTGTCCGGTTCGCCATGCTCCTGGGTATCGATGGCCCTGGCACGCAACCGGGTAAACAGATCGACGAAGCCGCGGTTCACCGTCTCCGCATAGGGATTCTGCCGATGATCGCCCTGTTCGAAGTGGCCGTTGATCTCAAAGGCCTGCAGGGCGGTGGCGGTGGCATAGACTACCGGAAACCCTCCCTGTGCAATCTCCTTGTTGCCGAGCCATCCACCGGAGGGGTAGACATCCACACTGCTTCGAACCTGCTGCTGGTGCAGATACCACAGGCCCTCATCGGTGGCGATGTTGATCTCAGTGGTGAGATCCCTGTTTTTCACCAGGAGGTTATAGGTATCCGAACCCGTCTGGCCTACGCCGTCCCACACGGTTAGGGTGGCGATGAAGGGCGTACCTTCGGCGACGCCCGGATAGGTGTGCAGGACAGAAAGATCATAGGGATCGACCACCGGAATACGTGGCGATAGCGTACCGTCGCCGAAATTCCACTGGTACTCAACCGGGTCGGCATCCCGCACGATACCCTTGAGCCGGGTCGCCTTGCCATTGTAGATCTCATGGGGTGCGATGGGATCCAGGGCCACCCAGGGGACGGTGATCACATGGGGCGGACTGTTGGGCGCCACCGCCACATCCAATGTGGTGGTGTCGGTCTGTCCGGCACCATCTTCCACCATCAGAGTGACACGATAGAGATCGCTTCCCGCCACGCTGAAGTTATCGAATTCAAAATCACCATGCCGAACGGTTGCTCTCAGCTTGAGGGCCGGCTGACTGCCGCGAACCGTTTCGTAGACCAGGTTCCAGTCGGGGGTGCCGGCCTCCCTGAAGTAGTAGCGGGCACCTTCCGCCCGAAGATCGATCCGCAGATGGTACCAGGTATCCGGATCGATATAGGCGACTCTGCCGCGATCGCCTCCTGCATCGTAGATGCGGAGTTCATTGGGCCTGAAGTAGAATCCATAGACCAGGCTATCGAGGTGGGCCTGCCCGGCGGCATCGACAACGCCCCAGGACCCGGAGAGGTTGCTGGACGTAACGGCGAAGCGCCCCTGCCCACGCAGGGTCATCCTGCCCCGACCTATGGCCTGTCGGGTGACGACATAGGCCTCACCCCATTGGCCAGCGCCGCTGATCTGCAACACCTCGTTCTGAGTGGCATTGGCGCTCTCCCACAGGGTGTTATCCAGGGAGGTACCGGCAAAATCGTCTTCCAGCACTACGCCGCTGATCGCCGACACTTGATAGACATGGAACGGTCGAGCACCCACCGCGTCGATATCGTTGGTTGGATCGCCGTCGCCGTCGCGGTCCTCCAATGCATCGAAGTCCCAGCGGTACTCGACGATGTCATGATCGTCAGTGGAGAGGCCTGCATCGAAGTAGGCCGGCGGTCCACCCGCCCCCGCCTCGCCAAGGATTTCAGCCGCCGCCACGGGTGGATCGGCAACGGTTACCCCAACCGTCGTGGCCATGGTATCGCGCTTGCCGGTGTTGTCGGTGACGGTGAGGGTGACCGGATAGCTGCCCGCCTCGCGGTAGAAGTGACGCACCCGGCTCCCTTCTCCGGTATAGGCCAGATCAGCCGCTCCTCCACTGCTGTCGCCGAAGATCCAGTGATAAGACTGGATGCCACTGTCGTCGCTGGAACCGGTGGCGTCGAAGGTGATCAGGCTGCCCACCTCACCCGAATAAGGTCCGCCCGCATCAGCGGTAGGCGGATCGCCATCCTGAACGGTGACGGTGATGGTATCCAACCCCTCCTGCAGAGCGTGATCACGAACCCGGAGCGTCACCGGATAGCTTCCCGCCGCCTTGAATTGACGGGTCGTCTTTTCGCCCCACTGCGCGGTGGATACGATGACATCGTCCAGTTCAAAGGTTCCTCTCTGCACAGTGATTCCAGGACGCAATGCCGTATCGCTGTGGGTGTCCGACTCGTAGAGGATCAGCCAGTCACTATCGGTGGCCAGTTTGTACTCGTAGAGCGCCCCCCCGTATTGCCCGGTGGTAATGCGCAGGTCGTAGGTCTCACCCCTCGTATAGGAGATACCGGTACCGTAGTTTTTTACCGTCTCCCTGATGGAGAACCCGCCACTGGAAAAGTAGATGCCGTTGACCATTTGGAAGTATTCAAACCGCATGTCGTTGGTGTTCTTCAGACCAACGACCGCCGCTTGAGTATGCTGGGTCGGCGTCGTCACCCTCGCCTGGAACACCACCTGGGTCTGACCCGGATGGAACAGTACGTCCCGGCTGAAGAGATAGCGGCTGCCCCAGGAGCCGCCGATACCTTCGAGGGTGATCACATCGTCCTGGGTCACCCCCTCATCACTCACCAACCAGGTATCAGTATCCAGGGCGGTTCCGGTAAAGTCGTCTTCGATCACCGGCGGGAAGGTCCAGCGGTAGTCGTAGATCGCTACGTCGTCGGTCGAGTCCGAGGCATCCAGGTTGACCGTCCAGACCCCGTGGCTGGCGTCGGTCTCGTCAAGATCATAGGGACCGCCGGCATCGGCCACGGGGGGCTGCGCGGCCGTCACCTCGATTACAGAGGTGGTGCTGGTCTGCTGCCCCGCCCGGTCGGTGACGGTGAGGGTGACCGTGTAGCTTCCGGTCGCATGGTAGACGTGGGTTGCGGCGGCCGTGTTGGCGGTGGCGCCGTCACCGAAATCCCACTGGTAATGGATAATCTCGGAGTCGTCACTGGAGCTGGAGGCATCGAAATCCATGCTCCAGCCACCGGCCTGAGCCTGGGTTTCGTCCACCAACGCTGGGGCATCGATCACGGGCACTGGCGGATCGCCGATCTGCACCTGGACGCTGGCGGTATCGTTGTGTGTCTGTCCGGCCCGGTCCACCGCCGTGACAGTGAGGGTGTAGTCCCCGGGTGCGGCATAGCGGTGGCGTGCCGAGTGGCCACCCAGCCAAGTGCCCTCCGACACCAGTCCATCCGCAGTACCCAAGGTCTGAATGACCACCGGCTTGCTGGCTGTGATCCGATGCACGTCGCCTGCCAGGTCATCCGGCATCAGGTGGAGGTATTGATCCCGCTGCAGGGTCCGGGTGAATGCCCCGCTGTCGATGTCGATGGAGGTATTCGGATTCGGCGCAAAGATGATGAAACCATCCATCAGCTCGTGCAACAGGAACTCGGTACCGCCCCTGCCGCCGGCGAAAGAGGTGTCGTCACCCAGATTCCTGATGCCGGTACCGCCAGAGGTATCCCCGGCCCAGACTTCCACGTCACCGGTGGCGGCCAAGCGTAGCCTGCGAGTACCGAGACCGATGCGAAGCCAAGTGGCGTCCGCGGCCAGGCTTTCTGTATAGAGAGATTCCCCGCTATCCATGTCAAAGAGTTCAAGATCCGCCGCCTCGTGGGCAAAGACCGTCACAGCGCCGGTCGTGTCAGCTTCTATCGCAAAGAGGAATGACCGGCCCACACCGTCTCCACTCGCCGCAGGAACGGCGGTATAGCCGTTGCCACCGGTCGTCTGTATCGCTACCCGGCCACTGGCGTAGACCCGGTAGCTGGAGGACGCCAGATCCGGCATCCAGTAGCTGCCTGCCGGCAGGAACGCTTCGACAGTGGTGCTGACACCGGTTGTCTTGGTAATCCGGACCAGCGCGTCCTCGACGGCAAAGACGTAAAAGGGCGTTGACCGTCTGAAGAAGAAATCATGACCAACGGGGCCGTGATCCATAGAGGGGAAGAAGGCGGCATCGGCATGCGCACTCCTGTCAGTGAAATAGGCCCCCACAGGTTTGCTGGCCCTGACCTTGAAATAGGTGCCGTCACCCGGTTTGATCGGACCCCAGGTACTGAAGGCGTTCAGCGTCTTGCTCTCCAGCACTTCGAGGGTGGAGAGGTCGATGATCTCCACCAGGGTGTTGTCCTCCAGGACATGGAGTTCGTTGATCTGGCCATCCGGCAGGTCGTAGCCGTAGAGGTCGGTGCCGACGGCGAAGAAGCTGCCGTTTTCGCCAGAGGAAAAACCGGTGGTGTAACCATCGGACCCGTCGCCGAAATCGATCCGGTAACGCTCCACGGCCACATCGTCACTGGAGTTGGAGGCATCCAGCGCAAATTCCCATAGACCGTCATAGGCATCCCACTCGGTGAGCACGTAGGGTCCGCCCGCATCGGCCAGCGGCGTAGCGTTGGGTGCTACCTGGGTGGTAGTGGATGCCATGTCGGTCTGGCCGGCATGATCGGTAACGGTGAGCCCGATGGTATAGTCACCCGTTGCCTCGTAGAGATGGACAGGGCGCAGGCTGGCCTCAATGGGCGTGACCGTGAGGTTGTCGTAGATCAGTACCTGGTTCCAGGCCAACAGGGCGATGCCGCCGGAGAGGAAGCCACCGTGATCGGCCTCCAGCGCCAGAGTTTCGCTGCCACCCTGCGGGGTGACAAAGAGCTGCATGCTGCTGCCGACCACCCGCAGACGCAGGTGATACCCGCTTCCCGGATCCCAACCATCGCCGCCCTCGGCGATCACTTCTTCATGCACCCAGTCATAGAAGCGCCAGCTATCCCAGCTGTCCCGGGAGTAGACCACCAGCGAGTCGGTGGTGCCCTTGCTGTTGGGATGGCGGAAGGCCAGGCCGAGATAACCGTCACTGCCCGCCTGGGCCAGGACGTCGACCTCCAACTCGAAGTCGCGCCAGCTATGATCACGGTCCTGCAGCCAGGCCCAACGATTGGTGGTATTGTCCTGGGTCTGGTGCACCGCCCCGTCGATCACCTGCCAACTTCCGTAACGAGTGGTCCACACAGGATTGGTCGCCAGTTCACCGTCTTCGAAATCCTCTTTCAGGGCGGTAATAACAGCGTGATCTGAACCGTCGCCCCAGTCGATCTCATAACCAGCGATAGCGTGATCATCACTGCTGGTGGTCAGATCGTATCCGGCCAGCCAGTTGCCGAGGGAAGCCTGGGTTTCATCCACTGTTGCCGGACCCGTAATGTCGGCCACAGGCGCTGCCCCGGCCCCCGCCGTGACCGTGGTCGTCGCCGTATCGCTCTGTTCCATCTGGTCGTATACGGTGAGGGTCACCGTGTAAATCCCGGGCGCCATATAGACATGAGTGGGGTTCACACCGGTGGCATCCACTCCGATGCCATCGGTCGCGTCGAAATCCCACTCGTAGCGGGTAATGAAGGTCTCCAGATCTGACGATGCGCTACCATCGGGATGCACCGACCAACGACTGTGGCTGGCATCTGCCTCACCGACGACGTACGGCCCGCCCGGATCGGCGGTGGGCGGTGTGCCGATGACGCGCACAGTCAGACGGGCGCGATCCGTGTAACCGGTATCGTCGGTAACCGTCAACACGACTTTGTGGCTACCTTCAGCCGCAAAGATATGGGCGACCGTCTGACCGCTGCCGCTACTGCCGTCACCAAAGTCCCATTCGTAGCTGACAATGTTGCCATCGTCATAGGAGTCAAGCGCATCGAAGACCACCGTACCGCCTTCACTGACTTCAGCCTGGTCCTGATCCGCAAAGGCATAGGGCTGACCGAGCACCCGACCTGCCGGTGTCGATACCCCTAAGGGCGATCCCTGGGTGATGCCGATCTCCACCCGAACGCCGAAGGTTCCATCCCCGTTACCGGGGTAGTACCAGACCGTGCTGCCACTCACAGCTCCGGCGATTACGTCCTGGTCACCGTCGTGGTCCAGGTCGCAGGCGGAGAAGCTGGTATTGGTGTTGGAGTAGGTCTCCAGCGACGGTACCGGAAGCCCCGGCTGGAAGGTGCCATTGCCATTGCCCTTGTAGAGGAGGTTGGGATCACCGGTTTTGCCCTGGTTGGCAATGAGATCCACCTCGTCGTCACCATCGAAATCTGCCAGTAGCACCCCGAAAGGATCGCCAGTGAGATCGGCAATCTCGGAGGTGGTGAAGTTCCCATCACCATCGCCCCGGTAGAGAAATATCTTGTCGTCGGTAGAGCGTGCCCGTACAAAGTCCTGGTTACCGTCACCACCCACATCCCCGGCATCCAGACCGCGACCGTCGCGTCCGGTCACCGGCAACAGCTCCACGTCGAAACCGGAGGTCATCACCCGGCGTGTGATCCGCAGATCGTCGAACCAGAACTGCTGTCCGTCGCTTGCATTGTGATCAGTCCACCACTGCAGTTCAGTGATCCGCCCCGGTTCCGGCCACAGACCCTTCACTGCGTCATAGAGATCGATACTCGCGGTATGCCAGGCATCGTCAGCAATCAACTCAACCATCGATACCATTGGGTAGGTACCCGGTTCGGCATTGACCGTACCGCCGAGGAATAGCCACCCGTCGCCCTGGACATAGACCGTCAGACCCACCGGAACGCCTGCCGGGATGCGGTAGGCAAAGCTCAGGGTCGAACCTTTTTGCAGATACCAGCCTGAAGGATTGGCGTCGATGGAGAGGCAGGAGTTGTCAGCCGTGGCCGTGACCCGCATCGACCAACTTCCCTGGTGGGCCGCAGCATCGTCCCTGGCCATCGAGGAAGAACAGGTCTGGCCGCCCCACCCCTCGTTGCCGGTCTCGAAATCGGATTGGAAGAAGGGTTCGTCGGTGAACGCCAGCTCTCCCCGATTGCGCAACAGCCAGACGTAGTCGCTGGTGCCGTTGACGATCAGGTCCATGGCGCCGTCGTTATCGAAGTCCTCCGCCGCCATGTCGCGTACATAGCTGCCAGCGGTATGTTCTGAATCACCCACTACACCCAGGTAGGCGGGAGCCAGGAACCGTCCGCCCTCGCGCTCGAACAGGTAGAGGTGCTGGCTGGGGGTACTGGCGGAGGCGGAGATCAGGTCGAAATCACCGTCACCGTCGAAATCTGCGACGGCGGAGCCATAGGTATTCGAACCTATATCCTCGATGAAACGCAGGTCGGAGAAGCTGCCGTCACCGTAGCTCAACGCATAGTAGAGGCGCGAAAGATTGTCCGCGACCGCCACGTAGTATTCGGCACCGAGGGTGATGGTGTAGGTCTGCTCGTCGGAAAGTCCACCGCTGTCCGCGACCCGAATCGTCACGTCATGCTTGCGATCAGCGCCGGCGGACGGGGTCCAGGCAACCAGGCCGCTGGTCTCATCGATGACCATACCCGCCGGTGCCTGGGTGAGGGAATAGTGCATGTTGTCGCCCCAGGCGATCTCAGGATCGTCCACCTGAACCTGGTAACGATAGGGCACCTGCTCGGCTCCCTGGGTCACCGGGATGGAGATGATGCCGGGGGCGTGGTTGGTCTCACCCACCACCACGATGAAGGTATCGACCGCGATGTTGCCCTGGTCGTCGGCGACCGTCAGGCTGCCCTGGTAGATGCCATCCGCCGGATAGGCGTAGTCGACGAACTGCCCGATGCCGAGCACGCCGTTGTCGAAATCCCACTCGTAACTGACGATGCTGCCGTCATCCGCAGAAGCCGAAGCATCAAAATGGATGACCTGCCCCGGATCCACTTCGATATACTCCAACCCGCTGCTTGCACTGGGATCACCGCTGAAGACGAACTGCAGGCGGTCGAGCAGCACTGCTGAGTCGACACGCCCGTCACCGCCGTCGGCGATGCGCATCTCCAAGGTGAAGGTATCGGTGCTGCCAGCATGATTGGAGACATCAACACCGAACATGCGAAAACCAGTCTGTCTCGTGTAACCACTCCAGGGCGCGGCAAAGAAGGGTTCGTGGGTATCGACCAGGTTCTCCAGCAGGTCACCACTGGCATCGTGAACCAGACGAAGGGTGAACTCGTCGTTGGTATAGCTTGGAGTGGCCTCATCGGTGAGAAGGTTGAAATCGACCTGCAGGCGTGTCGCATCAACGGGTACCGTGATGCTTTCAATGCTCAGCAAACTGCTGTCGATATCGGCCAGAGTTGAGCCGTCATCCGGCTCCGTGGTCATCAGCAACGCCTGACTGCCCTGGGTGGGCTGCAAAGCACTCTGCGAGGCCACCAGGCGCACATCACCCTGAGCCGTCGCGCCCGACAGATCCGTCTCAAAGCTGCCATCGACAACACCGACTGCATAGCTCCCGGTCATGACATCGGAGGCCAACAAGAACCCGATCGCCGGTATGCCGACGAAGGCAAGCAGTCTGCGGATCTTGTGGCGAATACTGTTCATGGTCTCACAGCCATCCTATGACCTTGTCCAGGATCTTCTCGGCGACCCCGGCAAAGCCCATCCAGCTTTGGCAGGGATTCTTGACGTTCGGTTCGATACTCACGGTCTTGAACGCCGTGTGCAGTTTGCCGATCCAGTCGTATACCTCTTTGCCGAAAGAGGCGATCTTCTTGAGTCGCGAGTAATCGGCCCCACTGCTGCCCCCCTTCGCCTCCACATAACGCGTAATCGTGAGGTTGAACTCGATCTTGAGCTTGAGAACATCGTTCGCCATGTTGCGATAGGTCTGGATGATCGCGCGGCCAATACGCTGGATCCCGGCGTGCATGATTTTGGTGCCGGTCTGCATCAACTGGGCGCCACCGGGAATGCCCCGGTTCATCATATCCATGCCCATCTCACGCATCTTGCGGGCCGGATACATGGAGCAGAGGGCGATGCGGGCCGCGGTGAAGAACATCTTGACCACGTTCTTCAGATACGCCGTACGCAGGCCACCCTGGATGGAGACGACGATCATCATTTCGATCATCGTCATCTCACCGGTGGGATCAATGAAGTTGACCGGGTTGTCGTAGGCGTAGAGATAACGGTGCAGGCTCGCCGGGGTCTGCAGGTCACCCTGGTGCGGATCCATGCTGATGAAACGCCCGGTCCGTTGGTCGTAGTAGCGTGCCCGCAGATGGTAGAGGCCGATGTTGGGATCGTAGCGTTCCCCGGCGAACAGGTAGCTGTTGGGGGTGGCGCCGGTGGCGGCCAACTGCCTGCCATAGGCATCATAGAGGTAGGTGTCGGTCACGGCCTCTGACGCGTCACTCAATGCCCGGGTGCTGCCCAGACCATCGTAGTGATAGTAGGAACGGATGCCGGAACGTTCCTGTGCCAGTAGGTCATGCCCATAGGTGTAGTGTACCTGCAGGGCGCCGGCGCCGCTTAGCTCTTCCAGTACATGAGCCATGCCGCCCGGTCCTTGGGCATCGAGCAGGTAGTGCGTCTCACCGCTGGCATCGGTCATGGCAACCCGGCTGCCATCCGCATCGTAGCCATACTCGGTGACACCGCCGGTAGTGTTCACACTACGGATCAGACGATTGGCGCTGTTGTATTCGTAGGTGGTTAGGTCGGCTCCTTCGGTCTTGCTGGTCTGGTTTCCGCTGGCGTCGTAACCGTAGGTCTCGGCACCTGCACTTTGCAGACGGTCGTTGATGTCGTAGGCATAGGCCGTTGCCACCCCGTCCCGCTGCATGTCAATCCGGTTGCCGACCGCATCGTAGGCGTAAATGATCTCATAGGGGTTGCTGCCCGTACGCTGTTCACGGGTAAGACGGTAGTTATCATCGTAGGTGTAAATCACCTGACTGCTGTCGGA